>NZ_JAKNTI010000022.1:0-2724635 GCF_022440585.1 Lawsonibacter sp. OA9
ACTGCCAACATCAACAGCCGGTACGAATAAAAAAGCGCGAAGGATAGACCCATAGGAGATCTTGAAAAAATCAGAGAACACATAAGTTATCCACCTTTTTTTGTGGATTATCTGTTGACCAATGTGGATAATTTTTTCTCTGTGGAAAAGAGCTTTTCTCTATCCACATCCCCTGTGGAAGCTATTTTCTTACTCCCCCAGAGCTTTCAGCCATCTTTCCACAATTTTTTCTCCTACGGCTAACTACTACGAAATATATCCTGTCCTCTCCCCTTCCGGGAGAGAGAAAGAGATCGGAGGAATCCATATGAAATTTTCCTGTGAAAAGGCCCTGCTGTCTTCCGCTGTTACCGTGGCCTCTCGGGCAGTGGCGGCTAAGAGCTCTATCCCCGCCATGGAGGGCATTCTCATCGAGGCCGGAGCACAGCTGAAGCTGACTGGTTATAATCTGGAAACTGGCATCCAAGCTACGGTACCGGCGGAAATCAAGGAAGGGGGTTCCCTGGTTCTCTCCGCCCGCCTGCTGGGGGAGGCCTGCCGGAAAATGCCAGATGATGTGGTGGTATTTTCCTCACAGGGTTACTCGGTCAATATCAAATGCGGGATGTATGAAATCAACATCCTGGGCACCGATGCCGAGGAGTTTCCAGAACTGCCCTCAGTGGACCAGCAGAACTCTCTGGTGTTGAGCCAGCCTGTGCTCCGGTCCATGATTGCCCAGACTCTCTTTGCCGTCAGCGACAACGAGAGCCGCCCCATCCATACTGGCTCCCTCTTTGATGTGGAGGGCAGCCGCCTCACTGTGGTGTCTGTGGACGGTTATCGTCTGGCACTCCGCCGGGAAGATGTAGAGGAAAAAACCGGGGCCGAGGCGTTCTCCTTTGTGGTCCCCGGCTCCGCTCTTAACGAGGTGGAAAAGATCTGCTCCGGGGAAGAAAAGGTGACCATTATCCAGGGAGCCCGGCATATCCTGTTCCAGACCGGGGATATCCTTCTGGTCTGCCGCAGGCTGGAGGGAGAGTTTCTGCCCTATAAGAACGCCATTCCTCGAAATAACACGATTCAAGTGGAAGTGGAAGCTAAAGCACTCTTGTCCTCCATTGACCGGGTGTCCCTTATCATCAGCGAGAAGCTGAAATCTCCCCTTCGCTGCCTTTTTGGGGATGGGGTGGTAGATATTACGACAAAGACCGCCCTGGGCGACACCGCCGATCGGTGCCCTATTAGCGGCAACGGCGGCGGGCTGGAGATTGGATTTAACAACAAGTATCTGATGGACGCTCTGAAGGCCGCCCCCGCTGACAAGCTCCGGATGGAGTTTACCTCCGGTGTGGCCCCCTGTGTCATCCTGCCCGCCGAGGGGGAGGAGAAGTTTATTTATATGGTGCTGCCCGTCCGTTTGAAGGCCAATTAAAGACCCGAAAAAACAAAAGGAAGGACACTATGAAACAGAACCGCTGAACAGAGCTCTGGCAGAGGCATAAATCCTATTTCATCAATGTATTGGGATTTGTGGGATTTTTCGTTCTCTTTTCATTCTGGATTCCCTTGGTGTTTTGGATATTTTGGCACTATGTTGCCTGTATCCTTCTTATTTCAGCCAGCTATCTATGTAAAAAAGAGGGAAAGCAGGGCCTTGTGACAGGTATTACGGTCCTGGTCTGTATCGTAGCGATTGCTGGCTTTTTTCTGGTATATCAGACCTTGGGGCATGTTTATTCCAGAGAACATTGGAGCTTTTATCGATATGTGACAGGACACGCTGCTCTCCCCATCTTTTTGCTGCCTTGTATCGCTGCTGGAATTGCGGTATGGAAGCCAAAACAATAACCTTAGAAAGTTGAGGCCGCTATGGAATCTCATGAGGTCAAAATAAAAACTGAATTTATCAAGCTCCAGGATTTACTGAAGTTTGCCGGGGCGGTGGAGACCGGAGGCGACGCCAAGCTTATCATCCAGGAGGGACGGGTGACAGTCAACGGCGAGGTGTGCGAAATGCGGGGCAAAAAGCTCCGCCCCGGGGACCGGGCGGCCATCGACCACGCCCTTGAATTGGTGGTTACATGATCGTAAACGCCTTAGAGCTGGATTTTTTTCGAAACTATACCCATCTGGAGGCCTCCTTTGACCCGCGGGTCAACCTGATATATGGGGACAACGCCCAGGGAAAGACCAATCTGCTGGAGGCAGTCGCCTACCTCTCCGCCGCCCGGTCCCATCGGGCCCGCTATGACAGAGAGATGATCATGATGGGGATAGACTCCGCTTTTCTCAAAGGGGAGGTGGCCAGTCGGGACCGGGTGTTCACTTTGGAGGCCAAGCTGTTCCGGGGCCGAGGCAGACAGCTTTTTTCCAACGGCGTACGCCTTAAGACAGCCGGGGAGCTGGCCGGGATCCTGACCACGGTGCTGTTCTGCCCGGAGGACTTGTATCTTATCCGGGAGGGGAGCTCCGCCCGGCGCCGGTTTCTGGATGGGGCCATCTGCCAGCTCCGCCCCCGATACAGTCAGGCATTGGCAGAATATAACCGCCTTTATGACCACAAGACCCGCATTCTGCGAGACTGGCCGGAGAACCCATCTCTGCTTCAGACCCTGGATGACTTTAATCTGCGCCTAGCTCAGACCGGGGCCATCCTGATCCATTACCGGGCCCATTTTATCCGCCGGATGGAGAAACACGCCCCGGCCATCCACGCTGATTTTTCCGGCGGAAGGGAGCGGCTGGAACTGTCCTATGAAACAGTGTCCACGGTAACTGACCCCATGGCACAGCCCAGAGAGATCCTTCCTCAGCTACTGGCCCATCAGGAGAGCCACCGCCAGGCGGAGCTGGACGCCCGCCAGTGCCTGTCCGGTCCCCATAAGGATGATTTGGTGGTATCCATCGGTGGGCAGCTGGCTAAAACCTACGCCTCCCAGGGCCAGACCAGAACAGCGGTCCTATCCCTGAAGCTGGCCCAGCGGGAGATCTTTCAGGAGGAGACAGGAGAATGGCCAGTCCTGCTGTTGGACGACGTGCTGTCTGAGCTGGACTCGAAACGGCAGGCCTTTGTTCTTAACCGTATCCGTGGCGGCCAGGTATTTATTACCTGCTGTGAGGAGGAAAAGCTGGAGGGGCTGGAGGGTGGTCGGGTGTTTCATATTCGAGACGGCTCTATTGTAACGAATATCTAAAACGGCGTATTTGCGCCGTCAAATCGAAGTCGCGGCGGCGGAAAATTTCCAGAGAGAAAATTTAATTTGTTCGGGGATTTTAATTTAAAAGGGCTCCGACAGGGCTTGATTCATAAAAAAGTTCATCATGTGCTGTATGGAGGAAGATACTGTGCTGCGGAATCTTATTTCGTATTGGCAGGAATTATCCAGCCCCTGGTTCGGCGGAGCTCTCTTTGGACATGGTGGACTGGTAGCCCTAGGACTGGTAGCTTGGCCGGCGGCGCTCTCCTATTCCCTTCAATTTTGGCTGTCTGTAAGGGGCCGAAAAAAGGGAAGAAATTATCTCTATTGGTTAGCGGGGCTATTTTTTTGATTTGCTGGATTACATGGTATCTGCCCATAGGGGCAGATATGAGGGCAAAGCTGATTGTCATTCCGTCTATTGCATTTTTTTGGATGGTTGGCTGTGTATTTTATGAACTGCCAGCATTTTTGTGGTCAAGGAGAAAATAGGGAGTTTGTTATGTACTTGTATTTAGGCCAGTCCGTGGTACTTCCTCACCGGGAAATTTTGGCCATTTTCGATTTGGACAACGCCAGTTGGGCCTATAAGACCCGGGAATTTTTAGAGCGGGCAGAACGGGAGGGTCGGTCTGTCTGGCTTACCGATGACCTTCCCAGGTCCTTTATTTTAGCGGGGGACGGCAAGTCCCCTCCCACGGTCTATCTATCTTCTCTGTCCCCCTCTGCCCTGGTCAGCCGGGCAGAGCGAAATTCCTTTGAGTGATATTTTCTTTTTTTATTACGAAGAGTCAAGAGAGGAGAGGAAAGAGAGCGCCTCTTGCCCCTCCCGTCTTGACCCTTCCACCATATGAAACCGGAGGTAAATTATGTCTGAAGAACGAAACGAACTGAATGAGCTGAACACCACCCAGACCAACCACGAATATGGTGGCTCTGAGATCCAGGTGCTGGAGGGTCTGGAGGCGGTCCGCAAGCGCCCCGGTATGTATATCGGCTCTACCAGCGAGTCTGGCCTGCACCACCTGGTCTACGAGATTGTGGACAACTCCATTGACGAGGCTCTGGCGGGCTACTGCACGGATATCACAGTGACCATCAATCCTGGCAATACCATTACCGTCACTGACAACGGCCGGGGCATCCCGGTAGATATTCAGCCCCAGACCGGCCGGCCCGCCCTGGAGGTAGTCTTTACCATCCTCCACGCTGGCGGAAAATTCGGCGGCGGCGGGTATAAGGTGTCTGGCGGCCTCCATGGCGTGGGCGCTTCAGTGGTCAACGCTCTGTCCGAGTGGCTGGAGGTCCAGGTCCACAAGGACGGGCAGATCTATGAGATGAAGTTTTCCCGGGGTAAGATCACCCAGAGTATGAAGGTAGTGGGCAGGACTGATCACACCGGCACTACCGTCACCTTCAAGCCCGACCCGGAGATGTTTGACACCCTGGAGTATAACTATGAGACCCTGCACACCCGTATGCGGGAGGAGGCATTCCTCAACGCCGGCCTGCGCATCCAGACCGTGGACCTGCGGCCTGGCCAGGAGCAAGAGGACGACATGTGCTACGAGGGCGGCATTCGGGAGTTTGTTACCTTCCTGAATAAAAATAAGGACCCCCTTCACAACGACGTCATCTATATGTCTGGAGCCCGGGAGGACAGCATGGCCGAAGTGGCCATGCAGTATAACGACGGGTACAGCGAGGTGATGGTGTCCTTCGCCAACAACGTCCATACCCCTGAGGGCGGTATGCATGAGGAGGGCTTCCGCCGCGCTCTGACAAACGTGCTCAACGCCTACGGAAAGAAAATCAAGGTGCTGAAGGACGATGACAAGGTGTCCGGCGAGGACTGCCGGGAGGGCTTGACCGTGGTTATCTCCGTCAAGCTGACCGAGGCCCAGTTTGAGGGTCAGACCAAGGCAAAGCTGGGCAACAGCGAGATGCGTACTCTGGTCAACGCCATTGTCACCGAAAAGCTGGAGACCTATCTGGAGGAGAACCCCGCTGTGGGCCGGGCTATTCTGGATAAGGCCCTCACTGCCAATCGGGCCAGAGAGGCCGCCCGTAAGGCCAGAGAATCCATCCGCCGAAAGACCGCCCTGGGCGGGGCGGCCATGCCGGACAAGCTGCGGGACTGCAACGAGGCCAACCCGGAGCTCACCGAGATCTATATCGTCGAGGGCGACTCCGCCGGCGGCTCCGCCACCCAGGGCCGGGACAGCCGCTTCCAGGCGATCCTCCCTCTATGGGGCAAGATGCTCAATGTGGAGAAGGCCCGGGCGGACAAGGTATATGGTAACGACAAGCTCACCCCGGTAATCACCGCTCTGGGTGCCGGCATCGGAGAGGAGTTCGATTTGAGCAAGCTGCGCTACCACAAGGTCATCATTATGGCCGATGCCGACGTGGACGGCGCCCATATCCGCACCCTGCTGCTTACCTTCTTCTTCCGCTTCATGCGGCCCCTCATCGAGCACGGGTATGTCTACTCCGCCGTCCCTCCCCTGTACAAGCTGACACGGGGCAAGACCACCCGTGTGGCCTTCTCCGATGAGGAGCGGGATGCCATCTCTGCCGAGATGCGGGGGGGTAATCCCAATGTAAAGATTGATATCAGCCGCTTCAAGGGTTTGGGCGAGATGAACCCCCACGAGCTGTGGGAGACCACCATGGACCCGGAGAAGCGCACCCTGCGCCGCATCGAGCTGGACGACGCCGTTAAGGCCGATGAGACCTTTACTATTCTGATGGGTGAGAAGGTGGAGCCCCGGAAGGAGTTCATCGAGCGCAACGCCAGATATGCCGTCAATTTGGACTATTGATATGGAGCATATCATTTTGCTGGGAGCTCCCCTGCCCGGCACGGAGTCCGTCACACCGCCCAACGGCGCCTCCCTGGCGCTGGTCCTGTTCCTTACCTTTGCCGTACTCTAAGACCCTGCTGTGGGTTCGGGTGAGGCGGCTTTGGCTGTGCCTGGTGTTCCTGCTGTGCGTCATCAACCTGTACCATCCCTATGAGACAGGATTTGCCCTGTTCTGCGCTCTGGCCTGCCTGCTGGGTTCCCTGGCGGGTGTGGCCTGCGGCTGGCTCAGAAGGAGAAAATGAGCCTCTAACAAGGAGGAAATAAATTCATGAGCAAAAAACCACAATACGATCCCGAGGAGATCCGCTACCCGGACCAGCATATTGTTACCTCCCCCCTGGTACCGGAGATGGAACAGTCCTATATCGAATACGCCATGTCCGTCATCGTGGGCCGGGCCCTGCCCGATGTCCGTGACGGCCTGAAGCCCGTCCACCGCCGCATCCTCTACGCCATGTATGAGGATAACTTGACGGCGGATAAACCCTTTAAGAAGTCCGCCACCTGCGTGGGCGATGTGCTGGGCCGGTACCACCCCCACGGTGACCAGTCCGTGTACGACGCCCTGGTCCGTCTGGCTCAGGACTTCTCCATGCGCTATATGCTGGTGGACGGCCACGGTAACTTCGGCTCCATCGACGGTGATCCCCCGGCTGCCTACCGTTACACCGAGGCCCGGATGTCCAAGCTGTCCGACGAAATGCTGAGGGATATTGAAAAGGACACGGTGGACTGGGACCCCAACTTTGACGAGAGCCGGAAGGAGCCCAAGGTGCTCCCCTCCCGCTTCCCCAACCTGCTGGTCAACGGTTCCTCCGGCATTGCCGTGGGCATGGCCACCAACATCCCTCCCCACAACCTGAAGGAGGTCATCGACGCCACCATTCGGGTGCTGGACGACCCGGAGTGTACCCTCTCCGATTTGATGGAGCACATCAAGGGCCCCGACTTCCCCACCCACGGCATCATCATGGGTCGGTCCGGCATTCGGGCGGCCTATGCCACCGGCCGGGGCCGGGTGGTGGTCCGGGCCCGCCATGAGTTTGAGGAGTTTGGCAAGGACCGCACCCGCATCATCATCACCGAGATCCCCTATCAGGTCAACAAGCGGATGCTGATCAAGAACATGGCCGATCAGGTGGAGGACAAGCGGCTGGAAGGCATCTCCGACATCCGGGACGAATCCGACCGGAACGGGATGCGTATTGTCATTGAACTAAAGCGGGATGCCAACCCCCAGGTGGTGCTTAACCGCCTGTTTGCCCAGACCCAACTCCAGACTACCTTTGCTATCAATATGCTGGCCCTGGTGGAGGTCAACGGCAAGCTCCAGCCCCGCATCCTCTCTCTGCGCCATATTTTGGACGAGTACATCTCCTATCAGGAGCAGGTCATTATCCGCCGCACCCGCTTCGACCTGAAAAAAGCCCAGGAGCGGGCCCATCTGCTGGAGGGCCTGCTGGTGGCCCAGGATAACATTGACGAGGTCATCCAGATCATCCGCTCCCGCTATGACGACGCCAAAGAAGCCTTGATGACCCGATTCTCCCTGGACGATGTTCAGGCCCAGGCCATTTTGGATATGCGGCTGAAGGCCCTGCAGGGTTTGGACCGGGAGAAGCTTCAAAACGAATATGAGGAGCTTGAGAAGCGCATCGACTACTTCAACCGCCTGCTGGCCAGCGAGGAGATGCTCCGGGGCGTGCTCAAGGACGAGCTGACCGCCATCCGGGACAAGTACGGAGACGAGCGGTACACTGAGATCCAGGATGTAGAGGACGAAATCGACATTGAGGACCTGATCGAGGAGGAGCAGTGTGTCTTTACCCTGACCCAGGCGGGCTATATCAAGCGCACCCCGGTCAGCGAGTACGCCGCCCAGTCCAAGGGCGGAATGGGAAAGAAGGGGATCACCACACGGGAGGAGGACTATGTGGTGGATGTGTTTACCGCCTCCACCCATGACTATATCCTGTTCTTTACCGACACGGGCAAGGTCTACCGAAAGAAGGGTTACCAGATTCCAGAGAGCGGCAAGACCGCCAAGGGGACCAATATCGTCAATATCCTCCAGGTGGAGCAGGGAGAGCGGATTCAGACCATGGTCCACTTCCGGGACTTCACCGAGGACGAGGTATACCTGTTTATGGTCACCCGGAACGGCACAGTAAAGCGTCTGGCTGCCTCCGCGCTGAAAAATATTCGGGCCAGTGGCATCCGGGCCCTCCGGCTGGACGAGGGGGATGAGTTGATCTCCGTCCGAGAGACCGACGGGAAGCAGAATATCCTCATCGCCACCCATGACGGTATGGCTGTGTGCTTTGACGAGAACGACGTTCGGGCTATGGGCCGGGACGCTGTGGGCGTCCGGGGCATCCGCCTTCGAGATGGGGACTATGTGGTAGGGGCCGCCCGTGCTGCCGAGGGCAAGTGCCTTCTATCCATTACAGAAAAGGGCTATGGCAAGCGGACCCCGGTGGAGGAGTACCGGATCACGAACCGAGGCGGCATCGGCATCAAAAATTATATGGTTACCGAAAAGACCGGGCCTGTGGTGGGCGTCAAGGTAGTGGACGGCTCAGAGGACCTGCTGCTGGTCACCCAGAGCGGCATCCTGATCCGTACTCATGTGGATGCCATCCGCACCGCCGGCCGGGCTACCCAGGGCGTCATCGTCATGCGCTTCAAGGAGGAGGGGGATCAGGTCATCTCCCTGGCCCTCACCGAGCGGGAAGAGCAGGCGGACGAGAATGAGCAGTCCCCCGTCAATCAGGAGTAAAAGCTCCAGTCGTAAGGAGGCCGCAAACCGACAGGAGAGGATGAACTTTCCAGTGGGCTATAACAGCCTTTATCGTCTGGAAAGGATCCGCGGGACAGGAGGCTAAGGAAACATGAGAAAACGGGTAACTTACCGCCCGGGCAAGGCACAGGGAGCCTTTGGAACGATATGGGGAGGCATCTTCGTCCTGATCGGGCTGTTTGTGGTAATCCCCACCTTTGGACCGTTTGGAATAATATGGACGCTGGGCGCTTTGGGAATCACTGTGATAAACGCCCTTCACGCGTTTGGAAAAAAGTATGTGGGCCCCGAGATCCGCATTGAAGAGGACAAAGAAGGAGAACCCGTTCCCTCTGACGAGTCCCAGGACCATATTCAGTCCACCGCCCTGGACGCCCAGGGGCGGCTGGAGCAGCTCAAGACCTTGCGGGAGGCCGGGCTCATCACCCAGCAGGAGTACGACCAGAAGCGCCGGGAGATCGTGGAGGAACTATAAAAGCCTTCCCACAGGGGAAGGCAGCGATAGGAGAACTATGAAAACTGTTACTATCTACACGGACGGAGCCTGCTCCGGCAATCCAGGACCGGGGGGCTGGGGGGCAATCCTGATGTACGGCCCCCACAAAAAGGAGATGTCCGGGGGCGAGGCCCATACCACCAATAACCGTATGGAGCTCACTGGGGTTATCACTGCCTTGGAGGCTCTGAAAGAACCCTGTGTTGTGGAGCTGTGGTCTGACTCTAAATACGTTATCGATGGCCTGGACAAAGGCTGGGCTAAGGGCTGGCGGGCCCGGGGCTGGATAAAGAGTGACAAAAAGCCCGCCTTGAATCCAGACCTCTGGGGCCGTCTGCTGGATCTGTGCGACTACCACACCGTCCACCTCCATTGGGTCAAGGGACATGCGGAAAATCAATATAACAACCGCTGTGATGAAATGGCGGTAGCGGAAAGTCAAAAGTACAGGTAAGGAAGGCTCCTTGGTAAAAAACGATCAGACAAGTGATGGAAGCACCAATAAAAAGAGACGTCTGCTTATCCAGACGTCTCTTTTTTGTCGATTTGCTCCGGTTTGTCAGAATACTGGTCCGGATGGCAGAGAAAACGATTTCCACAGGTGGCGCATCCCCGGCCGCACCCCCGCTTTTTTCCATAGTCATTGTACAACAGGACCGCGATGGGGATACCAATGACCCCGATGGAAAACAGGGCTACAGCAAAATATTCCATAGAAGTCGCACCCTCCTCAAAGCCGTCAGTCAAAGTAAAAAAGGTCCTCAAATTTTTTGTCTAAGGCGATGCTCAGGACCAGAGCCAGCTTGGCCGTGGGGTTGAACTGCCCTGTTTCGATAGAGCTAATGGTCTGGCGGGACACACCCACCAGCTTGGCCAGTTCTCCCTGGGACAGATTTTTTTCCGCACGGGCTATCTTCAGCCGGTTCTTTAAGATCAGCTGGTCATCCATTTTATCACCGCCCCTGTGTAAAATATCTTACCAGACAGAATACCAGAAATGCAAGAGAAATAAGCCCAGTGATGATATCGGAAATGTTTTTTCGCTTGGTCAGCCGGTACACTCGGCTGCCCACACAACTGGCCCAAAACATGGCTAACACCTGGCTGCTAGGCAGGTCGTGGAGCCGATTATAGATGAGAATGACCAGCCCAACCAGAAAGACGAAAATCAGAGAGAAGGACTCCCCTTCCACTTGGACGGTGCGTTCCATCTCATCTTGGCGCATATTTTCCTTCCTGCTTTTTTCTAAAATTTTCTCTTTGTCCATAACAGTTCCTCCGTCTCCCCTGTGGGCCGTTTTCTGATTTGAGGCCCCGGCTTATGGAGAGAGCATATCACATAGAAATTTTTATGTCAAGTATACTTATCAAAAAAATAATAAAACTTGTCAAAATGGAGTGGGGTTACCTCTACTGGTTAGGGAGATCGACAACTTACAGAGGCAGCCGGTATTCCCAAGAGGATATCTGTCCCAGATTGCCCTTACAGCCCTAGAGAGGGAACGCGGCGCCATTTGCAAGGTCAGAGCAGCAGAATAAAAATTTCTCCACAGGGGGAATTTATTTTAATTTCTGACCATTTTTTTGGCAAGAAATAGGTGCAGTTTTGGGGAGGTCAGGTGATTCCAGGTAATTTCAGGGAAAGGGGTTGCTTTTCTCTGCAAAAGACTATAAAATTCGGAGCATAGACTACACAGGCCCGAATCCCCGGGCCGGGAAGGATATTTGGAATGAAGGAATTTAGAGGAAGTCAGAATTATGTGGCCTCGGAGGAGCTGCTCCGGGCGGCCAATATCGCCATGGTGCTCCAGAAGCCCCTGCTCATTAAGGGGGAGCCAGGTACCGGAAAAACTATGTTGGCCGAGGCCATCTCCCAGGCGCTTGGGAAAAAGCTCATCATCTGGAACATCAAGTCCACCACCAAGGCCCAGGACGGCCTATATGTCTACGACGTAGTCCAGCGGCTCTACGACAGCCAGTTTGGTGGACAGGGCGTGGACGATATCGAGAAGTATGTCAAGCTGGGCAAGCTGGGCGAGGCGTTTACTGACGAGGAACAGGTCATCCTCCTCATCGACGAGATCGACAAGGCGGACCTGGAGTTCCCCAATGACCTGCTGTGGGAGCTGGACCGGATGGAGTTTCATATCCCGGAGACAGGGCGAACGGTCAGGGCCAATCACCGGCCGGTGGTCATTATCACCTCCAACGCGGAGAAGGAGCTGCCCGACGCCTTTCTGCGCCGGTGTGTGTTCCACTATATCGAGTTCCCCGACAAGGAGCTGATGGCAGATATCGTCCGGGTCCACTTCCCGGACATCGACAACAAGCTGCTTACCCAGGTGTTGGAGGCATTTTACAAGATCCGCTCCCTGCCCACCATTAAGAAGAAGCCCTCCACCAGTGAGATTATCGACTGGATTCAGGCCCTTCAGCACGGCGGCGTCAATGTGGATAAAATCGTCAAGGAGGTCCCCTATCTGGGGGTGCTGCTGAAGAAAAACGAGGACATCGATACGCTTCGGCGGCAGTGGCGGTGAGCCATGTTTGAGGATTTTCTGTATCTCCTGCGGAAGAACGGCCTAAAGGTGTCCCTCACTGAGTGGATGGCCCTGGTGGAAGCCATGGACAAGGGGCTCCACAGCTCCAGTTTCACGGGCTTTTACCACCTGTGCCGCTGTCTTCTGGTGAAAAGCGAGGCGGACTTTGACACCTTCGACCGCTGCTTTCTGGAGTATTTTAAGGACGTGCCTTTCCAGCAGGAGGTGTCTCAGGAGCTGCTGGATTGGCTGAACAGGCCCGAGGTGTTGTCCGACTACGCCAGCTGGGATGAGGAACAGGCGCTGAAAAACCTGGGCTTCTCCGAGGAGGAGATCGAGCGGATGCTGAAGGAGCGTATGGAGGAGCAGACCGAGGAGCACAACGGGGGGCGTTATTGGGTAGGAACCCACGGGATGTCCACCTTTGGAAACTCTGGACTGTCCCCCAAGGGCATTCGAGTAGGGGGCCAGAGCATGTACCGACGGGCTTTCCGGGTGGCCGGGGAGCGGAAGTTTCGGGATTTCCGCCGGGATAACACCCTGGATACCCGGCAGTTCCAGGTGGCCCTACGGAAGCTGCGGCAGTTCTCCGGACTGGTGGACCTCCCCCCCACGGAGTTCGACGTGGACAACACCATCAAAGACACCGCCGACAATGGCGGCGTGCTGAAGGTGCGATACAAGCGGCCCAGGGAAAACACGGTGAAGGTGCTTCTTTTGATGGACTCCGGGGGGTCTATGGACTATTACAGTCAGCTCTGTTCAGCTCTGTTTCAGGCGGTGTCCAAGTCGGGCCATTTCAAGGATCTGAAGGTGTACTATTTTCACAACTGCGTCTATTCTCGACTGTATCAGGACCCCATGCTCATGAGCCGAAACTCAGTGCAGACAGATTGGGTGCTGTCCAATATCCCCAGCGACTATAAGCTGATCCTGGTGGGGGATGCCCAGATGGCTCCCCATGAGCTGCTGGGCGGCTACTACGGCGGCAGTCGGGAGGACGGGCCCAAGTGTGGTATGGACTGGCTGCGGCTGTTGAAGGGACGCTTTGGCCATACGGTATGGCTCAATCCCAGTGAGCGGCCGGGGTGGGGCCAGTACTGGTGCCAGACTTATGATGCCATTTCCCAGGAGTTCCCCATGTTCCCCTTGACAGTGGACGGCCTGGAGGATGCCATGAAGAAACTCCTTGTTCGGTAATCAAAAAGGCCCCCGCCTGATATCAGGCGGGGGCCTTGTCTATTCAACGGGGAGGAGCTGGTTCTCTCTGAAATATTCGGCGGACAGAAACTGGTCCAGCAAAGCCTGATCCTCAGGCGCTAGTATATCAGTGAGCTGGCCGTCCACCAGATAGAGCCCCTGGGTGTGGACCAGGGGGGTGACGGCCCGGACCTGCCTGGACAGCTCCATAAAGCCGGGGCCAGTCCAGCCGCACTGGTCAAAGAGCTCTGTCATCAGGAAGCAGGGGGAGAAGTCTCCCCCGTCCCCCACAAAGTCCCGGCCCAGGGTCTCCTTGGCGGCAGAGTTGGCCCAAATCACATAGGGGGTGGCGTAGTAGTCATAGAAGCCGTCCAGGGTGGACAAATCAAAGGTGGCCCCCATCTCAATATAGGCGGAGTTGCCGTTGCCGCCCCAGGGCTTGTGGTCGCCGAACAGGACCAGCACCACCGGCTCCTCCATCTCCTCCAGCCCCTGGACGAGAGTGGTGAGGGCCTGAAGGGTCTCGGCCACGCCGTTGAGATAATTGTTCCAAATATTACAGCTCTCCTGGCTTAGACCGGAGCCCTCTGGGGTGAGGTGCTGGGGCCCGGAGGATAGCTCGGTGCTGTATGGGCCGTGGTTCTGGTAGGATACAGAGAAGGAGAAGCAGGGGCCGCTCTGGACGCGCTCCTTCATCTGGGCCAGCAGCTCCTGGACCAACAGGGGGTCGGAGTGCCACTGGGCGAATACCGGGTCCACCAGCTCCCCATAGTGGTTTTCTGTGAACCAGTATTCCTCAAAGCCCAGGTACTGGTTCACGTTCTGGCGGTTGTAAAACCAGCCGAAGCCGGGGTGGCTGCCAAAGGTCTGATAGCCCTGGTCCTTCAAATACCATACATAGGAGTCGGTGTCCTTCCAAAACTCATCATGGGTGGAGTAGCCGGTAAGGAAGGCCCACTCGCTGTCCACCGTGCCCCCGGCAAAGATGTTGGTCAGCAGGTCGCCGGAGATGGACTGGGCCTCCAGCTGGTGCCAGGGGGCATAGACCTGGGCCACCCCCTCCTGCCCGGCCAGGGCGTCGAAGTCGGTGAGGTCACAGAAGGCCTCCAGCATGATTCCCATGACCGATACCTTCTGACCCTCCGGGATGCTCTGGTCCTCGTACTGCTGAAGCAGGCTGTCGGCCTCCTCTTTGTCGTAGTTTTCCGGTGGGGTGGGAAGCATATCCCGGAAGGAGTGGAGAAAGGGGTACAGTCCACCCTTGGACAGATAGACCTCCACATCGGACCAGGCGTAGCGGATGGCCTGGGTGGGAGTCTGGTCATAGACAGTGGGGTTGAGGTAGAGGGACACAAAGGCGACGCAAATCAAGGCAAGACAGGACAAGGCGCCGAAGGTCCGCTCCCGCCAGCCCCGAATGCCATGGGGCATAAGGAAGATGGTAAAGAGCAGCCCGGCCACAAAGCAGAACAGGGCAAACCACACCAGCCAGGTCAGGTCCAGTGTGTAGTTGCCCACGATACCCCCGGCCTCTGCCGCCAACAGCAAGTCAGAGGCCAGCAGGGGGTCCGACCGGAGCCGGATCTTGAAGTAGTTGGCCAGAGCGATGGCCAAAACGGGCAGAAAAGTACAGATAAAGGCGGCCCAGCTCTGGCGGAACAAGAAGTAGAACAGCCAGATCAGCAGGACAGGAGGCAGAAGATTCAAGAACATGAGCAAGGGGCTGGAAAGATAGGCGCCCAGCAGATGCCAGGAGTTCAGACTGACATAGGCGGTAGCGGAAAAAAACAGGGAAAGGCCGCCGACGCAGCACCCCATTCCCGTCAGGGCCAGGGCCAGCCAGATGGTGTGAGCCCGGCCGCAGTGCTCCTGGGAGCCGTCGGGCAGTCGCATGATGGTAAGCAGCGTTTTCATTGGGAGGCACCTCTTACTATGGGGAGAAAAGGCCGGGTGGGAGAGAACGGCCGTGATTTTGGTCCCCAAATGACACTCCGTGTGGGAATTGTTGATATTATAGCACATATTTTGGAAAAGTAAAAGAAAACTCCCTCTGTGCTTTGAGGGAAAAGCAACGAGGTGGACAGCTTTGCTGTCCACCTCGTTTAAATGGTAAGAACAGATTTATTTGATGGGCTCGCCGGATTCTTTTCTGGCGCGGATCTCACGCAGGGCGTCCTTATAGGACAGGTTGACCCGGCCCTTGTCGTCAATTTCAGTGACCTTGACCCAGATCATATCGCCGATGTTGACCACGTCTTCCACCTTGTCCACCCGGTGCTCGGCCAGCTTGGAGATGTGGACCATGCCGTCCTTGCCAGGGGCCAGTTCTACAAAGGCGCCGAACTGGAGGATGCGGACCACCTTGCCGTAGTACAACTCACCCACCTGGGGGACAAAGACGATGGTCTCGATCATCTTCTTGGCGGCGTCGCAGGCCTCGGCGTTGGGGGAGGCGATGTGGATGGTGCCGTCATCCTCAATGTCAATCTGGGCGCCAGACTCGGCGGTGATCTTCTGGATGACGGAGCCGCCCTTGCCGATGACCTCACGGATCTTGTCGGGATCGATCTTGACGGTGATCATCTTGGGGGCGTACTTGCTCACCTCGGCCCGGGGGGCGGAGATGCAGGGCAGCATGATCTCGTCCAGGATGGCGAACCGGGCGTCACGGGTGATGTCCAGTGCCTCCTTAATGATCTCATGGGTCAGACCGTCGTTCTTCAGGTCCATCTGGATGGCGGTGATGCCGGCCTTTGTACCGGCCACCTTAAAGTCCATCTCGCCGTGGAAGTCCTCTACGCCCTGGATGTCGATGAAGGTAGTAAAGCCGCCGTTGTCGTCCTGGATCAGACCGCAGGAGATGCCGGCCACAGGGGCCTTGATGGGTACGCCGGCGTCCATCAGAGCCAGAGTGGAGCCGCAGATGGAGCCCTGGGAGGTGGAGCCGTTGGAGGACAGCACCTCGGACACTACACGGATGGCGTAGGGGAACTCCTCCACAGAGGGGAGCACAGGCACCAGGGCCCGCTCGGCCAAGGCGCCGTGGCCGTACTCCCGGCGGTTGGTGGAGCGGGGGGCACGGGCCTCGCCCACGGAGTAGGGGGGGAAGTTGTAGTGGTGCATATACCGCTTCTCTTCCTCTTCCCAGATGGTGTCCAGCTTCTGGCTGGCGGCCAGGGTGTTCAGGGTACACACGGACAGCACCTGGGTCTGGCCCCGGGTAAACAGGCCGGAGCCGTGGACCCGGGGCAGGACGCCCACCTCGGCGGCCAGGGGACGGATCTCGTTTTTGGCGCGGCCGTCCACACGGTGGCCCTCCAGCAGCCAGGCCTTGACGATCTTCTTCTGGAACTTATAGGTGAACTCTTCCAGATACTGGTCCATATCCGGATACTCCTCCAGATACTTCTCGTGCCACTTGTCGATCATGGCGTTCCAGCGGGTCTCCCGGACATTCTTGTCGTCGGTGTCCATGGCCTCCTTGGCCTCGTCCATGAACTCGTCCACGATCTTGTCGAACAGCTCCTGGTTGAACTGGGCGTGGTCATACTCCATCTTGGGCTTGCCGATCTCGGAGACGATCTGGTCAATAAAGTCGATCTGCTTGCGGATCTCCTCGTGGGCCTTCACGATGCCGGCGTACATAATCTCGTCGGGGATCTCGTCGGCGCCGGCCTCGATCATGACCACCTTTTCCCGTGTGGCGGCCACAGTGACGTCCATGCGGCTGGTCTTGCGCTGCTCCTGATTGGGGTTCAGGACAATCTGGCCGTCACAGTAGCCCACCTCCAGACAGCCGATGGGGCCGGCGAAGGGGATCTCAGAATAGCTGACGCAGGCGGAGGCGCCGATCATGGCGGCCACCTCGGGGGAGCAGTCGTAGTCCACACTCATGACAGTGCACTGAATGCACACGTCGTTGCGGAAGTCATAGGGGAACAGGGGACGCATAGGCCGGTCGATCAGGCGGCTGGCCAGCACGGCGGGCAGAGAGGGGCGGCCCTCCCGGCGCATAAAGCTGCCGGGAATGCGGCCCACGGCGTATAACTTTTCCTCAAACTCCACGGACAGGGGGAAGAAGTCGATGCCGTCCCGGGGACGGGGGGACACCGTGACCGCCACATGGACCGTGGTGTCACCGTACTTGACCCAGGCGGCGGCGGAGGCCAGCTCGGTGGTCTTACCCACTTCAATGGTCAGAGGCCGGCCGCACAAGTCCATGGTCCAGGTCCTGTACTTGGGGAACTGTTTGTGCTTGATGATAGTTGACATCTCGGATTCTCCTTTGTTTCAAATTTTTCCGAACGTCCAACAACTCTTTAGCACTTGAATACAGGCCGAAACGGATAGGATCGAGCCAGAAAGTTCCTTTCCTGGGTTCTCGCCTTCGCCCCGGTCTAAGCACCCCTGCTGGGAAATTCGGCGCTTCGGCTCATATTCAACTGCTAAAAAAGTGCGGGAAATTCGGAGTTTTCGTTTGGTTTTATATGCGAACATAGGGCAGCACGCGGAACGCGCTGCCCTATGCGGCATAAACTTATTTTCTAATGCCCAGCTTGGCGATAATAGCGCGGTACCGCTCGATGTCCTTGGCCATCAGGTAGTCCAGCATCTTGCGGCGCTTACCGACCATTTTCAGCAGACCGCGGCGGGAGTGGTTATCCTGCTTGTGGACCTTCAGGTGCTCGGTCAACTCGTTGATGCGGGCGGTTAGAATGGCGATCTGGACCTCGGGGGAGCCGGTGTCAGTGGGATGGGTGCGGTTGGCCTCAATAACGGCCGTCTTTTCGTCCTTGCGAATCATGAAATTTCCACCTTTCTTAATTGCGGCATACTACTTTCCCGTCTAACGGTAAAGCCGCTTGTTGTTTTACCCTAAGGGCTGGGTAGCGGGCGGGCAGAACCCCGCGCACCTGCGCAGGCCATATCCCGGAACCAAGCCAGTGGGCATACCGACGCATTCTCATGCTGGGTTAATATATCACAATTTTCCCCCTATGTAAAGAAAAAAGTCCCGTATTCCAAGGAAATTTTTTATCTTTTCCCAGATCCGCAAGATGTAGTGGTCCTGCTGCCCGCCAGAGGCGAAGAGTTGAAGCGTAAAAATAATGCGAAATAATACAAAGTCATGCGACCGACGGAGCCTCCATTTCGGTATGATAGAAAAAAGGAGGTGATCCTGTGGCCAAGTCAGACGCTCAGATCAGCCTACGGCTGTCCAAAAAGCTCAAGGAGGAGTTAACGGCCCAGGCCAAGCGGGAACGGCGCAGCGTCACCGCTCTGATCCTTCGGGTGATGGAGGAGTATCTGAAGAACAGAGAAAGCGAAAAATAGCCTAAAAACAGCGGAAGGACCAATTTATTGGCCCTTCCGCTGTCTTTAGTTCTCTGGACAAAGCTGGCGCAGCACAGCCTGAGCTTGGGCCAGTATCTGGGGGGTGTAGAGGACCAGGGACACATCTAACTCTGGATGTTTGGCTTCAAATTTCAGGATCGCTTTTTCTGCTACTGTGAGGGCCTCCATTCTGGGTAGATGAAAGGCTCCGGAAAAGACCAGGGGGAAGGCCAGAGTTCTGCACCGGCACATCAGGGCTTGCTGCATGGCGTGGCGGTAGCAAGCCTCCATCAGCCGCTTTCCAGTTCGCAGGTCCCCCATCCACTCACCCAGGGCCACATGGATGATATACTTACAGGGAAGACCGAAGGACGGGGTGACTACTGCCGTACCCACAGGACAGCGGCGCAGTTTTTTGCAGGCGGCAGTAAGGGCCCTGGTATCAGCGGCGGCAAAAATGGCATCGCAGATGCCGGGAGACCGACGCAGATCGGGGGAGGCGGCATTGACGATGGCATCTGTCTCTATTTTGGTAATGTCACCAGTGAGTAGTTTCATAGGGTAAGACCTCCTGTCACAGTAAGAATCCGCACAGCAGATAGCCTGCCGCAGCGATGGCGGCGGCCAGCATGGCATAGGGAAACTGGGAAAGGGCGTGGTCCATATTTTCCATTTTACAGCAACTGGAGGTGAGAACGGTGGCGTCGGAGTAAAAGCAGGCGTGGCTGCCTAATACTGCTCCAGATACCACGGCTCCCATAACAACCAGCAGATTGGCGTCCAGAGAAACGGCTAAGGGCAGGATAACGGGGACCACGATAGCGGGGATGCCCCACACACTGCCAGTGGAAAAGTTGAGGGCGGCTACCACCAGGAAGGTAATGCAAGGAAAAAATTCTGCGCTCATAAAGGGCTGAACCAAATTAATAATGTAGGGAGCAATGCCGATTTCGTTCATGGCCTCCTGCATGACAAAGGCAAAGTAAATGATGGCCACGGTGGGGATCATATTGCAGAAGCCGTGCATGGCCAAGTCGCAAGCCTTGGACAGGGACATGATCCGCTGGGGGACATACAGGAGCAGGCAGATAGCGATGGCGGCTATGACGGCCAGAAACAGCTCACCCCCCACGATAGCCAGGACGATGAGTACGCCGATGGGAATGACGAAGTTCCATACATTGCCCTGTATATCAGGGGCATCATCCTCGCCCTCCAAGTTCATCAGTTCGCTCTCTGGGGAGTAGACCGCTCCGGTCTTCGCCGCCCGCTGGTAGGCCGCCCGCATCTTGCCCATAGGTGGGATGACGGACAGGGCGAACAGGGGCACGATGACCACAGCGGCGATAGCATAAAACACAAAGGGAATGACCCGGTAAAAGGTAGAGATGCCGCTCCCGTAGCCCAGCTCTGGGACGCCGGCCTCAGCAAAGAAAAGACCGGAAAAGAATACCGCCCAAGTGGAGAAGGGAAGCAGAGCGCAGACCGGGGCGCCGGTGGAATCGATAACATAGGAGAGGGCCTCCCTGGGGATATGGTGTTTGTCCGTTTCCTTTTTCATGCAGATGGATAGAGTCATGATGTTGAGATAGTCGTCTACAAAAATCAGGATGCCCATAATCCAGGTGATAATCAGTGTGCTTTTTGGCCCTCGGCACAGCTTGTCCAGTATTTTGGAAAAGCCCATGGTGCCGTGGGAGGCCCCCAGGAGGGCAATGAGGCTGCCAAACAGTAGACAAACCATAAATACCCACTGGTGGTCATAGCTGGTGGCCACCCGGAAAAAGGCGTCCATCCAGCCGAAGATAAATTTGGGTCCATCAATGATCAGATAGGCAACCAGGGTGCCCGCGATTAGGGGCTCCAGAGTTCGTCGGGTTTTTAATGCGATAGCCACCACTGTTACGATGGGCAGCAGGGTCAAGATGCCGTGATCCATATGAGGTACCTCCCTCTGTTTTGCACAAGTATAGTGTCAGAGGGATTAAGGAGGGCAAAGAGTTTGTCCGGAGGCATTAAAATAAAATAAGGAGGCGCCTGTGGAGTGAAGGGAAGGACTAGGGCAGTCCGATGATACGGCCGGTGTTATGGCGTAGCGGTGGATGATTGGGGTCTCCTGAGGGGAGAGTGCGACCTGGGCGGAATAGACGCATGGACAAAAGAAAAAAGTTGCCTGGACGGATGTCCAGGCAACTTTTTTCTTTCCAGTTCCATTGCGCTTCCTGCGTGAAGCGATCATTATTTGAAGGTTCGGCGCAGGAGAACGAATCGAGAGGGGGTGGCTGTTAAAGCGCCTCAAAAGAGGTAGACTTTGCGATGACGCCTGCGCATCTGGGGCAGAGTGTGGGATGAGCCATATCGGCACCCACCAGGGGATGGTGCTTCCAGCAGCGCTCACACTTCTGACCGGCGGCCTCGGACACAGAGACAGCCAGCTCGCCGCCCACCGTGATCTCCACCTGGGAAACGATGAACAGGTCGGCCAGGAGGGCGCTGTCCATCTCGGCCAGGAAGGCGTCCTCGGACGGGACGGTGAGGGCCACGTCGGCCTCTAGGCTCTTACCGATCTTCTTCTCGTTCCGGGCTGCCTCCAGAGCGACGTTGACCGCGTCCCGGACGGCAATGATCTTATCCCACTGGGCCATCTGCTCCTGGGTGAGGGCATAGTCGGCAAAGGGCTTGTTCATCTCGTTGAGAAGCACGTTCCGGCCGTCGTCCTCCGCCCGGTGGGGCATGGCCAGCCAGATCTCGTCGCAGGTGAAGGCCAGGATGGGGGCAAACAGCTTGGTCATGGTGTCCAGGATAAGGAACAGGGCGGTCTGGGCGGAGCGGCGCTCCAGGCTGTCCTTGCCCTCGCAGTACAGCCGGTCCTTGATGATGTCCAGATAGAAGGAGGACAGCTCCACCACGCAGAAGTCATTGATGGCGTGGGACACCACATGGAACTCGTACTCATCATAGGCGGCGAAGCACTTTTCAATGAGCTGGTTCAGCTTGGTAACGGCCCAGCGGTCCAGCTCCAGCATCTCCCCAGGCTGGACCAGGCAGTTGGGGTCAAACCCATCCAGGTTGCCCAGGCAGTAGCGGGCGGTGTTGCGGAACTTCAGATAATTCTGACTGAGCTGCTTGAAGATATTGTCCGAGCAGCGCACGTCCACATGGTAGTCGGCGGAGCCGGCCCACAGGCGGATCAGGTCGGCGCCGTACTTCTTAAAGATGTCGGCGGGGTCCACGCCGTTGCCCAAAGATTTGTGCATGGCCTTACCCTCGCCATCCACGGTCCAGCCGTGGGTGACGCACTCCTTAAAGGGAGCGCCCTGGCCCAGAGCGCCTACGGCGGTGAGCAGGCTGGACTGGAACCATCCCCGGTACTGGTCCAGGCCCTCCATATAGACGGTGGCGGGCCAGAAGCCCTGGTCCTTCTTCATGGAGGCGTAGTGGGTGGAGCCGGAGTCGAACCACCCGTCCAGAGTGTCCTCCTCCTTGGTAAAGCCTGCTTTGCTCCCACAGTGGGGACAGGAGAAGCCGGCAGGCAGAATGTCAGCGGCCTCCATCTCGTACCAGGCGTTAGAGCCCTTCTCACCAAAGAGCTTGGACACGGCGGAGATGGTGTCGTCGTTGCAGATGGGCTTGCCGCAGTCCTGACAGTAGAACACGGGGATGGGCAGACCCCAGCGGCGCTGGCGGCTGATGCACCAGTCGGCCCGCTCCCGAATCATGGACTTCATCCGGTCAATGCCCCAGCCAGGGATCCACCGCACGTTGTCGCAGGCGGCCACGGCCTGCTCCTTGAAGGCGTCTACAGAGCAGAACCACTGGGGGGTAGCCCGGAAAATGATGGGATTCTTGCAGCGCCAGCAGTGGGGGTAGGAGTGGACGATGTCCTCGCTGGCGAAGAGGGCGCCGCTCTCCTTCATATCGGCCAGAATGACGGGATTGGACTCCTCGGTCTTCATGCCGGCGTATTTTCCAGCGTAATCGGTGTGGCGGCCCCGGTCGTCCACGGGCACCACCATCTCGATTTTGTAGCGTTTGCAGGTCTCGTAGTCGTCTGCGCCAAAGCCGGGGGCGGTGTGAACACAGCCGGTGCCTGAGTCCATAGTGACATACTCGGCGGTGCAGAGCTGGCTGGTCTTGTCCAGGAAGGGATGCTGGGCCAGCATATACTCAAAGTCAGCGCCCTTGAACTGCTTGACGATCTCATAATTCTCAAAGCCGCCGATCTTCATCACCTTGGCGCACAGGGCCTCGGCCATAATATACATTTCGCCGTTGTCCGCCTTTACCAGCACATAGCTCTCCCGGGGGTGAACAGCGATGGCCAGGTTGCCAGGCAGGGTCCAGATGGTGGTGGTCCAGATCACAAAGTACATTTTGGACAGATCGCCGTACTGACTGAGCTTGCCCAGATCGTCCCTGACCTGGAATTTGACATATACGGTGGTACAGGGGTCGTCCTGATACTCAATCTCCGCTTCGGCCAGGGCGGTCTCATCCTTGGGGCACCAGTACACAGGCTTCAGGCCCTTATAGATGTAGCCTTTCTTGTACATCTCGCCAAAAACCTTGACCTCCTCTGCCTCGAAGCCGGGGTCCATTGTGAGGTAGGGGTTCTCCCAGTCCCCCACCACGCCCAGCCGCTTAAAGCCCTCCCGCTGGATATTCACATACTTCTGGGCGTAGTCGTGACAGGCGGTGCGGAATTCGGGGACGCTCATCTGCTTGCGGTTGAGTTTCTGCTCCTTGATGATAGCGGACTCGATGGGCATACCGTGGTTGTCCCAGCCGGGGATATAGGGGGTGTAGCGGCCCCGCATGGCCGCGGCCCGGACCATGAAGTCCTTGATGGACTTGTTCAGAGCGTGGCCCATATGCAGGTTGCCGTTGGAGAAGGGAGGGCCGTCATGAAGGGAGAACAGGGGCTTGCCCTCGTTCTTCTTCAGCAGCTCGTGATACAGGTCCAGCTTCTCCCAGCCCTCCAGCATACCGGGCTCCCGGGCGGGCAGTCCGGCCCGCATGGGGAAATCGGTCTTGGGCAGGTTGATGGTCTTGTTGTAGTCCATTGGTTTGCTTCCTCCTATTTCAGGTCTTTTTTAGACTTTTCTATCAGATTACATGGGAATGTGACTAAGCCGCAGTGCCGGCAGAGCATCGTATGGGGAAATTGGGGAAACGGGTCCCGGGTAAACATACTGGTGGTATCGTCACCGTGGGGCCCCAGCTCCACCACGTCCGTCGGACCGCGGAAAAACCGTAATTCCTGTTGAGTCCAGAAGGGGTATTTTTAGGTGTGCATCGTCCCCTCCTCCATAGGGCGTCCACATTGGGGGCAGTTCATAGAAGCCGCTCCTTTCAAAAAAGAAAACGCCTCTGTCCCCCGAAAGAGACAAAGGCGAAACATCCTCTGCGGTACCACTCTTCTTGCCGCGGGAAAAGACCACGGCCACTCAAGCCTGCCTGGTAACGGGGGCGTCCGGAGGCGCTTACTGTCAGGGAAGCCTGATCTCACAGCGCTTCCCGGTTCGGCCCTCTGCTCCAAGGTGATTTTCCCCTCCCCCTCCTGTCCGCCTCGCACCGGACCGGCGGCTCTCTGTACCATTCAGGGGTGGATACTCGTCCTTTTCATCGCGTGTTTCTATATGCAGTTGATATCTTATCTGCTTTTTCGGGGAATGTCAAGGGGGATGGAACAGCATATTACGCTTATTTTATCCAATCTTCAAGGAATTTTAATTTCCTTTTCCGGGAAAGTGTGATATGATACAAAGGAACATCTATAACGGCCAGCAGGCCGGAAAACGAGGTGGGATCGAGCTTGGAGGAGAAATTTGACGTTCTGGCCGTGGGAGCGGGCTATGCCGGCGCCGTGGCCGCCCGCGCTTTGGCGGATCAGGGGAAACGGGTCCTGGTGCTGGAGCGGAGGGACCACATTGGCGGCAATGCCTATGACCGTCCGGACCAGGCGGGGGTGCTGATCCACCAATACGGCCCCCATATCTTCCACACCAATGACAAACAGGTCTTTGACTGGCTTTCCCGGTTCACCCGGTGGCGGGACTACCAGCACCGGGTGGTGGCCAATATCCCGGACGGCCGGGGCGGACGGATAACCTATCCGGTGCCCTTCAACCTGACCTCCCTGGAAACGGCCTTCGGTCCGGAGGAGGGGAGACGGCTGGGGGATAAGCTGACCGCTGCCTATGGAGCGGAGAAAAAGGTCACCATTCTGGAACTGCGGCAAAATCAGGACCCGTCAATCGCCGCCCTGGCGGATTATGTGTACGAGCACGTCTTTGTCCACTACACCATGAAGCAGTGGGGCCAGAGGCCGGAGGACATTGACCCAAATACCACCGCCCGGGTGCCCGTGTTCCTGTCCAGGGACGACCGCTATTTTCAGGATACATACCAGGGGATGCCTTTGGAGGGCTATACCCCCATGTTTGAAAGGATGCTGGACCATCCCAGCATCACCGTGGAGCTGGGGACGGACGCCCTGGGTCGGTTGGACCTGTCCGGTAACACACTGAAGGTAGACGGCGCCCCCTTTGACGGCCAGGTTATCTACACCGGCCAGGCGGACGAGCTGTTTGGCTTCCGGTTCGGCCCCCTCCCCTACCGCACGCTGGATTTTGCCTTCGAAACGCTGGAGCAGGACGACTTCCAGGGGTACGGCACAGTCAATTACACAGTGGACGAGGACTTTACCCGCATCACTGAGTTCAAACACCTGACCGGCCAGGCGGCGCCCGGCGTGACTACGATTGTAAAGGAATATTCCAAGGCGTATACCGGGGAGAGGGGCGAGATCCCCTATTATGCGATCATCAACCCGGAGAACAACGCCCTATACGCGAAATACAGGGCGGAGGCGGACCGGTTCTCCAACCTCCATCTGCTGGGCCGTCTGGCCGAATACAAATACTATAACATGGACGCGATTGCCGGGAAAGCACTGGAGCTGGCAGAAAAACTCTAGCCAATTCGGAGCCCGGCGGGGCGACTGAGAGGCTAAAAGCGCGGCGGGAACTTGGTTCCTGCTGAGGAAATCCACGTACAATGGGAGAGAAAGACATGGAAAAGCTCATTACTTTCGCGGTCCCCTGCTATAACTCGGCGGCCTATATGGAGCACTGTGTGGACACACTGCTCCAGGGAGGGGACGATATTGAGATCATCCTGGTGGACGACGGCTCCACCAAGGATGAGACCCCGGCCATCTGTGACCGTTACCAGGAGCGGTATCCCGGTATTGTCCGGGCCATCCACCAGGAGAACGGCGGTCATGGAGAGGGAGTCAACCAGGGCATCCGAAACGCCCAGGGCGTCTACTATAAAGTAGTGGACTCGGACGACTGGGTGGACGTGGACGCGCTGAAAAAGGTGCTGGACAAGCTGCGGCAGTTCCAGCGGGACGAAAAGCCCATCGATATGATGATCGCCAACTATGTCTATGAGCATGTGGAGGACAACACCCAAAAGGTAGTGAACTACCGGAACGTATTTCCCGTGGGCCGGGTCTTTGGCTGGGAGCAGATCGGGCGGTTCCGTCCCTCCCAGTATCTGCTGATGCACAGCGTCATCTACCGCACCCAGCTGCTGCGGGACTGCGGGCTGGAGCTGCCCAAACACACCTTCTATGTGGACAATATCTTTGTCTATCAGCCCCTGCCGGCGGTGAAGAATATGTACTACATGGATGTGGACCTGTACCGCTACTTTATCGGTCGGGCGGACCAGTCGGTCAACGAGAAGGTGATGGTCACACGGGTGGACCAGCAGCTGCGGGTCACCTATCACATGATCGGCTCTCACGATCTGCGCCAGGTCAGCGCCCAGCACAAGAAGCTGGGCCGCTATATGTTCAACTACCTGGCCATGATGATGGCTATTTCCTCCATTTTCCTGATTATCGACAATTCCCCCGAAGCACTGGGTAAGCGGACCCAGTTGTGGGAGTACCTGCGGACGGTGGACAGCGCGGTGTACCACAAGATGAAGTACCGGGCGGTCTCCGCCTTTACCGCCTTCCCCGGCTACCAGGGGCGGCGGCTGTCGGTGGGGCTCTACCGGCTGGCCCGGAAGATTTATAAGTTCAATTAAAGAGCGCGGGGCCGCCCATGGCTGTCATGGGCGGCCCCGCCGGCAATATGGGGCAGTCCTCTCCCCCGCGCCCCGCCTCACTCCTCTGGTGGAAGCCGGCGGATGTGTTCCCGCAGGAGCTTTCGGATGTAGCTGGGGACAGAGCGGCAGTCCCGGTCCGCCAGATCCTTCAGGGCGGTGTAGAGCTCCTGGGACATTCGGACGGATACAGTTTTGTATGATTGTTCCATAGTATCACCTCAAGCAAACGATACCATATAGTTACCATGAAGTCAATATATGGACACTACTTGACGGTGAAAAAAATTACTGTTACCCTAATGACAGTAGATAGTAACTATATAGTACATAGGTGATGCGATTATGGGAGAAGCAGTATTGGTCAATCGAAAAAAACTCATCACATCCCTTGCCAATGAGCTGGTAGAGCCCTTTGACAAGCTGTCTAAAAAGACAAGGGTCCCCAAATCCCGCCTGATTGACGAGGCTGTGGAGGACTTGTTGAAAAAATATGAAAAAAGGATGGCCGAGTAGGCCATCCTTTTTGTTTATCCTGTGATCGTCGTTCCAGAGGCCCGCTGGCCCAGCATATGGAGTAGCAGGGAGTGCTCCACCCGGCCGTCCAAAATGGACACCTGGCCCACTCCGGCCCGAATGGCGTGGATGCAGCCCCGCACCTTGGGCACCATGCCCCCGGCGATGAGGCCCGTGTCGATGAGCTCCTCCGCCCGCTTGACGTCCATGTGGTCCACGGCGGTCTTGCTGTTGTGGCTGTCGATCAGGATGCCCCCCACGTCGGTGAGAAAAACCAGGCTCTCCGCCCCCAGAGCCTCGGCCACCGCCCGGGCGGCGTCGTCAGCGTTGCAGTTCAGGCCGTCGCCGTCTTCTCCCAGGGCGATGGGAGAGACCACGGGCACAAAATCCCCATCCAGCAGGGTGGTCAGCACTCTGGGGTCTACACGGGTGATGCTTCCCACCCGCCCCAGAGCCGGGTCCTTGACCACGGCGGTGATGAGCCCGCCGTCCTTGCCCGAAATGCCCACACCGGAGACCTCTAACCGGGCCAGGTCCCGGACGATGGCCTTGTTCACCTGGGCGGACAGGGCCATCTCCGCCGCCTCCAGGGCGGCCTCGTCAGTGACCCGGTAGCCGTTCTCAAAGCGGGTGGGCACCTGCAGCTTGTCCAGCAGGGCAGTAATGTGCTTTCCGCCCCCGTGGACCAGCACCACCCGCATACCCACCATCCGAAGGGCGGCCACATCTTGGAGGGTGGTGTCCAGGGCGGCCTCCGCCCCAATGGCGGAGCCACCGTACTTGACCACTACGGTCTTCCCCTCATGCCGATTCAGAATGGGCAGGATGGACAGCAGATTGCGTACCTTTTCCATGCCGTCCAGACCATGCTGGACATCGTACTCCCGCAGGAAAGCCTGGACATAATCCACGTCAGAGGGGGTGTCCACATACTCATTCCCCCGCTTCTGGCGGGTCTCCGCCCCCTTTCCAGTGATGAGCAGGACGGAGGGGACATGACAGCCCAGGACAGCCTGGCGGATAGCCTCCCCCCGGTTGGGCTCAATGGACCACTCGCAGTTCTGTCCGGCCACATAGGAGGCGATCTCCCGGCAGATGTCCAGGGTGTCCTCCTCTCCGCTGTCCTCCTCGGTGAGGACCACCAGATCGGAGTATTTGCCCGAAATCTCCCCCAGGTCCTTCCGCCGGTCCAGGGCCTTTTTCCCCGGACAGCCAAAGACAGTGACGATCCGCCGGCCGGGATATTCCGCCTGGACAGAGCGGAACAGCGTTTCGAAGCTCATTCGGTTGTGGGCATAGTCTACGATGGCGGTGACCGTTTCATCAGCATTAGAGTAAATCTCCATCCGGCCGGGGACCCGGGCCTTCATCAGCCCCACATAGACACACCGCTCCGGGATGTTCAGCGCCTCGCACACGGCGATGGCGGCCAGCGCGTTCTCCACGTTGAACAGGCCGGGCATGGTCAGCCGAAATTCCCGCAGATAGCGCCTGGTGCGGACCCGGAACAGAATGTCGTTCCCCCGCTTGCGGACCTGGGAGGCGTAGACATCCGCCTCCTGATCCTTCTGAGAAAAGGTGAACAAGGGCCTGCCCGCCGCCCGGGCCGCCTCTAGCACCCGGTCGGCGTAGTCGCAGTCCAGGTTGACGCAGTTGACAGCCCCTTGGGAAAAAATTTTCAGCTTGGAGGAGAAGTAGTCCTCAAAGTCCGGGTGCTCAATGGGTGAGATGTGGTCAAGGCCGATGTTGAGAAAGCAGGCGGCGGCGAACTCGGTACACAGAGTCCGGTGGTATTTCAGGGCCTGGCTGGATACCTCCATGGTGAGATACTCCATCCCCGCTTCCACCCCGTGGGCAAAGTGGCGTTGGAGCTCCAGCGGTTCGGGTGTGGTGAGGTGGGACTCGAACCGCTCCACCCCGTCATAGGTGTCAATGGAGGAGATGATGCCGCTCTCCGGCTTCTCCCGCTCGGCCATATACTCATCCAGGATATATTTCAAATAGTAGGCGGTAGAGGACTTCCCCTTGGTGCCCGTCAGGCCGATGACCTTCAGCTTTCCGGAGGGGTGGCCGTAGAACAGGTCGGCCAGGGGAGCGATGGCCGAGCGCATATCATGGACTTGAAGGCAGGGCAGGTCAGACTGGGGATAGGGGACCTGGCTCACATAGGCCAGCGCCCCTCTCTCCTGGGCCATTTCCAGAAATTCCGGCTTAAAGTGGGCTCCCTTGCAAAGAAACAGGGTACCGGGGACCACCTCTCGGGAGTCGTAAGACACCAGAGCCACCGGGGCGGTCTGGTCTATTTCCCTGGGAATGGGGGCGGCTAAGAGGCCGGAGCGATCCAGCAGGGCGATGTAGTCCTTCAGAATGTGCGCCATGATGAACACCTCGATTTCAGGGTTGAGAGGGAAGATATTGTGTTTGTCCCAGGCAAACCGATTTTAAGGCGTCCGGCAGGGCCGGACACAAAATCTCTATGCTTCACGCTATTTGATGAAGATGTGCCGCAGGGGCTTGCGGCAGGCCTGGACCGACCGCTCGGCCAGGACGGCCATGGCGTCTGTGTAGAAGGGAGGCAGGTGGTGCCTGTCGGCAAAGACGGACAGCTCGGTGCAGGCCAGCACGCCACAGTCGCAGCCCTGTTCCTCCAGGTCCCGGTGGATGGCGGCGAACTTCTGGGGGTCCCCGTCCCGACCGGACTTCACATCGTCGTAGATCAGGGACATGACCAGCTTCTGGGCCGGCGGCGTGGGTACTGTCGCCTGAATCCCCACAGCCTCAAATTCCTTTTGGTATAATCCGGACTGAATTGTACCATCCGTAGCGAGAATGCCAGGGCGCTTCAACCCCTGGGAGGCCAGCAGACGGGCGGTTTCCCGTATCATGTGGAGGATGGGCACCCCTACCTGCTCCTGCACCCTGTCCAAAAAGAAGTGCGAGGTGTTGCAGGGGACGGCGATGACGGTACAGCCCGCTCCCTCCAGCAGGCGCGCGTCGGCCAACAGCCGTTGAAAAACAGCCTCCCGTTCCCCCTCGCTGCCTAAAATAGCCTCGGTGCGGTCGGGCATCTGGCTGTCCGAGAGGATTAGGGCGTTGACGTGCTCCTGGTCACAGGAGGCCTCCGTCCGGTCAATGACAAATTGATAAAAGGTATTGGTTGCCTGGGGGCCCATTCCCCCCAGAACGCCTAAACGATATTCCATAAAATCACCATGGTGGGAAGAAGAACAGCAAAAAAGAGGAGCCGCAGGTCCTGTGCCGGTCAATCCTCCGCGGGTATCTTGTTATACTGGTTGAACCGCTTGATATTCCCCAGGTGGTTTTTCATCACCCGGAGCCGCCGCTTGAGAGAGCCATCCTTGTCGTAAACCAGGGAGTGGCTGTCCGCCCCGGCTTTAATGAGGGCCCGCATCTCCTGGTGGTACTGCTTTGGGGTGAATTTGAAGGCCACCTTCCGGGGAACCATGCGCCACAGGGAGCGGTTGCGGGTCATCTCAAAGGGCAGGTCCTTCCCCTCCACACGGTCCTGGACGACCATCTTGGCGATGTTGTGGCCCGCCCCGGTGACGTAGTAGTTGCTCCGCCCCTGGCGGCAGTTGATCTCAAAGGCCTTGTACTTCCCGTCCCGGCTGTCGTACTTGATGTCAAAGTTGGAGAAGCCGGTGAAGTGAAGGGCCTCCAGGAGAGTTTTGATTTTCAGCTCTAGGGCCTCGTCGCACTCAGTCAGGATGACGGCGTGGTTTCCGATGCCGTGGGGGGAGTGTTCCTCCAGCAGCACATGGCCCAGGCACATGGTGGTCACCCGGCCGTTCCGGTCGGAGTAGCTGGTCAGCACCCGCATATAGCTGTCATCTCCGGGGATGAACTCCTGAAGGACCATGTGGTCCTGGTAGCCGGCGGCGTATACATGGTCCAGAGCGGCCAGCAGCTCCTCCCAGCTCTGACAGATGTAGACCTTGGCCAAGGAGTGGTCCCCACAGGCCCAGTAGGCCACGCTGTCAGCGGGCTTGGCAATGTAGGGCGGACCCCAGGGGAGCTGAAAGTCGTGGCCCATGGACTTGTCGTAGATAAAGGTGGCCGGGTGATCGATGCCATGCTGGTCGCACAGGGCGTAAAACTTTTCCTTGTTGATGAGGGTGTCCAGCAGGTCTCCGTCAATGTAGGGGGCGATGACGTTGGCCGGCAGGCTGTCCTTACAGTGGGCGGCCAGCTGGACATAGCTGTCCCCGCAGCCCAGCAGGAGGACTTTTTTGTCCGGAAACTCCCTGGCTACCGCCTCTGTGTTCCGGCGGAAGGCCGCCTCGCTCTCGTTGTCGGGGCACACCCGGTAGTCGAGGATGGCGGAGCCGTGGCAGGGGAAGGAGGGATATTTGCCATAGGCCACGCTCCTTACCCCATAGGCCTCATGAAAGGCCCTGGCCACGGAGTACACGTTGATGTCCCCGCCAAAGAGGAGGGGCTGAAATTGTAAAGGATCGGACACTTGATAGGACTCCTTTTTCTCAAGAGTAAAGGGTAAAGAGGGGGCGTGCCAAAAGGCAGGTCAGCGGTACTCAATGACAAAGCCCCTGGCAAACAGAGGGTCCATCTCAAAGACCGCCAAATCCCCATAGGCGCATTTCATGTTGGTTACATCCAGAATAGTCTCGCTGGCGCCCACGGGGCCCAGCACCCGGGCGCGCTGCTCTCCGACGCGGACGGTGCGTCTCCGGCTCCGGCGCCACTGGGCCAGCAGGGCGGTCAGGCCGGACTGCCGGGGGCGCTCCACGCCAAAGCCGTTCTGATAGCCCACGGGTAGGACGGCCACTCGGGTAGGCTTTTTCAGCACAAGGGGCTTGTCCGCCCCGATGGTGTGGCCCCTGGGCAGCCAGCGGACCTCGGCCAGAGGGGCTTCCCCATAGCCAACGGTTCGCAATCCGTCGTCCCGGGTCCGTCGGCACCGCCCCAAAATAGCGGAGCCGGCCCGCACGCCGTCCAGCCGGGCGCTGTCGTCGTGGAGCAGAGAGAAGGAGCCGGCGGCATGGACCACTCCGGTCTCAAAGCCGGCGGAATGGATCGTGTCCAGCACCTGGTGGAACTGCTCCAGCTGCTGCTTGGCCTCCGGGTCGTTGGGCTGGGCGGCGTGGAGCTGAGTATAGATGCCAGATAGAGCCACATTGGGGAGAGAGCGATAGGCCAGCAGGATCTTCTCCGGCTCCCCCACCAGAAAGCCTCCAAAGCCCATCCCGGTGTCCACCTGAATGTGGGCCTCCACCACGGTGGAGCGGTTCTCCGCCAGCGCGTTCAGAGCCATCCCGGTGTCCACCGAAGAGATGGTGCACACCGCGTTTAGGTCCACCAGCCGCTCCAGCTCCTCCCGGTCAGTGGTGGAACGGAGCATCAGGATTTCCTCGTCCACAAAGCCGGCCTCGCGCAGCGCCTGGGCCTCGGACACTTCAGACACCGCAAAGTGGCCGATACCCTCGTCCCGGAGAAGCTGGGCCAGGGCCGCGATGCCGGCGCCCCCTCCGTCCCCAGACAGCACGCCATAGATCACCGCCCCGGCGGCCCGCTCCTTGATCACCGCCAGGTTGTTTTTGACCGCCGACTTTTCGATGACTAATTTACGCATATGGATGGCTCCCCTCTATCTCTCCAGGATATATCTTACCCATATTAACGCTTCATTTTACCACTATTTGAAATAAAAGGCAACGGATAGATGGCGCCTCCCCTTTCCCCTTTGGACCGATTTAGGCTTACCTAACAATTCGTTCATCAAAATGACGAAGGGAGGCATATTCTCAGTTGATAACTGATGCATAAGCCGGAATTTCCTTGTTATTGTCGCTTTATTTCCATGCAATAAAAGGAAGGCCTATTTGGATGAATTTTATCCGGGGTATTCCAAATATCTGCACTATCAATGTCCTTGATATGTTTTGTGGTAAGATCAGAAATGGATATTGTTCTTCTGTGAACTACAGGGCTGTCCTCAAATTCATAGCAGTCCATCAGCCACACATGCCAGAGCTCTATAGAATCAGTATTTTGCAGCGCGTTTTTTATATATGCAATTATTTGCTTGGCTCTGCCATCGGTATAATTCCATTCCAGATAGACAGCGTTTCTCTTTTCGGTATAGTCCTCAACATCTGTAAAGGTGTACAGGCAATAGTTATCATCCGCGCCGCCATCATGTACTGTGCCATCATCAATATGTATATCCAATGGGTAATCCTGTGAAGGTTCTATTTCAGTCAAAGGATAGTCTGAAGCGATAAATGTACATACACTCATTGGAGATGCCCCCTTAAAATATTCCAATCTGTCCTTTTGGTTTAATTTATCACATTGTTTTGTTTGTATCAATGCTTGGTAAAATCGATGGAGTTAGACTCCATGCATTCAAAAGGAAAAAGGGATAATGGATTTCACCGGGACATCCCTATGGAGAAAAAAGAAGCGGACCTCTGTTGTACGGGGGAAGAAAGCGTGGTAAACTAAACAATACGGGCACGGCCAGACAGCGGCCCGCAGGATCGGAGGAACATTCATGAGAAAAGACATTATTATCCGGAGGGAAACAGAGGACGACCGGCCCAGGGTAGAGGAGATCGTCAGGCGGGCCTTTTATAACTTGTATATTCCCGGAGCCGCGGAGCACTACCTAGTCCACATCATGCGCTCCCACCCGGACTTTATTCAGGAGCTGGACCTGGTGCTGGAGTTAGAGGGACAGGTCATCGGAGCGATCATGTACACCAGAACCCACTTGGTGGATGAGCGTGGGGAGGAGCGGGAGATCCTCACCTTTGGTCCGGTATGCGTTCTGCCGGAGTATCAGCGCATGGGGTACGGAAAGATGCTGATGGAGGCATCCTTCCAAAAGGCGGTGGAGATGGGCTATGACACCATTGTAATCTTCGGCGCACCGGGCAACTATGTGAGCCGGGGCTTTAAGAGCTGCAAGAGGTACAACGTCTGCCTGGAGAACGGCTCCTTCCCGGCGGCCATGCTGGTTAAGGAGCTGGTCCCCGGCTCCCTGGACGGCAGGAAGTGGGTGTACCGCCAGAGTCCCGTCTTTGAGTTTAGCGAGGAGGAGGCCCTGGCCTATGACGACACCCTGGAGCCCCTGGAGAAAAAGGAGCTGCCCTGCCAAGAGGAGTTCTATATCCTAAGCAGCGCGATGCTGCCGGAATAGACCGATATAAAAAAGCAGGCAGCTCGTCGAAAAAGTAGAAATACCCCAAATTTTGTGTAAGAGCCTCGCGGAGTTCCATCGTCCGCAGACGACAGAATGAAATTTGTTTTTCCGAGGATATGCGCCTGGAAAAAACACTTCTCAGCCTGCAAGTGTGCGAGCACAGCGAGTGCGACGCAGCAGGCTGCAGGTCTTCGAAAGAAATGTTTGCGTTTTGGAGAGGGCCTGTTGACTTTGTCGAAAGGCCTGAGAGGGGGCGCCAGATCGGCGCCCCCTCCTTCTTGTGTTTCCGCTCAATAAATGCTATAATATAATGATTCAGTATGTGCGCCCGAAACAGGGCGGCAAATACCCCTGTATCGGGAGGAACAACATGGAAAAGACCACTACGATCATCCCCCAGGGCGACGTAGAGCGCCAGCTTTGGTACTGCGAACAGGTCGCCGCCGTCACCGCCCAGTGGCCGGAGCGGCCTCTGGCCTTTGTGGACACCTATGGCTGCCAGCAGAACGAGGCGGACAGCGAGCGCATCCGGGGCTATCTGAAAAAGATGGGCTTCGGCTTTACGGACGACGAGGAGCGGGCCCGGATCATCGTCATCAACACCTGCGCCATCCGGGAACACGCCGAGCAGCGGGTGCTGGGCAACGTGGGCGCGCTGGTCCATGTGAAGCGCCGCCACCCGGAGCAGCTGATCTGCCTGTGCGGCTGTATGATGCAGGAGCCTCATGTGGCTGAAAAGATACGCCAGTCCTACCGCCATGTGGACCTGGTCTTTGGCCCTCACGCACTGTGGAAGTTTCCGGAGATGATCTACACCCTGCTGACCCAGCGGGGCCGCATCTTCTCCAACGCTGACGAGGCGGGTTCCATCGCTGAGGGCATTCCGGTAGTCCGCCAGGATAAGGTGAAGGCATGGGTGTCCATCATGTACGGGTGCAACAACTTCTGCTCCTACTGCATTGTGCCATATGTCAGGGGGCGGGAGCGGTCCCGGAGGCCGGAGGATATCCTCCAGGAAGTGGAGGAGCTGGCGCGGGAGGGCTATAAGGACATCACCCTGCTGGGTCAGAATGTGAACTCCTACGGCAAGGATTTGGAGGAGCCGATGGATTTCGCCGACCTGCTGGAGCGGGTCAACGCTATCCCTGGGGAGTTTCTCATCCGCTTCATGACCTCTCACCCCAAGGACGCCACCCACAAGCTGTTTGAAACCATGGCTCGGTGTGAGAAGGTGGCCCCCGTCCTCCACCTGCCCTTCCAGGCGGGAAATGACCGGGTGCTGAAGGTGATGAACCGGAGGCATACCAGAGAGCAGTATTTAGAAAAGATTCGGGACCTAAAGTCCCTGATCCCCGATATCGTACTGACCTCCGACATCATCGTGGGCTTCCCTGGGGAGACCACCGAGGAGTTTGAGGACACCTTAAAGGTGCTGGAGGAGGTCCGCTTTGACGCCCTGTTCACCTTCATTTTTTCCCCCCGGGTGGGGACCCCGGCGGCCAACATGGACGATCCCATGCCCCGGGAGGAGAAGCTGGCCAACTTCAACCGGCTGACCGCCCTTCAAGACGCCATCTCCGAGGAGAAGCACCGGGCCTATGTCGGCAGGACCGTGCGCTGTCTGCTGGACGGACTGTCCGACGACGAGCGGTACGACCTTACCGCCCGCACCCCCGGAAACCGCCTGGTCCGAGTGGTGGGCGGCAGATCCGCCCTGGGCCAGTTCCGGGATGTGAAGATCACCGACGCCAACAAGTGGTCCCTGTTTGGGGAGCTGATTGAGTAGAGAGAGAAGAAAGTAGGTGCCCCCTATGCCGGCAGAAACCACCCCCATGATGCAGCAATACCTGGATATCAAGGCCCAGAACCCGGACTCCATCCTGTTTTTCCGGCTGGGCGACTTCTACGAGATGTTCAACGAGGACGCCAAGCTGGTGTCCAAGGAGCTGGACCTGACGCTGACCACCCGGGACCGGAACAAGCCCCCGGAGGAGCGCACCCCCATGTGCGGGGTCCCCTATCACTCCTGTGACAGCTATATCGCCCGGCTCATCGCCAAGGGCTACAAGGTGGCCATCTGCGAGCAGACCGAGGACCCGGCTCTGGCCAAGGGCCTGGTAGACCGAGAGATCATCCGGGTTATCACTCCGGGCACCGTCATCGCCTCCTCCATGCTGGAGGAGGGGAAAAACAACTACATCTGCGCCGTCTACGCCGACTCGGCCGCCTTTGGCCTGTGCCTGTGCGACATCTCCACCGGCGAGGTGTACGCCACCTCTTTCCCCGCCGGAGCGGAGGCCCTGGACCACCTGGAGAACGAGCTGGGTAGATTTCACCCCGCCGAGGCGGTGCTGTCCGACGGGGCGTTTCAGCTTGACGGCCTGGTTCCCTTCCTGCGGGAGCGGCTGGACTGCCCCTGTGAGAACGGTGGGGAGGCCAGGTTCCGCCTGGACGCCGCCCGTCCCCTGGTGGAAAAGCAGTTTAAGGCCGGGCTGGACACCCTGCCTCGGGGGGACGAGGGGGCGGTCCAGGCCGCCGGCGGCCTGCTGACCTATCTCTACGAGACCCAGAAGACAGACCTGTCCCACATCGCCAACTTTACCTACTACACCGCCGAGCAGTTCATGGAGCTGGACCTGACCGCCCGGCAGACCCTGGAGCTCACCTCCACCCTCCGGTCCAAGGACAAGAAGGGCTCCCTGCTGTGGGTGCTGGACAAGACAAAGACCGCTATGGGCGGCCGCCTGCTCCGGGGCTGGATGGAGCGGCCCCTCCTCTCCCCAGTCCAGATCGGCCGGCGGCAGCAGGCCGTGTCCGACCTGGTGGAGGACATCATCACCCGGGAGGAGCTGGCCCTCACCCTGCGGGAAGTCACCGACCTGGAGCGGCTCATCGGCCGGGTGGTCTATGGCTCCGCCGGCGGGAGGGACCTGGTGGCCCTGTCGGGCGGCCTGGCCCGACTGCCCCGTATTCGGGAACTGCTGGGCCACTGTCCCTCTGCCCTGCTCCAGTCCCTCCGGGAGGAGCTGGACGACCTGCCCGAGGTCCGGGACCTGCTGGACCGGGCCCTGGTGGACGAGCCCCCCTTCTCCGTCCGGGAGGGCGGCTTTATTCGGGATGGCTATGATCCGGAGGTGGACGAGCAGCGCAACCTGCTGGAGCACTCCGCCGAGCTGCTGGCCCAGCTGGAGGCCCGGACCAAGGAGCAGACGGGCATCAAGAACATGAAGATCAAGAGCAACAAGGTCTTTGGCTATTACATCGAGGTGGCCAAGTCCCAGATCGACCTGGTGCCCCCTGAGTGGGCCCGGAAGCAGACTACGGTGAACGCCGAGCGGTACATCTCCCAGGAGCTGAAGGAGCTGGAGCACGCCATCCTGTCCGCCCAGGATAAGGTGACCGCCCTGGAGTACCAGATCTTCTGCCAATTAAAGGGGGCCGTGTGCGCCCAGGTCCACCGGGTGCAGAAGTCCGCCGCCGCCGTGGCCCAGGTGGACGTGCTCAACTCCTTCGCTGCTGTGGCCGCCGCCAACGGCTACTGTATGCCTCAGGTGGACGCCTCCAACTCTCTGACCATTGTGGAGGGCCGCCACCCCGTGGTGGAAAAGGTGTTGAAAAATGCCCTCTTTGTCCCCAACGATACCCACATGGACTGCGGCCAGGATATGTGCGCCATCATTACCGGCCCGAATATGGCGGGCAAGTCCACCTATATGCGCCAGGTGGCCCTCATCGTCCTCATGGCCCAGATGGGCTCCTTCGTCCCCGCCAAGTCGGCCCATATCGGGGTGGTGGACCGGGTGTTTACCCGCATCGGAGCCAGCGACGACCTGTCCGCTGGCCAGTCCACCTTTATGGTAGAGATGACCGAGGTGGCCGCCCTGCTGAAAAACGCCACCCGGCGATCCCTGCTGATCCTGGACGAGATCGGCCGGGGCACCTCCACCTATGACGGCATGGCCATCGCCCGGGCGGTGCTGGAGCACTGCGCCGACCCCAGGCGGCTGGGGGCCAAGACCCTGTTCGCCACCCACTACCATGAGCTTACCGCTCTGGAGGGCCAGATCCCAGGGGTGAAGAACTACAACATCGCCGCCAAGAAAAAGGGCTCTGACGTCATCTTTCTGCGGAAGATCGTCCGGGGCGGGGCCGATCAGAGCTACGGCGTGGAGGTGGCCAAGCTGGCCGGGGTGCCCGACCGGGTGGTGCGCCGGGCCAGGGAGATTCTGGAGGAATTGGAGGCAGGAGTACCCCAGCCCGCTGCCGGGACACAGCCATCGGTTGAGGAGCAGATCTCCCTGGGCGACCTGGGGGGCCAGACCGTGCTGAAGAAGCTGCGGATGACCGATGTGAACGTCCTCTCCCCCATCGAGGCGCTGAATCTGTTGGCCGAGCTGAAGCAGGATCTGGCCCAGTGAGGGGAGCGCCATGGACCGCCGCTATATCGACCGTATCTACTTAAATCAGCCTGTCCCGGCGGACAGCTATCTTGCCGCCCTCCCGGCCGTCCGGGCCCTGGGGGGCCGGGACCACCCCCTGACCTTCCCCGCTCCCGTCACCTTTTTGGTGGGGGAGAACGGCACGGGCAAATCCACTCTGTTGGAGGCCATTGCGGTGGCCTGTGGCTTCAACGCCGAGGGAGGCACCCGAAATTTCAGCTTTTCCACCCGTGACACCCACTCTCCCCTGCACCGCTATCTGACGGTGGGGCGAAGGAGCTACCCACGGGACGGCTTTTTTCTTCGGGCGGAGAGCTTCTATAACGTGGCTACCAACATCGATGAGATGGACGAGGAGCCGGGGCCGGGCGGACGGGTCATTGACAGCTACGGCGGGGTGTCCCTCCACCGGCAGTCCCACGGGGAGAGCTTCCTCTCCCTGGTGGAGCACCGCTTTGGCGGCCAGGGCCTATACCTGCTGGACGAGCCGGAGGCCGCCCTCTCCCCTGCCCGGCTGATGACTCTGCTGGTCCACATCCGCCATCTGGTGGGACGGGACTCCCAGTTTCTCATCGCCACCCATTCCCCGATCCTGATGGCTTACCCCGGCGCCTGTATCTATCAGTTGTCAGAAACAGGGATCTCCCAGGTGAACTATCGAGATACAGAGCACTATCAGCTGACACGGCGGTTTCTGGAGGCCCCGGAGCGGATGATGGAGCTGCTGTTTCAGGAGGAGGGCTGACCATGTCCCGCAAAAACGCCGGAAAAAACAGCCCGGATTCCATATCCCAAATAGCGGCCTTAATACTTATGGCTCTGGGTACTTTGTTTTCTGTGCTGGGCCTGCTGGGGTATGTATTAGACCTGCCCATGAAAGCGGGTGAGGCGCGGGGATTTCTCCCTATGGGACTGGTCATTCTGGCTGTTGGAGGGGCGTGCGACCTGTGGGCACGGAGTAAAAAAGCCGCCCGCATCCGCCTGTTGACGGAGGGACAGCCTGTTCCGGGAGAGATCCTGGAGATTCGGCGCCACATTTTTATCACCTGGAATGAAAATGACTGGATCAATTTTCCGGGAAAGAATTCCCCCTGGAGTGTTTCGTGCCGATACACCTGGGAGGGAAGGGAGTACACCGTTCAAAGCCCCCTGATATGGCGGGAGCCGGTCAGATCCGGACCGGTCACTGTTTATCTGGACGCAAAAAAGCCGCGCCGGGCGGCGGTGGATCCGGACAGCGTTGCCACAGTGTTGTAGGCACAGCGGCCTGAACGCCCCACAGCTTAGAACAGAAAAAGAGGTATATCATGCCAAATATCCAAGTGTTAGACCCCCATGTTGCCGACCTGATCGCCGCCGGTGAAGTCGTAGAGCGGCCCGCCAGCGTGGCCAAGGAGCTGATGGAGAACGCCATCGACGCTGGGGCCTCCGCCATCACGGTGGAGATCTCCCACGGAGGAATGACCTTCCTCCGGGTGACGGACGACGGGAAGGGCATCCCCGCCGGGGAGCTGAAAACCGCCTTCCTCCGCCACGCCACCAGCAAGCTGCGCACTGAGTATGACCTGGAGGCCATTGGCACCCTGGGTTTCCGGGGGGAGGCTCTGGCCGCCATCTCCGCCGTGTCCCGTGTGGAGGTGATGACCCGGACAGCGGACGCCCCTCTGGGGGCCTCCCTGGCCCTGGAGGGCGGAGTACCGGGACAGGTGGAGGAGGCGGGCTGCCCCCTGGGCACCACCATGGTGGTGCGGGACCTGTTCTACAACACCCCCGCCCGGCTGAAATTCATGAAAAAGGACGCCGCCGAGGGGGCGGCCGTCTTTGCCGTGGTCCAGCGGGCGGCCCTGTCCCACCCGGAGGTGAGTGTGAAATTTATCAGGGACGGCAAGCAGGAGCTGCTCACCCCCGGTGACGGACAGCTCCAGTCCGCCGTCTATTCTGTCCTGGGCCGGGAGCTGGCACTGGGCTTCCGCCCGGTGAAGGCCAGCGGCGAGGATATGACTGTGACCGGCTTCGTGTCCATGCCCGCCTGCTGCCGGGGCAGCCGGAGCTGGCAGTTCTTTTTCGTCAACGGCCGCCAGGTGAAAAGCCCGCTGATGGCCGCCGCCCTGGAGCAGGCCTATCAAAACCAGAAGATGGTGGGCAAATTTCCAGGCTGTGTCCTCCATCTGGAGTTAAAGCTGTCCGCTGTGGATGTGAACGTCCACCCCGCCAAGACCGAGGTGAAGTTCGGCCAGGAGCGCCAGGTATTTTCCGCCATATACCACGCGGTCCTCTCCGCCCTGGAGAGCGACCGCTCCCACCCCCAGGTGGAGCTGAAAAACACCGTCCTGGCCGGGGTGAGGCCCCAGGACACGGTTACGCCGAACCAGACCCGGCTCGGAGGTCCGTCCTGGGCGGCGGAGGGACGGCAGGGGGAAAGGCCCCCCGTCCTACCCCAGCCCCCCCGCCGGGAGAGCGTCCCGTCCGGCGTGGTCCAGGTCCATGACACCAGCTACCAGGGTCGGCCGGCCGTCCCCGCCGGAGAGAGGAAGCCCGTTGGGCGCTTCAGCCCCAGCCCTCTGGCCGCCGTCCTGACCCCGGCCGCCCCGGCGAGGCGGGAGGAGGCGCCCGGCCGCGCCACAGGGAGCCCCATTCCGCAAAAGGGCGATTCCACCGGGCAGGGGGAGCTGCCCCGTAGGAATCAGGAGGCTCCGCCGCAAGTGACAGTGGCGGAGGAGCGGCCTGGTCAAGAGCGGGACGCCTCCGCCGGGGACACCCCCCTTATCCCCCAGGAGGAGGGCTGGCGCTTGGCCGGGGAGGTGCTCAACACCTATATCATCGTGGAGCGGGGGGACACGGTGTATTTGATCGACAAGCACGCCGCCCATGAGCGGATGAACTTTGACCGGATGAAGGCGTCGGGCTATGACCCCATGGCCCAAAGCCTGCTGGCCCCCGCCATCTGCCGCCTGTCCGCCCAGGAGCGGGAGGTCCTGCTGGCCCACGGGGCGCTGCTGGAGGAGTTCGGCTTTGAGGTGGACCAGCTGGGGCAGGACCTGGCGGTCCGTCAGGCCCCCTTTGACGTGGCGGTGGAGGATATCCCCGCCACTCTGGAGGAGATCGCCCAAAAGCTGCTGACTACGGGCGGGGCGGACCCCGCCGCCGCCCGGGATGAGCTGCTCCACACCATGGCCTGCAAGGCGGCCATCAAGGGGGGCTGGAAGACCAGTCTTCAGGAGCTGGAGCGGGTGGCCCAGGCGGTCATGGAGGGCAGCGTAAAATATTGTCCTCACGGTCGGCCGGTAGCCATCGAGCTGACGAAAAAGGAATTGGAAAAACAGTTCAAAAGAGCCTGATAGGGCAATATTTTACAGGCGCAGCCGCCGCAGGGGGGAATCTATTTTCCCCCGAGGAGAAATCAAAAAAGGGCTCCCGGCGTGGAAGCCCCCTTTCCATAAGGAAACGGAGCGTCGAAAAGCGAGGGGCGGCAGACCGCCCCCGGTGGTTGGAGGTGAAGATCCATGGCGATCGAATGGAATCGGTATCTGGCCCGCTACCAGCAGGAGCGGGGCGGCTATTTCTTCGGCAACGGAGACTCCTGCTGGGACGGATATCTGGTACTGGCGGAGGGGGAAAAGACCCCCCTTCTGGTCTGGTTTGACACGGAATTCACCGGAGGGAGCAGCAGAGACGTGCTGAGGGCCCGGACCATGGTGTGGCTGGATGGGGAGTATACGTTACACATCCGGGCCAAGAGCGTGGTGGGGGCGGGGGTTCAGAACGTGATGGGTCTCGTGGGCGGAGATATGGAGTTTGGATATCCTGAGGCCACCCGTGGCCGGATCATCACCACCAACAGCCCCGCCTTTACCAAGCTGGTGCTGGGAGATCTGGCCCTCCGCAACGCTTTGGCTATGCGGGAAAAAGATTCCATCCAGGTGGGAGAGGCCCCCCAGGGCGGGGGCTGGCATAGGATAGAAGTCAATGCCGGCGATGTGTTCGGCACAATAGGGGGCGCCTCCCCCTGGATCAATGAGGCTATGGCCGCTGATACCCTCTATATGGACCCGGAGGACAAGGAAGCCCTTTTACAGGCGGGCAGCAGGTGCTTTAATACTCAAATGGACGGGTTTTTAGGGCTCCTCCGGGCGGCACGGGACGGGGTGACCATGTGGCCTATGCCCAAGACAACGTAACTGACAGCGGAGGTGGCTCTTATGCCCCCAAAAATCTTAGTCATCAGCGGCCCCACCGCCTCCGGCAAGACAAAGCTGGCGGTGGCGCTGGCCAAGGCCCGGGGCGGCGAGGTGGTGTCCGCCGACTCCATGCAGATCTACCGCCGCATGGACATCGGCACCGCCAAGCCCACCCATGAGGAGATGGAGGGCGTGCCCCACCATATGCTGGATGTGGCCGAGCCGGAGGAAAACTTTTCTGTGGCCCGGTATGTGGACATGGCCGCCCGCTGTGTGGACGACATTCTCGCCCGGGGCGGTCTGCCCATCGTGGCCGGAGGGACCGGACTGTATATCGACTCCCTGCTTTCCGGGCGGACCTTCGCCCACTTTGACCCGGACAGCGCCCTCCGTGCCCAACTGGAGGAGCGGGTCCGGCGGGAGGGGGGCCAGGCCCTGCTGGACGAGCTGGCCAGGGCGGACCCGGATACCGCCGCCCGCCTCCACCCCAACGATGAGAAGCGGATCGTCCGTGCCCTGGAGGTCTATCTGTCCACGGGAAAGACCATCACCCAGCACAACAGGGAGACCCTCGCCCTGCCCCCCCGCTATGACGCCCTGACCATCACCCTGGCCTTTCAGCGCCGGGAGGATATGTGGGCCCGTATCGACCGCCGGGTGGACGAAATGATGGAACGGGGGCTGGCACAGGAGGTCCGCTCCCTGCTGGACAGCGGCGTGCCGGAGAAGTGTACTGCCATGCAGGCCATCGGCTATAAGGAGATGGCCGCCGCCCTGCGGGGAGACGGGGATGTGGACCGGGCCGCGAGGGAGATCCAGCTGCGCTCCCGTCAGTACGCCAAGCGGCAGCTCACCTGGTTCCGCCGGAACGGGGCGGCCAAATGGATCACTTGGGACTCTGAGCCAAATTTTGCCCAGGCCCTCCAGGTTTCGACAGGATATCTGGAAGATTTTGGTATATAGTGGAAGCACTCAAGGGTGGAAAACAAATCTGGTTTCCCCCTTAAAGAAAAAAGGAGTGCTACATATCATGCAGAAAACCAACAACCTTCAAGAGATTTTCCTGACCCAGGTCCGCCGGGACCGCCGGCCCGTCACCATGTTTTTGATGAACGGCTTTCAGATGCGGGGCTATGTCACCGGATTTGACGCCTTTACTGTAGTGCTGACCAGCGATGGCAAGCAGCAGATCATTTATAAACACGCCATTTCCACCATCGTTCCGGAGCGGCCGGTGCCCCTGTGCGAGCCCGGGGAGGGAGACTAATCTGCTGCTTGCCGCGGGAGCGCCAGCGACCCGCGCGAAGCGCGTAAAATTGCCGGCCGAGCCGGCAATTTCCGGAGGGGCAATTCATTTGCCCCGAGGATATAAAAAAACGGGACCCCATGGGGGCTTGCCCCCCATGGGAAAAGCAGCAGATTATTTATAAACACGCCATTTCCACCATCGTTCCGGAGCGGCCGGTGCCCCTGTGCGATCCGGGGGAGCTGGAATGACCACCGTCTGTCTCAAGGGCGGTCTAGTGGCTCCAGGGCTGTGAATTGCGGGTCCTCCGGGGTTCCGCCGGGGCAGGCACGCTGTACAGAAAGAGAGAATACCCATGAAGCAAGGAAAATCTGTCATCACGCTGGTGATGGTCCTCATCGCCGGGGCGCTGGCCATCTACTTTGGCTACTACGTCTTTGACACCTTGAACGACCCCTTCACCACCACTCTGGCCTACTCCTACACGGTCAACGACAGCGTGGAGGCCGATGGTCTGCTGGTCCGGGAGGAGAAGGCGCTGTCCGGTCAGGCCGGCATCCTGGACGTGACCCGGACCGAGGGAGAGAAGGTGGGCGTGGGCCAGACCGTGGCTCTTATCTACCGGGACAGCCAGGCCCAGGCCGACCAGGCCGAGCTGGACAGGCTGTCCATGGAGATCGAGCTGCTCCAATATGCCGCCGCCCAGAGCGGCGACGTGGAGTCGGCCGCCCGGCTGGATGAGGATATCCTCCAGTCCGTGGTATCTCTGCGGGCCTCTACGGCCCTGGGGGACTACGCCGATCTGGAGGATCAGGTGCGGGAGGTAAAGAGCGGCGTCCTGAAGCGGGGCTATACCTACGGCGACGGCCTCACCTCCGCCGATTTGACGGCCCAGCTCCAGAGCCTGAAGAGCCAGCGTTCCGCTCTGTACAAGCAGTCTTCCGGGGCCACGACCCGGATCACCGCCGACCGGTCCGGCGTGTTCTCCAGCCTGGTGGACGGCTATGAGAGCTTGCTGACTCCGGAAACGGTGTTCCAGCTCACCCCCTCCTCCCTGGCCGCCATGATGGACAGCCAGAGCGCCGACGAGGGCGCGGTGGGCAAGCTTATCACCTCCGACCGGTGGTACTTTGCCGCCAGCCTGCCCAACGAGGCGGCGGAGCGGCTGCGGGAGGGGGGAACGGCCCTCCTCCGGTTTACCGGGGACTTCTCCCAGGACGTGGACATGCGGGTGGAGCAGGTGGGTCCCACAGAGGGAGAGGTGACCCTGGTGGTCTTTTCCTCGGATCGGTATCTGGCCCGTACTACTCTGCTGCGCCATCAGACGGCAGAGCTGATTTTTGAGAGCTTCTCCGGCCTGCGGGTGCCCAAGGAGGCGGTCCGCATGATAAAATCTACCCAGAAGGATGAGGAGACCGGCGAGGAGCGGGAGGTCAGCAAGCTGGGCGTCTATGTGCTGGTGGCCGGCCGGGCGGAGTTTAAGGGCATCCAGGTGGTGACGGAGGGCGGCGACTACTATGTGGTCAAGCCTACTTCCACCAGCAGCGATGCCCTGCGGGCCGGGGACGAGGTCATCACCCAGGCCATCGGGCTGTTTGACGGCCAACTGCTTCAATTCTAAGCGCATTCAAAAGGGGAAGATCCCTTGAGATAGAGAGAAGGTCATATTTTATGGAGCTGGCACAAAATATTCAGGCGGTGCGGGCAAAAATCGCCCAGGCGGCGGCTGACGCTGGCCGGACGCCGGGTGAGATCACCCTGTGCGCCGCCACCAAGGTACAGACGGACGAAACCATCCGGGCGGCTATTGCCGCCGGGGTCCAGGTGTGCGGGGAAAACCGGGTTCAAGAGCTGACCGCCCACCTGGAGGCCGGGGCCTATGAGGGGGCCAGGGTCCACTTTATCGGCCACCTCCAGACCAACAAGGTCAAGCAGGTGGTGGGAAAGGTGGAGCTCATCCATTCGGTGGACTCGGAGCGCCTGCTCCGGGCCATCCACAGCCAGGCGGAGAAGTTGGGCATTGTCCAGGACATCTTGCTGGAGGTCAACATCGCCGGCGAGGAGAGCAAGGGGGGCTGCTCCCCTCAGGAGGCGGAGGAGCTGGCCCAGCTGACGGCCCAGCTTCCCCATGTCCGGCTCCGGGGCCTGATGGCTATTCCTCCGGTCTCACTGGAAATTGGTTCCAACCGGCCATATTTTCAGGCCATGCGACAGCTTTTTGTTGACATAAAGGAGAAAATGTCGGATAATCAAGCTAGTATAGACTGTCTGTCCATGGGGATGAGCGGCGACTACGCCGACGCCATCGCCGAGGGATCTACTCTTGTCCGGGTGGGCACCGCCCTGTTTGGGCCCCGGCCTCCCATGGGCACGCCCCGGACGGACATACACAAATGACGCGCTGAAGAAAAGAGGAACGTGTGATGGGACTTTTTGACGAATTTAAGCGTTTGGCCCACCCCTATGAGGACGAGGAGCCCGACGACGACTTTGATGGCTTTGACGACTTCGACGCCCCCGCCCCACGGGCAGAGCGCCGGGAGCGGCCCGAGCGGTTGGAGCGGTCCTCCCGGAATGTGGACACCCTGTACGGCTCCTCCCAGGAGGAGGAGCGCCGGAGCAACAAGGTGGTCAACATCCGGGCGGCGACCCAGCTCCAGGTGGTGCTGGTCAAACCGGAGAAGTTTGAGGACGCCTCCGCCATCGCCGACCATCTGCGGGAGAAGCGAACGGTGGTGCTGAACCTGGAGTCCACCAACAAGGAGATCGCCCGCCGCCTGCTGGACTTCCTGTCCGGCGTGGCCTACGCCAACGAGGGCAAGATCAAAAAGGTGGCCATCTCCACCTATATCATCACCCCTTACAACGTGGATATCCTGGGCGACCTGATCGACGAACTGGAGAACAACGGGCTATATTTCTGAGATCGCCGCCCAAGCCCCGTCACGGATGGGGCGGCGCGGCAAGCGCCGTAAATTGGAAGGGCCGGCATACCCGTCGGCCCGCTTCCCTTTTGGCAGTAGAAAGATTTTAGGAGGGATCACACTATGCTTACGCCCCAGGAAGTGTCTGAGCGCGCCTTTCAAAAGGCCACCTTCAACGGCTACAATATGTCCCAGGTGGACGAATTTTTGGATATTCTGACGGCGGATTACTCCGCCCTGTACAGCGAGAACGCCGTGCTGAAAAGCAAGATGAAGGTGTTGGCCGACAAGGTGGAGGAGTACCGGGCCACCGAGGACGCCATGCGGCAGGCCTTTATGATCGCCCAGCGCCGGGCGGATGATCTGGTCCGGGAGGCGGAGCAGAAGCGTGCCGCCCTGATCCACGAGGCGGAGGGCGAAGCGCGCCAGCGTATGGAGAGCATTACCAAGGAGGTGGAGGCGGAGGAGTTCCGGCTTCAGCAGGCCAAGAACGCCACCGCCGCCTTTGTGGATAAGCTGCGGGCCATCCACGCCAAGCAGGAGGAATTTTTGGACCAGCTGGGCGAGATGTGTCCCGACGCCCAGCCCCAGCCGGCCCCTGATCCGGTGGAGGAAACGGTGTCCGAGATAGACGACAATGTTCAGCGATTGCTGAACCAGGCCATGCTGGAGGCCACGGCGGAGAATTTGAAGGCCCGCCAGGAGGCGGAGGAGGAGCCTGAGGATCTGGAGGATACCGCCGAGTTTGGCCCCGTGTCGGGCGGCGAGGCGGAGGACGAAGATGAGGAGGATCTGCCCCCAGTCCGGGGCAGCCGCATTAACTTCGGTGAGCTCCAGTTCGGCCGAGACTATGAGATCAAATGAAGAGAGCCGGACTTGTCCGGCGTGAAATAAGCGGCCTCTCAACCGATTTCCGGCTGAGAGGCCGCTTCACGCTGTCCATCTTCCGCGCCGCCGCGGAGGAGGGTAAAGATGGGCTCCTCCTGAGGCGGGGCCCCTCCCGCCGCCTGCCATCCAGCGGCAAAGGCCAGACGGGCCAGGGTGAACATCTGGTTCGCCGCCTCGTCATAGTCCCTCCGCTCTAAAAAGCAGGAGAAGGCGGCTTCAAAATCATTGGAATACATATGCATCACCTCTTTTAGTACGATTATAGGCGATTCGATAGGATTCGTCAATATTAAATACTATTTGATAGTATAGTCGTATATGGTGATAAGTATGAAGCCGCTTAAAACAAAAATCAGTATTACATTGGATGACCCGGTACTGGAGCAGACAAAGCGTCTGGCTGAAAGAGAGGACCGCTCTTTGTCCAGCTATATCAATCTGCTCCTGAAGGCCCATCTGGAGCGGATGGAAAAAAACGGGGCTGACGGGGCGAAAAAACCGTAAATTCCCTTGACAACGGGGAAAAACTGTCATACAATACGCTTCAAAGCAAGGACAGAGAATAGTACCCAGCGGCGGGGCTTCAGAGAGAGGATGGCTGGTGAAAATCCTCCAAAGCCGCGAAGGGAAGGCGCCTCTGGAGCGCGGGCAGGAAATGGCCCGCCGGTCCCCCGCCGTTACCGGGAACGAAGTGCGTGTCAGCCAGACACGAATTCAGGTGGAACCGCGGATATTTGTAACATATTCGCCCTGAGCCCAAAGGGCTCGGGGCGCTTTTTTTGCTCTGGGCCATGAGAAGAACCCATGATCCTGGTAGGGCGGGGGCTTGCCCCCGCCGCCGGCACAGGACATGAACCGATAGAACGGCGGGGGCAAGCCCCCGCCCTACCGTCTTCTTCTCAACGAAAAAACAAAGAAAAAGGAGCAAGCATCATGAAAAACACCGAAAAGACCATGGAGAAGATCGTCAACCTGTGTAAGGGCCGGGGCTTCATTTTCTCCGGCAGCGAGATCTACGGCGGACTGGCCAACACCTGGGACTACGGCCCCCTGGGTGTGGAGCTGAAAAACAATGTGAAAAAGGCATGGTGGAAGAAGTTCGTTCAGGAGAACCCCTACAACGTGGGCCTGGACGCCGCCATTTTGATGAATCCCCAGGTGTGGGTGGCCTCCGGCCACGTGGGCGGCTTCTCCGACCCCCTGATGGACTGCAAGGAGTGTAAGGAACGCTTCCGCGCCGACAAGGTCATCGAGGATTGGTGCCAGGAGAACAGCTTTGACCTGGGCCACAGCGTGGACGCCATGAGCCAGGCCCAGATGAAGGAGTTTGTGGAGGAGCACAACATCCCCTGCCCCTCCTGCGGCAAGCACAACTGGACCGACATCCGCCAGTTTAACCTGATGTTCAAGACCTTCCAGGGTGTTACCGAGGACGCAAAAAACACCGTCTACCTCCGCCCCGAGACCGCCCAGGGCATCTTTGTCAACTTCCAGAACGTCCAGCGCACCACCCGCCGGAAGCTGCCCTTCGGCGTGTGCCAGGTGGGCAAGTCCTTCCGCAACGAGATCACCCCCGGAAACTTCACCTTCCGTACCCGTGAATTTGAGCAGATGGAGCTGGAGTTCTTCTGCACCCCAGGCACCGAGCTGGAGTGGTTCGCCTACTGGAAGGACTTCTGCCATCAGTGGCTGTTGAACCTGGGCATGAGGGATGAGAATTTACGCCTGCGGGACCACGACCCGGAGGAGCTGTCCCACTACTCCAACGCCACCACTGACTTTGAGTTCGTATTCCCCTTCGGCTGGGGCGAGCTGTGGGGCGTGGCCAGCCGGACCAACTTCGACCTGACCGCCCACCAGAACACCTCCGGCAAGGACATGACCTACTTCGACCAGGAGAAGAACGAGCACTATATCCCCTATGTGGTGGAGCCCTCCCTGGGCGCCGACCGGGTGACACTGGCCTTCCTGGTGGACGCCTATGACGAGGAGGTGGTGGATGCCGAGAAGAACGATGTCCGCACTGTCCTGCGCCTCCACCCTGCCCTGGCCCCCTTCAAGTGCGCCGTGCTTCCCCTGTCCAAGAAGCTGTCCGACAAGGGCCGGGAGATCCAGGCCGAGCTGTCCAAGTATTTCATGGTGGACTACGACGACGCCGGCTCCATCGGCAAGCGTTACCGCCGGCAGGACGAGATCGGCACCCCCTACTGCATCACCGTGGACTTCCAGACCGTGGGCAGCGACACCGATGAGGCGGACAACGCCGTTACCATCCGGGACCGGGACACCATGGAGCAGGTCCGTGTTCCCATCAGCGAGCTGAAGGGCTGGCTGGAGGAGAAGCTGGCCTATTAAGCAGACGGCCGCCACCTGCTCCATGCCGCCTGCTGAAGCGGCGGTTTAAAAATTCGACCGCAGGGAGAATTTCCGGAGGGCGGATCCATTCCGTCCGAGGATTTTAATTGCCTTGGGGCCCCACACAAAGCCCGCTTTGTGTGGGAGCGCAGGTCCGTGTTCCCATCAGCGGGCTGAAGGGCTGGCTGGAGGAGAAGCTGGCCTATTGATCTGCCCCTCCGCCCCGCAATCAGGCCCTCCGTGCCGCCCATGACCTCCATGGGCGGCGCTTTCTTTTGCCTCCGGTGGTTGCGGACCGGCCTGGGATACGGTATAATCCATTTGAATAGAAGTGGTACCAACTTGGAGGAGGGGCTTTGTTATGCTGTTGAAGATACTGGCCGTGGGGGATGTGGTGGGCGAGGGAGGCCAGGATATCCTGGCCCGCCGGCTGCGGGAGCTGCGGGAGGACACCGGGGCCCACTTTGCCGTGGTCAATGGGGAGAACGCCTCTGGTGTGGGCATCACCCCCGCCCAGGCCCGGCGGATGCTGGAGGCGGGGGCCGACGTTATCACCTTGGGCAACCACACCTGGAACCGTATCCAGATCGGCGAATTTTTGGACAAGGACCCCCATATCCTCCGTCCGGCCAACTACGCCGGCCGGGTGCCGGGCCGGGGAATGGGGATATACCAGTGCCAGGGCCAGCGCGTCGCTGTCCTGAACCTGATGGGCCGGGTGGAGCTGAACCCCAACCTGGACAGCCCCTTTAAGGCCACCAATTTCCTCCTCCGGGGGCAGGACTACGACCTGGCCCTGGTAGACTTCCACGCCGAGGCCACCAGCGAGAAGGGGGCCATGGCCTGGTATCTGGATGGGAGGGTCCAGGCCGTCTGGGGCACCCACACCCATGTGCCCACCGCCGACTGCCAGATCCTGCCCAAGGGCACGGGCTTTGTCACCGACCTTGGAATGACAGGTCCCAAGCGGTCCGTGCTGGGCATACGGCCGGAGCACTCCATCAATCTGTTCCTGGGAGGACTGCCCCGGCGGTATGAGGAGGCGGAGGGGAACTGCAAGCTCAACGCCTGCCTGTTTACCATTGACACGGAGAAGAAGCGGTGCGTGGAGGTCCGCCGGGCGGACCTGGAGGAATAATCATGATTAGAATAATCCATGGGGCTGACTTCCACCTGGACAGCCCCTTTTCTGGCCTCTCCCCGGACCAGGCGGCACGGCGGCGGGGAGAGCAGAGGGAGCTGCTGGGCCGCATGGCCCAGGCGGCACGGGAGAGGGCGGCCGACCTGGTGCTGCTGGCCGGAGATCTGCTGGACTCGGAGCGGGTCTTTCAGGAGACGGCCCAGGCCCTGGCCCGGGCCCTGGGGGACATCCCCTGCCCGGTGTTCCTCTCTCCGGGAAACCACGATTTCTGGTCTCCCCGGTCGGTGTACGCCACCCTGGACTGGCCGGAAAACGTCCATATTTTCTCCTCCCCACAGATGGAGGCGGTAGAGCTGCCCCAGTTGGGCTGCACGGTCTGGGGCCGGGCCTTTTATGACAGCCGCCAGACAGACAGCCCGCTGGCCGGCTTCCGGGCCCCAGAGGGGAAGGGTGTGCAGATCATGTGCGTCCACGGCGACACGGCGCCCCAGAGCGAGTATGGGCCCCTCTCCCCCGCCGAGATCGAGACCAGCGGCCTGGACTACCTGGCCCTGGGCCATATCCACCAGGGGAGCGGCCTGCGGCGGGCGGGCCGGACCTTCTGGGCCTATCCCGGCTGCCCGGAGGGCCGCGGCTTTGACGAGCTGGGACAGAAGGGCGTGCTCTATGTAGAGCTGGAGGAGGGCCGGGCCCAGGCCCAGCTCCTCCCCCTGGGCCGCCGCCAGTATGAGATTCTGCCGGTGGATGTTACGGGGAAGGAACCGCTGGAGGCCGTACTGGCCGCCCTGCCCCAGGACACCAGCGAGCACATTTACCGCATTGTGCTCACCGGCGAGGGAGAGAGCCCAAATCTGCCGGCGCTGGAGCGGGAACTGGCCCCCCGGTTTTACGGCCTGACCCTCCGGGACCAGACAAGACTGCCCACAGACCTGTGGAAACGGCGGGAGGAGGACACCCTGACTGGCCTCTTTCTCCGGGCCATGTGGACAAAATGTCAAGAGGAGCCGGAGGAGCGGACCTATCAGATGGCCGCCCGGTTCGGCCTGGCCGCCCTGGAGGGCGGGGAGGATGTGTCCCTATGAAGATAAGATCCATGACGGCCACTTTCGGCAAGCTGGACCACGCCCGGCTGGAGCTGGGGGATGGCTTAAATCTGATCTATGCCCCCAACGAGGGGGGCAAATCCACCTGGGCCGCCTTTTGGAAGGCTATGCTCTATGGCATCGATACCCGGGACCGGGATAAAAAGGGGTATTTGGCGGACAAGAACCGGTATCAGCCCTGGTCCGGCGCCCCCATGGAGGGGACTATGGACCTGGAGTGGCAGGGCCGGGACATCACCCTCCGCCGGGGTCCCAAGGGCAGCGCTCCCTTCGGGGCCTTTTCCGCCGTCTACACCGGGACGGAGGAGGCGGTCCCCGGCCTGACTGCCGCCAACTGCGGCGAGCTGCTCACCGGTGTGGGACGGGAGGTCTTTGAGCGGTCGGCCTTCATTGGATCGGGTGGAGACCTGGCGGTTACAGCGGCCCCGGAGCTGGAGCGGCGTATTGCCGCGCTGGTGTCCTCCGGGGAGGAGGACGTGTCCTACTCCCAGACCGAGGGGAGGCTGCGGGAGTGGCTCAACCGCCGAAAGGTCAACCGAAGCGTGGGGCTGATCCCCAGGCTGGAGGGAGAGCTGCGGGAGGTGGACCAGGCTCTGGAGCAGTTGGAGGAGCTGTCCGGCCGCATCGCCCTGCTGGAGGGGGAGCGGACCGCCCTGTCCGCCCGTAGAGACCTGCTGGCCGCCGAGCGGGCGACCCACCGCCGATTGGCCCAGCGAGAGCTGGACCGGCGCTTTGCCCAGGCCAGGGAGGAGCTTGAGGCGGCCAGGAGCCAACTGGCCACCCTGGAGGGGGAGACGGCCAAATACGGCCCGCTGCCCGACAAGGACCTGCTGAAGAAGGCACAGGGAGAGCTGCAATATTTGAAGGTGCTGGACGAGGAACTGCGCCAGGGCGAGGCGGCCCGGAAGGAGGCGGAGGAGGTCTATGTCCAGGCACAGATCGCGGCCCAGGACGACCGCTTTCCTGGCATGACCTGGGAGGAGGGGGTCCAGGCCGTCCAGAAGGCCCTGTCCGACTACAACACCGGTCTGGCCACCGCGCGGGTCAAGGGGATGGCATCCAAGCTGTTCCCTGCTCTGGGCCTGCTGTTTGCCCTGATTGCCGGTGTGGTCGGCGGGGTCCGGGAGGGACAACTGCTGTCCTATCCCCTCTACGCCGGGGGCTTCATCTTTCTGCTCACCTTGATGGCGGGGTTTGTCAACCACACCGGCCGACGGGCCTGGGAGGACCGGTGCGCCAAGCTGCTGGAGCGGTACCGGGTGCAGTCCCCCCAGGAGCTGGAGGAACTGGCCCAGGACTACCGGCGGCGGTGCCAGGCGGCGGAAGAGGCGGCCCGCCAGGTTCGGACCATCCGGGGAACGTTGAGCGACCGGCAGGCCCGCCGGGACAACAGCCGGACGGACCTGTTGGACTTTGTCCACACTTTCTCCCCCCAGGTCACCGACCTGTTCGGCTGCTCCGCCGCCCTGTCCAGAGGGCTGAATCTGGACCACGAGCTGTCCCTGGCGCGGGAGCGGGTGGAGGAGCGCCGCCGCCGTCTGGATGACTTAGAGGCCCAGGGAGGCGGGCTGCCTGAACCCGTTGGAGAGGCGGAGCCCCCCGCCCGGACACCGGAGGAAACAGAGCGGGCCCTGGCGGAGACGGAGCGCCGGCTGGCCCAGACTGACCAGGACCTGAATCAGGCCCTGGGACAGCGGAAGGCGGTGGGCGATCCGGCGGCCCTGGCTGCCCGTCGGGAGGAGCTGGCTGCCCAACTGGACCGCCGACAGGAGGAATATCGTGCCCTGGCTGTTGCGCTGGAGGCACTGAAAGAGGCCAACGCCCAGCTCCAGCAGCGATTCTCCCCGGAGCTGAACCGGCTGTCCGGCCAGTATCTGGCCCGGCTCACCGGGCAGCGGTACCAGTCGGTGGCACTGAACCGGGAGCTGGAGGGTGCTGCCGCCCGGATAGAAGATGTGTCGCCTAGAAACGCGCTGTTCCTGTCCCGAGGGACCGCGGACCAACTGTACCTGTCGGTGCGGCTGGCGGTGTGCGGCCTATGTCTGCCTGAGAAGCCCCCCATCCTGCTGGACGACGCCTTGGCCGCCTTTGACGACAGGCGGATGGTCCTGGCGCTGGAGTTGCTGGAGGAGCTGGCCCGTGAGCAGCAGGTCCTCCTCTTTACCTGCCAGCGCCGGGAAGGGGCTGCCCTGGAGGGGACGTCTGCGGTTACCCGGTTGGAATTATAAGTTGAATTTGGATGGAAAAGCGGCTATAATAGCAGGGCTTCACGGTGATACAGAAGGAGGGATACCCTTTGTCAGAAGAGATGGATCAGTTCCTGGACCAGAAGGACGAGGAGCCCCAGGAGGTGCGGCCTCTGGGGTCGGAGCTGTATGAGTGGCTCCAGATGCTGATGGGCTGTGTCCTGGCCGCGGTGCTGCTGTTTACCTGCTTGGGCCGTCTGACCCGGGTGGATGGAGAGTCTATGAACAACACCCTGCAGCACGGGGAGATGATGCTGGTCTGGTCCCTGGGCTACCAGCCCCAGCAGGGGGATATCGTGGTCGTCAACAAGACCACGGCTGAGTTTTTAGGGGGCAAGGCCATCGTCAAGCGGGTCATCGCCACCGGCGGTCAGACCGTGGATATCGACTATGGCACCAGTACGGTCTATGTGGACGGGGTGGCTCTGGACGAGCCCTATATCAGAGAGCCTATGGGGGTGCCCTATACCCCCTCCGCCTACGACTCCACGGGAGTTCAGACCCACTGGGAGGTGCCTGAGGGCTCTATCTTTGTGATGGGAGATAATCGGAACAAGTCTACCGACAGCCGGGATGCCCGGCTTGGCGCCATCGACGAGGATTATGTGCTGGGCAAGGTGGTGTGCGGCCTGTGGCCCCCTTCCAAGATCGGTCCCCTGTAACGGAATATCGGCTTCAGCCCGTCCGCGCCCGGCGCGGGCGGGCTATTTTTTACGGAAAACCGCCGGCTGCACAGGGATTTGTTGCAATCACAGGGGGATTGGTGTAAAATAACAGGGAACTGTCACGGGTGGAGAGTGGTCTCCTCCCCTCTGACGAAACTGAAATACAGATGCGGGAAAGGAGCGCATAGTATGGACGACAAGGTGAAGGAACTGCTGGATAAGATCCGCGGCACTGCCTCTGTGGCCGCCGACGCCGCCGCCGACACCGCCAGGGTGGCGGGTAAGAAGGCGGGCCAGATGGTGGACGTGGCCAAGCTGAATGTCCAGCTCTTTGATCTGAACGGAGATTTCAACGACATCCTGCGCCGACTGGGCCAGGTGATGTATGACACCCACAGGGGCCAGACCCCTGAGGGAGACCCGGTGACAGAGCTGCTGGCCGAGGCCGATGAGACCGCGGCTAAGGTGGAGGAGGTCAAATCCCGCATTGCTGACCTGCGCCAGTGCCGCAGCTGCCCCGCCTGCGGCACTCCCTGTGGTAAAGGGGACAAGTTCTGCCGCAGCTGCGGCACCTCTCTGTAAGGAGGAAGCCATGAGCTATTCGATGGAGCAATATCGGGCCAGTGCCAGAGCGATCCGGGACCGCCTTGGAGACTTTATCCCCAAGGTGGCCATGGTGTTGGGCTCCGGTCTAGGCTATATGGGGGATGAGGTGGAGGGTGCCGTCGCCATCGATTACTTGGATATTCCCAACTTTAAGGCATCCACCGCGCCGGGACACAAGGGGCGGCTGGTCTTCGGCACTCTGGAGGGGCAGCGGGTGGCGGTCATGCAGGGCCGAACGCACCACTACGAGGGCTACTCCTATGAGGAGGTGTCCTACGCCGTCCGGGTGCTGCGCCTGCTGGGGTGTGACACCCTGATCGTCACCAATGCCGCCGGATGCGTCAACACCAGCTGGCAGGCCGGGGACCTGATGCTCATTACCGACCACATCAAGATGTTTTCCGAGTCTCCTCTCCGGGGGGAAAATCTGCCCGAGTTCGGGGTCCGATTCCCCGACGCCTCCCATCTGTACACCCCCCGCCTCCGGGAGCTGGCCCGCCAGACGGCCCAGGAGCTGGGCATTCCTCTGCGGGAGGGGGTCTACTTCTACTGCTACGGGCCTCAGTATGAGACCCCGGCAGAGGTCCGGGCCGCCCGCGTCCTGGGGGGCGACGCCGTGGGCATGTCCACCGCGCCGGAGGTCATCGTGGCCGGCCACTGTGGCATGGAGGTGCTGGGCCTGACTCTGCTGTCCAATATGGCTGCCGGCATCCTGGACCAGCCTCTCAGCGAGCAGGAGGTGCTGGAAGCCGGCGAGGCGGCCCGTGAAAAGTTCTCCGGTCTGGTGCGGGCGTGTCTGAGGAAGATGTGATCTCTTTGCCCGGCGATGAAAGGTGGCTTTGTCCATGATTACAATCTTCAACCGCGCAGAGCTGTTCCTGACCTATGACCTCAGCCGCTTTAACCAGGTGCGCGACACCCTGGAGGGGGCGGGGCTCGACTATATCTACCGGAGCAAGGATCTGACCAGCCCCACTATGTGGGAGGGGCTGTGCGGCGGCAGCAGCCGGGGCCGCACCGGCACCTTCGGTATGAACGACGGGGCCTGGGTGGAATATAAGCTCTATGTCCGCCGGAAGGATCTGGACTGGGCCAGAGCGATACTGAGAGGGATCTGATATGTCACTGTTGTTGGAACATGTCACCGCTGTGACCATGGACTCGGCCCAACCGGTCCTGAAAGACGCATTTGTAGCGGTGGAGGGCACAAAAATCGCCTCGGTGGGCACTGCCCGCCCCCAGGGGGAGTTTGACCGGGTCATTGACGGGACTGGCAAGGTGCTCATGCCCGGCCTGGTCAACGCCCACACTCATGTGGCCATGGCCCTCCTGCGGGGGTACGGAGGCGGACACGACCTGCACCACTGGCTGAACGACTATATCTTCCCGGCCGAGGACAAGCTGGATGCCCGATGCGTTGCCGCGGGCACCGCTCTGGGGCTGGCCGAGATGATTGCTGGCGGCACTACCTGTATCGCGGATATGTATATGTACACCGACGCCATCGCCAAAACTGTGCTGGAGGCGGGCATCTCCGCCAATCTGTCCTGTGGTGGAGTGTATTTTGGAAAACCAGAGGAGTTTGATCCTGCCCGCTGTGAGGACTGCATAAATGAAGAGATCCTGAGGGACTCCTGGCATGGCGCCGGTGAGGGGCAGATCCTAGTGGACGCATCCATTCACGCGGAGTATACCTCCTGTCCCCCACTGTGGGAGTGGACGGCTGACTTTGCCCGGAGGCATGGCTTAGGGATGCAGGTCCACATCTCTGAGACCCAGTCAGAGCATGAGAACTGCTGGAAGAAATATGGGAAAACCCCCGTCGCCCTCCTGGACCAATACGGAGTGTGGGAGCGGGGGGGTATCGCCGCCCACTGTGTCTGGGTGTCTGACCAGGATATGGACATCATGGCCCAGAAACACATCACCGCCGTCCACAACCCGGTCTCCAATTTGAAGCTGGCCTCCGGCGTGGCCCGAGTCCCCCAGATGCTAAAGGCCGGGGTCAACGTGGCCCTGGGGACCGACGGGGTGGCCTCCAACAACAGTCACGACCTGTTTGAGGAGATCAAGCTGGCCGCGATTCTCCACAAGGGAGTCGGCCTGGACCCGGAGGCGGTCACGGCCCAACAGGCCCTGGAGATGGCCACGGTCAATGGGGCCAGGGCCCTGGGCCGGGATACCGGAGTCATCGCCCCCGGCAAGACGGCCGACCTGATCCTGGTGGACTTTTCCGCCCCCAACCTGTTCCCCTGTCACGACGCGGTGGAAAACCTGGCCTTTTCTGCCCGAGGTTCCAACGTGGTCATGAATATGGCCAGGGGGAAGGTCATATATGAGAAGGGGGAATTTTTCACCCTGGACCTGGAGAAGATCCGGGCCGAGGTGGAGGGCTACGCCCTGCCCCGAATCTTTGGCATATGAAGCGATACCCACGGAGAGGTGGGAAAGCGGAGCTCTCTCCCCTCTCTGTGCCCAGCATAAAGGAGGCTGCCTATGTCCCAACGAGATACCGCCCCCCGCCGGATCAGCGGTCAGAAACAAAATACCTTTTTTGGCGGAGCGGCCATCCTGGCTGTGGGCATCCTGGTGGTCAAGCTCATCGGTATGTTCTACAAGATCCCCCTGGTCAATATCATTGGGGAGCAGGGGAACACCGACTTTACCAACGCCTATAATATCTATGCGGTCCTGCTGACCATCTCCACTGCCGGCCTGCCTGTGGCCGTGTCCAAGCTGGTCAGCGAGGCCAGTGCCCTGGGGCGCCACAATCAGATGCGCAAGACCTTTCGGGTATCGATGCTCCTGTTTTTGTCCCTGGGTCTGGTCTCCTTTTTAGTGATGTATTTCAAGGCCGATACGCTGGCCGCCATGATGAACGACACCAAGGCCGCCGCCGGCATCAAGGCGCTGGCTCCCGCCGTAGTGTGCGTGGGCTGTCTGGCCGCCTTCCGGGGGTATTCCCAGGGACACAGCGACATGGCCCCCACCTCCATCTCCCAGATCATTGAGGCCCTTTGCAAGCTGGTCATCGGCCTGTCCCTGGCCTACTGGCTGATTCAGGCGGGGCAGCCCGCCCATGTGGCCGCTGCCGGCGCTATTACCGGCGTGACGGTGGGTACTGTGGTGGCCCTGGCCTATATGCTGTTCAGCTACGGCTTTGGCCGGGCCCGTGAGCCCCGGCTGTCCCGAGATGTGCCAGACGGCGCGGGCAGTATTTTGAAGGATATCCTGCGCATCGCCATTCCAATCACCCTCAGCTCCTCTATGGTGGGCATCGTTACGGTCATCGACTCCTCGCTGGTCCAGGGGCAGCTTCAGCGGGCACTGGTGGAGGACCCCGCCAGTTGGGCGCTGTATGCCGACTTTGTGGACTTTGGCGCCCTGGAGAACGCACTGAACACATGGAAGGAAACTCTGGCTGCTGGGGCCGCCGCTAACATGGCCTCTTTGACCCAGCAGATGGCCCTGGAGGCCCCGCCGGCCGCTGCCCAAGCCCTGAGCGACGCGGTGCAGGATGTGAGCCGGACCCTCTACGGGAATTATGGCGGGGCGCTGAATATCTATAATTTGCCTACTTCCCTTATGGCTGCCATCACTGCCTCGGTCATCCCAGCCGTTTCTGGTGCGCTGGCCCGCCGGGACCGCCGGGGAAGCGCCAAGATCACTGGCTCCGCTCTACGCATCACCGCCCTTTTGGCTTTCCCAATGGGAGTGGGCCTGTTCGTCATGGGCCAGCCTATCATGCGGCTGCTTTTTACCAAGCTCAACCCGGATCTAGCTGGTCCCCTGCTGTCCACTCTGGGCCTGGCTACTGTCTTTGTGTGTATGATGCTGGTGTGCAACTCCATCCTCCAGGCCCATGGGTTTGTCAACCTGCCCGTGTTGGTCATGGTGCTGGGTGGGGTGCTGAAGATCGTGACCAACTATAACCTGGTGGTCCGGCCCGAAGTCGGTATCTTCGGCGCACCGGCGGGTAATATTCTGTGCTTCGGCCTATGCCTGGCGCTGGACTTGCTTATTATTTCCCGGGTCATCCCCAAGAGGCCCCGGTATCTGCCTATTTTTGTTAAACCGCTGGCAGCTTCCGCTTTGATGGGCGGAGCCGCATGGGTAGTCTACCGTGTGCTGGCCCGGTTGCTCAGTGCGGTCCCCGAGGGGGGGACGGAGGCGGTCCTCAGCAGGATGGGCAACGCTGTGGCCACCTTGGCGGCTATCGGAGTGGCTATGGTGGTCTATCTGGTGCTGGTGGTGGCCCTGCGGGCCATCTCACGGGAGGACCTGTCCCTGATGCCCAAGGGGGATAAGCTGGCCCGGTTGCTCCGGCTGTAAGCGCAAATTCCATAATGTGGCATTATTTCAAAGATTTTAGGTATTTTTCCTGAAAAACTTGAAAATATATAAAATGACTTGATAAGGAAGCGAAATTGTGGTAAATTTTCAGTGTATGGACCACTATTCCATGGAGGACCTTCTCCGCATCATGGAGCTGCTCCGCGCTCCGGAGGGGTGCCCCTGGGACAGAGAGCAGACCCACCAGTCCATCCGGCGCAATATGCTGGAGGAGGCCTATGAGGTGGCCGAAGCCATCGATAACCGGGACACAGCCAACCTGAAGGAAGAGCTGGGCGACGTGCTGCTTCAGGTGGTGTTTCATTCCCGCATGGCCCAGGAGGAGGGGCTGTTTACCTTTGACGATGTGGTGGACGGCATCTGCAAGAAGCTGGTATTCCGCCACCCCCATGTCTTTGGCACTGTAGAGGCCGGGGATGCGGACGGCGCTCTTACCGCCTGGGAGAAGCAGAAGCGGGAGGAGAAAGGACAGAAGACCGCCGCTGATTCTCTGGACGGTGTGGCCCGTTCTCTGCCAGCGCTGATGCGGGCGGAGAAAATTCAGGACAAGGCCAAAAAGGCGGGATTCGACTGGCCGGATATCAGTCCGGCGCTGGACAAGCTGTCCGAGGAGCTGGGAGAATTGAAGACGGCCGCGGCCCAGGGCTCCAACGTGGAGGAGGAGCTGGGCGATTTGCTGTTCGCTGCAGTCAAGGTCGGCCGGTTTCTGGGACTGGACAGCGAGCTGGCACTCCACGCGGCCTGTGAAAAATTTATCCGGCGCTTCCGCCGGACAGAAGAGCTGGCCGGGCAGCCGATGACCCAGATGGAGCTATCTGATTTGGAGCGGTTCTGGGCACAGGCAAAGCGGGATAGCGACTCCACTTCGATGACTTAACATCCCCCGGGATTTAAGTATAATCACGGCGGCGGCGCGCTGGCGCTGCCCAAATTCACAGGAGGAGAAAACCACCATGAACAAGACCGAACTTATTGCTGCTGTTGCTGAGAAGGCCGAGCTGTCCAAGAAGGACGCTGAGGCCGCCATTACTGCCACCATCGACGCCATTACTGACTCTTTGAAGAACGGTGAGAAGGTACAGCTGGTCGGCTTTGGATCTTTTGAGGTTAAGGCCCGCGCTGAACGTGTCGGCCGCAACCCTCTGACCAAGGAGACCATTCAGATCCCCGCCTCCAAGACCCCTGTTTTCAAGGCCGGCAAGGCTCTGAAGGATGCTGTGTCCAAGTAAGTTCCGTAAATAGAACGGGGACGCTGTATACAGCGTCCCCGTTTTCCGTAGAGGAGATCATTCTATGCGATTGGACAAATGGTTGAAGGTTTCCCGCCTCATCAAACGCCGCACCGTGGCTAATGAGGCCTGTGACAATGCCCGGGTGGTCGCCAACGGCCGTCCAGTGAAGGCCAGCTATGATGTAAAAGCAGGAGACATCCTGGAGCTCCGCTTTGGAGAGCGCGTTGTCAAGGTAGAGGTGCTGGTGGTGGCCGATAATGTTGGGAAAAGCGACGCGGCGGCTATGTATCGTGAGGTTCTGTAAAGCCTGAGCGGAGAAGGAAAAGGAGGGACCTCTGTGGTCAAAACGCGCATATGGACTGCCGCCCTGGTCCTGGGGCTGTTCCTCTCTCTGCCGGCAGGCTGCCAGGTGGAGGATGTCGGGGAGGAGAGCCGAATCTTTGCCATGGATACGGTCATGACCTTGACCTACTACGGGCAGGACCGAGAGAGCGGACGGGAGGCTCTAGAGGAGGGGGTGGCGGAGGTCTATGAGCTGGAGGACCTGCTGTCCGCCACCGCCCCAGACAGCGAGATATCTGCCCTTAATGAAGCGGGACAGGCGCACCTCTCCCCTGACACGGCCCAACTGCTCTCCGCCGCTCTGGAGCTGTGTGCCCTCACCGGGGGGGCGCTGGATATCACAGCCTACCCCGCGGTGGAGGCATGGGGTTTTACCACTGGGGAGTACCGAGTACCCAATCAGGCGGAGCTGGAGGAGTTGGGTGACCGTATCGACTATACGCGAGTGAGCCTGGACCAGGAGAGCGCCTCCCTGCCCGATGGGATGAAATTGGATCTGGGGGCTGTGGCCAAGGGATACACGGCTGACCGTCTAGCCAAGCTAGCCCAGGAGCGAGACATCACCTCCGCCCTGCTGGACCTGGGCCAGAGCACCATTTTGGCCCTGGGAGCCAAGCCCGATGGTTCTCCCTGGCGCATTGGAATCCAGGATCCCCAGGGAGAGGGCTATCTGGGCGTTCTGGAGCTGGAGGGGCAGGCCATGGGCACCTCCGGCGGCTATCAGCGGTACTTTGAGAGGGATGGAGTGCGTTACTGGCACATTATTGATCCGGCCACCGCTGCTCCAGCCCGAAGCGGCCTGCTCTCGGTCACAGTAGTATCCCCCTCCGGCCTTGCATGTGACGGCCTGTCCACCGCTCTGTTCGTTATGGGACTGGAGCGGGGGACACAATTTTGGCGGGATCACCCCGAACTGGAGTTTGAGGCCCTCTTTATTCTGGAGGACGGCTCTTTGGCCCTTACCTCTGGGCTAAAGGACAGTTTTACTCTGGCGCAGGGCTATGAGGACCGGGAGGTGGAGGTGCTGTCATGAATAAAAATACCAAGATCATCCTGGCCCTGCTTGGGGCAGCGGTAGCTGCCTCTGCCCTGGCGGTGTTCTTGAAGCAGGAACGCCCCGAGGCCCCTGTGGCTGTTATCACCCAGCATGGACAGGTGCTCCAAAAGATAGAGCTGGACAAGGTGTCCGCGCCCTACTCCTTTGTACTGTCTGACGGAGCGGGCGGCACAAATACGGTACAGGTGGAGCGGGGGCGTATCCGGATCAGTCAGGCCAACTGTCCCGACCAGGTTTGTGTGGACCAGGGCGCCATATCCGACGGTACGGTACCCATCGTCTGCCTGCCCCATCAGCTTATCATCGAGATTACAGGAGGGGGTGGCGGCCTTGACGCGGCCACCGGCTAGGGGGGCCCGCAGGCTTACTCTGCTGGCCCTATTTACCGCTATCGCCCTGACGATTTTTATGGTCGAGGCCCAGATCCCCGTGCCGCTTCCGATTCCAGGAGTGAAGCTGGGGCTGGCCAACATTGTCACCGTGTATGTGATGTTTGTCCTGGGGCCCGGTGATGCCCTGCTGGTGCTGTCCGCCAGAGTTTTCCTGGGCGCGGTGTTCTCCGGACAGATGAGTACATTGTTGTACAGCGCCGGAGGCGGACTGCTGTGCTGGCTGGCCCTATGCCTGCTGAGAAGGGTCCTCTCCAGAGACCAGATCTGGCTGTGCAGTCCTGTGGCTGCCATATTTCACAACCTGGGCCAGCTCCTGGTGGCAGCCGGAGTAATGAAGACCTGGGCGGTTTTGGCCTATCTCCCCTATCTGGTCATGGCCGGCGCGGCGGCCGGTCTGTTTACCGGCCTATGTGCCCAGGTGCTCATCCGACATTTGGAGAAAATACATTAAAAAACTCCCGACACAACGTGTCGGGAGTTTTTTATAAGGTTAACCCACTAGATTGGGCAGTAAGGTAACCGTACCAGGGATATAGGTAATGATGATCAGAACAATGAGCAACACACCCAGCATAGGCAGCAGGTCCTTCATCTGCTCCTTCAAGGAGACTCGGCCAATGGATCCAGCCACAAATAGGCACACACCCAGAGGAGGAGTACACATACCGATAGTCAGGTTTACCGCCATAACCAGGCCAAAGTGAATCAGGTCGATACCCATGGACTGAACCAGGGGCAGGAACAGGGGAGTAAAGATGACCAAGGCGCTGGTGGTGTCGATAAAGGTGCCGGCGATGAGCAATACGATGTTGATGACCAGCAGCAGAACATACTTGTTGCTAATGGTAGCGGACAGGAAGGAGCTAACCATCTGAGGTACCTGGGCCACAGTGATGATCCAAGTAAACAGAGATGCGCAGGCCACCACCAGCAACACCTGGCCGGTGGACTTAGCACAGTCAACGAACAGGCCAAAGAGATCCTTCAGCTTCAGCTCACGATAGACGAAGATGCCCAGGATGAGGGCGTAGGCGCAGGCAATGGCGCCGGACTCGGTGGCGGTAAAGACACCGGACAGGATACCGCCAATGATAATAATGGGCATAATCAGAGCCAGAATGGCATCCTTACCGGTGGAAAGAATCTCCTTCATAGAGGCGCGGGTCTCACGGCCGACATAGTGGCGCTTCTTGCCGATGAAATAGCTGAGGATCATCAGTCCAACGCCCATGATGATGCCGGGGATGAAGCCGCCGATAAACAGCTTGCCCACGCTGACGCCAGCCATGGTGCCATAGAGCAGCAAAGGGATAGAGGGGGGGATGATGGGGCCGATGGAGCCGCCGCAGGCAATTAGAGGAGCGGAAAAGGTGTTTTCATAACCCTTTTTCTCCATGATGGGCATCATAATTCCGCCGATTGCCGCGGTAGCCGCAATGGCGGAACCAGTAATGGCGGCGAAGAACATACAGGCTAAAATACTCACCAAGGCCAGGCCGCTGGGCAGGTGGCCAATCAGGGCATCGGCAAAGTCGACAATACGCTTGGAAATGCCGCCCTGTACCATCAGACCGCCAGCCAGGATGAACAGAGGAATAGCGATCAGTGCGGTGCTGTCAGCCCCGGTAAACAGGCGCTGGATGACTACGGTAAGGGGATAACCGCCGGCGACGATGCCACCCAGGGAAACCAGCCCCAGGGAAAAGCAGATAGGAATACCAATGAGGAAGAGAACAAAGAGCAACAGAATATAAATCATTTCTTTTCCTCCTCCTTATTAAAGTTACGGAACTGGCCGATAATATTCTTGATCATGTAGTACAACATCAGCACGGCAGCGCTGGGGATGCTTGCGTAATAAGCGGTCATGGGCAGGGGCAGATAAGAGGTGGTCTGGCGCATACCGCCGATTGCGAACTGATAGCCAATAACAATCAAAAAAACAAAGAAGCCGCACAGAACCAAGTTAATTATTATTTCCACTACCTTCTGGACCTTATTGGGCAGAGAGGTAAGGATTACGTCTACATTCAGATGGTTCTTGTCGCGGACACACCAGGCGGCGCCCCAAAATACTAGATAAGTAAAGGCAAGGCGGAGGATATCCTGGCTCCAGGGTAGGGGGGACTTCAAAACATAGCGGCAGAGGACCTGGGCAAAGGTAACGCCGAAGACGGCGATAGCGCTGACGCCCATGACCAGCCGTGCAAGGAAGTCGACGATTTGGTCAATTACTTTCATATTTTCTCCTTCCCTTAGTACAAAGGAACGTCCGGCGCAGGCAGAGCCTGCGCCGGACATCGTCTTGCAGGCCGATTCCCGAAATAAATCCGGGGAGAGGCTTACTTGTTGGCGTTGAACTCGGCGACCTTGGCCATGACAGCCTCCGTCAGAGAGGGATCGACCAGTTCAGCAACCTCAGGCAGCTTGTACATATCAGCGGTGGCATCCTTGAAGGACTGGATGTCAGGATCCTCGCACACGATGGTGCCGCCGTCCTTAATCTGCTGCAGGTACTCGGCCTCAACAGCGTCAACGGCCGCGCGCTGGGTATCTCTGGCATAGGCAGCAGCCTCGTCCACCCAGGCCTGCTGCTCAGGAGTCATGCCGTTGTACAGATCCAGATTCATAATGATGCTCTCGGCACCATAGGTGTGGCCGTCCATGCACATATACTTCTGGACCTCACCAAAAGCGGAGGTGGCGATAGAGGCAATGGGGTTTTCCTGACCGTCCACGGTGCCCTGCTGCAGAGCGGTGTACAGCTCATTAAAAGCGATGGGGGTGGCGATAAAGCCCAGCGCGTCGGCCAGAGCGAACCAGATGGTGGCCTCCTGAACACGGATGGACTGGCCCTTCAGATCAGCGGCGGACTTGATCTCCTTGCCGTTGGTAGTGAAGTGACGGAAGCCCAGCTCACAGAATGCCAGGTGCTTGATACCCTGCTCCTCGAACAGAGGGGCAAACTCGTCCTGCAGGAAGTTGTCCAGCACATAGTAGGCCTCTTCCTTGGTTTCAAACAGGTAGGGCATAGACAGGACCTGGGTTTCAGGCACCCAGTTGGGCAGAGTGCCGTCAGTGGTCACGACAGTCATCTCCAGAGAACCCATCTGCACGCCCTCAGCGGCCTCACGCTCGCTGCCCAGGGAGGAGTTGGGATACACCTCACCCTTGATCTGGCCGCCGGAGAGTTCCTCGATCTTCTCAGCAAAGGCGCGGGCGGCGATGGTGGACTGGTGATCTTCGTTACCAGTGGTGGCGATCTTCAGGGTGTAGGATTTGCCCTCAGAGTTGGTGTTGGTGGCGCCGCTGGAGGTGTTCCCGGCGGAGCTCCCGCCGTTTGTGCTGCCGCAGGCGGCCAGAGAAAGTGTCATGGCGGCGGCCAGAGCAAAACTCAGAATTCTTTTCATTTATCTTTCCTCCTCAGAAATAGCGATTACGTTGTAGTCAGAAGTAATCTTGCGGTTCAAAACTTCGTCCACCATTTCATAACGGAAATTGGTGCCGAAGGTAAACCCATTCAAAAGGGGCACGGTGCCAGAGAAGATGACCACGTTGTCAATGCCGCCTACACGCTCGTCCAGCTCCTTCAGGATGAGGTCGGGGGGTAGGATGTCGGCCAAAGTACCGTCTTGATAGGCGATCTCTTTGCCATCCACAGTCTGATAGGAGCGCAGCTTAATGCCATCCCAATGGTCCTTCATATCCTCATAGTCCCAGACCTGGACAGCAATGGGCTTGGCACAGGCCTGCTTGGACTTGGGAACGCTGGCGCTCTCCAGGGCACGGTCGGTGTGGTCACTGCCCACGCCAATGTAACGCTTGCCGTCTTTGATGATGATGACGTACTCCACCTCACCACAGGTCTTCTCGCCCACAAAGTGCAGGTCCTTCTCCTGAGTCAGGGTGTAGTTGCCACACTGAAAGATGGTGGGGATGCGCTTGGGGGCGGGAACACCCAACTGCTCCTCCAGCTCCTTGATGTGCTCCATGGTTTTTTCCATGTTGCGTCCGGCATAGCCGATGGCGAAGACACGCTCATAGTTCAGCTCGAGAGCCTCACTGCCATTTGCCTTCTCCAGAGTAAAATTGATTTTGCTCATGTCAATCCTCCGTATCTATGAAGTCAGTTGACTTGATAAAGACCGGGCTGGCGGTCCCTATACACATTGATGCTGCTGCGGATCCCCTTGATGATGTTCAAATCCATGTCGGTGGTCAGAATCATCTCATTGGGGCCGCAGCCGCCGACCAGTTCGCCCCAGGGGTCGTAGACGGCGGAGTAGCCGGCGTTCTTGGTTTCTCCAGCGGTGCCGCAGGAATTGGTGCAGGCTACAAAGCACTGGTTCTCGATGGCCCGTGCCTGGTTCAGCGCCTGCCAATGGAAGCGGCGCAGAGAGGGCCACTGGGCCACGACAAACAATACGTCGATTCCTTGGACGGTAATGGTACGGATTAGCTCCGGGAAGCGGACATCATAGCAGATAATTAAGCCGCAGGGGACGCCATCCAACTCAAACCGGACGGTATGGTCTCCGGACTGAAAGTATTCATGCTCGCCGGAGGGAGAAAACAGGTGCGTCTTATCGTACTCGGCGACGCAGGTTCCCTTGCGGTCAAAGACAAAGGCGGTGTTATAAATCTTGCCATCCCGGACATTCGACACAGAGCCGGCCACGATGTTTACGTTTAGCTCACTAGCCAGACGGGAGAAGGTCTCCTTCACACGGGCGCCGTCCTTGTCGCTGAGTTCTGCCAGGTTCTCCTTGGGGAAGAAACCTACGTTCCAGGTTTCCGGCAGGGTGATCACATCTGGGTGGCTCTGGGCCGCCTGACGGATCAGCTCTTCCGCGTGGGCGAAATTCTCGTCAGGAGAGGCGAACTTCATATCCATCTGGATCAGACTGACTTTCATATCTCATAACTCCTTTTTGAGAAACTTGAGAACAGTAATTTTGAATTTTGTATACCAAATTCAAAATTCCAACATAGATTTTATACGCAGGGCATTATTTTGTCAAGAATTACGCAGCCTTTCTTGCATGATTGTAGATTTTCACGAAAGAATATTTGTTTTTTTGTATAAAACTATCAACATACGAAGTAAAACACACGACAGGGGTTTGACCTGCCGTGTGTCTGCTGCCATATAAAAAAGATTCAGTCTATAGAGGTGTTATGCTGAACATTACAGTGAGTCTGCTCCATGTGGAGTTTCATGGCCCGGACTGCCTGGTCCGCGTTCCGGCAGCGCAGCGCCTCCAAAATTGCGGCATGTTCTCGAATGGTAGATTGGCGCCGAGGCGCGCCGGACAAAGCCTTGGTGGCGGTGACAAAAATCATATCGTTCAAGTTGCCTAACAGGTCGATTAGGGTATTGTTGCCACTAAGCTCATAGATGCTCTGGTGAAAGAGGCGGTCAAGTTGGGCGAAATCCAGATTGTTTGAGGAGTCCATAGCTGCGACCTGCTGCTGATAGGTCTGTTCAATAGCGGCGAAAGTTTCGTCAGTAATATTTTTGGCCGCGTCTTCCACGGCGGATAACTCCAGAGCTGTACGGACTTTCATTAAATCAGCCAGATATTTTCTACCAAAGCTGCGAATGACCGCCCCTTTGTAAGTTTCAATACTCACCCAGCCGTTGTGTTCCAGCATCTGAATCGCTTCACGGACAGGGGTGCGGCTGACCCCCATAGTCTCGGCCAGCTCTCGCTCGTTCAGTTCTTCTCCAGCCCGATACTTCCCGGAAAGGATATCCTCCTTAATGATCTCATATACTTTATATTTGTAAGGGAGTTGCTTTTCAATCAATGTTTTCATCCTCCAGAAGTAACGTCTTCCTCTTGACGGGCAAGGGTCGGTTCCGCATACTCTTGCCGTCACAGTAAAATATTATACTAGATGGAGGACCTTGTCAAGAAACCGATGCTTTCCTCTTTCCATAGGTACTTTTGTAGAGAATTGTAGTCTTTTATAGAAGCTCAGTAGGGCGGCAACGTGTCGTCTGGGCGGAGCACACTGCCGGCCCATCGTTGCCGACCAGGGAGCTGGGGTCATTGGAGCGCTAAGAGTTCCGGCTCCTCTTTGATCTCGGGAGGGTGCTGGCCGAAGGAGCTGCTGCCCGCCTCTATGATCCAGTCAATGCCCCGTCCGGTGGGCTCCAGCCGCAGCAGAGCGTGGGTCCCCTCCAGTTCCCCCTTGGAGTAGGTTAGGGAGATGACGGCGGCTTTATGATAGCGGAAGGGGAGGTCCTCCAGGACCAGAGTGGCCGTTTTGTTGCGGAAGGCGACAGGAAATTCCTCCTGGTGATAAGAGGGGGCAGGGATGACTGTGGTGTTCCCATCCTGGTAGGATGGCTGTTCCGGAAGGACTGTAAAGAGGGATACCTGGGTGTCATAGCCCCTAAGCCCGCCATTCTCCGTCAGGGAGAGCGCCAAGTCATAGGTCATGGTTTCGTAGTCAGGCCGGACGGCATACAACACCTGCTGAACGGGGGCAGACGGGGCTTGAGGTGGGTCCAGGATCATGAGGACCCGGTAGCGATAATAAAAATTGAAGCCCAGAGATACTGCCAAAACCACGGAAAGGAGGGCGCACAGGGCGGCCAGCAGGCGGGACCGCCTGCCATGAGACACCTGTTTTGCTTCCGACACCGGCTGTTCTGGCTCCTCTACCCCCAAAAGCTGGTTCAAAGAAACTCCAAAGAGCCTGGCCATGGCGATGAGTTTGTCCACCTCGGGGACCGCCCCGTCCATCTCCCAGCGGGAGATGGCCTGTCGGGAGACACCCAGCCTCTCCCCCAGGCCCTCTTGGGACAGGCCGTGCTGCTTTCGCAACGCCTGAATACGCTGGCCAAGGGTCATGTTCTCATCTCCCTGTTCAGAATATGGCAGGCTCGCAGGCCCCCACTTTTTTCTGTGAAAAACATAGCATAAAGGGACGAATGGGGTCTACCATCCGTCCCTGACAAGTTGTCAATCTGTGGTTGCCCCCTTGGGCCTCAAGGCTTTCAGCCTTCGTGGACCAGGAAGGCCGCGCCGGACAGAGGGGGGATAGTCAGGGTGGGCCCCTCCTCCCCGGGGTCCACATGGGCCCGGCCCAGCAGGGGCGTCAATTCCCTGGGAAAGCCCAGCTCCATGGCGGCGGGCCCATCCCCGGCGTTGCAGGCACACAGGATGGTCTCCCCTGCCGCCGACCGGGTGAAGGCCAGCAGAGGCCCCTGGCCGGCCACATACCGGATGTTCCCCCGTCGAAGGGCGGGGTGGTCCCGGCGCAGGGCGCCCAGAGCCCGAAACCAGTCCACTAGCTCCCGGTCCTCGCGGCCCCAGGGGTAGGTCTGGCGGTTGAAGGGGTCCTCAAAGCCTTCCATCCCTGCCTCGTCTCCGTAGTACACGGTAGGGGAGCCGGGAAAGCAGAACAGCAGAAGGGCCGCCGCCCGGAGCAGGTCCTTGCCCCGCCGCCTCTGTTTAGGGGACAAACGGAAGTGGGCCCGCCAGTCTCTGGACTGATCCCGGTACTCCCCTCCTGCCCCCAGCAGGGTGAGGATGCGGGGGGTGTCGTGGGTGCCCAGGGAGTTCATGGCGGAGTAGAAGGCGGAGGGGGGATAATTCTCCCGAATGGTCTCCATAGCCGATACGAAGTGCTCTCCCCCGCCGCCGCGGAAAAAGGCAAGGATCGCGTTGCGCAGGGGGTAGTTCATCAGCCCGTCACAGTGGCCGCCCAGAATGTGCTTGCGCCGCACTCCGTAAGCTACTTTGGTGGAGCCGTCCTCCCACACCTCGCCGATGACCAGGGCGTCGGGCTTCTCTGCCCGGGCGGCCTGGTGGATGCCCGCTACGAAGTCGTCGGGCAGCTCGTCGGCCACATCCAGCCGCCAGCCGTCCGCTCCGGCCCGGAGCCACCGGCGGACCACACTGTTCTCCCCGGCGAAGATAAAGTCCCGGTAGGAGGGACAGCTCTCGTTGACGGCGGGCAGGGAGTAAATGCCCCACCAGCTCTCGTACTTCTTGGGCCACTGGATGAAATTGAACCAGGGGCGGTAGGGGGAGTCCCAGCTCTGGCTGGCCCCCACGTCGGGATAGAAGCCGTCCCCGTTGAAGTAGCGGCTGACATAGCCGGTGTGGTTGAACACCCCGTCCAGCATCACCCGCATCCCCCGCCTGTGGGCCTCGTCGCACAGCCGGGAGAAGTCCTGATTGCTGCCCAGCATGGGGTCGATCTTGTCGTAGTCGGCGGTGCCGTAACGATGGTTCTCCGATGCCTCAAAGATGGGGTTAAAATAGAGGGTCTTCACTCCAAGGCCCTTCAGATAGTCCAGCTTTTCCATGACGCCCAGCAGGTCGCCGCCGAAAAAGTCCCGGTTCCGGATCTCTCCCCGCTGGTCAGGCCGCCACTCAGGCAGTTCCTCCCAATCCTGGTGGACCCAGCGTCCTCCTACCATCCCGGCGGGATCGGGGACACGGGAGCGGAGAAAGCGGTCCGGAAAAATCTGATAGGTCATCCCCTCCCCAAACCAGGAGGGGACCTCCTCCGCCTGATAGACGGTGAGTTGATAGGGGCCCAGTTCCTGGCGGCCTCCATCCAGCCGCTCCAGCAGGAAGGAGTACCACACCAGCCCCACATAGTCCCCAGTGTCCAGGCTGCCCTGAAACAGGTCCCGATCCAGCTCCAGACCGCTCCAGAGCATCGGGAGGGACTCGATCTGATCCCCACGACTTTCAAAGCGGGCGGAGAGGATGGCGCGGGAGAAGCCCTCCACCCTTCCAGGGCGGAGGGTGAACCGGACCTGTGTCCCGGAGGGGACCGCCCCGTAGGGCGTCTTGTACCGGGAGTCTCGGGAGTTATAGATAGGCTGGTCGGTCAAGTCGATCACTCCGGAAATAGGATAAAAGCTTTGCTGGAGCCCACTGCGGAAAGAGAAGTCAGGGCCGGGGGCTGGAGACTTTGCCCCTCCCCGCGCAAGACAGCGCCATGGATTTGATAGGTCAGTGATACTGGTAGCTCCCACCGCCGATGAACTCCCGCAGCAGGGAGTCCTTGGGCACCAAGGCCGGGTCAATGGCCTCGAAATGCTGAAAGGCGTCCACCAGCTGGAGCATCTCGTCATGGCGCTCGTTCTCTTGGGGGACAGAGCGGAGGATGGGGATGGCGTAATTTTTCATAACCGGCACTTCATAGGGGAGGGAGGAGTCAAAGATGATATCCGCCCGGCCCTTAAAGGGGGAGATATACAGCTTCTCTCCCCGGCGGACATTGGCCCACATCTCCAGAGTTTCGGCTACCCCGGTGCCCCGGAAGTTGTAGTCCCGGACCGCCCGGCGGGTCAGCCGCATCCAGGTGCCCTTGAAGCGGAGGACGGCCCCCTCGTTCACGTTGGACCGGGCGGAGATATAGAGCTTGGTGGCCTCTGGGTGGCGGCCGGCGATGTCGTCATTCAGGGCGTGGATGCCCTCAAAAATGGCAATCTCGTTCTTCTCCAGCCGAAGGGGGAGGCCCAGGGAGTCGTTGCGCATCTGGCGGGCAAACTCGAACTTGGGAATGAGGATCTCCTCTCCACGGGACAGGGCGGCAAAGTGCTCATCCAGCAGTTCCATGTCCAGGCACAGGGGGGACTCATAGTCGATGTCTCCCTCCGGGGTGCGGGGGGCGGTTTTTTTGTTCATGGTCTTGAAGTAGTTGTCCATGGCCACCGCGTGAGAGTTGACTCCGCGGCGCCGCAGCTCCTCGGCGATCTTCAGGGCAGTGGTGGTCTTGCCGGACCCGGAGGGCCCGGACAAAAGCACGATGGGGCTGTGCTCCAGATTGCCCAGGATCTTGTCTGCCGCCAAGGACACCCGTTGGGCGTAATTTTCGTCGCACTCGGTCAGGAAGGCGGTCACGTCAGTCTGAATGCGCCGGTTGATCTCCTGCAGTTGATAAGCCATTTGGAACTCCTTTCCCTTGGGCAGGCTGCCCAGTGGTATAGATGGTCAGCGGAAAAACGCCAGCATCTCCCTCTGCTGCTCCGCCAACTTTTCCCCGGCGGACAGGTAGTCCTGGGGATACTTCGGGTTGGACAGCCGGAGGAGCCGGCCGCTCTGGGGATCGATGAGCTTGGTAACGCCGCCCGCCCCCAGGGAGATGACAGTGTGGAGCTCCTCCATCATGACGATGTTGTACAAGCTCTCCGTGCCCGGCCTTGCCCAGCCCACATTCTCCAGAGAGCCGGACATGTACTTCTGCCGATAGAGGTAGTAGGGAAGATAGCCGCCGGACAGGGTCGTGCGGGAGTAGTCCAGCATTTGGGCCACCTCCTCCCCGCCGGGAAGGGCGCCTTTCCTCTGGATCAAAGTGGAGCCCTTCTTCAGGGCCAGGGTGTGGACGGTGATATTCTCCGGCCCCATGGCCAGCACCCCATCCAGAGAGCGGCGAAAGCCGCCCAGGGAGTCCAGAGGCAGGCCGGCGATCAGGTCCATGTTGATGCAGTCGAAGCCCACCTTGCGGGCCAGGTCGTAGGCAGTCTGAATATCCCCCGAGGAGTGCTTTCTGCCAATGGCCTCCAGCACATGGTCCTCTAGCGTCTGGGGGTTGATGGAGACGCGGCCGACACCGTGGGCCCGGAGCACCTCCAGCTTTTCCCGGTTGATCGTGTCCGGCCGGCCCGCCTCCACCGTAAGTTCGGTGCATCCCTCCAGAGGGAGGACCTGCTCACAGCGGGTCAGGACCCGGTCCAGCTGCCGGGCGCTTAGGGTAGTCGGGGTGCCGCCCCCCATGTAGAAGGAGCGGATGGTCCTGCCACTCTCCGTCAGTACACGGGCCGTCCCATCGATTTCTTTCAGCAGGGCGTCCACATAGGGCTCCACCAATGTTAATGTCCGGCCCACGTCGGCGGATACAAAGGAGCAGTAGGCGCACCGGGTGGGGCAAAAGGGGATGCCGAGGTACAGGGATACCTCCCCTTCCTTCAGCGACCGCTGGGCGGCGATGCTGGCCTGGGCGCAGTCCACCGCCAGGGCCGCCCGGTCGGGAGAGACATAGTATTCCTCCCTTAGCTCCTGCTTGGCCTGAAGGGGTGTGGCCCCGGACAGCAGGGCGCGGGTGGGCAGCTTCACCGGGCGGACACCAGTGAGCATCCCCCAGGGAGGCGTATGGCCGGTGAGCGCACGGGCGGCCAGAAAAAAGCACTTGCCGATGGCCCGGCGGCGGATGCCCTCCCGCTGGAACTCGTCGCCGACCAGGGGAACATCCAGGGAATAGGGCAGGGACTTGCCGCGGAAGCACAGCTCTACGGTGACATGGCAGCGGTCATCTTCCCGGAGGGTGACAACGGCCCAGCTGTCATCCCCAGGGCCGATGGGCTCATAGACGGGACGCTCGCCGGGAAAGAGATTGAGCATTCCCTGCTCTACAACATACCGCTCATCATGCCCGTTCAGAACCAATTTCATAAGATAGTCTCCTCATTGCCCCATGGCTTCCCGGAGGAAGGGGTTGTACTGCCGCTCCCGCTCCAGCGTGGAGGTCCGGTCATGGCCGGGGCAGACATGGAAGTCCCCTTCCAACTGGCCCAGGCGATTTAGAGAGGACATGATCTCCTCATAGCTGCCCCCCCGCAGGTCGGTGCGGCCGCAGGAGCCGCAGAACAGGGTGTCCCCGGTAAACAGCACATCCCCGACCTGGAGGGTGACGGAGCCCTTGGAGTGGCCTGGGGTGTGGAGGACCTGGATGGTGAGGGAGCCCAGAGTGAGGGTATCCCCCTCGTTGTAGTATTTCAAGTCCGCTACCTGCCCGGCCAGGGGAAAGAGCTGGCTTCCAGCCCCGTTGGCGTCCGCCTGGTGGATATAGACCTCCGCCTGGGGCAGGGCCCGGATCAGGTCGGGAACAGCGGTAGTGTGGTCGTAGTGGCCGTGTGTCAGGAGGATATACTCCACCTGTACCCCGTCCTCTTTTAGAACAGACAGGATGCGGTCCCCCTCGTCGCCGGGGTCGATAACGGCGGCCTTGTTGGTGGTTTCGTCCTCTAAAATATAACAGTTTGTGCCGATGGGACCGACCTGCATGACTTTGACTTTCATGAAAACACCCCTTTAGGCTGAATGTGGAGAGTTAAAAGTAGACAGTGGGGGGTGGCCGAAGGCGAACAGCCCGCCCAGCACGGCCGGATATGGTATCTCCGCGCTTCATACTTTTGGCTTTCCTCTTAGTGGTCTGTATCGTATAAAATGGTGACCGGCCCGTCGTTAACAGAGGCCACCTGCATATCCGCTCCAAATCGGCCGTGGGCCACCTGAAATCCCCTGGCCCGGCACTGGTCGATAAACCGCTCGTACAGTGGGACGGCAAGGTCAGGCTTGGCCGCCCCGCTAAAGCCGGGGCGGCGGCTCTTGGTGTCGGCGTACAGAGTAAATTGGGACACCACCAGCAGAGAGCCGCCAACCTGAGACAGATCCAGATTCATTTTGCCGTTTTCGTCCTCGAAAACCCGCAGGTTGCAGATCTTTTCTGCCAGCTTATCACAGACCGCCGGGGTGTCGCTGGGGCCCACCCCCAGCAGGATCAGGAAGCCCCGGTCAATGGTCCCCTCCACCGCTCCGCCGATGGTGACAGAGGCGGAGGAAACTCTTGTGACGACTGCGCGCATAATTTGACCTCGCTTTCTTAACAATGTTTACAGCAGTGCGAACAGCGAGCTGAACCCGCCCAATATGACAGCAAAGAACAGGGCGGCCCAAAAGGTATACAGGACGGACTTGTGGTCTTGGCCGTCTCCCGCCTCCTGGATAGCCCTAGAGATAGCGGCTACTAGACAAAAAACAAACAAAAAAGCCCATAAGATCCAGGTCCATGCGAAAAAGATTCCCAATACTTTAAACAACATATTGCTTCCTCCCTGTGGATGTCATTTCCCGGAAGATCGGGCCACATAATAGACCCCCTGGATGTTGTTCAGCTTGTTGATGACGGCGCTCAGTTCCGCCTTGTCCTTGACCTCCACCACGATGTTGACCGTGGCGTGTCCGTCCGGCTGGGAGCGGGCGGACAGGGCGGTCACCTTTACCTTGGCGGCGGACAGGGCCATGGCCACATCCAGTGTCAGGCCGTCCCGGTCCTTAGAGGCCAATTCCAACGCTGTTTTATAATTGGGAAGGTCGCTCTCCACCCAGGACACCTTGACCCAGCGGTCCGCTTCCTCTGGCCGGCGCTTGTCGGGGGAGGCGTTGGGACAGTCCGCCCGGTGGACGGACACGCCGTAGCCGCGGGTGATAAAGCCGATGACCGGGTCGCCTGGCACGGGGGTGCAGCACTTGGCAAATTTGACCAGACAGTTGCCCAGTCCCTCCACCACAATACCGGAGTCAGAGTGCTTGGGCTTGACCTGGCCTGCGGCGGGGGCTGCGCCGGTTCCGGGGACGATCACGCTCTCCTCCAGACTCTTGGAGGAGGCCGCCGCCTTCTCCGCCTGGAGCCGGCCCAGCCGAAGCAGCTCGTCCTTCACCCGCGCCACCGCCTTGACCGCAGTGGTGCCGCCATAGCCGATGGAGGCGTACAGCTCGTCCAGAGTGCCAAAGCGCACTTTGTGGAGGATGTGAGGCAGCACCTCCTCCCCAGTGATGGCGGACAGGGGGATCTTTACATGCTTTAGCTCTGCCTCGAAGGCAGCGCGGCCAGTGGCGATATTTTCTTCCCGCCGCTCCTTTTTGAACCACTGGCGGATCTTGTTCCGGGCCTCGTTGGATTTGCAGATTTTCAACCAGTCCCGGCTGGGGCCTTTGGCGGATTTGGAGGTCATGATCTCCACGATGTCGCCGTTTTTCAGAGGCGTTTCATAGGTGACCATCCGGCCGTTGACCCGGGCGCCCACCATGTGGTTGCCCACAGCGGAGTGGATGTTATAGGCGAAGTCAATGGGGGTGGCCCCGTTGGGCAGGTTGATGACATCGCCGTTGGGGGTAAAAACGAACACCTCGTCGGCGAACATATCCACCTTCAGGGTGCGGACGAACTCCTCAGCGTCGGTATCCTGCTGGCTCTCCAGCAGCTTGCGCACCCACTCAAAGTCCTTCTCTGTCCCCAGCTTTTGGTTGGCCATCCCCTGTTTGTACTTCCAGTGGGCGGCGATGCCGTACTCGGCGGTCTGGTGCATCTCCCAGGTGCGGATCTGTACCTCAAAGGGGATGCCCTCCCGGCCGATGACGGTGGTGTGGAGGGACTGGTACATATTGGGCTTGGGGGTGCCGATATAGTCCTTGAACCGCCCCAGCACCGGCTTGAACATATCGTGGATGCAGCCAAGCACATTGTAGCACTCCGGAATGTCGTCCACGATGACCCGGAAGGCGTACAGGTCGAAGATCTCGTCCAAGGTCTTATTCTGGGCGAACATCTTGCGGTAAATGGAGTAGATGTGCTTTACCCGGCCGTAGACGGTGCAGTGGATGCCGTCCTGGGCCAGCCGCTGCTGGATCTTATGCTGGATGGAGGTCATAAACTCCTCATGGGCGGAGGAGCGGCGGGCCAGCTCGTCCTCGATCTCCTTATAGCCAATGGGGTCCAGATAGCGCAGAGAAAGGTCCTCCAGCTCCCACTTCAGCTTCTGCATACCTAAGCGGTGGGCGATGGGAGCATAGATCTCCATGGTTTCCAAGGATTTTTCCCGCTGCTTTTTGGGGGACTGGTACTCCATGGTGCGCATATTGTGCAGCCGGTCACACACCTTGATGAGGATGACTCGGATATCACGGCTCATGGCCATGAGCATCTTGCGCAGATTTTCCATCTGCTCCTCTTCCTTGGTGACGAACTGCATCTTGGTCAGCTTGGTGACGCCCTCCACCAGCTCGGCCACAGAGGCGCCGAATTTTTTGGCGATCTCCTCATGAGTGGAGGCGGTGTCTTCGATGCAGTCGTGGAGCATAGCGGCGATGACGGAGTCCACGTCCAGCCCCAGGTCGGCGACGATCTCCGCCACAGCCAGGGGATGGATGATATAGGGCTCTCCGCTCTTGCGCAGTTGGCCCTTATGGGCAGCGTCGGCATAGGTGAAGGCGTCGAACAGCCGCTTGGTATCCAGATTTGGGGTATAGGAGGCCACCTTGTCCTCAAGGGCCTGATAACGGACCAGAATAGGGTCCATAAGATCACCTCGAAGTAGAGTAAAAGTTTGAGGAGCTCGCCTTATTCACGCAGGACATCCCGCAGCCGCCGCAGCAGCAGAGAGGCGTCCAGATCCACCTTCCCCTCCAGCCGGTTCAGGGTGATCTGAAGGCGGCCGGCGCTGCGGCCCAGCTGGATCAGGCCCCGCTCCTCCAACACCTCCAGACACAGGAGGGTCCGGGCAGGCACCTCGACCTGCCTTCCGGAGCGGGCCACCGCCCGGGAGATCCGGGGCAGGGTGTCCTCCAGTGGACCACTGGGGGAGCAATGCCGGTCCAGCCATTTCCACAGGCAGACAAATTCCTCCCGGCTGGGCAATAAGAACCGGGCCTCCTGGGGAGTCAGGGCCTCGTCCCGGCGATACTTGTCATAGATGGCCTGCTCCAGCTGTGCCCTGGAGGGGGCGGGGCGCAGGTCGATGATTTGGAGCTGCACGGAGCGACAGCCGCGAAACTCGTTGATCTGGGGATAAAAGGCCGCGTCCACCCGGCAGCCGGGGGACAGGCCCAGCTCCCCGCCGTCGGCGGAAAACCAGATGGCGTCCAATAGAATGCCACGGGACTCCAGTTTCAGCTTCAGGTGCCGGCCCCGGCCCACTTGAGCCATAGAGTGAATCTGCACTCCACTGAGGACCAGCACGGGCCGCGGGTTTCCAACCCCACAGGGCTCCAGCCGGTCCAGGGCGGATACCTCCTCCACGGTGAGCAGCTCCGGTGGCACTACCCCATCCGCCTCCAGAACAGAGGGCAGCTCGGTCCCCTGGGCTCGCTCCGCCACCGCCTGTGCTAGAGCCTGCGCCAGGGCGGGGATGCGCTCCTCCCGGACGGTAAAGCCGGCGGCCAGGGCGTGGCCCCCAAAGCTCTCCAGCAGAGGGGCGCACTCCTCCAGGAGTTCAAACAGATTGATTCCGCCCCAGGAGCGGCAGGAGCCCTTGCCCATCCCCTGGTCCAGGCAAATCATAAAGCAGGGTCTAGCATATTTTTCTGCTAGGCGGGAGGCCACGATGCCCACTACCCCTTGGTGCCAGGCCCGGCCAGCCAGCACGAGGGCCTCGGCCTGGGGAGCCTCCCCCAGCCGCTGGACGCACTGCTGGAAGATCTCGCCCTCTACGGTCTGGCGCTCCCGGTTCAGGGCGCACAGCTCCTGAGCCAGCTCCTCCGCCCGCTCCGGGTCCCCGGTCATGAGCAGCTCCAGGGCGGCCTCTGCCCGCCCCATCCGGCCGGAGGCATTGATCCGGGGGGCCAGGGTATAGCCCACCGACACAGAGCTGATGGGGCGGTCCCCCTGTCCGGACAGAGAGATGAGCCGGGCCAGCCCCAGCCGCCGGGAGGGGTTCAACCGGGCCAGGCCGGCGCTGACGATGCGCCGGTTTTCCCCGGTCATAGGCATCACGTCGGCCACGGTGCCGATGGCGGCCAGGTCGCAGGAGGACTCCCACACCTTGCAGGCTCTCTCTGAACCGGCCACGGCCATGGCCAGCTTGAGGGCCACTCCCACGCCGGCCAGCCCCTTGAAGGGATAGGGACAGCCGGGCTGGTGGGGGTCTACCACCGCCACGGCATCAGGCAGAATACCCTTGCAGGTGTGGTGGTCGGTGATCACCACGTCCACACCCAACTGACTGGCGAAGGCCACCTCATCCACGGCGGTGATGCCGCAGTCCACAGTGACGATCAGCGTGACGCCCTGTCGGGCCAGGGAGGCGATGGCCTCCCGGTTCAGGCCATAGCCCTCCTCCAGCCGGCCGGGGATATAGGGCAGCACAGCGCCCCCTTCGCCGGACAGAAATTCGGTGAGCAGACAGGTGGCGGTGATGCCGTCCACATCATAGTCCCCATAGACCGCTATCTGCTCTCCCCGCTCCAGGGCCAGCCGGACCCTTGCCGCCGCCTGATCCATGCCCAGCATCAACAGAGGAGACAGAAGGGACTCCCCTCCGGGGGACAGCAGTTGCTGGGCCTGGTCCCCGCTATGAATGCCCCGGGCAGCCAGGATGGAGGCCAGCAAGGGGGGCAGTCCCGCCCCTTCCAGGGCGGAGCGAAGGGCTGCGTCGGGGGACGCCACTGACCACTGTCTGTATTTCATTGGCATCCACCTCCAGACCATGCAGGATACCGCCAAAGGGCGGATATGGGGAGTATTAACTTATCTATTATATCACAGTGGCGGAGGGACCATCAAGACAAAATCCCGTTCAGCACCTCTTTTTGCCTGTTTTGTCTCAGTTTTTTCCACGTTGCGGGCTCCCTTTTACCTTTTGGACTGATTTAGGCTTACCTAACAATTCATTCGTCAGATGCACAGAAAAAGCTCCGCCATTGAACAGGCGGAGCTTTTCCCTGGTCTGTGTTCGACCTGTATGCCGAGAGCCTTAAAGGACACATACCAACATACTGATAAAATTTAGCATGCGCCCTTTCAGATAAGCCCAGTTCACAAATTAAAATGGGTCCGGCTTACTTCGGCAACTCGCTTTCTTCAACGGAAACTGCTTCAAGGTCGATATCGTTCCAATAAGATCCAATGTCTGCACTTGTAAAGTATTCAAAATTACCTGTTGAGGATTTTAGCTTGCCACTCTTTACTCCATAGCAGACATAGATCAATTCATAGGTTGTTCCGTCGGATAGATTAAATCTGAAACTGGTTATCTTCCCGCCTGTGGTTTCTTCTGTCTCTTTGAGTTTTAAGGTTAAACCCTCGAACCTATCATACAAGTCTTTTATGGTTTCTTCTGCGTCAATAACTTTCTTTTCTGCTGAAACAGGCGCCCCCGCATAGCGATACAGTTCAATGGTTTCAACATCTCCGACCTCAAATGGAAAGTCGATATTGACCGTTTTTTCCTTGCAGCCGACCAGCCCAAGCATTAAAATCAACGCTAAAACTAACGCTATGTATTTTCTCATACAGATTACCTCCTTGTTATAGTTCTATTTGCATAGACAATATCAATAAAAAATCTGAAAAACATCTCGGTTTTTATATAATATACCATTCTCGTGATTCTTTCAATGCTTGAAAATAGGTCGTTTTAGCTAAAGCGACAGAGTTAGGACCCATCAGTCTAAATGTAAAAGGGACGTTGTGGACCACCTCTTGCGGCAGGGGGGAAATCGTGATACAATACCCCCCGAATTAGACGCCTGCCTGGACAGGGTGCCAGACAGGCGCGCGATCATACCAAAGGATAGAGACCTATGACGACTTATAACGCCGGACAATATGATATCGCTATCATTGGGGCGGGCCACGCCGGGATTGAGGCTGCCCTGGCCGCCGCCCGGATGGGCCTGCGGACGCTGTGCTTTACCATCAACCTGGACGCGGTGGGTAATATGCCCTGCAATCCCGCCATCGGGGGGACAGGCAAGGGCCACCTGGTCCGGGAGCTGGACGCCCTGGGGGGAGAGATGGCACGGGCCGCCGACCAGGCCTGCATCCAGTACCGACTGCTCAACCGGAGCAAGGGCCCCGCTGTCTGGTCCTTACGGGCCCAGGCGGACCGCCGGGAGTACCAAAAGGTGATGAAGCACACCTTAGAGAGCCAGGAGAACCTGTGGGTCAAACAGGCAGAGGTGGTTCAGGTGCTGACGGAGGGGGGAGCCGTATCCGGGGTGGTGACCCACACCGGGGCGGTGTACCAGGTCAGAGCCGCGGTCGTCGCCACCGGCACCTATCTGGGGGGGCGGACCATCGTGGGAGAGGTGGTCCGGGACTCCGGGCCCGACGGACTGGCGGCCGCCCTGCCGCTGACTGCCTGCCTAGTAGAATTGGGCCTATCGATCCGTCGATTCAAGACGGGTACGCCCCCACGGGTCAACCGCCGTTCGGTGGATTTTTCGAAAATGGAGATTCAGGAGGGGGACCGGGACGCCCAGCCCTTTTCCTTCTGGACGGACCACCATCTGGAAAACCGGGCTGTATGCTATCTCACCTACACCAATGAGAGAACTCATTCGGTGATCCGGGCCAATCTGGACCGCTCCCCTCTCTATGACGGCACCATTGAGGGCATCGGTCCCCGCTACTGCCCTTCTATTGAAACCAAGGTGGAGCGGTTCCCAGACAAGGAGCGCCACCAACTGTTCATTGAACCCATGGGGCTGGATACCGAGGAGCTGTATATTCAGGGCCTCTCCTCCTCCCTGCCGGAGGAGGTCCAGATTCAGATGCTCCACACGATTCCCGGCCTGGAACAGGCCGAGATGACACGCCCCGCCTATGCCATCGAGTACGACTGCATGGACCCCACCGGCCTGCTCCCTACCTTGGAAACAAAGACGGTGTCCGGCCTATATGGAGCGGGACAGTTTAACGGCTCCTCCGGCTATGAGGAGGCGGCGGTCCAGGGCTTTGTGGCCGGTGTCAATGCCGCCCTGAAGATACTGGGAAGGCCCCCCCTGGTCCTCCGGCGGGACCAGGGATATATCGGCGTCCTCATCGACGACCTGGTGACAAAGGGGACCAACGAGCCGTACCGCATGATGACCTCCCGCACAGAATACCGCCTTCTCCACCGCCAGGACAACGCCGACCGGCGGCTGGCCTCCATCGGGCGGGAATTGGGGCTGCTCTCTGAGACGCAATATGGGCGAGTGCTGGAAAAGGGCCGGGCGGTGGAGCTGGAGGTCCGCCGTCTGGAACACACGGGCACCCCGCCCTCCCCTGAGCTGGACCGGCTGCTGGAGGAGCGGGGCGAGCCCCAGGTGAGGAATGGGGCCAAGCTGGCCGACCTGCTGCGCCGGCCCAGGCTGACCTACGCTGATCTGGCCCCCTTTGACCCGGACCGCCCGGACCTGGCCCCCGCCGTGGCCAGCGAGGCAGAGATCACCATTAAATATGAAGGCTATATCCAGCGGCAGCTGCGCCAGGTGGAGGAGGTCAAGCGGCTGGAGGCCCGGCCTCTGCCTGCGGACCTGGACTACCAGTCCATCCAGGGACTGCGGCTGGAGGCCCGGCAGAAGCTGAATGATATCCGCCCCCAAAACCTGGGCCAAGCCAGCCGGGTGTCCGGGGTATCCCCGGCGGACGTGGCGGTGCTGATGGTATATTTGAAGCAAAATAACAGCATCTGATTTTGGAGGACCATCCATGGATGTTTTTATGCTATGGCACATATACGAGCAAAGAGATGGCACTGGTATTCATAATGAGGAAAAGCTGATTGGCGTTTTTTCCTCGAAGGCCAACGCGCGGGAAGCAATAGAACGCTTAAAAGATAAGGAAGGATTTCGGGATCTCCCCCAATGCTGTTTTGAGATTCATAAGACAGAGATGGACCGGATCAGCTGGGAAGATGGATTTACTACGATCCGTTGGAGGGAAGCTGAACCATGAACCTGACACAAATCAAGGGCAATACCTGGGTGCTGGAGGGACAGGAGTTTATCCCTCTTTATAGGCTGGATGAGCGCCGCTGCGTCCTGCTGGACAACGGTCTGGTCCAGGAGCAGAAGGAGCTGGAGGAGAGCCTGAAGGGGGCCGGACTGGTCCCGGCGGGCATCCTGTGCTCCCACGCCCATATCGACCACTGTGGAAACAGCGCCTATCTCCAGCGGAAATACGGTATACCGGAAGCGCTTACCGCTCCGGAAGCGGGGATGTGCGCCAATCTGCTGACGCTGAAGTGCTATTTTCTCACCCTGCCGCCTGAAACGGTGGCGGAGGAGTCCTCCAATATGATTCATACCCCCGACGTGATTATCCCGCCAGGGGACGGCCCCTTCTCCTTCTGCGGCGCGGAGTTTCACATCGTCCACACCCCAGGCCACTCCGCTGGCCACATCTGTACGGTCACGCCGGACAATGTGTGCTATACAGCTGACGCCCTGTTGAGCTATGAGATGATAGAGGCCAAGCTGCCATACAGCTTGAGCCACCAGGCGGCTATTGGCAGCCGGGAAAAGCTGCGGGGGCTGGGGTGTGACTACTATATTATGGCCCATCGGGGGGTGTGCGGTTCCGGGGAGATCGACACGCTTATTGAGGAGAACCAGAAGCTGGTTCGGCGCCGGGCCCAGGAGATATTCGAGCTGGTGGACCGGCCCATGACGGCCAGTGAGATCGACCAGGCCGCCTGCGCCCGCTATGAGCTGTACACCAGAAAGAACCGGCGGGCCCTGCGCTTTGAGCGGAATATCCGCTTCTTTGTGGAGTATCTGGTGGATACAGGGCAGCTGGAAATGTCATGCCAGAGGGGCGTAGTGCTGTACAGCCGTCCCAAGGCTTGAGCCCCCTTCGGTCTCTGACAGAAAAAGATAGACAGGCGCTTGTGGAACGGAGCAGTTCCTGATATACTGACTCTAGCTTATGCAAATATGAAAGGAGCTTTTGTCATGAAAGAGATCATTTCCACCGAAAAGGCGCCTGCCGCCATCGGACCCTACTCCCAGGCGGTCAAGGCCGGAAACCTGCTGTTCATTTCGGGGCAGATCCCCGTGGACCCCGCTACCGGCGAGGTGGTAGAGGCCACTATCCAGGCCCAGACAGCTCAGTCGCTGACCAATCTGAAGGCCATCCTGGCCCATGCGGGCGGGACGATGGGCCATGTGGTGAAGACCACAGTGTTTCTCAGCGATATGGAAAACTTTGTGGAGATGAACCGGGTATATAAGACCTTTTTTGAGGCCGAATGCCCCGCCCGCTCCGCTGTCCAGGTGGCCCGGCTGCCCAAGGACGTACTGGTGGAGATCGAGGCCATCGCCGTCCTGTAAGAACTATCCTGCGCTTGCGGCCTGGTTTGGATATATAAGCTATGGTGTTTCAGGCGCGCGTCGGAAGAAAATCGCGGAAAAGGCTTGCAATCCGGGAAAAATTGTGGTACACTTTCCTGTACTTCCGGGTTCGCCTGGATAATTTCTGGAATCTGTGCCCCACCGGGCCTTGAAAGGAACGAAAACAATGCTGAATATGATTCTTACTGTCCTCCAGGTCCTGTGTGGTCTGGCTGTTATCGCTGTGGTTATGCTCCAGTCTGGTAAGAGCGCCGGCCTGTCTGGTGCCATCGCCGGTGGCGCGGACACCTTCCTGTCCAAAAATAAGGCCAAGAGCGTGGATGCCAAACTGGCCAAGATGACCAAGTGGGTGGCCATCCTCTGGATCCTGCTGACCTTGTCCCTGAGCATCGTACACTGATCAAAAAGCGCCCCGTCCATCTGGACGGGGCGCTCTTCTTATCTCCAGGATAAAATACACCGTGTTCTGGCCTCCGTCAGAACACGGTGCAGCTTATTTTTGCAGTCAGGACTTCTTTCGGGAAGCCTCCCGCATCCGGTCGCCGTGGTCCAGCAGCCGCTTGCGGAGACGGAGATTCTCCGGGGTACACTCCAACAGCTCGTCGTCAGCCAGGAACTCCAGGCACTGCTCCAGGGACAGGACCTTTGGGGGCACCAGGCGGAGGGCCTCGTCAGAGCCGGAGGCCCGCATATTGGTCAGCTGCTTCTTCTTGCAGACATTGACGGAGATATCCTCCGCCTTGGGGCACTCGCCCACGATCATGCCGCCGTAGACAGGGGTGCCGGGGCCGATAAACAGCTGGCCCCGCTCCTGGGCGTTAAACAGGCCGTAGGTCACCGCCTCGCCAGTCTCGAAGGCCACCAGCGAGCCGGTGGAGCGGCGGCTGATCTCCCCCTTCATGGGGGCGTAGCGGTCAAAGACAGAGGCCATGATGCCCTCTCCCTTGGTATCAGTGAGGAACTCGTTGCGATAGCCGAACAACCCGCGGGAGGGGACCAGAAATTCTACCTTCATCCGGTCGCCCACAGGGGTCATCTCCACCAGATCCCCCTTCCGGGAGCCGATCTTCTCCATCACGGCGCCTACACAGTCAGAGGGGACGTCCACCACCAGCCGCTCAATGGGTTCGCACTTCACTCCGTCGATCTCCTGGTACAACACACGGGGCGGGGAGACCTGGAGCTCATAGCCCTCCCGGCGCATGGTCTCAATGAGGATGGACAGGGACATCTCTCCCCGGCCGGCCACGTTGAAGGAGTCGGTGGAACCCTCCACCTCGCTTACCTTTAAAGATACGTCCTTCATAGTCTCCCGGAACAGGCGCTCCCGGAGTTGCCGGCTGGTGACGAACTTGCCCTCCCGGCCGGCAAAGGGGGAGTCGTTGACGGAGAAAGTCATCTCGATGGTGGGCGCGGAGATCTTGACAAACTCAATGGGTTCCACCTTGTCGGGGGCGCAGATGGTGTCCCCAATGGTGATATCCCCAATGCCGCTCATGGCTACGATGCTGCCCGCCTCCGCCTGCTGGACGGGCACCTTGGACAGGCCGTCAAACTCATACAGGGCGGACACCTTGGCCTTCTTGGGGGCGGCGTCCGGGTCGTGGTAGTTACACACCGCGATCTCCTGGTTTTGGCGGATAGTGCCCCGCTCAATCCGGCCGATGGCGATGCGGCCCACGAACTCGTTATAATCAATGGAGGACACCAGCATCTGGAAGGGGGCCTCCAGGTCCACCTCGGGGGCGGGGATGTAGTCAATGATGGTATCAAACAGGGGCTTCAAGTCGCTGCCCGCCACATCAGGCTGGACGGAGGCAGTGCCTTGCCGGCCGGAGCAGAACAGCATAGGGCTGTCCAACTGCTCGTCGGTGGCGTCCAGGTCCAGCAGCAGCTCCAGCACCTCGTCGATGACCTCGTATACCCGCTGGTCAGGGCGGTCGATCTTGTTGACCACCACGATGACCCGGTGGCCCAGTTCCAGGGCCTTAGACAGCACAAAGCGGGTCTGGGGCATGGGCCCTTCGGCGGCGTCCACCAGCAGGATGACTCCGTTAACCATCTTCAAGATGCGCTCCACCTCGCCGCCAAAGTCGGCGTGGCCCGGCGTGTCTACGATGTTGATTTTTACATCGCCGTACTGGACGGCGGTGTTCTTGGCGGTAATGGTGATGCCCCGCTCCCTCTCCAGGTCGTTGGAGTCCATGACCCGATCCACCACGGCCTGATTTTCCCGGTAGACACCGGACTGCTTCAACAGCTCGTCCACCAGGGTGGTCTTGCCGTGGTCCACGTGGGCGATGATGGCGACATTTCTCAACTTTTCATTTTTCATGCAGTGATTCTCCTTACCTATGGCAAAACCACTCGGAGCCCTATTGCCCATGGGGCGCGCCGAATGGCGTGTATAAAATACTGCGCGGGGCAGGAGCTCGTCGGTGGAGAGACCAGCGCCCGCCCAACATCCATTAATAATTTCTCCGAGACACAGGGTCACAGGAGGGACTTGTTCCATGTGGCAGAGGAAGCTTGAGTTTCAGACGTGGTATTATATCTCCAATCCGAAAAAAAAGCAACGGCTTTCCAAAAAAATCAGACTCTATCTACAATCGTTGGCACCATGTTACAGGTTTTTCGCAAAGAAAGGAAACCTTTTTCGTCAATTTTCGTCTGACTAAATAGAAAGGCCCTACTACTTCCCTGGAAGGGGCACCCAGAAAATCGAAAAAATGTTCGAAAAATGTCTTGACAGACTCGAACATCTGTTGTATTTTTAAAACAGAACATTTGTTCCGTTTTGGAGAGACTGAAAAAAGTCCGTTTTATAGGACGTTTTATTTCTTATAGTAGGTTCAAAGCGTTAGGAGGGATCTTGGATGCAGACGATCTATTATACTACCACCCATTTTGTCCGCCACACAGGAAATGTGGTAGATCTGGAGGAGTACCGCCGGAAGCTAGCCCTGACTAGAGAGGGCAACTTGGCCCCTCTGCCGGAGGAGCGGGAGGAACCGGAAGCGCCCCGCCTGCATCTGGTGGCAGTTCAGGACCGACGTGCCCGGAACTCCAACAGGGCGGCCCGCCGGGCTTGGGCGCTGGATATTTGTGCCAGCATGGGCGTGCTCCTCATGACACTGACGTTTACCCTTCGTGTGCTGGCGGTGTAAGGCCGTTTTGGATGCTTCCCGCTCATTTCTTCCCTCATCCCGGCAAAATCACTGAAATTTTGGCGGAGGCCGCTCCAATTTTGGGCGGCCCCCGCCTTTTTGTGGTAATTTCCGCCGATGGAAAGAAAAAATACAATATTTTATTGCGGATGCCGGGCTATAAAATTCCCCCCGATTGAGGAAAACGAACTCGTCGAGTTTTGGCAAAGGGGTTGACGTGACGGCGGAAACCGTGTATATTCTACTTTGTAACCAAATTGTAACTCTTTTATCCGATCTGTAATTTTTTCGCGTCGTCGATTGCGAGGGATACCATGAGCGAATATCGGGAGCGGTCACGGAGGAGGTCCTCCGGTCCGCGGCCAAATCAAAAGCAGCCAAAGGAAAAGATCAACTGGGCGCAGCTCCGTCTTGGACTGATCCGCCAGTGCAAAGGGACGGGCGAGTGGGCCCGCATCCATTTCCGCCGCTGGGTCCATGTGCTCCACAGCGAATCGGGCGGCCGGTGGACTGTGGGGCCCGCCTCCTTTTTGGGTGTGTCCGCTGCCCTAGGGCTGGCGCTGACCATCACCACTCTCTACTCCTCCAGCTACGCCGTCACCGTAGACGGAGAGAAGGTGGGCGTGGTGGCCGACCAGGATATCGTATCCGCCGCCATTCAGGAGGTGGAGGCGGAGGGATCCTCCCTGCTGGGCTATGACTACCAGGTGGAAGGGGACATCGACTATCAGTTTACCCTGACGCTGAAGACCGAGCTGGACGGAGAAAAGGAGATCGAAAATTACTTTTACGACCAGCTCAACTCGGTCAGCGACCATCTGCGCAAATACCAGGTGTCCGTGGATGGAGAGGTCATCGGCGTGGTCAAGGACGAGGCTGCCCTCAACGAGATGCTGGACCAGATGCAGGACCAGTACGTCACAGAGAATACCGTATCCGCTGACTTCGTGGAGGATGTATCGGTAGACTATATCTACTCCGCCGACAATATGATGACTGTCGAGGAGATGCACCAGGCCCTGACGGCCAATACCACCGGCGAGACCACTTACACCGTGGTCAAGGGGGATACCTATAACGGCATCGCCTACGCCAACGACATGTCCCTCAGTGATCTGATGGCCCTCAATCCCCAGGCGGATATCAACCGGCTGATGATCGGAGACGTGGTCAACGTGAAGGAGGTCATCCCCACCGTATCGGTGGAGACCGTGGAAGAGGTCACCTATCACGAGGCCATCGCCTGCCCCGTGGAGACCCAGGAGGACAGCTCCATGTATAAGGGGGACTCCAAGATCCTCGTTCAGGGCGAGGAGGGCGAGGCGCTGGTAGAGGCCACCGTTACCTATGTGAACGGCGTGGAGAAGGAGCGGGACATCCAGAGCTCCACCACGCTCCGGGAGCCCACCACCACCATTAAAGCGGTGGGGACCAAGGAGAAGCCTAAGACAGCCTCCAAGGGCTATTTCATCTGGCCCATTAAGGGGAAGATCAACTCCTACTTCGGCGGCCGATATATTTTTGGCAGTTACAGTTACCACTCAGGTCTGGATATCAAGGCCAGCTACGGCGCCTCCATCAAGGCAGCGGACGGCGGAACCGTCACCTTCGCGGGCTGGAAGGGTACCTACGGCAATCTGGTCATTATCACCCACGACAACGGGACGCAGACCTATTACGCCCATAACTCCTCCCTTCTGGTCTCCGCTGGGGAGAAGGTGTACCAGGGCCAAGTTATCGCCAAGGCGGGCAGCACTGGCCGGTCCACTGGCAATCACTGCCACTTCGAGGTCCGCGTGAACGGCAGCGCTGTTAACCCCTTGAATTATCTGAAATAAAAAAGGCCGCGGTCTTTATAGACCGCGGCCTCTTTGTGCCTTTTTAGTTCCAGGGGGCCAGCTCCACCCGGACAAAATAGCCCTGGGGATGGCGGCAGACAGGACACTGAGCCGGGGCGGCCGTGGAGGTGACTACCCAGCCACAGTGGAGGCAGGTCCATTGCACTTCCACGTCAGAAAAGAACAACTGGCCTTTCTCCAGCAGGTCAGCGAATTTTCCGAACCGGTCTCCGTGAGTCTGCTCTACCCGCGCGATATTCTCAAATAGCTTACCGACCAGGGGGAAGCCCTCGGACATGGCCACCTGGGCAAAGTGCTGGTAGTCGTGCTCCCACTCCTGATACTCGTTATGCTGGGCCGCCCGCAGATGGGCCAGCAGGTTGTCATACAGGTCCACGGGGTAGGTGCCGTCGATCTGGATGGTCTGGCCGTTAAGCTGGGCCAGTTGGCCATAGAACTGCTTGGCGTGGGTCTTTTCCTGGTCGGCGGTGAACAAAAAGACACCCCGGAGCACCTCCAGCCCCTCCTTGTGGGCAATGCCGGCGGCGATGGTATAACGGTTCCGGGCCTGGCTCTCCCCCGCGAAAGCACGCATCAGGTTCTCCCTGGTCTGGCTGTGGGCAAAGGCCTGCATATTGTCGGACATAAAGCTCCCTCCTCGGTATAAAATATGGATTCCCCCACAGTATGCCCAGGGAGCGGAACCTTTACTCCCGGCAAGAGCGGGATGTCCTGGGCTTTTTTTGGCCTTTTTCTTGCCTTTTCCGTAGAGGGGCATTATAATAGGAGCAATGACGGGGTGTCTTGTCACCCGAAACTAAGGAGGCTTTCTCAAATGAAAGCAAAGACCAACTTGACCATGCTCTGCGACTTCTACGAGCTGACGATGGCCAACGGCTACTTCCAGACCGGGCTGGCCGACCGGATCTGCTATTTTGACGTGTTCTATCGCTCGGTCCCTGACAAGGGCGGTTTTGCCCTGGCCGCCGGACTGGCCCAAGTCGTCGAGTATATCCAGGAGCTGCACTTTGACGAGGAGGACCTGGGCTATCTTCGGAGCAAGGGCTGCTTCAGCGAGGAGTTCCTCGACTTCCTCCGGGACTTCCGGTTTACCGGCGACATCTGGGCCGTGCCGGAGGGCACCCCCGTATTCCCCGGCGAGCCCCTGCTCACTGTTCGGGCGCCCGCTATCCAGGCCCAGTTTATCGAAACCTTCCTGCTGCTCACCCTGAACCACCAATCCCTGATCGCCACCAAATCCAACCGTATCGTTCGGGCGGCGGAGGGCCGGCCTGTGGCGGAATTTGGCTCCCGCCGGGCCCACGGGCCGGACGGCGCCCTGCTGGGCGCCCGTGCCAGTTATATCGCCGGCTGCTCGGCCACGGCCTGCACCATGGCCGACCAGTGGTATGGCTCCCCCGCCACCGGCACCATGGCCCACTCCTGGGTCCAGATGTTCCCCGACGAGTACACCGCGTTTAAGACGTACTGCCAGCTCTACCCCAACAACGCCACCCTGCTGGTGGACACCTATAACGTGCTCAAGTCCGGCGTGCCCAATGCCATCCGGGCCTTTCAGGAGGTCCTGCTGCCCCAGGGGATCACCAAGTGTGGGATCCGGCTGGACTCCGGCGACTTGACTTACCTGTCTCAGAAGGCGCGGGAGATGCTGGACGAGGCGGGGCTGACCGGCTGCAAGATCGTGGCCTCCAATGCCCTGGACGAGTATATCATCCGGGACTTGGTCCGCCAGGGGGCCCGTATTGACTCCTTTGGCGTGGGCGAGCGGCTCATTACCTCCCGCTCCGAGCCTGTCTTTGGCGGGGTGTATAAGCTGGCTGCCATCGAGGACGACCAGGGCAATATCATTCCCAAGATCAAGATCAGCGAGAACGCCGCCAAGATTACCACACCTCATTTTAAGAAAGTATACCGCATTTTCTCCAAGGACACAGGAAAGGCGGAGGCCGACCTGATCTGCCTCCACGACGAGGAGTTTGACTTTGACCAGCCGCTGGAGCTCTTTGACCCGGACGCCACCTGGAAGCGAAAGGTCTTTACCAGCATCGAGGCCCGGGAGCTGCTGGTTCCTGTGTTCCGGGGAGGCGAGCTGGTGTACCAGGTCCCCGACCTGCAGACCAGCCGGGCCTACTGCCAACGACAGGTGGATGCCCTGTGGGACGAGGTCAAGCGGTTCGAGAACCCCCATAACTACTATGTGGACCTGTCTCAGAAGCTGTGGGATATCAAGCAGGGTTTGCTGAACAGCCACGAGATGAAGTAAACAGGATCAAATGAGCCCTCCGGCCAAACGGCCGGAGGGCTGTTTTTCTATGATATTTGTCAAAAGGCACTTGACATACCTCGTTTCTCTAGGTATTATATACCTAGAGAAACGAGGTATTTGGCGTGGAAGATTTCCCAGGAAAGAAAGGATGAACGAAATGAAGTTTGACAAGGGCCTGATGGCGGGGAGCAGTACGCTGCTGGTGCTGTCCCTGCTGGAGAGCGGAGATATGTATGGCTATCAGATGATTGAGGAGCTGGCCCGCCGATCCAACGATGCCTTTCAGATGAAGGAGGGCACTCTCTACCCTATCCTCCATGCCCTGGAGCAGGGCAAGTATCTGACCTCTTACCAACAGGAGGCCCCCACGGGACGGCAGCGGAAGTATTACCGCCTGACCAGGCGGGGACGGGAACTGCTGGCCGACAAAAAGGAGGAGTGGAAGAACTTTCGTCAGGGCGTCAGCGACGTGCTGTCCGGCGGGGCCAACGCCCTGGGGCTGGCGTGAGAGGAACAGCCATGAAGAAAAGCGCCTTTCGGTTGACCCGTGGACAGAGGACTGTGCGAAATGTGGTAATTTTCCTGCTGGCTGTGGCCGTTTGGGTCGCTTTGCCTAAGATACCACTGTGGATTATCGAGGGGCAGATTCGGGCAGAGGCCCGGCGGGCTGGAGTGGAGCGGATCGAGGTGCTGTGGGCGGGAGCCATAGCCTGTGAGTCTGGCGACGGCGGCCATTTTCCCCTCTATGAATACAGCCTGCCAATGGTGCTGGCTCGGGGCGGAGGCCGGCTGTGGAGGGGTTATCTGACTACCTATGAAGGGGACACCCATTTCGGCGGGGTCAGTAGTTGTCCGGAGCCCCAGGGACCGGCCCTGGTTTACCTGGCAGAGCCGGGAAATGGTGGGATCATTCCGGAAAATCCCCTCATCGGGGCGTGGATGGCGGCGGTGGATCTGCCTGAGGAGGCGGCTGCCGTCAAGTCCATTCTGGATTTCCGGGGAGGCGGCCTTTCCTATGGCACCAGCGACCGGGAATCCGACGACCGGGTGATTCTGACCACCATTCCCCGTCAGGTGACGGAGGTCAACGGAGGTTCCGATTTTCCCTATATCCTGGAGCTGTTGGACAGCGAGGGCGCTGTGTTGGAGCAAGTCCGGGGCAGTCTGACCGACCAATGGAGGTGAGGGAGTGGAGCGGGGAAACGTGCCGATAGACCGGTGGCTCGATCAAGCGGTGTCCGGCATCCGCTTTGGACCGGACCGGGCGGCAGTCCGGGCGGAGTTGGAGGCCCACATGGAGGACAAGGCGGCGGACCTTCAGCGGATTTTTCCGGATATCTCCCGCGAGGAGGCGGAGGAACGGACCCTGTCAGAGATGGGAGATCCGGCGGAGATCGGGAAGAAGCTGGCCAGGATCCACAAGCCCTGGCTGGGCTGGCTGTGGCAGTTCTCCAGGTTTCTGGCCCTGGCCGCGCTGCTCCTGCTGGCAGTGGAGGCGGCTATTGTGCTGCCCGTGGCCTGGGACCTGCTGTGGGCTTGGGCGCGGAGAGGATAAGGCGAGGGAGCGCGATGGAAAGAAAAAATGAGGCCGCCGTCAGTTGGCTGGACACGGCGGTGGGCGGCATCCGTTTTGGACCGGACCGGGCGGCGGTGCGGGAAGAGCTGGAGGCCCACATGGAGGACAAGGCGGCGGACCTTCAGCGGATTTTCCCGGGTATCTCCCGCGAGGAGGCGGAGGAACGGGCCCTGTCAGAGATGGGAGATCCGGCGGAGATCGGGAAGGAGCTGGCCAGGGTCCATAAGCCCTGGCTGGGCTGGCTGTGGCGGGCTTCCGGGGTGCTGCTGGCCCTGGCCCTCATCGCCTTTCTGGGGCTAAATTTCGCCCTGGGGGACGATGCCTTTCTGGGGGACGACTCAGATGCGGAGTTTTGGGACTTTGATGCCATGCCCTTTGACCGGGGGCGGATGGACTGGTATGAAACCACCTATCTGCCCGGCGAGGATCCCGGCCAGCTCCTTACCTTCTCCCCCGGCTTGGAGCAGGAGGCGGCGGGGCAGAGGATCTCGGCCCTGCGGGGCGCGCTCTGGGAGGAGGAGGGGACACAGGTACTCTACCTCTATCTCCGGGTGGACACCTGGAAATTCTGGGCGCTGGGAATCCTGAAGGAGGAGTGGATGACGGTCACTGACGACCGGGGGAATAGATACGGCCTGGGACTGGATGCTCCCCGGAATCCAAGTGGCGGGCTGCTCAGTTCCCTGTCCGGCGGGGCGGGCAAGGGCCCCTTCCACCGGGGATATACCCTGCGTGTCTGGGGAATAGACCCACAGGCGGAAACCATTTATCTGAGCTACGGCCCCGGAGATCCGGTATTTACCTTTACCTTGGACATTGAGGAGGGGGCGGCATGAGGAAAAAGTGGAGGGAACTCTGGTCCCGCCGTCCCCGGCTGGGGCGCGGGGGGAGGACAGTCCGGAATCTCCTTTTGACGGCGGCTCTGGCCCTGATGATCTGGGGACAGTACGGCTGTCCCCTGCCTACGGCGGAGATGGAATTTCGGCGGCTGGAGCGGCAGTATCTGCTGCCACGGAGCGAGATTGTGTATCAGACGGGCTTCTGGAACATCGGGGATGTTGAAGAGATTAAAAGCCGGGATGGAACTTACCTCAGTGTGTTCCAGCCGTTTGTGGCGGGAACGATAAAGGATCAGGTATACGCCGCCACGCTGTATGCGCCTGGGAAGCACATAATGAATGTCGTCCCTCTGGGCAAGGGACCGACCCCAATCCCGATTAACAGCGTGATCGCCTGGGTCCCGGAGCCCGGAAAGGTATGGATGAGCGGATGCAATCTCCTGTTTTATCAGATCCCCGGAGAAACCACCCGGACGGAGCTGGATGTAGACACGGTGCTTTTGGGAGGCGAGAGATTCGCCCGTTATGCCCAGGAAGGCATCTGTCTGGAGGAGGGGCTGTGGCTGTTTTCCATGAAGTCCCCGGAGGGGGCATATTCCCAAGACTGGTATGCGGGGGCATCTTATGCCCTGCGGCTGTACGGCGAGGGTGGGGAACTTCTGCTGGAGCGGGAAGGCGTCCTGCCGGAGCCGATGTAAAGGAGAGGGGCCGAAGCGCCCCTCTCTCCTTTTGGCGTTGCGTGACAGATGGAAGAAAGATACAAGATATAGTGCATGAAAAGACCGGAAAAGGGGCCGGAAGAAAACGACAAAAAATTTTTAAAAAATGCTTGACACACACGGCGGTGTTGTTGTATGATAACCAAGCGCCTGCTAGGGCGCAGTCTGCGATGATGCGGGAGATTGCTCAGAAATGAGGTAACTTCCGCGGAGTATGTCCGATAATCGGGCGGCTGAGAGCTTCGTGCCACGGCGTATATCGTCTGGCGGGAAGGAACCGGCCTGTCATCATGCCGGTTTTTTTGTGGCCGGGAGTGATACGCACGAAAGCGTGGTAACACGAAAGGGCTCTCACCGTACGAAGGCTGGACAAAGTCAACTTTCGTATGTATTTAAGGAGGAAACCCAAAATGGCTCAGAAAGAAATGATCCGCATCCGTCTGAAGGCCTACGATCATCAGCTGATCGATCAGTCCGCTGAGAAGATCGTGGAAACCGCCAAGCGTACCGGCGCCGCCGTTTCCGGCCCCATTCCCCTGCCTACCAAGAAAGAGGTCGTTACCATCCTGCGGGCTGTACACAAGTATAAGGACAGCCGCGAGCAGTTTGAGCGCCGCACCCACAAGCGCCTGATCGACGTGATCAAGCCCTCCCAGAAGACTGTCGAGGCCCTGATGAGCCTGGAGCTGCCCGCTGGTGTGGAGATTGAAATTAAGCTGTAATTAAGGCTTGGTCTCAAAAATGTGCGGCGCAGCCGCGCGACCAAACCGAAGCCCGGCGATAGCGGGTTCGGTTTGGAGAGGAAAAGCAAGGAAGCGAACGAGGTTTTCGCCGCAGGCGGAAACGGAGTTTAGCGAACTTTGCTTTGACGATGTGTACCCGCTGCCTGTCGCCTATTGAGACAGGCGGGTCAAGTTGGAAAACCAATAGGAGCCCAATGCCCCAAGTTTTTCAACCAATAACCTTTATAGGAGGAAATCCAACATGGAGAAAGCGATCATCGGCAAAAAGATCGGCATGACCCAGATCTTCGATGAGGCTGGCAAGGTGATTCCCGTCACCCTGATCCAGGCCGGCCCCTGCACTGTGGTGCAGAAGAAGACCGCCGAGAAGGATGGCTATGAGGCCATTCAGCTGGGTTATCAGACCGTTCCTGAGCGCAAGCTCACCAAGCCCGAGCTGGGCCACCAGAAGAAGGCCGGACTGGAGGAGCTGAAGAAGGTCCTCAAGGAGTTTGCCCTCAACGACTGCTCCAAGTTCGAGGTGGGCGATCAGCTGACCGCCAACATCTTTGCCGCCGGCGACTTTGTTGACGTCACCGGCATCAGCAAGGGCCACGGCTTCCAGGGCGTTGTCAAGCGCCACGGCGCCGCCATCAAGCGCATGACCCACGGCGGCGGCCCTGTCCACCGTCACCAGGGCTCTCTGGGCGCCGGCACCACCCCCGGCCACATCTATAAGGGCCGCGACGGCGCCGGACAGATGGGCAACGTACAGGTCACCGTCCAGAATCTGGATGTGGTCCAGGTGGACGAGGAGCTGGGCCTCATTGCCGTGCGCGGAGCCATCCCCGGCCCCAAGGGCGGCGTGGTCTTTGTGAAGAGCACCGTCAAGACCAACGTGGAGAAGAAGGCCGCCGAGATCGGCCGCGTCAACCCGCAGAAGGCTTCCGCCCGTGTCAACCCGCAGAAGGCTTCCGCCCGCAACAAGTAAGGAAAGGAGAGATTGAGTCATGCCTAAAGCTAACGTGTTCAACATGGCCGGTCAGCAGGTCGGCGAGATCGAGCTCTCCGAGGCCGTGTTCGGGATCGAGCCCAACCAGGCTGTGGTCCACGAGGTGGTCAAGAACCACCTGGCTAACTGCCGTCAGGGCACCCAGAGCGCTTTGACCCGCGCCGAGGTTTCCGGCGGCGGCAAGAAGCCCTGGCGTCAGAAGGGCACCGGTCACGCCCGTCAGGGTTCCACCCGGGCTCCCCAGTGGACCCACGGCGGCATCGTGTTTGCCCCCAAGCCCCGGGATTACAGCTATACTCTGAATAAGAAGGTCAAGCGCCTGGCCCTTAAGTCCGCTCTGTCCGCCAAGGCTGCCCAGGGCGCCGTTCTGGTAGTAGACGGTCTGAAGCTGGAGGAGATCAAGACCAAGGCCATGAAGGAGATGCTCAACAGCATCGGCGCTTCCAAGTCCGTGGTCATCACCCCTGAGGTGGATCAGATCGTGGTCAAGTCCGCCCGGAACATCCCCGGCGTGGTCACCACCACCGCCAAGATCCTCAGCGTCTATGACATCGTAAACGCCAAGCAGCTGGTCATTGACAAGGCTGCCCTGGCTATCATCGAGGAGGTGTATGCGTAATGGCTACCACTGCTTATGACATCATCAAGCGCCCCATCATCACCGAGCAGTCCATGGAGCAGACTGAGATGAAGCGCTACACCTTCGAGGTCGCCAAGACCGCCAACAAGATCGAGATCGCCAAGGCGATTGAGGAGATCTTCGGCGTCAAGGTCGCCAAGGTCAACACCCTGAACATGCAGGGTAAGGAGAAGCGGATGGGGATGCGCCCCGCCGGCCGCCGGCCCAGCTGGAAGAAGGCCATGGTCACCCTGACCGCCGACTCCAAGTCCATCGAGTTCTTCGAGGGTATGGTGTAAGGAGGATATTGACAAATGGCTATTAAGACTTTTAAGCCCACAACCCCCTCCCGCCGTCACATGACTGTGTCCGCCTTCGAGGGGATCGATAAGAAGGCCAAGCCCGAGCGCGCTCTGACCGAAGTGCTGAAGAAGCACGCCGGCCGCAACAGCTACGGCCGCATCACCGTCCGTCATCACGGCGGCGGAAACAAGCAGAAGTATCGTGTGATCGATTTTAAGCGGGATAAAGAGGGCAAGGCAACTGTGGTCAATCTGCAGTATGACCCCAACCGCTCCGCTAACATCGCCCTAATCGAGTATGAGGACGGCGAACGCCGCTATATCCTGGCCCCCAACGGCCTGAAGGCCGGCCACATCATCATGACCGGCCCCGACGCCGACATCCTGCCCGGCAACTGTCTGCCCATCGCCAACATCCCTGTGGGCGAGGAGATCCACAACATCGAGCTGTACCCCGGCAAGGGCGCCCAGCTGGTCCGCGCCGCCGGCGTGGCCGCCCAGCTGATGGCCAAGGAGAACGGCATGGCTCAGATCCGCCTGCCCTCCGGCGAGGTGCGTTATGTCCGCGAGAACTGCAAGGCCACCATCGGCCAGGTGGGCAACACCGACTGGGCCAACATCCAAATCGGTAAGGCCGGCCGCAAGCGCCACATGGGTTGGCGGCCCACCGTCCGCGGCTCTGTTATGAACCCCAATGACCACCCCCACGGCGGTGGTGAGGGCAAGAGCCCCGTCGGCCGTCCCGGCCCTGTCACCCCCTGGGGCAAGCCCGCCCTGGGCTACAAGACCCGCAAGACGAAGAACCGCACTGATAAGTTCATCGTCAAGCGCCGCAATGCCAAGTAAGGAGGCTGTGAAAGATGAGCAGAAGCATTAAGAAAGGCCCCTTTTGCGCCCCCGAGCTGCTGAAGCGGGTCGATGAGATGAATGAAAAGAACGAAAAGAAGGTCCTGAAGACCTGGAGCCGCGCCTCCACCATCTTCCCCTCTTTCGTTGGACACACCTTTGCTGTACACGACGGCCGCAAGCACGTGCCCGTCTATGTCACCGAGGACATGGTCGGCCACAAGCTGGGCGAGTTTGTGCCCACCCGCACCTTCAAGGGCCACGCGGGCAGCAAGACCGGTAAGTAAGGAGGAGAGAGCATGGAAGCGAAAGCAAATCTGAAATATCTGCGGATCTCTCCCCGTAAGGTGAAGATCGTCCTGGACCTGATCCGGGGCAAGGATGTGGGTACCGCCACCGCCATCCTGCTGCAGACCCCCAAGGCCGCCTCTGAGCCTGTGCTCAAGCTGCTGAAGAGCGCCGCCGCCAACGCGGAGAACAACCACCAGATGGACCCTGAGAAGCTGTATGTGTCCGCCTGCTACGCCAACCCCGGCCCCATTATCAAGCGCATCATGCCCAGGGCTCAGGGCCGCGCGTACCGGATCAACAAGCGCACTTCTCACGTCACCATTGTTGTGAGCGAGCGCTAAGGGAGGAGGAACAATATGGGACAGAAAGTTAATCCCCACGGACTGCGCGTGGGTGTCATTAAGGATTGGGACTCCCGCTGGTATGCCCGCAACGAGAAGGTGGGCGACCTGCTGGTGGAGGACAAGAAGATCCGTGACTACCTGAAGAAGACCCTCTACGGCGCCGGTATCCCCAAGATCGAGATCGAGCGGGACAACGCCAAGACCCGCATTTACCTGCACTGTGCCCGCCCCGGCGTGGTCATCGGCAAGGGCGGCGAGGACATCAAGAAGATCGAGGCCCAGCTGGTCAAGATGACCGGCAAGCCTGTGGATCTGAAGATCGTAGAGGTTCGTGATGCCGATACCAATGCCCAGCTGGTGGCTGAGAACATCGCCCAGCAGCTGGAGAAGCGGATCGGCTTCCGCCGGGCGATGAAGAACGCTATGGGCCGCGCCATGCGCGCCGGTGCCAAGGGCATCAAGACCTCCTGCTCCGGCCGTCTGGGCGGCGCTGAGATCGCCCGCACCGAGCACTATCACGACGGCACCATTCCCCTGCAGACCCTCCGGGCCGACATCGACTACGGCTTTGCTGAGGCTGCCACTACCTACGGCCGCATCGGCGTGAAGGTGTGGATCTACAAGGGCGAGGTGCTCACTCAGGCCCTGCGTACCACCCCCCGCACTCTGGATACCAGCAAGCCCTACCAGGAGCGCCGTGACCGTCCCCGCCGTGACCGCCGGGATGGTGACCGCCGTCAGGGCGGCTTCAACCGTGACCGCCAGGGCGGGTTCAATCGTGACCGCCAGAACGGCGGATTCAACCGTGGCCCCCGCCCCGCCGGTCAGGCCAACACTCCTAAGGAAGGAGGCGCTCAGTAATGCTGCTCCCTAAGCGCGTAAAGTACCGCCGCGTCCACCGCGGACGCATGAAGGGCAAGGCCATGCGCGGCAACACCATCGCCTACGGTGAGTTTGGCCTGCAGGCTATTGAGCCCGCGTGGATCACCAGCAATCAGATCGAGGCTGCCCGTATTGCCATGACCCGTTATACCAAGCGTGGTGGTAAGGTCTGGATCAAGATCTTCCCCGACAAGCCCGTGACTGAGAAGCCCGCCGAGACCCGCATGGGCTCCGGTAAGGGCTCCCCTGAGTACTGGGTGGCCGTGGTCAAACCCGGCCGTGTGATGTTCGAGATCGCCGGCGTTTCTGAGGAAACTGCCCGTGAGGCCCTGCGCCTGGCCAGCCACAAGCTGCCTGTCAAGTGCAAAATCGTCAAGCGTGAAGAGACCGAGAAGGGTGGTGAAGCGTAATGAAGGCCAATGAAGTCCGTAAGATGTCTGCAGCGGAGCTTGAGAACAAGCTGAAGGATCTGAAGAAAGATCTGTTCAACCTGCGCCTCCAGCACGCCACCAACCAGCTCGATAATCCGATCCGGATCGCTGAGGTCAAGAAGGATATCGCCCGGGTCAAGACCATCATTCGCGAGCAGCAGCTCGCCGGCCGCTAAGAGGAGGAATAGAAGATGGAAAACAGAACTTCTTCTCGTAAGACCAGAGTCGGCCTGGTGGTTTCGGACAAGATGGATAAGACCGTTGTGGTCGCCATCGCCGACCGCGTGGCCCATCCTCTGTATAAGAAGATCGTGAAGAGAACCTATAAGCTGAAGGCCCATGATGAGAACAACCAGTGTGGCGTGGGTGACCGCGTCAAGGTCATGGAGACCCGCCCCTTGTCCAAGGACAAGCGCTGGCGCGTGGTTGAGATCATCGAGAAAGCGAAGTAAGGAGGTGTCGGTATGATTCAGGAAGAAAGCTATCTGAAGGTGGCCGATAATACCGGCGCCAAGGAGATCAAGACCATCCGGGTGCTGGGCGGCTCCAAGCGCAAGTTCGGCAACATCGGTGATGTGGTGGTCGCCTCCGTCCGCAAGGCCGCTCCCGGCGGCACTGTTAAGAAGGGCGAAGTGGTCAAGGCCGTCATCGTCCGTTCCGCCAAGGGCGTCCGCCGCGCCGACGGCTCCTATGTCCGTTTCGACGACAACGCCGCCGTCCTCATCAAGGACGATAAGAATCCCCGCGGCACCCGTATCTTTGGCCCAGTGGCCCGTGAGCTGCGCGACAAGGACTATATGAAGATCTTGTCCCTGGCTCCCGAAGTGCTGTAAGGGAGGGCAATGAAGATGAATAAGATGAGCATCAAGAAGGACGACCTGGTTGTCGTCCTGTCCGGCAAGGACAAGGGCAAGCAGGGCAAGGTCCTGGAGGTCATGCCCAAGGACGGCAAGGTCATTGTTGAGAAGATCAACATGGTCTCTCGCCACACCAAGCCCCGCAAGCAGGGCGATCAGGGCGGTATCCTGCAGAAAGAGGCTCCCCTCTACGCCTGCAAGGTGCAGCGTGTCTGCCCCAAGTGCAACAAGCCCACCCGTCCGGCCCACAAGCTGCTGGCTGACGGCAAGAAGGTCCGCGTCTGCAAGAAGTGCGGCGCCGAGATTTAAGAGAGGAGGAACGATTCGAAATGGCTAATACCCCTAACCTGAAGAAGCTGTACCAGGACGAGGTCGCTCCTGCTCTGATGCAGAAGTTCGGCTATAAGTCCGTGATGCAGATCCCCCGCCTGGAGAAGATCGTGGTCAACGTTGGCTGCAGCGAGGCCCGTGAGAACGCCAAGGTGCTGGATGCCGTGGTCAATGACCTGACCACCATCACCGGCCAGAAGGCCGTTATCACCAAGGCCAAGAAGTCTGTGGCCAACTTCAAGCTCCGTGAAGGTATGCCCATTGGAGCGAAAGTTACCCTGCGGGGCAACAAGATGTGGGAGTTCCTGGACCGCCTGTTCAATGTGGCCCTGCCCCGTGTTCGTGACTTCCGCGGCATCTCCGCCGACGCCTTCGACGGCCGCGGCAACTACGCCCTGGGCGTGAAGGAGCAGCTGATCTTCCCCGAGATTGAGTACGACAAGATCGACAAGATCCGCGGCATGGACATCGTGGTGTGTACCACCGCTAAGACCGATGAGGAGGCCCGTGAGCTGCTGAAGCTGGTGGGCGCTCCCTTTGCCGGCCGCTAAGGAGGAGGAAGAGTTATGGCTAAGAAATCTATGATCCTGAAGCAGCAGCGTGCGCCCAAGTTCTCTAGTCGGCAGTACAACCGCTGCAAGCTGTGCGGTCGTCCCCACGCCTATCTCCGGGACTACGGCATCTGCCGTATCTGCTTCCGTGAGCTGGCCTATAAGGGCGAAATCCCCGGCGTGAAGAAGGCATCCTGGTAATCTTTCTGTTATGCTTTGGTTGGGGCGGCCTGCCGTACAATAAGTGCGGCGGCGGCCCCCATCACCGAACAAAATCGTTGCCAGGAAGAAGGCGCCTTTTTTCAAGGCGCTCCGCCCTCCCTCTTAGGAGAAGCGCGACAAAATCTGCGGTTTTTACAGTCCGGAACGTGGGAAATTTCCCCGTTCCGGCGTAAATCTCTCCACCTGCCCGTGTGTGCGAGGCAAAAAAACCTTGCTATATCAGGCTGTATGGAGTATAATAAATTGTTGTCGCCCCTTGGAAATGACACAATAAACTCCCAACGTAGTCGGGAGTGCGCACCCGGAACCGCCAGTCAGAAAAAGATTGGCGGCTGCGGGGATTTGTCCTGTCCCCTATCAAAGACCGGAGACCGGCGCCGAAAGCGCTCCGTCCGGAAGTGGGACAGGGTATCCAGGTCGATCCCACCTCAGGTGGTATTGATAACTGCGCCTGCCCCAACCAGGCGCAAAGACGGTCAACAGGTCGGGAACCACCTAATTCTCGATACCTTGCCGTCTGTACCGGGAAGTGCTGCGTCGCTTTGGAAAGCGCGGTGAGACCAAAGAGAGGGACACAAATCAGAAGGGTCTGCTCAGACGATTGTGTTCTGATATGGAGGAAAGCTGTGTGCTCCCAGGGTAACAATGCACGACAAGGTAAACTTATATAGGAGGTAAACTTCATGCACATCACCGATCCCATTGCGGATATGCTGACCCGCATCCGCAACGCGAACAACGCCAAGCATGACACCGTGGACGTCCCCGCGTCCAACATGAAGAAGGCCATCGCGCAGATCCTGCTGGATGAGGGCTATATCAAGAACTTCCAGCTGATCGACGACGGCACTCAGGGCGTAATCCGCGTCACTCTGAAGTACAATGCCGGCAAGGAAAAGGTCATCTCCGGTCTGCGCCGGGTGTCCAAGCCCGGTCTGCGCGTCTATGCCGGCGCCGATGAGCTGCCCCGTGTTCTGCACGGCCTGGGCATCGCCATCGTATCCACGTCCAAGGGCGTCATGACCGATAAGGCCGCTCGTGCGGCCCATGTCGGCGGCGAAGTCCTGGCATTCGTCTGGTAAGGAGGGTCATAGGAATGTCTAGAATTGGTAGAGCTCCTATCGCCATTCCCGCCGGAGTGGAGATCAAGGTAGAGGACAACAACGTTGTCACTGTCAAGGGTCCCAAGGGCACCCTGACCCAGCAGTTTAACCCCAACATGGCTATCGCCATGGAAGAGGGCGCACTGCACGTCACCCGTCCCAATGACGCCAAGGAAAACCGTGCCCTGCACGGCCTGACCCGCACCCTCATCCACAACATGGTGGTGGGCGTCACCGAGGGCTACAAGAAGGAGCTGGACGTCAATGGCGTCGGCTATCGTGTGGCCAAGGAGGGCAACAAGCTGGTCATGAACCTGGGCTACTCCCACCAGGTGGTCGTGGAGGAGGTCCCCGGCATTGAGATCGAGGTCCCCGGCCCCAACAAGATCATTATCCACGGCTGCGACAAGCAGCAGGTGGGCCAGTTTGCCGCCGAAGTGAGAGAGAAGCGTCCCCCTGAGCCTTACAAGGGCAAGGGCATCAAGTATACAGACGAGGTCATCCGCCGCAAGGCTGGTAAGACCGGCGCCAAGAAGTAAGAAGGAGGTGTGCCACTATGATCAACAGACCCGATACTCGTTCTCAGCGTATCAAGCGCCACAAGCGCGTGCGTGCTAAAATCTCCGGCACGCCCGAGCGTCCCCGGCTGAACGTATTTCGCAGCGAAACCAATATCTACGCCCAGATTATTGACGATGTGAGCGGAAAGACCCTGGTTTCTGCGTCTTCCCTGGAGAAGGACTTTGCCTGCGAGGGCACCAAGACCGACGCCGCCAAGCAGGTGGGCGTCACTGTGGCTGAACGTGCCAAGGCCAAGGGCATCGAGAACGTGGTCTTTGACCGCGGCGGCTATGTCTATCACGGCCGCGTGAAGGCTCTGGCCGAGGGCGCCCGTGAGGGCGGCTTGCAGTTCTAAGGGAGGAGGAAACGATAAATGGCTAGATTTGAGAGAGAACCCAGCGAGTTCGTGGAGAAGCTCGTTTCCCTGAACCGCGTGTCCAAGACCGTCAAGGGCGGTCGTGTCATGAAGTTCGCCGCCCTGATGGTGGTGGGCGATGAGAAGGGCCGCGTAGGCTTCGGCACCGGTAAGGCTGCCGAGGTCCCTGAGGCCATCCGCAAGGGCATCGAGGATGCCAAGAAGCACATGGTCAACGTGTCCCTGTCCGGCACTACTATCCCCCACGAGGTGATTGGTGAGTTCGGCGCCGGCCGCGTGCTGATGAAGCCCGCTGCCCCCGGTACCGGCGTTATCGCCGGCGGCCCGGTCCGTGCCGTTATGGAGGCTGTCGGAATTAAGGATATCCGTACTAAGTGCCTGCGCTCCAACAACCCGCAGAATGTGGTCTCCGCGACCTTCGAGGGCCTCAAGTCCCTGAAGAGCCCCGAGGAAGTGGCCCGTATCCGCGGCAAGAGCGTGGAAGAGATCGTGGGTTAAGGAGGGCGTTCACCATGGCTAATCTGAACATCAAGCTGGTCAAGAGCCTGAACGGCCGCATCGCCAAGCATCAGGCGACCGCCGAGGCCCTGGGCCTCCGTAAGATCGGCGATACCACCGTGCAGCCCGACAACGCGGCTACCCGCGGCAAGATCGCCCACATCGGGTACCTGCTCCAGGTCACCGAGGAAAACTAAAAGGAGGCGCGACACATGAATCTGCATGAACTTTCCCCCGCCGCCGGCTCCAACACCAAGGCCTACCGCAAGGGCCGGGGCGCCGGCTCCGGCAATGGTAAGACCGGCGGCCGCGGCCAGAAGGGCCAGTGGGCCCGCTCCGGCGGCGGCGTCCGCGTGGGATTTGAGGGTGGCCAGATGCCTCTGAGCCGCCGTATCCCCAAGCGCGGTTTTAACAACATCTTTGCGAAACCCCTGGAGGCCATCAATGTCTCTGCCCTCGATAAGTTTGAGGACGGAGCTGTGGTCGATGCCAAGGCTCTGCTGGAGAAGGGTATCCTCTCCAAGTGCGAGTACGGCGTCAAGATCCTGGGCAACGGCCAGATTTCTAAGAAGCTGACCGTCCAGGCTTCCGCCTTCTCCGCCTCCGCTAAGGAAAAGATCGAAGCTGCGGGTGGTAAGGCGGAGGTGATCTGACATGATCCAGACGATCCGTAACGCATGGTCCGTCCCTGAGCTGCGGAAGAAGATCCTGTTCACCATCTTTGCCCTGCTTATCTTCCGTCTGGGTTCGGCTATCCCTGTTCCCTATATCAATTCCGAGCAGCTGGGATTCTATCTGGAGGCTCAGAGCGGTACGATTCTGGGCCTGATGAACGCCATGAGCGGCTCCGCCTTCTCTATGGCGACGGTCTTTGCCCTGTCCATCCAGCCCTATATCAACAGCTCCATTATCATCCAGCTGCTGACGGTGGCCATTCCCGCTTTGGAGCGGTTGGCTAAGGAGGGCGGCGAGGAGGGCCGGAAGAAGATCGCCTCTATCACCCGTTATACCACCGTGGCCATCGCCCTGTTGCAAGGTTTTGGTTATTACTCCCTGATCAACAGCTATGGTCTGGTCCAGGGCGGCAGCCTGAACGCTTTCTGGGTTGGAGCGGTCATCGTCCTCTCCTTTACCGCCGGCTCCGCCTTCCTGATGTGGCTGGGTGAGCAGATCACTGAGTTCGGCATTGGAAATGGTATCTCCATCATCCTGTTCGCCGGCATCGTGTCCCGCTTCCCCACCATGGTGACTGACAGCATAAAGGGTGTAACCATCTGGAACAGCGTCCAGGACGGCACTATGACCATGGATACGCTGACCGCGGCCGGCATGACCACTCAGCAGGCTGAGGCCCAGCTGAAACTGGCCCTGGCGCCTTGGATGATCCCGGTCATCGTTATCGGCCTGCTGGCTCTGGTGGTGTTCATCGTGTTCATCTCCAACGCCGAGCGCCGCCTGCCTGTCCAGTATGCCAAGCGGGTAGTTGGCCGGAAGATGTATGGCGGCCAGTCCACCCATATCCCCATGAAGGTGAATATGTCCGGCGTCATGCCTATCATCTTTGCCCAGTCCATCGCCTCCCTGCCCGCCACCATCGGCGCCTTTACCGGGGCTACCGTGGAGAGCACTGGCTTTGGCGGAGCCATGATGCGGCTGTTTGACACCAGCAAACCCTTCTACTCCGTGCTGTATTTCTTCCTGATCGTTGGCTTCAGCTACTTCTACGCCAGCATGACCTTCAACCCCATTGAGGTGTCCAATAACCTGAAGAAGAACGGAGGCTTCATCCCCGGCATCCGGCCCGGTAAGCCAACTGCCGACTTCATCACCCGGGTGTTGTCCAAGATCACTATGTTTGGCGCTCTGTATCTGTCTGTCATTGCCATCGCCCCCATTATCACTGGAAATATCGTGGGCTATAGTTCTCTGGCGATCGGCGGCACCTCAGTCATCATCGTGGTGGGCGTGGCCCTGGAGACCGTCAAGCAGCTGGAAGCCCAGATGCTGATGCGGCATTACAAGGGTTTCCTTGAATAAGCGGGAGGTTGGAGATATGGGAATGAAGCTGATCCTGCTGGGCGCTCCGGGCGCCGGCAAAGGAACTCAGGCTGAGATCCTCAGCGCCAAGCTGGGAATCCCGACCATCTCCACCGGCAATATTCTGCGTGCCGCCATCAAGGAAGGCACATCCATCGGCTTAGAGGCCAAGTCCTATATGGATGCGGGCAAGCTGGTCCCCGATTCCGTTATCATCGGCATCGTTGCCCAGCGGTTGGAGCAGCCTGACTGCTCCGGGGGCTTCATCCTGGACGGAGTGCCCCGCACCATTGGCCAGGCCCAGGCTTTGGCCCAGGCAGGCGTGACCTTTGACCATGTGGTGTCCATCGAGATCTCCGATGGGGAGATCGAAGAACGCATGACCGGCCGCCGGGTCTGCCAGAACTGCGGCGCGCCCTACCATGTGAAGGCCAAGCCCCCTAAAGTGGAAGGTGTGTGCGACACCTGTGGCGGACCCCTGGTACAGCGGGAGGACGACAAGCCGGAGACTGTGCGCCACCGGCTGGAGGTCTACCACGCTGAGACCGAGCCCCTGAAGGGCTACTATGAGGAGAAGGGTATCCTGACCCCCGTAGATAATCAGTCTACCATTGAGGATACCACCAAAGCGATCATGGAGGCCCTGAGTATCTGATGGGTTTGGAAATGATTTCACTAAAATCTCCCCGAGAGATCGAGGCCATGCGCCGGGCTGGGCGCCTTACCGCCCAGGCCCGGGCTCTGGCTGGCTCTATGATCAGACCCGGAGTCACGACCCATGAGATCGATACAGCGGTCCGCCGCTTTATCGAGAGCCATGGGGCCAAGCCCTCCTTCCTGGGATACGGCGGTTTTCCCGGCTCCGCTTGTATCTCGGTGAACGAGGAGGTTATCCACGGCATCCCTGGGCCCCGAAAGCTGAAGGAGGGCGACATCGTCAGCGTAGATGTGGGCGCCTTTATCGGCGGCTTCCATGGTGACTGCGCCGCCACCTACCCATGCGGGCAGGTGAGCGACGAGGCCAAGCGCCTGATTCAGGTCACCCAGCAGAGCTTCTGGGAGGGCATGAAATTTGCCCGCCAGGGTTGCCGGGTCTCTGACATCGGCCACGCGGTCCAGGTGTATGTAGAGGCCAACGGCTTTTCCGTCGTCCGGGATTTTGTGGGACATGGCGTGGGCGCCAGACTCCATGAGCCCCCGGAGGTACGCAACTTCGGACCTGCCGGCCACGGTCCCCGGCTTCAGCCTGGCATGACCCTGGCGGTAGAGCCTATGGTATGCGCCGGAGACTGGCGGGTGAAGGTGCTGTCAGACAAATGGACCACCGTCTCTCTGGATGGGTCCCTGACAGCCCACTATGAGAACAGTATCCTGATCACAGAAGAGGGCCCTGAGATCCTGACCGTCACAGAGGATGGAGCTTATGTATGATTATACGGGCTGGATCGTAGAGGCCGCCGCTGGCCGGGACAAGGGCGGAGTGTTCTGTGTGGTGGGAGTGGACCAGGAGCGGTCCATGTTGCTGCTGGCCGATGGAAAGCGCCGTAAGGTCGCCAATCCCAAGGTCAAAAAGCTGGGCCATGTGCTCCCTCTCACTGATATGGAGCATCCATTTGACCACCCGACCATCCAAGGGCTGAAACGCGGGACACCGCTGTCCGACAGAGCATTGAGAAGGGCGCTGGCCGCCTTCAAGGAGGGAAACACGCTTGGCGAAAGATGATATGATCGAGCTGGAGGGAGTCGTTACCGAATCCCTGCCCAATACCACCTTCCATGTGGATATTGGAAACGGACACATCATCCTGGCACATATTTCGGGCAAGCTGCGCATGAATTTCATCCGTATCCTGCCCGGCGATAAGGTGACGGTCCAGATGTCGCCTTACGACCTCACCCGAGGCCGTATTACCTGGAGATCTAAGTAACTATCAACGACCGAATCGTCCGGCTTTCTCCGGAAGCCTTGCCTTCCGGGGTCCGCCCAGACTCCCGTCCCCCCGCGGGGACAAGCGGCCGCAAGGCCGCTCCCAAATGCGAGCCCAGCGAAGCGGGTCGCATTTGGAGAGGAGAAACAGCGGAGTGACTGAGCCCTCACACACGTGTGGGGGCGAAGGATACGGAGCTTGTTTCGACGAGGAGGGGCCATCAAGGCATTCATAGGAGGTTTTAACAATGAAAGTCAGACCGTCCGTGAAGCCCATGTGCGAGAAGTGCAAAGTCATTAAGCGCAAGGGCAAAGTCATGGTTATTTGCGAAAACCCCAAGCATAAGCAAAGACAAGGTTAATTGGAGGTGCTGTAAAAAATGGCTCGTATTGCCGGTATTGACCTGCCGAGAGAGAAAAGAATCGAGATCGGCCTCACTTATATCTACGGCATTGGGCGCACCAGCGCCAACAAGATCCTGGCCCAGGCCGGGATTAACCCCGATACCCGTGTGAAGGACCTCACCGAGGAGGATGAGGCCAAGCTGCGCGAGGTTATCGGTCATGAGTATACGGTCGAGGGCGACCTGCGCCGCAACGTGGCGATGGACATTAAGCGGCTGACTGAAATCGGCTGCTACCGGGGCATCCGCCACCGCAAGGGGCTGCCTGTCCGCGGCCAGCGTTCCAAGACCAACGCCCGTACCCGTAAGGGTCCCAAGCGTACCGTAGCCAATAAGAAGAAGTAAGGGAGGGATATACAATGGCTGCTAATACCAAGGGTAAGAAAGTGGTGCGTAAGCGCCGCGAACGCAAGATCGTGGAGAAGGGCCAGGTGCATATCCGCTCCTCCTTCAACAATACCATGGTCACCGTCACTGACGCGCAGGGCAACGCCCTGTCCTGGGCCTCCTCCGGCGGTCTGGGTTTCCGTGGATCCCGTAAGTCCACCCCCTTCGCCGCTCAGACTGCCGCCGAAACGGCTGCAAAGGCTGCGATGGAATACGGCCTGAAATCCGTCGAGGTCTTCGTGAAGGGCCCCGGCGCCGGCCGTGAGGCCGCTATCCGCGCGCTGCAGGCCGTGGGCCTGGAGGTCACCATGATCAAGGATGTGACCCCGGTTCCCCATAACGGCTGCCGCCCGCCCAAACGCCGCCGCGTCTGATCAGAGAAGGAGGTTATGACACATGGCTAGAAATATGCAGCCCATCGCTAAACGGTGCAAGGCTCTGAACCTGTCCCCTGCCGCTATGGGCTATGCCAAAAAGACTACCAATCGCAATCCCGGCGGGAATATGCGGAAGAAGAAGTCCGAGTATGCCCTGCAGCTGACCGAGAAGCAGAAGGTCAAGTTTGTCTACGGCATTATGGAAAAACAGTTCCATATGTACTATGAGAAGGCCTCTCGTATGCAGGGTAAGACCGGTGAGAACCTGCTGACCCTCATTGAGCGCCGTCTGGACAACGTGGTGTACCGTCTTGGCTTTGCTAAGACCCGCCGCGAGGCCCGCCAGCTGACTACCCATGGCCACTTCACTGTCAACGGCCAGCGGGTGGACATCCCCTCCTACCTGGTGAAGGTGGGCGACGTGATCGAGGTTCGGGAGAAGAGCCGCTCCTCCGTCAAGTTTAAGGGCCTGCTGGGTGAGGATGCCCCTATGGTCACTCTGCCCAAGTGGCTGACCCGTGACAAGAATACCCTCCAGGGTACTGTCGCTGCCATGCCCGCCCGGGACGACATCGACTTCCCCGTGGAAGAACACCTCATCGTCGAGCTGTATTCTAAGTAATCTATTTTTGCGGGTCTCTCCAGACGAGCTGGAGAGACCTGGCAAAAGACCAGACTTAGACAACCCTCAGATATTGGTGAGCTGAATCAGGCGGTGGCAAGTACACCGCCGAGAAAAGGAGGGTATCCTAGCATATGGTAGAAATCGAAAAGCCCCGCATCGAATGTGTGGAGAATCCCGGCGACGCCTCCTACGGCAAGTACGTTGTGGAACCCCTTGAGCGGGGTTATGGCACCACCTTGGGCAACTCCCTGCGTCGGATCCTGCTGTCCTCTCTGCCTGGTACCGCGGTGACCTCCATCAAGATCGCCGGTGTCCAGCACGAGTTTACCACTATCCCCGGCATCAAGGAGGACGTGACCGAGATCGTCCTGAACGTGAAGGGGATCATCGCCAAGCTGTACTGCGAGGGAGTGAAAACCGTCCACATCGAGGCCGCCGGGGAGTGCAAGGTCACTGCCGGTGACATCAAAGCGGACGCTGATGTGGAGATCCTGAATCCTGATCTCCATATCGCAACCCTGGGACCTGACGCCACCCTGTCGATGGAACTGACCCTGGCCCACGGCCGTGGCTATGTTTCCGCCGACAAGAACAAGCCGGCCCAGTCCATTATCGGGACCATCCCCGTAGACTCCATCTATACCCCCGTCCGTAAGGTCAATTACACCGTGGAGAACACCCGTGTGGGCGATGCCACGGACTATGACAAGCTGACGCTGGAGGTGTGGACCAACGGCACCATCGATGCTCGGGACGCTGTTTCCCTGGGGGCGCGCATCCTGTGCGACCACTTCACGCTGTTCACCGACCTGTCCGAGACCATGGGTAACAAGTCTACGGTGGTGGAGAAGGCGGAGACCCAGCGGGATAAGGTGATGGAGATGACCATCGATGACATGGATCTGTCTGTCCGCTCCTATAACTGCTTGAAGCGGGCCAACATCAATACGGTGGAGGACCTGATCTCCAAGACAGAGGAAGAGATGATGAAGGTTCGGAACCTGGGCCGTAAGTCCCTGGAAGAGGTTATTAACAAGCTGGCGATGATGGGCCTGTCCTTGGCCAGCGAGGAAAATAACTAAGAAGCGCCGAATCATCAGACAAAAGAAGGGGTATCGTACTTCGCGATACTTCAAAGGACAGCCCGGAAGTAAGTAACGTTCCTGTCCGGGTGCGGGGTTCCTGTCCCCTCAGCGGGGTGTCCCGGCCCTAGTGGCCGAATGAACGAATTTATGGAGATCTCGCCACGCGAGGTCGGAGGAGTGTTTCTCATGTCTCAGAAGAACCGCAAGCTGGGCCGCACCAGCGATCAGCGCCGCGCTATGCTGCGCGCCATGGTCACCTACCTGCTGGAGAACGGCCAGATCAAGACCACTGTCACCCGTGCCAAGGAAGTGGCTCCCGTGGCCGAGAAGATGATCACCCTGGCCAAGGACAACACCCTGGCCTCCTACCGCCAGGCCCTGTCCTACATCACGAAGGAGGATGTGGCCAACAAGCTGTTTAAGGAGATCGGCCCCAAGTATGCCGAGCGTAACGGCGGTTACACCCGTGTCGTCCGCATCGGCCCCCGCCGCGGCGACGCCGCCGAGATGGCGATCATCCAGCTGGTGTGATAGACATTTGCAAGCCCCCTGGCATATGCCAGGGGGCTTTTGCGTCGACGGCGGCGGAAAACCAGGCGGGCGCCTCCGGCGGGGAAAAGCAGCCCGCCCCCTTTTTTTGACCCGCGCTATCTGCTATAATAGAAAAAAACGTGCCAAAGGAGCGCCTTCCTATGAAAATCATTGATGCCCACCTCCATCTCTTTCCACCCGATGAGCGAACTAACGCCATGGCCCAGGGAGTGGGACATATCAACTCGGTGGACCACCTGCGGGATGTCTATGGGGAACTGGAGATGGTACATGGAGTGGTCATGGGCAACCGGAGCTTGGACCCGGTCTACCATGCCTATCCGGCTGATCTGTTCCACTACTGTATCGGGCTGGACAGCTCCCTGCTGGAGGGTGGAAAGCGGCTCATCCCGGATCTGGCTGACCGTGTGGAGGAGAACTTGAAGCGGGATAACTGCTGCGGGGTGAAGCTCTATCCGGGCTATAATAAGGTCTGGCTCACCGACCCTGTCTATGAGCCTGTCTACGCCCTGGCGGCCCGCTATGACAAGCCTGTGGCCGTCCATATGGGGCTGACCTCGTTTTCCCGGGCTCATCTGAAATACTGCCACCCCCTCGCCCTGGATGAAGCCGCCGCCGACCATCCAAAGACCCGGTTTGTCATGTGCCACTTTGGGAACCCTTTTTTAGAGGCGGCCGCGGCGGTGGTGGAGAAGAACCGGAACGTATCCGCGGACCTGTCCGGTCTGTTGGAGGGGCGGGTGGATCTGGAGAGCTATTTCCGGGAGCAGGCAGGCTATGTATCCCTTCTCCGGACCTGGCTCACCGCTATCCTCCAGTGGGATGATATTATGTATGGTACGGATTGGCCTATCGTCAATTTGGAGGAGTATATTCGCTTCATTCAGGGGATTGTACCAGAGGAGCATTGGGAAAAGGTGTTTTTCCACAACGCAAACCGGATCTATGGACTTGGTCTGTGACTAGGTATAAGAAAGGGCGGGCCCCCTGCCAGGGGGGTCCGCCCTCTTTTGAAGATAATAATCCTGTAATTTCCAAAAAATGTATGAAACCGTCCCACTCCGGGGCGGTTTTTTGTGTTAGATAGAAGGGGTCACGCTGCGGCTCCGGCCCGGCTGACCGGCAGAGGGGCGCATGCAGGGCGTGACAACTAGGCGTGCCGTATTTTACAGGCCCCTTCAGACAATCATGTCAAAGTGTATAAAAAAGGCGTACCCCGCAAAAGCCACACCCTTAACCTTACTCATTAAAGGAGGAACCATCATGTCAACCAACAAGACCCAACACTACCAGCTTAACCAATGGGAGGCGGAGGATAAGGTGCTCCGCACAGAGTTCAATGAGGACAATCAGAAGATAGACCAGGCGCTCCAGGAAAAGGCGGACCAGGAGGCGCTGACCGCCCTTCAAAGCCTAGTGTCTCAAAAGGCGGACAGCACCGACCTGGAGGAGATGCGGAGCAATTTAGTACAGATCGCGGCGGGGGCTTATACGGGGGACGGAGCGGCCAGCCGGCTGATCTCCCTTCCATTCTCACCTAAGGCGGTCTATCTGTGTGACAAGCAGGGCAGGACCTACGCCAGCGGCGCCAATCTGGCTGCTTACTATTACGGAGGACTGGCGGTAACTGGGAATCCGGCAACCGCTGGAGAGACCGCTTTGGTCACCTTGGAGGCGGGGGGCTTCCGGGTGGTACACAAAAGTTCGAACGGCGATTATTATGCCTCGAATGAAAAGAATACTGTATTTCACTATTTGGCCTTGGGATAAGAGGAAAAGCACCCCCGGAAATACCGGGGGTGCTTTCAGTTTAGGTGTCCAATCGCTCTAGAGTTCTAAAGAATAGAATTCTTAGGCCTCAGGAACGGTCATGGAGCCGGTGAAGAACTCGATATCACCGATGGTCTTGTTGCTCAGAGTCAGGGTGACACGGATCTTATCGCCGGAGGACAGCAGGTCGCTGCTGAATTTGATGCCGTCGTTATCAGCGACAACAGACTTCTCAGCGGTGAAGTCCTCTTCCACAGTCTCCAGCTCATCCCAGCCCTTGTTGTAGAGCTCGATCTTGGCGGACAGGGTGACATCGCCCAGATTCTCGTAGTTCTCGTCGCCCTTCTGGACCTTGACATTCTTCAGAGTGAACTCGCCATTCTTATCAACGGTGAGCTCAATCTTCTTGCCAGAGAGAGAAACGACCTTGTAATCGCCGTTGTTGTTGTCATCCTCAATCACGGTGTCCTCGTCGGGCACGATGACCAGAACGACCTCGGCCATAGGAGTATCGTCGCCGTCATCCTCAACGGTGACCACGAACACGCCGGTACGGCCTTCCGCGTCGGTCTCGATGTCGCTGACACCGCCCACATAGACGGAGTCCACGTCGGTGTTGTCCTTCTTCAGCTCCACGACCACGAAGGTGGTGTCGTTGTTATAGCTGAAGTCAGACTGGCTGCCAGCGGTCAGGTTGCCATCGCCGTCATTCAGGGACAGGATGTCCTTCTTGGCGTAGGTGGCATAGGACTCAAAGGCCTTCAGAGCGCCGCTCTCGTAGTTGCCCTTCTTGTCGGCAGTGGCGTCCACAACCAGCTTTACCTCGGTGGCGTGATCGTCGTTGTCACGCTTGGTGACCTGGTACAGGCCCTTGGTGACAATGTCGTCCTTAGCGGAGCTGCTGGAAACAATGAAGCCGCCCTCGACCTTCTCGCCGTTGATGTAGGCGCTGTTGTACTGGTACAGCTTGTCGCCGTTGTCGTTGACGACCTCAGGATCGGTGCCGCTGATGAAGACGAAGTCGTCGTCCTCGGCGGAGGAGCCGCTGGAGCTGGACATGAACAGGATGGTGATCACGCCGTCATCCTTCACAGCGGCGCCCACGATGTCCTCCTGGCTGGAGACGTTCTTATAGCCAGTCCACACCTTGTCATCGTCGGTATTGATGAACACGGTGTCGCTGTCAGCGGTGCCGATGCGGCTGCCGCCCTGATACACGGAGGCGTTGTCGCGCTCCACCTTGCCCTTGCCATTGGTGGCATCAAACAGGATCTGCTCGAAGTTAGCATAAGAGGCGGATTCCAGGTCGTACTCGCTGCCGCTCTGGTTCCACTTGTAGATGTGGCCTTCAGTGGGGACGCGCTTGTCACCGGTGCTCTTCCAGTAGGCATCCACACCGTCGATTTCGTCGATGTCGATCTTCTCCTCAGTGCCGTCAGCGAAGACGACCTTGGCGGACACGTCGCCATAGGCGGAGTCAACGCCAGTGACGAACAGGTAGTCGTCCACGGAGTCCTCAGCGCCCTCGATGGCCACGGCGTTGCCGTAGGTATCCAGGTACAGAACGACCTCGTTGTCAACGTCAGGGTTGGTGAAGTTGTCACCGTCGTCCAGGTTGACCAGGCCCTTAGCGGAATTGATCACGGTGGTGCAGTAAGCGCGGTTGTAGTTGTAGGTGGTGCCGTCCAGCTTCACATAGTCGTTGTCCTTGACGGAGCTGACGGTGCCCTCAACGATCTCGGCCTTGGCCATGGACTGAATCTCAGTTCCGCCGATGGTCAGGACCACGATGTCCTCCTTGGAGAACTTCTGATCGGTGTCAAACTCGTTCTCGGCCTTGGAGGGCTTATCGCTCTTGTAGGAAATGGTCACGGTGTAGTCGTCGCCATTGTCCTCCACCTTGGTGACCTCAGCCACGAAGGTGTCGATGATGGTCACAACGACATCTTCCTCAGTGGAGTCCACATACAGCTCGGTCAGCACGCCGTTGCCAGTCTCCTGCCAACGCTCGCTGCTGGTCTTGCCATAGTCCAGAACGTCCTTGCCGTTTACGCGCTCCATGTCCTCAACGACCTCGCCGTTGCGGTACACAGTCCACTTGTAGTTGTCATAGGCGGCGGAACCAGCGGCAGTGTACAGGTCCTTCTCGCTGACCTTGCCAGTCCAGGTCTGGTCGGCAGAGTCGGAGTAGGTGCCGATGGTAGAGCTCTTGTAGCTCCAGGTGGTGGCGGGGCGGCCGAAATCGTCGGTCTCGTCCTTGCACTCCAGGTCGCCGTCATACAGGTCCTCGCCCAGCTCCTTGGTGTAGCCGGAAACATTGGACATGCTCAGGCCGGTGCGGTCGTCAATGGCCTTGTACATCTTGTCATTGCTGACCAGCTGATAGTACTTGACGCTGCCGCCGCTGACGGACACGCCGTTGCCATTGACATTGATGGTGTCGTTGTCAGCCTCAACCTGATAGGACTTCAGGGTGTTCAGAGCCAGCTGGGCAACATCGTTGCGGGTCATGGGGGCCACAGCGGTGGCGTTCACGTCCTTGTACAGGTCGATCTTGTTGGCCTCGCGGATGGTGGCCATCTGCCAGTCCTCGCCGAAATCGGACTGATACTGGAAGTAGCCCAGGGCCTTCATCATCATCAGAGCGGCCTGGGCGGCGGTGACGGAGTCGCTGCCGCCAAAGGTCTTGGCGTCGTAGCCGGAAATGATGCCGTGGGTGTAGCAGGCGGCCACATAGGGTTCAGCCCAGGAAGGCACGTCGGTAAAGGGAGCGGTGCCAGCGTAGTTGGACACCTTGTAGTCCAGCATGTTGGACATGATGACGGCCATCTCGTTGCGGGTGACGTTGGCGTCGGGGTTGAACTTGCCGTTCTCGTCGCCGGTCATGACACCGACTTTCTGGAGAACTTCGATGGCTTCCACGTTGTTTTCGGAAGACACATCGACGTAGCTCGCGCCGGAACCGACTACCATCAGGCCCATGACCATGACGGAAGCCAGAGCCAGGCTAAGAGCCCGCTTCAGGTTTCTCATTCGGGATTCCTCCTTAAATTTTTTCGGGGTGATTTCTTGAAAATCCCCCGCGTTTTTGAGGTTTTGAGGACTTTTAGGGACACTTAGCCCTGTATAACGCCCCTTGCACAGCAAAAAAGGTGAGGAAAACCCGCTAAGAGCAAATAAAAAAGGGCGCTTTTCCAAAGAAAAAGTACCCTTGGTAGACATCTGGTAGACACCCAGAAAATGGAAAAGCGGGAAAGCCCTGTTTCCCAGCGCTTTCCCGCTTTTTTTGGTAGACATTTGGTAGACATAGAAGAGAAAAATAATTTGGGATGTCTACCAAATAGGGCCTCAAAAAATTCACAAAATCGTAACAGGTCTTTGAGTTGACACAGGGGGAGATGGTGTGTATAATATGCGACAGGCTGTCATAAGCGACAGGTCGTCATAAGGGAGGACGCATATGCCAACCAGTACATTTTTTCGCCTGCCGGAAGAAAAACGGCTGCGGCTGATGGACGCCTGCTGGGAGGAATGTACCCGGGTCAGATTCACTGATGTATCTATCAACCGTATCATTGCGGCTGCCCACATTCCAAGGGGTAGCTTCTACCAATACTTTACCGATAAGGAGGACATGATCCGTTACTTACTAAAAGGTGTACGGGAATATTTTATCCAAAGCCTGCGGGATATTTTGCACACCCATGAAGGTGATTTATTATCCCTTCCTCTTGGGGCGTTTGACCGTTTAGTTCAACAAAGAGGAGTCGCTGACCCAGTGCTGGCACGTTTTATTCAGGTCCTGCGCCTCAATCCGGGGATAGAGACCCAGAGCTTTTTGACAGAACGACCAGGATTGATGCCAGAACCTTTATGGGATGAGACGGATATGACCGGGCTGCGGCAACAGAATAGAGAGTATGCGGAACATATCTTTTTCCTGGGCATGGCTATTTTAGGCGGTGCTGTCGTGGAAACTCTACAGGAATATAGTCAGCGGGAGATACAACGTGATATCCTGCAAGCAAGAATCGATTTGCTGCGCTATGGCTGCGCAGCCCGGACACATGAGGAGGAAACCACATGAAACATAGGACCATCGCGCTGCTGCTGGCGGCGGCGCTGGGGCTGTCCCTGATTGGCGGGGCGGCTCTGGCTGTGGAGGACGACGCCGTGTCCTCCGGGAGCACCGCTGCCCAGACTGACGGGGCCCCAACCTCTGGAGAACCGGATGTTTCCCCGGAAAATACGGAAGGCGCCGAGGAGATGGAGAGCGCCGTCTATGGAGCGGACGCTGGGGAAGCGGAGGAGGAACAGGAGGAACAGCCGCCCGCGGAGGAATACATACCTGATCCGGTGGGCTCTATCAGTTTTACCAACTTGGAGCACCGCCTGCGGGAGAACAATCTGAATCTGTTAGCCTTGGAGGAGAGTATCCAGGCCATCGAGGCCATAGATTATGAAAAAATGACCGACGATATCCGCAAGCAGATTAACCAGATTGCCCAGGCCCAGTGGGGAATGATTGTCACAGGAGGTGCTGTGGGCTCTATCGCCGCCTCCTCTATGGATGCCGCCTACGATTCCCTGCGGGATACCTTTGACGATTTGAAAGATGGAAAGATCCAGGAGGACAACGCCGCTGTCATCCGCCAGTTGGAAAACGCCCAGGAGCAGATTATGATGGCAGCTGAATCCCTATATGTGGCTTTGGTGGATTTGGAGTTGAATGACAGCGCCCTGGACCGCCAGCTGACTGCCCTGGACCGCACTATCCAGGAAATGGAGCTGCGCTATGAGCTGGGCCATATTTCTTCCCAGACACTGCGTCAGACACAGGCCAGCCGCACGGCCCTGGTCAGCGGTCAGCAAACACTGGAGATGAATATCTCCAACTACAAGGCACAGCTTGAGATGCTGATCGGAGCGGAGCAGACCGGGAACATCCAGCTTCAGGGGCTGCCCCAGGTCACCAGCCAACAGCTGGAGGAAATGGACCTGGAGGCGGATTTGGTTGCCGCCAAGGAGGTCAGCTACGATCTGTTTGCCGCCCAGCGCACCTTGGAAGACGCCCAAGAGGACTTTAAGGACGCTGGAAAGGATTACAATTACAACGAGAAAAAGTATCAGTATGTTTCCGCCCAGCACACCTGGGAATCTGCCCAATATACTTATCAGGCGACATTACAGAGCTTTGAAAACAGCTTCCGCTCCCTGTACCTCCAAGTGAAGGACTATAAGCAGGTGCTGGACGCCGCCAGGACCGCCTTGGCGGTGGAGCAGGACAATTACTCCGTGGCCCAACTGAAGCATAGCCAGGGCAGCTTGTCCGACAACGGGCTGTTGGAGGCGGAGGACAAGGTGAAGAGCGCCCAGGAAACGGTGGAGGGCGCTGAGGTCGACCTGTTTACCGCTTATAACAATTACCGCTGGGCCGTGGACTACGGCATTTTGAATTGAAGGAGAGCACCATGAAGCACACTCGTACGATTTCCACTGTCCTGGCGGCCGCCATGATCTTGTCCCTTGCCGCCTGCCAGTCTGGGGAGGAGGACAGCTCCCAGACAGATGTCCCCGCCGGCGTGGCGGTTCAGGTGGAGGAGGTATCCCGCCAGACCATCTCCACAGAGAACAAGGTGTCTGGCAAGGTGGTCGCTGACGGACAAGAGTCCATTTTTGTGGCTGTCAATGCCCAGTGTACCGCTGTCTATGTGGAGGCGGGTGATACCGTATCTGCCGGGGAGAAAATCTGCACACTGGATATGGCGAGCACCCTCTCCTCTTACAACGCCGCCAATATTAGTTACAGTTCCGCTGTTCAAAGCTACCAGGATCAGAAGGCAGTCTTTGACAGCCAGATCGCCTTATATGAGAAAAACCTCAGCGACCTGAAGGCGCTGAAGGAGATTGGGGCGGCTTCTCAGCTGGAGATCGATCAGGCTGAACTCCAGCTGGAGAGCGCCGTTGCAACCCGCAACTCCACGCTCTCCCAGTTAGAGGCTGGGATGCAGAGCTATAAATCTAATGTGGAGCAGCTGGCCACTGTTTTAGAGAATGTAGACAGTGGTGGAAATGTGATTTCCCCCGTTGCCGGGACTGTGGTTACTTTAAATGCCACAGAGGGTGGCTATGTATCTGCCTCTATGCCGGTAGCCGTGGTGGAGGGAGTGGACACCATGAAGGTCCAGGTGTCTGTGTCGGAGGCTCTGGTACCCAAGCTTGGCCAGGGAGATGAAGCCGACGTGACCATCAGTTCCCTAGGCGTATCCACGGTGGGGACCATCCGGGGCATCGAAAAGGCGGCCAATGCGCAGACCAAGCTATATACCGTCACTGTAGCCTTGGACGAGGACATCGAGGGCCTGCTGTCTGGTATGTTCGCCGATGTGACCTTCCACACGGACACCTCTGCGGACGCTGTGGTAGTTCCCACTGAGGCCATCCTGACCAGCGGTTCGACCCAATATGCCTTTGTAGTGGAGGATGGCGTGGCCAAGTACACCGAGGTGACGATTGGGCTGACCGGAAACGGTGTAACCGAGGTGACCTCTGGCCTGAGCGAAGGGCAGCAGCTCGTAACTGTGGGCCAGTCCTATCTGGCTGACGGCACTGCGGTGCGGATCGTATCCGGGGAGGATTGAGCCCTGATGAATACTGCAAAAGCCTGTATCCGCCATAAAGTAGCGACATTGTTGGCAGTCATCATGGTGGTCATCTTCGGTGTCCTTTTCAGCGCCCGCCTGCAAATGGCTCTGATGCCTAATATGGAAATGCCCATGGCTGTGGTGATGACTACCTATGTGGGTGCCAACCCCAGCGACATTGAGGATCTGGTGACCGCTCCATTGGAATCCGCTATTATGTCGGTTTCCGGTGTGGATGAGATCCAATCCACTTCGTCAGAGAGCGTCAGCACCATTCAAATTACTTACGAGGAAGGAACCGACCTAGACATTGCGGCTACCAAGCTGCGGGAGAAATTTGACATGGTTTCCCTGCCGGAGGACGCCGCAGACCCCATGATCATCAACATCAACGCCAGTGAACTGATGCCCACAGCTATGATTGCCCTGATGGGCGAGGACCTGTCCCAGCTCCAGACTCTGGCGGAGGATGAGATTGCTCCCGCCCTGGAGCGCATCGACGGAGTGGCACAGGTATCCGTCGGCGGCGGAAACGCGCAACAGATCGCCGTGGAGATTGACCCGGCCAAGGCGGCGGGCTTTGGCCTGTCTAACAGCTATATCAGTCAGTTCTTGGCAGGACAGAACCTGCTGTACCCCGGCGGCGATTTACAGAGCGGCTCGAAGAAGCTGACGGTGTCCACCGACGCCAAATACACCTCACTGGAGGATGTTGCCAACACCCTGATTACGCTGCCGGCCGGCGGGACAGTCCGTCTGTCCGAGGTGGCCGATGTCAGGATGGAGGCGGAGGACCTGGACGCGGTCGCTAAAGTAGGGGGAACCTCCTGCGTTATTCTTCAGGTATCCAAGCAGGCGGGAGGAAATGAAATGGCCGTGGCGCGGGCTGTGGAAACACGGCTCCAGGAGCTGGCGGCGGAGAACCCAAATATTCGTTACTCTGTCCCCTATATCGCCAGTGATTACATTGACCAGTCGGTGAACTCTGCCTTCAGCAACATCTGGCAGGGCGTCCTGCTGGCCGCTGTCGTGGTGCTGCTGTTCCTGCGCCGGGGAGGCTCTACCCTAACTATTTGTATCTCCATGCCCGTGTGCATCCTGTCTGTGTTCGTTCTGATGAGCGTGCTGGACCTGACCTTAAACATGATGAGTCTGGGCGGCATCGCCATGGGCGTAGGTATGATTGTGGACAACTCCATCGTCGTACTGGAAAACATCAACCGTTTTTCTGACGAAGGACACGATCGGTTGAGTGCCTGTGTCGATGGAACCCAGGAGGTCACCTCCTCTGTGGTAGCCTCCACCCTCACCACTCTGGCCGTGTTCGTCCCCTTGGGGCTGGTGGAAGGTATGGCGGGGGATATGTTCCGCGACTTCTGTCTGACCATTGCGTCGCTGATCGCGGCTTCTTTGATTATCTCTCTCACACTGGTGCCCCTTCTGTGCTACTTTACCCTGGATGAGGAGAAGGTCCGCCGCCGCAGGGAGAAGCAGGCCGCCCGGGCCCTGAAGAGGAGCGGTGGGGCTACCTTCTCCACCCGCCTGTTCCAGCGGATCTATCACGGCTATATGGGCCTTCTGGGCTATTTTGTCCGCCATCTGAAGATGGGGATGCTGGCCTCCCTTGGTCTGGTGGCAATATTTGTTCTCACCCTGGCCAACACCAAGATGGTCATGATCCCGGAAATGGATCAGAACAGCGTTTCCATCAGTATTGGAATGCCTATCGGCTCCTCTGTGGAGGAGGCCACCGCTATCTCCGATCGTGTCGCCGCCATTGTGGAGCGGGAGGTCCCGGAGATGGAAGATATGTATTACATCGCCCAGGGAGGCGGCTCCTCCATGATGTCCTCCGGAAACTCTGTGACCATGGGTGTCAACCTTGTGGGAAAGAGTGAGCGGGAGCGCAGCGCCTTTGATATTGAGGACGATCTGCGTCTGGCCCTGCAGGATATCGCGGGCTGCGAGATCACGGTCAGCGCCTCCAGCTCCATGACTATGATGAGCGGCAACGATATCAACGTAGAGGTCTCTGGCGATGACTATGATACGCTGGAGATGATCGCGAACGATCTGAAGGACCAAATTGCCGCCCTGCCTGACGCCGTGGATGTGGAGAGTTCTCTGTCCGAGGCTGTGGATCAGGTCAAGGTATCCATTCGGAGGGAGGCGGCCGCCCAATATGGCCTGACCGCCGCGTCTATTGGCTCCGCGGTCCGGTCGGAGCTGACCGGCGTCACCGCCACAACAGTTACCATTGACAACAAGGAGTATGATGTAGTGGTCAAGGGCGACGGGGCCGCCTCCGCCAGTCTGGATGCCCTGAAGTCCATGCCGGTTCCTTCCAGCTACGGGGGGACCATCCCCCTGTCCTCGGTAGCGGAGGTGACTGTGGAGCAGGCGCCCCAGAGCATCACACGCAGCAACCAGACCAGACAGGTCACCATCACCGGTGATACCATCAGCGGCGATACGACAGCGATGACCGCCGCCATCAATGAGATCCTGGACGGGTATGCCATGCCCCAGGGCTATGAGGCCCAGACCGCCGGCTCCTATGAGGATATGATGGAAAGCTTTGCTGACTTGGGCTTTGCTCTGGTGGTTGCGTTGCTGCTGGTCTACTTTGTGCTGGCGGTCCAGTTCGAGTCCTTTGCCATGCCGGTCATGGTCATGCTGATCCTCCCGGTGGCCTTTACTGGCGCTCTGTTCGCCCTGCCCCTCACTGGGCGGGACCTGTCCATCCTGGCGCTGGTGTCTATTATTATGCTGGCCGGTACGGTGGTCAACTCCTCTATCATCCTCGTGGAGTACATCAAGATCCGCCGCTCCAAGGGAGAAAGCCGGGAGGAGGCCATCCTCCACGCCTGCCCTCTGCGCGTCCGGCCCATTCTGATGACCACCCTGACTACGGTGATTGCCATGATCCCCATGGCCCTTGGTATTGGGGAGACCAACGAGATGATGACCGATATGGGCGTCACGATGATCTCAGGCATGGTCATATCTACGGTGATAACCCTGGTATTTACTCCAGTGTATTACTCAGTCATCGACGACTTGAGCCATACTTTCCGCCGGAAAAAGAAGGAGGCCGAACCCCCTGTCCCCGCTGAAGTGGGTTGAACCGGCCTAATAAAAAAGCTTCCTTGTCCCTATGCAACTCCTGTAAGGAAGTTGCAGCGATGGTGGCTCAGACAATGAATGAAATAAGTTTTAAATGGTGGCGTAGCCTTGTGCTGCGCCGCCTTCTTCTGTTCCTCAGGACGGTGTCAAAGTATAGCTTTTCCATGACCTCCGGCACCGGCATATACCAGAATTAAATGTTGTAGTAGTAGATATCTGTCTTCGGGTTCCGTCTGCCCATCAACCTTGCCAGCCTGGGATATCACAGTCCTGTCGATAAACTTATGGACGATTTCTAGTGCCAGTTCCATCAGCCGGATGGCCTACTTGGTCTGCTCAATGAACCGCTGTAAATCCATGCCCTTGCCTTGGCTGGCGGTCAGGTTGTTCTTCATCTCCGGAATGTTGGCCTTTAGTTGCCGCTGTTCATTCTCCAGTGAGAGGGGCAGGGTGACAAACCGATACATCTGCTCCTGGCAAATCCCTTTTCATAGACTTGGATGTACCACAATAGCCTTTTCACTTCCTACAGCACCAATGTTTCCGCTATGCATTTCCCAATATAGTATGCAACACATACATCGGGGGTCTTCTTGCAGTAGCTGGAGCAGAAAAAACGTCTGATCCAGATTGTAATGTCATTTAACTTAACCGTTTTCCAATGAAATGGTGAAAAAAGCAGCAACCTATTTAAGATAGATTATTTGAAAAACGATTTAAAATACGAAAGTTAAGAACATGGATATTCAATCCGGTTTTTACCCTAATGACCTTGATTCCCGCTTGTGGTTGTTAGTAGTGCTGTACCCAGCTTACTGCCACAGTCAGTGCAGTACAAGAGGCCAGAAACATACTTACAATACCTGGCTCGGTAGAGGGTCTTCACAAGGGGGAAGGTTCCCTGGTCAATGGTAGAGGGGTAGGCATCAGAAAAGGCCATTCCATTCCTTATGCGGCCTGTCCAGTTGTTTCTTCAGCTTGAACGACTTGTGGAAAAAACGAAAATTCACCGTGCATCCTACATACTCCTGCTTGTCCAGAATGTCTACCACTGTGCGGGAACACCAGTTATGGGGACTGCCAGGGACCTGATTTCCCAGTTGTCACCTTTGGCATGAAAATACTCACTGGGAGTAGATATATTCTCGGCCCTTAGCATTTTAGAGCCGTATCAACCCTATCCACTGACGGATAACTGGAAGATACACCGTACCACCTGGGTATCGTCCTCGTTGATCTTCCACCTGTGGTTATCCTCCGCCAACTTCTTGTAGCCGAAGGGATCGTTTGTAGTAAGCGGAATCCTGGCGTTGTCACGGCGTTGCATGACCCTGCGCACCTTGGTGCCAGTGTTTTTCACATGCCACTGATTGAAGATTTCCTGTATAGGACTGATGTCGCTGATGACTTTTCCGTACCCCCATGTTGTTTATCACGAAGGATGTGACGCACATTCAGTTGGACAAAATCTTTCTCCAGCAGTTGTCCAACCACAAGCCAGTTCCGGCCCAGCCGGGAATGTTCTTTGACAACGAGGGTGCAATCAGCATTTGCCCTGCCATCGCCATAATCTTTATGGACCCAGCCCAGGTGAACGTCATCTGGGAGTACCTATCATCATAGAAAAAACGGGTGTTTGTCAAATGGTGTACCTTGACGCACTTCGCTAAAACTATCCGCTGGTTCTCAATACTCCCGGAGATACCATTCCGCTCATCATCGTGAGACAATCTCACATAGAGGGCGGTTATCCACTGTTCTGTTGGTTATTACTGCTTGTTACGATTCACAACCGAAATTGATATAAATTGCAGGCGTCTATACAATACCACACCTGACGCAAATTTAGTGCTTTAAAGCAAGACTTTTGCTCTGTATATACAGTTGACTTTTTCATCTGTGGTTTCTGTGGCCCTCTTTCTGAAACAGGCGCTGATAGTATAGACTTTCCCGCCGATTTCCCGCTCAAAGTTGATAGGGTGAGGTACTGGTGTTCTCTAAGCTGGTCCAACCATTCCTCATAGGACAGCCCAGAGAGGAGCACCACCGTCCTGCCGATTTGCTCCATCACTTCATCAAAAATTTTCCTCTCCCGTTTGGTCAACTCAATCATATAGGGTATAGCTATACTCATCCATTCTAAAAAGTTAATAATGTCTTCGGAGTCATGGAGGCGGCAAGCCCCTGTTAAACTGAATTGTGGCCCCACAATTCGTTGCTTGCTAAGACTTATGCTGCTCCTTGTGGCCGTAGGCGGCGGAATTTCAAAGGTTTTCTTTTACCCCAGGGTGCGATAGGTCGGATCCTCTTTTCAGCCGTTCGAAAAATAGAACAAAAAGAAGCCGGCTACATATTTAGCCAGAACAGTAGAGTAATAATTGTCCCTCTGAACTTCACCTGACTTGTGTATGTGACATCCTGTGCGGCATTCTGATGCGCCGATTTATGTACTTACAACAAAATATAGACAGAGTTGAATTTTCATCAAAACAGATTGAATACATGATGGATCTTCGCGGGCTGTGCTGAAACTTTTACGAAAATTATGGTATATTGAAAAAATACTATTGAAGGGCAACCACCATGTCAGATACACGGAAACGCACCGCCGATGAGAAGAACGTCGGCTGGCAGAGAGGTGGCGCAATTGATAAGTCATCAAATTTTGTATCACACATTCATAATATGAATATTTTTTATAAAACTACTTGAAATATAACAGAGAATATGGTTTACTCATGGTATCAGTTATTAAACATGGAGGTGTATCAATGTTTGTTGGTGAAATGAACAGTAAAGAGTTGTATCTAAATGCGCATCCGAAAATGAAACAGGCTTTTGATTTTCTGGAGAGATGTTTCCAGAAACCTATAGCGCCGGGACGGTATGAAATTGATGGAGAGGATGTATACGCCATTGTATTCCAATATGTTCCCCAGGAAAAAGAAACACCCCGGTATGAAACCCACAATGCCTACATCGACATCCAGTGCATGGCCGCCGGAAGCGAATTCCAGTGGTATCTGCCCCGCGCAGATCTTCCCGCTGATGTGCCATATCAACCAGAGAAGGATATTACGTTTTACCCCTTTACTGGTGACGGCAGTCGACTGCACCTGAAAGCCGGAGACTTTGCCGTGTACTTTCCTCAGGACGCCCATCTGCCCGGTATGGCAGACGGAACAACCGATGCATGCATCAGAATCGTGGTGAAAATCAAATGTTGACTGATCCTACTACCCCCCTTGTCAAAGATAAGACTGGCCTGACGTTGAGTCTTTGCAAAGCGTTTGATATCTTAAATTGCTTTACACCTGAAACACCAATGCTCCGCATTACGGACATCACAAAGCGAGTGGGCATGACGCAGAGCAGCGTTTCCCGCCTGGTAAATACCATGGTAGCTTATGGCTTTATCGAGAAAAATGAAGAGTCCAGCTGCTACCAGCTAGGCAAGCGAATTATTACCCTTTCCAGTGTGGCATTGAACCATAGTGAGATTCGGCGCCAGGCTCTGCCGGAGCTCTTCCGTCTGGAACAGGAATTTAAAGTCGGCGCAAACCTAGCTGTTCTCGAAAATGGGGAGATGTACTATCTGGCCCATGTAGACAGCCGTTCTTCTCCCCGGATGTATACCATGGTCGGCTATTCCAGTCCTCTTCACTGTACTGCCATCGGCAAAGTCCTGTTGGCAGCCATGTCAGATGCGGAAATCCAAACCATCCTCCGAGAGAAGGGGATGAAATCCTACACATACAATACTATCACTTCTATCGATTCCATAATGGAACAGATCGACCGCATCCGTAGGACCGGATACAGCACAGAATACGCGGAGCACGCCTTTGGCAGTGCTTGTATCGCAGCTCCTATCCGCGGCCGATCAGGTGCTGTAATCGCCGGTCTGAGTGTATCCGGAAAGTTCTGCAACCTCGACATGAACGAACACGAGGAGGAAGTTGCCAAAATCGTGATAGATTCCGCCGCTCTGATCTCTAATAAGCTCGGTTATCTAAGCTGACATATCATCTTCAATACCGGGACGGAAACGTTCCGGTATTGTTTTTATAGCATTAAAAATAGATATTAAATTTTTAATATGGATTATATATTTAAATATTTTATATACCAGGAGGGGACGACTATAGCAGTATCCGCAGCGGCAAATATCTACATGCCCCGGTGTCTATGAATAATTGGATGTAGAATGAAAACAGCTGGCTGCAAATAAAGTTTATCTCATGGGTGTTAGCGCGCAATTGAAAAAGTTCTGCCCCGTATAGAACCTTTTTGGTCGAGATGATGTAGCCCTAATGGCATCATAGAGTCTGTTTTCTGCCGGAATACCCTATCGTCTTTCCGGATGTTTAGCACAACTTCCTCCACGGGGAGATTGTCCCCGTCGGCATTGTACTGCGGGAATAGTAGAATCGCGCCTCAGAGGATGAGATCAGCCAATACATCCGCATGGCAAAGGACGTAGGTGTACCTGTATCTCTCTAGGATCTGGGCCTTGCTGGTGATTCGGGAGACCTAGATAAACTGCATACCCAACTAATAAGGAAGTCAACAACTTCTATCTGGTGGAAAAAATACGGTTGCGTGAAACCTTAGATCGTATTGTATAGAACCGAAACTGTGGCGGACTGCACAAAAGTCTTTGCGATTAAATGTCAATATCTACGAAAAATAAGTCATTTTGATCTAAATTACAAATTAATATTGCAAATTACGAAATAATATATTATAATTTGGATGTCCAATGAGAGGACAGAATTTGAGGAGGTACTGTATGAAAAAGTTTTTTGTGTGTATGCTTTCCCTCTGCATGATGCTGACTGTACTTTCCAGCTGCGGTGCCAAGGATGAGCCATCTTCCACTTCCGCTGAACCCCCCACTCAAACCGGTCTGCCGGAATCCTATGATCTGATTATGTCCATGGGATCCGAGACTTCTTCCACCTATGCTATGGGCATTCAGATTGGCGAGTACATCAACACCCTTGCTCCCGACATTACCTGCACAGTAAAGGCCGGTGCCGGTGCTTCCAATCTGGCGTTGCTCAACAGCAATCAGGCTGTCATCGGTCACTCCAACAGTGATGTTGCCCACCAAGCCATCGTGGGCGGCGGCGATTTCGCTGATCCTCTGACCAATTTTTACGGCGTGGCCTCTGTCATGCAGTCTGTACTCCACGTTGCAGTCCCCGCTGACTGCCCGGTCAACACCTTTAAGGAGTTGGTAGATACCAAGTACCCCATCAAGTTGTCTGTCGGTGTGCAGGGTAGTTCTATAGAGCTCCTCATGCGCAATATCTTCGCCTACTATGGCGTGACTTATGAAGATATCGCCTCTTGGGGCGGCAAGATTGAGTATCTGAATATTGGTGATGCGTCCACCCTCTTCACCGATGGTCAGCTGGACGGTGTTGCCGTCATCGCCGGCATGCCTTATGCGACCTGCTCCGAGATTGCCGCTTCCGAGGACATTAAGTTCCTAGCGCTGGACGCAGATATCATAGAAGCGTTCAGTTCTGAGGGTTACATTGCTCAGGTCATCCCTGCCAACACCTATACCGGCCAGACCGAAGATGTCCCCTCCCTTGCGGCGATGGTGACCGTATTTGCCAGCGAAGAGGCCGATGAGGAAGTAATTTATGAGATCTGCAAGTTCCTCAACTCTGATGAGGGCATTGCCACCTTGGGCAACCTGAATTCTGGCTTTGCCGATTACATGACCGGCCCTGAGAGTGGCATCGCCGGCATCGAGGTCGAGCTGCATCCCGGCGCCGCCCGCTACTATGAAGAAGTAGGCGTTAGTAAGTAACCATCTCTGTATAATCGAAATCAATGGGCTGTATACAAGGCTATGCAGCCCATTGATTTTAGGAGGTATTACATATGTCGAACAAAAAACTGCTTGACTCCAAGCAATCTTGGATGGACTGGGTGGGCAAACTCATTTTTATTATCGGATTGGCCGCTTCCTGCTTCCATGTGTATGTGTCTGCTACCGGTATTCTAGAAGCATACAAAATGCGCACCACCCATCTTATGTTCCTGCTCCCTCTGACATTCCTTATTTATCCCATGCGCAAAAAGGGCCGCTTTTCCCAAATTACAGTCATTGATTTTGTTTGGTTTTTAGCCACTCTGGCCAGCATGGTCTATTTAAGCCAAATTGCCTATCCGCGGTTGCTGATGCGGATTCCCTTTGTCTCTCCCGCTACCACGTTGGATTATGTCGTGGCTATTTTCCTGGTTATCGCCGTACTGGAGGCCACCCGTCGAGTAGCAGGTATGGGCATGGTAATTGTATGTCTGGTAGCGCTGTCTTATGCCTTCTTCGGCCCCTATCTCAGCGGTAAGTTACGGCACACCGGCACTACCGTAGCACGTATGGCAGAACAGATGTGTCTGGGCACCAACGGCATCTTCGGATCCACTGTAGCCGCTTCCGCAACGTACATCTTTATGTTCACCCTGTTCGGAGAATTCTTGGAATACTCCGGAGCCGGCCAGTTCTTTATCGACATCGCCTACGCTGTTACCGGCAAAGCCCGGGGCGGCCCAGCCAAGATGGCCGTCGTTGCCAGCGGTCTCATGGGTATGATCTCTGGTAGTTCCACGGCAAACGTAGTCTCTACCGGGACCTATACTATTCCTCTGATGAAAAAGACTGGCTACCGCCCGGCTTTTGCAGGCGGCGTAGAGGCTGCCGCCTCTACTGGCGGCCAGATCATGCCTCCTGTTATGGGAGCAGCGTCTTTTCTGCTTGCTGAATATGTTGGCATCTCCTACATCAGTCTCTGTGCCATCGCAGCCATCCCCGCCATTCTCTACTTCATTGCTATCTTCGTGGCTGTTCACTTTGAAGCCGTTCGGGTAGGCCTGAAGGGTCTGGAACCTGACGAAGACTCCAAGTCCTGGAAATGGCTTCTTATCCACCAAGGCTATTTAGCCGCCCCCATTTTCGTAATCCTCATCACAATGCTCATGGGTTATTCTGCCTATAAAGCCGCCCTGTACTCCATTCTCTCTATCCTGATCATCCTAGTTGTCGAAAAACGGGGCCGAATTGATATCAAAGGGATCATTAACACCTTGGCTCGCGGAGGCCGGTCTGCCGTGATGATTGCTGTGACCTGTGCAGCTGCCGGTATTGTGATTGGTGTCTCCAATGAAACCGGCATTGGTGTAAAGTTTGCCAGTATCATCATCAATTTCGGAAAAAATAATCTCTTGTTGATCCTGCCGATGGTCATGATCGCCTCCATTATCTTGGGCATGGGCCTCCCTACCAGCGCTTGCTACATCATGGTAGCGGCTATCGCCGTACCCGCATTGATCAAAATGGGCTGTAGCACCATGGCCAGCCATTTATTTGCTTTGTATTTTGGTGTTTTTTCCGGCATCACGCCACCTGTGGCCATTTCCGCTTATGCAGCCGCTGGCATCGCCAAGGCGTCGCCTATGAAAACAGGCTGGCTCTCCGTTGGTATCGCTCTCCCTGCATTTATTATTCCCTACGTTGCCATCTTCAATCCTGCATTGATTTTGGAAGGCACGATTCTGGAGACCATTTGGGTCATTTTCTTGTGCCTGGTGGCCATCGTTGGCATGGCTGGCGGTGTCATTGGTTGTGTCTTTATGCCATTCCAATTCTGGCAGCGCATCGTGCTGGTAGCTGCCTCTATCATCTTTGTGGTCGTCCCAGATTTGCCTGTTACCCTTACCTGTCTGACGGTTACTGTGGCGCTTCTGGCCCTGAATAAAATTCGGTCTAAAAACTGGAAGGCCCCCGAAAATGGAGTGATTGTAAATGGTGATTGAAAAAATCGAAGTATTCCCTTTGAAGATCAAAAAAGAACACGTTTATCTGGGTAACAGCTCCGGGCTTGATTCTCCCTATGACTATTATCTCCGCCCTGAGTACCGGTGTCCTTACTCCAAAAATATGGAGACCGTCTATGTGAAGCTCACAACGGATACCGGCATTTCTGGCTGGGGCGAAGCCCTGGCACCGGTGCTACCCGATGTAACAGGTAAGATCGTGGGATCTCTATTTACTCCGGTCCTGCTGGGAGCCGATCCTCTTAACATCAGAGTCCTGTGGAATGAGCTGTACGATTTGATGCGGGATCGCGGTTATTACTCCGGCTTCATGGTTGATGCCATTACCGCAGTTGACTGTGCTCTGTGGGACATTGTCGGCAAGGTCACGCAGATGCCTGTCTATCAGCTTTTGGGCGGTGCCTACCGGATGAGCATTCCTGCTTATATCTCCGGACTTCCTGTGGAAGGGCTGGAAGAAAAGGTCAAATTGGCCCAAAGCTGGAAGGATCAGGGTTTCCAGGCCATCAAGCTGCATATTGGCTATGGCATGGAGGAAGATATCCGTATCATGACCGCTCTTCGAAAGGCGTTGGGCGCAGACTACAAATTGATGATTGATGCCCACTGGAACTACACTGTTGCCCAAGCGGTAAAACTGGCACGGAAACTGGAAGACTTGGATGTCGAATTTCTGGAGTGCCCACTCAATCCTGAGGATCTCAATGGATATGCGGAGCTTTCCGCAGCAGTGGATATCCCCGTTGCCTTGGGTGAGTCTGATCGGACTCACTGGCAGTACAAGGATATCTTGGACAAAAAGAGCTGTGATATTTTGCAGCCCGATGTAGGCCGATGTGGCATCACCGAGCTCATGCGCATTGCAGAACTAGCAGAACTCTATGGGCGGCCTGTAGCACCTCATCTCAGCGTTGGCCAAGCTGGCTGTATTGCAGCCACACTGCACTGTGACGCTGCAATGTATAACTTCTATGGCATGCAGGAATACCAGCCTAGCATCGTGCCCGTGGCCAACGAATTCCTAGTACGGCCTATTGTCTGTGAAAATGGCCATTTACGGCTGCCCGATGGTCCTGGCTTGGGCATCGAGTTCGATGAGGACAAAATAAAATACTATTCTATGAATTGAGGGACTTCTGATGAGTAAGATGGAAACACGGTTGAGCGGGATCTGCCCGATTCTGCCTACACCGTTCGACGAGAATAATCATGTGGATGTTGAAAGTCTAAGGCAAGTAGTCCGCTTTCTTTTAGAGTCCGGTGTCACCGGTATCGCACTCTTCGGCAACGCTAGTGAAGCTTTTGCCCTGACTCAGGAAGAAAAAGATTTCATTGCTAAAGTCGTGGCAGAGGAAAATGCTGGTCGGGTGCCCTTGATCTTTGGCGCCGGAGGCACCAGTACTGAGACTGCTATCAGCAGCTGCCATTGGGCCGAGGCATCTGGAGCCGATGTGCTGATGATTATGCCTCCTTATATGATCAAACCTGATGCCACTCGGGTCTATGAATACTATGCCGGCATCGCCAAAAATGTCTCCACACCTATTATGATCCAGGACGCTCCCGGTGCCTGCGGTGTCAATATCAGCGTGGATACCATCATTAAGTTGGCTACTGAATATGAGCATATCCAATATGTCAAAGCCGAAGCTCCCCCTACATTCCAAAAAGCCAAGCAACTGGTCGATGCGGCCAATGGAAAGTTTACCGTTTTCGGCGGCCTCAATGCAGCTTTCTTTTACGAAGAGCTGTGTGCTGGTGTTGTAGGCACTATGCCGGCAGGCGAGTTCCCCGATGTATTGGTAAAAGTATATGACCTCTTTAATGCCGGAAAAAAAGCAGAGGCAAAAGCAGTATTCTCCCATTATTTGCCCTACATCCGGTTAGGTAACATTCCCGGCGGCATTGCTATGGCCGTCCACAAAGAGGTACTCAAAATGGGCGGTATTTTCAAGACCTCCTTTGTCCGTGGCCCCTATGTTCCCGCCAACGATTTCCTCCGTAAGTTGATCTTTGACTGCGTAGACGGCTTGGACCTGAAGGTACTGCACTGGTCGGAGACGCATCAATGATACTACTGTTCCTATGTTTACATGCTTCGAATGTTTTCATGGCATAAATGTGTGCAGTATGCAGGCCTACAGCTTTGATGTCAAAATCGTTATTAAGGCGAGCTACACGTCGGAACTAATACGGATGTATTAAAAGTTAATCAGTTAATGATAGCTACATAAATGGCATTATTAATTTTATACACAAAGGGACACAGGCTTACTTGTGTCCCTTTGTGGCTCTATTGATAGAACTTACCATTTATAATTTCCGTCACCCGATCACGGATGCTACTCATCCATTTGACCCATTCCATTCGGTGCTCCGCTTTGGGTTGGTCTGTAATACCCTTGCGCTTTGCTATCCGTTTCAACAGACGGGCAAACTATCTTTCACCTGCCGGTCTATTTCAGTCAAATTGTAGTGAAGCTTGCCGCCCAACAACGAAGCCGTGTAGATGGCGTTGCGGTGCTTCCAAATATACTGCAAGCTCTGCGGCCACCACACGCCGAGCGGATTGACTTCGGGAATGGTAGGATTGAAAAGATAGTAGTCCCCTGCTCGCAGTAGGTTCCACCTATTTGCTCAAGGACCATTTTTCCATAATGGAGGCATTCATAGTGTTGAATTTTCCTACAATTCAGTTACCTCTGGCTATCTACAAAGGCCAGAAGAGGTAACATAAGGAAGTTACTCCCCGGACAGGGAGATTTTTGGGGAAAGTAATAAAGTTCGCTTATAATTTCCAAAAAATGTATGAAACCGTCCTACTCCAGGGCGGTTTTTTGTGTTAGATAGAGGGAAAGACCCGGCGCCCCAACAAAAGATTTCAAACGCAGAAAGGACGATGGAATATGGCAAGCAGTTACACGGAATATTTCCAGCTCAATCAATGGGCGGCGGAGGCGGAGGGAAAAGCGGACCGGGCCCAGCTGACCGAGCTGTCTGCCAGAGTAGAGCGCGCGGAGCAGGCGGCGGAGGAAAACAGGACGGCGCTGGAGGCGGCCGAACAGGCATGGAGGGATCAGAATGCGCTCCACCTACTGAAGACGGCCACGCTGTCCACCGGCGGGGACAATTTTCAATTTTCCCTGATCGGGGTGGACTGGTCCCTCTGGCGGCTGGTCCATCTGGTGATCGAGCCGAAGGTCAGGGATCAGCAGGGGGTCTCCCTCTATCTGGACGGGGGGAAGCAGCTGCTGTCGCTGGTCGGTTACGGAAAGACCCACATCGTCCTGTACCCCTGGCACAGCGGCGACTGGCCCTTCCAGGGGTGGGCCGTGTCCGGCGGCTGGAGCCATTTTGAAGATCCCCACTATTTCAGCAGCGTCACGGGGCTGACCCTGATCAAAAGCTTCCCGGATTATCCCCTTCTGGCCGGGTTCAAGATCACCATGTACGGGGAGAAATAAAACGGGGAAAGGAGCAGCCCCGCTCCAGAAGGAGCGGGGCTGTTTGAAACATTTACCTCAATGCGATCATTCCCGTTTCCGGGTAATAATCTTACTTGAACTGAATGGTCACATTGGCGGTAACATTGTCCACGGAGAGGCTATTAAAGTTGGTAAAGGTAGCACCGGCGGAGTTGTCACTGTCAAATTCCACGGTCTTGCCCATCTCAGCCTCATAGGTTACCTTAAAGCTGCTGCCAGCGGCAACACTCTTGAAGGTCTCGGTAGCACCCTTGGCAACTACCTTGGTTTCATCACCGATGGTGACCTGAATGGCGGAAGTAGAAGAAGTATTCTTAACGGAAACGGTCTTCATATCCGCAGACTTCACAGCCACATATACAGGATTGGCATTGCCGTTAGCATTGCTAGCAGTAATGCGGGTCACGATAACCTCGTTGGCAGCACCACCAATCGTGTAAGTGGGAGTGTTGGGGTATTCGGCGACAAAATCGCCACCCTTATAGTCGCCGTCTACATCATAGGCAGAGGTAGTAGCATTGGCGATGGTTGCGTTGACTGTGACGCTGGTGCCAGTACCGAGGACAGTAGCGTGAGCCACGGCGTCAGCGATGGTGGCATAGCCAGTTACGGCATTACCGTTCACAGTAACATTGCTGATGGAAGGAACAGAGGTGGGACGCCCAGTAGCGGCGGTCACAGTGACATACAGCTCTTCCAGCTCGGAGCCGTTCTTCTCAGTGGCCTTCAGCTCGTAGTTGTAAGTCACATTGTAGTCCTTGACCCGGTCGCTCAGCTCCTTGGCGGTGACGATCTGGGCCTCGTAATCGGCGCTCTTGTCCTTGTTCATCGCGTTGGCGGACTTCAGGACCACCAGAGTGATCTTGCAGTTGTCAGCCAGGGTGTAGCCCTTGGAGCCAACAGTCAGGGTGCCGGCGCTGTAAGACAGGCCATTGCTCACACCGTCAGCGGCGATGAACTTCTCGCCAGCGCCAGTGGGCATGGGCAGAATGGTAGTGATCTCGTCGTCGCTGTTGGTGCGGGCCTTGTAATAAGCGGAGTAGAGAGTGCTGGTGCCCAGAACCTGGCTGTCAGCCTTGACGATCTCTTCCTTGCCGTCCACCAGTACCTTGTAGGTGTAGTAGATCTCGTTGTCGGTGGTCTTGTGCTGGCCGTCGTACTTCACGAAGTAGACCATCGTGGAGTCCTCGCCGCCGGAGATGGAGGAGGAACCAGTGACATTGATGAACACATAGGCAGCGTAGCTGTTGCTGGTCTTGTAAACGGCGTTCACAGTAGCAGCACCAGCAGCCTTGCCGCCGGCAGCAGCCTTCAGAACGACATCGGGCAGGTTCTTGACGCCGGTGTAGTAGGTGACCTCGTCGCCGTCGTCCACCACGATGATGGTGTCGTTGTTGGCCTTGATGGCAGCGCCGTTCAGACCAGTGGCGGAAGCACCGTTAGCCAGGAAGTTGACCTCGTTGTTATAGGCAACATCGGTCTGGCCGGGATGAGCGTAGCCAATCTTGGAGGTGCTGTACTTAGCCTCGATGGCGTACAGGCTGTACTCATCGTTGCTGTTCTTGCTGTAGGTGTACCAGCCGGCCTTGGCAGTCTTGTCGCCTCCGGGGATCATATTGGCCTTGTTGGAGTCGCCCATCAGGTCCTTGATGGTGATATCGTCGGTGGTGCCGTCGGTGAAGTAGGCGTGGCCCACGACCTTGCCGTTGGACAGGCCGGAGGGCTGAGCGAACTCAGAAACGAACACATAGTTGGAGGACACAACGGCCTCGTCCACAGCGATGACATAGCCATAGGCGTCCAGAACCACAGCGGCGGTCTGGCCCACGGTGTACTGGGTGTTCTGCTCGCCGGTCTTGGCGGTGGTCAGGGAGTACTTATAGGTGGTGCCGTCGATGATGACGGAATCCTGGATCTTATAGCCGTCCACAGAGCCGGTCAGGACCTCAGCCTTGGCCACGGTCTGAACATCGTAGGTGCCGTTAGCCTGCTTGGCGGCGGTGATCAGCAGATAGTCGTCGGCCTTGACATCCTTGACATCAAAGTCGTCCTGCTCCAGAGTGCGGTTGTCCAGAGTGATCTCGGTGTCGCCGGCGGAAACCACATCCACAGACTCCTTGCTGGTGTTATAGTCGGTGGAAGCCTGGAACACATAGGTGTTGATGGACACGATGGTGACCTTCTTGGCGCTGGTGTCCACATAGACCTCGGTCAGCATACCGTTGCCGGAGCCGTTGACCTTGGTGGTGTTGTTCTTGTCAACGAAGTTGCCGATATTGGCAGTGACCTGGCCGCCCTCGCCGTCGATGTAGTTGTACAGAGCGTAGGTGCCGTCCTCCAGGTCGTCAGCAGTGCTCTTGCCCACCACGGAGTAGATGTTGGCGGCGGTGACCTTCTTGGTGTAGACGGCGTCGGCCTTGTCGGTGAAGGTGCCGATGGTGTCGTTGACATACTTCCACTCGGTAGCGGGACGCTGGAAGTCGTCAGCGGCCTCGTCGTTCATCTGCAGGTCGCCGGAGTACAGATCCTCACCCAGCTGGACGGAGAAGCGGGCGGCGTTGCCGTCGGCCTTCTCGTTGGTGATCTTGCCGTACTTCTTGTCGGTGCTGGTCCGGGCGTCATAGACAGCCTTGGTGACCCAATTGCCCTTGCCGTCGGTGGTCACATCGTGGTCAACGATCTCGACCATCTCGGCCTTCAGGGCGTTCAGCACCAGCTGAGCCACCTCGTTGCGGGTCAGAGCGTCCCGTGCGGCGGTGTCAACACCGTCGAACAGGTCAATCTTGGAGCCCTGAGCGACAGTGGCGACCAGCCAATCCTGGCCGAAGTCACCGGCCTCCTGGAAATAGCCCAGAGCCTTCAGCAGCATCAGAGCGGCCTGGCCAGTAGTGACGGAGTCGCTGCCGCCGAAGGTCTTGGCATCGTAGCCGGCGATGATGCCGTTGGTGTAACAGGCAGCCACATAGGGCTCGGCCCAGGAGGGCACGTCGCTGAAGGGCGCAGTGCCCTTGTAGCTGGACACGGTGTAGTCCAGCAGGTTGGACATGACCACGGCCATCTCATTACGGGTGACGTTGGCGTCGGGGTTGAAGTTGCCGTTCTCGTCGCCGGTCATAACACCGACGGCCTGGAGAACTTCGATGGCTTCCTGATTCTGCTCGGAAGACACATCGACGTAGCTCGCGCCGGTGCCGACTACCATCAGGCCCATGACCATGACGGAAGCCAGAGCCAGGCTAAGAGCCCGTTTCAGGTTTCTCATTCGGGATTCCTCCTTAAATTTTTTCGGGGACTTTTCTGACAAAATCCCCATTTTTTCGAGGCTTTGAGGACTTTTTATGGCATCAGCCCTGTATAACGCCCCTTGCACAGCAAAAAAGGTGAGGAAAACCCGCTAAGAGCAAATAAAAAAGGGTGCTTTTTCAAAGAAAAAGTGCCCTTGGTAGACATCTGGTAGACACCCAGAAAATGGAAAAGCGGGAAAGCCCTGTTTCCCAGCACTTTCCCGCTTTTTTTGGTAGACATTTGGTAGACCAATGAGAAAAAAGTGTGCGTCGGCGGCAAAAGAGCATTTTAGGCCTTTTCGGTCAGGTATCACAGTTGTCCCCACAATCAGCCTACGATTTCGATCAAAAAGGTGCTATCTTTTTTGGAGCGCATATGTTAAGATGATATACGGATAATTTTGACGATTTGGAAAAGGAGCAGAAGACGACATGATCACTGTCACCGATTTAAGCCTGAATTACAGCGGCACCCCGCTGTTTTCTCACGTGGACTTGCAATTCCTCCGGGGCAACTGTTATGGCATCATCGGGGCCAACGGCGCTGGCAAGTCTACCTTTCTCAAGATTCTGTCCGGTGAACTGGACTCCACATCCGGAGAAGTAAATATCCTGCCCAATATCCGTATGTCTGTCCTCAAGCAGGACCAGAATGCTTATGACGCCTACAACGTAATGGACACCGTAATCATGGGCAACCAGCGACTGTACGACATCGGCAAGGAGAAGGAGGCCCTCTACGCCAAAGAGGAGATGACCGACGAGGACGGTATGCTGGCCTGCCAGTTGGAGGAGGAGTACGCCGAGCTGGGGGGCTGGGAGGCGGAATCAGACGCCAGCCGCATCCTCCAGGGGCTGGGTATCGGTACGGAGCTGCACTACAACGACATGGCCACTCTGGACCCCCGGCTGAAGGTGAAGGTGCTGCTGGCCCAGGCCCTGTTTGGTAATCCCGATCTGCTGATGATGGACGAGCCCACCAACAACCTGGACATTGACGCGGTCAACTGGTTGGAAGACTTCCTGCTGGACTTTGAAGGCACGGTTATTGTGGTATCCCATGACCGCCATTTCCTGAACACTGTATGTACCCACATCGTGGACATCGACTATAACAAGATTAAGATGTATGTGGGCAACTACGACTTCTGGTATGAGTCCTCCCAGCTGGTGCAGCAGCTGATTAAGAATCAAAACAAGCGCAACGAGGAGAAGATCAAGGAGCTGCAGGACTTCATCTCCCGCTTCTCCGCCAACAAGTCCAAAAGCAAGCAGGCCACCGCACGACGGAAGCTGCTGGATAAGCTGACGGTGGAGGAGATGCCTGCCTCTTCCCGCCGTTATCCCTGGGTGGCCTTCTCTCCCGACCGAGAGGTGGGCAAGGATATCCTCTTTGTCACCGACGTATCCAAGACCATTGACGGGGGAAAGGTGCTGGACAAGGTGTCCTTCATCGTAGGCCACGGGGACAAGATCGCCTTTGTGGGCGACAACGAGAACGCCCACACCGCCCTGTTCAAGATCCTGGCCGGAGAAATGGAGCCAGACGAGGGCACTGTGAAGTGGGGACAGACCGCCACTTTCTCCTACTTCCCCAAGGATAACACCCCCTACTTCCAGGACAACGACGACAACCTGGTCCAGTGGCTGCGCCAGTTCTCCCCCGATCCCCAGGAGCAGTACCTCCGGGGCTTCCTGGGCCGGATGCTCTTCTCCGGGGACGAGGTATACAAGCCGGTGAAGGTCCTCTCCGGCGGTGAGAAGGTGCGCTGTATGCTGTCCCGGATGATGCTCTCTGGGGCCAACGTCCTCCTGCTGGACCAGCCCACCAACCACCTGGACCTGGAGTCCATCGCCGCCCTGAACAAGGGACTGGAGGCCGTGAAATGCAACGTGCTTGTAGCCTCCCACGACCACCAGCTCATCCAAACGGTATGTAACCGAGTCTTTGACTTCACTGCCGATGGAAAGCTCATCGACCGGAAGACCACCTATGACGAGTATCTGGAGAGCCAGAAGGCCGAGTAAGATTTTTCGCAACAGCCAGAGAGAAGAACCGCTCATGGGAGTCCATGAGCGGCTCTTTTTTACAGGGACAACGTCAGAATCTCTCTCACCTGGTTCAAGTCCTGGATGTGGTAGTGGACCGTGAGTCCCTGGGGCAGAGGGCGGTCCTCTGGGTCGTACCAGCAGCACAGAATACCGGCGTTATTGCCCCCCTGAATATCGCTGGTCAGAGAATCCCCCACGATCAGGACCTCCTCTGGGGCGATGGGGCCGACATGGTTAAATACCGCCCGGAAAAAATCTGGGCTGGGCTTTTCGGCCCCTACCTGCTCAGAGATGAACACCCCGTCAAACAGCCGGATGAGCCCTGACTTGTCCAGCTTCCGCTGCTGGGCGACGGCAGTGCCATTGGTAACGGCATACTGCCTGACCTGGCCCTTCAGGTCCCTGACCAGCTCATAGCCGTGATCCCGAAAGACCACGGTTTCTCCCAGCTGAATCTGATAGGCGTGGTTAAACCCCTCGATATCGGAGAACTCGATGCCCTCTGACTGGAAAAACTCCTGGAAGCGGCCGGACAGTACCTGGGGCTTGGTCAACTCTCCCCGCTCCAGGGCATTCCAATATTTCTGGTTGATAGACGAGTATCGGGCCAGCATATCGTCAGGGCATTCCCCCAGGCCGAAGCGGATAAAGCAGGCCCGGATCGCCGCCTTCTCTGCCAAGCCGAAATCCAGCAGTGTGCCGTCGATATCCCATAAAATGACTTGGATCATCCTGAGATCCCCCTCCATTTGGATATATGGTATGGATACCATGATATCGGTCCCGCAAAAAAAGTCAAGAAAATTCTTGCCTATGGCATACTCAAAAAGGATGCGTCTCTTTTTCGTAAAGAAATGTTAAACCTGTGTTAAATCTGTTGACGGTTGACACGGGGGATTTTATAATAAATACTGCCAAAAATTGAAAGACTAAGAGGAAATCGTCATGATGCAGCCAGCCGACTGGTACCAGATCAGCGGAGGAAGAGGATATGAGGCATGACCTGCTCCTGAACATTCAGGCGCGGGCTGTGTCTTTTTTCTTGCCGGGAAGGGCTGCGAGAGAAAGGGAAGAAAGAGATGGGCATTTCAGAAATATTGGGGCTGCTGGGCGGCTTGGCATTGTTTTTGCATGGGATGCAGATGATGAGTTCCGGCCTGGAGGCTGCCGCCGGCGCACGGATGAAGAGTATTCTGGAGCGGCTTACCGCCAACCGCTTTTTGGGCGTGCTGGTGGGTGCGGCCATCACCGCTGTCATCCAGTCCTCCTCCGCTACCACAGTGATGGTGGTAGGCTTTGTAAACGCCGGGATGATGACTCTGGGCCAGGCGGTCTGGATCATCATGGGCGCCAACATTGGTACCACGGTTACCGGCCTGCTCATTGCCCTGGATGTGGGTGAGCTGGCCCCTATGTTTGCCTTTGTGGGCGTGGTGCTGATGGTCTTTATCAAGGAGCCGAAGCTCCAGCACATCGGCCAGATCCTGGCCGGGTTGGGCGTGTTGTTTATCGGAATGGGCATGATGAGCTCCTCCATGTCTCCATTGCGGGATTCCGAACCCTTTATCCGTATCATGTCCACCTTCTCTAATCCTCTGTTGGGAATCCTGGCCGGCGCGGCCTTTACTGCCGTCATCCAGTCCTCCTCCGCCTCGGTGGGTATCCTCCAGGCTCTGGCCAGCAGCGGCGTGATCAGCTATGCCAGCTCAGTTTTTGTCCTGTTCGGTCAGAACATCGGCACCTGTATCACCGCCGTGCTGGCAGCCATCGGTACCAACCGGAATGCCAAGCGGGCTACTCTTATCCACTTGATGTTCAACCTGATTGGCACCGCGATCTTTACCACTCTGTTTGTTCTCTTTCCTATCGCTGCCGTGGTAGAAGGCACCTTAGTTCTTCCGGGTGAGGTGGGCAGGACCTTGTCCCATCTGATCCCCACTGACCCCATGGCTCAGATCGCCATGACCCATACTGTCTTTAACATCACGACTACCCTGGTCCTGCTTCCTCTGGGCAATTATCTGGCCAAGCTGGCTATCCGCATCCTACCCGACCAGGCTGTGGAGACCGAAGGCCAGGAGAGCATGACCCTGGCCTATCTCACCCCCATCCAAGCCGGAGGCAAAGAGGGCGGCCTGGGTGTATCTGCCATTGTCATCGATCAACTGCGCAACGAGCTCAACCGGATGCTGTCCATGGCACGGGACAACGTGGCGGACAGCTTCCGGGCCGTACTGGCCCGGGATCAGGAGCAGCTGGTCCAGGTGGAGCAGCGGGAGGAGTATATCGACTTTTTGAACCGGGAGATCTCCCGCTATGTGTCTCACCTGATTTCTATTGAAACCAACGAGCAAGGCTCCGCTGTGGTCAGCAGCTTCTTCACCATCTCTGGCAACATCGAGCGTATTGGCGACCACGCGGACAATCTGGCTGGCTATACCCGGATGCTGGTGGGCAAAAATATCTCCTTCTCCGAAACAGCCCAGAGTGAGATCAGTGCTATGCGTGACATCTCTCTGGAGGCCATCTCCGCCCTGCTCCACTACCAGGCCGGTCAGCCCCAGTGGCTGTCCGAGGTGGCCCAGATGGAGCAGAAGATCGATGATATGACCGACAGCTTCCGCCGCGGTCAGCTGCAGCGAATGAAGGAGGGCACCTGCAACCAGGAGGCATGCATCCTCTACTCCGAGCTGCTCACCGACTTTGAACGCATTGGCGACCATGTGCTCAACATCGCAGAGGAGCTGACCAAGGCCCAGACCGGCCTGTAATTACGGACCCCTTCCACTTTTTCTTGACGAATGACCGGGAGAACGGTATGATTGGGAGAGAAAAGTGAGGAGGGGTTTTTTATGACCTATCAAGAGATACTGGAGGCAGCCCGCACCTGCAGCGGCCCATACTGTAAAGCCTGCCCCGTATGCAATGGCCGGGCCTGTAAGAATACCATGCCGGGCCCCGGAGCAAAGGGCAGCGGCACTGTGGCCATCCGAAACTACGAGGCATGGCAGGACATCTGTCTGAATATGGATACCATCACAGTCAACCAGCCGGTAGACACTAGCTATACCTTTTTCGGCCAGAGGTATGAGCTGCCTGTCTTTGCCGGCCCAGTGGGCGCGGTCAAGCTCCACTACGGGGACAAGCTCACCGACTTGGCCTACAACGACATCCTGGTCCCCGGCTGTGCCCAGGCGGGGATCGCCGCCTTTACCGGAGATGGGGCAGACCCGGAGGTCTTTGCCGGGGCCGCCAAGGCCATTGGACAGAACGGCGGGAAAGGGATCCCCACTGTCAAGCCCTGGGACCGGGATACCATTTTTGCCAAGCTGGATGACGCCAAGGCCTCCGGCGCCAAAGTATTTGCCATGGACATCGACGCTGCGGGACTGCCCTTCCTGAAGGGGTTGACCCCGCCGGCGGGCTCCAAGACGGTGGCAGAGCTTCGAGAGATCATCGACTATGCGGGCGTGCCCTTTCTCATCAAGGGTGTCATGACCGTCAAGGGAGCCAGAAAAGCCCTGGAGGCGGGCGCCGCTGGTATTGTGGTGTCCAACCATGGAGGACGTGTGCTGGATGGAGTTCCCGCCACCGCGGCCGTCCTGCCTGCCATTGCGGATGCGGTAAAAGGCCAGATGACAGTCCTGGTGGACGGCGGCATCCGCACTGGCGTGGATGTGTGCAAGGCGCTGGCCCTGGGGGCTGACGCGGTCATTCTGGCCCGGCCCTATGTCACCGCGGTCTACGGCGGTGGGATTGAGGGCGTCAAGGCGCTGACGCGGAAGCTGAAGGGAGAGCTGGAGGACACCATGGCCATGTGCGGTGTCCACTCCCTGGCTGAGATCAGCCGGGATATTATCTTTTAAAAACAGTGTGGGAGCCGCCCGATGGGCGGCTCTTTTTTCAAATATTTTTACCGCCGTGCAGCAAAATGCCCTGTTAAAACGTCTAAATTTACGAAAGGAGGTGGCCCTATGCCCCATATATCCAACCGGCCGGTGGATTGGGAAGCCCTAGTCACAGACAACGAAAACCGCCTGTACCGGGCAGCGCTGGCCATTCTGGGTGATTCTCAGGAGGCGGAGGACGCGGTGCAGGATGCCTTTCTGGTATTTTTGGAAAAAGCCCCGGCGGACCTGGATCGTCCGGACGCCTGGCTGATGCGGGTGCTGGTCAACGGCTGTAAGAGCCGCCTTAGACTCGCTTGGCGGCGGGTGGGCCCCCTGCCGGACACGCTGCCCGCCCCCGCCCTGGAGGAGAGGGCAGAGCTGGAGGAGCTGTTTTCTCTCCCCCCGGAGGACCGAACGGTCATCCATCTTTTCTACTATGCGGGATACTCCACTCGGGAGATTGCCCATATGACCAGACAGCGGCCGGGCACAGTCCGCTCCCGTCTGACCAGAGCCAGACAGAGGCTGAAGAAGCTGCTGGAGTCAGAAGAGGACTGCAAAGGCGGACAACGAAAGGGAGAATTTGAATGAAATATTACAAATCGTATCTTGAACGGCAGGAAATTTCCCAGGAAACCCATAAACGGCTCCTGGCCCTGGGAGAAAATAGTCTGTCAACAGGCCGGGCAGCCCCCAGTCGGACAAGGTGGGGACACAGGTGGGGGGCGTTGGCGGCCTGCTGTGCCTTGGCCCTGGGACTGGGCGTGTGGCATTTGGCCCAACCAGCCCCGCCAGGGGGACAGACGGCTGCCGACGCCATCTATCCAGGGATCAAAGACACCTACGGCCCTGGGGAGGAACCCCCGTCTGGGTTCACTGTGGCAGAGGGGCCTGACGGAGAAAAAATGATGCTGCCATGTATTCCCTATGTGAACTACCAGAGGGTGGACGGAGAATTGGCGGCGGACGCCGCCCCGGCCCGGTATCTGATAGAGGGTTCTTTCTCCCAGGAACTGACAAAAGAGCAGATCCAAAGGACCTTTTGGGGGCCGGAGGGCAAGCCGGAAGTAGAAAACCCAAAAAACGATTCAGGAGACCTGCCCTGGATGCTGTTTTGGCAGGGCTACACACTCACTGGCTCGGCCCTGTACGACAGGAGCGGGAGCCTGCTGTGGCTGAATATTTGGGGGGAAAATGAGGAGACGGACAGTTCTTTTACCTTGACCTTGCGGCCGGGGGAGCTGCCCCTCCAGTGCGGTCTTTACTCCGATGTAGAGAGTACCGATGTGATGGGGACCCCGGTCACCGGCTGGAGCCGAGAAGAAGGCGGCCTTTATACCTGCTGCAGCGAGTTCATGGCCGGAGAGGTGGGCGTCCGGTTTGAAAATTCAGGTGGAATTTTTGGTTCGGAATATGGAGAGAGCGCCTCGCTGGTCCAGGGAGGCGCACAGATGTTCAATGCCCTGCTGGTGCGGCAGGCCCTGTCCCAGGACGGCGGCCTGTACCTGGACCACCTGCTGAAGGCGGAGGAGGTGCCGGAGTGGCGGGCGGCGGAATTTTCCTCCCTGGAGGATGCCCGGCAGGAGGTGGATTTCGTCTCCTATCTTCCTGCGGAAGATCTCTCCGGCTATGACGAGTTCTACAGCAGGATGACCTACCAGGAGGGCAGCGAGCACACACTGTACCTGCGTTGGAGCTGGGGATATGACGATGTGACTATCCGGGTGGAGCTGCCCGAGGGAGATTCGGAGTGGGGAAATCTGGTGGATACGGCCCGGCCAGAAACCTACGATGTGCGCCTGTACTCCATCCCCTGGGCGGACAGTGTGCCGGAAGAATACTACGACGCCTTCCATTCCCCAGTGTTCCGGGCAGTGGACATGAGCCGGGAGATAGTGGAAGCCAGGGCCTATACCCTGGCTGACCAGGGGGATCCCGACGGCCCCCGTGTGAGCTTTTCCGTCCTCCATGATGACGGAGCCCTGGTGACCTACTCCTGCAAGGGGCTTTCCATAGACCAGGTATGGGCGCTGGTGGAGGAAACATTGGTGTGAACTCCGGGTCGATTCAGTAGGCGGATGCCTGCCTGTATGCCCCGACCGCGCTCTGTCAAAGTTTTGGGGCGGGGCTGGAAAAATTTAATTTTTTATGAATACACCTCTTTCCCCCTTGTCGAAGGCAGACGAAACCGCTATACTGAAAGGGTATTCGCACGGGAAGGGGGAGGATCGCCCTGGAAGAAAAATATGTCAGCGTATCCCGCCAGGGTGGTGCTCGCCGGACAGCACCCAGGCGGGAGCCGGCCCGTCCCCAGCGCCGGGGAGGGCCGCCCAGGAAAGGCAGCGGGCACAAATCCTTATTCTGGGGATTTTATAAATTCCTGGTTTTTCTCTCCGCTGTAATCGTAGCCGTCTATGTGGGCTGGACAATGACCATCAAGCCGCCCCCAATCCAGACCCCTGATCCGACCCCCGTGATCAACGGGGGGCAGGAGGATGGGAGCGGAGATACCGATATTAGCACGCCTCAGGGGCCCCAGCGCCGGGAGCTGGTGTATAATTTCGTCCTACTGGGCAAAGACGTGGACAGTGGCAACACGGACAGCATCATCGTGGTCAGCTTTGACATTCCAAATCGGAAAGTGGGAATGATCTCCATCCCGCGGGACACGGCGGTGGAGCGGACCTGGCGCAAAAATCCCAAAATTAACGGGGCTTTCTACGGGGCAGGGCCGGACGTATTGAAGGAAGAGATCGAGCACACCTTTGGCATCCCCATTGACTACTACGTTCTGGTGGACTTGGAGGGCTTTATAGCCCTGGTGGATGAGCTGGGCGGCGTAGAACTGGATATCCCCTTAGATATGAACTACGATGACCCATACCAGAATCTGCATATTCATTTTACCAAGGGGGTCCACAAGGTGGACGGGCAGGGCGCCATGGAGGCGGTCCGCTACCGCCACGACAATGAGGACAGTCCCAATTATAGGGCTAACCAGTGGTACAGTGATGTACAGCGGGGGGAGATGCAGCGGCAGCTGCTGACCCAACTGGCCAAGAAGGTGGTGTCCTGGAACTCAGTCACAAGGGTAACAGAATTTATCAAGATTTTCCAGACCTATGTTAAAACGGACCTGGAACTGGAGGAAATGATCTACTTTGCTACCCAGGCCCTCCAGGTAGATCTCTCCACTGGGATCCGCCAGGACACGCTAAAGGGGGACGGCACCAAGACCTATAAGGGCTTTTCATACTGCTTCCTCTACCAGGCGGAGGATATCCTGCCAACGCTCAATGAGCTGGTCAATCCCTACGACACCCCTCTGACCGAGGCGGATCTCCACCTGCCCCAGTCATAAGAGATAAAAAGAGAGCGGATACAGAAGTATCCGCTCTCTTTTTACGGCTCAGTCCCCAGGGTCTGAATCAGCAGATTGCGTAGGGAGATGGCGCTCTGCCGGTTCATTACGATGGAGGCCACATAGTCAGCGGCGGGCGTGGAGATATTCTCCATCCCTTTTGGTGTGACGGTCATGGCGGTCTCCATATATTTATAGGCGATATCCAAGGTGACCTCCAGGACCTCTCCGTCCTTGTCCGACACCTTGCGGATACCAAAGGTATTGGCGTATTCAGGCTTCATGCTCAACCCTCCTTTCTGTCTTGGAAACAAGGACTCGTGCAGGGCACGCACCCTCATTCTGAGTAGCTAAGTTCCCCACCCATAGGCCCTCCCTTCAGATGCCGGCCATTCAGAACGGCCTCCACCAGCTTGTCCCCCACATAGCTCAACTTCAGGGAAAAGAAGGGGGCGTCCTGGTCTAAAAGGTCGAGAAAGATGTGGTCCCCATCCCAAAGGGGGAGCTCCTTTAGCCTGGCTTTGGGGACCCACTCTAGATCCCCCTCGTCGCACTCCTTCAGCTCACCTGTCCAGCTGTGGACAGTAAACAGGTGCATATACTCAGTGGGCCAGCGGTCGGAGAGGAATGTGACGAGTCCGCGGTAGCGGTAGCCTGTCGCGGTAAGGCCGGTCTCCTCCCGTATCTCCCGCAAGGCACAGTCCTCCGGGCTCTCCTTGTCCTCGAACTTGCCTCCTACACCGATCCACTTGTCCTGATTCAGATCGTTTTCCTTTTTGACCCGGTGGAGCATGAGGTATTCCTCGCCCCGCTGGAGATAGCACAGGGTGGTATTGATCATACGATCCCTCTTTTCTCTCAAAGTATACCATGATGTCCGGTCTAGGGCAACCAAAAACTAAGAACATGAGAAGGCCGGCCCTCACCAGGGAGGTATTCTCCCGTGTAAGCGCCGGCTGGACAACCCCGCTGAAGGGTCATCTGTTGTCTTCCTGCGGGTCTACCAGAGCCACATCTACTGTGTAGCTCTGTCCATCCCGGAGATAGGTCAGGGATACCGTATCGCCCAGCCCCAGGGACTGCTTCAGCCGGGTCAGATCCTGGGTGCTGGTGATGGTCTGGCCGTTGGCGGCCAATAGGATATCGCCGGGGCGGATGCCCTTGGCGTAGGCGTCGCTGGATGGGGTCACATCCATGATCTCCAGGCCCCCGCCCTCTGCGGGAAAGGTGTACACAGTAAAGCCGAAGACTCCGGTGTGGATGACCTGTCCGTCGATTAGCCGGTCCACCACATATTTCACCCGCGTGGTGGGGATAGCGAAGCCCAGTGCCTCGGCAGAGCCGTCCTCCGTGACGATCTTAATGGTGGTCACCCCCACCACCTGGCCATATTGGTTGATAAGGGCGCCGCCGGAGTTGCCAAAGTTGATAGCCGCGCTGGTCTGGATCAACACCATGGTTGTGCCATCTACCTCTACCTCCCGGTCCAGGGCGGAGATGATGCCGTCCGTAATGGTGGAGCGGTAGCCCAGCGGGTCCCCGATGGCGGCGACCGGATCGCCGATGCGCAGCGCGGCGGAGTCCCCAAACTCCGCCGGAGTCAGTCCGGAGGCATCCACCTTCAACACCGCTAAGTCCTCATCCGCGTCGAATCCTACCAGGCTGGCCTGTAAAACGCTGTTGTTCGACAGGGCGACCCGGACCTCGTCAGCGCCAGCTACTACATGGGCATTGGTGATGATATAGCCGTCTTCCGTCATGATGATGCCTGTACCTGTTCCATATTCCGACTGGCTCTGGGACTCGATGGACACGATGGAGGGGGCGTTCTTCTCATAGATCTGGGTATAGGTCAGCGCCGGTCCGGCAGCTGCCTGGAGCGGAAGGGTCACCCCGGTCCCCGTGGGCGCCTGCCGGATGTTCGGCGGGTCAGTGCTGTATTCCTCCTGCTGGGCCCACCAGTCCTCCCCTGGGCTTGCGGGCAGATAACCCGGCCCGCTCAAAGAGAAGGACAGGTGGCGCCCCAGCACAACAGTAAGCAGACACAGGGCAAGGACCAAAATGGCCAGCCCAGTGATCCAAGGCCACTTTCTCCTCCTCTTTCTGGGGCGCAGGACGGGAATCCCCGCTGCTGGGACAGGGATGTAGGGCAGGTTGGGCACCGGCTGGCTGGGCTGTTCCCAGGGGCCGCCCTGCCAGAGACCGTCATGTTTGTTGTCCATAAACTCCCTCCAAACCGGGATGTCCGAATGTCAGGCCAACGTCAGGGTAAAGGTAAACTGAGTGACGCCGTCCTCGCTGGTCGCTGTGATAGTCTCCTTTAGGTTGCCCAAAATCGTCTTGACGATATACAACCCCAGCCCCACACCCTCCCGGTCCATGGAGCGGGAGTAGTCTGCCTTGTGGAATCGCTCAAAGAGGAGGGGCAGTTCATCCTTGGGGATCGTAGAGCCCAGATTCCGGATGGTGGTGTAAGCCTTCCCATCCTTCTTTGTGATCTGGACAGTGATAGCAGTACCGGCGGCGGCAAACTTCGCCGCGTTGTCCAAAAGATTATAGCAGACCTGGGTGATGGAATCCGGGTCCCCCCAGACCATTAGCTTCTCGTCGGGCATCTGGACGTCTACATCCAAATTCCGGCCGGTGATCTTGCTCTCCAGGCTAATGATAACCTGGGACACCACCTCGGTGAGGTCGAACTGCTCCTGGGCGGTGACGGTGTTCTCTGTCAGGGCGTTGAGCCGAGCCAGATCCAGCATCCGCCGGACTAACCGGGACAATCGCCTGGTTTCAGATACCACGATTTGTAGAGATTCCTTCTCCCGTTCGGGCGGGATGGTCCCGTCCAGGATTCCCTCGGCAAAGCCGGAGATGGTGGTCATGGGGGTCTTCAGTTCGTGGGATACATTGGCAATAAATTCTGATCGCTGGCTCTCGACCTTGGCCAGGGAGTTGGCCATGGTATTGAACGCCTCAGCCAGGGTGCTGATCTCATCACACCGCCCCTCATAGCTGGTGACCCGGACATCAAACTCTCCACGGCCAAATTTTCGGGCTGCCTCGGCCATCTCGTTTAGAGGCCGGGCCTGGTGGGCGGAAAAGAGGGAGCTGGCGACGAAGGCAATCAGCAGCACCACCACAGCGGTAAAAAAGAAAATGGTGGCGGTGGCCGACCACATCTCCGCCAGGCTGGAGGCGTCGGCAGACACCAGCACCAGCCCCTGGGTGACTGACAGGTTATTCAAGCTGACGGTAATAGGCAGGCTGGCCAGATAGCGCCGCTCCGGGAAGATTCCGCCCAGACTGGTCATACCGGCATAAGAGCCCCGTTCCAGCACCTGGGACACCACTGACTCAGGGACTTTGCTGTTTTCATACGCATAAAAATTGACGCCGTCCGTAGCATAGATGATCTCGCCATCCGGGGCGGCTACAATCACATAAGAATCTGAGATCAGGGCGATGGAGGCGACATAGTTCTGGAACGGCTCACTGCGAAGCTGCTGATAAAAGGAGGAGGCAAACATAGCGATATAGCCGGCATTGCGTTCCATCGCGTCCCGTTTCTCTGAAATGATATAGCGGTAAGAGAGCATCATAAAGGCGGTGGACAGAAGAGTAAAGGACAGCGCGACGATCCCCACCATCATAGCTAGCTGACGTTTATATAACGAACGCAAAGGCTTCACCTCCTTAGGCAGTTTGTCATATCCATCCGATGTCAGCGGGTTCAGGCATTTCCGCCCACCTCAAATTTATAACCCACACCCCAAACAGTCTTCAGCCGCCACTGGTCACTGACATTCTCCAGCTTTTCCCGAAGCCGCTTGATATGGACGTCCACAGTCCGGCTGTCACCGAAATAATCGAAGCCCCATACCTCATCCAGAAGCTGGTTTCGGGTAAATACCCGGTTGGGAGCAGAGGCCAGATGGAACAACAGCTCCAATTCCTTGGGGGGCGTATCCACCCGCTGGCCGTCTACCAACAGCTCATAGGAGTCCAGGTTGATGACCAGCTTATCGAAGGTCAGCTTTTTGCTGGTCTGCTCTTCCTCCCCCATGGTACGGCGCAGAACGGCATGAATACGGGCCAGCACCTCTTTCATCTCGAAGGGTTTGACAATGTAGTCATCGGCGCCCTGCTCCAGACCTGTGACCTTGTCCTCCGTTTCGCCCTTTGCGGTGAGCATAATAACAGGGGTCTTATCCCCCTCCCGAATCTTCTTCAGCACAGACCAGCCGTCCATAATGGGGAGCATAATATCCAGAAGCACTAGATCGGGCTGAAAGGAGCGAAACAGCTCTACACCCTTACCGCCATCCTGGGCTACCTGGGTTTCGAACCCCTCTTTCTCCAGATAGAGGTGGAGCAGCTCGGCGATGTTGCCATCATCCTCCACGATCAAAACCTTCTTTGGCATAGCCGTACCCTCTTTTCTCAATGTAATTTGTGTATGGGATACCTTTATTATAGCGCGAAACCCCAGTGTTAGGTGAATAATTTGTAAATTGCTCCCACATTTCCCCTACCCCTGGTCACCGGAGGCCACATAGGAGTGGTCCACCTGGATGACGGGGAAGTAATGGCCGGACAGCCCCTTAATTCCCTCGGTGAGCTGTTCCCGCACCTGGGTATCCTTCAGCCGGAACCCATATGGCACCATGACGTCAAAAATTAGGTTAGTGTGAATTGGGCCAGGGGTAATGCGGAAATCATGGATGGTGAGCACGGGGTCGATCTTCCGGGCGATGGCGGCCACCTGCTCTCGAAGGGCGGAGGTGCTGTCGTCACACACTACCGGGTCCATATGGATGGAGGTGTCAATGTGGTGCTTCTCCTTCAGTTCCCGCTCGATATGGTCGATAATGTCATGGAGCTCCAAAAAATCTCCGTCCGCTGGGACCTCGGCGTGGAAGGACATCATGGCTCGACCGGGGCCATAATCGTGGTAGACCAGGTCGTGGATGCCCAGAATGTGGTCGTGGCCCAGCACGATGCGGTCGATGTCCGCGGCGAGCTCCGGGTCCATGGGCCGCCCCAGCAAAGGGTCCAGGGTGTCCCTGGCGGCCTCCCACCCTGTCTTGAGAATAAAGGCGGCCACCAGCAGGCCGGCCAATCCGTCCACCTGAAGCCCCCAAAAATAATCGGCAAGGGTGGAGAGAAGGACTACGCCGGTGGACAGGCAGTCGGACAGGGAGTCTGCGGCGGTGGCCTCCATGGCGGCGGAGTCAATGGCCCGGCCCAGGCCGCGGTTGAACCAGTACATCCAAAATTTCACCAGGATGGCCGCCGCTAGAATGACCAGAGCCACTGGCGAAAATTGAGTTTCAGACTGGCCGAACAGGGACTCCAGGGCAGACCGGCCCACCTCCACCCCCATGAGCAGAATAGCCATCGCCACGATCAGTCCGGCAATATATTCCACGCGCCCGTGGCCGAAGGGGTGGTCCTCGTCCGCCTCCTGGCCAGCGAGCCGAAAGCCGATGAGGGTGACCACCGAGGTCGCGGCGTCAGATAAGTTATTTACCGCGTCAGCCACCATGGCCACAGAGGAGGTGAGCGTGCCGGCGATCACCTTACCCAGAAACAGCAGCACATTGAGAAAGATGCCTGCGGCGCCGGAGATGGTGCCGCAGCGAAGCCTGGTGGCAGGAGCCTGGGGCGCGCCGCCCCCCAGACAGGCACGGATCAAAAAGTTCATAGCTGACAGATGCCTCCCGAACCGGCCAAGGATGACCGGATTGATCTGTATCATTTTATTATCCCACGGCAACTGGCCTCCGTCAAGAAAAAGGCGGGGCCGGGCAGGTAAATTTTTCCGGCCGCTTAGAAGGCCGGAGAGAAGTATTTACAAACTGTTCATACCAGGGTCATTGTTTTGCCTTAATTCTATTCTATGATAAAACCGTTCCAAGGGAACAAAATGCATCTTCCATTTCTCCCTCTCCTTTACAACACACAGATGGAGACCTCCGGCATGCCGGAGGTCTTCGTCGTTTATAGGACTGACAGTGTTTACAAAAAATTCATGGGGAGGACATAGTATTGCCTTAATTCTATTTTATGATAAATCCGTACTCAAGATATCTTCCTTTTTCTCCTCCCTTTTACAACACACAGACAAAGGCCCCTGACCTTCCTGGTCAGGGGCCTTTGTCGTTCAGGATTCCGATGTCGTGGCCCCATCTCTGGAACCCTCCCAGCGGTCCCGGCCCACAGCGCCGCTGCTGGCCTCCATCCGGTTCATTTTCCGCTTCCGTGCGGAGGAGCGGGCCAGCTTCTCGCTCAACCCCTCCAGGTCCCCGGACTGGATAGCCTGACGGTACTGTCGGATGTTCTCCTCCAACTGCTCCAGGGCCCGGCCCAAGGCCTCAGCGTTCATGGAGAAGAGCTGGGTCCACAGGGGCACATCCAGAGCGGCCACCCGGGTGCAGCCCCGGAAAGAGTCCCCCTCAAAGCCCTGATAGTCGAATAGGCTAGGGTCGTCGCACACGGAAACGGCGATAACGTGCATCATCTGGCTGGTGTAGGCGATGATGGCGTCGTGCCGCTCCGCCGTGGTCTGGACCACATCCGCGCAGCCGATGTACCGAGCCAGCCGCTCCATAAGAGCCAGATGCTCCGGGCTGGATTGGTTATTCGGGGTTAGGATATAGTGGGCCCCGTGGAACATATTGGCCAGGGCGTGCTGAATGCCGGAGAACTCCGTACCCGCCATGGGATGCCCTCCCACAAAGGAAACAGTGTCAGGCAGTACCCCGGCCCCCTTCAAAATGGCCCCCTTTACCCCGCACACATCGGTCACCATGGAGCCAGGCCTGAAATGGTCCCGGTGCTCGGTCATAAATTCTACGATGCCCTGGGGATGGAGGCATAAAAATACCAGGTCGCCCTCCGCCAGCACCCGGACTGGGTCCGCCTCGGCCCGGTCCACGATATCCTGTTCCATGGCGTAGCGAAGGGTGGGCTGGCTCACGTCCACGCCGATGATCTCATAGTCCTCAAAGCCCCGGAGGGCCTTGGCAAGGGAACCGCCGATCAGGCCCAGCCCCACAATGACCAGACGCTTTTTCATGATATAACCTCGTTTCTACACCGTGTCCGGCGAATAACGGAACTGTATCACATTTGCCCGCCGAAATCAAGATGGTATCCAAGGCAGAAGGGCACTGTAATTTCCAAAAAATTTAGGAAACCGTCCCATTTCAGGGCGGTTTTTTGTGTTGGATAGAGAGGGCTTGGGCGGCAACCCGGCGCGCCGTCTAAGCCTCCCCCTGTGGAGGGAGGTGCGAGGTGGAAGGAGCTTCCGCCACCACCGGGGGACGCACTACCGAGGGCCTTTGGGGAAAATCTGGTGCCCGAAATCAGGCAGGCCGCTGGGCCCTGGCCGTCCAAAATTTATGGCCCCTCCTTCGTTCCAACCGTGCCTGGCCATCCGAATACCGACAGCCGCCGGATGACGGGCGGGACATGGGAAAGGGGCGTTGTGCATCCCTGCACTGCTCTCCCGGCCCTGTCGTAAGGGCAGCTTTTCCCAGTGGTGCGCCGCCCAAACTCTTAGAATAATAATTAAAGGAGGAAGCTATCATGTCGACCAACAAAACCACCAATTACCAGATCAACCAATGGGAAACGGAGGACAGGGTGCTCCGGGGCAAGGCGGACACAGCCACGACGGATTCGCTGGCGGCCCGCCTGACCGATGTAGAGGGGAAACTTTTTTACACAAAATTGTTGGATTATATCTCTAGCAAGTCAGGCAGCCAAATCGATCTGGATGTCAGTGATCTTGACCTGACGAAGTATGACAGCTTGGAGATCCGGCTGGACCCGGTCCTCGGGGCCAGTTATACCATTGGATTTTACCTCCGGCTATTGGTATGGCCAAAACGAGGCGGGACGGCTGGTGTCCATCACACTGAGCGATGCCCCCCAAGAGCTGATCGAGTCCTGCTTTTATATCCATTTGAGACAGTGCCTGTGCGGCTCATTGGACTATACTTATGTCCGGCCACCAAGGCTACCCCACCCCCCAGTTCAGCCGACAGCACCGAAACATATATGTCAGGCTGGAACTCTCCGCCGCCCAAGTCACCTCCCAAACATTGTGGGGCAAGGAAATATCACCACCATCCCCTCCGGCACCAGAGTGCGGGTCTACAGGTGGAAAAAATGAGAAGCAAGGCCCCGCTCCTAAAGGAGCGGGGCCTTTTTTTGGATCATGCTAAAACAGTTGCCGGCGTAAGATGATCACACTTGGTCAGTGACCGTTACAGTCACGTCACCAGTGATATCACTGATCTCATAAGTTCCGTCGCCGTTATCCCAAATGTTGGCGCCGCTAGCGGCAACAGTCTTAGTGGCGTTACCGGAAACCTTCAAAGTCAGGACATAGCTGTTGCCGGACACGGCATTGTCGATCACGTCTTCTTGTCCGCTGCTCTTGGCGACCGTCTTGCTGACATCGTCAATTGTGACACGGACATCGGCACTAGAGTTGTTATCAACGGTAATCTTGTAGAGGTTCTCGGCCTTGATCGCAACAAACACGGACTTCTCTGTGCCATCTGTCGCTTTGGCAGTGATCTTCACTACGTCATACTTGCCAGCGGTTGCAGTGACCGTGAAGGTAGCATTGGTATTATCTTCAGTCTCAGCAGCCTCATAATCCTGCATCACGGAGTAGGCAGCAACGTCATCAGCGTCGTCAACAGTGGCGGAGAAGGTGACAGAGTCACCAGCCTTCTTTACGACGGCGTTCTCCATGGCCTCTGCGGCTGTCGCATAGGTCTGAACAGACACACCATTCAGCTTCACATTGGTGATTTCAGCGGTATCGTCAGGAGTGGTGTTGGTCATGCTGGTAACATAGACCATGATGACCTCCTCGTTGTCCACATAGACCACGCCGTAAACATCGCTGTTATCCTTGTCGATGGCGGTCTTCAACTGGGAGACCGTGGTGATCTCGGAGCTGTAAGCGCTGGCATCGCGGGCGGACTTGCTACGGTCATCGGCAATGATGACGTTCTCAGCGAAGTTGACATCGTTCAGGGTAACCGTATCAGTATAGGTGCCGTCGTTGGCGTCGCCGCTGGCGCTGAGGGCGTTGTTGAAGATGCCTTTCAGCAGGGCGCCGGTGCCGAAGGAGTCGCCGCTGAAGGAATCACCGCCGACCCAGCCGGTCTCATCGTCATAGGTCCAGGAATCGCTGGAGGAGTTCCCGTTGCTCAGAGCGGTATCGTTGTTGGCCGCGGTCAGCTCGTACACACCGTCGTCATTGATCTCCCAGGTGTAGAAGCCAACGGCCTTGGCGGAACCCTTCACCATGACAGTCTCCACATTGCCGGAGCCATCCATGAAGTACAGCTCGGTCATGTAGGCGGTCTGGTTCTTGTCGTCGCCGTCGGTATAGGAGGTGCGGTTGCTGGAGCGCTCGTGGACAAAGACCACGTCGTCGCTGCTGGCGTTGGCAAAATCAGCGGTGTTGACCAGGACCACATAGGAGGCAACATAGTTGTTGCTGGACTTGGTGGCCACGGCCAGGGCCTTCAGAGTGCCGGCAGCTCGGTCCACGGAAGTGCCGCCGGTGATGAAGTCCACGTCGATCTCACTGCCGGGCTTCTCAATCTTCAGGTAGTTGGTGTTGTCGTTCAGATAGACCTTATCGGAGCCAATGGTCATGTTGCCATCGTCCCGGGCTAGGTCGTCACCCAGGACACCAGCGGCCTTGGCGATATTGGAGCCGGTCACTCTGCCGGAGCCGTCAAACACATAGTAGGTGCTGTCGTTGGAGGTGTTGTAGATTTCAGCGTTGTAACCGTTGCCGTCCTTCTCGAAGGTGTACAGGCCGGCATACTTTGTGTTCAGCACAGAGTTGCCGCCAGAGACATATCCAGAGTCGGTGGTCCAGCTACTGTCGTTGAAGGCAGTTTCATTCTCGGTAGAATCGTTCAGCTTGAACTCAGTGATGGTGCCGTCATACAGGGAGACGGCCTGGGCATAGAAGTCAGTGTACCGGCTGGTGTCCTTTGCAATACCGGTGACGTAGTACACGTCCTCGATCTTGGCGGCGCCGCTCTCGTCCACGCCGACTACATAGCCGTTCTTGTCCAGGTAGACGGTGTACTCGCTGTCATTCAGATCCAGGGTCAGGGAGCCCATGGCCACATTGGTGCTGTTGCTGGTATCCACCAGGGCGTGCAGGGGGTAGTCAGCGCCGTCGATGGTGACCTTGGCCTTGGAGCCGCTGTTGTAGTTGGAGATGGTGCCAGAGACGCTCTCCGCCACGGCGGAGTCCAGAATGGTCTCAGCATCGTTCACGGCCACGGCCAGAACAGTGCCCTCGGTGTAGGTGTCGGCGTTGAAGCCGGTCAGCTCCTTGGTGGAGTCGCCGTCATACACGTCATAGTAGGTGCCGCCGATGCCAGACTCGCTCAGGGTCTCCAGAGTGATGGCATAAGTAGCGCCCTTGTTGGTGTAGGTGCTGGACAGGCTGTCCTCGACCTCCTTGATGGAAGCTAGGGAGTAGCGGATGATGGCGATGGTCTCAACCTTCTTGTCATCATTCTCGAACAGCTCCACCTGGTCGCCAGCCTTCAGGGTCACACTGGACAGATCAGCGTAGTCGCCATTCTCAAACTCCGCGTCGCCGTTGATGTACAGATTCAGATCGCCGTCGTCGGCCAGATCCTTGCGGTTATAATCAAAATAGTCGCTGTCGGTGACCAGAATCGCCTGGGCGCTCAGGGTCTTGTTGATGACCATGGAGTCGTCAGCGTTGTCGGCATAAGTGCCGATCTCATCGCCCTCATAGCTCCAGGTGGTGCCGGGACGGCCGAAATCGTCTGCGTCGGCATCCTTCTCCAGGTCGCCGTCATACAGGTCCTCGCCTAACTGGATGACATACTTGCCATCGTTGCGGTCGCGGCTCTCGTTGTCGATCTTGCCGTACTTGTTGTTGGTGCTGGTACGGTCCTCATAGGTGGCCTTTCCGGTGGTGATCTCATAGCCGTCGCCCTTGATGGTGGTGCCGCCGTTGCCGGTGTATTGCACCATATTGGCCTCGAGGGCGTTCAGGACCATCTGAGCCACATCGTTGCGGGTCAGAGCCTGGGTGGCGCCGGTGTCCACGTCGTCAAACAGGCCGATCTGGCTGCCCTGACGGGTGGTCTCCACCAGCCAGTCGTCGCCAAAGTCGGACTGATACTGGAAGTAGCCCAGGGCCTTCATCAGCATCAGAGCGGCCTGGCCGGTAGTGACGGAGTCGTTGCCGCCGAAGGTCTTGGCGTCGTAGCCGGCGATGATGCCGTTGGTGTAACAGGCGGCCACATAGGGCTCGGCCCAGGAGGGCACGTCGCTGAAGGGCGCAGTGCCCTTGTAGCTGGACACGGTGTAGTCCAGCAGGTTGGACATGACCACGGCCATCTCATTACGGGTGACGTTGGCGTCGGGGTTGAAGTTGCCGTTCTCGTCGCCGGTCATAACACCAACGGCCTGGAGAACTTCGATGGCTTCCTGATTCTGCTCGGAAGACACATCGACGTAGCTCGCGCCGGTGCCGACTACCATCAGGCCCATGACCATGACGGAAGCCAGAGCCAGGCTAAGAGCCCGTTTCAGGTTTCTCATTCGGGATTCCTCCTTAAATTTTTTCGGGGACTTTTCTGACAAAATCCCCATTTTTTCGAGGCTTTGAGGACTTTTTATGGCATCAGCCCTGTATAACGCCCCTTGCACAGCAAAAAAGGTGAGGAAAACCCGCTAAGAGCAAATAAAAAAGGGCGCTTTTCCAAAGAAAAAGTGCCCTTGGTAGACATCTGGTAGACACCCAGAAAATGGAAAAGCGGGAAAGCCCTGTTTCCCAGCGCTTTCCCGCTTTTTTTGGTAGACATTTGGTAGACAAGATTACAAACTTACATCTTGATATGCCGCTTGAATAGAGACGAGCCGCTGGCGGTATAAATCCACAGCCTCCTGCGGGGCCACCAGCTCGATACCGTCTAAGGCAAAAAGCCAGCCTAAAAACTGGGGGCTCATGACTAGAGAGAGGGTGACCCGAAAGTGGGACTCCCCGTCAGGGACCAGAATGATGTCCTGGCCGAAGCGATCCCAGACCACACCGGCCATAGATTGGCGGCCCCGAAGGGTAACTGTCATCTCTTTGCCGGAATACATGGCAAAGTGCTTCTGGCCGTAGGAGGCTACCTGAAAGTTGGGATACTGCTCCTGGCCGGAGCGAGGAAGATTGGTGACTACGATATCTGCCATCTTGTCCACCCGGTAGTGGCGCATTTCCTGATTGACATGATCAAAGGCTACCAGGTAGTAGTTCTCGTTGTCCCAGATCAGGCCATAAGGGGAGACAGTATACCGCTTGCCGTCCCGGCGAAAGACCTTCTGGCGAGAAATGTCGTAGTCGAAATATTTGAAGGTGATGGCCTTCTGCGCGGACAGCGCCCCATGGAGCCTGTCTACATTATAATAGATGCTCTCGTTCATCACCTTGATCCGCCCGCTGACATAGACCTGGCGTTGGAGCTGCCGGGCCTGGTGGATGCTAGCCAGCCCCTCTAGCTTGCGAATCAGGGCGTCGCTCTTTTTCTGGGTGATAAAACGGGAGGACTGTACTGCGTCCATGAGCAGCTTCAGCTCTGGCAGCTCAAACTCTCGGGAACCGATGAACCAGCCTGGTGAACGGCCCTTGCGGCTCTGAACATCCAGGCCGAACAAGGAGAGTGTCTCAAGGTCGTCATAGATACTCTTTCGCTCCGCTTTGATGTCCCGCTTGGCCAGCTCCTGAATCATCTCAGGAACGGTGATGGGGTGATCCTCGTCCGTCTGCTCCAGCAGGATCTTGGACAGATAGAGCAGCTTGGATTTTTGATTGGCGCTTTTTGCCACAGGGCATCTCTCCTTTCTCGACTCAAGGATAGCAGAGCCTATGTCCGATAAATAGGACTTTATTGCCAGTGGGCCCAGACGTCGGGACAGTAGCCCACGGTGGCCTGCCTGCCATTCCTGACGATTGGGGTGCGGAGCAAAGTCGGGTCCTGGTAGAGCTTCTCCAGTTTAGCTTGGTCGGAGGCCAGATAGGACAGCAGCGCCGCGTCCGGGTGTCCCGTGTCTACCATGACGGCTAGTCCCACGGCGTTTTTCACGCTGGTCAGCTCCCCCAGGCTCATGCCATACTTTTTTACGTCCACAGCCTGAAATTTGATGCGCCGTTCCTTAAACCAGCGCTCCGCCTTTTTGGTGTCGAAGCACTTGCTTTTTCCAAAAATCTGAATATTCATCCTATATCCTCCACAAAGACGAAACGAGGGCCGGAATATCCGTCCCGCGTTATCCACTCGCTCCACATAACGGCCGGCCGGACCCACAGTCCGCCCTCCCCGTATAAGGCCCGGTAGACCACCATGGCCTCCCCGGTCTCCGAGTGCGTGGCGGAACCGAGCACTTGGTATTCATTTCCTTTAAAATGGCGGTAGCGCCCCGGCTTGATGTCCATATCCAGTCCCTCCTGTTTTTCAAAGTATATCACATTCAATTGTGCTGGACAAGCGGCCGGCTGGCATGAAAGGCAACCGGCCGGACCATACTAACCGTTACTAACAAAGGAAAGGACGGTAGCGGTCCATGAAAGCAGTTATTATGGCCGGCGGGGAAGGCACCCGGTTGCGGCCCCTATCCCTTGGTGTCCCAAAGCCCATGACTCCCCTGTTCGGGCGGCCGGTAATGGAGCACATTATCACCCTGTTAAAGCGCCACCACATCACCGATATCTGTGTCACTCTGTGCTACAAACCCCAGTCAGTGATGGACTACTTTGGCAGTGGGGAACAGCTGGGCGTCCAGCTGACCTATTTTGTAGAGGAGGAGCCTCTGGGGACCGCCGGAAGTGTTAGAAACTGCCTGTCCCACCTGGGGCGGGAGGACTTCCTGGTCATCAGCGGGGACTGTGTCTGCGACCTGGACCTGACTGAAGCCATCCAGGCGCATCAGGAGCGGGAGAGTTGCGCTACTCTGGTGCTCTACGCCCACCCCAAGCCTCTGGAGTACGGTCTGGTCCTCACCGACGAGCAGGGGCGTGTACAGCGGTTTGTGGAAAAACCCTCCTGGGGCCAGGTGGTCACTAACATGGTAAATACGGGCATCTATATCCTATCCCCACGGGCTATGGAGCTGGTGCCCCAGCAGGGCCCCTTTGACTTTGGCAAGGACCTGTTCCCTACCCTGCTGGAACAGAGGATGCCTCTGTACGGCTGTCCCCTGGAGGGCTACTGGTGCGATATGGGGGACTGCGGAGCCTACCTTAAGTGTGTTCAGGACACCCTGGATGGACGGGTAACAATGGACCTGAATATTCCCCAGCGGAGCGACGGGATCTGGTCCGCCCAATCTCTTCCCCAAGGGATCACGCTGACGCCTCCCTGCTGGATCGACCGGGATGTGGAACTGGAACCAGGCGCCATTGTAGGCCCCTATGCGGTAATCAGCAGAGAGTGCCGGGTGGGAGAACGGGCGGTGGTCCAGCGGTCCGTCCTGCTGGAAGGAACCGCCGTAGACTCTAGGGCCTCACTGGACGGCGCCATTTTATGCCCCGGCTCTGCCGCTCAGAAGAAGTCTATTTTGAAGGATGGAGCTGTGCTGGGGGACAACGCCCTGGCGGAGGAGGGGGCCATCCTGTTGGAGCGGGTGCGTCTGTGGCCTGGGCAGACAGCCCCCGCTGGCTGTCGGCTGGCCCGATCTATCACCAGCGGCAGCCAGAAGGGAGTGCACCGCTTCGGGGATGGCGGGGTGATCCGGGGCGTGCTGGGCGAGGATCTGGGGCCAGACGCCCTGCTGGGGATCGGCAGCGTCCTGGGTGTGGAGGGCCAGGTTGGACTAGGATGTTCCAATACTCCCGGAGCCAGAATGCTGGCCCGGGCGGCCGCGGCGGGAGCCGCGGCCGCAGGTGGTCAGGTGCTGACCTATGGCCTGGACAGCCCCGTCCAGGGAGCCTGGGTGTCCGCCAGCCGTATGCTGCCCATCTCCCTCTTTATAGAGGAAGGGGAGGAGCGCGTCTTTCTCCATTTCTTTGACTGCCAGGGCCTGCCTCTGGAGCGGGCCAGGGAGCGGAAGCTGGAGCACGCCCTTCTCCAGGGGGAGTTCCGGCGGGTCCGAGCCCGGCAGGTGGGGCAGATGGAGCGTCTGGAACTGACGCGGAGGCAGTGGGCCGACCAAGTGGCTGCCGCCGCCTCACTGGGTCACCCCGCCCTCCGCCGGGTGACGGTGGCGGTGGAGGGAAATGGTCCGGATGACCGGGCCATACGGGCGGTCCTCCTGTCCCTGGGCTGCCAGGTGGAGGACCGCTGGCGGCCGGGCATCCCGGCCTTCCGGGCCAGCCACGGCGGCTTCTGTCTTACCGCCCAGGATGAGCGGGGCGCCATCCTGGATTCCAGCCAGCTGCTGGCCCTGGTGGCCCTCATCGAGATGGAGAACGGTTCTGGCAGACTGGCCGTCCCCTCCGGGGCCAGCGCCGCGGTGGACTTGGTAGCCGCCGGTTATGACGGGACCGTCCTGCGGCTGGACCGGGACGGAAAGCCAGCCAGGGACCTGTATGCCGCTCAACCTTGGTTTTGGTCGGCGCCCAGCGCCGCAGCCCGGATCTGCGCTCGGATGGGCGTATCGGGCCAAAAGCTGGACGCGCTGATCTCCAAGACCCCCCGCTTCTCCTCCTGGCGGCGGGAGGTCCCCCTCTCCTCAGACCGGGGGCGGGTCATGGAGGCTATGGTTCGGGAGCAGGGCCGGACCTGCGGGGGCGAGGGCCTACGTGTCCACACCGGGGGTGGCTGGGTCTATCTGGTCCCCCTGGCCCGCCGGTCCGCCCTTCGAGTGGTGGGCGAGGGCCCCGACCTGGAGATCGCCGCCGAGCTGTGCGATTTCTACGCCGGGCGGGCGGCCCAGCTGGACCGGGCCATTTCTGAACAATGTGCCCAAGAAAGGGATAAAAAGTAGTTCTTTTGTTCTCTTGAAAGCAATAGTATACTTTTAGGAAAAAGTGTGGTATACTATCTGTGCCAGTAATTGGCTTTGTTTTTGATTTATGCGCGTATGGGCCCCAGGCCCGCGCGTTTAAATATATCCTGTGCGCCCAAACCGTGAGTAACAGGCGGGGCCGGCCCACAGGGGACCAAGGCGAGATCCACTAGACAGGCGAAGGGACCATTTTCCCCTCCGGCGAGGCAGGGCCGGAGGGGGCAGTCCTTCCGTCCAGTAGCTGTGCCGTGGGGCACGGCTGGTTTTTGTGGGTCCTTTCGCCGCTACATCCAAATTAAAACGACGATAAGGAGTATTTATGGCTGAAAAATTGAAAATCATTCCTCTTGGCGGCCTCAACGAGATCGGCAAGAACCTCACGGTTTACGAGTACGGCGGCGACATCGTGGTGGTGGACTGCGGCATGGGCTTTCCCGACGACGATATGTACGGCATCGACGTAGTCATCCCCGATGTCAGCTATCTCATTAAGAACCAGCAGAAGATTCGGGGCATCTTTATCACCCACGGACATGAGGACCACATTGGCGCCCTGCCCTATGTCCTCCGCTCCATCAACGCCCCTATCTACGCCACCCGGATGTCCGCGGGCCTCATTAAGCTGAAGCTGGAGGAGCACCGTCTGCTGGATAAGACCAAGCTCATCACCTGCGAGGCGGGGGATGTGGTCAAGGCGGGGAAATTCAGCGTGGAATTTATCCACGTCAACCACTCTATTGCCGACGCGGTGGCCTTTGCCATCAAGTGCCCTGTGGGAACCTGTGTCCACACCGGCGACTTTAAGATCGACACCACCCCCATCCAGGGGGGGATGATGGACCTGGCCCGCCTGGGCGAGCTGGGCAAGGAGGGCGTGCTGGCCCTTCTGGCAGACTCCACCAATGTGGAGCGCCCCGGCTATACCCGCAGCGAGCGCAGCGTGGGCGCCTCCTTTGACGCCCTGTTCCGGGGGTGTGAGGAGCGCATCATCATCACCACCTTTGCCTCCAACGTGGACCGCATTCAGCAGATCATCGACGTGGCGGCCCGGTACGGCCGGAAGGTGGCGGTCACCGGCCGGTCCATGGAGAACGTGATGAAGGTGTCCTCCGAGCTGGGCTATATGAACATCCCAGACGGAGTGCTCATGGACCTGAACCACATCAAGTCACTGCCCAAGGACCGGGTGTGCATCATCACCACCGGCAGCCAGGGCGAGACCATGTCCGCCCTCACCCGCATGGCCTTCAACACCCACCGCCAGGTGGACCTGCTCCCCGGAGACCGGGTCATTATCTCCGCCTCCGCCATTCCAGGCAACGAGAACGCCATCGGCAACGTGGTCAACGAGCTGTACCGCAAGGGCGTGGAGGTGATGAACGAGCGGGAGATGACCCTCCATGTATCCGGCCACGCCTGTCAGGAGGAGCTGAAAATTGTCCACGCCCTGGTCAAGCCCAGGTTTTTCATCCCCGTCCACGGGGAGCAGCGGATGCTCCAGATCCACGCCAAGCTGGCCCAGCAGATGGGCATGACCCCCAACCAGGTCATCATCGGCGACATCGGCCGGGTTATCGAGCTGACCCATTCCTCCGCCAAGCTGGCGGGTACCGTCACCGCCGGGCAGGTCTTTGTGGATGGCTACGGCGTGGGCGACGTGGGCAGCGTGGTCCTTCGGGACCGGCGGCACTTGGCCCAGGACGGCATGATCGTGGTGGTCCTGTCCATGTCCGGCGAGGACGGCGCTCTGGTGTCCGGCCCGGATATCATCACACGGGGCTTCGTCTATGTGAAGGAGTCCGAGGGGCTGATGGAGGAGCTGCGCCAGGTGGCCCTGGAGGCCATCCAGTCCGTGGACGGCCGCTATGCCACCGACTGGTCCGCCATCAAGGGGGCCATCAAGGGCGACCTGTCCAACTACCTCTATAAAAAGACCAAGCGGTCCCCCATGATCCTGCCTGTCATCATGGAGGTCTGACGGACCATATAAAAATGAACAGCGCCCCCTTCCACATAGAAGGGGGCGCTGTTCTACGTCATATAGCGTTGACTTTTGGGGAAAAGGATGGTACATTTGTGAAAATGAGAACATTTACGGGGTGTGCAGCATGAAAAAGGAATATTCCATACTAAAAAAAGAGGCACTGACAGCGCTTTCCTCTTATATGGATTCCTTAGGAGAAAACCAGGGGAGCAAGCTGGCCTACTGGATCTCCGATTATGTGCGTTTTCTGAAACGGGAACCCGGATTTGACCCCAAAAAATTAATCCGCTATAAGCGTGGCGCCATTGTAAAGGTCCATTTGGGGTACCGGGTAGGCAGTGAAGAGGGTGGACTGCACTATGCGGTGGTAATGGACGTGGACAACAAGCTGTCCAATCCGGTGGCTACCGTGATCCCCTTAACATCCATAAAGCCCGATACGGATCTGGATCATCTCCATTCCTCCAAAGTCTTTTTGGGTGACGAGATTTTTGTCAAGCTGCTGGAGGAGTTGAAAGAGTACCAAAAGCAGACACTCTGCCTCCAGGAGGATATCCTCACCCAGCAGAAGGCGCTGCTGGCCCAGAAGGTTGACCAAAAGGACGAAAATTATGAAATGCTGTCGGCCAAACGCCGGCTTCAGCTGGAGAGCATCAACATTCAGATAGAATCGATGAAGGAGCGAGCAGCGCGCTGCAAAAAAATGCTCCAGGAAGTGCAGAAGATGAAGCAGGGCAGCATCGCTCTTGTAGGGCAGATCACCACTGTCAGTAAGCTGCGAATCTACGATCCTCTTTATCCTTCTGATGTATTGAGCAACATCCGCCTCTCTTCCGATTCTCTGGAAAAGCTGGACACGAAACTCAAAGCATTATATACCTATCAGAAGTGACATACCAAATATGGTAAAGTGTACGCAACTGTGCATTTTCCTTGACTTTATACATATATTATGATAGGATGATGATGTCAACAGGGCCGTTTACCGGCACTGGAAAAGACATTGCCGCTTGCCGGCACTTGAAAAATCATCCGAAGGGGTCACTCACATCTGTGGGTGACCCCTTCACCTTTTTCCCTGGGTGTACGGTCCTGTGCCACACGCCGGGGGGCTGTTATTATAATGTAAGGGGACCGTGATCTCATGTCCTGGAGATGTGTGGTAGCACGGGGAACAGCAGCCCCAAGCAGCGGGTTCCCCGCCCCAGGCAGAGATCCCCTGAAAAGCCGCTGATTTCCTCTGCTGTAACAATCCGGACGCAATATTACGGTTCTGTTACACTTGTATCAAACCCGTTGACTTCAAATTTGACTTCTGCTAAGATAATCACGAGGCAAGGGGAGTTATACAGGGCTAATGCCCTAAAAAGTCCTCAAAGCCTCGAAAAAATGGGGATTTTGTCAGAAAAGTCCCCGAAAAAATTTAAGGAGGAATCCCGAATGAGAAACCTGAAACGGGCTCTTAGCCTGGCTCTGGCTTCCGTCATGGTCATGGGCCTGATGGTAGTCGGCACCGGCGCGAGCTACGCCGATGTGTCTTCCGAGCAGAATCAGGAAGCCATCGAAGTTCTCCAGGAAGTCGGCATCATGACCGGCGACGAGAACGGCAACTTCAACCCCAACGCTAAGGTCACCCGCAACGAGATGGCCGTGGTCATGTCCAACCTGCTGGACTACCGCGTAGCCAACTACAAGGGCACCAGCCCCTTCACTGATGTGCCCTCCTGGGCTGAACCCTATGTGGCCGCCTGCTACACCAACGGCATCATCGCCGGCTACGACGCCAAGACCTTCGGCGGCAGCGACTCCGTCACTACCTCCCAGGCCGCTCTGATGCTGATGAAGGCCCTGGGCTACTTCCAGTATCAGTCCGACTTCGAGGACGACTGGCAGTTCGCCACCATCAAGCAGGCTGGCAAGATCGAGCTGTTTGAAGATGTGGACTCCGGCGTTACCGAGGCCATGACCCGCAACGACCTGGCTCAACTGGTTCTGAACGCTCTGGAGTCCGGCATGGTCGAGGCTGACGACGACACCATCAAGGTCAACGCCGACGGTGTGATCGTAGAGGCCGGCAAGGTCACCTACAACTATGTCACCAGCGACAAGGCTTATGCCCGCGCCATCAGCGATCTGCAGCCCACCTCCTCCACCAGCTCTACTAAGGGCTCCATCGTGGAACTGGGCGAGAAGCTGTACAACGGCGACCTGAAAAAGGACGAGGGCAGCGACGATTTCAACCGTCCCGCCAACGTCTGGACCTATAAGTCCAGCGAGATCGGCAAGTATGCCGACTCCGCCGAGCAGACCTGGACTGTCAAGGTCACCGAGAAGGCTCTGTACCAGGCTGTCGGCTCCGCCGCTTTTGATAACTACGACTGGGCCATCTACCAGAACGGCGGCCTGGTTGCCGAGGACACCAACGCCGCCCCTCACGCTGCCCGCGACCTGGCTATCGCTCACAGCAAGACCAGCAGCGAGCGCGTGCTGACCGCTGACAAGGGCGTCCTGACTGAGGTCTTCGTGGACTCCGACAAGGAGACCGTCGTTCTGACCCTGATCGACACCGGCGTAGCCAAGGTCACCAAGGTCACCGGCGACGAGGGCGACTACGAGGTCACCGTGTCTTTTAAGACCAAGGTAAACAATGGCGCTGGTTCTGCTTACACCCCCGACAACAAGTTCACCACCGATCAGAAGTTTGAGAAGGACGACATCGTCATCTACACCGCTTCTGTTTCCTCCGGCGAGATCGAGTCCCTGGCTGTAGCCGAAACTGTAGCCGGCAAGGTCACTGCTGTGAAGAACGCCGACTACGCCACTCTGGACGGCACCAAGTACAGCTACAACTACGCTTACACCAAGGCTGTCGCCGCCAACGGTATCGGCACCGGCCTGTACAACCTGGAGGACAGCGTCGCCGACGCCAACCCCGTCATCGACAAGGAAGCCACCCTGTACCTGGATGCTTACGGCTACGCCGTAGCCTTCGAGGGTGATACCGCTACTGCCGAGGATTACCTGTTCGTGAAGGAAGTGGGCACTGTCTTCAACAGCGAGCCCTCTGCCAAGGTCGTCTTCTATGACGGCACCGAGGACACCATCACCGTGGACCAGATCATCGACGGCGGCAAGTCCTATGACGCCGTTAAGGATGGCGGCAACGATACTACCACCAAGACCGTTGCTGAGAAGACCATCTACAAGTTCACCAAGGGCTCCAGCAGCTATGACCTGGAGGTCGTCGCCGAGAAGGCCGGCACCAGCGCCACTGTGAAGAAGGATGTTCCCTCCATCTCCGCCACCGGCACTGCGAATGGGCAGGCTACCAACAACAATACCGTGTTCGTAGACGTGGAGAATAACAACTCCTGGGTCGGCTACAAGAACGTATCCAGCAAGACCGGCGCTGATGTAAAGCTGGTTCTGAACAGCGACAACGTGGCTGAGGTCGTCTTCATCTATGGTAACTTCACCAGCGATGCCGACGCCGAGGACTACATCATCCTAAAGGGCACCGGCTATCAGGCTGAGAAGGACAAGAACAACAAGACCGTCTATCGCTTCATCGACGCCTATGACGCCAACGGCGAGAAGGTCGAAGACCTCTATACCGCCAGCGAGACTCTGGCTAAGAATGCCAAGAAGGCTATGTACCTGATCGACAAGCGCGATGGCGATGACTATGTCCAGACCTGGACCGCCAAGTTCGATCTGAAGAGCAATGCCGGTAAGGCCGCTGCCAACTGGGCTACCGCCGCCAAGGACGGCGTGCTGACCCTGAACACTGGTATCACCTTCGGCGGCAACGCCAAAAAGACCTTTGCCTATGACGACAACACCGTCTTCGTGGTGGTGGAGCTGAAGGCCAATGGCGATGTGGACCTGCTGCGTACCGGCGATATCTCTGATATCGAGGCCGATACCACTCGCGCCGCTGACACCACCGGCGTGTATGTCATGACCGTGGACAACGAGTATGACCAGGCTCCTCTGGCCGAGACTGTCCTGGTTGTCGTGCCCGACGACAAGGGCATCACTGAGGGCGGCAAGGACCCCGTGGTGACCACCGATGGTTCTGTGACCGTCGGGCTGACGAACTCCGGCAGTCTGGCTATGACCATCACCGCTCCTACCATTGATGGCAAGGACATCTCTGGTTGGGAAGCCAAGAATGTCACTGTGAAGACCACTCTGACTGTTGACGGGAAAGACTTTACCAAGACTGTCAGCAGCGCTAAGGATGAGAAGGTTTCTCTTGGTACTACTCTGAGTTCCCTCGACGACAGCGCACTGCCCAATGTGGCTATCTCCGGCAGCCATACTTATCAGGCTACTGTCGTTGTCACCTTCCAGGGCATGGACAACAACACCTATACTCTGACCGGTTCCAGCGCCATGATCTTCTCCTAAGCTTTTATTGGTCAGCAATCTAAGACAACCATAACGTGTCGCCCCTGGGCCAGTTGGCCTGGGGGCGATTCTTTCATATCAGGCTAGTGCAAGGTAATGGTATACCGTCCCATTTCGGTTGGTGGCAATATTGGCAGCCTTGCTCTGGTCCGAGAAAATTTTGACGGCAAACCCGGTGTCCGTGATTTCCGCGCAAATGATGTTGCAGCGGTCATTTTTTAACCGCAGAGGGTATCCGTCTAAGATCAAGCCGCCCTGACAGGTAAAATAGTTTGGTGGACAGTAGTAAAAGCAGGTCGTTCCATCTTCTGGAAACAAAAGCACCGCCTTGGGACGAAACCCCAGCTGGATTGTCCGGTCTGCCGCCCCGTCGCCGGTATAGGTCCCGGTGACGATTCTTGGAATTACTTTGTCTAACTTTGCGTTGTCAGCATTGAAGTCCTCCCGGAGGACGGGGTCTTCCGCCGCCCATTGATTGAGCTGGAAATGTTCCGTGTAACTGCTTGCCATAGTCCATCGTCCTTTCTGTGTTTGAAATCTTTGATTGGGGCGTGAGGCCTTTCCCTCTGTCTAACACAAAAAACCGCCCCAGAGTGGGACGGTTTCATACATTTTTTGGAAATTATAATACTTCTATATTCAAAAAAAGAAAAAGGGCGCCGCGGCTGCGGCGCCCTGATCGAATCAGAAAAATCTTACTTGTGATCCACAGAGTACATGTGCTTGATGAGCTCCAGGACCTTGTTGGAGTAGCCAATCTCGTTGTCGTACCAGGACACGACCTTCACAAAGGTGTCGGTCAGGGCGATGCCGGCGTCGGCATCGAAGATGGAGGTACGGGGATCGCCCAGGAAGTCGCTGGACACCACAGCCTCGTCGGTGTAGCCCAGGATCCCCTTCAGTTCACCCTCGGAGGCGGCCTTCATAGCGGCACAGATCTCCTCATACTTTGCGGGCTTGGCCAGGTTAACGGTCAGGTCCACCACGGACACGTCCAGGGTGGGAACACGCATGGACATACCAGTCAGCTTGCCATTCAGCTCGGGGATGACCTTACCCACGGCCTTGGCGGCGCCAGTGGAGGAGGGGATAATGTTGCCGGAGGCGGCGCGGCCGCCGCGCCAGTCTTTCAGAGAGGGGCCGTCCACGGTCTTCTGGGTGGCGGTGGTGGAGTGGACAGTGGTCATCAGACCGTCGGTGATGCCCCAGTTATCGTTCAGAACCTTGGCGATGGGGGCCAGACAGTTGGTGGTGCAGGAGGCGTTAGACACGAACTTCATGTCGGGGGTGTACTTATCCAGGTTGACGCCGCAGACAAACATGGGAGTGTCGTCCTTGGAGGGGGCGGACATAACGACCTTCTTGGCGCCTGCGTCCAGGTGGCCCTGGGCCTTCTCTTTGGTCAGGAACAGGCCGGTAGACTCCACCACATACTCGGCGCCCAGTTTAGCCCAGGGCAGGTCAGCGGGGTTGCGCTCGGCGGAGACAGGGATCTCCTTGCCATTGACGATGATGGCGCTCTCAGTGTAGCCGATCTCGGCCTGGCAGTGGCCATGCATCGTATCATACTTCAGCATATAAGCCAGGTAGTCGGCGGGACACAGGTCGTTGATGCCAACGATCTCGATCTCGGGGTGGTTCAGGCTGGCGCGGAACACCATACGGCCGATGCGGCCAAACCCATTGATGCCAACTTTGATGCTCATGTTGAAAACTCCTTTTTTTCAAAGAATCAATATCTATTGCTTCCACTGGTATTATACCCCGTTTCAATGCCTTTTGATAGTGACTTTTTTCATATATTTCGGGAGGATTTTCCAATACTTTTCCGATAAAATTGGCAATTCGACAAGTTAAGCGAGGACTAGGTAGGATTTTCGGAGGTTCTTTGGCGTTAAGGCGGGGCTTATCCGCCGCTTTCCCCAAAGAGGCTGTTTTTCGACTTTTCTCTTGTTGCCAGTGGAAATTTTTGATATACTGGAAATGCGTCATGATAGCGGCGCAGGCAGCACATCCTAACCGTGCGGCTATCTTCGGTACGCGCCTTAAGAAACCCTGACCGAAAGGATGCGACATGATCGAATTAAACCTGTCTATTTTAGAAAATCTGCCAGAGGCGGCGGTCTATGTCGTGCTGGGACGGATCACGGCCATCAATCCCATGGCGGCCCACTATCTGCCCCAGTTGGAGATCGACGGACCGGTGCCCGGTTATCTGGACCTGCCCCGGTATGGCCCTAAGGGGGTTGGCACGTTTACCGCCGGACGGACCACCTATGCCTTCAGCCGTACAGACACAGGAGAGGGACAGTTGTTTTTGTTCCACCCCGCCCCACAGACGTCGCTGACAGACCTGCAGCTGGAGGGGACTATCCGGCAGATGCGGCAGCTGATGGCGGAATTTCTGACCCAGATCGGACCCATGACAGAGGGGGGAGAGGGGAAGCTCTCTACTGCGGCCCGGGAGAATTTCAGCAAGAGCTACCACCGGATGTTCCGACTGCTGAACAACCTAGATTTTGTCACTTCGGCTGCCGGGCCGGACGGCATCCCCTTCCGACCGTCCGTATTAGACCTGGCTGGGCTGTGCCGCCAGATCGCCCGGGACGCGGGCCAACTGCTTCAGCAGGACACCCACCTGGAGTACCGCTCTGACCTGCCCTCTCTGCTCATCCAGGGAGATATCCCCCTCCTTCAGCGTATGCTGCTGGGGCTGATCTCCAACTCGGTACAGACGATGAGGGGTGGCGTGGTGCTCCTCTCTCTGCGCCGTCAGGGTGACCGCGCTGTACTCTCCCTCACAGACAGCGGGGAGCGGCCCTCTGACCGGCAGTTGGCGGCCCTGTTGCAGCAGGACACTGATCAAGCTATCCCCCAGCCCGGCCAGGGGGCCGGACTGGGCCTGTCGGTAGTTCGGCACATCGCAGCCCTCCACAGGGGGACCATGCTGGTGGAGTGGGGTGAGAAGGCCCCGGTCATTCTCATCTCTCTGCCTGCTGGTGCCCAGGAGCGGCTTGCGGTGCGCACACCGGAGGTACAGCAGGATGGCGGCCTATCCCCACTGCTGGTAGAGTTGTCCGACGTGCTGCCCCCTCAGCTCTTTGGTCAGGAAGGGCTGGACTAAAATTCTTTTGCGGACGGCCCGGAATAAGAGTTCCGGGCCCCTTTTATGCCCGATAATTCTCGAAACCCCTTGACGGTCCCCGCCGCCCAGGGGTAAAATATCTTGTTTGTATTAGGAAAGAACGGGGGAGTCTTTTGTGAGCAAGACAGGCTTTGACAACCAGCGGTATCTGCAGCTCCAGTCCCAGCATATCCAGGACCGAATCGATCAATTCGGGGGCAAGCTGTATCTGGAATTCGGGGGCAAGCTCTTCGACGACTACCATGCGTCCCGCGTCCTGCCCGGCTTCGCACCGGACAGCAAGGTCCGGATGCTGGAGAAGCTGAAGGACAAGGCGGAGATTCTCATTGCCATCAAGGCCGGCGATATCGAAAAGAACAAGGTCCGTGGGGACCTGGGTATCACCTATGACAGCGAGGTACTGCGCCTCATCGATATTTTCCGGGGCAGGGGCCTGTTCGTGGGCAGCGTGGTGGTGACCCAGTATACCGGCCAGCCTGCCGCCGACGCCTTCCAGTCCCGGCTGGAGCAGTTAGGCGTCAAAGTGTACCGCCACTACCCCATCGCCGGCTATCCCCATAATATCACAAAGATCGTCAGCGACGAGGGCTTTGGAAAAAATGACTATGTGGAGACCAGCCATCCCCTGGTGGTGGTCACCGCCCCCGGCCCGGGGAGCGGGAAGATGGCCACATGCCTCTCCCAGCTCTACCATGAGCACAAGCGGGGCATTGTGGCCGGCTATGCCAAATTTGAGACCTTCCCCGTCTGGAACCTTCCGCTGAAGCATCCGGTAAACCTGGCCTACGAGGCGGCGACCGCGGACCTGGACGACGTGAATATGATCGATCCCTTCCATCTTCAGGCCTATGGGCAGACCACCGTCAACTACAACCGGGACGTGGAGGTATTCCCCGTTCTGGCGGCCATGTTTGAAAAGATTACCGGAAGCTGCCCCTATAAGTCCCCCACTGATATGGGGGTGAATATGGCAGGCAACTGCATCACTGACGATCCGGTGTGCCGGGAGGCCGCCTGTCAGGAGATCGTCCGCCGCTACTATGAGGCCCTGTGCGATCAGCGCCAGGGCCGTGGCTCGGAGGACACGGTATACAAGCTGGAGCTTCTGATGCAGCAGGCCGGCGTCACCCCCGATATCCGCCCTGTGGTGGCAGCGGCCGCCCACATGGCCGAGGAGACCGGCGAGCCCGCCATGGCCATCCAGCTGGCAGACGGCACTATGGTCACCGGAAAGACCTCAGAGCTGATGGGCTGCTCCGCCGCCGCCCTGCTTAACGCCTTGAAATATCTGTCCGGCGCGGGAGGCCACGGAATCCATCTCATTGCCCAGTCCGCCATTGAGCCCATCCAGACCGTGAAGGTCAAGCATCTGGGTTCAGCCAACCCCCGTCTCCACAGTGACGAGGTGCTTATCGCCTTGGCCTCCTCGGCCAACGCCGATCCCAAGGCCGCCAGGGCCCTGGATCATCTGGAAGAATTAGGGGGATGTCAGGCCCACTGCACCGTCATCCTCTCCCCCGCCGACGCAGTGACCTATAAAAAGTTGGGCCTTCAGCTCACCTGTGAGCCCCAGTACCAGACCAACAAACTCTATCACCGGTAACATGAAGGGTGGCGTTGGCTTGTCCAAACGAAGTTCAGCAGAGACAGCGCTCCTTCTGGGGGCGCTGGTCTTCTATCTGTATATTGCCTGGTCGGTGCCATACAGTACCACGGACGATCTGCAGTGGGGCATGGACCAGGGGCTGCGCTGGTGGCTCCAGGGATCGCTGAACAGCCGGTATGTGGGTAATTTCTTTGCCGTTGCCATGTGCCATTCTCCACTGGTCAAAACTCTGATCATGGGGCTGACCATGTTCGCTATCCCTCTCCTAATGGCCCGACTGGCGGCTCGTGGGGAAGAGCGGTCCCTCCTGCCCATTTATCTGGCCTCCAGCGCGGGGCTGCTGCTCATGCCGCCCGTCATGTGGCAGGAGACCTACGCATGGGTGTCCGGATTTGGCAACTATGTAGTGCCCACCCTCTTATTTCTGGTATGGCTGCTTCTGGTACGCCGCATCGTGGATAGGGGCGGACATCGTCTGCTCTGGGCTGTTCTTTTCCTTGCCCTTGAGGTGGTTATGGGGCTGTTCGTGGAAAATTTGACCTTGCTGTTTTTGGGGGCCGCTCTGCTGACCGCCCTCTGCTCCTTGGGAAACAAATCCGCGCGTTTGCCCCTGTGGGCGGGATTCTTAGGCTCCGCCCTGGCAGCGGCCATCATCTTTGGCGGCGGTTCTTTTTCCCAGCTACTTTTGGAAGGCTCCGCCCTCAACGGTCTGCGTGACCTGACCTTCGACTGGTCTGGGGGCCTCCCAGCGGCTTTGACTGGTATCCTGGAACAGTATTTCGTCCGCCTGCTGCCTATCAGTTTCCTGCGGGGGCCCCATATCGCCCTGCCCTCGGCGGTCATCCTTGCCCTCGGCTTCTGGAACAGCCGGCTCCGTCCCCTGGCGCTTCTGGGGCTTCTGCCGCTGGGTTACCACGGGCTGCTCCTCCAGACTGAGGAATACGACACTCCCGTTCGAGTTGCCGTCAGCGCCCTGATCTGGGCCCTGGTCCTTTTGGCCCCGTTGGTTCAGCGGACAGAACCTAGTGTAAAGCTCGGCCGGTTCCTCCTCTGCTTGGCCGCCCCACTGTCCTTACTCCCCCTGGCCGCTACCACTACCCTGGGCCAGCGGCTGTATTTTTTCCCCATGGCCATGCTGATTCTGACCGCCGCCGATATGGCCGCCCCGCTGCTCGCCCGTTGGCCCGTCCAGCTCCTGACCAGTGGGGCGCTGGCGGCTCTGATGATCTGCTGGGGGTGGATGCACTGGACAGTGCTGGGCTGTACAACATTGCGGGAGGAACTCACCTCCCAGGCGGTGGAACAGGGAAACGACACCCTGATCCTGCCTACCGACCGGTACGAGAGGGTGGTCTGGCACACCCGAAACCCCTGGAATGTGGAGTACGCCGACTACTACCGCCAGTTTTATCACATCCCCGACCAGGTAACGCTGGTCATCCTGCCCGCCGGCTCCTATGAGTGCTGGCCGGATGTTGACCCGGAACAGTGGGAACGGAGGCTGGAATTTTTCCCCTCCAAGGACTACACCCCCTCCTTGCCCTAAGAGGAAGACCGCTCCCCCAGCAATGCCGGGGGAGCGGTCTTTCATTTCAGGCGCCAGATGTCCTGATCATATTCCTGGATGGTCCGGTCAGAGGAGAAGTAGCCCGACCTGGCGATGTTGACCAGCATCTTTTTGGCCCAGCCCTGCCGGTCGCCGTAGTCACCCACGCACTGGTCCCTGGCGGCGATGTAGTCCTCTGTGTCCAGCAGCGCCATGAACCAGTCCTTGCACTTCATATCATTCCACAGGGCCGACAGGCAGGCAGGGTCCCCGATGGATAGCAGCTCCGGGGACACCAGGAAGTCCACCAGCTCCTCGATGCTCGGACGGTGGTAGAGGTCCAGCGGCCGATAGCTTCCTTCATCGTACATTTGGATGACCTGGCCGCTCTGTACGCCGAAGGTGTAGATATTCTCTGGCCCCACCAGCTGGGCGATCTCTACATTAGCTCCATCCATTGTTCCTAGTGTGACCGCCCCGTTAGCCATGAACTTCATGTTCCCGGTGCCGCTGGCTTCCTTGGAGGCCAGGGAGATCTGCTCCGAGATATCACAGGCGGGGATCAGCCGCTCCGCCCAGGTCACATTGTAGTTCTCCACCATGGCCACCCGGAGCCATGGGCGGACCTGGGGGTCCCGCTCGATGAGCTGCTGGAGGCAGAGGATCAGATGGATGATGTGCTTTGCCATGGTATAGGCCGGGGCGGCCTTGGCCCCAAAGAGGACGCTCACCGGCCGCTGGGGCAGCCGGCCCGCCTTGATATCCAGATACTTCCGAATGATATACAGGGCGTTCATCTGCTGCCGCTTGTACTCATGGAGCCGCTTGATCTGGATGTCAAAGATAGACTGTGGGTCCAGGGCGATGGACTGCTCGGCCCACAACAGGCGGCAGAGCTGATTCTTGTTGTCCTGCTTGATAGCCAGCAGCCGCTCCAGCACCGCCGGATCGTCCCCGAAGTTCAACAGGTCCTCTAGCTGCCGGGGGTCCTTCCGCCAGCCGCCGCCGATGCACTGGTCGATAAGGCCCGCCAGGCTGGGATTACAGGCCTCCAGCCACCGGCGGAAGGTAATGCCGTTGGTCTTGTTGTTGAACTTCTGGGGGTAGAGGTCGTAAAAGGGCTTCAGCTCAGACTCTTTGAGGATCTGGGTGTGGAGAGCGGCCACCCCGTTGACGGAAAAGCCGTAGTGGATGTCCATGTGTGCCATGTGGACCAGCCCTTGGCTGTCCAGAATGGCCACACGGGGATCTGGATGGTCCTCCCGGACCCGGCGGTCCAGCTCTTGGATAATAGGGACCAGTTGAGGCGCCACATCCTGGAGAAAGGAAAGGGGCCACTTTTCCAGTGCCTCCGCCAAAATTGTGTGGTTGGTATAGGCACAGGTGCGGGACACCTGATCAATGGCCTCATCCATAGACAGTCCCCGGTCCGTAAGCAGGCGGATCAGCTCCGGGATGACCATAGAGGGGTGGGTGTCGTTGATTTGGATGACCACATGATCAGAGAGCTGACGGGGAGAAAAGCCCCGTTCCTCCAGTTCCGTCAGTATGAGCTGGGCGCCGGCGGATACCATGAAGTACTGCTGGTAGACCCGAAGCCGCCGGCCCGCCTCGTCGCTGTCATCGGGATAGAGGAAGGAGGTCAGGCGGTGGGCAATGTCCTCCTTGTCGAAGCTGATGCCTACCCAGGGCTGAGGAGCGGGCCGCTCCACGTCGAAGAGGTGGAGGCGGTTGGCGCACCCGCTGCCCGCGCCAGGAACGACGATATCATAGAGGACCGCAGTCAAATCAAAACCACCGAATGGGACAGAGAAGGTCCGGCCGGTGGCGATGAGCCAGCTGTCCGGCTGGATCCAGGGGTCCGGCTCCTCCGCCTGCTTGTTATGGACGAACTTCTGCCGGAACAGGCCATAGTGGTAGTTGAGTCCAACCCCGTCCCCAGGCAGCCCCAAGGCGGCGATAGAGTCCAGAAAGCAGGCAGCCAACCGGCCCAGGCCGCCGTTGCCCAGAGAGGGCTCCGGCTCCATAGACTCAATGATCCCCAGGTCACGGCCCAGGTCGGACAGTATCTTCTTCACCGGGTCATAGAGGCCCAGCGCCAGCAGATTGTTGGACAACAGCTTGCCCATCAAAAACTCGGCGGAAAAATAGTACAGCTTCCGGCCGCTGTCCGGAGCGGGGAGGCTTTGAGCCATCTGTTGGGTAAGGAGTAGCAGCCCCTCATAGAGCTGGCCGTCGTCACACTGGTCCGGGGCGCGGCCAAACCGCTCTTGTGTCAGCTGCCAAAACCTCTCTTTCAATTCCATGATAGGATCTCCTCTCTGGCCCCAAGGGGGGCCGGAAATGGGAACAAGTTCCAATTCGGCCAACAGTATATCAGTAAGAACCATGGCACGTCAAATCTTTTGAAAAGATTTTTCCCAAATTTTACATAGATATTAGAACTTTCTACCTATTTTTGAAAATCAACACCTTCCAGATGAAATTTTTTATGAGAAATCCATGGCGCTGGTCTTGTGGATATTTTAAGGAGTAGAACGCAAAAAATAAAAAAGTGTACTTTTTGGAATCGAAGATTATGATAAAATTTGTAGCTAAATAGTTGCTTTTTCCTTGCGTGAATGCTATATTTTTTATTGTAAAGGTGTGCTTTCTCAAATTTGGGAAAGTACACATTTTCAAATTGGATTAAGGGGGATCTTGAAAACAATGAAGAAGCAAATCATGGCAAAAATATTGGCTGTAATAATTGTGATGACTTTTGTTCCTTCGAATGTTTTTGCGACCGAACCGCAAGGGGATGCCGAATTCAATTATGTTTATGAAGACGGCGTAGTTTACAAGCAAAACGGTGAAGAAACAAAAACTGAGCTGACCGGCGACGAACTGGCTGAGTTTAGCGGTGTCAGTCTGCACGGCATCGCGGATTTTAATGGGAAGGTATTTCCTACAATGGAAGCCGCCGTTAGCGCGGTCAGCGCAAAGCTGGCAGAAACAGGCGGCTTAGGGCAAGATGGATTAACAGAGGAAGAATTTAACGCGTTGTACACCGATAAAGTGCCAGAAGATAGCGAGCACCAAGGTGTCAGCCTGACGTGGACTATATTTGGAGAGGTCCAGCTTCCCAGCACTTTGAATCAATATTATTTGTCTGGAGGCCGACAAGCCGCATGGTACGGCAGTGTTGATAGGAGTATCCGCGCCATCAATATCGTAGGTTATGATGACAATGCCTCCATCGACATTGAAAAGCCCCTGAAAATGCCCTATCTGTGGTGGGGAGAAACCGCGGATGACTTTATGGCTCTCTCAATTAAAAATTTGACCTTAGACTGCGCAAAGGTCAATGCGGCAGGATCTTTTGCCATTGAGGCTAATTACAAATCGGGGTTTGACACCACCCTAGATAACTGTAATATTCAGGGCTCCATACACTACTACTTTCATGGAAAAGGCAATGTGACCGTCAATGATTGTAATTTTGATGGGAACGGCAGTACAGCATCCTATGCATTCTTTGCGCAGGGGCACGAAACGGAACCCTTGGCGGTTCAGTTTACGAACAACACGGTATCTGGATATCCCAGGGGGATCAACATTGATCAGGCAACAGCGGACGCCGTCATTTCCGGAAATACCATTACTCCGGGTGTGGGATATTCCGCTGTTCAGATCTCTGGTTGTCAGACCATTTTAATTGAGAATAACACTATTTATGATCAAGGAAACGCGATTACTCTGCATGTGAATCTGGCAAACAATCAAATAGACAACCGGGAGATCACCGTTAAAAACAACAAGATATACAGCGTAGATGGTGTGCAGGGTTATTTGATTTATGACGACATTAGCGCAACGAATAAAGACGGGGAATATTTCACGCTTGTCTGGGAGGGCAACGCTGTTGACAGTGGGATAATCTCCGATCAGGGCATCAAAGGATCAGAGGTATACGACCTCTCCAGTTATGTGAGCAGTGTCCTTTCTCCCGTAGCCAAGATTGGAAATGTGGGATACAACTCCTTGCAGGCCGCCTTGGACGATGCTCAGAACGGAGACACGGTCCAGATCCTGCCTGGCACCCATTCGGAAGCTATCACTATGCCCTTAACAAACATTACAGTGCAGGGCCCGGAGGACCATACAGCCATTTTGACCGGCGGTATTTCCTTCGCCGGAGGGTCGGCCAGTGGACTGAATATGACCATCGAGGACCTGGTATTCGACGGCAAAGGAATCAGCCTGACGGCCTGGACCCAAACCACCGATCTGGACTAGGTAGGGGCTTTGGTTTTCCGTGACAATGAGTTCCGGAATATAACCGGCGACAATATCTATGCCATCCATATCAATAATGGCGACTCTCCTATCAGCGGGCTGACCATCACCCAAAATCAATTCAGCGGCGCCCAGGATAGCACTAAAAACGGCGGCGTGTATGCCACAGTCTGCGGCACAGCTACAATTACGAATAACATTTTTGCGAATATGGGATTCAATGGAATCACCCTATCAGGTTCTGACGGAATCAAAACTGTTGTTATCTCTGACAACAAATTTGACCAGTGGGCCACTCATGGCACTGGCGAGAAGGACGGCCGCGCGATGAGACTGTCCAATCTGTCCGACGCCACTACCTTGGATATTACCAAAAACAGTTTTATCTGCGATACCATGCAGGAGGAGATCATCAAGGTCACCGAGCTGGGCGCGGAGCAGGACATCGACCTGAGCTATTGCTATTGGAATGGCTTAAATCCTGATGAGATCATTGGCGAAGGCCAGGGAAAGATCCTGCTAGTACGAGATGACACGACAGAAGAAGGGACAAATGAAAACACACAACTAGGTCCTTACTACACCGCGCCTACTATGCGCCCTGAAGATCTGAACACTTATGTCCCCTCCTCCAGTGGTGGAGGCGGCGGCTCCAGCAGCTACTCCGTCAGCGTGGACAAGAACATTGACAACGGCAGTGTGACCGTGTCCCCCAAGAGCGCCTCCAGCGGCCGGACGGTGACCATCACCGTCAAGGCCGACGAGGGCTATGAGCTGGACGAGCTGACCGTCACCGACAAGAACGGGAACGAGATCGAGCTGACCGACAAGGGCGATGGCAAGTATACCTTCAAGATGCCCCGGTCCAAGGTGACCATTGAGGCCTCCTTCGTGGAGATCGACCACCAGGATACCTGCCCCGCCGCCGGCTTCCGGGATGTGGACGAGGACGCCTGGTACCATGAGGCGGTGGATTACGCCCTGGACAACGGCCTGATGTCCGGTGTGTCCGACCGGGAGTTCGCCCCCGGCAGCACCCTGACCCGCGCCATGGTGGCCCAGATGCTGTACAGCCTGGAGGGCAAGCCCGCGGCCGGCAGCGCTGACTTCGCTGACGTGGCGGAGGACGCCTGGTACGCCGACGCCATTTCCTGGGCGGCTGGTGAGGGCATCGTGTCCGGCTATGGCGACACCTTCGGCCCCAACGATCCCATTACACGGGAGCAGCTGGCGGCCATCCTGTACCGCTACGCCCAGAACGAGGGGTACAAGACCAGCCAGAGCGGCAAGGGGACAGAGGGCTATCTGGACGCCTCCTCCATCTCCAGCTATGCCGTGAAGGCCATGGACTGGGCGGTGAACGCCGGTCTGCTGTCCGGCAAGGGGAACAACACCCTGGCGCCTACCGCCGGGGCCACCCGTGCCGAGGTAGCACAGATCTTTATGAACTTCTGTGAGAACATTGCCAAGTAAGCGGACATTAAAATAAGAGGAAAGGGCCTCTGCCGAATGGCAGAGGCCCTTTTGTTCATCGCTGGGGCAGGTATTCGGCGGGGTCTACCACCACACCGTCCACCGCAGTCTCCAGATGGAGGTGGGAGCCCATGTTGCTCTCCGCGATGGCTGTGGCACCGACGGTGGCAATCGCGGTACCTGTTTCCACCGTATCTCCCTCCGCAACCAGGACCTGGTCTAGGTTACAGTAGGTTGAGGTCAGGTCGTTCCCATGGTCAATGACCACGGACGTACCCATCAGGCCATCTTCAAAGACCTGGACCACAGTGCCGTCGCCCATGGCTAGCACCTGGGTGCCCGCCTGGACAGAGAGATCCAACCCTCCATGGGTACGCCAGTCCCCAAGTGTGGGGTCCAGCAGCAGCGTCTCCACACTGAACTCCCGTAAGATTTCTCCCTTTACAGGCCAGGTGAAAACGGTGGTGGTAGGCTTGTCCTCTTGGGGCGTGGTTTCGGCGGGCTGCTTGACCGGCTCTGGGTCATCCGGCTGGGTCACCGGTTCCGGATTGCCGGTGGGCTGGTCATCCGGCTTTGATGAGACCGGCGGGGTAATGGTGCCCGCGGGATCGGGCCCGTTGGCCTCGGAGTCAGGCAGGACCACGGTGGGGTTTCCGGTCACCGGCGAGGTCCCACCCATATCACCGGCGATGGAGTTGAGGAGATAATAGCCCGAGATTCCTATGGTGGCGACGCACAGGAACAGGACTATGTAAAAGCCCTTTCCCAGCATGAAGTCGCCCAGACGTTGTATCAGGTTTCGATTCTTCACAAAATGCACCTCCGAAGCCTATTGTGGACAGCGGAAGGAGTGGTTATACATGGCAGGCAAAAATTTTCTGGCCGGGCCGGCCATGGACGAATCCTTCTTTTTATGGTATACTGCTTAAAAATCAATTACAGTTCTCGGGAGGTCCAGATGTATCAAGAACTAACACTGTCTAATGGAGCCCGGATTCTACTAGAGCGGGTGGCCGGCGTGCGGTCGGCGGCCTTGGGCTTTTTTGTCGGCGCTGGCTCCCGACACGAATCGGCTGTGGAGAATGGGGCCGCCCACTTCATTGAGCATATGCTGTTCAAAGGGACAGCCCGCCGGTCCGCTGCCCAGCTGGCCCGAGACATGGACGCCATTGGCGGTCAGGTCAACGCCTATACCACCAAGGAGCACACCTGCTTCTACGCCCGGAGCCTTGACCGTCACCTGGACCAGGCCCTGGATATTTTGAGCGACATGCTCTTTCACTCCAGATTCGCCCAGAAGGATGTGGAGATGGAGCGGAGCGTCATCCTAGAGGAGATCGGAATGTATGAGGACGCCCCGGACGACCTGGTATCCGAGCGGCTGGCCGCCGCCGTGTACAAGGGATCCCCCCTGGCCCGTCCCATCCTAGGCACCCAATCCACCCTGGCCCCCATGACCGGAGCGTGGCTAGACCAGTGGCGGCGGGAGCACTACCGACCAGGAGTCCTGGTTGCCGCCCTGGCAGGCAGCTTTACGGACAGCCAAGTGGACAAGCTGAAGGACTGCCTGTCCGCTCTGGAGCCGGGGGTCGCTCCTGTCCAGAAGCCAGCCGCCTACCGCCCGGCGGTCACCGCCCGGAAGAAGGCCATTGAGCAAAACCACCTGATCCTGGCCTTTCCCTCCCCGACCTATCTGGACCCCAGGCGGCGGCAGCTCCAGCTGCTCAACGCCCTGCTGGGGGGAGGGTGCTCCTCGCGCCTGTTTCAAGAGGTCCGGGAGAAGCGCGGCCTGTGCTATACCGTCTACTCCTATGTGGCCGACCACCAGGATACAGGGCTTCTTGGCATCTATACCGCCGTTGGAAAAGAGCAGGAGCGCCAGGCCCTGGACACGGTCCGGGACGTAGTGGAGCGGCTGCTCCAGGAGGGGCCGTCCCAGGAGGAGCTTGACCGGGCCCGTGAGCAGGCCAAGGCCAATCTCCTGATGGGCGCTGAGTCTATTCAGGCCCGGATGAGCCACCTGGGGGCCTCCGCCCTCCTGTACGGCAGGGTGCAGGAGACCGAGGAGATCATCTCCCTCTATGACAGCGCCACCCGGGCGCAGTTGAGGGATCTGGCCCGTGAGATCTTCCACTGGGACCTGGCCTCCCTGTCCGCTTTAGGACGGGTGGAGGCCGGGGACCAGTACCGCCGCTGGCTGGAGGGGTGATTTTTCTCCCGCTTTTTGGAAAAGGGGCTTTTTCTCGCCCGGTCCATGTGTTATGATAGAAAAAAAGAACGTGCCTGGAGGAGAAGTCCATGCCCTATGCCATCCTTGCGGCTGTCCTGGTGGCCCTGGATCAGCTGGTGAAATATCTGGTCCTGCAAAACATTGAGCTGGGGGCCCATGTGCCCTTTATTCCCCATCTGCTGGAACTGACCTATGTAAAAAATACTGGGGCGGCCTTTTCTATTTTTTCCGAGCACACCTGGCTGCTCGCCCTGGTGTCCCTGGTCATGTCCGTGCTGCTGGCCCTGGCTATCTGGAAGAATTTTTTTCATCATCCACTGGGAAAGGTCATCCTGACCCTGCTGCTGGCCGGGGCGGTGGGCAACCTTATCGACCGGGTCTTCAGGGGCTTCGTGGTGGATATGTTCAACGTGCTGTTCATGAATTTTGCCGTCTTTAATGTGGCGGACATCTGTGTGGTGGTGGGGGGCATTGCCGCCGCCCTCTACTATCTCTTTCTGGCGGATAAATTGGAGCCCCATCCGGGCAGGGAGACTGACGATGATCCCGCTTGATCTGACGGCCGACCGGGAGGGGGAGCGGTTGGACGCCTTTTTGGCCCGCTCTGTCCCCGACCTGACCCGCTCCGCCGCCCAGCGGCTGCTGGAGCGGGGGGCGGTCACCCTCCGGGGCCGGGCCGCCAAAAAAAATGACAAGACCAGGCTTGGGGACAGCCTAACAGTCTGTCTGCCCGAACCACAGCCCGTAGACCTGGTCCCCCAGGACATCCCTTTGGATGTAATCTATGAGGATGACGATGTGATTGTGGTCAACAAGCCGGTGGGGCTGGTGGTCCATCCGGCACCCGGACACCCAGACGGGACCCTGGTCAACGCCCTGCTGTACCACTGTGGGACCTCTCTCTCCGGAATCAACGGGGAGCTTCGCCCCGGCATCGTCCACCGCATTGACCGGGACACCTCTGGCCTGATCGTCGCCGCTAAAAACGACCGTGCCCATCTGGCCCTGGCCGCCCAGCTCCAGGATCACTCCCTGGCCCGGGTGTACGAGGCGGTGGCGGTGGGAGGCTTTCGGGAAGACTGTGGCACTGTGGACGCTCCCATCGGCCGCCATCCGGTGGACCGGAAAAAGATGGCCGTTGACCGCAAAAACGGCCGGGAGGCGGTGACCCACTGGTCCGTTCTGGCCCGCTATCCTGGCTATACCCATGTGGAGTGCCGGCTGGAAACAGGCCGTACCCACCAGATTCGGGTCCATCTGGCCTCCATCGGCCATCCGCTGCTGGGGGATACGGTGTACGGCAGCAAAAAGCCATGGCCCGGACTGGTCGGCCAATGCCTGCACGCCCGCAGGCTCCGGTTCGTCCACCCTTCCACCGGGGAGCCGCTGGAACTGGAGTGTCCGCTGCCTGATTGGTTCCGGGATGTCTTGGAAAAGCTGGAACATTAAAAGCTCCTGTGCTGGCCTATGGCCGATACAGGAGCTTTTTCATGGGTATCTGGATTTCCATACCAGAATCACAGGAGCGGCGGGCTTTTTCCCTTGCTGAAAGCGGCGGGCAAATATGATTTGCTTGTCAGGGCAAACCGGTTCAGATATACTGAACCCAGAACACAAGAACAGGAGGGGACTTATGAAACAGATCTCTCAAAATATCCGCCGGCTTAGGAAAGAAAAAGGGATGTCCCAGGAACAGCTTGCCCAGGCCCTTCATGTGACGCGGCAGACGGTATCCGCCTGGGAGCGGGGAATAGCCCAACCAGGTCTGGACGTTCTGGGGCAGATTGCCCAATTACTGGGGGTGGAGCCGGAGCGGCTGCTTTACGGCGAGGACAGCGGCCGGGGGCGGTTCTACCGCGGCGTGTCTTTCTGGCCGGTATTGGGCGTGATCCCCATGTTTTATGTTATGGTATTCTGGGTTCTGCCCATCCCTATAAGCCTGGTAGCAGGCACTTTTACTGATACAGCTATTGTGCTGTGCGGTCAGCTCTTTTTAGCCATCGTCATGATGTTCTGCTACTGTGGGTTGAAGGATGAGATCCGAAACCGGGACTACTATGACCACACAGAGGACCGGGAAAACGACGACCTGGAGTAGTGTGGGGAAGGAAATTGCATCAATACAAACGCGGGGAGCGCCTATCTGGGCGCTCCCCTTTCAACGGCAGTGTTGTAATGTCTTGGTCTCTTCGATGCTGGGCCGCTTTCGCTACGACTTGTAGCGCGGATAGCTCCGCTTTGCGGCTCACAGCGCGCCCCGCCTGTGGGGTGGCAGGCCACTCCATAGCAGACAATAAAGGAACGCTCCGAAGAGCGTTCCTTCCGCTTTGATTAAATCAGGCCAGGGCCGCGGTAATAATTGCCATGGAGTAGACCTCCTGGGCGTTACAGCCGCGGGACAGGTCGTTGATGGGGGCGTTCAGGCCCAGCAGAATGGGGCCGTATGCCTCAAAGGAGCCCAGGCGCTGGGCGATCTTATAGCCGATGTTGCCGGCATTGATGTCGGGGAAAATAAAGGTGTTGGCATAGCCGGCCACTTTGGAGCCCTTGCATTTGGTCTGGGCCACACGGGGGGACACGGCAGCATCAAACTGCAGCTCGCCCTCGATAGGCACGTTGGGCATAGCCAGCTTGGCCTTCTCGGCGGCGTTGCGCATCTTGTCTACATCCTCGCCCTTGCCGGAGCCAAAGGTGGAGTAGGACAGGAAGGCCACCTTGGGGTCGATGCCAAAAATTTTGGCGCAGTCCACAGTTTCAGAGGCAATCTCCACCAGCTCGTCCTCAGTGGGCTTGATGTTGATGGCGCAATCAGCCATGGCAAGCACATCGTTTTCGCCGGTGGCGGAAGGACGGACCAGGATGAAGCAGGAGGACACGATGGAATTGCCGGGCTTGGTCTTGACCAGCTGCAGGGCGGGACGGACGGTGTCGGCAGTGGAGTAGGTAGCGCCACCCAGCAGGGCGTCGGCCTCCCCCATAGCCACCAGCATAGTGCCAAAGTAGTTGCCCTTCTTCAACATGGCGCGGCACTCATCGGCTGTCATCTTGCCCTTGCGCAGCTCCACCATGCGGGCCACCATGGCCTCCATGTTCTCATAGTTCTCAGGGTCTACGATGATGGCACCCCGGATATTGAAGCCGGCGTCCTCGGCGGCAGCCAGAATCTCAGCCTCGTTGCCGATGAGAATGGGGGTCAGGAAGGTCCCGGAGAGCAGACGGGCAGATGCCTCCAGGATACGGGGATCGGTCCCCTCAGTGAATACAATCTTGCGAGGATGGGCCTTCAGGATCTCAATGAGCTTTCTAAACATAACGACTTCCTCCAAATCAAAAATCAGGCGCGGAAAAGCGCCAATTCCTGGTCCCTATGGTAGCATTTTCGGACCCGAAATGCAAGGGGCTTTCGCCTGTTTTTCCCGTGTATCCTGTGAAAAATCTTTGTTCGGCGGGAACAAAATTTTTCAGTTTTGCTCTTTACGACAAGTATAGGTTTCAGGTATACTATACCAAGTGTATTGTCGCTCCCCTGGAGCGCGTTGAGGTGAGAGATATGAATGAAGAATTTTCCCGCACCCTCTCCCTGCTGCGGCAGGAGAAAAGGGTGAGCCAGCGCACCGCCGCCACAGCCCTAGGCATCTCCCAGGCCCTGCTCAGTCACTATGAAAACGGTATTCGGGAGCCTGGCCTACCCTTTGTGGTCCGGGCCTGTGACTATTACGGTGTGTCCGCTGATTTTCTCTTGGGGCGCACCCTTAGCCGGGACGGCACCACCATTGCCCCCGAGGAGCTGTACGACCTGAGCGACGAGAAGGACAACTCTCTGCGCGGGGGCGTCCTGGCCCTCCTGTCTAAAAAGCTGCTGGTCAACTCCATCGGCGTACTGTTCGACCTGTTGGCCAAGACGGGCAGCCGGGAGGCCATCCGCACCTGCGCCAACTATCTGTCCGGGGCGGTCTATAAAATGTACCGCCGGCTGTATCAGGCCAATCCAGCCAACAACCCGGACTTTTTTTCCGTACCCCCCCACCTGTTTGAAGGCGGGCTGGCCGACGCGGACATGAGCTGCTCCGAGTCGGAGTTTTCTGCTGCCCTGGCGGCCCAGGTCAAAGAGAAGGCCCCCCTGCCTGAGCTGTCCAATGATATTTTGGCCCGTGATTACCCGGTGCTGTATCAATCCCTGCTCCAAATCGTCCATAACACCGGAGAGCGGGTCAATGGGCTGTTGGAAGGCCGGAAGAGCAAGTGAGGCGGGCGCGTTTTTCCCACTTGCTCATTTTCCCCTCCACCTCTCAAGCTTCAACCGCTCGCCCTCTCCATATCAGATCCATCTGCTCACAAGGGGGCTCCACTCCGCAAGCGATAAATCGCTGACAGATGTGCAGTCGTTTGGCTTTGATTTGGTTTGATTTCCTACCGGAGGTTTATGCTTATGACCGATCAATCTAAAATCCGCAACTTTTCTATCATAGCCCACATTGACCACGGCAAATCGACGCTGTCTGACCGTCTCATCGAGCTGTGCGGAGCGGTAGAGCAGCGGCAGATGGAGTCCCAGCTGCTGGACAACATGGACTTGGAAAAGGAGCGTGGCATCACCATCAAGGCCCGGGCTGTCCGGCTGGACTACCGGGCGGAGGACGGGAACACTTACGCCCTCAACCTGATTGACACCCCTGGGCATGTGGACTTCAACTATGAGGTGTCCCGCTCTCTGGCCGCCTGCGAGGGGGCGGTGCTTATTGTAGACGCTTCCCAGGGCATCGAGGCCCAGACCCTGGCCAATACTTATCTGGCTATGGAGCATGATCTGGAGATCCTGCCTGTAATCAACAAGATCGATTTGCCCGCCGCCGACCCTAAGCGGGTAAAGGAGGAGATCGAGAACATCCTGGCTCTCCCCGCCGAGGACGCTCCAGAGATCTCCGCCAAGCAGGGAATCAATATTTCCGCCGTGTTGGAGGACATTGTTCAAAATATTCCCGCTCCCCAAGGAAATCCCTCAGCCCCGCTAAAGGCCCTGATCTTCGACAGCCAATATGACCCCTATGTGGGAGTGGTGGTCTATTTCCGGGTAATGGAGGGAACACTGAAAAAGGGGATGCAGGTCAGGATGATGGCCTCCGGAGCCTCCTATCAGGTGCTGGACTGCGGCTATCTGCGCCCCCTAGGCATGGATTCCTGCCAAGAGCTGACCGCCGGCGAGGTGGGCTGGTTCACCGCCTCCATTAAAAATGTGAAGGATACCCGCGTCGGCGATACCATCACAGGGGCGGAGGTCCCGGCGGCGGCCCCTCTGCCCGGCTACCGGCCCGCCCAGCCTATGGTCTACTGCGGCATATATACCGAGGACGGCTCCAAATACCCCGACCTGCGGGACGCCCTGGAAAAGCTCCAGCTCAACGACGCCTCCCTGTCCTTTGAACCGGAGTCCTCTATTGCCCTGGGCTTCGGCTTCCGCTGTGGATTTTTGGGAATGCTCCACATGGAGATTATACAGGAGCGGCTGGAGCGGGAGTTCGACCTGGACCTGGTAACCACCCTGCCCTCCGTTATCTATGAGGTAACAAAGACCGACGGCACAGTGGTCCGTGTGGACAACCCCCACAACTACCCCGACCCCGGCTCCATCAGTGAGGCGCGGGAGCCCTACGCCAAGGTATCCATCATCTCGCCCCCGGACTATGTGGGTAATATTATGCCTATGTGCCAGGACCGTAGAGGTGTTTTTAAGGACATGCAGTATCTGGACACCAATCTGGTGGAACTGCACTACTCCATGCCTATCGGGGAGATCATCTATGATTTCTTCGATGCGCTAAAGGCACGCACCAAGGGGTACGCCTCCCTGGACTATGAGCTAGAGGGCTATGAGAAGAGCGATTTGGTGAAGGTGGATCTGCTCCTCAATGGGGACCAGGTGGATGCCCTGTCCTTTATTGTCCACCGGGAGAAGGCCTATGGCCGGGCCAGGCGCATCTGCGAGAAGCTAAAGGAGAATATCCCACGCCAGCTCTTTGAGGTGCCCGTTCAGGCGGCCATCGGCGGCAAGATCATCGCCAGGGAGACGGTGAAGGCCATGCGGAAGGACGTGCTGGCCAAGTGCTACGGCGGTGACATCACCCGAAAGAAAAAGCTGCTGGAGAAGCAGAAGGAAGGCAAAAAGAAAATGCGTACTCTGGGCACCGTCCAACTGCCCACTGAGGCATTTATGGCAGTCCTCAAGCTGGACGAGGAGTAAACGGGCATTTTCGTCTGCCTTCCTGGGCCCCCATCTTTGATGGGGCGGCGCTGTGCGCCGTAAATTCGCAGCGAAGCGGAAAATTGCGTTTATTCCCACCCAAGCATTGAAATCACCCTCAGGGCCCCCGGCAAACCGGGCCGATTCCGCCAAAACAGTGGTGAGGCCGGGCGGTACATGATTTTTTCATGTACCGCCCGGTTTTTTCTATCCTCGTTCTGATGACAACCTCTTGGAACTTCGGATCATGGAGGACAGCTCCTCCAGCTTCCTGGCCTTGGCATAAAAGGTACCGATGGGCATTTCACAGGCACGGGCTGCTTGGGGGAGGGTTATGCTCTTTTCCCGCCATGCCTTATGGATCAGGTAGAAATTATCCGGCAAAGCCTGGGACGGCCGGCCAAACTGCACTCCTCTGGCCTTGGCGGCGGCAATGCCCTCGGCCTGTCTCTTGCGGATATTTTCCCGCTCGTTCTGCGCGACAAAGGACAGGATTTGAAGAACCAGGTCGGCGATAAAGGTACCCATCAGGTCTTTGCCCCGTCGGGTGTCCAGAAGAGGCATATCCAGCACCACAATGTCCACTCCCTTTTCTTTGGTCAGCACCCGCCACTGCTCCAGCACTTCGGAGTAATTGCGGCCCAGGCGGTCGATGCTTAGGATATACAGCAGGTCCCCTGCCCGTAACCGTCTGAGCATCCGCTTATAAGCTGGCCGCTCAAAGTTTTTGCCGGACAGCTTATCCATATATTGACTGTCTGATGGTACCCCGGCAGCCAGCAGGGCCAACCGCTGCCGGTCCTCGTTCTGGTCCGTGCTGGACACACGAATATAGCCATAGATCAATTTGCTTCCCTCCTTCGTTTTCTACCATCATAAGACAACGTGAGGAGAAAGCGCAGCCCAGATCAAGAGACAGTCAAAAAAATCAGGAACTCATAACCCTTCCCATCCTCTAATTGAAAGTGAACACCGAATCTTCAGGAATAGCAGCTCGAAAAATCAGGCACAACTAAAAGCCAGAGGGCTTTTAGGCCTGAGGAAGGAGAACAATCATGACTACAGATCCCAGAAAGGCGGCCATCATTGGCTGCGGTGCGGTGGGTGCCTCCATCGCCTTCCGATTTTTGCAGCAGGGCCTGTTTTCCAAGCTGGTGCTGGTAGATGTAAACCGGGCCAAGGCGGAGGGTGAGGCCATGGACCTGAGTGACGGCCTGCCTTACGGTTCCGCCATGGAAATATCGGCCGGGGGCTATGACGATCTGGCTGACTGTTTTCTTGTCGTTATCACCGCCGGGGCAAACCAGAAGCCCGGTGAGACCCGGCTGGACCTGATCGGCAAAAATACCGCCATCCTCAAAAGTATTCTCACTGAAATTAACGCCCGCGGCTTTCAGGGTATCCTGCTGATCGTTTCCAATCCGGTAGATGTACTGACCTATGCGGCCTGGAAGCTGTCCGGCTGTCCCAGAGGCCGGGTCATCGGCTCGGGTACCGTGCTGGACACCGCACGGCTGAAGCAGCTGCTGGGCGAGGAGCTGGCGGTGGACAGCCGAAATATTCACGCCTTTATCATTGGGGAACACGGGGACAGCGAGCTGGCGGTTTGGAGCGGGGCCAATGTGTCGGGCATCGATCTGGACCAGTTTTGTCAGCTTCGGGGCGGAGTGGACAACTGCCACCTGGACCAGTTGTACCGACGGGTGCGGGACAGCGCCTATGAGATCATCCGACGAAAAGGGGCTACCTACTACGGCATCGCCATGGCAGTAGGCCGCATCGCCCAGTGCCTGGTGCGGGACGAACACTCTGTTCTCCCGGTGTCCGTGGTGCTGGAGGGACAGTACGGCTTGGAGGGCCTGGCCCTCAGCATCCCTTCTGTCGTGGGGCGGAACGGCCTGGAGGAAGTGCTGGAAATCCCGCTGAACGGGGAGGAGCGTCAGGCGCTGGAGGACTCCGCCCGCCAGATGAAGGAGGCCATCGAGTCTTTGGACCTGTAACGGTAACAGGCATAAAAAAGCCCGCCGTCCCATAAGTTGTCCCAAAGGACAAGGAGGGGCGCGGGATGAGGATACAGCGGGCACGGGCAAAAATATGGCTGGGGCGGTCTCTGCGGCAGGTGGTGGCGGCCGCTCTCTTGAGCGTGGGCGTACTGTTCTGTCTGCCCGGAATTCTAATCCGGGGAGATCCCTTATATCAAGGATCCGAGGTGGTTGAATCACTTCCTCCGTCCGGGGACGCAGCCTCCGGTGGAGTACAGGCCGCCTCCCGGGACCGCGGGAGAGCTGTACGGCTGCAGATGGACGACGGAACAATCCGGGAGCTGTCTATGTCTGACTACCTGTGGGGGGTAGTGGCGGCTGAAATGCCGGCCTCCTTTGAACTAGAGGCCCTGAAAGCCCAAGCCTGCGCCGCGCGAACCTATACGGTAGTCAGGCAGAACTCCGGCTCTGACAAGCACCCGGGAGCGGATATCTGTGAAGACAGCACCTGCTGTCAGGCCTATATCGAGCGGGAGGCGGCCCTGGCCCGCTGGGGACTAAACGCCCAGGAGTATGAGGAAAAGATTTCCCAGGCGGTGGAGGGGACCGACGGGCTGGGTATCCTCTATGAGGGGCAGCCCATTCAGGCACTGTTCTTCTCCTCCGCCGCCGGCCGGACCGTGGACGCTGTGGCGGTGTGGGGCAACAGTGTGGACTATCTGAAAAGCGTGGACAGCCCAGAGGGGGATGAGGTCCCCAACTACCACAGCCAGGTCGTTCTCTCCTCTCAGCAGGTCCAAGAGGCGGCTTTGGCCGCCTACCCCGGAGCGGATCTGTCCGGGGAGCCCTCCAGTTGGTTTGGTCAGGCCGTCCGGGACGAGGGCGGCACCGTCACCTCCATCCCCTTTGGCGGCCTTACCCTCACCGGCGGCCAGGTCCGGTCCATGCTGTCCCTCCGGTCCGCCGCCTTTACTGTAGTCTGGGACGGGGAAAATTTCACCTTTGACGTTACCGGCTACGGCCACGGGGTAGGCATGAGCCAGTATGGAGCCAACGCCATGGCCAAGGAGGGGAAAAATTTTACAGACATCCTGACCTGGTACTATACCGGCACCCAGGTAGACGCTCTCTGGTGAGAAAGGCACAGCCCTCCCGGCAGGCCGGGAGGGCTGTGCCATCTCTCATGTAACGTCAAAACGCACGCCAAAATTTTAGCTGTTTTTATATTCTAGAGCTTATTTACATACCGAACAAATTTCAGTAATATAAAGCCAGTAATACATCTACAATGCCGGGTTAAATCCCAATATATTCCGGGCACTTATTTCACATTTGCTACCCAGAACAGCGAACTAGCTGGGGAAGCCTGCCACGCTACCTATTCGCCAAAGAAACCGGGGGACCCACTTCAAGACTGATACGACCGCTGCCGGCAGTGAGGGAGGGATCGGGGATGGATTCTATGAAATATGAGATTGCTGGCTTGTCGGTCATGACAGCAGCCGCATTTCTTTACGGTCCGGAGGTGGGAAGCTTTGTGTTCTCCCTCTCAATCTTGATAGAAGGCATCGTCTGTTTGATCAAATTTCGGCGGAATCGCTGGCTCGCCCTGATGCTGCTCGTCATGGTGGTTTTGGGCAGCGTGTTCACCGTCCGGGAATTTGTTGGACTCTTATCCGAGTAATTGAAAAACTAGAACCTCCGGTGTTGCCAGGGGAGCAGTTCAAGATGGATACGGCCGCTGATGTCACAGGTGCTTGGGCATAGGCCGCACCAAAATACCAGCGCACCATTGGAGGACTGGTAAAAATGGGATCTGATCGGAACATAGATAAATATATTTTGATACTAGCCTTGTGTTCCTCCCTGATCGCCCTCTTATTTGCAGGTATTACGTATGCTATCTGTATTTATTGTTTTGGCATCTTTCTTTATGGGAGCATTGGGTGTATCTGTACAATAAAAAAGAAGCATTATGTTCGGGCCCTGGTTTATCTCCCCCTTATCATTTTATCCTTCGTCGCTCTGCTTCGGGAGTTATCACCAGCCCTAAAAAAATAGAGGGAACCCCCAGCTTACGCCATGGAACCCATTTAAGGCGGATACGACTGCTGATGTCAGGAGGGCTCGGATATGGACCGTAAAAAGTACCGTTACCGCTACCGCGTCACTGTTCTCGTAATCATGATAGCAGCCGGGATTTTTTTCAGTATGAAGGCAGTAAGCCTCATATTCTACACATCACTTTTGATTGAATGTTTCGGCGCTTTGATCGTAGATCGGCCGAAAGGCTGGATTGTGCCGGTACTGCTCGCAGCGGGGATCTTGGACGGTATTTTGGTGGTCAAAAAGCTCCTTGAGCTCATGTCTTAACTAAGCAGGCCCCCCGGCTTATGCCGGGGGGCCTGAATTTTGATGCGGAGCAGTATTTAGTTGGAAGCAGTATCCAAATCGGTGTCCCCGCCCCAGATCATATTCTTCCGCAGCTCGGCGCCCACGGTTTCCATCTGGTGCTTGGCCAGATTGGCCCGCATGGAGTTGAAGAAGGTGCGGCCGTTCTTGTTCTCGGCGATCCACTTACCGGCAAAGGTGCCGTCCTGGATGTCCTTCAGAACTGCCTTCATGTTCTTCTTGGTCTCCTCATAGGGCAGGACACGGGGACCGGACACATACTCGCCATACTCTGCGGTGTCGGAGATAGAGTAGTTCATGGCCGCCACGCCGCCCTTGTTGATCAGGTCGATGATAAGCTTCATCTCGTGGATGCACTCAAAATAGGCGTTCTCGGGCTCGTAGCCGGCCTCGACAAGAGTTTCAAAGCCCAGCTTCATCAGCTCCACCACGCCGCCGCACAGAATGGCCTGCTCACCGAACAGGTCGGTCTCAGTCTCATCGTGGAAGGTGGTTTCCATCACGCCGCCCCGGGCGCCGCCGATGCCGGCGGCATAGGCCAGTCCCAGCTTATAGGCGTCGCCGGTGGCGTTCTGCTCTACGGCGATCAGGCAGGGCACGCCCTTGCCGTTGACATAGGTGGAGCGGACGGTGTGACCGGGGCCCTTGGGGGCGATCATAACCACGTCTACGTCGGCGGGGGGAACGATCTGCTGATAGCGGATATTGAAGCCGTGGGCAAACATCAGCATATTGCCGGAGGACAGGTTGGGGGCGATGGACTTTTTATAGACCTCGGCCTGGACCTCGTCATTGATCAGGATCATGACGATATCGCCCCACTGGGCGGCCTCCTCCACTGTCTTGACCTGCAGGCCGGCCTTCTCAGCGTTGGCCCAGTTCTTGGAGCCCTGGCGCAGGCCGACGCAGACATCACAGCCGGAGTCCTTCAGATTCATGGCGTGGGCGTGGCCCTGGGAACCGTATCCGATAATGGCAATCTTTTTCCCGTCCAGATAGCTCAGATCACAGTCCTTCTCATAGTACATTTTTGCCATAGTTGTATTCCTCCTTCAGTTTGTTGTCATCATATATAGTGCTACGCCCTCTTTCGATGGCGAGAGTACCCGTCTTTGCGATCTCCAGAATGCCGAAGTCGGCCAGCAGGTCTGTGAGTGCCCTGGTCTTGGACCGGTCACCGAAGATAGCTACTGTCAGGGTGTCCCGGCCCACATCGATGATGTTGGCCCGGAAGATGTTGGCCATTTGAATGACCTCATCCCTGGAATTGCGGTCCGTGGCCCGGACTTTGATGAGAGAAAATTCCCTCTGGATAGAGGTGGCCTCGTCCAAGATCTTTACCGCCAGCACAGGGATAAGCTTACGGCACTGGTCGGCAATCTGGTTTATCATCAGCTCGTCCGCCAGAATGCTGATCGCCAGGCGGGCGGTGTTGGGCCGGTCGGTTCCGCCGGTGACAATGGACTCGATGTTATACCCCTTACGGGCAAACAACCGGGCCACCTGGCTCAATACGCCGGGGATGTCCTGGACCAGGATGGCCAGGGTATACAGCTTTTTTTCTGGATCAAATTCCCGTTTCATATCCCCCTAGCCCCCTTATTTGAGTAAGAAGTCAGTGATATGGGCGCCGCCGGCTACCATGGGCCGGACCATCTCATCCATATCCAGGCGGCAGTCGATGACACAGCCGCGGCCAGCGGTCAGCGCTTCCTGGAAGGCCGCCTCCATCTCCGCCATACTGGTTACCCGGAAGCCCTTCAGTCCATAGGCCTCGGCCAACTTGACAAAGTCCGGGCCTCGGTCCAAGGTGGTCTCCGAGTACCGCTGATGGTAGATCAGATTCTGCCACTGGCGAACCATACCCAGGGTGCCGTTATTGAACACTACTGTAATGATAGGCAGGTGGTAATGTTCTACCGTAGCCAGCTCATGGCAGTTCATGCGGAAGCAGCCGTCTCCGGTGGTATGGACCACCACCTTGTCCGGGTTGCCCAGCTTGGCCCCGATGGCCGCTCCCAGGCCGAACCCCATGGTCCCGAAACCGCCGCTGGTCAGCAGCTGCCCAGGATAGTCAAAATGGAAGTGCTGAATGGACCACATCTGATGCTGGCCCACATCGGTGGCCACGATGGTATCCTGGGGCGCCAGACGCCGGATGGTCTCCAGCACCTGCTTGGGGGTAAGCTTATCTCCCGTTTCCACCACCGAGGGGACCCGCAGAGGCAGGACCTGCTCCTTCCATTCCGGATGGCTGTACTGGGGCAGCTTGGCGTTGAGCATCTCCAACACCCGCCGGGCTGAACCGATGATGTGGTGGTCCGTGAGGACATTTTTGTCAATCTCAGACCGGTCAATGTCAATCTGGACGACCTTGGCCTGGCTGGCAAAGGTCTCCGGCTGGAGCGCCACCCGGTCTGAGAAGCGGCAGCCCACGGCGATGAGCAGGTCACACTCATTGCACGCCACATTGGATGCCTGAGAGCCGTGCATCCCAATCATCCCTGTCGTCAGCGGATGTCCGCCCGGGAAGCCGCCGCCCCCCATAACAGTGATGGCCACCGGAGCGTCCAGCTTCTCGGCAAACTCCTGGAACTGCCGGTGGGCACGGCCCCGGACCACACCGCCGCCGCAGATGAGCAGCGGCCGCCTGGACTGGGCAATCATCTCCACCAGGGTATCAATGTCCCCTTTGTTGGGCTCTGGAGCCTTCAGCTCGTGGCTGGTGGCCAGGGACTGAATGGAGCTGCAGGAGCGGTTCCTGCTCCAAGGGACAAACTCATAGTCGATCTCCACACTGGGAAACGTAACATTCTTCAGGAAATCGATGAGCACCGGGCCGGGCCGGCCGGTGGCCGCCACGGCAAATGCCTGACGCATCACGTCCGGGATGGTCTGGGCGTCCCGGACCAGATAGGTGGCTTTGGTAATAGGCATAGCGATGCCGGTAATGTCCACCTCCTGAAAGGCGTCCTTCCCCAGCGTCTGCTCCGTCACATTGCAGGTGATGAACACAATGGGAGAAGAGTCCATATAGGCGGTGGCAATCCCGGTGACCAGATTTGTGGCGCCAGGGCCGCTGGTAGCGAAACAGACCCCCACTTTCCCGGTGGAACGGGCATAGCCGTCGGCGGCGTGAGCAGCCCCCTGCTCATGGGCGGTCAAGATATGGTGGATCCTATCCTGATAGTTATACAGCTCATCATAGAGATTCAGGATCGTTCCACCTGGATATCCGAAAACAGTGTCCACCTCCTGCTCCAGCAGACACTCCATGATGGCCTGAGTGGCGCGTACTTTCAAAACGGCTGACCCCCTTTGGGTGAGATAGAAGTGTGATGTTACGCTGCGCTTTGCGCATGCGGTCTGGGCGCTCTCGCTGCGGCTCTGGACACAAACGGCCGGACTTCGCCTGCCCTGGTTTGTATTCGCCGCTCCGCTCCAAGCTCCGCGCTCAAATTTTCCCTCCGCCCTTCTGCACGGCGATGACGCCGGTACGGGCAACCTCCAAAATGGAGAAGGGCCGCATCATGGCCTGGAAGGTATCCAGACGATCCGGCGTGTCGGACAGTTCCAGAGTCATAGAGGTAGGAGAGATATCATCCACCTTAGCCCCGTAGATGGAACAGATGGTCATAATATCCTGCCGGGTTTTATTGTTGGCGTTTACCTTTAAGATCATCAGCTCCCGGCCAATCAAGTTGGTCTCCTCCAAAGTGCGGACCTTGATGACCTCGATGAGTTTGTTGAGCTGCTTTTCCACCTGCTCCACCACGCTGTTGCCGCTATCCACGATGATTGTGATACGGGAGATGGTAGGGTCGTCGGTGACACCCACGGCCAGGGATTCGATGTTGAAGGCTCGGCGGGCAAACAACCCAGTAATACGGTTTAGAGCGCCCGCCTGGTTCTCCACCAGCACGGAGATTGTCTGTTTCATCTGGTCCCCCTCCTTTAATCGTTGGTGCCCACGTCGGGGTGGACTTCACAGAGCATCAGGCAGGCGCCTTTGGTGGACAGAAAGCGCTCGATGGCCTCGTCCAGTTCTTCCTCCTCGCGGACCATAATGCTGGGGATCCCGTAAGCGGCGGCAATGGCGGCAAAGTCCGGGGAACCGTCCAAATCCACCCCAAAGGGGCCATGATAAGGAACTGATTTCTGGATCTGGTGGACCAAACCCAGGGTATGGTTCTGAAACACAAGGATCTTGATATCCAAATCAGCGCACCGTATGGCGGCCAGTTCGTTCATGGCCATCTGGAAAGAGCCGTCTCCACAGACAACGACGGTCTGCCTGCCCGGCTTCGCCACCTTGACGCCAATCGCGGCGGGGAGGGCGTAGCCCATGGTCCCCAGGCCGCCACTGGTCAGCAGTCGGCCGTGCTTTTGGGGAAAATACTTACAGGTAAAGATCTGATTCTGGCCTACATCCACGCACACCACGGCGTCCTCATCCAGCTTGGCCCCCAGCCTACGGATGGCAGTACCAGGGAACACAGAACCGGGACGCTTGGGAAAGACCCGGCTCAACTCGGCCTTCCGGTAGTCCCGAAGCATGGCCAGCCAGTCGGCAGAATCGGTGCTGGAAACACCCATATCCAGGATCTGGCGAAGGATGACCTTCACGTTGCCTACCAGGGGGACGGCGGCCTGCATATTTTTCCCGATCTCCGCCGGATCCACGTCGATATGAATGGTGGCCATCCTGCGCTGTATCTCGTCGGGGGAGATGATGGCCCGGTCGGCAGCCCGAGTGCCCACCATGATGAGCAGGTCGGACTTTGCCAGGGCTTTGTTGGCGCAGTGGTTGCCGTGGGCTCCGATCATGCCCAGGTTGAGTGGGTGGTCCGTGGGCATCAGGCCAATGCCCATCATGGTCTTGACAACCGGGATATTGGCGGTCTCCGCCAGCTCCAGCAGCTCCTCCTGTGCGTCGGCCAGCCACACACCGCCGCCAGCGCAAATCAGAGGCTGGCGGGCCTTGGCGATGGTTTCCACTACACGCTTAATTTGGAGGTCATTTCCTTTGACGCTGGGCTTGTACCCCCGGATATTGACCTCCTCGGGCCAGTCAAACTTCTTTAACGTCTGCTCCTGGACATCGATAGGAATATCAATGAGGACCGGGCCCGGACGACCAGTGGAGGCGATATGGAAGGCCTCTCGGACCACCCGGGGAATGTCGTTGGCGTTTTTCACCAGATAGCTGTGCTTGGAGAAGGGCGCCACGGCACCGGTGATATCCACCTCCTGGAAGATATCTCGGCCCAGAAGATGGCTGGGCACCTGTCCGGTGATAGCCACCATGGGGATAGAATCCATGTAGGCTGTAGCGATACCAGTAATCAGGTTGGTGGCCCCGGGACCGGAGGTGACCATGCATACTCCTACCTTGCCGCTGACCCTGGCATAGCCGGAGGCCATATGGCCGGCGTTCTGCTCCGTCCGCACCAGGGTATAGCCGATCTCCGGATGTTCCTTTAGGGCGTCTACCACCGGGCAGATGGTGGCTCCGGCGTAGCCAAAAATATGGTCTACCTGCTCACGCAGCAGGCTTTCAATCAACGCGTGCGCTCCATTCATGGAACTTCACCTCCATTGGTGTGCTTTGGATCAAAAAAACAAAAACGGCTTCGTCCTATCCATACAGATAGGACGAAGCCGGATGCTCCGTGGTACCACCTAAATTCATAACCTTTGACTGGTTATGCGCTCATTTCCCCAATAACGGTGGGAGAACCGTTCCAACCTACTATGGCACGCCGCCAGTTCAGAAGGACTGCTCACGGGCGAGCTTCGGGGGAGGTCCTTCACGAGCGCTTACACCGACCGCGCCCTCTCTTCGCATCCAGACAAGCCTACTATCCCGTTCATCGCGTTTATGATGATTGTTCACAATCATACTCTATTCTGTCGGATTTGTCAATTCCCTTTCCCCGGAAATTTCTCCGTTTTTTATTGCTTGACCATGTCTACCAAATGTCTACCAAAAAAAGCGGGAAAGTGCTGGGAAACAGGGCTTTCCCGCTTTTCCATTTTCTGGGTGTCTACCAGATGTCTACCAAGGGCACTTTTTCTTTGAAAAAGCCCCCTTTTTTATTTGCTCTTAGCGGGTTTTCCTCACCTTTTTTGCTTTGCAAGGGGCGTTATACAGGGCTGATGCCATAAAAAGTCCTCAAAGCCTCGAAAAAATGGGGATTTTGTCAGAAAAGTCCCCGAAAAAATTTAAGGAGGAATCCCGAATGAGAAACCTGAAACGGGCTCTTAGCCTGGCTCTGGCTTCCGTCATGGTCATGGGCCTGATGGTAGTCGGTTCCGGAGCGAGCTACGTCGATGTGTCTTCCAAGAACAATCAGGAAGCCATCGAAGTTCTCCAGGCCGTCGGTGTTATGACCGGCGACGAGAACGGCAAGTTCAACCCCGACGCCAACGTCACCCGCAACGAGATGGCCGTCATCATGTCCAACATGCTGGACTACAAGGTGTCCAACTACGCTGGCACCGCCCCCTTTACCGATGTGCCCGCCTGGGCTGAGCCCTATGTGGCCGCCTGCTGGACCCACGGCATTATCTCCGGCTATGACGCCAAGACCTTTGGCGGCAGCGACTCCGTCACTGCTGCTCAGGCCGCTCTGATGATGCTGAAGGCTCTGGGCTACTTCCAGTATCAGTCCGACTTCGGCGATGACTGGCAGCTGTCCACCATCCGTCAGGCTAACCAGATCGACCTGTACAACGACGTGGATGTGGCCGCTATTGAGGCCATGACCCGGAACGACGTGGCCCAGCTGGCTCTGAACACCCTGGAGGCCACTCAGGTCATCGTGGGCCGTGAGCCCGGCAAGGTGGTCACCCCTGATGGCACCACTGTGTACCTGGGCTCCGCTGAGTACAGCGACCTGTACAAGTCCGGCAACCGTTATAACGCCATCAATGGCAAGAAAGATGACGACAGCAAGAAGTACTCCGCCGAGCTGGGCGAGGACCTGTTCGCCGGCGAGCTGAAGAAGAAAGCCGACGACCACGACGACTTCGGCCGTCCCGCTGTCATCTGGTCCTACGAGGGCGACGAGATCGGCAAGTACGCTGGTGAGGAGCCCGTCATGACCTATGTCAAGGACTTTGACAAGGACGAGGTAAAGGACTTGGAGAAGGACGGCTACGACTTCGACGGTGCCACCATCTATGTCAACGGCTCTGATGAGACCGGGCTGGACAGCGTCGCAGACTTGGCCGCCCGCAAGTACAAGGGCACCGTCATTGAGCTGTACGCTGCTGAAGATGACGACAAGAAGATCGACCGGATTGTCCTGCTCCAGGGCTACCTGGCTCAGGTGACCGACATGGACGACGAGGATGTCACCATGGACGTCTACAACCCCTGGCTGAATAATGACGACGAGGCCGTTTCTTTCACGGTTGAGGACAACAGCAAGGATGACGACGACTGGTTCGACCGCCTGTCCAAGCGTTATGACGTGGACGACTACTTCGTCATCTTCATTGAGGCCGCCGACGTGAACGACGATAACGATGTGCTGGCCGTGTCTGACGTAGAGACCGTCAGCGGCACCGTCAAGACCGTCAAGATCACTGACGATATGGAGAATGGCTACAACGGCAGCTTCACTCTGGACGGCACCAAGTACACCCTGGCCTCCGGCTACAACAATGTCGAGATCAACGCCGGCGACGAGTATGACTTCTTCCTGGACGAGAACGGCTTTGTGATTGGCGCCAAGGCTGCCAACGACGAGGTCAATGTTGACGACTATATCTTCGTGAAGGAAGTTGGCGAGAGCGGCTTCGACAACATCGCCAAGGCCCTGTTTATGGACGGCACCTCCAAGACTATCACCGTGTCCGAGTTGGACAACGACGATGACTTCACCTGGGATAAGTCTGAGGATGCCAAGAAGTTCTACACCTTCAAGGAGAAGAAGAACGGCGAGTATGAGCTGAAGCTGGTGGACGATCAGAATAAGGCCGAGAGTGCCACCGTGGATAACGTCGCCAAGCCCATCTCCGGCGTTACCAAGACTGGTAACTCTTCCACTCTGTTCATCGCTAAGGATAAGGTTTACACCGGCGTGAAGAACGCCCCCGAGGTTGAGGCCGGCAACGTATACTACATCTTCGACGGCGGCCGTCTGGTCGTTGTGTACTCCGAGAACGAGGGCTCCGCCAGCACCAGCGCTGACGAGCTGGTCTATGTCCTGTCCGACAACTACGCTGTGGGTCTGGACGAGGACGACGAGGAGTACTATGAGTACGATGTCTTCATGGACGGCGAGAAGACCACCCTGCTGACCCGTAAGGATGATCTGGAGGTTGGCCTGTACCAGATCAAGAGCTACGAGGACGACCTCTATGCCGAGTTTGAGAAGAACGTTGACGGCGATCTGGTGAAGACCGAAGAGTCTGTGTCCACTGTCGACTACGAGGACGGCACCCTGACTCTGGACGACGAGAGTTACCTGCTGGCTGATGACGTGAAGGTCTACACCATCGACGGCACCACCGTCAAGTCCATTGGCGCCGGCTCCATCGAGAACCGCGTAACCAAGGACGGTTTTGACAACGTCACTCTAATCCAGCTGGACGAGGATGACAACGAGTTCGTTATCGTCTATCTGACCAAGTAATTTCTTTTCCGCAACCCCAAAGGACCCCGGAGCCAGAGCTCCGGGGTCCTTCTTTCATTCCATTTCCAGAAGGGCTAGATAGTGATAGGTCTTGCCCGCGTCGTTTAGCTGGGGCGATGCCTTGCCCTCATCATTATACCAGGATATGGCCCGCTCCTCCCATGTTACCGTGTTTGTCCGGTCATTGTTGACCGTAGATTGGGCCGCCGCAGAGGTTTCCCCGCGGCCGCAGAGCAACCGCCAGCTGCCATAGACGTAAAGAAGCATCGGTCTTCGCTGGAAGGTCAGGCGGTTTGGGGCACTGGCTCCGGCGCCTCCGGTCCCTACATAGCTCCCCGCCACTACCTGACAGTTTCCTTTTCCGGCCATATCCGCTGCGAGAACAGCGGCCTTCTGTGTCAGCTGGTCCATGGCTTCCCGGCTGGCTTTCCCAAAAAGAGCTGTATCGATTTTTTGGTTGTCCTCATTGAACTCCATACGGAGCACCTTATCCTCCGCCTCCCATTGGTTGAGCTGGTAATGCTGCGTCTTGTTGGTTGACATGATGGTTCCTCCTTTAATGATTAAGATCAGGGATGTGGCTTTTGCGGGGTACACCTTTTTCTCCCGCTTTGGGTTGTCACGCCCTGCATGACCGGTTAGTCGGGCCGGAGCCGCAGCGTGACCCCTTCTATCTAACACAAAAACCGCCCCGAAGTGGGACGGTTTCATACATTTTTTGGAAATTATAATACAATTCTGTTCAAAGAGAGTCTGCCATCGGGTCTCTTCCCATAAAAGGGACCTGGAGGCCACGCCCCCAGGTCCTTGCCCTTTATTTCTCCATATCCATGATTTGGGACACGCGGCGGGCGTGGCGCCCTCCCTCAAAGTCCGTGGTCAAAAACACGTCTACGATGCGCTCGGCCAAGTTGGGCCCAATCATCCCCGCGCCCATCGCCAGCATATTGGCGTTGTTGTGGCGGCGGGTCAACTCGGCGGACAGGGGATCGGCGCACAGGGCGCAGCGAATTCCCTTCACCTTGTTGGCGGTGATGGAGATGCCGATGCCGGTGGTGCAGATGACAATCCCCTTCTCACAGGCGCCGGAAGCCACAGCTTCGGCAGCGGCCTTGCCAAATACAGGGTAGTCACAGCTGGCGGTACTGTCTGTACCGAAGTCCTGGCAGGAGATGCCCTTGGCTACCAGATAGGCCTTGATATGCTCCTTCAAATTATAGCCGCCATGGTCAGATGCGATTGCGATCATAATAAATATCCTCCAATTCTTATAGTTTGATCCATTCAGGCCGCCGCTTCCGATAGACGGCAAAGCGATGGAATCCTGTTTCACGAAGGAGGGCCACAGCCTGGGAGATGCCGCGTCCCACATTTCCGGGGGAGTGGGCGTCAGAGCCGGTAGTGACCAACTCGCCCCCCAACTGATGGTAATGTCTAAGGATGGGGCGCCAATCCTCCACCTCCCGGCCGCCGTGGGTGTTGACCTCGATTGCCTTCCCGTTTTGGATGACGGCACGGAGCAGCTGGTCCAGCTGGTCCCCATACCGGTCCAAGGTGATGTGCCAGCCTGCTCTGCCGTTCATATAGCGGAGGGGATAGATAATATGGCCCAGGGCGTCGTAGCAGTCCAGCCGGGTCAGAGCCAGCATACTGGCGAAATAGTCATCCAGCGTGGTGTAGCACGACTCCTCGGAGCGGTAGTCCAAATAGAAAAAATCTCGACCTCCCGCCTCTGGGCTCAGATTGTGGATGGAGCCGATGACAAAATCCAGGGGGGCGGCGGCCACAAGAGCCTCAGCCCGGCCGGGGTCCGTATAGGCCCCGCCCAGCTCGAGGCCCAGCAGCACCTTCACCTCGCTGCCGCCTTTGTCACGGGCCCGCCAGTATTGGTCCAAGATGGGCGTCCAGTCCCAGCCGCCCAGAGGAGCTCCGTTTTCGTCCTGCAGGTCACAGTGGTCGGTGGTGCACAGCTCCCGGAGGCCGGCCCTGCGTGCCGCCCGGACCATGTCCTCCAGCCGGGCGGTGCTGTCCGGTGAACAGCAGGAGTGCGTGTGGTAGTCTGTAAGATACATGGCCCACCTCCTTCTCCCCTATTGTAGTGCCTTTCCCCTGTTTTTGCAAGGGGGAAGGATGGAAAAGCGGGCCCTCCGGGCCCGCTTTTCCCATTATTTTCGGACAGGAACATGCCAGATCTCTCTGGCGTAGTCGCTGATTGACCTGTCGGCAGCAAAGAGGCCGGAACGGGCGATGTTGATGAGGGACATCTGATTCCATCGCTGGCGGTCGGCATAGGCCTCCAGCGCCCGCTTGTGAGCCTGGCAGTAGCTAGAGAAATCGGCCAGCAGCATATATTCGTCCGCCATAGAGCCCCCAACGCCAAAGAGGAGGCGGTCGGTGATGCTGCTATACGACACATGGTCGTCAAAGCCGGCGGCAATCTGGTCAATGACCCGCTTCAGCCCATGGTCCCGCTGGTAGAGGTCCAGGGAGCGGTAGCCCTCCCGCTTGCGCTGGTTCACCTGCTCGGCGGTCAGGCCGAAGAGGAAAATATTTTCGTCCCCCAACTGCTGATGCATCTCCACATTGGCGCCATCCAGAGTACCGATGGTCAGTGCGCCGTTCATCATGAATTTCATGTTGCCGGTGCCGCTGGCCTCCTTACCGGCGGTGGAGATCTGCTCGGACAGCTCACTGGCGGGCATCAGCTTCTCCGCCAGGGACACCCGGTAGTTCTCCAGGAAAACCACCTGAAGCTTATCCTTGCAGACCGGGTCCCTGCTGATTTGGGCTGCCAGGGAGTTGATGAGCTGGATGATCTCTTTGGCCACATGGTAGCCGGGAGCCGCCTTGGCGCCAAAGAGGAAGGTCTGGGGGGTGAAATCCATGTTGGGATTATCCCGCAACTGCTGATACAGATAGACGATGTGGAGGACATTGAGCAGTTGTCGCTTATACTCGTGGAGGCGCTTGACCTGGACATCGAAGATGGCGTCGGTGTTCAGGATAATGCCGGATTCCCGTGCCACATAGGCGGCAAAGCGGCGTTTGTTCTCCCCTTTGATGGCCTCCAGCTGCTTCAGCACGGACTTGTCGTCCTTGCAGTTCTCCAACTTCCGAATGGCCTCCGGGTGGATGAGGTACTCGTCTCCTCCGGAGCAGTCCCGGATCAGGGCGTCCAACTTGGGGTTAATTTGAGACAGCCAGCGGCGGTGGTCAATGCCGTTGGTCACATTCTTGAACTTACCCGGGGCGGCCAGATAGGCGTCATGGAATACCTCCCGTTTCAGGATATCGGAGTGGAGGGCGGAAACGCCGTTGATATACTGGCAGGCACAGACGCACAGGTTGGCCATGCGCACCTCGCCCCCCCAGATGATGGCCATGTGGGCGATCTTGCCCTGGTCGCTGCCGTAGCGCCGCTCCAGTTCCCCCTGGTAGCGGTGGGCGATCTCCTTCAGGATCTGCCACACACGGGGGAGCAGGCTCTCAATCAAGGCCTGGGGCCACCGCTCCAGAGCTTCGGCCAAGACGGTATGGTTGGTGTAGCACACGGTATGGGTGACAATATGCCATGCCTCGTCCCAGGAATAGCCCTCCTGGTCCAACAGGATGCGCATTAGCTCCGGGATGACCAGGGTGGGATGGGTGTCGTTGATCTGGATGACATGCTTTTCATGGAAATTGTGGAGGGTGCCATACTGGGCCCGGTGCTTGCGGACAATGGACTGGACCGTGGCGGATACAAAGAAATACTGCTGCTTCAGGCGCAGGGATTTCCCCTCGTAGTGGTTGTCGTCGGGGTAGAGGACCTTAGCGATGACCTCCGCCATGGCCTGCTGCTCCACAGCCTTGAGATACTCGCCCCGGGAGTAGAGGGACATATCCACCGGGACCGGACTCTTGGCGTCCCACAGGCGCAGGGTGTTGGTATGCCGGGTCTGGTAGCCGGCGATCTCCATGTCCCGGGGAATGGCCAGCACGGCGGTATAGCCCACATGTTCAGGGTGGTTGACGCCGTTTTCATCCCATCGGTCCTCAATCTTTCCGCCGAAGCGGACCTCCTCCGTCTCATCCAGCTTGGGGATGAGCCAGGCGTCCCCCAGACCTAGCCAGTTGTCCGCCAGCTCTACCTGCTTGCCGTCGATGATCTTCTGCTTGAAGATGCCCAGCTCGTAGCAGATGGAGTAGCCGGTGGCGGGGATCTCCAGGGTGGTCATGGAGTCCAGGTAGCAGGCGGCCAGACGGCCCAGGCCGCCGTTGCCCAGGCCGGCATCGGGTTCCTGCTCAAATAGATCGGCGGCGGAGAAGCCCAGTCCCTCCAGCGTCTCCTTGAGTGTATTCAGCAGCCCCAAGTTATAGGCGTTCTTCTCCAGAGAGCGGCCCATGAGGAACTCCAGGGACAGGTAGTGGACCTGACGCCGCTGCCCCTCCCACACCTGGTTGCCCGTTTCGATTTGATGGCGGGACATGATGTCCCGGAGGACTAGGGCACAGGCCTTGAACATATGGTTGGGGGTGGCCTCTTCCACAGTGCGGCCGAAGTTGCGCTGGAGCTTACCGATAATCATCTCGGTGAGCTGGGCCTTGGTATATTCTGCCATAGAGAGCCTCCTGTAATATCAAAATCGGTGCTTCCGCACGCAGGAAAAATTGCAAAAAGCGGTCTTTGCCCAGCCATTGTATCAGGTTTGGGCAGGAGCGTCAATGGGCAGAAACGCCCAAGATATGGGCGTTTCCGGGGATTTCTCAACATTTTTCATAAGAAAAGATGCCTTGTAAAAATCGATGGGCCCCGGACGCTATACACATCGTCCGGGGCCCTCTGATTATGTCAGACAGAGCTGTCAGCCGAGGATGCGCTGATAGATGTCCAGATACTGCCTGGCCGAGTTGTCCCAGGAGAAGTCGGCAGTCATTCCCTCTCTTTGCAGAGCCCGCCAGGCCTTTTTGTTGCTGTGGTAGAGGTCTACGGCCTCCCGCAGCACCCAGACCATGTCCCCCGCGTTGATGTTGGCAAAAGTGAAGCCACGGCCGGTCCCATCAAACTTGTTGTAGGGGACAACGGTGTCCTTCAGGCCGCCAGTCTCCCGAACCACAGGGATGGTGCCGAAGCGCATGGCGATCATCTGAGACAGGCCGCAGGGTTCGGAGACCGAGGGCATCAGGAACAGGTCGGCTCCGGCATAGATCATGGTGGACAGAGGGGCGGAATAGGTCAGTTGGGCGGCGAAGCGGCCGGGGTACTGACTCTGAGCGTGGCGGAACGCCTCCTCATACTGCCAGTCGCCGGTGCCAAGCACCACCATCTGCACGTCCAGGCCCATGATCTCCTGAAGGGAGTCTGTCACCAGGGAGAAGCCCTTGTGGCCAACCAGACGGGACACGCAGGCGATGATGGGCACATCAGGATTCTCCTGAAGGCCAACGGCCTGCTGCAGGGCCTGCTTACACTGGTTCTTGCCCTTGACCAAGGCGCGGGGGGTAAAGTTGGCGGCAAGGCCAGGGTTGGTGGCTGGATCGTAGAGGTCCACATCGATGCCGTTTAGAATGCCCTCCAGCTTGCCGCTCTGCTGATTGATGACCCCGTCCAGCCCATGGGCGTAGAAGGGAGTGCGCAGCTCCTGGGCATAGGTGGGGGATACCGTAGTGACGAAGTTGGAGGCCATAATAGCGCCCTTCATCAGGTTCACGTCCCGATGGTAGGCCAGCATCCCCTCGTTGAGATAGCTCTTGTCCAGACCGATGACATCCTGAAGGACCTGGTCGCCGTAGCGGCCTTGGTACTCGATGTTGTGAATGGTAAAGACGCTCTTGGTCCCTCCCAGTTGAGGGATGCGGTATTTCTCCTCCAGCAGATAGACGGGGACGAGGGCGGTCTGCCAGTCGTTGCAGTGGATGATATCTGGGGCCCAGTCCAGCTGTCCCGGAGTTTCGATGATAGCCCTGGAGAAGAAGGCGAACCGCTCGCAGTCGTCGAAATGTCCATAGAGCTGCCAACGCTTGAAGTAGTATTCGTTGTCTACAAACCAGTAGGCGACCCCCTCCCGCTCCAGCTGGAAGATGCCACAGTAGACCTGCCGCCAGGACAGGGTGACATTGAAGTATTTGAGAAAGGTCATCTGTTCCCGCCACTCCTGGCCGATGCCCTCGTACAGAGGAAGGATGACCTTGACCTCGTGGCCCTCCCGGGCCAGAGCCTGGGGCAGGGAGCCGGCCACATCGGCCAGTCCGCCGGTCTTAATAAAGGGAGCAACCTCGGAGGAGGCAAATAGGATCTTCATAGACGATTCCTCTTTTCAAAAGATTCAAACTGGAGTGGATGAAAGAGACGGTCATACCACCGAATTTTTGGCGATGGCCAGGGGATATGTAGCGTGGCCCATGAGCATCCGGTCCTCATTGATCACCACGTTTTTGTCCGCGATGACATAGGCCAGAGAAGCTCCGGCTTTGACCACCGTACCCTGCATCAATACGCTGTTGGACACCTTGGCGCCCTTTTCTACAATGACGCCGCGGGAGAGGATGGAGTTTTCCACCACGCCCTCAATATAGCAGCCGTCGGCTACCAGGGACTGGACCGCCACCGCGTCGGGCCCGTAGTAGGTGGAGGGGTTGGACTGATCCTTGGTGCGGATGGGGCGGCTGATGTTGAACAAGTCAGCGCGGACCTTGGGATCCAGAAGATCCATGGAGTGCTGGAAGTAGTCGCTTACAGACTGGAAGCGGGCCACATAGCCCTGGTGGATGTAAGGCATCATCTTCAAGCTCTTGAGCCGGGGGCGCAGGACACCTCGGCTGAAGCTGTGGATATCGTGCGCGGAACAGTACTCTACCATATCCAGCAGCAGCTGCTTGGACAGGATGTACACCTCCAGGGACTCCAGGGCCTGGTCCGCAGTAGTGGGATGGATGGACAGATCCGTGATCCGGCCCTCCCCGCTGACCTCCACATACTCCGAAAACTGAGGAGCCCCTTTCAGGGTGGGGGTACACACCATAGTCACGTCGGCCCCGGAGGCGATGTGCTGCTCCAGTACCTGGGCCACGGGCAGGTTAACAGCGATATCGCCCCAGCCCATGATAACATAGTCCTGGCGGATATTCTGAAGATATCCGGCTACGCCGGCCAGAGCCTCCATGTTGCCCCGATACTCGCCGCCTCCCTTGCCCTGATATCCGAAGGGGGGCAGGATGCGCAGGCCGCCGTGTTTGCGGGACAGGTCCCAGTCCTTCCCGGTTCCCAGGTGATCCAGCAAAGACTGATAGCTCTCATGGACCACCAGCCCCACGTCGGTGATACCCGCGTTGACATAGCTGGACAACATGAAATCGATCAGGCGGTACCGCCCGCCAAAGGGCAGGGAGCAGGTGTTGCGGGGCCTGGTCAGCTCTCCCAGATTGGCGTTAGAGCGATAGGCGAAGAGAATGCCGTGGAGATCATTCATGCCCGATCACCTCCCTTCACCGCTTCCCGAACCATGGCGCCGGGGGACACCACAGCCTGTTCCCCCACGGTGACGCCGCTGGCCACCACGGCGATGCCCCATTTGGGATCATCGTTGGGAGCGGAGCCCACTACGGCGCCCGCCTCAATGACGGCAGCCTCTGCCACAATGGCGTAAGACACCTGGGCTCCGGCTCGGACCACCGCCCCTGGCATGAGGATGGAGTACTGAACGCTGGCTCCTTCCTCTACAGTGACAGAGTGAAACAGTACAGAGTTCTCCACCGTCCCGTCCACCCGGCTGCCGCCGGTCACCAGAGAGTGGGAGATGTGGGCGTTGGGGCCTGTGACATGGGGAGGTTTCACGGGAGTTCTGGCGTAAATGGGCCAGTCTGGGTCATACAGGTCGATGCTGTTCCGGGGGGCCAGCATATCCATGTTAGCGTCCCACAGAGAATTGATGGTGCCAACATCCTTCCAGTAGCCGTGGAAGCGGTAGGCCATCATCACCTCGTTGGCGGCGAGCATGTTGGGGATGATGTTCTTCCCGAAGTCGTTGGTAGAGGCCGGGTCAGCTTCGTCGTCAATGAGGTACTGCCGGAGCTTGGACCAGGTGAACACATAAATGCCCATGGAGGCCAGATTGCTCTTGGGTTGGGCCGGCTTCTCCTCAAACTCGTAGATCCGGTCGTTTTCGTCCACATTCATGATGCCGAAGCGGGTGGCCTCCTCCATCGTGACCTCCAGGACGGAAATGGTGCAGGCCGCCCCGGACTTCTTATGCAGGTCCACCATGTCGGCGTAGTTCATTTTATAGATGTGGTCACCGGACAGGATGACCACATACTCCGGGTCATACAGGTCCAGAAAGCCAATGTTCTGGTAAATGGCGTTTGCCGTACCCTTGTACCAGGTGCCCTGGTCGCCCTCCCTCATATAGGGGGGGAGGATGTGTACGCCGCCGTCAGACCGGTCCAGGTCCCAGGGCTGCCCGTTGCCGATGTAGCTGTTCAGCTCCAGGGGACGGTACTGGGTCAGGACACCGACGGTATCAATGCCGGAGTTGACACAGTTGGACAGGGGAAAATCAATGATGCGGTACTTGCCCCCAAAGGGGACGGCAGGTTTGGCTACATGGCTGGTCAGAGCGTAGAGGCGGCTGCCCTGGCCGCCGGCCAGCAACATGGCCACAACTTCTTTCTTCATGCTGTTCACCTCTTGTCTGTTTCGAGCGCGGGGGAAGGAAAACGTGAAATCAGGGTGCGGAGCTCTGGAATTTCCAATCAGTGCTTAGGGCTTTTCCCGGCAGGGGTCTTTTTCCCCCTGGTGGGAGCCTTTTTTTCTTTGGCTGGCGCTTTTTTGCCTTTGACAGGGGCCGCCTTCTCGGCCTTTGCCCCCTCCTCTTTGTCTGCCTTGGACCTGCGTGCCGGATTTTTCCGCACACAGCGGTAGATGACCGCCGACATGGGAGGCAGGTCGATAACCAGGGACTGCTGCTGGTCATGGCAGGGGACCTTCTCAGTTTTAAGCGGTTCCTTGTCCCCCAGTCCCTGGCCGCCGAACTGCTGGTCGTCGGTGTTGAGGACCACGGCCCACCGCCCGCCGAAGGGGGCGCCTACCCGATAGCCGTCCCGGTGCTCCGGGGAGAAGTTGCACACCACAATCAAAGGGTTGCCCTTTTTGTCCCACCGGAGGAAGGAAATGGTGTCGGCTTGATTATCATCGGCACATAGCCACTGGAAGCCCTGCCAGGAGTCGTCCTGCTCCCACAGGGGGGGCTGGGAGAGGTAGAAGTTGTTGGCCGTTTTGAAAAATGCCTGGGTCTGGCGGTGGGGCTCGTACTGGAGCAGGTGCCAGTCCAGGGAGTACTCGTAGTGCCACTCGTTCCACTGAGCCAGCTCTGCCCCCATGAAGGTAAGCTTTTTCCCCGGATGGGTCAGCATATAGGTATAGAAGGCCCGGACTCCGGCGAATTTCATGGGGTTGTCCCCCGGCATCTTGCCAAAGAAGGAGCCCTTCATATGGACCACCTCGTCGTGGGACAGGGGGAGGATGTAATTCTCAGAAAAGGCGTACATCAGGGAGAAGGTGATATCCCGGTGATTGTACTGCCGGAAATAGGGGTCCAGCTTGATGTAATGGCAGATGTCGTTCATCCAGCCCATGTTCCACTTGAAGTTGAACCCCAGACCCCCGTCATGGACGGGCTTGGTCACCTTGGGCCAGGCGGTGGATTCCTCGGCGATCATCAGCACATCGGGATGGGCGGCAAAGACGGCGGTGTTCAGCTGCTGGAAAAACTCGATGGCCTCCAGGTTCTCCTTGCCGCCGTGGATGTTGGGCATCCAGACCCCGTCCTGTCGGCCGTAGTCCAGATAGAGCATGGAGGACACCGCGTCTACCCGCAGGCCGTCCATGTGATACTCCTCCAGCCAGAACATGGCCGAGGAGAACAGGAAGGAGCGGACCTCGTTTCGCCCATAATCAAAGACCTGGGTGCCCCAGTCCGGGTGCTCCCCCTTCCTGGGGTCGGCATACTCATAGGTGGGGGTGCCGTCAAAGTGATATAGCCCAAAGGCATCCCGTGGGAAGTGGGCCGGGACCCAGTCCATGATGACCCCGATACCCGCCTGGTGGAGTTGGTCAATGAGATACTTGAGATCGTCAGGGGTGCCGAAGCGGCTGGTAGCGGCAAAGTATCCGGTGCATTGATAGCCCCAGGAGGCATCCAGGGGGTGCTCGGTGACCGGCAGGAGCTCCACATGGGTGAACCCCATCTCCTTTACATAGGGTACCAGATAGGAGGCGATATCCCGATAGCTGAGGAACTCCCCCTCGCCGGTGCGCCGCCAGGAGCCCAGGTGACATTCATAAATATTCATCGGGCCGGTATAGGGGACATATTTGGACCGATACTCCAGCCAGGACTGGTCGCCCCACTGGTAGGCGTTCTCCCACAGATCATAGATCTTGGTAGACACATCGGGCCGGGTAGCGGCGTGGAAGCCGTAAGGATCGGCTTTGCCCACGAAGGAGCCGTCCTCTTTATGTATGGCATACTGATAGGCGTCATAGCGGCGCAGCCCTGGGACAAACGCCTCCCAGATGCCGCCCTCCAGCTTAGTCATGGGGGTGGCTTCCAGGTCCCAGCCGTTGAAGTCGCCGATGATGGTGACCTTAGGGGCGTTGGGGGCCCACACCCGGAACAGATAGCCCTCTCTGCCGGCCTCATCCTCCGCCGGGTGGGCGCCGAAACACCGCCACGCATGGGTGGAACGTCCCTCTGAAAATGCCTCCAATTCCAAAAACAAGTCAAAAGAAGACAAACTTCCCTGATATTTCAACATTTTTTCACCTCAAAAATAAGTGCTTCTGCCGCCTATCGGCCAAAGTAACAATATTAAACGGATAGTTTGATAGTATATTTATATAAATTATACAACAGCGGTAGTGCCACGTCAAGTAAAATAGAGGTAAAGCCTCCCATTTTCTTTCAATATTCTCGCCGCTATGTAGGGTCGGGCAAATAAGCCCGGCCTGGTTCAGCGCGCCATGAGCAACTGCCGTAGCAGCTGGCCAAAGATGCCAGGGACAGTAAGCCTGTCCACCTGTTGCGCGGAGACGATGGGAATGGTGTCCCGCAGCTCCCCGCCCACATAGACCTCCATCTGCCCCAGAGTCTGACCCTGGTCCACAGGGGCTTCCACGTCCTGAGCCACGGTCAGCTGGGTGGTCACCTGGCTCTCCTCCCCCTTGCGGACCAGCAGGCGGCAGTCACGATTGAGCTGCGGCTGGACCTGCTTCACTGTACCCAGGAGCACATCTACCGGAGCCAGGGGGGCGTCCGGGTACACATCCACCAGGGCATAGTTGGCAAAGCCATAGTCCAGCAGGGCCTTGGCATCGTCAAAGCGCTGGGCGGTGGTGGGGGCCTTCATGACCACGGCGATGAGCTCCATGCCATCCCGCTCCGCGGTAGCGGACATACAGTACAACGCTGAGTCGGTGGAGCCGGTCTTCAGGCCGGTGGCTCCCTGGTAAAAGCGGATGAGGCGGTTGGTGTTGGTCAGGCCGAAGGCGCCGTTTCGGATGGAGTCCATCCAGATGGTGGTGTACTCCCGGATGGAGGGATGGTTCAGAATGAGCTCCCGAGACATGAGAGCGATATCATGGGCGGAGGTCTGATGTCCCTGGGCGGGCAGCCCGGTGCAGTTGAGGAAGGTAGTGTCCGCCATCCCCAGCTCCTGGGCCCGCTGGTTCATCAGGGAAACAAAGGCCCCCTCACTGCCGGCCAGATGCTCGGCCAGAGCCACAGCACAGTCGTTGCCGGACACAACGGTGACACATTTGATCATCTCGGCCACCGACATCTGCTCCCCTTCCTTTAGATAGACTTGGGAGCCGCCCATTCCAGCGGCATAGGCGGAAACGGTGACGGTGTCGTCCAGGGCAATCCTGCCGCTGTCTACCGCCTCCATCACCAGCAGAAGGGTCATGATCTTGGTGACACTGGCGGGCTCCAGCTTCTGGTGGGCATCTTGCTCATAGAGGATGGTCCCGGTCTCCTTCTCCATCAGGATGGCCGAGGGGCAGGACAGGGATAGTCCCGCATCCTCCCCCACAGCAGCCGCGGGAAACAGGCCGGCGAGCAGCAGGACAGCCAGAAAAATCGTGGACAAGCGTTTCATAAAAGGTTCCTCCTGATCCTTCATTTGTCGGTAAGGTCAGGATATGGAGAGAGAAACTTTTCTATACAGAGAGAAACTGCGGTATTTTTTTCTGGCTGTTCACTTATTACCATAGCGCATAGAGACGGCAAGATGTGTCGAAGGCGGGCGAAAGGAGCCTGGAATGGTAAATTTTGGATTTTATTGCCTCTGCCGCTTGTCCACACGCTTCTGCGGATCAAAATTTTTCTCCCCCATTTGCATTTTCGCTCACATTCGATATAATACTGATGAGAAAGAGGGAGGGACGCCCCGTGTTTGGAAAAAAGAAAGAAACCCAACCCAAGGCCCCCACAGGGGACAGTCTTGGCATTTACATCCACATCCCTTTTTGCCGCAGCAGATGTGACTACTGCGACTTCTACTCTGTGGCCGGTCGAGAGGACCGGATGGACAGCTATCAGAAGGCACTGCTGGCCCACATCAAAGAGACAGCTCCCCTGGCCCAGGGGATCCCGGTGGACACGGTCTATTTCGGCGGCGGTACCCCCAGCTTCTTTGGGGATAAGCGGCTGCGGGAACTGCTGGGAGCCATTCAAAAGCAGTTCCAGCTTACCCAGGACGCGGAAATCACTCTGGAGGCCAATCCGGACAGCGTGGATGTCCGGGCCCTGCGTCGCCTCCGCAAGGCAGGCTTCAACCGACTTTCCTTAGGGATGCAGTCCGCCTGCCCAGCGGAGCTGGAATCGGTCCACCGCCCCCATACCGTCCAGCAGGTAGACCAGGCGGTGGCTGCGGCTAGGAAAGCTAAATTTAAAAACCTGTCCTTGGACCTGATCTACGGATTGCCGGGCCAGACCATGGACAGCTGGAAGGCCACAGTGGAACACGCCCTGTCCCTCATTCCCCAGCACCTGTCCTGCTATGGGCTGAAGGTGGAGGAGGGCACGCGGCTGGCCGCCCGGGTGGCGGCGGGGGAGCAGCTGCCCGACGACGACGCCCAGGCGGACCTGTACCTGTGGACCGTGGGCCGCTTGGAGCGGGCCGGTCTGCCCCAATATGAGATCTCCAATTTTGCCAAGCCCGGTATGGAGTCCCGGCACAACCTGCGCTACTGGCTCACCCGGCCCTATATCGGATTTGGGCCCGGGGCCCACTCCGACTTCGGCGGACGGCGCTACTCCTTTGTCCGGGACCTGGACGGATATATTGATGGTGTGCTCCGCGGGGGCAGCCTCATCGACAGCGAGGAGCTGATTCCCTGCCGGGAGCGGAGCGGGGAGTATCTGATGCTCCGCCTGCGTACCGCCCAGGGCATCGAGGAGTGGGAATACCGGGGAACCTATTTTATGGATTTCGCCCCCCTGGAGGCCCGGTTGGAGCAGTTTTGTGATAAGGGCTGGGCGGAGCGGACGGCGGAGGGCCGCTGGCGGTTGACGCCCCAGGGCTTTCTGCTGTCTAACCAGCTCATCGGTGATTTGTTGGAGCGGCAGGAGCAGTCCGAACTGTCTGACCTGCTGCCTCGGGCCCGACAGCAGTTTACCAAGCGAAAGGGGGAGTAAGGACCCAAGTTCGTCAAAAACAGACCGTTTTTTTTGCGCCATCAGACAGCCCAAAGGCCATTTTATGAGACCGCTCTGTATTTTTTTACAATTCGAGGCCGGCTATGTAAAATCTGTTGCTACTCGGATATAATAGTGCTATAATATATTTGTTTTATAGCGCCCTGGTGAAGATACAGGGCTTTTTTTGACTTACATATGGCCGTTTTGGCCGTATAATCCATAAATTCCACCATTTGGAGCAAAAGAGGGTGCAATATTTGACCAAGTATCAGATCCGTGGCGGAAGGCCCCTGCACGGTACTATCGAAATCAGCGGCGCCAAAAATGCCGCTGTGGCTATCATCCCCGCCGCTCTGCTGGTAGATGGGGTGTGCCGCATTGAGAATATCCCTCAAATCAGCGATGTGACCCTGATCCTCCAGATCCTGCGGGAGCTGGGGGCGGATATAAAGACTGTCAACCGCACGACTGTGGATGTGGACTGCTCCCACATCCGCAACCGTCAGGTCCCCTATGAGCTGGCGCGGAAGATCCGGGCCAGCTATTATCTGGTCGGGGCTCTCCTGGGCCGCTTTGGCTGGGCGGAGGTACCTCTGCCCGGCGGCTGCGATCTGGGCGGCCGTCCCATTGATCAGCACATCAAAGGCTTTGTCTCCATGGGGGCCGAGGTGGACGTGCGCAACGGCCTGATCTACGCCCAGGTGCCCGGCGGCGGCCGTCTGGCTGGGGGACAGGTGTACCTGGATATGGTGTCCGTGGGCGCGACCATGAATATTATGCTGGCTGCGGTCCTTTCCGCCGGCATGACTGTGATTGAGAACGCCGCAAAGGAGCCCCATATTGTAGACCTGGCCAACTTTCTCAACTCCATGGGCGCCGACATCATGGGCGCCGGTACTGATGTCATCAAGATCCGGGGTGTGGAGCGGCTGCGGGGTGGCTCCTATTCCATCATTCCCGACCAAATTGAGGCGGGCACCTATATGGCCGCAGTAGCTGCCGCTGGGGGCGAGGTTTTGATCAAAAACGTCATCCCCAAGCACCTGGACTGCATCACCGCCAAGCTGGTGGAGATGGGGGTAGAGGTGGAGGAGCAGGACGACGCGCTGCTCATCCGCCGGAATGGCCCCATCAGCCGGGTCAATGTGAAGACCATGCCCTATCCTGGCTTTCCCACTGACATGCAGCCTCAAATCGCCGCAGTCCTGTGCCTGGCACGGGGGACCAGCGTTTTGACAGAAGGAGTATGGGAAAACCGCTACCGCTATGTGGATGAGTTCCGCCGCATGGGCGCCCAGATCCAGGTGGATGGAAAAGTAGCCGTTATTGAAGGGGTGGAGGCACTGACTGGGGCGCCGGTCCATGCCTGCGACCTGCGGGCGGGGGCCGCCATGGTCATTGCCGGACTGGCCGCACAGGGGGTCACGGAGATCGACAGCATCCATCATATCGAGCGGGGCTATGAAACTCTTGTGGAGAAGCTGGCCGCTGTGGGCGCCGAGATCCAGACCGTCACCGTGCCTGACGAGGAGAGCCAGCCACAGGTAGGATAAGCAGCACCGCATCAGGAATTAGGAGTTAGAAATCAGGAGCCGGTCTATGGTCCCATTCCTGATTCCTCATTTCTAATTCCTGATTTTTTGAGAGGGATCTGATTTGCTTACATTTACAACACTGGCCAGCGGCTCCAGCGGCAACGCCGCCCTGGTATCCTGTGGAAATACCCATGTACTGCTGGACGCCGGGATATCGGCCAAGCGCATCACCGCCGGGCTAAAGTCATTGGGCATAGCGCCCGAAGCTCTGGCCGCCGTCCTGATCACCCATGAGCACCACGACCACATCAGCGGGCTCCAGGTGCTGACCAAGCGGTTCCGGCTCCCCGTTGTCACCTCCGGCCCCACCGGACGGCAGCTTTGCTACCGTGTCCCATTCATGGACGACCTGATCCGACAGCAGGAGCCTGGAACCGGCATCCAGCTAGGGGATCTGTGGATAGAGTCCTTCCCCATGCCCCATGACGCGGCGGGCAGCGTAGGATACTCTATCACCGGCGGCGGCCATCGGGTGGTACTCTGCACCGACCTTGGCTATGTCACCGACCAGGTGAAACAGGCCGTCCGGGGCTGCGATCTGTTAGTGTGCGAGGCCAATCACGACGAGGACTGGGTCCGCTCAGGCCCGTATCCTTACCACTTGAAGGCCCGCATCCTGGGGGACCGGGGCCATCTGTCCAACGAGGCGGGGGCGGAACTGGCCGCTCTGGCCGTGGAGTCTGGCACCCGGCAGGTGGCGTTGGCCCACTTGTCCGCCGAGAATAACACTCCCTCCCGAGCCCGACAGACGGTCTGCCGCCGCCTGTCCGCCATGGGCTGTGACCCGGAGCGGGACATCGCCCTGTGGGTGGCCCCCCGGAGCGAAATGGGGCCGGTGTGCCAGCTGAACCGGGAGGAGGCTGTCCTGTGCTGAGTATATATCTAGTCTGTATAGGCAGGCTGAAGGAGAGGTTCTACCAGGATGCCTGCGCTGAGTACTTAAAGCGGCTGTCCCCATACTGCAAGCTGACTTTATTGGAGCTGCCGGAGGAGCGACTGCCACAGTCCCCATCCCAGGGGCAGATCGATGCCGCCTTGGAGAAGGAGGGACAGGCCATCCGTTCCAAGCTCCCCCCCAACACCAGCCTCGTCTGCCTGTGTGTGGAGGGCAGGCTTCGGTCCAGCGAGGAACTGGCCTCCCTGGTCCAAACCTGGGAGCACAACAGCGCCAAGCATCTGGCCTTTGTCATCGGAGGGTCCTTTGGGTTGGCGGAGAGCCTGAAGGCGGAGGCTTGGGTGCGCCTGTCCATGTCCCCCATGACCTTTCCCCACCATTTGGCACGGGTTATGGTGCTGGAGCAGCTCTACCGGGCCTTTAAAATCAATGAGGGTTCCAACTATCATAAATAAAAGAGAGGGAGGCGCTGCCGTTGGGCAGCGCCTCCCTCTTTCTTAATATTTGAATCGAATCTCTGAAGCCACTGTGCCGCTTCCCCCAGTGTCAGGCCGGAGGCCTTGTCCGCGGCCGTGGGACCGCCAATCAAATACCGGCGCTTCATGGCGGCTATGGCAGCCTGAGCTGCTGACCCACATAGATACGGTGGGGATTGGAGAGGATGTCCCGATTCCGGTCATAGATCTCCTGCCAGCGGCGGCCGTCCCCCAACTGCCGCGCGGCGATGCTCCACAGGCAGTCCCCTTTCTGGACCGTATAAGTCCGGTCCTGGGGCTGTGTTCCTGTCACTGGCTCTGGTTCTGACACATCGGACAAGATGGTAATGCGGTCCTGTCCGGCGGGGTCCTGATAGGCCGCGCCTACCAGCCCGTCCAGCTCCTCTGCCACATAGCCGATAAGGGCCTGGTTGTCCAGCATGGTACAGTCCTTCAGCAGTCGGTCGTCCTGGAACATGGAAAAGCCGTCTCCTCCAGACTTGATCATATAGTTGTGAGAGGCCACAGTATATACCTGGTCCAGCACCAGGGGCTGGCCGCCCACCTTTACGTCGGATACCCGGTAGGATCCCTCCACCCGCTGAAACATGCCCTTGTCTGACAGAACCACCGAGGAGGGAGTGGAGGGATCCAGGGTATAGGTCAGGCCGGACACCTGAAGGAAGCCGCCGCTGCTTTCCGGATAGCGGCTGGCCCCCAGCTCCAGGGCATCCAGAATGTCCTGCCCGGTGGTCTCGACCAGGCACAGCTCGTTCCCATAGGGCTGGACGGAGATCAGCGACCCATAGGTGATATCGCCAGCCGCGACATTGGCCCGGATGCCGCCCCCGTTAGCAAAGCCTATATCGGCGCCCATCATCGTCCGGTAGGCGTCGGCCACCAGGTCCCCCAGATTGGTTTCCCGGACACGGACAGCCCAGTTCCACTGGTCAGCCTCGGTGGCCATCAGATCCGCGGCCGCAGTGCCGACCACCCGATTCAGCTGGACCTGGAACTGGCTGCTCAACTGGTCCAGATAGATCTGTGTCTCCTGGTCTGCCGGGACGCCCTCCCCCTCCAAGGGCAGAAGCTGGGTGGAGATCTCCCCAGTATCCGGGTCCAGGATCAGACAGCCCAGGCTGGCCAGCTTTGTTCCGGTCTGAGTCAGAGGGATAAGCTGGCCGTCCCTGTTGGCCGCATGCTGCTGGTATACCTCGTGGGAGTGCCCGTCGATGACCGCGTCGATACCAGTGGTGCTGGCGATCAGGGCGGCGGAGGTCCACTCCTCAGTAATACCCTCTATGCCCAAGTGGGCCAGCAGGATCACATAGTCCGCTCCGCCGGCGGTCCGCAGGGAATCCACGGTCTGCTGGATATCCTCATAGAGCGCCAGGCCGCCGTCCCCTTCTGAAAATGTGTAGACATAGTTTCCCTCTCCGTCCTGAAAGTGGGTGGGATCGGATTTGGTCAGGGTCTCCGGTGTGGTGACTCCAACGAAGGCGATGCTTGTATCCCCACATCTGGCCATATAAGCTCCGGGCAGCACAGTGGTCCATCCGGCGTACGCATCTCTTCCCTTCCAATTTTCCGACAGGTAGAGGTACTCCGCCTGATTTTGCGCCAGGTCCAGAAACACGTCCATGCCATAGTCAAACTCATGGTTGCCTGGGATGGCCAGATCATAACCCACGAAGTTCATCATGTCCACTACACTAGCCCCCTGGGTCAGTGTGGCGATGGGGCCGCCCTGAATGGCATCGCCAGCATCCACCAGAAACACCCGGTCGGCGCCGTACTCCGCCTCAAGCCGCTTCTTATAGCCGGCCACCGCGGGGTAGTGGTCCAGGCTGGCATGGACATCGTTGGTATGGAGGATTACAATGGGTCCCTCCTTGTCAGGCCCCGCCGCCAGGGAAGGGACGACCAGCCCCAGCAGCAGAACGGCAAGCAGGCAAAACCGGCACAGCTTCTTCATAGGATGCTCCTTTCTCTTATCATATCCCCGTCAGGTCAAAGGGTGGGGTGTATTCTTCCTTAGCCGAGGTTCGCTCCTGGGTAAAGCCCGCCAGACCTAGATTTTCCATATATTCCAGAGCTGCCCGCATCTCGCTGGTCCGTAGCCGGCGGCTGATCTCTGGATAGCGTTCCAGATCCCCCCAGGGAGTATACTGGCTCATCAACGAGAAAAGCACCGTCCCCGGCGCAAATTCCGCAGATATCCAGTCCATAACCGCCTTGGCTTCGCCCACCTGACCGGGCAGGATGAGGTGGCGGATAATCGTCCCACTTTTCAGCAGGCCATCCCCGTCAAATTGACAGGGACCCGTCTGCCTTACCATCTCCCGGAGGGCAGCGACAGCTGCTTCGGGATAGTCCGGCGCCCCGGAATACCGGGCGGCCACTCCGCTGTCCAAATATTTCAGATCGGGCAGGTAGATGTCTACCAACCCCTCTAGGGAACGGAGTGTATCCACCCGATCATACCCTCCGGAGTTCCAAACCACGGGAATGGGCGGCCGCCAGTTTTCCAGCAGCTCTCGCAGCGTATGGGCGTAGTGGGTGGGGTTGACAAAGTTCAAATTGTGTGCCCCCTGGTCCGCCAACTCCTGACAGATGTCCCGCAGGCGGGCCATCGTCACCGGCTTTCCGAAATCCTGATGGCTGATTTTCTCATTTTGGCAGAACACACAGCCCAGGGAGCAGCCGGAGAAAAAGATGGTCCCCGATCCTCTGGTGCCGGAGATTGGGGGCTCCTCCCAGTGGTGGAGAGCCGCCCGAGCCAAAACCGGCAGAGCAGGCATCCGACACAGTCCGTCTCCCCGTGTGTCTGTACGGAGCGCCCCGCAGCTCCGGGGGCATTGGGTGCAGAGCATAGAACACCTTCTTTCTCAAAATCAAGGGTTGAGCTTCCGCCCAAATTCAAAACCGGCCCAACTGGTCAGCCACGACCTGGGCAAAGCTTTGAAACGCATTGGGTATGGCGTAGATATCCCGCAGTTCCCGCCGGTCGGCCCAAACCCAGCCTTCCGGCAGATCGGCGCTGCCCAGCTCCCCACCCATGGCGGTCATATGCCACTCGATGTGGGTAAAGATGTGCTTTCCAGCGCCCAGCCGCTCCAACGGCACCGTATCCAGGCCCCAGGAGGCTGGCCAGTCCGTGCCGTCCGCCAGCTCGTTGGGATATTCCCACAATCCGGCCAACAGTCCTCTTGGCCCTCGGCGGCGAAGGGCCACCCGGCCCTGGCAGAACAGGAGATAGACAGTCCGTACCTCCACCTTCCGTGCCTTCTTTGCGGCTTTGACGGGCAGCTCCCCTGTCCTCCCCTCCTGAAAAGCACGACAGAAGGGGGCGGCGGGGCACCGCTCGCACAGTGGCGCGCCGTTGGGCAGACAGACCGTGGCCCCCAGCTCCATCATGGCCTGGTTAAAATCTCCCGGTGCCTCCAGAGGAATGATTTGGGCCAGCGCCTGTGTCACCTTCCTCTTCATGGCGGGCGTGGTAATGTCGCTGCTATCTCCACAAACGCGGGCTGCCACCCGCAGTACGTTGCCGTCCACCGCGGGTACAGGCAGGTGAAAGGCAATGGATGAGATGGCTCCTGCCGTATAATCCCCAACTCCGGACAGGGCCCGGATTTCCTCATAAGTATTTGGGAATACCCCGCCATGAGTCTCCATGATCTGGCGGGCGGCCTTTTGTAAATTTCTGGCCCGGCTATAATAGCCCAGTCCCTGCCACAGCTTCATCAGCTGATCCTCCGGCATGGCGGCCAGGTCGGCCACAGCAGGGGCGGCCTCCAAAAAACGGCGATAGTAGTCCAATACCGCGGCCACCCTGGTCTGCTGGAGCATAATCTCTGAGATCCAGACCCCGTAGGGTGTGGGATCACTTCGCCAGGGCAGGACCCTGGCGTTTTCCCGGTACCACACCAGCAGCGGGATAACAAGCTGTTCCAATTCCTTCAAAGCAGACCTCCTGGCGCAAGATTTCTCCCCCTGATTATACTCCGGTTTTTGGATGCGGGCAACGGGAGAAATTATAACCTTTTCGTAATGTTGAGTATAACGGATTTGGGGATGGCAATTTCCAGGGCCCAGTGGTAAATTAATTGCAGGACAAGGGTTAAAAATTTAACGATATTCGGTGGCCGCTCTTCCGAATGTCGGGAAAGTCCTTTCGTCCTAACATTCCTTTTTCATCCATCCTTCCAGATCAAACCACAGAGGGACGCCTGTATGGGCGTCCCTCTGTGGTTTGATTGTTCATTTCTGGGCAGTCAATTGGTCCAGAGCGGCAGCGGTCTCCAGGACCAGGTCGTTGCAGAAGTCCTTGCGGTCCTGGCTGTCTGGATCAGAAAATCCGCTGATCAGCACACCGCAGGCGGTGTCCCCGCGGCGCTTCTGAAATTGTTGGATAAACGCTGCGGCCTCCTCCTCGCTAAATCCCATGGCACCCAGCACCAGCAGGGCGCCGGATAGGGCCCCGCAGGTGCCGCCGTGGCGCATTCCCTTCCCAAGGTGGGCCCCCAGGGCATAGGCCTGCTCCTCAGTCATGCCCAGCTCCTTACAGAAGGGAACCAGGATAGACTGACCGCAGTTGTAGTGGGGCTCCACAATGGCCCGCACCTCTTTCACTCGCTCTATGTGGCTCATTTCTATCTCCCTTTCTCTTTTATTTGATCTTATCCAGTACCATCTGGTCATACCGCAGATACTGGTATCCGCTCTTCTCATATAACCGGATAGCCCCCTGGTTGATCTGGGTCACCTCCAGGCGGAAACGCCGGGCAGCGGGGTATTCCCGCTCCAGCCAGGCCATAATCTCCCTGCCTAACCCCTGTCCCCGGAAGGGGGCGGCTAAAAATATCTCCTCGATAAAAACGCACCTGCCCCCCACCTCGGCGGAGTAGCACTGGGTCACATAAATATATCCTGCCGGCTCCTGGCCCTGGTACACCAGGATTCCCCGGAGCAGGGGTTCGCCGGGGTCCACAGCGGCCTGGAAGGACCGCTCCAGGATCTCCCGTTCCACGGGGTGATCCACCGCGTCCGATTGATAGAAGGTCTCCACCATGGGCAGGACCAGGTCCCGGTCCTGTATGGTCATGTTACGAAAAGTCAGCATAGTATCTCTCCTAGTTGAAAATATCAGGGGTAGCGGCAAAGAGTTGCCGCACCCGCTCCAGCACAGGCCGGTCCTCCGGAGCAGACAGCTCCGGGTCCTCCTCCAGCAGCTGCTTCGCCGCCTCCTGGGCCAGATTCAGCAGCCTCATATCCCCAGCCAGGTCAGCAATCTTCATCTGGGGCAGGCCATGCTGCCGGTTGCCGAAGAAGTCGCCCGGCCCCCTGGCCTTCAGGTCTTCCTCCGCGATCTTAAACCCATCTGTGGTGGAGGCCAGCGTCCGCAGCCGGGCCATGGACTCCGGATTACGGGTAGCGGTGATGAGGACGCAGTAGGACTGGTGCCTGCCGCGGCCCACCCGGCCCCGCAGCTGGTGGAGCTGACTGAGGCCGAAGCGGTCAGCATTCTCCACAATGATGAGAGAGGCGTTGGGCACGTCCACCCCCACCTCGACTACGGTGGTGGATACCAGCACCTGGGTATCTCCTCGGTGGAAGGCGGCCATCACGGCCTCCTTTTCCCGGGACTTCATCCTGCCGTGAAGGAAGTCCACCTTCAGATTGGGGAACACCTGCTCCTGGAGCTGGACAGCGTAGGTCTTTACCGCCTTCAGGTCCATGGGCGGCGAGGCTCCCTCACGGGCGGCGAGGGCCAGTTCCTCTTCAGATCGCTCCTCTACCGCCGGACAGATGATATAGACCTGCCGGCCTTCCTGGACTTGCTTGCGGACAAATCCATACATCCGCTGGCGCTTATCCTCACGAACCACAAAGGTCTCCACTGGAGTCCGTCCTGGCGGCAACTGGTCAATAACAGATATGTCCAGATCCCCATATACGATCAGAGCGAGGGTACGGGGAATGGGTGTGGCGGACATGACCAGCACATGGGGGGGCCTGTCCCCTTTGGCTGCCAGCGCAGCTCTCTGAGCGACGCCGAACCGATGCTGCTCGTCAGCCACCATCAGCGCCAGGTCCCGAAACTCCACCCCGTCCGAGATCAGGGCGTGGGTACCCACCACAAAGTCGATGTCACCAGAAGCCAGTGCTGTCCGGACCCGTTTTTTCTCCGCCGTCCCCATGGAGCCGGTGAGCAGAGCCACTTGGACTCCGGCCGGGGAGAGCAGGCTGGACAGGGATCTGGCGTGCTGCTCGGCCAGTACCTCTGTGGGGGCCATCAGGGCGGCCTGGTGACCATTTTTCACTGTCAGCCAGGCCGCATAGGCGGCCACCACTGTCTTCCCGGAGCCCACATCCCCCTGGACCAGCCGGTTCATAGGGCGGCCCTCGGCCATGTCGGCGGCCATTTCTTCCATCACCCGGCGCTGGGCCTGGGTGAGTTTAAAGGGGAGCAGGGCCCGAAACTCCTCCAAAGGGCAGGGCAGGATGGAGCAGCCGGAACACTCCCCCTCCCGTCGCCCCTTCAGGAAAGACAGCCCCACGGAGAAATAAAACAGTTCCTCAAAGGTGAGCCGTTTCCGGGCCAGCTCCAGGGCCTCCTCGTCAGCGGGGAAATGGATATTCTGGACAGCAAATTGGGTGGAGGCCAGCCCCTGCTCCTGGCGGATGCGCTGGGGCAGGGTATCCGCCAGGCTGTCGGCGCACGGGAGGACCTGCCGTATCAGGGAGGCCATCAGGTGATTGGAGATCCCCGCAGTCAGCCGGTAGATGGGCATGATGCGGCCGGTAAAGGACTGGCTGTCCGCCCGCTCGAAGATGGGATTGACCATGGCGCGGCGGCGGCCCTGCTCCTCGACAGTGCCGAAGAAGATATATTCTTCCCCGGCCCGGAGGGCTTTCTCTACATATCCCTGGTTAAAGAAGGTGAGGTGAAGGGCTCCGGTGTGGTCCACCACCTTCAGCTGGACCAGCTCCAGCCCCTGGCGGATGCGGGCCTTCCGCGGGTGCTCCGCCGCCATGGCGGCCACACATACCCGCTGTCCCACAGGGGCCTCCCGCAGAGTATATATCTTCCTCCGATCCTCATAGTCCCTGGGATAGTAGGTCAACAGGTCGGCGGCCTGGGCCAGCCCCAGCTTGGCCAGCTTTTTCGCCCGCGCCTCTCCCACGCCGGCTAACTGGGTAATGGGTGTATCCGGACCGACGGCCATCTCTGTCCCCCCTTTTCCGGAATATTCTAACAAATTATTTTATCATAGAACACGATGGGAGTAAAGGCGAAGAATGTCTTTTGCCCCGTCTTGCGGCGGGGGACAGAGTGTGGTATGATGAATGTAATTCTTCTAAAATCGTTTTCTTCCCTCTAAGGAGAGAATACTATGTCTGAATATATCCTAAACCTCCTTCCGGTTACAGAGGCAGAAAAGGCGGAGTTTGAGGCCATCGCACCAGATGCCGTTCATGTCTATGCTGGCCGAAGGACACTCACCTCGGAGCAGATTGCCCAGGCTACCGTTATCCTGGGCTGGCCCAGGCCCAAGGACATAAAGGGGGCGGCCCGCCTCAAATGGTTCCAGACCATGTGGGCCGGCACCGACGAGTACGAGGGGGAGGGCATCCTGCCCTCCGGAGTCATCTTCACCTCCTCCAGCGGCTCCAACCGCCAGTCGGTGGCCGAGCATATCCTTTCCTTCACCCTGGCCCTCTGCCGCCGCCTGCCCACCTACCGGGACGCCCAGAGGGACCACCGCTGGGAGGACCACGGGGCTATGAAGACCATCTTTGGCGCCAACGTCCTGGTGGTAGGGGCTGGAAACATCGGCGCTACCTTCGCCGCGATGTGCCGGGGGCTGGGGGCTCATACCATCGGCTTGAAGCGTACAGTGAACGGCCCCATTGCCGGATTTGATGAGGTATTTTCCATCGACCACTTGGACGACCTGCTGCCCCAGGCGGACGTGGTGGTGCTGGTCCTGCCCCACAGCGCCCAGACTGTCGGGCTTATGGATGAGGGCCGCCTGTCCCTGATGAAGGAGGACGCTATTCTCATCAGCAGCGGGCGGGGCTCTGTGCTGGACCAGGAGGCCCTGGCTCGGACCATGAAGGGAGGCAGGCTATGGGGTGCTGCCCTGGACGTGACCGAGCCCGAACCCCTTCCCACCGACAGCCCACTGTGGGATATTCCTAATCTAATCATCACCCCCCATGTGGCCGGAGGGATGCGTCTGGAGTTGACCCGCCGCGTTTGTATCCAGATGGCCCAGGATAACCTACGGCGCTATCTGGCGGGAGAACCGCTGAAAAACCGAGTCCGATGAATATAGAAAAGGGGCCCAACTCCCAGGAGTTGGGCCCCTTTTCTATATTACACAAGTCTCCAGACCAGACCAGGTCAGGTCCCGGTCCTCGATATCCCGCCAACAGGAGAACTTATCCTCCAACTCCGCCCAGGTTAAATACCAGAAGTGGTACTGAATATCTAGGTGAGGGGGAAGGATGTCCTCAATGATCCGCTTCAGCTCCCCGAAGTCAGAGGGCTCTCCCGCCACTCCGGGGAAGGACACCGCCACCGCGGCGGCCCCCAGCTCCTCCACTTTGGCGGGGATGCCGCAGCCCAGGATGGTGTCGTTGATCGCCTCGAGGGTAAAGCTGTCCCCGCCGATGCGCAGCAGTGCAGCCAAGGCATCTGCCAACGGGCGGGGCTGGGTGGCTACTGGCCGCCGGAGAAACAGCCGGGCCACCTGTTCCAGTCCCCAGCTCTCTGCCGTGGTCAGGCTGCTCTCCCGCTGGATCTCCTCCAGGGCGGCCATAGCCCTGTCCAGAGCCTCCCCCTGGGCATCCAGCTCACCGCCGTTGAAGGGTGCCTCTAGGTCATAGATTCCCAGGGGACGCAGCAGATCTCGGAGGTATTGGCTGTGGCTCATGGCATCTCCTCCACAGTTAGGGTATCCAGAACGGGCAGCACATCCTGCTCCACCTCCACGTCAGCGGTGGGGGAGAGGATGGCGTAGTTTGCCACGCCATCACAGCCGTAGATCAGGCTGCCCAACTGGGCCAGCAATACATCATGCCCCAGGCGCTGTCCGGTAAACCAGCCCCGGACCGCATCTTCTACTTCCTCCAACACCTGCTCCGCCCGGTATTCGGAGTGGGGCGCCACCTGGACGGCCACCTGGACAGCCTGTGTCTGGGGCGCCCGCACCTGGACCTCCACAGCGATCTCTCGGCGGCGCTGAAAATACTTGGCCAATTCATCCAACAGGTCCCGGTCTGGAAGCCCCTGGTGGGTAGCCACCACCACATCCAGCGTCCCTGTTCCCCTGGGCTTGGGCACTACCACTGCCGCCGCCACCGGGTCAAAGGACAGGGCCCCCTGCTGATAAAAGGCGGCGTTGGCCCCGTTGGGCAGCCGCTGGAAAGTATCCAGCACCCGCTGACGCAGCTGCTCATCCCCCTCCCGGTCCACTCCCCCTTGGCAGGGCGACGGGTTGGAGCAGGCGGATATTCCAGCGGGCGCTACCGCCATGGACAGGATGGTTCCTGCTGCCACATTCCCAGAAATGCCGGGGACCAGAGCCTGGACCGGGACATCCACGTGGGCCTGTCCAGCGGCTAGCAGACCATCCTCGATCGTTTCAAAGCGGATCAGGCCGGCTGTCATACAGACCGTCCCCGCTGGAATGGGCCGGTCCGTATTCTCTGAAATTTCGCCAGCAAAACGGACTACACCCCGCGCCGCCACCGGCTCCTTCCGCTCCAGCCCCCGGAGCTGGGCGTGGCGGTCCAGATACTCCCCCTCCGCCGTCTGGGGAAAAGCCTGCCGTGCCACCCAGCCAGCCTGGACATAAAGGGAAAAGACCTGAGCGGCGCAGGCATACAGGCGGGCGGACAGATCACACCCCTCTGCCGGGGCCACCCCTGTCTTCTCTCCATAGGCGGAGAGCATCTCCTGATAGATCTCTTCCACAGTCTTCACCATGTCACCTCCACCGCTTCACGGGGGGACAGCTCCAGGTCCAGGGAGAGCGGCTGACCCTGCCATTCCAATTGTACCCGAAGCTCCGCTCTGTCTCCTGTCTGTGCCAGGGCTACGTCTTTGACCTTCAATTCCCGCTCTCCTTCTAAGGCCTGGGCCACATACCGGGCAGCCAAGGACTGCCGGACCGATGGCTTCTCCCGCGGCACCTGGTAGAGCCGGCTGCCCAGCTCAGGCAGAAAGGGCAGCCCGCCCCGCCGGGCGGTGAGCCTGTACAACGCCCGGGCCAGTACCTCCTCGCTGCCGGTGAGGGTGGTCAGTCCTCCCGCCCCGTCGGGCACATAGTCCCCCTCAATCAGCTTTCGTTCCATATCTTCCTCCTCACCCCAGCATCTCGGCCACAATTTTTTGGATATATGCCTCCAGAGTCTGGCCGTTGAGATAGACCGTCCCCTCCAGCTCCACTCTGCCCTGGTCCAGCCCAAGGGCGCTGCCTGGGCCGAACAGACGGATCGGTCCCGCCTCCTCAACATTCTCCTGGATCTTTCCCAGGATATAGGGGCTCTCCCGTTCCACGCCCGCCTTGAGTACCAGCACCTTGTCCCCGGCGCCGGGCTGCCAGGAATAGCCGCCTGGGGCGCAGACCGGCAGCCACCGCCGCTCTCCCCCTAACTCCACGGCGGCAGGGTCTCCTCCCAGCGTGACTACGCCTACCTCTGCCGCCGGCTCCTGGCTCTGGGGCAGGCGGCCCCGCTCCGATGTCCACATATTCCATCACCTCAGACCACAAAATCCGGGAGCGCCAGTTCCAGCCTGGTCCATGCGCCCTCCATACCCATCCCTGTGGCAGACTGGAGTACCCGGTATCGCCCGTTCCAGTCCCACTTGCTCCGCCGGATGGAGACCAGGTCTCCAGGCCAGGCGCAGAAGGGCTGGGCGATGGTCAGTTCCACCCGCTCCTGTTCCGAGGCGGACCGGTCCAGCTGAAACTGGCCGTTGTACCGCATCGTTTTATAGTTGCTCCGGCCTGGCATAGTCAGCACTCTCCGAGCACTGCCTCCCTGGGACAGAAAATCCCCGTTATCCACCCGCTGTACCGCCCCGGACCACCGGTCCCGGACCAGCACTCGGGATAGAACCCCATACCGCCGGTCCCGGCGGACCAGAGTGGTTACCGGAGTTCCATCCTCTACGAGCCGCTCCTGGCTGTCCTGCCAGCCAGACAGGACCAGACGGCCCAGGCGGTCAAACCGGGGACATACGCCGCCGTAATAGCGGGCGAAATCATAGACCACCGACCACTCACTGCTTCCTGTGGCCACGGAGAAGCGGGTTACAGCGGGCAGCGCCGCCCCTGGAGCGGTCTGGATGCCGTAGGGCGTCACATGGTCCCGGAGGATGTCCGCCAGGGTGGCGGTGCCGTAGTCCTGCCCAATGGCCTCGTTGTCCAGCAGCAGGGCCGCCAGCCCCCGGCCGCTGATCTCCAGCTGGCAGCCTCCCTGGTCCAGCGTGACCTGGCACTCGTCCACCACTCCGTTGAACATATCTTTTCCCTGGTACCGGGCGGAAAAGCGGACCCAGTCTCCAGGGGCGGTCTCTCCCCCCATCTCCCAAGGACAGCGAAAAGTAAAGCTGTCACAGGGCACCCCGGCAGTATACTCCAGCTCCCACTGAGTGGGATAGGGCAGCAGCCACTCCCTGCCCCGCCAGTCTGTCACATAGCCTCTCACCGCACTCGAACCTCCTCGCCCACCCGGATAAGATTCGGGTTTTTGATCTGGGGATTGAGGGCTACCAGCTCGTCCAGGGACAGGCCGTACTGTCCCGCCAGCGCCCACAGGGTGTCCCCCGACACCACCCGGTGGTAGACGGCGGACGGCTCCCACTCCTGGGCGGTCTGGCCGCCCGCTCCGCCCTGGTTCTGCCGGACCGCCAGGCCGGTGTACCAACTGTCGTCCTCCCAAAAGGTGAAAGAATAGCGCACAAAGTCAGGCCGGGGCTCTTGTTCCAGCCGCAAAGACACGAAATAGGCGTTGGCCGCCTGCCACAGCGGGTGGATCAGCAGTCCCGGACCGCCGTTGTAGAACATATTGGCCAACTGCCCAAACTGGCTGTATGCGTCCGGGCCCACAAATTCCCCCTCCCCCTCCATGATCCGGTTGGTCCGCCCCAGGTCCTGGAGGCGGAACAGGCCGAAGGGTGTCTTGTGAACGGCCATCTTTCTCTCATAGTCGATGGAGTACACCCTGGGGTTGTGGGGCCAGGTGTAGCTCTTGTAACGCATGGGTGACAGGTCCATTCTGCATACCTCCTTCTGTGGCGGCGGGCCTGACTGCCCGCTCAATAGAGGAAAAAGCCCCCGTCATAGCGGCGGCTGTCCCGGCGAAAGGCCTGGTCCATCTGCCGAATGGACGGCCCGGAGGAACTCTCCGCCTCTCTCGCCCAGTCCGGCTCCGGTCTTCGGCTGTCTGGGCCCATTCCCAGCCCGCCAACTTGGGAAAATGGCCTGTGGAGCGGGATAGGCCCAGCTTCTAGGCCTCCTCCGGACCGGCGCATACCGGAAGCCTCCTGGGCGGTTCTGATTTCATTCAGGGCCGCCGCTGCCCGTTCCCGCTCCAGGAGGACGGAGAGCAGCGGGAGGGCTTCCTCCCCATCCTCCCTTCCCCCTCTGATGAGCGGGGCCTCCGCCCCGGTGGAAGCCCCTGGGGTGCCTTCCTGGCCCAGCTCCCGCCGATCCGCCGGGGAAACGAAACTGCCCTGTATACAAAGATCCGTGGCAGGGAGGGAGGTGCCCCCATCCGCCTCCGCCGTCCGGCCGTCCGGGACCGGGATCCACAGGACCATCGCCTCCAGCGCTTGGAGCAGCGCCTCCCCTTGGCCGGGCCCTTCTTCCAAATAGTCGGTCATGGCTTCCCAGCTCCCTGTTCAAATTTCTCCATGTCAAAGGAGATGTTTACGCTCCCCTCCGCCCAACTGGAGGCCGGCCGGCCGCACACAGGGCAGCGCTCCTCCGCTCCCCGGCTCCTGCACTCTGGGCAAAAACGCTCCAGCTCATCCTCCCGGTCCAGCAGAGTATGGACTAGGCACCAGAGATAGTCCCTTCCCTTCATCTCCCTGGCCCGCTCCTCGGTGGGCAGGGCGTGAAATTCCTTCAGCACCCGCCATCGGAGTCGTTCAGCGGGGGCCCCGCGAAGTTTTTTTTTAGTTCCTCCAACTCCGTTTGGCTCACATCCAGTCCAGGATCGGATCGGCGGCGCAGCTGGGCCCACCGGGCGGCCAGCGCCCCAATTTCCTCCACCGTCAGTCCGGCCAACACGCTCTGCCCATCTGGAAAGACGGGGGTGTGGTTCTCTGTCCGCTCCAGGGCCCTGGCCAGCAGGCAGGCGTTGGAGCACAGGGCCCGCTCCCGGTCCTCACAGGCCAGCTCCCCGGCCTCCCGTCTGGCCTGGAGCACCTCCAGAGCGGACAATAGCCGCAAATCCATCCCGTTATCTAGGTGGACGCGGTCCTGCCGTGCCAAAATAGAACTGTCCACCCCTATACCCCCGTTTCGATGCGCCGGGAGGCTACCAGGGTTACCTTCTCCAACACCATGGAGCCTAGAGTGGCGCTCTCCTGAATGGCGCTCCACTGGCAGTCGGAGTAGATGATTTTTTTATCCGGCTTACAGATCACCAGGGAGAAACCGGACAGCTTGTAAAAGTCAATGCCGTCCCGGACGGCCTCATCCGTGGCGTACAGCCGAGTCAGCTCCACCACGTGGGTGGCTTGTCCGGGGACGGTGGCCACCGGCTCCGACTCCCCAAAGGCCTCCACGGCAGTGCTGGATTTGGTAGCCCGTGCGGTGTAGCTCTGGACTACCGCGACCCGGGTGCCATCCACTTCCAGATAGATGTCGCTGCTGGTGGGAAAGCCAGCGATACTCATATCAATACCCCCTTCTCGCTCTTGTGCCCCAGTCTTTTTTCAGCGGGGCCATTATACCGTGATGTGGGCGGTCAGCCAAATCTGGTTGAGACCGTGGGCCACTGTAAAGGAGAAGTCCACTAGGCATCGGGTGGGCTCCTCAGGGTCAGCGCTCACCGCCACATCCTCATAGCCGGTGATAATCTCCCTGGACAGCTTTTGCTCCAACTCCAGCACTACCTGGGCTCGGATCGCGCCGCGGCTCTGGGGTGTGTTTTTGGCTCTTCGAAACTTGGCCGCCAGCGCTTGGCGCAGGGATGGGATTACGTCGTCCACCACCCGAATGGTGGCCAGGTCCCGCCAGGTGGGGTCCGCCGCAGCCCCAGTGGCAGTCCGGGTGGTCACACCCCGTACCACGCTGACTGTGCCGCCTACCTGCTCTACCGGGGTAACGCCCCCCAGGATAAGCCGGTCCAGGTCCTTTTCTCCATAGCGGCCCTCCAGGCCGTACAGTCCAAGCAGTTCCGCTCCGCCCAGAGGGACTGCCGGATCCGATTCCCCCGCCAGGGCTCCAGCCACCGCCGCCGCCACGGTCAGCCCGGAAATGTCCTCTCCCTCCTGGTCCAATCCACCGGGGGCCACCAGGACCGCCCGCTCCGAGTTCAGTCCCTTTGCTCGGTCGATCAGGTCGTCCACACTCTCCCCCTTGGCTCCAGCCAACAGGGCAAGGCGCTCCCGGCGGTCCGCCGAGGCCGCTTTCACGCTGTCCAGCAGCAGCTTCTGTATCTCTGTGTCGGTGCTGTCACAGAGGACTACGGCGATATCCTCCACCTCTGACAGCTGCGCGAAGGCGGCCTTATAGCCCGCCTCGTCCGCTGTCGCCACAGCGGCCACACCGGAGGCTCCGTTTTTCAGGGCTAGCCGAATCAGCTCCGCCATGCCCTCCGCCCCTTCCGAGCCAAAGGCGGCCACCGCCCTGTCATAGCTGGTGATAATATGCGTCTCTCCGGGAGCGGCTACGGTATTGACTGCCGCCAGTCCCACCAGCCGTCCGCTTCCCCGTCCGCTGACCAGGGATGAGGCATCGTAGGAGGAGTAGACCCCCGGACGCTCATGTACTGTTATGCTCATGGTTTGATTCCACCTCTCAGTTCAAAGTCGGTAAAGAGCCCTCCGGGCTGGGCCGCGGCGTAGAGATAGGCCTGGCATACCACCTGGGCGGGCCGCTTCATCCGCTTGGCCTGACCGTCGTAGACTGTCTCTCCGCAGGCCACCTCCTGAACGGCCAGCCCCTGGGGAGCGCCCTGTGCGAAAGCCTGGACCACCTGGTCAAAGGCCGTCTGAATGCCCACATCCCCCTGTCCCCGAGGGGCGTACAAGTCCAGTCCAAATGTCAGGGCGGCCTTTCGGCCGTACAGCTCCTGCCACAGGCCGGTCCTCTCGTCATACCGCTCTCCCAGGTAGTGCTGAAAGCCGGCGGGACCGGCCTGACATCCCCGGAGGGACACCACGACCAGTGCTCCTTCTTGAACTGGGCGCTCCCCGGCGGGCCAGGCGGCGAACGCCTGAACTCCCCGCTCTTTCAGGTAATCCACCATCTGTTCCCGGATGTTTTCCAGTCCTCCGCTCATGTTGCCTCCCTGTCCCTGGGCCGCAGCAGGGCCCACCAGTGGCTGTCCCCCACCAGATGGGCCGACTGCACCTCAAAGGCCCGGTCCTTCCACTCCACTTGGCTCCGCCCTGCCTCCAGCGGGATGTCGGCAGGTCCTAGATATAGATACCGGTCCTCCGGACGCTGGCCCAGGGGAGAAGGGAGGCGTTGCTCCCTCTCCCGGTCCAGCACTGGCTGGAGGAAAGCCCGCAGAGGCCGGTCCTCCATCCCTTCCAAGCGCAGTGTCACCTCCTGGCCGTACATGGCCAGAAGGGAGCGCCACTCCCGCTCCATCATCCCCGCACCCCCCGAAAGGCAAAACCGGTCTCTCCCAGCCAGGGGGCCAGCAGCCGTTCCGCCGTAGCGGTCAGGCCGCCCTCTCCGGCCGTTCCCCCCATACGGATGGACACTTCTCCGGCGGTGAAGGAGGACACTCGGCCACTTCCCACGGCCCGCTCCAGCCCATCCATAGCCAGCATGGCGGCAGCCAGAGGGAAGGCGGGACCACACAAGCCGGGGGAGGTCCCCGGCTTCAGCCGCCGCTCCAAAGCCTGCGCACTGGCCTGAGCCAAGGGGAGCAACAGCCCCTCCTGGTCCTCGGTGGCTCCCATGGCTCGGCACAGAGCCATGATCTCCTCCGTCATGTCACACCTCCAGTACCCGGCTGGCTCCCTGGAAGATCTTGGCGAAGCCGCAGATCGTGGTGATGGCGGCCCGCTCTAGCTGCCGGTCGATAAGTTTGTCATACTCCACCATTACGTCGCTCCCCTGGACCATCTCCAGGGCAAATCGCTTGTCCAGCCCGATAGCGGTGCCGCTAGGCAGGACCGAGGTACGCAGCAGCTGGGCGCCCAGGGGGGTGGTCAGCTTGCCCGTCCCCTGGAAATTCAGGCCGGTAAGAGGGTTCTGGAACTCCGTCAGCTTGAGCAGCTTGACCATAACATCCCCGGACACTAACAGGGCGTTCATCTCATAGGGGTCAAATTTGGCCCAGAAGTCCACCAGGTCCTCATACGTCAGAGTGCCGGTTGACTTAACCTGGTCCGCCTCGGCCCCATTGTCGTTGCCGTCCCCATGGATAAGCACTTCCACGCCGTCGGCCAACAGTGTCCGGGCGATGTGGGCCCCCATCTGACGCAGAGTGACCGAGAACAGGTCCAACTTTTGATAGCGCACCGCCTCATAGCTGGCTACCAGCATCCGTCCTCTCTTGTGGAGCCGGACCAGGTTGGACTGGACCTGCACTGTGGTGGCGGGGATGGAGGCGCCCTCCTCCACGTGGCGCAGCTCCTTACTGTCCCCTCCCGCCTCGGCAGTGATGGAGCGGTAGTCCATGCCGTCAAAACGGGTCACAGCGGCGGTGATGTGGGGGAGAATGTCGCTCTCCTCCATACCCTGCCGGACCGACCGGGCGATGTACTCTGGAAAGAGGACGGCGGAATCGGCGGTTCGGAAAAACTTTTCCACTACGTCGCTGCCAGCTCCCTTTACCCGGATATCAAACCGCTTGAGCTGCCGCTGGAAAGCGTCCAGCCCCTCCAGGCTGGTTCCCTTGTACTGGTCGCTGGGGTCCTGGCGCTCTAGCACCTGGGTGAAGGTACTGCCCGCCTCCTGATACATCCCCTTGTCCAGCTTCAGATTATCGTAACAAAACGCCATGCTCACACGCTCCTTTCCAAATTACAGGCAGAGGACAGCAGTGCCGTCCTCTGCCGTGCTGACCACCAGGGCCCTGACCCCGGCGGGGGAGGGCAGTGTGACCGCTCCGCTTTCCACAGTCACCGAAGGGGCTTCGGCCGCCTTTACGCCTCCCTGCCCGTCCGCCACCAGCTCCACCCAGCCCAGGTTCAGCTGCCCAGTGCGGGACACTTTTGTAAAGCCCTTCACCTGGACGGCCGCCGCCCCATTTCTGGGCTCCAGAGCCACGCCGCAGAAGGCGTCCCCATCCGCGCAGGGACCAACTGTGCCATCCTCTGTCACCTTGACCACCTGGCCGCCCTTCATGCCGGTGTCGGCGGCAAAGCTGACCGTCACCGCTCCCATCTCTTCAAAGGAAAATTTGCTCATCCTCATGTCCTCCTCTGTTTATTTGGCAGGGCGGGGCAAATCCCCCGCCGCTGTCCTCAGATCAAAAACGCCCTGTCCCTGTCCCGCTCTGGGGCCTGGTCCTGCTGATATTGGAGCTGGGGGAGCAGCGGATACCGCTCCGCCGCCCGGCGACGGCAGCCATCTTCCATCGCCAGCAACTCCTCCCAGGACAGCTTGGCCGCCACACCTTTTAAGGTGTCCCGGTCCAGTCCTATCTGGGCTAGCATGCCAAGCCGGACTACCTCCTCCCGTAGCCGGGAGAGATAGCGCCGCCCTGTTTCAGCCTCCTCCTCCAGCCGCTCCAGCTCCAGGGCACAGCCGGGGGCCTGACGGACCAGCTCCTTCAGGCTGGTATGCCGCCCCGCCCCTTTGACCACCCCGGCCAGGGGCTGGGCGGGTACCGCTACGAAGGAAAACTCATAGGCGTCGCTCGCCCCTTCCAGACTGGCGAAACAAAGCCTTCCGCCGTATTCCTGGCCCTTCCGGTGGCCGCAGTCCCCAGTCCGCAGGTCCCCGCCGCAGATGGAACACACCGCCCGCTCCACGGCGCAGCCCACGCTGACCTCCCGCTTGATCCCCCCTTCGATCTCCGCGATCAGGTCCCGGCCGCTCTCGGTCCGCACCATGTAGGCGTAGCCCTTCAGCCAGCAGTAACCGTCCCCGGCCAGAGTGATTTTTTCCGGCTCCCGGATCACCTCCGTCTTATAGATCCGGGCCGACTGCCCCCGGGCGGACCACTGGTGGTCAAAAATTCCGCTCTTGCCCACAAACAGTCCGGCCAGCTCCTCCAAAGTCTGTGGAGAAAACCGCTCAAAGTCCCGGTCCACCTGGTCGTCACACAGTCGAACGGAAAAGGTGTACACTTCCTCCGCCTTCAGCTCTTTGCGGGCCAGCTGGTTGATTAGGGCCAGGTCCTCCGGACTCACCTCTGTTTCCTGCCCCCCCTGGCTCTCTTTTATGATCTTCATGCCATTTCCTCCCTCAACTTGTCCGCTTGGGCCCGGTACAGCTCGGCCCGAGCTTCTTCCACCATATCCTGCAGGTCGATGTCCTCCCACTCCAGCTCCACCCGGTCGTCAAAGCCGTGGAGCTGCAGCCACAGCTCCGCCACACGGAGCAGGGCCGGCTCCACCGTCCGGCGGATGGCTGTGATCTCACTGGTCAGCAGGTCGGCCTGCTGGGCGCTCATCCGCTCCGTGGCCGACCAGGACAGGCCCAGCATGAAGGGCGGGATGCCTGTCCGGGCCACTAATTGTTCCAGAATCTGCCGCACGGGTACTTGGCTGTCCAGCACCGGACTGTCCGCCCCGATGACCTTGATGTCCACGTCCCCCACCGCTACAAAGTCACGCACCTGACCCTCCCGGCCGGCGGCCATGGCGGAGGACCACTCCTGGACGATCTGGCCGCACCGCTCCTGGGCAAAGGGCTCCTCGCCCTGACCCGGCCTGCATACCACCGCAAAGCGGAGGTTACCTGCCCGCTCCCAGTTCTGGCCGGTGGCCTGAAAAATCTTCAGCAGGATGCCTGCCAGAAAGGGCATGGAGCGCAGCAGGGATACCCCGCAGGGGGCGTCTCCTGTGGGCTGGAATGGTGTAAACAGGAGCAGCTCCTGCCACGGTAGCTCCCGGACTGCCCCCGCCTCTCTTCGGCACAGGAGGAAGTCCATGGGGCTGTCCCCCAGCCGCGCCTCTACCTGCTCTGGATCGGCACAGAGCAGGGCAGCGACATCCCTGCCGTCGCCGGACAGCACCATCTCCCCCAGACCGTGGCCGCAGGTGAACAGGTCGTCCAGATACCGGTCCAAGAAGGATTGGACGCCCCGCTGCCCCCAGCCCGTGTCCACAGTTCGCCAAAAGCGATCCAGGCCCGCCTGAGCCCTGCCGTCTCCACACCGGGGAGTCGTCCCGCCACACAGCCGTACCAGCTTCCAGATGGCGGCGTCCACTAGGGGGACCCCCTCCCGGATCGCCCGGTACAGCTCCACCTCACCGGAGCTCAGGGGCACATAACGGTCCAGCGCCCCGAAGGGCTGTCCCTTTCCCTGCCGTACCTGGACCACCGGGGCGGGAGGCTCCCGCCGCTTTCGTTCCCACCATTTCATGCTGTTTGCTCCTTTCTATGGATTATCTGAGAGTACCAGCCTCTATTGGTAATCAGGGTCTGATCTCCCGCCGCAAAAATAAGGGAGAACTATGTCTTTAAAACCCGCTCCGCTCTACCACTCCGGCGTAGAGACCGCCTCGTCTCTCCTCTCGGGCGGCCACCGTGGCAGCGAAATACCGGATTTCGTCCATAGCGTGGTCGTGCTCCTTTTTTACCTGGTCCCGCCCCTGGCAGTCCGGGTCCCAGTGGTAAAGGGAAAACTCCCGGATGGCGGCCGTGCATCCCGCGCAGACGACCAGCTTTCCGGCCTTTAGCAGCCTGGCGGTAAGACGAATACCTGATAGGACCCGGTTGTCAGCCGGCAGCACCCGCCATCCCCTGCGGCGCAGAGTTTCCAGGAAGCTGGCCGCAGCCGGGTCTACCACTACTCCCTGGATGGACCGTCCACCCGCCAGAGCCGTTAGGTCGTCGGCGTACTCCTCGTCGGTCTTTTGCCGGTGTTCCTCTCTTGAGTTGTAGTAATACTCCTTTACCCGATACCAGATTCCATCTCGCTGTCCCCACAACCCCATAGAGGTGGGGTTGGCCGTTCCATAGTCCACAGAGATGTGCCACCGCTCCAATCCGTTCTCCGGGGGCTCTTTCCAAAAGCTCTCGTCCAGAAAGTCGTAGACCAGCCCTTCGGCGGCTACCCACTCTCCCAGAACGAACCGCCGGTAAAAGGTCCCCTGAAACATGGTACGGTATCTCTCACGTACCTCAGGGGTCAGCCCAGGATTGTCCTCCATAGAAAAAGGGAGGCGCAGGACTTTCTTCTCCTCCGCCTTTCGTACCCACTCCTGATAAAACCAGTGGGCTGGAGACTCCGGGTTGCAGGAGAACCACAGTCTGCTGCCCGCCACCGAGCACCGGGCCACAGCCTGCTCCACAAAGGACCGAGGCATGAGCGCCACCTCATCTAGCAGGGCTCCCGCCAGCGTAACCCCCTGGATCAAAGCCGCTGAACCCTCGTCCCGCCCTCCAAACAGATAAAAGGTGTTGACCCGTCCCCCCAGTCGGACGGTGAGCAGGTTTTTGGACGTCCTTTTCTCGCACCGGAATCCCATATCATCCAGCAGAGGCAGCAGTTCCTCCAGCAGATTGCGGCCTATGGACTGGATGGTCTTGCCACACAGGGCAAAGTTCTTCCGGTGAAAGGACACCATGGCCCAGCAAAAAAAGGACAGGCCAGTACACAGTGTCTTGCCGCTTCGTACTGCCCCGTCGCAAAGAATAGCTTGCCTGTCCCGGTCCGGAGATCCTGGCCGCCACCAGGTCAGCACCCGCCGTTGTTTTGGGGAAAATACCAGCTCTCTCACTCCTGCCCCTCCATAGCCTGGAGGAACCAATCCACCTGTTCCTGACCGCTGTGTTCCGCCGCGTCCAGCAGCAGCTCCAGCAATCTGGCCCGGTCGGTAAACTTCAGCTCAATGACCCCATTCGCCCCCCGCTTAAATTCGGTGAGCCCGTCCAGCTCCAACTTCTCCAGCCGCCCCGGCTCCTCCTCCGGCCAGCAGGCCAGCCGTACCGCGTCCTCCACCCTGGCGTTAGCCAGCTTCCACATCCGTTCTAAAATATCCTCCCTCCCAGGGAGCTTTTTCTTTGCCACCCTATCCCTCCTCACCCTGTGCCCTCCCGCCCCAAAAGTTGTATCTTCCCGTCCATGCAGGAGCAAAAATGAAAATTTTTTCTAAATAGTAAAGTCAGCTTGACACAAAATGTTAAGTGTGCTATACTTCTTGTTGTAAAGTGCGCTTTACATCTCGAAAGGAGGTGTCTGGGTGACCAATCGCATCGCGGAGCTTCGGAAGGAGCGCCGTATCTCTCAGGCGGAGCTGGCGGACGAGGTGGACGTCACCCGTCAGACCATTATTTCCCTGGAGAACGGCCGGTACAATGCCTCGCTTCTCCTGGCCCACCGCATTTCCAAATACTTTGGGTTGACCATCGAGGAAGTCTTTTTGTTTGAGGAGGATGAGCCATGAAAAAATTTCCACCAAAAAATTTTTTCCCTGGGATCGGTCTGGGGATCGCCGTTGGACTTGGCGTAGCGGCGGTTATTTTGGGGGACCGCCTCACGGCCCCTATCAGTGGGCTGTGCTTTGGCCTGGCCGGAGCTTTGGGCGGTCTCTCCGGCAGCCGGCTCCTCATGGCCCACTTTGACCGGACCTGGACCCCGGAGGAGCGGAAGGAGATTGAGCGAGCGGAGCGGGACGAACGCAACGTATCCATCCGGGAAAAGGCGGCCTATTCCAGCTGGTACTGGACGTTATATCTTCTGTGGGCGGTATTTTTTCTTACGTTGGTGCTGGGCAGCGGATTTCCCACCGCTCTAGTGGCGGTCGTCATCACCCTCCACTGTGTGTTCTACATGGTCAATGTGAACCGCTGGACCAAAAAGCTGTGAGCCGCCGGTTGGAGTTGTCCATTTCCCCGGAGCTGGAGGGGAGCAAAGTGGACACTATTTTAAAAAAGCGGCTGGGACTGTCGGGCACGGTGGTCCGCCGGATTAAGTGGTGGCCGGACGGCATTCTTCTGGATGGACAGCGGGTTCAAACTGATGCCCGCCCCCAGGTGGGCCAGCTTCTCTCCGTCCGGCTGGATGACCTGGAGCGGCGCAGCGGCATTGTCCCGGCCCCCGGCCCCTTGGACCTCGTCTACGAGGATGAAGACCTGATAGTAGTGAATAAGGCCCCCGGTGTCCCCGTCCATCCCGGTCCGGGGCATTATAATGATACTCTGGGTAATTTTTTGCTCTGGCATTACGATTTGGAGGGAGATTCTGCGGACTTTCACCCGGTCCATCGGCTGGACCGTGGCACCTCCGGCCTGCTGGTGGCGGCCAAACACCCTCATGCCCAGGAGATTCTGAAACGCCAACTCCACACAGAGGGATTCCGACGGACCTATCTGGCGGTCTGTGAAGGCAGGCCGGAGCCCCCCTCCGGCCTCATCAGCGCCCCTCTGGGGCCGAAGGACGGGTCTCTGGTGGAGCAGATGGTCCGCCCAGACGGCAAGCCGGCCCGCACGCGCTATCGAGTGCTGTCCGCCCACAGTGGCCGCTCCCTCCTCCGTCTGGAGCTGGATACCGGCCGAACCCACCAGATTCGGGTCCACACGGCCTATCTCGGCCACCCCCTTACCGGGGACTTCCTGTATGGGAGGGAAGACCGGACGCTGATCTCTCGCCCGGCCCTTCATTCGGCGGAGCTCTCCTTCCTTCACCCCCTGACTGGCCGCCTTCTGTCCTTCTCCCGCCCGATGCCAGGGGATATGGCCGCCCTGCTCTCTGATTAGAGGTGTTTTCCCCCAAATGCGGCTGGAAATTTCCCTTTTTCTGTGTTATACTGTGGGCGAAACCTGATCTTACCACCAGAGGAGGATTTTTCTATGTCCTATCAAGATAGATACCAGGAGTGGCTCCACAGCCCTGCCCTCTCCGCCGCGGAGAAGGCGGAGCTGGAGTCCATCCAGAACGCCCCCAAGGAGATCGAATCCCGTTTCTTCGATCAGCTCTCCTTTGGCACCGCCGGCCTGCGGGGCACCATGGGGGTGGGACTGTACCGGATGAACGTCCATGTCATTCGCCACGCCACCCAGGCCTTTGCCCAGGTGATTCTGGAGGAGGGGCCCCAAGCTGCCGCCCGGGGGGTGGCGATCTGCTTTGACTGCCGGAACAATTCTGATATTTTTGCCAAAGAGGCCGCCTGTGTCATGGCCGCCAACGGCATCCCTGTCCGTCTGTTCCAGGCGCTCCGCCCCACGCCGGAGCTTTCCTTTGCCGTCCGGGAGTATGGCTGCATCGCCGGTATCAATGTCACCGCCAGCCATAACCCTAAGGAGTATAACGGCTATAAGGTTTACTGGGAGGATGGGGCCCAGCTCCCTCCCAGGCACGCCGACGAGGTGGCCAAAAAGATGAAGGAGCTGGACGTGTTTGCCTGTGTAAAAACCATGGATTACGACCAGGCCGTAGCCAGCGGCCAGATCGTCCTCATGGGGGCGGAGACTGACGAGAAATTCCTGGCCAACGTCATGGAGCAGGTCAATGACAAAGCCGTGGTGGAGCAGGTGGCGGACACCTTTAAAATGGTGTATACCCCCTTCCACGGCACCGGCTACCAACTGATTCCCGAGGCCCTGCGCCGTCTGGGCATGAAGCACGTCATCTGCGTTCCGGAGCAGATGGTGGTGGACGGGAACTTCCCCACCGTGGTCTCCCCCAACCCGGAAAACCCAGAGGGCTTTGCCCTGGCGGTGGAGCTGGCGAAGCGGCATGGGGCGGACTTTATCCTGGGCTCCGACCCGGACGCGGACCGGGTGGGCATCATGGTCAGGACCGGGGACGGCAACTTTAAGGTCATTTCCGGCAACCAGACCGGCGTACTGCTGCTGGACTACCTGATCGGAGCCAAGCGCCGCACAGGCAGGATGCCGGACAAGCCCGTAGCTCTGAAAACCATCGTCACCACCGAGATGGCCCGTAAGGTGGCCGAGGTCAACGGCCTTCAGTGCTATGACACCTTCACTGGCTTCAAGTTCCTGGCCCAGAAGAAGGACCAGCTGGAGGAAAGCGGCCAGGGCAGCGTCATCATGTCCTACGAGGAGTCCTACGGTTATATGCTGGGTGACTATGTGCGGGACAAGGACGCTGTGTCCGCCAGTGTGGAGCTCACCGAGATGGCTGCCTGGTACGCCTCTCAGGGCATGACGCTCTACGATGCCCTCCAGGCGCTCTATCAAAAGTACGGCTGCTACGGGGAAAAGACCCTGAATCTGGTCATGCCTGGATTGGACGGGCTAAAGAAGATGGCCGCGCTCATGACGTCCTTGCGCTCCCAGCCCCCGGTGGAGATTGCCGGTGTGGCGGTAAAGGAGCAGAAGGACTACCAGGATGGCTCCGTAGTCGCTGTGGCCGATGGTTCCAAATCCTTTATGGAGCTGTCCGGCTCCAATGTCCTGCGCTATGAGATGACCGACGGGACCAGCCTGATTGTCCGACCCTCCGGCACCGAACCCAAGGTCAAGGTCTATATCCTGGCCAATGGACAGACCCAGGCTGAGTGCGACGAAAAGGTGTCCAAATACTCCGTCTGGGCGGAGAGTCTCAAAGGCTGAACCTGTGACTGAATCAAACAAGGCCCGCCGGTCCTATGGACCGGCGGGCCTTGTTTTGGACAAAATTGCCCTATGATTTCCAAAAAATGTATGCAGCCGTCCCACTCCGGGGCGGTTTTTTGTGTCGGGTAGAGGGCACTTCGGTGGAAGCCCATGGCTGACAGCCCCTCCAAAAAAAGAGAGCCAAAACAATAACTTTAATTAAAGGAGGAACTACCATGTCAACGAACAAGACACAACACTACCACCTCAATCAATGGGAGGCGGAGGACAAGGTGCTCCGTGCGGAGTTCAACCAGGACAACGCCAAGCTGGACAGCGCCATGGCCCAGGCGGCCCAGGAGCGGGCGGAGCTTCGCTCCGCCATCCCCAAAATTGTCACCGGGACCTATCAGGGGAATGGAGCCGCCAGCCAGACCATCCCCCTGGGCTTTGCTCCCAAGGCGGTCCTGACCATGACCCAGAGCGGCCTGATGTACAGCCCCAATTCCTCCGGCTATATGTTCGGCGGTCTGGCCCTCCCCGGCCATTCTGCCAGCCACCGATATCGCCGGTCAATTTCCTCCCCCTATGAGTATTACCCCGGTGTGGAGGTGACGGATACGGGCTTTACAGTGTACGAAACCAGAATAGGGGAGTACGCCGGGGTATCCTGCAATTCAGCGGATACCACCTATCACTATCTGGCTGTTGGATAAGGAAAAGCCACCCCCGGGCCGAAGTCCGGGGGTGGTTTTAATTCGTTGCTATGAGATAATGAGAGATTTATCAGTTATGCAACAGTGGCAGTACCGACGCCGATGGTCAGAGTACCAATAGTGTTGTTGCTAACCGTAACAGTGACACGATAGTTTCCGGCAGCCAGCTCATAGGGCAGGGTGAAGTCGCCGTCAATCATGCAACCGGCGTACTCACTCTGATTAGCGGTAGCGGCAGGAGCAGTAAAGGAAACTTCTTCCTGATAGCCGCCGTCACGAACTTCAATCTTGAAATTCAGAGTAGCAGAACCATAATTGTAGTTAGCTCCGTTGCTATCCACGACCTTGACGTTAGCAATGGTCACCTTGTTCTTGTCCATGGTAACAGAAACAGCGCCGCTGTTGGTATTGCTAATCGCATACCCGGTTACAGGAGGAGTGACACTGCCGCCGTTCACGGTGGAGCACTCAGTCACGACCACGTAGATCCGGGCGGCCAAATCGCTGTCGTTCTTGTCATCATAGATGACATAGGCATTACCGGTCACGGTGCGGTCCTTGAAGGTGTTGGCCAGAGTCTTGGCGGCGATGTTCTGCTCCACCTGATAGTCGGCGTTGTTGTCGTTCATGACTTCACCGGACAGGGGGTAGCGGTCGCCCTTGTTAGCGGGCAGCATGATCAAAGTAATCTCGCTGTCGCTGCCAATCACCAGGGAGGTGGTATCCAGGGTCAGGGTATCGCCGCTCTGAGTGATGGCATCGCCGTTCAAGGCAACAGTTTCCTTATCAGCATCGTCGGGGGTGTCAAAGGCGGAACCGGTCTCATAGTAGCCGTCAGCGTCAATGGAGTAATCCTCATACAGGTTGCCCTTGCTCCAACGCTCCTTGGTCTCCACCTTGGTCAGCTCGCCGTCCAGGACCACGAACCAGCGCTCCACCTTCTCATTGTCGCTGTTGTCCACAAAGGTGGTATCCTTCTTCACGGTGTACAGCAGGCTGTTGGTGGTGCTCTTCACGCGGCCGTTGTCGCCAGTGTCCACAAAGACCAGAGAGGCTGCCTTAGTGTTGTTGTCCTTATCGCGCATAAAGGCAATCTTGCCGTCGTTCGCAGTGTCGATGGTGATATCAGGCACGTTGACGATGCCGGTATAAATGGTAATGTCGTCGTTCTTGTCCTTCACGATAAACACGGTGTTGCTGTTGCAGGACACGGTCTTGTCACTGAAGGGTTTCACCTTGTTGTTCTCAATAGCGGTATCAGTGCTGGTATCGGCAGTAGCGGCCTTGGTCAGAGTGTACTCGTCCTTGCTGTTCTTGCTGTAAGAGTACCAGCCGTTGTAGCTATCGGTACGGTTACCGCTGGCATAAGTGATTGTCTGCTTCTGGCCGGCCGCGTCCCGCAGCTCCTTGATGGTGATGGTCTCATTAGCGCCATCGGAGAAGTAGGCGTCAGAGATGTCCTTAGTAGACAGGTTGGTTTCCTTGGCGATGCCGTTGATGTAGACATAGTTGCCCATGGACAGGGAAGCGTCGTCCACATACAGGGCATAGCCGTACTGATCCAGCACGATGGCGGCGTTGTTGCCCACAGAGAACTCGGTGGCGCAGCCGTTGTCGCCGTCAACCTCAGCGAACTTGGCGTAGTCGTGCTTGGTGCCGTCGATGGTCACGTTGCCGCCGGCGTCGCCATAGGTCTTGGTAGCGGTGGAGTAAGCGGTGACCTCGCCGGTCAGGACCTCAGCCTTCACAGCGGACTGAACCTTGCCACCAGCGTAGGTGTACAGGATGTAGTCGTCCTCGGCCATATCCTTGACGGAGTCGAAGTCGTCGTCAGCCAGGGAGTTGACGCTGTTGGTCAGACCGCCAATGGGAGTGGTCAGAGTGGTGACAGCCACAGTGCCCTTGCTCTCGTTGTAGTCGCCGGTGGCCTGCATCAGATAGGTGTTGGACACGGTGACGGTGACCAGTTCCTTGTCGGCGTCCGTATACACCTCGGTCAGCACGCCCTTGCCGCTCTGGCAGGAGGCGGAGGAGGAGTTGGCCTGAGCGTAGGTGGTGGTGATGGCGACCTCGTCGGCAACCTTCACACCGTCAACGAACAGATCCAGACGATAGTCGTCCACCACGTCCTTGCCCAGCAGGTCGTACAGGTCGTCCTTGCTCATCTTGGCGGTGTAGGTGGCGGCGGGGGTATCGGAGTAGGTGCCAATGGTAGTGGTCTTGTAGGTCCAGCGGGTGCCGGGACGGCCGAAGTCGTCGCTGCGATCCTCGTACATCTTCAGATCGCCCTGATACAGCTTCTCGCCCAGCTCCACGATCCGGGTGCCGGAGTTGACAACAGTGCCGGCGGTGGTCAGGCCCTTGATGGCGCCGGCATAGGACTCGCCGCTGGTGATGAAGTTGTAGCTGACCTTACCAGCCTCAACCTTGACGCCGTCGGCGTCAACCTTGATGGTGTCGTTGTCGGCCTCAACAGTGCCGGCCTTCAGAGTATTCAGCACCAGTTGAGCCAGGTCGTTGCGGGTCATGGGCTCGATGACGCCGGACTCCACATCGATGAACAGGTCGATCTTGTTGGCCTGCTTGATGGTGGAGAACTGCCAGTCATTCTCAAAGTCGGACTGGAACTGGAAGTAACCCAGGGCCTTCATCAGCATCAGAGCGGCCTGGGCAGTGGTGACAGACTGGTCACCGCCGTAGGTGGTGGCGCTGACACCGGAAGTGATGCCGTTGGTGTAGCAGGCGGCTACATAGGGTTCAGCCCATGCGGGGACATCGGTAAAGGGGCTGGTGCCCTTGTAGTTGGCTACGCGGTAGTCCATCAGGTTGGACATGACCACGGCCATCTCATTACGGGTGACCAGTGCGTCGGGGTTGAAGTTGCCGTTCTCGTCGCCGGTCATAACACCGACTTCCTGGAGAACTTCGATGGCTTCCTGATTCTGCTTGGAAGACACATCGTCGTAGGCCGCGCCGGTGCCGACTACCATCAGGCCCATGACCATGACGGAAGCCAGAGCCAGGCTAAGGGCCCGCTTCAGGTTTCTCATTCGGGATTCCTCCTTAAATTTTTTGGCCCTCGGACCTGTGCAGCCTTTCGGACCATATCTCAACTGACCGCTTTTCGCCCCGGAACCCGAAACAGGCGGGAGAGCTGCCCCTTCCTGTGCCGACCGTCAGCAGAGGCCCTGTGGAGCGCTCCATGGCAACGTTCAGGGGCCGCCCTCCGACCTGTTTCGAGTAGAGAGCCATTATTTTACAGCGGTCATTGTTAGGGGAAAACGCCTGAATTTTCGCGCTTTTTTCGTTCAAAACAGGGGAGTTTTCGCCCAATAGTCGGCCCAGCGGAGTATAACGCCCCTTGCACAGCAAAAAAGGTGAGGAAAACCCGCTAAGAGCAAATAAAAAAGGGCGCTTTTTCAAAGAAAAAGTGCCCTTGGTAGACATCTGGTAGACACCCAGAAAATGGAAAAGCGGGAAAGCCACGTTTCCCAGCGCTTTCCCGCTTTTTTTGGTAGACATTTGGTAGACATAGCGCGCCTACCAGAAAAAAACGCCGGTCCATAGGACCGGCGGACAAAGGGATTCTGTATGACATTTTACTTGACCTTAGCCATCCAGGCGGGCCGCAACGTCTTCCAAATAATTCCGTTCGACCTGTTCAATCTTTCCAGCGTCAAAGGCGGCGGCAAGACTGGGATCAATAGGCAACTGGGCCAGCACAGGAATCTCCAGTTCCATCGCCACTTTTTCCAAATGGCTGTCCCCGAAAATCGCGTGCTTCTTGCCGCAATCAGGACACTGAAAATAGCTGTAATTCTCTACCAGCCCAAGGACGGGAATATCCATCATCTTAGCCATATTTACAGCCTTTGTCACGATCATGGATACCAGATCCTGAGGAGAAGTGACGACAATAATACCGTCCACGGGAAGGGACTGGAAAACAGTTAGAGGTACGTCGCCAGTGCCAGGAGGCATATCCACGAACATATAGTCCACATCGCCCCAGACCACTTCTTGCCAGAACTGTGTGACTACGCCGGCAATGACGGGTCCACGCCATACCACGGGGTCCGTTTCATTTGCGGTGAGCAGGTTCAGGGACATGAGCTTGATGCCGCCGGCCGTGACGGCGGGGTCGATGCCGGCGTCGCTTCCTGTGGCCTTCTCATGGATGCCAAAAGCGGTTGGGATAGAGGGGCCGGTGATATCGGCATCTAAGATGGCTACCTTACGGCCCTTTCTGGCCATAGCGACGGCCAGACTGGCGGTGACGGTGCTCTTGCCGACGCCGCCTTTCCCGCTGACAACGGCGATGACCCGCTTTACACTGGACATGGCGTTGGCAGGGACACGCATATCCCGGGAGGAGCAATCGGCGCTGCAGCTGGAGCAGTCATGAGTACATTCAGACACTTGGAACATCTCCTTACAATCATACGGGCCGGGCCCGAGTATAGTCGTTCTCTCAAAGTGTACCCCTTTTCTCTCCGCCCGTCAAGACAGAGGCAAAAAAGGACCGGAAACTACCGGATCAAAGTATTTTCCATGGGGATCTCATCCATGCTGCCCTTGGTTGAGAAGTAATAGGAGAGAATATCGGCTGCCATGGCGCCCAGTTCTGAGCCGCTTCCGCCGTGTTCCACCACCATGGCCAAGGCGATCTCCGGGTCATCATAGGGGGCGAAGCAGACGAAAACGGCATTGGACTCCGTCTGGGCGCTGACCTGGGCGGAGCCAGTTTTGGCGCCCACCTGGACAGGCAGGTCCTGAAAGTAGCGGCGTACCGAGCCGTCAGTGGTCAGGGCCAGCATTCCGGCCTTGACAGCCTCTAGATTTTTGTCCTGTATCTCAATGGTGCTGAGGACCTCCGGCTCATAGGTTTCCACGATTTGGGAGTAATCGCTGGATTTGATTTCCTTCAGCAGGTGGGTGGACTTTCGGGTGCCTCCATTGACCAGTGTGGAGATATAGCTGGCAAGCTGGATAGGGGTAAATTGGCTGCTCTCCTGGCCGATGGCCACAGATAGGACCGAGCCCTCGTACCAGGTCCCGCCCATGCTCTCAGTATATTCGGGGCCAGCCATGACGCCTGAGGACTCCTCCAGCTCAATGCCCGTCTTTTGGCCAAGGCCAAAGCGGGTGGCGTAGTCTACCAACAGGTCGATGCCAAGCCGCCGTCCCACGTCGTAGAAAAAGTAGTTGCATGATACCTCGATAGCCTCGCTGACGTTGATGAGCCCGTGATACTTGCCGTACTGGCGGTAGTACCAGCACTGGGGAGGAGTGCCGGGGTAGTAGGTGTAGCGGCCCAGGTCCCGTATTTGGGAGTCGGGAGTGATAATGCCCTCCTCCAGTGCTCCGATAGCGGTGACCATCTTAAAGGTGGAGCCGGGGGCGTAGGTGCCTGTAAGTGCCCGGTTGACCAGGGGAGTGAGGGGATCTGTAGAATTTTTCTCCCAGTCACGGGAGTAGTTGGCCAGGTCGAAGGTAGGGTAGGAGGCGGAAGCCAATACATCAAAGCTGTTTACATCCAGCACCACGCAGGCCGCGCCCTCCACCTCCTCACTGACCAGATTGGGCAGGGAGGAGGCCAGAGTGTCCTCCACCTTTTTCTGCAGGTCAATATCGATGGTGAGCACAATATTGTCCCCTGGCTTTGGCTCGGTGATCCAACTCTCTGACAAGATCTTTCCGCTGGTGTTCCGATCCACGGCCCGGATCCCTGGGGTACCCCGCAGGAAGGACTCGAAGGCCTTTTCCACCCCCTCCTTACCTACGGTATCGTCCATCTCGTAGTCGGGCTTACCGTCCCCGTCCTCGTCCAGCGAGGTATAGTATTCCACCTCTGAACGGTTCATCAGTCCTACCCGCCCTAAGATGTGGGCGGCGTACTGGGTGTGGTACTGACGGACGGTAGTGGGCTCGATGACCACTCCAGGCAGAGAGAGCTCTTTGACACGGGAAATGAAATCGATATCCACGCCCTCGGCAAAGACATAGGGAGTCCAGGTGACCTCACGGGAACGCAAGTACAGCTCATACAGCAGTCCGGCGATGGCCCGGGCATCTGCCGGGTCCATGTCTCCGATATTCAGGTCGGGCACCGCCTGCCCGGATGCCTCCGCAGACTTCTTGTCCACAGCGCCCTCGCCTGCGATTTCAAAGCTGGCGCACATTTTACCAAGCAGCTGCCGGGCGGTAGGAAGTGAGCTATCCTTCTCCTGCACTGGTGTCTGGACCTCTTTCTGGGGCGTCTCTCCAGTAAAAAATCCGGTGATCCTGTCCCAAAGCCCAGGCTCCTCCTGCTGTACAGGGGCTGTTTCTACTGGCTCGGGCTCTTTGGTGGGGTCGGTGATCCATTTCATTTTGACAGCCAACTGGCCCAGGCGGGTCAAAGTCTTAGAAGGGGTCCCGTCCTCATTTTGTGAGAGGGTAAAGTAGGGGGACTGCTCAGTGAACACAAAGGGCTCATCGGCGGAGATGGGCAGGGTGTCGCTCCATTCTACCCCAGAGGCCCGAGCCGCGTGGACGAGGGACAGAAGGGTCGCGTTGCGCTCCTCCGGCTCCTTTCCCATGTGATCCAGGTCCAGCGTCACCTGGTAGACCACCCGATTAGACACCAACACACGGCCATTTCGGTCCAGAATGTCTCCCCGGTCTGCTTCGACTATCTGGGTTTCTGCGATCTTGTTCTGAGATCGCTCATACAGCGCCTCACCCTGATTGATCTGGAGGTCGTACAGTGTGGCCCCCATGGCGGTAAGACACAGGGAAAGGAGCAAGGCGATGCACAGGACCCGGCGATGAAATTGTTTTACATCCATGGAATACCTCCATCCTGGAGAAGAAAAGGGCGAATCAGGCCAGCTTGGTCCCGCCCACCCGGCGAAATATGGCCCGGAACAGGAGATAGACTACCGGAGTCCAGGCCAAGGAATAGAGAAATTCGGGCACGGCCACCTGGAGCAGCGCCGGGAGGGAGGCCGCGTGGGTGATGAGCCCCCGCAGCACCCGCAGCAGGTCCAGCAGAGCAAGGATAGCGGCGGAACAGAGCAGGCAGCCGGGAAAGGACTGGCTCAGGGCATACTGGGCGAGGGCCCCAATGGCCATGCCGGCCAGGGCCATCCCAAGCACCAGGCCGCCAAAGCCTCCGGGGTAGGCCAGCTCCCACAGCAGGCCGACCGCCATTCCAAAGCCCGCTCCAGCATAGGCCCCCTCCAGCACCGCCACAGCGGCTGCCGCCACAGGCAGCAGCATGGGTGTTACGCCAAAGAGGGGGTACCGAGGCAGGATATAGTCGTCCAGCAGCCACAGGGGCAGCAGGCCCAGGGCATAGACAAGCCACTTGTGGATCAGGTCACGTCGGGTCAAATGAAACGCTCCTTACTGGGTAGGGCGGCCACAGGCCGCGCCTACTCCTGGATATCAAAGTCTTTGATGACGAATACCTCAACTAAGGAGGACAGGTCGGCGTCAGGGACCACCACGGCATAGCGGGTCATCCCAGAAGGGTCGGTAAAGACGCCCTCCACCTGACCTACCACCAGCCCGGAAGGATACACGTCCCCCTTGCCGGAGGTGAGCACCTCGTCCCCAGACACCAACTGAGCGCTGTGGGGGAGGTAACTCAGCTTCAGACGGCCCTGGCCCATCAGGGCAAAGTCTCCCTCCAGCACCCCGGCGCTGTACGTTCGGGTGACGATGCCCCCAATCTCAATGTCTGTGTTGATAATTGTGGAGACGGTGGACCAGTTCAGCCCCACCTTGGACACAACTCCCACCAGCACGCCGGTGGAGGTCACGACGCAGTCGCCCGCCTCCACGCCGGCGGAGGTGCCTTTGCTGATGGTCAGTGTGGATGCCCAGTTGTCAGTGGAGCGCCCAGTAACCCGTGCGGACTCAAAGACGAAGTCCTCACGTTTGGCCTGGAGGTCCAGCAGCTCCCGCAGGCGCTCGTTTTGCTTGGCGGCCTCCTGCCCCTCTCGAACCTGGTCCTCCAGCTCGGCCACCTGGGCCCGCAGGCTGTCCAGCTCCTCCTGGATCTGGCCATAGCGGAATACATAGTTATATACTCCCTCCGCCCAGTCAGCGGCGGCAGCAATGCCATTTCGTATGGGGCTGGTGACCGTGTTTACCACGTTGGACAGGGGGTCGGCATTGCCGCCCATAAATGCGGTGCCCACCCCAATCAGAATGGTCAGCAGCAAGGCGATGATGACCAGCAGGATCCCATTCTGGCGGAGAAAATCTTTCACGTTCCTTGCTCCTTTTTCGCGGCCATGGACAGTGTGTCCACTCCAAACCGGGCCAGCATCCGGCCCAGCCGGCAGACCGGCAGGCCCATCACATTATAGTAGTCCCCGGAGATGCCCTCTATAAGCACACTGCCGTACCCCTGAATGCCGTAAGCCCCAGCCTTGTCCATGGGCTCTCCAGTGGCCAGGTAGTGGTCGATATCCCCTTGGGACAGGGGGCGGAAGCGGACAGAGGTGGCCTCGTGCTCCGTGGCGGTCCGGCCACCGGAAAAGAGGGTGACGCCGGTGTATACCATATGCTCCCGACCGGACAGAGCGGAGAGCATCCGGACCGCCTCCTCACGGCTGTGGGGCTTGCCCAGCACCAGCCCGCCCACAGATACCACCGTATCAGCGGCGATGACCAGGCCGTCCGGGTGGGCGGCGGCGACTTCCGCGCACTTCTGGCGGGACAGCTCCTCCACCAGCCGGTCCGGAGACAGCGAGGGGTCCATGACCTCCTCCCCTTGCGCAGGAATGATGTCAAATTCAGCGACCCCCATCCGCTCCAGCAGCTCCCGCCGCCGGGGGGATTGAGAGGCGAGGATGATACGCATAACAAAACTCCTTGGTGAGAAAATAGGTGGGAGGACTCATCCCTCCATCTGGGCCTCCTCCGGCCCATTTGTCAGAGAGCCGGTGACGTGGATGGAGTGCCCCCAGAACAGGTCCCCGTCGTTGAACCAAAATTCGAAGGCTCCGTCCTCATAGATCTGAATGGCGTCCAGTTCCATGCGCTCCATGAACTGCTCCTGGGTGATCTCCGCCGCCTCCCGGTCCTCCTCCGCCTCCTGGGCCCAGTCGTTGGCCAGGTCAAGCAGCTTTTCCGCGGCCAAGGCCCGCACCCTCTGGTCCCACTCCTCCTGACGCTCCATCAGGGTGTGAAAATGCGTCAGACAGTCCGCCCGGTTTTCGTCCCGGTCGAAGTCCAGGCGGGCGGGCTGGCCCAGCCACTCCGCCTCAGTCTCAAACCAGCCCACCGAGCGGTTCAAGGTAAAGGTGCCCAGACCGTCCTCCCAGAAGGATACAGGCTTTTTCTGCTCCTCCAGGATAGCCTTCAGGTCCGGATCAAAGCCCGGCTCCGGCAGGTCCAGTAAGAGGAGCCTCCGGCCATCCTCTGACACCCGCGCCTTGAACTTGATGATAAAGTCAGGCCGGACCCGCTGGCGGAGATAGTTCCGCAGGGTGTCGTCGGCCAGAGAGACTAGGCTGGCCTCTCCCCGGTGGATGTCCGGGCTGTCCTCCTCCATCCAGGCGGTCAGGCCGATGCCCACCCGCCAGAGCTCTTGCTCCGGTTCTTTGACAGAGCCGAAGCCGCTGGCGTCCGTGACAGCCACAATAGACAACTCCTCCGGCAGGAAGGGGGCGGCGAACTCCTTCCACTCGTCCCTCTGTTGGGAGGGAGGCTCCTTGGGCGCTTCTTTCTTTTTGAACAGTCCAAACATACTGCTTCCTCCATGCTCGTCACACTGGGCCTGGTTAAAGGGGCCCGTGTTTGTCGCTTATTTTCCGGTAGAGCCGAAGCCGCCGGCGCCCCGCTGGGTGTCGTCCAGCTCATCCACGATTTTCAGCTCGGCCTGGACTACCGGGGTGACCATCAGCTGGGCGATGCGCTCACCGGGCTGAATGGTAAAGTCCGTGTCCCCGGAATTTTGCAGGCCCACCAGGATCTCTCCCCGGTAGTCGCTGTCGATGACGCCCACACAGTTGGCGGGGGCGATGCCATGTTTGATGCCCAGCCCGCTCCGGGCAAAGACCAGCGCCACATAGTCCGGCGAGGGCAGGGCGATGGCGATGCCAGTTGGGATGACCTTCCGGCCGCCGGCAGGAATGACCACCGCCTCCTCCATACAGGCGTGTAGGTCCATGGCCGCCGATCCGGGGGTGGCGTAGAAGGGCAGGGGGATGTCGCTCCCAATTTTAGGGGAAACTGCTTTGATCTTCAACTCCATAATTGTAAACTCCTAATCCTTTTTCTATTCGATATCCACGATGCGCACATACCGGCGCAGGGGGTGCTCCCCGTCATGTCCCGCCCCTGGAAATGGGGCGGACATAGTGCCGGCGGAGGTGATTCGGGTCAGTCCCGCCCGGACCAGAAGGGCGGTCAGCTCCTCCCGCTCCTCCGGGGGGCAGAGCAGTCCGGCGGTCTGAAGCCTTCCCTTCTGCCGCCGAAGGACAGAAAAAAGCTGGGAACGGGGCAGCCGTTTTACCAGTATGTTTCCATGGAGAGGCGACAGCTCCAACTCCTGGTCGGGACAAAGGGTGACCGAGCAGCCCCGCCCCAGAAAGACCTGGGCCCCGGTGTTTCTCACCGTCTGCTCCAAAAAATGCTCATACCCGTGGAGAGTGGCCTGGGCCGCCTGTCCGGGGGTCGGGTGACAGGCGGCGGCCGCGCGCTCCAGGATAGGCAGGAAGCTATGGCAGAACGCCCTACCATCATCCAGGCTGTCGGTGTCCAGATAAATCACCTGGCAGGAGGAGCACAGCAGCCCCCCGGTGGACAGGATATGGCGGGCCAGGGCATACCATTCCTCCTCCGGCGGACGGCCAGATACATAGGCGAAACTGAGCCGGTGGCTCCACTCAATCAGCTTGCAGCCGGCGGGAGCCATGCTCCGGGCGGCCCGGACAGCCTCATCCCCGCCCCAGGTGACGATGCCGTCCGCCAGGCTGGCCAGGACCTCCAGGGAGGTCCGGTCGGCAGAGGGGATGGAAAAGACATAGAGGTAGGGGGCCAGATCGGGCTGGGTGTCTGTCAGCAGCTTGAGCAGAGCCAGGGACAAGCCCGTATCTCCAGAAGGCAGCTTCAGCAGGTTGACGTTTCCGGTCAACAGGCCCTCCAGGGCGCTGAAGGCGGGAAGGCCCTCTATGTTGCCGGCGGCAATGTGGAGCAGGGTGCCCAGGGGCAGGACCACAGAGCGGCCAAAGGGCCGGGGGCGCTCCCCTGTCCAGAGACCGTCCAGCTCTACGGCCAGTTTATAGCGCAGGCTCTCCGACTGGAGCGTGTGGCGGTACCTCCCCAGAGTATCCAGAAGCTGTGGGGTGGCAAACCGGGACAGGAGATGGTCCAGCTCTCCCTGATCCAGCCGGTCCAGCAGCGTAGCGCAGGCGTCCACGACGGCCTCCGCTTCCAAAGGGGAGGCGCTTCGGGTGTGGTTAATCTCCGCCTCCAGACCGGAGAGCACCTTTGGCAGGTCGCTGTCCGGGAGAAGGGCTCCATTGGCAAGAATCACGGCATCTCCCCCTTCCCAAGCAGTTCCGCGGCTCCGGCGGCGCAGGTCTGGATCTCCGCCAGCCCCACCCGGCCCAGGATGGTCAGATAGGGGGAGCGGAGGCCGCAGCCACATTCCTCCCCCGGCGTGAGATAGCCCAGATCATCCGTCATGACGCTGGTAGCTGGGGTAGCCCGGAGGAGGGGAGAGATCAGGTTGATCAGCCCCACCTTCCCCATGGGCAGGGGCTCCAATGTATTCACATCCCGAATGATGACGCGGGAGTAGACGGGGATGTGGAAGTGGTGCTCTTTGCAGGCGTTGAAAAAGATGGGGTGCTCTACCGCCCCGAAAAACTCATTGATATTCGCCTCTTGGATGCCCAGTATCCGACCGGCCAGGCCATAGAGGACAGGCTTTTCCACCTGCTGGGCGTAGTGCTGTTTCCAGCCTCCGGCCAGGAGGATGCGGGAGCCCTTCGGCAGCTGCGCCCGCAGGCCCAGCTCCTCCATCCGCTTCAGACCGAACCAGAGGTAGGAGGGAAAACCGATGATCCGGGTGGGAAACCGGGAACTGCCCAGCTTTTCCAGGGCCTTCGCCACATGGTCCAGGTCGGGGACATAGCCGCCGTCCCCATAGCGCAGGGCGTAGGTCCGGCTGATGGGAGGGGCAAACCAGGTCAGGCCGAACATGGTGCGGGTGACACCTGTTTTATTCTGGCGGTGGGGCTGATAGCCCAGGATCACATTGTGAGCGGGCCTGGGAGAGATCAGGCCGTGCCGCCAGCCCAGGCGAAGGACCATGGGTACCTCCGCCAGGAGACAGCCCCAGTCAAAGCCCACCTGGCTGAACCTGCCGCTGGTGCCGGAGGAGGTGACCCGCATGGCCATTCGCCACCGGGGCATGGAAAAGACGGCGTGCCGCTTGTAAAACAGGGTAGGCAGGACGGGGAGCCGGGCCAGGTCAGCTATGGTCTGTATCTGCTCTGGAGAGAAGCCGATGTGGTCCGCAATGGCCCGGTACTCCGGGCAGCGGGCCATATGGAAGGCGCAGTTATCCCGCACCGCCCGAAGAAAGTCCGGGTCGGAGCCCTCCAGGTCATAGGGCTGGTGGAGCCAAAACAGGCGCTGTCGGCTGAACACGGCGTTTCCCCCTAGTCTCTGTTACTCCACGTCTCGGTAGTAGAGTCCCCGAGTATACTCATTTGGCTGGTATGACCCCTGTCCCAGATAGCGTTCCAATACCTGGGCGCACTCCATGGCGTTTTCCGTGGTAAACATCAGCCGGGCCGCCCACAGGCCCAGGCGGCCATAGTCCTGGGTCCGGTCAGCCAAAAACAGCTTTTTGGAGTTCAAGATCTCGTTGCGGCAGCCGTAGGCCTGGACCACCGGGAACCGCTCCCCCTTCCGGTCGGTGAGCAGGTTCACGTTGGAGCAGGTGTGCTGGCCGGAATGGTTGTGGATAATACAGTTTTCTGTAATCATCAAAGGTAGGCGGCCATAGGCGATGAGCTCCGTGGGAATAGCCTTAGACAGGTCCCGAATCTGGGCCAGCTTCAGCTCGAAGGAGGCGGTAGCGGAGATGAGTCCCAGCCGCTTCAGCTCTTTCATGGTCTGGCTGTTATATACCCCAAGGCCGTAGTCTCCCCGGACCGAAAAGCCCAGCTGGGCAGCCCGGCGGACAGCGCCCAGTGTGCCGGCCAGCACCTGGTCTACTCCAATGCGGCGCAGGGCAGCCAAATCCTCCTCCAGGGCCAAAGTTTCCCGGTCGCTGTACACACGGGGCATAAGGGCGGCGACGGGGACACCGGCCTCTTGGCACCGCTTCACCACCTCCGGGTGGGCAGCGCCCTGGTCGGCGGGTAAGTAGATCAGAGCAGGGGACAGCCGCAGCAGCTCTCCACTGATCTGGGCCGCCTCCCGGACAGAAATTGTGTATACAGGCGTCCCCCTGGGATTCTCATACCTCACACCCGGCCGGAAGGGCTCCACCCTCCTCTGGGGGAGGGCCTGCCGCTGGACGGACAGATCCTCCAGGGCCCGGCGGCGCAGGTCATTCAGGGCGGACAGGGGAAGGGATAGGCCCTCCTCTACTTTGGCGGTCACCTTCTGACAGGAGTAGGGGGTGCCTCCGGTGCGGGACAGCTGGCCCTCCACCTTTTCCCGTGTCAGGGGCACGTTTCGAGCCGCCTCGGGCACCGGCCCCTCCCCATGGACCATCCGGCCCTCCTTGTCCTCCACGGCGATCCGGGCTGGCTGGTCGGCCTGGATCATGGCGTATATTCTCACCGGCTCCTTCCGGTTCTCGCCGTTTTCATAGGTGGCCCGGGCCTGGGCATAGAGCTCCTTGGGCTCCTTTCCCTCCTGGCGCGTACCAAACATTTCGGGGCCCTTTTGACCCATGAAGTAGCTGTCCGTAAAGCCCTGGCGGGAAAAGACCTGCTCCAGGGCATCCAGCTCCGCCTGGGTGGGGGAGCGGCCCTCCTTCAGAGCTCTGGCGTACACACCGGTGACCACGGCCACATACTCCGGCCGCTTCATCCGGCCCTCCAACTTCAGGCAGGCCACCCCCATGTCCTGAAGCTCCTTCAGGTGGCTCACCAGGGACATATCCTTTAGAGAGAGAGGGTACTCGTCCGCCCGGCCGTTCCAGCCATACTTCAGCCGGCAGGGCTGGGCGCACAGACCACGGTTGCCGCTCCGCCCCCCAATGACCGAGGAGAAATAACACTGGCCGGAGTAACACATACACAGCGCCCCGTGACCAAACACCTCGATCTCGATGGGGGAGTTCTGGCAGATATAGGCGATCTGGTCCCGGTTCAGCTCCCGGGACAGCACCACCCGGCTGATGCCCAGGTCAGCGCACTGCTTTACCCCGTCCAAAGAGTGGACGGTCATCTGGGTGGAGCCATGGAGGGGCAGGTCCGGGACGGTCTGCCTTAGCATACGCAGCACACCCAGGTCCTGTACAATGACCGCGTCCACGCCGATGCGACTGGCGTGAGCGGCAACCTCCGCCGCCCCCGGCAACTCCCGGTCAGTAAGCAGGGTGTTCAGAGTTAGATGTACCTTGCAGCCCCGGAGATGGCAATAAGAAACCGCCGCCGCGGCCTCTTCCTCAGAAAAATTCTTGGCGTTGCGGCGGGCGTTGAAATCTCCATATCCAAAATAGACGGCGTCGGCGCCGTTCTGGACGGCGGCCGTCACCGCCTCCATAGAGCCGGCCGGCGCGAGCAGTTCCAACATGGGATACCTCCTGGAAAATCAAAGGCACGGGACGGACACGCGGCAAAAGTCGTGTCCGCCTCCGGCGGTTATTTGCGGGTCTGAAGCTTGAAGATCTCCCGCTTGGCCTCAGACAGCTCCATCTTCAGCCGGTTGGCCTCCTCCAGATTCTCCTTGATCTGGCGGCGGAGATTCTCGGCGGCATCCTGTTCCTTGAAGTACAGGTCGGCCATATTCATGGCGGCCAGCACGGCGGCCGTCTCCTTGGGCAGCTTGTTGCTCATGATATCACGCAGCTGGCTGTCCACATAGTCAGCGCACTTGCGGACATAGGCCTCGTCCTCTACCGCCACCATGGTATACTCCTGTCCCGCGATGGTCACTACCACTTTGTTCTTCATCGGAGCTCCTCCCCTTCTTCTATCTTTTGTATGCCAAATGGGCATACGAATCCAACTTACTCATCATTATACCACAGAAGGGAACATTTGAAAAACAAATAATCCATGAATTTTTCCAAGAAGCGCCGACCCGCGGCGAACAGCGGGGATGGACCGGAGCGAGGGCGCGAAACCGAAGCCGCATAAGCGGCTGTTTCCAGCCCGAGACGGAGGGAAGCCACGCGTCGTGAGCCGGGGAGGCGTGACAACCAGAAGCGCCGACCCATAGCGAACAGCGGGGATGGACCGGAGGCCTCCGCAATTTCCTGTTTACGCCGGGCGGTTTTTGCGGTAAAATGAAGAAACACAGCCACGGTCCCTCCGCCCTGCCTCGGGTCAGGAGCGGGACCGTTTTTAGAAAGGAGGGCGGTAGTATGGCCCAAACATTGCTGCCCGGAAGCGTCCTGGCCATGACAGACCAGGCGGCCGACCGGCTGTTGAGACTGGACAGCGGCGATGCCGCCCTGCTCTATCTCCATTTTCTGCGCCACGGGGATCTGTCCCATCTGACCTGGTCCCAGCAGCGTCTGGACACAGCTCTGGACCAGTTAAAAAAGCTGGGTATGGCACCGGAGCAGCCCCCCGTCTCCGCCCCCCCTGTCCCGGAAACTCCTCCCCCGGAGTATTCCCTAGAGGATATTACCGCCGCCCTGAAAGAAAATACATCCACCTTTCCAGCCCTGTGCGACGAGGTGGAGCGGCGGCTGGGCAAAAAGCTGTCCGCCAACGACCTGCGGTCTTTGTACACACTCTATGACCATCTGGCTCTGCCTGCCGAGGTTGTTTTGATGCTGGTGGGCTGGTGTACCGAGGAGATGGAACGAAAATACGGGCCGGGACGGCGGCCCTTCCTGTCCCAAATCAAAAAGGCGGGCTTTGTCTGGGCCCGCCAGGGCATCGACACGATGGAGCGGGCCGAGGCCCATCTCCAGCGCCTGACCCACCTCCGGGGTCGGGAGGCCCAGGTGCTCCGGCTGCTGGACATCCCGCCGCACCCCTTGGTGTCCCAGGAGCGGACTTATATCGCCGCCTGGGACGATATGGGCTTTGACGACGAGGCCCTGCGGATGGCGTATGAAAAGACGGTGCTGAAGAAGCAGTCTATGGATTGGGGCTATATGAACGGTATTCTCCGCCGCTGGCACCAGAAAGGCCTCCACACCGCCGCCGCCATCCAGGCGGGCGACCGGGACCCCAGGCCCCTGCGGGCTGGCCAGCCGCCTCAGGGGGCTCCGGCGGACCAGGAGAAGCGGACACGGGAAAACATGGAGCGGATGCGCCGTATGCTGGACCAGATGAAGAAGGAAGGGTGAACCTATGGCATATGATCCCAATGTGCTTCGCCGGGCTGTGGACCGGCTGGAAGGGGAGCGGCGCCGAAGAAGGGTGGAGCTGGACCGGCTGCGGGACAGAGCCTACGGCCGGGAGCCTCGCCTGGCCCAGTTGGACCGGCAGCTTCAGGGGACCATGGCCCAGTTGGTCGCCGCCACCCTGCGCCAGGGAGGGAACCCCGCCCAGGCGGTACGGACGGTAAAGGAAAAAAATCTGGACCTGCAGCAGGAGCGGGCTGTCCTGCTGGGCGCTATGGGGCTGCCCGCCGATGCTCTGGAGGACAAGCCCGCCTGTCCTCTGTGCGGAGACACCGGCTGGAGGGGAGCTCAGATGTGCGATTGCCTGAAGCGGTTGTGTGCCCAGGAGCAGATCCGGGAGCTGTCCAAGCTGCTGGACCTAGGGGAGCAGTCCTTCGACTCCTTCCGCATCGACTATTACAGTCAGACTCCCTGGCCGAACCGGGGGATCTCCCCCCGGGAAAACATGGAGCTGATCTACGAGGTCTGTCTGAACTATGCGCAGAAGTTCGGCAGGTTCCACTACAAAAATCTGTTCCTCTCCGGCGCTCCGGGGCTGGGCAAGACCTTTTTGTCCGCCTGTATCGCCCGTACGGTGTCAGAAGGGGGGCGCTCTGTGGTCTACGATACCGCGGGAAATATCTTTGCCCAGTTCGAAGCTAAGAAGTTCCTCCGGGACAGCCAGGACGGGCAGGAGGCCAGGGATGAGACCCGCCGCTATCTCAACTGCGACCTGCTGATCTTAGACGATCTGGGCAGCGAACTGACTACCCAGTTTACCCAGTCTGCTCTCTATGAGCTCATCAACTCCCGGCTGGTGGCGGGGCTGCACACAGTTATCTCCTCCAACCTGACCATGGAGGAGGCGGCCCGGCGATACTCACCCCAGATCGCCTCCCGCCTGGATGGGGAGTATCACCTGCTGGAGTTTTTCGGTGACGACATCCGCCTGTTGAAGAAAGGTAGACTGTAATACCCTGAATTTCGAAGCGTTTTCCATAGAGAAAAAGTGATGGAAGATAGGCGGTTATCATGCGTTTCAGAAGGTCGCTGCTGCTGGTTATGGCACTGATCGTGGGCGGCGGACTGGGCGCTGTGCTGCTGCCCAAGTTTGAACCGGTCAAGATCATTTTGTTTTTTGCCATATGCTCTGTGCTGGGTGAGGTATTTTACCGAATCGACCAGAGAATATCCAAAAAGTGATCTCTGTCCGTAGGAATGAGGGCGGCCGATTTGTCATTCGGGAGATAAATAGGATTCAGGAGACAGAATAAAAAACCGCCTTTCCGGACAAACTGGTGCAAGACCAATTTTTACCGGAAAGGCGGTTTTTACATGGAAGTAAGAGAACTGATGAATCCCAGCGTGGTCACCATCGAGCCAACCTCCTCGGCCTCCCTGGCCGCCCGGCTCATCAGCCGGCACAATGTAGGCTCACTTCCGGTCTGCTCCAGCGACGGCCGGCTGCGCGGAATGGTGACGGACCGGGATATCGTCCTGCGCTGCATCGCCGCGGAGGAGGACCCGGCCCAGACCATGGTCCGGGATATTATGACCCGGAACTGTGCCACAGTAGCTCCGGGAGATGACTGCCGGGAGGCCACCCGGCTCATGTCCACCCAGCAGGTCCGTCGGCTTCCTGTTGTTGAAAAAGGCAAGCTGGTAGGCGTCATCTCCCTGGCGGATCTGGCCCGCAGCCACCGCTTCGACATGGAGGCGTCCCAGGCTCTGTGTGAGATATCGGAGAATATAGTGGTGCGGTAAAAGCGGTAAAAAATGTGCGTCCATGTTCAGCATGGACGCACATTTTTTAAACGTTCTTTGGATATAAATGTATCTCCTCTAGGGAGCGGAAATCGTCCGGATTTGAAGCGAATATAGGACTGTTGGAAATCAGACCAGATCCGCGGCGATCTGGCGGATCAGTTCCTCGCTGGGGGCCTTCTGATCCCGCTTAGATACTTCTACGATCAGTTGATACAGAGGCACGCCCATTTCATCGGCAATGTTCTGAAAACGCTTGGTAAAGCTGGAGTGGCAGCCCGCCAGACCCAGGATCAGGTCAAAGGGCTTAACTGCCACGTGGTAGTTGTATTCCTCCATGGCAGGGATTAACTCACCGTCCAGGAAGGCCAGCAGCTTGTAGAGGTCAATGTCCTTAAAATAACCCAGCCGTTGGAAAGTGGCTACCAGAAGTTCAGTGGCGCAGTTGCCGGCGCTGCGGGCCATGCCCAGCAGGCCGCAGTCAAAGACGGTGGCCCCGGCCTCAGCGGCGGCGATGGCGTTGGCTACGGACAGTCCCAGATTATTGTGGCCGTGGAATGCCACAGGGATATCCACAGCAGCGACCAGCTCTTTGGTATAGGCCTCTGTCTCATGGGGCATCATGGTACCGGCAGAGTCCATGATAGTGATCTCATCCAGTCCGCAGTCAGCTAGCATCTTGGCTTCCTCTGCCAACTCCTTGGGGGACAGGACATAGGCCTTCATCAAAGAGTAACGGCACTTCATGCCGGCAGCCTTTACCCGCCGGATTCCCTCGCAGGCTCCTGCTCCGTCGCCGGCGTTAGCGCCGATGCGGAGAAATTTCAACCCATATCTGGCAGCCAGATTCACATTGGGCTGGGTGGCGTTCTTATAGCCCAGAAACATACCGATTTCAGCCTGGGACAGATAAGGCTGTATCAGCTGGAGATACTCCTCGTCTGTGCAGGGGGCAATAGAACCATTGGCCTCATATGCGCCCAGACCCAAACAGTTTCCCATTTCGATGGTGGTGATACCCGCGGCGATCATTCCCTCGATCATCATTTTGGTCAGCCGGGCATCGAAGCCCTTACCTACCACATTGGCCCCATCTCGCAGGGTGCAATCCATTACTAACATAGCGCTGCTCCTTTATTGTTTGTACATTTTTTGTAGACAAATCATAGATCAGGACATAGGATTTCTGGACAAGACCTCACCATCCTTTGAATGGACCCCAGTGCCATGCGGATCAAAGCTTCTTGACCGCTGGTCACTGCATGGGACGCCATACTCACATTTTCTATCAGAAGTGGGACGATGTCAAGAGGGGGCGGTACACAGGGCCTGAAAGGGAAAAAGATTCCGGGAGATACACCTGACAGGGCAAAACGATTCTATCCCTTGGTGGGCAGCACCGAGGAGATAGCCCCGGCAAAGGCGCTGATGGGCATGGTCTGGAGCGTGATGTGCCCCGGACCGGTGACAACGGTGTTGAACAACCCCTCACCGCCAAAGATCATATTTTTGACTCCTTTTACGGATTGGATGTCAATGGAACAACTGGTGTCCATAACAGCGAGATTTCCTGTATCTACAATCAGTTGCTGTCCGGCCGCCAGATCGTATTCCACACCATAGCCGTCGATCTCCAAAAAGACGGTTCCGCGGCCAGAAAGTTTCTGCATAATAAAGCCTTCGCCGCCGAAAAAGCCGGCCCCTAACTTCTTTTGAAAAAAGACGGAGAGCTCCACCCCATCGGTGGCCGCCAAAAAGGCAGATTTCTGGACCACGATGGGCCGATCCGGAGTAATCTCCACAGCCCGGATAGCGCCTGGAAAGCTAGACGCGAAAGCAATCGTCCCCGGACCGCCCTGGGCTGTATAGATGTTCTGAAAGATGGATTCTCCTGAGAACATCCGACCAAAGGCTTTTCCCAGGCCTCCTGCCGAGGTCTGCATCTCCATATTAGGGCTCATCCAAACCATAGAGCCTTTTTCGGTGATCATACTTTCCCCCGCGCTCAGTTCACAGATAACTACCGGGGTGGGCTCACCCTTGATCTCGTATTTCATAGTATCCCGCCTTTCTTTTTATTGGTGGTACCTCCAGTATATCAGAAGCGGGAAGCTGATACAACCAGGATATAAAAAAGCGGCCTGCCAGAGAGCTCCGGCAGGCTGCTTATTATTTGGTGGCCCAGTTACCTGTGGCCTCCGCCGTGAGATAGGCATTGATAAAGCCATCCAGATCGCCGTCCATTACGGCGTTGATGTTGCTGGTCTCATAGGCGGTGCGGTTGTCCTTCACCATCTGGTAGGGCATGAAGACGTAGGAGCGGATCTGACTGCCCCACTCTATCTTCAGCTGGACGCCTTTTAGATCGGAAATCTTCTCCGCCTTCTCCTGCATCTGCAGTTCCACCAGCTTGGCCCGGAGCATCTTCATACAGTTGTCCTTGTTCTGGAATTGGGAGCGTTCCTGCTGGGAAGCTACCACCACGCCAGTTGGCTTGTGAATGAGACGGACTGCGGAGGAGGTCTTGTTGACGTGCTGGCCGCCGGCGCCGCTGGCCCGGTAGACCTGCATCTCAATGTCCTCAGGGCGGATTTCAATCTCCACATCCTCGGGCAGGTCGGGCATGACCTCCACGGAGGCAAAGGAGGTCTGCCGCCGGGCATTAGCGTCAAAGGGGGACACCCGCACCAACCGGTGAACGCCGTGTTCTCCTCTGAGGTAGCCATAGGCGTTGCTCCCCTCAATCATGATAGTGGCCGATTTGATGCCGGCCTCGTCCCCTTCCTGGTAATCCATGATCTGATAGGTGAAGCCGTGGCGCTCGGTCCAGCGGGTGTACATCCGGTAAAGCATCTGTGCCCAGTCCTGGGCCTCAGTCCCGCCGGCGCCGGGATGAATGGTCAGGATCACGTTGGAGCGGTCGTACTCGCCGGTGAGCAGCGTCTCCAAACGGGCCGTCTCCATATCGGCCTCCAGATGGGCGAAGCCATCCTCGAGCTCCGGGATAAGGGATTCGTCCTCAAATTCGTTGCCCATCTCGCACAGGGCCATCAGGTCGTCCCACTGGCTCTGGCGCTTTTTTTGGCTGTCCACCTTGTCCTGCAGGTTCTTGATCCGCTGCTGGACCTTCTGGGCCTTGGCCAGGTTGTCCCAAAAGCCGTCGGCGGCAGACTCAGCCTGGAGCATATCCAGCTCACGCTCGGCCCCATCCAGATCAAGGGCCTGAGCCAGCTCCTTCAGGGCGGGGAGCAGGTTGTTCAGCTTGACTTTATATTCATCAAATTGGAGCATGCGGTCCTCAACTCTCTCTCGTAAACTCCCGGAATAGCCGGGGACAAGTTGGTTTTAGGCCCAATTATTATATATGAGCTGGAAACAAAAGTAAAGGAAAACCTGCCCTCGCCCAGAAAGGAATCAATGAGGGCCGTTCCAGACGTGAACGGCCCCCTAACGATCACTGGCCAGCCAGCCCTCTCCGCGGAAGATCAGATCATCCAGATCGTCCTTGGGGGCGGAACGCTCAGGCAGCTCTAAAATAGGGGTCTTGTGTTCATCCATAATTGGTTCCTCCAGTTATGTCTCTCCCAGTTCATCAGCAGATGGCGGGGAGAAGGGATATACATATCAGTATATGCGGGCCCTGTGGGGATATGTGTCCGTTTTTGTACATCCAGCCGAGGGGAACTATGGGGAAAAGAAAAGATATTTTTTGACTTGACATAGTCCATTTCATATGGTAAACTATTCTAGCCTTCAAAAGAAGATCGGAAGCCACCCATGCCGGAGTGGCGGAATTGGCAGACGCCCGGGACTTAAAATCCCGTGGGAGCGATCCCGTGCCGGTTCGATCCCGGTCTCCGGCACCATATCGCGGGATAGAGCAGTTGGTAGCTCGTCGGGCTCATAACCCGGAGGTCGGAGGTTCAAGTCCTCCTCCCGCAACCAGAAATCCGCTGGAATCATCTGATTCCAGCGGATTATTTTTGTAGCCTGAAAACCCTCGGCTGTGCCAGGGAGTTCCGTAAAAACTTTAGCGGAGAGTAAAAAATAAAAACTCCCTTTGCTATACTTAAGATGCGGTCTGGAAACTGCATGAAAGAGGCAAAGGGAGGTCATCCAAGATGAATGACAGCAATAGTTTATCACATAAAAACTGGAACTGTAGATATCAAATAGCCTTTGTGCCAAGCTATTTTATCAGGAGAAGAAACAGGAGAGATATTAAGGAGATTGTGTGAGTGGAAACAAGTTAAGATCATAGAAGCAGAGGTATGTCCGGATTATATTCATATGCTAGTAAGTATACCGCCAAAGATTAGTGTATCTGGATTTGTAGGATTTTGAAAGGGAAAAGTACGCTGATCATCTATGAGAGATATGCAAGCTTGAAATACAAATATGGGAACCGACAATTTTGGCGCAGAGGATATTATGTTGATACAGATGGAAAGAACGCAAAAGCAATAGCGGAGTATATCAGGCACCCGTTGGACAAAGACAAGATACAGGATCAGATCATGATGAAAAATTTGTAGACCCTTTTAAGGGTAGCAAGTAACAACCTCCTCACAGCTGGCGGACCGTAACAAGCGCCAGCAGGCACTGCTGGTGATATAGAGCTTTGCCCGCATATGAAGACCCCTGGCTGTGCCGGGGTAAACTTGGTGGGGAATAATAGGACCTCTGAAACTTTCAAATGACCGCTTCTAAGTTACAGTAGGGGTCAGCGGTCCAATAGAAAAAACAGGGAAATGCCTTCCCTGATCAGATGCATTCCCCTGTTTGAGATGGGCTTTGAAGAAAACTTACGATGTCTGGCTCTTTTTCTTGGCGCGGTATTGAGAGATATAAGGATAGCTCAACGAGATAACCATGAGCAGGGACAGAACAATGCGGCTGGGACGGATTGCTGTGGGACAGTTTACAAAGGGCTTCCTCTTATTGCTTCCGCCACAATCAGTCCATCGTTGCGTGAGAAATATCTTTTTTCTTTTTGCGATATTCCATAATAATGGGGGCAGAGATAGATATTACCATCATCAAAAGTAATACAATACAAATAGGACGCTGTAGGAACGTGGAGAACATAGATCCTAAATTATTATCGTAAAGGATTAGACCTTGCTGCAATGCCTCCTCTGCGATATCGCCCAAGATGATACCCAAAACAATGGGGACCACATTGTACTTGTACAGCTTGAGGAGATAACCTACCACGCCAAAAATCAGCATGATATAGACGTCCTTTACATTTCCACGTACAGCGTAACAACCGATTAAACTTAGATTGAATACGCAGGCAGCCAAAATATTTTGGGGAGTTAAAGTAACCCTAGCAAAGTATTTGGCCCCCAATACACCAATGATTACAAAAGCCAAGTTGGCAAGGAACATAGACATAATGAAGGGATAAGTCACATCCCCGCTCTCTGTGAACAGTCCATAGCCTGGCGTCATTCCGTGGATAGTTAGTCCGGAAAGCAGAACGGCGGTGGTGGCATTACCGGGGATGCCCAGGGTCAGTGTGGGAATCAGAGTACCACCGACGACTGCGTTATTGGAGGCTTCACAGGCGGCCACTGCATCACGGGAGCCCTGCCCGAATTGATCGCGTTCCTTAGAGACAATCTTACCAATATTATAGGAAACATAGCTGGCGACATCTCCGCCGGTACCGGGAATGATACCAATGACAAGCCCGACGATGGAGGACCACAAATAAGTGATAGGGTAGTAACAGAAATCCCTCAACTTAAAGCGAGCTCTTTTATAGCGGATAATATCATCTTCCCGTGCTGGCTTGATGGGGTCACGTAGACTCATAAATACTTGAGAAACACTGAATAAACCGATCACTACTGGGATCATTGTGATACCGCCCATCAGATAGGTGCTGCCAAAGGTGAAGCGTGCCCGCCCCATTACAGGATCCATGCCCACGCATGCGATGAGAAGGCCGAGGCAACCCATCATCAGCCCTTTGATAATGCTTTTGGTGGATAGGGAGGCGATGATAGTCAGACCAAAGGCGGCCATCAGAAAGCGCTCTTGAGCGCCAAAGTTAAAGGCCCACCTAGCCATAACAGGTGCAAAAAATAACAGAGCGAGATTGCCGACGATACCACCCCAAAAGGAGGAGACAGCCGACTCCATCAAAGCTTCGTGTGCACGGCCGCGCTTTGTCATAGCGTAACCGTCCATGGCGGTAGCTGCCGCGGCGGCGGTGCCGGGTGTATTAATCAGAATAGCGGAGATGGAGCCGCCAAACATAGAGCCACAATAAATGGCGCCCAAAAAAATCAGGGCGGCCGTAGTGTCCCAGGTATACGTGATGGGGATCAAGACTGCAATAGCCATGGTAGCGGTAAAGCCGGGCAGAGCGCCAATAATAATACCTACCACAGTACCTGCCAGAGTAATGGCTAGGTGAAATGGCGTGATAGCATCCAGAAAATAGAGTAAAATATCAGTCATAAATGTTTCTCTCCCCCCTCAGATTAACAGGGCCCTGGGGAAGTTTACGCCCAAATACCCAAACATGACATAGACAATAATCCCAATGACCACACAGGAAGCTACATCTCGAATGATATTCTTTTTCGTCTTCTGGGGATCGAACCAAACGGTGATGACGCACAACGCTGCCAGAGAGGTGACAAGGAAGCCTATAGTATTCAGTCCAACAACCCAGAGGATCAGGATACCTAAAGCCACCAGGCCACGCTTGGTCTGCACCCAGGTCAGAGGGAAGAACTTTTCCTGGTGGTCTGCCGTCCGACGCCATTTAATTCCTTCCAGCAGAATTTCAAGGCAGGATAGAGCTAACCCAACACTGCAGATAATGGTAGGCCAATATGCGGCAGTATCGCTGAGCATTTGACTCTGAATCAGGAAAAAGGCGAAGATAGCGGCACAGATCAGTGCGGTAATACAATTTCGTTTTTGCATTCTGAACTACCTTTCTATTCTACTGCGGCCCGCAAGCTGTTGCCTAGCAGGCCGCGGTTAGAAACGCGTCGCTTTATATTTCAGCCTAGAGAGTCAATAACTGGCTGAGAGGTTTCCATTGCCTGGTGCGCCATCTCGTCTAACTTGGTGCCAGAGGCGAAGTAAGGAACAAAGCCGGCCTCGGTGGCACGAGTGACGAACGATTCATCTGTAAGGACGGATTCTACAGCGGATTCAAAGGCGGTAGCGGCGGCATCCGGTACATTCTTATGATAGAAAAAACCGGCCATATTATTGGTTTCGTAGCCCTCGTAGCCCAAGTCGGCTAGAGTGGGAATATCAACTAGAGACTCCACCGTAGATTTGCTCCCTAAATTAATGACGCCGTGGCACTCGGGACGGGCTAATAGATCTGCTTCGCCGTAAACCGCGGCATCTACCTCGCCGCCCATCATGGCGGTATAACAGTCAGCGGTGCCACCAGTGTATGGTACTGAGGTAGCTTCCAGCGCCTCACCCATCAGAAAGGAAGCAAAAGCTAAATGACCGTTTCCGCCGTTACCTACGTTGGCATAGGTAAATTCGCCGGGATTGGACTTAATATAGTCCAGCACTTCCTGGGCGGACTGGAAGGGAGAGGTGTCGGCAAGGATCAGATACATGGGCTGGCTGGAGGTTAGTGCAACCCCACGGAGATCGTCATAGGTGTATGCGGTATCTCCACTCAGTGGTTTATAAACTATGGGAGTGGCCAAGGAGTATAGGATTGTATACCCATCTGGCTGATAGCTATTCAAATAGTCAGTTGTGCCGATCGTGCCAGAGCCGCCTTCGGAGTTAACAATGACGAGAGTAGTACCGAGAGCGTCCTCCAGGTCAGACTGCATCAGGCGGATCTGATTGTCGGTGGCGCTACCTGCTTTGAAGGGAACGACCACAGTGACAGGCTTCTCAAACGCAAAATCTTGATCGCCGCTGCCAGCAGTAGAGGAGCCGCCGGAAGAGGAAGCGCCAGGGGTGGGACTGCCATTAGAGCAGGCAGCGAGAGACAGGGTCATGGCGCAGGCAAGAAGAGCGGCAAATATTTTTTTCATATTGAATTCCTCCAACTATATTATTTGAGGCTTATTTCCCAATTCATCTTTTAGTTTCCGCCAGATCAAGGGCCTTACAACTGTAAACGCGACGAGGTAGCAGGAGGCAGGAAAGAGAGGATTGGCTATGTGGTTGCTGAGATACCGCTGATTCGTGCCATTCCTTTCTTATTTATACCGTGCCCGGAACAGAGGCCGCAATTCAGAAATAGGAGCCTTGGATACGATCAGTTGGCGCATCCGCTCCTCGGAGGCGGCGATCTTTAGGCACTCCTCTAGTACAGGCTCTGCCAGTTCATAAGGGACGATGCACACACCGGAGTCGTCCGCCACCATTAGGTCGCCGGGGATGACCAGTTTGCCGCACAGAGTGACAGGACCGTTCATCTCGATGCACTCCATGCGGAACTTTCCGGTGATCTGAGTGGTGCCGCAACTGAATACGGGGTAACCCATCTCTCGGATGGAGGACACATCCCGGCAGCAACCGTTGACAATATTGCCGGCAAAGCCGCAGCTTTTGCCAACGGTGCAGCTCTGGCCGCCCATGTTGGATACATCCAGGTTACCGCCAAAGTCGGACACCAAAACGTCGCCTGGCTCTCCTAGGTAGTAGATATCCCGGGTAGACATTGCGATGAAGTCATGGTCGTGGGCGCCCTGGGTGGGTGTCTTACGGACCGGAATGTTCCGAATAGTTACCGCGGGACCGCAGATTTTGCTGCCGGGAATCACTGGCTTCAAATAAGAAGTGGGGATGGCCCCGTCGATCCCGTAGGAGTCCAGTACATCAGAGACAGTGGTGCTCATGTCCTCCATGGATAGGTAACCGTCGATAATTTGCCTGCTGACGCGAGGAAATTTGATCCGAGTGATCCGCTCCCGGGGGACCAGACCCCAGACTCGTCCAGCTGCCTCGTACTCCGCGTAATCCTTGTCGCGCTGGGCGCGCAGGGCGGCAACCTCTTCATTAGCCTTTTCCACTTGTGTGATATCCATAACCTATACTCCTTCTTAATGATATTTCTAAATAGGAAACTTATTTTCTGAATATAGGATATCATAAGAAAGAAAAATATTCAATATATACAAGAAAAACAAAGAAAATTCATCAATATTCCACATTTATATTGGACAATTTTTAATAAAATCCCCGATACTGTTTCCTAATAGGAAAATAAGTACGGGGATGTTTCCTGTGTTATTACAGTGAATTTCCAATGGCGCCACTGCTTAGATCCTTGGACATCTCCTTTGCGATCTCCCTGACCAAAAAGATGTATCGTTCTAGTTTGGTCTGGTCTACCCGCAATCTGGGAGCACCGATGGAGATGGCTGCCCAGACGGTTCCAGATTCGTCCCGAATGGGGGCGCTGATGCCGATGGTCTCAATACTCAATTCCCCATCGCTGATGGCATATCCCTGTGCGCGAATTTTAGCGTACTCCTTCAAAAGCTCATCTGGCGAAATAATAGTGCGCTCAGTCAGTGGTGTAATGGGTTCCTCCATCAGGCGGCGACGGATGACCTCGTCGCTCTGGAAGGCCCCCAAGACCTTCCCGTTGGCACCGGCATACAGGGGGCGTTCTTGCCCCACACTGCCAGCCACCCGGACGGCCTGGAGACTCTCCTCCCGGTAGACCAGGTTGGCCTTTCCGTCAACCAACATACTGAAGGAGGCGTTCTCCCCGGTGAGATCCCGTAGCCGCACCAAATACGGCTTAACCATTTTGGATAAGCCGATGTGATCTTCATAAGTTTTTCCTAAAATATATACCACCGGTCCCAGAGTGTATTTTCGATCTACAGTTTGGGTAGCCAATCCGCTTTTTACCAGGGCCGCTAATAGCTTGCATGTTCCGCTCTTTGTGCATCCAATTTTTTCTCCCAGTTCAGTAACACTGTGGACATAGGGAGCCTGCCCAAGTAATTTCAACAGTGAAACGGTTTTTTCACCAGATGTCATATAGTATCCCTCCCTCTCGTTCTTTTGCTATTGTAGCGGGGGGCTCAACGCATGTCAATTACCGGTTGGCAAATTAAGATTGCAGGGCAACCATGTGGGGCCTTTTAATTTATACCCGACTCAATTTTCTACTTATTACCTGCTCCAGATCCAGAAAAGCCAGAGATAAAACGGGGCTTACACGACCTCCAGCTTTTGACCAGTTTTTATAAAAATTAAAGAACTGTGCCATAATGGGGGACCCCTGCGGCACAGCTCATGATTGAATTTTGTTTGTAGTTTTTCTTACAGTAAGGACTACACTTTTGTATATACGACGTCTACGAGGCATGGCTATGCCAGCGGTGAACAGGATGTTGCCGCAGAACAGAAAGAGAATGATGGAGGAATTTCGAGGTCCATACCGCTTTGGTCCCTGGAGTGAGACTGATTTATGTCTGTTCCCCAGGTGGGAGAATAGTCTTTTCTTCCTTGCTAATTTGCGCCTTTCCCTCATACCTAGAATCAAGCGAAGTCCTTAATGGGAATGGGGTCGCTGAAATCCTAAAAGCATGATTGAGACACAAAAGAGGCTATATATAGGGGCGGGCCGCCCGGCCGTCGCGTGTGACGACCGAGGCGGCCCTAAAAGTCAGCGATATTACTTCTTGATGCCCCGCTTCTTCATCCAGTCAGGCAGTTGGTCAGGCTGCAGGCCATTGTAGCGGCAGCCAGGATACCGGCAATTAGAGCAGTTGCCCTTGTTGCCCTTGACAGGGGGCTCGCCCTTGATCTCCTTCTCCAAATAGTCCACCAGAGCCTTGATGTCCGCCTCATCGCCGTCCACAGCCCAGTAGTGGGCGCCCTCGTTTCCGCCGATGCCGCCGGCGCAAACCACCTTGGCCTCGCAGTTGAACATCATCTTGATGGCCTCCACCTCGGTGACGATGTCGGCGCTGGACAGGCAGTACAGGCCGGGGTCGGCACCCATGGAGATGTCGATATGGTTGGCGCCGCCCAGAGCGCGGCTGGCGGCGGGCACGCTGGGCACCATCTTCTCATAGCCCACAGGGCAGATCCACTTCAGGCCCTTGCTGGTCATATAGCCGATGAAGTTGGGCACGGTGCCGCCATTGAAGCCGGAGGTGATGATGCCCACATGGCCATCCTGGTCAAAGGCGTTGGCGCCCTTGATGATGACGGTGTCGGCGTGGTAGTCCTGAAGGGCCTCGTCGATCTTTTTATCCACAGGCTGTCCCTTATAGAATACGTTGGGGAAGCTCTTGCGGCTGGAGGGCTCAGTGACGCAGAGCATTCCATCGGTGCTGTTGCCCACCGTGCACAGTCCGGGCTCGATGGACTTATCGCCCAGCAGTTCCTGGGCGATGAAGGCGTTGGTGGTGCCGCCGGCCAGCAGCACATAGGCCTCCTTCCATGCCTTCTGGAATTCAGGCATCTGGATGACCGTCTTGGCAATCAGACGGCGGGCCTCAGCGGGAGTTAAAACAAAGGTGGCTTTCATGGGTTTCATCCTCCTTACAGAATTGGCAATACTTAAGTACAGATTCAGGCTTTCTCAGGGTGCTTCTTCAAGTCTACAACGGGGTTCACCAGGGGTTCCATCTCAAAGCCGTCGGGACCGTAGATCCGGCACTCGGCCATGTCCCCGTCGTTGATCTCAAAGGCGCGGGGGGTGCCGGTGGACAGAATGTCGCCGGCGTACCAGCCCTGGATGCTGCTGTGCAGGGACACCAGCCGGGCCGGACGGTGGGTCATGTTGCTCACCAGATTTTTGGCGTATACCTCGCCGTTGCGCACGGACTGGACCTCCAGCTTCAGCACGTCAGGCACCTCATCGGGTGTGACCAGCTGGGGACCGAAGGAGAAGAAGGTGGGGAAGTTTTTCACGATACACAGGTAGCGGGGGTTGCCGCTGACATAGTCGTTGCCCTTCAGAATGGACTCCTCGGTCATGTCCAGGATGGTGGTATAGCCCACGATGGCGTCCTGCCAGTTCTCCTCGGACACATCGCGGCAGTCCTTGCCCATGATGATCCCCAGCTCCGCCTCGGCGGTAGTCTTCTGGGCTTCCTTCAGGGTAGGAAGCTTGATCTCATCGGCGGGGCCAATCAGAGTGTCAGCCATCTTAAAGAAGCTTCCGGGGAACCCGGTGGGGGCCGCAGAGCCGATGTCGCCGGCATGGTCCACATAGTTCAGCCCAATGCCGAAGATCCGCTTCGGGTTGCGGTACAGGGGGGCATAGACCACCTGGTCAGCGGGGACAAGGCCGGGGATGGAATCCAGCTCCTCCTTACCGCCGGCGTTATACCAGGCGGTCAGGCCGGGGATCTGCTGCTCCTGGATCAGGGACAGCAGATCGGTCTTCCACGCGGTGCCCTTGGCCGCGTTCAGGGCGCGGATGGGAAGAATGCCGTTCTTGGCTACGATGCCGGCCATCTCCGTATCGTTCCACTTGATAGTTGCCAGTCTCATAATTATTTCCTCCTTCGTATACCTGTTAAAAATAATTGAGTTTGTTCACGTTTTAGAACTCTTATATGAGTCGTCCCACAGGCTCACGGCCAGAAAGATAAGACACAATGTTTTCTGCGGCAATCGTGGATACTCGCATGGCTGCCTCCAAGGTGGTGGGGGCATAGTGAGGAGTGACGATGACATTGTCCATTTGGAACAGAGGGCTGTCTGGGGAGGCGGGCTCCGGATCGGTGACGTCCAGGCCGGCGCCAGCTAGCTTGCCGCTCTGAAGCGCGCTGATCAATGCCGCTTCATCAACCAGAGGTCCTCGCGCGCAGTTGATAAGTAGGGCGGAGGGCTTCATGATGGCCAGCCGCTCTTGATTGATGATCTTACGAGTGCCATCTACCAGGGAGCAGTGGAGGGAGACAACATCAGACCGGCAAAGCAGATCGTTTAGGTCAGAAACCAGGGTAATTCCCTCAGGAGCCTCCGTGACAAAGGGGTCATAAGCCAGCACTTCCATGCCGAATCCGTAGAGACACATTTTGGCAAAGCGTGTGCCGATTTTCCCAAGCCCTACCACGCCTACAGTCTTGCCGGAGATCTCCATGCAGGGGGAGGTGTTCTTAGCGGCAAATCCAATCTCCTTGTAAGCCTTAGAGACAGGAATGATTTTTTTAGACAGGGACATCATCAGAGCAAAGGCATGTTCAGCGACTGACAGGCCGTTGGCATCCGGGGTAATGGTGACCGCGATCCCTGCCTTCTTGCAGTATTCCAGGTCGATGTTATCCACACCCACGCCGTGCTTGCTGACTATTTTCAGGTTTTTCCCAGTCTCCAGCAACGATTGGGGCAACTCGATGATGCGAACAAAGACGGCGTCCGCGTCAACGATTTCACGGCGGATCACATCCATATCCCGATCGGCATAGACCACCTGATGTCCTGCTTTCGATAGAATGTCAGGCCCTACAGCGTGAACGGATTCTGTAATTAAAATTTTTCCCATGCTGATTGCTTCCTTTCCAGATTTGATTGATTTTGAGTCCCAGTCTGGCATTGCCACGGGCAGCCTGTGAACATCCTCGTTCTGCTTTTCAGCATACCTGATAGATACCGTCTTTTCCAATACTTTAATACACATGTTTCTATAAGTGAGAACTTATAGTGTGTGGGCTTGCCGTGGCATTATAAGAGTTTACTAATATCGCCATTGGCAACTTTAAAATTGACTTTATCTCTCGTTACTGCTACCATAAAGTATGAAAATGCACAATTAAAAGCGGACAAGTTTGTGCATAATATCCATTATATAGCCTCCTGTCCCCATGCGGCATACAGGTGGGGAGGAAAACTTGATCCGTCTTAGTTCGTGTAAAGATGTTATAAAATTTATATGTCAATCTGTAAATATTGCAGATATTCAAGCCAACGACCACCCTATGGAATACTGAGGCACAGGGACGAAGAGCCGGTCAGGCTGCGCCTGCCGGGTGTTTGTTGGACTACACGTTATGATGACAGCCACTATCGACTTTGTGCTTCCAGCTGAAACCGGGATGCTGACGATACAAAACTATGGTCGGCAAGGGGACACAAAAGGCGATTGGTAGATAGAAAAAGGGGGATTGCCTATCCGCGTAAAAGTGAAACCGTAGAAGAGGAGGAAGTGTATTGCTTCCTTAGCCTGAATGTACCAGTATGATATACAAGGAGGGGTTCTTTTGGAAATTGGAATTGGCGTATGGGCATTTGTGGTGTATCTGGCTGTCGTTATTGTGTGGAACGCAGTAGTCAAACGGTCTATCACAGAGGCCATGTTGCTGGGCTTTCTCGTTGCGGCCGCATTTGGAGGAATCGACAATTACATTACAACGGTTGTAGAGGCATTCTGTGCGGCAGCTACTGACGAAATTTTCGTGGCCACTATGATGTTCGTCTTTATGTCGGCCATCATGACAAAAACAGGGATTATCGGTGAATTGATTGAGATTCTTAATTCCCTTGTCGGTCGTCTGCGCGGTGGCCCAGGCTATGTGGCTGTACTGGCCAGTGGAATGCTGGGTCTGGTGTCAGGCAACTCTACCGCCAACGCCGCGACTGTGGGTACCATTACTATCCCCTGGCTGGTTAAGACCGGCTGGCCCAGAGAGCTTGCCGCTACTCTGACTGCTGGAAACGCCGGCTCTGGTCAGTCTTTCCCCGCAAGTTCGGCTATGTTCCTGATGCTGGGTATGGCCGAGGTGGCTGCTCTGGTCACCATTGATACTTTCTATGTAGCCATGCTTACTGCAGGCCTTTGGTGTGTGGCCTACCGTCTGCTTGTGGTTCGCTTTTATGTCGGACGCAACCATATCCAGGCCACCCCACAGGATCAAATTCTTCCTCTGGGCGAGTCCCTGAAGAAAAATTGGCCCGCACTGATGATGTTTGTCAGCATTATTGTCCCCCTGGTTCTCACTTTGAGCCCCTTGGCTGGCGTACTGGAATCTATTCCATCCTTTGGTGAAGATGGCGTTGGTTCTATCAGCATTGTCGTCTGGGTCCCCATTCTTATGAGCATTATTGCCATCATTGAGGGCTGGAAGCGTCTGCCTCACAGCGTCAGCGGCTGGATCGGGCTGCTGAAAGAAACACAGAGCAACTTCCTTGGAGTGGGCGGTGTGTTCTTGTTCGCCATCGCCGGCAGCAGCGCTTTGTCCAGCATCGGCTTTGGCGACGATCTGAGTGCTCTGCTGGCCGCTTTGGATCTGCCCAAGGTGGTTATGGTGTTCATTGTGGGTGCTCTGGTAGCGTTGGTTGGAGGCCCTCTGGGCGGTGTAGCCACCACCATGGCTACGGGCCTTGTGGCTTTTACCGCTCTGGTGGGTGTGGGCTGCAGCCCTGTGGCCGCGCTGGCCGCCTTCCTCATTTGGATGTCCACTGAGGGCGCGTCTCCTCCCAGTTCTCCGCCGATCTTTGTCGCCTGCAGCCTAGCCGATGTGAAAGACGTAGGTAAAACCTTCTTCCCACTCGTGTTCCATTACGTTATTCCGATTACAATCCTGGGCGGACTGATTGCTCTGGGAGTCCTGCCTATTGCAAACGCTTAAGGGAGGGTAAGATATGAAGGGATTTTGTAAGCTGCTCGATGTGATATATACTGTTTGCCTGACTGTCTTTGTGTTAAGCTTAATCGCCATGCTGTTGGTTCAGGTTGTCTGCCTGTTCATCATGAACGGTCCTGCCTCTGTATGGATCTATGATTTTATCATGCCAAAAGCTGGCGTTGTGGCCGCGGTGATGGTGGTTGCAGTGGTTCTCCTCAGTTATTTGCGCCCCAATAAGAAAACGAACGATTAAATTGAAATCAATTAGCAGCGCTCCGGCATGATATGCCGGAGCGTGTTTTCATCCTGCTATCCTTTTCTGCTCTGTACAGGGTGAGGGTCCATAAAAAATTTAATTTTGGACACATAAGAAGATATTTGGCATAAAAAATGGCTCATGAGAACAAATGCGCAGCAGATAAGTGCCTCCTTGTCAGTCAATCAACATCGTGATACAATGGTTAAAGTCATAGACATATAAGTTAATTTTTTTAGTGCCCTAAGGTATCCGCTTTGCTCTGGGAAGGAGATTTATTTTATGGTTATCAATCGAAATCCGGAATATTTTTTAACCATCGCCAGAGAAAAAAGCATATCCAGAGCGGCGGAGAAGCTGTATATTTCTCAGTCCTCTCTCAGCCAGTACATTGCGAAGCTGGAGGACGCCCTGGAAGTCAAACTCTTTGACCGATCCCGGAACCCCATTCAGCTTACTGAAGCGGGACGTATTTACCAGAGTTATTTGGAGAGCAACGACCATTTGTATCAGAAACTCCAGTCCGACCTGTGTAGTCTAAACAGCAATCGCAGTCAGGAGCTCAATATTGGCTTGGGTACTTGGCGGGGATCACTCCTCCTTCCCGAAATTCTCCCCGATTTTTTGGCACAGCATCCCCAGGCTCAGGTGACACTCTTTGAATTTCCAGTGAGCGAGCTGGCAACCCTTACGATCAACGAGCAAGTCGATTTTTCCATCATGAACACTGCTGTGATTGGGATCCCAGACACCCTGGTTCAGGAGGTCATTGCCCATGAGCGCATTTTGCTGGTGATGAACCGTTACAACGAGGCAACACAGAACTTTCTCAATCAGTGGTCGGCGGGTAGGCATCTCGATCTGCAGCCTCTCAGCAGACAACGTTTGATCTCTCTCAGCCGCAGCCTGACTGTGGGCCGGCAAGTGAACAATTTTCTAGAGCGAAACCGACTCCTTTTTCCTGACCGGCTTTATACTACCAACAACAGTACAGCTTTGGGGCTGGTGGCTAAGGGGTTGGGGTTCTGCTTTATGGTGGAGACTGGGCTGAAGGATGCTATGTCTCGACCGGAATTGGTGGCTTTTGACCTGCGGTCCCAAGATTTGATGATTCCGCTCTCTCTGATCTACAAGAAAAACGGTTATCTCACTCCCTTGATTCAGGATGCCATGGACCTAGTTCGTAACTACTACTTGGATCTTTTCCAAAATAATCACCCCCTTCAGCTTACCTGAACCGTTCAGGTAAGGACTCTTTGATCCTGCTATTACCCAGGATATATGTGAGAAAATAGAGATGGAACCCAGTTGCTAAGACGGGAGAGGCATACAACTGCCTCTCCAACCTTTTAATACAACAAAAAACCACCGGCTGTGCCGGTGGTTTTAAAAATTTTTGGCTGTGTAATATTCCGGACAAGAGATGTGCTTGCCCGCGGTGAACACCCCGCGTAGTATTGATGGTGCTATGTATATTGCGGGTGCCGCAGAAAAGCACGTCTCCCTTGTAGCGGTTGAGGCTCTCCTCACTGATCTTATCCCGTAGCGCCTATGGAGCTATAAAAGGCCGCAAAACAATTTCTCCATATTACAAAGGACAACTATGGCCTGCCCAGAGCTCTTCGCGGGTCTTTCTGCGGTAGCCATGACGACGACCTACACAGAATAATTCTGTGCCACCAAACCGTTCAGCGCTGGTTAACTCACCACTTGCTACCCGGACAATCAAATCCAGCAGTTGATGGCCTACTTCATCCACAGGCCGACCTTCAGAGATGATCGAACTGGCGTCAAAGTCAAAGTTTTCTTCCATGCTGTGGAAGGTTCTGGAGTTGCCCGTGATCTTGATTACTGGGGCGATTGGGTGGCCGGTAGGATTTCCCCGGCCGGTGGTAAATGCCACAAGCTGGGCACCGCAGCCAATCATACCGGTGACTACTTCTCCATCATGACTCTCGTAATCCATTAGGAATAAACCATGTTTATCTAATTCGGGGCGGGTAGCATATTCGATGACGTCCACGATAGGCGAGGTACCAGACTTGTGTACACCGCCTAGGGCCTTTTCCACGATGCTGCTCACTCCCCCATCGAAGTTGCCACGGGAAATAAGGAAATTTCTGTTGGCAGGCAAAGTCGGATCCAGGCCGCTGCGCAGTACATCTTCAATTCCGTAGATGGCATCATAGACCTTTCTTGCCACTTCTGGGCTAACCGCCCGCCGGGCCAAATAGTCCTCGGTACCAAGCAGCTCGTTACACTCTGAAAGGATAGCACTGCCTCCAGCTGCAACCAGACGGTCCATCGCACATCCCACGGCTGGGTTGGCAGCCAAGCCGCTGGTAGCATCGGTACCTCCACATTTGGTGGCTACCATCAAGGCGGACAAGGGGCAGGGCTCTCGCTTCATCTGATCCAGCGTTGCTTTCATTTCCTTCCCGGCTTCAACGGCCCGGCGGATAGTAGCGCTGGTACCTCCCTCGTTTTGGATAATAAACATAGCCACAGGCTTTTGTGTTTCCCGAACAGCATCCAGCAACTCCTGGGGATTAAATCGTTCGCAACCTAGGCCAATAATTAATACAGCGCCTACGTTAGGATGACAGGCCATAGATTTCAAAGTCCTGGCAGTCAGCTCCAAGTCAAAGCCCACCTGAGCACAGCCTACTACATGAGGCATTGGAACGGAACCGGGAATCTGAGAAGCAATTTTTTCCACTGTAGTATTGGCGCAGAAAACAGATGGAATGATTGCCAAATAGTTTCTTACGCCCACTGTGTGGTCAGGACGACGGTATCCCATAAATGTTGTTTCCATAGTGAAGGGCCCTCCTTATTTTGTGCCACGGTCGCAGTCCATATTATGGGTATGAATCCAACTACCAGCCGGAGTATCTTCCAATAGATAGCCGATCTCCTCCCCGTATTTTATGACGGGATCACCCTTTTTCTGATCCAAAATGCTGACCTTGTGAGCAAACTCCACATCAGACAACAAAGTGACAGTTTGTCCCTGAGGAGTCTGGATAGTGTCCCCCTTGAGGGCATCCTCTAGAACCATGGCCACAGTATCAGTGGGATTGATAATAAGACTTTTTCGAAGCATAACAGCATCCCTTCTAAAAAAATACTTGTAAAGGCCGTATAGCTTGGCCAAAGCAGGACATCAGCAAACACCCATGGATCCCAAAATGATAGCCAGAATAGCACCACTGGCGGTAATAGCAATATTAACTACTGCCACATCACGATAGGAGTCTTTGTGAGTGACGCCGCATACGGCAAACATGGTCATGACCGCTCCACACCAGGGCATGGAGTCTAAGCCATTAGCGGAGATGGAAGCTACACGGTGAAGAATTTCTGGGTTGAGACCGGTGGCCAGCAGGCGCTCGGATAAGGTTTCTAGGGCAATACTCAGACCGCCGGAAGCAGAACCAGTAACTCCAGCCAGGATATTGACAGAAATAAACTCGTAGATCAGCCCATTTCCGCTGGAAAGAGTATCAATGGCGTTACAAATAATAGTAAAGGCCGCAGAGGCTTGGATCACATTGCCCATACCAACTGTAAGGGAGGTGTTCATGATAGCGGTCATGGAGTTGGCAGCGCCTTGATTGAATGTTTCACGCATACATCCCTTCAACCGAGGGAAGAACAGCAGAGTGGCCAAAAGTACGCCCAGCAATAGGCAGACCATGGTATTCCACTTCACGAAGATGATAGTACATACCACTACCAGCAAAGGGAGGATGGACAACCACACATTGGGTAAGGACATATTTTTGGTGGACTCCATAATAGCCAGATCCTTTTCGCTGGCTACAAAGTGCTCCTGATTTTTCCGGGCCTGATTGGCGCGGTGATTCATATACAAAACGCTGACAACTAAAATGTAGATAGCGACAATGCAGCCCAAGACGGGGGCGGCGGTAGGGTCAGTTCCAAAATAATTGGTAGGAATGATGTTCTGATTTTGGGGAGACCCGGGAATAGCCATGGCGGTATAGCTGAAAGCACCAGTGGCAATACAGCCAGGAAGCAGACGTTTGGGTAAGTCAGCTTCTTTAAACAAATCCACTGCAAAAGGATAGACCACAAATACCACTACAAATAGGCTGATGCCGCCATAGGTCATTACAGAAGTTGCCAGGATTACAGCCAGTACAGCATTTTGAGGGCCAATCAGTTCGGTAACAGAGCGGGCAATGGAGGCGGCCGCTCCCGAAGCCTCCATAATCTTACCAAATAGAGCGCCTAGCATAAATAGCCCAAACCACTGGGCCAGATAATTTCCAGTACCGGACAAAAAGGTATCGGTAATAGAGGTTAGGGGGTTCATCCCGGAGGTGATAGAAACAATGATAGCACAAATGGGGGCAGAAATAAAGACGCTCCAGCCCTTCATACACATATAGGCCAAAAGGACAAAGGCGAAAATAATACCGAAAATCATAACCGGAGTATTGTCCATAGAAGATACACGCTCCTTTCTCAATTACTTTACTGACAGATGGTATACGCCGTTGTCGCCGTCCATACATCCGCGCGGAAGCATAATGTCCAAAACCAATTCTTGCTCAGGAACGACTTTTCCGTCCTGAACCAGCAAATAGCCGTCGTGGCCAGGCAAAACCTTATAAGCCATCGACTTAATCTTTTTGATGCTGGCGGTGCTGGCTTGCTGATCTACATACTGGTCGGAATACTCCAATTCCAGTTCACTGCGGTTTTTCACTGCGTCACCAGCCAGGACTACTACACCCTTCGGAGTGTCAACGGCCAGACTCATGTGTCCTGGCGTGTGGCCCGGAGTCCAGATTGCTCGGATTCCAGGTAGGATTTCCTCACCATCATCTACCAGACGCACTTGACGGCAATGTTGTAAGTACAGCACGCTCTCTAATGGGGTCCACTCGTCCTTGGAGGTGGTAGCGTATTCCCATTCACTGCGCCCCACAATGATTTGGGCGTTTGGATAATAGGCTGCATTGTTCAGATGGTCATAGTGCATATGGCTGAGAAAAATAGTGTCCACAGTCTCTGGTGCGACCTCCAATCTTGCCAGAGAATTTTGGATGGTCTTAATAACCCCATGAGCCGCTGTGTCAAACAGGAGGGTGTGTCCCGGGGCACGAAGTAGTGCGCAGGTACTCAGTCCCAGCGCACCGGCACTGGACTTGCCAGGAAATACTTTGGTTAGCAAATCAATTTGGTAGTTCAAAATATCGTTCCTCCCTTGAAAAGTAAACAGACAACATCGAATCTCATGCGCAGAGATACACTCTTTGGTATATCCGTCGTTATGGACTACCACTGTATAGAGTATAGTAGCTTAGAAAAGAAAGTAACAACATGGAAAATGAGAAAAAATGACTATTTTTTAAACAAAATGAATTATTTTTTCTTTTCAAAAGTGATTCTATATGTTAAAATATCAAAAAATGTTTGAAATTTAGACAGATGGAGGGGACGGAGATGGACAAGATCAAGATTTTGGCCATTGCGCCTTATTGGGGTATGGCATCTGTTATGAAACAAGTAGGACAGAATCGCAATGATATTGAATTGACTGTAAAGCTGGGTAACTATAAGACTTGCCTTGAGGTATTACGGGAGGAGCCTGATTACCGCTATGATGCTATCGTTTCCAGAGGGGGCACAGCGGAATTGTTGCGTACAGCCGCGTCTATCCCGGTAGTGGAGATTGATGTATCAGTATATGATGTGCTGCGCTGTCTGAAGTCAGCGCAGCATTACTTAGAAAAGTTTGCGGTAGTAGGCTTTTCCGGCATCACGGAGTGCGCGGTGCAGCTTTCGGCTATGATGCAGTATGATTTTACGGTATGTACCATCACTGCTGAGAGCGACATCAAGGGGGAGCTGCAGAGATTACGGGACCAGGGAGTAGAACTGATCCTGTGTGATCGGGTGAGTATGGTCAACGCTGAAGAACTAGGTATGAACGCCATGTTTCTCTCGTCTGATGAGGCCAGCATTGCGGCCGCTTTTGATGAGGCCGTCCATGTGTGCGCAAAATATGGACACTTTCAGAAGCAGAACGCTGCGCTGCAAAAGTTACTAGGGGTGTTGGCACCCGGTACATCTCTGTTTACACCTGGCGGAAGACTAATTTTCTCCAACCTAGAGCAGCAACCGGGTTGGGTGGGCCTGGTGGAGCAGATACAAATGATGCTTCCCTGTCTGACTGTGGGAAATGAGCCCGTGCAGCGAGAATTAGAATGGAAGGGAGAGCTGCTGTTTCTGTCGGCATTTGGATTGGAGCATTGTGGACAACGATGTCTGTGTATTCAGGTGCGGCAGGCACAGACTATGCCTGTGGAGACGGGAAAGGGAGTAACCATCACGCACCGAAACGAACCCTTATTTAACGATGTATCTCGAGTGGGGTGTGCGGTGCTGGTAGGGGAGATCGGCCGAAGGATACCCGCCTATTACCAGAGTATCTGGCCCGTTCTGATCCTCGGAGAGACTGGAACGGGAAAAGACACGGTGGCCTCTATCCTATACCGGAATGGGCCCTTTCATGAGCGGATGATGGTGACAGTGGACTGCCAGGTACTAACTCCCCGGCGATGGAAGGCGCTTCTCAGCCGGGACAGTTCGCCGTTCTTTCGCACAGGAATTACTATTTATCTACGCTCAGTGGATCGGCTGGAAAATGAAACTGCGGAGGAGCTGTTCCGTTTTATGGAGCAAAGCAATCTGTGCCAACGTAACCGTCTATTGTTTTCTGGTGTGCTGGACCGCCCTGATATAGAAGATGAATATGTGCTTACATATCTGAAAAATCATTTTTCTACTGTTGTACTGCGTCTGCCTGCCTTGCGTCAGCGCCGTCAGGATATACCGGGTATCACCGCGTTGTATATTAACCAGCTGAATATGGAGCTGGGAAAAGGAATTATTGGATTTGCCTCCGAGGCCATGGCTCTGCTCCAGCAATTTGGATTTGATGGAAATTTGGCTCAACTTAGCCGCATGATGCGCACCTTGATGCTTACTACCCCTGGTCCCTATATCCAGGCAGAAGAAGTCCGCAAGTTAATTCGTGAGGAACTTCCTCAACGCAGTCAGTTACTGCCTCGAGGCTTCGCCGCCGTCAATCTAAATCAGAGTTTGGAGGCTATCAATTACGACATCGTGCGTCTCGTATTAGAGGAAGAAGCGGGCAACCGTTGCCGGGCCGCAAAGCGGTTAGACGTGTGCCGGTCTACTGTTTGGAATATGCTTAAGCGTAACAAAGAAAGTTGACGTTATCCCTGTCCTGGTTCCACTGTTTCTTTCATTATTGTGCGGGAAAAGGTATTTGATCCGGCGCTAACAGGCAAAACCCACGCCTCACATCTGCTACGACAGCATAGCGAGGTCCCTGTGACCTTAAAAGATTGTGGGAGAGGTAACTCTTTTGCGTTACCTCTCCCACGATGTAAGACTTACTGTCCATATGGCCGGAAGCAGAGATGGGCTTTCAGGGTCACAGCTCTTCCACGGAAATAACTCCCTCTACCATGAGCACTGAGTTGAGCACACTTTCTACAGTGTGCTTTTTATTGAGCGCCAGAGTAAAGATGGCGCAGGCATTATGGCGCTCGCTGCCGGTTGAACGGGTGATTTCCATGTTTCGCACCTTCACGGCCAGATCCCGGAACAGGACTAATACCTGGTCCAGACATTGGGAATCTGTGTATTCCATGTACAGGTTGATTTCGGGGGCATGGTTTAGGATGCGGTATTCTAACTTGGAGAAAACCAACTCGGCGATCATGACAAGAATGGTGGCGAAAAGCCCCCCTTCATAAAACCCGCTGCCGATAGCCAGACCAACAATGGCAGTGGTCCAGAGGCCGGCGGCGGTAGTGAGCCCCTTGACCCGCTGACGACGGGTGACAATAATTGTGCCAGCTCCGATAAAGCCGATTCCGGCCACTACCTGGGCCCCCAAGCGGGAAATATCTGTATCATAGCCCATGTACATATAGAGATACTGGCTTGTCAGAGTAGTGATGGCGGCACCCAGGCAGATCAGAATATGGGTGCGGAAGCCGGCTGGACGGCGTTTATACTCTCGCTCGATGCCGATGACTCCACCACAGAGAGAAGCCAGCAGCATACGCAGAGCGACAGAGAGCAGGGTGACATCACGCAATTCATGAAATATGGATAACACGGCGGCTTCCCCCCTCATGTTTCTTCAATGGAATAAATGCAGTCCAGCGCCGAGATATCAGCCAGAAGCTTGGTGTGGGGCATCCGCTCCTCCAGCCGGATGGAGAGAATGGCACTGGGGCGAGCCCTCTCCTTGTCACGGTTGATGTCAACATCATAAATATGGGAGTTATGGGCTTTGATGCAGGCAATGATTTGACCAATATCATCTAGTGAGGTGAACTCCACGTAGATATTGATGTTTCGGGAGCGCTCTATGATAAAAACTTCCAGACGGGGGAGCAGCCAGACTGCAAGAAAGATCAGCAGAAATGCCAGAGCCACACACTCGTAGAAGCCAGCTCCAATGGTCAACCCCATGGAGGCCGAAGCCCACAGACCGGCGGCAGTGGTCAGGCCCTTTGCCTCCTGCTTTCCAGTGACCAGAACGGTCCCGGCACCTAAAAAGCCGATGCCGTTGATAACCTGGGCGCCGATGCGGGAAATATCGGTGCGCAGGCCATAGCGTCCTTCCCAGAGGGTGTTGAGGATATAGTGCTCGTACTGCCCCAGAATCATGGTCAGGGCGGCGCCAAGGCATACCAGCATATAGGTGCGAAAGCCAGCCGGCCGCCGTTTACGACCCCGGTTCAGACCTATCATACCACCGAGCAGCATGGCGAGCGTCAGCCTCAGCAAAACAGATACTGTATTCAGCTCTCGGAAATAGTCCAATGCTTCGATCATAGGCTCACCGCCCTTTCAAGAACAGCTCAAAGGTTAATTTTGCCCGTAGTAGGCGTTGGCCCCATGTTTCCGGAAATAGTGCTTATCCAAAAGATACTGGGGAGCTGGCTCGGCCTGGGGGGAGAACTGGGTCGTAATCAATGCCATGCGGGCTGTTTCCTCCAGGATAAGGGCATTTTCCACAGCTTTTTTGCAGTTGGCGCCCCAGGAGAAGGGACCATGCTTGCATACTAACACTCCTGGGATGGCCATGGGGTCCAATTTCCGATGGCGAAAGGTCTCTGCGATGACAAGGCCGGTATTGGCCTCATACGCTTGGTCCACCTCCTGCTTGGTCAGGTGGCGTGTGCAGGGGATGGCACCGTAAAAGGAGTCGGCATGAGTAGTTCCATAGCACGGCAGATCCAGTTCTGCCTGAGCCCGCGCCGTAGCATAAGGAGAGTGGGTGTGAACCACGGCGCCTACGCCAGCAAAGCTACGGTACAATTCTAGGTGGGTCAATAGGTCGGAGGAGGGGCGAAGCTCGCCCTCCACCACGGTTCCGGACAGATCGGTGACGACCATCTGTTCTGGACACATGGAGGAATAATCCACCCCGCTGGGCTTAATGACGACGAATTTGCCGTCCTCAGACAGAGCGGAAACATTCCCCCAGGTAAGAATAACAAGGCCATACTCTACCAGCTTCAGATTGGCGTCGCAGACCTCCCGTTTCAGTGTTTCCAGCATAAATAGATCCTCCCTGATGTATCAAGAAAGACCGGGGTGGTCAGAACACTGACCACCCCGATCCTTACAAGGTAAAACGAAGAGGTTAGCTAGGTGTTTCCCCCAAAAGGGATTAGCCCATGACCTCAGCCCACAGCTCATTCCAGTGCTCCAGAATGGCGTCCTTATTTTCAGTCAGGTAAGACACATCGCGGTCCACCCACTTGATGTCGGAGGAGGGGGCCAGCCAGGCATTCTCGGGAGCCTCATAGTTGGCGTTGGTGTAGCGCAGGGTGCCCTCCTGATAGGCGGCCAGAGCGGTCTGACCCTCGGCGGAGCAGATGAAGTCGATCATAGCCTTGGCGTTCTCGGGGTTGGGGCCGTTCTTGACCAGAGCCACGCCGAAAGCGGTGGCGGAGGTGCCCTCCTCGGGGTACTGCAGACGGATGTTGTCAGCGCCATCCTTGATCAGGGTAACAGCGCCGTCCTCGTAGGTCAGACCCACGGCGTACTCGCCCTGCTGGACGCTCTTGAAGCCAGCGGAGGAGGAGCCGGCGATGACCAGGTTGGGCATCAGCTTCTCGATGTAGGCCCAGGCCTCGTCGGAGTCCATGCCGTAGACGGCCATGATGTTGGACAGGTTGTTCCAGGCGGAGGAGGAGCTGTTGGGATCGGCGGTGACAATCTGACCCTTCAGCTTGGGATCCAGCAGGTCCTCGTAGGAGTTGATCTCCAGGCCCAGTTCGGCCTCCAGATCCTTGTTGATGCAGAAGACGACAGTGGACAGATGGTCCATGGAGTACAGGCCGTTGGGGGAGGTGTAGCCGGGCATATTCTCGGCATCATGCACGGAGACCCAGGACTCGAAGATGTCAGCGTAGCGGTCGCCGTCGGAGTCGGCCATGCCGCCCCAGACCAGGTCGCCCACGGGGTTGGATGCCTCGCCAGTCAGACGGGTGGTCAGCTCGCCGGCGGAGCCGTTGACAACCTCCACCTCAATATCGGGGTATTTCTCATTGAAGCAGGTGATCAGAGCATCCAGGTCGGGGTCGGTCATGGAGGAGTAGAGGACCAGGTCGCCGGACAGCTCAACGGGCTCCTCGGCGCTGGAGCCGGCACCAGTGCTGGTGCTGGATCCGGTGCTGGGGGTGGAGGTTCCGCCGCTCTTGTTGTCATCGCTGGAGCCACAGGCAACCAGAGACAGGGCCATGGCAGAGGCCAGGGCAAGGGCAAGTAACTTTTTCATGGTTCATTCTCCTTTTCATTCTTCTCAGAATAAGGTGTATACTTACATGCGGCAGGGCCGCAGATAAGCCGGGAAGGGGGTTAGAGACGGACGTCTTCCGACTTGGTCACAGCCAGATAGATGAGCAGGGAGATGGTGGTGATCAGCGTAAGGATGGCGGCGAAGGCGGCGGCCAGACCGTAGTTGCCTCGGCTGATGGCCACATAGGTGGACATAGTCAGGGTAATGCTCTTCTGGTTATATAGGATGATGGAGGAGGAAAGCTCCGTCACAATGGCTACCCAGCTGAGGATGGCGCCGGAGAAGATGCCGTTTGCCATCATGGGGACGGTGATTTTTACGAAGGTCTTGGCCTTGGAGGCGCCTAGGCTGATGGCTGCTTCCTCGATACTCATGGAGATCTGCATCAGCGTGGCCGTTGCTGAACGGATGGTGTAGGGCAGACGGCGGATGACCAGGGCGATGATCATGATGGTCATGGTACCGGTGAGGGCAAAGGGCTTCTTGCCAAAAGCAATCAGCAGGGCCAAGCCAATGACAGCGCCTGGCATAATGTAGGGCAGCATAGACAGAGTATCGATGGTGTTGTTCAGGGCGCTGGAGCGGCGGACCACCAGATAGGCGATGAGCACCGCGATCACGATGATGATGACCAGTGCCAGGATACCCATAACGGTGGTGTTTTTAATAGAGCGGCCCAGCAGCTTCTTGGTGGCGGCCTCGTAGTTGCCCAGAGAGAAGCCGGGCTTGAAGACTGCGCCAGAGCAGTTGCGGAAGGACAGGTAAATAATGTACAGCTGGGGCAGGAAGGCCACAGCCACCAGCACATAGCAGTACAGATGCATCAGGAAACCGGACAGGCCCTTGGCGTCCTTCTTTTCCACGGGGTGCAGGGCGTTCATGGAAAACTTGAAGCGGCTGGTGGCGAACTTCTGAATGCCGAAGACCACAGCGGTGATAATGACCGCAATCATAGCAAGGGCTGCGGCGAAGTTGAAGTTCTGGCCGCCCTCACCCAGGTACTGGTTGTAGATCAGCACGGGGAAGGTCTGGAAGCCCTCGCCCATGAGCATAGGGGTGCCGAAGTCGGCAAAGGCCTGCATGAACACCATCAGGCCGGCGGCTAGGATGGTGGGCATGGACAGAGCCAGCACGATGCGGAACAGACGGCTGACACCAGTGCAGCCCATGTTGGCGGAGGCCTCCATCAAGGTGTTGTCGATATTCTTGAATGCGCCGTTCATATAGATGAACACCAGGGGGAAGAACTTGAGCGACTGGACCAACAAGATACCTTTAAAGCCATAGATGCTTCCAATGTCAATGCCTAGACCAAGCAGGAACTGGGTAATGACGCCGGAACGGCCCAACAACATGATCCAGGAGTAGGCCCCGATGAAGGGGGCGGACATGGAGCACAAGATGGAGATGACAAACAGGGCTTTGGCGCCCTTGATCTTATAAAAGGAGTAAAAATAGGCGATAGGGATGCCCAGGATCAGGGAGACTGCGGTGACGGAGACGGTCACCAGCATACTGTTGACCATGGTGTCTGTGTAGTAGGACTTGCTGAAAAATTTGGTGAACTCCGCCAGGGAGAACTGGCCCTCGGGTGTGATGACTGACTGCTTCAGCAGACCAAACATGGGGTAGACCAGGAAGAGCAGGAAGGTGGCCAGCAGGACCAGAGAGACCACCGTCCATAGCTCAAACTTTTTCTTTTTTACTGTCATACTATGCGCCCTCCTCTGTCAGGATGCAGCGCAGTCGTTGCACACGCCGGTGAGGATATTGGCGGAGCCATCGGCGGTGAACACATTGACTTTTTCTGTGTTTAGCTGCAGCTTAATGTGAGTGCCAGGGCGGATGATGCTGTCGATAGAGGACTCCTGGATGATCTCCACTTCCTCGCCGGAATCCAAATGGACAAAATAGTGTGTGTTCAGGCCGAGGAACACACAGTCATCCACCACTCCGTCAATGCCATCCACAGTGGCATCCTGGGTGAGCAGGAATTCCTCCGGCCGGACGGACATGATCACGTCCTGGTTCTGGCGGTATTGGTCCATCACGTTCTGGATCTCGGCCCGATGCCCCTTCTGCGTAAGCAGATAGGTTCTGCCGCCCTCGACTACCAGCTTGGCGTTCATCACATTGGAGCGGCCAATAAAGGTAGATACGAACAAGTTGGCAGGCCGCTGGTAGATATTCTTGGGCGTTCCGACATGCTGGATAACGCCATCCTTCATGACAGCGATCCGGTCGGAAACGGCCATGGCCTCCTCCTGGTCATGGGTGACGTAAACAGTAGTGATATTGACGCTGTGCTGGATGTTCTTGATGACGGTCCGCATCTCCACCCGGAGCTTGGCGTCCAGATTGGAGAGCGGTTCATCAAAAAGCAGAACGTCGGGCTGGATACACAGGGCACGAGCTAGAGCAACACGCTGCTGCTGTCCGCCAGACAGACGTTCCGGCAGGCGGTCGGCATACTGGTCAATCTGCATCAGCTTCATGAACTCGTCGGTTTTGGAGGCAATTTCAGCTTTTGGGAGCTTTTTGTTCTTCAGACCGAACTCCACATTTTTACGCACAGTCATGTGGGGGAAGATGGCGTAGTTTTGAAACACCATGCCAATGTTGCGTTTAGCGGGATCCAGGTCATTGATGCGTCGATCGCTGAAATAGAAGTCTCCTCCCTCGATGGAGTTAAAACCGGCGATCATCCGAAGCAGGGTGGTTTTACCACAGCCAGAGGGCCCCAGCAGAGTGAAGAATTCTCCCTCCTTGATATCTAGGTTCAGGTCAGGGATTATCACATTCTCCCCGTACTTCTTTAAGGCGTGCTTGATCGAAATGGTCACACTCACAGTACATTCTCCTCTCAAATACACACATGGCCGGCAGGCGGTCTGCTTTTTGTCTGTATCTGCTTTTTTATCTTTTAATGGCGGATTATCCGCCGGACGCGCATAAAAGTGAGCCGGTTCCGGATCAGAGGGGAGGCCTCCAAAATCAGTTCCAGAGCCGCTTCAGGGACGCCCAGGTCAGACAGGGAGGCACTTGCCTTCAGGTCCGTTAAAAACTGATGGATCTGAGCGGCGGGAGGGATTTTCGCAATGATTTGCCGTATCTGAGGCCACTGCTGTATCAGCCGCTCCGGCGTTACCTGGGCCAGACAGTCATGGAGGTTTTCCTCCCGGCAGGCGGAGAAAAGCCTGGGGCCAAACACTTCCATCAGCCGCTCATCTGACACAGGGGCATAGGGCAGCGCCAGTGAGGCGATGTTCTCTATCTGGGATAGGCGCTGATATTCCTGAGCGATGAGAAGCGTGCCGACGCCAACCTTCTCTCCGTGGAGAGCGCTGCTATGAGTGCGCAGGGCCGCTGGCTCCACCTCAATGAAATGGGATACATGGTGTTCCGCTCCAGAGGCAGGGCGGGAGGTGCCAATCATCTGCATGGCAAGTCCGCTCATCAAAAGCCCGTAGACTACCGCCTCGTAAGCGGCGGAGCCGCCGCTGCGCAGGTCGCGGCATCTGGTCCAAATGCTGTCAACAGCATCCTCCATAATTTGATAGATGACTGGGCAAAGCTTTTCTCCAGTGAGGAGATGGGAGATGCGCCAATCAGTCAAAGCAATGAATTTGCCCAGCATATCGCCAATCCCGCTTGCGGTGAGCCGCCAGGGGGCGGCGGAGATCACATCAAGATCGGCCACGACAAGGAGCGGTGCCTGACAGGGTATCGTTTTTTTATATCCATGCCAAGTCATGGCCGCCACATTGGAGCAGAAACCATCGCAACTGGCGGCGGTAGGGATAGAAATGAATGGAATACCCCGCTCCGTCGAGCAATAGCGGGTGATATCGTGGACAGTACCCCCGCCAATGGCCAGCATCACTTGAATATCTGGTTCCAGACGAGCTAACACGCTGGCGGTAGAGTTCTCATCGGCATGGAGCCCAGAGGGGGATAGGATGATTTCCTGCTCCGCTCTAGGGTGTATGGAATTTGGGATGGCGCGGTAAGTATTTTCATCGTAGACCGCACAACGCTTTCCAACAACGGGAATGCTGGAAAGAATTTCCTCCAGATGGAAAAGAGCCCCTTCCTGAATGACACATATCTGGGTCGCAAGGAGGTGTTCCCCGCCGCAAGAGCAGGGTCCGCTCAAATGGTTGGCGTCTATTTTCACATTTCAGGACCTCCTGGGTATTCGAACAGAAACGAAAGGGAAACAAGACAAGCGCATTGACTTCAACATTTCCTTTTGTTAATATATAAACAAAAGGGAGGAAAATGGCTCGTGATTTGTACATATTTTATAGCCACTATAATAACTGAAGTGAGCATTTCTGTCAACAGTGTTAATATAGAACAATAAAAAATCATTTTCGCTCATGGAGAAGGGGACTATGCTGAAAGAAGAACGACATCAAAAACTACTAAAGGTCCTGGCGGAGAAGGAATTTGCCACGGTAGAGGAACTGAGCAAAAGCCTTTTGGTTAGTATGCCTACTATCCGGCGTGATCTGACTGAGCTGGCCCGCCGAAAGCTGATCATTCGCAATCACGGCGGAGCTATGCACATTCCGACGGAGAATGTGATAGCTCCGGTGGACTTCCGAAAGAGCGTCAACTACAAGAAAAAGAATCTTTTGGCCCGGGAGGCCGTAAAATTTGCTCTTAACAATATGGTGGTCTTTCTCGACGGTTCCACCACTGCTTCTTATCTGTGCGACTATTTAAAAGGGCGTCCTGATATCATTGTCATTACCAACAGCTTGACGACTGGCGCCCATTTGAAAAGCCTGGGCCTGCGAACCTACTGCCTTGGGGGCGAGGTAATCGGAAGCTCCTCCTCTGTGGGGGGGGCCATGGCCATTGAAACAGCCGCGAACTTTAATATCGACGTAATGTTCTTCTCAGCATCAGGAGTAAATGAGAAGGGAATGATCGTGGATACCTCAGAGAAAGAAACGGAGTTGAGGGCTTTCCTGCTGAAAAACGCGGCGGTCAGCGTGTTTCTATGCGATGGGAGTAAATTTGGCCACTCAGCGGTATATAATATCGCGTCTCTATCAGAGATAGACTATATGATTACCGACAGTCCAGTGCCAGAATCTTATCCTTCCCCCAAAAAGGAAATAATCTTAGTTGAGGAGAAGTGAACAGGCAGAAGGGCGGATCAAGCGCGTTTTGAGACAAAAAAGGCGGTGGAGCTGGAACACCTGTCCGGGTGATCCGCTCCGCCGCCTGTTTATGTTCCGTCCTGAGAGGCGACCAGGATGCCCCGACGGGGCAATGGGTAGGCGGGGGGGAGCGGGGAATCGGTGACCATATAGTCCACCTGATCTAAAGAAGCGACCCGAAAAATGGATCCCTTGCCAAATTTGCTCCCATCACACAAAAAGACGCTTGTGATCGGCCGGCGAAGAAGGTGGCGGCGCAGAAGCGTTTCCTCCTCAGAGGGATCAACAATGGCCCCTTTGGGCTCTACACCATAACAGGAGAAAAAAAGCATATCAATATGAAAGCGGTCCAAAGAGTCATAGGATATCTTGCCCCCGGCCGCAGTAGAACTGCCAAAAAAGCGGCCGCCAGTATAATAGGTTCGGATCCCCCTCTGTGTAAGTTGTACCGCGGCGGAAACCCCGTTTGTGAGTACAGTCAGATCCAAACTGGGACTGAAGCAGTCAATGAGATAGCCAGTGGTGGAGGAGGCGTCCAAAAAGAGAAAGGTATGTGGGCGGACTAGCTCCATGGCCCGGTGGGCGATGGCGGCTTTGGCCTTGGCGTGGATGGTCCGGCGGATATCCAGCGGCATACTGGTCCTGTCAGCGGAGATGCGCATTGCCCCGCCATTGCCACGGATAATCAACATCTGTTCTTCCAGCTCCCTTAAGTCTCGATAGACCGTGGGGGGACTGATAAAGAAGTGGCGGCTCAGGGTATCTACGGTGACAAAGCTGTGGTCATTTAAGAAATCCAGGATGTTTAGCAACCGGTCCTTTCTCGACATAATCATTTCCTCTTGAACATTTGTGATTGTTTTTGCTTTTTTGCGCCGGTCATTGACAAAAATGCACAATAGTGTATAGTTTCAGTATAAATGAAATAACAGAAAAATGCAAGCGGCTGGGAGGAGAAAAAGTGGGGAAAAGGATCCAGATGATCGCCTTTGATATGGACGGTACGATAACGCAGCACAAATGCCCTTTAGGGGAGGAGAATAAAAAAGTGCTGGATCGTCTAGCCCAGCTCTACCGGCTGCTAATTGTGGGGGCCGGTTCAGGCTCCAGGATTTTTCGACAGATGGGCGGCTATCCCATTGATATCCTGGCCAATTACGGGATGCAGGAATGGGAATACTGTCAGGAACGAGGAGAGATGGAGGTAGTCCGGAACATATCGGTGCGCTGTGACCGGGAGTCGGTTGACCGGCGAATGGACCAGCTGCGCCGACAGTTTGGTTACATGAACTATGCGGGGGAATCGGTGGAGTACCATCCTTCTGGATGTGTCACCCTCCCACTGCTTGGAACTGAAGCGGACAGCAGGGAAAAGCTGTCCTTTGACCCGGACCGGAGCCGCCGCCGAGCCATCTACCCCTATGTGAAGGAACTGTTCTTGGACTATACAGTGTATGTGGGTGGATCCTCCTCCTTTGACTTGGCTCCCCGGCCATACAGTAAATATTATGCCTTAGACCGCTACTGTGAGGAGCGGGGGCTGTCTCATGACCAAGTGGTCTATGTGGGGGATGACTACGGCCCTGGTGGCAATGACGAGAGCATATACCGCTCTGACTTTACATTTTATACTATCGACGACTACCGCCAGCTGGGGACGGTGCTCAATGAATTTTTGAGATAAAGGCGAAAAAGGAGAATCGAGAAATGGAATTATATCATACTCCTCATGGGCTGAACGACTATTTGAATCGGACATTTACCTGTCCCTGTGGAAAGACCCACAGCGCTCCCTTAAAGTATGTAAGTGTGAGGAAGGATGCCCTTTCGGACCTGCCGAAATTTGTAAAGGAATTGGGGTTCCACAGTCTTTATCTGGTCAGTGACCACATCACCTATGGGATTGCTGGCCAAAAATGCATGGATATCCTGGCTCAGGCGGGTATCCGGGCTGAGATCATCCAACTGACCCATTTGGAGTTTGACGAGGCTACCCTGGGGGAGTTGGTCATTCATATGCCCCAGGACTGTGACCTGGTGGTGGCCGTAGGCACCGGAACCATTAACGATATGACCCGGTATTTCAGCTTTAAGCTAGGGAGGCCCTTCTTTACTGTTGCCACAGCGGCCCCTATGGATGGATTCGCGTCCAGCATAGCGGCCATCCATGTGAACCATCTAAAGACCACCTTCCAGGCACAGACCCCGCTTGCGGTCATTGGGGACACAGAAATTTTGAAAAATGCCCCCTATCCAATGATAGCGGCCGGACTGGGTGATCTGCTTGGAAAATGTACCTGCCTGTGTGACTGGCGGCTGTCCCATATCATTACGGGGGAGCATCAGTGTGAGCGGATCATGGAGCTGGTGGAGAAGTGTGTCCAGGACCTGCTTCCGGTGGCTGGTCGGGCTAAGGAACGGGACCCAAAGGTGTTGGGAGATATCATGGAGGGGCTTGTCTTAACCGGTGTGGCTATGAGCTTGTACGGCAATTCCAGACCTGCCTCCGGCTGTGAGCACCATATGTCTCATTATTGGGAAACCATCCTGGAGCAGCGGGGCCAGCGGCCAGCTCCCCATGGAGCTCAGGTAGGCGTAGGTACTGTTCTGGTCCTGAAAGCGGTGGAACTGCTGCTGGAGCGGAAGGTGGATTTTGATGCCGCCCGCAGGGCGGCGGAGGCATATGACCCGGTCAAGTGGCGCGAGGAGATCCAGAGAGCCTACGGCCCTGCCGCCCCTGGAGTGATTGAGATGGAAGAAGAGGCGGGTAAGAATGCCTCCGCCGGCCGGCTAGCGCGCATCGATACCATGGAGCGCCGCTGGAGCGAGATCTCGGCCCTGCTTCGGACCTTACCCACTTCCGACTATGTGGCGGACCTGCTGTCCGGCTTGGGGGCGCCCTGCCGGCCGGAGGGAATTGGCATCGACCAGAAGCTGTTGAAGGATACATTCCTCTACTGCAAAGAAATAAGGGCTAGATATACGATTCTTCAGATGATGTGGGATCTGGACCTGTTGGACTCTATCTCTGATCAGGTGATCGAAGAGATCGGGTGAGCAGGGAATAGAAGGGCACACAAATAATTTGCCCTAGATTTAACACAACGGAACTTTCTTCAGCTGGGTAGTTGTTGTATTGTGAAACAGGGTGAGAGAGGAGGTGCGGAAAGCGTCTCCGCCAAAATGGCGGGGGCGACCCAAAGTAAAAAAAGAAGCCGGCAGTTACCCAACCGCTGAAGGAAAAACGACGATGTGGGACTGACAGACGGTTATATAAGAAATTTTTGAATGATGGAGGGACAAACGTGAAAAAGAAGTATCATACCCAAAACTTGTGGAGGCGCGTCATGGCTCGCGTCATGGCATTGGCACTGGTAGTTGGCCTGTTTCCGGCAGGGATGGCCCAATCAGCGTCGGCCGTTGAACTGCCAGAAGACGAGATCAAAGAGATGTGGGAAATCGCCCTGGAAAATGGCTATACCCACTATGATACCATCGACCTGTGCGGTGGCAACTCCCATATGCAGGGAATTTGTGTGGATGACAAGATGGAATACATGTATTTCTCCTATACCAGTGCGCTGGCCAAGGTAGACATGAAGACTGGCAAGGTGGTCGGTTCCGTAGGTGGCTTCGGCGAGGGAAGCTTCGGTACCCCTGGCGGCGCCCACTTGGGCTGTCTGGCCTACTATGACGGTAAGATTTACGGTTCTTTAGAATATAAAGAGCCAGGAGCAAAATTCTTTATTGCCGTCTTTGACGAGGATGCCATTACTGAAGTAGGCATGGATATGAAGGAGATGGATACCGGCGTGTACGGCATCCTACTGGAGGAGCCAACCTCTGACTTCCGTGATCCTCTGAACGATGTCGTCAGCGGCGCGAACGGCTTTGCGGTTAATGAGGAGAAGGCGGGGCATAAATTTGGCTGCTCCGGCATCGACGGCGTTACCTTCGCCCCCATGCCCGGCAGCGATGACGACAAGATGTACCTCTTTGTAGCTTATGGCGTATATGGCAACAATGACTACTGGAAGGGCCGTTATGATAACAATTACAATGTTCTCCAAGTCTATGACCCCGAAGATTTTGACCAGCCATATAACGAGTCAAAGGGAACCGGAGACTCTGTACTCCGCCGCTTTACCTATGAGCGGGGACTGAGTACTGATTATGAGGAGAGCGAAGTGCTCACAGCCACCGATACCCTTTATGCCTGGACTGGAACTACTAGCTACGGTGCCCAGAATATGGAGTACGATAAAGACACAGGCGATATTGTCCTTTATACCTATGCGCCCCAGCAGGAATGGAGCAAGGGCCACACCCTCTATGTGATCGACGGCAGCAAGGTCCCCGTGGAGCGGGAGATCGAGGTGGGACAGAGCAACACAAACTCTGACCAGGATGCCCATGACGCCGCTGTGGCCAAGGCCGAGGAGTATAAGGTGGACGGCAAATATCCCATCGGTAAGCATGGAGTGCTTAAGTGTATCTGCGGCAACGATTGTCAACCTACTGTCTGCGGCGACACCGGCATCACCGCTATGGTCTGTGGCGGAGCACTGCCTGAAACCGCTACCTACGGTATCGCCTCCATCGGTGGTGGATATTATTATATCGTAGATGGCGCCACGACTGCCAGCCTGTTTAAGCGGGATGATAACTATAACTTCACCCGGGTCACTCTGGACCGACCTATCAATGCATTCAACGATATCGTTGAGGGAGACTGGTATTACAAGGCTGTGGATTATGCGCTGACCGAGGGTATTATGTCCGGTACTAGCACAGACACCTTTGCGCCAAACGCCACCCTGACCCGTGCCATGGTGGCCCAGATGCTGTACAGCCTGGAGGGCAAGCCCGCGGCCGGCAGGGCTGACTTCGCTGACGTGGCGGAGGGCGCCTGGTACGCTGACGCCATTTCCTGGGCGGCTGGTGAGGGCATCGTGTCCGGCTATGGCGACACCTTCGGTCCCAACGATCCCATTACACGGGAACAACTGGCCCTGATCCTATACGGCTATGCCCAGATGAAAGAGTATGACACCACCCAGGGCGGTATGTCCATCCGGGAGTTTAGCGACTACACCTCCATCTCCGGCTGGGCGCTGGAAGGTCTGGACTGGGCGGTGAACGCCGGTCTGCTGTCCGGCAAGGGGAACAACACCCTGGCGCCTACCGCCGGGGCCACCCGTGCCGAGGTAGCACAAATCTTTATGATGTTCTGTCAGGAAGTGGCGAAGCAATCAAAATAAAGCAGAGAACAGTGGGGGCCCAGGGACGTATCTCGTCCCTGGGCCCCTACTATTAATAGATACTTTGGAAGATGGCCGACGGTTCAAAATTAAACTTATGAAAGACTCCATAAAACAGAAGTAATAATTTTAGAAACTTATCCTATTTTTAGATGTTATGGTATTGCATACATCTACAAGCGCGGGAAGCTGCCATGGAAAACAAGAAAGCAATGGTGGGGGCAAGATTCGCAAGAGGGAAGATGGATGCTTGGAATACCAATCAATATACTGCGGGCTATACCCAGAAGCAGAAGGCACACAAGACAACTTGAATACCGGCGCGTAAAAATAGGACCATTACGTTGGTGCGTTCCGCGTGAAGGAAAAAAGTTTCACACTGGCTGCTTTTCGTTGTTCTCTGACAGGGCGGGTACAGTTGGTCTGTTCTCTGGAGACAATGACTCCTCATCCTCGTCCACAGGTCGCCACGCCTGACCGAAGTGTACGTCTCGGAACAGAGCGGCAAGACCTGTGATCTGCTTGAGCCGCAGGATCTCGTCCCGATCCATACCTAAGTGGCGGGCGATCCAGGCATCTGACCGCCCCAACTCGTGTAGCTCTTTGATAATATTGCTCATCAGGTCCACGTTATGAGAACCTCTAGCTCGGTTGTGACGTATCGTGCTGGCCATTCGATTAGACAGCGGCTTATCAATCACGGCTACGGGCAACATCCCGTGTTCCCGCTCATAAATGTCCCGGTGCTCCTTCATAATACGCCAGCGATGGAACCCATCCACGATAGCGTACAAGTCCTGTTTTTTGGAATAATAGCAGACGATAGGCTGGGTATAGCCATCCTCCAAAATACTAAGGTAAAGAAGTTTCATTTCCGGCGGAGCGACGCTGTTGGGATTGTATGTATTGGGGACGATCTTTTCAAAGGGCACAGCGATAATATGGTATGCTGGGCTAGAAAATCCATCAATTATCATCCATGATCCCCCCATATTTGCGTTTGATCAGGTCGATACGTTTCTGCTCCTGGCGGGTCAGCCCGAAGCCCATAAAGCGACAGGTATGGTCATTTTTTAGGATGCAGTAACACATCCTCTTCCAACTGGGTATATCCTTGGTGCTTTTAATATCATCTGTATGGTCCGGAATGGGCCCGGCAAAGATAACACGGGACTTCTTGTCCAATGTATAGTTGGACACGCCATTTCTTTGAATCTGATACCCGTGTTCCTCAAGCTCCCGGATGGTTTCTTCAGATAGGCCACCCCCTGTTTCACGCCAGAATCGGATAGAGGTCTTAAATTTTTTGACATAGTTGTTCCGAAGCCGACTTGGCAGGGTATCCAATAAAAATAGAGTATAGGACTTCCATGTATGGCCCTCAGGAAGAGAGATATTGCGGTAACCCATGGCCTTGGTGCGGCTGTAGATAGCGCCAAAATTGGCACCTCTAACCCGACCTACCAACTTAGTCCAGATCTCTGGATCAATTACCCGGTACAGGTTCAGCGCATCCTTGGAGTAGTCGTTGAAAGGAGAGGCTACACGCATCTGGTCGATTTTCAGCCCCGCCTGATAATAAAGGTCGTAAAGTCGATTATAGTCGTAGCCGAAACGAGCGTTGGCCACCCATACATCGCTATTGGTCCAGTCGTAAAGCGGGGAAGCGCACCATACATCCTTGAACTGCTTGGTTATCCAGCACTCGCCCTTATATCCGTATTTTTTATTGAGGAAGGCACTATACCGCTGCAGGGATTCGCTGGCTCGCATTCCCAACAGGCAGACCGTTTTTCCACCCCCTTGCTGCTCTTTGTAAAAGCGGCCGAACTGTTTAGCCAGGTCTTCCTGATGCATCCGATAGCGGTAGTGGTTAAAGGGCCGCTCCATGTTGATTACATAGGGGTAGTTTGGCATAGGCCGCACCCAAAGCTCAGGGTGCCTATCATCCCAAGGATACCAGAACATCTCGTAGCTAGAAAGGGCGGTACGGGTGGCCATAGGAAGACAGACCCAGTAGGGGGCTACTTCCGGCAGCAGCCGCTCGAAGGTCCGTGTGACATACTCGGTCGTTACGGTATACTGGGCTTCAAAATCCTGGTGGAACAGGCCAATGACCCGGTGCGGATAATGAGCGCGTTTATAGTCCATCAGCAGATTTAGCAGCAGGCCGCTGTCCTTGCCACCGCTGAAGGAAACATAGATGTTCTCAAATTCCTGAAACAGATAATCAAACCGGTCCTGAACAGCGTCGTAGACGGACCGATCCAGGTATTCTCGCTTCATATCAATCTCTCTATCTAACAATATGACAACATTACTGATACTGTGGGAAGCGGGTACCTATGGAATCTCCTAACTGAAAGCGGCGAAATCCATAGACATGGACGAAAAGCGGACTGTCCTGCTGAAAAAGGGTTCCTTTTTTTGGAGTAATTTCCTATATATTGTATCACATCCAAAATTTTCTTCAATACCATATCCGTGTGAGGAGAGAGATCCTGCGGACAAAATATATTTTCCGATAGGAGTCCTGTAAAAAATGTCCTTTCCGATTTATAACAAAAAGAAAATAAGCGGATAAATAATACAGTTCGTATAGAAAGCGGGCGGTCCAAAGCATTCCATAATCGCGGTTGAAGACACAAACCATGAAGGGAAAGATAAAGATGATTTTGCGCCGTTATCTATCTCAAAGTCAGGACAATAAAAAGGCAGCCGCAAGCCAGACTGGCCTGCGGCTGCCTTACTGCGCTTCATATGCCCAGCACATGAGTAGCGATAGCAAAATAGATGAGCAGGGATAGAGCGTCCACGATGGTGGTTATAAAAGGCGCAGCCATGACTGCTGGGTCGATGCCGACTTTCTCGGCGGCCATAGGCAGAGTACAGCCTACTATTTTGGCGCAAACCACGGTCAACATCAGAGTCAGACAGACTACCAGAGCCACCAGAGGGGTGACCTCTGGATTGTGCATAAGCCAGCGGTCCACCACCATCATTTTAATGAAATTGGCACCCCCCAGACAGACGCCGCACAGCACGGCCACCCGGATCTCTTTCCACAAAACGGCGAGCACATCGGAAAACTCCACCTCGTCCAGGGACAGGGCACGGATTACCGCCACCGAGGACTGAGAGCCGGAGTTGCCCCCGGTGCCAGACAGCATGGGGATAAAAGAAGTGAGGATCACGCAGGCGTTCAAGGCTGATTCAAAGCTGGTGATGATGATGCCAGTGAAGGTGGCGGACAGCATCAACAGCATAAGCCATGGAATGCGGGATTTCCAGGTCTCAAAGACGCCGGTACGAAGATAGGGCTTGTCAGAGGGCAGAATGGCCGCCATCTTTTCGAAGTCCTCAGTGGTCTCCTCCTCAATGACGTCCATGGCGTCGTCAACGGTGATGATGCCCACCAGGCGGTCTTCGCCATCCACCACGGGCAGGGCGGTCAGACCATATTTGGAGAACATCTGGGCGACGTCCTCTTTATCCTCATGGGTGGTCACGGAGAGGACATTGGTTTCCATAATATCGCCAATACGGGTTTCATAGGCGGACAAGAGCATAGTCTTGACGGTGACTACGCCGAGCAGGACACGGTTCTGGGTAACATAGCAGGTATACACAGTCTCCTTGTCCAGTCCGACACGGCGGATGCGGGCAAAGGACTGCTCCACTGTGGCGTCTGGATGGAGGTATACGAACTCTGTGGTCATAATGGAACCGGCGGAGTCCTTGGGATAATTGAGAAGCTGATTGATCTGGCTGCGGGTAGAGGTATCGGTATTCCGCAGAATACGGGACACCACATTAGCAGGCATATCCTCAATGATATCTACCGTGTCGTCCAGAAACAGCTCGTCCAGCACCTCCCGAAGCTCCTTATCGCTGAGGGCGCCAATCAGCTTCTCTTGGTCTTCGGTATTCTCCAGATAGGTGAAGACCTCCGCGGCTAAGTCTTTGGGCAGAAGGCGAAAGACCAGGATCTCCTGTTCTACATCCAGTTCATCCAAAAACTCGGCGATGTCTACCTCATTCATCTGGCCCAGGGCTTCTTTCAACTGGCGAAACTTTTTTTGGCGGACCAGTTCCATCAGCAGCTCCAAGTCATAGTTTTCGTGCATATGGCTCTCCCCTTTCCGAATTTATGTGAAAGTGGGGCACAAAAAACCACAGGCCAGAGGTCATTTTGAAACTGACAGATAGGGGAGAAGCCCCTTTATCATCTTCAAAATGATCTCAGCGCCTGTGGCTGCGCACGGACAGACCAAAGCCAGAACCGTAAGGCCTGGCTAAACATTGTTCCGGCGGCGGACCAGCATCCGGATCAACCCGGCCAAGCCCGCCGCCTGCTGTCTGTGGCAGCATATCTCTGTGTCCTGATGGCGACTTCGACCGTCCACGCTGGATCCCACTTCCTTTCCGCACAAAAACTCCCTCCCAATACCATTTGGGAGAGGATCAAACGACATCAGTCAAACATGACCGCCATTTTTGTTTCATTATACCATTGTACGCACATCCTTTGCAAGCGGTCGCCAGGGAATTTTCCTTTGAAGATACCGGAAAACAGGAAATTATCTATTTCATAAAAGGGCCGTCCGACAGATCGCCGCCGGACGGCCCTGGATTGCAGACCTATCATGGCTGCCGGCATGGGAGCCCCTCTCTTTTGGTACCACTCCAAAACCGAACAGAGAGGTCAGCCCCAACTGACCTCGGCCGATGTGTCTACCAGATTGATATAGCTGGTCCCGACGCCCAGGCTTACCGGGGCCCCGGACTGGTCTAAGAAAGACAAGCAGTCATTTCGGCTGTCCCGCTGCCAGGTAATCTCATAGAGCATACCGTCCCGGAGGAGGAGACCTTCCCCATTGCCGGTGGTGCGTACCTTCATCCGGCCCGCGGAGTCGCCATTGATCTGGGCTACGTCAGTGTACAGCACAAGCACGTTGCGGAAGCCAACCTCCTGGCCGGTGCTGCCATCGACATATGGTATATCCTTGCCGTTGATATGCTGCTCCACCATATACAGGCCGCTGTCAGAATTGTAGGTGAAGTGGCCCGTCTTATAATGGGAGAAGGGAACGGTCAGCCAAGTCACATGCTGCTGATCGCCGGCGGGGGCCTCCTTGGAGAAACTCCAGCCCACCTGGAAGTCCTGGTCGTGTTCCCGCTCGATGCGCTTGGGCAGCTGATCCAGCATTTTCTCGCTGGAGGTGAGCAGGGAGTGCTCCAGGCCGGCAGTCTTTCGCCGGCCTGGGTCCCGCCAGCACATATCGCCATAGGGCCCGTTGACAAAGTCAATGTAGGACATCCCCCAGCCCTGAAGGGCGTCATAGGCCTGGGGACTGCCGCCGGCATGGACGTAGATAGCGTCGTGCCCGCAGGCCAGACTGACGTAATAGTCCCGGGCTGAACGGACGCTGCCCAGGTCGCCCACCCCCTCTATATCCTGGAACACGGCCAGCATCCGAGTGATACCGCCCTCAGCTACAATCTCATAGATCACGTCGGCCTGGGATACGCCGAGTTGTGGCAGAGCCTTTGACAAATTGTTGAGCATGACCGCGAAGGGCCGCTGCCCGCTGATATCCTCCTCCAGCCCCTCTCCGGTGAGGGGATTATGATAGGGATAGACGGGTTCCGGTTCTGGATCTATCGGGGCGATGACGGAGACAGAAGGCTCCTGGGAGGATATCTCTCCTCCAGAACCGCTGCCTGGGTCCTCTGCCGGCTTTCCACAGGATGTCAGAGCGGCGGACAACGCGGCCGCCAGCAGGAGCGCGCCCATACGTTTCACAGTCATAGCTGGTCCCCCTTGCGTTTTTGTATATATCGCTGTGCTTATCATACTGTTTTTTCAGCGGTGCTGTCAACCCTGTCTATAAACAAAAGGGGCGGGAGTGTCCTGCCCATGCCGCCGTCCCCACAGGATCATCTGGCCTGTTTTCTAAGCCAATCCAGTAGCTCTGACAAGTCCGGAGCGATATGGACATGGGGAAAGGGGAAAAAATCCTGCCTTGGGGTGGTCCCGTTGAGGACTGCCGAAAAATGGCATCCGGCCCGCTGGGCCGCCTCCGCGTCCAGAACGGTGTCCCCACAGTATAGCACCTGGGAGGCCGAGACTTCCAATTGTTCCATAGCAAGCAGAAGCCCCTCGGGGTCCGGCTTACTGTTGGAGACATCGTCGCCGCCGAGTACCACCTCAAACTGGTTTGCCACACCCCTGTGCTCCAGAATGCCCCGCAGAGTGTCCGCCCGCTTGGTGCTGACGACGGCTCTCTTGACGCCCTTCTGACCCAGCCAGCGGAGCAGTTCTGTGGCGCCGGGCAGCAGGACAGCTTCTTCCCTCTGGCGGGCCTGAGCTGCTTGGGTGAAATAGGCGCGGAACTGCTCGCGGTGAATCGGGTCACGATCCCCGGTGAGCTTGGTATAGGACTCCTCCAGAGGATAGCCAACAGTCCGACGGATCTCATCCGCGTCGGGGGCGGGCCAGCCGAGCTGGTCCAGGCCGTAGGCAAAGCCTGCCAGAATAGAGGGGGTAGCATCTCCCAGAGTGTAGTCAAAATCAAAAAATATGGCTTGATACGGCACCATTGTTACCCTTCTTTCCCATTTAGTCAGCCTGTCCCCTAGAGGCATGAGGCCCCAGACAGGAGATCACAATTATAACACAGGCGGCCGCGGAGCCACAAGAGGGCGGCCCTTACTCCTGGTCCATGCTTTTCAAATAGGCCTCCGCCCCATAGCGCAGGCAGCGTTGGAGCCGCCGCTCTCCCCGCTTGATGGTCCGGGAAATAGTGGATTTGTCCACCCCCAGCCGCTCACCGATCTCCCGCATATTCAGCCCCTCGGCGTAATACAGCAGGAGGACCTGCCGCTGCTTGGCGGTCACGTCCTCTTTCAGGGCACGGATCAGATTGCGCTTGAGGCGGCTGACCTCCTGGCTGTTGTCCGCCGCCATCTGCCGGGTATACACCGCCATGTCAGCGGCGTATACCTTGCCCCTCCTATATCGTGTATTTGGCATTCCGGCGGTACCCCCTGTCATAGTAGCGTTCGGTAAGGACGGCCAGCTCTCTGGCCTCCCGAAGCATGGTGGCCAGCAGCTTGATCCGCTCCTGAAGCTGGTTGCGGGCGTCCGGGTCCTCCGTCCGTTCCAGCCAGCACTCCAGTTGGCAGATCCTTAGGTCCAGGGACCGAGCATGGGCCCGGTATTCGACAGACAGTTCCATCAGCGTCATGTGATCTCCTCCTCTTTTTCCAGCCTGGCCCAGCAAAGGCGGCAGATCCATCTGCCGCGCCACTGCCAGACTCTGTCCCAATGGTATTGCTCCCCGCCGCACAGAGCGCACAGGCAGCGTGCCCTCTCCTGCTGGCGGTCCTCCAGCGGGGGACGCAGCCGCCGGTTTGGGGAATATGTCGTGGCCCTCTCCTCCTCATATCCAGGTCCGGTAGTCTTTGGAGCAAAGAAACGGCCGCCCTGGAAAAGTTTTTTTGAAATCTGCTTGACAAGTGACGGTTCCTTTGGTAAAATACCACTTGCTGCTGGACAGAAACCTGAGATGCTGGTGTAGCTCAGCTGGTAGAGCAGCTGATTTGTAATCAGCAGGTCGGGGGTTCGAATCCGTCCACCAGCTCCAATTTCATATGGAGGAGTTCCCGAGTGGCCAAAGGGGGCAGACTGTAAATCTGTTGCGTTAGCTTCGGTGGTTCGAATCCACCCTCCTCCACCAAGTCGGAGCAAACGGTCATATCGTTTGCTCCGGCTTTTTTATAAAAAGTTAGAGCGCGTTCATTTTGCTGCTCCTCCTTTCCAAAACGGACCCGCTTCGTTGGGACTCGATTTTGCTGGCCGCCCCATGGGCGGCCTTTTGTGTATAAAATATGGCGCCCGACCGTCCTTTCCAGCTTGATAAGAGCAATCAGAAATAGAACATATGTTCTATTTCGGACATAGGATACTCCTTTTTTCTTCTGGTGTCAACTATTTCCTCCCATATTTTTGTGTGGAAAAGGCCGGAAAAAGGGACCTTCGAAAATAAAAGCGCCCCGCGGGGAAAACCCGCGGGGCGCTGCCTGTCCGAACTCAGAAATATTTTTTGACGCCGTCAGGAGCCAAATCAGCATCATCGCTGATGGTGATAGTGAATTTGATATTATGCTGCTCACCAAACTTATTCAGCCAATCCAGGAAATTCTCGGTCTCATTGTCGCACTCGCCGCCTGCGATCTTGGTCAGACTGTCGATAAAGATATGGGTGATGTCATAGTTGCTGGCGTACATACCGCTGATAAAGCCCTTCAAAGCAGTATAGCTGCCGATATCATAGTCGCTGGCTTCCACCAGACGAATGTGGTAATGGATATCCAGGGTCAGCTTGTTGCCTTTCTCGATGCAGATCACATTGCCATGCTCGGTCTGAGCGGCGGCATTGATCATCTCGATCATCTGCTTGGTCTTGCCGGAGCCCTTCTTGCCCATGATAACTCGAATCATGTGTATCACTCCTTAAACGAATTGACGTGGGGAACCTCCCCGTTCTTGTATAACACTTTACCATATCACGCCCAGTTTTTCAACCGGATTATCGTGAATTTTTTGTGACAAGCTTAGAGCCGCATCTCCAACTGGGCTTTCAAGTCCTCATAACCGGGCTTGCCTAAAAGAGCAAACATATTCTTTTTATATGCCTCCACACCGGGCTGGTCAAAGGGGTTGACCTCTAGCAGATGACCGGACAGGCCGCACACATACTCGAAGAAATAGATGAGATATCCCACCGAGGCCTCACCAATGGCGGGCAGTTCGATCAGCACATTGGGGACGCCGCCGTCTACATGGGCCAGGATAGTGCCTCGCATAGCCTGCTCCGCCACAAAGGAGAGGGGCTTTCCAGACAGGAAATTGAGGCCGTCCACGTTGTCCGGATCGTTGGGGATGATGAATTGCCCCTTGGGGGCAAACTTAACTACAGTTTCAAACATGAGCCGCTCTCCCTCCTGGATATATTGGCCCATGGAGTGGAGGTCGGCAGTAAATTCTACGCTGGCAGGGAAGAGGCCTTTGCCCTCCTTGCCCTCACTCTCTCCGTACAGCTGCTTCCACCACTCGGCAAAGAAGCGGAAGGGAGGCTCGTAGCAGGCCAGTAGCTCTACCTTCTTTCCGGCCTGATACAGGCCGTGCCGGGCGGCGGCGTACTGCCAGGCGGGGTTTTCCGGCCCACCCGCGGAGAGCTCCTCCATAGCCAGACGGGCGCCGCCCATCAGGGCGTCGATGTCGATACCGGCGGCGGCGATGGGCAGCAGACCCACGGCGGTAAGGACAGAATACCGGCCTCCCACCGCGTCGGGTACAACGAACTTCTCATATCCTTCCGCGTCGGCCAGCCCCTTCAGGGCGCCACGGCGGGCATCTGTAGTGGCATAGATACGCCCACGGGCTCCCTCTTTGCCGTATTTCTCCTCCAGCATGGCTTTGAAGATACGGAAGGCCACAGCTGGTTCCGTGGTAGTACCAGACTTAGAGATGACGTTGACAGAAAAGTCCCGGTCACCGATGAGGGCGATGAGCTCCAGCAAGCTGTCAGTAGACAGTCCATTGCCAGCAAAGTAAATATCGGGCGTGTCCTTTTTCTTCAGATTATAGTTGGGAGAGGCCAATAGCTCAATGACGGCCCGGGCGCCCAGATAGGAACCACCGATCCCGATGACCACCAGTACCTGGGACTGTTGCTGGATCTTCCGCGCGGCGGCCTTGATGCGGGCAAATTCCTCTTTATCATAGTCCCGGGGCAGGTCCACCCAGCCGGTAAATTCGCCGCCAGGTCCGCTGTGGCTGGACAACATGGAGGCAGCTTTTTCAAGCTTGTCCTGCCGACTGGTCACATAGTCCTGTGGCAGGAAGGGGGATGCCTTGGATAGGTCCAATTTCAACATATCGTATTCCTCCTGTGAGAAAATGAGATCCTACAAAACAAATTATACCACAGCTCGTCTCCTTTTTACAGAGAATTTTCCCGGTACCGGGATACCAAAAAAAGATTTGTGGAAATTCTTTGGAAATAGGTTGACAAGGAGGGAAACAGCAGTTATAATAATCTTCGCTGTCTGGACGATTAGCTCAGCTGGTAGAGCATCCGCTTGACGTGCGGGAGGTCACAGGTTCAAGTCCTGTATCGTCCACCAACAAGAAGCCCTGGAACCATAAAATGGTGCCAGGGCTTCTTTGCGTCTGTTAAAAAGTAGTATGCCTTACCATAACTTTATTGGCCAGCTATGGGCCCCCATGACTGCATATGTTAAGATGAAGATGATACAATTTTTTGAATGGTGTCCATATCTTGACTACGATTCGTTTTTAAGTGAATTCACTATTTTTCTAATATAATTGGGTAAAGAATTTAAGAAAAAGTTAAAAGAAAAGAGCGGATGATGAAACACTGATCGAGACAGACGCCCTGCCTAAATTGTGCCCTTGGACAATAAAACGAGATTAGTTTAAATTCATCATTTTTAGCTCTTGCTTATATGCTGGTTTTGTGCTAAATTTATATATATTAAGAAAAAAGGAGGTATGTTTATGTGCAAAGTAGATCTGAACAGCGACTTGGGCGAGAGTTTCGGTGCCTATACCATTGGCCTGGACAGCGAGGTTATCCAGTATGTATCCTCTGCTAATGTGGCCTGTGGCTATCACGCCGGCGATCCTCTAGTGATGGACAAGACGGTGGCCGCCGCCAAATCTGCTGGCGTGGCGGTAGGCGCGCATCCCGGCTACCCCGATCTTATGGGCTTTGGCCGCCGGAACATGGTGTGTTCTCCCAAAGAGGTCAAAGCGTACATCCAGTATCAGTTGGGCGCGCTGATGGCGTTCACTGCGGCCCACGGAGTAAAGTTGCAGCACTGCAAGCCTCATGGCTCCTTGTACAATATGGCTGCCAAGGATATGGATCTGTCCTTGGCCATTGCTGAGGCCATCGTTGAGGTGGACAAAAATATCATTCTCATGGGGCTGGCGGGAAGCAAGATGCTGGAGGCTGGAAGGCAGATGGGCCTACGGGTAGCCAGTGAGGTTTTCGCCGACCGAGCCTATCAGGCGGACGGCTCCCTAGTACCCCGGAAACAGCCTGGCGCGGTGATCCATGACAAGGACGAGGCCATTGCCCGCACCATCCGCATGGTTACCGAGGGCAAGGTCACCGCCATCACCGGCGAGGAGGTATCCATTGACGCCCACTCTATCTGTGTCCACGGTGACAACCCCTCTGCGGTGGAATTTGTCAAGAACATCCGGGCCTCCCTCAGCGCCCAGGGGGTGGAGATTGCCCCCATTGCTGAGATTGTGTGACCGAGTGTATGAGGAGAGAAATCCCTAAATTTCATATCATGGGAGGTACATTATGAGTAAGGAGCCTAACATCCTGAATCAGTCCTCGGCAAAACCCAGCCGATCGGTGCTCTTCGGTGCCGCCTTCCTGATGGCCACCTCGGCCATTGGCCCCGGCTTCCTAACCCAGACGTCCACCTTTACCGCCCAGCACGGAGCGGCTTTAGCCCTAGTCATTGTGCTGGCTATTGTCATGGATATCACCGCCCAGATGAACATTTGGTCTGTGGTTTCTGTCTCCCAAATGCGCGCCCAGGATGTAGCTAACAAACTGCTGCCTGGTTTGGGCGTGGTCATTGCCATTTTGGTGGCCATCGGCGGTTTGGCTTTCAACGTAGGCAACGTAGGCGGTGTGGCCTTGGGATTCAACGCCATGATCGGTTTGGACCAGAAGGCAGGGGCCGTTGTTGCGGGCTGTTTGGGGATCATCATTTTTATCAATAAGAATGCCAAAACTATCATGGATAAGGTGGCTACGATTCTAGCTGCTGTTATCCTTGTCACTGTTCTGGTGGTGGCCATCATCTCTCAGCCCCCCATGGACCAGGTTGCCCATGGGCTGACACGTGTGGACTATTTGTTTAATCCGGATAACAAGATGTTTACTGCGCTGACCACTCTATTGGGCGGATCCTGTGGCGGTTACATCGCGTTCTCAGGCGCGCACCGCCTGCTGGACGCTGGTATCTCTGGCCCGGAGAACGTGGGCCATGTACGTAAAAGTGTCATCCAAGGCTGTGGTACCTCTGGCATCGTGAGGATTCTGCTGTTCCTGGCGGTATTAGGCACCTGCATGGAGGGTTCCCAGTGGCTGGCGGAAAACGCTAAAATTATTACTGACGCTGCCAGTGGCGGCAATCCCGCTGCCGAGGCATTTCGCCTGGCCGCCGGTGACTTTGGTTACCGCTTATTTGGTCTGTGCCTATTCTCCGCCGGCGTGTCCTCTGTGGTGGGCGCGGCATATACCTCAGTCTCGTTCCTGAAAACCCTGCACCCCTTCATCGCTAAATATGAGCGGCAATTTGTGGTGGGCTTTATTGCCTTCTCCACCCTGATGATGGTGATTGTGGGCAATGCTGCTGGGCTTTTGATTGTCGCCGGCGCCTTTAATGGCCTGATTCTGCCTATTACTTTGGGTGTCATGCTTATCGCCAGCCGCAGCAAGCGTATTGTGGGTGAGGAGTACAAACACCCCATGCCGCTGATCGTGCTGGGCGTAGTAGTGGTGGCTGTCTCCTTGTACTCTGGTATACAGACTGTTCCCAATATTTTGCAGCTATTTGGCTAAGAGGATAACAGATATCCGGAAAACCTGCGTTATGCGGGCTTGCCGGACTGGAACAGAAAGGAGCCGTATATGGCTGAAGTGAAATTTCTCCTCTCCGGGGATACCTCTGTGACGGTGGAGTTCGGCAATGAGATTAGCCCGGCTATTAACGCTCAGATCCGCGCCTTTAACATTGCCCTGGAGGAGAGCAGGATCCCTGGCATTACCGAGACGGTTCCCACCTACCGCTCCCTCATGGTCCATTACGATCCTGGCATCATTCTCTATGATGACCTGGTGAAGGAACTCAAGGGGCTGATGGGCCAGCTTTCCAACATTCAGATTCCCCCCAGCGACGTGCTGGAGATTCCTGTCCTCTATGGCGGGGAAGCTGGGCCTGATCTGGAGTTTGTCGCAGAGCATAACAAAAAAACCCCGGAGGAGGTCATCAAAATTCATACCTCCACCGAATACCTCATCTATATGCTGGGCTTCACCCCAGGCTTTACCTACCTGGGCGGCATGAGCGAGGAGATCGCTGCCCCCCGCCTGAAGCAACCACGGGTGAAGATCCCCGCTGGGTCAGTGGGGATCGCGGGTTCTCAGACCGGCGTGTACCCCATCGACTCCCCAGGCGGCTGGCAGCTCATCGGTAAGACACCGGTGCGTATGTACCAACCGGACCGGGCGGAGCCTATCCTCCCCAAGGCTGGTGAGTACATCAAATTCTATTCCATTACCCAGGCGGAGTTTGACGCCATCGCCGCCCAAGAGGCGGCGGGCACCTATGTGTGCAAGCGCCACCCCAGAAAGGAGGGGGGACAATGAGCATCATGGTATTGAACCCCGGCTTGTTAACTACGGTGCAGGACATGGGGCGCGTTGGCTATCAGCAGTTCGGCGTGCCCGTTTCCGGAGTCATGGACCCCCGAGCGGCGGCCGTCGCTAATATTTTGGTGGGAAACCCGGAGGATGAAGCGGTGCTGGAGTGCACTATGCTGGGCCCACAGCTGCGCTTTGATGCAGCCAACACCATCGCCATCACTGGCGGGGACCTGATGGCCGCTCTAGATGGACAGGTGGTACCAACTTATCGAGCGGTAACTGTCCAGGCAGGTCAGACACTCCGTTTTCAGGCCCCTAAGACAGGTTGCCGGGCCTACATCGCTTTTGCCGGAGGTTTGGACATTCCCGAGGTCATGGGCAGCCGCTCCACCTACTTGAAGGCCAAGATCGGAGGCCTAGGGGGGAGAAAGCTTCAAAAGGACGATGTAATAGGCTTCCGGGCCCCCGGCATCCCTAAGAACCTGTCCGAGCGGTATATCTACCCAGAGTTCATCCCACACCCCGTGTACACCCTGCGGGTAGTTATGGGACCTCAGGACGATGCGTTTACTGACTCAGGTATTGCCACATTTCTGAGGGAAACCTACTCGGTGACCAATGAGTTTGACCGTATGGGCTGCCGCTTGGACGGAATGCCCATCCAGCATGTTACCGATGGCAACATTATTTCTGATGGCATCGCCTTTGGAGCCATTCAGGTGCCCACGGAGGGGAAACCCATCATCATGATGGCTGACCGTCAGACCACTGGTGGCTATACCAAGATCGCGAACGTGATCTCCGCCGACTTCCGCCTCCTGAGCCAGATAAAGGCGGGGGACAAGGTGAAGTTTGAGAGAGTGTCCATTCAGACCGCGCAGGAGGCTCTCCTCAACCAACGCGCTGCCCTGCGCACCCTGCGCCGGTCCCTGGATATGTGATCAATGTGGCCCTGCCTCTGTCGGGTGGGGCCACAGGACAGAAAGGATGATAATTATGGCCTTTGACATTACCCCTTATATAGACAAGAAACCCTCTGAAGTCCGCCAGTTAATTCGTCAGGGTGTCATTGACTTTCCTACCGCCGGTATGTGCCGGGGCTACGCCCAGGCTAACTTGGTGATCCTACCTCCGGAGTACGCCGACGACTTTGAGGAGTACACGCGGAAAAACCCATTTCCCTGCCCAGTGCTGGAAATCATTCGAGGTACCCCAGAGACCCACGCCATGGGACAGGGCGGAAACATTGTCACCGACATCCCCCGTTACCGAGTGTATGAGAACGGGGTGTTTACCAAGGAGCTGACTGATGCCTCTGCATACTGGAAGGCTGGGTATGTGGGCTTCCTAATCGGGTGCTCCTTTTCCTTTGAGGAGGCGCTCATGGCCGCAGGCCTCCCCGTGCGTCATATTGAGCAGGGCTGCAATGTGCCTATGTACAAGACCAATATTCAGACTGTAAAGGCGGGACCGTTTGAAGGACCCATGGTGTGCTCCATGCGCCCTATGACCCCGGAACAGGCCAAAGTAGCCTACGACATTACAGTAAAAATGCCGAATGTTCACGGTGCTCCGGTCCAGATCGGTGATCCTGAGAAGGTAGGCGTTAAGGATGTGATGAAGCCAGACTACGGCGATCCTGTCGAAATTCGGGAGGGAGAAATACCGGTATTTTGGCCCTGCGGAGTCACTCCTCAAGCTGCAGTAGAGAACGCGAAGCCACCCGTTGTCATTACACATGCCCCTGGGCATATGTTTATTACCGATATCCTCAACACAGAGCTAAACGATTATCTGGAAAAAAACAAGTGAAGCTGAGTATAAGGCATGATTGCCTCAAATAATTTGGAGAAAGAGCTGCCTGTGATTTGGAATATCAGGCAGCGCAAATAACCTGCATCGGCAGTACATAACAGAGCATTGAATTACTTCAATGGACCTGTGACAAACGCCTTTGTGGAGGCTCTGAATCATATCACGCAATTTTCTTTCAGTCTGAAGAATATGAATTTGAAGTGTTATAAGAGAACGAGAGCAGCAATCTGATATGGATTGCTGCTCTCGTTTCATATTCCGGAACGATATCTTAAAGCTTACCTCTTAATTGAATAATATTTATTCTAACTTCTTTCGCTCCGTCCGGTCGATGTACCTCTTCTCAATTTGCCGCAAATGGTTATCCATTGCCTGATAGGCGTGATCATATTCTTTTCGTTCCAGGGCGTCCACAATGGCGGTGTGCTCAACTACAGCCGGTTTATAGGAGGAAAGCAGTGTGGTACTGAGTATCAGACAGCGGGTGCTGTGTGTGTTAAGCCGTTCCACCACATCGCAAAGGAAGCGATTTCCGGTCGCCTCTGCCAGCGCGGTATGGAAGACATAGTCCTGCTGAATATAGTACATATAGTCATCGGCATCGGCCATCTTGCAATTTTGCTGTTCCTCAATACTATTGCGCAATTTGCGAATCAGCATGGGGGTGACTCGTCCCCTCAGCTCGTTTATAGTCAGAAGCTCCATTGGCCGGCGAATAACATTAATGCTTGCCGCGTCCTCCTCCGTTAGACGGGAGACTGTCACACTTTTTCCGCGCACTTCAGCCAATCCGTCGTCTACCAGTCGGTGAAGTGCAACCCGAACGGTAGTGCGGCTGATTGACAGTTCCGCGCAAAGTTTTTCCTCTGTCAATACATCATCAGGAGCCAGCTCATTGTAGACAATGGCGTTTCTCAGTACATGATATGCCTTGTCTGACAGTTTCATATTTTTCTTCAGGGGTTCCAGCATGAAATACTCGCTCCTTAAACTTAGTATCCAAAAACGCACTGGGGATCAGAATATTACCGACAAGGCGGTGGTATCATTTTTCGTTAAGATATTTCTCCAAGACGCGCAGCATAATAATGGGTAATTTGCCGAAGGAATACTCCTTATGGACTCGCTCTGTCCACTTATGGGCGTCCTTGCCGTGACAGCCGAAGTTGAAGGCGGGGATATTCAGCCGCTTAATTTGGTCCAGGGGCACGTCATAGTGGCCCTTCATGTCAGGGAAGTTGTCCACCAGAGTCTTGATAGAGGTGTCGGTGTCATCCAGCTTCAGATAGCTGCTGTCAGTGAGCACTGGGAAGAACTGCATCATCTTCAGCTCCTCGCCCATCTCCTGGCCCAACTGATTCAGCAGATCGACTACGCTGTCTAACAACGCGCCTTCCTCCGGAATTTCGCGCTTCAGTGTATTTCGGGGGCAGTAGGGCGGTGCCAGGAACAAAATGACTGTGGGTGTATTAATACTCAAAATATTATTTGCCAGATATTCTACAATCTTCAGACACAGCTCGCGGCGGTCCAGGTTTTCCTCAAGCGATTGTTTGGTGATTGCACGGATATCCTCGTCCACATCAGGCTTGAGGGCCTTGGCCTTCTCATACAGCTCACTGTATTCCATGACCTTCAGTTGGTACTCACGCTTGTAGTAGTCGGCACCGGTCATCTTGCAGTAGACCTTATTCTGCTCATCTGTGTAGGTATCCACAGTGTTCAGGGCATCCTCGGCCACCTTGCGCAGGCGGGCAAAAATCTCATCCATCTCCATATTATGGATGAAGTAGTTGAAGTACACAAAAGCGGAGAAGGCGGTCTGCACGTCGTAGGAAGGCTTCAGGTCCCTCATCTTCAGCACCGTGGGGGGCATAGCGAACTCGCCGTTGTAAACGTCGCTGAACTCGGCACGCATATCTATGTTCCGGGTGATCTCAGCGGCTACCATAGAGGCGCTAAACCCCTCAAAGCCCTGACCGGAATGGGTGGGCTTACCAATGATGTAGAAGCAAGGCAGAATTTTTCCCACCGCTCCGGCATGGAAGTAGTGGGCGGTATCGCCGGGGAAGGCGGGGGAGATGAAGTCGGTGTTCATGGCCATCTTGTAGGTTAAGCCATACTTGGCCTTCAGCTCCTCCAGCACATTTAGAGACTCAATAATTCCGGTATGCTGGTTTTCTTCCACAGGATTGGTCATGAAGATCAAATTTCCATCAAACTGATCCAGGTGTTCTGTAAAATACCGCATCAGCACCATATTGACCGCATCGCCCGATTTCATATCAGAAGAACCGCGACCAAACATCCATTCTCCAGACTCAATATCCGCCAGGACCTCTGGGTCGCTAGTAATGGACTTGATCTTCTCTGGCAGGGCGTCGCAGTCAAAGGCGTACTCCTTGATGGAGCCGTAGTCATCGATACCCACAGTATCGTGGTGGCCGTGGAGGATGATAGTTTCGTTGCTGTTACTACGGGAACCAAAAGCGATGGCGACCACGTTGATGCGGTCATAAGGGTCGTTCTTTAGGGGCTGGGTGATGACTTGATCCGGATGTGCCTTAAAGTAGGGGAGCTCACGAATCCAGGCGGCCATATAATCAGCCACCGCACGCTCCCCACCATCGGAGTTATTCATGCTGGGAATGGAAACCAGCTTTTTTGTGAGGGCCAGTGCCTCATCATAGAAAGGATAATTTTGCATGGCGGGTATGCCTCCTTTGTCCCAGAAAGATGGGACGAATATAATAGAAACATTACCCTGATGTCTTTGTTTGAGAGTTGGCCATTTGTACTTTGTATACAGAACATAAATATTATAGTTGAAAGAAAGTTGAATGTCAACCCAAATATCACGATTATGATAAATAGCAAGAAAATACGAATATCTTTTTGTTGATATAATACAAATGATTTTTGCCAGTCTGTTACCATTAATCGCTGTACACTATAAACAAAAATCTTGGATAATTTTTTCAGAAATAGTAAAATATTTTTTGATATCTTTTTATCTCTTGACAGATAAATGTCGTTTGTGCTATTGTCTTTTTGAACTTCCCTGATATTTTTGGCTATATTCTACATGTTTGTATACAGAACACTATATTACAGAACACTACATAATTACCTTTTGAAAAGAGTATATTTTCTAATACCTTGGCATCCTCATGAAGCCGCAGAATTGTGGCATAGTCAGACCAATTCTGATATGTTTCCTGTCATCGTACTTTCTGTGGGAGAATCCAGTCCAATGTAAACAGGCCGTCCAAATCTGCTCCTTCCTTGGGTTTATGGGCCGGAAGCTTCCCCAGAGTGTATATCAACCAAAACCGATCTAAATGTAATGAGGAGGATGAACAAAAATGAAGAGAAAGACCATTTCCATGCTTCTAGCCTGTGCCATGATGCTGAGTCTGGCTGCATGCGGCAACACCCAAAAACCCAGCACATCCAGCGCTTCCAACGCTGGCGGAACGAGCGGCACCACTTCTGATCCTGAATTTACTTTGATTGTCGGTTCTACCATTCAGGACGACTCTGCCTCCGGTATCGCCCTGATAGAGTATTTTAAGCCTTATGTTGAGGAGAACTCCAACGGCCGTATCCGGGTAGATGTACAGAACAATTCGGTTTTGGGTGGCGACCGTGAGCTGTTTGAAGCCCTGCAGCTGAATACAGTGCAATGCTCTTTTGGACCCATGTCTACTTTAGCCAACTTTGAGCCCAACTATGCTGTGTGTGACTTGCCCTTCCTTTTCAGCAGCAAGGAAGATGCCTATGAGCAGTTAGACGGTGAGTTTGGCGCCAAACTGGCCGAGAACCTCCCCAATGTCGGTATGCGTTTGCTGGCCTACGGCGAAAACGCTTTCCGCAACATCTCCAATAAAGTCCGCCCCATAACTTCCCTGGCGGATATGAAGAATATGAAGATTCGTGTTATGGAGTCCCCTGTTAATATTGCTACTTACGACGCACTAGGAGTTTCTCCTACTCCCATGGCTTTCTCCGAGTTGTACACCGGTCTGTCCCAGGGCGTTGTTGAAGGGCAGGACAACGGCGTAGTGCTGACCTACACTGCTAAACTGTATGAGGTTCAGCCCTACTATACATACACCGGCCACATCTATGCTGCCAACGCTATGGTTTTCTCCGAGGCGTTTTGGCAGAGCCTGCCCGCTGACTTGCAGAAGGTCGTAGAGGATGGGTCAAAGTACGCGATGGAGAATCAGCGCCGTTTGAACACGGAGATGGAAGAGGAACTGGAAGCCACTATGGCCGAGGCTGGGGTGGAATTTATCCATCCCGACGCCGCAATGGTTGAAGAGATGCGTGAGGCGACCAAGTCTGTTTGGGAACTAGAGGACATCAAGAATATGATTGATCCTGAGATCTACGAGATGGCGGTTCAGATTCGAGATAATTAAAGAAATATATTATCGCAAATTACTTGAGTAATGTCTCCTGTTGCGGGCGGGGATGCCGGCAGGCATCCCCGCCCACTTTGCCAATTAACAGAACTCGGTAAAGGCATTTCCTTGTCTACGCCGTTATTATGGGGGCTCAATACATGAAAACCTTGGTTAAAATTTGGGATCATTTAGAGGAATATATTTTGGTCCCTTCTTTGATGCTTAGCACCGCCCTGATTTTCTATCAGGTTGTGATGCGTTTCCTATTTAAAGACGCGCCATCCTGGTCTGAAGAGGCTGTGCGCTATCTCTATGTGTGGCAGACTTGGCTGGGTGTGAGTTATGCTGCCCGCAACGGCACTCATCTCCGCATCACCATGATAAAGGATCGCCTCTCCCCTAAAGGACAGAAAATCCTTGAATTGTTTGTTACTGCCATCTGGATCGGCTTCGCTGTCTTTGTCTTTATTCAAGGCATGGCCGCAGTCCAGACGATTGCCGCTTTTGGGCAGAAATCTACTGCCCTGCGTATTCCCATGCAGATTTGTTACGCCTCCATTCCTGTCGGAATGGTGCTCATGAGCATACGTCTGATCGAAACAACAATTAAGAGTCTTATCGGCAAAAAAACTGTGGAAGGAGGGGCCGCTGAATGAACATTCTGCTTCTGTTTGGCGTGTTTTTTGTGCTGATCATGCTGAGTGTGCCAATCGGCGTCGCTCTGGGCGTGGCCACATCGCTGACCATCTGCCTGACCAGCAACATTGGCCCTGTGATGGTGGCCCAGAAAGCGTTTACTGGTCTGGACTCCTTTACGCTGATCGCCATTCCCTTCTTCATGTTGGCGGGCAATTTGATGGCTCTGGGCGGTATCGCCAGACGTATCGTCAATCTTGCCGACGCCGCGGTGGGTAAGTTTACCGGTGGCTTGGGCATGGCTACCGTCATCGGCTGTATGTTTTTTGCGGCCATCTCTGGCTCCGGCCCTGCTACTGTGACCGCCATGGGCTCCATCATGCTGCCAGAGATGGAAAAGCGGGGCTATGACCGGGCTTTTTCCACTGGTTTGACTGCCACAGCTGGTACGATTGGCGTCATCATCCCCCCGTCTATCCCCTTTGTGATCTACGGCGTTGCTTCCGGCACCTCTGTGGGTGATATGTTCAAGGCGGGCTTTATTCCAGGCATTCTGATTGGCATTGGCCTGATGATTGTCTGTTGGGTTATTTCTAAAAAGCGCGGTTATAAGGGAATTGAGCGTACCAAGAACGATGAGAGTTTCCTGAAGGTCTTTTTGGACTCCCTGCCCGCACTGATGGCCCCCGTCATTATTCTGGGAGGCATCTATGGTGGTATTTTTACCCCGACAGAGGCCGCGGTGGTTGCCACTGTTTATTCTCTGTTCGTAGGGAAATTTGTTTACCATGAGCTGACTTGGAAGATTGTATACGAATCTTACCGCAGCACCGCCGATATGAACGGCTTCACAGGGTTGGCGCTAGGGTTCTCCATGTCCTTCGCGGCCTATTTGACCATGGAACAGATCCCGGCCAAGGTAGCCAATGTGGTCCTCAGCGCGGTCTCCTCCAAGATCGCCATTATTGCTCTGATCATCGTCATTCTGCTGGTGGTGGGATGTTTTGTAGACAATATTTCCTCCTGCCTGATCCTGACCCCTGTGTTCCTGCCCATGGTTAAGGCGGTGGGAATGGACCCTGTCCACTTCGGCATTATGATGACTGTAGCGCTGGCCATCGGTTTTGTAACACCTCCCTACGGTGTGAATCTGTTTGTGGCCTCCGCTGTTGCAAAGCTGAAGATAGAGGAGGTCTCTAAGGCCGCTATCCCATTCTTGGCCGCCATGTTTGTCTGCCTGCTGCTCATTGCCTACATCGAACCCATCTCGATGGCTCTAGTCTGGCTGCTATCCTAAAACCTGTTTGATGTGTGCTCCTGCGCATGTATGATTGGTGGAAACAAAGCTGTTGGATTGCCCTGCGCTTTCCTCCGGCTTTGTTTCCATCCAATCTGGGCAAAAGATATTCCACGCGGTTTTGTGACACTGTGACATATTTCTGTTTTGAGGAGGAGCTGTTATGTATCCAATGCGTAGAAGCGATCGGGAGCAGGGGGAAGAATTTGCCCTGTCCTTGATTGACCACTGCTCTCATGGCGTAATGTCTATTCATACCAGCGAGGCATTTCCCTATTGTCTGCCCCTCTCCTTTGTTCGAAATGGCAACTGCCTCTACTTCCACTGCGCCAAGGCGGGAGGGAGAAAGCTGGACCTGCTGCACGCCAACCCCAATGTGTGCATTACTTTCGTAGGGGGGGACGAGCCGGAATTTGTCGCGCCCAACACATATACCACCTATTTTCAGTCTGCCATCGTTACTGGCACCGCCGTTGAGGTCACGGACCAAGAGGAAATGATTGAAGCTCTGCGTTTGCTGTGTGAAAAGTTAATGCCTGAGCATATGTCTGGCTTCAGCCACGCCATACAGTCTACCCTCGCCGCCACCTCTGTCTGGCGCGTTGATATTGCGGAGGCCAGGGGCAAGCAAAAAAAGAGACCAGCGAACTGTTGACAAGTATTCCTGAACCTTTGGTCGACAGCTTTCACAGTTCATATTTGAATTTTACCGTTATTGGGGACGCTTCTTATGAACGATGACAGATGTATTGCGTTGCGCTGCGGAAACAAGAGCTATACTGTCCGCATCCCGGACGGTATTCGATTTCAATATGCCCGACTAAATCAGACAGAAAAAGTAACTGATTACGGCGGACTGATTCGGGATGCGCTGGACCACCCTATCGGCGCGCCTCGGATCGAAAACCTGCTTCGACCTGGCCAAAGGGTTTGTATCATCAGTGATGACAATACCCGCGTGACACCTGTCCGAACCATACTCCAGGAACTCCTGCCCCGCATTGAAGGGGCTGGGATCCTTCGACGTGATATTTTTATTGTCATTGCGCTGGGCAGCCACCGGCCCATGACACAAGAGGAAATTGCAGCCAAATTCGGACAGGATATTGTGGACCGCTACCAAATTCTCAACAGCGAATTTGAGAATCCCGATATGCTCACCCAGGTTGGCACTAGCGAATTAGGCACGCCGATCCGGGTATATAAGCCAGCTATGGAGGCAGATATACGTATCGGCATTGGAAATGTGGTGCCGCACGGCTGTATGGGCTGGTCAGGCGGCGCGAAGATCCTCTATCCTGGTATTACTTCTGCCGATATTGTCTCTGAGTTCCATGTCATGCAGGGACTTCGGGATGAAGTGCTTCTAGGCATGGTGGAATGTCCTGTTCGTCTGGCAGTGGAGGAGTGGACCAAAAATATAGGCTTACACTACATTATCAACACCGTGTTGGACGAGAATATGAATCTGTATCGCGCAGTAGCAGGGCATTATATCCATGCCCACCGGAAGGCGGTATCCTATGCCCAGGCTGTGTGCGGTGTATCTTTGAAGCAACGGCCTGATGTGGTGCTGGCCTCTGCTTACCCCATCGACATCGATTTCTGGCAGTGTGGAAAAGCGGCCTATGGTCCTACTCGTGTGATCGCAAAGGGGGGCGAGTTCCTTCTTTTGGCCGCCTGTACCGAAGGAGTAGGACCCCATCCCCAGATACTGGATTATATGGCATTGGAAAACGGAACAGAGGTTCTCTCCCACCGCATTGCTTCCCAAAATACTGGAGAGGATCTGCTTACCATGGCGGTAGGTGTGAGTATGGGCCGAGTAGTTCGACATTCAAACGTCACGCTGGTGACTGACGGCCTGCTGCCAGAAGATTGCCGGCGTGGGCAAATGTCCCATTGTTCTCCAGCCAATTTACAGCAGGCCCTGCAACAGGCGCTAGAAAGATTTGAAGATCCTTTCCTCCTTATAATTGGAGAAGGCGGCGAAGTGATTCCTCTTTTAGAAGATTAACCTATACCCTTTATGGGCGTTTATGTAGCCTGAACATCACCTGGGGGGTACATATGTGAATTTCAAGACATTTTATATCAACCGCCATCAGATTGGCTATCAGGAAGTCCTGCTGGATGATCCGGTCTTTGAAAAGGCATATCTGCTGGAAAATCCTAAAAAAATTGATATTATTGCCATTCCTGACGGCTGTGTCGATTTGCAATTCACATGGGAGAGCAATGTCTGCCGTGGATATGTATGTGGGAGCTTTCTCCAGGGAAAAAAATCCCTCATCAGTTCCTGCTGCCGTTGTTTTGGCCTGAAGTTGCAGCCGGGTATCCATTTTAAGTTTTTGAAACAGGATGTTGCCTCTCTGGTGGGCAATCGCATCCCGCTCTCTGAATTTCTTGATACCGGTTCCTTTGAGCAGGAATTGGGGGAGATGCCTGACTTCCTCAGTATGGTTGAGGCTACACGCCGGTTCTTCTACAGACAGCAGACCGTTCCAATCCATATAATCGCCAACTGCGTAGCCAAATTGATTGTTAATTCCCCTGGCACCTTGAAGGTATCAGACATGACAAGTACCTTGGGATATAGTCAACGTTATATCAGCAACATTTTTAAATGCCATTTTGGCCTCTCGCTCAAAAAATACTCTGATATCATTCGAGCCCAAACTGCCATCACTTATTTAGAGTATACCGATATAATGGATGTCATTGTTGATCTTGGCTACTACGACCAGCCTCACTTTATCCATGACTTCAAACAATATACTTCTATGACCCCAAGTTCTTTTTTGAATCAGGTATGCCGCAGCAAGGTTGGCTTGGTCGTCTAGGGACTGGATGATATGTCCACTTTTTACAATCTTTCTTTTTCCTCAGATGATACAATGTGGCCAAGTTAATGAAGCATGTTTAAAGAAATTTCTTAAGACCCAAACAATAATGAATAGAAAGGATTGACGTTTATGACTCAGCATGAGAGAAGCAAGGTACTCCTGCCCCCAATGGCGATGCACGCGGAGACAACGCCCTGTGTTGTAAGGGGAGAAGGCTGTTATCTGTATACGGAGGATGGCCGGAAGATTCTGGATATGGCATCCGGTATTGCCACGAACGCCCTCGGCCACTGCCACCCCAAGGTGATCGCTGCCGCTGAGAAGCAGCTGCATACTCTGATCCACGCCGGACATAACATTCTGTACTATGAGCCCTATACTACTTTGATGGAGAAGCTGGTGGAGAAGACCGGCAATAAGTACAAGGTGTATTTCTCCAACTCCGGAGCTGAGGCCAACGAGGGCGCCATGAAGCTGGCGAAGTACGCAACCCAGCGTCCTGTCATCATCTCCATGAAAAACGCCTTCCACGGCCGTACCATGGCAACCGCGACTATTACCACTTCCAACGCTGCCTACCGCAAGAACTACGAGCCCATGATGCCCAGCGTCTACTTTGCCGAGTATCCCTATCTGTTCCGGACTCCCTACAAGATGGAGGACGGCAAGTGCCCCAAGGAGTATTTCACTCAGTTTGATGAGATCTTCAAGAAGATCGTGGATCCCTCTATGGTAGCGGCGATCATGATGGAGCCTGTTCAGGGCGAGGGCGGCTATGTGGTCCCCCCAGTGGAGTGGCTGAAGTATGTCCGTGAGCTGTGTGACAAACACGGCATCATGCTGATCTTTGACGAAGTCCAGACGGGCTTTGGCCGCACCGGCAACCTGTATGCCTGGCAGACTCTGGGCGTAGAGCCTGACATTTTTACCTCCGCGAAGGCCATCGCTGGCGGCCTGCCCCTGTCCGCTGTCTTTGGCAAGAAGGAGATCATGGACAAGTGGGCCAAGGGTGCTCACGGCGGAACCTACGGCGGCAACCCCGTTTCCTGCGCGGCCTCCCTGGCGGTTCTGGAAGAGCTGTATGAGGGCGGCGTTCTTGAGAATGTGAAGAAGATGGGCGAAGTTGTCCGCGGCAAGTTCTATGACCTGCAGAAGAAGTACGATGTCATTGGGGATGTGCGCGGCCTGGGCCTGATGAACGCCATCGAGTTCGTTAAGCCTGAGGACAACGCTCCCGACGGGGCCCTGTGCGCCGCCGTCCAGGCTGAGGCTTTGAAGCGTGACCTGCTGCTGCTCAACTGCGGCGCCGACCACAACAACATCCGCCTGATCCCCCCGCTGAATGTGGATGAGGCCACTCTGGATACCGTGTTCCAGATTATTGATGAGTCCATTGCCGCGGCACTGAAGGGCTGAGAAACTGATTATAGGATACAATTAGGAGGTCACTATCGTGGATACACAGGAATATCTGCAGTCGCTGGTAGACGCCGCGCGCGCGGCCCAGAAGGAATTTGAGAAGATGAGCCAGGAGCAGGTGGATGCTGCCGCCAAGGCGATTGGCAAGGCGATTTATGACCATGCGGAGGAACTGGCCAAGATGGCGGTGGAAGAGACCCGGATGGGGCGCGTGGACAGCAAGATCGCCAAGTGCAAGAACAAATCCAAGAGCACCTGGTGGCGCATGAAGGACCAGAAGAGCCGCGGGATCATTGATCGGGACGAGGTCAATGGTATTATGAAGGTCGCCAAGCCCATCGGCGTAGTGGGCTGCGTCACCGCTACCACCAACCCCGTCATCAACCCCATGCACAACTCCATGTGCGCTCTGAAGTGCGGCAACGCCGTCATTATCTGCCCCCATCCCCGCGCGAAGGGCGTCGGCGTCCGGGCGGTTGAGCTGATGAACGAGGCGCTGGATAAGCTGGGTATGCCCAAGAACCTGATCCAGATTATTAAAGAACCTACTATGGAGCTGTCCGCCGGCCTGATGAAGACCGTGGATCTGTGCATCTGCACTGGCGGCCCAGGCCTGGTAAAGGTGGCTTACTCCTCCGGGAAACCGGCTTTGGGTGTCGGCCAGGGCAATGTTCAGGTCCTGGTGGACCGGGATGTGGACTATGACGAGGTAGCCAAGATGGTCATCGCGGGCCGTACCTTTGACAATGGCGTTCTGTGCACCTGTGAGCAGAACGTGATCTGTCCCAAGGATAAGGTAGATGAGATGGTGGCCGCGCTGAGAGCGAATGGCGCTTACTACATTGACAACCAGGCCGATGCCGACAAGGTCCGCAACAGCGCTTTCCCCGACGGCGTATTCAACAAGGAGTGGACTGGCACCACGATCCAGCAGATGGCTGATTTGGCCGGTCTGGAGGGGATCCCTGAGGATACCAAGGTCCTGGTATGCTGCACCAAGGGCTATGCCCGTCAGGAGGTCCTGGCGAAGGAGAAGCTGTTCCCCATGCTGGCGCTCTTTACCTACGACACCTGGGAGGAGTGCATGGAGATCGCCCGGGCCAACCTGGAGATGGAGGGCATGGGCCACAGCGTGGTCATCCACTCCAACAACACCGAGCATATCGAGGCTGTTCCCACCGTCGTCAACGTGTCCCGCTATGCAGTCAATCAGGTAGGCGGCACCGCTCTGGGCGGCGCTATGGACAACGGTCTGAATCCCACCACCACGCTGGGCTGCGGCACCTGGGGCAACAACGCCATCAGCGAGAACCTGTGGTTCACCCACCTGATGAATGTGAGCCGCATTTCCTATAAGGTCCCTGATATGTACATCCCCACTGATGAGGAAATTTGGGCGGACTGATCTCTTTTTTCAATATTAGAGTATTCTTGACCATAATAGTTCCCCAATTTCTTCTGTCTGGGTACTTTACGGAAAAGTCCGGCTTCATGTTAGCCGGACTTTTCCGCGTTAGAGAAATGAATGGTGTTTGTTGAAAAATAGGTAAAAATATTTCTGAGGCAGGCATGGGCAGCAAAGAGCTTGACAGATTGATTATACTTAAATGGGACAACAGGGGGCAGAATGTTTGGACCATAATGATATGAGGATCAAGGAGAGTATCGAGGCTCATGAGGCGCTTCAGAAATATTGCGATGTATATTTTGGAAGGAGAGAAAAGATGGTACAAAACTATATGAGTAAATTTGTTACTCCCGAAGTGGCGGCAAAAGCGGTTCGATCCGGCGACTGGGTAGATTACGGCTTTGGCGCGGGCTTTCCCGAACTGATGGACCGGGCGCTTGCGGCGAGAAAAGAGGAGCTGAAGGATGTCAAGATCCGGGGCGGCCTGGTGATCCGGCCCCGGATCGAGGTGGTGGAGCGCGACCCGGAGCAGTCCGCGTTCACCTACTACAGCTGGCATATCGGGGACTATGAGCGGAAGCTGCAGAGCAGAGGGCTGGTGAAGTTTCTGCCTATGATGCTCCGGGCCCTGCCGGAGCTCTACCGGAGCTATATCAGGGTCGATGTGGCCTTCGTCCCTGTGTCCAAACCGGATGGGGACGGCTACTGCGGCCTGGGAATTTCCAACTATGCCTGGCGGACGATTTTTGAAAACGCGCGTACGGTGATCTTTGAGATCAATGAGCGGCTGCCCAAGCTTCAGGGGGTCAACGGCTCCCACCGCGTCCACCTGTCGGAAGCCACGTATGTCGTGGAGGGGGTCCATGAACCGCTGCCTCTGCGTACCTATAAGGACCCCTCGCCGGTAGATATCCAGATTGCCCGCAATGTGGTGGCGGAGATCCCGGACGGGGCCGTGCTGGGGCTGGGCGTAGGCGGCGTTCCCTTCACTGTGGCCAAGATGCTGGCGGAATCCGACCTGAAGGACCTGGGCTGCTGGACAGGCACTATCAGCGATGCCTTCCTGGCGATCCACAAGGCGGGAAAGCTGACCAACGCCCGCAAGGAGGTGGATGCCGGTTACTCTACCTGGAACCTGGCGATGGGCTCTCAGGAGCTGTATGACTGGCTGGAAAATGAGCCGGAGCTGTTCTATCCCGGCGATGTGGACCATGTCCATTCCCCGGAACGCATGGGGAAGATGAGCAATTTCATCAGCATCAATGGAGGTGTTCAGCTGGACTTGATGGGACAGGAGAACGCCGAATCGGCAGGCAGCAGGCAGCTGTCCGGCATAGGCGGCCAGATGGACTTTCTGGAGGGCGCCTTCCGCTCCAGGGGCGGACGGGGCTATATCTGCATCAATTCCTCCAGAAGGGACAAGGAGGGCAATCTGAAATCCAACATTGTTCCCACCATTCCGGGGGGCAGCACCATATCTGTCCCCCGTACCATGGTTGAGTGCGTGGCTACTGAGTACGGCGTGGCCCATCTGCATGGCCTGTCTTTAGGCGAGAGAGCCGCTGCCATGGCCGCTATTGCTCACCCTGACTTCCGGGAGGAACTGCTTCAATACGCTAAAGATAACTTCCATTGATAGAGAAGAACTATCGTGATCTCTAGGGGCAGCATCATAGCGTTTCGCATACTCCATGCATTTGTCGTCTTGATGCGGTCAAGATGCACATACCATGGAGGAGCTTGGTATTGCTGAAATGGAGAGGATATAAGTTATGTTTAGTGATAAAAATGGATGCCAACTGACTTGAGAAAGAAAACGTAAAATATGGCCTTCACGCCCTCCGATGTGGCCCTTGCCCCACCGGAGGGCGTGATACTGTTTCTGCGCCCTAAAGTATATATGTCACGCATATCAAAGTCCCTGTTCCTTATGTCTCGGAGAGCAGATGCTCATCTATGTACTGCGCTTTTTCTAACCTTTGGAAACTGTGGGATTACGACAGAGAAAGTGACTTGGCCGTTTTCACAGCGGTTGGTAATCCGGCCGCGGTGCCGGGACACGATTGCCCTCGCAGTGGACAGGCCGATCCCATAGCCGCCGGTAGCGCGGGCGCGGGAGGAGTCCGCCCGGTAAAAGCGGTCGAACCAGCGGGGCAACTGGGCGGTATCCGCCCCTGCGCAGGGGTTGGAGACAGAGAGATATATATTCCGTCCCCGCTGGCCCAGGGAGAGACGGATCGTTCCCCCTGGATCACAGTATTTGACCGCGTTGTCCAGCAGAATGGAAAACAGACGAAACATATTTTCCTGCACCCCACGGAGCTCGACAGCGGGTGGGATGTGGGCCTCCAGGCGTTTGCCCTCCGCCTCTGCCAGCGGCTGAAAGCCTTCTGCGCTGGCCTGAGCCACCTCGCTGAGAGAAAAGGAGGTAACGGCGCTGTCCTCTATGGTTTCCTCTGTCCGGGCCAATTCCACCAAGTTTTTAATCAGCTTGTCCATCCGGGTAATCTGTGCCTGGGCGCTGTCGATCCACTTTTGTTCGGTATTCGGCTGACGCAGCAGCTCCACGTCCGCCGCCAGAATAGCCAGCGGCGTTTTCAGCTCATGGGAGGCGTCGGTGACAAACCGTTTCTGCCGCTCCAGATTCTCCACGAAGGGTCTCACCGCTCGTTTGGACAGTAGCATCAGCAGCAGAAAGACGATTACGGCGCAGGAGATGGCCACGATGACAGTGATACGGAGGGCGTTATAGGCGAACTGGAGCTGGAGAAAGCAGTCCAGCACGACAATAGTGCTTCCTCCATCCTCATGATGAAATATGCCATAGCGGTAGTAGTTGGCATAGCCCCGAGGCCGGTCAGAGGAGAGGATCTCATTGATGCTCTCTACTACGGCCTGTCGGTCGACGGCGGCGATATGGTCGATATCGACGCCCCGTACTTCCTGGTCGGCGGTCAATTCCACGATGAAATAGCGGGTCTCGAAGGGAGTCTCCTGGGTAATGTGGAACCCGAAGGCCGCTGCCGGGTCGTGAGTCTCCGCCGGGGCAGGGAATACGCCGTCGTTCTCATAAAGCAGTGTGATGGCGCGGTCCGCCCGGCTCGTGGCGGTGTAGTGGGCGCCAAGGCCAATGGCAGTGCACAGGACGGCCAGCGTCCCCAGCAGGGAGAGCATGGCGATGAGGATGAACCTCCGGCGCAGAGAGCGGATCATGAGATCTCCTCCAGCAGGTATCCCTGCCCACGGCGGGCTACGATGCGGACATTAGCGCCCAGAGACTCCAGCTTCCGCCGAAGATAGGAAATATAGGCCCAGACCACATTGATCTCCGCCTCGCTGTCATAGCCCCAGATCCGCTCCATGAACCGCTCTGTGGAGATGGGGCAACCGATATGACACATCAGAAGCTCAAGCATCTGGAATTCCTTGCTGCCCAGACGGATGGAGGAGGGACCGCGGCGCAGCTCGAAGGTGGTGCGGTCCAGGGTGATGTTCCCAGCGGAGAGCAGGTCGGGGGTATACTCCGTGCCCCGGCGGGTCAGAGCCCGCACCCTGGCCGTAAACTCGCCGGGGTGAAAGGGCTTGGGGAGATAGTCGTCCGCGCCGCTGTCCAATCCGGCGATCCGGTCGGCCACTTGACTTTTCGCGGTAAGTAGGAGTACAGGAGTTGAGATGCCCCGGTCCCGGAGTGCCCGGAGGACCTGGAGCCCATCCAGCTTCGGCATCATGATATCCAGGACCAGACAGTCGTAATTCCCGGTCAGCCCATAGTCCAAGGCGTCCTGCCCGTCATGGACGATATCCACCGCATAGTGCTCCCGACTCAAGAGAGCCTCCAGAACGTCTGTCATCTCTGTCTCATCATCGGCGACCAAGATCCGCATTCAGATCCCTCCTTTTGGGCAGAAAAACCCAAAGTGATACGCTCCCCGGCTAAATTACCTCGATACGGAGCGGCCATCCCCCTGCGCATGCTGTCCAGTCAGGCGGTGTCCCGGCCCAGATCCAGATCACATTGGATGGAGCCATCGTCACAGAGGACAAAGAGCAGATCAACCGCTTCCGTGTCCTCTTTGACCACCACATACCCCGCCCCCTCCTGATCGGTAGAGGCGTCAATGACAGTGCCCTCGGAGAAGGAGATGGTGATGGTACCCAGAGGACCCGACTCCTTATCCAGAACGGTCACCTCCAGAGTCATTTTCCGCGGAAGGCCGGAAACCCGCAGCTCCCCCCACTCATCCAAGGGATATTCCGCGCTTTTGTCACCCGCGGAGAGCCGGATGGACTGCTCGGTCAGGGGACTGCCGTCCTCCCGCTGAAAGCTGGCGAGGATGTTAAGGCTTCCTTCCCCGGTGTCGCCGGAGGAAGCGAGGGGAGGCGCGGAGGATGAGGAGGAATGGTCTGCCTCTACTGTATCAGTACACCCTCCGGAAAACAAGAGCAAAAATGTGAACAACAAGACATAAGCTGTACGATTGATGGATTTCAATTATTCATACCTCCTGTCAGCCCGCCGCGTAGGCGGGGTTCTGCCTGCCATTGTAAAAGTCAAACTCAAAATGTACTTAAAAAAGGCGGCGGACCTTTTTTAACTTGGTTTTAAGTTCTGTCTTTATAATGGCCCCATTGAAAGAAAAGGAGGAAGCGTCCTTGATCGAGATCGAACATCTCACCAAACGATATGGGGATATCACCGCGGTTTCTGATCTAAGCATTAGGATCGAGAGCGGACAGATCTATGGATTCCTGGGGCCCAACGGAGCGGGGAAGTCTACTACGATGAACATGATGACCGGCTGCCTGTCAGCGACGGAGGGTCATGTGAGAATCGGAGGATACGACATTTTTGAGCAGCCGAATCAGGCCAAACGGCTCATTGGCTATCTGCCGGAGCAGCCGCCTCTGTATATGAACGAAACCCCGGAGGAGTACCTGCGTTTCGTGGGGGAGGCCAAAGGGCTGCATGGTCTGGAGCTGAAGAACCAAATAGAGGAGGTCATGGAGCAGACTGGAATAGAGCGGATGAGGGGCCGCCGGATCTCCGCTCTGTCCAAGGGCTACCGGCAGCGGGTGGGTATTGCCCAGGCGCTGCTGGGAAACCCGCAGGTCATTGTCCTGGATGAGCCCACGGTGGGGCTGGATCCGCTCCAAATCATTGAGATCCGCGACCTGATCCGTGAGCTGGGACGGACCCACACGGTGATCTTCAGCTCTCACATCCTTTCCGAGGTCCAGACCATCTGTGACCAGATCATCATGATCGCCCACGGAAAGCTGGTGGCCTTCGACACTCCGGAACACCTGGAGCGTACTCTGATGACGCCAAACGAGATCACCATCACGGCGGAGGCACCCGAGGACGAGGTCAAGGCCGCCCTGTCTGGGGTTTGCGGAATTACGGACATCGACTGGAGAGAGGGAGAGCAGGGCTTGGTCACAGCCTGCATCCACACCGGGCTGGAGCGCATCCACGAGGCATCTAGGGCTATCTTTTTTGCCTTTGCCGACAGGAGAATCCCCCTGCTGGAGATGAGCCTGAAAAAAGCCAGCCTAGAGGACGTGTTCCTGGAGCTAACGGAGGCATCTCCTCATGATGAAAATGGAGCGGAAGGGGAGGTGGAGCAGGGATGATAGCAGTATGGAAACATGAGCTGAAGAACTATTTTCACTCGCTGACAGCCTATATCTTCGGCGCTTTTCTGTTGGCCTTTATTGGGTTGGGCGCTCTGCGCTACAACATTCAGGCCGCGGTCAGCAATTTTGAGTTCGTACTCAGCTATGGCTGCCTGATCTTCGTGGTCATCGTGCCCATCCTGACCATGCGGGTCATCGCGGAGGAGCGCAGACAAAAGACGGATCAGCTGCTTTACTCCCTGCCCATTACCACGGTGCAGGTGGTCCTGGGCAAGTATCTGGCTCTGCTGGTGGTCTATGCCGTCCCCCTGTGTCTGATCTCCCTGTACCCGCTGATCTTCTCCCAATACGGGGACGTATACCTGCCCACCTCCTACGGCTCTATCCTGGCCTTTTTGGTCCTGGGTGCCGCGCTGATCGCGCTGGGGATGTTCCTCTCCTCTCTTACGGATAACCAGGGCTTTGCCGCCGGCATCGGCATTGCGATCATCCTGTTCAACTATTATAGCGTGAGCCTGTCTGAGTATGTATCCTCCACCGCATTCGGGTCTATGGTGGCCATCTGTGTACTGATACTGGCCCTGTGGGGGATCATAAGATACCTCACCAAAAATGAGACGCTGGCTTACGGCGTCAGCTTTCTCCTTCTGGCGGTCACCGTGGTCGCCTATCAGATGGATGCGGCCTCCTTTGAGGGGCTGCTCCCCAAAATCATGACACAGCTGTCACTGTTCGAACGCTTCTATGTCTTTGTCAACGGAGTTTTCGATATGACAGCCATTGTCTACTATGTTGCTGTGATCGTATTTTTCCTGTTCCTGTCGGTCCAGTCCCTGGAGAAGAGGAGGTATAACTGATGCGCAAGCCAAAACTTTTCCAATCGGCCCCACAGAGAAAGGGAAACCAGAACGCCTTTCGGGGCGGCGCCTATTCCATTGTCGTCACCGCGGTGGTGCTGGCCATTCTGGTGGCAGTCAATGTCTTTGTCTCCGCCCTCCCCTCCAACCTGACCAAGTACGACATGAGCGCCACCAAGCTCTACTCCATCACTAGCAACACCAAGGTGGTGGTCAACGCGCTGGAGGAGGATGTAACGATCTACTGGGTGGTCCAGTCGGGGAAAGAGGACGACGTAATCGAAAATCTGCTCAATAAGTACGAAAGCCTCTCTGACCATATCCAGGTCGTGAAAAAGAACCCGGACGTATTCCCCACCTTCGCCCAGCAGTACACCGACGAGACGGTGACTAACAACAGCCTGATCGTGGAGTGTGGGGATCGGAGCCGCTATATCAGCTACAACGATATCTATATCCAGGAGGCGGACATATACTCTTACTCCTACAATACCTCCTTTGACGGTGAGGGGGCCATCACCTCCGCCATCGACTATGTGACCGCAAAGGAGCTGCCCCAGCTCTATCTACTGGAGGGACACGGGGAGGCGGAGCTGCCCGCCACCTTCCAGGAACAGCTGGAGAAAGAAAACATCCAAGTCGATCCTCTCTCCCTGCTCACCGTGGACGCGGTGCCGGAGGATGCCGGCTGTGTCATGATCTACGGCCCGGATAGCGACCTGTCCCAGAAGGAGGTGGAGATGCTGGACGAGTATACCAGCGGCGGCGGCAAGCTGCTGGTCATGGCGGGCCCCACCCAGGAAGACCCTCTGGATGAGCTGTACGGGCTGATTGCCAGCTACGGTGTGACACCCAATGAGGGCGTAGTGGTGGAGGGCGACCGGGAGCACTACGCCTTCCAGGTCCCCTATATCCTGCTGCCCGACATGAACAGCCACGGGATTACCGATTCGCTGATCGAGGAGAATTACCTGGCCATCATGCCCATCGCCCAGGGACTGACGGTGTCGGCTGACGGGGAGGGGAGCGGGGTGACTTCCCTGCTCACCACCTCGGCCGCCTCCTTCAGCAAGGCCGCCGGTTATGACCTGGACACCTACGAGAAGGAGGAGGGGGATATCGACGGCCCCTTTGCTCTGGCGGTGTCCATCGACTGTGGGAGTGGAGGTCAGATTATCTGGTTTTCCTCCTCCGCGTTCCTGGATGATATGTACAACGCCTATTCCTCCGGGGCCAACGGGGACCTGGCGATGAACGCGGTGTCCTCTCTGATTGGAGAGAGCGAGGCCATGGCCATCCGGAGCAAATCCCTGAATTACAATTATCTGACTATCAACGACGCTGTGTCCTCTCTGCTTCAGGTGGTGATGATCGGCGTGTTCCCCCTGCTGTATCTGGGCATCGGGATCTGGGTGGTCTTGAAGAGGAGGCGTGCGCAAAATGTACCGGTCTAAACGGATCGTGATTTTACTAGCTGTCCTGGCGGTGTGCTGCGTTGCGGCATTTGCCGCCCTCCAGGTACAAGAGCGCCAGGAGCGGATTGAAACCAGCGGAGAGGTCGTCCTGGAGATCGACAGTGACGCGGTCCAGACCCTCTCCTGGACCTATGAGGGGGAGACCCTGTCGTTTCACCGGGATGGGGACTGGCTCTATGATGGAGATGAGACGTTCCCCGTGGACGGAGAAAAGGTAGGCGAGCTGCTGGAGACGTTCCAATCCTTCGCAGCGGCCTTCGTCATTGAGGAGGTGGAGGACCCAAGTCAGTACGGCCTGGATGACCCAGTATGCACCATTACGCTGGGTACAGGTGAGAACAACTACGAGATACTGCTCGGCGACTTCAGCGCCATGGATTCCCAGCGATATGTGTCCATTGGGGATGGAAAGGTGTATCTGGCCGCCAGCGACCCCCTGGACCAGTTTGACGCGGGGCTCCGCGACATGATAGACCACGACGACATCCCGGAGCTGAATCAGGTGACCCGGCTGCGGTTTGACGGGGTGGAGAACTATACAGTCACCTATGAGGAGGACAACTCCGCAAGCTGGTGCGAGGAGGACATTTACTTTACCCAGCGGGATGGAAAGACGCTCCCGCTGGACACTGGGCGGGTAGAGGATTACCTGCATAATATCAGCTACTTGGCCCCCAACAACTATGTGACCTATCATGCTACTGAGGAGGAACTGGCCAGTTATGGCCTGGATGAGCCGGAGCTGACGGTGACCGTGGACTATACAGCCGAGGACAGGGCAGAGGAAAAGGCCTCCGGTACTCTTATACTCCACATCAGCCGGGACCCGGAGGAGCGCTTGGCCGCCCAGGAGGCGGCAGATACCGGGGAAACGGAGGAAGAGGAGACGATTACCGCCTATCTGCGAGTGGGAGATTCCCAGATTGTCTATCAAATTACGTCGGAGGATTACCAGGAGCTGATGGCCGCTTCCTACGATGACTTGCGGCACCAGGAGGTGCTGTCCGCCGACTTTGGGGATATCTGGCAGATCGAAGTTACTCTGGAGGGGGCCAGCCATACCCTTACCGTCCAGGGCGAGGGCGAGGACCGGACCTGGCTCTACCAGGGGGAGGAAGTGGATATCTCCGCGTTCCAGGAGGCGCTGGAGAGCCTGAGTGCCGACAGCTTTACTGACGAGCGGCCTTCCCAGCGGCAGGAGATTGCCCTGACCGTCTATCTGGACAACGACGCATTCCCGCAGGTGGCGGTGGAGCTGTACCGCTGGGACGGCGAGCACTGCCTGGCGGTGGTGGACGGGGAGCCGGTCTCCCTGGTGGCCCGTTCCGGGGCCGTGGACCTCATCGAGGCAGTCCAGGCCATCGTGCTGAACTGAAGCCCCGTCCGCCGGACAGACCGCGCCCCATGGGGCAAAAGGCATAAAACAGGGCCGCCGTTCTGAAAAACGGCGGCCCTGTTTTTCTGTATGCCAGCGATCAATAGGCCACGCCCCAGAGGATGGAGTGCTTGGCGGGCTTGCCGCAGCAGACGCATACGTCGCCCACCTTCTCCTGCTTCAGGGGCATACACCGGGAGCTGACCCCGGCCTGTTCCTTCATCTTCAGCTCGCAGTCCAGCTCGCCGCACCACATGGTTTTGGCGAAGCCGCCCTCAGACTCCATAAAGGCCTTGACCTCCTCCAGGGTGTGGCACACCTTGGTGTGGTCCTCCAGGTTCTTCTGGGCCCGGGCAAATAGTCCGTCGTGGACCGAGTCCAGCAGCTCCTTCACCTGGTCCTCCAACTGAGCCAAGGGGACAAAGACCTTCTCCCCAGAGTCCCGGCGGCAGACGCAGCATTGGTCCTTCTCCATATCCTTGGGACCGATTTCCACCCGCAGGGGCACGCCCTTCATCTCGTACTGGGCGGCCTTCCAGCCCATGGACTGGTCACTGTCGTCCAGGCCTGCCCGGATGCCGGCGGCCTTCAGCCGGTCCAGCAGGGCGTTGGCCGCCTCCAGCACGCCCTCCTTATGCTGGGCTACGGGGATGACCATCGCCTGGATGGGGGCGACGCGGGGGGGCAGGACCAAACCGTTGTTGTCGCCATGGGTCATGATGATGCCGCCGATCATCCGGGTGGACACGCCCCAACTGGTCTGGTGGGGGTAGTGGAGCTGGTTGTCCTTGCCGGTGAAGGTGATGTCAAAGGCACGGGCGAAGCCGTCGCCGAAGTAATGGCTGGTGCCCGCCTGAAGGGCCTTTCGGTCGTGCATCATGCACTCCACAGTGTAGGTCTCCTCGGCGCCGTTGAATTTCTCCTTGTCCGTCTTACGGCCCCGGACCACAGGCATGGCCAGCACATTCTCCATAAAGTCGGCGTATACGTTGAGCATCCGCATGGTCTCTTCCCGGGCTTCTTCCGGGGTGGAGTGCATGGTGTGGCCCTCCTGCCACAGGAACTCCCGGTGGCGCAGGAAGGGGCGGCTGGTCTTCTCCCAGCGTAGGACGGAGCACCACTGGTTATACAGCTTGGGCAGGTCCCGGTGGGAGTGGATGACATTTTTGTAGTGCTCACAGAACAGGGTTTCGGAGGTGGGACGGATGCAGTAGCGCTCCTCCAGCTTCTCGCTTCCCCCCATGGTCACCCAGGCGCACTCAGGAGCGAAGCCCTCCACATGGTCCTTCTCCTTCTGGAGCAGGGATTCGGGGATGAGCATGGGAAGATATACGTTTTCGTGCCCGGTCTCCTTGAAGCGCCGGTCCATCTCTCGCTGGATGTTCTCCCAGATAGCGTAGCCGTAGGGGCGGTAGATGAACATGCCCTTGATGGATGAGTAGTCGATCAGCTCCGCCTTTTTACACACGTCAGTGTACCACTGGGCGAAGTCTACCTCCATGTCGGTGATTTGTTCCACCTGCTTTTTGTTGGGGTTCTGAGCCATGTCGTTTCAGTCCTTTTATATCGTGATATGAGATTGGAAGACTTATCTTGTCCATTGTATGGATTCCAAGCGGAAAAGTCAAGGTTTCCCGGAAAGTTCCCGGAAAAATCTGTGTCTGTGCCGTTGCGTACCTCTCCTCTCAGTGATATACTTACTGCATATGACAAGACAGGGGAGGGAGGGCTATGGACGCCCAGGAGAGAAGACAGGCCATTGCCCGACGGCTGGAGCGGGCCCGGAGCCCGGTCAGCGCCACTGCTCTGGCCAGAGAGTTTTCGGTCAGCCGTCAGATCATTGTAGGGGATGTGGCCATCTTGCGGGCCGGGGGCCAGGGAATCACCGCCACCCCAAGAGGCTATATGGTACAGAACGCGCCTTCCGGCCTGGTGCGGCAGATTGCTGTGAAGCACGACGGACAGGCCATGGAGGCGGAATTGAACGCCATGGTAGACCAGGGCTGCACGGTGCTGGACGTCATCGTGGACCATCCGATCTACGGTCAGCTCACCGGACCGCTCCAGCTATCCGACCGGTATCAGGTGGGGCAGTTCATCGCCCGGTGCCGGAGTCAGGCCGCTGCCCCCCTTTCCCAGCTAACCGAGGGGATCCACCTTCACACCCTGGCCTGCCCGGACCAGGGGGCCTATGAGCGGGTACGAGAGGCGCTGGCTTGGCAGGGCATCCTGCTGGAGCGGTGAGCTCCATCCAAAAGATACCATTGGCAGAGCCTGGCTCTGCCGTAGTATACTGAGACTGTCGAAAAGTGGCCGGAAATGACGGCCTCAAAATTTATTCCGCCGCCTGCGGGCACCGGAATTCCTTGCGGGAGGGCTCTTTCGACAAGCTGAGTATACTGCACCTAACCCAACACTCACCACACTCTACGACAGACAGAAAGGAACGCTATGAAACACAAGACTCTGAGATCCCTTGCCGCCGGCCTGCTGGCCATGGCCATGACCCTGCCTCTGCCCGCCTCGGCAGCCGGGACGAAGCTCTCCGACGTGCCCGAGAACTCCTGGTACACCGCCGCGGTGGAGTACTGCTGGGAGAAGGGGATGATGGAGGCCACCGACGCGCTGGAGTTCCTGCCGGAGGCTCCTCTAACCCGTGCCATGGTGGCCGCCGCCCTCTATCAGATCTATGACCGGCCCCAGGTGTCCCTGGAGCGGGAGGAGTTCGAGAGCGGGACGGAGGAGGACGAGGACCTGGACCAACAGGACCAGGCACTGACCAGTCCCTTCTCCGATGTGGACCTGGACGACCCCGATGCCGACGCCATCCTCTGGGCCTGGCAGGAGGGGCTGGTCACCGGCTATGATGACGGCCGGTTCGGTCCCGACGACAAGGTGACCCGGGAGCAGCTTGCTGTCATTCTCTGGCACACCTTGGGGGAGCCGCTGTCCCAGGTGGCCGCCCCCTTCGCGGACCGGAAATCCATCGCCAGCTGGTCCATCGACGCGGTAGAGTGGGCCTGGTCCGTGGGTCTCATCTCCGGCAAGCCGGGCAACCTGTTTGACCCCACCGGCACCGCTACCCGGGCCCAGGGGGCGGTCATCCTAATGAATTACGACCTGTCCTTCATCCATGTACCGGAAACGGAGCCTGGCCCCATTCCAAGCAACGACTATGACAGCGGCAGATTTGTGGTCAAGAACGGCTTTTTGACCTATACGGGGGACGCCCCCAGCTACATTGGGGTGGATGTGTCTTCTCACCAGAAGCAGATCGATTGGACCCAGGTGGCCGGTGCCGGGGTGGACTTCGCCATGATCCGGGCGGGTTACCGGGGCTATACTGTGGGCAGCATCAACAAGGACGCCTATTTTGACTACAACATCCAAAATGCCCTGAGGAACGGCCTGGAAGTGGGCGTTTACTTCTTCTCCCAGGCTACCACGGAGGAGGAGGCGCGGGAGGAGGCCCTCCAGCTTCTGGAGTGGATCGAGGGCTATGATATCACCTACCCCGTGGTCTTCGACTGGGAGGAGGTCAGTGATTCCGACTCCCGGACAAAGGACACCGACGGAGAAACGGTGACCAAATGCGCCAAAGTCTTCTGTGACATCATCGAGGAGGCCGGCTATATCCCCATGACCTACGGCAGCCCCTCCAAGATCTATGCTGGCGGCCTGGACCTGGCCCAGCTCCAGGACTGGCCCTTCTGGCTGGCCCACTACACCACCGGCTGGGTGCCCACCAGCTTCCGCTACCACTACCATATGTGGCAGTATTCTAGCAGCGGCACGGTCCCCGGCATCCCGGTAAAGGTGGATCTGAACCTGTGCCTCACTGATTGGTCGGACTGGGGAAAGAACTGAAGCCTGGATCCCCAGCCGGAGGAATTTTCTTGACAAACTGAGTTCACGCGCTATAATGGGCTGTACAGGTGTCTTGACACCTGTACAGCTTTTTTATTTTGTGTGGGAAAGGCGCGTTACGAATGAGAGAGTTTCTAAAACGGAAAAACATCGAGATATCCGCCAAACGGTACGGTATCGACGCCCTGGGGGCCATGGCCCAGGGCCTGTTCTGCTCCCTGCTCATCGGCACCATTATCAAGACCCTGGGCCAGCAGTTGTCCCTCTCCTTTTTGGTGGATGTGGGACAGTTTGCCTTTGATATGTCCGGTCCCGCTATGGCGGTGGCCATCGGTTACGCCCTGAAAGCCGATCCGATGGTCCTCTTTTCCCTGACTGCTGTGGGCTGGTCCGCCAACAAACTGGGTGGCGCGGGCGGCCCCCTGGCTGTTCTGTTCATTGCCATCATCGCCGCTGAGATTGGCAAAATGGTATCCAAAGAAACCAAGGTGGATATCCTGGTCACCCCCGCCGTCACCGTATTCGTAGGCGCGGGCCTGTCCCTGCTCATCGCCCCGCCCATCGGCGCCGCGGCCAAAGCTTTTGGTCAACTCATCCAGGACGCTACTGTTCTCCAGCCCTTCTGGATGGGGATTGTCGTAGCCGTACTGGTGGGGATTGCCCTCACTCTGCCCATCTCTTCCGCCGCTATTTGCGCCGCCTTTACCCTCACCGGCCTGGCCGGAGGCGCGGCGGTGGCCGGCTGCTGTGCCCAGATGGTGGGCTTTGCCGTCATGTCCTTTAAAGAGAACCGCTGGGGCGGTTTGATCAGCCAGGGCATCGGTACCTCTATGCTCCAGATGCCCAACATCGTGAAGAATCCCCGAATCTGGATTCCCCCCACGTTGGCCTCCGCCATCACCGGCCCCATCGCCACCTGTGTATTTCACCTCCAGATGAACGACCCCGCTGGCGGCGTGGCCTCTGGCATGGGGACCTGCGGTTTCGTGGGACAGATCGGCGTATGGTCGGGCTGGGTCAACGATGTGGCTCTAGGAGTTAAGGCGGCCATCACCCCCTTTGACTGGCTGGGTATGGCTCTGATCTGCTTTATTCTCCCTGCCATCCTGTCCTGGTTCTTCTGTGAGATGCTGCGGAAGATCGGCTGGATCCGCGAGGGAGACCTGGTATTGCCTCAGTGATGGCAAAAAAAGAGGGCAGGCCCCGGTGGGGCCTGCCCTCTTTTTTTAAAATGTAGCTGGCAGCCAGCCCAGTTCCTTCAGCTGGCCCAGCGTATCCACTGGGAGATTGGAGGCAGTGCCACGCTCCAGGCGGAAGCACCAATAGGCCCGTGAGCGGGCAGGATAGCTCTCCTGAATGTCAGAACAGAGGAATAGTACCGTGTCTCCATCCCTTAATCCATGGAACAGGTTCCCGGTTCTAGAGCGGTCTCCCAAAATGATGGGATCACCGTGCCGGTCAATCATAATATGAGAACCGTCACCAGCTTGGAGATACTGACCCCATATCAGGTTCCAGCCTGTGGCCTGCAAAACGCCAACCGCGGCAATCCCCAGACAGGCCAGTACCAGCAGGGAAGCCAGCAAACCTTTCAGCGCCCTTTTCAATGTTCTTTCCTCCTCTACGCAGGAATACCATCTGTTTTATTAGACGAAAATAGAAGGGGTTTGTTTCACGCTAAGAAAAATTTTTCCATTAAAAGGCTGCGTGACTGTTGTGACTCCCTTAGTTGGGATAACTTCTTAGGTATCTGGAGCCCCGACAGATATTACATCAGAAGTATCTACAAGGTTTTTCCGTCTATGCGGGTTCTGCTATGCTTTGTGTCTCATCCGGCACTATCTTATCCAGGATATACACGACCGGATGTGATGGGCCGTGCAGTCCTTGCGTCTGTCCGTATCCACATTGTCATGAATGGCGGTGTATCGGACGCCGAATATGGAGACCTTTCCCCAATGTTCAGTGGGTTTCAGCCCAGGCGGTTAAACGAATCTGGAGTATCCATCATCCACACAGAACTTCGGATTGGGTAAGTAGCGTTCAGCGGCGTACTGCTCCAGTATTTTCTTTTGGAATACAGGTTTTCAGCTTGCCCTTCGGAGCTTTGTGGGCCTAGGTGGAAACGCAGACGCTACCCGGATGACTCTGTTGTGGGACATTTGTGCCTCAGTGAGTTGGATTCCTGCGTTGACGTTTTGCGTTCAAGATGATCCGGTTTGCAAATGGATCCTCCTTCTGAACATTTAATAAACCTTAATACAGAAAGAGGACTTTCGGCAACATTGCCGAAAGTCCTCTTTTTCCTCAGACGGAGATAGAGAGTGCCATCTTTCCGTGACTCGTCGAAAAAATCTGCCCGCAGGCGGCATAGGGGTCAGAATATCAAGTGTTGAGCGCGCAATTTTGAATGATATAATCGCGCACCTTCTGGGCGGCAGGAGAGATGGGATGGATCTTAGGATAGGTAAGGTAAATGGTACGCACGAACTCCTTCTCCTGATCGGAAATAGGAACGATATAGACCTTATCCGTATCCATGGCCGGTACCTGCGGCAATACGGACACGCCAAATCCCAACCCGACATACTGCAACGCGGCATTGCACTCCCGCACTTCAAACACAATATTAGGAATGATCCCATGCTGAGAAAAGACCTGATCCATATTGGACCGCAGGTTGCTGCTGTGTTCCAGCATAATCTGCGGCTCGTGAGCAAAATCATCAAAGGAAACAAAACTGTGGCCGGAAAGAGGATGGTTGGCGGGGACTGCCAGATAAAGTGGCTGACGGATAACCCCTACCGACTCCGCCCACTCGGCCTGATGAAGGCTGAATCCCAGATCCAGTGCGCCAGAACGGATCTGGTTCAGGATATCATAGGAAGCGCTTTCTGTAAAATGAAAGCGAATCTGGCGGTTTTCCTCCTGCTGATAAAATCCATCCACCAGAGCGGGGATCATGGAGGCGGAAACGCTGTGAAAATATCCTAATCGGACAATCTGGGGGGCGTTGTTGGCCATCTGCCGCAGCACATTAGAACCGTCCTGCAGAAGAGTAAGAGCTTGCTCCACATAGGGAAGAAACTGCTGCCCATAGACTGTCTGAGTAACCTTCCGGTTTTCCTTCTGGAACAGCTTGACCCCCAATTCCTTCTCCAACTCATTGATGGCGTAACTCAAGCTGGGCTGAGAAATACACAACTGCTCAGCAGTGCGTGTATAGTGCAGGTTGTGTGACAAAACCTGAAAATATTGCAGCTGGAGCAGCGTCATAGTAACCCACCTTTCTATAAAAAGAATCTATTAATACATAAAGAATATTGGATAGATGGGAAATTGTCAAGCTTGGATCAGGCAAAGAGTAGTTAAAGATTACTGGTGTTGGGACTGCTCCTGACAGGCAGAGGTGAAATAATTATAGATTTTTCTCTATAAATCCAATTCAAAACAAGTATTAGACATAAGGTTGTGCTAAATGTTAAATTTAGATTAGATAAAAGAGCTATTTACAGCAAAATTATCAAAGGAGTGTTGAATACTATGGCAAAAGAGATCACTACAGAACAGATTGAAATGTTGGAAGAAATGGTTGCCAGAGCCCGTAAGGCTGCGGCAATCATTGAGACTTACGATCAGGACAGAGTAGATCACCTGTGCCAGGCAGTTGCGGCGGCTCTTTATGATCTGAAGGTCTGGGCGCAGCTCAGCGATGAGGCCGTGGATGAGACCAACTTGGGCGATAAGGTGACGAAGCGCAACAAACGCAACAAGCTGAAGCTGATCCTGCGCGACTGTATGCGGAGCAGAAGCGTCGGCGCTATTGAAGAAATCCCGGAGAAGGGGCTGGTCAAATATGCCAAGCCAGTGGGGGTAATTGCCTCTCTGGTACCTACTACCAATCCTTGTCTGACACCTGCCGGCCAGGTAATCTACGCTATCAAGGCACGAGACGTTATCATCTGCAGCCCTCATCCACGGGCCAAAGTGGTGACCAACAAGTGCATTGACATCATTCGGGAAGTCCTACTCCGTGAGGGCGCCCCCGCCGACATCATCCAGGGTATTCAGCAGCCCTCTATCGCTCTGACTCAGGAACTGATGAAACGCTGCGATCTGGTTATCGCCACCGGTGGCCGGCCCATGGTCAAGTCCGCTTACTCCTCCGGCACGCCCGCCTATGGATCCGGTGCGGGCAATGCTACTGTGATTATCGATAATACTGCTGATACTCCTGAGCGCCAGCGTGAGGCAGCGCAGAACACCCGCATCTCCAAGACCTCTGATTTCGGTTCCGGTTGTTCCTGTGACGGAAACCTGGTCATCCACGAATCTATCTATGACAAAATGGTAGACGCGCTTAAGGCCGAGGGCGGCTATCTAGCTAACGAAGAAGAGGCGGAGAAGCTCAAGAGTGTCATGTGGGACGAGATGGGGCACCGACTTCCCGGCACTGTGGCCATCAGCCCTCAGAAGCTGGCTGAGGCTGCCGGGTTTGAGATCCCCGAGGACCGGAAATTTATTATGGTCACGGGTGGTGGTATTGATCAGATTGGCAAAGAATACTTCTTCTCCTCTGAGAAGCTGACCACTCTGCTGGCTTTGTTCAAGTATGAGGGAGAGTTTGAAAATGCCCTGGACATGATGCGGGCCATCTTCGAGGTAGGCGGCAAGGGCCACTCCTGCGGTATTTACTCTTGGGATGACGGCCACATTGACCGTCTGGGCAAGGCGGCCCCTGTCTCCCGCATCATGGTGCGCCAGCCCAATAACAAAGGTAATGCCGGATCCGCCACCAACGGTATGCCTCCCACGTCCTCCATGGGCTGCGGGACCTGGGGCGGCAACATCGTTTCCGAGAACATTGCCCTGAAACACTATATGAATACCACTTGGGTGGCCCGTCCTATCCCCGAGGATATGCCCTCTCTTCAGGAGCTGTTCGGTAAATTTTATAAAGATGGCATGGATGAGGAGTGATCCGACTATTTTCCTGTGGTCATCTAACTGTTGAAAGGAGCTTTGTGATGCAACATAGTATTCAGGAGCTGACTGAACTGGCGAAGGAGGCTCGTCGGACCACAATGGAAATGATTGCTAGCCTGGGAAAAGGTCATGTTGGCGGCGCATTGGATATTGTGGACGTACTTACTGTACTCTATTATGAGGAAATGAATATCGATCCGAAAAATCCCCAAATGCCTGGGAGAGACCGCTTTGTGCTTTCTAAAGGACATGGAGGTCCCGGAGTTTATTCCATTCTGGCCATGAAGGGTTATTTTGATCGGAAGGAAATATATACCCTGAATAAGCCAGGTACTATGCTACCCAGTCATTGTGACCGGCTTTTGACTCCTGGAATTGATATGACCACCGGCTCTCTGGGGCAAGGCCTATCTGCCGCCGTAGGCATGGCGCTGGCTGACCGAATCGATGGGAACGGCGCCAGAGTGTATTGTATCATTGGTGACGGCGAAAGTCAGGAAGGCCAGATCTGGGAGGCTGGTATGTATGCAGCACAGGCCAAACTAGGCTCATTGACCTGCTTTCTAGACCTGAACGGCCAACAGATTGACGCCCCGGTAGATGAGGTCAACTCCATGATTGATGCGGCAGCTAAGTGGCGCGCATTTGGCTGGAACGTTCAGGAAATCGACGGCCATAACCTCCAGGCCATCTATGACGCTATTGAGCAGGCAAAAACCTGTATGGACAAGCCCAATATGATTGTGCTCCACACCATAAAAGGAAAAGGCTGGAAAAAAATAGAGGGGACGACCAAGTCCCATAGTATGCCGGTGACTGCGGAAGATCTAAAAGATGCTCTGCAGGACCTGCAGTAAACGGTGATCAGGAGGTGAAATCATGGAAAGCAAAGTTGAAATGAGAAAAATTTTTTGCGATACCCTGATCGACTTGGCAAAAGCGGATGAACGCATCTGTATCGTCAACTCAGATTCCCGACAGATCTCCGGTACACGGGACTTTGAACAGGCCTATCCTGACCGTGCGTTTAATGTAGGAATTGCGGAAGCCAACATGGTGGGCGTGGCGGCCGGGCTGGCTGTCAGTGGAAAACGTCCATTTGTCCATGCGTTTGGTCCCTTTATGACGCGCAGGGTTTTGGATCAATTGACGATTTCTCTGGCGTATAGTAAACTGAATGCGGTTTTGGTAGGCCTGTCTCCCGGAATTGTCGCTGAAATTAATGGCGGGACCCATCAGAGCTACGACGATATTGCCGCTGTACGAGGAATCGCAAATACTACCATTGTGGAGCCCTTTGATGGTATGCAGCTTCGTCAGATGATTCCAGCCCTATTGGATCTGGACGGCCCGGTGTATCTTCGCTATGACCGGGCTGTGGCTCCTTGTTTTTACGGTGATGACTACCGCTATCAGCTTGGTAGGGCTGATATACTGCGTAAGGGCAGTGATGTCACTCTGATTTCTTCCGGTATTATGCTGACTCAGTGCCTGGAAGCGGCCCAAATTCTGAAGGAGAATGGGATTGAGGCACGGGTTCTAAATATGCATACCATTAAGCCGATAGATCAGGAGGCAATCATTCAGGCTGCCCGCGAAACTAGAGGGATCATTACAGTGGAAAACCACAATATTATCGGTGGCCTGGGAAGCGCGGTAGCTGAGGTACTGGCGGAAAACTATCCGGCCCCTATGCGCCGCATTGGCATTCGGGACCGGTTTGGTGAGGTGGGCAATCGTGCTTACCTTCGCCAGTGCCTTGGAATTGACACTGGAGACATCGTAAAAGCGGCAATGGAATGGAAGTAATCAAAAGATATGCGATAGAAAGGAGCGCAAAAATGAAAAAAACTATAAGCGCAATGTTAGCAGCTGTCCTTCTACTGTCACTGACAGCCTGCGGAGGTAACAACAATAACAGCGATAACAATTCATCCTCTGCTATCAATGCGGATGGAAGCCGTGAAACCTATGTGACGTTCAAGGTTGGTACCAGCCACAATGCGGAATCTTTTTTCTATGCTGGCTTGGCTGAGTTTGAACGGCTGGTTGAGGAGAATACCAAGGGGGCGGTTCAGGTCGAGGTCTTTGCTGATGAGGCTCTGGGCACCGAGGGTGAGATGGCTGAGGGTGTGGCCATAGGCACAGTAGACGCTTGTCTGGTAGGCTCCAGCTCAGTAGCAAAACTGGATTCTAATTTTAATGTGTTTAGCTTGCCTTATCTTTTTATTGACAGTGACCATGTAGACGCTGTCTTTGCAGGTGAACCAGGGCAGCTTTTCCGAGACAATATCTGGAACAGCAATCATGTTATGATCCTAGATTACTGGGATTCCGGCTTCCGTCATTACTCAACTAACAAGGGAGAAATCAATGGTCCCGAGGATATGGCTGGACAGCTGATTCGTATTCCTGATAACCCCATTCAGGCTGCCACAGCTGCCGCTCTGGGTGCGTCTACTTCTACGTTGGGCTATAAAGAAGTCTATCTGGCTTGTTCCAACAATACTGTAGACGGTCAGGAAGGCCCTATTTTTGCTTTCTGTGATGATAACTTTTACGAAGTGCAGAAGTATATGGTTCTGGATGGCCACATTTACACAGTTATGGGCCTGCTGATGAATGGAAATGTCTGGGAAAAGTTGACCGATGAGGACCAAGAAATTGTAATGCAGGCTGCAAAGGACGCAGGCCTGGTGGAAAAGAATGGGATTCGCCAGAGCGAGGCTGAACAGATTGAGTTTTTAAAGGAAAAGGGAATGACAATTAATGAGAACCCCGATAAAGAGGCTTGGCGTGTGGCAACTGCCAGTGTATATGATCAGTTCGCTGATACCTATGGCGCAGATCTGATTGACCAAATCAAGAACTTCCAGTATTAATGTGTGCTCCTTTCTTCCAGATTGCGGAGCTTCTGGTTCAGGCCAGAAGCTCCGCGGTTCCCAATGTTAGAATTGAAAATCAATAAGATCGAAAGGAGATATTTTATGCATTCGTTCAACCGAAAACTACAAAAAATCTCCCGCGGCATTTATAAGGTTTTTTTTGTCTTTGCTACAGTTAGTTTTGCCGTACTGCTTGTAATTCTCCTAATCAATGTATTTTCTAGAAACTTTCTCAACGGTGCGGTCGCGTCTATTGAAGAAGGAAGTAGATTTATTTTTACATGGATCATGTTTCTGGGAATTGCCATCGGTGTGTACCGGAAAAAGCATCTAGGTGTGGAATTTCTGGTGGAAAAATATCCGCCCAAGCTGAAACGGGCTTTTTCCATAATCAGTGAGATTTTGACTATTCTGCTGTTTCTGGTATTGACCATTTATGGTTTTAAGTACTCTGCCAGTACCATGAGAATGTATTCTCCAATTATGTCTATCCCTTATGGATTGGTTTATCTCTGTATTCCTCTGTGTGGCGCATTCAGCTTATTTTATAGTATTGCCGGGATCATAAACGACCTGTATGGTGACGAGGAGAAGGGGGAGGGCAGCAAATAATGGTTTCTACCCTGTTGATTTTGATGATTGTTCTCTTCCTGATCCTAGTCATCTTTACTGGTACTCCCATTGCGGTAGCTTTGGGGCTGTCCGCAATCGCTGAACTGGTTATGCAGGGAGAGGTCCCGCTGATGATTGCGCCCCAGCGTATCTTTAACGGCGTAAATAGTGTGACACTGATGGGCATTCCCTTCTTTATGCTGGTGGGCTCTATTATGGAGCGCAGTGGAATTACCCAAAAACTGATTGATTTTGCCAACTCGCTGGTTGGCTGGCTGCGCGGTGGCCTGTGCTATGTAGGTGTTCTTACCGGCATCCTGATGGGCGGTATTTCCGGGTCCGCTCCCGCCGATACCGCGGCTTTGAGTTCTATTATGGTGCCGAGTATGGAGCGCAGCGGCTATCCAAGAGAATACTCCGCGGCCCTGATGGCCAGTTCTGGTACGCTAGGAATCATTATTCCCCCCAGTATGCCCATGATTGTATTGGCCAGTATTACTGGTATTTCAGTTGGGAAACTATTTCTAGGTGGTATTATCCCCGGTATCATGATTGGTGTTTCTTTTATGCTGGTCTGCGGGATCACCTGCTATGTACGCGGCTATGATAAAAACCACTGCAACCATTTCTCTGTTACCCAGGTTCTGAAGACGTTGCGGCATGCCCTGCTTCCGATTTTCGCTCCGGTCATTATCGTAGGTGGCATCCTGACTGGCATTGTAACCGCTACTGAATCTGCCATCACAGCAGTGGCTTATACCTTGATTGTTGCGATGGTGGTCTATCGGACTATCAGGATAAAGGACCTCCCAGAGATGTTTGTGGAATCAATAATTGGTGCCTCAAATGTCATGTTTATCATTGGCACATCCAGCCTCTTTGCTTGGATTTTGCAGAGCAATAACTTCCAGCAAGTTATTTTAAATCTGTTCGGTGATTCGGTCAGCAATAAAATCTGGGTCATGTTTATTGTCAACTTGGTGTTCTTTATCGGGGGGTTCTTTCTGGAGGGCACCGCCATGCAGATTATGTTTATCCCTGTTCTACTGCCCATTGTTCAGGCAGCCGGAATTGATACAGTTGCCTTTGGTGTTACCGTAATCTGCAATATAGCCGTAGGCAACCTGACTCCTCCCGTCGGCGTTTGTCTGTATGTAGCGGCCAATTCCTCTAACGCCAAGGTAGAGGGGATTATCCGCGAAATTATCCCGTTTGTCCTAATTACGCTGGTCGATGTTGCCATTTTGGTTGTGTTCCCGCAGCTGATTACATTTATTCCTAATATGATGAACGGATAAAAACAACGATACAGGATAAGGAAGGGTTTCTATGCCATTGAATCTGGTGGAAGAAATCAAAATTTGTGAAGTTGGACCTCGCGACGGCCTGCAAAATGAAAAGAGGATCTTGACCACAGAGGAAAAGTTAGTGCTGATCGAAGGTGTTGTACAAGCAGGTTTCTCCGTAATTGAAGTGGGATCCTTTATGAGCCCTAAAGCGGTCCCTCAGATGGCCAATACCGATGAGGTATTTCAAAATTTGAAGCGCAAAGAAGGTGTGGAGTACCGCGCGTTGGTCGCTAATTTAAAAGGTGTGGAGCGGGCCGCCGCCTGCGGTTGCAAAAAGGTCAAGCTGAATGTCTCCGCCAGTAAAGCGCACAATCTGGCCAACCTAAATCGGACTCCGGCGGAGACAGTGGAGGGTTTCTACGGCTGTATGGACGCGGCAAGGTCTGTGGGAATTGAGGTCTCCGGCTCGATCTCTATGGCCTTCGGCTCCCCTTGGGACCGGGAGATCCCTCTGTCCGACGTAAAGGAAATTGTGGACGCCTATCTGGCCGTGGGCGTGACGGAGATCTCCCTGTCCGACGCCTCTGGTCAGGCTTACCCCACACAGGTATATCAAATCTGTACCGATATGGCAAAGACCTATCCCCAGGTAGCCTGGTGGCTCCACTTCCACAATACCCGGGGGCTGGGGATTGCGAACATCATGGCTGGAATGCAGGCGGGCTTCACCCGGTACGATTCCGCTTTTGCAGGCGTGGGCGGCTGCCCCTTTGTGCCGGGTGCAGCAGGCAACGTGGCTACGGAAGACGTGGTCCACATGTGCGATGAAATAGGGATTAAAACCGGCGTGGATTTGGATCAGGCTATGAAGGTCAGCCGCCAGCTCGTCCAACTGCTGAACCATGGAACCGACAGCTATCTGCTGCGGGCCGGAAAGTCCAGTGATCTGATTTCTGAACTGCCCACTGGACAGCTTAGAAATCAGACATTAAAATAAAACAAAAGTGTTCCGGCTGAGACAGAATGCTTTTGGGTTATTCAAGCGAAAGGGAACGATATGAGAAAGCGATTTTATCGGAAAAGCCCCTCTCCTGCCGCGCAAGCCATTGCAGGCTGTACAGTGAGTGTAGCAGGCATTTGCGCCGGGTTGTTCTATTTTATCCCTATCCATGAGGGTATAGGTACCTTGTGGACTATGTTCTGCGCGGTAATTGTGGGTATCTATTATGCGCGCTATACTCGGATTTGGAAAAGCACTTCGAAGAAAAAAGAGTAATATACAGATCGACACCAACCCCTAAGTGTTCTTATCTGCTCTATATGACAGACAAAATATTTAAAAGAGGGTTGAATTTCTACTAGAAGAATGAAATCAGTAGTTTGAATTCCCACATTAATAATCAGATATTTAAAAAGGGTCATCTGCCTTGATATCAAGGCAGATGACCCTTTTTAAATACACTCTGATGGAATATCCTGGTGCCCTTACCAGGGGTATCCCTCAAGTTCCACGGCTTTATATCAGCTTTTTTCCTGGAAACTGGCTCCGCATCCCCGGCAGGTGACTGTGATCTTCCCCTTGCCTCGGGGGACCCGGAGCTGCTGTCCACAGTTGGGACATTTGAAATACCGATGCTCCTTATCACGGGCGATGGTCCTGCGCAGGCGAAGCCACTGGATGGTTGGACCGGCCAGCTTCAAAAACCGCGCGTTTTCCTCCCGCCTCCGGGGCAGGTTCCGGGAGAGAAGGCGGAACAGGGAGAATACTATCAGCACACAGCAAACCCAATAGAGAATCTCGAACCTGGTGAGCAGGAACAAAAGGTATAGGACAAGATATGTGCCAATCAAAAAGACGTTCAGCTGGTCGTTACCATACCGGCCATACATAAACCGTTGGATCGCGTTGCGGATCATAAATGTGTGCCCCCTTAGGAAACAGGAGGCAGGCGTGTCCGCCTGCCAATGTACGATATTATGATAGTCTTTCTCCATGTAATCGTCAAGGCACCATTCGTAAACAAAATGTAAATTCCGTAGCCCTTTGCCACCCTCCGGCGCCTTTTTGCGCCTGACGACCCAGTATCAGGCCGAAGACTCTTGCGTCCGGGCGAAAAATAGGATATACTGTCACCATCCAAACAGAGGACAGGGGGACCTCGTATGAAGCGCATCGATAAGGAAAATTATTATCTGGACATTGCCGAGACCGTGCTGGAGCGGTCCACCTGCCTGCGCCGGTGTTACGGCGCTATCATCGTGAAAAATGACGAGATCGTGTCCACGGGCTACAATGGGGCTCCCCGTGGGAGGAAGAACTGTATGGACTTGGGCTACTGTACCCGGGAGGCCATGAATATCCCATCTGGTCAGCGGTATGAGCTGTGCCGCTCCGTCCATGCGGAGATGAACGCCATCATCTCCGCTGCCCGGCGGGACACCCTGGGTTCCACCCTCTACCTGGCGGGGCGGGAGGCGTCTACCGGCGAGCTGCTCCATGACGCCACTTCCTGCTCCATGTGCCGCCGGACCATCATCAACGCGGGTATCGACCGGGTGGTTATCCGCAACACAGATAAGGATTACTCCGTGGTCCATGTGGAGGACTGGATTCGGGAGGATGATTCTCTCCCGGAAAAGCAGGGCTGATCCCCTTTGCCCCATTGTTTGTAGGGAAATGCCGCCTATGGAACATGAAGGCGGCATTTTTATGGACAAAATTTGTATTTTGTCTTGACATTTACACGGCAGCGTGTATAATAATTAGGTCTGCCGATGTCGTCAGACAACATCCTTGCCCCTGGCATAAGACTTCAGGGGCCATATGTCCATAAGGAGGTGCAAAACATGGCAAAAATCAACGCGAACTACGAGGCGGTCTATATCCTGCAGCCCGACCTGAGCGAGGAGCAGATCTCCGCCCTGGTGGCAAAGTTCAAGGCCGTGGTCGAGGCCAATGGTACCGTGTCCGAGATCGACGAGTGGGGCAAGCGCCGTCTGGCCTATCCCATCAACGATCTGATGGAGGGCTACTACGTCCTGATGACCTTTACTGCCGCCGCCGCTATCCCCGCTGAACTGGACCGTATTTTCCGGATCACCGATGGTGTGATGCGCTCCATGATTGTCTGCAAAGACCAGTAAGGGGGAGCGGATATGCTCAACAAAATCTTCATCATGGGTCGTCTGACCCGTGACCCCGAGCTTCGGCGCACCCAGACTGGCACGCCCGTGGCCTCCTTCTCCCTGGCCGTAGACCGGGATTTCAAGGACAAGTCCACCGGCGAGCGGACCACTGACTTTATCGACGTGGTGGCCTGGCGTCAGACTGGCGAGTTCGTCAGCCGCTACTTCACCAAGGGCCGTATGGCCGTGGTGGAAGGCCGTTTGCAGATCCGTGACTGGACGGATAAGGACGGCAATAAGCGCCGCTCCGCCGAGGTGGTGGCCGACCAGGTCTACTTCGGCGACTCCAAGCGGGATGGGGACGGAGGGGGCTTCTCCTCCGGGTATAGCCAGGGCGGCTCTGCCGCCGGCGGCTGGTCCGCTCCCGCTTCCAACTCCGGCTATGGCGCTCCGCCCGCGGACGGGGACCAGTTTGCCGATCTCTCTGATGATGACGGCCGGTTGCCGTTCTAACTTTGACCATGTATGGTCGTAAAAAGGAGGTCAATCCCATGGCTATGGAACGTGATAACAGAGCTCCCCGCGGCCGCAAGCGCCGTAAGGTCTGCGCTTTCTGCGTGGACAAGGTGGAGTGCATCGATTACAAGGACGCCGCCAAGCTGCGCCGGTTCACTTCCGAGCGGGCCAAGATCCTGCCCCGCCGCACCACCGGCACCTGCGCTATGCATCAGCGTCAGCTGACCGAGGCCATCAAGCGGGCCCGTCAGATCGCTCTGCTGCCCTATGTGACCGATTGATCGTGTCTATTAAAAAGCCGCCCATGGTTCATCCATGGGCGGCTTTTTGTTGTAGCTGTATGATACACGCGGCCCGGTCAAATTCCCGCCTTTATCCTGAGAAGAAAAATAGCAAAGGCAGATACAAGAGCCAGGATTATCACGATTTTTAGGAGCTGTTGGGAGCGTTTCACATACTCAGGCGGAATATCATCCGACCGGCTGGAGCGGAGCTTATACCAGCAATACAGCGCAGGTACACCAAGAAGGATGAGCAGTATCAACAGATACCAAGAGATGGAGGAAAGAATATGCTCTAATGCGCTCGCTCCAAGCAGGGGAGCCGCAGAGTGAAAGGAAATCAGAAGTAAATAGAGGCTCAGACCCCAGTTTCCAAGACATAGAAGCTTATAATACAACTTTTTCATGCCAATTCCCCCTGAATAAAGGCTATACTCCACTAAGCCTGCGTGATGCTCTCTGCTGTGAAGGGGAGAGATAGGAACGACCGCTGTGCGGAAGCGCGATTGCCTGACGGTCATTCTATAGGGAAATGGGGGCAAGGACATCATAAATTTTCTCCGGATCAATGGCCTGGTAGGTTCCGGAGGAGGTCTGGACCTGGAGGGTCACCTTGTCCTCCGTGCAATACAGGTCCAGGAAAAAATGCTCCCTCTCTCCCGTCATGGCCACAAAACAGTAGGACGCCTCTTCTGGAGGGGTATAGGGGCCAGAAAACAGCCTGCGGCGGAATTTGGTTTCAGACAAGGCCCGGTACAGAAGGGCCGTTTCCTCCGCACCGGCCTGACAGCTTATCCCCCGTCAGATACATTCCATTGGGGGAAATACAGGATGTCCACGCTGAAAATGCCCGTCCTGACCGTCTGCGATCCCGACAGGGCGAAAGAATACAAATCCCAATGCTCCGATGAAAAGGGCGCAACCAGCCAGCAGAAGAAGGATCCCCATTCTGGGCCTTTTTGCGATTTCTTTCATTGATGACCGACTTCCTATTCCAATCGAACTGGCATTTCTTACAAACACCAATTTCCCTATCTGTCCATCCAGCCTGTCCCAAATGCCATCCCCAATTCCAGTACCCACAGGGATGAGAGAAAAAACAGGCAGGTCAGTCCGTATCCAAAGAGCGTCCCGGTCACCAGCCTGCGCCCATTGCCGCTCTCATAAGGGGTCAGCGCCTGAAGTCCGCCGTCCAGCACCAGTGGGACAAGCAAGAGCAGGGCGGGCTTCCAGCCAGGGTGCCAGAGGGCAAAGGTGAGTCCACTAGCCAGGATGCCTGCAAGCTCACCGGTACACCGGGCACAGATTGGGAACTGTCTTCCGTGGAAGTGAAAGGAGCGGTCTGCCCGTTGGTGGCAGCCAAACAGAATTGGCAGCCACTTGTCAAACCAGTCCAGCATTTCAACTGCCCAGGACGATCCCGACCCCAAGCATGAATATCAGCACATAGTACAGCGCGCCAAGGCCCACAGCGACCAGTGCTCCAATACCGGCGGCCTTGGCTGTCCGGGGCTTCTGGTCCTTCCAGACCAGCCACAGCACCAGGCCGACAATGGGGATACAGCAGCCCAGAATCCCCCATCCAAGGCCGCCATTGTCTACCACCGGGGGAAGGGAGGACTGAGAGGCACCGCACTGGGGGCAGGTGATGGTTCCATCCGCTATGGGAGCGCCGCAATGTCTGCAATATGCCATTTGGATTCCTCCTTTTTCAAACTGCATAATACGGATATTTCAAAGTCATTGTAGACGATTCTTCCTGAAAAGGCAAGAAAAAGCGCTCATTTTCTCAACTATGACACCCGGATCCGGAATGCTGCCCGGCTTCCAACCCCATCTCGTCCATGGCGTGAGCCATGTGGATGGCCATGGCGTGCTCCGCTCCTACTCCGTCCCTTCGGGCAAAAAACTCCAGCAGCAGGGCGTGGTCCCGCAGAGTGGCCTGGGCCAGGTTCTCCTGGCCTTCTCCGGCGGATCCGATGGCCGTTTCCACTGCCTGGCTGATGATGGGCAGCAGGCGCATCATAAAAGCGTTGTGGGTGGCACGGACGATGGCCCCGTGGAATTCCAGGTCGGCCTGGGTCCGATCCTCGCCCGCCTGAATGCGGGCAGCCACCCGCTCTCCCTGGGTCAAAATTTCAGCCAGCTCCTGCTCCGTGGCCCGGACGCAGGCCAGACGGGCGGCCTGGGGCTCAAAGATAGCCCGCAGCTCGAACAGGTCCCGCAGTCGGCCCCTGATTTCTTCCAGGCGGCCAAAGCCAAAATCCTCAATCTCAGCCACCTGCCGGGACACAAAGGTACCGCGGCCCCGCTGGACCTCCAACACCCCTTGGACGGTGAGCGCCCGGATGGCTTCCCGCAGGGTGGCCCGGCTGACCCCCAGCTCATGGGACAGGTCTACCTCGTTGGGCAGCTTGTCTCCTGGGGACAGCCGCCCCTCGGCCACGATCTGGTTATAGAGCCGTTCTGCAGTCTGCTGGGATAAATTTGAGCCCATTGTGTCCGCCTCCTCTTGACATCCTTTCCCCCATGATATACTATATGGTCAGACAATTCAATAGTTATCAGACAACTGATGGCTTGATTTTTAAGGAGGCTTACTGTATGCGCTCTGATGTTGTAAAAAAAGGCGTGCCTGCCGCCCCGAACCGCTCTCTGCTCTATGCCCTGGGCTATACTAAGGAGGAGCTGGAGCGGCCCCTGATCGGCGTAGTCTGCTCCTACAATGAGATTGTCCCCGGCCACATGAACCTGGATAAGATCGCCGAGGCTGTGAAGGCCGGAATCCGGGCCGCCGGGGGAACTCCAGTGGAGTTCCCAGCCATTGCCGTGTGTGACGGCATCGCCATGGGCCATGTGGGCATGAAATACTCCCTGGTCACCCGGGACCTCATCGCTGACTCTACCGAGGCCATGGCTATGGCCCACCAGTTTGACGGCTTGGTGATGATCCCCAACTGCGACAAGAACGTGCCCGGCCTGCTTATGGCCGCCGCCCGGGTAAATATCCCCACCATCTTCGTGTCCGGCGGCCCCATGCTGGCCGGAACTCTAAATGACGGACGCCGCACCTGCCTGTCCCATATGTTCGAGGCGGTAGGCGCCTACTACGCCGGCAAGCTGGACGAGGCCGGGGTGGAGGAGTATGAGAACAACGCCTGTCCCACCTGTGGCTCCTGCTCTGGCATGTATACCGCCAACTCCATGAACTGTCTGACCGAGGCCATCGGTATGGGACTGCGGGGCAACGGTACCATTCCAGCTGTTTGGTCCGCCCGTCTGCGGCTGGCCAAGCACGCCGGAATGCAGATCATGGACCTGGTAGCCAAGGACATTCGCCCACGGGATATTATGACCGAGGCGGCTTTCCACAATGCCGAGACCATCGACATGGCCTTGGGCTGCTCCACCAACACCATGCTCCACCTGCCCGCTATCGCACACGAGTGCGGTATTGAGCTGTCCTTTGACATGGCCAACGAGATCAGTTCCAAGACCCCCAACCTGTGCCATCTGGCTCCCGCCGGGGACACCTATATGGAGGATCTGGAGCGGGCAGGGGGCGTCTACGCCGTGATGGCGGAGCTGGCCGGAGCCGGTCTGTTGGACACCAGCCTGATGACCTGCACCGGCAAGACAGTGGCGGAAAATCTGGCGGGTGTGGTCAACCGGAATACCGAAATCATCCGGCCCATTGACAATCCCTACTCCAAGACCGGCGGCATCGCCGTCTTGAAGGGCAACCTGGCCCCCGACGGCTGTGTGGTGAAGCAGTCCGCCGTGGCCCCTGAGATGATGGTTCATGAAGGCCCCGCCCGGGTGTTTGACTGTGAGGACGATGCCATCCAGGCCATCTATGATGGCAAGATCGCGGCCGGGGACGTGGTGGTCATCCGCTATGAGGGACCCAAGGGCGGACCTGGTATGCGTGAGATGCTCAACCCCACATCCGCCATCGCCGGAATGGGGCTGGACAAGGACGTGGCTCTCATCACCGACGGCCGCTTCTCCGGCGCCACCCGGGGCGCCTCCATCGGCCATGTGTCCCCGGAGGCGGCCAGCGGTGGTCCCATCGGACTGGTGGAGGAGGGGGACCGAATTGCCATCGATATCCCCAACCACTCCATCACTCTGAAGGTGCCTGACCAGGAGCTGGCTGCCCGGAAGGCCAAGTGGTCCTGCCCCGAACCCAAGATCAGGACCGGCTATCTAGCCCGGTACGCCAAGCTGGTGTCGTCCGCTGACAGGGGCGCTATTTTGGAATAAACAGAGCGTCTGATAGAAACAAAGAGGGGGCTCCCACCTATATGGGAGCCCCAGTGTTTTGTTAAAAAGTCGCCTTGCATATCATTTTGGGAAATTGCGTGAAACCGTCCCACTGCGGACGGTTTTCGGCGCTTCATGAAAGGGATCGTCACAAGATGGATCACCCAGAACAGGCTCAGACAATGGAACCTGAAGGACTTCAACAAAGACAACACAGAGATTGAAACAGCCCCGGTGGTGAGCAGCTGCTGCTCACCTAAACAGGGCAAAAATAAGCTCTCCAGCTTGGCCGGAGAGCTTAAATAAAATAGGGAAGATTAGGTTAGGGACAGGGCCTCTTTCACCTTGGCGATAATGTGAGCGCCGATGTCACGGGAGGCGTCCACTGTCTGGGCACCCAGGTGGGGGGTGACGATAAAGTTATCACACTCAAACAGGGGGGAGTCAAAGCCGGCACCCTCAGTCAAACCGCCAGCAGCCAGCTCGTTCTCCATGACATCCGAGCCGTAGCCACCCAGCTTACCGGACTTCAGGGCCTCATACATATCCTTCTCGTTGACGATGCCGCCGCGAGCCATATTCAGAACCACAGCGCCGTCCTTCATCTCGGCGATGGACTTAGCATTGAACAGATTTTTGGTTTCGTCGGTGAGAGGCATATGAATCGTCACATAATCAGACACCTTCAACACCTCATCGATGGTCATGCTGGTGGCCTTCTGCTCCTCAAACACATGGGCGGGCAGATAGGGATCATAAGCGACCACGTTCATCAGGAAGGCACGGCCCAGTTCACCCACGCGCTGACCAATGCGGCCGAAGCCCAGCACGCCCAGAGTCTTGCCACGCAGCTCAGAGCCTACGAACTTATACTTGTCCCAGTTCTTGTTTACCTTCACGTCATAGCAGGCAGGGATGGTATGACGCGCGATATCCAGCATTTTGGCAATGGTCAGCTCGGCAACGGCGTTTCCGTTCAAGCCGGGGGCGTTGATGACCTGGATGCCCTTCTCCTTCGCCGTGTCCATATCAATGTGGTTCAGACCCACGGAGCAGACTCCGATGACCTTTAGATTCTTGGCAGCGTCCAAAATCTCCTTGTTAATGGCGGGGTCCACCCGCATGATGAGTACGTCATAGTCAGGGATCAGAGCGACCAGCTCCTCCTGGGTGGGGAGCATCTTCGTATCGACCTGCATGTACTTGCCGAGCTCCTCGGCAATAGAGCTATGGACTGCGTCAATGATGAGGCACTTCATAAATGATCAATCCTTCCTTAAAAATATGTTTGGACATACCTTTTGTTGATTTCCTTTTTCACTATCCCTATTATGCCACAAAATCTTTGCCAAGAATATCACTTTTTTGGTTATGGTTGCCACAACTGTTTGACTGTGATAAAATAGTTGCATACCACAAAAAAAGTGAAGGAACTCCGTCAAAGTCAAGGAGGCTAAGTATGAATTTTCTGCATCTAAAATATTTTTTGATGGTAGCTGAAGAACTAAACATTACTCGGGCCGCAGAGCGGCTGTATATCTCCCAACAGTCCTTGTCCAATCACATCAGCAATATGGAGCGGGAGCTGGATGTCAAGCTCTTTACCCGCTCCCCCAAACTGTCTCTGACTTATGCCGGCGGTCTGCTGGTGGAAACGGCTACCCAGATCCTAGACCTGTACAGCCAATATCAGACCAAAGTAGGAGATATCAACCGCCACTACTTAGGAATGCTGAGGGTCGGGATCTCCCATACCTGCGGTCTGGCGCTTATGCCGGATATCCTGCCAAAATTTCGACAGGAGTTCCCTTTGGTGGAATTTTCTCTTTTTGAGGGAAACTCTACCCAGTTGGAGGACGAGCTGTCCCACGGCCGAGTGGACCTGATTATCTGCTTTCAGCCCATCATGATGGATGGTGTGCGAACCGAACCTCTGACGGAGCAAAGATTAGTCATGGTGGTGCCCAGAGCCTTCACCGACGAGTTATTTGGCGAGCGAGCGGAGGAGGTCCGGGCCCAGTTTGCACAGGGGGCGGATATCGGAGCGTTCCAGCAGGTGCCTTTTATCCTCATTAAGCGGGGAAACCGGACACGGAATATTATTGATCAGTATTTCAGCCGGTATTACTTCAAGCCAAAGCTGATTTTGGAAACAGAAAATACGGTTACCACCTTAGCGATGGCGCAATCTGGCATCGGGATTACCATTTGTCCGGAGCTGTTTCTACGGGCCATTCCATCCCCCACGGCATCGGCGGGTGGGGTAGACCTGTTTCCCCTCACGGACCCCTCCACCTTCAGCAAGCTGGTAGCTGGATTTCGTCAGGACCGATATTTGTCCCATTTTGGCGAGCGGTTTATAGAGATTACAAAGGAAGTGCTGCAGTAAAAACCGCGGCCCCGGAACACCGGGGCCGCGGTTTGCCTTTTCTGTTGCAGGCGGATCTGGGCTGGGTCTCAAAAGCGGCTGATAGCCTATTTCCGGTCAGCTTTGAAGCTGATCCAGCTCCTCCATCCAGAGGGAGTTCACCGCGTCGCTGGGCATCCGCCAGTCTCCACGGGGAGACAGAGTCAGGGAGCCCACCTTGGGCCCGTCGGGCAGGCAGGAGCGTTTGAACTGCTGGGCAAAGAAGCGGCGGTAGAAATTTTGGAGCCACTTCAGGATGGCCGCCCGGTCATAGTAGTTCCCCAGGGCGTACAAGGCCAGCCGGAACACCTTGCGGGGGGAGAAGCCCCAGCGGACGGCGTAGTAAAGGAAAAAGTCGTGCAGCTCGTAGGGTCCAACCAGATCCTCGGTCCGTTGGGCGATTTCCCCCTCCTTGGGGGGGAGCAGCTCTGGAGAGACGGGAGTGTCCAGGATATCCCGCAGCACGGCGGCCAGTTCGGGGTCGGAGGGCTCCACCGTATCTGCGGAGTAGGCCACCAGATGGCGTACCAGAGTTTTAGGAATAGAGCCGTTCACGCCGTACATGGACATATGGTCTCCGTTGTAGGTGGCCCAGCCCAGAGCCAGCTCGGAGAGGTCGCCTGTACCGATGACCAGCCCACCCTGGTGGTTGGCTACATCCATCAGAACCTGGGTACGCTCCCGGGCCTGGCCATTTTCAAAGGTGACGGATAGGTCGTCCATAGACTGGCCGATATCCCGGAAGTGGACTCGCACCGCCTCGCCGATATCGATGGTCTGGAATGTGGTCCCGATTCGCTCGGCCAGCAGCTGGGCGTTAGACTTGGTACGGCTGGTGGTGCCAAAGCAGGGCATGGTGACAGCGGTGATGTCCGTGCGGGGCCGGCCTAGCAAATCCATGGCCCTGGCGGTGATGAGCAGGGCCAAGGTAGAGTCCAGCCCACCGGACAGCCCCACCACGGCGCTTTTGGCCCCAGTATGAGCCAGCCGCTTTTTTAAGCCTAGAGCGGCGATATGCAGGATCTCCCGGCAGCGCCGGTCCCGGTCACCGCTGTCGTCGGGGACAAAGGGATTTGTCCCAATGGGGCGTGTGAGGGAGGTTTCCACCGGCTCCAGCGAGAATTCGGACCAGTCCATCCGCTCCTGTCTGGCGGGGGGGAAGGTAGTGATGCGGCGGCGCTCGAAGGCGATCCGGGCCACATCCACCTCGCTGACAGTCAGTCCATCCGCAAAGCGGCGCTCCGCCAGGACGGTCCCGTTTTCCGCAATCAGATTGTGGCCGGCAAAGACCAGATCGGTGGTGGACTCCCCCTCGCCGGCGTCGGCATAGACATAGCCGCACATCAGACGCCCGGACTGACCGGCAACCAGAGCCCGTCGATAGTCCGCCTTGCCCACCGTCTCGTTGGAAGCCGACAGATTTAGGATCAGAGTGGCGCCGGACTGGGCCAGAAAAACGGAGGGGGGGGCGGAGGACCACAGATCCTCGCAGATTTCCACGCCGACCACCAGATCGGGCAGAGTGTCGCATCGGAACAGGTGGCGTTTGCCCAGAAAGACCTCCTGTCCGCACAGGGTCAGAGAGAGAAATTCCTCCTCCGGCGCTGGCTCAAACCACCGCTTCTCATAGAATTCCCCGTAGTTGGGCAGGCAGGTTTTAGGCACCAGCCCCAGCAGCTCCCCCCGGCAGAGCACAGCGGCGCAGTTGTAAAGCTTGCCCTCCGCCCGCACCGGAAGCCCCAGGGCCACCAGCATATCCACGGGACGGGTGGCCTCCAGCACCTGCCCCAGCGCATCTTCGGCGCCGCGGAGCAGGGTGTCCTGGAAAAACAGGTCGCCACAGGTATAGCCGGTCAGACATAATTCCGGAAGGGCCAGGACTTTGACGCCCTGCCCCTGAGCTTCCCGGATCAGGGCGATGCACTGTCGGGCGTTATAGGCACAGTCGGCCACCCGGATCTCCGGGGTACCGGCGGCCACTTTGATAAATCCGTCCCGCATGATAAAAAACCTCCTATGGAGTGAATCTCGTTGACAAGAGCGGCCCCGCCGCCCAGTTTCTTTTGTTATCTTACCGTAATTTATGGGAAATTTCAAGAGGCCGGCGGCTTTCTGCCGCCGGCCTCACGCACTGTCGTTGGGGTGCTATTCCACCCCGCCCCGCTCCAGGGCGTGGGCGGCGCTGGTGGAAAAGGCGCTCCGCATTTCTTCATCCCAACTGCCAAAGGGCGGAGAGCACTTGTGCAGAAAGGTACCCCAGCGGAGGACGGAGCCATCCCCTCCACGCTCTGCCGCCAGATAAGCGTTAAGTCCGGTATGATAGCGAAGCTGGCTGTCTACCCAGGAGCTGTCCGCCCATGGGGCATTGAATAGGTCATCCACCACAAAGCCCAGGTCATAACCGTACAGCGCCACGCTGTCCCCCAGTGGTTCCGGAGGTTCCAGCAGGGAGAGGGCAGTGAGTTGAGCGTCTAGATAGGACGCCCTGTATTCGCCGCCGTGGTCCGGCGTATTCCACAGGGCCAGGGTATCTGTCAGCACCTGATCCATTACCTCCAGGATGGCAGGGTCTGTGACGGCGATGTGCTGGGTGCTGTCTGAGGCGGAACGGATCAAGTGATACAGCTCCGGGCATTCTTGCAGATGGACGGTCTCCGAGATGCTGACCTGTTCCTCTGACCGCCCTGCGTAGAGGGAAAGGCGGCTGCCGTCTTTGAGATAGAGGTTCAGTGTCCAAAGCCCATAGTCCAGAAAGCCCTCGTCGCTGTGCGTGCCCGCCTTCGGAACCTGAGGCTGTCCGGCGGCTTGACGGATCATACGGGCCAGTTCATCCCGGTCCAACCCCTCCGCCCAGCCGACGGTCACTGGGCCGCCGGAGAAGGAGATATCCGCAATATCCCCGCCCTGAAGGTCCGACATGGCCTCCAGCGCGTCAGAGGGAGACAACGGAAGATAGGCCCCCGGCGAGGGCCTCGCCTCAATTTGAGTAACTGTGCCGTCCACCACTGTGAGGGTATACCCATAGGTCCAATCGGCGTTTTCCAGTTCTGCCCAGGCCTGGGCGGCCTCCGCTGACACCGGCAGGGTATATTGAGTGTGGTCGCTGTCAGCGCCCTGTCTGCTCTGCGGGTCGATGGTTACACTATCCCCGCCGTCGTAGAAAAAGATGCTGCCCGGCTCCACAGGAATGGAGGAGAGAAGGGCGGCCCCCGGCCCCGGAAGCTCTATCCGGCCGCACCAGCCAGTAAAGTCCAGGCCGGCCCCGTCCAAAGCCAAGTGGGCGCTGTCAGAGAGCTGGACCCGGACCGCCCGCCCCGCTCCGTCCAGCACCACCTCGCCGGGGACGCCGGCCTGGGACATGCCAACGGTGTGCTGAATGGTAACGGGGTTGAGGGAGTAGGCCTCCCCCTCCCAAGTGTGGAGCAGAGACGCCCCCTCCGCCAGCTCCGCTGTGCGCTCACGGGACAGGAAATCTCCGGAAAATACCTCATCCCACAGGGCGTCGGGGTCGGACAGCTGCTCCCGGGTCAGGGGGACATAGGCGACTGTGCCCGCCTCCGGGTCCAGGGCGGTGATCCAGGCTCCATCCCCCTCCGGCCTATCTGCCTCGGCCTGACAGCCAACCAGGCTGCCTGCCAGCACAGCGGCGGCCATCGCCGCCGCCATCGCCGCCCGGCCCCGGCGCTTGGGCGAGCTGTCCATGATGGCCCGGAAGCGGGCAAAGACCTCCCTCTTGTCCCCGGAAAAGCCGGTGGTCAGCCGGGACAGGCCATGCTCCCCGGCGGTCATCTGGTCCAGAAGGGTCCGGCCATAGGCCCGGCGGCCCGCCTCGTCCCGGGCCTTCAGCAGCTCGTAGTCACAGCACAGCTCCACATCCTGCCGCGCCCGGCGGGCCATGAGCCATACCAGAGGGTTAAACCAGTGGAGACTTCGGACCAGAGAAATCAGAAGCAGATAGCCGGTGTCCCGGTGCTTCAGATGGGTCAGCTCGTGAGCCAGGGCGGTCCCCAGACTGCCGCCGGTCTGGCCCTGGGGCAGCAGAATGACCGGGTGGAGAAATCCCATGAGCAGCGGAGTGTGGACCAGGGTGCAGCGGTACAGCTCCACCGGGCGGTCACAGCCCACCACCCTCCTCTGCTCCGCCAGGGCGGCCAGATCCTCCTCCCCGGCGGGGACGCTCTGCCGGAGAGCCCGGCGGCGGAACAGCCCATAGCGGACCAGCCCCCCGAAAAAGAGGGCGGCGGCGGTCAGCTCGTAGACCAGATAGGCCGCCCCGGTCCAGTGTACGGTGTAGGTGGTGGCGCCGTCTATGGTGACCGTGCGCAGGTAGTCGTTGTCCCGGATCAGCACATCCCGGCCCACGGTATCCTCATAGTGGACATGGTGTCGGAACCAGATATTTTCTCCATCAATGGTCGCCATGGCTCCGCCGGCCCCGCCGCTCCCGGCCTCCACGATCCGCTCGTGGTCCCGCGAATAGCCGTTCACCCGGTCGTAAGCCCCCTCCACCACCGCCTGGGGGGTGGCCACATCAACGAGGGAGGGTACCCAGACAGCCAGAAAGGACCGGGCGGGCAGGTACAGGAACATGACCACCATCAGCCAGGTCCACACCTGCCGCCACCAGGTTGGGGCAAACCGCCCCTCCAGCCGCCGGCGCAGGAACAGAAGCAGGGCAATCAGGGCCCCGAAGCCCAGGCTGGTGGCCAGAAGATGGGTCAGATTTTCTGCCATATCAGCGACCTCCTTTTTCCAGCAGCGCCTCCAGCGCGGCCACGTCCTCCTGGGTCAGCTTGGCGTCGGGCAGCAGGGCGGCCACCAGACTGGGCAGCGAGCCGCCGTGGAGCCGGTCCAGAAAGGAACGGCTCTCGGCCTTCAGATAGTCCTTTTGGGCGACCAGCGGGGTATACAGGTTCGCTCTGCCGGCCTTCTCCCCCCGGACGAAGCCCCGTTCCTCCAACCGGGAGAGCAGCTTGAGCAGGGTGGGGGCCTTCCAGTCCCGCTCCAGCCGGGCGGCGATGTCCGCCGTGTGAGCAGGGTAGGCATCCAGAGCCCACAGGGCCTGCATCACCTCAAGCTCCGCGTCGGGAAGTCGGGTCAGCGCGTCGGTCATATCGGCACCTCCTTATTAGACGTTTGTCTATCTATATTTTACAACTGTCTAATTGGAATGTCAAGAAAAACTGGGGCCCAGCGGGCCCCAGCTTTCAATGAATATCAGCCGACCGAGACATAGTCCTTGGATATGTAGCCGATTTTGCCTCCGCCGTAGTCAAATTTGCACCAGCCGTTGGTTTCCTCCAAGACGGTGATCTTGGCGCCGTTGGAAGCACTGGCCACCACGTCGTACTCCTTGCCTGGGCCGGAGCGGATATTCAAACCGTTCTCAGCGTTTACAATGGTGGCGGGCGTGTTAGGGGCGATGGTGCCGGTAGTTCCAGTGTTCCCACCGGTGGAGCCAGTATTTCCACTCTGGCCGCCGGTGCTGCCGCTGGAGGAGGCGCCAGAACCCCTGCAGTAAACAGTACACTGGGCGGTCTTGTCTCCGGCGGTGGCGGTGACCGTGACCTTGACCAGATCACCGGTGGTATTCACATTGGTGATCATACCGTCCTGGGTGACGGTCAGGGCCGACTCATCGCTGCTGGACCAGGCAACTGTGGCGTCGGCGGGGTCCACCTTGACCACAAATTCAAATGTTTCATTGGCCTGGAGGGTGATGTCGGACTTATTCAGCGTCAGGCTGGACACAGCCACAGGTTCGGGGTCGGGCTGGGGATCCGGCTGCTCTGACTGGTCTCCGCCACTCTGGCTGGAATTGGGGGAGCTGCCGTCAGGGGAGCTTGTAGAGGTGGAGCCGCCGATGGAGGTGCTCTGGCTGGTACCCGCCGAGGAGGAGCCACCGTCCTTGTCCTGGGTAAACAGGGGGAGCAGTTTGGTAAAGACGATAAACAGCGCGGCGATGATCAAGACCAGAGAGATGACCAGAGCTACCACCTGGACCGGATTCACCGGTCCTCCGTAGCCGCCGCCTCGGGTATTGGCCACACGCCGTCCACTGCCTCCGCCCCGTCCAGGGCGCTCGTCACAGAAGGGACAGCGTTTATAAGTAGTTGCGTAGTACTCGCCGCATTTGTCACAGCGTATCACATCGTTGCGCCGGGGAGCATTCTGGGTGCTGGCTCCGCCGCGGCGGGAGGGGGCCTGTTTTTCTGCCATGATCGAGTTCCTCCACAAGCTAGGATATCCTTGCGTCAACAAGGGGATATAGTCCATTGTACAAGGATTTTATAGTGTCGTCAACGAAAAATGTCGAAATAACAAAATGTTCATAATCTTATGTCGGAATTTCGTGAGAAGGAGAGAAAGGGAGGCGTGTATCCTTGACCGCCGCCCCCCTTTCTTTTATAATAAAAGGAACAAAGCCCCCGTGCCGCTGGCGCGGGAAGAGAGGGGTGCGCGATGAAGGGGACTATGACCGCCGGCGAGGTGCATAAGCAGTACAACGAAATCGTCACCGCCTTCCGCAAATTGATTCCGGACCCGGCTCTGCGCCTGACGTTCAGCCGTCAGGTGGACGGCTATATGCGCCAATATGCCCTGGGGGTGTGGCAGGCGGACAACGCCAGCGCCATCACTCCCCGACATGTGGAATTTTATAATGCGGTCTATTCTGCCGGGAATCCGGTGCCCTCCGCCCTGTACTGGGAGGTGGCCACAGGGGTGGCCGGCTTTGACCTGTTTCAGCCCCCCGCCTTTTTCCAGGACCTGCTCCGGTACGACCGGATGAAGGGAACCACTCTGGCCCGGCGATTTGCTGACCAGCTTACCCTGGTCCTACTCCTGCTGGCCGCTGTGGACGATGTGGTGAGCGAGAGCGAGGCGGGGTTTGTCAACTCCTGTAACGACACTCTCCTCCACCTGTGCGACCAGGAGGGGCTGCGTGCTGACCGTCCCGCCTTGAAGGCGGACGACTTCATCGCCCGACGGCCTGTCCCGCCTCCGCCCCCTGCCCAGCCGCAGAGGGAGGAGCCCACGGAAAAGAAAGAGGAAGGGCCTGCCGCTGAACGTCCCAAGTTGGAGGAGCTGCTGGCCGAGCTGGACGGGCTATGCGGCCTGGACAAGGTGAAGTCCGATGTGAAGAGCCTCATCAATCTGGTGAAGGTGCGCAGGCTTCGGGAGGAGGCGGGCCTGCCCGTCCCGCCCATGTCCCTCCACCTGGTATTCATGGGAAATCCGGGGACTGGCAAGACCACGGTAGCCCGGCTGCTGGCCAAGATATACCAGGCGATAGGGGTGCTGTCCACCGGGCAGATGGTGGAGGTGGACCGGTCCGGACTGGTGGCCGGTTTTGTGGGCCAGACTGCCCTGAAAACCCAGGAGGCGGTACAGAAGGCGGTGGGCGGCGTGCTGTTTATCGATGAGGCCTACGCCCTGGCCAGCTCGGACAGCGCCAACGACTTCGGACATGAGGCCATCGAGGTGCTGCTGAAAAACATGGAGGACCACCGAAAGGACCTGATCGTCATCGTGGCCGGTTACACGGACCGGATGGAGCGATTTATCCACGCCAATCCGGGGCTGGAGTCCCGATTCAACAAGTATTTCTTCTTTGAGGACTACGACGCCGCCCAGCTTATGGATATTTTCGTGTCCATGTGCCGTAAGAACGGCTATGCCCTGTCCGGAGAGGGGGAGGGGCTGGCCCGAAGGGAACTGGAGGAGCTGTACCGGAACCGGGACGAGAACTTTGGCAACGCCAGAGAGGTACGCAACCTCTTTGAGAAGGCGGTGGCTCGTCAGGCGGACCGGGTGGCCCAGCTGGACGGCCCCACCAGGGAGCAGCTGATGGAGCTGCTGCCCCAGGATATCAAGCCGTAAGAACTGCTCTCCCCTGAAAGACAGAGGGAAAGAGCGCAACATAAGGAGGAAAAATTATGCTCATAGAGTTTGAAAAGCTGCAGGAGAACCTGGTCCCCAAGCCTCGAGGCGGGGAGGGGGAGATGTACACCCGGACCTTCCAGGACGAAAATAACAAGATCATGCAGATCCGCCTGACCCCCGGCAGCCACCTGGGGATGCACACCCATGAGGTGGACAGCGAGGCGTTCTATATCCTGTCCGGGACCGGAAAGGTACTGTGTGACGGAGTGGACGAGCCGCTGGCTCCCGGCAGCTTTCATTACTGCCCCAAGGGCCATGGCCACCGCCTGATGAATGACGGCACCGAGGACCTGGTCCTGGTGGCCATCATTCCCAACCACGGCGCATGAGAATCGCCTTTTACACCCTTGGATGCAAGGTCAACCAGTACGAGACACAGGCCCTGGAGCAGATCGTGACTGCCCGTGGCCATCTTCTGGTGCCCTTTGAGGGAGAGGCAGACGCCTACATCATCAACACCTGCACGGTCACCGCAGTAAGTGACAAGAAGTCCAGACAGGTGATCCGCCGGGCCAGAAAGCGCGCCCCGGACGCCGTCATTGCCGTGTGCGGCTGCTATCCCCAGACGCATCCGGCGGAGCTGGAGGGGCTGTCCATTGACCTGGTGTCCGGCACCGGGGACCGGGCCGGCTTTGTAGACCTGCTGGAGCGGACCTGGCGGGAGCGCCAGCCCATCACCGCCCTGGACGACGCGCTGAAAAGGCGGGCCTTTGAGGTCCTGCCCGCCGGCGGGCTGGAGGGCCGCACCAGGGCCATGCTGAAGGTGGAGGACGGCTGCGTCAACTTCTGTACTTACTGTATCATCCCATACGCCAGAGGCCCCATCCGGTCCCTGCCTTTGGAAAAAGCGAAGGAACAGGCCGCCCAACTGGCGGCGGAGGGCTACCAGGAACTGGTCCTCACCGGCATCGAAATTTCCTCATGGGGACAGGAGCGAAAGGATGGCACTGCTCTCATCGACCTGGTTGAAGGGGTGTGTCAGGCGGTCCCCGGCTGCCGGGTCCGGCTGGGCTCTCTGGAGCCCCGGACTGTCACCAGGGAGTTCTGTACCAGGGCGGCCCGGCTGGACAACCTGTGTCCCCACTTCCACCTGTCCATGCAGAGCGGCTGTGACGCCACCCTGAAGCGGATGAACCGGAAATATGACACAGAGCGGTTTTATGAGAGCGTGGCCCTGTTGCGGGACCACTTCGAGGACCCGGCCATCACTACGGATATGATCGTGGGCTTTCCGGGGGAGACGGAGGCGGAATTTGGGCAGACAATGGACTTTATCCAGCGGTGCGCATTTTCCGCCATGCACATTTTCCCCTACTCCAAGCGGCCAGGCACTCCGGCGGCCCAGATGGCGGGCCAGGTGCCTAAGGCCATCAAGGAGGAGCGGGCTCGGCGGGGAGCGGCCGTGGCCGCCCAGATGGAGCGGGAATACCTGGAGCGGTTTGTGGGGCGGACCCTGCCTGTCCTCTTTGAGGAGGAGCGGGACGGCCTGTGGCGGGGCCACACCACCCGGTATACAGAGGTTGCCCTCCAAAGCGGGGAGAACCTGCACAATCAGATCAGACAGGTAACTTTCACCGCTGTGGAGGGCAGCGTCCTGCTGGGGCGGGAGGCGGATTGAAAAAAATGTGGCTCTCGAAGGCCGCCGGTGTTATAATAGGAGCCGCTGCTGGGCGATAATGTTTAGGGCATCACGCTGCCCGTTGAGAGGAGCGCTTCACAAATGAGCGAAGAGATGAACTTTACCCCCAATCCGGGGAAAAACCTGATCCGCGCGGTGGATGGGGTGGACTATATTCGTATCCCGGTCAAGACACACTTGATCACAAAGGATGACGATATGGCGGACGTGGTGAAAAAATATCCCCAGGACCTGATGAGGGAGGGAGATATTCTCTTCATTTCGGAGAAGGCAGTGGCCTGTACCCAGTGCCGTGCCATCCCCATGGAGGATATTAAGCCCCGTAAGCTGGCCGTCACCTTGAGCCGCTATGTCACTAAGACCCCGGCGGGCATTGGCCTGGGGATTCCGGAGACTATGGAGATGGCCCTTCAGGAGTGCGGTACCTTGCGCATCCTCTTCGCCGCCTTCTGCTCGGTCATCGGCAAGCTGCTGGGAAAGAAGGGGTGGTTCTACATTGTGGCCGGACCGAAAGCCAGAGGCATCGACGGCCCTACGGAGGGCACCATTCCGCCCTATGACCACTATGTGGTCCTCACTCCGGCCGACCCCATGGGGACGGCCAAGAGTCTGGCGAAGGCCCTTGGACACCCGGTGGCCATCGTGGACATCAACGACCTGGGGGCCAATATTTTAGGCTTCTCGGAAAAACAGCCCTCTATGGACCAGATCGCCAAGATCCTGGGGGATAACCCCCTGGGCCAGGGAGAGGAATGTACGCCCATGGGCATCATCCGCCGGGCATAACAGGAAAACAAAAGCCTCCGGCCCGTTAGCAAGGGGCCGGAGGCTTTTTCATGCCTGATCCTCCATACGGGGGTCGGGCAGATCCACATAGATGGGGCTGTGGCCGGTGGACTCCACAAATCTCAGCAGATCCTCCCGCTTCAACTGGAGGGTAGAGGTGGAGCGGCCAGGGTGGCCACTGATGAATTCGTCGGCCAGCAGATCCCGGTCAATGACCAACTGGACCTGATGTTGGGCGTCAAAGAGCAGCTCCAGAGCGGATACGGAGCCGGGAACGGTCTGAAGGAAGTCTCGCATATGGCCGTCATCGGCGAAGGACAACCGGGCGCACCCCAGTTGGGCGGACAGGAATTTGGTTTTAAAGGGCTTGTCGCCCGGCATCATCAACAGATAGAACTCCGTCTGCTGGCGGTTGCAGAGAAACAGATTTTTGCAGATCTTAGAGCCCAGGACCGCCTCTACCTCCTGGCAGAACTCAATGGTGTCGGCGTGGTCATGGTCAACCCGGACAAAGGGAATGGACAGCTCCTCCAGCCGGTCATAGATGGCAAATTCCTGGGGGATGCGGTCGTCAGTGGGGCGGGTGGTATAGCGGTTTTTATCTATGTACATATCGGTCCCTCGTAATTTAGATGGTAGTGGAACGTGAAAAGAGAGCGCCTGCCCCTCCGTGGGGCGGGCGCTGTCCGCTTTAAAACTGGAATATAGCGCCGATCACGGCGGCAGCGGCGATAAAGACAATGGGATGGAGCTTCTTCAGCTTCTTGGTCTGCATACACAGGAAGATAGCTACGGCCAGGGCGATAGAGGGCCAGTGGAGGGCAAAGGTGTGCTCCGCAGTGCCGCCCACCAGCAGGAATACCGAAACAGCCACGCTCAACCCAGCGGAGGCAATCAGCCCGGTAGAGGCGGGGCGCAGGCCGTAAAAGACGGCGTCCACCGCCTTGGACTGGCGGAATTTCTGGAGGAAGCCGGCGATGATGATGATAACTACGATGGAGGGGAAGATGAGCCCCAGAGTGGCAACCACAGCGCCGGGTAGACCGAAGATCTCAAAGCCCACATAGGTGGCCATGTTGACACCCATGGGACCGGGGGTGGACTCGGACACGGCGATCATGGTGGTCAGCTCCACGTCGGTGAACCAGCCAGTGCGGGTCCCCATGTCCTGGAGGAAGGGGATGGTGGCCAGTCCACCGCCCACGGCAAAGAGGCCCACCTTGGCAAATTCAAAAAACAGGCGCAGTAAGATCATTGGTCAGCCCCTCCCTTCTTCATACCGGCTATCATACGGGCCACATAGCCAACCACGCCGGAGCACACAATAAGAATGACGGGGGACAGGTCCACAAAGAAGGCCAGCAGCAGGACAGCCAGGAAAATACATACAGACAGGGCGTCCTTCAAGTTGGACTTGCCCAGCTTGACCACACTAGCGGCAATCAGGGCCACCACAGCGGCGTTGATGCCCGCCAACGCATGCTGGACCACAGGGATATCCGCAAAGTTGGACAGGAAGGCGGCGATCAAGGTGATGATGACAAGGGAGGGAAAGACCAGGCCCAGGGTGGCCAGCACACCGCCAGGGATTCCCCTGTACTTGTATCCGATGAAGGTGGCGGTATTTACCGCGATAATACCGGGGGTGCACTGTCCCACGGCGAAGTAGTCGGTGAGCTCCTCCTCGGTGGCCCAGCCCTTTTTCTCCACCACCTCCCGCTGAAGGATGGGAAGCATGGCATAGCCGCCGCCAAAGGTGCATACCCCCACCTTGGCGAAGGTGACGAACAGATCGACCATAATATTCATGTAGCAGCTACCTCTCAGCGATCAATATTCAGATATAGAGCCCAGACAGGACGGCGGCCCCCGCCTTCAACGCGGCGCGGCGGTGGGGCGCGGGGTGCTCCTGGGTAGGCGGACAGGTCCTATACATTAAATCGGAAGAGGATGATATCGCCGTCCTGGACGACATACTCCTTGCCCTCAGAGCGGATCAGGCCCTTCTCCCTGGCGGCGGCCATGGTGCCACAGGCCATCAGGTCCTCGTAAGAGACCACTTCAGCCCGGATGAAACCCCGTTCAAAATCGGAGTGTATCTTGCCAGCGGCCTGGGGGGCCTTGGTCCCCTTCACGATGGTCCAGGCCCGGCACTCGTCCTCGCCGGAGGTCAAGTAGGAGATCAGGCCCAGCAGGGTGTAGCTGGCCTTCACCAGCCGGTCCAGGCCGGACTCGGCTACCCCCAGGTCGTCCAGAAACATCTTCTTCTCCTCGCCGTCCAGCTGGGCGATCTCCGCCTCCAGCTTGGCGCACACGGGGATGACCTGGGCCCCCTGAGCGGCGGCCCGCTCCTCCACCTGCTGGTAGTAGGGGACGGAGTGGGGATCTGAGAATCCCTCCTCGTCCAAATTGGCGGCGTAGATGACGGGCTTTAAGGACAGCAACTCACAGTCGGGATATTCGGCGGCGATATCCACCGCTTCATAGGAGCGGGCGGATTTGCCGTCGTTGAGCCAGTCCCGCAGGCCCTCAAAGTCGGCCGCCTCCTGAAGGAACTTCTTGTCCCCCTTGGCCATCTTTTTGGCCTTGTCAATGCGCCGCTCTGCCATCTCCAAATCAGCCATTACCAGTTCCAGGTCGATGGTGTCCATGTCCCGGACGGGATCAGTGGACCCCTCCACATGGATGACGTTGTCGTCATCAAAGCACCGGACTACATGGACAATGGCGTCGGTCATGCGGATGTTGCCTAGGAATTTGTTGCCCAGGCCCTCTCCCTTGCTGGCTCCCTTCACCAGACCGGCGATGTCCACAAATTCGATGACCGCTGGTGTGGTCTTCTTGGGGTGGTACATCTCGGACAGCTTATCCAGCCGGTAGTCAGGGACAGCCACCATGCCCACGTTGGGGTCGATGGTGCAGAAGGGGTAGTTGGCGCTCTCGGCGCCAGCGTTGGTGATGGCGTTGAACAGGGTGCTCTTTCCAACGTTTGGAAGCCCCACGATGCCCAATTTCAAGGCGATCCCTCTTTCCAAATGGTATTTTATGAATCAGCCCAAATATTATATCTGTTTTAAGCCGGGGATGCAAGGGGTGACAGGCAGAAATCCGACGGGGAGGCTTGGATTTTCCCTGTGGAGTGGCCCAAAAGGCCGGTCCAGTGGATAAAAAAACGGGGCGATTTTTAGAGAAATATGGTATAATAGTTCTATGAAAGAATCTAACCGCCTTGTCCCTTCCCCCACCGCCAGAAGCCAATTTCAGGCGGGAGCGTACCTGGGCGGTTTGAAACATGGAGTAGAGGAGGAAAAACGATGTACTACCGGACCGGCTATGATTCACCCGTCGGCCCTCTTATGCTGGCCAGCGATGGGACCAGTCTGACAGGCCTGTGGATGGAGGGCCAGAAATATTTTGGCGGCGCCATCCGGGAGGAACTGGTCCAAAGGGATGACCTGCCCGTCTTTGCTATGACCCGAACATGGCTGGAGCGGTACTTTGCAAGGGAGAGGCCTGACCCGTCGGAGCTCCCCTTGGCGCCGCGGGGCGGAGAGTTCCGCCAGGCGGTGTGGGAGCTGCTGTGCCAGATTCCATATGGAGAGCTGACGACCTATGGTCACCTGGCGAAAGAGATGGCGGCTCGCCTGGGCAGAGCCTCCATGTCGGCCCAGGCAGTGGGCGGCGCGGTGGGGCATAATCCCATCTCCATCATCATTCCCTGCCACCGGGTGGTGGGGAGCGACAGCAGCTTGACCGGCTATGCCGGAGGATTGGAAAAGAAAAGGTATCTCCTCTCTTTGGAGGGGATTGATGTGACAACACTCAGCACCCCTACACGGGGAACGGCGCTGTGAGGAGGGGGAGCATGGACTGGCCAGATAGAAAGACAAGGTGCCCGTGGGCTAACCCCAACAACCCCCGGTACCTCCAATACCACGATAAGGAGTGGGGGGTCCCCGTCCACGACGACCAAAAGCTCTTTGAAATGCTGATCCTGGAGAATTTTCAGGCTGGACTGTCCTGGGAGTGTGTCCTCAATAAGTGGGAGGCTTTTTCCAGGGCCTTTGACGGCTTCAACCTGGAGAAAGTGTGCTCCTATGGACCGGAGGAGCAGGCCCGCTTGAAAAGTGACCCAGGCATCATCCGCAACGGGAGGAAGATCGCTGCCGCCGTCCAGAACGCCCGGGTGTTCCGAGAGATTCAGAGGGAGTGGGGCAGCTTCGACCGCTATCTGTGGCACTGGACGGAGGGCCAGGTGGTCTGTGAGCAGGGGAAGGCCAGCTCCCCGCTGTCCGACCGGGTATCCAAGGATCTGAAAAAACGGGGAATGACTTTTGTGGGGACAGTCATCATCTACGCCTACCTCCAGGCCGTAGGGGTCATTTGGTCCCATGAGGAGGGCTGCTTTCTGGAGCGCCGTCCCGGACCCAGCCCGCTTTCTGAAGCGGCGCTTTGACGAGAGTTTGACTGAATTACTCCTCCGGTTCCGGTGGTGGGAACTGGAGGGAGAGGCGCTGGTATCTGTCTTGCCGCTGCTCTGCGACCCGGACCTAGAAAAGGTGCGCCAGAGCTTGGAACACTTGCTGGCGAAAGAATAGAGAGAAATCAGAAAGCCGCCTGTGCATTTCTGCACAGGCGGCCGTTTTTATGTCTCCCGACGGTACCTCTGGTATAACTGAGTATATTGTATCTAGTAGTAGCACACCGTCCTGTTATTCGCCAAGCTCCTCCGGCAAAGGCCGCCTCCGGTTCTCCACTGGTCCCCACTCCGGCAAGGGAAGGCGCTGCATGGCGCCGAAGGCGCGGGCTTTCAGCCCAGGGTAGCGTCCCTGAAGTTCGTAGATGAGCTCCTTGATCTCCTGCCGTTTGGTGTTCCCATTGGCTGGACAGGGATTTTTGACTACGGGCAATCCCAGCCTCTGAGCCGTGTGCTGAATCAGATTTTCGCCACAATAGAGGAGAGGGCGAATCTGGGTGATGCCGGTCCGATCTAAGAAGGTGACAGGCTGAAAACATGACAGTCGCCCCTCAAAGATCAAAGACATGAAAAAGGTCTCAATGGCGTCATCATAGTGGTGGCCCAGGGCTATTTTGGTGATGCCCCGGTCCAGAATGGCCTGGTGAAGAGCCCCACGGCGCATTTTCGCGCACATGGAGCAAGGGTTCTTCTCCCGGCGGATATCGAAAATGATGTGCTGGATCTCACTGCTCAGTATGGTGTAGGGAACACCTAGTTCCCCGCACAGACGGGTGATGGGGGAGAAGTCCATCCCGTCCCTCCCATCGGAATGACCCATATCCAGGGTAAAAGCCTCTACCGTGAAGGGGATAGGGTAAAACTCACGCAGCTTGGCCAGCGCCATCAACAGGACCAAGGAGTCCTTTCCGCCGGATACACCGACGGCTACCCGGTCGCCGGGCTGTATCATATGATAGTCCTCTACACACCGGCGAGTCAGGGATAGAATCTTGTTCATGGGGGATCTCCTCCATTTGAGTAAAACTGTTACAAAAACTGAAGTTTTGACTGAATAAAAACAAAAATTAAAAATGAGATATCAAGAGATATCGAAAGAATATAAGAGAAAATAAAAGATATCTGATCTTTTGCTAAAAAAACATGAAATATCAGTTGACACCCGCTTACTCCCGTACTATAATACAAAACGCTCCGCTTGTACAGAGTTGGGCAAAATGTTTTTATCATTGACCAAATGGTTGAGATAAGTAGAGGAAAATGGAGGTTTCACCTATGTCCACTTTTATGGCAAACAAGGGGAACATCGTGCGTAGCTGGTACGTCCTGGACGCTGCTGGCAAGCCTCTGGGCAAGACAGCCGCTCTGGCCGCTGATCTGCTGCGCGGTAAGCGCAAGCCCGAGTTTACCCCCAACGCCGACTGCGGCGATTTCGTTATCGTCATCAATGCTGAGAAGGCTGTTCTGACCGGCAAGAAGCTGGACCAGAAGTATTACCGCTCCCACTCCGGCTGGGTGGGCGGCCTGAAGGAAGTCAAGTACCGCACCCTGATGCAGACTAAGCCCGAGCTGGCCATGAAGCTGGCCATCCGCGGGATGCTGCCCAAGAACATCATCGCCAAGGACTCCCTGACTCGCCTGCACATTTACCGCGGCGGCGAGCATGAGCACGCTGCCCAGAAGCCCCAGGTCTGGGACGCTGAGTAAGAGGAGGATTTAGATCATGTATAAGAGCAAGAAGCCTTATTTCTACGGCACCGGCCGCCGGAAGTCCTCCGTGGCCCGCGTGCACCTGTTCGAGAACGGCACCGGAGCCATCACCATCAATGGCCGTGACATCGACGACTACTTTGGTCTGGAGACCCTGAAGCTCATTGTCCGTCAGCCCCTGGTCACCACGGAGACTGTGGGTAAGGTGGACATCGTGGCCACCGTTACCGGCGGCGGCGTCACCGGCCAGGCCGGCGCTATCCGTCACGGTATTGCCCGCGCTCTGCTGCTGGTCAACGAGGAGTACCGCCCTGCTCTGAAGGCCGCCGGGTTCCTGACCCGCGACCCCAGAATGAAGGAGCGCAAGAAGTACGGCCTCAAAGCCGCCCGTCGCGCGCCTCAGTTCAGCAAGCGCTAATCTCACTTACCCAAGAGATAATTTCCACTGCTTCTCAGTACGTCTTTGGACGCTGTTTTGCAGAAAATTGGATGGTTTTGGTGTTGTGAGAGTTCCTCAAAAGTGTTTCGTTTTTCTCTGTAAGGAGCAAGCAAGGAGCATACAAGGAACAAGGATCGCAAGCAAAAACAAAAGCCTTATGAAGCAGGAGATCGTTCCGCAAGGAGCGTATCTCCTGCTTTTTTGTGCTGCACGGCTTTTCCTTCTTCCTTTTAGATCTTGTTGATTGCCTCCACCAGTGTTTCAATATCCAGGTGGGTGTAGACATGTTCGGTGAGCGTCATGGCACCGGAGTGTCCGACAATCTTCTTGATCATGGTTTGGTCTACATGGGCCTCTGTCAGCATGGAGATGCAGGTATGTCGGGTACAGTGCGGCGTCTGGTCATATCCAAGCTGCTCCATCAGGGGCGTGAAGTAACTGTCGTAGTAGTTCCTGTAATCAAAGTGCTTTTGATCTGGCGTGTGGAGCAGATATTCACACTGAGAACCTTCGTACCACGCTTTGTAGAATGGCAGTACCTTGTCGGCAATGGGAACTTTCCGCAGGCCGTTTTCGGTTTTGCTGGCGATCACATCGAAGTACTGTTCTTCCAGATGTACGTTTTCCTTCTTCAAGTCGAGGAACTCCGAGATGCGGCAGCCGTTGTAGATCAGCATCAGCACGATCTGATAGTACGGGTCCTCTGCAAGCTCCCATAGGCGGGCAATCTGCTCCTTTGTGAACTTGTTCCGGTCACGTTTGTTTGGATTTTTATCCTTGTACCGGCTCAAATCCACAAACTCGGAGTAATCCTTGTTGCAGATATCGTTTTTCATGGCGTAGGCATACAGCTGGTTGAACAGCCCCTTGAGTTTTTTCAGAGTGGGGTAATTCTTCTCACAGGTGTCCACCACAAATTGAAGGTCCATCAGCCGAATGTCCCGAAACACCTTGTTGTAAAGTGTTCCGCACACCCGATAGGACGCCTCATAGCCTTTTACGTTTGACTTGGAGATGGTGGGGAACTTCTCCTTTGACCAGCGTTCATAGACCTCCTGGAAGGTGGCTTTGGATGCCTTGATGTCAAAGGGATTGTTGTTGTACTCTGCCAGCATTTGCAGCCCCTTTGCTCTGGTTGCCGCATAGCCGATGGTGATTTGTTCCTGAACAGACTTTCCTGTTTCAGGGTTGACGTGCCACCCTACCGTTTTCCTCACTGCATAGGGCCTTTTTCATTTTCTCCAGCATCTGCCGATCCAGTTCGTTGCGCCGCTGAATGCGCTCCAAATCGGAGAGGACTTCCACTTCCTTGTCCTGCAACTTGGCATCTGCGTAGTAGGCCAGTTCCTTTTCAATCCAGCGGTCAAAGGATTCTTGATCGGTCCAATAGGTTTCCAACTTTTCACGCTCATCCCGGAACTCTTCCAAAATCAGGCACAGGGAATCATTCATCTCGGCGGAGTGGTCATTTCCTTTGAATTTCAGGGAGCAGGACCATTCTTCGCTGTGGGGCGGGCGCTGGACATCGATCTCGAACCGGATACCGGCCTTCTTGTTTAATTGGTAAAGAACCGCAATCACATCAGACAGGCTGTCCAGCTGGATTTCGGGTTTCTGGTAGCCAATCAGGTCTGCCGGAGATATGTTTAAGATTTTGGCGATGGCATTGATCATCGCTATGGATGGCTCAATTTCACCGCTTTCGTATTTTTGAACTGTGCGCATCGTCTTGTCCAGACGCTGTGCCAGCTCTGTTTGGCTCAAGTGAGCGGCCTTGCGGGCTGCCTTGATTCTCTCGCCAATTTCGGCTGGGTTGTTGTGCATTGTCATCACCTCGTTTGTATTGTAACACGAAGCGGTGCGAATTACAAGGTTGCAATACGAATAATTTTTTCGTATTTAGTGTTGACAAGCTGTCATGGATGGCTTATAATCAAAACACGAACTAATAATTCGCATATCGGCAATAAGGAGGTCATTCACATGGAGAAGAAAGTTTATGTCGAACTGCCGCCCTTCACCGGACGCAATGTCCCCATCACCGAGATTGCAGCCGCCATGCACAAAGATGCCCAGTATGTGCGCATTGGTTTGCAGCAGGGAATCCTGAAATTCGGCTATGCAATCAAGCTGGAAAACTCTAACGAGTACAACTACTACTGCCCCGACAGAAAGGTGTGGGAGGAAATTGGATACTTCCAGCCGGAAACCGCATAAAAAAGAGCCCTCATCCTGGCAGATGAGAACTCTTGGCGGACAGTACAAACGGCAGCTGCCGTGTGACTATCACTCAGCTAGGATATTATAACACGACAGCTGCAAAATTCAACAATTGTTTAAGGAGGAACAGAATTTGACAGCTTTACCAGACAGCATCATACAAAATGGTCTGTTCTGCTGCTGGAAGTACGAGGAATGGAGTGGGAGGAAAACGAAGGTGCCATACCAGCCGGAAACCGGTCTGGGAGCGAGAAGCAATGAGCCTTCCAGCTTTGTACCTTATAAAACGGCAGTGCAGGCCAGCGGATATGATGGCATCGGAATTGGCATTTTCAACGGAATCTGTGCGATTGACCTAGACAACTGCGTTTCGGACAGCGGCTATTACACCCAGACTGCCGCAGAAATTGTGGCCTTAATGCACAGCTATACCGAGTACAGTCCCAGCGGCAACGGTCTGCACATCCTCTTTTCGGCAAAGGGCTTTCAGTATGATACCAAGCGATTCTACATTATGAACCATCAGGCCGGAATCGAGGCTTATGTGGCAGGAGCAACCAACAAATATGTGACCGTGACCGGAAACCGCTGTGAGGATTATGAGTATGGTGACCGGACCCAGGAGCTGCAAGTGTTACTGGACAAGTTCATGCGCAGGCCAGAGATAGGCGCAGAAAATGCAATAAATGCAAAAAACTCTGATTTAAGCGTGGAGCAGCTTCTGCAACTGGCAAAAAGCAGTAAGAATGGGGCAGCGTTCACAGCCCTTTGGAACGGTTCGCTGGAGGGATATTCGTCCCCATCAGAGGCAGATCTGGCGCTGTGCAGTCATCTCGCCTTTTGGACAGGACGGGATGCTGCCAAGATGGACACTATGTTCCGGCAGTCGGGATTGATGCGGGATAAATGGGACCGGCAGCAATCCGGCACAACGTATGGTGCAATCACCATTCAGAAGGCAATCGAGCATTGCCGGGAAATCTACACTCCAAAAGCGGAGCCGTCACCGGTTTTTCAACCTATTGTTCCGCTGACGCCACAGTGGAGTGATCTGCCTGCATTTCCGGTAGACGCTCTCCCGGATGTGATTCGGAATTATGTGAGTGCGGTGGCCGAACACAGTCAGACTGCCCCGGATATGGCAGCGGTGATCAGCCTGGGTGTGCTGGCAACCTGCTTACAAGGGAAATACAAGATAGAGGGAACGCCAGGATACTGTGAGCCTTTGAGCTTGTACACAGTGGTGATCGCCGCACCGGGGGAGCGAAAGTCCAGCGTCATGCGGGATATGACCACATTCCTCTATGAGTATGAGCAGGAATATAACAAGGCGCACAGCATGGAAATACGGGAAAACCATTTGCAGCGGGAATCTTTGGAGCGCCAGATCTCCGGTCTACAAAAGAAGCTGGAGCGCAAGGAAAGCCGGGAAATGGAGCTGGAACTACGGCAGCTTCAGGAACAGCTGGAAGAAACTCCAGAACGAAAGCCGGTTCGCTTTTTTGCCGACGATTGTTCCAGTGAAGCTCTGACCAGCTTGATGGCAGCCAACAACGGAGTGTTCTCCGTGATCTCCACCGAGGGCGGCATCTTTGACATCATGGCCGGATGGTATTCCAACAAATCCAACATTGATGTCTGGCTGAAAGGTCATTGTGGAGATGCCATTTATGTGGATCGAATGACCCGTGAAGCAGAGTGCATCATGCACCCGGCACTGTCGGCTATCCTCTCTATTCAGCCCAGTGTGCTGGATGAAATCATGTCCAATACCACCATGACCGGGCGGGGCTTGATTGCCCGCTTCCTGTATGCGTCCCCACCGTCCAGAATTGGCAGCCGGGTCTTTCGTACCCAGCCAATCCCGCCCGAGGTAATCGCCGCTTACCGCAGCTTGATTTTTCGCCTGATGGCTCTGCCGATTGGTGGAGATGCCCAGACGGTACACCTTTCAGAAAAAGCCTTTGACCTGATGGCCGATTACTTTCAGGAACATGAGAAGTTTCTGGTTGGCGAGGGGCAGGCAATTTCCGATTGGGCAAGCAAATATATCGGTGCCGTACTCCGGATTGCGGGACTGTTGCACTGTGCTGATATGGAAGATGACAAAGCAGAAGTGACCGCTTCTACGATGAGCAAGGCGATTCAGATCGGCAAATACTTTCTGGCTCATTCCACCTACGCCTATTCCATGATGGGCACTGACTTAACCATCCAGAAAGCCAAATTTGTCTTGGCAAAGCTGAAAAAGAAGAACGTATCGGTGATCAAACGTTCTGAGCTTTTTCAGATGTGCCGGGGGAAGTTCTTTAAGAAAACGGAGGAGATTTTTCCGACGCTGGGACTGCTGGAGGGACATGGATACATTCGGCTGGAAGAACCGGAACGCCAGTCGGTAGGCAGACCAGCCGATGTGAAAATCATTGTGAACCCCGCAGCATGAAACCGGAATTTTCTGCATTTATTGCATTTCCTGCACAGAGTTATACTCTGGTATCGCACCACCGTCCCCATCGAAAAATCCGCAGATTTGGAGATGGATGGTTCGGGAGAATCCGGTGGATTTTCCCGAACCGTGGGCGGCAGGATTGCTTACAGAAGCAAGGATGCCGGACACACCTGACTTGCTGTGTGGATAGCACACGCAAGTCAGGGAGGCTCCCGCAGGAGCCGCATCCCCCTCGGAGAGCCCACGATACTTTGCAGCCGCAGGATGAAAGTATCATAGTGGGTTATTACACTTCCGCAGGAAGTGCGCCCCGGCCCGCAGGCCGTACAAACGTGAAAGGAGCTCTATGGCGAGAAACGACGGGATTGACCGTACCAGTGCAAGAAACGTAAACCTGACTGCCGCCAAAATCGGAAATGCCCAGCGGCACAACGAACGAGAAAAGGAATCCTATACCAACCCAGATATTATACCAGAACACACCCCTGAGAACATCCATTTTAAGAAACCTACCGCCGGATATGCAGAGATGTTTGCTCAGATGGAAAAAGACGGTGTAATCTCCACCCGTGGTCTGAAATCAGACGCCAACCTTTACGGGGAACTGATTTTTGATGTAAACTCCGCCTACTTCTATAACCATGGCGGGTATGAGTTTGCCAAGCGATTTTATGAGGACGCTTACAGGGCAGCCGTAGAGATCGTGGGTGGCGAACAGTATATTCTCTCTGCCGTCATGCACGCTGATGAGCGTAACCGGGCCATGTCCGAAGCACTGGGGCAGGATGTATTCCATTATCATCTCCATGTGGTCTATGTTCCGGTTGTGGAGAAGCAGATCCTCTGGTCCAAGAGGTGCAAAGACAGATCACTTGTGGGAACCGTCAAGGAAACGATTATGCAGGTGAGCAGCAGTAAAAAATGGCTGTCTAAACCGGCATTGGACGAGCAGGGGGCGCTCATTCTCCGGAAGAATGGAAAGCCGGTGCTGCGGAAGTCTTACGGCGTCCTCCAGGACGATTTCTTTCGGGCTATGAGAAACGCCGGATATACGGATGTGGAGCGTGGAGAACGAGGCAGCTCCGAGGAACACTTGACCGTGATGCAGTTCAAGGTGGAGCGGGAACAGGAGCGATTGGAACAACTCACAGCACAAACACAACAGAAAGAGCAGCAGGCAGCTTCTCTGGAAAAGAAGATTGAGAAGATTCAAAAACAGCAGATTGCCGTTCAGAAAGTGGAGCAAATAGAACCCCATGCAGTTCCGTTTTCCTCTAAAGTTATGCTGGATCATTCTGAATATGAAAATCTGGCAGCTGCGGCAAAGAAGTTTTATGTCCAGGAGCGCAAGGAATCCAAGCTGCAAAAAGCTTTGGATGCAGCGATGAAAATGATAAGTGAGTTGAAGGCAAAGGTCGCTGCATTGACCGCAGAGCTAGCAGAGTACAAGTCTGTTCGTGGTCAGTTGCGTATAGGGGAATTGAGCAAAGAAAATTGTGAGCTTCGCAGTAAGCTCCATGGCTACGAAGAGGTGATTTCCCGTAATAATTTATGGAAGCTGTTTCCAAGAAGGAAGGAAAGAGTTGCAGTAAAAGGAGAAATAGATCCCCCGCATTAATGGCAATACAAGAATCTAATTTAGGGACGTCCGAAAGGACGTCCCTTTTATGTTAAGTAGAAACCAATTGTGACTTATAATCCGTTGTCCTATAATCATCTAAATTTTATACTGTAAATAATTCGAGTTCAATGGAGGACTACTCACAATGATTCAGGAAGAGCTTGGGAAAAGAATACAATCTCTTCGCAAAGAGCGTGATATAAGCCAAGAAAAATTTGCACTTCAAATCGATATGGACAGAACATATCTGGCGTCTGTGGAGGCTGGAAAAAGGAATATTTCGATATGTAATATCAAAAAAATTGCAGATGGCTTGAATGTTTCATTAAGCGAATTATTTGAAGGACTTAAATGAAAGGAGTATACATTATGGAATCCCCTTACGAAGGCTACTCTGTTAGCGATTGGGACAAAATTACAGAAGATCTTATTGCGGAACATCCGCTTTCCGAGGAAGAAATTGTTGATGCAGTTTTGGATGCATGGGAAAGAATTAAAATTACCAAAATCGGTGGAGAATTGCAAATTGGTGTAGATATATTCCCAAGCCCTCAAATTATGGGAAACTATTTGCATGAGCTGATTCCTGTCATACTTGCGCACAAGTATCCCGGAATTTGGCGCAAAGAGTGTTCAAAGGACGAGAAGGATATTGTTTACATTCCGAACGATTGCTATTCTGTAGAAATAAAAACATCTTCTAATGCTACAAATATTTTTGGAAATCGTAGTTATGGACAGGAGAATAGCGAGAACAATTCAGGTAAAAAGAAATATGGATACTATATTACTGTGAATTTCGAAAAGTACACCGAAAGCAACCATAATCCGAGGATTAAGAAAATTCGTTTCGGTTGGATCGACCACTCAGACTGGCATGCACAGGCTGCGGCAACAGGCCAACAGGCATCGTTAGCTCTAGATGCCAGAGATCATAAACTTAAACTCTTGTACTCTGTGTAAAGGGTCCCCAAATATCACTTATTGGCTAAGTTATAGAAGAAAGGTAGGAGCAAGTGTGAAGTCTCCTTACGACGGGCATGATGTCAAAGAATGGGCTGACATTACGGATGAAATTGTAAAGAAATACCCTGTTTCTGAAAAAGATATAATTGAAAGTGTTCAGGAAGCATGGGAAAAAACAAAGCAGACTAAGATTGGTGGGGAACTTCAAATTGGTGTTGATGTCTTTCCAGAACCTCAAGTTATGGGAGAATTTCTACATGAATTGATCCCTGTTACGCTTGCCAAAAAACATCCGGAGCATTTTCGTAAAGGAAAAGTGAAGTCTGAAAAAGATGTAGTTTATAATCCAAATGATGAGTTGTCTATAGAAATAAAGACCTCTTCTGATGGTACTAATCTTTATGGGAATCGTAGTTATGGACAGAAGAACAGCGAAAACAACTCAGGTAAGAAGAAAGAAGGATATTACATTGGTGTAAACTTTGAAAAGTACACCGATGATAATCATGATCCACAAATTAAAAAAATACGCTTTGGATGGATTGATCATGAAGATTGGGTTCCGCAGAAGAAAGAAACCGGACAACAAGCAAAATTAGATAAGGATGCACGAGATCATAAGCTCAAACTTATCTATGAATACAAGAAATCTCACAAACGTAAGGGCAAAGAGAAATAACAGTGCCGGAGAGTGGCTTGAAGCCACTCTCCGGCACTGTTATTTTATATATTCCATTTTTCCCTGTAAAGCTCTGACCACCAACCATTGCGCCGTTTTGTCACATCAAAGCTTTGTGCAAGACCTTCTATACTATCGAGGAAACCTCTAAGAGTATTAATGATAGCCATTTTGGTAAGATTATCATAGTCAGAATAATTCTTTAATTGCACAAAAAACTCTCCAATTGCAATGTTCTGAATATCCGGAATTGTGATTTCGGCTTCTACATTTTGAAGCCGTTCCAATGTCGAGATAACCTGTTTTCGGGCTGACTTAACAACCTCGTCAAGAAAATCACTAGTAATGAGCTTGAGCTGAATATTACCTCGATCTGTTTTTTGGTTAACCAACATAATATCTATGCCTATAGAATTTTTATTTGATGTATGAGCGCCTGTTCTCGTTTCAGATTGCATAGGATATACTTTAACAAGATTGTATCCTGCTGAATAAATGCTTTCCAAAACAGATAGCCAGCTCTCCAAGCTTTTATCGTGGAAAGAAAATACTAGGTATCCATCGCTTTTAAGTTTTTTATAGCATTGCTCAAAAACTGACTGAATACCATTTTGATAATAGGTGAAGTCTTTCCCGGCAACAGTATTTACAATGATTTCATTTGTTTTCGGCGATAAAGGCTCCGTAAAACCCATCTCGTCTGCTAAAGAACTATAATAATTCCATACATGAAAGAAGTCTATCAATTCTGAATACATAACATTTGCACCGTATGGAGGATCAGTAAGAACTAGATCTACAGATTCATTTGGGATGAAATCAAGGTTTCTTGAATCGCCACATCTTAATACCGGGTGACTACTATCAAGCATAGATATGTCATCTACAGGATATGCAATGACCTTATCATCACTCTTTACTTGAATCGAATCATATCGACCACTAGAAAGCCTTTTAACAGCTAAATCGTAAATGTTAGTATTAAATTTTTTCCCTCGTAGAATTTTTTGAACCGTTTTGATAAACGTTCCTGTACCAAGTCTTGTTCCCCATACACAGTTTTCGACAGGCATTGCAATAGGAACGTATGCGTGGTTAAAAAATATATTGCTAATCTTATATGCATTTTGCTGATATCTGCAAAACATATTGTTCATTTCCAACATTCCGGAAAAAGCCAGCTGAAGCCACAATTGAACGTTTTTATTGTCAACATGATTGATCTCTTCAAGCAAGTATCCCAGACACAGTAATTGTCTTGGATTGAAAAGATCTTTAAAATATCGATACCCGTGATTGATGATTTGCTTTGTGTTATAGCCCTCAGGGATTGCTTGCTGCGGAATTGGTAAGTTGTCCTTTTCTTGGAGATATGTTTCACATGCAAGATGGTAAAGAGCTATATCTTGGTCATCTGGTGCTTTGTAGTCATGCGCATGGCAATTAGGACAGTAATACTCGATTGCCACAATATCTGTGTCGAAAGGATAACCACATTCTATGTCATAATCACTTAATAGTTTTTCTTCCTCACAGTGTGGGCAATGGAATACACCGCTTTTTATATAACTATCCTTTGGAGAATGAAGCTTCCATCCGCATTCACACTTGAAAATGCCATTTTGGAATTTAGTCATATGGAGTTTACCGCATTCGGGGCAAACGATAGTGAATTCATCTTTTTTATACGCTATTACAAAACTAGAGAAAAATCTGTGCTCCTTACATGAGGTATTTGTTTTTGCTTTTTTCACATGAAAAGCATACATTAAATCAGCTGTTTTTCCACACTCTGGACATTGTGTATGATAAAATTGCTTTATTTTCTGCCCAACATTGGATTCCATTTTTTTCAGTGTATTACTAACAGCTTTTTCATCTATATGTTCAACTAATGCCTTGGTGACGAACAATGATAGTGGCTGTAAATCGTTTCCTATTACGTTACATCCAAACCTTAAAGCTTCAAAAATTGTTGTTCCACCGCCCATAAACGGATCGAGCATAGTAAGGTTCGGATTTAGGCAACTATCTGAAGAATTGTTGTAAAATTTTTCAAAAATATTGTCGTCTGCATTTGCCATGAAACCTAAAAGAGCCATTCTAAAATTTGCTGTTATTCTACGTGCAAAGTATTTATGAATAAAGAATACTGGTTTTTTTCTGCTTGCTTCTTTGCGTGAGGCTTGATACATTAAATCATAAGGCATTTCTGCACGAAAAGCCTGTTTTTTCTGCTTTTCCATTTTTCTTACCCCTAAATATGTGTGTCTTCAAAAATAAAGTCAACTATATCACCGATATTGCAATTAAGTGCTTTACATATTTTTTCGAGGCTTTCCATTGAAACGAACTCATCTTTTCCTAATTTTGCAAGAATATTAGCACTTATCCCAGCTGTGGTAATTAGGTCTGTTCGTTTCATTTTTTTATCAATTAGTATTTTCCAAAGTTTTGTGTACTGTACCGCCATATGTACCACCTTTTTAATTTACTGACTTGAATTTTATCATAAAAATCATTAAAAGTCAATTTAATATCATTATATCGTTACTAATTGTAATGGCATATTAATGGAAAATAGAACAGCCGAGCATAACAGATGCTCGGCTGTTCCTATACCCTATTTCCCTTTATTCTTCCATGACCTCTAACATTAACCTAGCCCCCAGCTTAAAGCTATTCTGGAACAGTAGGCACTCTGTCATGGTCTGATACTCACGAACGGCGTCCGTATATCGAGAGAACAGTTCTTTCTGTTCATCCGTCATGGTTGCCTGAAGCTTTTCTTCATTTCGGGTAATCAGGTGAAGCACTTCCTTGTATTCCTTGCAGGCGTTTGTGTCGTATTCGGTTGGTTCAATGTTGCCATACCAAAATTCTTCAAGAAGTCTCATACGGTATCCTCCCCATAGATCAGCTCTTGGAGGATGATTTCCTCTGCACGATTGTGGATGTTGTTCATGGCTCCGACCCATGCCATCTGATCCCGCGCTTTCAGCTGCTCATTGATACCCTCTTTCTCTGCCAGCCGTGTTACGAGCAGGTGGAGTTTGTTTCGTGCTTGAGTGTCAATATCGGCCAAATAGCTGTACAACTTTCCGCTGAGAACTAGGTCGGAATAGAGCATAGGACGATGCTCTTTCAGGTATTGCTGGTGCTTCCTGCCCCACATACCAATAGGAGATGTCCCAGCTTCATCCAACGCTAAGCAGGGGATATAGTAGTCGCCCTGGAGTTCATACCAAAGGTCATTGCACTGATCGAAAATGTATTTCTCCATTATGCTGTCCTCCGTGTGTGAATTTAATTTTGAGGTGAAGACAAGAACAGCAACCAAGTTTCTTTCCCTACTGTTGTCCTGCGTTGCCCTGGGCAGCGATACGCAAGGCACACATAAGGAGCAAAACCTGCTTTTCGTGCGTCATGCACGAGGAGGAAAATTAGAATCTGATGTGCAGAAAAACCGTGGTATTAAGCCAAAAATCAGGTGGAAAGCGAAGAAATCACTGGATGTTTGGCAGGGCCAGCACAGGGCTCTTGAAGTTCAGCAAACGCTGATTTTATATCAAAAACGTTCAAAAGCTCCGGAAAATTGCGATTTTCCGGGGCTTTTCTTTTTAGAAACCTCTGACAGTCTTTGCCTGGTTTTAACCTGATTTAGCCCAATCTGGCCCTGCTTTTGCGGTTAAATATGGGCTAAATAACAGAGCGAAAGAAGTCGATTTGGGCTAGGCCTTAGGGGAGGCCGTCATGGGCAGTTATTACCCGCTCCAGAGGTCCCCGATACCAAACAATCCATCTGTTTTTTGCTCCTAATTTAACCTGCTTTGTCATAACTGAATACTGTTTATATTGCAGACATATATAGTGCGCCGAATCATTTCCTGAATGAAGCGGCGCTCTTTTTGCCCCAGTTAACAGACGCAATTATTTCCCCTGTCCTGACTCAAAGCCTACATAGCCGTCTGTTTCGCCGCAGGCGGCTAAATCTATGAGGGGAGGGAACCTCCAAATGGCTAAACCAAAGGTAATCAGCGTAGCAAATCAGAAGGGCGGTGTCGGAAAAAGCACCACCGTCTACAACCTGGGAGCCGGCTTTGCGCTGGAGGGAAAGAAAGTCCTGTTGCTGGATGTGGACCCCCAGGGCGACCTAACCGAGATGCTGGGCCAGCGCAAGCCCCATGAACTGCCCCTCACCCTTGCCAAATGGTATCGGGGACAATGCCCTGCGGCCGCCCGGAGATCATGTACCACCATGAGGGCTTTGATTTTGTGCCGGGGAACCAAACACTGTCCGCCGTAGAGGCAGGCCTGGTGAACATGATGAGCCGTGAAACGGTGCTGCGGTGGTATATAGACAGCATAAGGCGGGACTATAACTATGTTCTGCTGGACTACCGTCCTTCGCTGGGTATACTGGCCATTAACGCCCTGCCTGCGTTGGACTATGTGCTTGTCCCCGTCCAAGCGGACTAGCTGGCGGCGGAGGATATGACGGAACTGGTGGGGACGGTGCGGAACGTCCAGCGTCAGATCAACCCGTAGCTGAAGATCGGTGGTGTGTTCCTGACCATGGCAAACGAAACCAACTTCCACGAGGACATTATAGCCAGCGTTTGGAACAATTCTGACCGGCACCTACCGGACCTCAGAGAACGCATCCTTCATCGTGACGGGCTGTAAAGCCGGTACCTTCACCATTGAGGAGTTGTTCCAGCGAAGGATCCCACATGATCGACACATTCCCTCAAACGGTTTGCCTCTCCAGCCAAGAGCAGAAGGTGGTAGGCGACGGCGGCCGCTACTTTATCACATATTCCGCCAGAGCCATTCTGGTTGAGGGCATAGCGCTGGTTGTCAAGGAACCCAGGGCCAGGACCGGCTACCTGTTGGTCGGTACGCCCCAAACGATTCAGGTTAAGGCGGGGCAGACGGTCACGGGTCATGGTGGAATTCCGCAACCAGCCCCTAGGGAACTTGATTGTTGAAAAGTGGGGGCGGAACGGCACAGAAACCATTCCTCTGGAGGGTGTCAAGTTTGAGATTAAACACGCTAACGGCCAGTATGTGGGAAACTCCGGGGGCACCCTATTCAGCAACGATATCTATTATTCCGACTCCACGGGAAAGATCACTCCGTCTGGTATCACAGGTACCGCCATTGAGACCGGATTGGAGAGCGTGCCTAGATACACCATCGAACTGGACAGCCAGACCGTCCCCACCAATCCCAACGCCGCGCAGACCCTCCACTGCTATAACAACACCGTAGGAAAGACGTGGAGTTTACTACCAAAGCCAACACCGGAACATGGAAGATTCTAGTAGCTATAAAATCGTCTATAAGACTAATCTCAATGGGGAAGAGAACTGTGTTTTGGCGGACGGCGTGAACACTCAGCAGTGAATGCCTCCACTGTGGCGTTGCTCGGTGTGCGTGTGGCGAAGCAGGAGGAGAAAACTCGTATAGACTGGCCCTATACTTCAGGATATCTCCAATGCGGCCATTACCATCGAGGGCTGTGAAAGGCAAACAAGGACAAGAACATCGGATGATTTACCAAGGTGGGCAAAGCGTCGCCTAGAACTTCGTCAGAGTAAAAATCTTACCACGGGGAGGACCGCTGATATAGGCAGCCGCATGAACGCCAGCTATAATTACCGACTCCATCCATGTCGGAAATGTGGAGTTTGTACTGGACGTGAGCAGTACAGAGCAGTTCATGTTTGGACACAGGCCTGCCAAGGGATGACTACTATTATTGGGGCTACTACCACTCCAATCTTATGGTGGAAAAAAGAATTATTGAAACGTGCCAAACAGAAATTGGAATGTTAAATGATAAAAAATAACGGGTTACTGAACAGCCAAGTGAGCCAGATAAGGGACGTGAGCGATGATGAATATGAGGGTTTAAGGGCTGCGACTCCAGAGGAGTAGTTGTATGCCTATGATCAGAGTACGCAGTTCGCCGGACAATGTGGGAGGGAGTCCGGGCCATCTGTTGGGTCGACTGGATGACACCGCCACTATATTTGTCAGCGACCAGAAGTGCAACAATGCCCCTACAACATGCCTGAGTTTAAGAGAGTTAAATAGAGTCCTTCATATGCTCTGGTTTGATGAGCAATATGATCATGCGCTAAAAAATTGTGGCCACAACGATCATTTTTGCTGTGTATACCCGGAGGGCTGTGTAAACAATAATCAAGCTTGTATCTATCTCTATCGCCGGGAATGGTTGGACCAGCACATAGAACAGTCTGAAAAAGGAATTCGCCTTCCCAAACCGTGTATTCCGTAGACGAAATGACGTCAGTTAAAAGTTCTATAGACCCAGCCACACCTGCTGGAATCTAAAATTATGAGATTGACATGCTTCTGCCTCGTTACGATATCCGATTGATAACACTGCCGCTTTGTCGTTTTAAAATGTTAACTTCACAAATAGCAGGATTCGTTTCCTACGACAGAAAACGGGCGATCTTTGGGAAAGCAAATTGTAAAGGATGGTCTTCTAAACTATAAGTCGCAATATACAGCCTGAAGTCAGTGGTTGCTCTAAGATCTTATGATTCACTACCAGACAATGGACTGTTATGCAATCAATACAATGATCTAGACACAATTCGGTAAATCAGGAGTCCCCCTTTTGTGCTGAGGTATGGTCAAAAGAAAAACCCCGTTTCATGCTCGTCATGGAACGGGGTTTTGGAGGAGAAATCGTCATATTTTGGCCTTTATTCCTGCTGAACGTCGGCTTTTTTACTAGGATTTTTCCCTCTGCGTTTTAATAAAATCCTGATCTAGTAGGGTTGTGGCATTTACTGTAGCTTAGTAGAAGTAGGAAAAAATATTTGAAAAATTACCAGCGTACAAGAGGTTTCACACCCAGAATAAAGCCGGGGATAGAAATACACTTTTACTCAGGTGTCGAAGACCCATGCTTTGCAGTAGCCGTCAGACAGAGCTTCCAGAATACGGCCTTCCTTGTTGGCATCGCCCACTACGACCACATGGTCGAAGTTCTCCTTGATCTGAGCTACCAACTCACAACGGGGCGCCACACCCATAGACAGGACCACAGCCTCGGCATCCAGAGTCACCTGGGATCCGTCGGAGCGGGACAAGTGGACGCAATTATCCTCAATGGACTCCAGCTTGTGGTCGGGCATAACTTGACCGCCGTAACTCTCCAACTGCTGTAGTTCGTCGGCCACAACTTGAGGAAACACGCCTGGGCAGATAACGGATCGCATCTCTACCACAGAGACCTTACAACCGCGACTTCCCAAGAAAGAGGCAGTCTCCAGACCGGCTAGGCCGGAGCCAACCACGACCACAGACTTGCCGTCCAAGTTAACCTTGCCGGTGAGCACCTCGGGGACAGTGGAGACGTTGGCGTTGAGAATGCCGGGGATAGATCTAGGCCGGATGGGAGTGGAGCCGGCGCAGACAAACACGCCCACAGGATTCAGCGCCTTAATGTCGTCCACAGTGGCTTCCTTACCCAACACCACATTGACACCGGCGTTCTGGACTTGGGTAATCAGGCCCTCCTTGAGCCAGGTGATCTTGTTCTTCTTTGGGGGCTTCTCTGCGTAGTTTAGTTGGCCACCCAAGAGGTCTTCCTTCTCAAACAGAGTGACGGTATAGCCGCGCCGGGATAGAACCTGAGCGGCCTCCAGGCCGCCGGGACCACCACCTATCACCACCACGGGGCGCCCGTTGCCGTTGTGCTCCATGTGGGCGAACTCACGTTCACGGCCGAGAGCAGGGTTGACAGTGCAGACCGGGGGCACCCCGCTGACCTGGGTCTGCATACACACCAAGCAGCTGATGCAGGAGCGGATCTCACACTCCCGTCCCTCCATCACCTTTTTGGTGAAGTGAGGGTCGGCAAGGTGACCACGGGACAGACCAACGAAATCGCTGACACCCTCAGCCAGGAGGGATTCGGCAAAGTCGGGCTTCTTAATGGTATTCACTGCGATGACGGGGCAGTTGACCGCCTCGGTAATGGCCTTTGCCAGGTGTTTCTTCCAGCCCTGCTGGAAGGAGGGGGGCTCCCGGTTGAACTGAGAGGACTCCTGCAGGCCGCAGTTGACGTTAATAAAATCCATGCCCATCTCATCATAGATTCTGGCCATCTCCACACCGTCTTCCAGGGTGTTTCCGCCCTCCACATATTCATCAGCGGAGATGCGGATGCCCACTACAAAGTCTTTGCCTACTTCTTTTCGGATGGCATCATAGATTTCTACGATGATCCGCATACGGTTTTCCAGAGGGCCGCCGTACTCGTCGGTGCGCTTATTGATGGTGGGAGTGAGAAACTGCCCCAGCAGATAGCCATGGGCGGCATGGATTTCAATGCCATCCACACCGGCGTTTTTGGCCAGACGAGCGGCGTTGACGTAGCGGTCAATGATATACTGGATGTCTTTCTTGGTCATCTCCTTGGTTATGGTTCCGTCGTTGGCCTTGGTGGGGGAGGCGGACCAGGGAATCTCGCCATTCAGATTGGCCACGGAGGTGCACTTACCGGGATGGTAGAGCTGGAGGATCAGCTTGGCATCGTACTTGTGAATGATGCTGGCCAGATGGGAGTACGACATAGCCTGAGCGCGGTTTTCCAGTACCAGCTCGTTGGGACTGAGTTTGCCCCACGTGGAGTCGATGGTAACAATACCAGTCATAATCAGGCCGGCACCTCCTCTGGCCCGCTCCTCCATATAGGCGCAGAAGCGGTCTCCGGCCTCGCCGTTAGATTCGGCATAGAACAGGCCAACAGGGGTCACAACTACCCTGTTTTTAAGCTCCAGACGACCAATTTTTCCTGGTTTCAGCAGATTGGGATATTGTGTATTCATATTTTTCCTCGCTTTCTATGGTACGCAGCGGCCTTACTCTACCAGATATGGGAGCGTCTCGCCGCCGATTGGGATGATCAGTACATCAGGATCCTCGTACTGGGCGTAGACTTGGTCAAAGACAGCCTGAATATCGTCTTCTCGGTGCCAGATAAACTTACTGGGCTTGACCTCCTCCTCGGAACAGCCGTTGGTTAGCCAGTGGACGGTACAGTATTTATGGAGCTTGGCGATGCTAACGCCAACGGCCATGGACAGCAGATCTTCTCCGGTCTCCTTGGCGTCGATACGCGCCTGAAGTATCGGAACGCCATTGAGTAGGCCCAAATTGGTCGGAAACGTTTTGTGAGGGCCAACACCCTCCACGCAGGGGGCTAGAACAATTATAGTGCCTCCCTCAGAGATAACGCGGCCGCCGCCATATATACCCTTAGTGCATTGCCACATATCCTGATCGGTGGGGTAGGAGGAAGTCACCACAATATTGGGGCGGCACTTGATGGGAACGCCCAGCGTCTTTTTGCTGTTTTCTACACCGGTGCGATGGGCCTGAACATAGTCTCCCGCTACGACCTTATAGATCTTGAATTCGCCAGTGAGGGAGGTGTTGATGATAAAATGCAGACCGATGTTCTTGGTCCACTCCTCCACAGCCAGCCGCACCGGGCAGTTGTCCATGCCATACACGATGCCGTCCTGAAAGCCCTGCATTACATGAAATTCGGACACGATATCCTCCGAGGTGATGCCGGGATACAGGATTTTGGCACCGCCGGACCAGCCCATGCAGCCATGTGGGATAATGTTGCCGATGGCAATGCGAAAATCGGCCTCCATAGCCGGCTTGAATACCCGGATAGGAGTGCCCATCTGGCTGGTACCCACCTCGACCAGCAGCTCGGGGTCGCTGAACTCAGAGTTGAACACGGTGTACTCATCCACAATGTTCTGTCCCAACTTGATCGCCATCTCTTCGCGGGTCATGCGGCGGTGGCTACCTAAAGCCATGACGAAGCAGATATCCTTCTTTTCAATTCCAGCGTTCAGTAACCGGGGAAGAAGTTCTTCCAATACTAGGTAAACCGGGGTAGGCCGGGTCACGTCGTCACTGATGATGCAAATCTTGTTTCCTGGTTTGACCATCTCTTCGATTCGGGAAGTTCCGATGGGATTATCCAGGGCCTCCCTGACCAGATCCTTCTGATCGGGGAGATCGTGGAACTCAGGCGTGCTGGCAACCATCACACGACCATTGTCAGGAATGCGGAGAGGGTAGTTTTTTTTAGAAGATGGAATGTCAACGGTGATATATTTCTGATTCATAGCAGACTTCTTTCTTGTTCTATCCGCAGGAAGCAATTAGCCCAGCATGCGCACCATCGTCATACAGATGGGCTCAATATAGGTAATCAGTAGCAGGCAGATGAACATGGCTATGATGAAAGGAATAGCCGCCTTGGCAATCCGCTCAATGGATAGCTTGGCGATGGCAGAGGCGGTGAACAGGTTGCAGCCGTAAGGTGGGGTTACGAAACCGATGGCCAGAGCCACGGTCATGATGATGCCAAAGTGGACATCGCCAATGCCGTAGGCCTTAACTACGGGCAACAGAACGGGGGCCAGGATCAAGCAAGAAGATATGTTGTCCACGAAACAGCCTACAATAAGCAGGATTACGAGGATGAAGGCCAGGACCATCCAGCCCTCGCTGAAGGTAGCAGTCATCCAGGAAGCTAGCTTCTGGGGAATCTGCTGCATGGCCAGGAAGTTGGCAAAGGACATGGAGAAGCCTAGAGCCAGAGCGGTCAGACCGCACATGTCGGCGGTGGCCCGCAGGGAGTCTAGGAAGGACTGCCAAGTTAACTCATGGTACACGAAGATACCTACGATGATGGAGTAAACGGTGGCGACGACAGCAGCCTCAGTCGGGGTGAACACACCGCCGTAAATACCGCCCAGGATGATGACGGGGGCCAAGAGGGCGGGAATGGCGCTAAATATGATCTGAGTAGCACTCTTGCCGGTTGCGCTATTCTCGGTGCTGCCCTTATAGCCATTTTTTTTGGAGAAGTAGTAGCACACGGCCATGAGGGCACCACCAATTAGAAAGCCGGGGACAAATCCGGCAATAAACAGGTGGCTGATGGAAGCACCGGTGGCCACACCGTATATGACGAAGGGGATGGACGGAGGAATGATGACACCGATGGTGCCCGCAGTGGCGGTCAGGCCGGTGGCAAAGGCCTTATCATAGCCTCGCTTCTCCATCTCGGGCAGCATCATAGCACCCATGGCGGACACAGTGGCCTGAGCGGATCCGGAGATAGCGGCGAAGAACATACATGCGGCGATGGTGGCCATGCCCAGACCTCCGGTGACCTTACCTACCAACAGGTCGGCCACATGCACGATGCGGCGGGCAATACCGCCGGTAGTCATCAGGTTGCCGGCGAGCATGAAGAAAGGAACAGCCATCAGGGGAAAGGAGTCAAGACCTGAGAATGCCTTCTGAGCCACTAGGATCGTGGGGGTGGTGGCAGCGGTGGCCATAGCTACCGCGGTGCCCAGGCCCAGAGACACACCAATGGGGAGACTGAGCATTAAACAGACAAATACGATAACAACACAGATCAAAACGGATTCCATTATGCTTCGGCCTCCTTATCTGCGGGAACCGCCTTGCGGCAGGTCATGGGAGATATGTAGTCGTGGTACAGATTCTCAATGAGGCGCAGACACATCAGACTGGCGCCAACAGGTACGCCGGCGTAAGCATACTGCATGGGTAGCTTCAGGGCGGCGGAAACCTGCTTAAACTGTAGGATAGATTGCACCATCTGAATGCCTTTATATACAACCCAAATGCCAAAGGCGAGCCACACCAGGGTAACGATCAGCTCCAGGGCGGCGCCGACCTTGGTGGGCAGCTTATCTCGAATCATAGTGACCCTCAGGTGAGTGCGGTTGCGGGCAGCATAGCTTACGCCCAGCCACATCAGCCAGACGAACAGATAGCGGGCCAATTCTTCCGACCAGGAAAGAGAGTAGCTGAATCCGTAACGCAGGACAACCTGGACAAAGATCAGGCCAAGCTGAAAAACTAGAATGGGGAGAAGAATGAACTCCTCCAAGTGGTACCATATTTTTTTCAACATATTGAAACCCCTCTTGTCTCCTCTGAAATAGGAGCGATGGAAATGGGGCTGCCATTCAGCGTGGAGTAATCTGCCAATTGGCAGCCCCCTGTTATTAGATGCACTTATGTGCTAATCAAATATTAGTTTCTGAAGGAAAAATCAGCGGGCATACAAAGTCTCGGCCATTTCAATAGCCTTCTCGTCCTGCACCAGTTCATCGATGCGATCCCACACGGTGGAAGTGGCTTCCTTAAAGGCGGCCTTCTGCTCATCAGTCAGATAGGTAATCTCCATACCGGCCTCCTCCATAATAGGGGTAAACTCGGCCTCCTGCTGCACCACAATCTCGCGGCCCTTCTCCATAGCGTAGTCGGCACCGTCCTGTACGACCTGCTTCAGGTCATCGGGCAGGCTCTGCCAGAAAATCTCGGACACGATAAATCCATTGGCCAGGAAATACTGCTCAGAAACAGTATAGTACTTCTGGACCTCATGGAACTTCATACTGTAGGTCATGACCAGCCCGTTGTCCTGGCCGTCAACAGTACCCTGCTGTAAGCCGGTGTACAGTTCATTGAAAGCCATGGGGGTGGGGGAACCACCAAGAGCCTCTATGATGGCCATGTCGATGGCAGCCTCCATGACGCGGAATTTCTGGCCCTTACAGTCGGCGGGAGTCAGGATGGGGCGCACGTTAGAGGAAAGGCAGCGAATGGCACTCTCGCCCCAGCGCAGAGAGCGGATGCCTACAGTCTCAGGCAAACCCTCGGCCATGTAAGCGCCAAACTCGCCGTCTAGTTGTTCATAGGCGTCCTCACGGCTCTGGAACAGGTAGGGCATGGAGATTGCGTTTAGCTTGGGCATATTGAAGTTGGCGATAACGTTCACGGGGGAAACGGCGGCCTGGATGGTGTTCATCTGCATGCCTTCCACCAGTTCACGGTCGCTGCCCAGCACAGAGTTGGTGTAAATCTCGACGGAGATACGGCCGTTGGAGTGCTCATCGACGTAGGGTTTGAAGTATTCGTGAAGATAAATACCCATGAAGGACTCGTCATTAAAGGTACCGGCGACCTTCATAATGATGGGATCTCCGGTGGAGGCGCTGGAAGAAGCGTTGTTGCCGGTGGTGCTGGAAGGGGCGTCTTCACCGCAGGCCACCAAGGGCAGAGACATGGCAAGGGCGAGGGTCAGGGCTAAGAGTTTCTTTTTCATACAATATACCTCCTATTTTGTAATGTGGATGCGTCTGTGGCGGCTATACGAACACACAGGCAAAAATGTGTGCGCTATATTTTTAATGAAGCAAATATCATGCCAAAAGAATAAAAATGGAAATATAAAAAGGAGATTAAGATTCAAAAACTAGAAAAAGCATGAAAATTGATTTAATTAAGCGGGTCAGCACAACCGCGGACCGGCAATTTTGACATAAAACAAAATATTTTTGCTTTAAAATTCTGTGATTTGCTGGGTTGGGAGTGATGGAAACGACAAAAGTGTCGATTTTTAGAGACAGAAAAAAATGAAGGCTTGGAAATCTGTTATTTAACTGCTGATTTTGGTGTCTCAAAATATAGACATGTCTTGAAATGGAGGCGATTGGATGTGCTGAACAAAAAATCAACACATGGAGAGGCTATTTTTAGAATAATATGTATGATTTTAAATAGTGTCAGAAGAAGATACCTTTGCGGAGAGGGGTAAAGAGTGCGGCCATACCGAAAAATAGTTGGCATGAAATTTGCTCGTATTTACATGTATAGAATGCAGTCACATATTACAGAATTTTATTTTCGAATGAGAGGAGGCTGACGCGGCCTAAACAAAGTCTGCGTCATAGAAATGAATGCTGGAAAAAAATTATTTTTATGAGGAATCTCTGGAACTTACCAAAAAGCTGGTGAAGATTCCCAGCCTGAACGGTACAGAAGGCGAGCGTCACTTAGCCGAATATGTACGGGACTGGCTGGCTGAACTGCCCTATTTCCAGGAGTTCCCAGAGCAACTGGTGGTACAGGAAGTGAAAAACGACCCTATTCACCGTATCAATATCCTAGCGCTGGTAAAAGGAACTCGCAGCGACTGCAAGGACACCCTGATTCTTCAGGGGCACTGCGACACCGTGGACATTGACGGTTATGGCTCTTTGAAAGAGTATGCCTTTGACTATGACGCTCTGCCCGAGAAGATCAAAGCCCTGACCGACGACCCCGAGGTGTTGGAGGACATTGACTCCGGCGACTGGATGTTTGGACGAGGCGCTTGTGATATGAAGTGCGGTGACGCCATCCTCATGTGCATCACCAAGTACTTCACCGAGCATCTAGACCGGTTTGACGGCAATATCGTCTACATGCTCAACCCCGTGGAGGAGAACCAGCACTACGGTATCATGGACTCCTTGGATGTGTTGCTGGACTGGAGGAAGAACGAGCAGCTCAACTACCTTCTATCCATCAATACCGACTTTTTTTCACCGGCCTATCCCGGCGACAATCACAAGTATTTTCACGCCGGTGCGGTGGGCAAGATCCTGCCCTGCTTCTACATTCACGGTCTACCTACACATGTGGGACACGCCTATGAGGGATTCAGCGTCACGCTGGCCGCCTCTGAGATTATGCGCCAGATGGAGTTGAGGGCCGATTTTGCTGACGAATACAATGGCGAGTTGCCCGGCCCTCCGCTGTCCCTGCGCAGCCGGGACTTGAAACCTTCTTACAACGTCACCTCTCCTGAGGCCTGTTTTATGTACTTCAACTATTTTATCCACAACGAGTCCATGACGGCCATCATGGACCGGCTGCGCAGTGTAGCCCAGCAGGCCATGGACTTTGTCAATGAGCACACGGACACTCAGTTCAGGCGTTACTGCGAGCGCAGCGGCGACACCTATCATTCCATCAAATATCCCACCCAGGTGCTGGAGTACAGCGAGCTGTATTCCATGGCGGAAAAGGAGTGCCCCAACGTGGCCGACGAGGTAAAGCAGATTACTGACCGGGAGTTGGCCAAGGACACCGACCGCCGGGAGATGTCCCTGATGATTGTGGAGCGCCTGTTTGAACTGTGCCACATCACTGTTCCCACCACTGTGATATTCTTGGCCCCACCCTACTGCCCTCGGAACACCATGAAACAGAGCGTACCCGAGGAGAAAATTTTGGTGGATGATGTGCGGGCTATGCTGGATGAGATGGGTGAGGTCATGGGGGAGAATGTGAAGCTGATGCAGTTCTTTCCTGTGTTGTCTGACAGCAGCTATCTGAAGATTGACGACGACGACACCTCCATTGAGAAGTTGATTGGTAATTTCCCCGGCTATGGCACCGTTTACAATGTCCCCTTTGACAAAATCAAAGCTATGAATGTACCAGCATTCTCCTTCGGTTGCTACGGAAAGGACGGCCACAAGTGGACTGAGCGAGTAAACCTGCCGTATACCTTCGGTAAGCTCCCCAGCATTATTTTTGCCGCATTGGAGCGATATCTGATCAAGTAAGGCCCCCAAAATTATATAAAAGAAAGAGGTATCTGTTATGGGTAATCAGGCAAGAAAAGTCGGTATTGTGGGTGTCAGCCATGTTGGTTCTCATTGTGCGTACAACATCGCCATACAAGGGATTGCGGACGAGCTGATTCTGTGCGACACCAACCAAGAGCTGGCAGAGGCTCAGGCTAAGGACCTAACCGACTCTGCGGTATATTTCCCCCACCGGATCGACATCTCCACCGGGGGCATTGAGGATCTGGCCGTTTGTGATATCGTTATCATCGCCCTGGCCCGTGAGATTCCCAAGGTCGCCCTACGCGACGCCGAATTGGTTAACAGCATCAAGGAAGTAAAAAATGCCATTCCTCGCTTGATGAAGGCTGGCTTTAATGGCATTATTATCAACATTACCAACCCCTGCGACGCAGTGACCCAGGTCATCTGGCGCGAATCCGGCCTGGACAGTTGCCGTGTGATTGGCACCGGCACCAGTCTGGACTCTGCCCGCTTCCGCTCCATTTTGGCTCGCGAGGTTGGCCTGAATTCCACCGCCATCAACGGCTTTGTGCTGGGTGAACATGGAAACGCTCAGTTCCCGTGCTGGTCTCATACCACAGTCGGGCTGAAGCCCCTGGTTGAGCTAGAGAAGAGCAGTCCCCGCTTTAAGAACCTGGACAAAACCAAGATTGAGGAGGAGGTCCGCGCCTCCGGCTACAAGGTGTGGTTCGTCAAGCATGGTATCGACTTCTCTGTTACCGCCGCCGCCGCCGACCTTGTGCGCAACATTTTTAACGACGCCAAGGTACCCATGCCCATCTCTGTCATGCTGGACGGCCAGTACGGTGAATCCGGCGTCTATGTCAGCACCCCCGCAATCGTGTGCCGCGAGGGTGTGGAGGAGATTCTGGAGCTGAACCTGCCAAAGGACGAACTGGACCACTTCCATGCGTCCTGTGAGAGCGTGCGCAACAACGTGCGCAAGGCCGCAGACATCGAGGCCGCATGTGTTGATCCTGAAAACCACTAAACATATAAGGAGGAAAGCTGCAATGAGCAAAGGAAGAGTGTTTGACATCGAAGAGGCACAATGGACACAGGAGAGCAAAGGAGTCCGCTACTGTGTATTCCAGGCATCTGAAAAGGCTACCGTTCAGTACTACGAGATCAACCGGGGCCAGACCACCGCTGAGGTGTGTGCTCCCTCCGAAATCTTGGTGCTGTGTGAGCACGGCATCTGCGACTACATCATTGATGGAAAGATATACACCGTCAACGACGGCGTGTGGTGCTGGATTCCCGCTAACACACCCTATTCGGTAAAAAACCACAACGGCACCACCGCAGTGAACGTGCGCTATTACCTGCCTGCGTGGGATGCCCTGCCTGAGAGCCCCAAAATTGCTGACCGCGGACACAACTGGTAAAAGAGAGGAGCTATGAACATGAATGAGAAAAAACCGCTGTTTTTTGACATCGAAGAGCAGGAGTGGGTCGACGCCCCCAATGGAGCCCGCTCTGTGATTTTCCAGGCCACCCCGCTGGCAACTATGCAGAACTGGGAGATGCCCCCTGAGATTGGACGAGGCGACCACACCCACGCCGCCGAGCAGTTGTGCTATGTGCGCCGGGGGAAGGCCCGCGTCATCATTGAGGGAAAGGAGCACATCCTGAATGAGGGCTGCTTTGGCATCGTATACGGGGATGTAGTCCACGGTGCCTTCACAAGCGGGAACGCTACTGCCAGTGTGGTGGATATGTTTCTCCCCTATGAGGATTACCGCATCGCCAGCAAGAAGGTCCGGGATCTAGGACACAACTGGGGCGACTGATTGAACATTGTTTTGACATCCGGAGGGGAGCGTCCTTCGGAGGCTTCGTGAAAGAAAGGAAGGATTATATTATGAAATGGGTTCGTTTTCAGGCTCCTGGAGTGGAAGCCGCCTATGGAATTTTGGAAGGAGAAATTATCCACCAGATTGAGGGTTCTATGATGGGCGAGTACAAGAAAAACGGCGAAACCTTTGCCCGAAAGGATGTAAAACTGCTTGTTCCCTGTGAACCCACCAAGATTTTCTGCATCGGTGCCAACTATGTGGCCCATATCAAGGAGCTGGGGATGGAGATTCCTGACCGCCCCTCCACCTTTATGAAGCCCATTACCTGTGCCATTGCCAATGGGGAGAACGTAGTGATTCCCGAGGAAGCCACCCGGGTGGATTACGAGGGCGAGTTGGGCATTGTCATTAAGAATGTGGTAAAGAGAGCCACCCCTGAGGAGGCGAAGAACAGCATCTTGGGTGTGACGGCGTGCAATGATGTAACTGAACGCGATTTGATGAAGTGGCCCTTCCAGCTGACTTACGGTAAATCCTTTGACACCTTTGCCCCTATTGGCCCATTCATCGACACTGAGATTGATCCGGACGACACTATCGTTCGTACTTACCTCAACGGCGAAAAGATGCAGGAGGACTATACCTCCAAGACAGTGTTCAAACCCAGCGTTCTGCTGTCCTATCTGTCCCAGGTGATCACCTTCTACCCCGGCGATATCATTATGACCGGCACCCCCTACAACGTCCAGCCTATGAAGGACGGCGACGTGGTGGAAATTGAAATTGAGGGGATGGGGGAACGGCTGGTCAACACAGTATACGATCCTAAGGTCCACACGTAATAGGCAGTCTAGGCGGGACTGATTTTTGTGTCCATTTCCATTCTTGATTGCCCGGTGCGTATTTTCATTTGAATTTTCAAAAGAAATAATTAGGAGGGAAGACTTTTGAAGAAAACATTTTCCGTGCTTTTGTGCGCGGCTATAGTCATAACCATGACTGTCTCCACCTTCGCCGGCTACGACGCCAACTATGAAGTCCGGGTCAACGGCAAAACCGTCGCCTTCGAAAAGGCCGAGCCTCAGCTCCTCGGCGATCAAGCCTTCCTCCCCCTTGTTACAGTGTTCAAGCAGCTAGGTCTTGACAACATCAGCTGGAACGGCACCGCCAGAACAGTGACCGCCCAAGGTGGCGGTGTCAAGGTGGTCCTGACCATCGGTGACAAGGCTGTCTCTATCACCAAGGACGGTACCACTAAAACCGTCATTGCCGACGAGGCCCCTTACATTGACAATGGCAGTACCTATATCTCTGCAGACCTGATCGCTGACGCACTGGACTATATCGTGGAGTGGGACGTGAACGGCCTCAACGTACTCAAGATCAACACCGCCCCCGACTACTTTGTCTCCAAGGAGGGCGGCATGTCCTACCTGTCCTACGACATGGATCCCGTTCTGACCGTCCCCAGCGGCTCTGTCGTCCGGTTCGAGACCGATGATGCTTGGCGCGGCCTGCTGACCGGACGCGAGACCCCCTATGCCGCAGTCAAAGATCAGTACCCCCACACCACTGCCGACTACAACCCCGTTTCCGGCCCTGTGTACATTGAGGAGGCCAAGGCTGGTGACATCATCCGCATCGAGATCCAGAAGATTGAACTGGCCGATGAGGGTCATATGTATCAGGGCGCTGATTTCCTGAAGCTGTATCACTTGGCTCCGGAGGATATCTGCCAGTCCTTCTACATAAAGGATGGAAAAGCCTATATGGACGACACTGGCTTGGTTCTCGAATTGGCCCCCATGGTGGGCTGCATTTCTGTGGCCCCTACTGTTGAGCGCAGCCCCGCTTACTCACTAGACCCCGACACCTTCGGCGGCAACATGGATTGCACCCGGATAAAGGAAGGCACTGTTTTGTACCTGAAGGCCAACGTGGACGGTGCATTGATCAATACCGGCGACCTGCATGCCTGCATGGGAGATGGTGAGGCATCCGGTATGGGCATCGAGATCCCTGGTTTTGTGACACTGAAGCTGGATGTCATCAAGGGCGTTGAGTTGCCCATCCAGTACCCTATGGCCGTTGAAGGCGGCGAACTGATCATCATGGGCCATGCCCCCACCATGGACGAGGCCATCATGAACGCCATCAATGATACCCATGCCTTTCTGACCCAGGTGGCCGGCTTCTCCAAGAACGATGCCGCCAACCTGATCTCCATCGCCAGTAACGTGCGCGTCAACCAGATCGTTGACACCCTGATGGGCGCCCGCGTGGAGTTTTCCCTGGAGCTGCTGGAACAGAACGGCTACAAGTTCGACTTGTGATCGCAGGCTAGTGCTGATCTGGCTTAGAAAAATTTGTTTTAAAGGAGAAAGACTGAATCAAGAAATTTCCTTCCACACTTCTGCGTACGGCGCTTCTCGTGTCCATGACATTCTTTACTTTCGCTGACAGCAGAAAGGGAGACTTCAATATGAAGGTCAACGGGAATGAAGTCGCTTTTACCGATGTGGGGCCGAAGATCCACAATGCCCCTCCTTCCTGTTCTTCATGGCAGTTGGGTTTTGCGACATGACTTGGTACGGTGCCACCAAGACTGTGACCGCTAAAAATGGCAGCGTCAAGTCCACTCTAACCATGGGCGGAGAAGAAAAGCCATATTATCAAAGATGGCAGCACTTAGATTCTGCGCATAGGCGTGGCTTCCTATATCGACGGTGGCTACATCTACACTGCCTTCGGCCTAGTGGCTACCGCTCTGATCTATGATGTAAGGTGGATTCGGGAGGCCAGCACCTTAGTATCTGTAAGTCAAACCCTGTGGACTTTACCGGTGATGTAGGCCCTATATAACTCCTAAAGCGAGAGTACCTGATGGAGAAGAAGATCAGCTTCTGCAGCATAGAGTCCCTGTCTCCCGATACTAGCAAGCCTGTTGCTCACCGCATGTTTGAGTTGGATAATATCACCGTCCACAAGTGCGTCTGCAACGGTGATCTGAGCACTTTTGAACGTATGTACACCTTTCGCATAAGGATACCACTGGTACTTGAATCTGCCTGTTTGCCCTGCTTTAATTGAGTTGCGCATAGAGCGGAGGTGGGCGCTACTCCTGCAATAGATAAAAATCGAAATCGGTGAATAGAATTTACATTTGGCAATTCAATTGAGCAAAGTCTCCTTCTGGCGCTGAACAGGTCCGTTAAAAACGGACAATAGAGAAAATCCCCCTGATGTAGGAAAATAAATACATCAGGGGGATTTTCTATAAAAAACAAAGATATATAGAACTCAAGCATTGTTGCCGGATATGGAAGTAAAGCTGACGGAAGAAAAAAGTTCTCAAAAGATAGAAAAAAGTTGGATTTAGCAGGAGGGCGACCGACACATAATCTTCTCAAGGGAGAATGGAAAAAGGCGGTTCAAAGAATACAAAAGGGTCAAAGCAGGAGACCAGCAAAAATATTAGCTGGGTACAAGTACCGAAAAGATGTGAGTCTACCGGTAAAGTATCGTAATTTATTGCCATTGTTAGGGGCATCCCATATCTGTTATTTGTCACTTCTTTGGCGTATTGAGAAACGGTTACTATGATTATGTTCATAGATTGCGTAAGACGGACACGAGCCCTGGCTTGATTCATCACAACGCAGCCATAGTGCATATGGATATCAAAGAATATACTAGGCATTGGCATCCAAAGGAATCTACCATAATCCCAAAACTGTATTGCCAATCATGAAAAAATATGATTTACTGACCGAAATTCGTCATAGCAGAAGATGGACCAATATGGGAGAATAGTTACATCGTTATAGTGTTTTCTCTGAAAAACACCCGGACCAGGTGCTGGTAGACCATCTTACATAGTATCCAGAATGCCGTACTGTGTAGGTCCAACTGATAATGGTTTATGCCGCTTTACCTCTGGATGAAGAAACTCACGATCACTCACGGTTTTACCCCAAATGTGATGGACTGGGTCCGGGAGGCGACTGGAAAGGAAAAGGCGGTCCCTAGCAGTCTCAGTGGTGGTATGTCCGTACGTGCGGCCCTTGTACTAGGATAGCCATTCCTAAAGATGGTGTCTATTGATAGTATTTGTTATAGAATAAATCAGGAGAATAATATACTCCCTTTGGAGTAGTGGCGGGACCCATAGAGATCCCAGCGCTGTGGCCAAAAGAGCATCTCCCGTATTAAGATTTTGCACAGGGAAAGAGAAAAGACAAAGCAAGTTACAGGTCGGAGGCCAAGCGTGAGATTCCGTGGTGGTCCATCTTTTTGTACAGCGTTGATCGGTGAATCCCAAGAAAATCGGCAGTGCGTTTGCAGTTGTATTGGTTGGCCTCCAGCGCAGTTAAGAGGATCGAACGTTCCACATGATCCATCTGCTCATTTAGTGTCCCTTTGCTGAAATGGCGGTTGTGGGTGCCATGCTGCAGGAGAAAAGGTACATGGATGGTCTCGATGATTCCAGCTTCGGCATAGGCATACATACGCTCAACAACGTTGATCAGCTCCCGAACATTGCCGGGCCAGCCATAGTCTTCCAGCAGATCTAGAACCATATTGCCGAATCGGGTGTTTGTCTGATACTGGGTGTTTAGGCGGTTCAGAAAGTACTCAGCCAGCAGGGGGATGTCACCCTTGCGCTCTCTCAGGGCGGGAACGTGGATACATATGACATTCAGACGGAAGTACAGATCACTGCGGAAGGTCTTGTTCTTGATGCAGGTTTGGAGGTCCTTATTGGTTGCGGAGATAATGCGTACATCAATAGGTTTGGGCTTGGAACCTCCAACCACATCCACCTCCCGCTCCTGCAGCACGCGCAGCAGTTTGGCTTGCATGGACATGGGCATATCGCCGATCTCGTCCAGAAAGATGGTGCCGCCGTTCGCCTGTTCAAGCTTGCCTTTTTTCCCTTTTTTTAATGCGCCTGTGAAGGCACCGGCTTCATAGCCGAACAGTTCGCTCTCAAAGAGTTCTGCGGGAATCGCCGAGCAGTTGAGCTTGATAAAAGGACCGTTTTTCCGGCTGCTGGCATTGTGGATGGCGGCCGCCACCAGCTCCTTACCCGTCCCCGTCTCGCCCAGGACCAGGACGCTGAAGTCCATGGAAGCCACCTTTACGATCTCTCCCTTGGTCAACGTAATGGCATCGCTAGTGCCTACAATGGAGGTCAAGCTGTCATTGGGGGTTTTTTGACTACTTTTGGAGACATGGATTAGCTCATTTTTATAGTAGTCCAGTTCCTGCTTGACCTGCTTTAGCTGGTTGTTCAGGCGGATCACCTGGTCATAGAACTTTACCTGGGCTACAGCTCCCAGCACACCCCGCTTAGGAGAATAAATAGTGGCACGGGTTGATATCAGATACTGCTCTTTAGTATTATTTAGAAACTTATCCGCAATTTTCTGCTGGACGTCCACGTCATGAATGGGTTTATTCACGTGGATAAAATCTGGAAGCAGGGAGGTGGGGATATAGTCCAAAACGTTCATCCCAATGATATCCTCCCGCTTCAAACCATTGGTACCCTCCAGTTTCAGAACATAGGTCTGGTTGATGTCAATAATTTTCCCGTTTTCGTCTATTACCAAAAAGCCGTCCCCTGACCAGTCCATGATGGCTTTATAGATATGGGAGATCATTTCCTGGTCTGGACCAAGTGGCCTATTTTCGTCCATGGCAATTCCTCCGCGAAATAATAGAAAAGAATGGGAACATGATATCAACAACTGCATTAATTTAGTTACAAGTATTTCACATAACGCCATTAACTTAAAGTTATAAAATAGATGAATTTCAAAAAACAGCAAAGATCAATATATCTACTCCACATTCAGCTGAACTTTCACTGATAGTGTCATTGTACGAACACTGTTATTTTTTTTATTTTATCGCTATCATAAGGAAAAAGCAAGTATTTGTTGCATTTGGAGTAGCAATGATCAGATATGATAGACTGTGGCAAACGATGAAGAAAAAAGGTATTACCCAATATACTTTATATACAACCTATAATATTAATCGTTCGCAACTTAATCGTTTGCGGCATAATGAAAATGTGCAGGTAAATACAATTGATAAATTATGTAATATCTTACATTGTCGTGTTGAAGATATAATGGAACATTTTGATGACAATAATACATTTTGATAGACAACCAGATATGGTTGTCTATTTATCTTATTAAAATATGATGCAGAAAACCAGGAAAGTTGTATTTTTATGGGTATTGATTTTTATGATATGGGTCTTCGGCTATAAGCATGGTTTAGGCGTTGCCTGTTTCACCGGCTAAGGTAGTGAGCCAGCTTTTCAGCGGTTGCAAAACCTGTACCCCTATATCACACCGTACGATAATGTGATCGAACCCGGTCTCTCCAATATCAACACAACGCTGCACACATCTTTGCTACTGCTCAATGTCGCCTGTATCGGTAACAAAGAAAGTCGGTACTTCTACTGGGAGTGCATCACTGATCTTTCTCTAGATAATCTGATGGATGCTCTGAATAAAGAACGGAAGTCGCTCAATGAGATCGAAGGGATGAAGGTACTTTCCCTCGCTCAAATCATCCAAAGTCGGTATAGGTACCAGGGGACAAAGAGAGATACTGCTTCAGAGCTGCAGCAATGTCTGCCAGATTTTGTATCCAGTAGAATGCCTCCGACGATGGACTACCACCGCTACGTAACGGAAGACTTACTCTATGGCCTGATCTGATTTCCACTGCTGCCTTCTTGTAGCAGCAGCGCTTCCGCAACGGGTCCTAGCCAACATACTCCTTGCAGTGTGCAGAAGAAACGTTTATCAGGATGCATACACCATGAGGGAGCTTGGCATCGCCGGAATAATGTACAGGGTACCAGTCAAGTGTTACTGAAAAACCAGTGCCCGTGATTGGATAAAGCACAACTAAATACGGATTTCATGCCCTCTGATGCAGTTTTGTCCTGTCGGAGGGCATAATCCTACTTTCTGTCCTGACCGGCTGCTCGATAGATATAGCCCTGGCCCACCAGTCACCCCTGTTGCCCTCTATTGTAGAAAAAAGTCGAATCTGCTATAATAACAATAGAGAAGGAGGTGGCAGGGATGGAACTGATCCAAAAGCAGGTCCAAGCCCTGAATCAGCAGTTGCTGCAGAGCCTGGAATTGCTCCAGATGAGCACGATGGAACTGGAGGAATACCTGCGAGATCTGGCCCAGGAGAATCCTATGGTAGAGCTCAACGAGGACTTTTCCGAAATGGAACAAAGCCGGGATAACCGGCTGCTCGACCGTCTGAACTGGCTGGAAGATAATGATCAACAAAACTATTACTATCAACGTGTGGAGGAGGAAGAATTTGATCCTTTAGCCCGGGTAGGACACGAGGGTGGTCTGGAGGAAACTCTGTTCCGATTTATTTCACGGCAACTCTATCCCTTGAAACTGGATGAAGATACTGCTCAACGGGTCCGCTACTTGGCCGCCTGTTTAGATCAGGATGGGTATCTGCGCATCCCCTTATGTGAACTGGCGGACAACCTGTCGATCTCTGTGAAGGAATTGGAACCCTGTCTTGAACTTCTGCGCTCGCTGGAGCCGGCGGGGATCGGAGCCGTTGATCTTTCTCAATGTCTGGAACTTCAACTGCAGAGAATTCATGAAAGAGGACCCGCCCTTGAGATTGTAAGAGGCCATCTGGAGGCACTGGCAAAACGGCATTATCGCTCCATTGCTACTAAGCTTTCCATCTCTGTGAAACAGGTACAGCAGGCAGAACGAGTGATCCATGAGTTAGAGCCCCGTCCGGGAGCCCCTTTTGAGCGCCCTTCACAGGTGCCATACATTCTACCAGATCTGTTCGTGGAGGAAATGGATGGGCACCTGGTCGTCCGCTTAAGGAACGAGAACCATTCTATGTTTCATATCAACCGGAACTACCAGGCTCTGATAAGGCAGTCGGAGGATCCGGAAGTAAAGGGATATCTAATAGAGAAACTCCACCAGGCCGAAGGTGTCCTCCGATCCTTAGAGCAGCGGAAGAGCACTCTTCTCCGCTGTGCACAGGCAATCGTAGACGGGCAGCTTGCATTCTTTTGCTCGGGTCCACAGGCTCTAAGGCCCATGAAGATGGCCGAGGTGGCACAAAAGCTGGATCTTCATGAATCCACAATCAGCCGCGCCGTACGAGACAAATACCTCCAATGCAGCCGCGGTGTTTTCCCCATGCGTTACTTCTTTTCCCGCAATGCTACTATCCATGACACAACCCAAAAAGAGGTGGGTGTCGCTGCGGCCTATGCGCTTCTTCGCAGACTGGTGGACCAGGAGGACAAGGCCCACCCTATGTCTGATCAGAGTCTGTGCGAGGCAATGGCAGCACTGGACTGCCCTATTTCCCGGCGTACAGTCTCCAAATATCGGAAAGAGCTAAATATCCCGAACACTTCTGGCCGAAGGCTGCTTTGATTCTTTTGTCATTAGAGACATTAACTTGATAAAATAGGTCCAGCTCCAACATATAGGAAAGCCCTCTTTTTTATATGTTGACCAGAGTCTGTGAGCCAGATGCTCTGAGTGTGCCTTCTGACATTCCGGTGCCTCGACAGAGGCAAAGAATTGTACCGAGACAGCCCCGCCGCTGCAAACTAAGGTGCGTGTCAAAAGAGAAACAGATGAGCGGCGGATTTCTCGTCTGTTTCTCTTTTGACGTTTACTTTTGTAAAGCGGGCCAAAGGGACTTTCCTTTGCCTGAACGGTTGGCAGAGTGCCTTAGAGAAACTAAAGCAGTTTGTAACATCTGACTATGTGATTGCAAATCAGGATGGCGGTCCATTGTCCTATACGCAGTTCAAACGAGTCTGGCAGTATATTGTAACTCGCCCTACCCAGGAGAGAACATATGTCAGATACATTAATGGACAGAAAATCACGAAAACTGTAGCGCCAGTCTTGGGTGAGAAAGCTGGTCACAATGGTAGGGTAGTGTATATAGCCTTAATTTTCAGATAACACCACACCAATTGCGTCACACATATATTACCAATCTCATTTACGCTTTGTTAGCCCTAAGACAGTACAACGTCTGGTAGGTCCTGAAAACAGCAAAATAACAATGAACATTTACGCCAAGGTGAAGTGCAATAAACCACATCAGATACTTCCTGTTGTGAAGGGGGCGTTTAGACAAAACAAGGGAAACACCCCATCATTAATAGAAGATTAATGTACGGGCTAAACCGGTGCGTGGATTTGAAAAAACCTGAAATATCAAGGCTTTCCAGTGTTTAGAGAAGACGCAGTACGACCTCGAAGCCGCCCGTCGCGTGCCTCACTTCAGAAAACGTTAACCCTTATCAAAAGTGTTCAGCAGACCCGGAAAACACAGTTTTCCGGGTCTGCTTTTTTGTTACAGTTATTAGAGACTGATTCCTTGGGGACAGGCAAAACCATAAGTGGGTTACAGCCTCGTTACGTGACTGTGGAGGAACGCGGCGGAGAAAACGATCATCTGCTCTAATGGTAGAACGGCGCTTTCCCCGGTATCAGGATCGGCGCCACTCCAGACAGGATCGGTCATGGGTTTGAGCCAACAGTGCCAGAGAAATCAAGGAGTCCGCCCCCACCGCTGTCACGGCGGACAGGCTGACCGGCCCTGGGATGGCCTGAACCAATGGTGCTAGAGCCGGATGAACCCAGTAGATCAGAGGCAGAGCTAGAACACCCCAAGCCAGAGAAAAGGGCATACATATCCTGCCGTGGATGCTGCCTGGCAATCCTCGGTAGTCCCAGAAGGAAACCTTAAGGGCTTTTTCATAAAAGAGACTGACCCCATATTCTACCGCTGTGGCCGCTAGTCCGCCCAACAGAAAGACGGCCGGAGGAAAGCCTTTGACTGGAGCCAATAGCAAAATGGCGCAGGCACCCAACCCATAGACGGGGCATAGAGGCAGCACCAACAGACATTTGCGTTCCGGATATCCCCCGGTGATCCGGGCATAGGACACCTCTAACAAAAAGCCAAAAAAGCTGTATATCAAAAAATACCAAAACCAGACCAAATGAGACCCTCCATTCACATTTGTTAGGGTGTGGAAATGGATGATTTTCATGCGGGGAAATTTTTGTGATTTATTGGTGTGCTCCTGAGTTAAAAAATAGGAAAAGTTGTTCTGCCACCTTGCGGAGCGGGGTGGTTTGTGGTAGGATAGCTGGAAGAAAAAAGATGAGGAGTGAGGGACGATGCGGCACCTGATCGATTTTGGCGACCTGTCCCGCCAGGAGTGGGATCAGCTATATGCCAGGGCCAGTCAGATCATAGACGCCCCGGAGAAGTTCATTGATGTATGTCGGGGCAAGGTGGCGGCCAATTTGTTTTACGAACCCTCTACCCGAACTAACTTTTCCTTCCAGACCGCCATGCTTCGGCTGGGTGGGACGGTATTTGGGTTCGCGGACCCCAATTCCTCCTCTGTGGCCAAGGGAGAGACGCTAAAGGATACCATTAAAATGGTGTCCAGCTACGCCGACGTTATTGTCATGCGTACACCTTGGGAGGGGGCGGCCAAGGCGGCCTCCCTCTACTCCCATGTTCCGGTGGTCAACGCCGGGGACGGCGGCCATATGCATCCCACTCAGACCATGGCTGACCTGACGACCATGACCAAGCTGCTGGGCGGCGTGGATGGACTGGCTATCGGACTGTGCGGCGACTTGAAGAATGGGCGCACGGTCCACTCCCTCATCAAGGCCATGGCCAAATTTGAACATATCCGCTTTTTCCTGATCTCGCCCCGCGAGCTGGCCGTCCCCGACTATGTGCGGGCTTTCATGCTGGAAAATGAGATGAAATTTACGGAAGTCACGGGGCTGGAGGCGGTCATTCCACAACTGGATGTGCTGTATATGACCCGGATCCAGCGTGAGCGGTTTGTAGATCCCCTGGAATATGAGCGGAACAAAGGGATCTATATTCTCACGCGGCGGAAGCTGGACCGGGCCAAGGAGAAGATGCTGGTCATGCACCCCCTGCCCAGGGTGGATGAGATCACTGTGGATGTGGATGACGATTCCAGGGCGGCCTATTTTCAGCAGGCTCGGTACGGGATGTTTGCACGGATGGCCCTGCTGTCCGACCTGGCGAACCAGCCCCGGCTGGAACGGACGGAGGCGGTGGAGATCGGGACCAAGCCGGTGTGCTCCAACCCCAGGTGCATCACCCAGACACAACCGTATCTGCCGCCTCTGGTGAAAAAGAACGGTGGGGTGGATTGCTGCGCCTTCTGTGACACGGCTCTGCGCTGAACGAACGGAGCGCCTGTCAATAAAGCGTTAAGGTTGCGGGGAATGCCTTGACGTGAGAGCCGCCTTTGGATATGATAATGTTGGCCGGTGCCACAGCGGCGCCGGAAGCCTGTGTAAAAAGGAGCCCCTCGATTCTTATGGATCCTGACCGAGACGGTCCCTGTCACTTACAAATCGATAACAGATGAAAAAAGGCATAGCCTGTTTCGCTTTGCGCGGAGCGGGCCATGCCTTTTGCATATGTCAGCACAGGCGGAAGAAATCAAAGGAGGAACTGATTTGATGACCATAGCGCTCCAACTGCTGCTCCAGGTGGTACTGATCGTGATAAATGCCTTTTTTGCGGCGACAGAGATTGCCGTGATCTCTCTAAACGCCAATAAGCTGCGCAAGTTGGAGGAGGAGGGGGACAAGCTGGCCCCCAGGCTGCTAAAGATGGTGGAGGAGCCAGCCGGATTTTTGTCCACCATCCAAATCGGGATCACATTGGCTGGCTTTCTGGCCTCGGCTTTTGCCGCCGACAGCTTCTCGGAGTACTTGGTGCGTTGGTTCTGCGAGGATCTGGGTATCACGATGTTGCCCATATCGGTGGTGGATACCCTGTCTGTGATTTTCATTACCTTGATCCTATCCTACTTTACACTGGTATTCGGAGAGCTGGTACCTAAGCGGATCGCCATGCAGAAGCCTATGGAGATGGCTCGCTTTTCCTGCCGAGTGGTATCCGCCATAGCAGTGCTGGCCCGGCCTGTGATCTTTCTGCTCTCCTGTTCCACCAATGGGGTGCTGCGGCTGATTGGGGTGCCCGTGGAGGTGGAGGAGGAGCAGGTCACCGAGGATGAGATCCGCATGATGATCGACCTGGGGAATGAAAATGGCGCTATTGACGCGGAGGAAAAGGAACTGCTACATAATGTATTTGACTTTTCTGAGCAGGCTGTGGGCGATGTGATGACCCGGGCAGCAGATGTAATTACCCTGTGGGAAGACGCGGATCGGGAGGAGGTGCTGGATGTAATTCAAAGCAGTGGGCTGTCCCGCTTTCCTGTATGTGGAGAGGACGACGACGATGTGGTGGGTGTGCTCTATGCCCGGGACTTCCTGCTGGACTGGACCGGCCGGGGCGGCCATACGGTGCGGGAGCTGATGCGCCCGGCCTACCTGGTACCAGACAGCCTGTCCGCCGGCGACCTGCTGCGGGATATGCAGCGGAAGAAGATACATCTGGCTGTGGTGATGGATGAATATGGAAGTTTGGCAGGTGTTATCACGGTGGAAGACCTGCTGGAGGAGATCGTGGGCAATATTTATGATGAGTACGACCCCGCCGAGCCGCCGGAACTGGAACAGATAGGCGAAGGCCTGTGGAGAGCCAGCGGCGCGTTGAGCGTGGGGGAACTGGCCGAAACTCTGGGGATCGAGTTGTCCGAGGACCTGGATTATGATACGGTGGGTGGAATGGTACTCAGCTGCCTGCGTACCATTCCAGAGGACGGCAGCCGGCCGGCGGTTCAGGTCAACGGACTGGATATCCAGGTGGAAAAAGTGGAGGACCATCGGATCCAATCGGCTCTGGTCCGGAAAGCGGCTACATAAGGAACACGCGGGGGAGGGGCAGCCCCCCCTCCCCGCGGTTTTGACCGGAATCCCTGCCGGAGAGAGAAATATTTTATGAATTGCTGTAAACAGAAGAAAAGGGATTGACAAACCGGGTCTTGGTGTGCTACAATTTCAAGGCTGACGTGGAAGGACCGCGCCTTCTATGCGGGTGTAGTTCAATGGTAGAATCCCAGCCTTCCAAGCTGGTCGCGTGGGTTCGATTCCCATCACCCGCTCCATACGCGCCTGTAGCTCAGGTGGATAGAGCAACTGCCTTCTAAGCAGTGGGTCAGGGGTTCGAGTCCCTTCAGGCGTGCCAGTCGGAGCAGTTTTGTTCTGGACATTGTGGCGTAGTCCGCCCCTGTATTCCCCTTATCCTCTCAAGTTGGATGGTCCTCTGACAGGGCGAAGGCCCCCGGTTTTGGGAGCCAATCTGTGAACAGTCAGCGATATGGTGGGTGTAGCTCAGTTGGTTAGAGCACCGGATTGTGGTTCCGGGTGTCGAGGGTTCGAGTCCCTTTACCCACCCCAGACCAATAAGGCGTAAGGGCCGGGAGCTTCGGCTCCGGCCCTTGCCTTTTCTTCGCGGCAGATACAGGGGTGTAGCCAAGTGGTAAGGCAAGGGACTTTGACTCCCTCATTCGCTGGTTCGAGTCCAGCCATCCCTGCCAAAATCTGATGGAAACATCAGCCTCTGGCGACTCCTTATGGACTTGTGCCGGAGCCAATATTTCAAAAAAGAATATATATGACCCAGTAGCTCAGTCGGTAGAGCAACTGCCTTTTAAGCCGTGGGTCCGGGGTTCGAGTCCCCGCTGGGTCACCACGTCGGAGCAAAGTTTCTCTTTGCTCCGACACTTTTTTATGCGTGTGCAAATAGCGTTATCCCCCCGCCCACTTGCTCATCCTCTCCAAATCGCAACCGCTTGCTCCGACTTTTTTATAATTGGAACTCACCGGCTGGACCGGTGGTGATGATTCAAAAGGTAAAATACATATGTATTGCTGCACTGGGCTGCAATTTGATTTGGAATCAAAATGGGCTTTGCTGCGTATGGCTCGGAAATGTCCGACAAAACGGCAGGACATCCCGTCAGATGTCCTGCCGTAGTTTTGCCGTCTATTCATTCTGATACTGGCGCAGCCTCTCATTGAGCCGTTCGGTATCCCGCCGGAGAGCAACATGGTCAGCGAACCACATGGAAGCCAGACCGAACTCCAGAAAAAGAGCCAACAGCGCGGCACCCCACAGGGGAACGCCATCAAACCAGCCGCATAGGGCTGCCCCTCCTACGAATCCCAGATTGGATACCAGTGCCCACAGGGCGGTGCGGCGTATCAGGGCCTCGCCCTCCCATACCTCTCTCCGGGGAAAGATCCAGGACTCAAGGACAGCCACCCCCATAGATACCAGCAGCATCTCCCCCAGAACCAGGATGGGGATGGATTGCCGCCCCATAAGCCATTGGGCAATACAGTCAGTGAAAACAAGGGCCGCGGTATAGACGCCCATGTGGTACTTCATGGTGACGCCCCAGCTGTAATAGTGGATAAATTCTTCTCTGAACATAGATAACACTCCTTTCTCTCACAGTCCCAGCCGCTCCCGCAGCAGGGGCGCATAGTGGCGGGAGACCACCAGCCTCTCCTCTGTTTCCAAAGTGACCTCGATCCTCCCGCCAGGCTGACTTTTCAGGGCGCGGACACGGTGAAGATTGACGATGGACGACTTGCCTGCGCGAAAAAGGCCAAGGCTTCCATACCGCCCCTCTAGCTCCGCCAAGCTAAGAGCAGTCTGATAGACTGCCGCGGAGGTATAGAGGAAGGTGTGGTCATCCACACTCTCACAGTACACCACCTCACTGGGAGAGAGGAGGGTGACCTCGCGTCGCTCATCCCACGCACACAATTTTTGCAGGCCGGAGCGGAGAATGGACAGCACCCAGAGCATCTCCTGGTCCAAGTTGGAACAGCGCAGGATGACCTCGTTTTCCTCTAAAGGGGCGTGTTCTACTGAGATCTTCAAAAGGGACCCCTCCTTTCAACGACAGCATATCAGGCTTTGCGCCAAAGGGCAAGGGGAATACCGCTGACCTGCCTTTTTTGGGGGGCAGGAGGAAGAAGGGAGGAGTCCCCCCCATACCGACGTGAATGAAGGAGAGACAGGGGGGCCATCCACTTGCATTTTTAAGGGGATGGGAGTATGATAAAAGACACGCTTGATGAAGAAGAGAGGGGTAGCCTATGGCGGTATTCGACACCCACGCCCACTATGACTCCGGGGCCTTCAACGCCGACCGGCTGGAGGTGCTGGCCTCCATGCCGGGATGCGGGGTGGAGCTGATTTTAAATCCCGGCTGTGATTTGGAGAGCTCAAAGACGGCCCTGGAGCTGGCAGACCGCTTTCCCTATGTCTACGCGGCAGTAGGGGTCCACCCCTCCGACTGTGGAGACTGGGAAGACGGGGCTCTACTGGAGCTGCGGGCGTTGGCCGCCCACCCGAAGGTCCGGGCCATTGGAGAGATCGGACTGGACTACTACTGGAAGGATAACCCGCCTCGGGCCTTACAGCAGAATGTCTTTCGCCGCCAGCTGGAGCTGGCCCAGTCCCTCCATCTGCCCGTTATCGTCCATGACCGGGAAGCCCATCAGGACTGCCTGACCATTGTCCGGGAGTATCCCCAGGTTACCGGGGTGTACCACTGTTATTCCGGCAGTTTGGAGGACGCCAAGGTGCTGGTCAAGCTGGGATGGATGCTGTCCTTCACCGGCGTCATTACCTACAAAAACGCCAGGAAGGCCCTGGAGGTCATCGACTGGCTGCCCATGGACCGGATTATGATTGAGACTGACTCCCCCTACCTGACGCCGGAACCCTTCCGGGGCAAGCGGAACGACTCCAGCCATGTTCATCTGGTGGCGGAAGCCATCGCCCGGGCGAAGGGGCTGACTCCGGGTGAGGTGGCCCGTATCACCCTGGAGAACGGGAAACGGTTTTTTGGCATCAAAGGGGGAGAGCCTAATGAGGCGCCGTAGTATCTGGTACTGGCGCTGGGACTTACTGCTGACTGTGCTGCTGTCGGCTGGGATCGCCTTTGGAGCGCAATACCTGTACGAACAGACACTGGAGGAGGGGTACCAGGCGTATTTGGAGAAGAACGCCGCGGAAGAAGGCTCAGTCGGTGCGGTGGCCAGTGAAGATATCCCTCTGGCTGAGACCTTGGCTGATATGGAGAACAACGAGTATTTTACGATGGAGATGGACTCCATTACTCTGAATAGCAACAGCCCCGGCGGCTATATCGACGGACTATTCTGGCATATTTTCCAGTTGGAAGACGGCACACGGATCGCCGCCAAAGTCAACTCGGACAGCGTGGTATACCGGGAGGAGGGGGAGGCCCCTATGACAGCCAGCTATGCCCGCCTGCCCATCGGCACTCTGGCGCGGGAGTCCCTGACGGACGACCAGCTGGAGGAGCTGAACAAGTACCATGGAGTTACCGTGGATACCTGCTATATTGACATGGAGGGGGGCCACGCCACGGCTAGCCAGGAGGATTATGTGGAATACCACGGCCTGTTGGCCTGGGCCGCGGCCTTCGCGGCTGCCTGGATCATCATTCGGTTTGTGGGGGTGCGCACAGGTGTCTTTCCACCTATGCTGCCCAAGAAGAAAAAGGAGAGGACGGATCTACCATGACCATTACCTATGAATATGAGGACGCGCTGTATGTGAACCTGACCAACAAATGCAACTGCAACTGCGAATTCTGCCTGCGCCACGGCAGGGCGCAGGGGTCCATCTATACCGAGGACTCCCTGTGGCTGGAGCGGGAGCCTACCCGCCAGGAGGCTCTGGACAGCTTTTTGAGCCGGGATGTGTGCTCCTACCGGGAGATCGTATTCTGTGGCTATGGCGAGCCCACCTACCGCCTGGATGATATCTTGTGGCTGGTGGACGAGCTGAAGGGGCGTTTCGGGGATAAGCTGCCCCCAGTGCGTATCAACACCAATGGACACGCCAATCTGATTCTGGGCCGGGATGTGTGCCCAGAGCTAAAGGGACGCATCGATACCCTGTCTATTTCTCTCAACTCGGACAATGCGGCGGACTACACCGCCCTGTGCCACCCCGTTCAGGGGGAGGCGGCCTATCAGGCCATGCTGGATTTTGCCGGAGAGGCCAAGCACTATGTGCCCCATGTAGTGCTGACTATCGTGGACAAGGACAAGACGCAAGAGGAGATCCAGAACTGCCGGGACATCGCTGACCGGTTGGGAGTGAAGCTGCGTATCCGCAGCTTTATCGACTCCTGAACGGAGAACACCGGCGCAGCCAATAAGAAAAGGGGGCGCCCCTGTAGCGCACCCCCAAGTTGAATTTACGCGGTGAGAGCCAGCTCCTCTCTGGCCTCCCGCTCGTTATCGGCAGAGAAGCAGAACCGCCCTGCCCAGTCGTAGACCTCCACATGTCCCCGTACCCAAACGATGCTGTAATCCATAATGTTCTGCTCCTTTCTTGTCTGATCGACAACCTAAGTATAGGAAAAGAGCAGTCCCATAAAACGGACTTTTTACAGGGCGTTGAGGAGTGAGTAGACATGATCATCATAAGCGCTCTTTATTTAGTCAGCCTCTATGGGACCCAGGCCGTTTTACTGGGACCCATTCTGCTGTCGGACGGGAGTGGAGACCTGGATATCCCATGGGGACTGCTGCCGCCGGCGGTGATCGCCAACCTGATTCTTGCCGTGGTAGCCATCATCTTTCTGATCAAGCGGGTGAGGCGAGTCCAGGCAGACCTTTCCGCCCGGAGAAGGCTGAATCACTTGGCCTTGGCCATGAAGCTGCTGACCATCCCCTTTTTTATCACGCACCTGCAGATCTGGTCAATGATGTTAGCCGCCTTTCTCGTGATTCCAGGTCTGCAGATCTTGCTGCCCTTCGGATTTCTTGGCGTAGCCTTTGCCTATTCCGTGGTGCTGGCCACCTCGGCCTACTCCATCAGCGGGCTGTATGTGCAGTACCGGCTGGGCAACCTGACGGGGAAAAAGTTTGCCCGAAATGTGATTTTTCAACTGATCTTTGTGCTGGATGTAATCAGTTATCTCGTATTTTATTTCCAGATCCGCCGGTCCTGTAAGGAGCAGACGGGATGTGAGAAAGGAGAGAGCTGAAATTGGACCCGATTTTTTACACAGTTCAGAGAGTCAATGGAGATTACGCCGACCTGCTGTCTGATGGGGGGCGGGAGCACTCTATTACCATGTTCCTGCTGCCGGAGGGGACCACGGTGGGCAGCCGGTTGAAGTGGGAGGACTTTCAGTGGGAGCTGATTTGAAAAATCCCTGTGCCTTTTGGACACAGGGATTTTTTTATTAGCAAGCTTTTTACTTGTTGCTGCGCCGCCAGATGCCCATTTTCTCCGCGTCCTTGATGAGCTGTTCACGGAAATCAGGGTGGGCGATGGAGATGGCTGCCTCAGCGCGCTGCCAAGTGGACAGGCCCTTCATACATACCATTCCGTACTCAGTCACGATGTAGTGGGTGCAGGACCGGGGATCGGTGCAGATGGAGCCGGGAGTCAGAGTGGGGACGATGCGGCTCTTGACCGTGCCATCCTTGCCGGTGACGGTGGAGGACATACAGATGAAGCTCTTGCCCCCCTTGGACAGGTAAGCGCCCATGGCGAAGTCCAACTGTCCGCCAGTGCCGGAGATGTGCTTGATGCCGGCAGACTCGGCGTTGACCTGGCCGAACAGGTCCATGTCAATGGCGTTGTTGATGGAGATGAAATTGTCGATTTGGGCCATGACATGGACGTCGTTGGTATAGTCCACAGGGGCAGCCATCACGTCGGGATTGCGGTCCACGTAGTCATACAGCTTCTGGGTGCCGGCCGCAAAGGCAAAGACCTGGCGGCCTTTATCCAGCGCCTTGTGCCGTCCGGTGATCTTGCCGGCGGCGGCCATGTCCACGAAGGCGTCCACATACATCTCGGTATGGACAGACAGATCCTTTAGATCGGACTGAGCGATCATGGCGCCGATAGCGTTGGGCATACCACCGATGCCAAGCTGCAGGCAGGCACCGTTGGGAATCTGGGGCACCACCAGGTTGGCCACCGCTTTGTCCACCTCAGTAGCAGGGCCGCCGGCGCCAAGCTGGGCGATGGGGGGATTATCTCCTTCCACCACATATGTCACGTCCTGAATGTTGATTTCTGTACCAGTCAGGCCATAGACCCAGGGAAGATTTTGATTGACCTCTACGATGACGCACTTCGCCCGGGCCAGCATATCCGCCAGGTGGGAGCAGGCCAGACCAAAATTAAAGTTGCCATGCTTATCCATGGGGGTGACCTGGAGCATTACCACATCTACGGGATCCAGGTGTTCCCGGTAGAACCGGGGCAACTCGGAGTAGCGCATGGGGCTGAAATAACCCATTCCCTTGGCGATAATCTTCCGGTCGATTCCGCTGCAGTGCCAGGAGTGCCAGGCGAAGTGCTCCCCGGCGTCCTCGGCCTTGGCGATCTCGGGCATCCACATGGTGACGCCGCCCCGGACCTTGACATCGGTTAGCTCATTCTGCCGGGCGGCCAGGGCCTTGTCCAAGGCAATGGGGTGGTTGGTACACCAGGTGTAATCTACCCAGTCACCGGACTTGACCACCTTGACCGCCTCGTCGGCGGTGGTCAGCTTCTGCTGATAGAGGGCCTGATAATCCATACTGTTTTCCTCCATATTCTGTATATTAAATAGTATTTTGTAAGACAAATTGACTGGGAGCGGACATGGAAGCGGGAGAGAGCCCCTCTGCTCCGTCCACCGGGATCATCTGCCAATATCCAAGTAATAGGGCTTCATCAGGCTATGCTGCTCGGTGGAGTCCTTAGGCTGACCATTCCGGCGGGGTTCCAGTGGCTGGGAATGGCGCCTGTCGGGGCGGGAGGTCCGCTTCTTGCCGCCGGACTTCTTTTCCAGCGGGCCTTTGGGCGCAGCCCCCTTGGACTCGGACTGCTGCCCGGCGCGGGACTTGGCCTTCTGCCGGTGCTCCTGACCGGGCTGGGGGGCCGGCTGGCCCTCTCTGCTGCCATGTCCCTTGCCGGCACGGCTCTCCTTTCGGTCACTCCCGCCGCGAGACGGAACCAGGGGGGAGCGCCGGGGCGCCAGAAGCCGGGCGGTGGCGTCCATGATGACATCGCTGTCCAGAGGGTTGGGCCGGTGGAAATCGGTGCGTGGCATGGCGTCGCCGGTGTCCATCAGCGTGCCGGGACGTACTCCTCGCTTGGGTGGTTCGGAGCGGCGGATGGGACTTTCGTAATCCTGGAGGGCGGCAGGTGCGGTGCCGGGGGGCACCCCTTCAGACTGACCGGCCTTTTTCTTCCGGCGGCGGGAGCGGGAACGCTTTTCCTCCTGCTCTCCTGCCTCCTGGCCCTTCTGCTGGGCCTGGGCCGCCTTGCGCTGGAGGGTCTCCTTCTGGCTCTGGTCCCGCATCCGGCGCAGCTCTTTGGCAGCGGCCCGGGCCTCGGCGTCCTCAGCGTTGATGGGCTTGCCGTTTTTGTCCCGCTTGGGGGCCTCAAAGACCTTCATAGGCCAGGGGTGGTCCTCCACCACAGGGACCTTTCGTCCCATAAGCTTCTCAATATCCTTCAACAGGGGTTTTTCCGAGAAATCGCACAGGGCCACGGCCATGCCCTCCCGGCCCGCTCGGCCGGTGCGGCCGATGCGGTGGACATAGGTTTCCGGGACTTCGGGCAGATTGTAGTTAAAGACGTGGGACAACTCCTCGATGTCCAGCCCACGGGCGGCGATATCAGTGGCCACCAGGCATTGGATCCGGCCAGCCTTAAAGTCAGACAGAGCCTGCTGCCGGGCGGTCTGGCTCTTATTGCCGTGGATGGCGGCGGCGGGGATCCCCGCTTTGACCAAGTCCCGGGCCACCTTGTTGGCCCCATGCTTGGTCCGGGTAAAGACCAGCGCGTTCTTCACCTTCAACTGTTCCACCAGAAGCGCCAGAAGCTGGGTCTTATTGCCCCGGTCTACGAAGTATACGGTCTGGTGGATGGCATCCACCGGGGAGGATACCGGATCTACCGCGACCTTGACCGGATCCTTCAGCAGAGAGTTTACCAGCTCGGTAATCTCCGGGGGCATGGTAGCAGAGAAAAAGAGCGTCTGCTTCTTTTGGGGCAGCCACTTGAGTATTTTTTTCACGTCGTGGATAAAGCCCATATCCAGCATCCGGTCGGCTTCGTCCAGGACAAAAATTTCCAGATGATTGGCGGAGATCAGCCCCTGGTCGTGGAGATCAATGAGCCGGCCCGGAGTGGCTACCAGGATATCCACCCCCCGCTTCAGCGCCTCGGCCTGGGGGGCTTGACCCACGCCGCCGAAAATGACGGTGTGGCGCAGCTTCAGATACTTGCCGTAGGCCGCAAAGCTCTCTCCGATCTGGATGGCCAGCTCGCGGGTAGGGGTGAGGATCAGGGCACGGATCGGACGGCCGGCGGCGGGAGAGGCGGCCAGCCGCTGGAGAATGGGGGCGGCAAAGGCGCAGGTTTTGCCCGTGCCAGTCTGGGCACAGCCCAGTACGTCCCGGCCCTTCAAGGCAGGGGGAATGGCCTTCTCCTGGATGGGAGAGGGCTTGGCATAGCCCTGCTCCTCCAGGGCACGCAGGATGGGGGCGTTGAGCCCCAAATCACGAAATGTCATTGGATCCTTCCTTTTCTGATTCAGAACGGAGCCGGATCGCTGCCGTCTGGCCCACATTGACCCCGTGGGCTGGGGCAGAGAGGTCCTGGGACAGACAGTCCAGAACCGCACCCGTAGTCTGGGCAAGAGTCTGACCAGGCAGGCAATCGACGATGAGATCGGCATATTTTTCATAAAGGGGGCCTCGATAGGCCATTAAATCCGCCAGGCCCTGTCCCGGAGCCATGGCAATGCCCCGGGTGGCCAGATCCTGGATGCGGCGGTCCAGCTCCTCCAGAGGGACGCGGAGATAGATGACCCGTCCCAGTTCCTTCAAATACAGCGCGCCTTTTTCCCGGCATACCGCGCTTCCCCCTGGGGCAATGACCGCGTTCTGACACTGGAGGGAGAGAACAGCTTCCTCCTCCGCGTCCAGAAAAGCCTCGGCCCCCTGAGTATCCAGGATTTCTTGAAGAAGGGCGCCCTCCCGCCGCTGGATGACCAGATCTACATCGACAAAGCTCAACCCCAGGGCCTTGGCCAGCAGAACCCCCACAGTGCTTTTGCCAGAACCAGGCATACCGATGAGTACGAGGTTGTCCAAAAAGATTCCGCCTTTCCCTATTATAATATGCTCCAGTATGCCAAGGGCATAGGAACGATTCCAGGGAGAGGGAGGCGCACAACAAAATGGTCGGACAGCGGCCCGGCCCCGAAAAATAGTATTGTCCCATATGCTCTGAGAATTTATTATACCATACCTTTTTTGGAAAAGAAAGGGGGGACAGGACGAAAAGGAAATGGTGGGCCATGCTGAAAAACCGGATGACACTGGAGCGAAAAAATGCTATAATGGCGGCAAACAGGCGGGACACAACGGGACTGACAGCCCTGAGGAGGGGACCGAGCGGACCGACGGCATGGCACGATTGTAGTATTGCGGGATGAAAAAGTGTCCCATCTCGGGCGGAGAGGGATAAAAGGGGAGAAAAAAGTGGATCTTTTTGCGGCGTTTGGGGTGTTCCTGGCTTGTGTGGCCTGCTGTATGGTCATGGGGCTGCCCCAGTTTTTGGCCCTGCTGGTGGGGCTGGTGTGCTTTTTCCTGGTCGGGCTGCACCGGGGACACCGGGCGGCTGACCTGGTCCAAATGACCCTGACTGGAATGAAGACCTCAGTAAAGGTGCTGCGTATCCTGGTCCTGATCGGGCTGCTCACCGCCCTGTGGCGGGCGGGGGGGACGGTGGCCTTCTTCGTCTGGGGAGGCGCACAACTCATCACACCCAGGACCTTCATCTTGGTGGCCTTTTTGCTGCCAGCCCTGTTCAGCTTGGCCTTTGGCAGTTCCTTCGGTGTAGTGGGCACCGCGGGAGTGATCCTGATGGCCATCGCCCGCAGCGGCGGGGCCGATCTAACCGTCACCGCCGGGGCTATCATATCCGGGATCTATGTGGGAGAGCGGCTGTCCCCCGCTTCCTCCTCCGCGGCGCTGACAGCGGCGGTGTCAGGGGCGGAGCAGAGGGCCTTTCAGCACGAGATGTGGCGCGCTACCCCTCTGCCCATGGCTTTGTCGCTGGCTGTCTACGGTGTCCTATCCATCCTGTGTCCCATCCGGCAGGTAGACAGCCGCATCATCGAGGCTTTAGAGAGCGGCTTTCAGTTGAGCTGGGTGACACTTCTTCCAGCCGCCGCCGTGCTCCTTCTGCCCTGGCTCAAAATAAGCGCGTTCCTGTCCATCGCTGTCAGCTGTGTCCTGGCCGCCATCTGCGCCCTGTTCGTCCAAGGGATGGATTTGGGTGAACTGCTGCTGGCCTGTCTGGCGGGCTACCAGACAGCTCAACCGGGTCTGGCGGACATTATGGCCGGCGGAGGCCTGAGTTCCATGATCAACGTCGTGCTGACTGTGGTCCTGTCCTGCGCCTATTCTGGTATCTTCAACGGGACCGGGCTGCTGGATCCGGTGACTGACCGGGTGGGGCATCTGGTAGACCGGGTAGGTCTGTTCCCCGTCCACATCCTGCTGTCCTTTGGCTGCTGCGGCCTGTTCTGTAACCAGGCTGTGGGCATTGTGATGGGGGCCCAACTGATGGAGGGGGAGTACCGCCGGCGGGGCCTGGATTCCATGGAACTGGCGGTCAATCTCGGAAATTCTGTGCTTAATCTAGCCGGTCTGGTGCCCTGGGCCATCTCCGCCAGCGTCCCGCTGACCACCCTTGGGGTGGGAGCGTCAGCGCTGCCCCTGGCGGTCTACCTCTATCTGGTGTCCCTGTGCTGGTGGGCTTGCCTGGTCTGGAAGGAAAAGAAGAGAAAGAAGGCGGCGGCATTATGAGAGATATCATAAGCGTTGGAGAGGTCCTCATCGACCTGACCCAGACGGGAACAACAGATCAGGGAATCCCAGCCTTTTCCGCCAATCCAGGAGGAGCCCCCGCCAATGTGGCGGTAGCGGCGGCGCGGCTGGGGGCGGAGACCGCCTTTTTTGGAAAAGTGGGCCGGGACAGCTTTGGCGCCTACCTGCGCCGGGTGCTGGAGGAAAATGGCGTGGACTGCTCCGGCCTGCGGACGGGCAGCCAGCCCACCACCCTGGCTGTGGTGTCGGTAGACTCGCGGGGAGAGCGGGACTTTCAGTTCATCCGGGGGGCCGACTGCACTTTAAGCCCGGAGGAGGTGGATGAGGAGGCTCTGGGCCGCACCAAATTTCTCCATTTTGGCTCGGTGAGCCTGACGGCGGGACTGGAGCGAAACGCTACCATTTTCGCTGCCCGCCACGCCCACCGAGCGGGCGTCCTGGTCAGCTATGACCCCAACTATCGGGCGCCCCTGTGGAAGAATCCAGAGGAGGCCGCCCAGTGGATGGCCATACCTCTGCCCCTGGTGGATGTGATCAAGCTGTCAGAGGAGGAGCTCCCCCTCCTCACCGGCACGCGGGACCCAGAGGAGGGCAGCCGCCTGTTGGAAGAGCGGGGCATTTCCCTGATCTTGGTCACGCTGGGGGAGCGGGGGGCCTTCTGCCGCTGGCGGGGAGAGAGCTTTTCTGTCCCCGGTGCCTCGGTCCAGGTCGCTGACACCAACGGAGCCGGAGATACCTTCCTGGGGGCTGTGCTGGCCCGGCTGTGCAGCCGGGGAAGGGAGCCGATGGCGGGGCTGACGGCAGAGGAGCTGCGGGACATTCTGACCTATGCCAACCGAGCGGCTGCCATCACCTGCTCCAGAAGCGGAGCGATCCCGGCTATGCCCAGGGCGGAGGAACTGTGAGTCTTGAGGGAAAAGGAGAGAGTGACCAGGTGAAGCAGTTTCCGTACACGGTAAAGGACCCGCTGGGCCTCCATGCCCGGCCTGCTGGCCTATTGGTCCAGACAGCCAGAGGCCTGGACAGCACGGTTGCCATAATCAAAGGAGGGACAGCGGTGGAGGCTACCCGGATCATCGCCTTGATGACATTGGGCGTGCGCCAGGGGGATCAGATCACCGTGACCGTCCAAGGGGGAGATGAGGAGAGGTCCATAGCGGTCCTGGAGCGTTTTTTCCGGGAGAACCTGTAAAGGAGGCTGGTTTCATGGAGGCGATCAGGGGGACATGGAGCATCGGCGGAATTGCCTTAGGTCCCATCCGCATCTGTCCCCGAATGGGCCGAACTGATACAGCCGGGCCGACATTGTCCCCGGAGGAGGAGCTGAACCGCTTTGAGGCCGCCCGGCGCGGCGCCATAGACCAGCTGGAGGACCTCTATGGACGGGCCTTGGACCAGACGGGGATGGAGGCGGCTGCCATTTTCCGCATCCACCAGATGCTGCTGGAGGACCCGGATTACCAGGAGGCGGTGCACACCTCCATTCGCCGGGGAGAGGGAGCTTGCCGAGCGGTTCAGAGGGCGGGAGCGCGGTTCACCGCCCTCTTTTCCGCTATGGAGGACGAGTATATGCAGGCCAGGGCCGACGACATGAGGGACATTACGCACCGGGTGGCGGACCTGCTTACCGGAGTCCGGGAGGAGGACTTGCTGGGCGGGGAGCCGTCCATTCTGGCGGCAGAGGAATTGTCCCCCAGCCAGTTGATCGGACTGGACCGGGACAAGCTGTTGGGGCTGGTTACCCGAGATGTGGGGGCCAGCAGCCATACCGCGATCCTGGCCCGGGCCATGGGCGTCCCGGCTGTGATGGGGGTAGAAATCCAGGAGGACTGGCAGGGAAGAACAGCCATGCTGGATGGAGACCGGGGCTGGCTGTACCTTGACCCCACAGAGCAGATAGTGGAGGAGGGGGAGCAGATGGCCCGTAAGGGCAGGGAGGAGCGGCTGCGGTTAAACCAGTGGAGAGACCGGGATACAGTTACTTTGGATGGCCGGGAGATGCCGCTGCTGGCCAATATTGGCAGCGGCGCTGAGGGGGAGCTGGCCCGGCAGAAGGGCGCCCAGGGCGTGGGGCTGTTCCGAAGTGAGTTCCTCTTCCTGGACCGGGATACCTGTCCGGATGAGGAGGAACAGTTTGCCGCCTATTCCCAGGTGGTGCGGGCGATGGCTGGCCGGCCGGTGGTCATCCGGACCTTGGATGTGGGGGGAGACAAACAGGCCCCCTGTCTGGGGCTTGAGGGGGACAGCTCCCCCTTGGGATGCCGGGGTATCCGGCTGTCCCTAGCCCGTCCCGACCTGTTTCGCCCACAGCTCCGGGCTATTCTCCGGTCTGGTGCTCTGGGACCAGTTTCCCTGATGCTGCCCATGGTGACAGCCCCGTGGGAGGTCCGGAGGGCAAGGGAGATCCTGGAGGAGTGCCGAAGTGAGTTGCAGAGCCAGGGCTGGGAGCCGGGAGAAGTGAGAGTGGGGATCATGGTGGAAACGCCTGCCGCCGTTGTGCTGGCGGATGAGCTGGCCTTAGAGGCGGACTTTTTTTCCCTGGGGACCAACGATTTGACCCAGTATACTCTGGCGGCAGATCGATGCCGCACCGGCGGCGCTTACGATCCCCGGCACCCAGCCGTTTTGCGGATGATCCGCCACACCGTGGAGGCGGGACACCGGCACGGGCTCCGGGTGTCGATCTGTGGAGATCTGGGGGCAGATCCTGATTTGACGGAGACCTTCCTCCGGATGGGGGTGGACAGCTTGTCCATATCCCCAGAGTTCATTCTGCCCTTAAGAGAATTGATTAGCGGTCTGGATTTATCCGAAGACCGTCCAGCGGAGTAACAGACTAAGGAGCCGCGCGGTGTACAGCCGTGCGGCTCTTTTGATAAGATCCGGAAAAACGCCCATACTATCCTCTTGACAAAGCTGAGATGTCAGGGTATGATATATACACCCCACCCAGGGGGGGTATAAATAAGCCGGCGATACCTTGGAAAGCGATATCTTTGAGCGGCAAAGCTGGAGGATATGGTGGAGCGAGGACAGGAAGCAGGAATTCAATCAAACAGGCAGCGCCTGCTCCGTTTCCCATTCAGACCGTTCTATTTGAATGGTGGCACGCGCACTGTAATCTCTAAGGCAGCAGAGCCGCCCCCGAAAATCCTCCGCTCCGAATTTGTGCCGCCTCCGCAGTGTGGAGCGCGGCGCACCCCATATGGGCGGAGGGGGACAGCGCAACGAGGTGATACGATGAAGCAAAAATTCAATATCACAGGCATGACCTGTTCCGCCTGCTCCGCCCATGTGGAGAAGGCGGTCAGCAAGATGGAGGGCGTCAGAAGTGCCGCGGTCAGTCTGATGACCAACTCCATGGTAGCGGAGTACGACGAAGGTGTCGTCACGGCACAGGATATCATTCAGGCGGTCACCGCCTCTGGCTATGGCGCCTCCCTGCCCCAGGAAAAAGGAAAGGCGGCTGCCCCGCAAAAAGACGACACCATGGAACGGGAGCTGGCCTCTATGAAGCACCGGCTGATCTGGTCCTTCGTCTTTCTCATTCCCCTATTCTATATCTCAATGGGCCACATGATGGGCGCTCCCCTGCCTGCCTTCCTGCTGGGACATGAGAACGCCGTAGCCTTCGGGCTGACCCAGCTGCTCCTTACTCTGCCTATCATGTATCTCAACGATAAGTATTACAAGGTGGGCTTTAAAACGCTCTGGCATCGGGCGCCCAACATGGACTCCCTGATCGCCGTGGGCTCCATCGCCGCGGTTATCTATGGCGTGTTCGCCATTTACCAGATGGGCTATGGACTGGGCCACGGGGATATGGAGCGGGTGGCCCGCTACCACATGGACCTGTATTTCGAGTCTGCTGGAATGATCCTGACCCTGATTACCCTGGGGAAATTTTTGGAGACCCGCTCTAAGGGCAAGACCAGCCAGGCTATCACCCGCCTGATGGACCTGGCGCCCAAGACGGCCTCTGTCCTTCGGGGCGGGGTGGAGGTGGAGATTCCCGTGGAAGAGGTCCAGGTGGGGGACCGAGTGGTGGTCCGGCCGGGCCAGTCCATCCCAGTGGACGGCGTGATTGTAGAGGGCCAATCCGCTGTGGATGAGTCTGCCCTCACCGGGGAGTCTCTCCCTGTGGACAAATCTGTGGGGGATAAGGTGGCCGCCGCTTCCATCAACAAATCCGGTTTCTTTACCTTTGAGGCCAGCCGGGTGGGGGAGGATACCACTCTGGCTCAGATGATCCGACTGGTGGAGGAGGCTTCTGCCTCCAAGGCTCCCATCGCCAAGCTGGCGGATAAGGTAGCCGGTGTCTTTGTCCCGGTGGTAATGCTGATCGCCGCGGTCACCGCCGTCGTTTGGCTGGTTGTCACCGGCGGGGACGTGACAAAAGCTCTCACTGCCGGCGTGGCGGTGCTGGTCATTTCCTGCCCCTGTGCCTTGGGGCTGGCCACCCCCGTGGCCATTATGGTGGGGACCGGAAAGGGAGCGGAAAACGGCATCCTCATCAAATCCGCTGAGGCGCTGGAGACCCTCCACACCATTGATACGGTGGTACTGGACAAGACCGGCACCCTGACCCAGGGAAAGCCGGTGGTGACCGATATCCTGCCGGCGGCTGATCTGGAGGAGGACGGCCTGCTGACCTTGGCAGCCTGTTTGGAGGGGCCGTCGGAACATCCTCTGGCTGCCGCCATCGTAGAGGAGAGCAGGAGCAGGAAATTGCCCATCACTTCGGTGGGCAACTTTGAGGCCGTCCATGGCCGAGGGGTGCGGGCAACCATCAGAGACCGATACTTCCTGGGGGGAAACCGGGCGATGATGGAGGAGGCTGGAGTGGACCTGGCCGAATTTGGGGTCCAGGCGGACACTCTGGCCGCCCAGGGAAAGACGCCTCTGTACTTTGCGGACGGGGAGCGGGTGCTGGGCCTTATCGCGGTAGCGGACACCCCCAAACCCTCCAGCGCGGCCGCCGTGGCAGCTTTCCGGACGCTGGGGCTGGACGTGGTTATGCTCACCGGCGACAACCGGCGCACTGCCGACGCCATTGGCAAAGAGCTGGGGGTGACCCAGGTGATGGCCGAGGTTCTGCCCCAGGACAAGGAGCGGAAGGTAAAGGAGCTCCAGGATCAGGGCAGGAAAGTGGCCATGGTGGGCGACGGCATCAACGACGCCCCCGCCCTGGCCAGGGCGGATGTGGGACTGGCCATCGGAGCCGGGACTGACGTGGCCATCGAAAGCGCGGACATCGTGCTGATGAAGTCTGACCTGCTGGACGCGGCCTCCGCAGTGGAGCTGTCCCGGGCCACCATCCGAAACATCAAAGAAAACCTGTTCTGGGCATTTTTCTATAACTCGCTGGGTATTCCTCTGGCTGCCGGTGTATTTTACACCACCCTCCATTGGCAGCTCAATCCCATGTTTGCCGCTGCCGCCATGAGCCTAAGCTCGGTCTGCGTAGTGACAAATGCCCTGCGCCTGCGCTTTTTCAAAAGCAAATTCAAATCCCCGCCCACAGAGGAGCGGAGCGCCCGGGAGGGAGCCTGCCCCCTGGAGATAAAGGAAACAGAGCAAGGAGGAACAGAAACGATGAACAAGACCATGATAATCGAGGGCATGATGTGCGGCCACTGCACCGGACGGGTGGAGAAGGCCCTGTCCGCCATTGACGGAGTGGACAAGGTAGAGATGAGTCTGGAGGATAAGTCCGCCGTTTTGTCCCTATCTAAGGAAGTGGATGACAAGGTGCTTACCGACGCCGTCACCGAGGCAGGCTATGAGGTGGTGTCTGTCAAGTGAAGGCAGACCACGCCCAGGTGAACCGGCTGCTAAAGACCGCCCGCGGGCAGATCGACGGCATTTTGAAGATGGTGGAGGAGGACCGCTACTGCCTGGATGTATCCAGCCAGATCATGGCCGCCCAGTCCATCCTGAAAAAGGCCAACCGGATGGTGCTCAGGGCCCATATGGACTGCTGCGTCCGGGAGGCGGCCGCCTCCGGCGACCCGGACGCCAAGCTGGAAGAGCTGGCTGCCCTGCTGGATAAGCTGGCGGACTGAAGCGAATATTTGAGTAGACTGCGGCGGCGGGTCCTACAAATAGGGGCCCGCCGCCCATCCCGTTTCTTACCTTAACTTATAAAAAATAAAAAATAGCTTGACGAATAGCGGGAAAGATGATATAGTATCCCATACCTGTGAAAAGGGGCTTTTTTGTCGTGCGCATTTTTACGGTGTTTGACGTCCGACCCCCTTGGCCATACTTGGAACACAGGGAGGCAACAGAGCCGGATCCCACCGTAGACCATGGCGTATTGCGCCCTTGTGTCGCTGGATCTGGCAATATGGCCGGGTCCGGCGTTTTCTGTTTTAGGAACGCTTTTTCTCCCGTCCGACTCAACGCGGGCCGCTGCGGCGGTCCCTGTAAATTCAAAAGGAGGTGCCGAACAAATGGCAAGCAAAGCCGGCGCGCGCATTAAGATCACCCTGCGGTGCTCTGAGTGCAAGCAGAGAAACTACAACACCATGAAGAACAAGAAGAATACCCCTGACCGCCTGGAGCTGAACAAATACTGCCCCTTCTGCAGAAAGCACACCGTCCACAATGAGACCAAGTAATTGGAGCCTCACAGGCTGAAAGGAAAGAAGGGTAGCAACATGGCTGAGAACGAGAAGCTGGAGCAGACTGCCCAGACTGCTTCTGACAAGGCCGACAAGGCCAAGAAGGACAAGAAGTCCGAGAAAAAGTCCAAGCCCGGCGTCTTTGCCCGCATTGGCAAGTGGCTCAAGGATATGAAGAGCGAGCTGAAGAAAGTCCAGTGGCCCACCCGCAAGCAGACGGTCAACAACACCCTGATCGTCATCGCCTGTGTGGTCGTGGTTGGCATCTTTATCTGGCTGTTTGACCTGGTGGCCAACAAGGGGATCGGCCTGATCCTTTCCCTGCTGGGCTGAGGGCGCGGACTATGGCTGACAACGCGAACTGGTATGTGGTACACACCTATTCCGGGTATGAGAATACGGTGAAGGCCACCATCGAGAAGTATGTGGAGAACCGCAACATGAGAGATCTGATCCACGAGATCAGCATCCCCATGGAAACGGTTACCGAGATTACCGACAACGGTCCCAAGGACGTGGAGCGGAAGGTCTTTCCCGGCTATGTCCTGGTCAAGATGGTGATGAACGACGAGACCTGGCACGTGGTGCGCAATATCCGCGGCGTCACCGGATTTTTGGGCGAGGGCAATAAGGCCATCCCCCTGTCTGAAGACGACGTGGCTGCCCTTGGGGTGGAGAAGCGCGAGATCGTAGTCAGCTATCAGCTGGGCGACACGGTCAAGATCACCGAGGGCGCCCTGGAGTCCTTCCTGGGCACCGTGGAAGAAATTGACCTGGAGCGCGGCAAGGTTAGGGTGGTAGTGTCCATGTTTGGACGCGAGACCCCCGTGGAGCTGGAGCTGGACCAGGTGGAGCCCGCAAATTCCTGACAATGACCGACTGGACGCAGGATGCGGCGGCTATGGCGCGCCGCATGCTTCAGGTTGGGTCATAAATGGCGCACCAGGGTCGCCGCGCCCTACAAAAGCGGCCCGCACAAGTGGGAGGAGCGATTACCGCTCCGCCAAACGACCACATTTTTCAAATGGAGGTGCTCTTTCGTGGCACAGAAAGTAACTGGATATGTAAAACTTCAGATCCCCGCCGGCAAGGCGACTCCCGCCCCCCCTGTTGGCCCCGCTCTGGGCCAGCACGGCGTGAATATCGCCGCCTTTACCAAGGAGTTCAACGAGCGCACCAAGAACGACGTGGGTATGATCATCCCCGTTATCATCACCGTATACGCCGATCGCTCCTTTACCTTTATCACCAAGACTCCTCCCGCCCCCGTGCTGATCAAGAAGGCCTGTAATCTGGAGAAGGCCTCCGGCGTGCCCAATAAGAACAAAGTGGCCACCATCAGCAAGGAAGACGTCCGCAAGATCGCCGAGATCAAGATGCCCGACCTGAACGCCGCCTCCATCGAGGCCGCTATGAGCATGATCGCCGGCACCGCCCGTTCCATGGGCATCCTGGTGGGCGAGTAAGGAGGGTTAGAGATGTTTAGAGGTAAGAAATATCAGGAGAGCGCCAAGAAGATCGACCGCAACGCTCTGTACGATACCGCCGACGCCATGAAGCTGGTCGTCGATACCGCCACCGCTAAGTTCGATGAGACCGTGGAGCTCCACGTGAAACTGGGTGTCGACTCCCGCCACGCTGACCAGCAGGTCCGCGGCGCCATCGTTCTGCCCCACGGCACCGGCAAGACCCAGCGCGTGCTGGTCTTTGCCAAGGCCGCCAAGGCGGACGAGGCCAAGGCTGCTGGCGCTGACTACGTAGGTGAGATGGACCTGGTGGAGAAGATCCAGAAGGAAAACTGGTTCGACTTCGACGTGGTAGTGGCTACCCCCGACATGATGGGCGTGGTAGGCCGTCTGGGTAAGGTGCTGGGCCCCAAGGGCCTGATGCCCTCTCCCAAGGCCGGCACCGTCACCATGGACGTGACCAAGGCCGTCAACGAGATCAAGGCCGGTAAGGTGGAGTACCGTCTGGACAAGACCAATATCATCCACTGCCCCATCGGCAAGGTTTCCTTTGGCCCTGAGAAGCTGGCTGAGAACTTCAACGCCATCATGGGCGCCATTGTTAAGGCCAAGCCCGCCGCCGCCAAGGGCCAGTATATCAAGAGCTGCACCGTGGTATCCACCATGGGCCCCGGTGTGAAAGTCAACGGCGCCAAGCTGATGTAAGACGCGCGCGTACCGCTGGGAGGACCTGGTCCTCGATCTGGCGGCTGCGCTGTGCCCCAATTTTGTTTGTCATGCCCGGACAGGTTTTGCTTGACAAGGCCTGTCCGGGATGATAAAATATCATTCGCGTTCAAAGACAGCAGGTTCCGGCCCGCCGGAGTAAGTCCTGCCGAGAGTGCTTTCAAAAGAATACCTTTTGATGGTGCTGTCCTCCTGTCTTTTGACCGGAGGTTTTTTGTTGCGCGGAAACAATTTCTGGAGGTGAATCCAAAATGCCTAACGCAAAGGTCCTTTCTGAGAAGCAGGCTGTTGTGGCCGCTCTGACGGAGCAGCTGAAGGGCGCCGCCAGCGGCGTGCTGGTGGATTACAAGGGTATCACCGTTGCCGAGGACACCGCTCTGCGCGTCGAGCTGCGCCAGAACGAGGTGCAGTATGGCGTGGTGAAGAATACTCTGGCCCGGTTCGCCCTGAACAATGTGGGCCTGGAAAGCCTGGATGAGGTGCTCAACGGCACCACTTCCCTGGCGACCAGCGCCGGCGACCCAATCGCTCCCATGCGTGTGGTCAACAAGTACGCCAAGCAGCTGGGCGATCGCTTCAACATCAAGGGCGGCTTCATGGATGGCAAGGTGCTGTCCCTGGAGGAGATCCTGGCTCTGGCCGAATTGCCCGCTAAGGATGTTCTGCAGGCTCAGGCTCTGGGCATGATGCTGGCTCCCATCACCAGTCTGGCTATCGTGCTGAAGGCCATCGCCGAGAAGGGCGGCGAAGCCGTCCCTGCTGCCGAGGAGGCCGCTGCCCCCGCTGAGGAAGCCCCTGCCGCCGAGTAAGTCGGCGTACCTTTCCCCGCTCCCCGGTGGGGAGAAAAAATTTAGATTTTGATTACACAATTAGGAGGTAAATTATCATGGCAAGTGAGAAGATTACTGCTCTGATCGAGGAAGTCAAGGCTCTGACCGTGCTGGAGCTGTCCGAGCTGGTCAAGGCTCTGGAGGAGGAGTTCGGCGTGTCCGCCGCCGCTATGGCCGCTCCCGCTGCTGGCGGCGCTGCTGCTCCCGCCGCTGAGGAGAAGACTGAGTTTGACGTGGTTCTGGCCAGCTTTGACGCTGCTGCCAAGATCAAGGTCATCAAGGCCGTCCGCGAGATCACCGGCCAGGGTCTGGCCGAGGCTAAGGCTACCGTCGAGGGCGCTCCCAAGGCTCTGAAGGAGGGCGTGTCCAAGGACGAGGCCGAGGAGCTGAAGAAGAAGCTGGAAGAGGCCGGTGCCAAGGTCGAGCTGAAGTAAGCTGTCCCCATGCATTTAAAAGGACTGCCGCTTTTTGCGGCAGTCCTTTTTTCGTTTACCACTTGACCCGCAGTGTATCCCGCAGGCTGACTCCCTGGGCATGAAGAGCGGACAGGTAGAGGACCAGAGCGAAGGCTAGACTGCCCAGCCCAGCCCAAAGGGGAGGAAGCCCGCTGGCCTTTAGATACCGGAGCAGAAGATTGGTGTTCAATGCGGCCAGGAGAGAGGCCAGCCCAGGGGCAGTCATCCAGCGGAAGAGCTGGGGCCGCAGACCTGTGTGCCGTAGAACAAGAGACAGGCACAGGACAAGCTCCAGCGCGGTGGATACCAGAGCTCCGGCCACATAGCCTTTCATTCCAAGGCCAGGCAGGGGGATCAGAACCAGAGTGCAGGCCAGCTGCACCCCGCCGCCTAGCAGGGAAACAGCGGCCACCTCCTTCTGGCGGCCAACCCCGTTGAGGACGGCGGCCAATACGGAGCAGTAGCAGCTCATGGCGGTGGTAACAGCCAGAGGGATCAGGTGCTCTCCTACGCCATCCTGCTTGAACATGAGCCGGCCCAGGTCAGGGCCCAGCACCACCATCAGAGCCATGGCAGGCAGAGTGAGGACAGAGACGGCAGCCATGGCTCGGGAGGACAGCCGCCGCACCTCACCCGGCCAGTTTAAGGCGCAGGCCCGAGCCAGACGGGGGACCAGGACCAGATTGAGGGCGCCCAGAAAGACAATGGGAAGGGAGAGCATGGGCATGGTCATGCCACAGACCACACCGAATTCGGAGATGGCCGCCGACCGCTCCATCCCTCCCTCTACCAGCTTCTGGGGAATTAAAGTGGCGTTGGCCGCTCCCATCAGGTTGCCCAGCAGGGCGTTGACCCCTACAGGCAGGGCAATGGAGAGCACTCGCTTCCGGCGGATTCGGGCGGTTTCCCCTGGACCGTTCAGCCCTAAGCGGCCTAACCGGCGGCGATACAGGATGGACAGGGTGCAGGCGGAGAATACCTCGCAGATCACCATCCCTAGGACGATAAGCCCGACCACCCGCTCCGGATACTGAGGCAGAAAGAAGAACAGCAGTCCAAGCACCGCTGCCGTCCGGATGAACTGCTCCACCAGTTCGACGATGGCCGGCGGCCGAACCAGCCCCGCCCCATAAAAGAAGTGCTTGTGTAGATTTTCCACACCGGTAAGGGCAACACAGGGGACCAGCAGAATAAGACCTAGCTGGGTCCTGGCGTCCCCCAACAGCTCCACAGAGATGGGGTCGGACAGCCAGATGACCAGCGCGCCTAGAGGGAGCAGAAGGAGAAAAAAGGCCCGCAGGCAGGTGCCCATTGTCTGGGACAGCCCCCTACGGTTGCCCAGGGCCAGATACTGGGAGGTAAGGTTAGACATGGCGGAGGTCAGGCCAATGGCGGTCAGAGAGAGAAGGACCGAATACACTGGCATGATAAGCTGGTATAGCCCCATGACTTCCGCCCCTACGGCCCGAGACAGGGCCACACGGTAGCCGAAGCCCAGTATCTGGGATACTGCGCCTACAGCGGTGAGGAAGAGCGCCCCCTTGCCCGCCGACAACATTTTTTCGCCCAACGATGATCACCCCTCCCTGTCACTCTATTCGCGGGGAGGGCGCTTCATGACCACAGGAAAAAAAGGAGGCGCGCCGTCTGGCGCGCCTCCTCGGTCACTTTTTGAACGGGAGAGAGGGGAAGGGGGTTACTCCTCCTCGTCAGCCTCCACCACATCGTCGCTCAGGTCCAAAGAGAACTTGGACTGACAGTTGGGGCACTGGATAAAGCCCTCCGCCAGAGCCTCGTCGTCGATGATGAGAGGCTCCTCACAGGTGGGGCACTCCACCTCAAACCAGTCGTCGTCGTAGTCCTCCTCGTCGTTCTCATCCTCGTCAAAGACCACGGACTCCACATCGGCCAGGTCATCGGACAGCACATCGATCTCCTCTCCCAGAGCCAGAGCGTTCTCCTCCAGGTCCTCGATGGACAGGCCGACCTCCTCCAGAATGCCGATCATCACAGAGATGAGCTTTCCCTCCTTGGACTTCTCGGTATCCAAATTCAGGCCCTCGGCCAAACCTTTGAGATAGGCGACTTTTTCGGAAATAGTCATAATCGTTCTCCTTTTCAGGCGGCGGGGACAAACCCCGACCTACGGTTGTTAGGTGGGACTCACGACGGCTGGGACACTTAACCCTTGCAACGCTCCAGATACTCGCCGGTGCGGGTGTCAATCTTGATTTTGTCGCCAGGATTGATGAACAAGGGGACCTTGATCTCGGCGCCGGTCTCCAGAGTAGCGGGCTTGGTCACATTGGTAGCGGTGTCACCCTTGAAGCCGGGATCGGTTTCGGTGACCACCAGCTCAACAAAGTTGGGGGGTTCCACGCCAAAGACGTTGCCCTTATAGGACATGACCTTGCAGGGGGTATTCTCCATAACAAACCGGAAGGAGTCGCCCAGCAGATCCTTGCTGATGGGCAGCATATCAAAGGTCTCCATGTCCATGAAATAGTACAGGTCGCCGTCGTTGTAGCTATACTCCATGTCCTTGCGCTCCACGAAGGCCTGCTCAAATTTAGCGGTGGGATTGAAAGAAGTTTCGGTGACACCGCCGGTGATGATATTCTTCATCTTGGTGCGGACGAAGGCGGCGCCTTTGCCGGGCTTCACGTGTTGAAACTCGACTACCTGCATGACCTTTCCGTCCATTTCAAAAGTCACGCCATTGCGGAAGTCGCTGGCAGAAATCATTGCCATAGGAATCATCCTCCATTATCGTTGAAATAAGCTGATTTATTTTACCCTATTTTCCCTGCTTTGACAAGGGGTTTCCTGGGATTTGATGAAGCGGGCCGGTAAATTTCTCCCATTACAGCAGGATGACGCCGGCCTCCTCGGCGGCCTTGAGGTTGGGCTCATCCCAGAGAGAGCTCTGGACCTCTCCGATATGGGCCTTGCCTAACAGGGCCATAGACACCCGGGACTGCCCGATGCCGCCGCCCATAGTCAGAGGCAGCTCGCCGTTCAGCAGCATTTTGTGGAAGGGCAGGCCGCGCCGGTCGTCACAGCCGGCCAGAGCGAGCTGCCGGTCCAGCGCCTCAGGGTCTACCCGGATGCCCATGGAGGACAGCTCCAGAGACTGACCGTTGACGCTGTCCCACACCAGCAGGTCGCCGTTAAGGGACCAGTCGTCATAGTCGGGCGCCCGACCGTCGTGAGGCTGGCCGGAGCGGAGCTTGCCCCCGATGCCAATGAGAAAGGTGACGGGATGCTCCTGGGTGAAGGCGTGCTCCCTCTCCTTGGGGGTCAACTGGGGGTACAGGTCCTCCAGCTCCTGGGAGGTGATAAAGGTCACTTCACGGGTCAGCTTGGGCAGGACGGACAGCTGGGGAAACACGGTGTGGAGGAAGGACTGGGTCTCGGCCAGGGCGCCCACGATGGAGCGGACGGTCTGCTTCAAGAAATCCAGGTTCCGGTCCTCTCTGGAGATGATTTTCTCCCAGTCCCACTGGTCTACATAGGCGGAGTGGAGGGAGTCCAGTTCCTCGTCTCGACGAATGGCGTTCATGTCGGTGTACAGCCCCTCACCCACCTGGAATTGGTAGCGTTTCAGGGCCAGGCGCTTCCACTTGGCCAGGGAGTGGACCACCACCGCGGTTTCCTGACAGCCATTGATGTCAAAGGACACGGGCCGCTCTACGCCATTCAGGTCGTCATTCAGCCCGGAGGTGGAGGAGACGAACAGGGGGGCGGACACCCGGTGGAGGCGGAGAGCACCGGACAGCTTATCCTCAAAGAGCCGGTTGAGTAGACCGATGGCCTTCTGTGTTTCATAGATGGACAGCAGGGAAGTATAACCCTGGGGGATGTGAATCTGAGGCATGGTGGCAGGGTCCTCCTTTTTCAATCGAATCTCCCTTATTATAACGAATTATTTGCGGGAGCGCAACGGCGTTTTTTACAGTTTTATTACGATTTTGTTTCTGAACTTGCCTTTTCCACTCACTTTACAGTATAATGGCGGTGTTGCGGCCGCGGCGACGACAAAAATAGAAAATGAGGAAACCAAGATGAATTATCATTATGATTCGGAGCTTGTGGGTTAAACCGGGAGGTTTGCGCCCAAACGCTTCGCGCGCCTCCCAAAAGAACACATGATATCTTTTAGGAGGAAATATCCCCATGAATCGGGAAAATAAACGGAAAATATTTGAAAAAGGCTACTATAAGACACATCCCTGCCGAGATAGCTTTACCTGTAAGGTGTGCGGCTGGCTGGTGACGCCGGAGGCGGCGGGCAGCGATTACCGCAACCACTGCCCCAACTGTCTGTCCAGCCTGCATATGGATGAGGAGCCTGGGGACCGGGCCGCCGAGTGTGGTGGCGTGATGGACCCCATCGGGGTCTGGGTCCGGAAAAACGGAGAGTGGGCGGTCATCCACCGGTGCCGCCGGTGCGGTAAGCTAAGTTCCAACCGGTCAGCAGCGGACGACAACCCTGTGAAGCTTATGTCCATCGCGCTGAAGCCCCTTGCTATGCCTCCGTTCCCACTGGAGCGTATAGAAGCGATTACCACCCTCATGGGCGGAGAGGGCAGGCTTTTGTAACGGCCCATTTCAGAGCGTCCGCTTCGGCGGGCGCTTTATTTCATCTCTTGCCAAACCAGACCGCCATGGCTATAATGATAACCATAAAAAATGACAAGGAGGATCCCGCCATGAAACTGGCAGAGGCCCTGCAGGAACGGGCGGACCTGAACCGTCGCATCGAGCAGCTCCGAAATCGGCTGGAGAACAGCGCCCTCGTCCAGGAAGGAGAGCGCCCTGCGGAAGCTCCCGAGGTGCTTCTGGAGGAACTGGAGCACTGCGCCGCTAGGCTGGAGGAACTGATGGTCCGCATCAATCTTACCAATAGCAGAACGATGGTGGATGGTCTCACCCTTACGGAACTGATTGCGAAAAAGGACTGCCTGTCCCTGAAAATCAGCGTGTACCGGGATCTTCTTCAGCAGGCGGGGCAGACCACCCGCCGGGCAACCCGCTCTGAGATTAAGATTCTCAGCACAGTAGACGTGGCCCAGTTGCAAAAGGACACTGATCGGATGGCCCAGCGGCTGCGCCTTTTGGATAACAAGCTGCAGCAGACCAACTGGTCCACAGAACTGTCATAAGCTGACAAAGGATAGTTTCCGGAGCGAGTGCGATCTCTTTGGCTGAGAATGAGCCAACCATTGGTATGCGTCCTTGGGCGGACGCGGGGGTTCGATTCCCCGGCTTATCGTAATGCCCCGACCATGCATGACCGCATTGTGATCTGGCATCACGCACAACCCAGCACTGACCGGAGACGAGGGTGGGTACGGGGATTTTTGAACAACAGAGGAGCAAACAATGAAATTTATATCCTGGAATGTGAACGGGCTGCGGGCCTGTATGAAAAAAGGCTTTTTGGACTTTTATCAGGAGCGGCGGCCGGATTTTCTATGTCTGCAGGAGACCAAGATGGAACAGGGACAGGCGGATGTCCCCCTTGGGGAGGGTCTCCTGGAATACTGGAACTCCGCGGAGAAGAAAGGGTATTCCGGAACCGCCGTGTTTACCCCCCATACCCCCATCTCTGTGGCCTACGGTATGGACAAGGACCTCCACGACCACGAGGGGCGGCTCATTACACTAGAGTATGAGGGGTTCTATCTGGTGTGCTGCTACACCCCAAACTCCCAGGATGGCCTGAAGCGGCTAGACTACCGGATGGAGTGGGAGGACGACCTGCGGGATTACCTTAGCTCTTTGGACAGGCAAAAGCCGGTCATCTACTGCGGGGACTTGAACGTGGCCCACCAGGAGATCGACCTGAAAAATCCAAAGACCAACCGGATGAACGCGGGGTTCTCCGACCAGGAGCGGGAGAAGATGACGATTCTGCTCTCCTCCGGCTTTACTGACACGTTCCGATTCCTCTATCCCGACGCCACCGGGGCCTACTCCTGGTGGTCCTATCGGTTCAATGCCCGGAAGAACAACGCAGGATGGCGTATCGACTACTTTATCGTATCCGACCGCCTGCGGGATAAGATCCGCCGGGCGGAGATTCTCGCTGACGTAGAAGGCAGCGACCACTGTCCGGTGCTGCTGGAGCTGGACGTATGATATTAAGACGGAGAGGGAAACGCCATGCGATTTGAATACTGCCCACACTGTGGGACGAGAGCCGTCCAAAAGGAGATCGGGGACGAGGGGCTGATGCCATGGTGCGACCGCTGTAAGCGGCCTCTATTTGACATATTCTCCACCTGTATCATCGCTCTGGCGGTGGACGAAGAGGGGAATGTGGCCCTTCTGCGCCAGGGGTATATCTCCACCCGGCACTATGTGCTGGTGTCCGGATATATAAAGCCGGGAGAGAGCGCCGAGGAGTGCGCGGCCCGGGAGATTGGGGAAGAACTGGGCCTTGCGGTCCGGGGGCTCCACTTCACCGGGACCTACTGGCTGGGAAAAAAGGATATGCTGATGATCGGCTTTGTGGCCAACGTCCACCGGGAGGAGTTCCACCTCTCCCAGGAGGTGGACCAGGCGGTCTGGGTCACTCCAGAGGAGGCCCTGACTATGGTAAACGCCCATCCGGCCATTTCCCACCAGGTGGTGGAATATTACGTGGACCATCGGGAGAGCCTGACGCCCTCTGTTTTGGCCTAGTGCACATCAACAGAAAGGAAGAGAATTTCCATGAAGTTAGCAGAATTATTTGGGAAGGGGCGCACGGTTTTCTCCTGTGAGGTGTTTCCCCCTAAAAAGACTAGCCCAGTAGACAGCATCTACAAGACGTTGGACGGCCTGCGGGACATCCACCCAGACTTTATTAGCGTCACCTTCGGGGCGGGAGGGTCTCAGGTGAACCAGTCTACACGGGAGATCGCCGGACTGATCCAAAACCAGTACCACATCCCGGCCATGGCCCACTTGACTTGTGTGGCGGCCGGCAGGGAGGACGTGGACCGGCTGCTGGAGGAGCTGAAGGCCGAAGGGGTGGAGAACATCCTGGCGCTCCGGGGGGACGTGAATCCAGATATCCCGCCCAAGACAGACTTTGCCCACGCCAGCGATCTGGTGTCCTATATCCGCGCCCACAGCGACTTCGGAGTGTCTGCCGCCTGCTACCCCGAGGGACACCTGGAGAGCCCTGACCTGGTCAGCGATATTCGCCACCTGAAGGAAAAGGTGGATGCCGGGGCCCAGCATCTGGTCAGCCAGCTGTTCTTTGACAATGAGGATTTCTTTCGTTTCCTGGAGCGGGCCAGGATTGCCGGCATTGATGTGCCTATTGAGGCCGGCATCATGCCCGTGCTGTCCAGGTCCTCCATCCAGCGGATGGTGTCCATGTGCGGCGCCAGCCTGCCCAGCAAGCTGACCCGTATCCTAGCCCGGTATGGCGACCATCCGGCTGCCCTGCGGGAGGCTGGCATCGCCTATGCCATTGATCAGATCTCCGATCTCATTGCTGGAGGAGTGGAGGGTATCCACCTGTATACCATGAATGACCCCGCAGTAGCCCAGCAAATTGCCGGCAGCCTGACCTCCATCCGGTCGGTGTAGGATTTTAACAATTTTTAAGGAAAACTACCAGATATCCTAATTTTCCTGTGGTAGGATGAGGAAAACCACAGGAGAAGGCGGTCGTCATGAAGAAGAAAAAGCAGAGTTTGATCCTGGTCCTCGCCCTGCTGCTCCTTTTGGGAGGAGGGCTGTTCCTGTACCGAAGCGGCTTTTTCCAGGCAGCAACCTCAGCAGAAGGGCTGCAGGAGTATATCCGCCGGTTCGCTCCTTATTCACACCTGATTTTTTTCCTGCTCCAGTTCCTGTCAGTGGTACTGGCTCCGATTCCCAGCAATATCAGCGCCGCGGCCGGGGGTGTGCTCTTTGGTACCTGGCCTTCCTTCTGGCTCACTTTTGGGGCAGTGATGGCCGGCTCCCTCCTGGTCTTTTGGCTGGCCCGAGTGCTGGGCAGAGATTTTGCTGACCGGCTGGTCAGCCGAAGGCTGTCAGACCGCTACCAGGACGTGATTCGAGCGAAAACGGATATCTTTCTGCTGCTGGCTTTCCTGTTTCCCTTCTTTCCGGACGATGTGCTGTGCATCCTGGCAGGCCTGACAGAGATCCCGTTTCGCAGGTTCGCGCTCATTGCGCTGTGCGCCCGCCCTTGGGGCCTGCTGTTCGCCAGCGCATTAGGTGGCGCCTCCCTCCGGCTGCCGCTGTGGGCTATGGCCCCTATCGGACTGGGCGGCCTGGCTCTCTTTCTGCTGGGGATGAAGTACGGGGACCGGGTGGAAGCAGAGATTTTGCGCCGGCTAAAGCGGGGAGGATAAGAGATAAAAAATTTTTGGGACTGGGTCTTTACAAACTCAGTCCCATATGTTATGATTAAATAGCAAACGATAATTACTATTGTTAGGGGGGCGGATATGGAACGGTCCATTCGATACAGTAAAAAGAGAGAGGCCATCCTGGCCGCCATTCAGGGCACCAGCTGCCATCCCTCCGCCGAGTGGATCTACCAGCAGTTGAAACCCAGCCATCCCGACCTGAGCCTGGGCACCGTGTACCGCAATCTCATCTTCTTTCAGGAGAGAGGCGATATTCGGAGCGTAGGAGTCATTCAGGGACAGGAGCGTTTTGACGCCGTTGTCACCCCCCATAGCCACTTTGTTTGCGAATACTGCGGCGCGGTCATCGATTTGCCCCATCTTACTTTGGACAGTGAGATGGACCATGCCGTCAGTCAGCAATATGGGCTGATGGTCTACCGCCATGAGCTCACCCTGCATGGACTTTGTCCCGACTGTATAAAACAGAAAAAAAGTAAGGAGGAAACACGATCATGAAAAAGTTTGTTTGTACCATTTGCGGTTATGTCCACGAGGGCGACGCTGCCCCTGAATTCTGCCCCATCTGTAAGGCTCCTGCCGAGAAGTTCAAGGAGCAGGCTGGTGAGAAGACTTGGGCCGCCGAGCACGTTGTGGGCGTGGCCCAGGGCGTGGACGAGGAGATTATCAAGGGCCTGCGTATGAATTTTGAGGGCGAGTGCTCTGAGGTCGGTATGTATCTGGCCATGGCCCGTGTGGCTCATCGGGAGGGGTATCCTGAAATCGGCCTGTACTGGGAGAAGGCCGCCTATGAGGAGGCTGAACACGCCGCCAAGTTTGCCGAGCTGCTGGGCGAGGTGCTGACCGACTCCACCAAGAAGAACCTGGAGATGCGTGTGGACGCTGAGAACGGCGCCACCGCCGGCAAGTTCGAGCTGGCCAAGAAGGCCAAGGAGCTGGGGCTGGACGCCATCCACGACACCGTGCATGAGATGGCCCGCGACGAGGCTCGCCATGGCAAGGCTTTCGAGGGCCTGCTGAAGCGCTACTTCGGCTAATTAAGAAAAGAGTGACAGAGGGTGGAGTGTTGTGCTCCACTCTCTGTTTTATTTCGTACCGGTAAAGTGAGCTAATAACCCCTTACAGCCAGCTAAAACGTCCCGGAAGGTGCTCTCAAAGTCGCCTGTATACCAGGGGTCCGCGATGCCCTCTCCAGAACGACCCGCAAACTCCAGCAGCAGGTGGAGTTTTTCCTCTGGGTCGCCGCCTAAGATATAGGACATATTGCGGAGATTGGTGCGGTCCATGCCAATGAGAAGATCATATTGGCTATAATCTTCCTGTGTCAGCTGCCGGGCCGTCTTGCCGGCACAGCTGATGCCATGTTCCGCCAGCTTGCGCCGGGCAGGAGGATAGACTGGATTTCCCAGCTCTTCCCTGCTGGTGGCGGCAGAGGCAATATGAAACTTCCCACCAAGACCAGCATGTGTGACCAGATCCCTCATAATAAATTCCGCCATGGGGCTGCGGCAGATGTTGCCGTGGCACACGAACAGTATTTTAATCACTTGTCAAAACTCCTTGAAAGTGTTGATATTCCTTGCAGTTCCTAAGTTTTTGTTTTTGTTTCCCAGCTTACTTCCTGGCATATCCCGGCATAGTTTTGCGCTTTTTCTCCCGCAAAAGTAGTAAATTGAGTAGTAAAAAGAGGGCCATTTTTCGATTTTACTACTCAGCATTTGCCACCCGTTTTAACGCCTCTTTGGCGTCATCAAAGCCAATGTGTGTATAGGTGTTCAGCGTCACGCCAATATCAGAATGACCCATCAAATATTGCAGGATCTTGGGGTTCATGCCGCTTTTCGCCATGTTGGAACAATAGGTGTGTCGGCACACGTGGGGTGTCACCTTGGGCATCTGCACCTTGTAAATGCCGTTGTACTTCTGGCAGATATGTTGGAAATAATGTTCCCAATGCAGGGCCACCATCGGCATACCGTTCTTATCCAAGTACAGAAAGCCCCACTTGCTGCCAATGATCGGTTCCACTTTAGGCGTCTGCCGGTTAGCAATAATCCCCTCAAAGCAGGCATATACATCGTCTGTCATGGGCAATACCCTTGTCCCGCTGGTGGTCTTGGTGGCCTCAATAACATACTCCATTTTGCTTGTGCGCTGTAACTGGTGGTCAATATTGATTGTCCTGTTTTTCATGTCTAGGTCGGCCAGTGTCAATCCCACAAATTCAGAAATACGAAGGCCCGTCTTGAACAGAATATAAATGCCTTCATAATAGCGTTTGAAGTGCTTGTCGTTTTTGACGAACTCCAAAAACGCCCGCTCCTGCTTTCTGGTGATGGCCTCCCGTGTCACACTGTCATTGACAATAACGGTTGCAAGCTGGAACTCAAACGGATTTTTGCGTATCAAATCATCATCCACCGCCATTTGAAAAGCGGGCCTCACAACGCCACGGATTGAGTGAATACTGCTGTAACTCCGTCCGTTCTGCTGTAACTGTATCAGCCAGCATTTAGCGTCTGAAATCTTCACACGGTCAATCCTCATGCCGCCAAACTTCTCTTTTTTCAAAATGTTGACAACCGTTTGATAACCGGACTCTGTATTCGGGCGGACACCAGTTTTTTGCAGGATATACTTTTGCACCAGCTCCAGAACGGTCATCTCCCCGCCACGGGGGACAATCTGGTCGTTCATATCGCGCATAATCTGCTTTTCTTTTTCCCGGAGGGAAAGGCTATCCCGTTTCCCCCCGGGGAGCTTGTCCGTCTTTTCCAGTTTCCAGCTATAAACAAATTGCATCCGGCCCATGGCATCGGTGTACTTGAACGCATATCGTCCGTCCTTGCGTTGGCTCTCTCCGTTGCGAAGAATACGATTTTTATTATCTCGTCTTTTCTCGCTCATGTTACGCTCCTTTCCATAGAAAAGAGCCTCGGCACGACACAAATGTATTATACCATGCTTTCGGCTCTGTTTCTATATTATTCCGATATTAAATTGCCGATGTTTCATCCAAAAAGGCTTCAAAGCGTTTCCGTTTAATCAAATATTTCACGCCATTTTGAATGACAAAATCCGAGCTCAGGTTTTCCACGACGATTTTCCGAAGCTTCTTTTCGCCAATATTGAAATAATCGGCGGCCTCCTCAATCGTCAGGCAAAACTTGTCTTTGATGGGGACTTGTGCTGTCATGGGAAACACCGCCAGTCTTAAAGCCGCCCCTCGTCAAACAGGTAGGCTTGAAACACAGTCCCGTCCCCAGTGATGAAACGGCCCCTTGCGTCCTTGGGTATCTGTTCGTCGGCGTCGCCGTTGCCTAAAATGATACCGGAGAGAATACTGTCCGCCCTGCCGCATACCCGGAAATCCATGTTGCTCCTGATCTGGCCGGGTATCACATTTGCGTCTGGGCGCTGGGTGGCGAGAATCAGGTGAATACCAAAGGCACGCCCCAGACGGGCCAGCGTCGCAAGCCTGTTCTCAATCTGGCTTAACAGCTTCTTCCGCTCACCGTCCGCCCCCGTCCTGTCCAGCATCTCCGCCACCTCGTCACAGGCGAACACGATCCGTGGAAGTTTGTTCTCCATGGCCTCGTTGTATGCGTCCAGGTCTTTGCATCCGGTTTCCTCCAACTGCTCCTTGCGGCATTCCAGCACCGCCACAAGCTGCCCCAGGACATAAAGCAAGGTATCTTCCCGGAAACACATGTGGCAATTTTGCCGCCAGATCTTGGGGAAGTCCACGCCGCCCTTGAAATCGGCTATGTAGACCTCGGCCCTCTTTTTGTATGCCTGCATGAGCAGGAGTTTCAGCAGCACGCTCTTGCCGCTCCCCGTGGAGCCTCCCAGCAGGATATGGGGGATATTCGTGAGATTGACTGTCACAGGCTCAGTGAGGCTTTCCCCCAGGACCAGCACAAAGTTGTCCGGGGACAGGTATTCGTCTTTCCATGGGAGCAGGGCCGGGAAATCGCTCTCGGCGGGGACGGCGTGGACACGGACGATTTTGCGTCCCTCCGCCCAGGTCATTTTTGCTATGGTGATGTTCAGGGCGGTTTCAATCTTGGCCTGCTTGTCCTCCCACTCTCCTAGGGGGATGCCGCAGGGGTCAAACTCCCATACCATCAGCCGGTGGTTATCCGTGTCCTGCCGTTTGGCTATGAGGACGGGGGCCTCTCCCGCATGGTTGACAAGGCCCACCTTCTGCAAGCCCTCTCTCGCCGCTTTGCCGCCCCAGGGCGTCCCCAACAGCACCAGAATGGCTAGGAGGCCGGCCACGGCATACAGGGGCACCAGCAGATCAATGAGTGCCAGCAGGACGGGGGAGAACATACCATAGGTGTCCAGAATGAACAGGTGTCCCCGGAACAGCCACACCAGCACAGCGCCCACCAGATAGGCCGCCAGCAGTGCACCCTTGTAGGGGGTGTCCCTGACCGCCGCAAGCCCCGCTTTCATCCGCCGGAGCAGGTGGCAGTTTTCTGTTCGTCTGGTAATGGTGTCTTTATCATTTCTTGTCATTAGGGAGATCCCCCTTTCTTGTGAGTGACCTTGGAGCTGTCCGGGAGGTACTCGATCACGGTATGAATACGGCGGAGGAAGGCCCGCCAGGTTTCCAGCTTGTACCTCTGAATATCCGGGTACTGCTCTTCCAGAGAAATGTTTGAAGTGATGTAGACCGTGGTGTAACAGGCCGTCTTGTCACTGTACCGTGCCGGGAGTGTCAGCGGGTAAATGTCCAGATAGTTCAGCATACTTTCAATCGGGATTTGGGAGTGAAATTCCTCGAACACTAAAACCGTCTGCCTGTGGTATGCGTCAAAGCGGACTCCGTTCTTTCCGCCGTAATCGGTAATGCGGCATATATCCTCGGCGGGGTGTTTCTGGTATATGCCTCTTGTTTTTCCTACGCCAGAAGCGCCGTAGAGATAATAGACCGTTAAATCCCGGTTTTGACTGCGGTATTTTGACGCCATGATCGTTTCGCGCAGCGTGTCAATATCCCTGATTTTGAACGCAAAGCCCGGTGTTTCCTCAATGATGTCCATGGTGGAGCATCCGTCCTTGATATTTTGAAGTAGCTTCGTTATGGCCGGGGAGCGTTCTTCCTGCTCGGTGGGGACTGTCCCCCACTCGTAGAAGCTGCCCTCCACCCGTGTCTCAGCTTTTTGGGTATCGGCCCATTTTCCGGCCTTTGCGAGATAATCCCGGTTCTGCTGCACCGTTCCCAGCGCCCTTTCGATGTGGGCGGTAGGGAGGCGGTTGTGGATGGTTGAGAACCGCAGATTGGAGTGCGCGTACAAAAACACATGGGTATGGGGTGTGCCGGTCGTTGCGATCTCGTCGCACAGCGCGAAATAGTCCAGAGAAAACCGGCTTAAAATATCCAGCAATCTGTCACGGTCAAGGCCGCAGTCTTGGGGATTGTTGATGGTCAACTGCCATTTCTTGGATTGGGGTCAAATGCCGCCATCTTTGTTCCTCCATGTTCTGCGTTGATTTTGCGATTGCGATTTGCGATGGAAAAGGCTGGGCAATGCTTACCCAGCCTTTTCCCCGGCGGCGCTCCGCTTGCCGGAGGGGGATGCTTTCCTTGGGGGAAATCATCTTGTCCCCTCCAGCAGCGTTGCGCCGCCGCTGTTTAGCAGGGCTTCTTACCCGTGTTCACCAGCGACACGCCAGCGGCTTTCGCCGTGATCTGGGTGTGCCCCTGGCTTTCATAGGCACTCACTTCCAGGCCGTCAAACTCCACTTCCGCGAAGCCGTCGGGCTTGTCCATGAGCTGCTTGCCGTCAATCTTGACGCCCAGCTTCTCCAGCCGCAGATCGGGCAGGGCGACGATATAGAGATACGCCACAACCGCATCCGTCCGCTTGTTGTCCTTGTACTCGTACACGGGTACAATGTCCACAAGCAGCTTCTTCTGCCCCAGGCAGACGGGGTCAATCCGCAGGTCTCTGATGTTTAACATAGCTGTGATACCTCATTTCATAAATTCGGAGCAGCCTGTTCCGGCTGCTCGGTTAATAGGAACAACACTCGGCCTCGTGTTGTCCCTATAATACCCCGGATATGAGATGATGTCTTGTCTTGCCAAGTCAGAGGGATTTTTTTAGCAATTTCAATGGATTGCCGGAAAGCCGCCTGCTCCAGCCGCCGATTTTCCCGGCTTTTTCCGGCTTGGTAAGTCAGAGAAATTTTCAAAATTTTATTTCCGCGGTCGGGAACCCAGCAGCTCACCTTTCTTGCAATAGTCAAAGTCCTGCAAAAACTTGTTGCACTCATTGATGTCTAAGTCCGCGCTATTCTCGATGAAGTAGGCATAGAGCAGGTGGAGGCGGTTTCCCGGGAGCAGGGCATACCCGGCCAGCGCGATCAGGTGATAGGCGGTCAGGGTGTCCAGAGAAAGCCCTACACACAGGGAAATGACCGTGGCCAGTTTGGGCTGTTCATCCTTGCTTTTGAGCCGGTAATACATCGTTTCATCCAATTCTGTGTACCCGCCAAATGTCCTCGAGTTGACATGTCTTTTCTCAAACAATCGGTTGATCTCGTCTTTCCATGTTCCGTGAGGTCGGCTGGCCAGAGCGAAACGGCGTTCAAAGCCGTCCGCGCTGATTTTGCCCATGCTGCCTCGTGGTGGGAAACATCAGAGGGTCCCGCCGCCGGAGGTGATGGCGCTGGGGAAAGGGTGTATGCCGAGTTTGCCGGGGACAGGGGGAAAATGGGAACCGGGCATACAGGTCACCTCCTTTCGCGGAAGTCGTGTCGGTGGGTAGGGACTGCCCCCGGCGGCGGACCTCTGGAATAACAATCTTCTAAATTAAGCATAAAAAGAGTACGGCTTTTCAAAAGCTGTACTCTTTCACACCTATGGCGCAAGCGCCCGTTCTCTTCAATTTTACCGGGAAAAGGGCGCAACATCCCCTTTCCCCATTCCTTACACATGACGACTGTATTGCCGTGACCTCGCGGGCAGCGCCCGCACCGGCAACAGGGGACTTGTTTCTTCTCACTCCGCGGATCACACGGAAACGCTGACGCCGCCCATCGTCCGCCAAGACAAGCGTTTCACATTCGACAACTAGTTGCCGTTCAACGGCTCAACTTGGGCATATTTATCACATTTGGAGTTGTCCCGCTGGCACATAGGCAGGGGAGGCGTCCCCGCGCGCCTGCGGCTCCACTTCCACGGCAAAGCAGTTTTTCGCCGTGGAGAAACTGACCTCACGCACAGCCCATACACAATTCCCGGTTGCACTTATGCGCCCACATCCATAACGCCGGGGGCCGGACTGCCGTATGAAAGACTGTTCCCGCTTTCAGCCGATCCCGACCGTGATCCTTGGGTGGGGGATGTCCGCGCAGCCTTTCACACTGCCAGTATAGACCTTTCTGGCCGGGCCGTCAAGGGCCGAAAAATGCCCCCTCCGCGTCAGCAAGAGGGGGGCGGGCTATTGGTTCATTCTCTTGTGCTTACTGCTCCCACTCGCCCTTGTGGGCCTCCCACCACGCCGGGAACGCCGGGTCTTTCGGGGAGAGGGTGGGCTTTAATGTACTAATATCAGTAACGAGCGTTTTTCCATCTTCCTGCAATAAGAATAGTGTCAAGTTGATGTTTACCATGCCTAATTCATATGGCTTTAGGAGAATGCCCATATTAAGCGTCCAATCTATTCCTGTGTAAGCCATGATACCGTATTCCAACAACATAAGTTCCTCATTCTGATGGACACCTTTCAACTGTCCTAACAGATAGGAAACGTTTTTGGAATTGGATCTAATCCGTTCTTTGCTAAACCGTACCAAATCCGACTGCTTTCCGGCAAAGGCGGGTTGCAGGACTTGGGCATAAGTAATGTTTCCCTCGCCCTCTTTCGCCGAGCACCAATTGAAGATAGCCTAAGCTTCACCCTCATTCAAATCCAACACACAGGAGGGATACTTCTTAGGCATATAAATATTGTATCCAACTTTGCCTTATCGTCAAAAATGCCCACAACACCCCCTGTCGCACCAAAACAGCGCCGAAATTTAGACAAGCTATTACACCTACTGCCGTCCTGAAGGGCAAAGGCAGCGAAAGAACTTTCTCACCTTTCCGCGTGTCCGTCTACAATTAAGGGTTCGGATTAATTTTAATGTAAAATTGATCTGCAAGTTTAACTGCATTACTTACTTCATCGATCAATCTTTCACATACTTTCTCAACTATATCTCTATCTCTCGTCGGCCTAAATGTCAAGAGGGTTACCTGATCATCAGAATATTCTCTTTCATCAAAAATATCAGGCGTAAAAGTAAAGACATGAAGTACTGGCCGACTTGAGGTAAATAGATCCAAAAATCCATTAAAAAACAGCGGGGATTTAGAATCATTATGATATGCTTTTATTTGTTCACGGCTTGACCATGTATTGCCATACCAAAATGCCTTCAAACTTCGATATTTGCATTCTATTATAAACGATCCAACATACCATCCCGACTTCTTAGAATACATATTAATACATATATCAGGACGAGTATGCTTTCCTGTAATATATAAAGGATGTCCATAAAGCTTCACTTGCTCGGATTTTTTTGGTAGGACAGAATCATATATAATTTCAACAGCACTATCTTTGTTCTCCAGCAATATCTTTGTTCCTGATTTTAAAAACGGGAACAAATGATCTTTCATAAAAATGTCTTGAACCCTCAACCCCACTTCTGTGTATTGCTGCAAAAAGGATCTGCATATACAAATATAGCACCACATTTCATAAAGCGAACTGCTCTTCTTCCACGAATAAGAATATTGAGGATCTAGTTGTACAGAAAAATTGCGCTTGTTCATCTCTAAGTACATTCTATATAGGCTGCCATATCTAGAATCCACAGCAAAAGAATGTGGTATAAACATATCTTCTGGATTTTTCACCGTTTGGAACCACTCTGCGCTTTTAATAATATTAGTTATTTTCTTTAATTTCTCGGCGGTTGCCAAATAAGATTCAAGTCCTTGGATATATTTTTCATCATATAAACTATGTTTAGGGTACCTTGTAAGCCTCTGTTTGCGATAATTTAAAGTAGAGTATATTACATCAATAAAGTGAGCGAGTTTTTCATCGTACGCCTTTACGATTTTTTTTAGTAGCCTGTTCTCTTGAATATCATACACAATATCACGCCGTGGAACCAATAGTGTATGGTTTAATGCTCCTCTCTGCAAATATTTCTTTACTGTTTCGGTATCAATTTCTCTGTTTTTGGATTCGTCTACTTCTTCATATCTTTTTTTTAGTTTGTATTTCGGCTTATCTTTTATATCTAGCAAGGCACTCATAATTGCATGAGCATTTTTGTTAATGATTAGAAATGCATACAAGTCATCTGGTGGAAGTAGACCTTTAACTTCATCTCCTAATCCAATGTTTCTTCTAACAATATCTTGTGCTAATCCTTGAATTTCTGTTTCAAGATCATCACGCATAATTTTCCACTCTTCAAGTGATAATTGCTTTGGTGCAATTTTCAGAAATGAAAAGTAGGAATTTAAGCCGCACATTACAGATATTTGAAGCACATCAACCCGAAGCGCATCATAACTAGAGTCACTTCTATAAAGCTTGATAACCTCTTCTCCAGGCGTGCAGTAAACGAATCCCTCATCATCAACCATTATCCTATTCGATGAGGGACAGCACTCTAGTGCATCTAGATACAGGCGAGCCTCTTTATCTGTGCTATTAAAGTACAGATCCATTTCATCATTTTCTTTAATTGTAGCACAATCTTCCTCAGGTTCATGGGATAATTGTATGTCACCCCATGGACCAAAATCAATTTTTTGGGCGCTTGTATTAGGATTTACAATAAGATATGCCTGAAATGGCAGATTATAAGCAGTATCCATATACCTTCAACTCTTTTTCTTTCTGAGTAATTGCTTGCCTACAACGTTCAAACTTTGAAATATCATCAAACTTATCAAGAAGCGTAATTAATGCATTCTTTTGCTTCTGCGTTTGAAACAATTCTTTGAGTTGTTCTTCAGGCCCTCTGATCTTCGTTAAGATTCTCTGCGCAACTTGGTAGTCCAGCCCTTCAGCTTCAGAAAGTACATACTCTGTATCGCCTTCAGGTAAATTTCTCAAATACATCTCAATGTTTTTGACAATACGTGGTCCTACACCTAAATTTGCATTGGTTCCATGCAAAAGCGTATGCATTTCCCATAAAAACTCGCGGATTCTAGTCTGATTTTGGAGCTGAGCATCATCTTTCTTAATAAGCTTTCCAAAGTCCTCATTTGACCACTCTGGGGTATTGGCTGCACGATATTTATCTTCTTTCCAATTATTAGGTTGAGAGTAATCTAATACCTCCAATGAAATGACATTTGCGCGGTCTAATACCTTATCTGAAAAATGATATGTAGATTCATCAATATTTACGGTTCCAACAAATTTTACATTATCACCTATTGAAACCTGCTGCGGGTACTTTGAAGAGTTATAAAGTTGGTTTGCATATTGTTCATCATAAAGTACAAGTTCTCTCGCGCCAACAGGTCTCTCAAGAATTGATAAGAACTGGCTAAAGTAGTGCTCTACTCGCGCGAGATTCATTTCATCCAAGCAAATAAGGTATAGTTTATCTTTATTTTCAGGCCTTGATGCTTCAACAATTTTATTAATAAACCCTGTGTCACTAGGTCTATACACCATATGAACTAAGTCAACATACCCCAGCAGATCGGAATCATCATTCCAAGAAGGACGAACTGGGATCATTAACACATTGCTTTTACCAATACCTAACGCTTTGGCATAGGTATCTACAAGCGCAGATTTTCCTGTTCCACTCATGCCAGAAAGTATAACTAAATTTCCCGTCTTAATTGCTGTGTGAAAATTAACTATATCCTTTGGGGAATAGAACAACTTATTCTTTTGGCTATGATAGCGGAAAAATTTAAAGATTGCAGTCTCAGACTTTTCAGTAGGCAGCTCGCGAAGATCGTCACTCGGTGGTTCTTGCACAACAGGTGCACCTTGAGAAACTTTATTTTGTTGATCGCTATCGCTTTCTTCCTGCTTAGGTAAATTTGCAGTTAAAGCTTCTTGCGCTACATGGGCAGCATTATTTTCTTCTACTTTTTGAGCTATTCTATTAATAATATCAATATATTTTTTCTCAGCAATGTGAATAACAGATGGGTTACTTGGACTTTGAACGATATATTCAAGTATGTCATCATCTTCATCATCCAAATTAATCTCGCAGTAATTCTCAATGTTAATTTGAATCATTAAACTGTCCATAGCAGTGCGAGATGCTGACTTTATAGGACCAATTGCACACATCTTTCGGCTGTCGCTCCACACAATAAATTCAGGGAAGCTGGTAGCATCATTAATCTGGAAATTATAGATGCGTCCAACTGTTTTGTTCTCTACTAAACGCTGAAAGAACTCCCCAAAGTTATCATATTCTCTAAATAAGGGCCAGCTACCATTTGCATCGATTTTATCACACTGCGTTTTCCCAGAAAAACAAGGAATTGCAACAAATTTCGTATTTTCATCAATCACCAATGGCCGAGTAAGTACATCTGCAACATCTACCTTTACATTCCCCATCGAATCAATCTTATGAGAGAATACAAATAAGGATTTTGAATAGAAATCAGAAAAAGCCTTTACACGATCTTCCGGCGCACTATACTGATCATCGACGAATTCTAAATTACGAATCGAACTAATATATCCTGTGAACTGCTCCTCAGCTACATCGTTTTTAGTTGAAAGAGATTTTATCTTATATTGAATATCGCCAGGCTTGTTAATAAAAACTGCTGTTCTTCCATAGTCCTCAAATCCTTTAATTTCTTCATCTTTGGCCAAACGACCAACCATTTCTATATGTTTAAATTCAATAGGCATAATCGTTACCTCCCATTTTCCAGATAATCTATTAGTTCTGCATGAGTACAGAATACGTGAAGTTTTTCTTGAATATAGTCTAACTTTTGAATATATCTTCTACTTGTAAATGGCATATCATTTGGTACATATAAAATTTCAGAATAATCACCGACCATGTGATTCAATTCCGTGATCTGGTCATATGGCAATACCATAACCCCTGCAAAGGACTGTTGGAGCGAATTAGAAATGACTAAAATTTTTCTGCTTTGCATATAGGTTATACGGCTCAGTCTGTTACATTCTGTTTCTAACTTATCTATTTTTTCCTGCATAGAAGATACTATTTCTTTGTGCTCTTTATCGCTACGTTCCACATCTTTTTCTAGTAAAGTTACCTTCTGCTTTTGTGATTCTAATTCTATACGTAGGCTTTGATTTTCTTCGTTTAAATCTCTTAGTTGCTCTTTTGCCTGTTCCAATTCTTTATACGCTGTAAGGTATTTTTTTCGGAATTCATCAGATTTCTTTTTACTTTTCCCATCAGCTATAACTATATTTTTTGTCGGTATTTCAATTTGATTGCTTTCCATTAATGACATCAATTTAGTTTCATCTGCTTTGTTTACTTGGATTAAATATGCAAAGCAGGTAACCGCTGAATCCGGCGAAAAATTATTAATTGCATCTTCTTCATCAACGTATGTTGTAGAATAACATTCCTTTAATATGTCAAAAAGTACTTTCTCATTTTTGGAAAAATGTAACGCAAGCAACCTAGAAGGAACATCTTTTAAAGTACGAAAACCATCAATTCTGATCTTATGTTTTTGAATATGTCCAAGTAAGACGGACTTTTCTTTTGGACTTAGATACTCCAAAAAGTTACAGTAAAAGTTTTGTGTCATATACTTTTAAGCCTCACTCTGTTTCCGCAATAATATCGCGGTTTTCTTTCTCAGCATCAGATGGTACAAAATCAATGATGTCTCCAAAGTTTACATGGAGCATGGCACAAATACGGCAAAGAATACTTAGTTTCACTTCTTCATCTCTTCGTAATTTGGTCATAGTATTTGGCGCAAGACCTGCCGCTTTTCGTAAGTCTGCTTTACTCATTTTCTTATCAATTAACATTTTCCAAAGTTTACTATATGAAACACTCACAATCTTCACCTCCGCATAGATTTTATTAATATTATTATACCATATTTCGGCATCTATCTCAATAAAGCTCGGCTTAATCATAAGATATAGACGAAAGGAGATGGCACCGCTTGGCAGTGTCCTCTCCTTTCGTCTATTATGGACTTGCTGGCTGTATCGTGCCGAAGCTCCACTATTTTGAGTGGCAGTAGTAAATTGGTAGTAAAAGCAGTCTGTAATTTTGAAAAAATTGAGGAATATCAAGCATTCCACGGTTTTCGGTCAAATCCTGCCGTGGCATACGAACAGGATACGATACATCGTTTGTCCTTTCCTGGAGAGAGAACAAGAAAGTGCTTGATTTCTCCCCAATAGTTTGATATCCTATCACATAGACTTAAATGTGAATCCAAATGGAGACGTATCGAAGTGGTCATAACGGGGCTGACTCGAAATCAGTTTGCGGGCAACCGCACGTGGGTTCGAATCCCACCGTCTCCGCCAGCTCGTCGCAAGCGTCATATCGCTTGCGATGAGCTTTTTCCTTCCAGGACAAAGCTCATCGCGCGCTCATTCTGCTGCTTCTCGCTTCCAAAGCGCAACCGCTTGCGCTGGGTTGCGCTTTGGGGCTGCCGCACGGCAGTTTTGTTTTATCAGGGAAAAAATATCGATTTTAACCGCCCTTTCCAAGTCGGAGCAAACGTTATATCGTTTGCTCCGACGTCTTTTTATGCCTGTGGCAAAAGAGACGTCATTTGTCCGCTCTCCTATGCCAACGGTTTCAAAAGTCAGGGGGGCTCATAGTTCACCTTACCACCCAGCTATTATTCTGGCGGGAAATACCGTTTGACACTGGTATGAGCAGTTCCTATTTTACCAGGAAGGACTATGGTGTCAATAGGAACAGAAGATAGGGGCAGCGACGACAACAAGAGAGGGCCGTCCACATGAGTACGTGGACGGCCTTCGCATACCTCTTTCCAATGAGGAAAAAAGGAGGTATAATAGGCTCTGGAAGACAACAAAACCAGGAGGGAAATGACCATGATCACATTGGCACAGCGAATCGAGGAGTTGAGGACCCAGCGGGGAATGAGCCGGCCTGGCCTTTCCGCAGCTCTGGGCCTTCCTAAGAACGCCATTGAGAAGTTTGAAACGGGCCGCCAAACACCCAACCAGGAGCAGCAGGAGAAGCTGGCCGCCTACTTTGGCGTGTCCATATTTTACCTCCGGGGAGAGAGCGACGACCGTACCCGTCAAGAAAGCTGGCTAGAAGGCGCGTACCAGGAGGACCCGGTCCAATCTCCCCCTCCCAGGCGGGAGCCTCGGAGTTCCGCCCAGTCTGTGGGAGGAGAGGGAACTGTGTTCGATTCCTTCCTGCGAAGTGCTCCCTTTCAGGAGCTGGTGCGGACGATGGTACTAGAAGTGCTCCGCTCTCCCGAAGGGCAGGAGCTCTTGTCTCGGACTGTCCGTCGGGAGCTGGACAGACAGAACTGAAGGCGCTCTGATTTCGGCGGAGCAAGGGCGTTTCCTCCTGATACTGGAGGAAACGCCCTTTTCTCTTCCTCCGGCGAAGCTCACGCTGCCCCTCCCTTCTGCGCCCGCTGGAGGGACTGGAGCAGTTGGCTATCGTCTGGGGCAGACAGAAGCTCCACTGCCAGGGCTAGGTCCTGCTCCGCTTGAGCGGACTCCAGCAGGGTGTTTTGGAGCTGCTGGTAGAACTGGGTAAGCGCCTGCCCCGTCAGCTGGTTCGCTGCTGCCTGTTGGAGCAGAGAATCCTTCCGACCACGGAGCTGGTCCCGGCGTGCCTCCAGCTGCCCCTTTTGCTGGGTCAAAAAGGCGCGTAGGGAGGAGGCCAGCCGCCCCAGTGCGGGGGAAAGGGGGGCGGCGGAACGGGACGGAAGTTCAGAGGGAGAGGGGGCTCCATCCGAGGGCGGAGCAGGAACAGGAGCTGGGGCGGAGCCCGCCTGTACCTCTGGCCTGGGTGTGGGGAAACAGTCAAAGGGCCGCAGAGGGGCGGGGGTGGACTTGGTCCTGGCGGCGGGTTCCATCTGCCAGCAGCTGCCGGCCATGGCAGGGCACTTCATTACTTCCCTGACTTTATCCAGAGTGAGCGTGTCGGCCCGGTCTGGGCAGTCGGTCCGGCCGCCAGGGACCTGGGCCGCATAGTAGCGCTGATTCCGGTCCTTCAGCGTGTAAAGTGTATCCATCTAAAAAACCTCCATTCAAATCAAATCATCACCGGGTGTGGGATTCAGGCTACGGGGCACAGGGGTCTGCCCCAGGCCTTAAGATTGGCCTGATCCCGGGATACACCGCTGATCTGGAATAGGATCTGGTCACCCGCTGCCGCCTGCCAGCCATCCGGGCGGGGGGAGATGGCATTGAAGCCGGGAAAGATCTGGAAGAAAATAGAGGCGTTCCGAGTGCCCACGACACGTGCCGGGAAGATCAGGCCGGGCTCCAGCTCCTCCAGGAAGGGATAGTTGAGGTAGTTCTCATCCTGGGGGGAGCGGAACCAGAGCCGCTGATGGGGAGAGGAGTTGGCGAAACAGACAGGGAGCAGGTCGCCCACGGAGACCTCCTGCCCCTCTGTGGGGCGGTAAAACTCCCGGAGGAGGATGGCGGGCTGATCCTCCACCATCAGAAAGAAGCACTGCGGGGAGATGCCCATTACCCGGCCCTGGTAGACTTGGCGGCGGTCGGGATGAAGGAAGAGGCGGTCATAGATCAGCTCCTGGGCCCGCCGGCGGGAGGCCGTCAGGCTGCCGTCTTCCTCAAGCCCGCGGAGGACCACCCGGAAGCCCGGCTGCAGGTCCCGGATGGACACGGGCTTATTCAACCGGTCCACCTGATTGGCGGGGACGGAGCACATCAGGGGCTCCGAAAAGCCGGGCACATCCACCAGGGCCAACAGAGAAGGGAGATGCTCCTCGGAGCGTAGGTACTTGAACAGCTTGGCGGGCAGCATTGCCTCCTGACTGATCAGAGTTTGGAGCTGGAGCTTCTGCTCCTGGGTGTAGTTTCTCATCATAAAACTCCTTTCTGTATACAAAAAATGAGGATAGAGGGATAGAATCAAGCGGTGTGGAGCTGTTCAGGGACCAACTGAGGTAAAAGCTCATACTCCACAGAGCAGGAGAGGAGTGTCTGCCAGCGATGGAAGCCGTCCTGGGGGGAGAAATCGGAGCGGAGGAGGGGGGTGTCCCCAAGCAGCAGCTTCAGCTGGGACAGCATCTGAGGGGGCAGAACAGCCCCCACAAGGTCGGCCATAGGCAGCAGAGGGAGCAGGTCAGCTACATCCCGGATGGGGAGGGGGTACTGGAGGACCGTCACTGGCCCGCAGTCGGCCTGGAGAGCGTCCAGGGCCGGCTGGGAGAGCTGGTGGCGGGACAGCCAGAGAAAGACACGGCCAGACGCGGGGGGAAGGGAGAGCTGGGCGGCGGGAAGCTCCTCCACGTCGCAGCGGAGCAGCCTGCGCCAGCCCACAAACCGCTTTTCGTACTCGTCTTCCGGCAGCCCGCTGCAGTAGCTGGGGACCTTGCGCCCGGTGGCGATTCTCTGGGAGGCCCGGAACAGGACCGGAAAGCGGCCGGCGGCGGTGCGGAAAACCTGGGCGGCCTTGGGCAGAGGCAGATTGACTACCAGAGATTCCACCCGGCTGCCCCGCAGATGGAGCTGCTCCTCCAGCGATTCCGGCTCCATAGGCCGGATGAGAAGAGGCGCTCCGGACCGCTGGCAGAGGTCCTGGTACTCCTCCTGGTGGATGGGAGAATGAGAGATCCAAAAAATTTCTTTCATATCTATAACCTCCTTAATGTATCATATTGGGACGGAATGGGGGAAGTCAGGCGGCGGCTCCTCCAGAGGCCGGCATTGACTAGGGGAGGGGGTCCAGAAAGGAGAGGGAAAGAACGTCCCACTGGGCCAGGTCCATAGCCTGGAGGGCGGTCCGCAGGCAGCGGTAAAAGCCCTCCGTCAGCCTGGGGTCCAGGTCGTGGGTCTGGTTATAGTCCAGTAACTGCTGGAGCTGCTCCTGCCGGCGGTCCAGCTCCCGATGGGCCTGAACACTCTCGCGCCGAACCATGGCGGCGATGGAATGGGACAGAGGAGAATGGTCCATAGCGACCTCCTTTCTTTCAACGGATGCCGGGCCGCTGTGACTTACAAGGTACTGTCCGGCTCCGGGAGCGGGAGAGAAGGGAAACAGAAAAATTATTTTTCCCACCGCTTCCGGTGCCCAGGGTACTGTCCGGACGGAAATGAGGGAGAGAAGCGAGCTGGGAAAAAAGTTACCGCACTACCACGGCGTGCTGCCGGACCAGGTACAGAGGCTCCAGCACAGAGGCGTCCTGCCAGTAAAAGTAGTCCTGCCCCTGACACTTCACGTTATAGGGGTCGGCTACATTGTACTGGTCGGTCTGGCTGTCATAGCCGCACAGAAGGACTGCGTGGTTGTTTCGCAGCAAGGTCTCCTCATGGTCCCCCATGCGGTAAGTGCGGTAGTATGGCTCCGCCCACCAGAGAGTGACATAAACCACGACCGGGTTGCCTGACAGCAGCTCTCTCTGGAGCTCCTCCACAGACCGTCCAGAGAAATCCGCCACGTCTCCGTACTTGCGCCCGTACTCCGCCAGCTTGGCGGGGTAGATGGTGGTGCGTTTGCTCTGGTCGGGCTGATAAGGGGAGCCGGCAAAGCCCTGGGCGGGGTCGTACTCATGCTTGGGCATGGCGTCCAGGAAGGAGCGCAGGTCTACCTCCTGGGCATAGCCCTTGGCCTTTAGCCCCATGAGCAGGGAGGTGGGCTCGCAGCCTACCGGGGCGTACACCGGGGTCACCTGGCTGATGTAAGGGGTGTCGATCACCCGACGGTTGGGCAGGGCGGGGGCCGCGGGTTCCACCGGCTGGGCTTCCTCCGACTCGGAGGGCTGCTGCATCAGGGCCAGCAGAGGGTTGGGCCCCAAAAGGGTGCCCAGCAGGTAGAGAAAGGAGGACGCGCCGTCCACCCCCGCATGGGAGAGGAGTGGGACGACCGAAGAAGCGGTACTCTGGCCCGCCGCCTCACCGGCGGCGAAGGCGGCGGGGAGTGAGGTCGTGATCAGACTGATGGCCAGGAGGAGGGCCGGGAAACGGGAGTTTTTCATCGTGGATCCTTCCTTTCTAACAGCGGCCTGGGGCCGCTGGGGATATCCGGCAGGCGCTGGACCGTACAGTTACCCTATCCGGAGAAGGATCAGTCAGAGAAGTGAAGCAGGAAACTTTTTTTCATAGAGAAATGCCCCGGCTGTTCAAAAAGAACAGCCGGGGCATTTTCCTTTGAAATAAGTTCAGAGCATCCTAGCATTGGTCTTTTTCTGGAGCTGGCGCAGGAGGTCCTCTGTGACCTGAGGGGATGGGGACTCCGGCGGCTGGGGGAGTGGAGCGCCGCTGGCGGCCTTGACCTCGCGGCCCAAGTGCTCCAGCCGGCCCACAGACTCCAGGAAGAAGGAGGACAGCTCCTGGGTGGTGAGACGGCCCAGGTTGGCATGGTAACCCAACCGGTTCAGGGCATGCATCTTGCCCCGGTTACTGGAGTCGCCCAAGGCGTGGTTGATCTGGTTGCGCATCAGGTTGACATACTGGTTGTCCAGGGCCAGGCGGACAAAGACCGCCACCGACGCACCGGGACGAAGCCGGAGCTTCCGGCGGTCCAGCAGGTCCAACACCACCTGGCGGTAAGGGGCGGCGGACAGCGGGGTGAGGAGAATCCGGCGCAGACGGTCGCCATTGTGTCCGGGATCGGCCAGCCGCTCCAGTACATCGGCCATCTGGCTATCCTTTTTCCAGTCCTTTTGAAGCACTGGCAGAGCCAGATCCAACTGGTCCTGCTGGGCCAGATAAGACAAGCTGCCCTCTCGGGTCCGCCGCTGTCCAGGGGACTGGAACAGGGCCCGGAGAAGGTGGACCAAAGCCTGACTATCCGCGGGCAGGCAGGGCAGGGCGGGGGGAACGGCCTGTCCCTCCACCGGGTCGGCGGCCGCCTCTACCATCAGGGCCACCCGCGTCTCCGGCTGGGACAGGGCCCGCTGGAGGGCCTGCCGTCGCTCTGCTCCGGCGAGCTTGGGGAAGGGGGCGTTTCCGTTGGAAAGGGCCCAGCGCTCCAGCTCGCCCACCAGATGGTAGGAGAAGCTCTGGAAGCAGTCGGAGTCGGTGATCTCTCTCTGGGACCTGGCGTAGAAGGGCTCACGGGACAGCAGCTCCCTGGCCTCGGGGGATACCAGAAGATAGGGGGTCTCCCCCTGAGTCATGGCGTGGGCCAGATGCTCATTATAGATGGTCATGGCCTGCTGGATCATCCGGTTTTGGGCGCACCAGCGGACCAGACCGGTTATGGTAAGCTTCCGGTCGCCAAAGCCCAGTTCCTGCCGAAAGACAGGGAGGAGAGCGGATAACAGGGGGTGGCTGTCCTGGAGTGCTCCACACCGGTCCAGGTCGCGGTTCAGGTTGGCAAGCATCTGCTCCAGAAGGTCCAGGTCCGCCCGACACAGTCGGATGGCCTCGGTGAAGGCCTGGAGGTCACGGATCAGGTCCTGTACCTGAGGTGCGGGGTCCTGGGCCAGCACCCGTACCAGAGTGTCGGCGCTGCCAAAGGAGGTGAACTCATGGAGACCGTTGATGATGTCAAAGAGCTGGGGCACATTGGCCAGCTCCACCACCGCGTTCTGGCCGTTGACGATGCTGCTGTATACCACCTGCTCCACCGAGCAGTTTTTATAGGACAGAGCACGGGTGAGGAGCAGCATAAGAAAGCTGACGTTCCGGGGGCCGCCTGTCACATCCAAATAAATTCGGTCCCTGGGCTGGATGTCGGTCAGCAGGGCCCGGAGGGCCTGCTCCATGTTCGGATTGGCCGGGTCGTAGTCTCGGGGCGTCATCTGGGGCTGGGGCAGCTCCCGGTCTTGGCAGAAGCGGGCCACCCGCTTCTGGAGGTACTCCTCAGCAGTGAGAGATCCCTCGCGGCCGCAGTCCACCTGGTCCTCCCTTACTTGGCGGGTGCGCAGGTACAGGATCTCATCCACCGGGGCAAAGGTGGTCAGCAAATAGTAGAGCGGAGCCTCGTTCGTGTGAGCTCCAGACAGGGGCGGCCGGCCCTGCTGGCCGGGATAGCGGTATAAACGTTCGGTCAGGCCAGGGCGCAGATCGCTGAAAAAGCTGATGATCCGTGTGGACATGGGGACACTCCCTTTTAGCTTCCGCCGGAAAATAATCATAATTATTATAGCATCCCAACATCTTTGGAACAAGGGAATCCCGCTTCTCTGGTAAAAAAATGTCCGGATAGGGGAGAAGAAGGGCCGGATAGGTCTGTCAAACGGAGAGGATGTGTGCTACAATATGTAAAAATGGCCCGTTATGGCTCCGTAATTGGAGCCAGGAGGAAAGATCAAACAGAAAGGACCGCGTTCCCATGAAGAAGTTTATTTGTGTCATCCCCAGGCAGAAGGCCGGGGACCTGAGCAACGTACGCTACCAGGCCCAGGGGAATCGGGCGCTGGACTACCCTGGGACCACCCGGTTCCCGGTGATCCCGCTGATCTGGGGCTATGGCCAGGAGGGAGAGGAGATCCGTGTTATTGCCCTGTCGGCCGACTATGACAACTGCCGCGGTAATCTGGAGCTGCTTGAAGAGGAGCTGGAGGCCCTCCGCAAAGACAGGGGACTCTCCTGTCCCAAGGGGGTGGAGGTGGTGGAGGTCCCCTTTGACGAGAGCCTGGACAGCCATATCGCCACCTTTCAAAAGCTGATCGACCGGACGGAGGACGGGGACGATCTATATGCCTGTCTTACCTTCGGAAGCAAGCCCACCCCGCTGGTGGAGGTGATGGCCATGCAGTATGCCTACCGGATCCACAGGGATGTGACCATCACCTGCGCGGTGTACGGCCAGATGGACCACAGCGTCCAGCCCCCGGCGGCAAAGCTCTATGACATCACCGCCCTTATCACGCTGGACGACATCGTGCGCCGCCTGGCGGAGCAGCGGGTATCCGACCCCAAGGCGGTACTGGACCGCATCCTGAACCTGTGAGGGGAGGGAAGCGGGATGGAAGAGAGGACAACAGGACCGGCGTTCACCCGACAGGAGCAGCGGGTCAACCAGCTGGCCGCCCAGTATGTAGAGCTGGTGAACAGAGGCCAGGACCGGAACAGCGAGCGGCTGACCGCTCTGTCCACCCAGATCTGGCTGGGCACGGTGGAGGCTATGGAACGGACCTTGGGGGGCCGAGCTCTGGACCAGGAGCGCCGAATTGCCAACAGCGGGCGGGATTATGAGGAACAGGACCTAAAGATGGAGCTGCTCACCGAGCTGATCATGAACGGCCTGTCCGGTCGGCCAGGCCAGGAGGGGGAAGGGGTTCCTCGTTTTGATCCGGAGCGGGCCCCCTGGCTGGTATATATCGCCAAGGGAATGAAATGGAAGCAGTCTGACTTCATCCGCAGGGAGCGGGACGGTGTGCCTGAATTGACCCATGGGGAGCGCCAACGCATCCGGGAGGCGGACCCGGACCGCAGGGACGAGGTGCGCCGGGCGGTCTACCGCGGCATCAGCGCCCTCTCGCTGGATGTACCGATGGGGGAGGAGGAGGCCACGCTGGGCGACATGGTCCAGGACCCGGAAGGGCTGAAGACCCTGGAGCGGGTGGAGGAGGACAGTGTGTTCGCCTCCATGGCCTGTGAGCTGGCGGCCAAGGTGTTCCTGCTCCAGCAGGAGCGGGGCCGGTCGGTCAGGAAAGACGTGGTCATTGCCTATTACCAGCTGTTTTTTACCGATAATGTGACCCAGATGGCCAGAGAGGGCTGGCTCCGCCAGGTGCGCCACCCCAGGGAGCTGTTTCGCAGTATGGACTTGGATTTTCTGGACCACTGCATGACTTGTGTGTGCCGCACACTGACGGAGCTGGGCCGGACGGCCCTGAAGGCATACCGGCTTCTGGTCCCAAAGCGGGACAGCGGAGCGGAGCCCCCTCTGCCCCTGCCCACAGACGTATATCAGGCATATGTGGCTCTGGCCTGGGGGAAGGAGGTCACCACCCGCAGCATCGACCTCCACCGGCAGAATTACAGGAAAACAATGGCTATGGCCATCCGATAAAAGGCTTCTAGCGGAGAGGAGGTCACCCATGGGGGAGCGGTACGGCTTGTTTTTTGAGGAATTTCCGGCAGATTACCCGGAAAAAAGCCGGGCGCTGCTTACCGGGTTTGCCCTGTCCGGCATCCAGGGCTATCTTTTTGGCAGGATAAACGGGGAGTGGACCCCGGCCAGGGTGCGGCGGGCCTCCCGCTATGTGTCCCTGGCGACGAAGGCGGTGGGGGACTATCTGGTCCGGGCCATGGGGGGCTACCGCCCCCATCCATTGATGATGAGCAGCGGAAAGGGTTGGCTCCTCACGGCGCCTGGGACGCCCCTGGAAAAGCTGGAGAGGGAGCTGGTCCGGCTGAAGCGGGGGCTGTTTCTGGCCTCCGGCGGCCGGCTGGAGCTGGAGGCGGGCACGGTCCCTGTTGTACTGGTCCGGCCTGGGGGCAGACGCCTGATGGGCGGGCCCTGGCCGGACGGGATGGCCCAGGTCCACCGGGCCATGGAGCGGGATAAGTTCCAGAGCCGGGCCCTGTTCGGGCTGGATCGGGCGAGGGACCGGATGCCCTGGCTGGAGCCTGCCGCCCTGCTAAAAGGGGAAGGAGAGCTCCTACCGCCTCCCTGGGCACGGCCTGGCCTGCTGAAGCTGGACTTGGACAACCTGGGCCTGTTCTTCTCCGCCTTCGGCACCGTGGACCAGAGGGAGGCGGCGGGACAGGCTCTGGACCGGGCCATCCTGGGGGCTGTCACCCACCTGGAGGAGCTATATCCCCTCTTTGCCGGAGGGGATGATCTGCTGCTTCTGTGCCCACCGGAGCGGGCGCTGTCCGTGGCCGCCGCCCTGCGGCGGGAGCTGGAGCGGCAGATCGAGGGGGAGGCGGCGCTGGAGGCCTACCGCCCTCGCTTCGGCCTGTCCTGCGGCTGTCTGCCCTCCTTCGACCCCAGGCTGCCCGCCCTGTACTATTTGGATCGGGCGGAGGGACAACTGGAGCTGGCCAAGGCCCAGGGAAAAGACCGGCTGGCGATGGGGGGCAGGACCTTGAGCTGGGTACAGGCGGAGGAGCTGGGCCGGCTGCTGGAGGAGAATGAATACCTGTTCCGGCAGCTTGGCCGGAGCGCCCATCACTATGGAGTTCCCCAACTGCTCCTCCAGGATATTTTGGACCACAGCGGCCGGGACAGCGACCGGGCACAGGCCCGTGAGCTGTTGGCTCTGTTTGGCAGAGAGGAGATCCCATATGGCTGACAAGGCGCTCCGCCTGAAGATGGAGCGGGGTCAGTGCATGGATCTGTTTCCGGTACCGGCCTCCGCCGTGGCCCAAGCTCTGGCCCCCTTTGGGCTGGAGGAGAGAGACGCCCTCAGCGATCTGCTGCCTGAAGGGACATTTTATAGTCCTCTGGGGCTATCCGGTGTCCAGAGCGGGGATCAGGGGGATGCTGCTAGCTATACGCTGGGTAAGAAGCTGAAGAAAAGCCAGTATGTAGCCCGGGCTCCGGGCCTGCTTCGGATGCTGTTTCAACCCTGGTTCTCTCAGGAGGCATTGGACCGGCTGGCCGCTGGCCGCTGGCGCTGTGAGAACGGGATATTGGCTCCGGCGGAGCTGGGGGAGGTGCGTCTTCCCCTCCCACGGCCTCAGGCCCGACTGGACCGGGGCGGGCTGGTCCACCGGATGGTGTGGGAGGCGGACCAGGATCTGACGCTGGAGGTGTTCCTGCCCCGGGAGCTGGCGCTGGCGCCGGGGCGTGAGCTGGAGATGGCCGGCGCTGTGCTGACTGTGGAGGGGCAGATGGATGTCCCCCCGGCGGCCGGGGAACGCTGGCTGCTGCTGTCCGCCGGTATACCCGCCAGACCGGAGGAACTGCCCTCAGAGGATGGGGCTGGCAGCTGGCGGCTCTGTCTGGCGGAGGGGGGCCCCGCCTTAAAGCCAGGGAGCTGGCTGCGGTGGCCGGGCGTGCTGCCCACAGACTTTTGGGTGGGGCGGCCGCCCTACCTGTTCCGACTTTAGCCAGAGGAGAGGTGAACGGGGTTGATCCATAAAAAGAAAAACGGACAATACAGATACCGGGATGGAAGCCGATACGGAGATTGGATCTCGGCAGGCGGCGGTATGGTTTCTTTGATATGGGTCTTTCTTGCCATTGGGATATGGTTGTTTTTGTGTGATGTTCTTTACGACATCATAATAGAAGAGTCAGGGCCGATTGGGACCGGACTGCTTTTTCTGGCCGCGGAGAGAGTCAGTGCCTGTATCAGCAGCCGGAGCCTGGTGTTTCTCCAGGAACACAGGCAGGGAATATTGCTGCGGACGATGACTGTCCGGCTGCTGCTGTGTCTGACGGCAGGCTTCCTGCTGTGGAGGCTGGTCGAGTATGTAAAATTCTTTCTGCCTCTGATCCCTGCTGGACTATGGATCTTTCGGGAAAAGATAGGGGCCTTGCTCCGCTGGGCCGATGGAGGCGCTGCCTGGCTGGAGGAGAGGGGCAGAGCCTCTGTGGGGACCGGAAAGGCGGCCAATGGAATCCGGATTGGCGGAGAAGCTACGGAAAGGACCGTACAGGCCGAACGTGATCTGGGATACCCTCTGGGCAATCCTCCGGCCCGCCAGACGGGGGTGCAGGTGGCTGGCTGTCCAACTGGGCTGACACCTCCTGTGGACGGGCGGCAGGCGGCCACCCTACGGGCGGAGCTGGCCGAGGGCCTGGACCTGACCGGCCCCACTCCGCTGTTCTTTCCGTCGGAGCAGATGGAGCGGAGGACCATCCCCAACGGGGAGCTGGAGCGGCTGGTCAAAGAGGAGCTGGCTCTGAACGACTACTTGTGGATTCAGCCAGGAAAGATTACGGAGCAATATGCCCAATACCTCCTCTATTCCGCTAACTGTGTCTTTGAGCTGCAGTGGAAAAAATTTGTTTCCAGCGGCAACTACTACGCTACCATCCATTTCCGGCACAGAAAGACCACCCTGGATACGGTGAATATGTTAGGGCGGACTGCCCGCTTCCGGCACAATAAAAAAATATCTCTGGCCAGGAAGGGGCAGTCCGGCGTGGAGCTGGCCTATGTGGAGCAGTTCATTAGCCGGGTGGACAGCTACTTCTGCCTGTTGGGCCAGGTGGAGTTGGAACGGGAGGAGGAACAGCGGCCCGAAGAGGAGCAGCAGAAACGGGTGGATTACTGTACCCTTCACTGTGACCTGATCGACGCCGAGGCGGCTTTGGAGCAGGAGAAGGCCATCCGGCTGTCCTACCGGGGTATCGAGAGCACGGACCAGTTCAACGCCGAGGGCGGCACCTACTGTTTCCTGCTGGCCGAGCCTTCTTCCCAGAGCGGTCAGGAGCTGGAGGGACAGGGCGTGGTGCTGTGCGGCCTGGGTGAGGAGCCGGGAGAGAACAGCCGGCGCACTGGGACCATCGTCCGGTATGAAAGCCAGCGCCCAGCGGTATGGGTCAAGCTGCCCCAGCGGCGGGAGTGTACCCTGGACGCCCTGCCGAAGGAGGGCACTTTGTTCAGCCGGCCCAATATCGGCTACGCGATCCAGAAGAGCGCCTTCCAGACTCTGGCGGAGGACAAGGCGGTGAACCGCTCTATTCTGGACATCCTGCTGGAAGGGCGGTATGCCCCCATGGGGCCGGTGGAGCAAGTGGCCAGAAAAGGAAACCCCGCCCAAAAACGGGCGGTAGACCTGGCAGTGGCCACTAAGGATTTCCTGCTGGTCCAGGGACCGCCCGGCACAGGAAAGACCACCATTATTATCGAGATGGTCCGCCTGTTTGTAGACCGGGGGATGCGGGTGCTGATCAGTTCCAAGAACAATCTAGCGGTGGACAATGTGTTGGAAAAGCTGGTGGAGAAGCAGGTGGACTGCGTCCGCCTGACCACTGACGAGGAGAAAATCCAGGTCCCCGTAGTCCGGGAGGTATGGACCAACCGGAAGCTGCTGACCATGCAGCGAAACGTGCTCCGAAACAGCGGTCGCCAGCGGGCCAGGCTGGAGGAGGAGCTGACAGAGCTTGCCCCCCAGATCTCCGCCCTCCAGGACTGTGCCCAGAGCGCCGGACGCTATCAGGAGCTGCTGGAGGAGCGCCGAAGGCTGATGGGACAGCGCCTGTGGATGAAGCTGCTGGCCCTGTTCCGCTCCAAACGGACGAAGGAGTGGGAGCAGGAACTGGAGCATACCGAGGAGCGGCTGGCCTTTGCCCGAGAGCTGCTGGCCCGGTACTGTGTGGAGCACGGCATGGGGAGCCGGGATGTGGATGTGGGCCAGTTGGCGACCGATATCCTCCGGGAGTTGGCTGATCTCCAGGCCAAGGAGCGGACCTGGAGAGCCCGTCTCCAACTGTTGAGCCAGTGGGAGCGGGAGCTGCAAAACCGCTGCGAGGAACTGGAGGACGCCCTGTTTGCCCAGGTGAAGGTCATCGGGGCCACCTGTATTTCCAGCGAAACGGACCGGAACTTTAAAAAGCTGGAGTACGACGTTGCCATCGTGGATGAGTCGGGCCAGATTACCCTCCACGACGTAATCGTCCCCATGGCCAAGGCCAGGAAGGTCATCCTCATCGGAGACCACCTTCAGTTGCCCCCTGTGTCAGACAGCGACCTGATTCGGCGCATGGAGGAGGACGAACGCTTCCAGCAGGAGGAGGGCCTGGACCGATACTATTCCGTCAGCCTCTTTGAAGAACTGTTCGAGCGGGCGCCGGAGGCAAATAAAGTCATGCTGGATACCCAGTTCCGGATGCACAGCTCCATCGCGCGGTACATCTCGGACCAGTTCTATCACGGGACCTACCAAACCGGGTGCCTGGATGAATACCGTGTCCTGCCCCTTCGGGGGGGCGAAGCCCCCATCCGCTTTCTGGATACCATCGGCCTGCCCGACAAGGAGGAGACCATGGCGGAGGGAGGCGAGGGAGTATATAACGACTGTGAAGCTAGGATCCTGGTGGATGAAACCGTCAAGATACTCAAACAGCTGCCCTATGTGGTCAAGGATTTTGACGGCAGCCGGGAGTTTGACGTGGAGCTGAACTACCGCTCGGTGGGTATCATCACCCCCTATAAGAAGCAGATTGGCCGCATCCGCAAATTCTTACTCCCTGCCCTCGCCCGGGAGCTGTGCGAAGGTGACAAGCTCCACGCCCAGGAGATCCTGGACCGGATCGACATAGCCACGGTGGACTCCTTTCAGGGGAGAGACAAGGAGATCATCTTCTACTGCTTTGTCCGCTCCTCTCCCCAGCACGGCATTGGCTTTGAGAGCGAGGTCCGCCGCTTGAACGTGACCATGACCCGTGCCAAGCGGCTGTTGGTCATGGTGGGGGACAGCGAGACCCTGACCCAGACCCGGGCCAAAAAGCCCCCCTTCCAGGGGAGCCGCTACCCCCGGGAGTATTTCTCCGCTCTGCTGGACTACTGCCGGCAGAACGGCGTCTATCAGCGGCTGGAGGTGTCCCATGGCAAGGAAGAATAACCGGCCCCGCCGGGTCAATGAGATATTGAGCGGCTTGGCCGCCGTACGGCCGGTGGCCTGCTTCGCCAAGGTGTACCACCCGGTCTATGGACTGCCTTTGGAGCTGGTAGAGGAGTTGGAGAGCGATTGGTCTGTGCTGGAGGAATTTATGGACCGGGCGGTGATGGAGTGCGCCCCCAGCCAGCGGTTGAAGGACCGGGACGATTTGCTCCGCCTGCTTGGGCTGGAGGGAGTGGAGATGGCCAAGAGTTTCTACTCCGCGCTGATAACCCAGGGGCACATCGTGGAAGGACCCCAGGGGTTGGAATACACCCAGCTGTGTGCCAAGTCCATCCAAAGAGGTAGGAAGATATACCCGGCCCGGTCGCTGCGGCGGCTCTATGTGGACGCCCTGGGGCTGATTCCCCTGACGCGGGAGTATCAGCCCGGTACCCGGCTGATCCCCTATAACAGCCAGGACCTCTACATTTCTCTCCACCAGGAGGAGGGAGCCAAGGTACCCTTCCGGGACGGACTGCCACTGGACATGTTCGACGAGCGGGTGGTATTGGAGGAGGAGGCTCTGAAGCGGCGCATCCTGGACCCCTGGTCCGGCCAGGAGCGGATCGAGCGCAATCTGCCCCAGCGGGTGAGCCGGGTGGTCCTCAATAGCGGAGAGCCTTTGGAGCAGTATTTTACTCCCTACTACTTCGTATGCTGGCAGGGGGGCGAGACGGAGGCGCTGGACTACTACACCGGGGAGCCCTCTGAGATTTTTTCTCCCCTGCTCCACCGGAGACCTGACCTGCGCAAACAGATCCTTGGCCTGCTGGAGAACAGCCGGGATTGGACGGCACAGCAGCTGGCGGAGGGCAGGGGAGACCGGCTCTATATCCCACTGAGAGGTTTTCCCCGCTCTCTGGGCCAATGTGCCCAAACCGGCTATCTGGACGACCAGGGCAATCTCCATTTCCGGGTGACCGACCAGGATATAGAGGTCCTGCTGGCCCAGGCCGGCGAGGGCCGGGGAATAGACGCCCTCCATGAGCTGTACCGCAACCCCTGGCTGGCCAACACACAGCCGCAGACTATGGGGAGCGTCTGCCACCCCGTGTTGGACGAAGGGCAGCTGGACCGGCTCCAGCAGACACTTTTAGAACACCGTCCCGGACCGGAGGGGGAGGAAGAGGACCAGCGGTACCTGGATAGGCTGACGGTCCGCCGTCGGCCCGCCGACAGCCCCCAGGAGCTGGCCCGTACGGAGAGAGAGGAGGTATAAGCCATGGAGATACACGGACTGCAAAAAATGACGCTGCTGGACTATCCCGGCAAAGTGGCCTGCACCGTCTTTTTGAGCGGCTGCGATTTCCGCTGCCCCTTCTGTCATAACGGCGAGCTGGTTACCGGCACCTGTCCCCCAGAAGCAGACGACCAGGGGCTTCTGGCCTTCCTGAACAGACGAAAGGGCCTGTTGGACGGGGTGTGCGTCACAGGGGGGGAGCCCTTGCTGCGCCCCGACCTGCCCCTACTGCTGGGCGAGATCAAGGAGCTGGGCTTTCAGGTCAAGGTGGATACCAACGGCACCCATCCGGACCGGCTGCGCCGGCTGGTGGAGGAGGGGCTGGTGGACTATGTGGCCATGGACGTGAAGAACAGCCCGGAGCGGTACGGGGAAACAGCGGGGGTGTACGGCCTGGAGCTGGCGTCTGTCCGGGACAGCGTGTCCTATCTGCTGTCTGGGGCGGTGGACTATGAATTTCGGACCACCGTGGTACGGGAGTTTCACAACCGGGACTCCTTCCGGGCCATCGGCCCCTGGCTGTCCGGCGCCAGGAGGTACTTCCTCCAGTCCTTCGCGGACCGGGACACCGTACTCCAGCCGGGCCTCCACCCCTGCTCCCGAGAGGAGCTGGAGGGCTTCGCCGCCCTGGTTCGCCCTTATGTGGACGAGGTGAGCCTGCGGGGGCTGGAGTGAGAGGGCTTTGGCGAGGGTGACCAAAAGTTGCCCTCGCCTTTTTGTATATAGCAACAAGATATTGTGTTTGTTGAAAATATTTGAAACTATATATTGACGGCCGCTCCAGCCGGTGGTATAGTAAAAAGGCGCTGAAACGCCGGGAGAGGCCGGCTTTGTCATAGAAAGAAATGTGGAGGGACTTCTGATGTACCAGGTGACAAAACGGGACGGCACCGCCGCCAGCTTTGAGCTCAACAAGATATCCGCCGCCATTACCAAAGCCTTTGAGGCCATGGAGAAGCAGTATCACCCCAGTGTGATCGATATGCTGGCCCTGCGGGTCACCGCCGATTTTGAGCCCAAGATCAAGGACGGCCGGATCGCCGTAGAGGATATCCAGGACAGTGTGGAGCGGGTGCTGTCTGAGGCGGGCTACGCCGATGTGGCCAAGGCCTATATTCTGTACCGCAAGCAGCGGGAGAAGGTGCGCAATGTCAACTCCGCCCTGCTGAACTACAAGGACCTGGTGGACGACTATCTGCAGATCAACGACTGGCGGGTGAAGGAGAATTCCACCGTCACCTACTCCGTGGGCGGTCTGATTCTGTCCAACTCCGGGGCTATTACGGCAAACTACTGGCTCAGTGAGATCTATGACCAGGAGATCGCTGACGCCCACCGGAACGCCGAGATCCACATCCACGACCTGTCCATGCTCACCGGCTACTGCGCCGGTTGGTCTCTGAAGCAGCTCATCCAGGAGGGGCTGGGCGGTATTCCGGGTAAGATCACCTCCTCCCCCGCTAGCCACCTGTCTACCCTGTGCAACCAGATGGTCAACTTCCTGGGCATCATGCAGAATGAGTGGGCTGGGGCCCAGGCATTTTCCTCCTTCGACACCTATCTGGCCCCCTTTGTCAAGGTGGACAACCTGACCCAGAAGGAGGTCAAGCAGTGCATCCAGTCCTTTGTCTACGGCGTGAACACCCCCTCCCGCTGGGGGACTCAGGCCCCCTTCTCCAACATCACCCTGGACTGGACGGTGCCCAAGGACCTGGAGAACCTGCCCGCCATCGTGGGTGGGAAGGAGATGGACTTTACTTACGGCGACTGTAAAAAAGAGATGAATATGGTCAACAAGGCCTTCATCGAGATTATGATCGAAGGGGACGCCAACGGCCGGGGCTTCCAGTATCCCATCCCCACCTACTCCATCACCCGTGACTTTGACTGGAGCGAAACGGAGAACAACAAGCTTCTCTTTGAGATGACCGCCAAGTACGGCACCCCCTATTTCTCCAATTACATCAACTCCGATATGGAGCCCTCCGACGTGCGCTCCATGTGCTGCCGCCTGCGGCTGGACCTGCGGGAGCTGCGGAAAAAGTCCGGCGGCTTCTTCGGCTCCGGCGAGTCCACCGGCTCTGTGGGCGTGGTCACCATCAATCTGCCCCGCATCGCCTATCTGGCGGAGAGTGAAGAGGATTTCTACAAGCGACTGGACCACCTGATGGACGTGGCGGCCAGATCGCTGAAGACCAAGCGCACCGTTATCACTAAGCTGCTGGATGCGGGGCTGTATCCCTATACAAAGCGTTATCTTGGGAGCTTTGATAACCATTTCTCCACCATTGGCCTGATTGGCATGAACGAGGTGGGGCTCAACGCCAAGTGGCTCCAGGCTGACCTGACCCACCAGGAGACCCAGGCCTTTGCCAAGGACGTGCTCAACCATATGAGGGAGCGTTTAAGCGACTATCAGGAGAAGTACGGCGACCTCTATAACCTGGAGGCCACCCCCGCCGAGTCCACCACCTACCGCTTCGCCAAGCACGACAAGGCCCAGTTCCCCGACATCATCACCGCCAATGAGAACGGGACCCCCTACTACACCAACTCCTCCCATCTGCCCGTGGGCTACACCGAGGATATCTTCTCCGCCCTGGATGTCCAGGACGAGCTCCAGACCCTCTATACCTCAGGTACTGTGTTCCACGCCTTCCTGGGGGAGAAGCTGCCCGACTGGAAGGCGGCTGCCGCCCTGGTGCGGAAAATTGCGGAGAATTATAAGCTGCCCTATTACACCATGTCCCCCACCTACTCGGTCTGCGCCGACCACGGCTATCTGGCAGGGGAGCAGCACGTCTGTCCCCACTGTGGCAAGGAAGCCGAGGTGTACAGCCGTATTACTGGCTACTACCGCCCGGTGAAGAACTGGAACGACGGCAAGAGTCAGGAGTTCAAGGACCGAAAGGTGTACGACATTAGCCGCTCCTCTCTGCGTCGGGCGGGCATCGCCGGCAGCCAAGTGACGGTGGAGGACCATGCGGCCCGGCCTGTTCCCGCGGAGGAACTGATGCTCTTCGCCACACGGACCTGCCCCAACTGCCGTCAGGCGGAGGAACAGTTACAGAAGGCGGGCATCCCCTACCGGAAGGTGCTGGCAGAGGAAAATCCCGACCTGACCACTCGATACAGCGTCCGGCAGGCCCCAACCTTAGTCTTTGAGGGACAGGGCGGCCCGGCCAAGGTGGTTGGCCTAGGGCCCATCCGCCAGTTTATCCAGGAGAATCGGCCTGCCAGTGTAGGATGACCCTTGCGCTGGAGGACAAACTCGTGTATCATAAAAACAGCCCCGGATTCCGGGGCTGTTTTTCCTTCCACGACCTGACAGGAAGAGGTGCTTTGATATGTATGATATTATCGTTGTGGGCGGCGGGCCCGCCGGTCTGACTGCCGCCCTGTATGCTGCCCGGGCGGGCAAGTCGGTCCTGGTCCTGGAGCAGGAGACTTTGGGCGGTCAGATCGCCTATGCCCCCCTGGTGGAGAACTATCCGGGGCTGCCCGGCATGAGGGGCGGCGACTTTGCCGACCAATTGGCCCGGCAGGTCCGGGAGCAGGGGGCGCAGCTGCGGATGGAGGGCGTGTCCGCCATGCGCACCAGAGGAGAGGTTATTGAGCTGACAACGGACGGAGGAACGGAGGAGTGTCTGGCCCTGGTGCTGGCCACTGGGGTGAGCCACCGGAAGCTGGGACTGGCCGGGGAGGCCGACCTGGTGGGAGCTGGCCTGTCTTACTGCGCGGTGTGTGACGGGGCCTTTTACCAGGGGCGTCCGGTGGCGGTGGTGGGCGGCGGTGACGCGGCCCTCCAGGAGGCCCTCTTTCTGTCCCAGCGGTGCGCCCAAGTGACGGTCATCCACCGAAGGGACCTGTTCCGGGGGGAACAGCGGCTGGTGGACCAGCTCCGCGGCCGTGACAATGTGGACTTCCGCCTGTCCAGCCAGGTGACCGGCCTGTTACAAGCCAACGGGGAGCTGACCGGCCTGCGGCTGGCTGACCGGAAGAGGGGGACAGAGGAGGAGCTGAAGGTTGACGGCCTTTTTGTGGCCGTGGGTCAGGAGCCCCGGAACGAGATATTTGCCAACCTGGTCATGACGGACGACAGAGGCTATTTTGTGGTCCATGAGGACTGCGCCACAAGCCTGCCTGGGGTTTTCGCCGCCGGTGACTGTCGGGCGAAGGAGGTCCGCCAGCTGACTACTGCCGTGGGCGACGGGGCTGTGGCTGGTCTGGCTGCCTGCCGCTATGTGGACCAGCGCAAGAATTAAATGAGGATGGCCCCGGACCTGTCATGAGAAGCGTGTTTTTCCGTCTATACCAGTAGAAATGTACCGCCGGGAGTGGCGGGGACATGGATGATTGGGAGGGAAATGACATGAGAAAAAAGACGCTGATCAGATTGGCCTGCCTGCTTCTGATGTTGTCCGCCATGGCTCTGCCCGTCTACGGGGACACGGGGCCCAAGCCGTCGGTGAATGTAACGATCGAGGGACTGGAGGGGCGGGCTTGTTGGGCCACCCTGCTGTCTGCCCGTTCCTCCACCGGCCCACACAGCTCTCTGTGGCGGGAAAGTGAGAGGGGGCAGTGGGTAAAAAACCAGCATATCGTGCCACGGTATACCCAGCTTGATCCGGAGTATCCCGCATGGGCTGCCTTCGCCGAGTATGAGGAGGAGAGGAGGGACTGGTTTTTCCTTCAGGAGGTGTGGGACGCCTCCGATGGAGCGTTTGCCTGGACCTACTACCCGCCGGACCAGTTCCAGATAGCGCTGTGGTTTCCGGGGGAGAATGCCGTCGTTCTTAGCCAGACCTGCGAGCAGTACGCCTTTGACAGCTACTACCATCTGGATCTGTCCGGGGCGGAGTTGGAGCCTGGCGGGGCGGTCCGGCTCCCAACGGCGGCTCGGAGCTATGACTACACCAAGGAGCTGGTTTCCTTGGCCGTCCGGGTGGTGCTGACGGTTGGGGCGGAGTTGGGGGTGGCCTGGCTGTTCCATCTGCGGAGCAGGGGGCAGATGGCGCTGATTCTGGTTGTCAACCTGCTTACCCAGGGCGCGCTGAACCTGGGACTAAACTGGTACGCCTATAAGAATGGCACCATGTTCCTGTTCTTGCCCTATCTGTTGATGGAGCTGGGGGTGGTGCTGGCAGAAGGAGGGGCCTATCTCGGCCTCATGCCCGGTGGGAAGGGGCGGGGGAAACAACTCGCCGCCTATGCGCTGGCTGCCAACGGCCTGTCGCTGGCCTTGGGTTGGGTGCTGGCCCTGTTCGTCCCCGGAATATTTTAATGAAAAGGAAGGCTGTCCGCTTACTGGCGGACAGCCTTCCTTTACAAACAGAGGAAACTGCGATATACTAAATCAGTTCCGGATACCCTATGCGCCGCAGGCGCGGCTTGGGGATTCAATTTTTTCAAAAGAGGTTTCCATGAAAAAGATTATTTTAGCTTTCCTGCTGCTGGCCTTGCTCCTGCCCGCAGTTGGATGTGCGGCCCAGGAAGAAAAGGAAAGAGTGACTGTGGTGGCCACCACATATCCCATCTATCTGTTTGCGCGGGCGGTGACCGATGGGACGGAGGGGGTAGTGGTAGAGCGGCTGGACACAGGAAGCGCCAGCTGCCTCCACGATTACACCCTGTCCATGGCGGACATGAAAAAGCTGGAGAGAGCCGACCTGATTGCCCTGAACGGGGCGGGGCTGGAGGACTTTTTGTCCGATGCCCTAGCCACCTCGGACGCGGAGGTGGTGGACTGCTCCGCTGGAGCAGAGCTGCTGGAAAATCTCTCCCACGACCACAAGGAGGGGGACGAGGACCATGATCACGGCCATTATGACCCCCACTACTGGATGGACCCTGCCAGCGTGCCCACAATGTTGGACAATCTAGTGGAGGGACTTGTTCAAATTATGCCGGAGTGGGAGCCTCTGCTCCGGACCAATACTGGGCTGGCCGCTGACTTGGTGGAGAGAGAGCTGCTGGATACATACCAGGGGAGGGACGGTGGTGGGTTGACCCACCGGGAACTGATTACCTTCCACGACGGGTTCCAATATTTTGCCAGGGCCTTTGACCTGGAGCTGCTGGCTGCCATCGAGGAGGAGGCGGGCAGCGAGGCCTCCGCCAAGGAGATTGTGGAGATCTCCCAGTTGGTGCGGGAGCGTGATATTCCGGCAATCTTTACCGAGGTCAACGGCTCTGACGCCACCGCTAACGCTATCGGACGGGAGACGGGCTGTCAGGTCTGGATGCTGGATATGCTGATGAGCGGTGACGACGTGCCCCAGGACTGGGGACTGGAGAAGATCATGGAGCAATACATCTCCCGGATGAAGGGAGATCTAGAGACGGTGAGGGAGGCTCTGGGATGAGAAAGTTCAAGCATGGAAAATTATCCGGTGGCTGCGCCGACTCCTGCTGCCTGAAACTGGAGGGCCTGTCCGTCAGCATGGAGGGGGACCAGATCCTGGAGGATGTGTCCTTCCACCTCCACTGTGGGGAGATCGTGGCTTTGATCGGACCAAATGGCGCTGGCAAATCCACCCTTTTTCGAAGCATTTTAGGGCAGACCCCCTATAAAGGGAGTATTACCTTCTCCCCGGCGGGCGGCCCCGCCATCCGGCTGGCCGACGGAGCGGCGGCTGGGGGCACCCGGCCACTGGTGGGCTATGTGCCCCAGTCTCCCAGCTTTGACCGGGGGGACCCGGTGTCAGTTTTAGACTTCTTTACCGCCGCAACCTCTAAGTGGCCGGTTTTTCTCCCTATCCCGCGGGAATACCGGGACCGGGCGGCGGCCATCTTGGCCCGTGTCCATGGGGAGGACTTACTGGACCGGCCCATGGGGGCCCTGTCCGGCGGCCAGCTCCAGCGGGTGCTGCTGGCCCTGGCCCTGGAGCCAGTGCCTCACATTCTGATTCTGGACGAGCCCCTGTCCGGCGTGGATATTGAGGGGGAGCACCAATTGCTGGAGATGCTGGATGAGCTAAGAACCCAATATGATCTGTCCATCTTCCTGTCCACCCATGACTTCGCCACCCTGGGCCAGTTCGCGGACAAGGTCATTTTGCTGAATAAGAGAATGCTGCGGGCGGGTCCGCCGGACGAGGTGCTGTCCTCTCCGGAATTCTATGACACCTTCCATCTGCGGATGGGGAGAGGGGGAGAGCGCTGATGGAGCTTTGGTATTCTCTCCTGTCGGTCCTGCCCTTTGACTGGGCCCAGCCTGGGCAGATGTACTTTATGAAGCACGCCCTGCTGGCCGTGCTGGTCATCACGCCCCTGTTCGGTATCCTGTCCACTATGGTGGTCCACAGCCGGATGTCCTTTTTCTCCGACGCCCTGGGCCATTCCGCCTTCACCGGCATGGCCATCGGAGCGATTTGTGGCTTCGACCGCCCCACGCTGGCGGCGGTGATCTTTGCGGTGGTTTTCGCCCTGCTGTTCAACCTGGTCCGCCGCCGGTCCGCTCTGGCCAGCGATACGGTCATCGGGGTGTTCTCTTCCACCGCCGTGGCGCTGGGTATCTTCCTGTCCACAATGAACGGCCGGTCCTTCACCAAGTTCAACAGCCTGCTTATCGGCGACATCCTGTCGGTGGAGCCGGCCATGATCGGGGTTCTGGCGGGTATTCTGCTGCTGGTGCTGGCCCTGTGGCTGCTGTCCTTCAACAAGCTGATGCTGTCCGCTGTTCACCCGGCCCTGGCAGACAGCCGGGGGATTCAGGTGTTCTGGCAGGAGACGGTGTTTTCCGTAGCCATCGCCGTGGTGGTCACCCTGTCCATGACCTGGGTGGGCCTGCTGGTCATCAATTCTCTGCTGGTGCTGCCCGCGGCGGCGGCCCGGAACCTGGCCCGGAACATGAGGCAGTACCATCTGTTTTCTCTGCTGGGAGCGGTGCTGGCCGGCGTGGCCGGCCTGATGACTTCCTATCATCTGGGTCCCTCCGCTGGAGCGTCTATCACTCTCTATCTGGCGGTGTGGTTTGCGCTGTCGTTTTTGCTCCGGAAAAAGGGATAAAATAGGCGCGCCCCCAGCAGATAACTGGGGGCGCGCCTGCTTTTCTTGAAAAAAGGAAATACTTCTCAGGTGAAATGGCCGTTGATTTGGCCAGTATATCCATACCTTACGGTCTAGTTGAATCAAAAGGGCGGATCAGCTATCAATATCCACTAAAATGTTGTCTGTGCCGTGTTCCTCAAATTCAGCGATATAGGCGTCGATGCGGCTGGTCAGTTCGGCGTAGTTGCTCTCATCGATGGGGGCGTCATCCATGTCCCGGCGGGCCAGGTCCTCGGCCAGAATATCAAAAAAGACGTTGTTTTCATATTCAATGATGGCCTCGTGGATGCCTCCCTCCACAAAGGCCCTGGAGGGAACAACCTCCCCCTGGTACAGCTCGGCCAGATCAGGCATCCCCTCTAAAGCGGCCCGGCCGAACAGCAGGCTCTCCACCTGGTCATAGTCGGCGAAACGCTGGTCTCCACGGGTGGAGTTCAGGATCCAGTTGCCGATGTATACCAGGTCCAGCAGACGGCGAAATTGCTTCTTACTCAATTCCAAGTTCATCGTCAGGACCTCCTTCCTTGGAATGGGTATCTATATTATAATCAAGTCTGAGGGATTGTCAAATAGGGGAACGGAGAAAAAACGGGTATTTTCCATGGAAATTTCCCCTTGTCTTTCCAGAGAAGATAACATAAAATAAAAAATACCTAGCTTCGCCCCCTCTGCCCTTTACAACCAGGGCGGGGAAGGGTATAATACCCCCTGCCCGGTGGCGGTCCGCCTCCGCGGCGCGAGAATGAATACCCTGGAGGGACTCATGGAAAAGGATGTCATCATCTCCATCAAAGGGACGCAGAAATACGACGGAGGGGAGCCCGGCGCTGTCGAGTTGGTCACCGCCGGGCGGCTGGCCCAGGACGAGGCTGGCTACACCCTCTCCTATCAGGAGAGTGAGCTCACCGGCCTGGAGGGGACGATGACCACCATCCAGGTGGAGGGGGAGCAGGTCACCCTGATGCGGGTGGGCGAGTTCAATACCCAGATGGTGTTCCGGGAGGGGCGGCGCCACCTCTCCATGTACAATACACCTTATGGCGCAATGGCCATCGGGGTGAATACCCGGCACCTGCTGGCCGAGCTGGACGACCACGGCGGGAACATCGAGATCGACTACTGTATCGAGGTGGACCACGCGGTAGCCAGCAGGAATATTTTTTGTATCCAATTTAAGGAGGCGGAGGGTTCCGGGAGCCTGAAGCAGTAGAGAAATATACAGACGCGGGACGGGCGATGGAGAGAAAGTCCGCGTGAGAAATGAGGATGTGATCGCTATGACAAATATGATCCAAGGCGCCAAGGCACAGGTGGCCAAACTGACCCAGGCGGCCTATGAGAAGGCCGCCGCCGAGGGCTTACTCCCCGCTGGAGCCGAGGTGAGGGCCACAGTGGAGATCCCCAAGGACACCTCCCATGGGGACTACGCCTCCTCCTTCGCTATGGCCGGTGCCAAGGCCCTCCATATGGCCCCCCGGCAGATCGCCCAGATTATCGTGGACCACCTGGAACTGGAGGGGAGCTACTTCCAGAAGGTGGAGATCGCCGGCCCCGGCTTTTTGAACTTCACTCTGGGCCCCAAGTGGTACGGCGAGGTGCTGTCCGCCGTGGAGACTGAGGGGGACCGCTACGGCTCCGGCGAGGAGGGCCGGGGCAAGCGGGTCATGGTGGAGTTCGTCTCCGCCAACCCCACTGGCCCCATGCACATGGGCAACGCCCGGGGGGGCGTGCTGGGGGACACCCTGGCCAATGTGCTGGCCCGGGACGGCTGGGACACCTGGAAGGAGTTCTACGTCAACGACGCCGGCAACCAGATCCACAAGTTCGCCGTGTCCATCAACGCCCGGTATATGCAGCTCCTTCTGGGGGAGGACAATTTCCCCTTCCCCGAGGAGGGATACCATGGGGATGACATCCGGGAGCTGGCCAAGGCCATCTATGAGGCCCACGGGGAAAGCTGGGGGAACCTGCCCGAGGAGGAGCGGCTGGACAAGCTGGCCGAATACGGCTTGTCGGTCAACATCCCCAAGATGCGGGAGGACCTGAAGAAATACGGCATCGTCTATGACCAGTGGTTTTTCGAGTCTGAGCTGCACAACAGCGGCTATGTGGAAAAAACGGTACAGATGCTCACCGAAAAGGGCTGGACCTATGAGAAGGACGGGGCCCTATGGCTGAACACCACTCAGTTGCTCAAGGAGAAATTCATGCGGGAGGGCAAGAGCCAGGAGCAGGTGGACAAGCTGGATCTGAAGGATGATGTGCTCCGCCGGGCCAACGGCTTCTACACCTACTTTGCCGCTGACATCGCTTACCACCGGAACAAGCTGGAGGTGCGAGGCTTTGATTTGGCCATCAACATCTGGGGCGCCGACCACCACGGCCATGTGGCCCGACTCCAGGCTGCCCTGGACGCGCTGGGGCTGGACGGCTCCCACCGGCTGGTCATTGTGCTGATGCAGCTGGTCAACCTGATGCAGGACGGCAAGCCTGTCCGAATGTCCAAGCGGTCGGGCAAGGCCATCGCCCTCCACGACCTGCTGGACGAGGTAAGCGTGGACGCTGCCCGGTACTTTTTCAATTCCCGGACGGCCACCAGCCCGGTGGACTTTGACCTGGACCTGGCGGTTCGCCAGGACAGCGACAACCCTGTGTACTATGTCCAGTACGCCCACGCCCGCATCTGCTCCCTGGTGAGCCGCCTGGCGGAGGAGGGAGCCAAGGTGCCCGCCGCCGCGGAGGTGGACGCCAGCCTGATGGCGGCGGCAGAGGAGTTGGCCCTGGTAAAGTCCTTGGCCCAATACCCCGAGGAGCTCCATCTGGCGGCTCGTGATTATGACCCCAGCCGCATCAACCGGTATCTGTCCGCCCTGGCTGGGGACTTCCATCGGTTCTATAATGCCTGCCGCATCAAGGGAGAGGAGTCCGCTGTGCTGTCCGCTCGGCTGAAGCTGGCGGACACAGTGCGTGCCGTTCTGGCTAACGGCCTGAAGCTGCTGGGCGTGTCCGCCCCGGAAAAGATGTAAAGAACGGGAAAACACGCCCCGACGGGGCGTGTTTTTCCAAAGGAGGATGAGCCATGGCAAAGCGTGAATGGTTCCCACGCCAGAGGGATGCCCTTCAGCGCCACCGCAATCTGATCACTTACCTGCTGGTGGTGCTGGGCCTGCTGGGCGCTCTAGTGGGCTGGGGGCTGCTGCCTGATATGGTGACCATCAGGCCCCCAACGGCGGCGAACCACCACTATGTCCCCAAGGGGCAGGGCTTGCTGCTCAATCTGGCAATGACGGAGATCTTTGCCGCCCTGTTTTGGCGCTGGCCAAGAGAGTGGGTCTATCTGGCTGGCTCCCTCATTGGGCTGCTGTTCACCTTTGCCCTGCTGTACAACAACCTGGTGTGAGGTGGCTATGGAACTGGATGCGCTGACTCGCCTGCTGGCCCGCCGCCAGCCCGGCTTGATGGACGCCACGGGGAGATATGCGGTACTGGTCCCCATGGTGGAGGGAGAGGAGGGCCTGTCCCTGCTGTACGAGGTCCGGGCCCATACACTCCGCCGCCAGCCGGGGGAGGTGTGCTTTCCCGGCGGCCGGATTGAGGGGGTAGAGTCCCCGGAGGAATGTGCCCTGCGAGAAACGGAGGAGGAATTGTCCATCCCCCGGTCTGCCGTCCGGGTGCTGGGACGGCTGGACTTTATCGCCCACCGGGCCAACTTCATCATGTACCCTGTCCTGGCCCTGGTGGACAGGAGGGCGGTAGAGAAAATGTGCCCAAACTCGGCGGAGGTGGAGGAGACCTTCCTGGTGCCCCTCCGCCACCTGCTGGCCACCCAGCCCCTGGAGTATGACTATCAGCTGATTCCCCAGACGGGGGAGAACTTCCCCTATGAGCTGGTAGGCATCCCGCGGGACTACCGCTGGCAGCCGGGAGGAGAGAACGTCCCCATCTACCCCTGGAAGGGGCGGGCCATCTGGGGACTCACCGCCCGGATCACCCGCCATCTGGTGGCGCTGGTCCGCTCCCTGGAGAGGAACTGAAAACGGCCTGGCCGCATAGGCGGCCGGGCCGTTTTGCCTATGTCTGGTCAGGGGTGGTAGCCGATCTCAATGGCGGGATTGGCGGCAGCGAGGAGGGCCAGGGCCTCCTTCCCCTTCTCCTTGGACAGCACCTGCCCTCGGCGCAGCTGGCCGTCGGTCCCACGGACCATGAGGAAAAACTGGTCAAAATTGGCCCGGCCACAGCACAAATTGGCGTTGACCTCCTCCTGACGTAGATAGGCGTTCACGATCTGGCTGTATGGGAGATAGGTAGTGCCGGAAAATTTGGGAAAGAACAGACAGCTTTCCCCCAGACGCACCCGCCCCGCCTCCCAAGCGGCGGAAAATTCCCGGTCCAGAAGCTGCCGCTCCAGGACGGCGGTGGACAATTCGGGCTTGAATTTCATGGGGAACGCCTCCTCTCAATGGTATTGGATGAGAAGAATATAGCACAGAACAAATATTAACGCAAGTGATTCTTATTAATTGGATGGTATATTCCACCTTTGGAGGAAAGAGGCTAAAAAAGGTGGAAACAGGAGAAAAAATCTCCGTTTTCTATTGACAACCTTCTGCTCTGCTGATAAACTATCATAGCCGCATTGAACAGGAAAAGCACCAGATTTCCGGTCAGGGGAGTGAACGACCCGGCCGCAAGGGGACCCAGGTGTGACAAGCGGGGAACGGCCCCCTCCTGCGAGAGCGAGCCCGTAATGAAGGAGTTGAAACAAATGCAGGCAATCATCGTGACCGGCGGCAAGCAGTACAAAGTGAACGAAGGGGACACCCTGTTTATCGAGAAGCTGGAGGCCGAGGCCGGACAGACCATCACCTTTGACCAGGTGCTGGCCATCCTGGATGGGGACAAGGCTACCTTCGGCGCTCCCGTGGTGGAGGGTGCCTCTGTGGCTGCCACTGTCGTGAAGAACGGCAAGGGCAAGAAGGTCCGTATCTTCAAGTACACCCCCAAGAAGGGTTATCGGAAGCGTCAGGGCCACCGCCAGCCCTATACCAAGGTGCAGATCGGCGCCATTAAGGCCTGATGACCACCGTAACCTTTCAGACTGAGGGCAGCCGGATCGTGGGCTTCGAGGTGAAGGGCCACAGCGGTTATGCCCCGGAGGGAGAGGACATCGTCTGCGCCGCCATCACCAGCGCCGTGCGCCTGACCGAGTGCGCCGTCAACGACGTACTGGGGCTGGAGGCCGCTGTAAAGGTGAAGCAAAAGGACGCATCCATCTCCCTCAAGCTCCCCAGCGCTCTGGGCCAGACCAACGAGAGCACCTGCCAGACCCTTCTGGCGGCGCTGATGGTCCACTGTGTCCAGTTGGCGGAGGAGTACCCAGAAAATATTTCCGTCATGGAGGTGTAAGTTATGCTGAATATCGGTTTGCAGTTTTTCGCCCACAAAAAGGGCGTTGGTTCCACCCGGAACGGCCGTGACTCCGAGGCCAAGCGCCTGGGCGTCAAGCGGGGCGACGGACAGTTTGTGCTGGCCGGCAATATCCTGGTCCGTCAGCGCGGCACCCACATCCATCCCGGCGTCAATGTGGGTAAGGGCAGCGACGACACCCTGTTTGCTCTGAAGGACGGCAGGGTCAAGTTTGAGCGCCTGGGCAAGGATCGCAAGCAGGTTTCCATTGTGGAGATCGCCCAGTAATTTCGTTGCTTAACAGAAGGCCGCAAACGGACTCCGTTTGCGGCCTTTTTCCAGTCCCGGAATGTGACGCCCCGCCTTGGACAAGGATATGGGACAGAAAACGGGGAATATTGTGAAGGAGGATAAAATATGGACTACCGCAAATTTGAACAGGGCTATGTGCTTCGCCTGGACCCCGGCGAGGAGATCGTGGGCAGCCTGACCCGGCTGGTGGAGCAGGAGAGTATCCAACTGGCCAGCGTATCCGCTCTTGGGGCGGCCAACGACGTGACCATTGGTATTTTCAACACAGTGGAGAAGAAATACTACTCCCAGCGATACCAGGGGGACTATGAAATTTCCGCTCTGGTGGGGAATGTCACCCGTAAGGAGGGCGAGCCCTATCTCCACCTCCACATTACCATCGGCAATCCGGTCACCGGCCAGGTCCATGCCGGCCACCTGTCCTCCGCCACCATCAGCGCCACGCTGGAGCTGTTCCTCCAGGTGTGGGACGGCCAGGTGGGGCGGAAGTTCAGCGATACAGTGGGGCTGAACCTGCTGGAATTTTGATTTGAGAGTGAGGAGGTGCCCCAGATGGCAGCGCCTTTTGTAGATACCGCAAAGATCACCGTCCGCTCTGGCAACGGGGGAAACGGTGTGGTCTCCTTCCACCGGGAGAAATATGTGGCGGCCGGCGGCCCCGACGGGGGCGACGGCGGCCGGGGCGGAAATATTGTGGTAGAGGTCAACGACCATATGTCCACCCTGATGGATTTCCGCTATAAGAGGAAGTATGTGGCGGGAAATGGGGGCGACGGCAGCGGCAAGCGATGTACCGGCAGGGACGGGGAGGACCTGGTCCTCAAGGTCCCCAGGGGCACTATCATCCGGGACGCCGAGACCAGGGAGATCATCAGGGACATGTCCGACGACAGGCCCTTCATCCTGTGTAAAGGGGGGCGGGGCGGCTGGGGCAACAAGCACTTTGCCACCCCAACCCGGCAGGTGCCCCGGTTCGCAAAGGCGGGCCTGCCCGGAGAGAGCCGGGATGTGGTGCTGGAGCTGAAGCTGCTGGCCGACGTGGGGCTGGTGGGTTTCCCCAACGTGGGCAAGTCCACCCTGCTGTCGGTGGTCAGCCGGGCCCAGCCCAAAATCGCAAACTACCATTTTACCACCCTGTTTCCCAACCTGGGGGTGGTCTATGTGGAGGATGGGGTGTCCTTCGTCATGGCTGACATCCCCGGCATCATCGAAGGGGCGGCGGAGGGCGCCGGCCTGGGCCACGATTTCCTGCGGCATATCGACCGCTGCCGGCTGCTGGTCCATGTGGTGGACGTGTCGGGCAGCGAGGGCCGGGACCCAGTGGCCGACTTTGAGGCCATCAATGAGGAGCTGGCCCAATACTCCCCCGAACTGGCTGGGAGGAAGATGCTGGTGGTGGCCAACAAGGTGGATATCATGGAGGACCCCGCCCTGCTGGACAAGCTGCGGGCCCATGTGGAGGGAAAGGGACTGGAGCTCTTTGAGATGTCCGCCGCCGCCCACCAGGGCACCCAGGAGCTGATAAAGCGATGCGCCCAGGAGCTGGCCCAGCTGCCTCCCGTGGTGGTGTACGAGCCCACCTATGTGGAGCGGCCCCCGGAGGTGGATACCGAGGGAGAGGTCAATATCCAGGAGTTTGACGGCACCTGGGTGGTGGACGCCCCCTGGCTCCAGCGGCTTATCGCCAACGTCAATTTCTCCGACTATGAGAGCCGCAACTGGTTCGACCAGAAGCTGCGCCAGTCCGGTCTGTTCGACAAGCTGGAGGAGATGGGCATCAAGGACGGGGATATCGTGTCCATGTACGACCTGGAGTTCGAATACCAAAGGTGATTTTATCTATAAAAACACCGTTCCATAATTTCGGAACGGTGTTTTTCGTATATGGAGGAAATTTTTTCGTACTGTATTTACATAAAGCTTTTGATTTTAGAATCTTATATAAAATTTTGTTGCCCGTTACTATATTTCCTAAAAAATAGTAGAAGATCCGTTATTCCTGAAATTCCGACTAGTTGTTTTTTGAAGGGCTTTTGGTATATTACGGTATAACTTTATGCACACAGTAAAGTAGTGTAAACCAAGACGTAGTAAGTCTATTGGTAAAATCCAGCTTTGCCGTCAACTAACAGAATAAAAAAATATACAGGCAACAATATAGACGATTACGAGGCCGCCAGCAAGAAAACCGATATTTGTATTCGTACGGTTAAGCAAATGTTTAGCAATACATTCAGAAGTTATAAAAGTGATCCCAGTAAGACAAAAAGGGAAGACGTTATCAGCGGTAAAGCGGTTTTTCGTAATAAACACCATTGGCTACCCAAAGAGGGCAAAAATAGAGTGAACAGTCCATATAGGAATAGTTGGGTAATGAATTTAGGAGGGCTATCAAAAGACTAGGACGGACCTGCATCTATCTCTATAAGTTTGTTGATAGAGGAAGTATCTGTACTTAAAAATGGGGGGTAGGTCTATTTATATAAGACATACACTATTTTACTGCTATTACTGCCGAATATGTGTCAGAAGGAAATTTGGTCCCTTGCGTATGTTAGATATGGTATGAAACGATTTATATTGCTGTCTTCCCATTATCCAAAGGTCATGACAAAGTTACGCGCCTTCTTTCTTCTACCTTTTTCCTTCTGCCTTACATCCAGGAATAAAAACGGCTACACCATAGGAGAGGGAACAGTGAAATGGTAAAATGTATACCAGTGAAGCCGAGTTAGCGTAGATTGACAACAGAAAATGCCCCCAAGATCCCTCCACGGTATCCGCGGGGGGATTTTTATGCCCATAAGCAATTAGATATGGTCATACTGCCCAATGATGATAGAGGGCTTTCCTATATGAGAGGGCGGCGAGATATATTTTTGCATAAAACGCTAGAGAAATCGTTTCAAATATAAACAATTTTTACAAGTCAAATGGATTGATATGAAAAGAAACAAAAGTTAGGATTTGATTAAGTAAATGATATATAGGGATGTCTTTTCTCAAACTCATTTTCAAAGATTAAGGATGTTCCAAAATAAAGCAGTTTGAATGAGGGAATGTCATGATTAAGCTACTGGTTATTGCAGATGATTTTACTGGGGCTTTGGACACAGGAATACAATTTAAGGCTAAAGGGACCTTGGTTCGAGTATATACCCCCCAAAACCAGAATATTTTTGCTGGGCTGGAACAGGGAGTCCAAGTGCTTATTATTGTTGCTGAGACTCGGCATATGCCTCCAGCAGAGGCTGGAGAGATCGTGGCAAAGATCGTGAGTCAGGCCCAGCAGGCCTCTGTCTCCTGTATCTATAAAAAGATAGATTCCGCATTGAGGGGCAATATAGGCAGTGAACTCTCTGCTATGCGGGCTGCGGCCCATGGTAAACAGCTCCATTTTATTCCGGCCTTTCCTAAAATGAATCGAGTAACAGTAAATGGCATCCACTATATTGGGCAGGTCCCAGTGGCAGACAGCGTGTTCGGTTCTGACCCTTTTGAGCCAGTCAGGCACTCAAATATCCAGAACATAATTGGGGAGCAAAGTAATATACCAACATATTTAGTCGCTGCGGGAGAAGACATACCCGATAAAGAAGGTATTTTGATTTATGATGCAGTCACCGACGAGGACCTTCTTCAAATCGCTCAAAGATTGAATGACTGCCATCAGCTGAAACTGCTGGCGGGTTGTGCCGGATTAGCCGCGGTATTGCCAAAATTGCTAAATCTGACACAGTATGACTGTAGAAGACCCGCTATGAATCCACGCCTCATCACCGTGTGTGGTAGCATCAATCCCATCACTATAGAGCAGTTGGACACTGCGGAAAAGAATGGCATGCATCGTATCCGATTGACACCACAACAGAAATTGGATCCCACCTGGTTGGAGAGTGAGGATGGAGAGTGTGTTCTTGCTCAATGGCTGAACAAGCTCCAACATAGTACAGCCGCTATAATCGATTGTGGAGGACCGGAGGAAGCTGAGGAGACCCGCAGCTATGCGCTGACTAGGGATATGAATATAGAAGCGACAAGAAGCGCTATTGCCCAGTCTATGGGAAGACTATTAGAGCGGATGCTCGAAGGCGGTTTGGAAGCGACACTGATGCTGACTGGTGGTGACACACTGTTGGCATTTATGAGGGAAATTAATCAAGACAGTTTGATTCCAGTGTGTGAACTGGTGCCTGGGGTGGTGCTTTCCCGAACAGAGTACAATGGGAAACGAATCGATCTAATTTCAAAATCCGGAGGATTTGGTTCAGCGGAATTGCTGACTGATCTAGCCCAAATAATTGCCCACAGTGGCGAGGAGGAATTAGTATGCTGAAAGAATACAATTTGAAAATGCCCCACGCAGTATATGGTGGGGAGAATGCCATCGGGAACATCACTGCTATTATTCAAAACTGTAGAGCAAAACGGGTAGCTATGTTTACAGATAAAGGCATCGAAGGTTGCGGCTTGTTCGCCTTACCTGAGGAAGCTGTGAAGGCATCTGGTGCCGACTACTATGTGCTGGATGATCTTCCCGCAGAACCTTCCTATAAAGCAGTTCAAAAGTTAGTTGACCAGTTCAAGGCATCCGGTGCAGACCTAATTGTCGCTTGCGGTGGCGGATCGGTAATGGACGCAGCAAAACTCGCTAGCGTACTAGTAACAGACCAGTATGGTGTAAAGGAGCTGCTGGACAAGCCTGGTCAGGCACAGAAGTGTGTCCCTATCATTCTTATCCCTACGACTGCTGGAACGGGGGCGGAGGTTACCCCAAATGCTATCGTGGCCGTACCAGAAAAGAACTTGAAGGTGGGCATAGTTAACGAAAATATGATTGCGGACTATGTGATCTTGGATGCCAGAATGATCAAAAATTTGCCCAGGAAAATTGCGGCGGCTACTGGGGTAGATGCCTTAGCCCATTGTATCGAGTGCTTTACTAGCAACAAAGCGAACCCTTTCAGTGATTTGTATGCCCTAGAAGGTCTGGATCTAATCTTGAATAATATCATGGATGCTTGTAACGATCCGGAGGCCATGGTGGCCAAAAACCGGATGCAGATCGCCGCTTATTATGGGGGATTAGCCATCACGGCCTCTGGTACTACAGCGGTTCATGCACTGAGCTATCCATTGGGCGGCAAGTACCATATTGCCCATGGCGTTTCTAACGCAATCCTGCTGGCCCCTGTCATGCGATTCAATGAGCCTGAGTGCCGAGAAAGATTTGCTGTCGCTTATGACCGCTGTGTCCATGGAGAGAAGACCTGTGTGACTGTGGAAGAAAAGAGCGCGTACATGCTGGCCTGGATGGAGAAGATCGTCAAGGATTTGGACATTCCAACCAGTCTAAAAGAGTTTGGCGTTCCGGCGGAAGACCTAGACGGCTTAGTAGAGGCTGGGATGCAGGTCCAGAGACTACTGGTCAACAATATGCGACAGGTTACTCCTGAGGATGCCAGGGCATTGTATCTTGAAATACTTTAATTTAGAGGAAGAAGGAAGCAAAAATGATGCAGATTGAGTTAAAAGGCATTATCCCGCCAATCCTCACTCCTATGAATTCGGATGAGTCCGTTAACTTGGATGTGCTGCGGGAGCAAATTGAACGAATGATTGAGGGCGGCGTTCACGGCCTGTTTCCCTTTGGAACAAATGGTGAGGGCTATATACTAAGTGAAAAGGAAAAGATTGAGGTGCTGGAGGTTACTATTGACCAAGTAAATGGCAGGGTACCCGTCTATGCCGGCACAGGCTGTATTTCCACTGCTGACACGATTCGAATGAGCAAAAAGGCTCAGGAATTGGGCGCGGATGTTCTGTCCATTATTACCCCGAGCTTTGCCCTGGCCTCTCAGAAGGAGTTGTATAACCACTATGCTGAGGTGGCCAAGCATGTGGATATTCCCATCGTTCTGTACAATATCCCGGCACGTACTGGCAACAAGTTGCTGCCGGAAACCGTTGCCAAGCTGGCGAAGGATGTGGATGTGATTATGGGGGCCAAGGATTCCAGCGGCGACTGGGACAACTTGCAGGCATATATCAACCTGACCAGGGATTTGGACAAGGGCTTTAAAGTCCTGTCTGGAAACGACTCTTTAATCCTTCCTTGCTTGAAAGCGGGAGGGGCCGGTGGTATTGCGGGCTGTGCTAATGTGTATCCCCATGTATTGGCCTCCATTTATGATTTGTTTAAAGCCGGTAAACTGGAGGAAGCTGAAGTGGCCCAGGAATCCATCGCTTCATTCCGGGCGATATTTAAATATGGAAATCCCAACACCGTAGTCAAAAAGGCTGTTTCCATGCTGGGCTATCCGGTGGGCGACTGTCGACGCCCCTTCAACTACCTATGTGACGAGGGGGTAGAGGAGTTGAGAAAGGTGCTGAAAGAAAACGCGGATAAGGGCATGTGCTGAGGAGGAAGAAAATGGACAGACCGATTTTGGGTATTTCAATGGGGGATCCCTTCGGCAATGGCCCGGAGATTACGGTCCGGGCCTTGGCGAACAAGGGCATTTATGACCGTTGCAGGCCCCTGGTTGTAGGGGATATGAGCAGCATGGACTATGCCCTTCGGGTGGCCAAGAAAGTAAGAGGCGCCACGCTGACCCTTAACCCAGTCAAGTGTGTGGAAGAAGCCAAGTTTACATATGGAACTATCGACGTGCTAGACCTGGGATTAGTAGCTGTAGATCAAATTCCAGATACTGCTGACCAGGATGTGCCGCAACCTTTCGGCATAGGCGCTTGCCGGTTAGGTGGTGAGGCATCCTTTCGGTATGTGGAGAAAGTGATTCAAATGGCCATGGCGGGCGAGATAGATGCTACTGTTACTAATGCTTTAGCCAAAGAAGCGATCAATATGGCCGGTCATCACTACTCCGGTCATACTGAGATTTATGCTGACTATACCAAAACTGACAAGTATACTATGATGCTGGCCCATAACGACCTGCGGGTGGTTCATGTATCGACCCATGTTTCCCTGAGAGAGGCCTGCGATCTTGTGAAAAAGGAGCGGGTACTGGAATGTATCCGCATTGCTAATGAGGGATGTAAAGCTTTAGGAATTGAGAAGCCTAAGATCGGCGTGGCAGGCTTAAATCCTCACTGCGGGGAGAACGGGATGTTCGGTCGAGAAGAGATTGAGGAGATACAGCCCGCTGTTGACGCGGCCATGGCTGAAGGAATCTGGATTCCTGAGAAAAAACCTACACCGCCTGATACCGTGTTTTCGAAGGCGCTGGGCGGCTGGTATGACATTGTTGTAGTCATGTATCATGACCAAGGCCATATCCCCCTGAAAGTGAAGGGATTTGTCTATAACAAAGCTGAGAGGCACTGGGATGCTGTAGCGGGAATCAATGTTACTCTGGGACTTCCTATTATCCGGGCCAGTGTGGACCATGGTACTGGCTTTGGCCATGCAGGTAACGGACACGCAAATGAGTTGAGCTTGGTCAACGCCATGGATTATGCAATCACTCTGGCGAACCATAAGAAAAGGTAAGGAGGGGACCCTATGAAATTCGTTATGACCCAGGCTGTTTGTCCAGAGGGGATGGAGCTGCTGAAGGATACAGCTGACATCTATGTGGCAGATGACCAGGACCCTAATAACTATTTGGACCAAATGTGGGATGCGGATGCACTTATTGTCAGAATCGCCAAATGTGATGGACATGCTATTGAGCATAGCCCCAACCTGAAGGTTATCGGCAGGACCGGAGTGGGCTATGACACAGTAGATATAGCAGCTGCGACCGCAAAGGGCATCCCGGTTGTAATTACTCCGGGGGCAAACAACCGAAGTGTAGCCGAACATACTGTAGCCATGATATTTGCCCTGTCTAAAAATTTAATAGAGGGGCAAAACGAAATGTGCACGGGTAACTGGGAGATTCGTGGGGCCAAGAAGGCTTTTGAGTTGGAAGGAAAAACAGTTGGCGTAATTGGGTTAGGCGCCATTGGCCGGGAAACTGCCAAGATATGCCGGGGCTGCGGCATGAAACTGGCCGGTTATGACCCCTTCCTGGAACAAGAAAAGATTGAGGCTTTGGGAGCTGACTACTATGAAAATTACGAAGATTTGCTGAAAATCAGCGACGTAGTTACTATCCATGTCCCTCTTACAGAGGAGACCCGAGGCATGATTTCTAAGAGACAACTGTCTATGATGAAGCCGACAGCTCTACTTATTAATTGTAGCCGGGGAGGGATCGTCAATGAGTCTGATTTAGTGGAAGCTTTAAAAGAAGGTGTTATCGCTGGGGCAGGTACCGATGTGTTCTGTAGTGAACCACCCAGGGCAGATGATCCACTGCTTACCTGTCCAAACTTGGTCCTCAGCCCCCACTCAGCCGCCCAGACCCGGGAGGCAGTCATTAAGATGGCGCAGATGTGCGTTAAGGGGTGTCTGGCAGTATGCCGAGGGGAGAAATGGCCGTATGTAGCAGACAAAGCAGCATATGACCATCCCAGATGGGCAGGCAAAGATTGGGCCCAGGTATGAGTCCCATAGAAACAGCTATAAAGAATTTGAGCCGAAAACGGCTGATCATGATGGCGGCAAATCTGCTGTACTTTCTGGCTCTTCTCATTGCGGGAGTTGCGCTTTTCTTGGTAGGGATCGGGCCGATGGGCTATATGGTGGCAGGTATTCTGCTGGCTGTCTACCTGCTGCTGGTCAGGCCGCTGAACCGCCGATATATTGGGTGTGTCCGTGGGGCCATCTTGACCTATGCTGTCTGCGCCTGCTTGGACCAATTTGAGTACAGCCCTAAAGACGGCGTGGACCAGGCCGCGGTTCTGTCGGGCGGTTTGGGCTGCTCTGGTAGCGGACGAGCTTTTTTGAGCCGAGAGCTAGTCCGGGGCCAAATGGGAGACATCCAGGTGGAGTTGGCAGATGTGACGTTTCCTGTTGTGGAAAATGGCTTGAACGCTATGCTCAGTGGGTGCTATATCAGGATAACCTATCCGGGGATTCAATTTGTCCCCCTTTGGATAGAGGGAGAGGAAATGCCGGAACTGCCCAAACAGGAAAAGAAGCTGATTAAACAGATTGGATCTATGGCGGCCAATGGCCTATTTCTTTGCATAAAAGGGGACAGACTGGAACTGATTCTGCGGGGGCGATTCCTCGGATATCGGATCAATCCTTTGATGCCTATCACGGAGCGCAGCATAACGTATAACCCTCTTCCAGAGCTGGGGTGGGCGCTTCAGTTGGTTCGCTTGCACAAGAGGGAAGAGATGTGACTTGCCGTTGGAAAGGAAAATACGATGGAAATTAAAGAACAATCTGGTCTTCGTGCGGTGCTAGCAGATGTAGAATTGCCGCGAATGGCCATGATTAGACAAAAATTCCCCAGAGATGGAATAGAGGATGTTGCTGCCTATCTGATGGAAAAGCTGGATCGAGAGGACTTGCGGTCCCGTATTAAGCCTGGAATGCGGGTGGTTCTCACCGGCAGCAGTAGAAAGATTGCCAATATGCCGCTGATCCTGAGGGAATTGGCTGACTATGTGAGGGCGCAAGGCGCTCATCCCTATATCATACCAGCGATGGGTAGTCACGGAGGTGCTACGGCGGAAGGACAACGGGAGATTCTAGAGAGTTATGGAATTACAGAGGAGGCCTGTCGATGCCCCATCTTCTCCAGTATGGAAACTGTGCAGGTGGGTTCTCTCTCCAACGGCGATGAAGTGCGAGTGGATCGCTTTGCGTATGAGGCGGACGCAGTCATCGTTGTGGGGCGGATCAAAGCCCATACAGCATTCCGGGGAGCTTATGAGTCAGGCCTGGTCAAGATGATGGCCATTGGTATGGGAAAACGTGAGGGAGCAGACTCCCTGCACCGGGCGGGATTTCAATGGATGGGGGAACGGCTTCCACAATATGCCAAGGTGATTTTTGATCACACCAATATAATTTTTGGCGTAGGTACTATCGAAAATGAATTTGATCAGACCTGCCGGATCGAGGTCCTTCCCGCGGAGGAAATCTTTGACAAAGAGCCCGAACTGCTGCTTTTTGCTAAAAGCCGCCTTCCCCGGCTTCTAATGCCGGAAACGGACGTGCTGCTGGTGAGAGAGATTGGGAAAAATTTTTCAGGCAGCGGCATGGATCCTAATGTGACAGGGACTTTTGGGACGCCTTATGCTACTGGCGGTATTAAAAAAGAGAGGGTAGTAGTATTGGACATCTCCCCCGAAAGTCACGGCAGCTATATTGGACTTGGAAATGCGGACACGACGACAAAGCGCGTGTTTGAAAAGCTAGATACCAATGCCACCTATTTCAACATGATCACCTCGACTGTGCTGGGTGTGGGAAAGATTCCGATGGTGTTGGAGGACGACAAAATGGCACTTCAAGTCGCGGTACGTACGCTGACAAAAGCGGACAAGAATCATGTTCGGATGGTTTATATCAAAAACACGCTGTCCCTGGAAACGATCATGATTTCTGAAACGCTTCTGGAGCAGATGAGAGGCAGAGAAGATATTGAGATATTAGAAGAAGCGAGACCCCTGCGTTTTGACCAGAAGGGCAACTTGCTGGATTTGATATAAACAGGATAGATTGATCAGAAAGGAAGAGAAAAGGGTATATGAAAAACAGCAAGTATAGGCTGGATATTATCCCCGGTACGGTAATTTTTATTTTCTCGATATGGTATTTGCTCAATATCCCTGGGATCCCCACTTTCACCGGCCTGGGAGCCACTCCCTTGACTAACCACTTTGTGCCTTATCTATGGGGTGGGGCCATGCTGGTGTTGAGTCTGTGGCTGATTGTAAGAGGGATGAAGAAGCGCAAAGCCTATAAGGCCGAAGGCGGTGTGACGCAAAAAAATTCTATGATAGCAGCATTGGTCGAGAAGCGAGAGGTTGTGGTCAGTTTCGTGGCTCTGGGCCTGTATGTGGGATTAATGGGGCCCATTGGGTTTGTACCTACTACAATCCTGTATGTATTTGTACAGATCCTGGTGCTTACTCCGGGCGAACATCGGAAAAAGAATGTGCTGCCCGCAGCGATTACAGCTATTATTACAGGCTGTCTCCTGTTCTATATCTTCAGATACATGCTGAATGTCCTACTTCCCATTGGACTCCTGAGTATATTCGGACTGTAAAGGAGGGCTAAAAGAATGATTGTTCAAGGCTTAATGGAAGTCCTTCAGCCCATGACTATTGCTCTAATAGCCATAGGTACAGTGGTGGGTATCATCTTTGGTTCCATCCCAGGCTTGACCGCCACCATGGCTATTGTTATGTTCCTGCCGGTCACTTACTCAATGACAGCCTCGGAAGGTATTTCGATGCTGATGGCACTTTACATTGGCGGTATTTCCGGCGGCTTGATTTCCGCTATTCTGTTGAATATTCCCGGTACACCTTCCTCTGTAGCCACCTGTTTTGATGGAAAACCAATGGCAGACAAGGGCGAGGCAGGCAAAGCGCTAGGCACCGGTGTGGTGTTCTCATTTATTGGAACCGTCATTGGCATTGGCCTGCTTGTGGTACTGGCTCCTGTGCTGTGTGACTTTGCGCTTAAGTTCCAGGCATATGAGTATTGTGCCCTGGCTGTTTTCTCCCTGTCCATGGTTGTCGCCCTTACAGGACATGATATGCCGAAGGGCCTGATTTCCGCTGTGCTGGGGGCTTTGCTGGCTACAGTTGGCCTTTCGCCCATTGACTCCAAGCCTAGGTTTACCTTCGGTATGTATCAGTTGAACAACGGTTTTGCCCTTGTAGTTCTGTTAATCGGTCTGTTTGCCATTTCCGAGGTCATGGCCTATGCCGAAACAGTGCGCCAAAAACAGGATTACACCATTCGACAGGACGTAAAAATCAGGGGCGTTGGCTTCTCTATGAAGGAGTTTGTGAGTAATATTCCAAACGCCATTGTATCCGCGCTGATTGGTGTCGGCATTGGAATTCTGCCAGGCATCGGTGGCGGTGTGTCTTGTATGATCTCCTATACTGTATCCAAGAACACCTCCAAACGCCGCGAACTGTACGGGACAGGTATCATGGATGGCGTGGTAGCCTCTGAGACCGCCAATAATGGAACGATAGGCGGCGCTATGATCCCTCTCCTTTCCCTGGGTATTCCCGGCGATGCTGTTACCGCAATGTTACTAGGTGGACTCCAGGTGCATAATGTGGCGCCAGGGCCCCTGATCTATGAGAAGAACGGCGTGGTGGTCTATGCGATCTTCTTTGCTATGGTATTAGCCGCGATTTTTATGCTGGTGTTCATGATGCTGGGTATGCGATTTTTCATATCTGTATTAAAAGTACCCAAGAATTATTTGCTTCCGGTGGTTGTAGTGCTATGCGCCATTGGCGCTATCGGAAACGCCAATATGCTCTTTGATACCTATGCCATGGTTTTATTTGGCCTGATGTCCTATTTGCTCGTAAAGGCCAAGATCCCAACGGTCCCTATGATCCTTGGATTTATTTTAGGCCCGACCTTTGAGCAGAACCTGCGCCGCGTATCTCAGCTGGCCTCTAGCGATCCCTTCTGGAATCATCCGATTTTCTGTGTATTGATCATTGCGACGGTCTTGGTGGTCATCTTCTCTGCCCGTGCGAACCTGAAAGACGCGAAACGTGCAGAAGAAGCTGAGGCTATCAAGATGGCTGCCAGCGGTGATGAATAAATAAAAGCCAAAAAGAAAGGAAGAACAAGATGAAAAGAATGATCTCTCTGATGCTGAGTGCAGCTATGGTGCTGGTTATGGCTACCGGCTGCGCCAATCCTGGAACACCCTCTTCGGGGGATGACAAGAGCACTACCAGCGCCTCTACTTCAAATGCTCCCAGCGATCCCAATGCTGCGGAGGGTTGGCCCGACAAGACGATCAACATCTATATGACCCACGGAGCCGGTGGTGATACTGACTATATGGGGCGTCAGTTGGCCACTGCGCTGGAAAGTGAGTTGGGCGTGTCTGTGGTCGTCACCAACGTGACCGGCGCCAACGGCGCTACCTGTATGCAGCAATATAAGGATGGAGAGACCGACGGTTACACCTTTATTGCCACTAATACTGCGGCGCTAAACGGCAACGAAGCGACCGGCATGGTGGACTTCGGCTATGATGCTTTTGAGCCAGTAGCGGTGTATGGAATGCAGTCCGGTGAGAATATCGTTGTTCCCGCGGATTCCCCCTATAATACCTTGGAGGAACTGATCGAAGCCACCAAGGCCAATCCTGGTCAGATCAAGTTGGGCATCTCTACCGGCGGTGGCGTATACATTCTGTCCTGTGTTCTGGCCAACCTGGGTGGCGCTCAATTCAATATTATTGACGCAGGCGATGGCGCCACTCGTCTGACTGCTCTGTTGGGCGGCGAGATCGACGCTACCTCCCTGCCCTATTCCACTGCGGCTGACTATATTGAGAACGGTCAGCTGAAGAGCCTATGCACCGTACTTTCCAAGGCCCCTGACCTGATCCCAGATCAGCCTGCGGCCAGCGAGTTGATCCCTGAGCTGAAGCTAGATACGGAGTATGTTCTTCTGGCGCCTAAGGGGACTCCTGCTGAAATTGTTGAGGCTATGAATGCCGCCATCCTAGACGTTACCGCTACGGACGATTGGAAACAAATGGTGAATGATTACTGCTTCCAGAATCCCTTTGTACTTAACGTGGAGGAAACCCTTGCGAATTTGAAGGAGCAGCGTGACCTGTTCCAAAGCTTTGTGCCCTTCCTGTGATTCGAGGCCGTCGAATAAACAACAGGGGCCCCCGCCAAAGCGGGGGCCCCTCCTGTATAAAAGTGATTGAACACCTGGTCGGTTAGATATCATCCCAGTGCTGTCAGCTATGGTAAAAATGCCATTGGGGATATGAATGAGCGAGACACAGCTGCATGGTTTTACCGCTGGCAGGCCCGCTGTAATAGTAGTATGCTTACATGTCTTGCGTTCTATGGGAAAGAGGAAAAGAAATGATGAGAGAAAACAAACTGCGCAGGATCTTACAGGAAGGAAAGACATCGGTGAGTACTCGTATGTGGTCCACTTGGCCGATCTTCACCGAAACTTTAGGTGCCTGCGGAAACTTTGACTACATGGAATTTGTAGCGGAATACGCTCCATTCACACAGATGGATCTGGAGAACATGGCCCGGGCAGCTGAACTGTATGAAATGGGCACTATGATAAAGGTGGATTTTCAAAATCGATTTTATGTGTCACAAAAGGCGGTAGCCTCTGGATTCCAAGGGGTCAATTTTGCTGATTGCCGGACTCCGGAGGATGTGTATGCTTCTGTCAGAGCCATCCGTCCGTTGGTAGAAGGCACAGATGGCGTATATGGATGTCCAAACCGGCGATTCATCAGCAGCCCGAATGGAGTATCCCAGTTGGAGCATATTCAACGGCTTAACGATATTGTACTATGCTTCATGATCGAAAAGCGGGAGTCTGTGGAACGGATTGAGGAGATCTGCGATATCCCAGGCGTAGATATGGTGCAATTTGGCCCGGCGGACTACTGCATGAGCCGTGGCTGGAATCGAGCGGATCATACACAGGAGTTTAAGCAGGCTGAACGACAGGTCATCTCAGCGGCCTTGCGGCATGGTGTTCAGCCGAGATGTGAGATCAATTCGCCCGCAGAGGCCCAGTATTACATCGACTTGGGCGTCCGGCATTTCAGCCTTGGAGATCAGATGGCAAAGCTGCGGGAGTTCTGGAATGGCCAGGGGAAAGAGATGAGGGACATTTCCAGAAGTCTGGATTGATAAAATGGGGGAAACCGGCTTGGCCGATTTCCCCTTCCAGCAGGTTTGGCATTCTATATGCTGGGACTGAGTTAAGCGGTGATGCCAAGCCACCAAACGATAAACTCATCGCCACCCATTCCGAACAGCTCGCTTTTAGTTCGCCTCCCAGAGGCCACTTCGATGAGAGCATCGAAAATTTCCTGCCCCATCTGCTCCAAAGTTTTTTCCCCATCGATAACAGCGCCGGCATTGAGGTCAATATCATCCTTTTGGCGGAGATAGAGGGGGGTATTGGAAGAAATCTTTAGAGTGGGGAAGTGCTGGCTGCCATAGCAGGAGCCCCGGCCAGTGGTAAAAGCGCAAAGATTGCAGCCGCCGGAAAACATGGCTGCAGCGGATACCGGATCATAAGAAGGAGAGTTCATGATGTTAAGGCCGGGAGTGGTAACAGGTTCCGCATAGCCAACTACATCGTTGAGTGGGGTGCTCCCGCCTTTTTTTGCGCTTCCAAGAGCTTTTTCCAGGACATTGGTGATGCCGCCAGCATTATTGCCGGGGGTAACTTTGCCATAGATTTGAGAGTCCTTTCCACGGCAGTAGTCCAGCCACCACCGCATGATGTCGATGAGCTTTTGCGCTACCTGGGGAGATCTGGCGCGTCGGACCAGTGCTCCTTCCACACCGAGTAGCTCGGTGGGTTCTGTGAGGACTGCGGTACCGCCGTTCTGGATCAGAAGATCGATTGCCTTGCCCAGCGCTGGATTGGCTGAGGAACCAGAGAAAGAGTCGGAGCCGCCACATTCCAGTCCGACCTTCAGATGAGAAACAGGTACCTCCTGGCGAACAGAATGATTGGCGAGGGAAAGCATGGCCTCTACCATAGAGATGCCCTTTTCCACTGATTTTCGGGAGCCGCCCTCCTCTTGGATTACCAAGCGACCCAGTGTGGGACTGGGGACTAGACCTGCTTCCTGAAAAAAGTTGTCGATATTGTTAGACTCACAGCCCAGGGCACATACAAGGGCGCCTGCTATATTGGGATTCTTGATAAGGCCGCCCAGTACCCGGCGCAAATAGATCATGGGGTCACCGGACTTCTCCAGACCGCAACCGGAAGATGTGATGAGGGGAACCACGGCGTCTACATTGGGATAAGCGGACAATATCTCTGGGGTAAAGTGGTTGGCAATTTTTCTGGCCACGGTTGCGGCACAATTGCTACATACGGTGACAGCAATACAGTTCCGTGTGCCGACTAGCCCGTTAGGCCGCACATAGCCCAGAAAAGTACGCTGTTCCTGGGCCGGTAGAATGGGGACTGGGGTGTAATCAGCACAGTAATGGTAGACTTCTTTGATGGTATCAAAACGGATGTTGTGGTTATGGACATGATCTCCAGGAGAGATATTCTGGGAAGCATAGCCGATGACTGTATTGTATTTTAAGATTGGCTCACCTTGGGCGATGGGGCGTATGGCCACCTTATGCCCGATAGGGATGTCCTGCCGGATGGTCAGACCATCTGGGGTAAGTACAGTGCCAGCCTCCGCTGCGGCACGGAGCACTGCTATATTGTCGGCTGGATCCAGATGAATCAGGATGAAGTTGTCGGCCATGTCACTCACCCCCGTTTCTACATATATTGCCTCAGCGTGGCAATGTGGGCATCGATGCGCTTTCGCTCCTCAACAGTGATAGGTTCAGTGGGGCGGCATACCCGTTCGCTGGCAAAGCCGAGGGTGCTGATGGCGTACTTGGTGGAAGCGGTCTGACTCTTCGCCATAGGGTAAAGCTTACAGATCTCATCTACAATGGCGCCCCATTTCATGGCTTCCGAAATATTACCGGTCTTTCCATATTCATACAGTTTGATGTGAGCCTTTGGAAACAGGGGGGCCAGAGAAGGGATATACCCGTCGGCTCCCATAAGCATACTGGGGACTGCCAGATTTGTAGAGCCCTGGTGTACTAGAAAATCTGTACCTTTAAAGTGATTAAGCAGCCTGATAAAAAGAGGATAATTACCAGATGTGTCTTTTACACCGATGACCTTGTCTATTTTAGATAACTGGATGATGGTATCTGCTGTAAGCAACTGACCGGTAAAAGGCGGGATGTTGTATATCATCAGATTTGCGCTGGTGTTGCGGCTGATTTGCTCAAAATGCTGGACGGTTTCATCTTGTGTTGCGTGACGGGCATAGAACACAGGAGTAATCACAGCAGTCTGGCCACCCATATCTTCAAAACGCTTTACATTTTCTATGGCGCGCTGGGTACTGGAGTCCATACAACCGGCAATAACAGGTACTCGGCCAGCACAATGGTCCAAGGTGATTTGAATGGCTCGATCCCGCTGTTCCTGTGTCAAAGCCATACATTCGCCGTTTGATCCACATACAAAAATACCATGGATACCGTTGTTGATACAGTGGTCAATTAGGGCCCGCAGAGCCTTTTCATCTACCTTTTCCTGATCGTCAATAGGAGTAATGATCGGCGGAATGACGCCGATAATCTCTTTCTTGCTCATAAGGAATACCTCCTGATATTTGATGTATCCAGTATAAGGATAGACAAGAGAAAAGTATTGATATAAAGCACTCTTTCATTTATACTTTTCGCTCTATCTATTATCAGAACGGTAGGATTAGTACCAGTGAAAATGGAAAAGTTGAAAAGGATACGGGTACAGGCGAAAAAGATAAATACAATAAAAGCGTGCATTGACTATAATGATTTCCTGTAATGTCACCGCCACAAGAAAAAAGCCTATGAAAAAGATCAGGAGGTAATACAGATGGATTTTAAGCATAGAGATGAGATTTTCAGAACTAGTCTGCCAGGACGGGTAGTACAAAATGCCGTAGGCAAAGACAGCGCCATAGCCAGCGCGAAAATGACTGTAAGTTACTGCCGTTACTGCGCAGACAGCGGCCCTATGGCCCCTCATAACCACGCGGAGGAGTCTGTAGTAGTGCTGGACTGCGCGAGGGCATATGTGAAATGGGGGAGTGGGCCAGACAGCTTAGAACATCAACAGTGGCTCTGCCCGGGAGATATAATGCATTTTCCAGATCTGGAGTGGCATGTGTTTGGATATGATGAAGGAGGATTCCTGGATGCTCTGTGTATCTATGGCCAGGTAACCAATATCCGGCCTGAGGAGATTTCTGGGATCCAAGAGTGAATAAGAAGAAATATTACAGCGGTCAGGAATGGCTTGAATATTTCTGTTGCAGACTTGCGGATCCTTGGGGAGACAAGCAAATGTTTTAAGAGTGTATGATCAGTAGAAAGACCTATGGGAGTAATTTTATGCGCAACGATGTGTCAGTTCACCGAGTAGTAAAAAACAAAAAGATGGCAGGGCAGTATATCGAGCCCCATAGGCACAACTTTTTTCATTATATATATTGTCTGAGCGGACACACTTGTGTGCGGGTTGGGCAGGAACGATTTGAAACCGGACCACGAAGCCTGGTTCTGGTTCCACCAGAGATATGCCACTCTATCACGAGCCTGGACACTTCCTGCTGCCTGGATTTGAAATTTACCTGCTCTAGGGAGTTGGAAGAGCGGGTGAAAAAGTTACCACTATTCTTCGCGTCCACAGTGGAGCCTGTAGGGAGCATGGTGCGAGATATTTTTGAGGAAGCGATCAACCAGAATCAGGATTATGACGAAGTAATTAGTCTGCGCTTGTATGAACTGCTTATTTCCTTGATGAGATGGGAACACAAGGAGATGGAGAACTGGCAGCTGTATGATCTAGCTGCCCAGCGAGAAGATCCGGAAATGCGGAAGATCCTCCAGATGATTGAAGAGAATATTGACAGTCCGCTATGGGTGAAGGATTTGGCAGCCAGATGTGGATATAGTGCAAACTATTTCCGGCTAATTTTCCGGGAACGAGTGGGAGTGCCGCCAAACCGATATATCAACCACCGGAAGATCGAGAGGGCCAAGGAACTGATGCTTTACTCAGAATTAAATGTGAGCCAGATCGCTGAAAAACTGAGTTATCAGAGTATCCATTATTTTAGTCGCCTGTTTAAACAAATGACTGGGATTCCTCCTTCGGAGTATATTGATCGGGTGAAGTCGGACCGCCCTGTAAATGTGATCTATAACCAAAATACGCCGGAGGGAGAATTTGAGATCCCCTTACGTAATGGTATTGGATCGGAACCATCAGAAAGGATCGTCGATGGAACAGAAAATTAGACTGCTGGGCATAGCCCCTTATTCGGAGATGCGCCCCTTAATGTTGGAGGTTTCCAAGGAGTATCAGGACATCGACTTGACAGTTTATGTAGGAGATCTGCAGAAGGGGGTAGAGATGGCCCGCCGGAATTTCTATAACGATTATGATGTCATTATCTCCCGGGGCGGGACCGCTACCATGCTTCGAGAACGGCTGGACCTTCCGGTTATTGAGATTCCGATTCTGCCCTTCGACCTGCTCCGGGCAATGCAGTTGGCGGAGCAGGTATCAGACCACTATGCGATTGTAGGTTTTCCCAATGTGACCACAAGCGCAAGGCTGCTGTGTGAGGTGATGCAATACCAAATCGACATCTATACTATTCGCAACGCTGCGGAGGTTGAGCCTGTCTTACAGTCTATCCGAGAAAAGGGGACCCAGGCCATCCTATGTGATATGGTAGCGCACACCACGGCAATGCAGCTGGGACTGGATGTAGTGCTTATCACCTCTGGAGCAGAGGGAGTGCGTATGGCGTTTACCCAGACGATTCAACTGTACGGGAATTACCGAAATCTCAGGGCAGAGAACCGTTTTTTGCGGAGCTTGATTTGGAATCAGATCAATCAAACCGTAGTGTTTAATGACCAGGGGGAACTGTTTTTCTCCACCATCGAGGACAGCGGCACTGCTATTATAGACTACCTGCGTCAAGAAAGCCTTCGAGGCGAAACAAACAGTCAGAAGCACATCCTGAAGCAGATAGACAATATTCAATATTCTATCCGCTCACACCGAGAAACTGTGGGCAATGAGCATTATACCGCCTACTATTTCTCCGAAAGTCAGGTGCCGCTGTCGGATATCCGCCGTGGCATCCGCTATTCGGGCCAATCTGAGGTGGAAGAGCAGTATTCGGGCAGCCTGTACTCAGTGGTAGGACTGCTGAGAGATCTGTATCATACGATCCAAAACATCAACCGTACCAGCCAGCCTGTTATGGTATTTGGCGAGGAGGGGACATGCAAAGAGCAGGCCGTCAATTATCTGTACCTGCAGAGCGACTGGTGGGATTCGCCGCTGGTGGTGGTAGACTGCTTCCTGCTAAATACAAAGGGGTGGAGCTATTTGATGAACCACCATAATTCGCCATTGACCAGGAGCGAATGTACCATTTTTATCAAAAATATAGACGTGCTCACCTCGGACCAGCGGGGGCAGCTATTGGCTAACATTATTGCCATGAACGTGCATAAGATGAACCGGCTCATATTCTCCTGTGTGTGCAAAAAGGACGAGGCAATGCCTGACGCCGGGGTAGAGTTTGTTGAGGTGCTGAGTTGTCTTACCCTCTATCTGCCCCCACTGCGTCAGCGAGTCGAGAAGTTTCCGGCCATTGTCAATATGTATCTCAGCCATCTGAATACCACTATGACCAAGCAGGTATCGGGTATAGAGGCAGAGGCGATGCGAAAGCTGCAAAAATTCGACTGGCCGCGAAATTATTCTCAGTTCCAGCGTATTGTAAAAGAACTGGCCATGATGACTGAACAGCCTTATATCACCGCCGAAGCTGTTGAGGAGGTGCTGAAACGGGAAGGCTCTGTAGTGCCGGTAGGGGACAGGGGGGAGGATACTGAGGCGCCCTTGGATTTAAACCGGACATTGCAGGAGATCAATCGGGACATTGTGTTGCGGACTTTAGAGCGGGAGAACGGAAACCAGAGCCGAACAGCGGAAAGGCTGGGAATCAGCCGAACCACGCTGTGGAGAATGCTTAAGAACTAAGGAGAACTGGTGATCAAGCTGTTAGGGATATCGTGTCCATGTACGACCTGGAGTTTGAATACAAAAGGTAATTTTATCTATAAAAGCACCGTTCCGTAATTGCGGAACGGTGCTTTTTGTGTGGGAAAGGGAAAACGGATCAAAACGGCCTCATGATGATAAGCTCCTTTTAGGGGAAATGTCACGATTTGCGGGTAGAGCGCGGCGACCTCGGCGCGCCGCTCTCTCTGGACTGTGCTTTGGGCGTGCCCGGTGGTCATGCCCTACCTGCCGTGGGCCTTCTGCTGACAGCACCTATTATGAAAAGGGGCAAAAAGAAGATAGAAGAAAAGATCACAGCATAGAAAACTCTTGATAAGTAGCTAACTACAAGTATATAATGTAGTTAGCTACAAAGGAGGTGAATATGTGGCTGATAAAAGCAGGGCAGAGTACTTCAGAGAGCGGCGGAAGAACATGAAGCAGCTTGTATTCATGGTCGACCGGGAAAAGGCGGAACAGCTGGACCAGAAGCTGGCAAAAAAGGGGATCGGAAGAACAGAATGGTTCCGTGAAAAGCTGGATGAGGAACTTTACCAAGAAAAATAGAAACAGCCCGCCACCCTCAAAAAGTCACGGACTGTTCCTAAAACACCATTCCCGAAGGTCTGGTAAATCTATGATACCACACCTCCAGGGAAAATACAAGGAGGACACGATGGCAGGCAGATAGGAGAACAAAAAAATAATACTTGACTTTCTGCTCATACAATAATATAATTATTGCAGGAGCAAAAAGTGAGGTGAGAAGATGTCTCCACGGACTGGCCGTCCGCCCAAAGAGATTACCAAAAGTGTGAACCTCGGTGTGAGATTGACGCCGGAAACCGCTGATAAATTGAAAATGTGTGCGGAAAAGCTTCAAATATCTCGGACCGAGGTCATCGAAAAGGGAATTGATTTGGTGGAAAAGAGCCTTAAAAAATGAGAGTAGCCGCTCACCCGACAAGTGTCAACGACTACTCCCTCACCATCCCCGAAGGTCTGATAAATCTATGATATCATACCTCCAGGGAAAATACAAGGAGGACACGATGGCAGGCAGATAGGAGAACAGAAAAATAATACTTGACTTTTGTGTCACCATATATTAAAATTATTTTGGTGATACAAAAAGGAGGCGAAAAATTTGTCACCAAGGGGAAGGCCGACATCGGAGCCAAAGAATCACGAAACAAGAATCCGCATGTCAGACGAGGATATCCGGTTGCTGGAGATCTGTTGCCAGAAAACCGGCATGACAAAGGCGGATGTGATTCGTCAAGGGATTCGTGAGGTCTATGAGAAAATAAAATAGGGTGTTGGCCCACCTGACAAGCACACCAACACCCCACAAACACCATCCCCGAAGGTCTGGCAAATCTATGATACCACACCTCCGGGGGAAACACAAGGAGGTTTTCAGATGGAACTGCATAAGGTCCTCTTTGAGATGGAGGACCCGATGAACCGCCTGCGGGACGGCATTTGCGCCCTCTGGGTCATGTCGTTGGCGGTGGACCGGGAGGACAGCGATCTGTCCAGCGGATTTCATGCCCTCTGGGACTACCTGGACCAGATGTACGACAGGCTCCACACCCAATTTTATGCCTGCATAGAGCTGTGTCAGGCGGAGCACAAGGGGAGCGCCCCCGCCCAGGACTAAGGGGAACGGGCAAAGGGCATCAGGCGGCTGTCCATCGGGCGGCCGCCTCCCTTGTGCCGGGGAGAGGGTCAGCCCACCTCCGCCCTCCCCAGGCCGCCGGTGTACCGGCGGATCAGAAGGACGACCGCCAGGGCCACTACCCCCTCGGTCACCGGCATAGCCAGCCATACCGCCTCCGGCCCCAGAAGGGCGGGGAGGGCGAGGATCAGCCCGCCGCTGATGACCAGCCCCCGGGCCACCGACACAAAGAAGGCGGCGGCGGGGCGCAGGAGGGACTGGAAGTAGTAGGTGGAAAAGATGTTCAGCGGGAGGAGCAGGAAGGACAGGCCGTAGGTCCGGAGGATGGCCGGGGCAATGGCGTAGATATCCGGCCCGGCGTCCATGAAGATACGGACAAACCCATTGGGGGCCGCCCAGATCAGGGCGGTCCAGGCCAGACTGAAAAAGGCGGCGGCCCACAGGGCATATCGGAGCGTCTGGCGGAGGCGGTCCCATTGGTGGGCGCCGAAGTTGATGGACAGAATCGGCTGGGCGGACTGGCCCACGCTGTAAGCGCAGCACTGAACAATGGTGCTTACGTTGACGATGATGCCGTATACCGCCAGGGCGTCTGTCCCCAGGCAGGACATGATTTGCCGGTTGAACAGGGTGGTGAGGATGCCCATAGCGATGTCGATGAAAAAGGTGGAGAAGCCGGTGACCAGGATGGCGCGGAGCTTTTGGGGCAGGCGGCTGGGCCACAGGAAGCGCAGCGTGTTTTTGGGGGACAGGAAGTGGGTCAGGGCCACCAAAAGGGAGATCACCGAGCCGATAGCGGTGGCCAGCCCGGCCCCAAAGATACCCATATCCAGCGCAAAAACAAAAAAGTAGTCCCCAAAGATGTTGAAGATACCCCCGGACAGGACGGCCGCCGCCGCCCGGCCGGGGTCTCCGTCATTGCGGAGAAAGGCGGCCAGCATCTGGTTAAACAGAAAGACCGGCACGACCCACTTGACCGGAAGGAGATAGGCCTGGGCCAGGGGGAGCAGCGTCTGGTCCGCACCGAACAGGGTGAGGAGGGGGGCGTCCAGCAGGAAGATGACCAGCCAGCTTATAATAGCCAGCCCGGACACGCCCAGCAGGGCGGCGGAAAAATATTCCCGCTCCCGCCGGCTCTGGCCCTGGCCGCGGGCTGTGCTGAACAGCACGGAGCCGCCGATGCCAGCCAGCAGGCCCAGGCTGTATATGATATTCCACACCGGGGCCACCACCGCCATTGCCGCCGCCCCCTGAGGGCCGTGGTACTGGCCTACCATGGCGGTGTCCACCAGCCCATAGATGGAGGAGATGATGGCGCTGCCAAAGGCGGCGCCCAGATACCGGAAATAGAGCTTTTTTACATTTCCTGTCAGCAGGTCCACAGAAGATCACTCCCAGTTGTGAGATCGGTCCGAAGGACAACAAAAAAGCCGGATAAGCCAACGGGCATTTCAGCCCGTCACCTTATCCAGCGTACCATTTCTTCTGTCGAATGGCGTACCCTCCGAGTGACCGAAAGGATTATACCGAGAGAAAAGCGGTTTGTCAAGGGGGGGTTCAAGGGGCCAGTCTGGACGGGAGAAAACAGTGGTAATTCCGCCCCTGGTGTGATATGCTCTTTCTTGAGAGAGTGATCTCTATGCTGTTGGCCCGCCGGCTGAAGATCATGATGGGGCCGGGAGCTCGATCCTGCTGCCTCCCCATGGGCGGTGGCGGAGGGCCTGGGGCGAGGACTGCGCGCTGTTTTACCCTGATTTTCATGAAATCGAGGAAATGACCATGAGTTTTGACCGAGAGCGGTTCCTGCCGGTGAGCATCCAGGATATGGAGCGCCGGGGCTGGGACTTTTATGACTTTCTGCTGATTACCGGGGACGCCTATGTGGACCACCCCTCCTTCGGTCCGGCTATCATCGGCCGGGTGCTGGAGGCCGAGGGCTATCGGGTGGCCATGCTGGCCCAGCCCGACTGGAGGGACCCGGAAGCCTTTGCCGCCCTGGGGCGGCCCCGGCTGGGGGTGCTCCTCTCCGCGGGCAATATCGACTCCATGGTGGCCCACTACACTGCCGCCAAAAAGCGCCGCCATGACGACGCCTACTCCCCCGGACGGCGGGCGGGCCTGCGCCCCGACCACGCCACCATTGTCTACTCCAACCGGGTGCGGGAGGTCTTTGGGGACATCCCCCTGGTCATCGGCGGACTGGAGGCCAGCCTGCGCCGCTTCGCCCACTACGACTACTGGGAGGACAAGGTCCGCCGCTCCATTCTCTTCGACGCCCAAGCGGACCTGCTGACCTACGGCATGGGGGAGAGGGCCACCATCGAGATCGCCGCCCGGCTGGCCAGCGGCACTCCGGTGGGGGAGATCACCGATGTGCGGGGTACCTGTGCGGCGGTGAAGTACCCGGATGTGTGCACATACCCCAGGGTGGAGGTGCCCTCCTTCGAGGAGGTGTCCGCCTCTAAGGAGGCCTACGCCCGGGCCAATATGGTGGAGTATCAGGAGCATGACGCTGTGGTGGGCAGGGCCATCCTGCAAAAACACGGCCGACAGTTCCTGCTGGTCAATCCTCCGGCCTTCCCCCTGACCACAGAGGAAATGGACCGGGTGGCCGAGCTGCCCTATGTCCGGGAGCCCCACCCCATGTACGACGAGATGGGAGGCGTGCCCGCCATCGAGGAGGTGCGCTTCTCCGTCACCCACAACCGGGGATGCTTTGGGGCGTGCAACTTCTGCTCCCTGGCCTTTCACCAGGGACGGACCATCTCCTGCCGAAGCCACCAGTCGGTCATCCGTGAGGTGAAGGCCCTGACGGAGCACCCCGGCTTCAAGGGCTATATCCACGACGTGGGCGGCCCCTCGGCCACCTTCCGCCGGCCCTCCTGCCAGAAGCAGCTCAAGCACGGGATGTGCAAAAACCGGGCCTGCCTGGCCCCGGAGCCCTGTCCTAACCTGGATGCGGACCACACCGACTATATGCTGCTGCTGCGCAAGCTGCGGGAGATCCCCAAGGTGAAAAAGGTGTTCATCCGATCCGGCATCCGGTTTGACTATCTGATGAAGGACCCCAGCGGGGAGTTTTTTACCGACCTGGTCCAGCACCACATCTCTGGCCAGCTCAAGGTGGCGCCGGAGCACTGTGTGGCCCATACTCTGGACTACATGGGAAAGCCCCACATTGAGGTATATGAAAAATTCCGAGAAAAGTATTTTAAGCTCAACCGGCGGTATGGCAAGGACCAGTATCTGGTGCCCTACCTCATCTCCTCCCATCCGGGCTGCACTCTGGAGGACGCGGTAAAGCTGGCCGAGTGGCTGAACAGGCAGGGCCATTTGCCTGAACAGGTGCAGGACTTCTATCCCACACCGGGCACCCTGGCCACCTGCATGTGGTACACCGGACTGGACCCCCGGACTATGGAGCCGGTGTTCGTCCCCAAGACGCCCCACGACAAGGCCCTCCAGCGGGCGCTGATGCAGTGGCGCAAGCCCCAAAACCGTAAGCTGGTGCTGGAGGCCCTCCACCGGACGGGCCGGGAGGACCTGATCGGCTACGGCAAGCACTGTCTGGTCCGGCCGGACAGAGGAGCGCGGTCCTCGGACGGACCGGGGGAGCGGGCTCCGGCCGCCAAGGGAAAGGGCGGCGGCCAATCAGCCGGCAAGAAAGGCGTCGGCCCCACCCGGCGGGAGAGCGTGCACAGCCGGCAGAGGGTGGAGAAGAAGGAGGCCCGTCCGGCCCGCAAGGCGGGCTGGGCAAAGGCCAAGCCCAAAAAGGGAGGCCGCAAGAAATGAGACCCTGCACCGGGCTGAAAAAAGGCGTGAATAGAATGAGAAGGGGTCCGGCAAACTGGTTTTGCCGGACCCCTTTTTGGAGATTGCCTATTTTTTAATAATTCATCGTGCTCCGGTTACCGGGATTAGGCTCCCAGCTGGGGGTGCCGGCGGTCCCGCCGGTGATGTCTCGGGCGGCATCGCCGATGCCCCGGCCCACGTCGCCGATGGCGTCACCGGCTCCGCGGATCAGGTCCCGTGCTCCCTGGGTCAGGTCTCGGCCCATGTTGTCGTTCCGGCTGCCGTATACTCGCCCATTGGCGTCAGCAGAATAGCGGCCGTCCTCCAGATAGTCATAGGCGTTGCTGCGGTCATAGGTGGTACGCCGGTTTCTGGTCTGGGCGGAACCGGACACAGAGCCGTTGGCAGGGCCATTGGTACCGCTGTTGGTATTCCCGTCCGTGTTGCCGCAGGAGGCCAGGGTGGCCACCATGGTCACAGCCAGGCCAAGAGCCATTAGATATCGTTTCATTCTCAACTTCCTCCCGTCCTGTTTGTCCAACGGAAGTTCCATCCGGGTGGTAGTATGTGTCTTTTGTCTGCCGAAAAATCCGGTAATGACTGTTCTCATTGACAATTTTTTCTATGTTTTGCGCTGGAAAAAGCCCTTGATCTGGAAAAAACTTTTCTCCAGCTCTTGCAATCCGCCTTGGTTTGTGGTATAGTCATGATGTTATTAAGGTAGTATTGGTGAGAGTGGGGTCAAGGCTCCGCTCTTTTTGATTGACCAAATGGGCCGAACCTCCGGGAGTGAGGGGCAAAATAGGAGGAACTTTATGGCAAAAGTTACCGATACCGTGGCCGCGTTGGCCCTCCCCGTGGTGGAGGGGGCTGGATGCACCCTCTGGGATGTGGAATATGTGAAGGAGGCGGGGGAGTGGTTCCTCCGCGTCTACATCGATAAGGAGGGCGGCGTGTCCATCGATGACTGCGAGGCGGTTTCCCGGCCCCTGTCCGACCTGCTGGACGAGGCCGATCCCATTGAGGGCAGCTACACTTTTGAGGTGTCCTCTGCCGGGGCGGACCGAGTGTTGAAAAAGCCGGATCATTTCGCCCAATTCTTGGGGGCCGAGGTGGAGGTAAAGCTCTACCGCCCCAGAGATGGCCGCAAAGACCATGTGGGTCTGCTCCGTGCCTTTGAGGACGGAAATGTGACCCTGGAGGTGGGCGGCAGCCCGGTGGACTTTGAAAAGAAGGAGATCGCCCTGGTCCGGCTGTATCCCCGGTTTTGACGGACACGACCGCCATTGGGGCGGCCCGCTGCGCAAAAGCTATACAATGAACGGCGGCGCTTCCGCTGTTTTAGGAGGAAACTATCGTGGCTAAGAGAGCAACCAAAAAAGTCAACAGCAATGAGCTGGACGGCAAGGAGTTCTTTGCCGCCATCGCCCAGATCGAGCAGGAGAAGGGCATCAAGCCCGGCTATATGATGGAGAAGATTACCCAGGCCCTTCTGTCCGCCTATAAGAAGGACCACGAGGGGATGGGGGAAAATCTGGTCATCGAGGCCAATGAGGAGACCGCCACTGTCCGCCTGTTTTTGAAGAAGGAAGTGGTGGAGGTGGTGGACGACCCCGCCACGGAGATCAGCCTGGACGAGGCACGAAACGCCCTGCCCCAGGCCCAACTGGGCGATGTGGTCCGCATGGAGATCAAGCCCCGGAACTTCGGCCGGGTAGCCGCGCAGACCGCCCGCCAAGTCATTATCCAGGGCATCCGTGAGGCGGAGCAGGGGATGATCTATGACGAGTTCTGCTCCAAGGAGCAGGAGCTGGTTACCGGTGTGGTTACCCGTATCGATCCCCGGAACGGTGCCGTGTCCCTGCGCATCCACTCCGGCTCTGAGTTCACCGACGCCTATCTGGGCGCCAATGAGCAGGTGAAGGGCGAGCGGTATGTGGAGGGCCAGCGGCTGAAGGTCTATGTCGTGGAGGTCCGTCCCAACAGCAAGGGTCCCCAGGTCCTCATCTCACGGACCCACCCTGGACTGGTCAAGCGGCTGTTCGAGCTGGAGGTGCCTGAGATCTATGACGGCACCGTGGAGGTCAAGTCTGTGGCACGGGAGGCCGGCTCCCGCACCAAGCTGGCCGTCTGGTCTGCCGACCCCAACGTGGACCCCATCGGCGCCTGCGTCGGCCCCCGGGGCCAGCGGGTCAACACCATTGTGGATGAGCTGAAGGGTGAGAAGATGGACATTATCAAGTGGTCTGAGGACCCGGCGGAGTATATCGCCGCCGCCCTGTCCCCCGCCGACGTTCTCTCGGTGGAGGAGCTGCCCGACGGCAAGAGCTGCCGGGTGGTGGTGCCCGACGACCAGCTCTCCCTGGCCATCGGCAAGGAGGGGCAGAACGCCCGCCTGGCCGCCAAGCTGACTGGATATAAGATCGACATCAAGCCCGCCTCCGCCCCTCTGGAGCCCATTGAGGCTCTTGAGGAGGACCTGCCTGCGGGGGAGATCACTGAGAACGATAACGCTGAGGCTCCGGAAGAAGCCTGATTTGAATCGAGTGGAGAGTGAAGATATCTCCTATCTTAGCTCGCTGCTCTCAACTCTGACCAAAAGGGTGGTGCGGACCGTGCCCAAGAAGATTCCCATGCGCCAATGTCTTGGCTGCCGGGAAATGAAACCAAAAATGGAGCTGATCCGGGTGGTCCGTTCCCCTGAGGGAAAGGTGTCCCTGGACTTTAAGGGCAAGCTGCCCGGTAGGGGAGCCTATCTGTGCCCCAATCCAGACTGTCTGAAAAAGGCCAGAAAGGCCAGAGCACTGGAGCGGGCTTTCTCCGCCCAGATGCCCGATGAGGTCTGGTCTGGGCTGGAGGAGCAGATGAAGGAGGTGCCGGCGGATGGCTAATGATCCCATCCTCCACCTGCTGGGCTTGGCCAAAAAGGCCGGCAGGCTGGAGGTCGGTGAGGAGCCGGTGGGGGCCCTGTGCCGGGCCCGGCAGGCCAAGCTGGTGCTGCTGGCCGCTGACGCCGCCCCTAACACCTGCCGAAGGGCCGCCCATTTCGGCCAGGCGGGCAACGTGCTCTGGCTGGCCCTCCCCTTTTCCAAAGCGGAACTGGGGCTGGCGCTGGGCCGCTCGTCCTGTGCCATGGTCGCCCTGGCAGATTCGGGCTTTGCCGCCTCCATCCTGGAGAAGCTGGCCGCCCGCGATCCGGAAAAATACGGCCCCGCCGCCCAGCAGATCCGGGAGAAGGCCGACCGGGCCCTCCAGCGTCAGCGGGAAAAGCGGCAGCACGAGAAAAACCTGCGGGAGGGCAAACGAAAGCCCTGGGCCCCGCCTCCCAAGAGGGAGGAGGCCCCCCCTGCCCCCGCCAGGAAAAAAGCTGGACCCGAGGCTCCCCAAGAGGGGAGCGGGCCCCGTTTGGCCAAGACCGGCGGCCGCCGGACTGACCGTACCCGCAAGACAGGCCCCGGCGGCCGGCGCCTGTCTGGTAAGCTCCGGCATGATAGCTAAGAAACGAGGTGGCTTCTATCTATGATGATAAAATATCCGCTCCATAAAGTAGCAAAGGATTTTAAAAAGGGAGGCAAGGACCTGCCCTCCAAGGCGGTCATGGACATCTTGACCCAGTATGGACACCCGCCTAAGAACCATATGCAGCCCTTGACCGACGAGGAGCTGTCCATCGTCTTTGAGTATCTGACTCAAAATAACCAGATTGACTCCATTGAATCGGTCTATGCTGATATCTACCATGACCCCGATGCCAAAAAGCCCGCTCCCTCCGCCCCTAAGGCAGAGGTCAGGGAGCAGCCCAAAGCCGAGCAGAAGGGCCAGCAGGCCGCCCAGCCTCAGCAGGGCCGTCAGCCCCAGCCCCAGTCCCAGACTCAGCAGCATCAGGCCAAGCAGCAGCAGTCGGCGCCCCGCCCCACCACCAGGGAGAAGAAGGTGGTGGATACCAGGGGCAGTGGCGCCGTCAACCTGGATAAGTACGACGAGCGCCTGGAGTCCTTTACGGATCAGAAGCAGCAGGACCGGGGTGGAAAGCAGAAGTTCCAGGGCCGCAACGCCCAGCGCCAGCGGGGCGGTAAGCAGGCGGGCTCCTTCGGCAACAAGCGCAAGCAGGAGGAGCAGGACCGGATGCGCCGCCTCCAGCTTGAGATCGCCAAGAAGGCTCCGGTCAAGGTCCTGATCCCCGACGAGATCGCCGTGGGCGAGCTGGCTTCCCGGATGAAGAAAACGGGCGCCGAGGTGGTCAAGTGCCTGATGAAAAACGGTGTGATGGCCTCTCTCAGCGAGATCATCGACTTCGACACCGCCGCCATCATCGCCGAGGAGATGGGCTGCAAGGTGGAGAAGGAGGTCATCGTCACCATCGAGGAGAAGCTCATCGACACCGCCGAGGACAAGGCCGAGGATCTGGAGCCCCGTGCCCCCGTGGTGGTGGTCATGGGCCACGTGGACCACGGCAAGACCTCCCTGCTGGACTACATCCGCAACGCCAACGTGGTGTCCGGCGAGGCGGGCGGCATCACCCAGCACATCGGCGCCTACCAGGTGGAGGTAAAGGGCAGCCCGGTCACCTTCCTGGATACCCCCGGCCACGAGGCATTTACGGCCATGCGGGCCCGTGGCGCCATGATTACTGACGTGGCCATCCTGGTGGTAGCCGCTGATGACGGCATTATGCCCCAGACCGTGGAGTCCATCAACCACGCCAAGGCCGCCGAGATCCCTATTATTGTGGCCATTAACAAGATGGATAAGCCAACCGCCAACCCCGACCGCATCATGCAGCAGCTCACCGAGTATGAGTTGGTGCCCGAAGAGTGGGGCGGCGAAACGATTGTCTGTCCTATCTCCGCCAAGACAGGCATGGGCATTGACAACCTGCTGGACATGGTGGTCCTCACCGCCGAGATGCGGGAGCTGAAGGCCAACCCCAACCGTTCCGCTCATGGCGCGGTCATTGAGGCCCGGCTGGACAAGGGCCGCGGCCCCATCGCCACCCTGCTAGTCCAGAACGGGACCCTGAAGCAGGGCGACGTGATCATCGCCGGAACCGCCGTAGGCCGTGTCCGCGCCATGACTGACGCCAAGGGCCGCAAGCTGACCGAGGCCGGTCCCTCCGTCCCTGTGGAGATCATCGGCATGGGCGAGGTGCCCGGCGCTGGCGACGACTTCCACGCCGTGGCCGACGAGCGCATGGCCCGTGAACTGGTGGAGCAGCGCAAGCACGAACAGAAGAACGCGGCCTCCGCCCCTGTAGGCAAGGTATCTCTGGAGGATCTGTTCAGCCAGATCCAGGCCGGGGAGATGAAGAATCTAAACGTCATTGTCAAGGCCGACGTCCAGGGCTCTGCCGAGGCGGTGAAGGCCAGCTTGGAGAAGCTGTCCAACGAGGAGGTCCGGGTCCGGGTCATCCACTGCGCCGTAGGCGCTATCAGCGAGAGCGACGTGATGCTGGCCACCACCTCCGGGGCCATCATCGTAGGCTTTAATGTCCGTCCGGACGCCAACGCCAAGGAGAACGCCGCCCGCAACCATGTGGATATGCGGATGTACCGGGTCATCTACGACGCCATCAACGAGATCGAGGCGGCCATGAAGGGGATGCTGGCGCCCAAGTTCAAGGAAGTGGAGCTGGGCCGGGCCGAAGTCCGCAACGTGTTCCGTATCACCGGCGTGGGCATGGTGGCCGGCTGCTATGTGTTGGACGGAAAGATGCAGCGCAACGCTCAGATGCGCCTGCTCCGGGACAACATCGTGATCTACGATGGCGCTATTGCCTCCCTCCAGCGATTCAAGGACAGCGTCAAGGAGGTGGCCGCCGGCTACGAATGCGGCATCACCTTTGAGAAGTTCCAGGACATCAAGGAAGGCGACGTCATTGAGGCCTTCCTGATGGAGGAAGTGGAGCGCTGATGGCGCATGAGTACCCCGCGTAGCGGGGCGCGCCCTTTGGCGCGTAAAATCGAAGCCAAAGGCTGAGATTTGCGGAGGGCGGATTTATTCCGCCCGAGCATTTCAAATCAAAGGGGTCCCCGCGGGATGGGACATCCCGTGGGGAAATGCGGCATTACCTTCGAGAAGTTCCAGGATATCAAAGAGGGCGACATTATCGAGGCCTTCGTTATGGAACAGATCGAGGTTTAAGGGAAAAGGCCGCCGAAGGCGGCCCCGGCCTGAAAATTTCCCTTTTAATCTTCCGAAAATCATTGTATAATACAATATGGCACAGGGCGGGCACAAAGTGCCCGCCCTGTGCCGCTTATTCCAGCGTCTGCATATGCGGATCTTGAAGGGAGAGGCAGGTCAGCTGGGCCCCCAGCTTAAAGCCCTCCTCAAAGGCGTACTGCCCATAGGCGTGGACCGGATCTTTGCGTAGGTATTCCGGGAAACGCTCCGGGTCGTACGGGACACACCAGTAATGGTACAAGAGTTCAAAGAGCATAGTCATCCTATTCACCTCACGTAAATTTAGCTATAAGCTTAATCGCCTTTAGTATATCAGCTTTTAGCTAAAAGTCAAGGGGGAATTTTGTGTTCAATAAAAATCAATTCGGGGAACGTCTGCGGATACTTCGAAAGCGGGCCAATGAAAACCAAGGAGATTTGGCTGCTATATTAGATGTGACTATTACACAGATTAGTGATATGGAAACCGGGAAGAGAAGTACGACCCTTGAAAAATTTGCTCTGATCTGCGAGCACTACCAGGTGTCCGCCGACTATCTGCTGGGCTTTCAGGACGAGGAGCGGTGAACCTCTGCCCGAAGACATCCCCAAAAGGAGGAAACATTTATGGCAAGCAATCGAATCGGCCGGATCAATGAGGAGATCCAGCGGGAGCTGGCTTCTCTGATCCCCAATGTAAAAGATCCACGGGTTACCGGCATGATCTCAGTAACGGCGGTGGAGACCACACCGGATCTGCGGTACGCCAAGGTCTATATCTCCGTACTGGACAAGGGGGACTGTGCCCAGGTGCTCAAGGGGCTGAGGTCCGCCTCCGGCTATCTGCGCCGGGAGCTGGGCCGGGCGCTCCAGCTGCGCTACACCCCAGAGCTGTCCTTTGTCCAGGACGACTCCATTGTCAAGGGAGCCCACATTCTGGAGTTGCTCCGGGACCCTGAGGTGGTCAAGCCGGTCAACCCGGACAATCCCTATCAGGAGGACAAGGGCATATGACAGCCAAACAGGCGGCCGAATTTTTAATGGCCCGCGATAACTTTTTGATCCTGACCCACCTGCGTCCCGACGGGGATACCATCGGCTGTGCCGCCGGCCTGTGCCGGGCTCTGCGCCGGGTTGGGAAGGAGGCCTATGTGCTGGAAAATCAAGAGGCTACCTCCCTTTTTACCCCCTATCTGGAGGGACTGCTGGCCCGGTCGGGCTATGAGCCCAAAACGGTGATTTCGGTGGATATCGCCGCCCGCTCCCTGTTTCCAGACAATGCTGTGAAATATGTAGACCGGGTGGACTTGGCCATCGACCACCACCCGTCCCAAGAGTTTTTCGCCCATGAGACCTGTCTGGATGAAAAAAAAGCCGCCTGCGGCGAGTTGATGTATGAGATCGTACAACATTTCTGCCAGATTTCTCCAGAGATAGGGGAGGCCCTATATGTGGCCGTTTCCACAGACTGCGGCTGCTTTGTTTACAGCAATACCACCGCCGCCACCCACCGTGTCGCCGCCGCCCTGATGGACAGCGGCTTTGACCCCTATCCTGTCAATCGGCGGCATTTCCGGACAAAGTCCTTCAAGCGGCTGAAACTGGAGGGACTGCTGGCCGCCGGGATGGAACTGCGGGATAGAGGAGAAACGGCGCTGGTCTTTCTGACTCTGGATATGCTCTCCCAGGTAGGGGCCCAGGAGCGGGATATCGAAGATATCTCCGCCTTTGTGGGCCAAGTGGAGGGCGTCAAGACCGGGGTGACCCTGCGGGAGCTGGAGCCGGGGGTATGCAAGCTGTCTCTTCGTACCGACCCAGGTGACCTGAACGCCAGCGCCGTCTGCGCCCGGATGGGCGGCGGCGGCCACGCCGCCGCCGCCGGAGCCACCATTCAGGGTACTATGGCCCAGGCCCGTCAGGCAGTCATCGACGCGATTGAGCAGGTGCGGAATGGCTAATGGGATCATTATCATCGATAAGTCACAGGGCTGGACGAGTATGGACGTGTGTGCCAAGCTCCGAGGTATCCTTCATGAGAAGCGGGTGGGCCATGCCGGCACACTGGACCCCATGGCGACCGGAGTGCTCCCGGTGTTCGTCGGCCGGGCCACACGGGCGGTGGAGTTTGCTGATAAGTCCGATAAGGAATATATTGCTGGGTTAAAACTTGGAGTTATCACCAATACCCAGGATACCAGCGGCCAGGTGGAGGAGCGGCACCCGGTTTCCGTTACGCCGGACCGGCTGGAGGAGGTGCTGGGGCAGTTTCGGGGAGATATCCTCCAGGTGCCTCCCATGTATTCCGCCATTAAGATTAATGGAAAAAAGCTCTACGAGTTGGCCCGGAAAGGGAGGGAAGTAGAGCGGCCGCCCCGGCCGGTGACCATCCGCTCCCTTATGGTGGAAGGGCAGAGCGCCCCCGACGAGTTTACCATCCGGGTGCGGTGCTCCAAGGGCACCTATGTCCGGACCCTGTGCCACGATATCGGGATGGCCCTGGGCTGCGGCGGATGTATGTCCTCCCTGCGGCGGACAATGGCTGCCGGCTTCGGCCTGGAGGATGCCCTGACCTTAGACCAGGCAGGGGAGGCGGCCGACCCAGCGGCCCTGCTGCGCCCTGTGGACGCCTTTTTTGCTGACCGGGAGAAGCTGGTCCTAGACCCAGCGGCAGAGCGGAAAGTCCGCAACGGCATGACAGTGGTTATGCCCAGGTTAGCGACCGGAGAATATCGGGTGTATGGCCAGAATGGTGAATTTCTGGCCCTGTGTCGGGCTGGGAGCGGCAAGCTGACGACAATCAAAAGTTTTTTCCAGGTTTGACTGGCCCCCTATGGAAACAGCGCCCGGACGCACGCCGTCGGGCGGCAGAGGAGAAAAGAGATATGGCAGATAAACCAAAACGTGTGATTGCCCTGGGTTTTTTCGACGGGGTTCATCTGGGCCACGGAGAGCTGCTCCGGGCGGTGAGGACTGCCGCCGACAAGCTGGAGGCCGCTCCCTGCGCATTTACGTTCGACCGAAGCCCTACCGCCGTCATCACTGGACAGATGGTCCCGCTGTTGAGCAGTGTGGAAGATCGGATCTGGCTCATGCGCCGGTACTACGGCATCCAGGAGGTGATAGTGGCCTCCTTTGACGCCATGCAGCGGATGGACTGGCAGGATTTTATCACCGACTATCTGGTCCGGGAGCTGAATGTGGTCCATGTGGTGGCTGGGCATGACTTCCACTTCGGCTATATGGGGAAAGGAAATCCCCAGCGGCTGCGGGAGAAATGCGCCCAGCTCGGTCTGGGATGTGACATCATCGGCAAGGTGGAGCAGGACGGCATCACCATCTCCTCCACCTATATCCGTACCCTGGTGGCCCAGGGGGAGATGGAGCGGGCTGGAGAGTTTCTGGGCCACCCCCATACGCTCACCGACCGGGTGGCCCATGGGAAGAAGATCGGCGGCTCCGCCCTGGGGTTTCCCACGGTCAATCTGCGGGTGCCGGCAGGGGTTATCGTCCCGGCCTTTGGGGTGTACGCCACTCGCGTCTGGTTCGACGGCCAGTGCCGGAACGGCGTGACAAATGTAGGCGTCCGGCCCACGGTAGAGGACAACGACGGCCGAGTGACGGTGGAGAGCTATATCCTGGACTTTGATGGGGACCTGTACGGCCATGAGATCCGGGTGGAGTTCTTCAAGCGCCTGCGGGGAGAGCGCCGGTTTCCCTCCCTGGAGGCCCTGGCGGACGAGATTGGACGCAACGCCGATCAGACCCGAGCCTATTTCCGCTCCCTGAACTGACCCGCCCCCGGAAAGAAAGGAGGCTTGTCCATTGGAACATCACCACTGGCGCTATGAAAAGATGTACCCCTGCCTATGGATCTACACCGCTATCCTGTTTTTTACTGGTCTGGTGTGGGCCGGTCCCAGGGATGTGCTGTCCGGCCTGGCCCGTATCGTCCTCACGGAGGACGCCCTGATCACCGACTATATCCTAGTGTCCGGGCCGGGGCCGGCTCTGGTCAACTCCGCCTTGGTGACCGCCATTTCCATTCTCGTCCTCCGGGCCTCACGGGAGCCCCTGAACGGAATGAGCCTGGTGGTCATCGGCCTGATGTCCGGCTTTTCCTTGTTCGGCAAAAACCCGGTGAACATCTGGCCCATACTGCTGGGCAGCTGGCTGTATGCCAAGAGCCGGAAGGAGCCCTTCGGCAAATACGCCGCCACTGGCCTGATGGCTACCGCCCTAGCCCCAGTGGTCAGCTACATCGCCCTGGACAACGGCTGGGGGACCCCCGCCTCCGGGGTGCTGGTAGGAGTGCTCATTGGCTTCATTATGCCGCCGCTTTCGGCCTATACCTACAAGGTGCAAAATGGTATGAACCTGTACAACATCGGCTTTGCCTGTGGGCTGGTGGCCTTTATCCTGGTTCCCCTCATGAGCTCCATGGGGGCCGATCCCACCACCTACTATCGGTGGGCGACTGGCTATGACCATATTTTCGCCCCCATGCTGGCCGCCCTGTGCCTGCTGCTGATTCTGGCCGGGCTGTTTTTCTGCAAAAGGCCGGTGTGGGCGGCGTGGGCGGGATACCGTCGTCTGCTCCAGACCAGCGGCCGTGCCCCCAGCGATTATCTTCGTATGTTCGGCGCCGCCCCGGTGCTTATCAACACGGGAGTCAACGGCCTGATTGGGATGACCTTTATTCTGGCCGGAGGGGGCGAACTCAACGGTCCGACCATCGGCGGCATCCTGACCATCATGGGTTTCTCCGCCTTTGGTAAACATGCCTTCAATATCATCCCAGTGATGGGAGGCGTCTTTTTGGGCAGCCTTGTGATGCACTGGTCTCTCAATGACCCGGCAGTCCAACTGGCCTGCCTGTTCTGCACCACCTTGGCCCCGGTGTCTGGGTACTTCGGCTGGCCCTATGGGGTGCTGGCCGGCTTTATCCACTCCTCGGTGGTGCTGTATACCGGCTCCCCAGTGGCGGGGATGAACTTGTACAACAACGGCTTCTCCGGCGGATTGGTGGCCATTGTGCTCTATGCCACTATCGTCGCCATCGCCCGGCACCGCAAGCCTGTCATCCAGGATCAGGATTACTTTGATCCCCTGGAGCACGATGAGCCCCTGGTGCCTCCGGACCCACAGCAGCTGACCGAAGAGGACGATACATAGCAAAAAGAGGATGCGGGACGGTTCCCGCATCCTCTTTCTTATCCTCCAAACAGCAGGCCCACAGCCCAAGAGGCGGCCAGAAAGCCGGTGAGATCGGCGCAAAGGGCCGCCGGGACAGCGTACCGGGTACGGGTGATGCCAACGGCCCCGAAATAGACGGCGATGGTGTAGAAGGTGGTTTCTGTAGAGCCCAGCATTACCGCCGCCGTCCGGCCCAGCTGGGAGTCGGGACCGTAGGTGGAAATGAGCTCCGCGCCTACACCCAGGGCGGCGGAGCCGCTGATGGGCCGGACCAGCATCAGGGGCAGCAGCTCCGGGTCCAGTCCCACCCGCTCCAGCAGAGGGGCCAGAGCCAGGACGGCCAGCTCCAGGGCACCGGAGGCTCGGAGCATATAGACCGCCGTCATCAGCCCCACCAGAGAGGGGACGATGCGGACCAGAGTAGACAGGCCCTCCCCCGCCCCCTGGACCAGGGAGGAGTACACATCCACCCGATGAAAGGCCCCATAGAGGGCCACCCCACAGATGGTAAAGGGGACGATCATGTTGAAAAAGAGCTGCACAGTCCGGAAGACCTCCCTGACGGAAACAGATTTGAATAGAGTTCAAGGGGAAAAAACAGGCGGCGGCCAGAATAAGCCAAACTCACTCTGGCCAGAGCTTTGCCAAGATTTTGCACATCAGAATCCCCACACTCACAGACAGGGCGGAAGCCAGCCACACCGCTGGAAGAATGTCAAAGGGAGAGGCGCACCCCTCCGCCGCCCGCACGGTGGCCACTGTGGTGGGGATGAGCTGGATGGAGGCGGTATTGCACACCACCAGCATACACAAACTGTCCGAGGCCACGCCGGGGCTCTTTTTGGCCATGCCCCGTGCGGCCTCCAGTCCCAGGGGAGTGGCGGCATTTCCCAGTCCCAGAAGGTTGGCCGAAACATTGGCGGAGATGCTGTCCATCACCGCCCGATCCCGGGCCATCTGGGGAAAGAGCCGTCGGAGCACCGGACCCAGCAGGCGGGACAGCCGATCGGCCAGACCGGACCGGCGCATGACCTCCATCACTCCGGTCCACAGGCACATCATCCCGGCGATGGAGAGGCACAGCTCCACCGCTGCCGAGGTGCCCTCCACCGCGGCGGCGGCCACCTCCGGCCCTCGGCCGGTGGCCAGACCGCACAGCACAGAGATGACCACCATCCCTGTCCAGATTACCGTCATCGTCATACTGCCCACCCCCTCTTGTCCCCATTTATACGGGCGGGCCCCGGCCGGTATGCCTGCCTTTTGAGAATTGGATAAATATGGGACAAAAATTAGGAAAATATCAGGTAAATTTTTCCTTTTCGCCCTTTTTCGACAGGAAAACATTGACAAAGTAAACTTTAACCAATACAATGATTTCAAACAATCCGCCGGCCCCCTCCCCGTGGGCCGGAGAAATATATAGAAAGGAAGAGAGCGATGAAATCCACCGGTATCGTGAGGAAAGTGGACGAACTGGGCCGGGTCGTACTGCCCATCGAGCTGCGCCGTACTTTGGGGATCGAGGAGAAAGATCCGCTGGAGATCTATATGGACGGGCCCAGCATCGTTTTGAGAAAGTATCAGGTTTCCTGCGTCTTTTGTGATAGTGAGAAGGACATTTTTTCGTTCCGGGGGAAAAATGTCTGCCGCAAATGTGCCGCGGGCCTTCAGCTGTTGAGCCAGTCCGACCTGGAGTGAAGACAAAAACAGGCAGTCATCCAAACGGATGACTGCCTGTTTGTTTTTCATCGGTCCACGGCCCGGTCATAGAGCTGCTTCCGGGGCAGGCCCAGCTCTTTGGCCGCCTGGCGGACAGCGTCCCGGAGGGATAGTCCCTCTCCCCGCAGGCGGTCCACCAGCAGCAGCCCGTCCTCCAGGGTGACCTCGCCCTCCTCCGTCGGCTCTGAGCCCCGGACCACCAGCACGAACTCCCCCTTGGGGGTGTTGTCCCGATAGTAATCGGCCGCTTCCCCCAGGGTGGCGCGGCGGATCTCCTCATGGAGCTTGGTGAGCTCCCGGCATAGGGAGATGGGGCGGTCCGCTCCAAAGGTGTCCGCCAGGTCCCGGAGGGTGGCAGCCAGCTTGTGGGGGGCCTCATAGAACACCATGGTCCGTTCCTCCCCCCGAAGGGAGTCCAGGTGGGAGCGGCGGTTTTTCTTGTTCATGGGCAAAAAGCCCTCAAAGGTGAAGCGGCCTGTGGGCTGGCCGGAGGCCGCCAGAGCGGCTACCAGGGCACAGGGACCAGGGATGGGACACACCGGGATCCCCAGGGCGGCGCACTGGGCCACCAGCTCCTCGCCGGGGTCGGAGATGGCGGGCATCCCTGCGTCGGTCACCAGGGCGCAATTCTCTCCAGACAGCAGCCGGTCCAGCACCGCCCGGCCGCCGCTGTCGGTATTGTGGCGGTGATAGGACACCATGGGCTTTTTCAGCCCCAGGTGATTGAGCAGTTTGATGGATACCCGTGTGTCTTCGGCGGCGATGAAGTCCGCTTGAGCCAGGGTGTCCGCCATCCGCTGGGAGATATCCCCTAGATTGCCAATGGGGGTGGGGACCAGATATAAGGTTCCGGCCATATGCCCTTCGCCTCCTCTGTCAGCGTCAAAAGATTCCTCCGTATTATACCATAGTTCTCTCTTTTGTGGTATTCTTTTCTTATCTGTTTGAGAGAGGCGGGAGAAAGCTCATGAAGACGGAACAGCTTGGCCCTTACACCCTTTCCTGGCCGGAAGGGGTATTTCCACTGGGGGGCGACGCCCTTGCCCTGGGGGAGTTCGCTACTGTGCGGCCCCGGTGGCGGGTGTGTGACCTGGGAACGGGGAGCGGCGTCCTGCTTTTGCTGCTGGCCCGGAGGGCGGAGGGCCTGTCCCTTACCGGGGTGGAGCTGGACCCCCTGTCCGCCCGAACTGCCCGGAGCAATCTGGAGCGCAACGGTCTGGCGGGGAAGATCCTGACCTCTGACCTGCGGTCCGTCCCTCTGCCTGCCGGGGCCTTTGACCTGGTGGTGTCCAACCCACCCTATTTTTCCCTGGGCAGTGGAGGGAGCGGCGGTCCCGCTCGGAGCGAGGAACACTGTGCCCTGGAGGAGCTGTGCGCCGCCGCCGCCCGACTGGTGCGGAATGGGGGGCGGTTTGCCCTGTGCCACCGGCCTGAACGGCTGACGGATGTGGTGTGCGCCCTCCGGGCCAGCGGGCTGGAGCCTAAGCGGCTCAAGCTGGTGTCCCACGGGCCGGGCCATCCGCCCGCCCTCCTGCTGGTGGAGGGGGTGCGGCAGGGGAGGCCGGGGCTGACCATCGAAGAATAAAACAGCGCCGGGACCATCCACAGACGGTCCCGGCGTTATTTTATGGTGCGGGGGAGGGGGTCACCGGCGCTCCCGGACATCCGAGCGGCCCACCAGATAGTCCAGACTGACATCGAAGAAGTCAGCGATGGCGATCAGGCCGTGGAAGTCAGGAAAGCGCTGATTCAGTTCATAGCATTGATAGGCCCGATACCCAATATGCAGAGCAGCGGCCACCTCTTTCTGGGTCATTTTCTTTTCTTTTCTGAGCAGTCGGATTCGTTCAAAAAATTCCATAACTGTTCTCTAATCCTCTTGATATACGCTTATTGCGCATATATAATGAATATGCGCTGAAAGCGAATATATTATATGTGGGGTGAATTAGAAATGCAACAACTTTTAGCCCAGCTCTTTTGGCTCAACGGGGAAGTGCCCGAGGCGGTGGAGCGCTTTCTGGACACGGTGCCCTCCTATCAGGCCGCCAAACGGGAGTATGAGCAGGCGGCCCGGCAGATCGAGGCGGCGGTGGGGCTCCCGGCGTACGAGGACTATTTCGCCAAGCTGGCCGACTTTGGCAGCTACCTCCAGGGGGGCTACTACGCCTTCGGGCTGGGCCTCCGGCAGGAGCTGATCCGCCAGATGCTGGGGTGAGGGGGGCCCTACCGCTGGTAGCCGATGTACTTCTCCATGATGTCCAGGGGGACCCGGCTCCCCGTTTCCTCCCCAATCTTGACAAAGCCGTGCTTGCGGTAAAAATGTTGAGCCCGGTCGTTGTAGGGGGCGCACCGAAGCCGGAGCCTGTCCCGTCCCAGGGGGCGGAAGTAGGAAACGGCCTGCCCCACCAACTGGACGCCTAAGTTTTGCTCCCTCCGCTGAGGGTTCATGTAGCAGAAGGGGATGTACCCGGCGTTGTCGGTACTGTACCGCTCCTGGTCCAACTGGAGCAGGCCGACCGGCTCCTCCCCGGCCATGGCCACCGTCACCCCCCAGGGGGACTGGTCCAGGTGCTTTTGGGCGTCCCGGAGGAAGCCCGCGCCATCAAAGGGGATCTCCAGACCGTGGGTGGACTCCCAGGCATCCCGCCGAGCGCCCAGATACAGCTCCCGCTCGGTATCCCACCGGATAGGGCGGAACCACAGGTTCACGTCCTCCGCCTTCTGCTTGTCCTTCCGCCACCAGGCTTGCTTACCCAGGGTGGCCAGCTCCGGCGGCAGATGGGAGGCGTCGCTGTCAAAGACTACCTGGAACCGCTCTCCGTCAAAGGTAAGGCAGTTGACGGCGGTGTTCTCGCTGTGGCTGAGGGTGTGCCAGTCCTCTGGGGAGATGCCTTTCACATTGGCGAGAAATTGGCGGATAGCCGTGCCATGGCTGAATACGGCGACGGTCTGGCCGGGGTGCTGCCGTGCCAGGGAGGTCAAGGCCCGCTCCAGCCGATCCCCCGCCTCGGCCAGACTCTCGCCGCCAGGGGCCCGCCAGGCAGGGTCGCTACGGTTGAAGGCCGCCATCCCCGCCGGATCAAAGTGCCGCACCTGCCCCCAAGTCTGGTCCTCCCAGTCCCCCAGATTGATTTCCCGGAGCTGGGGGTCAGTGTGGAGGGGCAGACCCTTGGGCACATAGATGGCCCGGGCGGTGGTACATGTGCGGTACAGGTCGCTGGACCAGACCGCGTCGATGTGGATATCCCGAAAGCGATCCTCCAGAGCCTTGATCTGGGCAAAGCCATTTTCTGTAATCAAGGCGTCATACCAGCCGTGGATGCGCCGGTGGAGGTTGCCCTCGGCCTCGGCGTGGCGGATGAGATAGATGGTGGTCATAGGCTACATTCCTTTATGTACGGCGGGGGGGTGCATTCACCCCCCGCCTCTCATTTCAAAATGGATGAGCAGGGACAGCAGGGCCCGGAGCAGGATGACCGCCCCCAGCACCAGAAGCTCGTTCAGGTCCCGGACCAGCACGGTTTTGAGGATCTCGGCGGCCATCTTGAACTCCAAGCTGGTAGCCAACCCATTGGCCAGGTCGGCCTTGATGTTGACCGCCCGGTGGGTGATCAGTCCCCGGCAGTACCGGAAAAAGCCCCCCAGGGCGGACACGGCCACCACGAAAATGCCCATCAACTCACACAGGGAGATGACTGTGGGCAGGGTGCGCTCAATGACCAGATGGAGCACAGGCTCATCCTCCCATCTTCACAGAGATGGGATAGTATATGCAGGTTTCCAGGAGATCAACCCGACCGACTTACCAGGGGAGGACCTTTCCCGTCAGCTCCCGGACCGCCGCAAGGCCCTGCCCGGCGGCGAGGACGGCCAGCCCGTCCCGGACCTTTAAGGGGGTATAGGGATCGGCAAACAGGGCGGTGCCCACCGCCACAGCACTGGCCCCCGCCAGCATCAGCTGGGCCGCGTCCTCCCCCTTGGACACGCCGCCCATGCCCAGGATGGGCACCTTGACAGCCTGGGCCACCTCCCACACCATCCGCACCGCCACGGGCAGCACAGCGGGGCCGGACAGGCCGCCGGTATTCATCTTTAAAATGGGGCGGCGGGTGTTCACGTCGATCCGCATCCCCCGGATGGTGTTGATGAGGGAAATGGCGTCCGCCCCGGCGCCCTCCACTGCCCTGGCGATCTCGGTGATGTCAGTGACATTGGGGGACAGCTTGACCATCACAGGGACCTGCCCCGCGTGGGCCTTGGCCACATGGGTGACCTCAGCGGCCAGCTCCGGCCGGGTGCCGTAGGCCAGCCCTCCAGCCTTCACGTTGGGGCAGGAGATGTTCACCTCTATCATGTCCACTCCGGCCCCAGCCAGCTTTTCGCACATAATGCCGTATTCCTCCGGGGTGTTGCCCGAGATGTTGGCGATCACCTTTGTGTCGTACTGCCGCAGGAAGGGCAGCTCCTCAGTGATAAAGGCGTCAACGCCGGGATTTTGCAGGCCCACGGAGTTGAGGATACCCATAGGGGTTTCCGCGATGCGAGGAGCGGGATTGCCCTCCCGTGGGAGCAGAGTCAGGCCCTTGGCACAGATGCCTCCCAGCTCCGACAGGTCAAAAAACTGGCTGTACTCCCGGCCGAATCCAAAGGTACCAGAGGCCACCACCACCGGATTTTTCATGGTCATCCCCGCCAGCGTGACGGACAAATTCACATCAGGCATCCCAGTCTACCTCCCTGGAATCAAATACCGGGCCGTCCTTGCATACATGCTTCCGGCTGCCGTCGGCCATGTCGCAGGCGCACACCAGACAGGCCCCCACGCCGCAGCCCATCCGCTCCTCCATAGACACCTGGCAGGGGATGCCAAACTCCTCCGCTACCTTCGCCACGTTCCGCAGCATGGGCTTGGGGCCGCAGGCCAGCACTCCGTCATAGCCCCTGTCCTCAGACAGCTCCCGGCGGACCAGGGCGTCCACAAAGCCGTGATGTCCCAGAGAGCCGTCATCAGTGGCGCACAGAACCTTGGCGCAGTCCTCCCGGAAGAAATCCTCTAAAATAATCTTGTCCCGGGAGCGGCCTCCCAGGATGGCGGTGGCCCTTCCCCCGGTGTACTGGGCGCAGCCCAGCATAGGCGGGATGCCGATGCCGCCACCCACCAGGAGGTAGCGGCCCTCCGGCTTCAGATCAAAGCCGTTGCCCGCCAGACCCAGCACATCCAGACTGTCCCCCAGCTCCCGGCCGGCCAGCCACCGGGTCCCCTCTCCCCGGACCTCAAAGACGATGGACAACAGGTCGTCGGGCTCGTCCTCCATACAGGAGCACACCGAGATGGGCCGCCGCAGCAGCAGCCCCTCCCCACACCGGATATGGACGAACTGACCGGGGGCCCGGAAGGAGGCGCGGATCATGTCTCCCACCTCCAGTGTCATATAGACGGCATCACCCACCTGCTCCTTGGACACAATCTTACATTCTCGTTCTACTTTCATAGACATCTCTGCTTTCTATACTGTGTTGAACCGGGAAAAGGGATAGTCACTTCTCCCAGGGGACCTTTTTGGACCTCTTGCTGGTAGACTGCTTCTCCTCCTGGGGGAAAGTCCGGCCCAATCCAGCCTGACGCACAGCGCAGCTGGGACAGCCGATCAGGGGGCTGTGGCGGGTCCCGCAGTCGGGACAGGTGACCTGCTCCGCTTCCGGCTGGTCGGTCAGCGCGGCCCAGGCGCCAGGGGCGGCGGTGTACAGCTCCACCTTGCCGCACTGGGGGCAGGCGTACAGGTCCACCTCATAGCTGGGCAGACCCAAAGAGGAGAGCCCGCCGTACCCGTCGGAGCCGATGGAGAAATTCCGCAGTTTCCGGTGGAGGATGGCGCCGCAGGCAGGGCAGGGCTTGCCAGTGTTGATGTCGGCGCGGATGTCCTCCCCGTTTTCCAAATAGGGGGAATCCAAAATTTGGCGGAACAGCTCCGCCCGGTCCGGCCCCACGGTATTGTCCAGCCGATTGGCACAGTCCGAGCACACAGACTGCTTGGTGTTATGAAAGTCTATCTTTACCTTGTCGAACATACCCAGCTTCTGGCCGCATAGGACACAATTTGCCATGATACCGCCTCCTTGTTCCCGCACCGGGGCGGGGTCCTCCGTCTCTCCCGTTAAACGATGGTCACAAACTGCTTGATATCATCCCGCATGGCGATGGCGGCGTTTCTGGCGGCCTCCTGGAAATCATGGCCGTCCCCACCAGTCTTTTGCCAGGCACACATAATGCCACGGGAGGAGTTGACAATGGCCCCGTGGCCATATTTGTCAAAGGCGTACCGCACGTCGTCAGCGGTGCCCCCTTGAGCGCCGTAACCGGGGACCAGGAAGAAGGTATGCTCCAGCCGCTTCCGCAGGGCCCGGATGTCAGAGGGGTAGGTGGCTCCGGTGACGGCCCCAGCCATCGTATAGCCGTATTTGCCCTCGGTGCCGGCGGCGATGCGCTCGTTGAGGTCGCCCATTACCTGGTAGACCAGCCGGTCCCCGGCCACGATGTCCTGAAGCTCGCCGGAGCCGGGGTTGGAGGTCTTGACCAGGACAAAAACACACTTGTCCTCCTCCTTGGCGGCCTTCAGGAAGGGATTGATGGAGTCAGAGCCCATATATCCGTTCAGGGTGACGCAGTCGGCGTCAAAGGACTTGAACTGCTGGCCCTCGATGCTGGCCCCGGACAGCCAGCCCTCGGCGTAGGCGGCGGCGGTGGAGCCGATGTCCCCCCGCTTGATGTCAGCGATGACGAACAGTCCCTTGCTCTTGGCGTAGCGGATGGTCCGCTCCAGCATCTCCATGCCCTGCCAGCCCAGATTCTCGTAGTAGGCAGACTGGGGCTTCACCGCCGGAACGACGTCGCACAGGGCATCAATCAGGCCCGCGTTGAACTGGTAGATGGCCTCGGCGGCCCCCTTCAGCCCCACGCCGTGCTCCTCAAAAGCGGCCCGGCGGATGTGTTCGGGAACATACTCAATCCGGGCGTCCAGCCCGGCTACGGTGGGGTTTTTCATGGCGCGTATCTTATCCTGTAATACGTCAAAAGACATAGCGTCCTTCCTCCTCTGTTTATGTGATGTCTCAGGCCTGGCGGTAGATGACCCGGCCCTTGACAATGGTATATTTCACCCGGCCCTTGACCTTCCAGCCGCCGAAGGGGGTATTCCGGGCCTTGGAAGCGAACCGCTCCGGATCAACGGTCCACTCCTCGTTGGGGTCGAAGATGGTTAGGTCCCCGTCCACCCCAAGGGACATCCGACCTTTTGGCAGGTGGAGGATGTCAGAGGGGTTGGTACTCATGCGGCGGATGATCTCAGGCAGCTCCATTTTGCCCGTGTGGTACAACTGGGTCAGCGTGATGGCCAGACTGGTCTCCAGCCCGATCATGCCGCTGGGCGCCCGGACAAGGGGGCGGGCCTTCTCCTCGGCGGAGTGGGGGGCGTGGTCAGTGGCGATGGCGTCTATGGTGCCATCCTTCAGGCCGGCGATGATGCCCTTGACATCCTGGGCGGTGCGCAGGGGCGGGTTGACCCGTGCCAGGGAACCCTGGACCAGCACCTCGTCCTCGGTGAGGGTGAAGTATTGGGGGCAGGTCTCACAGGTGATGTGGATGCCCTTCTTTTTCATCTTTCGGATGATCTCCACGCTGCGGGCGGTGGACACATGGCAGATATGGACGTGGGCCCCGGTCTCCTCGGCCAGCATGGCGTCCCGCATGACCACCAGTTCCTCGGCGATGGCGGGCCGTCCCTCCAGCCAAAGCTGTCGGGATACGCTGCCCTCATTCACCGCCCGCCCCTCCACCATGGAGGTGTCCTCGCAGTGGCACAGGACCGGAATGTCCAACTGACCGGCTTGGATCAATACATCCCGCATGAGATTTGCGTTGTCCACATTGTTCCCGTCATCCGACAGAGCTATGGCTCCCGCCTTTTTCAGCGCGTCGGCATCGGTGGGCTCCTCCCCGCGGAGCCCTTTGGACAGGGCGGCGATGGGGAAGATCTGGACCCCGGAGCCCTGGTTGGCCCGGTCCAGCACATACTGGACCTGCTCGGGGCAGTCCACTGTGGGGCTGGTGTTGGCCATGCAGGCCATGGCGGTGATGCCGCCACGGGCGGCCGCGTTGGAGCCGGTGATGATATCCTCCTTATAGGTGAGGCCGGGGTCCCGGAGGTGGACATGCATATCCACCAGGCCAGGGGAGACGGCCAGACCGGAGGCGTCGATGACCTGGTCAGCCTCTGCCTCCAGGCCGCGCTCAATCAGGACGATCTTTCCGTCCTCAATCAGGATATCCTGAAGTATGACGGCGGAGGTCACAGGGTGGACCACCCGCCCGTTTTTGATTAAAAGTTTCATGAGGTCCCTCCGGAAATGAAAAGCTATTTTTCAGCCGTGTTGTTTCGGCGCGCCGAAACGCATATCTATCTAACTGTAAATTATAGCGGAAGGCGCAAAATTTCGCAACGGATTTTACAATTAAATTTGGAGCGGGGAGGTCGTCAGGCACGCAGAGCTTTGTAGAAGCGCCCCGCCTTGGCAAAAAGCCAAGGCGGGGCGTTTTTGAGAGCGGGCAAGGGCCGGCAGCCTGCTGTCTGATCACTTTTTAGCCTTCACAAAAGGGAACATAAGAGCGTATAACAGCGCCTCATCAAGTTAAAATAGGAATATTACTTTGATGGGAGGGCTTAGTATGAATGCTCACACAATCACAGCCGAACAGATTGCCAGGTATGGCGAGCATCTGAGGGAGGAGGAGCGCGCCCCCGGTACCGTCGAAAACTATCTGCGAAATGTAGACCGCTTTGTATTCTGGCTGGCCGGACGTGCCGTGACCAGAGAGAAGGCAGTCGAATGGAAGGAGCATCTGGTGTCCTGCCGCTACGCTCCGGCCACTATAAATGGAATGTTGTCCGCGCTCAACAGCTTCTTTTCCTACTTTGGTTGGCAGGAGTGCCGGGTGAAGGCGCTGCGTGTCCAGCGGCGGGCATTCCGTGACCCTTCCCGGGAGCTGACGCGGGAGGAGTATGAACACCTGATCGAAACGGCCCGCCTGCTGGGACGGGAGCGCCTTGCCCTGGTACTGGAAACCATAGGGGCCACCGGGGTCCGGGTGTCTGAGGTCCGCTATCTCACCGTGGAGGCCGCCCGGAGTGGCCGGGCCGAGATATCCCTAAAGGGGAAGATCCGCACCATTCTGCTTCCGGGCAAGCTGTGCCGCAAGCTTCTAAAATATGCCCGAAAAGAAAAAATCGCCTCCGGCGAGGTGTTTCGCACCGGCGGCGGCAAAAGCCTGTCCAGAAAACAGATATGGTCAGAGATGAAGAACCTGTGCCATCATGCCGGGGTGGAGCCGTCCAAGGTCTTTCCCCACAACCTGCGGCACCTATTTGCCACCGTCTTTTACCGGGCCTGTGGGGATATCGTCAAGCTGGCTGATGTGCTGGGCCACTCCAGCATCGAAACGACGCGCATCTATCTGCTGACCTCCGGGGCGGAACACATCCGAACCCTGGACCGGCTCCGTCTGGTCTGCTAGACAAAATGATTATTTTGTCAATAGGAAAGCCGCCGGAAAGCGATTTAGGTCAGACATTTTTCTCCCGTACTTAAAGAGGAAAAGGAAAATCAAGGAAAAAATTGGAAAAATGTGTATGAAAGTTAAGCCGTCGGAGAAAAAATTCTCATACGGTCCGGTTTTTATACTGTTAAACTTGCATTCTCTTTTGGAGTGCGCTACAATAATGCCATGGATGGTCGGCTCTGTTAGCGGATGTGTGACCAAATAATCATTTTGTTACACAATAGGCATATGTCAACAGCAAGAGTCACCGCAAAATAATCATTTAGTCCAATTTGGACAGAAGAGGAGGAGAAAAAACATGAAGAAAAAGCTGTTGTCCACATTGATGGCGATGATTATGGTGCTGTCAATGTTCCCAGCGGCGGCACTGGAGGAAAGCGTTGACCTGCAGTCCAGCGGGACCACGGCCACAGAGGCGTCCGGCCAGGAGCCGGACACCACGGAAGATGGATGGACTGAGGTCAGCGGCGCGGAGGCACTGGGCGCCGCTCTGACCAGCGGCGGCAATATCAAACTGACCGAAAGCATTGAAGTGAGTGAGAAACAGAGCTGGACTGTCGCCAGCGGTACGACCGTCGTGCTGGACCTGAACGGCTATAGTATCACCAACACCTATAATGCCTCTAATTATTTCCTTATCACGGTCAATGGCGGATCTCTGACGCTGGAAGATAGCTCTGAGGCTGGCACCGGCAAAATTGAGATCAAGGACGCTTCCAGCAGCTACCCCCTACAGCTGAAGGGGAATGGAAGCAGCTTTACCATGAATGGCGGTACGATCACTGCGATAGAGGATGCTCTGGACATTTATACTTCTGCCCAAAATACGACTGTTACCATCAACGGCGGTACGATGAAAAGTCAGAGCTATTCAACCCTTGCCATCCGCGGCAAGGGTACCGTAGTCAATATCACCGGAGGTCTAATCGAAAACGATGGTTCTAATACTGCCTTTGTTAGCAGCGGTAGCGGCTCCACTGACCCGGAGAGCATCGTGTTTAATATGACCGGCGGCAAAATGACCTCGACTGGGACTGGTATCCTCACCGACTATGCGCTGACTGTGAACATTGGCGGCGAGGCCGAGATCGAGACCAAAGGCACTGGTATCGCTGTAAAAGGTACCACCATACTGAATGTGGAAGGAGGCAGCATCAAATCTGGAGCCTATGGCATAAGCGCCGACTATAATAATACTGTCAACATCACTGGCGGCACCATCGAAACTACCAGCTATAGTTCGGCGGCTGTTAAGGTGGGAGCACAGAGTCAAGCTGCTATTTCCGGTGGTACCATCGTAGGTAAGAAGAACCTGGACGGCTCCGCAGACAATATTACCGTCACCGGCGGCACTTTCCAGAATGCCGACGGCGGTATGGTAGATGTGAGCGGCTATCTTCCTGAGGGCACCACTCAGGACGAAAGCGGCAAGGTCATTGTTGATGAGGAAAAAGCCGTAGCTTCCATCGGCAACGTAGGTTACACCACTTTAGCGGCCGCCGTGGAGGCCGCCAAGGACGGTGATACGATTATGATACTCCAGGATGTCACTGTCACATCCGCCATTTCTCCTAAAAAGACTTTGACGTTCCGTGGAGCGGTAAAGGGAGACGACACGAAGGTCAAAGTCAGCGGTTCAAGTGGCCTGTTTAGCCAGAGCGGGGCTGGAGTTTTTACATTGGAAAATCTGAATCTGGAAGCCACAGGCGAAACATGGTATATTTACCACAGTGCGGGGCCTCTGCATATAAATAACTGTGATTTCACAATGGCTGCAGGAGTAACAAAAACGGGCAACCTCATTATGGGAGAAGGAAAACCGGCAACGGACGAAACCTATTCCCTTACTTTTACCAACAATACCGTGAATGCAAACTCCAGAGCGGCCATCGTTGGTATCGGAAACAACAGCGTCATCACCCACAATACCTTTGACCTGATTAGTGAGCGCCATGGTGACACTGACAGCAGAACCAGTATTCTGTCCCTATGTGCTGCCGCTGGAAAAGGCGCAGTTGAGATTACGCATAACACTTTTAAGAATGCGAACAGAGCCCTGGCCGTGGACAACTCTACATTGGAGGCCGAGAGTCTGACCTTCAATCAGAATAGATTTATTGATGTGCGGTTTGCCTTTGAGCTGAATCCTGATGGAAATAAGGATTGCGGAATCTATGACATCAACAAAAACTATTACAACTTCAACGGTACTGTATCCGAGCCTAAGGTACAGGACGCCTCCAGCGACGGGGACAAATTCAGCTTTGGAGAAGGAACTGCTGAATATAGGCCTGCGGCGGGCAGTGAAAGTCAAGTCAGCAACAATGAGTATTATCTGCGACCTGAAATGGAGCCTGATGATCTAAATACTTATATACCTCCTTCTAGCGGCGGCGGAGGCGGCTCCAGCAGCTACTCCATCAGCGTGGACAAGAACATTGACAACGGCAGTGTGACCGTGTCCCCCAGGAGCGCCTCCAGCGGCCGGACGGTGACCATCACCGTCAAGGCCGACGAGGGCTATGAGCTGGACGAGCTGACCGTCACCGACAAGAACGGGGACGAGATCAAGCTGACCGACAAGGGCGACGGCAAGTATACCTTCAAGATGCCCCGGTCCAAGGTGACCATTGAGGCCTCCTTCGTGGAGATCGACCACCAGGATACCTGCCCCGCCGCCGGCTTCCGGGATGTGGATGAGGACGCCTGGTACCATGAGGCGGTGGACTACGCCCTGGATAACGGCCTAATGTCCGGTGTGTCCGACCGGGAGTTCGCCCCCGGCAGCACCCTGACCCGTGCTATGGTGGCCCAGATGCTGTACAGCCTGGAGGGCAAGCCCGCGGCCGGCAGTGCTGACTTCGCTGACGTGGCGGAGGACGCCTGGTACGCCGACGCCATTTCCTGGGCGGCCAGCGAGGGCATCGTGTCCGGCTACGGGGACACCTTCGGCCCCAACGACGCCATCACCCGGGAGCAGCTGGCGGCCATCCTGTACCGCTACGCCCAGAACGAGGGGTACAAGACCAGCCAGAGCGGCAAGGGGACAGAGGGCTATCTGGACGCCTCCTCCATCTCCAGCTATGCCGTGAAGGCCATGGACTGGGCGGTGAACGCCGGTCTGCTGTCCGGCAAGGGGAACAACACCCTGGCGCCTACCGCCGGGGCCACCCGTGCCGAGGTAGCGCAGATCTTCATGAACTTCTGTGAGGATATCGCAAAGTAAGGCCGATTTTATTCCAATCGTGTACTGGCAAAGGGGCCGCTCCATCATGGAGCGGCCCCTTCTTTTGCTTGGCAACCATAAATGATATGACGACCGTGCGGATTTGTGGAGATGTGGCAAAAAGAGAAATTTTTGTTTTGCCGCAAGTTTTACCAGAACACGGGGTGTAGCGGGAAGCTGCTAAAAATTTGACAACAGATTTTTTGAAATTTTGGGAAAGAATAATGGTGCGTGGAACAAAGCGTTCCACGCCTTTTGAAAACAGGGAAGGAGCGAGGAGAATGAACAACAGCGGTTGTGGAGGATGCGGAAAATTTGTTCTGGGCGTGGCCACTGGAATGGCGGCGGGCGCGGCCCTGGGCATGACTATGGCGCCATCCCACCGACAGATCAAGCGGGCCGCCCATATGGCCGCCAAGCGGGTCAATGAGGCGGTGGAAAACCTGGCCGAGGCCATGGACCTGTAAAGGCAAAACAGAGCCGGACAGTCCTGGACTGCCCGGCTCTGTTTTTGCAGGTTCCCGATTTCTGAATCCAGTCTTCAGGGGGATGTAGGGAGGTCCTCCCTGGGGTGAGCGCTCATCTCCCAGAAATGTAGCTCATGGAGGGAGCAGGCGCGGAAAATCTCCCTGCACTTTTTTGCCCGCTCCGGTGCCAGATCTTGGCAGGCCTGGTCGGTAAACTCGGACCAGGCCCGGCAGATGGCGTCGTAGCGGTTGCCGGCGTAGTCCCGGACAAAGGGCCAGTAGGGAGTATTTTCCACTCCGGGGGAGCGGCGGATCAGCTCGCCAAAGATCCAGCCATAGCTCAACATACAGGGCAGACAGGCCATCATGCACTCGGCGGCCCCCTCCCCGTCCCGGGCGGCGGCCAGCATACTGTCCACATAGGCCCGATTCTCCGGCCGGAGGGGGAGGGGCTGGATCTCCTCGTCCGTGATGCCGTAGCGTTTCAGGTAGTAACGTCGGGTGGCATCCTCGCTCTCATTGACAAAGGAGAGCAGGGAGTAATAGTTACGGATCTCCGCCATGTCCCGGGAGTGGATCATCCCCCAGGCAAATACCTTGGAATACTCCCGCAGGTACAGACTGTCGTCCACGATGTAGCCCTTGAAGCACTCCTCGGGGAGAGAGCCATCGGCCACACCCTTCAAAAATTTTGTATTCAGGCAGGACTCCCAGATGGGCAGGCTGTCCTGGATGCACTCCTCTAAAAAGTTCATGACTGTTTCCCTCCTATGGCGTTTTGGATGGTCTTCAGCGGCAGGGCGAGCATAATCAGCGTGGTAGCGGTGCCCTCGGGGATCTTGCAGGACAGGTGGTAGGTGATGCTGTACCCCCAGGCCCCCCAGCCGTCCCAGGCGTTTTGAGAGAAAAAGACTACGCCGGAGAGCATCTGGCCAATGAACCGCAGCAGGATGGCCAGCAGTACCCCGCACAGCACCTTCCATTTCTTGCCGCTGCCGAAGATCCCGGCATAGCCCAGGGCGGAGAAGGCAACCAGGTGCTCCACGAAAATCTGGGCCCAGTGGACGGGGGCCCAGGCGGGGATGAGGAAGATGGCCAGAATACCAGTGACCCAGCCGGTGACGCAGGCCAGCCGCCAGTCATAGGTGAGGGCCAGCAGCATCAGGGGAATCCAGGAGCCCGGACTGATGGCCGCCCCGGTGGGAAGGTAGAGCAGAAAGGAGCCCAAAACCAGGGTGGCGGCACACGTCAATCCGCCGTAGCACACAGACCTGGTGTTTAGGCGCAGTCCCCGGCACAGCCAGGCGGTGACGGCCAGATAGGCGACGGTAAAGACAGCGGTGATCATGGTGGAGGGGGTCATTTAACAAACTCCCCCTCTAGGTTAAAGAGATGATCCAGCGGCCCTTTTCCCTGCCCCAGGTCTAGCATGGAGGCCAGGGCGCCGGAGAGATAGGTCTTGGCCCTCTCCACGGAGGTGTCTAGGTCGTAGCCCTTGGCCAGGTTGGAGGCGATGGCGGAGGACAGGGTGCAGCCGGTACCGTGGGTATTGGGATTGTCGATTCGGCGGCCATAAAACCACTTGGCCTCGCCGGAGCGCCACAGCAGGTCATTGGCGTCGTTCAGGTCGTGGCCTCCCTTGCACAGCACGGCGCAGCCGTACCGCTCACTGATGGAGCGGGCGGCCCGCTCCATGTCCTCGGGACCATGGATGGTCATGCCGGAGAGGACCTCCGCCTCCGGGATGTTGGGGGTGAGAACGGTGGCCAGGGGGAGCAGTTCCGCCTTCAGGGCATCCACCGCCTCCTCGGAGATGAGACGGTCGCCGGAGGTGGCCACCATCACTGGGTCTACCACCAGCTTCTCCACTCGGTATTCCTTCAGCTTCCGGGCGATGACCTGGATCAGAGGCACGCTGGATACCATTCCGGTCTTTACCGCGTCCGGCATGATGTCCGTAAAGACGCAGTCCAGCTGTTCCGCCAGAAATTCAGGCGTGACCTCCATGATGCTCTTGACGCCGGTCGTATTCTGGGCCACCAGGGCTGTGACCGCGCTCATGGCGTATACGCCATTGGCGGTCATGGTCTTGATATCGGCCTGGATACCGGCGCCTCCGCTGGGGTCGGTCCCAGCGATCGTCAATGCTGTTTTCATTGTGAAAACTCCTTTCTTTTTTTGCATTGAAGTTTTATTACGCGACAGCAGGTGGTGCCCCCAAGCTGCCGCGGAAAAATCAGCTCCGCTGATATTTCCCAATTTTCTGGTCGATGGTCAAAATCTCGCCGTCGGGGCGATAGACCACCTTCACATAGGCCGAGACCTTGGGCGCTCCTGCCCGAACGGCCACATGCTGGCATTCCTTCACAATATCCATCAGTTGGTCGTAGCTCTCCCCTTCGATGGTGGTTTCAAAAGGGCCCACCTGATAGTTCAGTCCGGTGCTTTTGATATAGTCGATGACCCGGTCCACAATCCGGCACACCTCGGCATCGTTGTCCACTTGGGGCAGTACCTGAATGGCGATGCTTGCGCTCATATTAAATTTCCTCCTTCCAGTTGTCGATGGCTTCATCCGCCAGCTTCTTCAATTCCTCCCAGGGCTGGGTACCGCCGTCGTAGACGGCTACCACATAGTACCCCGCCATTTTGGCGGTTTTTGCAGCGCCTAGGGCGTCCTCGTAAACGGCAATCTCTCCGGGGGAGGCCCCCAGCCGCCGGGCGGCTTCGTGGTACACGTCGGGCCGGTCCTTGCCCCAGCCCACCTCCTCACAGGAGAGAAGAAAGTCAAAATAGTCCAGCACCCCCAGCCGATCCAGACAGGCTTTCATCAGCGGGAGGGCGGTGGCTGAGGCCACGCACATCCGCACCCCATCCCGGCGAAGCCGGTCTAGGTAGAGGGCAACCCCCTCTTTCAAGGGGATGTCTCCCCGGTAGTGCGCCTCAATCATGGCGTTCATCTCCCCAGCGAGAGTTTGGGGAGTGCCGGACAGTCCAAAGGTGCGGATGAACAGCTCCGCCGACTGGGTCATGGTCATAGGCTTGATCCGCTCCAGCAGCTCGGGGGAGGGGGCAAGTCCCTGCCGGGCCAGATACTCCCGGGCCAGACCACGCCAGTAGTCCATGGAGTCCACCAGGGTCCCGTCCATGTCGAAAATGGCAAAGGCTTTATCCATGGGCGGCCACCATGTCCTTTGCCAGCGCCAGCAATTGGGACGTGGCCGCGCCTGGGTCCTCCGCGCCGAAAATAGCGGAGATGACAGCCACACCGTCCACATTGCTGCCCTTCAGCTGGGCGATATTGCCTGCGTTGATACCGCCGATGGCCACCACAGGGATGGACACGGCCCGGACGATGTCCCGCAGGGCCTCCACCGTCAGGTTCCGGGCGTCCTTCTTGGTGCTGGTGCCGAATACAGCGCCTACGCCGATGTAGTCAGCCCCGGCTTCCTGAGCGGCCTTAGCTTCGGCCACTGTGCCGGCGGAGATGCCTAAAATGCGGTCCGCCCCGATGAGGGCGCGGATGTCCCTCCCCCTGAGGTCGGACTGTCCCACATGGACGCCGTCGGCGCCGCAGGACAGGGCAATCTCCACGCTGTCGTTGACCACAAAGGGGACGTTCCGCCGCTGGCAAAGCTGGCGCAGTTCCTCCGCCTCCTGGGCAAAGCGGCCGGGCTCCAGGTCCTTCTCCCGAATCTGGAGGAAGGTGGCCCCGCTGTCCAGCACACGGCGGCAGACATCGGCCAGGCTCTCCCCCTCCTTCAGCCATGTGCGGTCACTGATGGCATAGAGCAGCATGGACCGGCGGATTTCATCCCTAGTAAATTTCATATCTTACACCCTCTGTCAGTTGTTTTTCAGTCAGGTTGAACACCGCGTCGATGAGATCAGTGCGGAAGGTGGCGTTTCCCGTGCCGTTTTTCAGCCGGCGGGCCTCGGCCGCCTCACCGCACACGCCCATGGCGGCCATGGCGGTACAGACAGCGGCAAAGGGGTCCGACGGCATGGCGCCGCAGAAGGCGCCGATCAGGGAGGTGAGCATACAACCGCTGCCGGTGATGCGGGCCATGGTGGGGCAGCCATTTCGGAGGACCATAGTCTGTTCCCCGTCAGAGATGACATCCAGAGGACCGGACAGGGCGATGATGCCGCCAATGCGCCGGGCCAGCCCCGCAACCGTCTGGACAGCGGCAGGTAGGCTGTCCTGAGACACGGTGTCGGCCGCCGCCGCATCCACCCCGCTGCCGGACGCCTCCTGGCCGGCCAGACTGCGGATCTCCGAGGCGTTGCCCCGGATGGCGGTAAACCGTACCTTCTCCAAAAGCCGCCTGGCGGATTCCCGCCGAAGGCGGGTGCCACCGGCGGCCACTGGATCTAGTACCACCGGCGTTCCAAGCTGGTTAGCACGTTTCCCGGCCAGCACCATGGCGTCTATGTCCTCGATGGCCCCCATGTTGCACACTAAGGCCCGCACCCAAGACACGGCGTCCTCCACCTCTCGGATGTCATGAGCCATAGAGGGGGAGCCGCCGGCGGCTAGGATAATGTTGGCGCAGTCGTTTACTGTGACGAAATTGGTGATGCACTGGACCAGGGGAGCCCGCTCACGGACCAGATGCAGGGCGTTGGAAAAATCAACCATGAGGCGCCTCCCGGCCCAGCTCGGCCAGCATCCGGTTCAGCAGGCCGGACCGCTTGAAGATGAGCAGAGCGGCCACCCCCATGCCGCCTCCCACCAGGGCGGCGGGGGTATAGAGGGGGATGTAGTACAGAGGGGACTGGGCGTCCAGGCCGTAAAACAGCTTCATCAGCGGATAGGCGGTCATGGCCCCCAGCAGGCCGGTGCCAGCTACCTCACCCACCAGGACCAGCCAGATGTTATGGGTCTTTTGATAGATGAGTCCGCCCAGGATGGGTCCAAAAACGGCGCCGACCACTGCCTGAATGGTCCGGCCGGACATCATCCGCATGATCCCGCATAGAAAGGCGGCGGCGCAGGCGTACCACGGCCCCAGCAGGACGGCGGCGATCACATCCACGAAGTGCTGGAAGGGCGCCATGGATGGAAAGTAGACATAGGTGTTCAATACGAAGGCCAGGCAGGCCAGCATGGCGGTAAGCACCATCTTCTTGGTTCGGAGCTGGGTTTTTGCTTGGATCTGCTGCATCGATATTTCCTCCTAAAACGTAAAATGCCGTGGGCCTGTCTTTTACCTCTTAGAAAGACGTTCCCACGGCATCAGCCGAAAAAACTATCTCCCTACGTTGGCATTACCCAAATCAGGTCACAGGTCGAAGCGCACAGCTTCCTCTCAGCCCGTTTGCGAGCTCCCTTGTTGTTTGGCCCCATCCCACGGCTGGAGCCGGCCCTCATTATAATACTTTCAAAATGGGATTGCAAGTTTTTTTGTCCTGGAGTATCCTAAAAATAAAAAGGGTGGAAAGGCGAGCGTGGAAGAAATAGGATTTTTAGACGCTCTGGCCCAGGCCAGGGAGGAGGACGACCAGATATGTCGTCTGACTCAGCTCCGCCAGGAGCTGAAGGGACTGGACCTGTCGGAGCTGGAGCTGCGGGACTGCCATTTCCATGGCTGCCGCTTTACAGACTGCGATTTTTCCGGCGCTGTCCTTGAGCGATGCCTGTTCCATAGCTGCCAGTTGGTTCAGTGCCGCTTTGGAAACAGCTGCTGGCGGGATACCGCCCTCCTAGAATGTAAGGCCGAGGGCAGCGACTTCCGCGGGGCCAGGATAAGGGAGTGCGGTTGGAAGGATACGCTGCTCCGTTACTCCAACTTCAATGAGAGCCAGTGGAGGAGCGCAAAGCTGGAGTGCTGTGACCTGCGGGAGACCACCCTGTCCAGCGCTGTGGTGAAGGAGCTGACGCTGGAAAAGGTGGACCTGACGGGAGCGGAGCTGTTCAGAACCTCACTGAAGGGAACCGACTTGTCCCGGTGCACCATAGACAGCATCTCCCTGTCGGCCAGCTGCGCCGAGCTGAAGGGAGCCAGGATTGCTCCCCATCAGGCGGCGGTGGTGGCCCGCATCTTGGGGATAGATGTGGCGGAATAGGAGGAAAATAGAATGACAGATCAAGAACTGGTGGACAAGGCCTTTGAGATGCACCAATATTCCTATGTGCCGTATTCCCATTTTCCGGTGGGAGCCGCTCTGCTGTGCGGGGATGGCAGGGTGTTTACCGGCTGCAATGTGGAAAACGCCGCCTTCGGCTCCACCATCTGCGCCGAGCGCACCGCTCTGCTAAAAGCGGTCAGTGAGGGGTGCCGGGAGGACTTCCTCGCCATCGCCATCGCCGGCAGGGGGGAGGACTACTGTTGGCCTTGCGGCTCCTGCCGGCAGATGCTCTACGAGTTTGCCCCGGATCTGCGTGTGTTGTGTGCCCGTGGGGACGGCGCCTTCGTTGAGACCAAACTGTCCCAACTGCTGCCCCACGGCTTTGGACCCAAGTCCTTGAAGTAGACTGTTGATTGGAAATATTTTCCGTGTGCATAGACTGCCCTTATCTGGTCAAACTACCTGTGGAACTTGATCCGAGGAGGTGACCTGATATGGTCATGGATAAGATCGCCCTGACCCTGCTGATCATTGGCGGGCTGAACTGGGGCAGCGTGGGACTGTTCCAGTTCGACCTGGTGGCCTTCGCCTGCGGCGGGGCCGGCAGCTTGGTCAGCCGGGTAGTATATGCCCTAGTGGGCCTGTCCGCTGTATGGTGTGTTTCCCTGCTGTTCCGGGATCGAGACCCCGTCGAGGAGCGGAGCTGACCCCTGCGCAGTCAGAGATAACCGATAAAGCCGGCCCGGACCGCACTGCGGTCCGGGCCGGCTTTTCTGAGGACTTTGGCGCGTTTTACGCGCTAGAGCCCTCTTTTTTTACATTGAGACGGGATTTTACAAAGACTTAACAGAGGTGGTGTTTCGCATTTTACATTCCTTTTTTATACTGGGCACCGTAGCACAGATCAAAAGAACCAAGACAGAATAAAAAGGAGTAATCACGAAGATGAAAAAACTGACTTGCCTGGGTCTGGCGCTGGTCATGGCCCTGTCCCTGACCGCCTGCGGCGGCAACAATAACTCCAGCTCCAATTCAAACGGCACCGGCAACTCCAACACCGGCTCCGCCGCCGGGGCGCAGAGCACAGACAACAATACACAGACTGACCTGAGCGGCTCCGTTACCACCAACGGCTCCACCTCGATGGAAAAGGTGGTCCTGACGCTGAATGAGCAGTTTATGATCGACCACCCCGATGTAAAGGCGTCCTACGACCCCACCGGCTCCAGCACTGGCATCGAGGCCGCCAAGAACGGCTCTGCCGACATCGGCCTGGCCTCCCGCGCCCTGAAGGACGAGGAGGTGGCCGACGGTCTGAAGAGCACCACCCTGGCCCTGGACGGCATCGCCATCATCGTCAACGCCGACTCCGCCATCTCTGACCTGACCGTGGAGCAGATTGCCCAGATTTTCAAGGGCGAGGTCACCAACTGGTCGGAAATGGGCGGCGCGGACGGCGCCATCGCCTGCATCGGCCGGGAGGGCGGCTCCGGCACACGGGACGGCTTTGAGTCTATCACCGGGACGGAGGGCCTCTGTGTGCTCTCCCAGGAGCTGACCTCAACCGGCGCTGTCATCGAGGCAGTGAAGAATAACCCCCAGGCCATTGGCTACGCCTCCCTCTCCGCTGTGGAGGGCCAGGAGGGCATCAAGGCCATCACCGTCAACGGTGTCGCCTGCTCGGAGGAGACCGTGCTGGACGGCAGCTACGAGATCCAGCGCCCCTTCATCCTGGTGACCAAGGAGGGCGAGACCTTGAGTGAGGCCGCCCAAGCCTGGTTTGACTGGGCTACCTCCGCCGCCGCTTCCGACTTGATCCGTGCCGCCGGCGCGGTGCCCATGGTCTGATTCTGAGAGATCCTTCCGCGACAGCCTCCGCTCTGCTGATAGAGTGGGGGCTGTTGGGCTGAACGAAAGGAGTTTTGGCATTGGAAAGCGAGAAGGTCATGGACTGGGCCGCCTCTAGGGCGGAACACAAGCCGGCCTCCGGTCTCCACCGGGGCCGGGACACTATGGAATTCATCGTCAAGATGGTATTCCTATTGTGCGGCTTTGTAGCGGTGGGCTGTGTGCTTTTTATCTGTATTTATCTAATTATTGCCGGGCTGCCCGCCATTTTGGAGATTGGCGTCACCGACTTCCTGTTCGGAACGGAGTGGGCGGGCAAACAGGAGAAGTTCGGGATCCTGCCCTTCATCCTCACCTCAGTGGCCGGCACGGCCGGCGCCGTCCTGGTGGGGGTGCCCATTGGGCTGATGACCGCCATGTTTCTGGCCAAGGTAGCGCCGCCCAAGGCGGCTAAAGTCATCCGTACCGCCGTGGAGCTGCTGGCGGGCATTCCCTCCATTGTCTACGGACTGGTGGGTATGATCGTCCTGGTCCCCGCCATCCAGCGAACCTTCGAGCTGGCCTCCGGCGCCAGCCTGCTGGCCGCTATTGTGGTGCTGGCCATCATGATTCTGCCTTCCATTGTCAACGTGGCGGAGACCTCCCTCCGGGCGGTGCCCAAGGAGTATGAGGAGGCCAGTCTGGCCCTGGGGGCCACCCACATTGAGACCATCTTCCGGGTGACTCTGCCCGCCGCCCGGTCCGGCGTGGCAACCGCTGTGGTGCTGGGGGTGGGGCGGGCCATCGGTGAGGCCATGGCCATCATCATGGTGTCCGGCAATGTACCCAATATGCCGGACAGCCTGTTTACCCCCGTGCGGTTCCTGACCACAGCTATCGCCTCTGAAATGTCCTATGCCGGAGTGGGTACCCTGTGGCGGCAGGCCCTGTACTCCGTGGGTCTGGTGCTGTTCCTCTTTATTATGCTCATCAACGTGATCCTTAACCTGTTCATCAAGAACAAAAAGGAGGGCTGAAGCCATGGAAAAGCTGTCTAAGAGGCGCTGGCTCTACGACCGGGGGCTTCGTGCCCTGCTCTACCTGTGTGGCCTGCTGGTGTGCGCCCTGCTGGTCTTTCTCATCGGCTATATCTTCGTCCGGGGACTTCCCTTAGTCACCTGGGAGCTGCTGTCCACCCAGACCAGTATGCTCAAGGGAACCACCGGCATCCTGCCCCACATCGCCAGCACCATCTACATCATTGTGCTGTCCATGGCTATCGTCCTGCCACTGGGGGTGGGCGCTGCCATCTATCTGACGGAGTATGCCTCCAACCGGCGTTTGGCCGCTATCATCGAATTTGCCGCCGAAACCCTCACCGGGATCCCTTCCATCATCTTCGGCCTGGTGGGCATGATGGTTTTTATCCAGCTTATGGGACTGAAGGCGGGCATCCTGGCCGGCGGCCTGACGCTGGTGGTCATGATTTTGCCCACCATCATCCGCACCACCCAGGAGAGCCTGAAGACTGTTCCCCAGAGCTACCGGGAGGGGGCCCTGGGCCTGGGGGCCGGCAAGTGGCATATGATTCGCACCGTCGTGCTGCCCAACGCTGTGGACGGGATCGTCACCGGCTGTATCCTGGCTGTGGGCCGTATCGTGGGCGAGTCGGCCGCCCTGCTGTTCACCGCTGGCTTCGGCACAGTGCTGTACAGCTTTGGCGAGGCGCTGAATAACTCCTCCGCCACCCTTACCGTGGCCCTATACCTTTACGCCAACGAGCGGGGCCGGACGGATATCGCCTTTGCCATCGCGGCCATCCTGATGATTCTCACCCTGGTTATCAACCTGTCCGCCAGCCTGGTTGGGAAGAAGCTAAAGAAGTAAAGGAGCACAGAGCCATGGACCATACTATCCTGTCCGCCCGGGACCTAAATCTGTATTATGGCGAGAACCATGCCTTGAAAAATATTATGATCGACCTGCCGGAGCGGCAGATCACCGCCCTGATCGGCCCCTCCGGCTGCGGAAAGTCCACCTTTCTGCGGACCATTAACCGGATGAACGACCTGATTCCGGGGGTGAAAATCACTGGATCCCTGACCTATCGGGGGGAGGAGGTATACGCCCCAGGCAGGGATGTAACCGATCTGCGCCGCCGCATCGGCATGGTGTTCCAGAAAGCCAACCCCTTCCCCATGTCTATCTATGACAACGTGGCCTATGGCCCCCGGACCCATGGGATCCGCAACCGTGTGAAGCTGGACGAGATCGTGGAGCAGTCCCTTCGGGGGGCCGCCATCTGGGAAGAGGTGAAGGACCGGCTGAAGAAGTCCGCCCTGGGCCTGTCCGGCGGCCAGCAGCAGCGGCTGTGCATTGCCAGAGCCCTGGCCGTCAAGCCGGACGTACTGCTGATGGACGAGGCCACTTCCGCCCTGGACCCCATCTCTACCTCCAAGATAGAGGACCTTGCCTCAGAGCTGAAAAAAGACTATACTATCATTATGGTGACCCACAACATGCAGCAGGCCGCCCGTATTTCAGATAATACCGCCTTTTTCCTCATGGGGGAGCTGGTGGAATTTGGAGAGACGGAGCAAATATTCTCCATGCCCCAGGACAAGAGAACCGAGGACTACATCACCGGGAGGTTTGGCTGATATGAGGAACCGTTTTAATGAACAGCTGGAGCAGCTGAATGTAGAACTGATTAAAATGGGAGCCCTGTGCGAGGAGGCCATCTCCGCCGCCACCAAGGCGTATGTGGAGGGAGACCGAGAGCTGGGAGAGCGGGCCAGGAGCCTGGAGCAGGACATCGACCACAAGGAGCGGGATATCGAGAGCCAGTGTATGAAGCTCCTCCTGCGTCAGCAGCCGGTGGCCAAGGACCTGCGGGCCGTATCCGCCGCCCTGCGGATGATTTCCGATATGGAGCGCATCGGGGATCAGGCCGCCGATATTGCTGAGATCGCCCGGTATATGGAGAAAAGCTCCATTCTGCGGCAGGTGCCCATGGAGGAGATGGCCCTGGCTGCCATTAAAATGGTGACGGACAGTGTGGACTCCTTTGTCCGGGGTGATCTGGCCCTGGCCCACTCAGTCATCGCCCAGGACGACCAGGTGGACAGCCTGTTCCTGTCCGTCCGGGAAAAGCTGACCGCGCTGATCGCCGGAGGGGAGAATGGCGGCCTCTGCCTGGACCTGCTGATGATCGCCAAGTATTTCGAGCGCATCGGCGACCACGCCTGCAATATCGCCCAGTGGGTGGAGTACGCCATCACCGGGGACTATGAGGATGACTGAAAGAGAAGATTGCCGGACGGCGGCATGGGGAAGAAGGCACAGTCCCTCTCCCGCCGGGGAAACAAGACTGGAATGAGGTGGACCCCTTGATCTATATTCTGGAGGACGATGCCAGTATCCGCAAGCTGGTGGTATACACCCTGAACAGCCAGGGGATGGAGGCGGAGGGCTTTGAACGCCCCTCCAGCTTTTGGCGCGCTCTGGAGGAGCGGCAGCCCGACTTGGTGCTGCTGGATATCATGCTGCCGGAGGAGGACGGGCTGCAGGTGCTGAAGCGCCTGCGGGCCGATTCCAACACCAGAAGGCTGCCGGTCCTGATGCTGACGGCCAAGAGCACCGAGTATGACAAGGTGCTGGGGCTGGACCAGGGGGCGGACGACTACATTGCCAAGCCCTTCGGCATGATGGAGCTGATGGCCCGCATCCGTACGGCCCTGCGCCACTCCGGGCAGGGGGAGAACGGAGGCAGGACCTATCAAGTGGGCGCTCTCTATGTGGACCCAGGCCGCCATGTGGTCCGGGATGGGGAGCGGGATGTAACCCTGACCCTAAAGGAGTTTCAGCTGCTCTGCCTGCTGCTGGAGCGGCGAGGCACCGTATTCACCCGGGACCAGTTGCTTAATACCATCTGGGGATATGAATTTGACGGGGCCAGCCGCACGGTGGATGTCCATATCCGCACCCTGCGGCAAAAGCTGGGAGAGGCGGGCGCCTGCATCGAAACAGTCCGGGGTATCGGCTACAAGGTATCGGAATAGGACAAGGCCGTCAGAATTGAGAGGTGTAGCGGTTTGACATCAAAGATCTTTCGCAATTCCATGGCGGTAGGGCTGTCCGTATTTCTGCTGTCAGTGGCCCTGTTCATGGGAGTGCTGTACCAATACTTCGGCGACCAAATCACCGGTGAGCTGGAGAACGAGGCGTGGCTGGTGGCCCGGGGTGTGGAGTCCATGGGAATGGACTATTTTGACGGCCTCCAGTCCTCCAGCCGCATCACCTGGGTAGGGGAGGATGGAACGGTCCTCTATGACAGTGTGGCGGACGCCTCCACCATGGAGAATCACGCCGACCGGGAGGAGATCCGTGAGGCGATGAATGGTTCCCGGGGGACGGCCCAGCGCCAGTCGGCCACCCTGTCGGAAAAGACATTTTATGTAGCCCGGCGGCTGGAGGACGGCTCCGTCATCCGTCTGGCCAGCGCCCAGTATACAGTGGTGGTCCTGCTGGTATCCATGGTCCAGCCCCTGCTGATCATCCTGGTCCTGTCCCTGATCCTGGCCGCGGTGCTGGCCAACCGGCTGTCCAAGGGGATCATCCGGCCTATTTTGGACTTGGATCTGGAGCACCCGGAGGAGTGCGATACCTATGACGAGCTCTCCCCGCTGTTGACAAGGATCCGGCGGCAGAATGACACCATCCGGGGCCAGATGGACCAGCTCCGCCAGCGTCAACAGGAATTTTCCGCCCTCACCGAGAACATGACCGAGGGCTTTGTGCTGTTGGATCAAAAGGGCCGCGTTCTCTCCTATAACTCCGGCGCCCTGCGGCTTTTGGGCGCCATCCCGCCGGGGGGCGAGGCCAATGTCCTGACGCTGGACCGGACGGATGCCTTCCGCAGAGTGGTGGAGCAGGTGCTGGACGGGGTGCGCGGACAGACCCGCCTGGACCGCCAGGGCCGGTGTGTCCATCTCCTGGCTGACCCGGTGTTCCGGGAGGGAGCTGTGAGCGGAGCGGTCCTGGTACTGCTGGACGTAACAGAGCGGGAGCAGGGGGAGCGGATGCGCCGAGAGTTCACCGCAAACGTGTCCCATGAGCTGAAGACTCCCCTGACAGCCATCTCCGGCATGGCCGAGATCATCAAGGATGGTCTGGTGGACCCGAAGGATGTGGCGGGTTTCGCCGGCGATATCTATAAGGAGAGCCAGCGACTCATTAGCCTGGTGGAGGACATCATCCACCTGTCCCGCCTGGATGAGGGAGGCGTGGGGCTGGAGACGGCGCCAGTGGACCTGCTGGAGCTGTGCCGCCGGGTCATGGAGCGGCTGGAGCCCGCTGCCAAGCGGGCTGGCGTGAGCGTCAGCGTAGAGGGGATGCCAGCTACGATCCACGGGATCCCGGCAGTGCTGGAGGAGATGGTGTATAACCTGTGCGACAACGCGATCAAATACAACCGTCCGGGAGGGAGCGTGGCACTGAACCTCTCCCTAGGGGAGAAAGAGATAGAGCTGTCCGTGGCCGACACTGGCATCGGTATCCCGGCCGAGGACCAGGAGCGGGTCTTTGAGCGATTCTACCGGGTGGACAAGAGCCATTCCAAGGAGATCGGAGGGACCGGTCTGGGCCTGTCCATCGTCAAGCATGGCGCCGCCCTGCACAACGCCGCAATCAGGCTGGAGAGCGCCCCTGGGCATGGAACCACTGTGCGCCTAATCTTTCCCATCTGATTTTTTCATCCCGCGGGAGGCCGCCGGTTTCTGCCGGCGGCCTCCCGGCCTGTTATCCGCACATGATAAAAAACGGAAAAGGAGGGAACTTTTTGGGATAGGGGCCGTCTAATAGAGGGAAAGCTAAATAGGCTGAAACTTTACGACAAAACGGAGGATTATGTTATGAAGAAGATTTTAACGCTTGCCCTTGTCCTGGCCCTGGCTGTCACCGGGCTGTCTGGCTGCTCCGGAAACGGCGGGACCACGTCTGACAAGAGCCCGGAGGAACTGGCCCAGCTCTACCATACTGCCATCACAGACAACGGCGGCGAGATGGTGGAGTATAACCCTGTGATCACAGAGAAAAAAGAGGACGACGGCTCCGCTATGCTCCTTGAGATGCTGGGGCTGGATACTGGCGATATGACCGCTTTTGGGATCAGTGCCTCCATGATGAATGTCAAGGCTTACGCCATCGCCGCCGTCATGCCCGCCGAGGGGAAGGCCGACGCTGTGAAAGAGGGGCTGCAGGGCTACATCGACCAACAGAAGAGCAGCTTTGAGATGTATCTGGCTGACCAGTACGAGGTAGCTAAGAACGCCAGACTGGAAACTCTGGAGGACGGCACCATCCTGATGGTTATGTGTGAGGACCAGGATACGGTCTTTGACGCCATCTCCGCCGCCATCCAGGCCGGCTAAAGCCCACAAAACATCCCCGGTCCCCGGACCGGGGATGTTTTTTTGCATTAAATTGAATAAATAAACGGAATATTCAAATATATATTCATTTTTGGTGAATATATATGGAAAATAATTGTTAGCATATGCATATTAATGCAAATAACCTCTTGCAATTACATTAGGGGAGTGGTAGACTGTTGCCATGGAAAGCAGAGCGGACGGCGCAGAGCACCAGACAGAGGAAAAAGCGCGCCCCGCACTGAGATTTGGAGGGAAAAATCATGGCTCAAGTAAAAAAAGTAGTGCTGGCTTACTCCGGCGGTCTGGATACATCCATCATCATCCCCTGGTTGAAGGAGAACTATAATGACCCTGAGATCATCGCTGTTTCCGGCGATGTGGGGCAGGGCACTGAACTGGACGGGCTGGAGGAGAAGGCTATCAAGACTGGCGCCTCTAAGCTGTATATCGAGGACCTGACCGACGAGATGGTTGACGACGTTATCATTCCGTCCATGATGATGGGGGCCAAGTACGAGGATTATCTGTTGGGCACCGCCTTTGCCCGGCCCATCATTGCCAAGCGGCTGGTGGAGATCGCCAAGAAGGAAGGCGCCGACGCCATCTGCCACGGCTGCACCGGCAAGGGCAACGACCAGGTCCGGTTCGAGCTGGCTATCAAGAGATTTGCCCCTGAGATGAAGATTATCGCCCCCTGGCGGGAGTGGGACATCAAGGGCCGGGACGAGGAGATCGACTACGCCGAAGCCCACAACGTCCCCCTGAAGATCAGCCGGGAGACCAACTATTCCAAGGACAAAAACCTGTGGCACTTGTCCCACGAAGGGCTGGACCTGGAGGACCCCGCTAACGAGCCCCTGTATGACAAGCCCGGCTTCCTGGAGATGGGCGTGTCCCCCGCCATGGCACCAGATGCCCCCACCTATGTCACCTTGGACTTTGAGAAGGGATGGCCTGTGGCCATTGACGGGGAGAAGATGAAGGCGTCCGACATCATCCGCAAGCTCAACGAGCTGGGCGGGGCCAACGGCATCGGCCTGCTGGACATCGTGGAGAACCGGCTGGTGGGCATGAAGGACCGGGGCGTGTACGAAACTCCCGGCGGCACCATCCTCTACCGGGCCCACGAGGTGCTGGAGCAGATCACCATCGACAAGGATACCAAGCACATGAAGCAGAAGCTGGCGGTGGACTTTGCCGATCTGGTGTACAATGGCAAGTGGTTTACCCCCCTGCGGGAGGCCCTGACCGCCTTCGCCGTGGATACCCAGAAGTACGTCACCGGCACTGTGAAGCTGAAGCTCTACAAGGGCAATATCATCACCTCTTCCATCACCTCGCCCTGCACCCTGTACTCAGAGAATCTGGTGACCTTTGAGGAGAGCGACTATGACCAGAAGGACTCCCAGGGCTTTATCAACCTGTGGGGCCTTCCCGACAAGGTACAGGCGCTAAGAGAGCAGGGCAAGCTGTAATATTTAAGAGTGGAGAGTGGAGATAAGCCCAATATCTTCGCTCTCCATTCTATTCTTAATATTTGTGAGGTAACTGACATGAAGTTATGGGCAGGAAGATTTCAAAAGGAAACTGACACACTGGTGAACGATTTTAACTCCTCTATCGGTTTTGACGCCCGGCTGTATCGGCAGGATATCCAGGGCTCCATCGCCCACGCCCAGATGCTGGGCAGGCAGGGGATCATCGAGGCGCATGAGGCGGAAAAGATCGTAGAGGGCCTGAAGGCTATCCTGGCTGACATTGAGGACGACAAGGTGGAGTTCTCCCTGGACAACGAGGACATCCACATGAACATCGAGGCCATGCTGACCCAGCGCATCGGCGACGCGGGCAAGCGCCTCCACACCGGCCGTTCCCGGAACGACCAGGTGGCGGTGGACACCCGGCTGTATGTCAAGGAGGAAATCCCTGTTATCATTGGCCAGGTGTTGGCGCTGGAGGAGGTCCTGGTCAAAAAGGCCGAGGCCAACCTAGACACCGTCATGCCGGGTTATACCCACCTTCAGCGGGCCCAGCCCACCACCTTTGCTCACTACATGATGGCCTACGCTAACATGTTCAAGCGGGACGTCACCCGGCTGGAGGACTGCCTGGAGCGGCTGGACGAGTGCCCCCTGGGGGCGGGCGCCCTGGCCACTTCTACCTATCCGGTGGACCGCTTCGCCACTGCCCAGGCTCTGGGCTTTAAAAAACCAACCGACAATTCCATGGACTCAGTGTCCGACCGGGACTACGCCATCGAGCTGCTGTCCACCCTGTCCATCCTGATGATGCACCTGTCTCGGTTCTCTGAGGAGATCGTGCTGTGGTGCTCCTGGGAGTTCAAGTTCGCGGACCTGGACGACGCCTACTCCACTGGTTCCTCCATCATGCCTCAGAAGAAGAACCCAGACGTGGCCGAGCTGGTGCGGGGCAAGACTGGGCGGGTGTACGGTGCCCTGGTCACGTTGCTTACTGTGATGAAGTCCCTTCCCCTGGCCTACAACAAGGATATGCAGGAGGACAAGGAGGCCGTCTTTGACGCCATTGACACGGTGGAGCTGTGCCTGCCCGTGTTTGCCGCCATGGTGGATACCCTGACCGTGCGGCCTAAGAATATGGCCAAGGCAGCGGCCGGCGGCTTCATCAACGCCACCGACTGTGCCGACTACCTGACGAAAAAGGGGCTGCCCTTCCGGGAGGCCTATATGATCGTGGGCCGGCTGGTCAACCTGTGCATCAAGACGGGGGACACCCTGGATACGCTGACCTTAAAGGACTTCCGGGCCATCTCCTCCCTGTTTGATGAGGACGTGTACCAGGCCCTGGCCCTCAAGACCTGTGTGAATGAAAGAAAGGTCTATGGCGGCCCGGCGAAGGAGAGCGTGGAGAAGCAGATCGCCCTGATTGAAGAATTTGTGGCAGAGCGCAAATAAGCCATTGCAAAAATTCCCAGGTTAGACCATAATAGAACTATCATTTCAAAGAAATCCAGGTGGTCCATATGAGTAAGCCAAAGGTATATATCGACGGTAAGGAGGGCACCACCGGCCTGCAGATCTATGAGCGGCTGGGCGGCCGGGAGGACATCGAGCTGCTCCTTATCGACGAGGATAAGCGAAAGGACACAGAGGAGAGAAAGAAATTCCTCAACGCCGCCGACCTGGTGTTCCTGTGTCTGCCTGACGCCGCCGCTGTGGAGGCGGTGTCCCTCATAGAAAACCCTAAGACCCGAATTATTGACGCTTCCACCGCCCACCGGACGGCGGAGGGCTGGGTATATGGCTTTGCCGAACTGCTGCCCGGCCAGCGCCAGCGCATCAAGTTCTCCTCCCGAGTGGCCAACCCAGGGTGTCACGCCACTGGCTTTTTGTCCACGGTGGCCCCCCTGATAGAGCTGGGGGTGCTGCCCAGGGACTACCCCTTATCCTGTTACTCCCTCACCGGCTACTCTGGCGGAGGAAAGAAGATGATTGCTGAGTATGAGGCACCGGACCGGGACCCTCTGCTGGACTCTCCGGCTCCTTACGCCATTGGCCTGTGTCACAAGCACCTGCCTGAGATGCGTCAGGTGGCGGGCCTGGACTTTCCACCCAATTTTCTGCCGGTGCTGGGGGATATCTACAAGGGGATGGCGACCACTGTTATGCTCCAGAACCATCTGCTGAAGGGTACGCCCAATGCCCAGGACGTCCACGATCTGCTGGCCGGCTACTACCAGGACCAGAAGCTGGTCCAGGTCACCCCCTTCGGAGGGACCGGTCCCCGGCTGTATACCAGCCAGCTTGCGGGAAAGGACAGCCTGGAGATCACGGTTTCCGGAACGCAGGAGCAGACGCTGCTTACTGCCCAGTTTGATAATCTGGGAAAAGGAGCGTCGGGGGCCGCGGTCCAGAATATGAACATTATGATGGGGTTTGAAGAAACTGCCGGACTTAGCCTGTAATAGCGTGTCCTGCGGTGGGGCGCGCACTGTGCGCCCCGATGAAATAAAAGGAGGGTATCCCTCATGTTGAATGAAATTTCCGGCGGCGTGTGTGCCGCCCGGGGCTTCCAGGCCGCCGGTGTCCACTGTGGCGTCAAGGCCAGCAGCAGCCCGGATAAGAACGACCTGGCCCTGATCCTGTCGGAGCGGGAGTGCGCTGCCGCCGCCGTCTATACCCTGAACCGGGTGAAATCCGCCCCGGTGTATGTCACCATGGACCACCTGGAGGACGGAACCGCCTGGGGTGTGGTGGCCAACAGCGGCAACGCCAATGCCTGCTGCCCTTTGAGCCACGAGAACGCCCAGGCCATGTGCGCTACCGCCGCCCAGGCCACCGGCCGCCAGCCAGAGGACTTTGTGGTGGCCTCCACCGGAGTCATCGGAAAAACGATCAACATCGGTGTGATTCAGGCAGGTATGCCAAAGGCAGCCGCCGCTTTGGGTAGGGACGGCTCCGACAGCGCGGCCAATGCCATTATGACGACGGATACAGCGAAAAAAGAGATTGCGATTTCTTTTGAGCTGGGCGGGAAAGAGGTGCGGATGGGGGCTATCGCCAAGGGCTCCGGCATGATTCATCCGAACATGGGCACCATGCTGGCCTTTATCACCACTGACTGCGCCATTACCCACGAACTTCTATCCGATGCTTTGCACCAGGTGGCAGCGAGAACCTTTAACCGGGTGACCGTGGACGGGGATACCTCCACCAACGACACCTGTGCGGTGCTGGCCAACGGTCTGGCGGGCAACACCCTTATCGAGTGGAAGGACGGAGACTACGAGATCTTTGTGGCTGCCCTGGACCATGTGTGCCGCTATCTGGCCCGGTCTATCGCGGCCGACGGCGAGGGGTGCACCAAGCTGATCACCTGCCTCATGTCCGGCGCCCGCAGCGAGGAGAGCGCCGAGCGTCTGGCCAAGTCGGTGGTGGGCTCCTCCTTGGTGAAGGCGGCCATGTTTGGCGCCGACGCCAACTGGGGCCGGGTGCTGTGCGCCATGGGGTACTCTAAAGCCCCCTTCCGCCCGGAGCATGTGGACGTGACGTTCCGCTCTGCCGCAGGGGAACTCCTGGTCTGTAAACAGGGTGAGGCCGTAGATTTTGACGAGGCCAAGGCCAAGGAGGTCCTGTCTCAGAAGGAGGTCATCATTGCCGTGGACCTCCACGAGGGGGAGGACAGCGCGGAGTGCTGGGGCTGCGACCTGACGTATGACTATGTGAAAATTAACGGCGACTACCGCACCTGATCCTGGAAAATGGGAGGCGCTGCGCTGAGATGGCTGCATTGGTGAAGGACTTGGGGGCGGAGCTGCTCCTGAAGCTTCCCATCTATCTTCTTCCGGCAGTAGTCCTAGGGGTGCTGTCACGCCGGGGAATAAAAAGCCGGGTGGGGAGATGGTGCGCTGGCCTTCTCGTTCTGGGGTTGAGCGCCGGGCTGCTGTACGGCGTGCTCCGCGCCTTGGGGGTGATCCTGTACCCCAACGACAAAGTGGGAATGTCCTACTACTGGTACGGCTCCAGCTTCCGGGACGAGGGGATCAGAACGGCCGCTTTCTGCGGGCTGTTGCTTTTGGCGGCGGCCATCCCTCGGATGGGGAAGCTGCTTGATAAAAAATGAGGAGGGATCTGTCCCATGTCCTTTAATGAGATCGACCGGGCCCAGGTGCTGGCTGAGGCCCTGCCTTATATTCAAAAATTCACTGGTAAGACCATCGTGGTGAAATACGGCGGCAACGCCATGGTTTCTGATGAGCTGCGCCACGCCGTCATCTCCGACATCATTCTGCTGTCCCTGGTGGGGATCCGGGTAGTGGTGGTTCACGGCGGCGGCCCGGAGATCAGCGAGATGCTGAAAAAGCTGGGCAAGGAGTCAAAATTCGTGGACGGACTGCGCTATACAGACGAGGAGACGATGGATATTGTCCAGCAGGTCCTGTGCGGCCGGGTGAATAAGGACCTGGTAGCCACTCTGAACCGCTTGGGAGGCCGGGCTTTGGGGCTGTGCGGCCTGGACGGTGCCCTTCTCCAAGCGAAAAAGCTGGATGACAAATACGGCCAGGTGGGGGATATCACCAAGGTGGACGCCGCCCCGGTCATTGACGCCCTGAATGACGGCTATATCCCTGTGGTAGCCACAGTGGCCCAGGGGGTAGATGCGGAGGTGTCCTACAATATTAACGCCGACACTGCCGCCGCCAAGCTGGCTGTGGCCCTTGAGGCGGAGAAGCTGATCCTGCTTACCGATGTGCGCGGCCTGCTCCGGGATCCCAAGAATGAGGCCACCCTGATCCCCGAGCTGCAACTCTCCTCTGTCCCTGCCCTGGTGCGGGAGGGAGTCATTTCTGGAGGGATGATCCCCAAGGTGGAATGCTGCGTGGAGTCTGTCCGTTCCGGCGTCAAGTCGGCGGTTATTTTGGATGGCCGGGTGGCCCACTCCCTGCTGATGGAGCTGCTCACCGACGCGGGCATCGGCACCATGCTGACCAACTAAAGGCGCCCCTAAATGGCGTCGGCATCTGGCGGAGAGGGATCGCATGAATTTACCCTCGATTTCTTTCGAGACCGTCGGGAGGAATTTCGTGGGAGATGTCACATTTCCGGTGCCATCCTGGAGGATAACGAGAGAAAATTATGATTCCGCGCCGATGAGTGTCGGAATTCCTTGCGGAAAAGATGTTTCGCGGGGATATGATTGAAGGGGGAACACCATGACCTTTGAAGAGATCAAGGCTCTGGACGAGCAGTATGTGATGCACTCCTATGGCCGCTTCCAGGTGGCCATTGACCACGGAAAAGGGGCTACTGTCTGGGCTGTGGACGGAAAGGAGTATATTGACTTTTCCGCCGGCATCGGTGTGTGCTCGCTGGGATACGGCGATCCGGGCTGGGTGGAGGCCGTTTCCACCCAGGCGGCCAAGCTGGGACATATCTCCAACCTGTTTTACACCGAGCCTTATGCCAAGGTGGCCCACAAGCTGTGTGTCCGCACCGGAATGTCCAATGTGATGTTTGGCAACTCCGGGGCGGAAGCCAACGAGGCCATGATCAAGCTGGCCCGGAAATACTCCTTTGATCGGTATGGCAAGGGCCGCGGAACGGTCATTACCCTCCGTAACTCCTTCCACGGACGCACGATCACGACTCTGGCGGCCACGGGGCAGGATAAGTTCCACAACTACTTTTTCCCCTTCACCGAGGGGTTCCGCTATGCCGATGCCAACGACCTGGATAGCGTGGAAGCGGTGGCCGGCCATGACGTGTGCGCCGTCATGATGGAACTGGTCCAAGGAGAGGGAGGGGTACTGCCCCTGGACCTGGAGTTCGTCCAAAAAGTGGCGGAGCTGTGCGCCAAGCGGGATTGGCTGCTCCTTGTCGATGAGGTTCAGAGCGGCATGGGCCGTACCGGCTCCCTGTTTGCCTTCCAGCAGTATCACATCCAGCCTGATGTGGTGTCCTTCGCCAAGGGCATCGCTGGCGGACTGCCCTTCGGCGGCATCATGGCCAATGAGAAGTGCAGAGAGGTGTTCTCTCCCGGCACTCACGGCACCACCTTCGGGGGCAACCCTGTGGCCGCCGCCGCCGCCTGCCATGTACTGGACCGGATGGACGACGCCTTTTTGGCCCAAGTGAAGGAGAAAGGGGCGTATCTCCGCCAGGCCATCAAAGCCATGGAGCTGCCCTGCCTGGGCAAGACTCGGGGGCTGGGGATGATGATCGGCATCGATGTGGTGGGGGAGCAAACCAACAGCCAGCTGGCCGCCAAGCTTATCGAGAGCGGCCTGCTCATTCTCACTGCGGGACCCGGCTTGAGGCTGCTGCCCCCCCTGACCATCACCCAGGAGGAGATGGACAAGGGGCTGTCCATTATGAAAGCGGCGCTGTTATGATAGAGTGGAGAGAGAAAAGTGAGGGGTGGAGAGATACTCCATCTTCACGCCTCCCTCCTGCAAAGATTGGTGATTTGATATGAAAAAAGATTTGTTAAAGCTGCTGGATTTGTCCCAGGAAGACATCACCCTGATCCTGAATACGGCGGACCAGTTGAAGTACGAGCAGAAGCACAACATCCACAGGGATTATCTCAAGGGCAAGACCTTGGCCATGATCTTTGAGAAAAACTCCACCCGCACGCGGGTGTCCTTTGAAACAGGGATGTTCCAACTGGGCGGCCACGCCCTGTTCCTGTCTGGCAAGGAGAGTCAGATCGGCCGAGGGGAGCCTATTGAGGATACGGCCAGAGTGCTGGACCGCTACTGTGACGGAATTATGATCCGCACCTTTGGCCAGGACGAGGTGGAGGAGCTGGCCCGGAACACCAAGATCCCGGTCATCAATGGCCTGACCGACTTCTGCCATCCCTGCCAGGTGCTGGCCGACCTGCTGACTATTCGAGAGCATAAGGCGGTGCTGGAAGGACTGAAGCTGTGCTACATTGGGGACGGCAACAATATGGCCAACTCCCTGATCGTAGGCGGGCTGAAGACGGGGATGGAGGTGTCAATCGCCTGCCCCGAGGGCTACGATCCCGATTCCCAGGTGCTGGACTTTGCCAGGAGCGACCCCGGTTTCCACTTCTCTCTGTTCCGCACCCCCCAGGAGGCGGCGGCAGGGGCCGATGTGTTGATCACCGACGTGTGGGCCTCCATGGGCCAGGAGGGGGAGAAGACCGTTCGGGAAAAGGCATTTGCGGGCTATCAAATCAACGACGGGCTGATGGCGCTGGCCAACCCCGGCTGCATGGTGCAGCACTGTCTGCCCGCCCACCGGGGAGAGGAGATCACAGCCGAGGTCTTTGAGGCCCACGCAAACGAGATATTCGACGAGGCAGAGAACCGCCTCCACGCCCAGAAGGCAGTTATGTACCTGTTGATGAAGGACCAGTAACAGTAGAGAAGGCCGGCGCACAGACTGTGCGCCGGCCTTTGCTGTCGCCTGGAGCTTAACTCCGCTGCCAGAGGAGGACCGCTCCATCGGTGGCAGCGGAAAATTCCGCCTCGCCCATATCCTCTAAAGCGGCATAGTCTCCCGCCAGATAATACACCTCCTGAATTTGATCCTGGGAGGGAATCTGGACAGCGGCCCCCTTTACGGTGTCCAGCAGCAGCCCATTCCCAATGGACAAGTGGCCGGAGGATTCAGGCCTGCCTGCGTGGCTGAACAGGGGAGTAAGGTTGGATTTGATATTTTTGGTATAGCACAGATAGACCGCCGTCCGTCCATCGATCTCCCGGTCCAGTACCCGGAACGAGGCGTAATTTCCCCCATAGTAGTAGATGTCGATGACGCCGTCTGAAGCCAGGGAGACGTCCACCATGCCCTCCTGGTACGGCACGGGCCGCTCTACATCGGCGGCGGCGGTGAACACCAGGAACATGGCCAGCATGGCAGCCGCTGTGGCCAGCACAGACAGGCGTTTCCGGCGGGAGAAGCGGCGTTTGACGCCCGCTATGACTTGGGCCTTTTCCCGGTCCACATCCGCTGTCTCCCTGTCCAGATTTTCCTCCCTTCCCATCTCGCGTAGGACCTCGGCACAGTGGGGACAACTTTGAATATGCTCGTCTACCGCCTGGCGGCTCTCCTGGCTGCATACCTCATCACGGTACAGGGGCAGCAGATCCTGAATGATTTTGCAGTTCATTGATCTTCCTCCTTTAATTTTGATCTGGCCCGGTGATATGTTACTCGGGCCCAGCTCTCTGTCCTGGAAAAGAGTTGAGCGATCTCTCCAAAGGACAGCTCTCCAAATACCCGGAGAGAAAAGACCTCCCGATAGGGCTCGGGCAGGGCATGGAGCCGGCGGTGAAGTTCCATGGCGGATTCCCGGTCCAGCAGCCGTTCCTCCAACTGGTCGGGGCTGGGCTGGCGCTCCAGATTGGGCATCTCCCCGCTCCGCTTCTGCCGCCGCAATCCGGCTAGATATTTCCGTTTGCCGATTTGACACAGCCAGACATAGAGCTTGCAATCTCCCCGGAAGCTGTCGATGTGCTGGATGGCCTGAAAAAAAGTCTCCTGGGTCAACTCCTCTGCCAGATCCCGGTCGCCGCACAGGACCAACAGATACCGGTACACCTGTGGGAACAGCTCCTCGTAGACCGCTTCAAAAGATTCCATCTTCTCCCTCCTTTCTGCTTATAGGATGCAGATTGGGGCAAATTGTTACAAAAGAGCCATGGAAAAATTTTTCCATGGCTCTTTCTGCCTATAAGGCGCGGATCGTGGAGAGAAGGGCGTCGATATCCTCGTCCCGGGTGGACCAGGAGACGCAAAACCGGACAGCGGTATGGGTCGGGTCCGGCTTGGACTGTAAACTAAAGGAGTATCGCTGGGACAGGGCCGCTGCGGCGTGGTCGGGGAGGACAGGAAACTGCAGATTGGTGGGAGAGTTCGCCAGCAGGGGCCAGCCCTTGTCCAAAAAGCCTTGGCGCAGCCGCATGGCTTGGACCACCGCCCTTCTGCCGATATCCAGGTAAAGTCCGTCCTCCAGCAGCGCCTCGAACTGGACGCCCAGCAGCCTGCCTTTGGCCAGCAGCCCGCCGTGCCGCTTGATGAGGTAGCGGAAGTCCTGTTTCAGGGAATCCTGGGTGATGACCACCGCCTCACCAAAGAGCGTGCCCGCCTTAGTGCCCCCCAGATAGAATACGTCACACAGCCGGGCCAGATCGGGCAGGGTTACATCGGAAGCGGCCAAGCCATAGACCAGCCTGGCCCCGTCCACAAACAGGGTCAGGTGGTACTGGTCAGCCACCCTGCGGATGTCCTCCAGTTCAGCAACAGAATAGACGGTACCCAGCTCGGTGGGGTGGGACAGATAGATGAGGCCCGGCTGGACCGTGTGTTCGGCGGTGGGGTCGTCATAGTGGCCCTGACAGAACTGGGCGATCTGGTGGGCGGTCAGCTTGCCGTCCTGGCTGGGGATAGTGAGCACCTTGTGACCTGTGGCCTCTACCGCTCCGGACTCATGGACGTTGATGTGGCCAGTCTGGGCACAGATGACGCCCTGATGGGGCCGAAGGGCGGCAGAGATCACGGTGGTATTGGCCTGAGTACCCCCCACCAGGAAGTGGATATGGGCATCGGGAGCCTGGCACAGGTCCCGGAGCAGGGCCCGGGCGCGGTCGCAGTGGGGGTCCGTGCCATAGCCGGGATGCTCCTCCAGATTGGTGTCCACCAAGGCCTGGAGCACCTTGGGGTGAGCCCCGGCGGCGTAGTCACATTCAAAGCGTACCATGGGATTACCTCCTAAAAAGGGGAGGCGGGATGATAGTCCCGCCAGAATATAAGCTCCCCCGCGGAAACCCCGCGGGGGAGCGGCAGATGGAAAACTTCAGCGCAGGACGGCGCCGCAGTCCCGCTCCAGCGTCTCCAGAATCGCCTTCACATCCTCGTCGGCCTCCTCGCTGGTGAGAGAGCGGTCATCCGCCCGGAGGACCAGATTGAAGGCCACAGACTTCTTGCCCTCGGCCACGCCCTTCCCACGGTAGATATCAAAGAGGGAGACCTCCTTCAGCAGACCCTTGGCTCCTCTCCTGATTGCCTGCTCCAGGGCCCCTACGGTAACGGCCTCATCACAGACGACGGCGATATCGCGGGTGACGGCGGGGAACTTGGGCAGAGGGACATACTCCGGATCGGGGCCCTTGGCCAGCATCAGCTCGTCGAAGGACAGTTCCGCACAGTAGAGCTCGGCATCCACCCCGTAATTCTGGGCCACCAGAGGGTGAATCTGACCGAAGATACCGATACAGTCACTGCCGGACCACACGGTGGCCACCCGGCCGGGGTGCCAGGAGGCGTCGGAGGGAGCGCCGGTGGGCCCCTCGAAGTGGATGTCTACTGCCCGGATCTCCTTCAGAATAGCCTCGACGGCCCCCTTCAGGGTGAAGAAATCCATATCCTCGCCATAGGCGCCCATGGAGAGCACCTTGGCCTCGTTGGCCAGGCCGTCGTCCTGATTCATCTGATTCATCGCGCCGGTAAGGGCTTCCGCAAGCCCGTTTGGCCCCATGTTCTCCCGCTTCTCCCTGGAAGCGGCAAGAGCGGGATCGTCAGGAGAAACAGGGGCGGAGCCAGATTTGGGCAGATAGATCCGGCCCACTTCATACAGCTTGGCAGACTTGTTGCGGAAATTGTAGTTCCGGGTCAGGATCTCCAGCATAGAGGGCAGGGTAGTGGTACGCATAATGGAGGTGTCCTCTCCCAGGGGGTTGAGGATCTTGAAGCTCTTGCGGGCGTGATAGTCGGCGGGCCAGAGTATCTTGTCATAGTAGGTGGGGGAGATAAAGGAGTAAGTGATGATCTCGTCATACCCACAGGCCCGGCATACGGAGCCCAGGGTCTGCTCCAGCTTTTGCTCCGGCGAGTAGCCGCCCCGGGTGGTCTCCCCCCGAACAAGGGTGGAGGGGATCTTGTTGTAGCCGTGGAAGCGGGCTACCTCCTCGGCCAGGTCGGCCATACCCACCACGTCGCCGCGCCAGGACGGGACCGTAACCTGGTCCCCCTCCACCTGGAAGTCCAGCTTTTTCAGGATGGCGGTCATCTCGGCGGCACTGATTTCGGTACCCAGCAGGGCGTTGATCTTGTCCGGCTCCAACGTCAGGATCCGGGGCTGGGGCACGAAGTTGAGGATGTCGATGACGCCGTCCACCACCTCGCCGGCGCCCAGCAGTTCCACCAGCTCACAGGCCCGGTTTACGGCGGGGAGGGTGTTCAGGGGGTCCAGTCCCTTTTCAAACTTGGCGCTGGCCTCGGTGCGCATCCCTAGAGCCAGGGCCCCCTTACGGATGCAGGTGCCGTCAAAGTTGGCCGACTCGAAGACCACGTCCACCGTGTCAGCCACGATCTCGGAGTTCTCACCGCCCATGATGCCCGCCAGGCCAACTGCCCGATGCTCATCGGCGATGACCAGATGGTTTGCGGTCAGCTTGCGTACATTGCCGTCCAGGGTGGTCAGCTCCTCGCCCTCCTCCGCCCGGCGAACAATGATCTTGCCCCCCTTTACGTAGCGGTAGTCGAAGGCGTGCATAGGCTGGCCGTACTCCAGCATGACATAGTTGGTGATATCCACGATGTTGTTGATGGGACGCACACCCATAGCCCGCAGCCGCTCCCGCATCCACTTGGGGGAGGGGGCGATCTTTACGTTTCGCACCATCCGGGCGGTGTACCGAGGGCACAGGTCGGCCGCCGGAGTTTCCACGTCCAGAAGCTCCACCAGGGAACCCTCGGCCCCGCCCTTGACCAAGGGCTGATGGAGGCGCAGGGGCTGGTCAAAGGTGGCGGACACTTCTCTCGCCAAGCCGATGACCGACAGGCAGTCGGGGCGGTTGGGGGTGATCTCAAACTCCACCACATGGTCATCCAGGCCAACGACCGGCTTCAGGTCATCTCCGGGCTTGCAGTCCTCGCGGAGGATAAAGATACCGTCTGGGATGCAGTGGGGGAACTCTGCCTGCTGGGCGTGGAGGTCGGCCAGAGTGCAGATGGAGTCCATCTTAGTGTTATAGGCCACTAAATCTCCTTCATGGAGGTTGGCGCATGCTGTGTCGGGGCAGGCGGTGGAGCCTCCCAGGTCCAGACAGGTGTGGAAGGAGCCGTTGGGCTGGGCGGAGGCCTCCAACACCTTAGCGCACACCACGGGGCCGAATACCTTGTCCCCGGCCTTGATATCGGCGGGGATGGAGGGCTTGTCCTTATCCAGAGGGTGGTAGTCGTTTAGGAGAGCGGCGGCGGTTATGACAGCGTAGGGGAAGTCCCGCTCGTCCAGTCCCAGCTCAGACAGACCGCACATCATGCCGTTGGACACCACGCCGCGCAGCTTGCCCTTCTCGATCTTCTTGCCGCCGGGCAGAGTGGACTTGTGCAGGGCCACAGGGACCAGGTCGCCGGGATGGATGTTCCAGGCGCCGGTGACGATCTGGACGGGCTCGGCCTGCCCCACATCGATCTGGCATACCCACATATGGTCGGAATCGGGGTGGCGCTCCATGGACCGGATTTGGCCCACCACCACGTTGGAAATTTCAGAGCCCAGGTCGTGGGTCAGCTCCACCTTGGAGCCAGACAAGGTCATGGCCTCGGCAAAGTCTTTGTCATTGGCCTCAACGGTGACGAACTCGCTGAGCCATTTGCGAGATAGATTCATATTATAAAACTCCCTTTGTTTGAATTAGGAATGAGGAGTTAGGAATTAGGAATTTTGGGGTCCGGCTGCCGCCGGATGGCTGGGAATCAGGCCGCCGAAAGGGACGCCCCAATTCCTGACTCCTAATTTCTAATTCCTAATTGATTCTTGGAACAGTTAAAATTGCTCTAAGAATCTCACGTCGTTCTCGAAGATGAGCCGAAGGTCGGCGATCTTGAAGCGGCGCATGGCGGTGCGCTCCAGACCCATGCCGAAGGCCCAGCCTGAATACACATTGGGGTCAATGCCCGCCATCTCCAGCACTCGGGGGTGGACCATGCCGGCGCCCAGCAGCTCGATCCAGCCTTCTCCCTTGCAGGTGGGACAGCCTACGCCGCCACACTTGTGGCACTGCACGTCCATTTCACAGGAGGGCTCGGTAAAGGGGAAGTGGTGAGGGCGGAAGCGGGTCTTGGTGCCCTTGCCGTACAGCTGCTCCACCACCGTATTTAGGGTGCCCTTTAGGTCGGCCATGGTGACGCCCTTGTCGATGACCATGCCCTCTACCTGGTGAAACATGGGGGAGTGGGTGGCGTCCACCTCATCTTTACGGTACACACGACCGGGGGCGATGATGCGGATAGGAAGGGGCATGGTGTCCATAGCCCGTACCTGCATGGGACTGGTCTGACTGCGGAGCATCACCCGGCTGTCCTCGTCAAAGTAGAAGGTATCCGACCAGTCCCGGCTGGGATGGCCCTCGTCGGCGTTCAGGCGGTCAAAGTTGTATTCGGCCAGCTCCACCTCCGGCCCATCCAGCACGGTAAAGCCCATGCCCACAAAGATGTCCTTGATCTCGTCCAGGGCGATATACATGGGATGCTTGTGGCCCAGCTTGACCGCCTTGCCGGGGATAGTCACATCAAGCGCCTCGTCCCGGAGCTTCTGCTCCAGGGCCTGCTTTTCCAGCTTCCTGGCGGCTGCCTCAATGGCCCCTTCCAGAGCGGCCCGGACCTCGTTGGCCAGCTGGCCCATGGCGGGTCTCTCCTCGGCGGAGAGGGAGCCCATACTCTTCAGCACATTGGTGAGCTCTCCCTTCTTGCCCAGGTACTGAACCCGGAGGGCATCCAGGGCGGCGGGATCGGCGGCCCCCTCGATGGCCGCAAGGGCCTGGGACCGGATGTTCGCTAACTGTTCTTTCATGGATAAAACTCCTTTGTTCGGGGACGATCAGGGAAGATATTGGCTGACCGGAGCCCGCATGGTGATATTATGCCGGGGCATCTGGTACAGCCCCTTACGGATATCGGCAGCACCGTGCCGGGTGGTGACGGATACGGAGAAATGTTCGGTGAGATAGGCGTCGGACCAGGAATCGGTCTGCCCGTGGGGATAGGCGAAGTAGTCTACCTCTATGCCTACGTTCTCCTCAATGAGGTCGATGCTGGCCTGCAGATCCGGGAAAATGCGCTGGGCGTATTCCTCTGGTGTTTCCTCCTTGATATGCAGGATGCCCCGGGGATCTGCCTCCTTGTGGGAGTCGTAGGTGTGGGAGCCGAACTCCACCAGCCCGGACTGGGCCATCTCTCGGCACATCTCCCAGGTGAGAAAGTCGGGCTTGGCGTCCACGGTCCGGCGGACGATCATAGCGATGGCGGCCTTGGCCTGAAATTCTTGAAGCAGGGGATAGGCAATTTGGTAGTTGCTGGCATAACCATCGTCAAAGGTGAGCATGACCGCCTTCTCCGGCAGGGGCTCTCCCGCTGCCAGCTCCCGGGGCAGGACCGTGGTATAGCCGTTGTCCGCCAGCCACTGCAGGTCCTCCCGAAAGCGGCTCTCCGTAAGCGTCCAGTCGTTAAGCTCCTCGTCGGTATCAGGCACAAAGTGGTGATACATCAGGATATACAGAGTGTGGTTATCCACGGGCGGCGCCGGCTCCTCCACCACAGGCGGCGGCGTTTCAGCGGGTTCCTCTTGAACAGGAGGTTCGTCTGGCATCGAAGGCTCCACAGGGACAGCAGGGCCTTCAGGCTCATCGGGAGAGGAACTGGGGAACTGATTGACGGAAAGGTCCGGCAGAGTATCGCCGGTGTCGGAGGGCGTGGACTGGTCAGTATCCTCCGTCTCTGGAATAGGGACAGAGGAACTGACATCAGAACCGGGCAGGGGACTGGGGCCAGCCTTTTGGCAGCCGGCTAGCAGAAGCACACAGGTCAAAGCAGCCAGGATTGGGATAAATCGACGCTTCATGGCACATCACCTCATGTTTCAAAAAACAAAAAGACCTTCCATCCCCAAAATTCAGGGACGAAAGGCCAGCCTTCCGCGGTACCACCCGCATTCGTACACACTTGTACGCGCTCAAAGCCCCGATAACGGTGGGCAGACCGTCCCCCTCTCAGGGGCCGCTCCCAGGCGAACCAAGGGGCCGTTTCCAGGCAGGCTCTCAGCCGGTGACCTACCCTCTCTGACGAACACAGTTCCCCTATTTTCCTGTTCTCCGCAATTTACACTAAAGGTACTTATATCACAAAAGCGCCGGGAATGCAAGTCATCCCGACGAAAAATATGAAAAAGCTGACCCGCAGAGAAAGAGGAGGCCTGAAAAGGGCAGGATGCAGGGCCCCTCGGGAGAACCAAAGAGGAGGGCCAGGCGGGGCGGGCCGCAAGGAGGAGCGGGACAAGATTGAGCCCAATCAAGCAGAGTATAAGCCCCTTCCAGTCCAGGCGCTCCGCGCCGTAGCGACACAGGAGGAGGGAGAGCGGTATCTCTCATGGCGGGACCTCCTTTTTAAAAGAGGTGTCATTCTGTATATACTTCCCTGTAAAGAGGGGGCTGATCCCTTGAGGGCCAGGATAATAAAGCATAAAATCTGAAAAATAAAATTCCTATTAAAAAAGTAGGAAATTAAGGATAGACAAATTCTCCCTCCCGTGATAGAATAAAGACGCCTCAAAGGACAGGCCCTGTTTGGCGGCCCAGTCCAGGGGGCATGATACTGTTTAGACAGACCGGCTCCAGAGCCGGAAACCATAGGAGGGGTTCCCATGCTGGAATTACAGCATATCAGCTATGACGTGGAACAGGACGGCGACAACAAGGGCATCCTGCGCGATATCGATTTGACCATCAGCGAGCGGTTCGTGGCCATCACCGGACCCAACGGAGGGGGGAAATCCACTCTGGCCAAGGTCATCGCCGGCATCCTGACGCCCACCCAGGGGCGCATCCTGCTGGACGGAGAGGATATCACCGGCCTGTCCATCACCGAGCGGGCCCGGAAGGGCATCAGCTTTGCCTTCCAGCAGCCGGTTCGCTTCAAGGGGCTGACGGTCAAGGATCTGATCACCCTGGCCAGCGGAAAGAGCATCGGCGTGCCGGAGGCCTGCAACTATCTTTCAGAGGTGGGCCTGTGCGCCAAGGACTATATCGACCGGGAAGTGGACGCCTCCCTGTCCGGTGGAGAGCTGAAGCGCATTGAGATCGCCATGATTATGGCCCGTTCCACCAAGCTGTCTGTCTTTGACGAGCCGGAGGCGGGCATTGACCTGTGGTCCTTCAGCAACCTCATCCAGGTGTTTGAGCACCTGCATGAGAAGATCAACGGTTCCATCCTCATCATCTCCCATCAGGAGAGGATTTTGAACATCGCTGACCGCATTATCGTCCTGGCGGACGGCCAGGTCCAGCGGGACGGGCCCAGGAAGGATATCCTGCCCTCGCTGCTGGGAGCGGCGCCTGAGGTTTGCAGCGCCCTGACGGACAAGGTGCGGTAAAGGAGGGATTTTTATGGACGCAATCCAAAAGAACCTGCTGGAGCAGGTAGCGGAGCTCCACGGCGTGCCTGAGGGGGCCTATAACATTCGGGCCAACGGGAAGGCGGCTGCCCGGAATACCACTGCCAGCATCGATATTGTTTCCAAGACGGACAAGGACGGCATCGACATCATTATCAAGCCCGGTACCAAAAACCAGTCGGTCCACATCCCGGTGGTCCTCAGTGAGAGCGGCCTGACCGAAACGGTGTATAACGACTTCTTCATCGGGGACGACTGCGACGTGACCATCGTGGCCGGCTGCGGCATCCACAACTGCGGGGTGCAGAACTCGGAGCACTCTGGTATTCATGCCTTCTATGTGGGGAAAAACGCCCGGGTGCGTTATGTGGAGCGCCACTACGGCGAGGGGGACGGACTGGGAGAGAATATCATGAATCCCACCACCATCGTGGAGATGCGGGAGGGCAGCTACATGGAGATGGAAACCACCCAGATCAAGGGAGTGGACTCCACCATCCGCACGACTAAGGCCAAGCTGGGGCCCAATTCCACCCTTATTATCAAGGAGAAGGTGATGACCCACGGCCGCCAACTGGCCAAGTCCGATTTCACAGTGGATCTGGACGGGGAGGGCTGCCACACCAATGTCATCTCCCGGTCTGTGGCCCGGGGCGAGTCCAAGCAGGTGTTCCTGGCCCGCATCAACGGGAACGCCGCCTGCTACGGCCACTCTGAGTGCGATGCCATTATCATGGATCAGGGCGTGGTGTCCGCCATCCCGGAGGTCACCGCCAACTGTCTGGACGCCCAGCTCATCCACGAGGCGGCTATCGGCAAGATCGCCGGAGAGCAGCTCACAAAGCTCATGACCCTTGGCCTGACGGAGAAAGAGGCCGAGGAACAGATCGTCAACGGATTTTTGAAATAAAGATTGAATTCGGGGAGGGCCGGAGGCCCTCCCCCTCTTTTTTTGTCCGGGGAAGTGTGGTAGAATGGGAAAAAATCTGTGACAGGGGAGAGAACTGTGAGGACCATCTACTTTGACATGGGGGAGCTGAATCGATTTGGCGCGCTGGGGCTCTTAAGCAGCGAGGCGAAGGTCCTTCCCGCCGGGACTGTGATCCACACCGAGCAGGCCAAGGTCCGGAAGGAGCTGCCTCAGTATCAGGAGATGGCGGAGCGGGCCGGGGTGTTCTTTTTCTTTGAGGACGAGGACATTCCCAACGCCCCGTTTTTTACAGTGCCCTATATGGAACTTGTCGCCCGGGACCGGGATGGCGGCTGGTATGGCCGGGCGGAATCCATCGGAGACGGGGTTTACTGCGTCACCCCGGACGGGGCGGTGTTCCTGGTGTCGGAAGGTATGGAGCGATTTTCCGGACGGCTGCTGGCGGGGGAGGAGGTCCGGGAGCTGTGGGAGCCGGCCCTGGAGCTGACGGTATACCCATCGAAGACGGCGGCGGCCCAGGTGGTGGAATTAGTCCCAGTGGAGGAGCTGCTGCCAAAGGGATGGAAGGAGCGGGAAAAATGAGTATGCTTGCCACCACAGAGCAGATGAGGGAATTGGACCGGAGGACCATTGAGGAGCGGGGGATCCCCTCTCTGGAGCTGATGGAGAACGCCGCCCGGGAGGCGGCCCAGGCGGTGGTCGATCTGGTGGGGCCTGTGAAGGGGCCAAGACGGCCGGATGGCGTGATTGGGTCGGCTGTTTCGGTAGCATTTGTTATGATGGAGGACAGCCGGGAGCCCACGCCGGAGGAGCAGCGGGAGATGGAGGCTGTCCGGGCCATCGTGGAGAGCAAAAATACCGACCCCACCCAGAGGATCGCTGTTTTCTGCGGTCCTGGCAACAACGGTGGGGACGGCATCGCCGCCGCCCGCATCCTGCTGGAGGAGGGCTATCGTGTCCGCGCCTTTTTGGTGGGCGGCCGGGAGAAGATGACGCCGGACGCAAAGGCGATGGAGGCCCGTCTGGTTGAGGCCGGCGGCGTGTTGGAGCCTCTGGACCTGGAGGACAGGAGGCTGGCGGCCTGGCTGGGGACCTGCGACTGCTATGTGGACGCCCTGTTCGGGGTGGGGCTGAAGCGGCCGCTGGAGGGGGATTTTTTGGCGGCGGTCCAGTGGATGAACGGCCGGCGGGCTCCCGTAGTGTCATGCGATCTGCCCTCCGGGGTGGATGGGGACACTGGGGAGATACTGGGCCAGGCTGTCCAGGCCGAAACCACAGTTACCTTCACCTGCGCCAAGCCGGGGCTCTATTTGGGCGCTGGTGCGGGCTGTGCCGGAGAGGTGCGGGTGGCCCATATCGGCATCCCCCAGGATCTGGTTCACCAGATGATATGGCGGGGCCCGGAGCCAATAGAGCTCCATCCGGACTATATGCACTGGAATCTCCCCCGCCGGCCGGCAGACGGCCACAAGGGGGACTTTGGAAAGGTGTTTATTTTGGGGGGCAGCGAGGGCTATACCGGAGCTCCTGTGCTGGCCGCCTGTGGGGCGCTGCGCACCGGAGCCGGACTGGTCTATGTGGGAGTGCCCCGAGAGATCTATCCCATTGTGGCTGTCAAGTGCCAGGAGGCCATGGCCTTTCCTCTGCCGGAGGAGTATGATAAACTATTGGAGAAGGCCCGGTCCTGTGATGTGGCTGTGATCGGTCCTGGCCTGGGCCGGCATCCGCAGATGGAGCGGCTGGTGCGCTCCCTGCTATGTGACCTGGAGATACCAGTGGTGCTGGACGCCGATGGCATAAATGCCCTGTCCGGGCATATAGATAGTTTGGACAGACGGCGGGCGGCCACGGTCCTGACCCCTCACGCCGGGGAATTTGCCCGGTTGACGGGGTGTGCCCTCCCCATCCAGGACAGGGTGGCGGCAGCCCGGACCTTTGCCAAGGACCACCGCTGCACGTTGGTCCTCAAGGGGCGGGGCACTGTCACTGCCGCTCCAGACGGCCGCACCTGGCTCAACGGCACCGGGAATCCCGGCATGGCAAAGGGAGGCTCCGGCGATGTGCTGGCCGGGATGATCGCCGCCCTGCTGGGACAAAAGCACCTTCAGGGACCCCATGCCACGGTGTCGGAAACAACTGCTCTGGCTGTGTGGCTTCATGGGAAGGCCGGGGACAAGTGTGCTCAACGGTTTGGGGAGTACGCTATGCTGCCCTCTGACCTGATCGGGATGCTCCCCGAGGTGCTGAAGGAGAATGAGGAGCGAAAATAAAAGCCTATTCATGACGCTTTGGAGGGAAAACTGTGCGCAAACTTCTGTTTTGCGTACCAATGATGATCCTGCTGCTATCCGCCTGTACCGGCGGAGCGGAAGGGAACGAGGCGGAGGAGCTGGCCTTACAGATCCGGGGGGAGTATCTGGCCATGAGCTCCTGCGCGGGGCAGGCGGCCATTACCGCCGACTACGGGCAGCGGGTGTACCAGTATGAGCTGGCGGTGGCGGTGGACGGCGAGGAGACCACTCTGACCCTGTCCGCTCCGGACACGGTGGCCGGCATCACGGCCCGCGTTACAGGGCAGGATGGACAGCTGGAATATGACGGTCTTTCAGTGGAAACGGGCCCGCTGGACCCGGAGGGGTTGAGTCCTGTGTCCGCCGTCCCCGCCCTGCTGGAAGGGGCCCGGTCAGGCTACATCGTGTCCTGCGCGCTGGAGGAGGACGGCGCCCTGCTCCGTATGGACTGTGGGGACCCGGAGGGAACTCCGGGCACCGGAAGCGAGGTATCCCTGTGGTTCGACACCTCTACCCATGCCCTGTCCAGAGGCGAGATATCGGTGGACGGATTCCGGGCCATTTTATGTGAGTTTACAGATTTTGCTATGTCCTAGGGGAACAGGCCCTTGGGAGAGGAAAATGGGGCGGCAGGCCCTATTTGGATACAAAAGAAGGTATGACCGATGACAGACAGACGGAAGGCCCGCACCTGGGCGGAGATAGATTTGGGGGCCATGGCACACAATTACCGGGCCCTAAAGGCCTTGACCCCGGCGGGCTGCGGATTTTTGGGGCTGGTCAAGGCGGACGCCTATGGCCATGGGGCGGTTCCAGTGGCCAAAAAGCTCCAGGAGCTGGGAGCGGATATGCTGGCGGTGGCCTGTGCAGCCGAGGGGGAGGAGCTGCGGCGGGGCGGTATTGTCCTGCCCATCCTCTGCCTGGGCCAGACGGACCCGGCGCTGGCCCAGGACCTGCTGGACTGGAACATCACCCAGACTGTGGAGGATCTGGAGTCCGCCCAGGCCCTGTCCCGAGTGGCGCTGGCCGCCGGAAAGAGGCTGCGCGTCCACCTGAAGGTGGACACTGGTATGGGACGGCTGGGGTTTCTCTGGGGGGATGGAGAGAACGGTTCCGCCCTGGAGAAGATGACCGCCCTGTGCGCCCTGCCTGGGCTGGAGGTGGAGGGGATGTTCACCCACTTCGCCGCTGCGGATGAGGACGAGACCTACACCGCAGCCCAACTCAGGCGGTTTCTGGAGGCGAAGAAGGCTCTGGAGGACCGGGGGCTTCATTTCGCAATTTACCATTGCGGCGCCAGCGCCGCTGTGTTACACTATGGGCAGAGCCACATGGATATGATCCGTCCCGGCATCGCCCTATACGGCTTCCCGCCTGCGCCGGGGATAGAGGCCCCCGGCCTGATCCCGGTCATGACTCTGAAAAGCCGGGTGGCCGCCGTCCGGCCAATGCCTGCCGGAAGCCCCATCAGCTATGGCTGTACCGCCGTGCTGGAGCGGGATTCCAGGGTAGCTGTCCTGCCGGTCGGTTATGGGGACGGCCTGCCAAGATCCCTGTCCAACAAGCTGCAGGTCCAGATCGGGGACAGGCTGTGCCCCGTCCTTGGACGCATCTGTATGGATATGTGCATGGTGGACGTGACGGACCTGCCCGACGTGGCGCCGGGGGATGTGGCCCGGATCTATGGCCCTGGGCTGACCCAGCGCGCTGCGGATCAGGCTGAGACCATTGTCTATGAATTATTGTGCCAGCTCTCCCGGCGGGTCCCCCGTATCTATTTGGATGGTGGAAGGGAGATCCGTTGAGTTTGGCCCCCAAAATCCACCGGACAGGCTGGCCCGCTGCCTGTCCGGCCCCGTGACCGCCCGGCTCAGACCCACATAGGATGAGTTGGAGCGGCGGAGAGGGGAGGACCTCTCCAGGGTACAAAGGCGCGGCGGGCTTGGTCAAAGCAAAAAATGCTATTTTTTGGCGGAGAGTATAAACCCCGCCGCTCCGTGGGAGAATCATAGTACAGCGTTACATAGGACCCGGTGGGCGCCTGTAACGCGTACTATCTTTCCAGCGGAGTGTGAATGTACGTGGATAACAGCGTGAAGCGAGGCGACATCTTTTACGCCGATCTCAGCCCGGTGGTGGGCAGTGAGCAGGGGGGCGTGCGGCCTGTTCTGATCGTCCAAAACGATACGGGCAACCGTCATAGCCCGACTGTCATCGCCGCGGCCATCACCTCCCAGACAGGGAAGGCCAGACTGCCCACCCATATCTCGGTGGCACCTCTGAGCTGCGGGCTGCCCAAGGAGTCGGTTATCCTTCTGGAGCAGGTGCGGACCCTGGATAAGCGTCGCCTGCGGGAAAAGATGGGCCGACTGGACGAGGGAGTCATGAAGCAGGTGGATACCGCTATCGCGGTCAGCTTCGGGCTGCACCCAGAGACCATGGTGTAAAAGTAAGCGGCTCCGCCTATGGGCGGAGCCTACATAAGACAGCGACAGAGATAGGAGTACTTATCATGAAAAAAAGCAGGAGATGGACCCTGGCGGCGGGAACCGCCATCTTGGCCGCCCTCTGCCTGGGGGCTGGAGTGGTGCTGGCCGCCAACGGGGACCAAAATGACCCTCTGGTTACCATGAGCTATCTGGATGAAACGGTTATTCCTGAGGTGGTGGCCAAGGTGGAGGAGAACACTAAGGTCCGGCAGCAGGAGCTATCCACCCAGCTGGCTGCCCAGATAGCCAAATATCAGCAGGAGATAGAGGCGGCAGGCGGTTCTGCCGGTTCTGGCAGCGCCTCCTATACCCTGGTCACGATGACCAGTGGTCAGACCATGGCTCTGGAGGTAGGCTGCGAGGTCCTTCTCCGGGTGGGATCGGCCACGGTCCAGTCCAATACCAGCCCCGCCCTCATTGATATCTCCACCGGCGGGACCGTGAACAGCGGCGCCTCCCTCACGAAAAACCACCTCTATATGTCCACCATCCCAGACCGTACCCTGAAGGCAGCTGCCAGTGATGTGAAGCTGTTGGTCCGAGGCGGCTGGTCCGTTTCCTGAAATTGTTGAATAAGTGAGAAAGCCGCGGCCCACGGGCCACGGCTTTCTCACTTATTGAGGTGACTGAGACTTTTTGGGCCAGATGCCCTTGACTGCCAGGACAAAGACAGAGGCGTGGAAGATGTTGATTGCGACCCATCCCACTCCGGTGGCCAGAGCCACCGCATCCAGCCCCATGGCCCCTACCAGCAGATAGGTTCCGGCTACCCGCATGGCGATCTGAATGGTGGTGCCCCAGAAGGTAATGTTCATCCGTCCAACGCCCCGGTACCAGCCGACCCAGGCGTGACCGGTGAAGGACAGGAAATAGAACCAGCTGATGTACTTCAAATAAGAAATACATAGCTCCATCCCTTCCGCCTTGCCGCCCAGGAATAGGGCAGACAGGGGATAGGCGCCCAGATTTATTGTCAGGGAGAAGAAAAGACCCATGGTCAAAAGGGTAAAAATCCCCCATCTAAATCCCTGATAGGTGCGGCGTTCCTGGCAGGCACCCCGGTTCTGGGCCACAAAGATTGCGATGGACTCACATCCACTTATGCCGAAGGCCTGAATGAAGTTCTCCACACGGGTGGCGGCGGTGAAGGCGGAGATGGGAGCGGTACTTACCAGGCTGATGCCGTTGACTGCGCTCTGGATGATGAGCTTGCCCAGGTAGAGACTGGACTGTTGGAGGGCCGCCACAGCGGCATAGCTGCTGGTCAGCCGGACCAACTGGCGGTCCATTCTCATATCTTCCCGATGAATCGTAAGAAAGGCACGCCGTTTGCGAATGTAGAGGAAGCATAGCAGGGTGGACAGTAGCTGGGCGGAAGCGGTGGCCAGAGCGGTCCCCTGAATGCCCATGTCAAGCACCGCCACCAGCAGCCAGGCGCAGACTAGGTTGTATCCAAGGGAGGCGAGAAGAAAGTACAGGGCGGCCTGGGTGTCTCCCACAGCCCGGAGGGTGGCGGCCAGATAGTTATAGGTGAAGGTGAATACCATGCCAATTAGAATAATGCGCAGATAGGAGGACACATCTCCCATCAGCTCCGCTGGAGTCTGGATGACGCCCAGTAACTGGGGCAGGAAAATCTGGCCCAGCAGGACGGCGCCCAGGGTACATCCGCCGATGAGGACGGCGGACACATAGAGCTGCTGCCGCAGACGGGGGAAGTTTTCCTCGCCGTAAAACTGAGCGATTAGGACGGAAGCGCCCATACAGGCCCCAGTGATGACGTAGATAAACAGGTTCATTACGCTCTCGGCTACCCCTAGGGCGGCAAAGGCACTGTCCCCGATGTAGTAGGTCACCACCAGAGAATTGATGATGTTGTACAGCTGCTGGAGCACGTTGGCGGCCAATAGAGGCAGACAGAGCCGGACCAGCTGGGGCATAATAGGGCCAGAGGTAAGATGTATTTCTCGTGACACCCGAAAGCGCCTCCTGTTGTCAATCGTTCTTCGCATACTACTATACGGCAAAATACAAAATTTGTAAAATAAAAAATTTTACCCCAAAAGATAGGGAAGGAATGACAACGGAAAAGGAGGGAAATACTGTCAACAGACAGAAAGAGGCAGGATATGACAGAGGGCCTGTCCTATAATCAAACCATCTGGGACATAGGGGCGGCCGTCTGCCTTCCCCTGGAAAGGAGCCACAAGAAATGCCTGTGAACTGCACTGAAGAGGAGCGCCGGCTGACCGCGGCGGTGACGGGAGAGCTGGATCACCATGGGGCCAAAGCGGTGATGGAGGAGCTGGACCGGAGGATCGACGCCGCACTGCCCAGGGAACTGACTCTGGACCTGGGAGGGTTGACCTTTACCGACAGCTCCGGCATCGCCGTGCTGCTGCGGGCACACCGCCGGATGGGCCAGGTGAGAGGAGCCATGCGGGTGATCAACACGCCGGGGCAGGCGGAAAAGGTGTTCCGGGCCGCCGGCCTCCAGCGTATCATCCGATTTGAATAGAGGGGGCGGCCCGCCCTGCACGAAGGAGGACCTACATAATATGAAAATTGAAAATCATGTGAATCTGGAATTTCCCAGCCGCTCCGCCAACGAGGGCTTCGCGCGGGCGGCGGCGGCCTGCTTCGCCGCCCAGCTTGACCCCACGCTGGAGGAGGTCAACGACGTGAAGACCGCGGTCAGCGAGGCGGTGACCAACGCCATCGTCCACGCCTATCCAGACACCATTGGCAAAATCGCCATGAAGCTGCGTCTGCGGGAGGATCACAGCTTGGAAATCGTCATCCGGGACTGGGGAGTGGGGATCGCTGATGTGGACCAGGCCAGGACACCACTGTTTACCACAGGGAACGAGGAGCGGTCCGGAATGGGCTTCACCATTATGGAGAGCTTTATGGACACGCTGAAGGTCCGCTCTGCCCCCGGTAAGGGGACCACTGTGACCATGCGGCGGAAGATCGCCCGCCGGGCTGGGCGGTGAGCGGCACTCTCTCCGACCTGGATCTGCTGGAAGCGGCCCGAAATGGGGACAGCCGGGCCTGTGAACAGGTGCTGGAGGAGAACAACGGTCTGATCTGGAGCGTAGTTCGGCGGTATTACGGCCGAGGTGTGGAGCCGGACGACCTGTATCAGTTGGGGTGCCTGGGCTTTCTGAAGGCGGTCCGCGGCTTTGACCAGTCCTATGGCACTCAGTTTTCTACCTACGCGGTCCCCAAGATTGCCGGAGAGATCCGGAGATTCCTCCGGGATGACGGGCCGGTGAAGGTGAGTCGGGGGCTGAAGGAGCGGGGGATGTCAGTCCGGAATGCCAGGAGTAAGCTTTCCACCCAACTGGGCCGGGAGCCAACCCTGTCTGAATTGGCCCAGGACACCGGGTTGTCTCCGGAGGAGATTGCCTCGGCGGAGACCGCGGCGGAACCTGTTATCTCCCTTCAGGCGGAAACCGGAGATGGGGGATTGACCCTGGAGGGCCTGCTTACTGCCGGAGGCGAAGAGGAAGGGCTGGTGGAGCGGCTCACACTCCGCACCGCCCTTTCCACCCTGCCGGAGCGGGAACAGCAGGTGCTGCTGCTGCGGTACTACCGAGGAATGACCCAGGTTCAGACGGCGCGGGTGTTGGGCGTGTCTCAGGTCCAGGTATCCCGGTTGGAGCGTCGGGCGCTGGACCGCCTACGTCAGGAATTGGTCCCATAAAAAGGAAAAATGACCCAGGCCCAAAGGCCTGGGTCATTTTTTGAAAAAGAGAGGACAGTCCCAGGGAGAGGAGGGACTGTCCAAAAGGGTTTGGCCGGATAGGGGATGAAAAGGAGAGAAGAAGATCATCCCAAGGCCAAATAAGGGAAGAATTGTCCGGCAAAGTGGGAGAGGGGAGCGCCGGACATCAAGCTAGATAACGAAGCAGCTGGCCGGGCTGATCGATGTGATAGAACATCAGACCGGCCATATCTTCTCTGCTGTCCACATTTCGCATGCCAATCACGGCGTGGTCACGGCTTTTCTTGGCGGGCTTGCCGACCAGCTCACCGAAGCGAAGGCTGCCGAAGCCATCTTCGTGGGATTGAACGGCGGTCTTGATCCCTTTGACCAGGGGGAGGTACATCACCTCACCCTTGACCAAGGCGATGATGCGGAAATTGGTGATGGCATAGAGCGTGTTCTTTTCCAGGCACTTTTTATCCATGAAGGGCCGAGCGGAGAGGGCCACAGGTAGAAACAGGGCTACGATGGCCATAATAAGGACATCGGTGAAGGAGCGGGTGCCAGTAATAGAGCTGAAGACCATCAGGACAATGACTGCTGCCAGAACCAGGGCGGAAACGATCCAGGTGAGCAGAATCGAATTTTTGCTGTCGTGATCGAACAGGGAGAAGGGCTTGGGGCGGCCAGACCAGCGGACTTCTTCTCCTTCCCAGAGGATGTTTTTCAAACGGGTGTCCATGATGTACATTGCCTCCTTGTGTTGTTTGTATCCTGATTATAGCAGAGAAGAAATTAAATGGGTGTTAACGAAAAGGAGGTCCAGATTAAAAAGTTGACAAGGAGGCATTTACGCCTCTCCGGCAATAAAAAAACCCCGGTCCCATACTGTGAAACCGGGGGCCCAATGTTAGGTGGACAGCCGGCTTTGGCGGAAGCGGCTGTCCGTGTGTGCTGGCTGACAGACCGCTTTCGGGAGAGAGAAAGGGGCGTCAGCCGGAGAGAGAAAGGGTCCGGGAAAAGTGAGGAAACCCGGATGATGCGGGCAGAGAAGTATTCACTGTCTGCCTTCGCGTGGGAATAGCTCCTACCTGTATTATAGCATCGGGGGAGTGAAATGGGTGTAAATGAAAGAAAGGAAGATGTAAAGAAACCGTTAATCACCGTCGGGGGACAAAAACAGCTCCGGAGGGAGAGACCCGCTCCGGGGCTGCTCTAAGGTCTGCCTGCTCTGCTGGTGGGGTCAATCCTCCAGCATACGGTAGCCAATGCCAAGCTCGGTGTGGATATATTTGGGCTTGGAGGGATCCTCCTTTAGCTTTCGGCGGATATTGGCCATGTTGACCCGCAGAATCTGATTGTTATTGTTGCCGCCGTAGGGCCCCCAGACGTGCTCCAAAATAAAATCGTAGGTGAGCACCTTCCCGGCGTGGATGCACAGCAGCTCCAAAATCTTGAATTCATTTTGGGTGAAGTGGATCTGCTCTCCTGCTAACAGCACCTGGTGCTTCGTGATATCCACCACAAGGTCCTGGACCTGATACACGTCCCTCTGGGCGCCCTGGGACATCTTCAAACGATCCGCCCGGCGGAGCGTGGTGCGGATACGGGCCAGCAGCTCGGACACGCCGAAGGGCTTTACCACATAATCATCCGCCCCCATGTCCAGAGCGCGAACCTTCTCCGACTCGCGGTCACGGGCGGAGATGATGATGACAGGGACCTCTCGGGGCAGGTCGCTGAGCTGTTCCAGCACCTCCAGCCCGTCCATATCGGGCAGTCCCAGGTCCAGCAGGACCAGGTCGGGGCTGTGGGAGAAGAACAGGGAAAGCCCCTCCTTGCCGCTGGAGGCGGGGATGGCCTTATAGTCATTGGCGGCCAGCGCGCGGCAGATAAAGTTGCTGATGGCGTGCTCGTCCTCGATGACCAGGATCAGTCGTTTTTCATTCATGGTCAGACTCCTTCATGGGGAGGCCGAAGCGGATCACCGCTCCGCCCTCCGGGGCGTTGCCCGCGGCAAAAAAGCCGTTGTGGGCCTTGATGATGCTTTGACAGACAGACAGACCAATGCCCATCCCGCGGGTGGAATCCCCGTTCAGATCTCGGGACAGAGGCCGGCCAGACTGGACGGCCTGACACACCTCCGGGGGCAGTCCTTTGCCGTGGTCCCGGACCTCCACCACTGCCCACTCGTCCTGACGGAACAGATTGAGCAGGATACCGGACTGGCTGCCGGAGTGGCGGACCGCGTTCTCCAGCAGGTTGACCATCACCTGCTTGATGAGCATGGGCTCCATAGGTAGGTATAAGATATCCTCGGACAGCTCCAGATCCACATGACAGTTGGGGAACCGGCGCCGGGTGGTCAGAATGGCGTCCCCCGCCACCTCCTCCAACATCTCCTCCCGCTTTTTCAGGGGTATGGTGCCGTCTTGAATTCGGGTGACGGACAGCAGATTTTCCACCATGACGATCAGAGCATCAGCGTCTGCCTTGATATCGTTGGCAAGGGAGGCGTTTTTTTCTGACCGGAGGATGTCCTCGCTGGACAGAAGGACAGAGGCGGCGCCGGAGATGGCGGTCAGAGGGGTGCGCAGATCATGGGACACGGCGCGTAGGATGTTGCCCCGTATTGTTTCCCTGGCGGACTGTAACTGGATGGCCGCTTTTTCCGCGTTGAGCTTTTCATTCATCTCATAGAGGGTCTTGGTGTTCTTTTCCCGGCGGACAGCCTCAATGGCCTGCTGCTTGACCCGGGAAGTAAGGGCGCACACGATACAGGAGATAGCCACCATGGACAGCATAGCCACCGGGTAACCCGTATGACTCAAGGAAAAGGCGGAATAGGGGACCATAAAAAAGTAGTTGATGCAGAAGGTCCCTACGATGGAGGCGGTGATCCCATAGGCATAGCCGGAGGTAAAAAAGGAGATGCACACCACTGCCAGCACGAATACCAGGGCGGAATTGTTCTCTCCACCAGTGTGGGAGATCAGAATGCCGCTGATCCAGTAGGCGGCGTACAGCAGAAGAGCAGTGGTTAGGATATCCCGGGGGACCGAAGGTATTCGGTGGACCAACTGGTCCATATAGCCAAAGAGGGCTTTGCATCGCTGCGTCAGGGCGGACATATCTATTCTCTCTCCTTCCGGGACCCTGCCGCCACAGAGGAGCGGAGGCATTGGGCAAAAATATTATATCAAACCTGGCCCGAACCGTAAAGTACAGACACTGTAAAAAAGCCGAAGAAAAATCCGGATGAAAAAAGACGGCGATTTCTTGTATCTGGGGAGGAAAAATGATATAATAATACGATTTCCGGCCTGTGCCGGGCAAACTGGAGAAAAGAGGTCGAAACGATGACATACAAAGAGGAATTTATCACATTTATGGTGCGCTCCGGCGTGCTTACCTTTGGGGATTTTACCACGAAGTCCGGACGGAAGACCCCTTATTTCGTCAACACCGGGAACTACAAGACCGGGGCCCAGGCGGCCAAGCTGGGAGACTACTACGCCGCCTGCATTCAGGAGCATATGCCGGAGGGAATCACCTGCCTGTTCGGCCCCGCCTACAAGGGGATCCCTCTGGCGGTGTCCGCCGCGGCCTCTCTGTACCGGAACTATGACCGGGACCTGCCTTACTGCTTCAACCGCAAGGAGGCCAAGGACCACGGCGAGGGTGGTTCCATGGTGGGCTACAAGCCACAGGACGGAGATGATGTGGCCATTATTGAGGACGTGGTCACCGCTGGCACCGCCGTCCGGGAGTCTATCGAGCTGTTTAAGCATGTGGCCAAGGTCAACATGAAGGCCCTGTTCGTGTCGGTGGACCGGATGGAGCGGGGCACCCGGGACTGCTCCACCCTGGATGAGCTGCGCCAGGACTATGGTATCCAGGTTTACCCCATCGTTACCGTCCGGGAGGTCATCGCCTTCCTCCATAATAACCCTGTGGATGGCAAAGTCTATATTGACGACGAGATGAAGGCTAAAATGGAAGCCTACTTGGCGGAGTACGGGGCCAAAGCATAAACCTATAACCCCCCGTCCCCTTGGAGAGCATGGGGGGCATCAGGGGGTAACTGGTCCCCCCTGAAAATGCGGTGTGCGAAGCGCATATGTTTTTCCCGCAGGAGAAAAACCCGCATTTTGAATGGAGGCGTACCTGGCAGAGTACGGAGCCAAGGGCTGAGAGAGCCTTTGATTGGAGGTGCTGGAATGAACTGTCCATACTGTGGCGGATCAATGCTGGAAGGGACGTTCCACGACCGGGGAGACAGCTATATTCTACCGGCCGGGGAGGTGCCTCCCAAGCTCTGGACCAAGGCTGTCCTGAAGAAAAAGCACGCCATTTTGCTGCCTCCGGAGTCCTTTGGCGCTGTGTGGGCACAGCGGCCAAGTGCGTTCTGGTGCGGGATATGTAAAAAAATGCTGGTAGACTATGGGGAGCTGATGTCCCAGGTTGAGGGGCAAGGTACTGAGGGAAAGGAATAGGTCCCATGGCAGAACAAGGAAAGCACCGCCATGCCGGCCACCGGCAGCGGATGAAAACAGAATTTCTGACCCGTGGGTTGGAGGGCTGGCCGGACCACAGGGTGCTGGAGCTGCTGTTGTTTTACGCCATTCCCCAGGGGGATGTGAACGCCATCGCCCACGACCTGATCGACCGCTTTGGCTCTCTGGCCGGGGTGTTGGACGCCTCGGTGGACGAGCTGACAAAGGTGCTGGGGGTGGGGGAGCACACCGCGCTTCTGCTGCGGCTTATCCCCGCTCTGGGCAGGCGCTACCAGATGGACAGGAGCGACCTGGGAAAGATTATCAACAGCATCCACCAGGCTGAGGAGCTCCTGGGTCCCTATTTTTTTGGGGCGAGAAACGAGATGGTCTATGGCCTCTTCCTGGACAGCAAGCGAAAGGCCCTGGGTGTCCGACTGGTGTCAGAGGGCAGCATCTCTGCCTGTGACATCAATATCCGGCGTATTTTGGAGGAGGCGGTGGGTCTGCGTGCCTCCAGGCTGTATCTGGCCCATAACCACATCAGCAATCTGGCCCTTCCCTCCGACGCCGACTGGCAGGCCACTGATGTCATCCGCAGCGCCCTGCTGCCCGCTGGGGTGACGCTGGAGGACCATCTGATCTTCGTGGACGGGGACGTGGTGTCCCTGATGGAGACAGAGCGCCGGCAGGGCCGTCCCATGTATCAGCTGTTATAAGTACCCGCTCCTCCCCCTGCAAAAACGGTGGGAGGAGCGAAAAACTCTTGTGTTGGAACAAATGTTCTGATATAATGAGGAGTAATCTGTATAGACTACTGGCGAGGTGAAGGGAATGCCCAAATTTGAAGTGGTTTCAGAATATACCCCCAGCGGCGACCAGCCGGAGGCCATTCAGGCTCTGGCCCAGGGGATCGAGATGGGGCTGGACGAGCAGACCCTGCTGGGAGTGACCGGCTCGGGCAAGACCTTCACCATGGCCAAGATCATCGAGAAGGTCCAGCGTCCCACCTTGGTACTGGCCCATAACAAGACTCTGGCCGCCCAACTGTGCGCCGAGTTCCGGGAGTTTTTTCCCAACAACGCGGTGGAATACTTCGTATCCTACTACGACTACTACCAGCCGGAGGCCTATATCCCCCATACGGATACGTTTATTGAAAAGGACTCCGCCATCAATGAGGAAATCGACCGTCTCCGCCTGTCCGCCACCGCCTCCCTGCTGGAGCGGCGGGACGTGATCGTGGTATCCTCGGTGTCCTGCATCTACGGCCTGGGCGAGCCGGAGGATTTTGAGAAGATGATGGTTTCCCTCCGGGTGGGTGCCCAGATGGAGCGGGACGAGATGCTGAAAAAGCTGGTGGCCATCCGCTACGAGCGCAACGACATCGCCTTTGAACGCAATATGTTCCGTGTCCGGGGGGACACGGTGGAGATCTGGCCAGCCTACTGGAAGGACACGGCCATCCGGGTGGAGTTTTTCGGGGACGAGATCGACCGCATCAGCGAGATCAATGTGGTCACCGGCACCTCCATCCGTCGGCTGACCAATATCCCTATCTGGCCTGCCACCCACTATGTCACTCCCAAGGAGAAGATGGACGCCGCTATCCAGGAGATCTACAAGGAGTTGGAGGAGCGGGTGGCTTTCTTCGAATCGGAGAACAAGCTCATTGAGGCCCAGCGCGTCAAGCAGCGCACCATGTACGACGTGGAGATGATGCAGGAGCTGGGCTACTGCTCAGGCATTGAGAATTACTCACGGGTGATTGAAGGCCGCCCCGTCGGCTCGCCTCCCCATACCCTGCTGGACTATTTCCCAAAAGACTTCGTTCTGTTTATCGACGAGAGCCATGTCACCCTGCCCCAGGTGCGGGCCATGTACAATGGGGACCGGGCCCGCAAGACCACCCTGGTGGACTACGGCTTCCGCCTGCCCTGCGCCTTTGACAACCGGCCGCTGAAATTTCCGGAGTTTGAGCAGCGGGTCAACCAGGTGGTCTATGTGTCCGCTACCCCTGGGGAGTACGAGCGCACCCGCTCCGGACAGATTGTGGAGCAGGTCATCCGGCCCACCGGTCTGCTGGATCCCCGCATTGAGGTCCGTCCCGTAGAGGGGCAGATCGACGACTTGATCGGCGAGATAAACCAGCGTACCGCCAGGAACGAGCGGGTGCTGGTCACCACCCTGACCAAAAGGATGGCAGAGGATCTGACCGCCTATCTCCAGGGGGCGGGGATCAAGGTGCGCTATATGCACCACGACATCGATGCCATGGAGCGCATGGAAATTATCCGGGATCTGCGCCTGGGTGCCTTCCATGTGCTGGTGGGGATCAACCTGCTGCGGGAGGGGCTGGATCTGCCTGAGGTGTCCTTAGTGGCCATTCTGGACGCGGACAAGGAGGGATTTCTCCGAAGCGAGACTTCCCTCATCCAGACCATCGGCCGGGCGGCCCGAAACGCCGAGGGCATGGTCATCATGTACGCCGACACCATCACACCCTCCATGCGCCGGGCCATGGACGAGACGGAGCGGAGGCGGGAGAAGCAGGACGCCTTCAACAAGGCCCACGGCATCGTACCCAAGACAGTCATCAAATCGGTGCGGGCTCTGCTGGATATCTCTGCCGAAGGGGAGGATACCCCGGAGAAGAAGGGCGAGGTCCAGGGCCTCACTAAACAGCAGAAGGCAGAGCGGATCGCCCGTCTGGAAAAAGAGATGCGCGAGGCTGCCAAGATGCTGGAGTTCGAGCTGGCGGCCGCCCTGCGGGACCAGATCATTGAACTGCGGGGGAAATAACTGTGAGCGCAAAATTTTCTATGGGTAGAAACTGTGTGGAGATATTCGATTTTTGGTGTAATGACCGGGAAAGTAACGATCCCTACGGCACCGAGTTCAAGGTTCGTGTGTGCTCCAATGGCGAGGACAATTACGGAGAGAGCGAGGAAGAATATGTCGGCACCGGCTCTTGGATGTGCGGGATCGAAGAGGTCAGGAACTTTGTGGGTCAACTGGATGAGATGAATCATCTCCAGGGGAAACACGCTGAGATCAAAGATGTTTCCTACGGAGGCAGGCTGTGCTTCGATCTGGACCGCATGGGCCATGTTCAGGTCAGCGGTACGCTGTTTGGTGTGTATGGGATCCAAAGCCTCAAATTTGAATTCACAGGGGATCAGACCGCCCTGGGACCCTTTTTGGACGGCCTGCGTGAATGTTTGAGGGGATGAGCCAATGGTCATGCCCAGGCGCAAACAAAACCGCCTGACCGATTGCGACTATGGCCGACCGGGGTATTATTTCATCACGATTTGCACCTGCGGAAAGAGGCATACACTTGGGACTGCCGTAGGGGCCGATGCTGGTGCGTTATTTAAAACGCTCTGTCACCGTAGCGTGGGATGAACCAGTGTGGCAGGATGATTATTACGACCACATCATCCGCAACGACCGGGACTATCGACGCATCTGGCAATACATCGACACCAATCCCGCCAAATGGCGGGAGGACCGCTACTACTGTGATATGGAGAGAGAAAATGACCGTGCTCAACCGGCTGAAATGCCTTAATTCCCTGCATTTGAAACTATTGGCGATGGCGCTGATGCTGTGTGACCATATGTGGGCCACAGTGATTCCCGGGGCCGCGTGGATGACCAGTATAGGCCGGCTGGCTTTTCCCATCTTTGCCTTCCAAATCGCGGAGGGCTTTGCCCGCACCCATCATTTCAAAGGATATCTTGGGCGGATCTTTCTGTTTGCCTTGATCTCCGAGATCCCCTTTAATCTGATGTACGGGGGGAATGTGATCTATCCCTTCCATCAGAACGTGCTGTTCACCTTCTGTCTGGCCCTGCTGATGCTGCGTCTGACCCGGGCTGGGGTGGAAAAAGGCGGTCTCTGGCGCTATCTGACCCTTGGAGTGGCCTGCTGGCTGGGCTATGTTCTGGGCCAGCTGTCTATGGTGGACTACGGCGGTCTGGGGGTGCTGACGGTGCTGCTGTTCTGGGTGTGCCGGGAGCTGCCCTTTGGCTGGCTGGCGGAGCTGGCTGGGCTGTGGATCATCAACGGCGTGCTGATGGGCGGGATGCAGTTTCCAATCTCTCTGGGAGGACTGGAGTTCTCCTTCCCGCAGCAGGGGCTGGCCGTGCTGGCCTTGCTCCCTATTTGGATGTATAACGGGCGGCGAGGGCCCGGCGGGCGGGGATTCCAATATTTCTGCTATGCCTTTTATCCCGTCCATATTTTGATCCTGGCTGTGCTGTGGATCTACATACTGTAAGAGAAATGAGGCGATCCCGTGGCAAAGCAGAAGGATGAAAAAACCAATGTGATGCGGATCTTGGACCAAAAAGAGATCCCCTATACCCCCCACACCTATCCCCACGAAGAGGGGGAGGCGGTGGACGGGGTGACGGTGGCCGGGATCATGGGCCAGGACCCGGAGTGTGTGTTCAAAACGCTGGTGGCCCGGGGGGCGTCCGGTGCCTTGTATGTCTTTGACATCCCGGTGGCCGACAGCCTGGACCTGAAAAAAGCGGCCAAGGCGGTAGGGGAAAAGTCCGTCGCCATGCTCCACCAGAAGGAGCTGCTCCCCCTGACTGGCTATGTCCACGGGGGCTGCTCGCCCATCGGCATGAAGAAGCAGTACCCCACGGTGTTCCATGAGACAGCGGAGATTCTGGACACCATTATCGTGTCCGCCGGTAAAATCGGCTGTCAGGTGGAGCTTTCCCCCACAGACCTGATTGGGCTGGTTGGGGCGGAGACCGCCGATCTGACTGTTTGAAAAGGAGAAGACTATGTCTACCAGCCCTGAATTTGTTGCCTATCTCTGCGAACAGCTGGAGGGAACGGGGGAAGTCCGCTCCCGCAAGATGTTCGGAGAGTATATGGTGTATCTCAACGACAGGCCTGTGCTGCTGGTGTGCGACGACACCCCCTTTGTCAAGATGCTCCCCTGTGTGGAAGGGCTGCTGGGAGACCGCCCCTCCGCCGCCCCCTATGAGGGGGCCAAGCCCCACTATGTCCTGGACCCGGACGACGGGGAAACCCTGCGCCGGGCGGCGGAGCTGGTGTCCCCAAACAGTCAACCGCCCAGGAAACGGAGGAAGCAGACATGAGAGAGCAAGCAGACAGGGAAAAATTCCAATACCTCCCCACCGCTGAAAACGGGTTTCTCCTGCTGGGAAAATCGGAGGAGGGGGGCTGGACGGTGCTGGAGGAGTCCGGGCCGAGCCCGGCTCCTGAGCCGGAGCCAGAGGAGCCGGCGGGAATTTATCCCTGCCCCTGCTGCGGATTTCTCACCTTCCCCGTGCCCAAAGAGGAGGCCCTGGCCTATATCTGTCCGGTGTGCTTCTGGGAGAACGACCTGTTTGATCCCGGCGAGGACGACCCCAGCGATGAGAACCGCGGCATGACCCTGCGCCAGGGCCGGGAAAACTACCGGAAATGGGGGGCGGTGCGGGAGGACCTGGTCCGCTTCGCCCGGGAGCCCCGACCGGAGGAGATGAGACTGGATCCTTCGACTCCCTGGGACGCGGCATTTCCCCGGAACATTCAGCCCAACATGGATGAAATCGCCCGCTGGGTAGGCAGTCCACTGTTTTTCCGGCTCCAGAGCTGGATGGAGAACACTTACGGGGTGAAGCCCGCCATCGAGTTCAGCGGGTGTTCCATGGATCGTGGCTGGAACGTGAAGTATAAAAAGGGATCCAGGGCCCTGTGCGCCTGCTACATCCGGGCGGGCTGGTTTACCGCCCTGGTGACGGTGGGGGCAAAGCAGATGGAGGAACTGAACGCCCTGCTGCCCACCTTTTCCCCGGCCTTTCAAACCGTGTTTGAGAATACCCCGCTGTTCAACGGCGGCAAGTGGCTGGTGCTGGATGTGAAGCGGGAGGAGCAGTTGGAGGATGTCCGACGGCTGGTCCTGCTGAAGGCCGGACCGCCCAAAGGGAAACAATAAGGAGAACCAGATCATGCATACTCATATTACCGTCAAAGGCGCACGGGTGAACAACCTGAAGAATATCGACGTGTCCATCCCAAGGGACAAGCTGGTGGTGCTCACCGGCCTGTCCGGGTCGGGTAAATCCTCCCTGGCTTTTGACACCATCTACGCCGAAGGGCAGCGCCGCTATGTAGAGTCCCTATCCTCCTATGCCCGGATGTTTCTGGGCCAGATGGAGAAGCCGGATGTGGACTACATCGACGGCCTGTCCCCGGCTATTTCCATCGACCAAAAGACCACAAGCAAGAATCCCCGCTCCACCGTGGGGACGGTGACCGAGATCTACGACTACCTCCGGCTGCTGTGGGCCAGGGTGGGCACGCCTCACTGCCCCATCTGCGGCAAGGAGATTCGTCAGCAGACCATAGACCAGATTATCGACCAGGTGCTGGCCCTGCCGGAGGCCACCCGTATCCAGGTCATGGCTCCTGTGATCCGGGGAAAGAAGGGGGAGCACGCCAAAGTTTTTGAGGACGCCCGAAAGTCGGGCTATGTCCGCTGCCGGGCGGATGGCATCACCTATGACCTGTCCGAGGAGATCAAGCTGGAGAAAAACAAGAAGCACGATATTGAAATCGTGGTGGACCGGCTGGTCATTCGGGAGGATATCACACGCCGGCTTACCGACAGCGTGGAGATCGCCTCCAACCTGGCGGGGGGCCTGGTGGTCATCAACGTGGTGGGGGAAGACCGGGATATCCTGTTCTCCCAGAACTACGCCTGTGAGGACTGCGGCATATCCATTGAGGAGCTCACCCCCCGGATGTTCTCCTTCAACAATCCCTTTGGGGCCTGTCCCACCTGTATGGGCCTGGGCTCCCAAATGAAGATCGACCCGGACCTCATCATGCCAAACAAGAATCTATCCATCGTCGAGGGGGGGATCACCGCCTCTGGCTGGAACAACATCAAGTCGGACGGAATCTCCCGGATGTACTTTGACGCATTGGCCAAGAAATATAAGTTCAAGCTGAACACCCCCATCAAGGACCTGCCGAAGGAGGTGCTGGACGTTATCCTCTACGGCACGGGCGGGGAAAAGCTGACCCTCCACTATGACCAGCCCAGGGGCCAGGGCACCCTGTACCAGCCCTTTGAGGGCATCGTCACCAATCTGGAGCGCCGCTATCGGGAGACCCAGTCCGACGGTATGAAGCGGGAGCTGGAGGAGTGTATGTCCCAGTGCCCCTGCCCCACCTGCCAGGGGCGCAGGCTGAAAAAGGAGTCCCTGGCCGTCACTGTGGGAGGGCTGGATATCGACAGCTACTGCCACAAGAGCGTCAGCGACGCCCTGAACTTCATGGAGCGGCTGGAGCTGAATCCCACCCAGACCATGATCGCCGCCCAGATCATCAAGGAAATCAAAAGCCGGCTGGGCTTTCTACGCTCCGTGGGCTTGCAGTACCTGACCCTCAGCCGGGAGGCGGGGACCCTGTCCGGCGGCGAGAGCCAGCGGATCCGGCTGGCTACCCAGATCGGTTCCTCTCTCATGGGGGTGCTGTATATCCTGGACGAGCCCTCTATCGGTCTGCACCAGCGGGACAACGACAAGCTGCTTGCCACCCTGAAGGAGCTGCGGGACCTGGGCAACACCCTGCTGGTGGTGGAGCACGACGAGGACACCATGCGGGAGGCAGACTATATCATCGACGTGGGTCCCGGCGCAGGAGTTCATGGCGGCCAGATCGTGGCCGCCGGCACCCCGGAGGAGGTCATGAACACCCCAGGCTCTATCACCGGGGACTACCTGTCCGGCCGCAAAAAAATCCCCGTTCCCATCCAGCGCCGGAGAGGGAACGGGAAGTATTTGAAGATATTTGGGGCCAGGGAGAACAACCTGCGGGGCGTGGATGTGGAGTTTCCCCTGGGTACCTTTACCTGTGTTACCGGGGTATCCGGATCGGGCAAATCCTCCCTGGTCAACGAGATCCTGTTTAAGAAGCTGGGAGCTGATTTGAACCGGACCAAGACCAGAGCTGGGAAGCACGACCGCATCGAGGGGGAGGAGTTTTTGGACAAGGTCATCAACATCGACCAGTCCCCCATTGGCCGCACGCCCCGCTCCAACCCAGCCACCTATACCGGCCTGTTCAACGATATCCGGGACCTGTTTGCCTCCACCCCCGACGCCAAAAGCCGGGGCTATGGCCCTGGACGATTCTCTTTTAACACCAGGGGCGGCCGGTGCGAGGCCTGTACCGGCGACGGGCTCATCAAGATCGAGATGCACTTTTTGCCCGATATCTATGTCCCCTGCGAGGTGTGCAAGGGCAGGCGGTACAACCGGGAGACGCTGGAGGTGCGCTACAAGGGCAAGAACATCTACGAGGTGCTGGAGATGACGGTGGACGAGGCCCTGCCCTTCTTTGAAAATCTGCCCCGCATCTATAACCGCCTGAAAACCCTGGAGGAAGTGGGGCTGGGCTATGTGAAGCTGGGCCAGCCCTCCACCGAGCTGTCCGGCGGCGAGGCCCAGCGGGTCAAGCTGGCTACTGAGTTGTCCAAGCGATCCACAGGCAAGACCATCTATATCCTGGACGAGCCTACAACGGGCCTCCACTCCGCCGACGTCCACAAGCTGATCGAGGTCCTCCAGCGGCTGGTGGAGGGGGGCAATACAGTGGTGGTCATCGAGCACAACCTGGATGTCATTAAGACAGCCGACCACATCATCGACCTGGGCCCCGAAGGGGGCGACGGCGGCGGGACCATTGTGTGTACCGGCACGCCGGAGGAGGTGGCGGCCTGTCCGGCCAGCTATACCGGGCAGTATCTGAAAAAGCTGCTGAGATAACGCCGCCGCCAGAGCCCCCAAAATTCGGAGCCGAAGGCGGAGAATTTCCGGAGGCGGAATTTACTTCCGCCGAGGATTTTAATGATAAGGGCCCCCATCCCGGCCCGCCGGGATGGGGGCGGGCGACGGCGGGGGGACCATCGTCCGCGCTGGCACGCCGGAGAAGGCGGCGGCCTGCTAGTGGGCCCCTCCGGCCGTCGGGGGGATGGTCTCAAGGTCCCCGGCCAGGGCCATCCCCGTTTTGAGACCGAGGCGAAAGCCCTGCACGGCAAAAAAAGCGGTCACCGCTTCCAGAGATTCCCGTTGGAGGGGGCCCAGTTCGTTTTCCAACAGATCAAACCACATGGTTTCCCCATCATCCTTGGGTTGGCTTTCAATGTAGGACCTGATATAATGGGCGTACATCCATTTCATGAGATCTGACATATAAACACCTGCTAACAACTTTTAAAGTTGCCTTTATTATACACAACATTTAATGTTACGTCAAGGGGTTACGAGAGAAATGAAGATTATTTTGCCCGGTATTGCGGAGCGGCTGCAGCCATTACGTCAGGAACAAAATAAAACCCAGCAAGAGATGGCCAACATGCTGGAGTGTACAGTACAACACTATCAACGAATCGAGTATGGCAAAGTGAACCTCCCATCCACGACTTTAATCTTTCTGGCCGACTATTTTGGCGTCACCACCGACTATCTATTGGGACGTACAGAGGAAAGGAAATAAGACAAATGACTTTTGAACGGATTACCTCCCCAGACCATCCGGCCTTTGACCGTGCCTTTGCCCTGTATACAATCAGTTTTCCTCTCCACGAACAGCGTACACGAGAGAAGCAGGAGCGAGTGTTGTCCCATCCGGAATATCACTTCGATGTTATCTGGGAGGGAGAAACCTTTGTGGGGATTCTTCTGCACTGGGAGGAGGAGGGCTTTTCCTATGTGGAGCACTTTGCTACCGATCCAGCCCTCCGGGGCCAGGGGCTGGGAGCCAGGGCTCTGGAGCTGTTAAACAGCAGGGGCAAAAGCGTGGTGCTGGAGATCGATCCGCCGGTGGACGAGCTCTCCATCCGCCGAAAGGGCTTTTATCAGCGGGCTGGCTTCTGGGAGAATCCCTTTCTCCATGTCCATCCGCCCTACCGCCCCCAATTCAAAGGTCATCCCCTGACGGTGATGACCTATCCCACCCCCTGGGACAGGGGGACATATGAGACGTTTTGGGTCTGCCTGCGGGACACCGTGATGGCGGACTGTAAAACGGACGAACAATGAGGTGTTCCATGGATATTTTCCAGTTCTTGACCGACACCACTGGGGGCAAATGCCTGTTCACCATGCTGGTGTCTATGGTCCCCATCATCGAGCTGCGGGGCGGCCTGCCCTTCGGGGTGGCTCTCGGCCTGCCCTATTACCTGGCGTTCCCGGCGGCGGTCCTGGGCAACCTTATCCCCGCCCCCTTTATCATCGTCTACATCCGCCGGATCTTTGAGCTAATGCGCAGGTATATGCCAAGGCTTAACGGCCTGGTGGACAAGCTGGAAAAGAAGGCCCACCTGAAGGGGCAGAAGGTCCAGAAATACCAGTATCTGGGACTGTGGATCTTTGTGGCCATCCCCCTGCCCGGTACCGGGGCCTGGACCGGCTCTCTGGCGGCCGCCTTTTTGGGGATGCGGTTGAGGAAAGCCCTGCCCGCTGTGGTCATGGGCGTGCTGACCGCCGGGTGTATCATGCTGGCTCTGACCCATGTAGGGATCAACCTATTCTCCGGCACCATGTAGCGGACGGCAGAGAAGGGTCGGAGGGAAACACCAGCGGCCCGCCTTCCGCATAGGATGGCCCGGAGGTGTTGCTCTGTGGAGATGATATGGGATACCCTGCTGGCGGCTGTATGTGTGTTGGGACTGGCCTTTGTGGCCTGGTGGCTCTTTGGCCGCCTGTTTCGTCCTATGCCGGGTCAGGGAGTGCGGGTGCTCATCCCCGGCCGGGGGGAGGGGGAGGACCTGGAGCAGACCCTGCGGGCTTTTATGTGGCTCCGGGGACTGGGACTGCTGGACTGCCCCATTATCATCGCTGACCTGGGCCTGACCCCCAAGGGCTGGGAGCTGGCCCTGCGGCTGACGGCCCGCTGGCCTGGGGTAGTGCTGTGGCCAGCCTCTGACCTGCCGGACTACATAGCGAGGAGCTGAACCAGGGGGCGGCCGGAGGCCGCCCCTATCCAATATCAGGAGATGCAAAGGAGGGAAACGACGCCATGGAACAGCGGGAATTAGAGCTGGTCGAGGGCACCGTTTCCGTGGTCATCTACCAGAACGAGGACAACGGCTACACCATCCTGAAGCTGGATGTACGGGATGAGGAGGTCACCGTAGTTGGCACCATGCCCGGTGTGGCCCCCGGAGAATACCTATCTGTCCGGGGCCGCTGGACCCGCCACCCTACCTATGGGGTGCAGCTCAAGGCCCAGGTAGTGGAGCGCCGACTGCCACAGGGATTGAAGGAGATCTTCCATTACCTGTCCTCCGGGGCTGTGAAGGGTATCGGAAAGGCCACCGCCCGGCTGGTCATCGAGGAGTTCGGGGAGGAGGCCCTGACAGTCATCGAGGACGACCCGGACCAGCTTACGAAAATAAGAGGCATCTCACCCAAGCGGGCCCGCCAGATCGGAGAGGCCTTCCGCCAGCAGATGGGCACCCGCCGGCTGGTGGAGTTTTTGACCGAGCATCAGCTCCCTCTGGAGCTGGCAGCCCTCCTTCACCGGGTCTACGGCGACGTGGCGCTGGAGGTGGTGCGGGCCAACCCCTATCTGCTGGTCAATGAGGAATTCCGGGTGGAATTCTCCCAGGCGGACGGCCTGGCTCTGGCCCTGGGGGTGGGCCATGAGGACCCCTTGCGTCTGGAGGCCGGGCTCCTCTTTGAGATGGCCCACAATAACCTGAACAACGGGCACACCTTCCTGCCCCGGCGCAAGCTGGTGGAGGCCACGGGCGTACTGCTGGAGGTGCCCTGCCAGATGCTGGAGGACTGCCTGACCACCCTGCTGGACCGGGGAGAGGCGGAGCTGGAGCGTATCGCCGGACAGGAAGCGGTCTATCTTCCAGCCCTCCACGACGCGGAAGCCTTTATCGCCCAGCGTTTGGGGGAGATGAGCGCCAGCCGGCTCCTTCCGCCCGATGGGCTGGACAGGCTCATCGACCGCATCCAGCGGGAGCAGCGCATCACATACGCCCCCCAGCAGCGCCAAGCTGTGGAGCTGGCCGCGGAGCGGCAGGTCATGCTTTTGACCGGCGGGCCGGGTACGGGAAAGACCACCTGCCTGCGGGGCGTACTAGACCTGTTTGACAGAATGGGCTTAGAGACCGCCCTGGCGGCCCCTACGGGACGGGCGGCCAAGCGGCTGGGTGAGCTGTGCGGAACAGAGGCATCTACCATCCACAGGTTGCTGGAGACGGGCTTTGACCCCCACTCCGGCCGGCTGGTCTTTGCCAAAAACTCCTACGCTCCCCTCCAGGCAGACGCTGTCATCGTGGATGAGACCTCGATGGTAGACGTGCCGCTGATGGCCGCCCTGCTGGATGCCCTTGAGGGGGACTGCCGCCTGGTGCTGGTGGGCGATCCAGACCAGCTGCCTTCGGTGGGGCCTGGCAACCTGTTTGCCGATCTCATCCGAAGCAAGGTGGTGCCCACTGTCCGGCTGACGGAGATCTTCCGCCAGGCCGCTCAGAGCGGCATTGTCCGCAACGCGCATCTGGTCAACAGAGGAGAACTGCCTGACTTGCGGGCCAACGACAGCGACTTCTTTTTCCTGTCCCGTCGGGACCCCCAGAGCGTGTTGGACACTATCGTAGATCTCTGCCGCCGCCGTCTGCCCGAGCGGATGGGGATTCCCGCCGACCAGATCCAGGTCCTGTCGCCCACCCGGCGGCGGGGCACAGGGACCCGGGCGCTGAACCAGGTGCTGCAGCAGGCCCTGAACCCGCCACGGGAGGACAAGGGGGAGCGCAGGTTCGGTGACTGGGTATTCCGCGCCGGGGACAAGGTGATGCAGGTGCGGAACAACTACGATATCCTCTGGCGGGAGGAGGGGGGCACCTCATCAGGCATGGGGATGTTCAACGGGGACATCGGGGTGATCCGCTCCATTCAGGGGGAGATCATCACCGTGGACTTTGACGGCAAGGTGGTAGAGTACACTCCAGATATGCTGGGAGAGCTGGAGCCCGCCTTTGCTGTGACAGTACACAAGGCCCAGGGCAGCGAGTACCGGGCGGTCATCCTGGCTGCGCTGGAGGGGGCACCTATGCTCATGACCCGGGGCGTGCTGTATACCGCGATTACCCGCGCCAGGGAGCTGTTTATCATTGTAGGGGACCAGGGGACAGTGGCCCAGATGGTGGCCAATGACCGCCAGACCCGGCGGTACTCTGGCCTAAGGGCCCGGTTGGCGGAAGGGAGCTGGACAAGGAATGAATAAAGCGGCGGCGCTCTTTCAAGGCTGGCCGGAAACCATGGTGTGGTCCTGCCTCCAGGGCTGTATGGGACAGGTGCTGGTGGAAGGCGGGGAAGAGCCCGCCTCCGCGGCGGCCCTGATCGGGGATTTCGCCTTTTTCGCCGGCCGCCCGGACAGGGCGCTTGCCCAGAAAGCGGAAGCGTCTATCCTGGTCCCCGGAGACCAGGGATGGGCCTGTCTGCTGGAGGAGGTCTGGGGGGCGAAGATTATACCCTGGACCCGGTACGCCACGGAGAAGGATCCAAGCTCCTTTTGCCGGGCCAAGCTGGAGGGCTATGCCGGTCCGCCGACGGGATTTGAACTGCGGCCGATGGACGGCGCTCTCTATACACAGGCCATGAAAGAGGATTGGAGCAGGGATCTGTGCGCCCTATTTGAGGACGGACTGGATTACGAGGCACGGGGGATAGGGGTGGCCGTCCTGTGCGGAGGGGAACTGGTAGCGGGAGCCTCCTCCTACGCCGTATACCGGGACGGGATTGAAATTGAGATCGATACCCGGCCGGACCAGCGGGGAAAAGGACTGGCCACCGCCTGTGGGGCGCGGCTCATTTTGGACTGTTTGGACCGGGGGCTATATCCCAGCTGGGACGCCCATGACAAGCGATCCGCCCACCTGGCTCAAAAATTGGGCTATCGCCTGGCCGGGGCCTACCGGGCCTATTTAAACATGGAAAGGCCGGCTCCGGGCCTTCCTGTTCCGTGAGAGCCCGAAGCTGGCCAATCAGCAGCGGTATTTACCCCAGGATGCCCAGATGCTCAAGGAGTATTTTGATTCCCATGAGCATAAGGATCAGCCCCCCCGCCAGCTCCGCCTTACCGCGGAAGCGGGCGCCAAAGAGAGCGCCTACCTGGACCCCCGCAGCGGACAGAAGAAAGGTGGTCAGACCGATGAAGGTGATGGCGGGCAGGATATCCACCTGAAGAAAGGCGAAAGTGACCCCCACCGCCAGCGCGTCGATGCTGGTCGCCAGCGCCAGAGGGAGCATGGAGCGGAAGGAGAAGGAGCAGTCTACGTCCTCGCTCTCTTCACGGGACTCCCGCACCATGTTGATACCGATGATGGACAAAAGGAGAAAGGCGATCCAGTGGTCCACTGTGGAGATGAAGGCCTGGAACTGGATGCCGAGCAGCCAGCCAAGCAGCGGCATCATGGCCTGAAAGCCTCCGAAATAGAGACCGCAGGTGAGATTATGGACCGGGCGAAGATGACCGGCTGACAGACCTTTGCACACCGAAACGGCAAAGGCGTCCATAGACAGGCCTACGGCGAGAATGAACAGCTCGAATAAACTCATATTGACCTCCTACCCTGATAGACCGGCACAGGCCGAGCATAGAAAAAAGACCTGCCTGTTGCGGAACAGGCAAGTCTCATCGTTTCAGGTCCGGCCAGAAGGGCAATATCCCCATCAGTATGTTGACCGGGCCACGCTCATGCGCCGACTACTCCCTTACTTGGAATCTAACCATAGCATGACCGGCCGTCCCTTGTCAACCTATTTTTTGGACTTCCTTTCCATGACTGAAAAAAATGAAGAAAAAGTGTTGACAGATGGAAGCAGCTGTGGTAATATAACCCTTGCGCTGAACAGTACAGCGCCAACTGAATCGGATGCGCGAGTGGTGGAATTGGTAGACTCGCTGGCTTCAGGTGCCAGTGCTCGCAAGGGCGTGCGGGTTCGACTCCCGCCTCGCGCACCACGTCGGAGCAAACGTTGTATCGTTTGCTCCGACTTTTTTTATAAAAAGTCAGAGCGCACCCATTTTATTGCTCCTCCTTTCCAAATCACAACCGCTGCGCTGGGCTGCGATTTGGTGTCGCCGCTTTGCGGCGTTTTTTTGATTTTGCAGAAATATCGGCTTTAACTGTCCTTTTCGTTTTGGCCTCGTCAGTTTCTGCTCGGTTCCACCCTTGGGAATAAAATTACGCAGGCTGATAGAGCTGCCCTGTCTCCCTCAGGAGGGCCGCCCTGTATGCAACTGCGCTCTGAAATAGGACAAACCGGCGACGCCCTATGGTGTCATGGTCTACCGCGGTCACATAGACTGTGATGGGGCAACCCCCAGAAGGGAGTAATACAACAATGGGTATTACCAATTCCAATAAGGTGATCAATATGGAGCGCATCGACTGTGATGGGTCTCTGAAGGTTACTCTGGCGCTTACCGCCGCGCCCGATATTGTCACTAATCCCACCGACATCGCTCTGGTGCTGGACCGATCCGGTAGCATGACCGGCGAGCCGCTGGCCAGCATGAAAACTGGTGCCAAGACGTTTATCGATATCATCTCCGAGTCCACCGGGGGCCAGGCGTCGGGAGAGATTGGCTCCGGCAGCCGCATCGGCATCGTCAGTTTTTCCAGCACAGCCGTGCAGGACACCCAGCTGATCACCTCTGTGGCAACACTGAAGAACGCCGTAGACGCTCTGTCGGCCGGCGGCAGCACCAACCACGCCGACGCCTTTACGAAGGCAATCTCGCTATTTGATCCCAGTTCCAGCAACGCCAAGGTCATTGTCATGTTCACCGATGGAAACACCACGGCTGGAGCTCCTCCTGCTCCTGTGGCCGCCGCGGCCCGTGCGCAGGGCATCATCATCTACTGCATTGGTCTGGTCGGGTCGGACGGAGTAGATGTGGGAGTGCTGAACGACTGGGCCAGCGACCCGGCTGCGACCCATGTAGCCGTCACACCTGACACAGCGGACCTGGAGGAGCTCTTTGCGGAGCTAGCCGCCAATATTTCGAAGACAGGAGCCACCAATATTGTGATCAATGAGAAGGTGACGGATGACTTTGTGGTCACCAGTGTTCTGAATCCGACGGTGGGCAGCGCCACCATGCTCAATTCCACCTCTCTGCGCTGGACCATCCCCGAATTGGGTGTTTCCGCTCCTGAGAGCGCCACACTGGAATTCTATGTCCGCCATGTGGGGCAGAATCCCGGCACCAAGTTGGTCAATGAATCTATCACCTACTCCGATACCGAGGGGAATGTAGTGGATTTCCCAGAGCCCGCTGTGGCCGTGGAATGTGATGTAGTGGTCAATCCGGAGGAATGTCCTCTCCCGGTAGATCTGACGATCCAGAGCTGTTCGGATGCCGTAGTAGTAGATACGGGGGATGTCTATCTGGAGTCTATGGGAACGATTCTGCAGATGGATGTGACGGTGAAAAACGTTTGCCCCCAAAAGCGGGTCGCTTTGGCCGTTATCCTTACCGAGGTAGATGAGAACGGTACGGAGTATCAGCGGGGGACGAAGGCTGTGACCATCCCGGCCCACAGTTACCCCTCCTGCCGGGATGTACTGGTTAAGTGCATCAAGTTTGTGGTTCCCAAGGACCTGGATGTGTCCGGCGGATCGACCCAGACGATGTGCAGCCCGCGTCAGTTTAAAGCCCGCTTTATTGCCCACAATATCGACAGCGACTACCGCTGCTGTGAGTCCGTTTTGACTCTATAAAACGGATGCCAGCCCAGCAGACCACCGCCAGACAGCGGTGGTACATAGGGAGCTATCTAAATAAATGCAGTCGATCCGCTTGAGAAACAAGCGGATTTTCGGTTTTTAGGCCGTCATTTGCCTTTCCGTCTAAAAAGAAGAGGTACGCATACGGCGTACCTCTTCTTTCACTTATAGGACAGCCCCGTGGAGTCAAGGCTTACATGAGCCGCAGGGACTGTAGCCGCGTTGAATCAGCGCCTCCCGGCCGCCGGAATATTCCTGGTAGTTGCCGGAACTTATCTGATTCACACTGCCGCAGGACGGGAGATGGAACTTCATGGAATTGGTATTGAGGACATAACGTCCTGTCTCTCCCTGGGAGGGAGCAGGGGGATCCTCCTCGGAGCGCCAGCTCTCGCCGGTGGCGTAGTCGATGGTCACTCCAGGCTGGACGTTGTAGCAGAAGACACAGAAGGAGAGGCCGGCCCCCTCGTCCTCTACGGAGAAAGCCTCCATCAGGACACCGTCAGCCACCAGATTGTCCCCCTGGAAGATGGGAGTGACCCGGTAGAGCACATGGCAGCCCGTGTCATCCACATAGTCGTCCACCATATCCTCAAAGGGGAGCATCCCCTCCACATTCATATAGCGGGTGCCGGTAATCAGATTTTCCTCATTGGCGTTTTCACCGGCCAGCTGAAAGCCGATGAGATGGCACCGGTTGTATAGATACTTCCCATCTACCAGGTCGTCATAACGGACCGTGTGCCAGCCGGAGGGCTTTACCATCCCAATTTCTCCCCGCTCCTCTGTTGGCATGATATCAAGGCAGACATTGGCCCAAGCGGCGCCGCAGCGGCCCAGGGGGTCCAACGGGCTGTATCTCTCAAAGGGCTCGGTAGTCAGATCATCGGGGGAGAAGTAGGGAAGGCCGCCGTTTACCTCCGCATAGGCCTGTCCGGAGTAGGACGGGATATCGGAGGGAGAGAAGCCGTCGCCCGTTAGGACCGGGGCAGGCGCTCCGCAGGAGGCCAAGGAGAGCAGCAGGAGCAGGCCGGTGAGCCATCGGGAAAGCGTTTTACCAGTTATCATGGTGATATCCTCTCTATCTATCTATAACAGAAAGGGCACAGACATCCGTCTGTGCCCTTCTCTTCGGTGGAACCGCTTACTGGACGAACTTGGCGGCAAAGCCCAGAGCGGCCTCGTAGCCCTCGGCCGCGCTCTCCTCCCAGGCGGTCTGGTCTTCAGTGCGCAGGCTGTTGTCAGCGGTCTGCTGCCAGACAGGGTCCTTCTGGGCCACAAAATAGAGGATCTGATAGCCTTCCGCCTCCGTATCCTGGATCACGGTGGTGTCACCAGGCTGGCGAGCGGGATCCAGGGCCCAGTTGGTGTAGACCGCGTCAGAAGTGAGGGCGGTCAGATTGGTCATCAGGCCGCCTCCTGTGGCGGACACAGGGTCCTTGCTGTTGGAAGCAGCCAGGTCAGCGAAGCTGTCCTCAGTGGCGTCGCCGCTCTGCCACTGGGCCAACAGGTCCTCGGCAGAGGACTTGGCCTCGTCGTCGGAGTCGGCAGTCACCAGAATGTTGCGGATGTCAGCGGCAGCTCCATCGTTGCGCTGGCGGTCCTCAAAGCGGACCACATAATAGTAATAGCTGGATCCGCCGTCATACTCGGCCAGAGTCACGTCGCCGGCCTTGCGGGCACTATCAAAGGCCCAATCGGTATAAGAGGAGTTGACGCTGGAGCCGGTTTGGACGCGGGAAACAGCGTCGGAATAGAGGTCCTCGCTGTACTGAGCAGCCAGATCAGCAGGCTCCTCGCCGGCCTCCATCTTAGCCAGGATCTCCTCGGCCTTGGCCTTGACCTCGGCCTTAGCCTCCTCCAGAGCGGCGGCCTGCTCCTCCTCGGTCATCTCAATGGTGTCGCCGTTCTCGTCCGTGGTGTTGACGCTGGCACGGAGCGCCAACTGGCTGGTGGTAAAGGTGTCCAGAGCGTCCTTGTTTTCCTGGTAGTAGGACTCATAATCGGCCTGGGAATAGGTGTAGGCGGCTTTGTTGGTGCTGGCATAGTCGGACACCAGGGCTTCCCGCTCCAGAAGCTCCAGCAGATGGTCATAAGTCATATAGGGCCCGTAGTTGCTGCGAATCATCTCGTTGCGGGTGTTGTACTGCCCCACCCAGGCGTTGTTCAGGGTGGTGACCGTCTCGTCCAGGGCAGCCTGACCGTCCTCACTTATGGCATAGCCCTCGGCCACGGCCTTGTCGTAGAGGGCGGTGATGGTGGTCAGATAGTCCACCGCCCCGTCCAGCAGATGGTCATACCAGGTGTCACCGCTTTCCTGGTCATAGACCTGGTCCTTGGGGTCCTTGGTATAATCAAAACCGGTCTGCAGGCCATACATGGCGTATTGCAGGGTGTTCTGATACATGACATTATAGTAGTACTGCAGGTCGACCGCGGAATACTTGGTGTCTTGGATGGTGACAGCGGTCATGGACCGCTGGATCAGTCCGCTGTTCAAGACCAAGGTCACAGCGATAGCCACCACACAGATGACGCCGACCACAGCGTACAGGATGGAGCTGCGGCGGTCAGCCTTCTGTTTGCGCTGGCGCTCCTGGACCCGCTCGTCCGGCCCCTGGCTGGTCTGACCCTGGCGGGTCTTCTTTTCTCTGGATGCACTCACAGTTGTTTCAGTCCTCTCGTTGTGTTCAATGGGAGCCGGCCCAGAGGCGGCCCCACGCCCCTGGCAAGGCAGGGACGACCTGAACTATTATACAGGAAAGCGGCCTGCCTTTCAAGTGTCAGACGGGGAAAAGTAAGGGTTTTACACTTTATTCACGTTTTTTAGGACGAAAAGAAGCCGCGGTCATAAGACCGCGGCCCAGTTCCAAGCGTTCTATATACCCCGCTCTGGCCGTGTGAGCCCGTTTAAAACCTGCACGAATGGCAGGTGGGTCGCCTCCACACCGCTTTGCCGCTTCCAACTTCCAATCCACCTCAAAGGGGGACCGGGAGGCCTGCGACCCACGGTGTGAGGGGGCGTCCCGTTTAAAAAATGTGGGTTTAAAAGAGCCCATCACGCACCGAGCAGGAAAGATCGCTTATTCCTCGTCCTCTTCCTCAAAAAAACGCTCCATAAACAGGTTATAGACCGTATCCAGTTCCTCGTCAGAGTCTGGGGTGGACAACAGTTCCTCGCCATTTTCCACGATGGCCTTCATGATGACCAGCCCGTACTCCTCATCATCGGCATCCACATCGACTGGCTCTCCGGTCTCCTCGTCCTCTGCCACGGCGGGGAACATGGCATAGTAAGTGACACCATTGTGCTCTAGGGTATCGACTAATTCCAGTTCGAACTCGTTGCCCTCTTCGTCGGTGACGGAGATGAAATCTGGGCCGAACTCTTCACTCATAGCAAGCTACCTCCAGCTCTTTCTTCTTCTCTATTTTAACCCGGTGAGAGGAAAAATGCAAGGGCTGGAGGATGTAAAATTTCGCCTGGGTAAAAAGCTGGGGACGGGACACAGCGAGAACGGCCCGTCCCATGGGGAGTGCTCCGGAAAGGGCTTATCCGGGATTATGGGTGGACAAATGGAAAGAATATGCTATAATGGTATCTGTATCATGCCGTTTTTGCCCTTTGGGGAAGCGCGGTGTTGAGCAGTAGTTATCCACCAAGACCATCGGAGCGCGGGGGACAGCCCGCCCCGGTTGGAGGTAGCAACGTGTCTGATCAAAACAACAATAACTCTCTATACGAAAACAGTGAATACCCCTCCCGCCAGCGCCGGACAGCCGACCAGCATCCCCGCCGACGGCCCAGAAAGAAGCGAGGGAGCACGGGCAACACCATCCTAAAGGTGCTGGGCACCCTGTTCCTGGTAGGCCTGTGCACTGGCGCTGTGCTGTGCTGCTTTGGTGCCTACTATGTCCAGACGGTCATTCTACCCGAGGTAGAGGTGAGCATGGACGACTTCCAACTGGGTGAGAATAGCGTCATGTACTACCAGGACAAAGAGACGGGCCGGTATGTGGAGATGACCACCCTGCTCAGCAGTACCAGCTCCGTTTGGGTGGATCTGGAGGAGATGCCGAAATATCTGCCCCAGGCCGCTGTAGCCATTGAGGATCAGCGGTTTTACACCCACCCGGGGGTGGACTGGAAGCGGACGGCCAAAGCTGTTCTGGATATGTTCCTGGGCAACGACATCTCCGGCGGCTCTACCATCACCCAGCAACTCATCAAAAACATGACAGACTATAACGAGACCACGGTGAAGCGGAAGGTCACCGAGATATTTCGCGCCATCCGCTTTACCCAGAACAACAGCAAGGATGACACCCTGGAGATGTATTTGAATATCATCCCCCTGGGTGCAGGCTGTGAGGGGGTAGGCTCCGCCTCGCTGAAGTACTTTGGCAAGCCGGTGAGCGAGCTGACACTGGCTGAGTGCGCCAGCCTGGTGGGCATCACCAACAACCCCTCTAAGTACGGCCCCTATTCCTTCGCCAAGTCTAAAACCAGCACCGGTGAGGTGTGGGATGCCCGGCAGTGGAACAAGTACCGCCAGGAGGTCATCTTGGGAGAGATGCTCAAGCAGGGCATGATCTCCCAGGAGGAGCACGACGAGGCCGTGGCCCAGGAGCTGGTCTTTGTCCGGGCCGAGGGCGAGGAGGCGGAGACCGAGATCTACAACTGGTACGAGGAGACAGTCATCTCCGATGTTCGGGCGGACCTGAAGGAAAAATATGGCTTTTCTGACTCCCGGCTGGATCAGATCATGGCCCGCGGCGGTCTGCGGATCTACACCTGTATGGACCCTGAGATTCAGGCTATTGCTGAGGCGGTGTACGAGGACCGGGCCAATCTGAATTATACCTCTAAGAGCGGCCAGCAGATGCAGTCCTCCATCACCATCATCGACAATGAGACCGGGGACGTGGCGGCTATCGTGGGCCGCTTTGGGGAGAAGACAGAGAACCGGGGCATGAACTACGCCAACGCCGCCAAGCGGCAGCCCGGCTCCTCCATCAAGCCTCTGACGGTCTACGCCCCTGCGCTGGAGAAGGGGCTGTTATCCCCCATCTCCGTGCTGGACGACTACCCCTATGATACAAGAACAGGCTCCGCCTGGCCCCTGAACTCCGGCGGGAACCGCTACCGGGGCCTGACCACCCTGAAGGACGGCCTGATGCGGTCAGCCAACACTATCGCGGTCCGGGTGGTGGCCGACTATGTTACCCCTCAGGAGAGCTTTTCCTTTGGCAAGGACAAGTTCAAACTGGATCTGGTGGACGCGGTCCAGTCTGGGGACCAGATCATGAGTGATATCGATATCTCCCCCATGGCCATGGGCGGCCTGACCGCCGGCGTGTCCAGCCGAACAATGGCCCAGGCTTACGCCACTTTCCCCAGCGCCGGGGTTTACACCTATTCCAGGACCTATACCCGGGTGACCCAGCTGGTGGACGGGGAGGAAGTGGTCCTGCTGGAGAATGAGCCAGAGAAGGAGCAGGTGCTGAAGGAGAGCACCGCCTATTATATGAACACCATGCTCCAGCGGGTCATCAGCGGAAGTGGGGTCAGCGGCGACGGCCATACGGGCTATGAGGCGGCTTTGTCCGGAATGCGGGCGGCTGGCAAGACCGGTACCACCTCCGACAACTTTGACCGGTGGTTCGTGGGCTATACCCCCTACTATACTGCCGCCGTCTGGACCGGCTATGAGCAGAATGAGAAGATGAAGACCGGAAGCGCCAACCCGGCGGCCGTGCTGTGGAAAAAGGTGATGAGCCAGGTCCACGAGGGGCTGGAGAACAAGAAGTTCCCTGAGGTTTCCGGGCTGAAGCAGGTCACCTACTGCCTGGACAGCGGACTGCTGGCTGGTGAATACTGCGCCCTGGACCCAAGGGGCAGCCGGGTGGCTACCGATTATATTTTCCCGGAAGATTATCCCGATGGCCGGACCTGTACCGTCCACACCGCTGAGAGCGTGGTCAAGGTGTGTGTGGACAGCCCAATCCTCAACGAGGATGGCACGGAGACCGGCCTGTACCACATCGCTGGTCCCTACTGCCCCGAGGAGAGCCTGCGGGAGGTCTGCTACCCCAACTACGAGCGTGAGAAGGTGGGCTCCGCCGTAGCCCAGGATGAGATGTACCGCTTCGACGTGGTGGAGGCCCAGGGGACCTGTACTGTCCACACCGAGGCCCCGGTGGTGCAGCCTGATCCCAGTGATCCCAACTTTCCATGGGATCCAAGCCAGCCGGTGGACCCCAATGATCCGGGGTCTGGGAGCCAGACTGACCCCAGTGGATCAGGGAGCGGATCGGGTTCCGACAGTCCTCCGCCCTCCCAGGATATCCCCCAAGACCAGTGGCCATGAATCGGAACGGCTCAGACGCCGCGGAGAGACACTCCGCGGCGTCTGTCTGTCTGGACTCTGTCAAAAATGACGGAGATGGCCGAGAATAGTCGAGGGAATTTTAGCGTTTCCCCATAGGGTTTTTCGTTGCATCCTGCCTCTGAGTGTGTTACAATAGACCACATCACAGAAACAGATGACCGTATCAGATGGACAGACAGAGGTGTGGACATGAGTGGACCAGCAAAATATTTTATTGTAGAGGCGGACTCCATGCCGGAGATATTCCGAAAAGTGGCAGAGGCCAAGCGGCTGCTGGAAACAGGGGAGGAGAGCACCGTCAATGGTGCGGCCCGGACCGTGGGCATCAGCCGCAGCGCCTTCTACAAATATAAGGACGCGGTTCGGCCCTTCCACGATATGCTCCATGGGCGCATCGTCACCTTCCAGATTCTGCTGAAGGACGAACCGGGTATTCTGTCAGGGGCCCTCAACGTGCTGGCGGGGACCAGGGTAAACATCCTGACTATCAATCAAAACATCCCAGTCAATGGCTGCGCTGTGGTCACCATTACCGCGGAGACCTCCGCGCTCCAGGACTCACTGGAGGATGTGCTGAACAGCCTGTCGGCCGGCGAGGGGGTCATCCGATGCGAGATACTGGCAGGCTGACTTTTGGGAACAAATCAAACAAGGTGGGATTACTATGGTTAATGTAGCACTTCTGGGCTTTGGTACAGTAGGCTCCGGTGTGGCCGAGGTGCTGACCAGAAACGGCGGCTTGATTGACAGCCGGGTGGATGACCTGGTCCGGCTGAAATATATTATGAGAGCCAGAGAGGTCTTTGACGGGCCCTATCAAGATTTATTCGTCAAGGACTTCTCGATCATCGAGCAGGACCCCCAGGTGGATATTGTGGTGGAAACCATTGGGGGGACCGGAGCGGCCCTGGACTATACCACCCGGGCCTTAAAGGCGGGAAAGAGCGTTGTCACCGCCAATAAGGAGCTGGTGGCCACCCACGGCTATGAGCTGCTCCAGTTGGCCAAGGAGCACGGAGTGAGCTATCTCTTTGAGGCCAGCGTAGGGGGCGGTATCCCCATCCTCCGCCCCCTGACTTCCTGTCTGGCGGCCAACGAGCTGACCCAGGTCGTCGGCATCCTCAATGGCACCACGAACTATATCCTGACCCGAATGATACAGGCGGGCCTCACCTTTGAGCAGGCGCTGAAGGAGGCACAGGACAAAGGATACGCCGAAAAGGACCCCACCGCCGACGTGGATGGGCATGACACCTGCCGGAAAATTTGTATTCTGGCCGCGCTGGCCTTTGGACACCACGTGTATCCAGACCAGGTGCCAACGGAAGGGATACGGCACGTCACCCTAGGGGATGCGGCCTATGCCGACTCCAAAGGCTATAAGATCAAGCTGCTGGGCAGGGCAATCCGCCAGCCTGAGGGTAAGGTGTGCGCCTTTGTGGCCCCCCATCTGGTGGCGGACACAGCCCCTCTGGCCGGGGTGGAGGACGTGTTCAACGCCATCGCCGTCACCGGCAACGCCATCGGTGATGTGATGTTCTATGGCCGGGGAGCGGGTAAGCTGCCCACCGCTTCCGCTGTGGTGGCCGATGTCATTGATATTGCCAAGGACCTGAAGCGGGACCGGCATAACGGCTGGGCCTCCGGGTCTCCGGACCTGGTGGTGTCCGACGACGGCCTGACCTCCAAATGGTACGTCCGGGCCCAGGGTACCATGGACCAGGCCAGACTCGCCTGTGGGGAGATACAGCCTTTGGCCCGCAGTGGCGCGCCTACTTCTGAGGTGGCCTTCCTTACCGCTCCCATGCCCCGGCCGTTGGTGCTGGACAAACTGAGAGGGATGGAGGTGGCCTCCCTGTTCCGGGTGCTGGACTGACGCATAGAATGGCGGGGAGGCTCTGGCTGCAAAGGTAACCGACGGCCACCTTCACCGCTTTTGAGGGGCGGTCAGCCGCCCTCATCATAAAATCACCACTTGACCTTTAGGGGGAATCACATAATGTCACTCATTGTACAGAAATTTGGCGGCAGCTCTGTGGCTGACGCTAATAAGCTCCGAAATGTGGCCCGTATCATCACCGATACCTATCAGCGAGGCAACGATGTTGTGGTGGTCCTGTCCGCCCAGGGGGACACTACCGACGACCTGATCGAAAAAGCAAAGGAGCTCAATCCCCACGCTTCCAAGCGGGAGATGGATATGCTCCTGTCCACTGGAGAGCAGATCTCCATTTCCCTGTGCGCCATGTGCATTGAGAGTATGGGTTATCAGGCCATCTCTCTCACGGGCTGGCAGGCAGGGATGCTCACAGATTCGTCTTACAGTAACGCCCGGATCAAGCGAGTGCGCACCGAGCGCATCCAGAAAGAACTGGATAAGAGAAAGATTGTGCTGGTCGCCGGTTTCCAGGGCATTAACAAGTATGACGACATTACCACTCTGGGCCGGGGCGGTTCTGACACCTCGGCGGTGGCGCTGGCCGCCGCGCTCCACGCGGACCTGTGCCAGATCTACACCGATGTGGATGGTGTATATACTGCCGATCCCCGCAGTGTTACAGGGGCAAAAAAGCTGGAGGAGATCACCTTTGACGAGATGCTGGAGCTGGCCAGCTTGGGCGCCCAGGTCCTCCACAACCGCTCGGTGGAGATGGCCAAGCGGTATAACGTCAATCTGGAAGTGCTGTCCAGTTTCAGCGGAAATCCCGGTACAAAAGTCAAGGAGGTTGTCAAAACCATGGAAAAGACCCATGTTAGCGGTGTAGCCAAGGATAAGAATGTAGCCCGGATCGCTCTGGTGGGCCTGGCGGATCAGCCGGGCATCGCCTTTAAGATTTTTTCTCTGCTGGCCAAGGAGAATATCAACGTGGACATCATTCTCCAGTCTATCGGCCGTGACGGCAGCAAGGATATCAGCTTCACGGTAGCACGGGGTGACAGCCAGCGGGCCCGTGAGGTCATGGAGGAAAATAAGGAGGTCATCGGTTGCAAGTCGGTGGAGCTCAATGACCAGATCGCCAAGATCTCCGTCGTGGGTGCGGGTATGGCGAATAACGCCGGTGTGGCCTGCAAGATGTTTGAGGCCCTGTTTTCCGCCGGTATCAATATCAACATGATTTCTACCAGCGAGATCAAGGTGTCTGTCCTGGTGGACGAGCGGGACGCCGAGCGTGCTGTCCAGGCGGTCCATGACCGATTCTTCAGCGAATTTGGCAGCAACGGTTGAGCTCATCTGCCACTCACGTCAGGGTACGGGAAACCGTGCCCTGATTTTTCGTAAAAGATTCTTAAGGATTCTTTTTCCTTTTTTTCTGTTGCAAAAAAACAGCGTATCTGGTACAATAATAATCTGTCTGGACCATAGACAATTTGTCAGACTGTTCCGGGATGCTGTGCCCGGTTGCAAGGAGATTGAACGCAAATGGATAAAAAGCAGAGAGAAGCACGCCGTCACCAGGAGGATATGGCCCTAAATCGGGGACTGCTGTGGGTCGGAGCGGCCATCATCCTGGAGTTCCTGCTGCTGCTCATCAACCGATATTATATCAACTTCCGTGTGGATGAGGCCTCCGTGAACCTGGCTACTACCCTCCATACGCTGCTGAAGGTGGTGCGGATTGGCGGGGCTGTGGCTGCCATACTGTGCCTGGTCTGGTCTGTGCTGCGCTTCCGGAAAGGTGAAAAACTGGTGCTTCCGGTGGTGCTGACCGCTGCTTTTGGCGCTCTGGCCATCTGTGCCCATGTGACTCTGGCATTCAAGGGAACAGGGGTGCGGATGCTGTTCCTGCTGGTTCCTGCTTGGGCCGGCCTGGCTCTAGTGTACTACCTCTACCAGAAGGAGTTTTTCCTCTCCGCCGTGGCGGTGGGGCTGTCCATCCTGGGGCTGTGGTGTGTCCGCTTTGGAGGCGCATTGACACTGGAATCGGGCTTGGTCTTTGTGGGTATCCTGGCAGTGACCGCAGCCGCGCTGTGGCTGAAAAAGAGCGGAGGCACGGTCAAATATGGCGAGCGGGAGCTCCAGTTCCTGAGCAAGAACGCCTCTTACCCTGTGGTGCTGGTCAGTTGCCTGGCCAGTCTGCTGGCACTGGCGGCAGCTATGGCGCTGGGTTCCTTCGTGGCCTACTACCTGATCTTTCTGATGGTAGCTTGGCTGTTTGCCCTGCTGGTCTACTACACAGTCAAGCTGATGTGAAAAAAGTCCCGGCCGGCCTTTTAGAGCGGCTGGGACTTTTTATGTCCAGTACATACTGCCTAAACGGAGGGATATACCGAGACAACTGCCAGATAGGCAGGGATGGAAAGGGTATGTTTGAATATACCATCCAAACAAGGATGATATAAATCCGCAAATAGGTCTATATTTAGCGATAAGAGGGCTGTTCTCCCCGGCGCTGGCCGGGGCCAGAAGCAAGTTTAAGGTGGAAGAGCCGCCAACATCCTGTGTGAAACTCGAACTGTTTAGGAACCTGTGAAAAGTAAATATTTATATCGGCGGATTGACTCAAAAAAGCGCATTGTATGCAAGGCATACAATGCGCTTCGTTTACCTATAAAGTAAACTTTTCTGCATCTTTACGTCTGTTTCTGGATAGTAAACATGAAGGCCGCGAGGAATGAAAAGTATAAAACACTTTGCTGTACAGTCGTTCTTGCTTCCGCTCAAAATTATTCTACTTTCAGCATACGGTACCCTACCCCAATGTGAGTTTGGATATATTGAGGAGAGCCCGGTTCTTTTTCTAACTTCTTGCGCAAAGTCGCCATAAATACGCGCAGAGAAGCCACATCATTTTCCCAGCTTCGTCCCCAAATCTGTTGGGTAATAAAGGTGTGAGTCAGCACCTTGCCCAGATTTTTGCAAAGCAGGCATAACAGTTTGTACTCACTGGGCGTCAAGTGCAGTTCCTGGCCATCCAGAAAGGCACAGCCGGCAGCATAGTCCACCTTCAACTTCCCATTGGTGAAAACAGCGCCAGAAGTCAGCATGCCGGTCTGCAAAGTGGCCAAGCGCCGCTGAGTCACACGCAGACGGGCCAGCAGCTCCTCAACAGAGAACGGTTTGGTCAAATAATCGTCCGCGCCGGCGTCCAGTGCGCCGATCTTGTCTGTATCTTCACTTCGGGCACTGAGGACAATAATGGGCAGATTCGACCAAGAGCGGATGCGGCGGATCACTTCGACGCCGTCCATATCCGGTAGCCCCAAGTCCAGCAGGACAATCTCCGGGTTATGGGAACTGGCCTCCAAGACTGCGGATTCTCCGTTCGCCGCAGTCAGGAAACGATAATCATGGGCACGCAGCGTTGTGGTAATCAAGTTTCGGACTGCCACATCGTCCTCAACTACTAAAATCAATGGTTTATTCATGCAGATCTACCTCCCTGGCTGGTATAGAAAATGTAAACATAGCCCCATGAGGTAACTGATCCGAAACTGTGATCTCACCGCCATGGGCGTTAACAATTGACTTGCACAGTGCCAAGCCTAACCCCATACTGCGGCGGCTGTCCACAATTTGGTTGGATGCACTGTAAAACATATCAAAAATATGAGGTTTCGCTTCGTCAGAGATTCCCGGTCCATTGTCGGCCACAGTGATCAGGACATATTTCCCCTGCCGTTTCCAGCTGATATCAATGTCTGAACCGGGCGGTGTGTATTTGATGGCGTTATCCACCAGATTAATCACGACCTGGACAATCAGGCGGGCATCCATCTGAGCCAACAAGTAGTCGTCACCCTGCGTGTGCAGATGGTAGTCCACACTTTTACGGTTGATGTGCCGCAGGGCCTCAGACACCACATCATCTACCAGCTCGGTGGAAATATGCAGGTTCATCCTGCCCCCATCCAGCCGGCTGACAGATAACAGATTTTCCACTAAATTAATCAGCCATATTGAGTCGTCATAGATATCTGTATACATCTGCTGTCTGGTCTTAGCATCAAACATATCTCCGTTGGAGAGAAGATTGCTGGCGTTCCCAGAAATGGAGGTGAGCGGAGTACGCAGGTCATGGGAGATGGAGCGCAGCAAATTGGCCCTGAGCTGTTCGTTTTTAGCCAAGACCGCGGCGGCCTCCTTTTCCTCCAGATGCCGCTGATTTTCCATTGCCAGGGCGCACTCCTCCAATACAGAGAGGAGGATGCTGTTTTCGGAGGTCTCCAACCCCTTGCCCGCTGCCGCAACCCCCACGACTCCATATATATGCTCACCGGCCCGTACCGACAGGTAAGTGCATCGAGCATCGGAAAAAGTTTCTGTACCAGCACCGGCCCGCTTGTTATTGGTCAAGACCCACTGGGCCACCTGTTTTTCCTGGTCCGTGGTGTACTGCGCTTTGAGGTCAGACTCCTCTGCCAAAAGAATCTCCGGCTCCTGGAGCTTCTCATCCTTTACACAGTAGACGACGATATCCCGCTGCAAAATCTTCAGCAGCTGATCCGCAATGATAGAAAGAATCTCCGTTTGGCTTCCCGCTTTTTGCAAATCTTGGCTGGTTTCAAGCAAAATCTTTGTCCGCCAAGCCATCTGCGCAGAGTGCTTGGCCAGGGATTTGAGCTTGGCAGCCAGGGAGCTAGTAAGAAACGAAACCACAAACATCACGACAAACGTGACCGGATAGTCGTTGCTGTGTACATTTAGGGAAAACCTTGGCTCCGTGAAAAAAAAGTTGAAGGCCAACACACCCGCGATCGAGTTAATGAGACTGTATACGGAGTTTTTGGTAAATACCGAGGTCAGCATAACTCCCAAAATATAGACTGTAATAATGTTAGTTTCATTCAGTCCCAGGCAGTGAAACAGGAACCCGATGATGGTGGCCAGCGCCAAAATCAGTATGCTTTTCGCCAAATCGATCAGAGAAACTGAGGGAGTATGCAGAACCTCCCGATAGCGGGAAGTCAATCTGTTTGATCTTCTGTTATCCGGGATGATGTGGATGTCAAAATCCGGAGCAAGTTCGATCAACTGTTCTGTGAGCGACGCTTTTCGAAAAATGTACCGATGTGGTATCATATCGCGGCCCAATACGATCTTTGTAATGCCGGACAGTCTAGAATACTCCGCAATCTGGTAGGCAATATCATCACCGTATACTGTTTCAATGGATGCTCCCAGCTTCTGCGCCAGTTTCAGATTATCGCGCAGACGCTCCCGATCCGGCTGCGGCATCCACTGAAACTTGCTGGTTTCTACGAACAGGGCAGTAAAGCCGCACCGGAATGCGCCCGCCATACGGGCCGCGGTGCGGATGACCTGCGCGTTGGATGGCGCAGAAGAGAGGCACACCAGAATGTGCTCCTGCATACGGTATAGCGCCTGACTTTGGGCGGGCTGGGTCGAGGCATAGAGGGCCGAACGGTCTGCGCACCGGCGCAGTCCAAGCTCCCGGAGAGCGTTCAGTTGGGATAAGGTGCAGCCGGCTGATGGTATTCGGGCGCCGCACCCCTGTTTCAAACGATTCTGCAGCTGCTCCGGTTCCATATCTATGAATTCCACATGCGCCGCCTGGTCAAATACGCAGTCTGGAATCCGCTCACTCTCCGGTGCCCCAAAGATTTCAAAAACCGTTTCCTGGATACTCTCGATATGCTGAATATCCACGGTGGTGTAGACATCGATGCCGGCTTTCAACAACTCTTCAATGTCCCGATAGCGGTTCTTGTGGCGGGAGCCTTCGGCATTCACATGGGATAGATCATCAATCAGAAGAATCTGTGGTCTTCGCTTTAGACAAGCATCCAGGTCGATTTCATAGATTACGTCATCGCCCGCTGTAACTGCCCGCTGGGGCATAGACTCAAATGGTTCCGCCATAGCCTGTGTCTGGGGCCACTGACTGCAGGAGAGCAACCCGATAACCACATCACCGCCCGCCCGATGGACTTGTGTTGCGGCCTCCAGCATTCGAAAGGTCTTCCCAGTGCCTGAGAAGTAGCTTGCAAAAATCGTCAGAGCGCCTCGGCCCTTTTCTATCCTTACTGCAGTTTGTTGCTCCATACAATCACCTCCAACGGCCTTATTATAACACATTTCAGTCACTTCTTCCGCAAAGCCGCTGGACAAGTTTTTGAATGGGGATGGGAGATTGGATGTCTTTCCAAAGAAGCTTTTGCCGCTGATTTTCCGTATCTGCGGGCATCAGTGTCATGCCATCGACGGAAAGCGGCTGGGGGCAGCATATAAAGCAGGCACTGTGGGTCTGGCCGCTGTCTTCCGCTTCAGCGGAAACTACTGCTATGTCGGTAACTCCGGACTCAAGATCTCTCATAATTTCCCATTCTTTCCCCATGTACATCTTGATTTCTATATCCGGATACTGCCCCTGCAGTTCCTTTAGGGCTCTTGCAACCGGCGCCAAAGCACAGGGATTTGATATGGCAATCTTTAAAGAACAGGAGTCCCCCTTCGCTTGTGTGGAAGGCTGGACGCTGTTCAGAAAACAGTCCAGCTTTCCTGCCAGGAAATAGCCAAACAGTACAAGCGCCAGAAATCCGCCAAATAAAACCACACCTTCCATCACAAATTCATCCTTTCCCGCAAGGAAGCTGTCCTATATATGGAAACACTTTTGAATATCCTTGTGCGTACCCAAAATCAGCATGGTGCAGTTTGCCGGCAGACACGTTTCTGGGGTTATGACCGTCATGGAGAACTTTCCATTTTGCTTAATCGCCATGATGCTCACATGATACCGCTTACGTACGTCCAACTGTCCGATCGTTTTCCCGACCCAGCTCTTGGGGACGCCGATTTCAAACATAGCGTGGTTATCACCTAAGTCGATATAATCCGATATATTGTCTGAGCTATACCGGATTGCGGTCTGAATCGCCATTTGTTTTTCGGGGTAGACCACGTCATCCGCCCCATTGCGAAGCAGAAATTTGGCCTGAATGTCGCGTGTAGCCCGAGCCACTACCTTTACTGCCCCTAATTCTTTCAGAAGGGATGTGGTCTCCAAAGAACTCTGAAAGTTATCCCCAATGGCCACGATGCACACATCAAAGTTACACACCCCAAGGGACGCAAGAAATTCCTCATTGGTGCTGTCCCCAATCTGGGCGTTGGTCACATAGGGCAGTATCGCGTTTACCCGATCTTCATTTTGATCCACTACCATCACTTGATGGTTCAACTCATGCAGCTTGATTGCGATATGTCGGCCGAAGCGGCCCAAACCAATCAGCAGAATTGTTTTCATTGTTTCGTCCTCTTTTATTTACAGATTCATCCTACTGTGATGTGCTCCTGCGGGAGCCTGGCGCTGGAGTGTTGTGTATTGGACAGGGTAGCAAAAATCAGCGTGAGCCCGCCTACCCGCCCGAAAAACATCAATACAATCAAAATCAGGTGGGAAGCGGTCTGCAGCTGCGGGGTCAGCCCCAGAGAAAGGCCTACTGTTCCGATAGCGGAAGCCGTTTCGAACAGGCAGTCCAGAATGGGCTGCTCCTCTAGCCGGCTGATGATCAACCCGCCCGCCAGGGGCAGCGTAAGATACATCATGAAAATCGTCGCTGCCTGAGATACAGTTTCCCTGGCAATTCTGCGGTTAAAGAAGTGAGGAAACTCACTGCGTCGAAAAACTGCCATGGCATTGGCCAGCAGAACGGCTAAGGTAGTGATTTTCATGCCGCCGGCGGTGGAACCGGGGGAGCCGCCAACAAGCATAAGAACTGTTATAATGGACTGGCCGCTTTCACTCATCGTATTCAAATCCGCCGTATTAAATCCGGCAGTCCGGGGCGTAACCGCTTGAAAGAAAGATAGAAGCAGCCGTTCTTTCAGAGGGGCCTGTGCAAACTCAAAGAAGTAAAAGTAGATGCTGGGAATTAAGATCAGTCCACAAGTGACAGTCAAAATCACCTTGCTTTGCATTCGGTATCGAGAAATATGTAGATGGTTTGTCCTGATATCGTCCCAGGTTAAGAAGCCAATACCCCCGATAATAATGAGCAACGGGATAGTCAGGGAAATCACTGGATTGTCCGAGTAATCCGTTAAGGAAGAAAAGGGGGCTTTAATGCCCATCAAATCAAATCCAGCGTTGCAGAAGGCAGAAATGGAATGGAACAGAGCATACCAAACCCCCTTTACCAGACCAAACTCCCTCCAGAACGTAGGAAGCATCACAGCCGCCCCTACCATCTCCGCCACCAGGGCTGTTTTGAGGATGAACCCCGTCAGACGCACGACTCCACCCACTTTAGGCGCCGCAATAGCTTCCTGCATGGTGCTCCGCTGTATAAGCCCGATCTTGCGGCCAGAGAGGATGGAGAACGCGCCCGCCACGGTCACAACTCCTAATCCGCCGATTTGAATCAACAAAATGATGATAAACTGCCCAAACTCTGACCAGTAGGTCGCCGTATCATGGATCACCAGTCCTGTCACACAGACAGCGGAGGTCGCAGTGAACAGGGAGTCCAAGAACGAAGTGGTGGTACCAGACTGAGTCGAGATGGGAAGCATTAGCATTAGGCTTCCAAGCAGGATTACGAGGGAGAATCCTATGATAATAATTTGAAACGGCGATGTGTTATTTTTATGGAAAATTTGCCACATAAGCCTTAACCCTCTTAATATGCCTTTATATCTTCTTAAGCAATATTATCCACACTTAGTCTTAATGAAGCGTTAGCATATCTGCCTTGGCATTAAAGGAATATTAAGGCCATCGCCATTGTGTTACATCACTCCAAAAAGCCATGCCATCGGTAGGACGATACCAATTGTACAAATAAATACCGCAGCCAATATAAAAAGAGGCATCCCAATAAAAACCGTCAGAAAGCCCAGCAATTTGTGTTGGAGCATAAACTGTTCCAAAGACGCATCAAACCAAGCATTAAAATGGTGCAGACGTTTTTTCATTGCGGACATCATAGCAATCCCTCCTTGCAGGCCCTATCATAATCCCGTGGAGTTAAAAGTGGGGAAAAGAAACCTTTTGTGGCATTAAGGGTACAATAAGAGGTCGGCGGCCAGCCGAATAAATTCAGACTGGCCGCCGGCTATATCAACGAGAGCGGAAGGGAGCCGCTCAACGCCTGAGGGGGAAGAGCACCTTCATCAATACCTGTGCTGCGGAATTACCGTGGTCTATGCCAAAGTAGAGCTTCTTTCCCTGCCGATCCAGCAGTACAAACTGCCCATCCCGGCACAGGAATCGAATACCAAGCTCCTCGAGAACGCGATAGAGCGCGAGATGCCACTCGATCCAGTTTGGAATATCGCCCTGAAGCAAAGCATTGCGGAGCCATTCAAATTCAGGCTGCGGCAGCCCCTTCTCCAAAAATGTGCGCCACAATTCACATTTCTGCTGGGCCGTCAAAGCGGACAGATACACGCCGGTCCGGCTCTGATCCTCCGCCTCCTGCAAGATTACATAACAAAAGGAAAGTGTGTGATCGATCCGGCACAGCTTCTGCTGCTCCAAGAAGTCGGCGTACTTCCACTCCAGCGCCACAGCCTCCATATCATATTCCGCCGCGTTCAGCAGCCGGGACATACACTCCGCTGTCTGAGGCTCCGGGAACTGAATGCAAAGATACAGGTCCCGGAGCTCATTGTACCAGAGGCCAGAGATACTGTGCTGCCGGACAACAGCCGATTTGCCATCGTTGGGAAAGGACAGCCCGACCAGTTCATCCTGGCTGCCCAGGCCAAAGGCCTGGACCGGCCACACCCGCTGGATCTCATAGATCAACGGGCCGAAGGTCTCCGCAAATTCCTGAACCGGGAGATCCAGCAGCTCATAACCGAATTGCAGTTGGCTGCCATCTGTTTGAGTCCTGCTGGACTGCCCGAACCAGTTTTTCAGGGACCGAATCAGGCAAATTACCAGCATGGCTGGACTCTCGTCGGTGGCCATGGTCTGCGGTGCAAATCGGCGTTCAGCCATTTTTTCAAAGTGAACTTCCATACCAGTCTATCCTCTCTGAAGAAAGGCGCTCAGTGGTTGACCTCGCTCACCAGGCCCATGGCCAGGGCAATGTCCAGGTTGACGCCCAACACATTGACAGTCTCCTCGCCGAATACGCCCAGTGTTTTGTCCTGCGTATTGTCGGCGATTATCTGACGGACCTGCTCCTCGCTGAGGCCAGAGGCCTCTACAATGCGGGGAACCTGAACATCGGCAGAGGCGGGAGAGATGTGGGGATCCAGGCCGGAGCCGGAGGCGGTCATCAGATCAGTGGGGATGTCCTCGCGGCTGACACCAGGGTTTTTCTCCAGAAAGGCCGCAATGTCGGCCTCCACACGCTCGGCAAGGGCGGGGTTGGAGGGGGCGTAGTTGTTGGAGCCGGAGCTCAGGCCGGCAAACGCGGAGCCGTCGTTGTAATACTGCTCTACCTGGCCGTCGCCGTCGGTATCCTCCTCGTAGTAGGTGTTGTAGTGATAGGCGGAGGGGCGGCTCCACATGAAGTAGTCCTCAGTGAACTCCTGCCCCACATTCTTGGCGCCTACTGCCACGCCGTCCGCCATTACCAGAGTGCCCTGGGCCTGGCTGGGGAAAATCAAGGCGGACAGGCCGCTGAGAAGCACCGGGAACACCAGGCCGCACAGCACCAGCAGCGCCACCGTAACCAGGAAGGCCTGACGGATATTGTGGCCCATACCATATTTTGTCTCGTTCATAGTTCAGGTCCCTCCTTAGATTCCAAAGCCAATCATAGTCAGCAGCGGAGCGATAATCATATCGATGACCTTAATGCCGATAAAGGGGGCAATCACACCGCCCACGCCGTAGATCATCATGTTCCGGCCCAGCATTCTTCCAGAGGACATGGGGCGGTACTTGACGCCCTTCATGGCCAGGGGGATCAGGCAGGGGATGATGATGGCGTTAAAGATCAGGGCGGAGAGAATGGCGCTGTAGTTGCTGGCCAGCCCCATGATGTTCAGCACGTTCAGCTCAGGGATAGCCAACTGGAACATGGCGGGGATGATAGCGAAGTACTTTGCGATGTCGTTGGCGATGGAGAAGGTGGTCAGAGAGCCGCGGGTAATCAGCAGCTGCTTGCCGATCTCCACCACCTCCAGGATCTTGGTGGGGTCGCTGTCCAGGTCCACCATGTTGGCCGCCTCCTTGGCGGCGGTGGTGCCGGAGTTCATGGCCAGACCCACATTAGCCTGGGCCAGAGCGGGGGCGTCGTTGGTGCCGTCACCAGTCATGGCTACGATCTTGCCTTCAGCCTGTTCCTTTTTGATCAGGGCGATCTTGTCCTCCGGCTTGCACTCTGCGACAAAGCCGTCCACGCCGGCCTCCTTGGCGATGGTAGCTGCCGTCAGGGGGTTGTCGCCGGTACACATGATCGTCTTGATGCCGATGGCGCGCAGCCGCTGGAATCGCTCCACCATGCCGGGCTTTACTGTATCCTTCAGATAGATGACACCCAAGATTTTATTGTTTTCACACACCACAAGGGGGGTGCCGCCCAGGGAGGAGACCTCCTCCACATGGGTGTGCAGGTCAGCAGGAATCCTGCCGCCGTTTTCCTTTACATACTGCTCGATGGCGTCGCTGGCGCCCTTGCGGATTTTAGTGCCGTCGGGCAGATCCACGCCGCTCATGCGGGTCTGGGCAGTGAATTCGATGAATACAGAGCCTGTGGTCTCCTCGCTGCTGTCACCCAGCCGGCGGGCCAGCTCCAGCGTGGACTTGCCCTCGGGGGTCTCGTCGTGAAGGCTGGTGAGGGCGGCGCAGCGGATCAGGTCGCTGCGGTTGGCCCCCTCCACCGGGAAGAAGTCGGCCGCCAGACGGTTGCCGAAGGTGATGGTGCCGGTCTTATCCAGAATCATGGTGTCCACGTCGCCGCAGGCCTCTACCGCCTTACCGCTCATAGCGATAACGTTAAAGCGGGTGACACGGTCCATACCCGCAATGCCGATGGCGGACAGCAGGCCGCCAATCGTGGTGGGGATCAGGCATACCAGCAGGGCAATCAGGGTGGAAACAGGGATCTGTACGCCGCTGTACACAGCGAAGGGGTACATGGTCACCACCACAATCAGGAAAATGATGGTCAGAGATACCAGCAGGGTGTTCAGCGCAATCTCATTGGGGGTCTTTTTGCGGGAGGCACCCTCTACCAGAGCGATCATCCGGTCCAAAAAGCTGTTTCCCGGCTCAGATGTAATGCGGATTTTCAGCCAGTCGGACACCACGGTAGTGCCGCCGGTGACTGAGCAGAAGTCGCCGCCACTCTCCCGGACCACAGGGGCAGACTCGCCGGTGATGGCGGACTCATCCACCGAGGCGATACCCTCGATGACCTCGCCGTCACCGGGGATGACTTCGCCAGCCACCACCATGACCACGTCGCCCTTCTTCAGCTCGCTGGAACGGACGATGCTCTCGTTGCCGTCCTCATGGAGCAGGTGAGCCTCGGTGTCCTTCTGCGTCTTTTTCAGACTGGCCGCCTGGGCCTTGCCGCGGCCCTCGGCCACGGCTTCGGCGAAGTTGGCAAACAGAACGGTGATAAAGAGAATGACGCACACAATGATATCATAAATCCGTAGGGAGGCCGCGTCCACATCCCCGAACAGGCCGGGGAAGAAGGAGAGCAGCAGGGTAATGAAGAAGCCAATCTCCACCACGAACATAACGGGGTTTTTCATCATATAGCGGGGATTGAGCTTGACAAACGCGCCCTTCACCGCCCCCCGGAGAATCTCCGGGGTGATAAATTTCTTGTTTTGTTTCTTACTCATATGAAAACGCCCTCCTTAGGCCCACAGGGTCAGATGCTCTGCGATGGGGCCAAGTGCCAGCGCGGGGAAGAAGGTCAGCGCTGCGAAGATATAGACTACGAACACCAGGATCACAGCGAAGGACAGAGTATCCGTACGCAGGGTCCCGACGGTCTCGTTGACGAACCGCTTGCGCATCAGGGAGCCGGCGATGGCCAGCTGAATGACGATGGAGAGATACCGGCCGAAGAACATGGCCAAGCCTGCGGTGATGTTCCAGAAGTAGGTGTTGTCTGCCAGGCCCTCAAAGCCGGAACCGTTGTTGGCCGCGGAAGAGGAATATTCATACAGCACCTGGCTCAGGCCGTGGAAGCCTGGGTTGGTGATCCCCTCCAGACCTCCGGAGGTGGAAACCGCCAGGGCGGAGAAGAACAGGATCAGGAAGGGATGGATGATAATGCACAGCGCGGTGAGTTTCATCTCCCGGCCCTCGATCTTCTTACCCAGGTACTCGGGCGTGCGGCCGATCATCAGCCCACAGATGAACACCGCCAAGATGGCGTACATAATCATATTCATCAGTCCAACACCCTTGCCGCCAAAGACCACGTTGAGCATCATGTGCAGCAGGGGGATCATGCCGCCCAGAGGGGTCAAGGTATCGTGCATATTGTTGACGGTGCCTGTGGTAAACGAGGTGGTAGTTGTGGTGAACATGGCGGACTGCGCGATGCCGAAGCGCACTTCCTTGCCCTCCATGCTGCCCATGGACTGGCTCAGGCCAATCTTGGCCAGCGCCGGGTTGCCCTGAAGCTCGGCCCAATAGCAGACGCTCAGACCAACCAGGAAGATGATGCCCATAGCCAGGAAGATTGTGCGGCCCTCCCAGCCGTAGATGGCAGCGGTCAGGCTGTGGTCGTTCAGGCGGGGACCATGAGATGTGCCAGCGGAAGATGTGGTAGACAACTGACCGCCAGAAGCGCCGCCCTTAGGCGAATTCTTATCATCGTCGTCCTTGTCATCTTTCTTCCTGCGGCCGCGGACCATCTTGCCGAAGGTGATGACGCAGGCGCCGGGGAAGAGCATCATGGAGTACAGCTCAATCAGGTCGGAAATAATGGTGGGGTTCTCCAATGGAGTGGAGGAGTTGGCACCCAGGAAGCCGCCGCCGTTGGTGCCCAAGTGCTTGATGATCTCAAGGGCGGCGATGGGGCCCATGGCGATGGTTTGGAAGGTGCCCTCCAGAGTATTCAACACGACGTTGGAATCAAAGTTCTGGGGCACGCCCTGCCACACCAGCAACAGGCCGCCCACAATGGAGAACGGCAGCAACAGACGGGTGGTGATGCGGGTCAGGTCGGCAAAAAAGTTGCCCACATCATCTTTGGTCTTGCCGGTCAGCCCGCGGATAAACGCGATGCAAGCGGCGTAGCCGCTGGCGGCAGAGACGAACATCATAAAGATGATGACCAGCATCTGGCTTAAGTAACTCAGTCCGGACTCGCCGGAGTAATGCTGTAGATTCGTGTTGGTCATGAAGCTGATGATGGTGTTGAACGCCAGAGTCGGCTCCATGTTGCCAATGTTGTTGGGGTTGAAGATCCCGACGCTCTGAATACGCAGGATCAGGTAGCCGATGGCCACCATGACCGCGTTGGTCCCCACCAGAGCCAAGGCGTACTGTTTCCAGTTCATGCCCTGATGGGGATTTACGCCGCCAATTTTGTAAATAACGCCGTCCAGACGGTCAAAGACCGGATCGGCCAAGGTGTGGTTCCATGTGGCGATATGATACATATACCGTCCAACCGGAATGACAATAATCAGAAAAATGATAATTGTCAACGCCAGCTGCAACATATCGTATTCCTCCTATTTTCTGCGGTATTAGGCATCTCAGAAGCGCTCCGGGTGCACCAGCGCGTAAACGAGATAGGCGCCCAGCAGCAGAACGATAATTCCAAGTGCAATCACAGTTTTGCTCTCCTTTCCGTGAGATTTAGGATTCCGGGTTATCCAACTGCTTTTGGCACCAGCGGATCAAGAGCCATACCAGACCGAAACTGACCGCCAGAGTCCCTATCATGAAAATGTCCATCATTCAATCATTTCTCCTTTCTCTTCTGGCTGACAGCTAGTGTTTGTCAGCCTCAAATTACCTCCATAGGATACTGCAATCCATAAAAAGCGAGGATTAAGGATTCCACGTTCGTATTAACAGAAAATAAAAATTGGCTGCACTGTCCTCTAAGAAATTACTCCTGTGAGCGGTCCATTCCCCAGGTCTGCTCCGATTCCACGCGGATACGCTCCTGGCTGAGTCCGCACTCGCCAAGGATAGCGATCATCAGGTTTTTCTCAAAGGCATCCGGCACAGGATAACCGGAAATGGGGATCCCCACGATTCCCATGGGCCCACGGGTACCACGCACGGACAGAAACAGCCATTTGGAGTCAGGCAGCGTGTTGGTGGTAGCTCCGGCGTGCTTGTTGTTCTTCTGCACCCACTTGGCCACACCGATATCTTCCGTACTCAGCCCTGCTACCAGTGCCTGTTCGTCCGCTGGCTCGATCCGAAAACTTAGTTCCGTCTCTGGGCTGCTCAAAGCATAAAGAACGGGTCTATCAAACAGCCGGCTGAGTTGTTCCGCTGTTAGGCGCAGGCAATCCCATTCCGTGCGGACAGTCTGCAGCTTTTGGCTGCTCTCCAGCAGCAACTCCGTGTAATAGCTTTTCTCCGCCGCCATACTGGCCTGCGTTTTCACCCGGCTGGCCAGAGAGCTGGCAATAATGCTGGAGGTAAGCATGATCAGGAAGGTCACAGGATAGCTGGGGTCGGTGGCCTGAAAGGAGAAGCGTGGCTCTGTAAAGAAAAAATTGAAGGCTGCGACACTGATAAGAGAACTAGCCGCGCCGTACAGGTGCCCGTTGGTGGAGACTGCAGTCAGCAGCACGCCGAGAATGTAGACGGTAATGATATTGGACTCGCTGAAGCCGGCCTGGTAAAATCCGAAGCCAAGCGCCGTAGCAAGAAGCAAGCAAAGCAGAGTAGTCCCCAAGTCCCGAATGGAGAATCGTTCCTTTGACCGCCGGACCTTCTGCATCGGCCTTTTATAGATCGGCTGCCTGTCAGGGATGATATAGACATCCAGGTCTGTCTGCTCAATCAGGCGGTCGGCCAGGCTCTTTTTCCGCAAGATGGGGTTCTGTTTGTGGTTCATTCGGCCCATGACGATCTTCGTCACTCCGCTGACCCGGGCATATTCCGCAATCTGTTCCGCCGGATCGGTACCGTAAACAGTGGCGATCTGAGCGCCTAGCTGCTCCGCCAGGCGCAGGTTGCTCCGCAGGCGTTTAATATTTTCCCCAGACAGCTCCTTGGTCTCCGGCGTCTGGACAAACAGTGCCGTAAACCCGCTGTGGAATGCCTCTGACATCCGAGCGGCGGCTCGGATCACCTTTGCGTTTGACGGGGCGGAGGACAGGCAGATCAGGATATGTTCGCCCGCCTTGGCGCTTTTCTCTTTCCCTTTGCTCACCGCGGAGCGGTTGAGCTGGTCTGCGGTCCGGCGCATGGCAATCTCCCGCAGGGCAGCCAGATTTTCCGTAGTAAAGAAATTCTGCAATGCCCGCTTTGCCTGCTGTGCACGGTAGATCTTCCCCTCTCTCAGACGTTTCTCTAGGTCGGAGGGTTCGATGTCCACCAGTTCCACCTGGCTGGCCCGGTCAAATACATAGTCGGGGATTCGCTCATTCACCACAACACCTGTGATGGAGGAAACCAAGTCATTTAAGGACTCCAGATGCTGGACATTCACGGTAGTGTAGACGTTAATGCCCGCCTGGAGGAGTTCTTCCACATCCTGATACCGCTTCATATGGCGGCATCCTGGGACATTGCTGTGCGCCAGTTCGTCCACCAGGATGAGCTGTGGGTGACGGTCAAGCGCTCCAATCAGGTCGAACTCCCGCAGCTTGATCCCACGGTAGTCCGTCTCCATAGTGGGAAGGACCTCCAGCCCATCCAGCAGCGCCAGAGTCTCCGGTCTGGCATGGGGCTCTACATAGCCCACCACCACGTCAATGCCCTCCCGTTTAGCATGGTGAGCCGCCTCCAGCATGGCATAGGTCTTGCCCACCCCGGCGGCATAGCCGAAAAATATTTTTAATTGACCGGAAGCTACCAGGTTCCCTCCATCATGCAAAGGATTGTCCTTCCCTGAAACCATGTGAACTTCACTTCCCCTCCGATTTATTCTGGAAATCATTTTCTATTTTGCTATCCTATCATGCCAGACATTATTGCGTTATTAAGGAGTGTATATCTGATATTAAGATGGGCTTAGGATATAGCCAATTAAGAGTATTTTGGCGGAAAGAGCTAGGCAAAAAATAAAAATGGATTGTCTCTCCGAAGTTTGTGTGCTCCAGTTGGATTGTATAGAGGCAATATTTTGTGGTTGGCGTTTTATCCTTCAAGAGAAATAGGAAAGTATCGCGCGCAGCTATTTGTCAGTTGTGCGGTGTACGCTAAAAGAGAAATTTGCTTATTTAAGCAATCATAAGAGGAAAGGATATTTCAGGAAAATTGCCTGGATAAGGAAAGATGATACAGGTATAGTTGATCCGGCTGGGGAAATGATATGCGTGGATGTTCCATCCAAACCAAAACAGTCAAACAGTAAAAGGAGAGAGGAATCATGTCTAGTAACAACAGCAATAAAATTATGGTGCCTAATGCCCGTGAAGCGATGAACAAGTTTAAGATGGAAGCTGCCAACGAGGTGGGCGTCAACCTGAAGCAGGGTTACAATGGCGACCTGACCAGCAAGCAGGCTGGCTCCGTGGGCGGCCAGATGGTCAAGAAGATGATCGAGTCCTACGAGAACGGCATGAAGTAATCTGGTCCACATTGGGACAGATTATGAGCGCCTTTTGAGTGAGGCAGATCAGGGGCCGGGCGGTTTATCTCTCGGAGGAGCACTGTCAGTTGGACATGAGGATGAACGACCTCATTCCCGTGACAGTTTTCCTCCAACAAAGGGGATGGCCGTCCGGCCCCTTTATCTTGTGGAAGGTGATATTTTTTCCGGAAAGAGGAAGGAGAGTGTTTGGCAAAAAAGAAAATCAAAAAAATTTTTCATTTTCCTCTTTACAATATCGCATTAGCGTGCTAAAATGCGAAAGTGTCACAGGGAGTGATCCCTGGGGTTTGCTGAAAGAATTGGAGGATACATAACTATGAAAAAGACTCTTTCTCTTGTTTTGGCCTTGGCCATGTGCCTGTCTCTGGCCGCCTGCGGCAATAACGGCGCTCAGGACCAGTCCAGCCAGTCCGGCTCCAATACCTCTGCCTCGGATGTCAGCTCTGGAAGCCAGCAGGGGGACAACAGCTCTGTGGACGCGGCGGACTCCGACTGGGCTAAGATCGAGAGCAACGGTACGATGAAGATCGGCATTACCTATTTTGAACCCATGAATTATTTTGACGACAATGGCGAGCTGACTGGCTTTGAGACTGAGTTTGCCACCGCCGTCTGCGAGAAGCTGGGTGTCACCCCTGAGTTTGTGGAGATCAACTGGGACAGCAAGATCATGGAGCTCCAGGCCCAGACCATCGACTGTATCTGGAACGGCATGACCATTACCCCTGAGCTGCAGGAGGCTCTGACCATCTCTGATCCCTACATCAAGAACTACCAGGTGGTGGTGATCCGCTCCGACAACGCCGATGTCTATACGTCCACCGCCGACTTGGTGGGTAAGACGGTGGAGGCCGAGGCCGGCTCTGCCGGTGAGGCCGCCATCATTGGCGAGGGTGCAGACGAAAGTCTAAAGCAGGCTGAGTACATCTCCGCTGCCAAGCAGACCGACACCCTTCTGGAAGTCAAGACTGGCGCCGCCGACGCCGCCGTACTGGACTTTGTACTGGCCGGCGCTATGGTGGGCCAGGGGGACTACTCCGATCTGATGATTATCCCCGATTTGCAGCTGTCCGTGGAGGAGTACGGCGTCGGCTTCCGCAAAGACTCCGATGCGGCTGAGAAGGTCAATGAGGCCATGCAGGCGCTCATTGAGGACGGCACTTTGAATACCCTGGCTGAGAAATATGACTTGGCTGAACTGCTGCTGGCCAATCAGTAAAAAGAAAAGACACGGCGACCAGACCGCAAGGCAGGGGGGAGCGATCCCTCCTGCCCTGTGCTGTGTTTGATGGGAAGGCAAAGGAGAGAGAACATGAGTTTTCAGACTGTGAACGTCATGCTGGGGAAGAGCTTTTTGCTCAACTGCCAGATATTCTTCGTGACACTGTTGCTGGCGCTGCCGCTAGGGCTGATCGTGTCCTTTGGGTCCATCAGTCGCTGGAAGCCGTTGAGCGGGGTCTCCCGGCTGTATGTCTATCTGATGCGCTCCACCCCACTGATGCTCCAGCTGGCCATTGTATATTATTTGCCCGGTTTTTTGAATCCTGGACATATGCTTCCCAGGATGACGGCTGCTTGTCTGGCCTTTGTGCTTAATTACGCGGCCTATTTCTCAGAAATTTTCCGGGGCGGTATCCAGGGCGTACCCAGAGGGCAGCAGGAGGCTGGACAGGTGCTGGGCATGACAAAGGGCCAGATTTTTTACCACGTCACGCTCCTCCAGGTCATCAAGCGCATCGTCCCGCCCATGGGAAATGAGATCATCACCCTGATCAAAGACACCTCTCTGGCTAACTTTATCATGGTAAAAGAGGTCATCGCCATGGCGAAGGAGTTTGGAAACAAGGCTATGATCTGGCCATTGTTCTATGCCGGTGTGTTTTTCCTGGTGTTCAATGGACTGGTCACATTTCTGTTGAGCCGGACAGAGAAAAAGCTGGATTACTTCAGATGAGGAGGCGCTGAAATGGCTGTTTTGCAGGTCAAGAATATCGAAAAGCACTTTGGGGCCACCCGTGTGCTGGAGGACATCAGCTTCGAACTGGAGCAGGGCCAGGCCCTAGCCATCATCGGCTCCTCCGGCAGCGGAAAGACCACGCTGCTGCGCTGCCTAAATTTTTTGGAAACCCCGGATCAGGGACAGATCCTGGTCCAGGATAAGGTCCTTTTTGACGCCGCTGACCCCTCTACCCAGAGGGAGAGCGAAATCCGCAAGAAAAGGCTCCACTTTGGGATGGTTTTCCAGTCATTTAACCTCTTTCCCCAATACACCGCGCTGGAAAATGTGACCCTAGCCAGCCAGCTTCTGGCCAGGGAACGTCCCGATTTTAAGGAGAAAAAAAAGGAGATCTACGCCCAGATTGAGAAAGATGGCCGGGAACTGTTGGGCAGGATGGGGTTAGCCGACCGGGCTGGCCATTATCCCCACCAGCTCTCCGGCGGCCAGCAGCAACGGGTGGCCATCGCCCGGGCGCTGGCTCTCAAGCCGGATATTCTCTGCTTTGACGAGCCTACCTCTGCCTTGGACCCGGAGCTCACCGGCGAGGTGTTGAAGGTTATCCGCTCCCTGGCGGAGCAAAAGACCACCATGATCATCGTCACCCATGAGATGGCCTTTGCTCGGGATGTGGCTGACCAGGTCATCTTTATGGATGGGGGCGTCATCGTGGAACAGGGACCTGCCCGCCAAGTCATTGAGCACCCTGCGCAGGAGAGGACCCGCCAGTTTCTTGCCCGATACGCGGAGAGCTGAATGGAAAAATAGAAGAGGGGCACAGCCGCGGCTGTGCCCCTCCTCTGTTTTTGGGGATAAATATGGGGGAAATTCCTATCTTTGGAGCTGTTAGGGGCAAATCGACCTGATGAAATGAGGAATCGAAAACTCAAAGCACAGTCAACTGGCCATCCCTGACATCAACAGACAGATGGGCACCAGGCTCCACCTGATCGGCTATGATCTTTCGACCGATGAGGGTCTCCACTGTGTGCTGGAGATAGCGGCGCAGGGGGCGAGCCCCGTAGATGGGGTCATAAGCCGCGTCAATGATATGGGACTTAGCGTCGGCAGTCAGCTCCACGGTGAGCTGCTGATCCGCCAGGCGGCGGTTCAGATCGGCCACCAGAAGGTCAATAATATGGGTGACGTTATCCTTTGTCAGCGGCTTGTAGAACACAATTTCATCCAAACGGTTGAGGAACTCCGGGCGGAAGGACCGCTTGAGCAGCTCGCTCACTTGGTTCCGGGCCTCCTGACTAATCTCACCGTCTGAGCCGATGCCGTCCAGCAGGAACTGGCTGCCCAGATTGGAGGTCAAGATGATGATGGTGTTCTTAAAGTCCACCGTTCTTCCTTGACTGTCCGTAATACGACCGTCATCCAATACCTGAAGTAATATATTGAATACGTCAGGGTGAGCCTTCTCCACCTCATCAAAAAGGATGACGGAGTAGGGCTTTCTCCTCACCGCCTCCGTGAGCTGGCCGCCCTCCTCATAGCCCACATATCCCGGAGGGGCGCCGATGAGCCGGGACACGGAGAATTTCTCCATATATTCGCTCATGTCGATGCGCACCAGGTTCTTTTCGCTGTCGAACAGGGCTTCGGCCAGAGTTTTGGCCAGCTCGGTCTTACCTACGCCGGTAGGGCCCAGGAACAGGAAGGAGCCGATGGGCTTGCTGGGGTCGGCGATCCCGGCCCGGCTGCGCAGGATAGCCTCGGATACCAACCTTACTGCCTCGTCCTGTCCTACCACCCGCTGGTGGAGGATATCCTCCAGGTGGAGCAGCTTGTCCCGCTCCCCCTCCATCAGCCGGGCCACCGGGATGCCGGTCCAGCGTTCAATGATGCGGGCGATTTCCTCCTCGGTGACCTTGTCCCGCAGGAGAGAGCGGGCCTTGCCCTCGTTGGCGATGCTCTCCTCCGCCTCCAGGGCTTTCTTCAGCTCCGGAATGCGGCCATATTGCAGCTCGGCGGCTTTCTCCAGGTCGTACTCCCGCTGGGCTTTCTCCAGGGCGGCGTTGGCCGCCTCCAGCTCCTCCCGCAGCTTCTGTACCTTGCCGATGGCCCCCTTCTCGTTGTCCCACTGGGCTTTCTTGGCCTTGAACTCTTCCCGCATATCGGACAGTTCCCTCTGAATCTCAGCCAGATGCTCCTGGGACAGCTTGTCGGTCTCCTTCTTCAGGGCGGCCTCCTCAATCTCGTGCTGGATGATCTTCCGCTGGATGACGTCCAGTTCAGTGGGCATGGAGTCCATCTCGGTGCGGATCATGGCACAGGCCTCGTCCACCAGGTCGATGGCCTTGTCCGGCAGGAAGCGGTCGGTGATATAGCGGTTGGACAGGGTCGCGGCGGCAATGATAGCCCCGTCCGTGATCTTGACGCCGTGGTACACCTCGTACCGCTCCTTGAGTCCCCGGAGAATGGCGATAGCGTCCTCTACTGTGGGTTCGTTGACCATCACGGGCTGGAACCGACGTTCCAGGGCGGCGTCTTTCTCGATATACTGCCGGTACTCGTTGAGAGTGGTGGCGCCGATGCAGTGGAGCTCGCCACGGGCCAGCATGGGTTTGAGCAGGTTGCCTGCATCCATACTGCCCTCAGTCTTGCCAGCGCCCACAATAGTGTGCAGCTCATCAATGAAAAGGATGATGCGGCCCTCGGACTTTTTGACCTCGTTGAGGACGGCCTTCAGCCGCTCCTCGAACTCCCCCCGGTACTTGGCCCCGGCCACAAGGGAGCCCATGTCCAGGGAGAAGATCGTCTTGTCCTTCAGGGAACCGGGCACATCTCCCTTGACAATCCGTTGAGCCAGACCTTCAGCGATGGCGGTCTTGCCCACGCCGGGCTCGCCAATGAGCACAGGGTTGTTCTTGCTCTTACGGGAAAGGATGCGGATGACATTCCGGATTTCATCGTCCCGGCCGATGACCGGGTCCAGCTTGTTCTGGCGGGCCCGCTCCACCAAGTCGGTGCCGTATTTCTTCAGGGCGTTATAGGTATCCTCCGGGTTGTCCGAGGTCACCCGTTGGTTGCCGCGGACGCTGGCCAGAGCCTGCATCACCTTCTCCCTGTCCACATGGTAGGTGCGGAATAACTCCTTTAAGGCACTGTCAGGCTGTGCCAGCAGACCGAGGAAGATGTGTTCCACTGAGATGTACTCGTCCTTCATGGCCTGGGCCTCTTGCTCCGCGCCGCGGAGGGCCCTGTCCACATCCTGGGACACATAGACCTTGTCCGCTTCCCGGCCGGACCCGGACACTTTAGGCAGTTTCTGGACCTCCCCCTTCACTGCCGCCTCAAAGCTGGGAACAGTCATGCCCATAGCGGCGAGCAGCTGGGGAATGAACCCCTCGTTGTCACTGACCAGGGCCAGCAACAGGTGGGGCTGCTCGATCTGCTGATTGCCGTATTCCTGGGAGATGTCCCTGGCCCCCTGGATGGCGGCCAGGGATTTTTGAGTAAATCGATCCATATTCATGAAAAGAAACCTCCTTTAACTTTGGTTTCAAGATTGTCATAAATTAGCACTTGACTGAATTGTTTGCTAAAACAAAAATACACCAACCTGAGATATTTTGCAAGAAAAAATTTGACGCTCGCTGGCTGGCGTATACACCGGCACCCCCAAAAAAGGGCAGGCTCTGAAGCCTGCCCTTCCTTCTGGTCACTGAATGGCGATCCTTCTGCTTTGAGGCTGTATCTCAGCCATCTTAGGCAGAATCAACGTCAACACTCCGTTCTCATAGGAGGCTCGGATAGCGTCCTCCTGAATGCCAGAGGCATCAAAGGAGCGGACAAAAGAGCCGACCCGGCGCTCCCGACACAGGTATTGGCCCTGGTCGTCCCGCTTCTCCTGCTTTTCCTCGTGCTGGGCAGAGATGGTCAGGATGCCTTCCTTCAGCTCCAAATGGATATCCTCCTTTTGGAAGCCAGGCAGTTCAGCTTCCAAAAGGAAGTGGTCACCCTCATCCCGGATATCGGTCCGAAAGGCGGTGGGCTGGCGGTTTGCGGGAGGGAAGAAGCTGCGCTCCAGGTCATCAAAAATCGTGTCTAGACCGCCGTGATAGCGGCCAAAGGGGATCATACTGTACATCATAAGAAACTCCTTTCTGAGGTGGGGGTCCGATCTCAGCGGCCCTTCCTGCCTCACTTAACTTTGGTCCTAGTATATCGTCCAAATGTGAACAGTTCTTGCACACTTTGTGTATAAATTGTAAATATTAGCACTCTTATTATTTGAGTGCTAATATTGGAGTGTTGTACCAACCAAAAAAGTGTGCTACAATATTTATATTCTTTCCCAGAGGAAAAAATTTATCAATGACCGGGAGGATGAATCATGAAAGTATTGATCTTAGGGCCGAAGGCACGCTATGAGGCCTATATGCCGGAGTTTGTTGCACAGCTGCCCTTTGAAACGGCCTACTGTTCTCTGGACCAGTCCCCACAACAGGCGGCGCGGGAAAACGCTGATGCCCAGATCCTGTTCACCGACCCCATCGTGGACGTGACGGGAGAACTGATGGACCTGATGCCCGGTCTGAAGCTGATCCAATCGGAGGGGGTGGCCTACAACCGGATTGATCTGGAGGCGGCCAGGGCCAGGAACATTTTTGTGTGCAACAATAAAGGCTGCAACGCCGCCTCAGTGGCGGAGCATACGGTGATGCTCATGCTCATGGCTCTACGTCACGGTATTACTGGCCACAACGCCCTTCGGGCAGGCCGTCAACGCGAGATGAAGGAGGCGGTCATGGCCTCCAACTCTCCGGAGCTGGGTCTATCCACTGTGGGCTTGGTAGGGCTGGGGGACATCGGTACCGCCACAGCCAGGCTGCTGGCTCCCTTCGGCTGCAAGATGTACTACTACACCGCCCACCGCCGTCCACCCCAGGTAGAGGAAGAGCTGAACGTGGAATATCTCCCACTGGAGGAGCTGGTGTCCCAGTGCGACATTGTATCTCTCCATTGTGCAGTCACCCCGGAGACCACTCATATGGTGGACAAGGCTCTGCTAGACAAGTTCAAGCCGGGAGCCATTTTAGTGAACACCTCTCGTGGCCTGTTGGTGGACAGCCTGGCCGTCCGGCAGGCCCTCATCGACGGCCGACTGGGTGCCATCGCTATGGATGTCTTTGAACCGGAGCCCACTCCCGCTGACCACCCCCTGGTGGACCTCCCTCCAGAGGTCGCGGACCGGGCCATCTACTCGCCCCATCTGGGCGGCAATACCGGCGGCTCCTTCCACCGGGCCCACACCAATATGTGGACCTCGGCCCAGCTGGTGCTGGAGGGGAAGCGGCCCAATTTTATCGTCAATGGGCTGTGAGAAAAAAGAAAAGAGGACCCGGTACACCACTGTACCGGGTCCTTTTTTGTTGAGAGGGAAAGCTTAACTGTGGGCATGAGCCAGCTTGGGAGCCACTTCAGGCTGGGGCGCTCTGGGCGCGGGGGACTCCTGATGAGTCAGGCCCTTGGCGTTGGCCAGCATCAGCTTGATGCGGTTCTCCTGGTTGATCTTGGTGGCGCCTGGGTCGTAGTCGATGGCCACCACGTTGGAGTAGGGGTACTCGTCCTTCAGCTTGCGGATCATACCCTTGCCCACGATGTGGTTGGGCAGGCAGCCAAAGGGCTGGGTACACACGATATTGTTGGTGCCGGAGTGGATGAGCTCCAGCATCTCGGCGGTGAGGAGCCAGCCCTCGCCCATCTTGTTGCCGTCGCCCAGATAGCCATGGACCAGGGAGTGGAGCTCCTGGAAGGTGCCGGGGGCACGGAAGCGGCCGGACTTCTTCAGAGCGGCGATCATATCCTTCTGACAGCCCTCGATATAGGACATGAAGGCCCGGCAGGCGGCCTTCTTGATCCACTTCCCGCCGTACAGATCCACATCGGCCACCCGGTTGTAAATCTTGAAAATAATGAAATCGGTCAGGCCGGGGACTACGGGCTCCACGCCTTCGGAGAGCAGGAACTGCTCCAAATTGTTGTTGCCCAGGGGGGCGAACTTCACATAGATTTCCCCAACCACGCCCACACGAATCTTGGGTTCACCCTGGACAGGGATGGAGGCGAAGTCGGCGCAGATCTGGTCAAAGAGAGCCCGCATCTGCCCTCGGCTCATGCCCTTCCCACTCTGGAAGCCGTCTACCAGCTTCTGAGACCAGTGGGCGATCATGGCGTCGGTCTTTCCCTGCTCTACTTCATAAGGGCGGACCTGATTGGCCACGTTGACGATGATGTCTCCATACATCATGGCAAAGACCGCCTTGCGAATGAAGGGGAGGGTCAAGGAAAAGCCGGGGTTCTTCTCCAGGCCGGACAGATTGACGGAAACCACAGGAATATAGCCCATGTCCGCTTTCTCCAGAGCCTTGCGCAGCAGGTGGATATAGTTGCTGGCCCGGCAGCCGCCGCCAGTCTGGGTGATGAGCAGGCCCACCTTGTGGGGGTCATAGCCGCCGTGCTTCACCGCGTCGATGAGCTGGCCGATGACCAGCAGAGCGGGATAGCAGGTGTCGTTATGGACATATTTCAGGCCTTCATCCACAATGCCCCGGTGGTTGGTGGTGAGCATATCCACCTTGTAGCCCTCACACTCCAGCAGCTTCTGCATCATGCCGAAGTGGACGGGGAGCATCTGGGGCATCAGGAGGGTATACTCCTCCTTCATCTCCTTGGTGAACAGCAGACGGCCAGTTTCGTCATAAACTAATTTTGCCATAAAAAAGTCCCTTTCTGAAAAGAGTGGAGAGCGGGGATTCAGTGTCCGGCTCCGCCGGGTGATTCAAAACCTGTTCGCCTTCAACGAACACAATATCTCCAAGCTTTACACCTAGAAATACTCAACTCTGTTTTCTGGCTTCAATGGCGGCCATCAGGCTCCGAATGCGGATCTTGACGGCGCCCAGGTTGCTGATGTCGTCGATCTTCAACTGGGTGTACAGCTTGCCGCCGTCCTCCAGGATGGAGCGCATCTCGTCGCCGGTGATAGCGTCGATGCCGCAGCCAAAGGATACCAGCTGGATGAGCTCCATATCCGGCTGGGTGCACACATACCGGGCGGCGTTATACATCCTGGCGTGATAGGTCCACTGGTTGAGAACATGGCGGGGAGCCTTATCCTCCAGATAGGCCACCGCATCCTCGGTGACCAGAACAAAGCCGTAGGAGGTGATAAGATCGTTGATACCGTGGTTGATCTCCGGGTCCATATGGTAGGGGCGGCCAGCCACCACAAGGATGGGGCGTCCCTCTGCCCGCGCCTGGGCGATATACTCCCGGCCGCGGGCCCTTAGATCCTCCTTATAGGCATCGTAGGCCGCATAGGCGGCTTTGACGGCGGCCACAGTCTCCCGCTTAGGGATTTGAAACTCGTTGAAAAACCACTCGCTGGCTTTGCGCTCGAAATCCTTGGGGCGGTGAAGGCCAAAGTAGGGGTAGAGGAACCGGGTCTTTTTCAGGTCGGGTACGTTGGCGGCCAGCAGTTCGGGGTAGTAAGCTACCACCGGGCAGTTGTAGTTGTTGTCGCTGACACCCTCGTCAAAGTTATAGGGCATACAGGGGTAGAAGATGGCGTCCACGCCCTCCTCCACCAGCGCCTCCACATGGCCGTGGAGCAGCTTGGCGGGGTAACACACGGTGTCAGAGGGGATTGTGCGTTGGCCCTTGAGATAGAGCTTGCGGCTGGACTGGGGGGAGAGGACCACCCGGAAATTGAGTCGTGTGAACAACTCGAACCAGAAGGGGAGGTTCTCATACATATTCAGTCCGAAGGGAATACCGATTCTCCCTCTGGAGCCATCTCCCTGCCCCGTTCCATGGAGGGAGCGGAGGTGGTCGTATTTGTAGCGCATCAGGTCGGGCAGATGGCTGGGCTCCTCCCCCAGAGGACGGGAGCACCGGTTGCCGGAGACGAAGCGCCGCCCCCCGTCAAAGGAGTTGACGGTGAGGGAGCAGTGATTGGTGCACAGGCCGCAGGTAGCGGGTCTGGCGGTGTGGGAGAAACGGTCCAGAGCCTCTCGCCCCAGCAGCTGGCTCTTGTCCAGGTGCAGGTCACGGGCAGCCAAAGCGGCGCCGAAGGCGCCCATGATGCCCGAAATCACAGGACGGGTCACATTCCGGCCAAGCTCCTGCTCAAAGGCCCGGAGCACCGCGTCATTGAGGAAGGTGCCTCCCTGGACCACAATGTGTTGTCCCAGATCGTCGGCGGAGGCGGCCCGGATAACCTTATATATGGCGTTTTTCACGATGGAGGTGGACAGACCGGCGGAGATATCTTCCACGCTGGCCCCGTCCTTCTGGGCCTGCTTGACGCTGGAGTTCATGAACACAGTGCACCGGGAGCCCAGATTTACCGGATGTTGGGAGAAGAGTCCCAGCTTGGAGAAATCCGCTATGTTGTAGCCCAGAGCCTTGGCAAAGGTCTCAATGAAGGAGCCACAGCCGGAGGAGCAGGCCTCGTTGAGCATGATGGAGTCCACGGCGCCGTTGCGGATCTTAAAGCACTTCATATCCTGACCGCCGATGTCGATGATGAAATCCACGGAGGGCTCAAAGTGGGCGGCGGCCTTGTAGTGGGCCATAGTCTCCACCAGACCGAGGTCGCAGGAGAAGGCGTTTTTGATCAGGTCCTCGCCATAGCCGGTGACGGCGGCGCCGCGGATCACGATACGGTCACCGCACATGGCGTAGATGGTCCGCAGCTGTTCCAGCACTATGGCCACGGGGTTACCCAGATTGGAGTGGTAATAGGTATACAGCAGGCCGCCGTCGGCGGTGATGAGGGCCAGCTTGGTGGTGGTGGAGCCAGCGTCGATGCCCAGCCAAGCCGGACCGGAGTAGGTATGGATATCCACCTCTGGGGGGCGGCTGGCGTTGTGCCGGGCACTGAATTGGTCGTACTCCTCCTGACTGGAGAACAGGGGAGGCATGGTGTCCACCAGGGTGGTGGCCTCGGCGCTGTCGGCCAGCTTTTTCAGCACCTCCTCAAAGGGGACAGGCTGATAGTCGGTAGCGCACAGAGCCGCGCCCATGGCCGCGAAACAGTCGCCGTCCTCGGGAAAGATGGCGTGCTCACCGTCTAGGGCCAAAGTCTCCACAAAACGCTGGCGCAGGCCCATGAGGAAGTGGAGAGGCCCACCCAGAAACACGATCTTGCCCTTCAGCTCCCGGCCCTGGGTCAGGCCGGCCACCGTCTGGTCCACCACTGCCTGGAAAATGGAAGCGGCCACGTCCTCCTTCCGCCCGCCCTGATTCAGGATGGGCTGGATATCGCTCTTGGCAAATACACCGCAGCGGGAGGCGATGGGGTAGATCTTCTCATGCTTTAGGGACAGAGTATCTAGCTCGTTCACCGTGACGTTCATCAGGGTGGCCATCTGATCGATGAAGGCGCCGGTACCACCGGCGCAGGAGCCGTTCATCCGCTCCTCCAGGGAGCCGCCGAAGAAAATGATCTTGGCGTCCTCCCCTCCCAGTTCGATGACCGCGTCCGTGTCGGGGATGTATGTATTCACCGCGGCGGCAGTGGCATATACCTCCTGTACGAAGTCGATGCCCGCGGCGTTGGCTACGCCCAGTCCGGCAGAGCCGGTGATGGTGACCTTGACACGCTGGCCGGACAGCATATCGGAGATGGAGTTCAATGTTTCCAGTGCCCGCTCACGGGTCTTGGAGAAGTGCCGCTCATAGGAGCGGAACAGCAGTTTATTTTGTTCATCCAGCACCACTACCTTGACGGTGGTGGAGCCGATATCGATTCCTACGCGCAGACTCATGATTTTGAAACACCTACAATAGACTGGATATCTTTCTATTTCTTCAGTATTATGATAGCGATTTTGGGGAGCAAAAACAACGGAATTAACGATTTCTTAACAGGACAGAGAGGAGGAAAGACAGGAACTTAACATCCTGTTTTTCGTGATTTTAGACATATTTAAGATAAAAATTTGTCAAGAATGTAAAAGAGTCCCGCCGGATATCCTCCGGCGGGACTCTGCAAAAGTTATTTGTGGATGAAGCGGGAAGTCATCTTTCCGGTTCTGGCTTAATTACCTGGGGATCTCCGCGCTCCAGCCTGACCCCGCCGGTACCCGAGTCTGTACACCTCCAGGTGCCGTCCTCCTGCCGTTCCAGGCAGTATTCCAGGGTGTACAGCCAATGTCCATCTGGTCCTGGATCAAGGCCGGCGCCCGACTGCCAATATATGTTGTTCGCTTCCACCGGATCCACGGCCAGAGTGATGGCGGCGCACAGTCCGCTGGCCGCCTGCTGATAGACCCGGGCCTCATACAGGGCGGCGTAGGTTACGGCCGATGGGTGGCTGGACCCAAAGGAGGAATAGTATTGGGCCAGAGCCCGTCCATAGGCCTCGGCCGCCTTCTGGGGATCGGTCACTGAGGCGGGGACCACCGGGTCCAGCAAGTCCCGGAGGTTGCTTACCACCACGTCACGAACATAGTCCTGAGTGACCAGTTCCTCATAGCCTTGGCTGCCTACCACTAGGGGGAACTCCCATAGGATGATCTGACTGCGCTCCATATGCCCGATCCCCTCCACCGTCAGCAGATGGGGCACATGGCCGTAAGGATGAAACAGACCGTCGCCGTCGGCGTAATTCCCTCCAGCCCAGCCCGCTTCCTCCAAATTCCCGGTGGTCAAGCCGTAGTCGAAGGCGTACAGCTTCACGGTCCCCTCTTTCAGCAGGTCGGGGTAAGAGGACAGCAGGCGGAATTGGGTCAGTTCTACCCCAGTGTAGGGGGCGGACAGGCCGCTGTCGGTAAAGTCCTGGTTCCACTTGGCCAGCTCATCCGCCAGGAGCCGGTCCACCGCCTCCGCCACCGGGGACAGGTCCTCCCGGATGATGCTGCCGGCGGGAGGAGTCCACCGCTGACGGATGAGCTGGTACAGCTCCGGGCTTTCAAAGAGCAGCCCGTCGATGTCCACCTGGTCCTCGACCAGACCGGCGGAGAGATACAGGGTGACGTCCTCGGGCAGCAGGATGTCCAGCGTCCACAGCCGGTGGGAGGAAAAGCTGTCGGATCCGTCCGGCCCCAGATACCGGTCTGCCATTCGGTTGAGCATCCCGGCCAGCTGGTCGGACGAGACCGGGAGGTCATAGCGGCCTCCGCTGACGGACTGGATGTCCTGTGGGGTGAGAGCGGACAGACGCTGGGTCAGGTCCTTTTGAATCAACTCCAAAGAGTCCTGCTGGTGGAAGGCCAGCACCTGCTCATTCAGCGCCGCCGGGAAGGTTAGGTCCATAAACATCACACTGCCGCCTCCCCAGACCGTCAGCCGATAGCCGTAGCCCCGCCCCCATTGGTCCGGGACCCAGCCGTTGTAGGTGCCGATGACCAGCAGGTCGGGGGAGACGCCTTCCTCCCCCTTCCCCTGGAGGGCGTCGGCCAGCGCCTCCGGGGTGATCCCTAAATACTGGGCGTTTTCGGTGAGAAACGCCTGATCCTGGACCAGCAGCTCCACCAGGGCGGCGATGTGCTCCGGCTTCTCCAGCCGGGTATAGGAGCTGGGCACGTTTCCAACCTGGGTAGAGCGGTTGGCGATAAACTGATATCCGCCGTCCACCGCCCGAAGGACCAACTGGCAGGCCCCGTGGTCCCCATAGTTGAGATAGAGAATGCTGTCATGGCGGGAGCCGCTCTCAAAGCTTGGGACTGTATAATTGGTGTCCCCATGGAAGTGGTAGTAGGCGTCATACTCCGGCAGGTAGGTGAAATCGCCCAGCCCCACCAGATTGGTCTCCTCCAAAGTCAGGCCGGTGTGTTCCAGCAGGACGGCGTCCATCTCCTGCCGGGTGATTTTGGTGCAGCCGCAGTCCGGGTCCGCCCCGCCGTAACCCCGGTCGATGACCAGCCGCCGCTCCTCCTCGCTGATGGAGCTGGGATTGCCGGTCCCCAGATAGAACAGCTGGTACAGGTCGATGTCCGCCGGATGGTCATACCAGGAAGTCAGGAACTGGTTGCGAATGGAGAAATTGATGTAGGCATTTCCGCCGCTGCCGGTCCCGTTGTCAAAGAAGGAGCCGTCGTTGAAATAGGCCAGCTCCTCGGCGGTAAGAGGAACGGCGCCGCTCTGCGCCCCCTGGCGGTTCATCAGGTCATAGAGCTGGACTGCCGCCTGCTGGTGCATCAGGGCGGCCACCCGGCGTCCGGAAACCTCCGTCCCGCTGAGTTCACCGTCAGTAAGCACATAGAAGTCGCCGGAGTTCCCCCGGTCGGCGGGGGCGGCCAGCAGATATCGGACCTCCGCGCCCTGCTGGTCAGTGAGAGTCAGGGTACGCAGAGAGGCCGGGTCCAGGTCCCCCACTACCTGGGGCGGATTGAGCCAGTCCGGGCACTCCTGCTTCAAGATCTCTTTGGCCTCCGCCAGCAGCTCCGGATCGGTGATGGCGGTGGGGTCAAACTGACTGGAGGTGGTGGGCTGTCCCAGGCGGATGCTCTGGGCGCTTTGCACATCACTGAGGAAGCGTCTATAATCGCCTGCCGGACCGCCGCTCTGGTTTCCGTCAGAGAAGGTGAATACTGCTACCAGAGCCAGGGCCACACAAGCCCCAAAGACAGCGGCCGCCCTGGTTTCTGGGTGCTTCACCAGCAGGGCGATGCGCTGTTGAATGGTCTTTTTGCCCCCTGTCATGGCGGTGGAGCAGGACAGCAGATCGGCCGGCCGCAGGGAACGCTGGGCCACCATGCCCACCAGGGTGCGGCCGTAGGGGATGCGCTGGTCCTCTCCCAGACGGCGCACCGCCCCCTCGTCACAGGCCAGTTCTCCGTCCCGTTTGGACAGGAGGACAGCCAGCCACACCAGAGGGTTATACCAGTGGAGGGCCAGGGCCAGACACCGCAGGGGGGCCCAGAGGTGGTCCCTGTGGGCGTAGTGGGTGAGCTCATGGGCCAGCACATGCTCCCGTGCGGCAGAGTCCGCCGCTGCCTGGGGAGTCAGGTAGACCACGGGCCGGAACAGGCCGAACAGGCAGGGAGAGGACAGGTCCTCTATCATGTAGACGGGAAGAGGACACTCAGGAATGTCCAGGGGGCGGCGGGAACGGCGCAGCCTTGCGGCAAAGCGCAGGTTGCTCCCAATCAGGAACAGGAGCATCACCGCTGCTCCTGTTCCCCACAGGATAGACAGGATACGGGGGACAGTGGAGAAAAAGGCGTAATCGGTATAACCGTTTTCCTCCAGGACTGTGCCGCCGCTGTAATAATCAAAGCCGAGCCCTCCCAGAGCGGGGAAGCCACGGCTGGTGATGCCGGCGCTCATGACCGGGTCCTCTCCCTGTTCTTCCCAGATATGCTGAATATAACTCTCTGGCGCGTCTATGTGGTCGGTGGGAAAGGCGTATACCGGGGTGTCCTCCATCTGAGGCGCAAAGTCCACTGCCCCTAAGGAGGACAGGAAGGGGAGCTGAATAGGGATCAGCAGCCGGATCAGCACCACCGCCCAGAGGGCATAGCGGTTCACAGAGGACAGCCGGTTCCGGGTGAGCCAACGGACAGTCAGCACCGCCAGAATTAGTAGGGTGGAGGTGAAGGCCCAGGGGATCAGGGTGGGCATGGCGCTGTTCAGAACGAAAATGCCGCTCATTTCGCTCCCTCCTCTGCCTGTCGAAGAATCTCATACAGCTCGTCAATCTCCTTCCGGGTCAGGGCCTTGTCCTGGGCCATGGCAGACACCATCAACCCCACGCTGCCCCGATACACCTTGTTCAAGAAGGAGCGGGTCTCCCGGCGGACGGCCTGCCGCCGTTCCACCGAGGGCCGATAGTGACGGGTCCGGCCCGTCACTTCACAGTGGACCAGCCCCTTCTCCTCCATCCGCCGCAGGGTAGTGATGGTGGTGCTCTTGGCCCAGCCCACCTTCTGGGACAGGCGCTCCACCAATTCCATCACCGTCAGAGGAGAGTGCTCCCAAAGGCAGTCCAACACATACCATTCGCTGTTGGTCAGGGTGACATCCGGCATAAAAACACCTCCTTAAGTCTACTTTGTAGACCAAACATAACACAACTGGTCTACATTGTCAACCAAAGAAAATGAATTGTAATTAAATTGTAAATCCTGTGTAGATCAGGGCATCTGGCTCACATTGAGGCGAAAGTGGCTTTTCCTGGCGGACAGCAGCCCATCCCGCCTCATTTTGCCCAGCTCATTGGACAGGGCACTCCGGTCCACGCCCAGATAATCAGCCAGCTGCTGGCGGTCAAAGGGGATAGAAAAGGAGGGGCTGTTCTGGAGCACCGCCTGGTCGGACAGATAGGAGAGCAGCCTGCCCCGGATGGTCTTGGAGGAGGTGTAGAAGATGCGCCGAGAGAGGGCCAGGTTTTTTCTGGCCGTGATGGTCAGAAGATTGCGCAAGAGAGTTCCATGGTGGGGTCCCTCGCCGGACAAGAGCAGGCCCATATCCAGGAACAGGACCTCTGTGTCCTGGACGGCCGCTACGTCCACCATCAGTGGTTCCCCTGGGACACAGGCGTAGGTCTCCGCAAAGACCTGGCCGGGGGCAACATGGTCCAAGATGGTCCGGTTTCCCCAGGCGTCGTGATTCTCAATGTTGACGCCCCCGGAGAGCACCAGACCCAGCCGCCCGGTCCGGTCGCCGGTGCGGAGGACGGCCTCCCCACGGGGATAGAAACGGGTCCCGGCTCCCAGACCGGTCAGAAGATCCGGAAGAACGTCCGGGGAGAGCCCTTGGAACAGGAGAATACCAGCCAAAAATTGATAGTCCATATCTTTCTCCTAAAATGTTGTTATAACAACGTACTCTGTGGATCAATGGTACTATACTTAGCCCATCCAAGTCAAGGAAAGGCGGAAAATGACATGATTCGTAGGATCATTGAGATCAACCGAGAGAAGTGCAACGGCTGCGGCCTGTGTGCCCAGGCCTGTCATGAGGGGGCCATCGGCATGGTGGAGGGCAAGGCACTCCTGCTTCGTGATGACTACTGTGACGGCCTGGGGGACTGTTTACCCACCTGTCCTACCGGGGCCATCACCTTTGTGGAGCGGGAGGCGGCCCCCTATGATGCGGCGGCGGTCCAGTCCAAAAAGAGGGAGCGGGAGAATGGAGAAGGACATGGCTGCCCCGGCAGCCGTATCCAGACACTGGGACGGCGTCAGGAGCAGGAAGCCGCCGTCTCATCCCAACTGCGCCAGTGGCCTGTCCAGATCAAGCTGGCTCCCCTTACGGCGCCCTACTTTGACGGCGCGAACCTGCTGATTGCCGCCGACTGCACCGCCTTTGCCTATGGAAGCTTCCATCAGGATTTTATCCGGGGCAAAGTGACATTGGTGGGCTGCCCCAAGTTGGACGGGGTTGATTACAGTGAAAAGCTGACAGAAATCATCCGTCAAAATAATATCAAGAGCGTGACCATTGCGCGGATGGAGGTCCCCTGCTGCGGCGGCCTACAAATTGCGGCGGAGAAGGCCCTGCGGGACAGCGGGAAGTTTATCCCCTGGCAGGTGGTGACCATCTCAGTGGATGGTAGGATATTGGAGTAAAAGGAATGGACGGCCAAAGGCCGTCCATTCTGTTCTTGAGGCCCAAGTTCACCGGGCAGCGGGATTGCGGAGATAGGGGAGAGGAAACAGGGCTCCACCAGGTACACCCGTGGCAGGATATGGATACAGAGAATCGATTGGCTGTCCACTCAATCGAACAAATTTTCCATAAACATTGACTTAGACTATGTCCTGTTATAGAATAGAAACCAGCACAAAAGAAGGGGCGCTGTGTTTTGGAACAGGCAAATACCTGCTGCTTTACCGGGCACCGGCCCGACAAACTTCCTTGGGGAACGGATGAGCGGGACCCCAGATGCACACGGCTGAAGGAGCGGTTGGGACAGGCCCTGGAGCGGGCCTATCAGAGTGGCTGCCGCCATTTTATCTGTGGGATGGCACGGGGGGCGGACCTGTATTTTGCCGAGGCTGTGTTGGCCTTGCGGGCGTGCTTTCCGCAGGTGACGCTGGAGGGGGCGCGGCCCTGTGAGAGCCAAGCGGACCGCTGGCCCCGGGAGGAGCGGCTCCGCTATCAGGCTATCCTGGACCAGTGCGACTATGAGACTCTGGTCCAGCATCACTATGACCGGGGCTGCATGGCAAGGCGGAACCGGTACATGGTGGATCGGGCCTGCCGGATTATCGCCGTCTATGACGGTGAACCCAGAGGCGGGACGGCCCAGACCTTGGCCTATGCCATGCGGCAGGGCCTGGAATTAGATATTTTGGAGATTTGAGGTGCGTGTGATGGATAATACCCTGATGCATATGTGCTGTGCCCCCTGCGCCAACCAGCCTATCGCTCAACTGCGGGAGGAGGGGCTGTCGGTCACCGGCTTCTGGTTTAACCCCAACATTCACCCCTATACGGAATATCAGGCCCGGAAGCGCACCTTAGAGGACTACGCAAGGGAGATCGGCATGAAATTGGTCATCGGCGGCACCTATGATCTGCGGCCGTTCGTCACCGCTGTGGCTGGAAATATTGACGGGCGCTGTCCCTACTGCTACCGGGTCCGAATGGAGGAGACAGCCCGATACGCCGCGGAGCATGGCTATGACAGCTTTACCACCTCGCTGCTCATTTCCCCCTATCAGAACCATGATGCCATCGCCGCCATTGCCCGTGAGATGGGGCAGAAGTACGGGGTGGACTTCCTGTACCGGGATTTCAGGCCACTGTTTCAGGCGGGCCAGGCCTTTGCCCGGGAGCACGGCTTCTATATGCAGAAATATTGCGGCTGCATCTTCAGTGAGGAGGACCGCTATATGGCGGCCAAGCGGAAGAAAAAGGAGTCGTCTAGAGGACTGTGAGCCTCTGTATAAATAGTGAAGAAGGGGACAAAGACCTGATAAGATCGTAAAAAAGCGCCCTGCTCCTCAGGGGAGCAGGGCGCGGGCTTTTATCAGCCGAAGATCAACGGCAGTACATTCAGAAACAGGGTAATAATAATTCCGTTGCAGAAATCAATGAACAGCGAGCCGACCAGCGGTACGATAAAAAAAGCCTGAGGCGCGGGGCCGTAATTTTTGGTGATGGCCTGCATATTGGCCATGGCGTTGGGCGTGGCGCCCATACCAAATCCGCAGAAGGCGGAGGTCATGACTGCCGCCTCATAGTCCCGGCCCATGAGCCGGAACACCACGAACCGGGCGAAGAGGAACATGAGTATTACCTGGGCGGCCAGTAGAATGACCATGTCCGTAGCCAGTTCGGCCAGTTCCCAGAGCTTTAGGGACATAAGGGCGATGGCCAGAAAGATAGAGAGGGACACGTTACCCCAGGTATCGATGGCCCTGGCGGGGAGGATAATGCGCTTGACATCACAGAAATTGCGGATGACAGCGGCGATGACCATGGAGCCGATATAGGTGGGGAAGGTGAACTTGATGACCGTGCCGGCAATGGTGATCTGCACGCTATTGAAGGCCATGGTCAGCAGAGTGCCCAGGCCAGATGCGACGATAAGCAGGATGGCGGCGTTGGTAAAGGCCGTATAGTCCATGCGCTCCGCCCGCTCCTTCTCTTCAGGAGTCTCGTCAGCGGCTTCAATGACGGACTCGGTGGTCTCGTTGGAGCGCAGACCATATTTGTTGATAAGGCTGCGGGCGGTAGGGCCGCCCATCAGGGAGCCGGCGACAAGACCAAAGGTGGCGGCGGCCATAGCCAGCACCTCAGCGCCGGCCAGACCCATCTTTTCCAGTTCGGGGCCGTAGGAGCCCGCGGTACCGTGGCCCCCTACCATGGGGATGGAGCCGGTGCACAGGCCGAGACGGGGATCCCAGCCAAGCAGGACGGACAGCACAGAGCTGGCCAAATTTTGCAGGATAACCATTAAGATAGCGACAAACAGGAAGGTAAATACCTTTTTACCCCCCTTTTTCAACAGCCGGAAGCAGGCGGTATAGCCTACGCTGGTAAAGAACAGGGTCATAAAGAAGTTTTTGATGTTCTCATCAAAGGATAGGGCCAGTACACCGCTCATATAGAGTCCCAGATGAACGAGGGCGAAGATCAGGCCCCCCACCACAGGGGCGGGGATACAGCATTTTCTCAGGAACTCGACGCGCTCGGTGAGAAATCGGCCCAGTACGAACAGGAGCATGGCAATGCCTGCAGTCTGGTAGATATCTAAGGTGAATGTGGGCATAGGTGTCCTCCTTTTTGATTGGGTCGGCTGTGGAAAGGGAGAAAATCAGCCGCCGGGAATAATCAGATGTGCCAGAAAAAAGCTCCGGTGCTGAAATCCAGTACCGGAGCGCAATTTCACAGAATTAGGCCAGAGCCTTCTTGGCGGTTTCCGTCAGTTGGACGAAAGCTGCCTTATCGTTGACTGCCAGCTCGGCCAGCATCTTGCGGTTGATGACGATGCCGGACTTCTTCAGGCCGTTCATGAAGGTGGAGTAGTTCATGCCGTTCAGCTTGCAGGCGGCATTGATCCGGGTGATCCAAAGCTGACGGAAGTCGCGCTTCTTCAGCTTGCGGCCGGTATAGGCGTACACACCGGACTTCATGACAGCCTGGTTGGCCATCTTATAATGCTTGGACTTGGAACCCCAGTAGCCCTTGGCCAGCTTGAGGATCTTATTTCTTCTCTTGCGCGTCATCATCGCGCCTTTCACTCTTGCCATTGTTCGTTACCTCCCTCTGTCTTACTTGTACAGGATCATGCGCTTGATCGCGGCCTCATTGGTCTTGTCGGCATAGGTGGTGCCGCGCAGAGCCCGCTTCAGCTTGGTGGTCTTGCCGTGGCCGTTGAGCAGGTGACGCTTCTTGGTCATGGCGCGCTTGACCTTGCCGGTCTTGGTGAGAGAGAAGCGCTTTTTGGCGCCGCTGTGAGTCTTGATCTTGATCTTCGGCATAACAGAAAACTCCTTTACTTACTTTTTGGCGTCTTTGGCAGGCTTGGGGGATAGGAAGATGGACATATGACGTCCCTCCAGCTTGGGGCTCTTATCCATAACAGCCAGCTCGCCGCACTCCTCCGCGAACTTGAGCAGCAGATCCTGACCGATATTGGTATGAGCCATCTCACGGCCGCGGAAGCGGACTGTGACCTTGCAGCGGTTGCCCTCAGATAAAAACTTTTGGGCGTTCCTCAGCTTAACGTTGAAGTCATTGAGATCAATACTGGGGGACATCCGGATCTCTTTGATCTCCACCACGCGCTGATTCTTGCGGGCTTCCTTCTCGCGCTTGGTCTGTTCGAACCGATATTTGCCGTAGTCCATGATTTTGCACACAGGGGGAACGGCGTTGGGGGAGATCTTAACCAGATCCAGGTTCTGTTCTTCCGCTAGGCGAAGCGCCTCCTGGGAAGACATGATGCCCAACTGTTCGCCGGCCTGGTCGATCAGTCGAACTTCCTTGTCGCGGATCTCGTCATTGGTTTGATGACCTGTGTTAGCGATGGGAAAGCACCTCCAGACAAAATAAAATACGGATAGCCGATATGGCCCCCGTATCACAGCAAAACACCACTGGACATCCAGTGCTGATCTTCCATGTTGACCCTTTGGCGCTGGCCTGGGGTGAGGACGGGGAACCGTACCTACTTTATTGTACCGCAATATTCTACCACCACGTCCAGCTAATGTCAATAGGAGGAACGAAAAATTTTGTATGGCCGCCGCCAGAGACCTGTGTACAGGTATAAAAGATTTACATAATCGGAATTGTAAAAAGTAAGTACAAAAAGTTATTCACACTTTCCACATGGTTTTCCACAAAAGGGGCGGCTCAAAGCGCCATGATTCGGGCGGCTGTGGATTTCTTACGATTAGAAATAGGGAAAAAATGTAAAGAACCCAAAAATTATGGGTGACATAACGCAAAATTGAGAGGGGAGGTATCCAGACTGTAATACTACAGACGGAGCACAGGGAGAGCCGCCCACTGTTCCGCCAGGCGGGAAACAGTGGGCTTATCCCAGAGAGATATCCCGGGTGGCGTAAGCATTTAGCTCCCAACCGGCTGTGTGGCCAGCCTGCCACTCATAGTACCCCTGACAGCCGACCATAGCGGCGTTGTCGCCGCAGTAGCGCAGTTCGGGGAGGTAGAGCTGATCCCCGCTCTGGGCACAGGCGGCCTGGAGATCGGCCCGGATGCGGCTGTTGGCCGCCACGCCGCCGGCCACCGCCACCTTGCCATAGCCCTTTGCCTTGGCTGCGGCCATAGCACGGGGGACCAGGGACTGGCTCACCGCCCGGCCAAAGCTGGCGGCGAAAGAGGGCAGGTCCAGGGGTTCCCCTTTCTGCTGGGCGTTGTGGATCAGATTCAGGCTGGCTGTTTTGAGGCCGGAGAAAGACATATCCAGCTCGTGCCCGGTCACATGGGCCAGGGGGAGCTCATACCGCAGGTCATCGCCCCCCTGGGCCAGCCGGTCCATGGGAGCGCCGCCAGGATAGCCGATGCCGAGCACCCGCGCCACCTTGTCAAAACACTCGCCGGCGGCATCGTCCCGGGTGGAACCCATGATCTCCATCTCTGTATAGGACCGCACATCCACGATGGCTGTGGTGCCGCCGGATACACACAGGCAGACGAAGGGGGGCTCCAGGTCCGGGTGGGTGATATAATTGGCCGCGATGTGGCCCCGGACATGGTGGACCGGGATGAGGGGCAGGTCCAGAGCCATGGCTGCCCCTTTGGCGAAGTTGACCCCTACCAGCACAGCGCCGATGAGGCCGGGGGCATAGGTGACCGCTACGGCGTCTAAATCGGCGCGGGAGAGCTCGGCGTCAGCCAGAGCTTTGTCGGCTAGACCGGATATGGCCTCGATATGCTTGCGGGAGGCCAGCTCCGGTACCACGCCGCCATAGATGGTATGCATCTCAATTTGGGAGGACACGCAGCTAGACAGCACCGTCCGACCGTCCTTGACAACGGCGGCGGCGGTGTCGTCACAGGAGGATTCAATGGCAAGAATATTCATCGTATCAATACCTACTTTCTGATCGAGGGAACCAGCGGACACCGCTGCGAAGGAAGTGCGCGCTGGCGGCTGAGGGAGACGCAGGGCTTGCCAGGAATAGAGATGACGATGTAGACGGGGAGGGGCGCCCCTCACTCCTCTACCCAGTCTCCCATGGAGTTGGGCTGCTGCCCAGGGAGCAGGGGGATCTGGATGAAACGGTCGTATACCTGTTTGGGCATATGTCCACTGTAAATTTTCTGGTGGACGGCCAGCAGCTCACCCGGAGTGACGTCCTCACGGCCTCGGATCAGGGTCTGGTAGTGGACACCAAAGAGGGCGCAGTCATAGCCGCCGTATCGGAACCCGTTGCGCAGATAGAAGCCGAGCCGGCGCCGGCGCAGCTCCTCCCCCTCGGGACTGCCGCCCTCTGGTGCCTCCGCCTCGCCGAAGATGCCTCGGTAATCCTTGTAGTAGCCGGCCAACAGGTCCAGCATAATGGTCCCCAGCCCCTGACTGCGCCTGCCTTCGATGGTTCCCAGATAGTCCAGCAGGGCAAAGGGAATACCGGGCTCCAACCACAGCAGGGCATAGCCCGCCAGTTCATCTCCATCATACAGGCCAAGGGCCTGATACTTCTTCTCAGCCATCAGGTTCAGCATGGCCTTTAGGGGCTTCAGCTCCTGGGGCGGGAAAGCGGCTTTCAGCTCGCTCTCATACAGGGCGGACAACTGCTCCGCGGTCAATTCAATCAGCTTCATGTTCAAACTCCCGTGTCATAATTAAGGCGTCCTCCCGCGGATTTTGGTAGTATCCCGGCCGCAGGCCAGCCTGGTGGAAGCCATACTTTTCATATAGGCCGATGGCGGCAGTGTTGGATACCCGTACCTCCAGAGTGAGGAAGGCCAGATTGGCGGCGCCGAAGCGGCAGTACACATCCAGCAGGGCGGAGGCCACTCCATGCCGCCGGGCGTCGGGGTGGACGGCGATATTGTCGATGTAGCCCTCGTCCAACACCACATGTAAGCCAGCGTAGCCCAGAATATTGCCTTCCCCGTCGTCGGCCACGATAAAGCTGGCCTGGGGGTCGAAAAGGGCGTCAGAGAGCATGGTCTCGCTCCAGGGCGTGGAGAAACATTCCCGCTCCAGGGCGGCGATTTGGTCTATGTGGCTTCGGTCCATGGGGACAATCTCGTAGTACATTGTATTGACTCCTTATGTGATAGGGTAAAGGTTGGGTCTGCCGGTTATTTGTTCGGCCCGCGCAGTTTCCGAACGCCCCAGAGGGATAGGAGAATCCCAGTTCCGAAGGGGAACAGGAGGAGAAGGGCCGCCTGAGGCGGGGGACAGGAGGGATAGAATTTGGCGAGCCATTCCAGCTCTATGTACCCGTAGAGGACGCAGACGCACATGGCAGTGAACAGCAGGGCGGTGAGGCTCTCCAGGAAGAAGGCTCCGTAACGGGGTGTTTTCCGCACCGCCGCCAGAACCAAAACCAGCAGAGTGACAGCCAGCATCTGCATGGAGAGAAGGACCATAAGGGGAGGCCGCCATTCAAAGTAGCAGAACTTACCCCAGCATAGCGCCAGGGCAGAGAGCGTACTCATGGGGATGACCAGGGGGAGCCAGGCGGGGCGGAAGAAAAATACAAGGGTAAGCATCAGCAGGGGGAAGAGGAGAAAAACAGTTAAGACAGTCCAGAATGTCATAAGGGAGCCTCCTTGCAAAGCGGATTTACAGTTCAGACGCGGTGGGAACCGCATAGACCCACTTGTTGTTTCATCAGCCAGATGGGATACCAAGGCCAGCAGACAGAGGGCGCAGGACACTCTCCTTTCGTCAAATGATCCCCCACAGGTGAAGGGCGATGGTGTTGATGGCCAGGTTGGCCCCCATGTGGACCAGCCAGCCGGGCCATATGGTCTGGCTTTTTGCGTCCAGAGCGTTGAACAGAAGCCCGGCGCAGGCCAGCCCAGAGGTAAGCAGGACCAGCAGGGCCGGGTGGAACCAGCCGTCCATGATGGACACATGGTACAGGGCAAAAGCTATGGCGGAAAAGGTCCAGGCCAGCTTTTTGTAACCGGATCGGTACAGGGCAAGAAAGGCAAAGCCCCGGAAAAAGAGCTCCTCCAGCAGGGAGTTACCAAAGGTGATATAGAGGGCCGCCAGTGGAAAAGTAGCGGCGGTGAAGCCCTCCTTGGCCTGTAAATTGCCGGAGATGGCGGACAAATCCAGCCAGGGAGAGAGCAGCGTGTACCCGCCCAGCAGCAGGAGGAATACTCCGCCCCCCAGCAGCAGGGGCAGCCTCATCGCCCCCTGTTCGGGCCGGCCGAAGGACCGGAGGATCGTCCGGTCGCCGGAGGCCAGCACATAGGCGGCGGCGCAGCCCAGAAAGACCAGCGCCTTAGCCGACGACTTTACCGGGTAGACGGGGGACAGCACCCACTCCACCCAAAGCATAGCTAGACAGCCCAGAACGGTCAACAAGGTCGCCAGAACTGGGCGGCGGTCGGTCTCACTCATCCTGACACCCCCAGCAGCGCCCACTTGACAAGTCGAGCAGTGGTATAGACGGTACGATCCATGGAGGATACCTCCCTGCTATTCTGTTGTCAGTGTATCAGATTCCTGCCGATCTGACAACAAAACCAGGACAGTCGGTCACTTTCGAGGGATAGGTGGCGGAGATGCGGGGGGAGGAATGCCCATTGGACGTTCCTAACCAAGCAGGTTCAAGGTGAAGTATTCCGAAAGGACAAGAGGATGCGGTCCGGGCCAGCGCGGCGGGCTAATGGGCGTCCGCCCAGCTCTTTCCAGCGTGGGTCTCGGCCAGCAGAGGGACGGACAGAGCGGCCACGCCCTCCATCTCCTCCTCCACCAGGCTGCAGATTCTATCCGCCTCCTCCGCCGGGCACTCCACGATCAGCTCGTCGTGGACCTGGAGGACCAGGCGTCCCTTCAGCCCCTCGGCGCGAAGCCGGTCCCGTACCCGGATCATGGCCAGCTTGATGATGTCGGCGGCGGTGCCCTGGATGGGGGCGTTAAGGGCTACCCGCTCCCCAAAGGACCGGGTGTTGAAGTTGGAAGATTTCAGCTCCGGCACCCAGCGGCGTCGACCAAAGAGGGTGGCCACGAAGCCGGTCTGTTTGGCCTGCTCCACTACGCCGTCCATATAGGCCCGGACACCGGAGTAATGGGCGAAATACTTGTCCATATACTCCTTGGCCTCCTGGACAGATACGCCGATGTCCTGGGACAGCGAGAAGGGAGAGATGCCGTACACGATGCCGAAATTCACCGCCTTGGCCGAGCGGCGCATGGAGGGGGTGACCTCCTCGGGCCGGACACCAAAGACCTGGGAGGCGGTGATGGTGTGGATGTCCGCTCCGCTCTTAAAGCCGTCGATCATAGCCGGATCGCCGGCCATATGGGCCAGGAGCCTCAGCTCGATTTGGGAATAATCCGCATCCACCAGCACACGGCCGGCCGGGGCCGCGAACATCTTGCGCAGCTCGGCCCCCAACTGGGTGCGGACGGGAATGTTCTGAAGGTTGGGTTCAGTGGAGGACAGCCGCCCAGTGGCGGTCACCGTATTCTGGAAAGAGGTGCGGAGCCGCCCGTCAGGACCGATGACCTTGGACAGACCGTCCACATAGGTGGACTTCAGCTTGGTGAGCTGGCGGTACTCCAGAATCTCGTCAATGATGGGGTGCTGGCCCCGCAGCTTGTCCAGCACCTCGGCATTGGTGGACCAGCCGGTTTTGGTCTTTTTCACAGGTGGGAGCCCCAGCGTTTCAAATAAAACATGGCCCAGCTGCTGGGTGGAGTTGATGTTGAAGGTGGCCTCCCCAGCCAGCTCGTAGATGCGGGACTGGGCCTGGTCGATGCGCTGGGTGAGCATCTCCCCAAAGGACACCAGGGCGCCCCGGTCAATAAGAAAGCCCTCTGCCTCCATCTCAGCCAGCACCGAGCACAGGGGCAGCTCGATGGTCTTATACAGGTCCCACATCTCCAGCTCCCGCAGGCGCTTTTCCAACACCCCGTGGAGGGCGCCGATGAGGGCGCAGTGGGAGGTGAGGGCGGCGGCGGGGCCCACCGGATCAGCCAGGGGGCCGAAAGCTCCCTCGGCCAAATAGTCGCCAGCCTTGGCGGGCTGAAAGCTGAAATAGGTCAGCCCCAGCTTTTCCAGGTCATAGCTGCCGTCGGTAGGGGCCAGGAGATAGGCGGCCACCTCGGTATCAAAGACAAAGCCGGCGGGGGAGATCCCTTCAGCCAGCAGGGAGCGCCACAGGCCCTTCAGCCCGTGCGTAACCTTTTTAATGTCCGGGTCTGCGAAAAAAGTCCGCAGAAACTCGTTGTGTCCCTGGAATTTGTCTGCGAGGAACAGGGCGGCGTGGTTCTCCTTCTTGTTGAGCCGGCACTCCACACATATTACGTCCAACCCCGGCAGGGCCAGGACATCCACGCTGTCCTTGGTAGACCAGAGGGCCAGCAGCTCCTTCAGCCGGACCTGTGTGGTGACGACCTCGGTGGTACAGGAGTCTTCCGCGCCCGGCTGGCTCTGGGCCTCTCCCTCCCCCTGGGGAGCGGCGAGGTGGTACTTGTCGATGAGCTTGGCGAATTCCAGATCCAGGAACAGCTGGTACAGAGCGTTGTTGTCCGGCGGCTGGCGCAGGTTGCGCTCCGGGTCGAAATCGATGGGGGCGTCGGTGTGGATGGTGGCCAGGTCATAGGACATGCGGGCCATCTCTTTGCCCTCGGCCAGCTTTTTTACCACGCCGGGCTTGGCGGGGGTGGACGGAGCCATACAGATATCGGGCATATGGTCATACAGGCAGTCAATAGAGCCGTACAGCTGCACCAGGGCTATGGCGGTCTTTTCACCCACCCCCTTGACACCGGGGATGTTGTCGCTGGCATCCCCCATCAGGGCTTTCAAGTCGATAATGTGGATGGGGTCAAAGCCATACTCCTCCCGGAAGGAGGCCGGGGTCATGTCACGGGTGTCGGTGCGGCCCATGCGGGTGGACACCAGCTTCACTGTGGTGGTGTCTGTCACTAGTTGGAGGGAGTCCTTGTCTCCTGTGACGATGATGGTCTCCCAGCCCGCCGCCCGGTCCTTCACGGAGATGGTGCCGATCAGGTCGTCAGCCTCCCAGCCGTCCAGCTCGTACATGGGGATGTTCATGGCCCCCAGCACCTGCTTGAGCAGGGGAAGCTGGCTGGCCAGCTCGTCGGGCATCCCCTTGCGGGTGGCTTTGTATCCCTCGTAGGCCAGGTGGCGGAAGGTGGGGGCGGCCCGGTCAAAGGTGACGCAGAGAGCGTCGGGCTGGCTGTCGTCCAGCAGCTTGTTCAGAATGTTCAAAAAGCCAAAGATGGCGTTGGTAGGCTGACCTTCCCGTGTGGTCAGGTTCTGGCTGACTCCGTAGAAGGCCCGGTTGACGATGGAATTGCCGTCAATGACCATCAGTTTTTTCATAGCGGGAGCTCCCTCTCACTCCGGCAGAAGGCCGGACATAAAATTACATTTTACAGTATAACAGTCTTTCCCAAGAAGGGCAAGGAAAAAACCTGGGTCCCGAAATGGGACCCAGGTTTTTTCGGACTCTGGGGGCCGGTGGGGATAGGAGCTCACAGCCTGGCCCGGTCCACCAGCCCAGTGAGCTGGCAGAGAATGACCGACACCTCGGCCCGGGTGATGTCGCTGCCGCCGTGGAAGCGGCCCTCCTCATCCCCAGTGAGCACACCGGCCCGGTACCACCGATAGACCACATCGCCCAGCTCATCTCCCTCTCCCAAGTCGGGGATATCGCCGTCCCGGACGGTGTTGATTGCCTCCATCTGGTCATCGGGGATGGCCTGATCCAGAATGGCGACCATATCATACCGTGTGGCCTTGTCGTTCAGACAGGACTGAGGAAAGTCACGGGCGGTGAGGATGCCGTTGTCCAGACAGTACTGGTAATAGGGCATATACCAGCCGCCGGAGGTCTGGGGAAGCGGGTCGCCGCTCTCACGGCTGTGGATCTGATAGGCCAGCACCAGAGTCTGGGCGATAGACAGGTCGCCGCCGGGCTCGAACCTTTCGTCTCCCATGCCGGTCATCAGTCCATTTTGGACTACCTTCTCCACGTAGGGCTGGAACCACTGGCCCGCCTTGATGTCGGAGAAGTGGGGGGCGGCACCTTGGTCGGGCCGCTCTGTTTGACCGGGCGTTGAGGTGCCGCTGGGCTTCCGCTCCTGGTCCACCGTCCCTTGGACAGACTGGCCGCTGGGGGTAAAGATACCGTCAATGAGAACCTCGCCATCTGGGGCGTGGAGGGAGCCATCAGAGCAGAGAGCGGTATTGGCGATAACAGTGTCCTCCCCGGTTTTGATGGGGAAGCTCTGGACGTGGAAGCCGTAGCTGGAAACCGTGTCGCCCCCCTCTTCGGTAATGCCCCAGGTGTATAGATCACCGCTTTTTAATACGGCGGCGCCCCGCTCGGCGGAGATTACATCCCGGTCAATGATCTTGACGGGCGTGGACTGCCCAACTCCCTCGCTCCAAGGGGTGACGGTGTCATAGGCCATGCCGTTGCCCACCTCGCCATTGTCATTGACACCCCAGGTCCACAGGCCGCCCTCCTGATCGATGGCCCAGCCGCTCTCCCCCTCCATACCGACGGAGATCATGCCGTCCAGCAGTTTGGTCAGGGGCAGAGGAGCGTCGCCGTTGTAGAGAATCATCTTGCCGTCGCCGCCATAGCCGTCGGCGCCCCAGACCCAGACGGAGCCATCCTCTTTCAGGGCCACGTAGCGGGACAGGCCGGCATCCACCATGACCACATTGTCCATCACATGGTGGGGTCCGTAGGAATCGGGGGCGGCGGCGCCATAGTCAGTGCCCGAACCGTCCTCTCCCGCGCTCACCAGGCCGTAGTACCACAGAGAGCCGTCGGTACGTACCACCATGGCGCCGAATTTGCCGGTGGCCACAGATCGGACATTGTCCGCTACCTTGATGGGAGTTTCAGACCAGGCGTCAAAGCTGTCCAGCAGCCCTAGGGAGCCCACATAGTAGCCCCAGGCCCAGAGAGTGTCGTCCTCCTTTACGGCCAGGAGCAGGTCGTTGTCTGAGCAACAGATCTGGCGCACACCGTCCATGAGCTTGACAGGGTACTGGGCCTTCTCCTCTTCGGTGAGATAGCCGGGGCCTGCGTCCCACAGGGAGCCGTCCTCCCGGATAGCCAGACGGCTGGGGTTGCTCAGTACGATCCGACGGGAGAGAAGATCGGCCTGCTCCACAGCCTGCCGAATGGTGGCTGCCTGGCGGGGATCGGACAGGGCGGAGGGCCGGCTGGGCCGCTCCGGCTGTTCAGGCTCCGCGGGCGGCTCAGACTCCTCTCCCGCTGTGGGGTAAGCGGTGACGCCGTCCTCGTCCAGAACATAGAACACGGGGACGGAGTCATCGGTGGCGTACCACACCACTTGTCCGTTGTAGACGATGGGGGTGCAGTCGGAGGCCATGACACCCTCGGCGGTCCTGAGGTCAGACACCGAGCCCTCGGCGGAGTAGCGGGCATAGCCGATGGAATCGGTGTTGTAGTAGTAGCCGTTGTCCGCCTTCTCCGCCATAGACCAGATGATATAGCCATCCTCCAGGCTGGTGGGGACAAGGACGGGCTGGGAACCATAGATGTTCCCGCCGTTGGCGTAAGAGGTGATCTGGCGGGTCCTGGTGCCGCTTTGAGAGAAATCATCTTTGCTGGTGTAAGCCAGATAGATGTTTTTCACGTCGGCGGTCAGGTTGGAGGAAGCGCCCTTCCCAGTGTAGCTGTACGCGGTGAGGTAGCCGGTGGAGGTCTCGGCCAGACCGGTGACCTGGGCGCCGGTCACGTTGGCGCCGATGGAACCAGGCCAGCTGGCTACTAGGAGCTGGGTCCCCCGCCGCCCGCTTTGGCCGTCACAGCGGTACAGGGACGCCCCACGGGGATAGGCGTCGCCGTGGTCCAGCGCGACCAGCCTGCCCTCCTGGTCCACCAGCATCAGCTGGTTGAAGGAGTGGGATACATAGCCCGTGGCGGGATTGGACACAGCGGAGGCCACGTCGGAGATGGTCATGTCCTCCTGGCGGACTGTGAAGGACAGGCTGGCCTGGTGGTTCAGACCGTCGGAGCTGGCGTACATCTCGTGGCTGGTGCGGATGTACAGCAGGCCGCCGTCCTCGGCGCAGGTAAAGCCGCCGGCGTCAAAGGGGATGGTGGTGTTGGCCCCTCTTAGGCTGGCCTGGTGCAGCCGCTCCCAGCTCTTGGAGTATTTGACCACCCGGACTACCTCGGCGCTGTCGCTCTCTGAGGGATTCTCCTGGCCGAAAACCACGAAGTTGTAGTCCTCCCCGGCAAAGAAGCCGCCCCAGATTGGGAGCTCTACTTCCAGTTCTCTAGTCTCCTTCAACTGGAAGTGGCTGTCATAGGTCTCTACCACTAGGGTGGTGGGTGTGAGCCACTCCAGGAACTGGCCAGTCTGGCCATTCACCAGCTGGCTGCCTTTCCGGTACTCCACCCGAACCAGGTCCTGGCCATCCTGGTATAGATAGGAGGAGCGGGGGACGGCCCAGTTACCGTTGTAGTAGCCATATCGGTTGGTGGAGATCAGGGGCTCCGGCTGGCTGGCGGCCGAGACGGCAGGGACAAGGGACAGGGACATGGCCAGAGTGCAGAGCAGGCTGGTCAGGCGGGGAAAAAACCTCTTGTGCTTCATATACGTGTCATCCTTTCTGAACAGTCAGGCGGCTGAACCGCCGGGTAAGGTGGGGGATAGGGACCGGCCTTCGTGGGTGGGCCCCGTGGTTACAGTACCCTATCCGGCGGAGAAAGGAAGAGAGAAGGGAAAATGAGAAAAAATTTTGGAGCGCCATATGGCGCTCCAAATCTAAAGGAGGGGTGGGGACTATCCATGAAGGCACATCGGCTCCTGGGCCAGCTGGCGGGCCAGGGAAGCGGCCCTATCTCCGGCACGGCGAAGGACAGCCTGGACGTTGGTTCCCTGGATATCCAGGCCCTCCGCGGCCACACAGTAGGCGTGGGGAATCCCAAACATAGCGCCCAGGGCTTTTAGGTAGTCAAAGCCGTAATTCTGCCCCTCTACGGGGCCGCCGGCGGAGGTGAGATAGACCAGGGCGCGGGCCTGGCTCAGTCCGACCTGCCGCCCGTCCTCGTCATAGCGGAAAGTGATGCCCAGCGCACTGGACCACTCCAAATAGACCTTCAAAACGGCGGGAAAGGAGAGGTCCCAGTAAGGGGCGCCCACGACCACCAGATCGGCCGAGGCGATCTCGCGGGCGGGGGTCAGCCGTGGATCATCTTCCCCGCGGGCGATCCAGCCGTCACGCTGGCGGGCCAGCTCCCCTGTCAGGATGGGCAGAGACTCTCTCAAATCTCTGTGGCAGACCTGCGCCTGGGGATGTAGCGTAGTATATTCCTCCAAAAAACGCTGGCACAACCGCCAGGTACGGGACAGCTCAGGCCCCCGTACACAGGCATCCAAAAAAAGCAGACGTTCCATGCTTAGAGTCCTTTCTCCGCCTCGTGGGCGGTTTTGACAAGATATTCCATCGCCCGGACAGGGTACTGGCCAGCGGCGGTTTCCCCGGTGAGCATCAGAGAGGAGGCCCCGTCCAGCACGCCGTTGTAAATATCGCATACCTCGGCCCGGGTGGGCACCGGACGATGCTCCATGGACCACAATAGCTGGGTGACCAGGCAGAAGTCACGACCCGCGGCCACGCACCGCCGGGCGATATCCTTCTGAACCCCAGGCAGCTCCCAGAGGGGCATGGAGTTTCCAAGGTCGCCCCGTGCGATGCAGAGCTGGTCGGCGGCGGAGATGATCTCCTCCAGATGGTCCAGACCCTGGCGGTTCTCTATTTTGGCCATGATTTGGATGCGGCCCAGCCCACGCTGGTCCAAGGCCTGGCGCAGTGCCCGGATATCCTCCTGTCCCCGGACAAAGGGCTGAAGAATGTGGGTCACTCCAAACTGTCCAGCCAGGTCCAGATTCATCAGATCCTCCTGGGTGAGGACCGGTGTATCCGGGTATACTCCTAGAATAGCCAGGCTTTTCCTGCTGTGTAGAGTGCCGCCCCGCAGCACCCGGCACAGCAGCACAGAGGAGCTGGCCTTTTTCACCTCTAGGAGAATGGCGCTGTCGTCAATGGAGATCTGATCCCCCGGCTTGGCGCTGGACACCACTACCTGGGGGACAGGGAGGCCGTCCTGGCCAAGCAGGATATCGTCTCCGGTCTTGATGGGGATGGGGATGGGGAGTGTGCCTAGCCGCAGCTCCGGCCCCTGCAGGTCGATGATGAGATGGGGGCGGTCCACCCCGGCCTGTCGTGCCGCGGGAAAGAAATGCTCCTCTAGCAGAGCGGAGCATTGGGACAGGCTGGTGTGGGACAGGTTGAGCCTGGCCCCGGTCATCCCGGCTCGGAACAGGCGGACCAACAGAGCCCGGTCACGGCAGAGCCCGCCTAAGGTCCCATAAAATTCCATGAGGGTACCTCCCGTGTATGTGATGCCTTACGGTATCTATTATTATGAGGAAAGAGCGGAGGAAAGTCAACGGTAAGAAAGCGCAGGTGTTCCAATGTCCGCCTTGGACAAACCTTCATGGAAAATTCATAGACTTTTTTGCCAGAGCGTGGTAAAATACTATAATCCTGGCATATGCCCATTGGGCAATGCTTTACTGTTCCCTGGGAGGGATGGCTTTGAAGAAAGATATTCTGGGTGTCCGGTTTGACGACGTGTCCCGGCAGGAGGCTGCCCAGCTGGGCGCCGCCATGCTGGAGCAGGACCAGTTCCACTATGTGGTGACACCCAATCCGGAATTTATCCTGGCGGCGGAAAAAGACGCCGACTTCCGTCAGGTGCTCAACAGTGCCGACCTGGTCATCCCAGACGGCATTGGTGTGGTCTATTCGGCCAAGATACTGGGCACACCCCTGAAGGAGCGGGTTCCCGGTATCGAATTTGCCGCTGATATGCTGGCCAAGCTGGACCAGATGGGGGGTCGGCTCTACCTGCTGGGGGCGAAGCCCGGCGTGGCCCAAGAGGCCGGCCGCCGCATCCTGGAGCAACACCCTAATATCGTCCTGTGCGGCACTCATGACGGCTATTTTAAGGACGAGGAGGCCGTGCTACTGGAGGTGGCCGCCGCTCGGCCCGATCTGCTGTTTGTCTGCCTGGGCGCGCCCAAGCAGGAGAAGTGGATGGCCCGGTGGGGCAGGCACACAGGTGCTCGTCTGGCCATTGGCCTGGGGGGTGCCCTGGATGTCTTTGCCGGCAACGTGGAGCGGGCGCCCGAATCTTGGCGGAAGCTGGGTTTGGAGTGGGCCTACCGCCTGAAGAAGGAGCCAAAGCGGGCGGGACGGATGGCCAAGCTGCCCCTTGTGCTGGTTAAGTCCGCCGGCGCCCGCCTGCGGGGCAGGAGGGACCAGTCATGAGGGGCCGGCTGATCGTCATTGAAGGGACCGACGGCTCTGGCAAGTCCACTCAGTTCGGCCAGCTGTGCCAGCGGCTGGACGCCATGGGCCAAGGGTACAAAAAGCTGGTATTTCCCCAGTACCAGAAGCCGTCCTCCGCTCTGATCCGGATGTACCTAGGGGGTGAGTTCGGCAGCCATCCAGGGGACGTAAATCCCTACGCCGCCTCCGCGTTTTACGCGGTGGACCGATACGCCTCCTTAAAAAAGGTGTGGGGGGAATACTACGACGGGGGAGGTCTGGTTCTTACCGACCGGTATACCACCTCCAACGCGGTCCACCAGGGGGCCAAGTGCCCAGAGGGGGAGCGGACCGCCTTCCTCCGCTGGCTGGACGATTTTGAACACGACAAGCTGGGACTGCCCCGGCCTGACCTGGTGCTCTATTTGGATATGCCTACCGAAAAATCGGTGGAGCTGCTGCGCAGCCGGGAGTCGGCCACCCATACCAAGGCGGACATCCATGAGCTGGACACGGAGTATCTAGCCACCTGCCGCGCCTGCGCCCACCAGGCCATTGGGGAGCTGGGCTGGAAGCGGATTTCCTGTTTAGACAGGGAGGGGCAGCTCCGCTCCATCCAGGAGATACACCAGGAGATTTGGTCCCTGGTGACCCCCTTACTGTAAAAGGAGGTATTCTAATATGGTCTATATCCTGCTCGCTCCCGGCTTTGAAGAGGCGGAGGCTCTGGTCCCCGCCGACTTGCTCCGCCGAGGAGGCGTGGAAACGGCCCTGGTGTCCACAGACGGAGCGATGGTGGCCGGAGGCCGGCAGATCACAATAAAAGCGGATCTGACTTTGGACCAGGTGGAGCTGGACCGGGCCGACATGCTGGTTTTGCCCGGCGGCGGTGTGGGAGTACAGAAGCTGGGCCAGGAACCTACTGTGGAGAAGCTGGTCCGGGAGGCGGCGAAGCGGGGGATCCCTCTGGCCGCCATCTGTGCGGCCCCTACGCTGTTGGGCAGGTGGGGGCTGCTGGAGGGCAGACGGGCCATCTGCTATCCCGGCATGGAGGGACAGATGAACGGAGCCGTGGCAGCTGACAGCCCGTCCCACGTGGTGGTGGACGGCCCAGCCAAGCTGATTACCGGGCAGGCGGCCGGCTCCGCCTTTGATTTCGGACTGGCGCTGGTGGAATACCTGGCCGGCCGGGAGAGAGCGGAGGAAGTCCGTGCTTCCATCTGTTACTGAAGAGAAGGCGGCGCTGCGCCGAACAGTCCGCCGCTGGCTGGCGGCTTTGCCCTCGTCAGAGCGGCGGGAGAGCGACCGGGCCCTCTTTGCCCACTTCCTATCTCTGCCCCAAGTGGAGGGCGCAAAGACGATCTTCGCCTTTTGGGGCATCCCAGAGCGGGAACCGGACACTGGAGAGCTGGTCCGCCAGCTGGCGGAGCGGGGGAAGGTGGTGGGCCTGCCCCGGATGCTCCCCGGCAGGGGGATGGAGGTCCGTGGGTATGCCTCGGACCGCCCGCTGGTGCCGGCGGCCTTTGGCCTTCTGGAGCCGGACGAACAGGCCCCTCTGCTGGAGCGGGCGGCCATCGACCTGATCCTGGTCCCCGGCCTGTGCTATGACCGGGAGGGCTACCGCCTGGGCTTCGGCGGCGGCTACTATGACCGGTGGCTGGCCGGCTGCTCCGGGTGGAAGGTGGGGCTGTGCCGGGCCGCTCTCCTGCAGGACCGTTTGCCTAGGGGACCTTATGATATCCCGGTGGACCTGGTGGTCACCGAGGAGGAGTGCCTGTCCCACCTTTCTTCGGCAAAAAGCGGGGGTTGATCCCCCGCCCTTTTGCCGGTCCACTCAGCAGCAGCCGCAGTTGTCGTTGCCGCAGCCGTTGTCGCAGCCACAGCCGCAACTGTTGTTGCAGCCGCAGCCGTTGCCGCCCCAGCCGCCGCAGGCGAACAGGATGATGATGAGCAGAATGATCCACAGGCAGCCGTTGCCGCCCCAGCCGTTGTTTCCACAACACATATGTTTTCACACCTCTCTAAAATCCCGCCGGGACGGTGTGTCCCGTGCGTTCTGTACTATTCTATGGAGGTCCCTTGTCCCTGGTGACAAGGACCCGGAAAAATTTTATTAGGAGCTGACCTGAATGCCCCAGGAACGAAGAAGTGAACGAAGAAGCGGGCGGGAGGAGCGCACCGCCGCCCGCCGTCCCCGCCGCGGCTCGACCGGCCGGACCGCCGGCTTCGCCGTGCTCTATGTGGTAGGAGTCATCGGAGTGTCCATCCTGCTGGCCTGCCTGCTTTGGATCGCCGCAAACGATGTGCTGGCCCTGAATAAGGATGAGAAGGAAGTGACCATTACCATCTCCTCGGAGGACAGCTTCAACAGCATCGTGAACCGGCTGGAGGATGAGGGGCTGATCGAGTATAAGTGGCTCTTCAAGCTCTTTGCCGCCTTCACAGGGGGCAAGGACGATGTGACGATGGGTACCTATACCCTGAACACGGATATGGATTACCGGGCTCTGCTGGCTGGCATGAGTGCCAACTCCGCCACCCGGTCGGTGGTGGATGTGGTCATCCCAGAGGGCTATACCCTGGACCAAATCTTCGCCCTGCTGGAAGAGAAGGGGGTGGCCACGGTGGAGGAGCTTCAGGAAGCCGCCGCCAACCACGACTACGCCTTCTCCTTCCTCCAGGATATCCCGCTGGGGGATTACCACCGGCTGGAAGGCTACCTCATGCCGTCCACCTATGAGTTCTATACCCCCCACGATCCGGTGTATGCCATCAATAAGCTGTTGGTCTACTTTGACTCCATGGTCACCGATGATATACGGGCCCAAGTGGAGGAAACAGGCTATTCCCTGCGGGAAATCCTGACTATCGCCTCCATGATCGAGCGGGAAACGGATGGATCTGACCGGGAGGAGATTGCCTCCGTCATTTATAACCGCCTGGAGCATCCTGAGGGTGAAACTGTGGGCCTGCTCCAGATCGACGCTACCCTGGCCTATATCAACGGCGGAAAGGTGCCGACGGAGGCGGACAAGGCCATCGATTCCCCCTATAACACTTATATGTATAAGGGCCTGCCCCCGGCGCCCATCGCCAATCCTGGCATGGAGGCCATCATGGCTGCCCTGGAGCCGGCGGATACCAGCTACTTCTATTACGCTCTGGGCGACGACAATCTCCACCATTTCTTCAATACCTATGACCAGCTCCAGAGCTTCCTCAATTCCCAGGAGCGATACAAGTGATTCCCAAAGGGGCAAGGGCCGGCGCCCTTGCCCCTTTCTGAAGGAGATAGATAAACATGAGAAACAAGATCGAGCTGCTGGCCCCGGCGGGGGACATGGAGAGACTGGAGATGGCGGTGGCCTATGGGGCGGACGCTGTCTATCTGGCCGGAACCGACTTCGGAATGCGGTCTTTTGCCGGAAATTTCTCCCGGACAGAGCTGAAACAGGCCGTGGACCTATGCCGCTCCCATAGGGTCAGAGTCCATGTGACCTGCAACACCATGCCGCGCAACCAAGAAGTAGCCCGGCTGCCGGAGTGGCTGGAATATCTCAATGAGGTGGGCGTGGACGCCATCATTCTGGCAGATGTGGGCACCCTGGCCCTGGCCAGGAGACACGCCCCCAAGGTCCAGTGTCATATCTCCACTCAGGCCAGCATCGTCAATTACCAGTCCGCCCAGGCCTGGCACGACCTGGGGGCTAGTCGGGTGATTCTAGCCAGGGAGCTGTCCCTGGAGGAGATTCAGGAGATCAGGGCCAAGACTCCAAAGGAGCTGGAGATCGAAGTCTTTGCCCACGGGGCCATGTGCGTCAGCTATTCCGGCCGGTGCCTGCTGTCTAACTACATGACCGGGCGGGACTCCAATCGGGGGGAGTGCGCCCAGCCCTGCCGGTATCAGTACGCTCTGATGGAGGAGAAGCGGCCGGGAGAGTACTTCCCTGTCTATGAGGAGAATGGACAGACCTATATCATGAACTCCAAGGATATGTGCATGATCGACCATGTGGCCGACTTGATGGAGGCGGGGGTGGACTCTCTAAAGCTGGAGGGGAGGGCAAAGTCCGCCTACTACGCGGCCATCGTCACCGGAGCCTACCGCCACGCCATCGACGCGGCGGCGGCGGGAGAGCCGCTGGACCCAGTGTGGCGGGACGAGGTGGAGCACATCAGCCACCGCCACTACTCCACCGGCTTTTTCTACGGACAGCCGGGGCAGTATACCGAGAATTCCCGATATGTCCGGGACTGGCAGATCGTGGCCAAGGTGCAGTCCTGTGACGGGGAGGGAAATGCCCTTTTGACCCTGAACAATAAATTCCGAGTGGGCGACAGTCTGGAGCTGGTGGGGCCTAATGTCCGGCCCCAGGCTTTGTGGGTGGAGGGCCTCTGGGATGGGGATGGCCTTCCACTGGAGGAGGTCCGCCACCCGCAGATGACCTTCCGCATGAAGCTGCCCTGTCAGGTGCCGCCCCTCTCCCTGCTCCGCCGAAAAGCGGACCTGAGTCCCCAGTAAGGAGGAGAGGATCATGGTACCCACCTATGAACAGATGGGCGACTGGCTGGAGGAGATCGCCAGCGGGTTCCCCGACGCCTTCTTTCTGGACCTGGACGGGGGCATCCAGCTGGAGGAGGAAGCCCTGCCTGATCCGGACTTTCCCCCCGGCGAGATGTACATTATGGGAGAGTATGTCCACGATATGCTGGGGCGGTATATCGTCCTGTATTACGGCTCCTTTGCCGCCCTGCTGCCGGAGGAGGACGAGGAGGGCTGGAAGGACGAGATCTTTGCCACCGTGGCCCACGAGTTCACCCACCATCTGGAGGAAACTGCCGGCCTCCACGCCCTGGACGACAAGGACGCGGAGTTTTTAAGACAGGCGCTGGAGGAGTATGGAGAGGAGAAAAAATGATGCTGTGCCCATGGTGTAATCAGGAGATGAAGCAAGGCTTTCTGCAGAGTAGCCGGAGTATTATCTTTTCCCCTGAAATTGCGGAAGGGGTGGTCATGGCTCTGAGGGAGGGAGAGGTCAAACTGACCAAGCACTTCTGGAGCACGCCTAGGGCGCCGGCGTGGCACTGTGCCGGATGTAAGCGGGTAGTTGCTGAATATGGAACGGAGGAGTAACATGATCGGCCGCTTTGCCCCCAGCCCCAGCGGACGGATGCACCTGGGCAACCTGTGGTCCTGCCTGCTGGCCTGGCTGGCCGCCCGGAGCGCGGGAGGTTCCATCGTCCTGCGGCTGGAGGATTTGGATCCGGACCGGTGCCGGCAGGAGTATTGCGACCAGGTGATGCGGGATCTGGAGTGGCTGGGGCTGGACTGGGACGGGGAGCCGGTCTATCAGTCCCGGCGGACAGAGGCCTACGCCGCCGCCTTCCGGGAGCTGGAGAGGCAGGGGCTGGTCTATCCCTGCTACTGTACACGTGCAGAGCGTCTGGCTTCCTCTGCCCCCCACCGCTCGGACGGAATAACTGTGTATGACGGACGGTGCAGGAGCTTGACGGCTCCGGAGCGGGAGAAGCTGGAAAAGACACGCCGCCCTGCCTGGCGGGCGGCAGTGGGGGAAAAATCCATTTCTTTTTGTGATATGTTATGCGGAAAATACGAAGAGGATTTAAAAATGGACTGCGGGGACTTTATTCTCCGCCGGTCCGACGGGGTGTACGCCTATCAGCTGGCGGTGGTGGTGGATGACGCCGAGATGGGGGTGACCCAGGTGGTGCGGGGGAGCGACCTGCTCTCCTCCACCCCCCGGCAGATCTGGCTCCAGGAGCGGCTGAACCTGCCCCATCCCCAGTACGGCCATGTCCCCCTGCTGCTGGCCCCGGATGGCAGGCGGCTGGCAAAGAGGGACCGGGACCAGGAGCTGGGGCAGCTCCAGAGTCGGTTTACTGCCCCACAGATCGTGGGAACGCTGGCCCATGCCGCCGGGCTGCTGGACCGGGAGGAGGAGGTTGCGCCGGAGGAACTGCTCCCTCTATTCCGCTGGGACAAACTCCCCCGAAAGGACCTCACGCTGTCCATAGGAGAGAAAATATAACGGCCTGACGGTATTCGTCAGGCCGTTATATTTGTATGTCATACCCGTTCCTTCCCAAATTCTCTCAGAAAATAGTGTACCATGATGGTGCCGGAAATGAGGAAGGCTGCCAAGTCGGAGACGGCCTGGGTGAGCTCCAGACCGGTGAGACCCAACTGCCAGGACAGGAGGTAGACCAGAGGGATGAACACGCCCTGGCGGCAGACGGCCAGGATGGTGGCCCGGACAGACTTGCCCAGGGACTGGAAGAACATATTGGCGAAGGTGAGCACCGCCCCCAGTGGGAGGGTAAAGCACTGGTAGCGGAAGGCCCGGGTGCCGATGTCGATGACCATAAGGTCGTCCCGGAACAGGGTGACGATTTGGGGGGCGAAGGCAAAGCCTACCACTGCGCATACTGTCAAGATGATGGTGCAGGTCTTGACGGAGAACTTCACCGCCTCCTTGACCCGGTCCAGCCGTCCGGCCCCGTAATTATAGCCTAACACTGGCTGGAAGCCCTGGCCGAAGCCGATGACGATGGACTGGATGAAGGTGAACACCTTGGTAACGATGGCCAGAGCGGCCACCGCCGCGTCGCCGTATATCTTGGCGTTGAAGTTCAGTGCCATAGTGGACAGGGACAGGATGCCCTGGCGGAAGAAGGAGGGCATTCCCTGCTTCAGAATGGACAGATAGAGCTTGGGGGAGCGGGAGATACAAGAGGGGCTGACTCTTAAATCACTTTTCTTCAACAGGAAGAAGGAGGCGAGAATGCACAGACTGACACACTGACTCAGCAGGGTAGCGATGGCCGCCCCGGCGATGCCCAGGTCAAAGATAAAGATGAAGACGGGGTCCAGGACCATGTTGAGCACACCACCAGTGCCCAGGCCAAAGACGGCCAGGCTGGCCTTCCCCTGCCAGCGGAGCAGGTTGTTCAGGGTAAAGGACAGGACCATCACTGGGCAGCCCATCAGAATATAGCGGGCGTAGTCCATGGCGTAGGGGTAGATGGTCTCCGTACTGCCCAGGGCCCAAATCAGGCTGCCCAGGTTACCCAGGCCGAGGGCGGCCAGCAGCAGCCCGAGGACCAGGGCCATGAGGACGGCGCTGGAGGCGTAGGCATCCGCGTCACGGTGATTCCCCTGGCCCATCAGACGGGCGGCAATGGAGCCGGAGCCCATGCCCACCGTGAAGCCAACGGCCTGGATGATGGACATGATGGAAAAGACGATACCTACCGCGCCGGAGGCGCTGGTGCTCAACTGGGACACGAAATAGGTATCGGCCATGTTGTAGATGGAGGTGACCATCATGCTGATGATGGTGGGGATGGCCAGTGTGACGATCAGAGAAGGGACGGGGGTTTCCAGCATCTTGGTCCGCTGGTCAGGCGGTTCATGGAGCTGGTGCTGATGAAACAGGGGCATTTCCTCACTTCTTTCCAGACAGTGAAAGCTCCCGCCCCGGCGCCGCCACGCCGGACAGAGTAGGGAGCGGTCACTGTTCTCTTTTTCTTTCATTTTATACTGATTTCAGCTCTATGGCAAGAAAAAAAGCAGGACCGAAAGCCCGGTCCTGCATTTAAAATAGTCAACTCTGTTCCTTTGGCCGAATCCAGATGCGGTAAGTCAGATACACCAGGGGGAGCCGGGCAAGGGGAAGGAGGAGCCAGGGATACCAGCCCTTCCAGAGATACAGCCCACCAGTGATGAGAGAGGACAGAACGGTCAGGCAGGCGAATACGCCGAACCACATGGCGGCCTGAACGCAAAACCGCGCCTCCCCCTCCTCTTCATAGCGGATCTGGTCATAAAAGGACATACGGGCAAAACTATATATGGGGAAACAGATGGGGAAAAACAGTCTTGAGATAACTTGTGGGAAAGAAGAGTAGAGGATCCAGAGAGAGGACTCGATTCCCCAAGTAATTAAAATCAGGGTGGCTGGGATCTCTTGCTTATACCTGCGTTTTATAATGAGCCCCCCTTCGATAAAACATGGACTTGTATGAGATTGATATTTATAGCATGGTAAAAACATACTATAAAATCAAATAATTGTCAAATAAAACTGTAAAAATAAATAAAAAGCCGCCCGGTTTGGGCGGCTTGAAGGGTTAAAAATCAGAAAGGAAGACCCAGTCCACCGGTGATGGACTGCATAGTGGAGGCGGCATCGCTGTCAGCGGCCCGCATGGCCTCGTTGACGGCGGCCACGATCATGTCCTGGAGCATCTCCACGTCGTCGGGGTCCACGGCCTCCGGGTCGATGACCAGAGCCTTCAGCTCATGCTTGCCATTGACGGTGGCGGACACCACCCCGCCGCCGGCCGCGGCCTGGTACTCCTTCTCCTGCAGCTCCTGCTGCAAACGCATCATGTCCTGCTGCATCTTCTGGGCCTGCTTGAGCATATTCATGTTCATGCCGCCGCCCATGCCGGGCATACCGCGGCCGCCAAAACCTTTTGCCATATCAAACACTCCTTTTTGTCCTGAATCTTATTGTATGATGATGTTGTCAAACTTTTCCCCAAAGGCCAGTAGCTGGTCCAGAGCATCACCGGAGCCCTTCGACTGGGGGGAGGGCTGGCTGGGAGCGGGAGACAGGTCCTCCTCGGGGGGCCTGCCGGCGACGATGCTCACCCTGGGCTGTCCGCCGAAAGCGTCGCCCGCAGCGCGGGCCAGCCCCTCCAGAATGGCGGGCTTGTTGAGCATGGAGCGGGTGAACTCACTGTCTGTCCACAGGGTCAACTGCCCATTTTTCCACACGCCGGTCACCTTGGACGGATTGTGGAGATAGGGCAGGACGGAGGGTGACACCTTTCCCTTCAACCCAGCCGCAAAGGCGGGCCAAAAAGACCGATTCCCTCCGCCAGAGTCGGGCGCGGCGGGCACCGGCGTGGGGGCGGGAGCCTCCACGGGAACATCAAATACGCGCTCCGGTTCTTCCGGAGGCTCCTCTGGCAGCGGGGGGCGGTCATCCCAGGGGGGCGGATCCTCCGCGGGAGAGGGCGCCGGTCCGGCGGGAACGCTGGGGGCGGTAGGGGTAGATGGAGGGGAAGCGGCCGGAACAGGCACCCCGCCAGCCAGCAGCTCCTCCAGCCGTGCCACCCGGGCAGACAGTCCGGCGGCGGAGCCATCTAGACTCTCATCGCATAAGCGGATCAGGCACAGCTCCGCGTCGGTCCGGCGGTTGCTGCTCCGCGGCAGCTCCGCGGCGGTGGATTGGAGTAAAGTCAGCGCCTGGAGCAAACGGGCGGCGGAGAATTGCCCGCCTAGCTGGCGCATAGTGGCCTCGTCGTACCCTCCGGCCAGCAGGGAAGTCCCTCCCTGGGGCGCCGTCTTCCGCAGTAGCAGGTCTCGGGCCAGGGAGGACAACTCACCGAGCACGGAGCCCACATCTTTACCGTTGCCGTACAGACGGCCTAGGGTGTCCAGGGCGGCGGCGGCATCCCGCCCGGCAATATGGCCCATGAGTTTAGCGGTTTCCAGGTTGCCCGCCAGACCCAGCGTGTCCAGAATGGTCTGCTCGTCTACCCTCTGCCCCCCGCCGGAGCACTGGTCCAGCAGGGATAGGGCATCCCGCAGTCCACCATCCGCCAGACGGGCCAGCAGAGCGGCGCCCTCGGCGGTCAGGTCGATGCCCTCCTGCCCAGCCACATATTCCAAACGCTGTGCAATTTGACCGGGGAGGATCCGCTTGAAGGAGAACTGCTGACACCGGCTTTTGATGGTAGCGGGCACCTTATGCAGCTCGGTGGTAGCTAGGATGAACAGAAGGTGGGGAGGCGGCTCCTCCAGTATTTTCAGCAGGGCGTTAAAAGCGGGGGTGGACAGCATATGGACCTCGTCCACGATGTAGACCCGTTTTTTGACAGCGGCAGGGGTGTAGACCGCCTCATCCCGCAGGGCTCGGACTTGGTCTACGCCGTTGTTGGAGGCGGCATCCAGCTCCAATACATCCAAAATGGAGCCATTCTCAATGCCCAGGCAGGCGGGGCACTGGTTGCAGGGGTCACCGTTCTGAGGGTTTTCACAGTTGACCGCCCGAGCCAGAATCTTGGCGCAGGTTGTCTTGCCAGTGCCTCGGGTGCCAGTGAACAGATAGGCGTGGGACAGCCTGCCACCTGCCACCTGTTGGCGCAGAGTCTCGGTGATGTGGGATTGGCCTACCACATCCTCAAAGGTGCGGGGCCGCCACTTTCGGTATAGGGCCTGGTACATCAAATCACCTCACGGAGAAAAACAGCCCCGCCGTTTGGGGCGGAGCCAATTTAAAAACAAAAACCACAGAATGGATGAGGACTGCCGCTTGCGGCAGTAGGAATAATATGGAGTTTGCAGGAAAAAGAGGGCCGTAATCGGCCCCCAAAGGACAGCCCAGCGGAGCGGGTGTCCTTTGGAAAAGGAGAAGCAACGAAATGAGTGAGGACTGCCGCTTGCGGCAGTACGAATGATATGGAGTTTGCTTCGACGCGGAGTAAGACCGCACACCGGCCTTTGAAGCGTGAAATATGCCCGTTACCTGGACAGCCGGCTCAAGAACAGTGACCCCACGGCACACGGAGCGGACCGCTTAGTGCTGCTCGGTTCCCCGCCTGACACGGTTCACGGGACCCCGTTGCGCGGGACCGGTCTATCATCACTGCTTATCCAGGGCAGACGACACATTACACGTCCGGGGGCCGGGATTCATCCCCGCTGTAGCGGATTGCGGGTATAGGGCACCGCTATCTCCCCGACTAGTGCGGCCTTGCTCCGCGCCGAAGCGGAACAACGCTATTACGTATTTTACTATATCCGAGGGAATTTATCAATGAAAAATTTAAAAGAGGGAAAACAGAGGCGAGAGCCTGGAAGAATGCCTCTTTTCAAGGCGGACTGCACAAAAAACAAGGCCCGGCACACAGAAATTCCACTGTGAGAGAATAAATGTCCACCAGAGGTTGACAAAATCCGCCGGGTGTGGTATGGTAACGGAGCAACTGAATAGGACAGACGAAGTATCCAGGAAAATGGCCAGACGGCATGCCGAAGGAGTAACACTCTCAGGTGTCCCCAGAGGGGATGAGGACTGGATGCGGATGTAACTCTGGAGAAACTCGAAAACGAGTGCCGAAGGTGCAAGGCGGGGCGGCGTGTCCCGTTAATCTCTCAGGCAAAAGGACAGAGGAAACAGATGCCCTGTGGGCATCTGTTTTACACGTGCGCAGGTGCGCTGGGCGTGTATTCTCCGGAGCGGTCGGTTTATTCGGTCGTTCCGTTTTTATTTTTGTAGGAGAGGAAAGAGTATCAAATGCAAGAATTGGTTGCGTCCATGGAATCGGCACTATATCCTGTCGTAGTAAGCATTAATACCTATTTGTCCAACTATATCCTGGTCTTCCTGCTCATCGGAGTCGGTCTCTGGTACTCCATCAAGACCCGCTTTGTCCAGGTGCGCTGCTTTGGGGAGGGGATGAGAAAGGTTTTTGGGAACCTGTCCCTCCACGGCGGAAAACAGGAGCACGGCATGAGTTCCTTCCAGGCCTTAGCTACCGCCATCGCGGCCCAGGTGGGCACCGGCAACATCGTGGGCGGATCGGGGGCCATCCTGGCCGGCGGCCCCGGCGCGATCTTCTGGATGTGGGTCATCGCCTTCTTTGGTATGGCTACCATCTACGCGGAAGCCACCCTGGCTATCCAGACCAGGCAGAAGAGCGACGATGGCTCCTACAAGGGCGGGCCCGTTTACTACATCACGACTGCCTTTAAGGGCGGCTTCGGCAAGTTCCTAGCCGGATTCTTTGCTGTGGCCATCATCCTGGCCCTGGGCTTCATGGGCTGCATGGTTCAGTCCAACTCTATCGGCTCCACCTTTGAAACAGCCTTCGGTGTGCCCTCCTGGATCGTGGGCATCGTGCTGGTAGTCATCTGTGGCTTCATCTTCGTGGGTGGTGTACAGCGGCTGGCCTCTGTCACTGAAAAGCTGGTCCCCATCATGGCTGTGATTTTCCTGGTAGGCGGACTGGGTGTCCTTGCCGCCCGCATCCAGTATATCCCCGCCACCTTCGCCATGATCTTTCAGTACGCCTTCCAGCCCCAGGCCATCATCGGCGGCGCTTTCGGCTACGCCTTGAAGGAGGCCATCAGTCAGGGCGCGAAGCGGGGCCTGTTCTCCAACGAGGCCGGCATGGGCTCCACCCCCCACGCCCACGCCCAGGCCAATGTTACCGACCCCCACGATCAGGGAGTGGTGGCTATGATCGGTGTATTCATGGATACCTTTGTGGTGCTGACTCTGAATGCTCTTGTGGTCATCTCCACCCTGTATACCCCCGGCGGGCCGCTGGCCGAGTGCGGCGCGGCCGCCGCCAGCCAGGTACTGAATAAGACCAACCTGGCCCAGACCGCCTTCGGCTCCGTCTTTGGCGCCGAGGCGGGGGCTATGTTCGTGGCCATCTGTCTGTTCTTCTTCGCCTTCTCTACTATCCTGAGCTGGAATCTGTTTGGCAAGATCAACGTAGTCTATCTGTTCGGCAAGAAGGGCGCCGTAGTCTACTCGATCCTGGCGCTTGGGTTTATTTTCCTGGGTACTGTGACCGGAAGCGACTTTGTGTGGGAGCTGACCGATATGTTCAACAACCTGATGGTTATCCCCAACGCCATTGCCCTCTTCGCCCTGACCGGTCTGGTGGTCAGGACCACTCACGGTGTGGGTGTGAAAAAGTAACGCGAGTCTGTCCCTCTCCAGGGGGGCGTCCGGACTGGTCCGGGCGCCCCTTTTTGTCCTTTACCACAGAGGCGGGACATGATATAGTATTGCTGAAAAGAAAGTGGGGTGGCCTCATGGCGGATTGGAAGAAGAATAGTATCCACGCCTTGGATATCACCGGATACACCGCAGAGGGGATGGGGGTGGCCCGGCTGGAGGGCCGGGTGGTCTTTGTGCCCTTTACCATCGCGGGCGAGCGATGGAACGTCCGGCTAGAGAAGGTGAATAAGACGGTGGCCTGGGGCCGGGGAGTGGAGCTGTTGCGGCCGTCGCCGGAGCGGCTGGGACCCGGTTGCCCTGTTTTCGGCAGATGCGGTGGCTGCCAGTTCCGACACATGACTTACGACGAGGAGCTTCGGGCCAAGGGACAGCGCATCGCCGACGCCCTGGAGCGGGTAGGCGGCGTAAGACTGGAGCTGCCCCCGGTGCTGGGGGCAGAGAAGCCCGACCGCTATCGAAACAAGGTCCAATTCCCAGTGGATCGAGCGGAAGACAGGGTCCGGGCGGGTTATTACCGGGCCAGGAGCCACCAAGTGTTGGAGGTGGAGGACTGCCTGCTTCAGCCGGAGCGGGTCTCGCGCCTCCAACGCGCCTTTGAAGAATGGGCGGCTCATCTCCCTTCCGAGTATCATATGGAGGGCCGGTTCGTCGTGCGCCACCTCTATGTCCGGACCAACAGTAGGGGTGAGGCGCTGGTCTGTGTCGTGGCCTGGAAGCCTGTGCTGCCCGGTGCGGACCGACTGGTGTCAGCCCTGCGGGAGTGCGAGCCAGGTGTAGTGGGTGTGGTGCTCAATGTCAACCCGGCGGACACCAACGTCATCCTGGGTCCGGAGTACCACACCCTCTGGGGGAGGGACTATCTGGAGGAGGAGCTGTGCGCCTATACCTTCCGCCTGTCTGTGCCATCCTTTTTCCAGATCAACCAGGCACAGACAGAGCGGCTATACGCTGTGGCTCTGGACTTTGCCGCCCTGACCGGAAGGGAGACCGTGCTGGATCTGTACTGCGGCATCGGCACCATCTCCCTGGCCCTCTCCCGGAGGGCCGCAAAAGTGATCGGCGCGGAGATTGTTCCCCAGGCCATCCAGGACGCCAGAGAGAACGCCAGGAGAAACGGCGTGGAAAACACAGAGTTTTTCTGCGGTGACGCCGGGACGGTAGCCGCCAGGCTAAGTGGGGAGGGAGTTCGCCCCCAGGTCATCTGTGTGGACCCGCCCCGGAAGGGGCTCCAACCGGAGGTGCCTGCCATCCTGGCCGGCATGGCTCCGGAACGGATTGTCTATGTGTCCTGTGATCCGGCCACCCTGGCCAGGGATGTGAGGCGGTTTGGGGAGCTGGGCTATCGGGCGGTGAAGGCACAGGGGGTGGATCTGTTTCCACGGACCGCCCATGTGGAAACGGTGGTGCTTCTGTCGCGGGAGTCGGAGATCGATGTTGGTTAAGGAGGAGCATATGAAGACAAAAAGATATAAATATTTTTTGGGGGGTAATAAAGAAATCAAGAATAAGTCCATGGTACTAGACAGTCTATTCCTTTTGTGATAGTATAAAAAACTGATTCGCTGGAGCAGATCTTTTAAAAAGTGAAACTTGAAATTAGGAGAATCAGAGTATGGCAAATCAGAAAAAACACCAGAACGGGGGATTTAGTTCCTCCATAGGCTTTGTCATCGCCTGTGTTGGTTCAGCTGTGGGGCTGGGTAACATCTGGCTGTTTCCCTATCGGCTGGGCCAGTATGGAGGGGCGGCCTTCCTGATCCCCTATCTGCTGTTCGTTTTCCTGTTTGGCTGGGTGGGCCTGTCCGCTGAGTTCGGCATCGGCCGTCTGGCGGGTACTGGGACCATCGGCGCCTATGAGCGGTGCTTTCAGGAGCGGGACCCTAGACTGAAGCGGGTGGGCAGCGTGGTCAGCTGGCTGCCTCTGATGGGATCCCTGGGTATCGCCATCGGCTATGCCGTCATTCTGGGCTGGGTGCTCAACAGCCTGGCCGGCGCCCTGTCCGGAACTTTGATGACGGCGGAGCCCACCGCCTTCTTCACGGCGGCCGCCTCTCACTTTGGCAATCCCCTGTGGCATACCGTAGTGATAGCTATGGTCTGCCTGGTGCTGATGTTCGGCGTCACCTCTGGTATCGAAAAGGTGAGCCGTATCCTAATGCCCTTGTTCTATGTCCTGTTCATCATTCTGGCCATCTGGGTGGCTACTTTACCTGGGGCGGGAGAGGGCTACCGCTTCCTGCTGGTCCCAGACTGGTCCAAGCTGCTGGAGCCATACACCTGGGTCATGGCCATGGGGCAGGCTTTTTTCTCCCTGTCTATCACTGGCTCTGGAATGATCGTGTACGGAGCTTATTTGGACAAGAAGGAGGATATCCCCAAGGCGTCCCTGCGGACGGCGATCTTTGATACCATGGCCGCCCTGCTGTCCGCCTTGGCCATCATGCCGGCTGTCTTTGCCTATGGCCTAGACGTGAAATCCGGCCCGCCTCTCATGTTCATCACTCTGCCCACCGTGTTCCAGCAGATGCCTATGGGCCGGCTGTTTGCCGCGTTTTTCTTCCTGTCAGTCCTGTTTGCCGGTCTTACCTCTCTGATCAATATGTTTGAGGCCGTGTCCGAGAGCTGGCAGACACACTTCAAGCTGGGGAGAAAGACGGCGGTAGTCATCTGCTCTGCACTGACAATTGGAGTAGGGATCTTCATGGAGTCAGAGGAGCGGGTAGGAGCTTGGATGGACTTTATCACCATCCAAGTGGTCCCCATCGGAGCTGTGCTGGGTGCCATCTCCATCTACTATGTGCTGGGGTGGAGCAAGCTTCGGAAAGAACTGGAGACCGGCAGGCAAAAGCCACTGAGCAGGGCGTTTGGTCCTGTGGGAAAGTATGTCTATGTGCCCTTGACGATCTTGGTGGTCATTCTGGGATTTGTGTTCCACGGGATTGGCTGAGTGAGGAATTTGAGAAATTGGAAGGGAGAGGTCTGTGTTGAAACAGAGGAGCATCAAGAGGCGATATGAGATCGATATGTGCAACGGGTCCATAGCGGATAAGATCCTTCTCTTTGCTTTGCCGCTGATGGCCTCCAGTCTGTTGCAGCTGCTGTTCAACGCCGCCGACGTAGTGGTGGTGGGTAAATTCGCCGGCAAGGAAGCCCTGGCGGCAGTAGGGTCCAATACGGCCCTGATTAACCTGCTGATCAATCTGTTTGTGGGCCTCTCCGTGGGCACCAATGTGGTGGTAGCCAGAGATTTGGGGGCCGGGCGCCACGACAATGTGAGCCGCAGCGTCCACACCTCCATGACCCTGGCGCTCATCAGTGGTGTGGTCATGACGGTGTTCGGCACAGTCATGGTCCGCCAGCTGCTAGAGTGGATGTCCTCCCCCACCGACGTCATCGACTTGGCCACCGTCTACCTGCGCATCTACTTCTTTGGGATGCCCGCCCTGCTTACTTACAACTTTGGGGCGGCCATCCTGCGGGCTCAGGGGGACACCCGCCGTCCCCTGTACTTTCTCTTTTTATCCGGCGTAGTCAACGTGGTACTAAACCTGTTTTTCGTCATCGTCCTGCATATGGATGTGGCCGGTGTGGCGCTGGCCACTATCATCTCCCAGTATATCTCCGCCGCTCTAGTGGTTTGGTGCCTGGTGCGGGAGGAGGGGGCTCTCCGGTTGGAATTGAATAAGCTGGGCCTTCAGTGGTCGGTCATCCGCCGTATCCTCCAGGTGGGCCTGCCGGCGGGCTGCCAGGGAGTGGTGTTCTCCCTGTCTAACGTGGTCATCCAGTCGGCCATCAACTCCTTTGATGACCCAGTGCTGGCCGCCGGCTCCTCTGCCTCCGCCAGCATTGAGGGCTTTGTCTACGCCGCCATGAACGCCTTTTATCAGACGGCCATCACCTTTGTGGGGCAGAACTACGGAGCCGGAAAGTGCAAGCGAGTGGACCGCATCGCGGTCCAGTGCGTCTCTTTTTCGGTCATAAGCGGCCTGGCATTTGGTAATCTTGCCTATTTCTTTGGCGAGACTCTGGCTGGCTTCTATGTCCCTGCCGGGGAGCATGAGGTCATTGCCCAGGCGCTTATCCGGTTGTCTTTTATCGCCTGCCCCTATTTTATCTGCGGCATCATGGATACGCTGGTAGGCGTCCTTCGGGGGATCGGCTATTCGGTGGTTCCCATGGTGGTCTCCCTAGTGGGGGCCTGCGGCCTGCGTCTGGTGTGGGTGGCGGTGATATTCCCGGTCTATCACACAGCCTCCTGCCTGTACATCTCCTATCCCATCAGTTGGCTGGTCACTGGTGCGGTCCATCTGATCTTCTTCCTGTGTGTACGGAAGCGGGCATATGCCAAGGTGGAGGGCAGCGACTTAACAGCGTTGGAGGGTCGGCATCCCCCGCTTTCCCAGGAGGCAGAGCGGCAGTAAAAAAACAGAGCGGGTCCCCTAGGGGACCCGCTCTGTTTTTATAGTAATTTTGAGAGAAAATCAGACCAGGCGGCGTCCGCCCACAAAGCCGGTGGTGTAATAGGCGTAATCCATATCGCTGACAATGACGCCCACCGTGGAAGTGGAGGCATGGACAAACTGGTTGTTGCCGATGTAAATTCCCACATGGGATGCCCGCTTGCTGCCGGTACCGGATTTTTTGAACATGACCAGGTCGCCGGGCTGGAGCTCGCTCATGGAAACAGGAGTACCGTTATCCAACTGGGTGGAGGCGGTGCGATTGATGGTGATGCCAAACTGCTTATAGACATAGCTGGTAAAGCCAGAGCAGTCAAAGCCCTTGGGGCTGCTGCCGCCATACACATAGGGATACCCCACGAACTGGAGGGCATAATCGGCGATTTCCTGTCCCTTGCTGATTTGGGAGGGGTCTACGATGGTCACATACTCGGTGCTGATATAGCCGTTTTCAATACGGTACCAGCCGTCGCTCTCCTCCAGCAGTTCGACGACCCTGCCCGCGGCTAGGCTCCCTACCTTTTCGTGGTCAGTGCTGGGGCCAGAGCGAACGTTCAGGGAGGAGGCGGTAATCCGGCCAAAGGTACTGGCAGCTTCCGCGTCAGCCTCCGCGGCCAATGCGACGGCCTGCTCCTGGTCCTCCTCATGGACCACCAGATACTCCCCCGAAACGAAGCCGGAGATCCCCTCATGGGCGATCTTGTACCAGCCGTTTTCGGCCTGTTCCAGCACCTCTACCTGGGTGCCGTCGGACAGCTTGGTTAGAATTTGACTGCTGGTGTTGGGATCGGCCCGGACCCGAAGGGGGTCGCCCCCGGAATTGACAGTACCCGAGGCGGCCAGGACAGGGGCCGCGAGGGTGCTGGAAACCAGAAGGGCGGCGGTGAGCCGGGTGATGGTCATCTTCAGGTGCATAGCTGAGATCCTCCCAAATCCTTTTCTATTTCTGATGGTCAGCCAACAGGGGTCACTTGCCGTTCAAAGAGCGGTCCAGCCACACGGCGGCGATATCCATGGCCGCATAGAGGCTGTCTTTTTCACTTTTCTTGACCACACGGTCCCGTCCCCGCAGATCGGGGTCAGTCAGCTGGAGCTGGACGGCCACCTTATCTGCCATCTCCAGGCCGTTGACGGTCTTGGTAGACAGGATCTGGAGCATGATAATATATTTCTCGGCCATAGTGCCGTAGTAAATCAGGTTGTCTTTCCGACGCAGGGGATGCCCTTTATAGGAAAGAGGAATATTCTCAGAAGCCACTATGAATCCCTCCTTGCTCAAAACTTGTAACCGAATTGTAACATATTTGCCGCCGTCTGTCAAATCCTTTCCCAAAGAATTGGATGGAAAAATACGGAGAGAAAAGAAAAAAGCCGCTCTATGGGCGGCTTTTACGCTGAGAGCGGACCTGATATGGGAAAGAAGGCCGTTTCCAAGGCCTATTTTGTATGTTGCCGGACATGGGCTTTAATCTTTTCAAAGGATTCATCGCTGAGGTCATGTTCGATCTTACAAGCGTCCGCCGCCGCGGTCTTTGGGTCAACCCCCAGCCGAACCAGAAGCTGAGTCAACAGCTTGTGGCGGTCATAAATCCGCTGGGCAATCGCCTCTCCCGGGGGAAGCAGAGTGATATGCCCGTCCCCATCCATTTCAATGTATCCGTTTTCCCGCAGCCGTTTCATAGCCACGCTGACGCTGGGCTTTGTGTAATCCAGGTGGTGGACAATGTCTATGGAGCGGACCATTCCCAGCTGTTCCCGCAGGATCAAAATGGCCTCCAGATAATCCTCAGCCGATTCGTGGATATTCATCTAAAGTCCTTCCTTCCTGGCAACTCTTTGTACCAAGGGTAACATAAACGCCAGAAAAAGGCAAGGACTTTCAAATAGGGGTTGACAAGGAAAGTTAGTTGTGATAAACTCCACAGACGAAAAGGGGTTAGTAAATGCTAACCTAGTTTTTCTGAGTGCGAGTTAGCTTTCACTAATCATCTGAAGGAGGAGAGCTATGATGCCGCTGACGATGGCGAAGTCTGGGGAACGGGTTACGATCAAAAAGATCACAGGCAAGGACGAGATCCGTCAGCACCTGGCTGAATTGGGCTTTGTGGTGGACAGTGATATCACTGTGGTAAGTGAGATCGCGGGAAACCTGATCGTACAGGTCAAAGACAGCCGGATTGCCCTAGACAAGAGTATGGCGAACCGCATTATGATTTGAGGGGGAATAAGCATGAAGACATTGAAGGATGTGGCCGTGGGCCAGACTGCGGTTGTGGCCAAGCTCCATGGAGAAGGGCCGGTAAAGCGCCGGATCATGGACATGGGAATCACCAAGGGCGTCGAGATATTCGTCCGCAAAGTGGCTCCACTTGGAGACCCCATGGAATTAAATGTCCGGGGTTACGAGCTGTCGGTCCGGAAAAGTGACGCGGAGATGATCGAGGTCGTCTGAAAAGGCTCGGCTCCAGACGGTAAAATGCCGTCTGGCGAGAGCCGCTTTTTTCAGACAAAAAGTTAGCTATAACTAACAATCGAGAGGAGCAGAGGCGAGAAATGAACATCAAGATTGCATTGGCCGGCAATCCCAACTGTGGCAAGACCACCTTGTTCAACAGTTTGACCGGCGCAAACCAGTATGTGGGCAACTGGCCCGGCGTAACGGTAGAAAAGAAGGAAGGCAAGCTGAAGGGCTATAAGGACGTGATCATCCAGGACCTGCCCGGTATCTATTCCCTGTCCCCCTATACACTGGAGGAGGTAGTGGCCAGAAATTATCTGGTTAAGGAGCAACCCGACGCCATTCTGAACATCGTGGACGGCACGAATATCGAGCGCAACCTGTACCTGACGACTCAGCTTATCGAACTGGGCCTGCCCGTAGTGGTGGCGGTCAACATGATCGACCTGGTCCGTAAGAATGGGGACCAGATCGACCTGAAAAAGCTGGGTGACTCTCTGGGCTGCCTAGTGGTGGAGATGTCTGCCCTGAAAGGGGAGGGCGGCATGGCGGCGGCCGAACAGGCCGTCTCGATGGCTAAAGCCCACCGGGTAGGAGAGCTGCCCCATGTGTTCACCGGCAGCGTGGAGCACGCCATCGCCCACATTGAGGAGTCCATTGAGGGGAGGGTGGCCGACCAGTATTTGCGCTGGTATGCCATCAAGGTCTTCGAGCGGGACGAGAAGGTGTTGGAGGAGTTGGCACTGGACAGCGAGCTGGCGGCCCATCTGGAGTCGCATATCGCTGACTGTGAGAAGGAATTGGATGACGACGCTGAGTCCATCATTACCAATCAGCGATATGCCTACATAAACGGCGTCGTGTCCAGGGCGGTAAAGAAAAAGGCGGCCAAGGGCAGCCTCTCCATCTCCGACAGAATCGATCAGATTGTGACCAACCGAATCCTGGCCCTGCCCATCTTCGCGGTGATCATGTTTCTGATCTACTCCATCGCCATGGGGACCTCTATTGTGGACGGCGGCATCGGGATTGGCACCTTCGGTACAGACTGGGCCAACGACACCCTTTTCGGTGAGATCGTGCCCGGCTGGTTCGACGCGATCCTGGGCGCCCTGGGCGTAGTGGAAGGCACCTGGGTCTACGGTCTGATCCAGGATGGTATTGTGGCCGGTGTGGGTGCTGTGCTCGGCTTTGTGCCCCAGATGCTGGTGCTGTTCCTCCTGCTGGCCATTCTGGAGGATGTGGGCTATATGGCCCGTATCGCCTTCATCATGGACCGGATTTTCCGCCGCTTTGGTCTGTCCGGCAAGAGCTTCATCCCCATGCTGGTGGCTACCGGTTGCGGCGTCCCCGGTATCATGGCTTCCCGAACCATAGAGCAGGACCGGGACCGGAAGATGACCGTTATGACCACCGGCTTCATCCCCTGCGGCGCGAAGATGCCCATCATCGGCCTGTTCGCCGGCGCTATCTTCGGAAACTCCTCCTGGGTAGCCACCTCTGCCTACTTTATTGGTATCGCCGCTGTCATCATCTCTGGCGTCATGCTCAAGAAATTCAAGGCATTTGCTGGTGAGCCCGCCCCCTTTGTCATGGAGCTGCCCACCTACCATGCCCCCTCTGCCGGCAATGTACTGCGGGCCACCTGGGAGCGGGGATGGTCCTTCATCAAGCGGGCTGGCACCGTTATCCTGCTTTCCTCCATCGTTCTCTGGTTCCTCCAGGGTTACGGCTTTGTGGAGGGCGTGTTCCAGGCTGTGGAGGACAACAACGACTCCCTGCTGGCCGTCATCGGCAACGCGGTCGCCTGGATCTTCTACCCCCTGGGCTGGGCCGGCGACTGGGCCTGGAAGGCTACGGTTGCCACAGTTACCGGACTCATCGCCAAGGAGGAGGTAGTCAACACCTTCGGCGTGCTGTACCACTATGCCGGCGAGATCGACCTGATGGAGGACTCCTCCCCCATCTGGACCATGGTGGCTGGCGACTTCAATGGCATCACCGCCTACTCCTTTATGATTTTCAACCTGCTGTGCGCTCCCTGCTTTGCCGCTATGGGCGCCATCAAGCGGGAGATGAACAACCCCAAGTGGACCCTGGGCGCCATCGGGTATATGTGCGGCTTTGCCTACGTCATCTCCATGATCGTCTATCAGATCGGCGGGCTCATCGCCGGTGTGGCCTCCTTCAGCGTGTGGACCGTAGTAGCGGCGGCTGCTCTGGTTCTCCTCCTCTTCCTGCTGTTTCGCAAGGGCTATCAGCCTGAGGGCGAGATCCACCACCTGACTTCCGTGGCCGCCGCTGAGGCGAAGAAAACTGCGAAGAAGTAAGAGAGCATTCATTTTCTTATCCTAAGCTATGAAAGGAGGGCGTGACGATGATACCGCCCATGATAGGAAACCTCATCGTGATTGCGGCCCTTGTGGCCGTGGCAGCCCTGGCAGTCCGCTCCATCTGGAAGGGCCATAAGAAGGGCGGACACTGCGGCGGCGACTGCGGCCAATGCGGCGGCTGCCATCATAAATAGATTTTCTCCCCCCTTTATGAAAGGCCGGACGGGATAACACCCGTCCGGCTTTCTTCCTTCCACATGGGGGTGGTAGATTGAAAACTGCTGTGTCCAAAGTCCGGATAGGTCTCCAGATAAGATTTTATACCAAGGAAATTTTGGGAAAATAAAAGGAAGGCGCTTGACACAGCGCCTTCCCCATGGTACAATAAAATGCTTTTATGTCCCCTCAAAGAAAGAGCATGATCTCCCATACTCTGTCTTTAGTTTATCACAGGGCGGACAGAAAGACAAGAGTGACTTCAAGCAAAATAGCAACGCGCCCGGGTGTGCGGAAAAGCGGCGGAGTGCCGAATTTGTATAAATCGACGGCGAAAACGGCTGTTTTTCCCTGCATCCAGAGGAAAAAACGGAAGGACCAACCGTGGAATCAGAAGAAAGCGAGTTGATTTTTTAGCATGGTCAAGGACGTAATGTACGGCAAGACCCCGAGAAAGAGCTTTGCCCGCTACCAGGAGATCCTGGAGATGCCTAACCTGCTGGAGGTGCAGAAGACCTCCTACCAGTGGTTCCTGGACACCGGCCTGCGGGAGGTGTTCAAGGACGTCGGCCCCATCACCGACTATGCCGGCAATCTGGAGCTGACCTTTGTGGACTACTCCATGGATGAGAAGCCCAAGTACGACGTGGAGGAGTGCAAGGCCAGGGACGCCACCTACGCCGCCCCCATCAAGGTGAAGGTCCAGCTGCGCAACACCCAGAAGAAGAACGACCGGGTGTCGGAGCAGATCGCCGAGCAGGAGATCTTTATGGGAGACTTTCCCATCATGACCCAGGCCGGCACCTTCGTCATCAATGGCGCCGAGCGGGTCATCGTCTCCCAGATCGTCCGCTCTCCCGGTATGTATTACACCCGGACCGCGGACAAGGCGGACAACCTGACCTACACCACTACCGTAATCCCCTACCGGGGTGCCTGGCTGGAGTATGAAACCGATTTGTCCGACCTGTTCTATGTCCGCATCGATAAGAACCGCAAGCTGCCCATCACCTGCCTTATCCGTGCCCTGGGGCCCCGGACCGACGCTGAAATCATCGAGATGTTCGGCGAGGACGAGCGTATCCTGGCCACGATGGAGAAGGATGCCTGTAAGACCTATGAGGACGCCCTGCTGGAGATCTACCGCAAGCTCCGTCCTGGCGAGCCCCCCACGGTGGACTCCGCCCGGACCCTGCTGGACGCCACCTTCTTTGATCCCCGGCGCTATGATCTGTCCGCTGTGGGCCGCTATAAGTTCAACAAGAAGATGGCTCTGTGGTCCCGGCTGTCCGGCCAGAAGCTGGCCCTGCCCGTAGCCGATCCCCGCACCGGCGAGATCATCGCCGAGGAGGGAGAGGTCCTGACACGGGAGAGGGCCCACTTCCTGGACGACCGGGGCGTCAACGAGGCTGTCATCGACGTGGACGGTAAGCAGGTCAAGGTGTTTTCTAACAACATGGTCCACCTGAAGGACTTTGTGGACTTTGACCCTCAAGAGGTCGGCGTCAGCGAGATGGTCTATTTCCCCGCCCTGTGCGAGCTGCTGGACCAGTTCCAGGGGGAGGAACTGAAGGACGCCATCCGCGGCCATCTGGACGACCTGATCCCCAAGCACATCACTGTGCCTGACATCATGGCCTCTATCAATTACCTCAACTGTCTGGCCCACAACTCCGGCACCCCGGATGACATCGACCACCTGGGTAACCGCCGGCTGCGCTGTGTGGGCGAGCTGATTCAGAATCAGTTCCGCATCGGCTTCTCCCGTATGGAGCGTGTTATCCGGGAGCGGATGACCACTCAGGACCTGGATGTGGTCACCCCCCAGAGCCTGATTAACATCCGCCCTGTCACCGCCGCCATCAAGGAGTTCTTCGGCTCCAGCCCCCTGTCCCAGTTCATGGACCAGACCAACCCCCTGGCCGAGCTGACCCACAAGCGTCGTCTGTCCGCTCTGGGCCCCGGCGGCCTGTCCCGTGACCGGGCCTCCTTCGATGTCCGTGATGTCCATTACAGCCACTACGGACGCCTTTGCCCCATCGAGACCCCCGAAGGTCCCAATATCGGCCTGATTTCCTATCTGGCCTCCTACGCCCGTATCAACCGTTTCGGCTTTATTGAGACCCCCTACCGTAAGGTGGATAAGGAGACTGGCCGGGTTACCGACGAAATCACCTATATGACCGCCGATGTAGAGGACGAGTACACCATCGGCCAGGCCACTGAGCCCGTGGACGAGAACGGCTGCTTCGTCAACGAGCGTATCACCTGCCGTCACCGGAATGAGACCATTTCTGTGGATAAACACCAGGTGGACTATGTGGACGTGTCCCCCAAGATGATGGTGTCCGTGGCTACCGCCATGATCCCCTTCCTCCAGAACGACGACGCCAACCGTGCGCTGATGGGCGCCAACATGCAGCGCCAGGCCGTCCCCCTGCTCCGGCCCGAGGCTCCCATCGTGGCCACTGGCCAGGAGCACAAGAACTGCATCGACTCCGAAGTGGCCATCCTGGCGGAAGGCCCCGGCACGGTCACCAAGGTGTCCGCCCGGTATATCACCGTGGCTTATGACAACGGCCAGACCAAGGAGTACCGCCTAACTAAGTACCTGCGCTCCAACCACACCACCTGTATCAACCAGCGGCCCATCGTGGACGCCGGACAGCGGGTAGACTTCCAGGACGTGCTGGCAGACGGTCCCTCTACCGACCACGGCGAAATCGCCCTGGGCCGGAATATCCTCATGGGCTTCATGACCTGGGAGGGCTACAACTACGAGGACGCCATCCTGCTCAACGAGCGGATGGTGAAGGACGACGTATTTACCTCCATCCACATCGAGGAGTATGAGACTGAGGCACGGGACACCAAGCTGGGTCCCGAGACCATCACCCGTGATATCCCCAACGTGGGCGAGGACGCTCTGCGGGACCTGGACGAGCATGGCATCATCCGGGTGGGCGCCGAAGTCCATGCCGGCGACTACCTGGTGGGTAAGGTCACCCCCAAGGGCGAGGCGGAGGCCACTGCTGAGGAGAAGCTGCTCCGGGCCATCTTTGGAGAGAAGGCCCGTGAGGTCCGCGACACCTCTCTGAAGGTGCCCCACGGCGAGAGCGGCATCGTGGTGGATGTAAAGATCTTTACCCGTGAGAACGGCGACGAGATGTCCCCTGGCGTTAACCAGACCGTCCGGGTGTATATTGCTCAGAAGCGGAAGATCTCTGTGGGTGACAAGATGGCTGGCCGCCACGGCAACAAGGGCGTGGTGTCCCGCATCCTGCCCCAGGAGGATATGCCCTTCCTGCCCGACGGCACCCCCCTGGACATTGTGCTGAACCCCCTGGGCGTGCCCTCCCGTATGAACATCGGCCAGGTGCTGGAGGTCCATCTGGGATACGCCGCCAAGACCCTGGGCTGGAAGGTGGCCACCCCCATCTTCAACGGCGCTACCGAGAGCGATATTCAGGAGTGCCTGAAAATGGCCGGCCTGGCCCGTGAGGTGGGCTATGATGAGCCCCTTATCGGCAAGCAGCTCTATCTGGCCGGCGAGGGCGAGGAGGAGATGCGTGCCCTGTCCTCCGAGGAGATGGCCCACAGCGCCCAGGTCCGGGAGTGGCAGAAGGCGGGCAAACTTCGCCTGGTGGACGGCAAGAACTGGCTGTATGACGGCCGTACCGGCCAGCGATTTGACAACCCGGTCACCGTGGGCTATGTCTACTTCCTGAAGCTGCACCACCTGGTGGACGACAAGATCCACGCCCGTGCCACCGGCCCCTACTCCCTGGTCACCCAGCAGCCTCTGGGCGGCAAGGCCCAGTTCGGCGGCCAGCGGTTTGGCGAGATGGAGGTGTGGGCTCTGGAGGCCTACGGCGCCGCCTACACCCTACAGGAGATCCTGACGGTCAAGTCGGACGACGTGACCGGCCGTGTCAAGACCTACGAGGCCATCGTCAAGGGTCTGAATGTGCCCAAGCCCGGCGTGCCCGAGTCCTTCAAGGTACTGATTAAAGAGCTCCAGTCCCTGTGTCTGGACATCAAGGTGCTGGACGACCAAGGGCAGGAGATCGAGCTGAAGGATGACGACGAGGACAACTACCAGCCCGTCCGGGACGATTTCTATGACCGGGACGATGACTTCGGCTATGAGAAGGACGCCGACTTCGCCTCCGCTGGAGGCTTCACCTTCAAGGGAGAGAGCGATGACGACGACCTCACCTTGGATGTGACCGATGAGGAGAGCTCGGAGGACGGGCTGTTCTCTGACGAGGACTTTTGAGTACGGGAGGAGATTTGAAACATGAGTTACGCTGAATTTGACGCCATCCAGATCGGGATCGCCTCCCCCGAACAGATCCGTGAGTGGTCCTACGGCGAGGTCAAGCGCCCTGAGACCATCAACTACCGCACTCTGAAGCCGGAGAAGGACGGCCTGTTCTGTGAAAAGATCTTTGGCCCCACCAAGGACTGGGAGTGCAACTGCGGCAAGTATAAGAAGATCCGCTACAAGGGCAAGGTGTGCGACCGCTGCGGCGTGGAAATCACCAAGGCCAAAGTCCGCCGGGAGCGGATGGGCCACATCGAGCTGGCCGCCCCCGTGTCCCATATCTGGTACTTTAAGGGAATCCCCTCCCGGATGGGATTGCTGCTGGATATCAGCCCCCGGATCCTGGAGAAGGTTCTGTACTTTGCCGCCTATATTGTCATCGACCCCGGCTTCTCCCCCCTCTCCAAAAACCAGATCCTGTCCGAGAAGGAATATCGGGATATGCGGGAGAAGTACGAGGACGACTTTGACGCCGGTATGGGCGCCGAGGCTGTCAAGAAGCTGCTCCAGCAGATTGATTTGGAGGAGCTGTCTGCCCAGCTGCGTGCCGAACTGAAAGACGCCTCCGGTCAGAAGAAGGCCCGCATTGTTAAGCGTCTGGAGGTGGTAGACGCCTTCCGCGTCTCTGGCAACAAGCCCGAGTGGATGATTATCGATGTACTGCCTGTGATTCCCCCGGAGATCCGTCCCATGGTTCCCCTGGACGGCGGGCGGTACGCCTCCTCTGACCTGAATGATCTGTACCGCCGGGTCATCAACCGCAATAACCGCCTGAAGCGGCTCATCCAGCTCAACGCACCGGACATCATCGTGCGCAACGAGAAGCGGATGCTCCAGGAGGCTGTGGACGCCCTCATCGACAACGGCCGCCGGGGCCGGGCCGTCACCGGCGCCAACAACCGGGCCCTCAAATCCCTGTCCGACATGCTCAAGGGCAAGCAGGGACGCTTCCGTCAGAACCTGCTGGGCAAGCGTGTGGACTACTCCGGCCGTTCCGTCATCGTGGTGGGCCCCAGCCTGAAGATATATCAGTGCGGCCTGCCCAAAGAGATGGCCATTGAGTTGTTCCGCCCCTTCGTTATGAAGAAGCTGGTGGACGACGGCGCCGCCCACAACATCAAGCAGGCCAAGAAGATGGTGGAGAAGGGCGAGGCTGCCGTGTGGGACGCCCTGGAATTTGTCATCAAAGACCACCCCGTCATGCTCAACCGCGCCCCCACCCTGCACCGCCTGGGCATCCAGGCATTTGAGCCTGTTCTGGTGGAAGGCCGGGCCATCAAGCTGCACCCCCTGGTGTGTACCGCCTTCAACGCCGACTTCGACGGCGACCAGATGGCTGTCCACGTCCCCCTGTCTGCCGAGGCCCAGACCGAGGCGCGGGTGCTGATGCTGTCTGCCAATAACCTGCTCCGTCCCCAGGACGGCGGCCCGGTTACCATCCCCTCCCAGGATATGATCCTGGGTGCCTACTACCTGACCTTCACCCGGGACGAGGCTGGCACTGGCCACTGTTTTGCCGACAAGGACGAGGCTATGCTGGCCTATGACGCCGGGGTAGTCACCCTTCACTCTCCCATCAAGGTCCGTATGTACCGGGAAGTAGATGGTGAGATGCGCCACAAGCTGGTGGAGACCACGGTGGGCCGCCTGATCTATAATGAGGCCATCCCCCAGGACTTGGGCTTTGTGGACCGCGACGACCCTGAGACCATGTTCGACCCAGAAATCAACTTCGTGGTGGGCAAAAAGCAACTGGGCAAAATCATCGACAAGTGCATCTCCAAGCATGGCTTTACCGTGTCCGCCGGAGTGCTGGACGCCATCAAAGACTTGGGCTACCATTACTCCACCCGGGGCTCCCTGACCGTGGCCATCGCCGACATGACGGTCCCGGCCAAGAAGTACGAGCTGATCGCCGAGACCGAGAAGGAGATCATCAAGATAGACCGCCTGTACCGCCGGGGTATGCTGACAAACGAGGAGCGGTACCGCAAGTCTGTGGAAGCCTGGGAACAGACCACCGCCGACGTGACCGCCGCCCTGCAGGAGTCCATGGACCGGTACAACCCCATCTGGATGATGGCCGACTCCGGCGCCCGTGGTTCTATGGCCCAGATCCGTCAGCTGGCTGGTATGCGCGGCCTGATGGCCGATACCGCCGGCCGTACCATCGAGATCCCCATCAAGGCCAACTTCCGTGAGGGCCTGTCTGTATTGGAATACTTCATCTCCTCCAGGGGCGCCCGGAAGGGCATGGCCGATACCGCTCTGCGTACCGCCGACTCGGGCTACCTGACCCGCCGCCTGGTGGACGTGTCCCAGGAGGTCATTATCCGGGAGGAGGACTGCGGCACCTCCGATGGAATCTTGGTCAGCGAGATCGAGGAGCACGGCCAGGTCATCGAGACCTTTGCCGAGCGCGTCCACGGCCGCTATCCCGCAGAGGACATCGTGGACCCCGCCACTGGCGAGGTGCTCTTCAATCGAGATACCATGCTTCTCAACGAGGACGCCAAGACTCTGGAAAAACACGGTATCCATGAAGTGAAGATCCGCTCTGTCCTTACCTGCCGGGCCCGCAGCGGCGTGTGCGCCAAGTGCTACGGCATCAACCTGGCCATTGGTGAGCCTGTGGGCGCTGGCGAGGCGGTGGGTATCATCGCCGCCCAGTCCATCGGTGAGCCCGGCACCCAGCTGACCATGCGTACCTTCCACACCGGCGGTGTGGCCGGCGGTGATATCACCCAGGGTCTGCCCCGCGTGGAGGAGCTGTTCGAGGCCCGCAAGCCCAAGAAGATGGCCCAGCTGGCTGAAATCAGCGGTGTGGTGTCCATGGAGGAGACCAAGCGCAACGTGATGTGCAACGTGACCATCACCGCCGATGACGGCGAGGTGGTGACCTACGCCCTGCCTTACTCCGCCGGCATTAAGGTGAAGGAGGGCGACACGGTAGAAAAGGGCTACCAGCTTACCGAGGGCGCCCTATCCCCCCATGAGGTGCTGCGTATCCGCGGCCTGTCCGACTGCCACAACTACCTGATCCGCGAGGTGCAGAAGGTGTACCGTCAGCAGGGCGTGGACACCAATGATAAGCATATCGAGGTTATTGTCCGCCAGATGATGCGGAAGGTCCGGGTGGAGGATGCCGGGGACTCCGATTTGTTGTCCGGCGCTACCGTGGACATCACCGAGTTCCGGGACGCCGAGGAGGCGGTCCAGGCCCGCATTGACGCCGGGGAGAAGAACGAGATGGGCGAGGATCTGCGCCTGCCCACCTGCACCCGCCTGCTCATGGGAATTACCAAGGCATCTCTGGCTACTGAGTCCTTCCTGTCCGCCGCCTCCTTCCAAGAGACCACCAAGGTGCTCACTGAAGCGGCGATCAAGGGCAAGGTGGACCACCTGCAGGGTCTGAAGGAGAACGTCATCATCGGCAAGCTTATCCCCGCCGGCTCTGGTCTGGCCCAGTACCGTAAGGAGGATGTTATCGACGACGAGGGCAACCTGGTCTCTGACCAGAGCGGGGCCATCGTAGCCGATGCCCTGGAGGAACCCACCCAGATGGAAAACGAGGAGGACCTGTCCTTCGAGGTTGGCTCTATCGAGCTGGAAACAGCCGCTGGGAGCCAGAGCGAGGACGCGCTGGTCTAAAATGACCAGGAAACCTGCACAGTAAAGCGGACCGAGGGAGTGTATAACGCTCCCTCGGTCCGCTCTTTTTTCAACTTATAAAAGAGAAAAATTCGTTTTTTCACAAGCCTCACCTTTTTAAAGCGAAAAACAGTTGCTATCGGGCCTAAAAGAAAGAAAAAATGATGGCTCAAATATCTTCTCTTGCAATTTTGCGGGACTGTCTTTATAATGTTTCTAAAAGAGGGAGAGGGATGATCGACAATGCTGGAGATGCTTACATCAGTCAACAGCGCCTTGAATGGCTTTGTATGGGGCCCCGTCATGCTGGCTCTGCTGGTGGGAACCGGCATCTACCTTACCTGCCGCACCGGCTGGATTCAGGTGCGGCGCTTCGGCTATATCATGAAAAGCACGGTGGGCTCTCTGTTCCGCAAGTCGGAAAAAGACCATGGCAGCAACCTGTCCCCCTTTCAGGCGGTGACCACAGCCCTGGCCGGGACAGTGGGCACGGGCAACATCGCCGGTGTCACTGGCGCCATCTTTGTGGGCGGGCCCGGCGCTGTGTTCTGGATGTGGGTGTCCGCCTTTTTTGGAATGTGTACCAAGTATGCCGAGATCGCCCTATCCATCCAGTACCGGGAGACAGATGAGGGCGGCGCCCACCGGGGCGGCCCCATGTATTACATCGAAAAGGGGCTGGGCAGGGGGTGGAAGCCCCTGGCAGTTTTGTTTGCCCTGTTTGGGGGCTTCGCCTCTTTTGGGATCGGAAATATCTCCCAGTCCAGTGAAATTGCCGGCGCCATGAACGGACTGTTCGGAATTGATCCTCTGGTTACCGGTATTCTTTTGGCAGTTATTGTGGGAGTGGTGATCATCGGCGGCGTCAAACGCATCGGCCAGGTGGCCTCCTATCTGGTCCCCTTTATGGCCAGCTTCTATATCCTGGCCGGCATCGCTGTTATTTTGCTGCGGATTACCCAGGTTCCCGCCGCTTTGACATCCATTGTCACCAGCGCCTTCAGCTTTGAGGCAGTGGGAGGGGGCGTCTTTGGCTACGCCATCATGGCGGCCATGAAGCAGGGATTTGCCCGTGGGGTGTTCTCCAACGAGGCCGGCCTCGGCTCCGCCCCGATGGCCCATGCGGCCTCCTCCACCGACGAGCCTGCCGAGCAGGCCATGTGGGGCGTGTTCGAGGTGTTTGTGGATACCATCGTGATCTGTACCATTACCTCCCTCACCGTGCTGCTGTCCGGCCTGCCTCTGGGGGAGGCAGCCCTGGACAGCTATACCTCCAATGGCGCCGCCGCAGTGGCCGCCTTCAACACGATCCTGCCTGGTACCATAGGGGGCGTGGTCATCCAAATCAGCCTGCTCTTTTTTGCCCTTTCCACCATTTTGGGCTGGAGTTACTACGGCGAGCAGTGCTGGGGCTATCTGACCCATGACAGCAAGGTGGTCAAGGCTCTTTTCAAAGCTGTATTCGCCTTAATCTGCATCGTGGGAGCCACCGGCTCCGGCAAACTGATGTGGGATATCGCCGATACCCTGAACGGCATGATGGCGATTCCAAACCTGGTGGGCCTTCTAGCCCTGTCGGGAGTGGTGGCCCGGATCACTAGGGACTATTTCAAGGAGCGGTAAGCTGATTGTGTGTATAAAAAATAATATTTGAATTTCTGCTATCGAAAGACCTCGAACCGCAAAAACCCCTGCAAATACAGACTTTTTTGCTCATTATGACACTTATGGAAGCAATGCTTTCTGATGTTTTGGTGTCCAGATTTTCTATAGCGATATAAAACGATATGGGCAGATATGAGAAAAAACATGGCATCCAAATTTGCCTCGGTCTTTTTTGCTTTTTAGAAAATTATGATACCGATAAATTGAAGTTGTAGGAAGAAATAGATATGCAAGAAAGATATAATTTTTGTGAATGGGATGAAGAAACATTCAAACTCCCAGATGAATACTTACTTGATGAAAATAGTGATTTGGCAGAGGCTTTGAATGTCTTTTATTCAGCAGGTGGTTACGATTTTTTTAATGTTATGGAACCTAAATATTATTCTGGTAATTGGTTGGATTTTGTAGGGAGTTTATATGCTGAAATAGAGGATAATAAATATCAACCCAGAGGAAAGAAATATATTATCCCCTTGACTGGTTCACAAAAACAAGAATTACTTGACAGAGGTGTTCCAAAAATCTTTTTAACAAACTTGTGAAGTTGAATTTAGCGCACAGTCAATACAATAAGGCGGAAATATTATTTGTGCTGCTAAAATGGTACTCAACTTTACAGAACCAACTTATGCGGGGATATGGGAAAATACACACAGAAACGGGAAGACCATGGAAAATACAGGTTTTTTCTTCCCTTATATAAATACTTGTAAGAAGTTATAAGACGAGTTTAATAAAAAACCCATAAAAAAATCCGCCCATACCGATGCGTGGGCGGATTTTTTATGGGGAAAGATACCTCTCCAGGGCGGAGAGAAGGGCGGAACGCTCGTTGGGCAGCTCTCCCTGGGCCACATAGTCCAGGAGCTCGTGCAGAGCCTGTCCGATTTGGGGACCGGCCAGACCGGACTTCAGGGCGTCGTGCCCGTTGACCGCCAGAGTCCGGAGGGAAAGACAGGCATTTTCCTCCAACAACTGCCGCCCCAGCGCCTCCGCCCGCTCCAGCGGAGCGGACTCCTCCGCCTTGAGCGGCGGGGCACAGGCGGATGCGTCCGCCCCTTTGAGAGCCAGCAATTGGAAGAAGCACTCCTCTCCCAGCCTGGACAGCCACCGGCCGGCCCACCGCCGGGTAGGCTCCACCGGCAGGTGATGGCGGGAGATCAGGATGGCCGCCCGCTCCCGGGTGGCGTTGTCCAGGCGAAGGCGGGCCATAGCCCGCTCGGCCAGCGGTACGCCCAGGCGGTCGTGGCCATAGAAATGCCCGATGCCCCGCTCATCCAGGAAAAAGGAGGCGGGCTTCCCCACGTCATGAAGAAGGGCGGCAAGTCGGAGAGCGGGGGAGGGGGGGACCAGGGCAGCCGTCTTGACGCTGTGGGTATACACGTCCCAGCGGTGGTGTGGATTACGCTGGTCAAAGCCCACCGCAGGGCCCAGCTCCGGAAGAATTTGGGTCACTACGTCGGGGAAGTCCAACAACACCTGCTCCGCTCCGGGGGAGCAGAGTAGCCGGAGAAATTCAGCGGAAATACGTTCCCAAGCCACCATGGACAGCTGGGGAGCGTGTCCGTGGATGGCGTCGGCGGTGTCCGGGTGGATGGTAAAACGAAGCTGACCGGCCAGCCGGAGTCCCCGGAGGAGCCGCAGGGCGTCCTCCTCCATTCGCCGGTCCGGATCCCCTACGCAGCGGATCAGCCGAGCGTTCAAATCCTCTTGACCGCCAAACCGGTCGATCAGTCCCTCCGGACCCCAGGCCATGGCGTTGATCGTGAAGTCCCGGCGGGCCAGGTCATCAGTGAGGTCGCTGGTAAATTCCACCTGGTCCGGATGCCGGTGGTCGGAGTAGCTCCCCTCCCGGCGGAAGGTGGTTACCTCCACAGGGAGGCCGTCGGACAGGACAGTGACCGTGCCGTGCTTCAGACCGGTATTCAGACATGGAAAGCCGGCGCAGCAGGACAGTATCTCCCAAGGCAGGGCGGAGGTGGTCACATCGTAGTCATGGGGCGGGATGGACAGAAGGCTGTCCCGGACGCAGCCCCCCACCAGCACCGCCTGATGGCCGGACCGCCTCAACTGCTGGACGACCGCCAGTGCCCTGCTGTCCCAGTTTGTCATGCCACTCACCTCCTGTTGGGATTATCTTATCAGAGCGGGTGGAAAAAAACAAGGCCGGGACGTCCCAATGTCCCGGCCCGGAAATCACCGCCCCAGAACAAAAAGATTCTGGTCGGTGGCAAAATTGGAGAAAGAGTAGAGCACAAGCACCGAGTCAATGCCGTTGTCTGCTACATAGTCCTTCACGCTGCTCAGATTGTTCCGGGGATCAAAGAGGTGAACCTCAGAAAATCGCTCCGTCAGGAAGGGAGCCAGGGAGTCGGAGTAGGAATCCCGGATGACCAGCACCTTGGGGCCATCTACCTGTGGGTTCTCGATGACGCACAGGGGCTGGCGCCCCCCCAGGAAGTAGGAGTATTTATCCTTCACTTCTAAAAAGCTGTCCACATATAGACTGCCTTCACTGGGCTCAGAGCCGAACCAGGAGGTCACCTTCAGCCCCTCGCCAGACACATAGGTATCGATGGAGTCAGGGGCCACCCAGCGAACTCCGGAGGTGGAGAAGGTAGTGCCGAAGAACTGGTCAGTGACCGTAGTCTTCTGGTAATCATCCAGATCCAGCGGATCCAGACTCATAGCCTCAAAGATGGCGTTGGCCCCGTAGAAGGCCCCCAGGCTGGTCCAGTGGTGGTCGGTGCGGTAGTAGATGTCCTCGCCGCTGTGGGCGGCCAGAGCGCCTGCCATGTCGATGGTAGAGGCCCCGCTCTGAAAATACATCTGGTCAATGAGGGAAAACTCGTCCGCTGTGGGCGCACCAGCGGGCAGGCGGTCTGCCCAGATGGCAGAGGAGGAGGGGATGATGCCCAGGTACACCGGGACAGACACATTGCCTGCCAGCGTGTCCACAAAGCCGAGGCGGGTCAGAAGCCCCTGCTTGGCAGAAACGCCCGCCTGAGCGGGGGTATCCTCCCAGGCGGGGGTATCCACCCGGTTCAGGAGGGTGTCCTGCTTACCGAAATAGACCCCGTTGTTCTCCCGCTTGCCGGACAGACGCTCACACCAGGCTTTGGCGGCCACCCAGAAGTCCCGGCCGGCGATATGGTCGGCCACATAGTCCTCGGCCTGTTCCATAAAGGTGCCGTCTGTGACTGTTTCCACGCTGAATTTGGGCGGCTTCTGGAGATAGCGGTTCTCCAGCTCGGACATCTCCTTGTCCGGCAGGAGAGTGCTGACCACCAGCATCCCGCCAAGGAAGGTGCAGAACAGGGCAGTGATAAACTTGTTGTACTTGTTTGACATAGTCTGCGCCTCCTTAGAAACGGAAATAGAGGAAGGGATTGTAGGTGCCGTCCACCAGATAGGCGGTGCACACCAACAGGCCGGCTATGATGGCGGCGGCACCTGTTACCTGCGCTGCCCGCTGAGGGAGCCTGTGGTACAGTTTTGCGCCCAGAGGGGTGGAGGAGAGGGCCGCCAGCGCCAGGATGGGCAGATAGCTGATGAAATAGTAGCCCAAAGTGCCGTCCGCCAGAGGAGCGCCCCCCAGACCGAACATCACCTTCAGATAGCCGCCCAGCCGAGAGGCGTCCTCGATGCCAAAGATAGCCCAGCTGACAAGGACAAAAAACATGGTATAGACATGGCCCACCAGGGCTGGGGCCTTTTTCAACGCATCCAGCAGGAAAAACTTTTCTACCATCAGAAGGGCAAAGAAATACAGTCCCCAGATGAGATAGTTCCAACTGGCCCCGTGCCAGATGCCGGTGGCCGCCCACACGACGAACAGGTTGAACATCCAGCGGCCCTTGGAGCAGCGGTTGCCCCCCAGGGGGATATACAGGTATTCACGGAACCAGGTGGACAGGGAGATGTGCCACCGCCGCCAGAACTCGGTGATACTCTTGGAAATATAGGGGTAGTTGAAGTTGGGCAGGAACTCAAAGCCCAGCATCCGGCCCAGGCCTACCGCCATGTCGGAGTAGCCAGAGAAGTCAAAGTAGATCTGGAAGGTGAAGGCCAGCACACCCAGCCAAGCCCCCGCCACGGTCAGGTCCGCCAGCGCCATGGTCTTATAGCTGTCCCACAGCATCCCCACGTTGTTGGCGATGAGCAGCTTTTTGCCAAGGCCGATCATAAACATCTGGACGCCAGAGGCAAACTTGTCCACAGTGCAGTCCCGCTGATCGATCTGGTCTCCCAGGTCCTTATACTTGATGATGGGACCGGCGATGAGCTGGGGAAACAGGGTGACGAAGGTGCCAAAGTTAAGGATGGATCGCTGCGCTCGGGCGTCTCCCCGGTACACATCGATGGTGTAGCTCATGGTTTGGAAGGTATAGAAGGAGATACCGATAGGCAGGTGGATACCCAGCACCGGCATGAAGTTCAGCCCGACCGACTGGAGAGAGGCGGCGATAAAGTCCCAGTACTTGAAGAAGAACAGCAGGGCCAGGTTGAACACGATGGAGGAGGCCACCGCCATCCGGGCACCCCTATCGTTGTCCCTCCGCTTGCAGCGTTCTACCAGCAGGCCGTGGGTATAGTCGATGGCGGTGGACAGGAACATGATGACGACATAGACCCGCTCCCCCCAGTAGTAGAAAAACAGAGAGGCGCACAGGATTACTACGTTCCGGAACTTTCGGGGCACCAAGTAGTAGATCAGCAGAGTGAGCGCCAGAAAATAAAATAAAAAGGTAGGGGTGGAAAAGACCATGAGCAACACTCCTTAAAGGAACGGCGGACGACTTGTCGTCCGCCGTGGGATCATATGGATTATAACGCTGGGGATAGGGACTTTTGCTTCGAATCAGAACAGGGCGTTGAAGGCGTCTACGATGGCGTCGCAGTTCTCATGGACAACCATCATGACATAGTTGCCGTTGCTGACAACACGGGAGTTTTCGGTCCAGATCCGGGTGGGTTCGGGATACCAGGCTCCTCCGTTGATCATACCATCGATCCGGGTCTGGAAGATGGACTTCACAGTATCCACGTCCTTACTGTCCTTCACCTGGACCAGGCCGAACTCGCCGTTGTTCATGGTCATCAGTGTGCCATAGATCAATTTTTGTTCCGCGCTTACCGCGCCCATGCCAGGATAGAGCTGTTCCATCAGATCGGCGTCTAAGAGTTGGAGCATACCAAACTCATACTGGCCCATGATATCGCTAGCAAAGGCGGATAGGTCCACGTTGCCGGCAGGGGTGGAAGTATCGCCGGAGGAGTTGCCGCTGGAGGAATCGCTGCCATCTGCGGGGCCACCCTCCTCGGGCTTCTGTTCCTCCCAGTTGCACCGGACGATGCAGGAGGCGGTCAGGCCCGTTTCGCTGTCGGTAACAGTGATAGTGGCGTTTCCAACGGCCACAGCGGTGACCAGGCCCTTGTCAGACACAGTGGCCACAGACTCATCGCTGGATTTCCAGGCCAGAACACCGCCGGCGGGATCAGCCTTGGCCTTCATTTGGAAGGTGGCTCCCGCCTTGAACAGGGTAAAGTCGCTGCGGTTTAGGGACAGGGAGGCCTGTGCCTGGGGCTCGTCCACAGGGGGCTGGGAGCTATCAGAGGAGGTGCTCCCAGAACCGTCCGGCTGGCTGCCGTCCGGCTGAGAGGCATCCGGAGCGGAGCTGTCGGGGATGGAGGTGGAGCCGTCCGGGGCCATAGTGCTCATGTCAGAATTGCTGCCAGTAGAAGAGGACTGATTGCCGGAGGAGTTATCCTCCCCCTTGGGACCACAGGCGGCCAGCAGGACCATGGACAGCGCCAAAGTCAGAGCGAATACACGTCGTTTCATGGTATTGATCTCCTTTTCTTGGGGATGGTATGGGGTTCCCCTGATGGGGATTACGACTAGTTTGACGAGGGCGGAAGAAAAAAGTTCCCTGGTAGAGAAAAAATATTTAACAGATCCATTATATTTTGTTTTTGTCTGAACAGCAAGATTTTTGTTGGAAAGACAGGAAATGAAATTTCCCCCGGCCTCTTGACAAAAGAGAAGAGGTACGCTATTATAATATCAACATATGAATAAATGTTCATATATTGAGAGGAGATGAGAGAATGGAGCGTGAAGTTATCCCCTGCTGCCAGGAGGACCGGGTCCATGTGGACGCGGTGGACCAGGTGCGCGCCCTGCTCCCCCCGGATGAGGAGCTGTATGACTTGGCGGAGCTGTTCAAAATATTTGGGGACAGCACCCGAATCAAGATCCTGTACGCCTTGCTGGAGGGAGAGCTGTGCGTCTGTGATATCGCCAAGCTCATGGAGGTCACCCAGAGCGCCGTGTCCCACCAGCTCCGGGTGCTGAAGAGCAGCAAGCTGGTCAAATTCCGCCGGGAGGGCAAGACAGTTTATTATTCCCTGGCGGACGAACATGTAGTCCGCATCTTAAGCCAGGGAATGGAGCATATCGAGGAGTAACCTGTATGCCGCGATCCAATGGATCGAGAAAAGGAGAGTATACAATGAAAAAGACGTATAAGATGATTGACCTGGACTGTGCCAACTGTGCCGCTAAGATGGAGGAGGCCATCAAGAAGATTGACGGCGTTACCTCCGCCTCTGTCAGCTTTATGACCCAGAAAATGACCATAGAGGGGGACGATGCCCGTTTTGATCAGATCGTCAAGGAGGCGGTCAAGGTGTGCAGAAAAGTAGAACCCGACTGCGAGATTGTACTGAAATAAACGTGAGGCGGCCTAAGGCCACCCATGTCCATATCCCTGTGAGAGGAGCTTTCGCCATGACAAGAAAGCAGAAAAAGACGCTCTGGCGTATTATCTTCAGCTTTGTCCTGCTGGCCGCCGCCGCCCTGCTGCCGGAGATCGAGGTACCATTTAATATGTGGCCTTATTTCGGTCAGCCCCTGGTGAATGAGGCTGGCGAACCCTATTACGCATTCCCCAGGCTGTACCTGTTTCTGATCCCCTATCTGGTCATTGGCTGGGATGTACTGTGGAGAGCTGTGCGCAATATTAAAAACGGCCAGGTCTTTGATGAAAACTTCCTTATGTCTGTCGCCACCGTGGGTGCTATGGCAGTGGGCGAATACGCCGAGGGCGTGGCAGTGATGCTGTTTTACCAGGTGGGCGAGCTGTTCCAGAACGTGGCCGTCAGCCGCAGCCGCCAGTCTATCTCCGAGCTTATGGATATCCGCCCGGACTACGCCAATGTGGAGCGGGAGGGACAACTGGTCCAGGTGGATCCGGAGGAGGTCCAGGTGGATGATATCATCGTTATCAAGGCGGGGGAGCGGGTGCCATTGGACGGGACTGTCACCCAAGGGAGCTCCGCTCTGGACACCGCCGCTCTCACCGGCGAGTCCCTGCCACGGGACGTGGAGCCGGGGGATGAGGTGATATCGGGCTGTGTCAACTTGTCCGGCCTGCTCCATGTGAAAGTGAGTAAGCCCTACGGACAGTCCACCGTGGCCCGTATCTTGGACCTGGTGGAGAACTCCAGCGAGAAAAAGGCCCAGGCGGAGCATTTTATAACCAAATTCGCCCGGTACTATACCCCTGCTGTGGTTTTTGCTGCCCTGGCCCTGGGGCTGCTTCCCTCCCTGCTGACTGGCCGGTGGGGGGTGTGGGTCCCCCGTGCCCTGAACTTCCTGGTCGTATCCTGCCCATGCGCCCTGGTCATCTCCATTCCCCTGTCCTTTTTTGGCGGGCTGGGCGGAGCATCCAAGCAGGGTATCCTGGTGAAGGGGAGCAACTATCTGGAGGCCCTGGCCAATACCGGAATCGTGGTGCTGGACAAGACAGGCACTCTGACTAAGGGCACCTTTGCTGTCACCGGAGTCCACCCCAAAGACTGCGCTCCAGAGGAGCTGTTGGAAACCGCCGCCCTGGCAGAGCAGTTCTCTACCCACCCCATCTCCAGGTCCATCGTCAAGGCCTGGGGCGGTGTTCCAGAGCAGAATAGGGTCTGCGACGTGGAGGAGATCGCCGGCCACGGGGTCCGGGCCAAGGTGGACGGCCGGGAGGTGCTGGCGGGGAACCAGAAGCTGATGGACTTGGAGAATATTCCGGTGACCACGGACCATCAACACCCTGGGACCGTCATCCATGTGGCGGTGGAAGGGGAATACGCTGGACACCTTGTTATCTCCGACCAGGTGAAGGAGGGGTCCGCCCAGGCTCTGCGGGAGCTCAAGCAGGTCGGGGTCCGAAGGACCGTCATGCTCACCGGCGACAGCCAGGGGGCCGCTCAGGCGGTGGCGGATCAGTTGGGGCTGGATCAGTTCTTTGCCCAGCTTCTGCCTGGGGACAAGGTGGAGCGGGTGGAGGATCTGCTCCGCTCCAAAGGCCCAAAGGAGAACCTGGTCTTTGTGGGGGACGGTATCAACGACGCCCCCGTCTTGTCCCGTGCGGACATCGGGGTGGCCATGGGGGCCCTGGGCTCTGACGCGGCCATCGAGGCGGCCGATGTGGTCCTGATGGACGACGACCTGCGCAAGTTGCCCGTGGCGGTGCGCATCGCCCGGAAAACGCTGACCATTGTGCGGCAAAATGTGGTGTTCGCTCTGGGGGTGAAATTCCTAGTGCTGGGGCTGTCCGCCGTTGGCCGGGCCAATATGTGGATGGCTGTCTTTGCCGATGTGGGCGTATCTGTCATCGCCATCTTAAATGCGAGCCGGATGCTGAAAGCCAGATAACCCAAAAGCCGCGGCCTAAGAGCCGCGGCTTTTTCCATAGATAGGACGGATGGGATATTACTCCAATATCTGGAACAGGCAGCCCCAGACATAGTCCAGAGCTTCAAAGCTTACCTGGGGAGAGAGGTGAAAGACCGCCCGATCCCCCTCCAGGTCCACCAAAATGCCGTGGTCCCGCTCCAACCGCGCAACCACGCTTTCCGTGGAGCGGCCGGGAAAACGGGCGAATATGGTTCCAGATGCCTGGTCCGCCTCCAGCACCTCCGGGCCGTCAGGTCCAAAGTCCCGCAGCCGGGCCTCCAGGTGTCGGACCTGCCTGGCCCGAAGGGCCTCCTTCCCGGCGGCGGAATATGTATGACGAAGGTCGATCTCTCTCATAGTCTGGTCTCCATCGGGGTATATACCACGAAATGCTCGTACCGAAGCTGACGCAGCAGCGCGGACAGGATTCGGGCGGTATTTTCCCCTCCCTCTAAAGTCAGATAAGTAGTCCTGGTACGGCCCTCCAGGCGGTTGAGGGTGTTGACCGCGAAGGTGTTGGGGCCCACGGTACCAGATGGGGAGAGGGCCATGGTCTGGTCCCAGCACACCCACCCCTCCAGCTCCAGCAGCTCCCGCTGGCCGTCAGGGACATACGCCACCGTGGTCCGGGTGTAGGCCAGATGCTCCAAAGCCCGGTTGCCCTCCTCCAGCAGCGCGCGGGTCTGGTCCAGGGTTCCTCCCTCCGCCAGGATACCGACGCTGTGCCCAGTACCCAGAATCCGCCGTACCAGGTCATCCTCCTGCTCCAGGGCCTCTGGGGTAAAGAAGAATAGTGCCTGATTGCCTGCGCTGTCCAGGGCAGACAGAATCTGATCAAGTCCCTGGCCATCCTTACAGAGAAAGGCCAGATAGGTGGATACGTTCGTGGTATTGGACTCATCCGGCTCGGTGGGAGGGGATGTGGGAGTAGTGGTATCGGGAGCGGGATTGATGGATTGGTTATATTCACGGAGGTAGCGGTTTATCAGGTTGCTGGCCGCGTCGATCAGCTTGGCGTCGGACAGGACCACCGAGTCGTTGTTGATGCGGACCAGGTAGCCCTGGCTGAAGGCGGTATAAGAGAAATCCAGACCGAAGAAGTTGCATACCATGACCACAGGCAGGTAGGGTATGCCATTTCGCATGATGGCCTGAGCGGGATAGCTCTCACCGGAGATCTCCTCCCGGCAGGTGCCGTTTTTCAGATCAAAGGTGAGCATCTGTTGTAACGTGTACAGGGTGAGCTTGTGGGTGGTGCTGGTGTGAATATAGCTGTAATCCACATCCACCAGCTTGAAGCCGCCGTTGTACTGGGCCAGAAAGACCGTATAGGGCACATACAGGACGCCGCCGGACCAGGTAGGCATGGTGTCCGCGGTCAAGGGGCGTAAATTGTCGTTGATGGAAGTGAAGTATACCGTGGAGGAGGCGGAGGAGGCGGGGGGGACAAAGACTGCCCCGCACAGGACCAGGGACAGCAGCAGCGAGATCATTCTTTTTTTCAGGTCCATGGGCGCTCCTCCTTTCGACTTCTGGTTGCGGATATCATTATATCATAGTATAATCCAATGGGCAAGACAGCCAAAGGGTGCGTTCTTTAATGAAACTTTAAGGATCGGTAAATTCCCTTTCAACACTGGTGTGGTATCCTGACCATAGAGAAAAATCGACCACTCCGGAGGAAAGGAGTTCCCATCATGGATATCACGTTGGAGCAGGTGGAGCGCCTGCGGGAAAAGGCGGACGTGAGCTACGCCCAGGCCAAGGAGGCTTTGGAGTACAGCGGAGGCAACCTGCTGGACGCCCTGATCTATTTGGAGGAGAGGGGAATGATCCCACGGCCCGAGGGGGCTTACTACTCCACCAGGGGGGGAACTTCCCCCCAGCCCGCCTCCGCCGCGGACAGCGCCTCTCAGGGTGGGGAGCGGAAGGAAAAGAAAGAGAAAAAGAAAAAGGGCGGCAGTATGGAAGTCGTCGTGGTAAAGCCAGAGAGAGGGGCAGTCAGGGGCCTGCTCCACACCTTGCGCCGCTGGCTGATCGAAAATGAGTTGGAGATCTGGCGAAAAGACAAGCCGGTCACGGCCCTGCCGGTGTTGATCCTGGTCCTGCTGGTCATCTGCGCCCCCTGGGTGGTGCTGCCCGCTTTGGTGCTGGGATTGTTCCTGGGCTTTCGGTACCGCTTCTCCGGCCCGGACTTGGAGCGGGACGAGCTGAATGACATGATGGGCACGGTGGCCGATACCGCCGCCGACATTGGGCACAAGGTCATGGAGGAATTGAAGCATGACTGGCACTCGGATGAGCCGGGCAGACAGGACCGGAACAAAGAGCGGGAAGAATAAAAAGGTCTGAGGTGATGGAGATGGCAGAGCACATCCTCCTGGTGGAGGACGAGGAGAAGCTGGCCCGCATGGTGGAGCTGGAGCTGAAATATGAGGGGTACTCTGTGGAGAAAGCCTTTGATGGCCGAAAAGGGCTGGAGCTGGCCCTGAGCGGGGCGTTTGACCTGGTGCTGCTGGACATCATGCTGCCCCAGCTGTCTGGCATGGAGGTGCTGCGCCGCCTGCGGCGGGAGAGTCAGGTCCCCGTCATCATGCTTACCGCCCGGGACAGCGTAGTGGATAAGGTGTCCGGCCTGGACTCTGGCGCGGACGACTATATTACAAAGCCCTTCGCCATCGAGGAGCTGCTGGCCCGCATCCGGGCGGCCCTGCGGACCAAGAGTGGCCGGGACAGCCAGATGCTGGCCGTCGGTCCCCTTGCAATGGAGGTGGAGAGCCGCCGGGTGACAGTGAGGGGCCAGGAGGTGGAGCTGACCAAAAAGGAGTTTGACCTGCTCCGCCACCTGCTGGAAAATAAGGGCCGGGTCCTGACCCGTGAGGCCCTGCTGGACAGTGTCTGGGGCTTTGACTTTGTGGGAGAGACAAACTCGGTGGACGTGTATATCCGCTTTCTCCGGAGCAAGATTGATGAGGCCTTCGGCATCAAGCTGATTCACACGGTCCGGGGCGTGGGCTATGTGATCAAAGAGGAGTAAGGGGCGCGACCCGCCATACCGTCAGGAGAAAAAGGAGAGAGAGCCATGGTCATCGTCTACCGTTCCAACACCGGCTTTACCAGGGAATATGCCGAAATGCTGGGCAGAGCGGAAAAAATAAAGGTGTACAGCGTCACTGAGGCGGAGCGCAGTCTGGAGTCAGGTACTGAGATATTCTATATGGGTCCCCTGATGGCAGGCCACATCGAGGGTGTGGACCAGGCGGTGAAGCGATATCAGGTCAGGGGCGTGTGCGGCGTGGGGCTCTCCCCCTCTGGCCGGCAGGTGCTGGAAACCATCTCCAGAGCCAACTATGTGCCAAACGCCCCTATTTTTTATTTGCAGGGGGGCTGGGCCCCTAAGAAAGTGAGCTGGCTGAAGCGTAGGATGGTGGGTATGGCCACAAAATCTCTGCGGGAATCCCTGCAAGACAAGGGCAGCCGCCGTACCCCTGAGGAGCAGGCCCAGCTGGATCTGCTGGTAAAGGGCGGGAGCCGCGTCGCCTTTGAGCATCTTGAGGCTATTCGGGATTGGATGAAGGACTGCTGAGGGGCCGTGCGCCACGGGTCTGAATCACGGCCCATCCCGTTTTACAGAGAAAATGGGTGCGTACAGGCCCTGAAAAGAACAGACCGCACAGAGAGGAGGCGTGCCTATGGCCCGGAAAAAGCACCGTTTTCAATCCCCCCCGCCGGCAGACCCCATTGCCGCCGCTCGGGATTCCTCTCTGGTATTTCGGCTAAATTTCGGCTTTTTCCTGCGCCAGCTTACGATTTTTCTGGTGATGGATCTGCTGCTGGCGGCCATGGCCACCACGGGCGTATTCTATTACGCGGAGAACCGGTGCGCCGGCGTGGCGGCTCTGGTGGAGGAACGGGGTGTCCCGACGGTGGAGGCCATCCCCTGGATGGAGAAGGGGGACTATACCATCACCCCCCTGAACCGTCCGCCAGAGGGCCAGCCGTCCTCCAGCTTCTCATGGCTGCCGGGGGCGGTGGCCCAGGAGACCGCCGATGGCTACCGTATGTGGGATCTGACCAGCTACTACACCATTGAGCTGTACTATGGGGACCAGCCCTACGCCATCACAGTGGATCTGTCCGGCATCGCCGGGACAGGCTATTGGGCGGGAGTCGTTCTGCTGATATGCCAATTTTTGTCCCTGGTCACCGGACTGTTCCGCAACAAGCGGTCGATCAGAAAGGTGCTCCGGCCTATCCAGGACCTAGCCGCCACTGCGGCCCGCCTCAACTCCATGACTCACATGTCCAAACGGGAGCTGGAGAGCCTGGCTGACAAGCTGGATAAGATCGACGCCACCCATCTGGACAGCCGCATCGACCTGCCCGCGACCCAGAAGGAGCTGCGCTCTCTGGCCCAGGCCATCAACGAGATGATGGACCGGGTGAACCAGGCGTACAGCGCCCAGATGCGGTTTGTGTCCGACGCCAGCCATGAGCTGCGTACCCCCATCGCGGTAATCCAGGGCTATGCCGCCCTGCTGGACCGGTGGGGCAAGTCGGACCCGGAGGCCCTTCAAGAGTCCATCGACGCCATCCGCTCCGAGGCCCAGGCCATGGAGCGGCTGGTGGAGCAGCTCCTCTTCTTGGCGCGGGGGGATAACGATTCCCAGCCGGTGAAGAGGGAGCGGGTGGACCTGATAGCCCTGGCCGGTGAGGTGCTGCGGGAGGAGGAGATGATTCATCCTGACCGGCTTCTCATTCCCTGTTGGGAGGGAGAGCCGGTAAGAGTATACGCCGATCCGGGGCTGATGAAGCAGCTGCTGCGCATCCTGATGGACAACAGCCTCAAGTACAGCCCACCCGAAGGCAGGGTATATCTGCGGGTGTCCCACAATCAGGGGTATGCAAGAGTGACCGTCCAGGACGAGGGCATGGGGATCCCTCCCGATGGCATCCCCCACATCTTCGAACGATTCTACCGCACCGACCAGTCCCGCGACAGAAAGACCGGAGGGACGGGTCTGGGACTGTCCATCGCCAAGTGGATCGTGGACCGCCACGGCGGTTGGTTTGAGGTAGTGTCCAGGGTGGATGTGGGGACTCGCATTACCTTCCTGATCCCACTGAAGGAGGACAAGCCGGGGAGTGCGTCAACAGAAGGATAGAAGCCCAACCTGCCGTTGCCGATTGCTTTCGTCAGGAGGGTATCCGCAGCAAGGTGACGCTGACGGGGTTCCTCCGTCAGAACCGTGTCGAGAGGGTGATCAACACGGCGGATAGCAGGATAGGAAAGGAAAAGGAATGGACGGCTTTGGGCCGTCCATTCCTTTTCCTTATTTTGATGGGTGGGGCCACAGGCCGTCCCATAGGATGTTGCGGTAGTTTTCCCGGTCCGTATCCCCCTCTGTGGAAAAGCAGAGGATTCGGGAAGCTTTGCCCAGGCCCAGGGCTTCCTTGAGCGGAGCCAGGTCCTTTCGGCGCAGAACTTCGGTCACAAGACCGAGGGTGGCGGCACCGCTTTCACCGGAGATGACCTGGGGATCGCCGGGCAGGGGAGCGCCCAGCACCCGCATTCCCTGAGCGGCCACATAGTCTGGAACAGAGAGAAAATGGTCCGCGTGGTCCCGCAGGATATCCCAGGAGATAGAGCAGGGCTCTCCACAGGCCAGACCGGCCATGATCGTGTCCAGCGCCCCATCCACGCGATGGAGCTGGCCGTTATTGGCCTGGGCCGTATGGAACAGACAGTTGGCCCGGTGGGGCTCCACGATGACGACTTTGGGACGGTCCTGGCCGTAGAAGTCAGCGAAAAAGGCGGCCAGGCTCCCGGCCATCGCGCCTACTCCAGCCTGAAGGAAAAGGTGGGTGGGAGGGCGGTCCTCCAACTGGCGGACCGCCTCAAGGGCCATGGTGGTGTAGCCCTCCATAATCCAGGCGGGGATATCCCAATAACCCTCCCAGGCTGTGTCCTGAATCACTACCCAGCCCTGTTCCTGAGCCTGCTGCTGGACCAGGCGGACGGTGTCGTCATAGTTCAGGTCCGTGACAGAGGCGTCTGCCCCCAGAGCCCGGATATTGGCCAGCCGCTCTGGGGAGCTGCCCTTGGGCATCCGGACCACGGACCGATGGCCCAGCTGGGCGGCGGTCCAGGCCACCCCTCGACCGTGGTTCCCGTCGGTGGCGGTGGCAAAGGTGAGCTGGCCCAGCCGATCCCGGACATGGGGGGAGGTGAGCAGAGAGAAGGTCAGATCCTCCGGCGCCAGCCCCAGCTCCCGAGCAATATAGCGCCCTATGGCGTAGCTCCCGCCCAACACCTTAAAGGCGTTGAGAGAGAACCGCCGGCTTTCATCCTTCACATGGATGGCCGCCACTCCGAGATGGGCGGCCAGACGGTTCAGGCTGGCTAGGGGGGTGGGGGCATACTGGGGGAAGCTGGCGTGAAATCGCTGGGCCGTGCGGGCCCGCTCCAGCCCAAAGGGAGCGGTGGGGGCCAGTGGACCGCCTGGCTTTCTGGTCAGGGAGACGGCCTGGATGGGGGCGTCCATAGAAATTCCTCCTTCTGTTGATGGAAAAGAATCAGGCGGAACAGCCCTGGAGCAAGACTATTCCGCCTGAAAGAAAGGTCATTTGTTGGGGGCTGGCTCTCCGGTGGGGACTTGCTGCTCCAGTTTTTCAACCAGCGCCCACTCCACCCGGCGGTCACACAGTTCCTCCACTTGGATACGCAGTCCCAGGGCCTCCACTATGGGCCGGCTGCCGTCGTCTGGGATGACGGAGAGCTGGGAAAACACCAGGCCGCCCAGCGTATCATAATCCAGGTCCTCGTCGGACAGGTCCAAGTCAAGGGCCTCGGCCAGCTCTTCCAGGTCGGCGGAGCCGGACACACGCCACTTGTTGTCCTCCAGACGGATGATATCCTGCTCCTCCTGGGGGTCAAATTCGTCGTAGATGTTGCCCACCAGCTCCTCCAGCAGGTCCTCCAGAGTGACCAAGCCGCTGGTTCCGCCGTACTCGTCCACCACCAGGGCCATGTGGGTCTTTTTCCCCTGCATATCCCGGAACAGCACATCGGCGGGCACACTTTCGGGGACAAAATAGGCGGTACGGAGCAGCTCACGAATGGGTTTGGGATCGGGCAGGTGGAAGTTGAGCAGATATTCCCGGGTGGATAGAATACCCACAATATCGTCTACGTCGTTTTGATAAACCGGGAATCGGGACAGTCCGGACTGGCGGATGGTGTCCAGAATGACGTCCTCCTCCTCATCCAATGCCAGGGTCACCATGTCGGTGCGGTGGATCATGACATCCTCTGCGGTGATGTTGTTGAATTCAAAGATATTCTCAATGAGCTCTTTTTCGTTGGACTGGATGGCGCCGGACTCCTCGCCCTCCTCCACCATAGCCATGATCTCGTCCTCGGATACCTCGTCCTCCCGGCGAAGCAGCCTCAGGAGCGGCTTGCGGGCCAGCAGGAGTACGTTGACCAGCAGACTAACAGCAAATAGGATGGGCCATATATGGTCCCCAACCACGGAAATTCCCCCTTAATAGATAAGAATATAAAATAAATGATAGCACATCTATCAGCGTTATGCAAGGGGCGTCTGTGTGGGCTCCCTGTTTACATTTGGACTGATGGGTTTTTACTCCGTCCTTTTCACTGAGTATTGAATAAATCAGAAAAATAGGATACAGTAAATATAAAGATAAACTGGATTTTATGGGGTATGAATATGAAAAGATGGACAGCACTTTTTTTGACTTTGGTCTGCATATTAGGATTAGCGGGCTGCGACAATCGAACCATGAATTATATCATAGAAAATGAGCCAAGTATTACCGGAACTGTGGAAGAAGTAAGAGATAACGCAATTATCATCTATATCAATACACAGGGATATCCTAACGGGGCAAGTTGTAAAGTTTCTTTAGATGTGGAAAACAAAGACAGCTATACCGATATATCTGTTGGCGATGAAATTGTTGTGTACTATAATGGTGAGATAGCGGAAAGCGACCCGCTACAAATAAATACGGTATACGGCATTACATTAAAAACTCCAGCGAATCAAGATGCTGAATAATTCTCTATCAGTTGTTATCGGCGCAGATACCTCTCCTCGTCATTTTGACCGAGGGAGGTTATTTATATCTAAATGTCTAAAATCTGTCCAAAGGGTAATTGGGAGGTGTGTGGGGCCCTGCTTTTGCCAGGAGACTGGAAAAAACCGATGCAAAAGCCGATGTTCTATGATATAATTTGGAGTATCGAGAGGGAAGCGGCAGGTGGTATGTGGGCCGCTCCAGGGGGGAGAAAGAAGTGTATCAGCCGTCAGACCGGGTCAGGGGGCACATAGAGGAGGGGATCTCCTTCCTGAAGTGGCTCCTGTACGCCTGCTCCATCGGGGCGCTGGTGGGCGTGGTGGGCGTGGCCTTTTACTATGGGATAGACTGGGCCACCCAGCTGCGGGGAGAGGTGCCGCGGGTGGTATGGCTGCTGCCCGCAGGTGGTGTGTCCATCGTACTGATCTACCGCATCTGTCACATGGAGCGGGACCGGGGGACAAACCTGGTGCTGGTGGCCGTGCGGGAGGCGGAGCCTATGAAGTTGCGCACCGCCCCCCTGATCTTCCTATCCACCATCATCACGCACCTTGTGGGGGGATCCGCCGGCAGAGAGGGGGCAGCTCTCCAACTGGGCGGCTCCCTGGCCGCTTTTGTGGGCCGGCAGATAAGGCTGGACCAGAAGGACGGCCGGGTGATGGTCATGTGCGGCATGGCCGCCGCCTTCTCCGCCCTGTTTGGCACGCCGCTGACGGCAGCCATCTTCGCCATGGAGGTGGTCAGTGTGGGTGTGATGTACTACGCCGCCATTGTCCCCTGTGTGTCTGCCGCCCTGGTGTCCCTCCAGGTAGCCCAGCTCTGCGGCATCCACAGCCATGGGTATGAGATCGGTCCGGCGGCGCTGTTGGGGCCCGCCACTATGGTCCAGACAGCCGTTCTGGGGGTGCTGTGCGCTCTGGTTTCCATCCTGTTCTGCAAAGTGATGCACGCCTCCCCCCGCCTGTATCAGAAGTATTTTCCCAGCACCATGCTTCGAGTGACCGTGGGGGCCCTGCTGGTGCTGGCCCTGACACTGCTGGTGGGCAATCAGGACTACAACGGAGCGGGGGACCCGGTCATCCGGCGGATGCTGTCTGGAGAAACCATTCCGGAGGCTTTTTTACTTAAAATATTGTTTACCGCTCTTACCCTGGGGGCCGGATTTCGAGGCGGAGAGATCGTACCTGTCCTGTTTACCGGCTGCGCCTTTGGTACCTGGGCCGGACCGCTGCTGGGACTGCCCCACGGTTTTTCCGGGGCCTTGGGGATGGCGGCCGTTTTCTGTGGAGCTACCAACTGCCCCATGAGCGCCCTGATGCTGGCCTTTGAGCTTTTCGGGGGCGAGGGCCTTTCCCTCCACGCCCTGTGTATCGGAGTGGCCTATATGCTGTCCGGCTACTATGGACTGTACAGCGAGCAGAAAATCGTCTATTCGAAATTTAGAACCGAATGGATCGATAAGAAGGCAAAGTGAGTGTATCCGGGCCTGCTGGCCCCTATCAAGGAGGAATTTGCGTGACAAAATTTTATCATTTCAATTTCAATGTCCTGGACTTGGACAGGAGCCTGGCCTTTTACAAACAGGCGCTGAATCTGACCCCGGTGCGGGAGAAGGAGGGAGCTGACGGCTCCTTCAAGCTGGTCTACCTGGGGGACGAGGCCGGCAGCGATTTCACCCTGGAGCTGACCTGGCTCCGGGACCGGACCACACCCTATGATCTGGGGGAGTGCGAATTCCACCTGGCCTTCCGCGCAGACGACTATGACGCCATGTATGAAAAGCACAAGGCGATGGGCTGCATCTGCTTTGAGAATCCCGCCATGGGCATCTATTTCATCTCCGACCCGGACGGGTATTGGATCGAGATCGTGCCGGAGGCAAAGTGATGGCGAAGGGAGATCGCAATCTGGGCTGGCCCGGTTTTTTCCGGGCCTTCACTGTGCTGTGCGCCATCATGCTCCTGCTGGCTCAGGAGGGGCAGGGAGGTGTGGCCGTGGGCTCCGGCCCGTGGCAGATCTTGTCCGTCTATGAGGGCCTCACATCTTGGACGGTCCCAGCCCTGTTCATGCTTTGGGGGATGTTCGCTCTGGAGGAGGGGAAGCCCCGTCTCGCCTCGTCGATGCTGGGACTGGCCCTTCCGGCCTTCTGCCTGCTGGTATTCTGGGGGGCCCTGTATGCGGTGGCTGCCCACCTGCTGGGGGGCGGTGCGCTGTCCTGGTCGGGAGTATGGGCCGCTCTGGTATCCGCCGCTAAGGGGAATACCTACCACCACCTTTGGGTGCTCTACCCCCTCATTGGCCTCTACCTGGTTCACCCGGTGATCCACCGGTTTACCTCGTCCGCCAGCAGGGGAGAGGTCCGGTACTTCCTAATTCTGTGCTTCCTCTTTGCCTCCCTGCTCCCTCTGTGGTCGGCCTACCATCCGAATAGCTTGCTCGCGGCCCAGCTGGAGCGCCTACGGGTCCATCTGGTGCTGGGGTGGGTGGGCTGCTATGTGGCGGGCTGGTATCTGCGCCATTATACCATCGGGCGAGTGCCGGAGTTTATCCTCTATCTCCTGGGTATTTTGGGCATGGTGTTCACCCTGATGGGGAATACCCTTTTCGGGGGAGGAAGGGAGCTGTGGTATCTCTACACTTCACCCAATGTGGTCCTCACCGCCTTGGCCCTCTGTGTCCTGTTTCGCTATGTGCTGGGCATCAGCGAGGAGCGATCCCGCCGCCGCTCGGTGTATGAGCTTGGTTCCTACGCCTTTGGCATCTATCTGTTCCATCAGCTGTGGGTGCTGGTGTTCCGTTGGTTCGGGTTTTCTGTTCTGGACTTCTCTCCGGTGATTTCGGTGCCCTTCTTTGCATTGGTGTTCTTCCTGCTGTCTATCCCATTCGCCTGGCTGGTCAGTCTCATCCCCGGCGTGGGAACGAAATTGACGTAGCATTGGCTTTGGAATACCGAAGGCGACCTCAAACCGCGGCCCAACAAAGTGGCCGCGGTTTGGAGAGAAGGAACAGCGGAATGAGTGAGCTCTGGCCGATGGGCAAAGCGAGGGATGTGGGGCTTGCGAGGACGGTGCAACTGGCAGTTGCGTATTTTCCAAGCCAACTTGGTGTACATATCCCCTCCGACTGGAGTAAACTGAGACCATCTCATAGGAAAGGTTTGATGTCATATGACGTTGGGGGAGCGCATCTGTGCCCAGCGCACCGCCCACCACCTGTCCCAGACCGACCTGGCCGACGCCCTGGGGGTTTCAAGACAGAGTGTGTCCAAGTGGGAAACAGACGCCAGTGTACCTGACCTGGATAAGCTGGTCAAGATGTGCGAACTGTTCGAAACCTCCCTGGACCAACTTGTCCGGGGTGCGGAACCGACGGCAGACCTATCCCAGCCCACCGTCGTCATCCAGCGGGGGAAAACAGTCGCCGAGATGTGCGGACCATAATCGGGCTGATTTTAATCGTATTTGGACTGCTCTGTTTTATGCTGGTTTTTTTCCTCAAGGGATGGGGGCTGGACGACGCATTGGTATACAGTGTGCCCTTCTGGGTGTGGGGCTGGCTGACGCTCTGGTGTAAAAAGCACCCTGTTCTGGCCTGCTTCTGGGGGACATGGGGGATGTACACCGGACTGTTGGCCTTTTTTCTGGTGGGGTATGGGTTGTCAAATCCAGCAGTCAATCTTTTTATCCCGCCAAACCTGCTCATGCTGTCCCTGCTGTCTGCCGCTACGGCGTGGATTAGAAAACAGGGAGTAGATGAGAGGAAAGAATAAGCAAAAACGAGGCCCGGAACCGTCGGTTCCGGGCCTCGTTTTTGCTTTTTTGAGATAGCCGCTCTGGGTAATGCTGCTTATGCTGTTTTCCTTTCAGACCAAATACCAATGACTTACTGCTGATCGGGGTGATACTCCTTACAGGTGCACTTCTTCCATTTCAACCCAGATCCGCAGGGGCAGGGGTCGTTGCGGCCGATCTTGATGACCTTTTTCACCGGGCGCTTCTGGACGGTGCCGTCGTCGGCCCCGCTCTCGCTGGTGACTTTGGCCACCCGCTCCCGCTTGACTTCTTCGTTCTTGCGCAGGCGGACCAGGAACAGGCGGCGGAGCGTTTCCTCCTGGATAGCGGCCACCATGGCCTCGAACATTTCGTAGCCTTCCTTCTTATAGGCCACCACGGGATCAGTCTGGGCGTAGGACCGCAGTCCGATGCCCTGGCGCAGTTCGGTCATGGCGTCGATGTGGTCCATCCAGTGCTCGTCCACCACCCGGAGCATAATGACCCGCTCCAACTCCCGCATAATAGGGGAGCCAAATTCCTGCTCCTTTTGGGCGTAAAACTCACGGGCGGTGTTGGATACCAACTCTACCAGCCCCTGGGCGTCATACTGTTCCAGATCCTGGTCAGACAGCTGGGGTAGAGGGAACATGGTGCGGAAGGGGGCAGTGGCCTCGTGGAAGTCCTGGGCAGTCATGTGGCGCTGTTCTCCCATATGGCCTTGGATAGCCCCTTCTACCATAGAGTGGAGCATGTTCTGAATGGAATTCTGTAGGTCCTCACCGTCCAGGACCTGACGGCGCTGTTTGTAGATGACCTCACGCTGGGTGTTCATCACGTCGTCATATTGCAGAACGTTTTTACGAGTCTGAAAATTCCGGGATTCCACCTGCTTTTGAGCGTTTTCGATGGCGCCGGACAGCATTTTGGCGTCGATGGGGGTATCCTCGTCCACGCCCAGCTTCTCCATCATGTTCATCACCCGCTCAGAGCCGAACAGGCGCATGATGTCATCCTCCAGGGACAGGAAGAAGCGGGTCTCGCCGGGGTCACCCTGACGACCAGCGCGGCCACGAAGCTGGTTGTCAATGCGCCGGGACTCGTGGCGCTCGGTACCGAGGATGAACAGGCCGCCCGCCTGACGGACCTTGTCCGCCTCATCCCGGATCTCCTCTTTGTACTTGGCCTCCGCCTGGGAGAACTGCTTGCGGGCGTCCAAAATATCCTGATTGTCTGTCTCAGCAAAGCCGGTGGCTTCAGCGATGAGCTCATCGGTCATGCCAGCCCTACGCAGATCAGCCTTAGCCAAAAACTCGGCATTGCCGCCCAGCATGATGTCAGTGCCGCGGCCAGCCATATTGGTAGCTACGGTGACAGCGCCAAATTTGCCAGCCTGGGCGACGATCTCCGCTTCCTTCTCATGGTTCTTGGCGTTGAGCACATTGTGTTTAATGCCCTTACGCTTGAGGATCTCAGACAGCTCTTCCGATTTCTCGATAGAGATAGTGCCTACCAGCACTGGCTGGCCCTTGGCGTGGCAGGCCTCGATTTGAGCCACGATGGCTCTCAGCTTGCCCGCCTCGTTTTTATATACCACATCGGGGTCGTCAATACGGGCCAGAGGCTTGTTGGTGGGGATCTCCACGATGTCCAGCTCGTAGATTGTGCCGAACTCCTCCTGCTCAGTCATGGCGGTGCCCGTCATGCCGGACAGCTTATCATACAGTCGAAAATAATTTTGGAAGGTGATAGTAGCCAGAGTCTTGGACTCGTTGGCCACCTCCACGTGCTCCTTGGCCTCGATGGCCTGGTGGAGCCCCTCATTGTAGCGGCGCCCAAACATCAGACGGCCGGTGAACTCGTCCACAATGATGACCTGGCCATCCTTGACCACATAGTCGATGTCCTTCTTCATCACGCCCCGGGCCTTGATAGCCTGGTTGATGTGATGGGACAGGGTGGTGTTCTCCGGATCAGCCAGGTTTTCAATGTTGAAGAAGGCCTCCGCCTTTTTGATGCCGGGAGCGGTGAGGGTGGCGGTCCGGGCCTTTTCATCCACGATATAGTCCGCGTCGATATCCGCGTCCTCTTCCTCTTTTTCATCCACCTTCGCGATGCGCTGGCATTTTAGCCGGGAGACAAACTGGTCCACCACAGTGTAGAGCTGGGTGGACTTCTCTCCCTGGCCGGAGATGATTAGGGGGGTGCGGGCCTCATCGATGAGGATGGAGTCCACCTCGTCCACGATAGCAAAGGCGTGGCCCCGCTGGACCAGCTCCTGGGAATAGATGGCCATGTTGTCCCGCAGGTAGTCAAAGCCGAACTCGTTGTTGGTGCCATAGGTGATGTCAGCCCGGTAAGCGGCCTTTTTTTCCTCACCCATGACCCCGTGGATGACCAAGCCGACGGTAAGGCCCATGAAACGGAAGACCTTGCCCATCCATTCGGAGTCACGCTTGGCCAGATAGTCATTGACCGTAACCACATGGACGCCCTTTCCGGCCAGGGCGTTCAAATAGGCGGGCAGGGTGGCCACCAAGGTCTTGCCTTCACCGGTTTTCATCTCAGCGATACGGCCCTGGTGCAGGACGATGCCGCCTACTACCTGGACCCGGTAGGGACGCATCCCAAGAACACGCCAAGCAGCCTCACGGCAGGCAGCAAAAGCCTCAGGCAGAATATCGTCCAGGGTTTCCCCGTTGGCCAGCCGCTGCTTCAACTCCGGGGTCTTGGCCTGGAGCTGGGCGTCGGTGAGGGCTTTGTACTCGTCCTCCAGGGCGTCAACCTTGTCAGCGATGGGATAGATCGACTTCAATTCCCGCTGGGAGGAAGTGCCGAATAGTTTGGTAAACAGGCTCATATGGATAAACACCTCTCGGTTCTGTGTATGATATGCTCTGAGAATTGATTTACAATCCTAATTAGTATATCACACTCCGCACGGATAAAAAAGAGCAAATTGTAAACTTTGGCAGTGATTCTGGACAAAAACGAAGATAGTGCGGATCTGCTTTTTGTGCGTGAGGCCTGGGTGCCTTGAAAGCGGAAGAAGGAGAAAAGAAATTTTGGGGCTTTACAACGGGAAAAATTTTGATATAATAAGAAAGCCACATAAGTGATGTATCATAAAGCTTGGCAGGCTATAGTTCCAGAAGGGGCCTGCTATCAATTGTACAGATAGTGAAGACCAGATTTGAGTATGGGCCTGTAGCGCAGTTGGGAGCGCACTACATTCGCATTGTAGGGGTCGTCGGTTCGAATCCGATCAGGTCCACCATTTTTAAGAAAAATCACCGCCAAATCGGCGGTGATTTTTCGTTTGAACACAATTTTACCACAGACAGGGAAGAATCTGCCCCCTTGCACCCAGCGCTCTCCAGGATGATCTGGAGCCTCTTTCGCGCATAGCCCGGATCGATGGGCTGCTCCGGCTTGCTCCGGGATGGGAACATCAGGTCAGAGAAGATCCCCTTCTTGTACTTCAGTAGTAATTCCACGTTTTCAAGAAGATGGCCGGAGGATAAAAATTCCGATATATAAGTTGTCACATAGCGTCTATTTCTGCCATAATTATCGAGAGGAGAGATTTTTGTGGCGAAAAGAGTCAGACGCTATATTTCTGAACTCCTGCAAGCATATCAGGAAATCACAGGAAAAACTTATACTGAAATAGCATTAGATTTTGACATATCACTGTCCAATCTTTATCTGTATCGCACGGAACAAGGTAATCCAACCGCAGATACCATTGATAAAATTGTAGACGGGATAGAGAAAGACTGCCCGGAAGTGATTAAAAAAGTTCCGTACCCACCAGAGGAAGACATTGCAGAGGAGGAAGGTCATGGAGATCTATGAACTGCTATACCGTCTTGGTGTCACCGCCAACTATACAGGCTTCTTCTATACTGCCTATGCAGTACAGTTGTGCGCGGAACATCCGGACCGTCTGATGCTGGTAACAAAATGGGTATATCCGGATGTAGCAAAGAGGTATCGGACAAATTGGAAAGCTGTAGAAAGAAACATCCGCACAGCAGGCAACGTCATATGGGAGGAAGGCCGGTCCCATCTGGAACAATTAGCAGGCAGAATATTGGAACACAAGCCTTGCAATGCGCAGTTACTGGCGATCTTATCCTACAGTCTGCTCTTACCACGCGCCACTCGTCTGACGGCTCGTAGACTGGATGAAGCGGTAGCTCTCTCCAGAGAAGATCATGATATGGGAGTAGTGGATGAGTCGGCCAATGAGCGAGACGATGAGCCGGTTGTCCCCAAAGACTGTGTTCCACTGGATGAACTCAAGGTGAAGTGATGAGGAGGCTCATCCTCTCGCAGCAGTCAGAGACCACCTGGGAAAGCAGCCCGGCGGCATCCCTGCGCGGAGGGACAAAGCCCAATCTCGCCAATGGCATACAGACCAGTTTTTCTTAACGTACTGAGGAACGCATTGAGCGTTCCTTTACTGTTTCTCTCCAAAAAGGTTCGCCAGAGAATCGGCAGTGAAGAAATAGATCTTCCGGCCTGTTACAAATTATGAAAGCGATGGCGGTGGCGAAGTGAGTTTTCCCAATCCATACAACCTGTTCCGGAATAACGGGACTGCGGCGCAACTGGACAAGGTTCCCACGGAGATCGCACCGGATTTCCAGGGCAGAGTTTTCTCTGATAATGGAATGGATATCGACAACCGCTGCGAACAGCCGTTGCAGTTGTCCCGGGCCATCTTTGAATAGTGCGGAACGGGCAGGCAGAGAGTGGCCGGAAACGGAGGGGGGCATCCGGCAATCGGCTGGCCCCCTGTGCCGTCATATATCTTAACATTCCAGATTAAGGTTTGATTGTCCATTTCATATGTCCTTTTTGGAAAAAAGGACGAAAAGCGGATTCTGCCAGAGGAAAGCCTTGTGTTCTTTTTCATAATCTAAAAACCCTCTGCCCATTTTCAAATGGGCAGAGGGTTTTTAGATATTGTATTGAGAGGTACAAGAGAAAAATGGAAGTTTAAGAAGCGCGCGAATCACTGAATCGCAATCCGGTTGTGCTGGGGGAGCTCCTTTGTTTCCTTCTTGGGCAACGTCAGCTTCAGGATACCGTCTTCATACTTAGCGGACACCTCCTCAGGCTCCACATCACCAACGTAGAAGCTGCGGCTGCATGCGCCGGTATAACGCTCCTGACGAATATAAGTGCCTTTTTTGTCCTTTTCCTCCTTGTCAAGTCCCTTTGCGGCACGGATGGACAGATAGCCGTCTCGAAGTTCCACAGTCATTTCCTCTTTCTGGAAGCCAGGCAGATCGATGTCCAACTCATAGGAATTCTCTGTTTCCCGTACGTCGGTCTTCATCAGATTCTTAACGTGCTTGCCATACAGAGGGTCGTGACCAGTCCACATCGGAGCGGTGGGAAATCCATCCCCCCAAAAGTCATCAAACAGACGCTCGGCCAAATACTTGTTGTTAGACATAATTCATTCCTCCATTCAAATAACGAATACTTTGCTCGGCCCTTGGAGAGAGCTGGAGGAACTTTTTGGGAGGGGATCATGTGCCCCCTCTCTCAAGGTTCAAGCCCATTATAATCCCAACTTTAGCACTGTCAAGAGGTGAGTGCTAAAATTCATAAAAGAAATACAATTCGTTCATATAATATTCGAGAATGGAGGGACCGGAGGGGGATGGACAGATCTGCTTCCGCATATGGCCGGAGAAAAATATTTAAATTGGGAATTGCTGGGCAAGGGCCTAGGGCAGACTCGGAAAAAGTTGGAAGACAGTGGCTGGCGACTTTTGCGAAAACACCCCCTTTTTTGATATGGCTCGCTCTGCATAGACAGCAGGCGGTACCCAGCATGCGCCACAGCATTCCAAAGGGTATCATCATTCAGGGTCTCCTCGACGATGACATCTGTCAGGCCTTTCCGATGGTTTTTGATGGGGCAGGCCTTACAGTTGGCCTCATTAATATGGGCCTCATACATAGAGCGGGCCATACTTCGATTCCCAGTATGATTTTTACCATAAAATCCTCTCCTATTTGTTTGTATTTCAAAAAATGCGTAAGAGATTTAGCAACAAATTAGAAAGAACTAACTTCTGCTCAAAACAGAAACGCTCTATGAGCGGAGGAGGATGCATGGCTAATATGGTCATTTTTCAGCGGTCGTCAACAGTTCTGGGGAGAAGTAAATTTTTCAGAAAAGGGGATTGACAGATCAGATATACTATGTTATTCTTTAGAAGAAGTTAGTATAAACTAACCACGAAACGGGCGGACCTTATTTTTTTAAACGGAGGTTAGTTATATCTAACTTCGGAGAACAAACCATTGTCTGAATGCCTCAAGTAAAGGAGCGAGCATAAGTATGAACAAATTAGCAATCGTCTATTGGAGCGGCACCGGGAACACAGAGGTCATGGCCAACTGTATTGCGGAAGGGGCAAAAGAGGCCGGAGCTGAGGTGACGCTGATGGGGCCGGCCGATTTTTCCACCGCCCGTCTCTCTGAGTTCAACGTAGTGGCCTTTGGCTGTCCCGCTATGGGGGCTGAGGTGTTGGAGGAGATGGAATTTGATCCCATGTTCTCTGGGATAGAAAGCTTCCTGAACGGTAAGAGAATTGCCCTGTTTGGATCTTATGGTTGGGGTGATGGACAGTGGATGCGGGATTGGTGCAAGCGGTGTGACGAGCATGGCGCCAATCTCTACGACGAAAATGGATTGATTGCCAACGAGACTCCTGATGCAAGTGCCCAGGAGAAGTGCCGGGAGCTGGGCAGAAAGCTGGCTGCCTGGTAGGACTGGACCCCGCTGTTCTGCTTATTTAGATCCCTCCCCGCTTTCCCTTACAGATTCCTCCGAGCGGATATCTGACCCGTTCGGGGGAAAACTACTATCGAGTTGCCTGTGAAAGGAGACGCCCCATGGATCGGACGTTTGAAGCAATGCTAGTTAGACAGTGCGCCCCTACTCTGGCGGGCCTGAAGCCGGGCAGCCTGTTCTGTATTACGGCGGAGGACTTAGAGAACGTGCGGAAGAAGGTGCGGTTTTGGGACCAGCGCCTGGAGGCCCTCGGCCTGTCTGTCCGTGTACTGCTGGAGCGGAGAGAGGCCGGCTCCGCCTTGGTGTATGTGTACCGCGGCAGCCAGCTAGAGCAGTCCCTAGGAGCGACGGATCGCCGCGGTTTTCTGGTGGGGATGGGGTACAGGGGGAGCGGGACAGAGCAAATGTTGGACCAGCTGGCGGAGCGCCTGTCGGCCCAATCGGATTTTCCCCATGAGATTGGTGTATTTCTAGGTTATCCCCTCAGGGATGTGGTAGGCTTCATCGAAAACCGGGGACAAAATTTTACTTGCTGTGGATTCTGGAAATCATACAGCGATCCCAATACAATCCAACGGTGTTTCGCCTGCTACCGACAGTGTGTGAACATCTATGTCAGGATGTATGAGCGAGGGATTCCAATTGAAAAAATGGTAATCGCCGCGTAAAAAGAGCGCCCCTGCGAGGTATTAACCTTGTGGGGGCGCGGTTTTCAATTTCTATAATTCACATCCTGGCGCTCCCCCAGAGGGAACTGTCGAATGGCCCCGGCGCCGCGAGGTAGTCGGACGGCGGAGATGCGTCGGTTTTGCGCGGGGGAAAAATAGTAGATGCCGCTTTCGGCGCACATGACTGAGATACAGAGGGTCTGTTGATACTCCTCGGCATCCGGGGACGTCCTGGACAGTCCCTCTGGAATGTTCACCGGGGAAAAGGCGCGGAACATCCGGGATACTCCGTCCAATTCGTCTATTCCTTCTACGGCAAACTCCTTCATAAACGCCATACGGACAAATCGGGAGGGGGAGGTATAGTCCCCAGGCAGGCCAAAACCACCTCCTAGCCGCTCTCCGAAGGCGCGAATCTCATGCCCTGCGATGGAATGAGGCGGTTTTGGTAGGTTGGTGGTCCCCACATAGGTCCGCAGATTGGTCCTGTGCCAGAGATAGTCAGGGCTGTTGGTCAATACTCCAATAGTATGGCGGTGGAGCTTCAGCCCGCCGGCGTCGGGCTCCAGGACAGCAGCCTCACCGCTTCGATCACTGAAGATATAGTGGGCCGGCAGAGGGCTGCCCAGAGAGAGATCGTCTACCAGTGCGACGGTGGGTAAGAGAGCGGCGACTTCCTCCACCCCAGAACAGAGGCCAAAGAGATATGCCAGCAGACGGCCTGGATGTACCGCCATCTGGTCCGGCCTGGGCTTTGGTGGGTAAATGGCGTACTCCGGGTAGTGGAGCAGCGCGCCCATTAGTCCGGCCTCATTGACGCCGTCTACAAGGATGGGTTCCCCATATCCCAGCACCGCCATGCCCGTATAGCCATAGTGTGCCGTGACCTCCCGCCCGGCTGGCTGAAGCCCAGGCAGACAGGGTGACCCTTTGGGGACACAGATAACCCGGTTGGCCCTCAGATCCCCAAGCTGGTCATATGTCCGGCCTAAAAGGTGGCGGCCATCTTTTGTTTTCCAGGAAAAGCTGCTGCATCCAAAGTTCATATCCCATTCTCCCAGAGCGGTTGAAATTCTGCGACAGGTGATAGTATGCCGGTTTCTCCCTGAAAAATTCCTGTTTATCGTAGGTGTGGGAGAGGGTGCCCCGCATCTGCGTTACCAGGTAGATTTGACATAAAAGGAGTAGGATGCAGTACCTCCATATCCGCTCTCTGGCGCCCAGGCGGCATGGACCTCGTAGATATAGCCGCCTGGCTGCAGCTCGATCTCATTCCCGCGGAGGACCACGGGCTGGCCGACGGCGTCCGGGCTGCCCAGATCCGCCTCGCTCCAGCAGCGCACGTTTAAGATTTCGTCCGGAGCTTCCGCAAAGCGCAGAACAGCGGTCTGCTCTCCAGTGTCCAGGGGAGACAGCAGCTCCCCGCAGTCCAGAGGATGGGGACTGTCTGAGAGGATGTTCTCAAAGCTATCCCCGTCGCCTTTCCTCTGCCATTGATAGCTGCCCAGCAGAGCGCCGAGGGATGCGTCGCCGCTGACGACGGCCAGTGCGGGTGGGTCTTCTAAAATCACGGGAGCAGCTGGGTCGTTTAGCAGCTTATTTGCAAAGCGGTTGAGGGCCTCGCATGGCTCGTGTTTGGTCCGGTACCCCACGCCGTCGATCACAAGGAAGGGACTGAAGGCCATGACGCTGGTCTGGCTGCCATCAGCCATGGTGAGAGAGAAGGTGACGGCCTGTCCACAGTAATCCTGGTAGGAATCGTCCCTCTGGTAAATTACGGTATCCTTCAGATATTCCACCAGCTGGCCGGGTTCGGGAATAAGAAGCGTTTTGTCCGGCGGGGAGAGACGGACGGTGACGCAGGCGAGATCCGCCGAGTCTAGGTGAGCAAAGGGTCTGTTTACGGCGGATGACATCCATAGGAACAGGCCGCAGCCTGCCAGTGCGGCGCAGGCGGCGAAAAGAAAATAGCGATGTTTTTTCATAGGGAGCTCCTCCTTGCGGTTTCGTTTCTATCCATCAAGACGGAAATGGTCCGAAGAAGTTGCGCTCCCGAAAAAAATATAGGCTGAAAATAGGACGAAAAAATTCTCCTGATTGTCTCCGCTTGGAGAGGGGAGGATTGTTAACTCAGAAAGCCTAGAGCAAAGGAACCACACGCAACGGCGGCCAAGAAGCTTCTTGGCCGCCGCCTTTTCCTGTGTGGATATGGAGAAAGAAACGTAGACTGCTGTCCGCTAAAACAGGGAGAGCTGCTCCGCGGGGGGAGCGGGACGGGCGGTCAGCCTTTCCCGCCGGACCGTTGTCGGAAGGTTTGCCAGGAAGAGGGAGGGCTCTCCGGCGGTGGTAAGGATCAGCTCCTCCTTGGCGCGGGTCATGCCCACATAGAACAGCCGGCGCTCCTCCTCCAGATCGGCTGGCCTGCCCTTGGTCTCCAGCGGCAGGGAGCCGGCCTTGAGACCAGCCAGCAGGACGGCCGGAAACTCCAGCCCCTTGGAGGCGTGGAGTGTCATAAGCCGGACAGCTCCGGACTGCCAGCCTTTGCCGGATGCCCGGCACAGGTCCCCCTCCTGGCCCAGGATCAGGGCGTTCCACAGGCTGTCCAGGGTAGGGTGGAACACAGCCGCCCCTTTCAGCCGTACCAGCTCCGGGGAGGAGCCCCGCTGCTCGATCCAGTGCTCCACCAGCCGCCAAGGCTTTTCTTTTTGAACCTGCGGGAGCCAGGAGAGGGCCTGATCCAGCCATGCCTCCAGGTGGCCGTAACCACGGAAGGCATCCCGCAGGACCGGCTCTTCCAGAGAGGACAGAGGCCGGCACACCGCCAGGGCCTTCTGGACCAGGTCAGTGGGGCACTGGAACACCAGGCGAAGGGCGGACTCTAGCGCAGGCCCGTCCCAGGGAACCTGGACAGAGCGGAAAAAGGCCAGGGTTCCCCGGACAAGGTCGGAGTCCCAGAAATCCTCCCGCCCGCTGACGACGCAGGGGATGTCGTCATGGCGGAGACAGCTCTCAATCAGCTCCAGCTGCCGGTGGGTGCGGCAGAGGACGGCGATATCGGAGAAGGCGCGGGCCTCCTGTGACGCGCCTAGGCGCTGGGCCTCCAGCATATCCACCCCTCCGGTCATCCGTCCAATCTCCTTGGCGATCAACACCCCCTCGGCAAAGTCGTCCGGGGCGGTGATAAGCCGCACAGGAGGACCGGGCGGGCAGTTGGGGGAGAGCGTCCTGGAGTCGCCCTTCCCGGCTTGGATCACAGGGAGGGCGGCCTGGAGCACCTGGGGCGTGGAGCGGTAATTCTCCACCAGGCAAATCTGGCGCAAGTGGGGCAGATCTTCTGCCAGCCGCTGAAAACAGCGGCCACTGGCCCCCCGGAATCCGTAGATGGACTGGTCGGGGTCTCCGATGACAAACAGGCTCCGGCTGCCCTGGGACCACTGCCGGGCAAGGGCGTACTGGGTATCGTTGATGTCCTGAAACTCATCGATCAGAAGATAGCGGAAGTTTTTACGCCCGGCGGTGTCCACCTTCAGTCCCTCCGCCAGCAGGTCATCAAAATCCAGAACGCCCAGCGCCTCCAAATAGGAGCGGTAGGCCCGATAGGCCTCCTCATCCAGCCCGGCCTCCTCCAGAGAAAACCCGTTTTTGACCTGAGACACCCCCTGGAGCAGCTCCTTGGGGGAACCTTTCCGGCCCAGGGACTGGAGAACCTGACTGGCCGCTGTCAGCCCCTCTCCCCGGCTGATTAGGCGGACCTGGCCCAGCAGCTTCAGGCAGATAGCGTGGAAAGTTCCGATGGTCATGGGGGAAACAGCCCGCTTGCCGCCCAGACGCCGCTCCAACCGCTGGCGCATCTCGGCGGCGGCCTGGTTTGTGAAGGTGACAGCGGTGATCTCCTGGGGGCGGACCCCCAGCTCCTCCACCAGATAGGCGACACGGGCGACCAATGTTTTGGTCTTTCCTGTACCTGGCCCCGCCACCACGGCCACCACGGGCTCTGGGGCGGTGACAGCAGCCAGCTGCTCTGGGTTCAATTCCTCCCCGCGAGGAGGGGCGTCAGCCGCTTTGATGGTGGCGGCGGGGGAGGGGAGGACCTGGGATTTGTGGGAGAAGTCTCCCTTTTCCTCAGGGGCAAAAAGAGAAAACTGACCGCTGAATCGCTGGATCTCACCGGGAGTCAGAAGGGAGATGACCCCATACTCCCCGTCAAAGCCCGGACGGCGGTCTACCTCGCCCAGCCGCAGGCGGCGGATGCCCTCGGCCACACAGGGGCCGGCCAGCTGGCTGATGTCTGGAATGGGGGCTTGGCGCAGGATATAGAACTCTGGGCCCAGGCCGTGGAGCAGGCTCTCGTACCGCTCCATGGTCCCCTTTGCCGTGGGGGAGGAGCCAGTGGAGGCGGCGATAACCTCTGGTAGAGGAGCCAGACTTTCGAAGGGCTTGGCCCTCTGTGGCTGAAAGCCAGCGGGCCGGTCGGCCAGGGCCTCCACCCGGTGCTCCACGCCGATGGTCAGCTTTCTGCCGCAGACTGGGCACAGGCCGCCTCTGGCCAGCGTTTCCGCCGGAGTGAGGCAGACGCCGCAGTTCCGGTGGCCGTCCAGGTGGTACTTGCCCTCCTCGGGGAAGAACTCCACAGTGCCCAGAAAGTCCTGGCCTGTTCGAATGGAGTGGATCAGGCCGGAGTAAGAGATGTCTCCATCCAGCAGGTTGGCCTCCCGTCCCAGCTTGGCAGGGGAGTGGGCGTCGGAGTTGGAAACCAGGGTGAGGCCGTCCAGATCGGACACCCGCCAGTTCATAGGCGGATCGGAGGACAGGCCGGTCTCCACGGCATGGATGTGGGAGCGAAGAGGACCAAAGCACTCCTCCACGGAATCAAAGCCGGAGAAGGCCCCAAACATGGCAAAGTGAGGGGTCCAGATATGAGCTGGAATGAACTCCGCCTCCGGGCAGGTGTCCAGGGCCAGCTCCAGCAGATCCCGGCTGTCCAGCCCGAGGATGGGCCGGCCGTCGGAGCGGATGTTCCCGATGGCCTCCAGCTTGGTGGACAGCAGGTCCGCCGCCTCCAGAGAGGGGAGAAGGATAAGGTTATGGACCTTCCGGGTCTTTCCATCCCGCTTATAGATGGAGCTGATCTCACCAGTGACGACGAATCGGGGCGGGGGGGAGGATAGACCATCCGGCAGGGCGAAGGACTCCCGTAGGGTGTAAGTCCCATCCCCCAGGGGGAGCAGCTGCTCCTTCAGCTCGGCCCGCCAGGCCGGATGAGTGAAATCCCCGGTGCCCAGCAGTTGGATGCCCTTCCGCCGGGCCCACCAGTCCAGGTGAGGGGCGTCGCAGTCCCTGCTGGTGGCGCGGGAAAACCGGGAGTGGATATGAAGGTCGGCAATGTACAAAATATATCTCCTCTTTCAACAGGATTCGACTTCTATTATAACTTTTTTTCAGGGAAGCGCAACACAGGCGGAGAAAGATTCCGATGCCGATATGGATTGCCTGTTAAAACCAGTTGTGCGGATTTAAGATTGCGAAAAAGAAGGCGCGAAATGTATGTTTGAAGTTTCCTTGTCGGCAAGAGAAAAATAAGATGCAATGACCCTGCCACCTGCCAGTCCTGGCAGAGAAAAGAGGAAGGGGAGAGGTTTCCCTCTCCCCTGAAATCCTTCCACAAGAGCTCTTACTGTTCCTTGTCCAGCACCTCGGTGAAGGCGCTCTCTGGCATGACGCCCACCTTCCGGTTAATCTCCTTGCCATCCTTGAAGAAGATGACAGTGGGGATGGACATGACGCCATATCGGATAGCCAGCTCCTGCTCATCATCCACATTTACCTTGCCGACTACGGCCTTTCCCTCGTACCGGTCAGCCAGGTCCTCGATGACAGGACCCAGCATACGGCAGGGGCCGCACCAGTCAGCCCAGAAGTCCACCATCATCAGCTTGCCCTGGTCCAAGGCCTTATCGAAGCTCTCTTTGTTGAAATGAGTCATTTGTATACTTCCTTTCCTGTATTTTTTAATATTAGTTTTTTATCCCTGTCGACAGCGGGGGGATATCGACCGCTCTATTTTATCTGGTCTAGATATTCACAGGCAGATAGTGCGGCCACGTGGCCCTCTCCGACCGCTTTGGCCACCTGAAGGGGCCCGCCAGTACAGTCGCCGGCAGCGAACACACCCTCTACATTGGTGGCCATCCGGCGGTCCACCCTGATGTAGCCCTCCTCCGTCTCCAGGGCGGGGAGCAGATCGGTGGGGGCCACCGCCTGGCGCAGGATAAAAATGCCGGCGCAGGGAATAGAGGCTCCGTCCGCCTCCAGGGCGGTGACGGCCTGCTCCCCCTTGACCGCCAGCCGACCGGCCCGGACAAAGGGGATCTCCTGATCCAGTCCCTGGGGCTCTCTGGCGGCGACATAGGTGACCTGGCACCCTAGGCTTTTCAGATAGTTGGCTTCATGTGGGGCGTCCGGAGAACGCCCCACCACCACGACGGGCTTGTTCCGGTAGAGCATTCCGTCACAGGTCGCACAGTAGCTCACACCCCGGCCCAGATACTCCTCCTCGCCGGGATATTTGGCCTGGCGGATGACCCCAGGGGCCAGGATCAGGGCCCGGCTGTCGTACACTTGGCTGCCCACCGTGACCATAAACCCCTTCCAGGCCATGAGGGAGATGGCTTTTCCAGTCAGAAACTCGGTCCCCATCTGCTCGGCGTGGCGCTGGAATTCCTCCAGCATCTCATGGCCAGTCCGACCGGGCAGGCCCAGGTAGTTGTCTACCTGCTCCGCCCGGGCCAGGGGGCTGTCCTGCCACCGGTTGCCAATGACCAGCACGCGCTTGCCACGGCCCCTGGCCCCAACAGCGGCAGCCAGCCCCGCCGGGCCGCTGCCCAATACGATGATATCATAGGTCATGGAGCCACCTTCTTTCTATATATTTATTATATCCATTTTTTCGTTCTTGCAAAGAGAAAAAACTATTCCTTTCTTCCGTGCTTGACCGTGCAGATCATCTGTGTCATGGTACCCATCGGACAGTAGACACACCAGGTTCGGGGGCGGAACAGGAACATGGTGACCAGGCCCAGCACTGTGGAGGTAAACATAACGCTGTAAAAACCAAAGGCAAACTGCGCGATCCAAGGAGTGACCTGAACCGGATAGGCCCAGTGCCAGGGCAGCTTGAAGGTCCACAGCAGTGTAACCGCCTGCCTTAGCTCCCCGACTCCGGCAAACACCAGCCAGGTGACGTAGAGCATATTGAGAAACATGGCCATGAAGAAGGTTAGAAAACCATATCGAAACCATTTGGACTTGAGCCAATGGGGGATCGGGAGTCCGCGGGACAGCTTCCATTTTCCTCCCAGCAGGGCAAACAGCTGCCCCCGGCCGCAGTAGCGGTTGCAGTACCCCTTGTCCTTGCCCGCTGCCGCCATGATCAGTGGGATCGCGAAACACAGTAGACCCAGCCAGGCAAACAAGATATTAAAAAATCCCAGGATCAGATAGAGCAGGGACGCCACCCAGAGATAATCATACCAACGCTTTTGCCGATTCATCCGGCTGCCACCTCCCTAATCTGAATAATGTCTGCCGGACAGGCTCTGGCGCAGAGACCACAGCCTACGCATTGTTGCAGGGAAACCTCCGCGTACAGCCCCTTGCGCACGGCAATCGCCTCCTTGGGACATACCTTGACACAGGTGCCGCAGGCTACGCACAGCCGCCGGTCTACTACCGCTTTTCTCCCAGTCATTTCCGTGGCCCCCTTTCTGCTATGATTCTATCTGCCACCCCCGGTTTCTTCCGTAACCTTGTCACACAGGGACAAATTTTTCCAAAAGTTTTTTAACTTCCCCCCGGAAGGACAGAATATCCGTAGGAAACCCTTGCAATCCATATCAAGAATGGTGTAGAATGAACCAGTTAATGCTATGTCGGTCTGCCAGACCTTCATACCTGGAAAAGAAACAGGAGGGACACATATGTCGGAAGAGATCAAGATTGCCGCCGGCGGCACGGATGGGGAATCTGGCGAGAGCCAGAACTTTATCCACCAGTTCATCCAGGAGGATATCTCCGAAGGAGGGCGGTTCGCCGGGATGCAGGTCCACACCCGTTTCCCTCCCGAACCCAACGGTTATCTTCACATCGGCCACTGCAAGGCGCTGATCATCGACTTTGGCTCCGCTGAAAAATTCGGCGGCATCTGCAACCTGCGCATGGACGACACCAACCCCGCCAAGGAGGACACGGAGTTCGTGGACGCCATCCAGGAGGACATTCACTGGCTGGGCTTCGACTGGGGAGACCGGTTCTTTTACGGCAGCGACTACTTTGAGAAGACCTATGAGCTGGCCATCGGCCTGATCAAAAAAGGATTGGCCTACGTGTGTGAACTCACCCCGGAGCAGTTTAAGGAGTACCGGGGCGATGTGAACACCCCAGCCCGCTCCCCCTGGCGGGACCGCCCCGTTGAGGAGTCCCTGGATTTGTTTCAGCGGATGCGGGCCGGCGAGTTCCCTGAAGGCAAGTACACCCTCCGGGCCAAGATTGACCTGGCCAGCGGAAACTTTAATATGCGGGACCCGGTGCTCTATCGCATCCGGTATATTGAGCACCACCGCCAGGGCACCAAGTGGTGTATCTTCCCTATGTACGACTTTGCCCACCCCATCCAGGATGCCCTGGAGGGCATCACCCACTCCCTGTGTTCCCTGGAGTATGAGGACCACCGCCCCCTGTACGACTGGGTCATCAACAACACCGACGTGCCCAGCCGCCCCCGGCAGATCGAGTTCGCCCGCCTGGGCATCAACTATACTGTCATGAGCAAGCGGAAGCTGCGCAAGCTGGTGGAGGAGGGCTATGTGTCCGGCTGGGATGACCCCCGGATGCCCACTCTGTGTGGCCTGCGCCGCCGGGGCTACACCCCCGCCGCCATCCGGAACTTCTGCGACCGCATCGGTGTGGCCAAGAACACCTCCACCGTGGAGTACGGCTTTTTGGAGCACTGTCTGCGGGAGGACCTGAACGACCACGCCCAGCGTGCCATGGCCGTGCTGCGCCCCATTAAGCTGACCATCACCAACTACCCTGAGGGCCAGTCTGAGACCTTCCAGGTGGAGAACAACCCCAACGATCCCGCCGCCGGCACCCGCTCTGTCACCTTCTCCCGCCACCTGTATGTGGAGGAGGAGGACTTTATGGAACAGCCCATCCCCAAGTATAAGCGGCTGTATCCCGAGGGCCCGGAGTGCCGCCTGAAGGGAGCCTATCTGATTACCTGCACCGGCTGTGTCAAGGACGAGAGCGGTCGGGTGGTAGAGATCCTGGCCACCTATGACCCGGACAGCTCCGGCGGGAATCCCGCTGACGGCCGGAAGGTGAAGGGGGCTACCATCCACTGGGTGGACGCCTCCACCGCCGTGGACGCTCAGGTCCGGCTGTACGATAACCTCTTTGCTGACGAGAATCCAGACGGCGGGGACAAGGACTTCCTGGACTGCCTGAACCCCGGCTCTCTGGAGGTGCTGGAGGGCTGCAAGCTGGAGGCCTCTCTGGCCGCCGCCCAGCCTGCCGACCGGTTCCAGTTCCTCCGCCTGGGCTATTTCTGCGCCGACTCCAAGGACTCCAAGCCCGGAGCGTTGGTATTCAACCGGGCTGTCAGCCTAAAGGACGGTTTCAAGCCTGGAAAATGATTTCTCTCCGCCCCGGACCCTCTGGGTCCGGGGTTTTTCTCTGCCTTTTCTCTGTTATACCTTGCTCTTTCCGCCATAGTGTGCTTTAATTAAAGTACCATAAAAAGGAGGAAAACTTTTATGATTTCACTTCAAGATGTCCAGGCGGCCCAGAGCCGCATCGCTCCGTATATTACCCGTACACCACTGCTCCGAGTGCCCGCCCTGGACGAGGCGCTGGGCTGCGAGGTGTATCTGAAATTTGAAGGCTTCCAGGTCATGGGTGCCTTTAAGCTCCGGGGCGCCATGAACAAGGCCCTGTCTCTGACTCAGGAGGAACTGGACCGGGGTATCGTGTGCGCCTCCTCTGGCAATCACGCCCAGGGGGTGGCCTGTGCCGCCCACCGTCTAGGAGCCCGGGCGGTCATCGTTATGCCTACCAATGCCAACCCGGTCAAGCTGGCCGGTGTCAAGGCTTTCGGCGGCCAGGTGGAGCTGGTGGGCACTCTGGGCTCCCAGAGGGAGGGAAGAGCTGCCCAGCTGGTGGAGCAGGAGGGCATGGTGAACGTTCATCCCTATGCTGACCCCTATGTGGCCGCAGGACAGGGGACCATTGGACTGGAGATCATCGAGGACCAGCCCGCTGTGGACGCTGTGGCGGTCCCCATTGGCGGCGGCGGACTTATTTCCGGCGTTGCTACCGCCGTCAAGGGCCTGGCTCCCCAGGTTAAGACCATTGGTGTAGAGCCCGCTGGGGCGGACCGATATGCCCGCAGCCGGGCTGCCGGACAGCCTGTCACCCTGGATAAAGTGGACACCATCGCCGACGGTACCCGCACGGACCACGCGACCCTGTTCAACTTTGAGATGATCCAGGATAAGGTGGATGAGCTCTGCACGGCGGACGACGACCATATCTGTCAGGCGATGGTGCTGCTGATGACAAAGGCCAAGCTGATGGTGGAGCCCTCCGGCGCCCTCCCTGTGGCCGCCGCTCTGGCTGGCCGGCTGCCTGTGGAGAAGGGCCAGAAGGTGGCCTTTGTTCTGTCGGGCGGCAACGTGGACCCGGCTCTGGCCGCACAGCTTCTGGCCGACGTACAGGCATAAAAGCGATTTTTCCGGCATAAGTATAGCTTCCCCTGCGGCTGTGCCGTAAGTATCGGAAAGGACGTGTTCCCTATGAAAAAATTTTTGGGCAGTCTTCCCGCACGGCTCATCATCGGCGTGATCGTCGGTATCGCTCTGGGCCTGTTCTCCGCCAATCTGTATATCGGAGAGACCGATGTGGGCAGCATGATTATGCAGGTGGTCCTCACAGTCAAGAGTCTGCTGGGCTCTCTGATCAATTTCTGTGTTCCCCTCATCATCATTGGCTTTATCGCCCCCTCCATCACACGGCTTCGGTCCAACGCCTCTAAGATGCTGGGCCTGGCCCTGATCCTGGCCTATGCGTCCTCTGTGTGCGCCGCGCTGATGTCCATGGGGGCCGGCTACACTATTATCCCCAGCCTGTCCATCCAGTCCGCGGCCGAGGGGCTGCGGGAGCTCCCTGAACTGCTCTTCGACCTGGAGATCGCCCCCATTATGACTGTCATGTCCGCTCTGATCTTCTCGGTGCTGGTAGGGCTGGCTGCCACCTGGACACACGCCCGCACCACTACCCAGGTACTGGAGGAGTTTCAGCAGATTGTACTTTCCATCGTGACCAAGGTGGTCATCCCCATCCTGCCCTTCTTCATTGCCGCCACCTTCTGTGGCCTGGCCTTTGAGGGCTCCATTACCAAACAGCTGCCTGTATTCCTCATTGTTATCCTCATCGTCATAGTGGGTCACTTCATCTGGATGACCGTGTTGTACGGCCTGGCCGGTGCCTACTCCGGCTCCAATCCTATGGAGGTTGTGAAGCACTACGGCCCCGCCTACCTCACCGCTGTGGGTACTATGTCCTCCGCCGCCACCCTGGCTGTGGCTCTGCGCTGCGCCCAAAAGTCCTCCGTTTTGCGCCGTGATATGGTGGACTTTGGTATCCCTCTGTTCGCCAACATCCACCTGTGCGGATCGGTGCTGACCGAGGTATTCTTCGTGATGACGGTATCCCAGGTGCTCTATGGAAAGCTGCCTGAGCCCCTGACCATGGTTCTGTTCTGCCTTTTGCTGGGCATTTTCGCCGTGGGCGCTCCTGGTGTTCCTGGCGGTACGGTCATGGCTTCTCTGGGACTCATCATCAGTGTCCTGGGCTTTGATGATACTGGTACGGGCCTGATGATGACCATTTTCGCCCTTCAGGACAGCTTTGGCACCGCCTGTAATGTCACTGGCGATGGGGCCCTGACCCTCATGCTTACCGGCTACGCCAAGAAGCACAATATCCATGAGGCACCCCGGTCTGCCGGCCTGTAAGCCATTTCACATTATAAAAATCCACCCGGACGCATCAGCGCCGGGTGGATTTTATTTTATAGTCCCGTCTGGGCTGGTCCGTCCAGAAGGCGGCCCTCATAGTCAAACCGAGAGCCATGGCAGGGGCAGTCCCAGCTCCGTTCCTCTGGGTTCCACTCCAGCTGGCAGCCCATGTGGGGGCAGCGTGGGTCCACTAGGTAGAGCTGCCCCTCCTCATCCCGGTAGGCGCCCACCTTTTTCCCCTGCCAGGATACCAGTCCGCCGTGGCCCGGAGGGAGCCCGTCCAGCGAGCCCTCTCCCTGGGCAAAGACCGCTCTGGCCAGCCCCCGTGCGGCCTGGCCCCCCTCTTTCGCCATGGTTCTGGCCGCCAGCATACTGAAGCGACGGGGAGAAAAAATGGGAGCCAGAGCATTCTCTTTGCCGCAAATCTGGTCTGCGATGAGCTCTGACGCTACCATAGAGGATGTCATTCCCCACTTGCCAAAGCCGGTGGCCACATACCACCGCGGCCTGGTTGGGCTAAAGGTGCCGATATATGGCACTCCGTCCAGTGTGATGCAGTCCTGGGCTGACCAGCGTGCTGCCACCTGGCAGTTTGGCCACAGCCGTTCGGCACTGTCCTCCAGCATCTGGTACTGTCCCCCGGCCCGGTTGTCCCCGGTCCGGTGTCCGCCGCCCCCCAGCAGCACCATGGAGCCGAAGGGCCGAAGGGACAGGCCGCCCGGGTCTACCCCATAATAGGCCCCGTCCAGTTCTCCCGTCCCTTTTAGGGCGACCGCATAGCTGCGCTCCTGGTGGAGCCGGGTAAAATAGAAGCCGGGCAGGTTGACAAAGGGATAGTGGGCGGCAAAGACGATATGTTCGGCCCTCACTTTACCTTTCGGCGTCAATACTTCGTCCCCCCGCACCGCCGTCACTGGAGTGTCCTCGTACACAGTCAGACCCTCGGCGGCCCAGTGGAGAAATTTTAGCGGATGGAACAGGGCCTGCCCCTCCATCCGCAGCGCTGCCTTTACTGGGAAAGGGAGAGTCGTTTGGGTTGTAAATCCCACTGACAGGCCCAGCCGGCGGCAGGCTTCCTCCTCCCGCTCCAGCGGTTCCGCCGCCAAACGGGAGTAGAGATAGGCCGGACAGGTCTGAAAATCACAGAGCACACCCGCCTGCTCTATCATCCCCCGGTATCGCTCCACCGCCCGCTGGTTGGCCAGGGCATACTGCCTAGCCTTTTCCTTTCCAAAATGGAGGATCAGGCCCTGATATATCATGCCATGCTGGGCGGTGATCTTGGCGGTGGTCCTGCCGGTCTGACCGCCGCCCAGCCGTCCAGCCTCCAACACTACGGTGTGCACTCCCCGCCCAGCCAGCTCTTTGGCAGTCAGGATACCTGCCATCCCGCCCCCGATTACTACCGCCTGGACCTGGATATCTCCCGCCAGGGGAGGCCGATCTTCTCTCCGGACGGTCTGCTCCCAAATGGACGACATCACGCCACCCCTCTCTTTTTGTTTTTTACCCTTGTATAGATGCGCCAAAAAAGCCTTCTTTATCCCCAGATGGATTTTCCGCATAGATGGAAATATTTTTTCCCCGACAAAATTTTGCTTGACAATCGCCCCTTCTCTGCATACAATGTGTTTAAATTATTTTAGTTAAAATTTTTTAAATAAAATAATTGAATTTCAAGAATGAGGAGAATCCGTATGGACTTTGAGCAGGTACGTAATATCATCGCCGAATCTCTGGGCTGCGACGTGGAGCAGGTGACCCTGGAGGCCGCCTTGGTGGATGACCTGGGCGCCGACTCTCTGGCCTCTGTGGAGCTGGCCATGGCGCTGGAGGAGGCCACCGGCGTTTCCATCGACGACGACTCCCTGGCCCAGATGAAGGTCGTCGGCGACATCATGAACTACCTCAAGGACCACAGCAACTGACAGGCTCCCGCCGGAAGACAATCTCTTTTCCGGCGGGACCACTTTCTATGAAAGGGAATTTTCATGACCAACCAAGAAATTTTTGATCTGATCTCCCGGTTTGAGGACAGCTCTCTCCACACCTTAAAGCTGTCCACCCAGGACTTTTCCATAGAGTTGAGCCGGGGAGGGGCGCCTGTCTCCACCGCCTCTGCAGTCCCCTCTGCCCCCGCGCCCCGTCCCACCGGGGGGGAGTCTCGCCCCGACCGGAACAGCGGGCCCACTGTCAACGCCCCCCTGGTGGGCACCTACTACGCCGCGCCGGCTCCCGGCCAGCCCCCCTTTGTATCCGTGGGCGACCGGGTGAAGAAGGGCCAGCCCCTGTGCCTCATCGAGGCTATGAAGATGATGAGCGAGATCCCCGCTCCCTGTGACTGTGTCATTGAGGAGGTGCTGAAGGCCGACGGACAGCTGGCGGCCTTTGACGAGCCCCTCTTCCGCTATCAGCCATGCTGAAGCGGGTGCTCATCGCCAACCGGGGAGAGATCGCCCTGCGCATCCTCCGGGCCTGCCGGGAGGCGGGTATTGAAACCGTAGCCGTCTATTCCAAGGCGGATCAAGAGGCCCTCCATGTCCAGCTGGCCACCCAGTCCCTCTGCATTGGACCGGCTAAGGCCGCGGACAGCTACCTTAACCAGTCCGCCCTGCTCACCGCCGCCAAAGCCACGGGGTGCGATGGCATCCATCCCGGCTATGGCTTCCTGTCAGAAAACGCCGACTTCGCCGACCTGTGTATCAGGGAGGGGATCACCTTTATTGGGCCCTCTGGTGACACCATTCGTAAGGCCGGCTCCAAGTCCGCCGCGCGGGATCTTATGCGGCGGGCCGGCGTGCCGGTGACGCCCGGCTCTGATGGGCCGGTAGATACGGTGGAACAGGCCCTAATCTGGGCGGAGCGGGTTGGCTACCCGGTACTGCTGAAGGCCTCCGCTGGCGGGGGCGGCCGGGGCATCCGCCGATGCAACTCTCCGGAGGAGCTGCCCGCCGCCTTTCAGGCTGCCAAGGCGGAGGCCCGGGCCTGCTTCGGCGACGACCAGATGTATCTGGAAAAGCTGATCCTGCGGCCCCGCCACATTGAGTTCCAGATCCTGGCTGACCGTCAGGGAAATGTGATCCACTTGGGGGACCGGGACTGCTCGGTCCAGCGCCGCAACCAGAAGCTGATCGAGGAGGCCCCCGCCTGGTGCCTCACCCCTGAACTGCGGGCAGAGATGGGAGCCGCCGCCGTCCGGGCTGCCCAGGCGGTGGGCTATGAGAACGCGGGTACGGTGGAATTTCTGCTGGACTCGGACGGGACTCACTTTTATTTTATGGAGATGAACACCCGCATCCAGGTGGAGCACGGCATCACTGAGCTGATTACCGGGGTAGACCTGGTCCGTCAGCAGCTGCGAATCGCCTCCGGCCTGCCCCTGGATGTGAACCAGCGGGAGGTGTGCCTCACCGGGCATTCCATCGAATGCCGCATTAACGCTGAGGACCCTGGGAAAAATTTTCAGCCCTGTCCCGGAACTGTGGAGTTTCTCCACTTCCCCGGCGGGCCGGGCGTCAGGGTGGACTCCTGCCTGTATAACGGATGTACCCTGTCTCCCTACTACGACTCCATGGCGGCCAAGCTGCTGGTCCACGCCCCCACCCGGCTGGAGGCAATCAAGCGGATGCGCCGCTGTCTGGAGGAGTTTGCCCTGGAGGGCTTTGCCACCAACGCGGAGCTGTCCTATCAGATCCTGTACCACCCGGCCTTTGTTCGGGGAAGCTGCACCACAGCGTTTTTAGACGAGAATCTGGCCGAGCTGCTGGACTTCAGCCGCCGGCTGGAAGAAAGTGAGGGGACCCAGTGAACAACATCTTTGCCCAGCGCCGGTCCCGCCTGCTGGCCATGAAAGCCCTGCGGGAACGCTATGTGCCCAATGAGAAGGCCATGACCTGCCCCAAATGTTCCCAGATCAGCGAGCGGCAGGCCGTGTCCCAGAATCTCTTTGTCTGTCCTCTGTGCGGCTACCACTTCCCCATCGGAGCCTATTACCGCCTCAGCACCATTTTGGACTCCGGCTCCTTTCGGGAGCTGTTTGAAAAGCTGCCCGCCGGCGATCCCTTATCCTTCCCCGGCTACAAGTCCAAGCTGGAGGAGAGCCGGCGCAAAACCGGCCTCAATGAAGCTGCCGTCATCGCCACCGGCACTGTGGATGGCCGCAAGTGCGTGGTGGGGGTGTTGGACAGCCGGTTTCTGATGGGCTCCATGAGCGCCGCTGTGGGAGAAAAGATCACTTTGGGCATCGAGTATGCAACTAAAAACAAGCTGCCCCTCATCCTCTTTGCCGCCAGCGGCGGCGCTCGGATGCAGGAGGGCATCCTGTCTCTGATGCAGATGGCCAAGACTAGCGCGGCTCTGGCTCGCTTTTCACAAAAGGGCCTGCTTTATATCTCCATCCTCACCGACCCCACCACCGGCGGGGTCACCGCCAGCTTTGCCTCCCTGGGGGACATCATTCTGGCGGAGCCCGGAGCCCTCATTGGCTTTGCCGGTCCCCGGGTTATCCAGCAGACCATTGGCCAAACTCTGCCTGAGGGCTTCCAACGGGCGGAGTACCAGGAGGAGCATGGCTTTGTGGACCAGGTGGTCCCCCGGTCGAAGCTGAGGGACACCATCTCCCAACTGCTCCTTCTCCACCAGAAGGGAGGCCGCCCATGAGCGATACCTTGACCGCCGCTCAGCGGGTCGCCATCGCCCGACACCCCCAGCGGCCCAATATCAACGACTATATCCAGGCTCTGTTCACCGACTTTTTTGAGCAGAAAGGGGACCGGCTGTGCGGTGAGGACCCGGCCATTCTGGGCGGTATCGCCCTGTACCGCGGCCGGCCCGTCACGGTCATCGGCACCCGGAAGGGGAAGGACCTGGAGGAAAACCTGAAGTGTAACTTTGGCATGCCCAACCCGGAGGGCTACCGTAAGGCCCTGCGCCTGATGAGGCAGGCGGAAAAATTTGGCCGCCCCATCCTCACCTTTATTGATACCTCCGGGGCCTACCCCGGCTTGGAGGCCGAGGCCAGAGGGCAGGGGGAGGCTATCGCCCGGAATCTGATGGAGATGAGCCAGCTCACTGTCCCGGTCATCGCCCTGATCACCGGCGAGGGGAACAGCGGCGGCGCTCTGGCTTTAGGGGTGGCCGACCGGGTCCTTATGTTGGAGAACGCGGTGTACGCCATCCTGTCCCCTGAGGGATTTGCCTCCATCCTGTGGAAAGACGCCGCCCGCCATGAGGAGGCCTGCCAGCTGATGAAGCTCACCGCCCCGGACCTGCTGGAGCTGGGGGTGGTGGACAGCGTCATCCCCGAGCCCCAGGGCGGCGCCCATCTGGCCCCTGCCATCACTTTTGAGCAGGTGGACCAGGCTATCAGCCGCCATCTGGGGGAGCTTTTGAAGAAAAAGCCCGCCGATCTGGCCGCCAACCGCTATCAGAAATTCAGAAAAATGGGGGCGGCCGCTCCCCAGAAGGAGAGCCAATGAACGGGATCAAGATCAAAGGCATGGGACGGTGTGTCCCGGCCCATGTAGTGACCAATGATGATCTGTCCAAGATCATGGATACCAACGACGCGTGGATCAGCAGCCGTACCGGCATCCGCCGGCGGCACCACTGTGAGACCGAGAGCCACAACAGCCTGTGCGCCGCCGCCGCCCGGCAGGCGCTGGACAAAGCGGGGGTGGCCCCGGAGGAAATCGGGGCCTGCATCGTGGCCACCGTCAGCCCGGATACCATCGTGCCCTCCGCTGCCTGCGCCCTTCAGCGGGAGCTGGGGCTGCCCAACGACATCATCTGCTTTGACCTGAACGCCGCCTGCACCGGATTCCTCTTTGCCCTGCACACCATGGAGTGCCTGCTCAATTCCTCCCCCAGAAAATACGGCCTGGTGGTGGGAGCCGAGGTACTCAGCCGCATGGTGGACTGGAATGACCGGAGCACCTGTATCCTCTTTGGGGACGGGGCTGGAGCCGCTGTGGTAGAGTGCCGGCAGGACTGGCCCTCTATCAGCGCAGTTTTGGGCTGCCACGGGGATGAGCATATCCTGCGTATCGCCGGCCCCGGTACTGGGGAGCCCTCGGTTATCCAAATGGAGGGGACCCGAGTCTTTAAATTCGCCGTGGAGGCGGTGCCCTGGTGCGTGGACCAGGTACTAGCCAGGACTGGAAAGACTATGGACGATGTGGATTTCTTCGTCTTTCACCAGGCCAACGCCCGGATCATCGACCTGGTGGTCCGGAAATACCATATTCCGCCGGAAAAATACTATAAAAATATCGCCGAATACGGCAACACCTCCGCGGCCAGCATCCCCCTGGTCCTCAGCGAGCTGGAGGAGGCGGGCACCGTCGGCCCCGGCAGCCGGGTCCTGGTGGTCGGCTTCGGCGGCGGACTTACCTGGGGCGGAGCCCTGGTGGAATTTGCTTGAGGAGAAGGACTATGAAAAAGCTGAACGAGATCCTGGGAACGGAGTTTCCCTTTATCCAGGGGGGCATGGCCAACATCGCCACTCCCCAGTTCGCCGCCGCCTGCTCCAACGCGGGCGCCCTGGGCGTCATCGCCGCCGGCGGCATCCGGGAGCCGGAGGAATTGCGGGAGCAGATCCGCCTGTGCCGCTCCCTCACGGACAAGCCCTTCGGCGTCAACCTGATGCTGATGAATCCTGCCGCCGATCAGATGGCTCAGATCATCGCCCAGGAGAAGGTACAGGTAGTGACCACCGGAGCGGGCAACCCCGGCAAGTATATCCCCGCCTGGAAGGAGGCCGGGGTCAAGGTGTTCCCCGTGGTAGCGGCCACCGTCCTGGCCCGACGGCTGTCCCGGTACGGGGTGGACGGCATCATCGCCGAGGGCACGGAATCCGGCGGCCATGTGGGAGAGATGACCACCATGGCCCTGGTCCCCCAGGTGATCGACGCGGTGGACGTGCCTGTGATCGCCGCCGGCGGCGTGGCCGACGGCCGCCAGTTGGCCGCCGCCTTCGCCCTTGGGGCCTGCGGCGTCCAGATCGGCACCTGCCTTCTGGTCAGCGAGGAGTGTCCCATCCACAACAACTACAAGCAGGCTCTGCTCAAGGCCAAGGACAGCGACACCACCGTCACCGGCCGGTCCATCGGAGGCCCGGTCCGGGTGCTGAAGAACAAGATGGCCAGACAGTATCTGCTTCTGGAAAAGAGGGGAGCCTCTCTGGAGGAGCTGGAGAAGGTTACCCTGGGCGGCCTGCGCCGGGCGGTCTTTGACGGCGACGTAGAGACCGGCAGCGTCATGTCCGGCCAAGTGGCGGGTATGCTCCATGAGATCCGGCCCCTGCGCCAGATCTTTGAGGAGCTGTATGCCGGCGGAAAGGCCGTTCTGGAAGCGACAGGTCAGCAATGGCGGTAACGATCCGAGGGAGGACCCTCTCTCTACCCATCCTTCAAGGCGGGATGGGCATTGGAGTTAGCCTGGACCGGCTGGCCGGGGCGGTGGCCGCCAAAGGCGGGATGGGCACTATCTCCACAGCGGCCTGCGGCTTCCAGGAGCCTGATTTTTACCGCAATACCCAGGAGGCCAATCTTCGGGCCCTGGCACGCCAGGTCAAGCGGGCCAAAGAGCTGGCCCGCGGAGCCGGCATGGTGGCTATCAACGCCATGGTCGCTACTACCCAGTACGCGGACAGTGTCCGCACCGCCCTAAAGGCTGGGGTGGACGCTGTGGTCTGCGGGGCCGGCCTGCCAAGGGACCTGCCAGCCATCGCCGCCGAGGTTCCGGAGAGCGACGCCGCCCTGGCCCCTGTGGTCAGCGGCGGGCGTTCCGCCTCGGTCATCAGCCGGCTCTGGGACCGGCACTTCCAGCGTATTCCCGACTTCGTGGTGCTGGAGGGCCCCCTCGCCGGCGGGCATCTGGGCTTCACCAAGGAGGAGGCCCTTCAGGCACAGGAGGGAAGCCCCAGGCCGCTCTCCGAGCTGCTTCGGGAGGTGCTGGAGGCGCTGGCCCCCTTCCGGGAGAAATACCAGCGGGACATCCCGGTCTTTGTGGCCGGCGGGGTGAAGGATGGGGCCGAGATGGCCCGCTATATGAGAGAGGGGGCCGCCGGGGCCCAGTTCGCCACCCGTTTTATCGCCACCCAGGAATGTGATGCCAGTCAGGGCTATAAGGAGGCCCTCCTGCGGGCCAGACCGGAGGACATCACCATCGTCCAGAGCCCTGTGGGGATGCCGGGCCGCGCTCTGCACAGTCCTTTGATCCGCCGGGTGGAGGCAGGGCTTCAACCCAGCCCAAAGCGGTGTATCGACTGCCTGGTGCCCTGCAACCCCAAGACCACCCCTTACTGTATCTCCGGAGCCCTGATCGCCGCCGTCCAGGGGGATTGGGAAAACGGGCTGTTTTTCTGCGGCTCCAACGCCGGAGAAATCACACAACTGTCCACTGTCAGTCAGCAGATGGACCAAATCATGGAAGAATGGAGGGCCGCTCAATGAAACTTGGCTTTCTTTACGCCGGACAGGGCAGCCAGCACCCAGGAATGGGTGCTGACCTCTATGAGGCATATCCCGCCTTTCGCGCCGTCTTTGACCGCGCTCCCGTAGAATTTGACTTAAAGCAGGTCTGCTTTCAGGACCCCGACGGAGTGCTGAACCAGACCCAGTACACCCAGCCCTGCATGGTGGCCTTCGCGGCCGGTCTGACGGCGGTATTGCGGGAGCGCGGCATCTGCCCCAATCTGGCGGCCGGCCTCTCACTGGGAGAATACTCCGCCCTCCACGCCGCCGGAGTCTTTGATGCCGCTGCCGCCATCCGGCTGGTGGCCTTCCGGGGCAAGGCCATGGAGCGGGCGGCAGGCGGTCGAGAGAGCGCCATGGTCGCGGTCCTGGGCCTGGACCGCGCGCCCCTCCAGGATGCCTGCCAGCGGGCCTCCGCCCTGGGCACGGTGGTCATCGCCAACTACAACTGTCCCGGCCAGATGGTCATCGGCGGCGACCGGGCCGCGGTGGAACAGGCAGCCCTCATTGCCAAGGAGTTGGGGGCCAAGCGGACCATGCCTCTCAAGGTAAGCGGTCCCTTCCACACCCCCCTGATGGCCCCCGCCGGGGAGGAGCTGGCAGACTATTTCCAAACGATCACCTTCGGCCAGCCCCAGTTCCCAGTTCTGTTCAACTGTTTGGGCCGGGCCCGCCGGGAGGACGATCCCTCCATCCCCGAACTGCTGGTCCGACAGGTCCAGAGCAGCGTTTGGATGGAGGATTCCATCCGATCCATGGCCGACCAGGGCGTGGATGCCATCGTGGAGATCGGTCCGGGCAAAGCCCTCAGCGGCTTTGTCCGCAAGACAGTACCTGGACTCCCTGTCTGCGCCGTAGAGAGTACAGCGGACGTGGAAGGACTGAAAAACACTCTGGAACAGCTGATGAAGGAGAAAGATCAATGAATTTTACCGGAAAGACCGCCGTCGTCACAGGCGGCAGCCGCGGCATCGGCCGGGCCATTTGTCTGGAGCTGGCCCGGGGCGGGGCCAATGTCATGCTGTGCTACGCCGGCAACGAGGAGGCCGCCCTGGATACGGTAGCCGCCTGCGAGGCTCTGGGCGCTAAGGCGGCCGCCATGCGCTGCGACGTATCTAAGACGGATGAGGTCAAGGCCCTTGTGGACGCCGCCCTACAGCAATTTGGAGCTGTCCACATCCTGGTCAACAACGCCGGCATCACCCGGGACGGCCTGCTCATGACTATGAAGGAGGACGCCTGGGACCAGGTGCTGGATACCAATTTGAAGGGAGCCTTCCTGACCATGAAGGCGGTGGCCAGGACCATGATGAAGCAGCGCTATGGGCGCATTGTCAACCTCAGCTCGGTGGTGGGGCTCCACGGCAACGCCGGACAGGTAAACTACGCTGCCAGCAAAGCCGGCGTGATCGGCATGACCAAATCCCTGGCCAAGGAGTTGGCCTCCAGAGGCGTCACAGTCAACGCCGTTGCCCCCGGATTTATTGACACGGATATGACCGCCGCCCTGCCCCAGGCGGCCCGCGACGCTCTGCTGCCCACCATTCCCGCCCAGCGTCTGGGCGCGGCGGAGGAAGTGGCTCAGGCGGTCGCCTTCCTGGCCAGCGACCAGGCCGCCTATATCACCGGCCAGGTCCTGGCGGTGGACGGCGGCATGTCCATGTGAGAGGGGGAGATAACATGGAACGACGTAGAGTAGTCATCACTGGAATGGGGGCCGTTACCCCCTTGGGCCTTACCTGTCCCGACAGCTGGCAGGCGGTCCGGGAGGGCGTGTGCGGCATCGCCCCCATCACACAATTCGACGCCTCGGAGCTGAAGGTGAAGCTGGCCGCCGAGGTCAAGGGCTTCGCCCCGGAGGAGCTGCTGGGAAAGGCGGACGCCAAACGGATGGGCCGCTTTACCCAGTTTGCCGCCGTGGCGGCCCAGGAGGCGCTGGCCGATGCTGGCTTTGATGTCTCCTCCGCCGACCCGGACCGCTGCGGCGTCAGTGTGTCCAGCGGTATCGGCGGGCTGTCCATCACCGAGGCGGAGCACAGCCGCGGGCTGGAGCGGGGGTGGGACCGCGTGTCCCCCTTCTACATTCCCACCGGCATCTGCAACATGGCCGCCGGCCAGGTAGCTATCCGATCCGGCTTCCGGGGGATGTGCACCTGCCCCGTCACCGCCTGCGCGGGCGGCACCAATGCTGTGGGCGATGCCTTCCACTATATCCGGGACGGCTACGCCGAGGTCATGCTCTGCGGCGGCACAGAGGCGTCCATCACCCCCCTGGCCGTAGGCGGCTTTACCTCTATGAAGGCCCTGAGCCAGAACGGAGACCCCAACCGGGCCTCCATCCCCTTTGACCAGGAGAGGGGCGGTTTCGTTATGGGGGAGGGCTGCGGCATCCTCCTGCTGGAGGAGCTGGACCACGCCTTAGCGCGGGGCGCTAAGATCTACGCTGAAGTATTGGGCTATGGAGCCACCTGTGATGCCTATCACATGACTGCCCCCCGGCCCGACGGCTCTGGCGGGGCCAGGGCCATGGCGCTGGCCCTGGCCGATGGAGGGGTATCCCCGGAACAGGTAGACTATATCAATGCCCACGGCACCTCTACCCATCTCAATGACTCCGGTGAGACCACCGCCGTCAAGACGGTGTTTGGGGACCACGCCTACCATCTGATGATGAGTTCTACCAAGTCGATGACCGGCCATACCCTGGGGGCGGCGGGGGCTATCGAGGCCATCTTCACCGCCCTGTCCCTCCATCATGGCTTCGTCCCCGCCACCATCAACTACCAGGTCCCCGATCCCGAGTGTGACCTGGATGTAGTGCCCAATACCGGCCGGACGGCAGACATTCGGTACGCCCTGTCCAACTCTCTGGGCTTCGGCGGGCACAACGGCAGCATTCTCTTCAAAAAGTGGGAGGAATAAGAGATGGAACTTAATTCTGATCAGATCGCCCAGCTTCTGCCCCACAGGTACCCTTTCGCCCTGGTAGACCGCATCCTGGACTGTGAGCCGGGCCAGTGGGCCAAAGGCCGCAAGTGCGTCAGCGTAGGGGAGCCCTATTTTTGCGGCCACTTCCCCCAGGAGCATGTGATGCCCGGTGTCCTCATTCTGGAGGCTATGGCCCAGGTGGGGGCGGTGGCCATCCTCGCTCTGCCGGAGAACCGAGGCAAGCTGGCCCTCTTCGGCGGGATCAAAAACGCCCGCTTTAAGCGGAAGGTGGTCCCCGGCGATGTGCTGGAGATGGAGTGTGTTCTGACCAAGCGGCGGGGGCCTGTTGGCATCGGGGAATGTAAAGCACTGGTGGATGGACAGGTGGCCTGTGTGGCGGAGCTCACCTTTGCCATCACCGATGCGGCGCGATAGATCAGCGAAACTGTTGCCCTTTTCTCCTATCTGGTATATAGTAATAGTGGTTTTTAGAGCCTAAAAATGATTGATACGCTCATTGCGGGAAAGCGGGCGATGTTGTGCTGGACCAAGCTTTTTTTAACGTGTATACCAAATTCAAGCTCCATTTTTACCAGGAGATCTTTCGGCGCTTTCAGGACCGGGAGGCCAGTTTGACCACGGTGGAGACCTTCGCCATGGAGACTATCCAGGCCCTGGGCCGTCCCACCATCAACGAGTTTGCTACCTTTATGCGCATCTCGCCTCCAAATGCGGCCTATAAGATTAACAGCCTGGTCAAGAAGGGGTATATCCGCAAGGTTCAGTCCCCCGAGGACCGGCGGGAGTATCACCTGGAGGTCACCCAGAAGTATATCGACTATTACAACATCAGCTCCGCCTATATCACGGAGGTTATGGACCGCATCCGGCATCGGTTCTCTCCCGAGGACTGCTCCAAGCTGGAGGAGATGATTTCTATTGTCAGCCGGGAACTGATGCCCGAGGTCCAGATCCCCGAACTTCAAGGGCCAGTCTGACCTCCTCTCAATGCGGCAAAACGCGGCAGCACTCTGACAGTGCTGCCGCGTTTTTTATCTCTCTCCGCCCCGGCCGCTACTTCCACAGCTTGGCGGCTCCGGGGACCTCCTCCAGGCACAGCTCCCGAAGCAGCTCTAGCTCCTCTGTATGGTCCTCCCCAGGGTCTTCATAGTCCAGCGTCCTCAGGACTGATATCTCAAATTCCTCTGGCCCGTGGAGCTTCCACAGCTCTTGAAGGCGGCGGTTTGGATACAGTCCGCCGTTCAGCTTGACCCGGATGCCGTTCATGGTGGCCCTGGTATCAGAGGAGGTCCCCAGAAAGGACTCCCCAGTGGCCAGACAGCGGACAGACACCACCCCCATCTCCGGGCGGCGGTTCTTATATGCCTCCATCAGTTCTTTTTTCCTGTTTATGTCCATGTTTTCACCTCAATCTATGCTCCTGTTCCGTAGAGGCCCGCTCCCCTCACCGGAAGCGGCGCATGTAGCCGCACCGGCGGCATAGCGCCTCCCTGACCCTGCCCTGGGAAAATCCCTGGTAGATGGCCTGGGCTCTGGGACTGCTCAAGATCTCCTCCAGGGGCTGATCGTACAAATTCCCCAGAGAGATATCCCCCTCATGGTCCAGACAGCAAGGGACCACGGTCCCGTCCCATAGCACACCCACCTGGTCCCGCAGGCCATAGCAGAAGCCGGCGCCGTCCCCCTCCGGGGCGCCTAGGTCCGGCCAGTCAAATTTTTCTCCCCACTCCAGAAAAACGCCAGGAGCTAGGGTAGTCCCCCGACGCCCCTCTCTCCAGGGACGCGGAAAGTCCCTCTCCAGAGCGGCTAAAATGTCTCCATTCCGGGCGTTCGCTCCTCTGGTGTCCTCCCCGTCCAGATTCCACAGCCGCAAGGCACACTTCTTTCCAGCTCCGGCGCTCCGCCGGGCGAAGGCAAGGCACCCGGCCAGATAGTCCTCCAGCGTTCCCACGCCCTCGTTCCCCTCAAAGGAGTGAAGAGAAATGCTGACCTTCTCCACCGCCGGACTGGAACAGAGCAGGTCCTCCCGCTCCCCCAACAGGGTGCCGTTGGTGGTGATTATCACCCGAAACTTCAGCTTTTCCGCCCGCTCCAGTATCTCCGCCAAGTGGGGGTGGAGGAGGGGCTCCCCCATCAGATGAAGATAGAGATAGTCGGTGTGAGGACGTAGACGCTCTCCCAATGTCTGGAATCCCTCCGGCGAGAGAACGCCCTTAGTCCGTCTGGTGCCTGGACAGAATTGGCAGTCCAAATTGCACATGTTGGTGATCTCAAGATAGGCCTTCTTCAAACGCCGCACGGCTACCCCTCCTCTGACGTTTCCTCCTCATTGTACAGGCGGACAGTGTAAAACGCAACCGTTTCTTTTCCCTGTCACCTCCTGCGTGGTGGGTGATGAGTCATGAGATAAACTCCGCCGGTTCCAACAAAGGGAGATAACCCGGAGTGCTGGTCTTGCAATGGTTAGACAGATATTGCGCTATAAAAATAGCTGTACTGTGTTCCAAAAGCGGAGCGGACCTATCCTTTCTTCCGTGTTAAAAAAACTCCCGCGATTGCTCCCACCAGGATAATCGGTGCCACCCTAACAAACAGCCATTCAAACGAGTGAAATGCCACTCCGAGAACAGCGGTTTCAGGATCACTATAATCCCAGCCCAAGTAAGGGCTTTTTTGCATCAATAAGAATGCAAAGACCACTGCTATAACCGCACACAACGAGATGAGAAGCCCGTGCAGGACCCTTCGCCTTGTGGTTTTTCTCTGTGCGAGCTGTAAGTTTATCACCTCCAGCTTTGCGGAAATCGCCTTTAAGTCATCTGCTTCTGCCGCGATAACCTTTTCTCCAAGCAACGTACTTACAGGTGTTTCCAGCACCTCTGATATGGCGATCAACATATCAGAGTCGGGAACCGACAATCCCTGCTCCCATTTTGAAATGGTTTGCCGCACCACATTCAGCTTGATAGCGAGCTCTTGTTGCGAAAGCCCTTTTGATTTCCTGATTGCTTTCATATTTTCATTGAGCATTCGAAATGATCTCCTTCCTTGCGGTATTTGTGAAAATTATAGGAGGAACTGCCCGTTGCTGCAAGCAACGCATTTTAACATTCATTGAAAGAGGCTGTTTTTGCTTCGTTATCTGATCATTACCCGGAAAAATATCAAAGCCCTCCTAGTTGGAAACGTAAAAGAGAATCGGAAGATATATAAATTGTGCGGGGGTAGGTGAATTGGCCTGTGCCTGACGGGACCGGTCATTTTAAAATGAGGCATTAGCAAGCCTGTACCAAGAAACTATAATAGCGCCAAATCGGAATTTAAATGCTGACAAAGAGAAGTAACTTTGGGCCAGTCCACTTCAGAGGACCATAGGTGGCGGGATCACGGCGGGCATACGCCGGATGAGCTTTGATTCTCTGCCTGATATCCCGCAGAACTAGGCATATGTAAATGAAATAGCAGTAAAATATGCCCCGGACACCGTCAGATGTCCGGGGCATATTTTATTGCAGCAGGGCCTCTCCTGCCAGATAGATGTCCCCCGCCCCCACGGTGAGGAGCAGGTCTCCAGGCTGGGCCAGCTCCCGAAGCTTTGCGGTGACCTCATCCAACGTGGGACAGTATACCGCTCCCGGAATTTGGTCCGCCAGGTCTTTGGAGGAGATGCCCAAGTCATTTTTCTCCCGGGCGGCATAGATCTCTGCCAAAATGGCCACATCTGCCAGCTTTAGCTCCTGGACGAACCGTTGGAACAGGGCGGCGGTACGGGTATAAGTGTGAGGCTGGAAGGCACACACCACACGGGCGTAGCCCAGGCTCTTTGCCATGGTGAGCAGGGCGTGGAGCTCATCGGGGTGGTGGGCGTAGTCGTCGTACACCATGGCGCCGTGGAACTCTCCCTTCTTCTCGAAGCGGCGTCCGGCCCCGGTAAAGGAGGCAAGGCCCTCCTCCACGGCACTGCCAGGAACACCAAGCACATAGGCGGCACAGGCGGCGGCCAGAGCATTGGAGATATTATGGCTTCCCCCCACGTTGAGAGCGGCGTGGGCATACTTCACGCCGTGGACCACAATATCAAATTCGGGAAGCCCCTTGTTCCAGAAGATATGATCCGCGCGGCAGTCAGCGGAGCTGTCCCGAAGGCTGAATCGCATGGTCTGGCGGCCGCAGTCCTGGATGGCCTGGAGGGCGTTGGGATTATCCCCGTTGACCACCACCCAGCCCCGGTCGGGGACCAGCTGGGCGAAGGAGCGGAAGGAGTGCTGGATGTCCGCCAGGTCTCGGAAAAAATCCAGGTGGTCCTCTTCCACATTCAGAATCACTGCCACCGTGGGGCAGAAGGAGAGAAAAGAGTTGCAGTACTCGCAGGCCTCGGCGATAATGGTGTCGCCGTGACCGACCCGGTGGCCCGCCCCCAGGATGGGCAGCACGCCGCCGACCATAACGGAGGGGTCCCGACCGGCGGCGAGAAAGATGTGGGCGCACATAGAGGTGGTGGTGGTCTTGCCGTGGGTGCCGGAGACGCACAGGGCATTCTGGTAGTGGGTCATGATGGCCCCCCAGGCCTGGGCACGCTCAAAGACTGGAATACCGGCCTGCAGGGCCGCGGCAATCTCCGGATTATCGTCGTGGACGGCGGCGGTGCGAATGACGCAGTCGGCTCCCTCCACGCTCTGGGGCAGATGGCCGATGGTCACCGGAATGGACAGGGAGCGCAGATGGTCTACCGCCTCGCCTTCACGCATGTCGGAGCCGGTGACCAGGACGCCCCGCCCCTTCAGGACCTCTGCCAGCGGGGCCATGGATACCCCGCCGATACCTACCAGATGGGCCCGGCGGCCGGGCTTGATGTAGTCTTGTATGTTCTGTTCCATGGGATGACACCTCAAACTTAGATTCTTCTCTATTCACCATATTATAAACATTGGGCGGGAGAAGTGCAAGGTTTCCTGAAAAATATGGACGGAAGAGAAGAAAAATATACTGGAAGAGAAAAAAGAAAGGCACATCGTTTCCGATGTGCCTTCTTAAGGAGGAATATGGGTTTTACCCCAGAGTCAGATTAGTGATAACATAGCCGAACATATTGTCCTGCCGCGCGAATTGAGCGTGGAACTGGGCTAGGGAAGAACCGTCTACCAGATAGACTAGGGAGCCATCCACAGAGAGGGAACCGCCTAATTCTCGAATGGAGGTGAGCTGGATCTCGGCCAAGCTGTCGTCGCCGCAGGTAAGCAGATAGCTGTCCAGCTTTCCATCGTAGCGAATCCGGTCGGAAAGAGCCTCAGGGATAGGGCTCAAAGGGGCTGTGCCGGTAAAGAGGGCGGAGGCATAGTCCATCACCGTTTCAGAAGGGAGGACCAGTTCCTCGTCCAGATACTCAGAGCGGTCATCCATCTGCCCGTACAGACTGAGCATATTATATAAGGTTTCCCAAGCGGCCACCGGGTCGGAGAGATCCAACTCCCTTTGGCCCAGATTGACCATGGCCAGGATGGCCGCGTGGAGAGCGGGAGTCATGGAGTCCAGAGCGCCGGTCTCGGCGGGGACGTTGCCGGGGGCGTAGTCCAGCTGCTCTGCCTGGGTGTCAGGGGCCTCCGTCATGTCGGCCATAGCCACAGTTCCAAAGGGCAGGATGAGCAGGGAAGCGATTATTGTGGTCAACAGCAGTTTTTTCATGGGAAGACCTCCTTTCCTATTCTTGTTTTAAGTATAGCACTGAGAGCTGTTACCATCGTATCGAAGGTGTTACGAGAAGGTGAAAAAATGGTTACAGAACGGTTGCAATTTCTTTGGAGTCAACACAAAATAGAGGGAAAAGAGAGGGACGAAGGGACAATATCTTGCTTTTGCACGAAGGAGCGGGACGGGCCTGGGGCTGTCCCACGGGGTATCTTATGCGGGGCGGCGGGACAGTATGCCAGGAAGCTGGGAAAGGGGACAGGCTGAGAATATTTTGAAGGAGCGGGGGCGTCTTCTGGTTGACCACCAGACCAGTTTGGGCTACAATGAAAAAGATAATTTTAAAGAGAAAAAGGATGTTTGCCCCATGCTGAATCACGACCTGGAACTGAGATTTTGTAAGGCCCGCCGGGGGGCTATTGCCCGGGAATTTTCACATTTGAACCCAGAGCAGCAAAAGGCCGCCCTGACCACGGAGGGTCCGCTCCTGCTGCTGGCCGGAGCGGGCAGCGGCAAGACCACCGTGCTCATCCACCGCGTCGCCAACCTGATGAAGTATGGCCGCGGCTCGGACAGCACAGAGGTGCCGGAGTGGGTGACAGAGGATGATCTGACCTTCCTGGAGGAGTATGTCCGGACCGGGGCGGGGGACAAGGCCCGGCAGGAGCGGCTGTGTGCCCTGGACCCGGCGGCCCCTTGGACCATTTTGGCCATCACCTTTACCAATAAGGCGGCGGGTGAGCTGAAGGACCGTCTGGCCAGAATGCTGGGCCCGGCTGCCAACGATATCTGGGCCAGCACCTTTCACTCCGCCTGTGTTCGCATCCTCCGCCGGGATATTGAGAAGCTGGGCTTCGCCTCCTCCTTTACCATCTATGACACTGACGACTCCCTGCGGGTGGTGAAGGATATTCTGAAGGACCTGGGAATCGATGATAAGCAGTTTCCGCCCCGGTCGGTGCTGGGCTACATCTCTAGGGCAAAGGATGCCATGAAGCTGGCCGACCAGTATCTGGCCGAGTGCGAGAGATCTGGGGACTTCCGGCTGACCAAGATCGCCAAGATATACGCAGAGTACCAGCGCCGGCTGTGGGAGGCAAGCGCCCTGGACTTTGACGACATCATTTTCCACACCGTCCGTCTGCTCCAGCAGTTTGACGAGGTGCGGGAGTTCTATCAGCGGAAGTTCCGCTATGTGCTCATCGACGAGTACCAGGACACCAACAACCTGCAGTATCTGCTGGCCTCCACCCTGGCCGGAGGCTATGAGAACTTCTGCGTGGTGGGGGACGACGACCAGTCCATCTACCGCTTCCGGGGAGCGACCATTGAGAACATCCTCTCCTTTGAAAAACAGTACAAGGGCTGCCGGGTCATCCGCCTGGAGGAGAACTACCGCTCCACCAAACATATTTTGGAGGCGTCCAACGCCGTGATCCGCAACAACCAGGGAAGAAAGGGCAAGGAGCTGTGGACGAAGGCGGGGGAGGGGGACAAGCTTACCCTTTATGCCGCCATGAATGAGAACGATGAGGCCCAATATGTAGCTGCCCGTATTCTGGAGGGGTACAGCCAGGGCAGAAAGTGGAAGGACCACGCCATCCTCTACCGGATGAACGCCCAGTCTAACCAGATAGAGAACGCCTGCAAGCGCAACGGGATTCCCTACCGCATCATCGGGGGTACTCGGTTCTTTGACCGGGCGGAGGTGAAGGACATGGTGGCCTATCTGGCCGTCCTCAACAACCCGGAGGACGACCTGCGCCTCACCCGCATCATCAACAATCCGCCACGGGGCATCGGTGCCAAGACGATTGAGACCGCCCAGGAGATCGCCCGGCGGGAGGAGAGCTCACTCTACGCCGTCATCGACAATGCCCGGATGTACCCGGAGCTGGAGCGGTCGGCGGCCAAGCTGGCCGGCTTCACCGCCCTGATGGGGGAGCTGGCCGGGCTGCTGGACGAGCTGCCCCTGGATCAGTTTTATGAGGAGCTGATCCTCCGCACCGGGTATGCCACCATGCTGGAGAGCAAGAACACCGTGGAGGACCGCACCCGGCTGGAGAACGTGCGGGAGCTGCTCACCTCCATTCACGGCTATCTGGAGAACGCCGGGGAGGAGCCCTCTCTGGCGGGTTTTCTGGACGAGATAGCCCTGTACACCGACTTAGACAGCCACGACCCGGACCAGGACTGCGTGGTGATGATGACCATGCACTCGGCCAAGGGGCTGGAGTTCCCTGTGGTCTTTGTGGTGGGGGCCGAGGAGGGCATCTTCCCTGGCATCCGGGCCATTGGGGAAACGGAGGAGATGGAGGAGGAGCGGCGGCTGTGCTATGTGGCCATGACACGGGCCAAGGAGAAGCTGTACCTCACCTGCGCCAATCAGCGGATGCTCTTTGGACGGACCAGCTCCAACCGCCCCTCCCGCTTTGTGGAGGAGATCCCCCCGGAGCACCTGGAGCGGCTAGGCAGGAGCTGCCTGCCCGATCTGGGCGGGGGAGAGGAGGGCTGGAGCGGTATGCCCAGCCGCTCCTCCGGCTATGGGGGCTACGGCTCCTATCAGCGCCCGACTTACGGAGGTGGCCGCTCCGCCCAGGCTGGACAGGGCGGGAGCCGGACGGATCGAGACCCACGGCCCCAACCCTCCTATGGAGGCTTTGTCCGGGCCATGTCGGGCGCTGGTGGCGGTGCCACCGGCAGCGCCCGGACCAGACAGCCTCTGGCCTCCTCCCCTGTGGGGGCTGGAGCGCCGGGGGGAGGCGGCAGCCTCCCTGCCTTCCAGAAGGGGGATACGGTCCGGCACAAGGCATTCGGACAGGGAATGGTCCTGTCCGTCCAGAAGATGGGGGGCGACGCCCTGTTGGAGATTGCCTTTGACCAGGTGGGGACCAAGCGTCTGATGCTGAAGTCCGCGGCGGCGCACATGGAAAAACTGTAAAGCGGCAGAAAAGAGGCATGTCGGGGATGGCGATGTGCCTCTTTTTTACAAACAGGAAAAAAGTATGAGAGGAAAGGCAACATTTACGGAGAAAATACGTCTAACATTATATAGGGATTTACCGGAGCGGGAGAGAGCCTTAATAGAATTTTAAGGATTTGTAATCGCCTTGTAATTGCTTCCGGCGGAGACAGCCCCTATAATGGGGATGATATCTGCGGACTGGTCTATCCCGTCCCCGGGCCTTTGGCCCGCCGACATTTCACTTTATCATTACCGCTTACAGGAGGAAAAGCTGCCATGTCAGAAGTCATAACTCCCCAGCCTGCCGTACCAACCCAGACACCCCCCGCGCCCCCAGAGATGAAACCGGTGAAAAAAGGAAAAAAGAAAGCGGTCAAAAATGCTATCATACTGGCTATCGTGGCTGGGGTGCTGGCGATTGGAGGCTTTCTGCTCTACAAATTCCTCCACTCCGGCGGGGAAGAGCAGGGAGAGATCATGGCCCAGCCCGCCCAGATTGGTACTATCCAGAGCAAGGTGTCCGGCTCAGGTACGGCCAAGGCCAAGGAATCGGCTGCCATTACCCTGACCCAGAGCGGTACGGTGCAGGAGGTCTTTGTCACTGGCGGCCAGACTGTCATGGCCGGCGATCCCTTGTACACCATTTACAGTCAGGCAGCCCAGGATGCTGTGACGGACGCCAAGGAGGAACTGAATAATCTGCTGGAGGATATGGCCGACCTGCAGGAAGAGGCCGCCAACTTGACGGTGCGGGCCCCCTTCGCCGGGAAGCTTCAGGAGGTCAAGGAGTTCCATATCGACGACGAGGTGAGTAAGTCCGCCCCAGTGGCTACTCTGGTGAACGATAAGAAGCTGAAGCTGTCCCTTTACTTCAGCTACGCCTATGAGAAAGAGATCCACACCGGCCAGTCGGTCCAGGTGTCCATCCCCGCTGTTATGGGCTCCTTTGAGGGACGGGTGGAGAAGATCAACAAGGTCAGCTACATATCCCCGGAAGGAGCCGTCCACTTTGAGGCGGTCATCGTCTTTGACAACCCCGGTACTCTGACTGCCGAAATGGACGCCTCCGCTGTCCTGACTGCCGCTGACGGCACCGCGATTTATCCCTACGAGAACGGAAAGACCGAATACTACGAGTCACGGGACATCATTGCCAAGGCCAGCGGCCCAGTGACCGCCATCGGCAATCTGCTCGACCACGCCAACGTCCAGGCCGGGGAGGCCCTGCTCTATCTGGGCTCCTCCACCATTGATTCCCAGATCCGCTCCAAGCAGGAGGAGATCAACAGCGCCCAGACCAAGCTGGACGAGGCCCAGAAAGCCCTCAATGACTTTAACGCCGTAGCTCCCATCGACGGGACCGTCACCTCCTGCAACCTGACTCCCGGCCAGGAGGTCAAGAGCGGCGACACCGTTGTTATGATCTCCAATAACGTGACCATGCTGGTCACCATTACCGTAGATGACCGGAACATCTCCTTTATCAAGCCGGGCAACTATGTGGACCTGGATTGGAACGGACAGGTATATCAGGGATTAGTCACCTCCATTGACATGGGCGGCGCCCAGGCCGGTCAAGGCATGACCAGCTACCCCGTCACTTTGACGGTGGACAACGTGGATGGAAGCCTGATGGACGGTGCCTGGCTCCAATACTCCTTTGTCACCAGCGAGTCGGCCGACTGTATTCTGGTCCCCACTACCTCGGTCAAGTATTTCAGCGACATGGACGGCACCCGCCAGAGTGTGGTCTTTGTCAAGCGGGACAGCCGGCCGGACGACGTGCCCGAACTGGAGCTGCCTGAAGTGGCACCGGGCGAGAAGCGCACCTTCCCCAGCGAGGAGGAGGGCTACTACCCAGTCATCGTGGAGACCGGCATCTCTGACACCCAGAATGTGGAGATTGTCTCCGGCATTCAGGAGGGGGACGAGGTGTTCGTCAACTATACCGTGACAGACGGCAGCTATGGCTATTAAGCGGGGTGGAAAGATGCTCATTGACATCAGAAACCTCTATAAAATATACAACGAGGGCAAGGAGAGCGAGGTCCGGGCCCTGGACGGGGTATCCCTCCAAATCGACAAGGGGGAGTTTGTGGCCATTGTGGGTCAGTCTGGCTCCGGCAAGTCCACGCTGATGAATGTGCTGGGCTGTCTGGATATCCCTACCTACGGAGAATACTACCTGGAGGGGACCGACGTGACTGCTCTGTCCGACAAGCAGTTGGCCCATATCCGGAATAAGGAGATCGGCTTTATCTTTCAGGGCTACAACCTGATCCAGGAGCTGGACGCTCTAGAGAATGTGACCCTGCCCCTGATTTACCGGGGGGTGTCTATCTTTGACCGGGAGGATCTGGCCATGGAGGCCCTGGCCAAGGTGGGCATGGATTCTCGAGCCCACCACCGCCCTTCCGAGATGTCCGGCGGCCAGCAGCAGCGGGTGGCCATCGCCAGGGCGATTGCCACCAAGCCCCCCATCATCATGGCCGACGAGCCCACGGGCGCCCTAGACTCCAAGACAGGCCGCCACGTGCTGGAGATCCTGCGGGACCTGTACCGGGGAGGCACCACTGTCATCCTCATCACCCACGACGATGGCATCGCCGCCACCGCCAAGCGGGTGGTCCGTCTGTCCGACGGCAGGATCACCTCGGACCATCCTCAGGAGGTGGACTGGGAATGAATCTTTGGCAGGCATTCAAAATGGCCTTTAAATCCATCGCCATGAAAAAGGGCCGCTCCTTCCTGACCATGCTGGGCATCATTATTGGTGTGGCCTCAGTGGTCATTATGGTGTCCGTGGTCCAGGGGCAGAATAAAAAGAACATGGAATACTTCGAGAAGATGGGGGACAACAAGATCACAGTCCAGGCCTACTCCTGGTATGACACGAACAACGAAACCGGGCAGAAGCTCTATGACTACTGTCTGTCCCTCAGTAACCTGGTGGATGGCATTACCCCGGATGTAGAGCTTGGGGATAAAATCACTGTCCAGTACGGGGCCAAGACCCTGTCGGTCAACGACTGGGAGAACGGCAATATGGACTGGGAAAAGATGATGCATATTAAGCTGGGCTCTGATCAGTATGGTGTGTGCAACAATTACCAGCTGGCAAATGGCCGAGAGATCTCCTATCTGGATGTGGAAAAGACCAATGCCGTCTGTGTTTTGGGCTCCGGAGCCAAGGAGGCTCTGTTTGACTACACCGACCCGGTGGGGGAGACCATCACTCTCAACGGGCAGCCCTTCCTGGTGGTTGGCTACTACAAGCCCATGGACATCCAGTATTGGCCGGAGATGGACAATGTCATTATCATCCCCTACACCTTCAACCGGACCATGAACAAGAACAATACCATCGACTCCTACGTGGTCAAGGCAAAGAGTGCCGCTGCTACCACCCAGGCCATGACCCTGCTGGACGCCTATCTGTCCGGGATGTTCCCCAAGGACGAGAACGGCAACATGGCAAACGGGAGTTACTATATCAACAGCGACAACAGCTCGGCCGAGGAGATGGAAAACGCCAGCCTGATGCAGTCCCTGGTGCTGGGGGCCATCGCCGGCATCTCCCTGCTGGTGGGCGGCATCGGCATCATGAACATCATGCTGGTTACGGTCACAGAACGTACCAGGGAAATCGGTATCCGAAAGGCCATCGGTGCCGAGCGCAGCAGTATCATCACCCAATTCCTTATTGAAGCGGCGGTGATCTGCGGCATCGGAGGCCTCATTGGTATTGGCATTGGCTATGTGGGTACTATGATCGCGGGAAAACTGATGGAGAACGTGTTTGAGGGGATGATCCTGACTCCGGACCCCATGATCGCCATTGGGGCCTTCCTGTTCTCCGTGGTGCTGGGCATCCTCTTTGGTATGTTCCCAGCCATTAAGGCCTCTGGCCTGCAGCCTGTGGAGGCTCTGCGGGCGGACTAGCCTGCGGCAAAGTCCGCTTTATTTGGGAACCCCGGCCGGGCCGGGCCCTCATTACACGTCCTGCCTCTCGTTTCTGACCGTGCCCTCTCAACTGAGACCACGGCCGGGGGGCGGATGAAAAGGAGAGATAACATGAAATTGAAACGACTGATTTCTTGGCTGCTGGCCTCTGCCCTGGCCGCCTCTCTGGCAGTTATGCCCATCGGGGCGGCCGGCACCTCCTCCTTCGGCGATATCTCCGACCGGGAGACCGCCGTCAACGCTGACATCCTGCGCCTGATGGGCGTGGTCAGCGGCACTGGAGGCAACCAGTTCAATCCAAACGGCACCCTGACCAGGGCTGAGTTTTGCACCATGGTAGTCAAGTTTATGCAGCAGGGGGATCAGGTCCCCATCCACGCCACCCGCACTATCTTCTCCGACGTTACCTCCAAGCACTGGGCCCAGGGCTATGTGAACCTGGCCGCCAGCCTGACGGTCAAGGACGGGGAGCGGGAGGTCCCCCTGATCTCCGGTGTGGGTGATGGGCGCTTTCAGCCGGACGAGAAGATCACCCAGGCCCAGGCGGCCACCATTTTGATTCGGGTGCTGGGCTACTCCAGCGAGCAGGCGGGAGCCGTCTGGCCCCAGAGCTATATGAACCTGGCTGAGTCCATCGGGTTGAGCGACGGCCTGCCCAGCGACTATAACGCCGCTCTGACCCGTGGCCAGGCCGCCCAGTTGTTTGTCAACGCCCTGAGCTGCAAGAATGGAGAGGGCAGCGACTACTATACGACACTGGGCAAGGCCCAGGAGGACACCATCATCCTGGCGGTCAATGTGGAAACGGACGACGGAACCTCGGACGGGGCCATCCGGACCACAGCCAACAAGGAGTCTGAGGCATACCTGCCCGCCGAGGGAGAGGGCAACCCCTACGCCCTCCAGGGCAAGCGGGGGGCCCTGGTGCTCAATGACAAGGATGAGATCGTCACCTTTGTCCCTGACGACAGCAGCGCCACCACCATCATCCTGTCTGGCGACGCCCAGCCCAGCTATGTGAAAGCCAGCGGCGGCAGCCAGTACACCATGTCCAAGGATACCCTGCTCTATACCGCCGACGCCACAGAGGGAAAGAGCTATATGGAGGGCTACTCCGTCCTGAAGTCGGGCACCCAAATCACCATGTATTCCGAGCGGGGCAAGATCGTGGCGGTTTACGCCAGCGGCAGCGCCTCCTCCATCGACTCCGACGCCGTGGTGGTCATGGGCAGCCCCAGCACCGCCATGTTCCACCAGCTCACCGGCGGCGCCACTAACTTCAACATCCAAAAGGGCCGTCAAACCATCACCATGTCCCAGATCCAGCCCTACGATGTGGTGACCTATGACAGCATGAGCAATACCCTGATCGTATCTGACCTGAGGCTGACCTGCATCTATGAGAACGCCAGTCCCAACTCCAAGGCGCCCACGGAGATCGAGGTGCTGGGCCATACCTTCGAGGTGCTGGACAGCGCCTGGGAGATGACCGGGGATTACAAGGTGGGCGACCAGGTCACCCTGCTCCTCACCGCCGACGGCAAGGTGGCTGGCATGGCTGCCCCCAGCGGAAAGACACGCTCTACCGCCATCGGCATGGTGGACAGCGGCAAGGCCACGGTGTTCCTCCCCAACGGCGGCACCCTGGAGCTGTCCGGCACCATCAGCAACGCCGACAACTTGGCCGACCAGCTGGTCACCATCTCCTCTGGCGCCAAGGGTAAGATCAGCGCCAGCAAACTGTCCTCCAAGTCCACCTCCGGCCAGTTCCTGGTGGAGGAGGGGAAGCTGGGCAGCTATACCGTCAGCGCCGGCGTCCAGATCTATGAGCAGGTCAACGGCGGCGCTATGGTAAAGCTGGACCCCACCAGCCTGAATATGGCCTCCATCCCCGGAGAAAAGATCGCCACCTATCACCTGAACACCTCCAACTATGTGGACTATATCGTACTGGACCGGGTGACAGGCAACGCCTATGAGTATGGTATCCTTATCTCCACGACCACGTCTACCCCTGTCTTGGATGACGATGGAGAAGATACTGGAGAGGAAAAGGAATCCAAGAAGTGGAACCTGGTCAACGGAAGTGGAACGATTGACCTGAAAAACACTGGATTTGCCGGAAAGAACGGCACTATGGCTGGTGTAGCTGTGGGTTCCAATGGTCGGATTGTGTCCATCATCGAACTGGAGGAGATCAAGAGCGTGTCCCCCAGCGACTTCTTCGAGAGCCAGGGGGTCCAGTACGTCAACGCGGGTGGCCGCACCTATCGGGTGGCCGACGAGGTGGAGTGCTGCCGGGATACCGGGAGCATCCGGGACGCGAAAGACAGTTGGTTCAGCCAGGACAGCGGCGAGGAGCGTCTGGCGGCCATCAAGGCATTCTCCAGCGACCTGACCATCTATGTGGACCCCATCGGGGACCAGGTCCGGGTCATCTCCGCCAAGTGAGCTTAAATTCCCTCTTTTTGAAACAGGAGGCCGGCACCCTTTGGGTGCCGGCCTCCTGTCATAGATGAAGGGGCAGAGGAGAACGCAGGTCAAAGGGAAAGCGGCCTGGCCCGCACACCTCCCGCATCTCCTCCGCCCGGTCGTCAAAGACCGGGTCAGATACTCCATAGACCTGCCAGCCCGCCTCTCTGGCGGCCCGGCAGTAGACGGGGGAATCGTCAAAGAGGACGCAATCTCCCGCTTCCAGGCGGCACAGCCGGGCCACCAGGCGGTATAGTTCCGGGTCCCGCTTCTCCAGCCCCAGCTCTGCGGCCGTAAAGACCCGGTCCAGCAGAGGGAGGAGGCAGTGGTGTTCCAGAGCGGCCGAGCACAGGCTGGGGATGCAGGAGGTGAGGAGGGCGCGGGGGATGCCGGACGCCCTGGCCCGCTCCAGAAATCCGCGTGCCCCCGGCTTCAGCTCCAACTGGCCGGCATAGGCCGACCGGGCCATCTCCCGCCAGGCAGAAATGATTTCCTCCGGAGTCAGGGGCAGGCGGAAATAGTCCCGGGTGTATCGGGCCGAGTCATCAAAGCCGTGGTGGGTCACATAGTCGGTGTAGTCCTCCGGCACCGAGCCGATGCCGAAGCGGCCCAGAAATTCCACGTCGATGTCGAGCCACACTCCGTTGGAGTCCAGCAGGGTGCCGTCCAGATCAAAAAAGTACATAAGAGACCTCCAGAAGCGGAAATGGGGAGAAAGGATGCGATTTGACAGGCTGGCGGCCTACACAGGGGCGCTCATCTTTTTTTACTTGCGCCCGGCGGGGTTTTTTGCTATAATATCCCCGTTTTTGACCCGCTTCGGCGGCCCATCCCGCCTATGATACCACAGCGGGCCCTGATCCTGCAATCGGGAGTTGATATCCATGTCCCCAAAGACAATGAAACTGCTGGCCAAGCCCATGCTCTTTGCCGCCGCCATCATCTGGGGTACCTCCTTCTTCATCATGAAGAACGCCCTGGACGCCCTGCCTCCCTTCTATCTGCTGGCCATCCGCTTTACCGCCGGGGCGGTGCTGCTGGCCCTGATCGCCTGGAAAAAGTGGCAGATATTCACCTGGGACCACCTGTGGCGGGGGGCGGTGATGGGCGCCTTCCTCTTTTTGGCCTACTCTATCCAGACCTTCGGCCTGACTTTGACCACTCCCTCAAAAAACGCCTTTCTCACCGCCGTCTACTGTGTCCTGGTCCCCTTCCTCTCCTGGGCGGTGATTCGGGTCCGGCCAGACCGGTTCAACATCGCGGCGGCCCTGCTGTGCGTGACCGGAGTTGGCTTTGTCTCGCTGACAGAGGAGCTGACCATTAACGCCGGCGACCTGCTGACCCTGGTGGCCGCCTTTTTTTATGCCAGCCATATTGTGGCGGTGGCCAAGGTCTCACCGGGAAAGGATATCACTCTGCTCACTGTGTTCCAGTTCGCCTTCGCCGGGCTGTATGCCTGGATTGGCGGCCTGCTGACCGAGACATTTCCCGCCCAGGCGCTGACTGACCCGGCGGTAGTCCTGCCTATGGCCTATCTCTGTGTCATGGCCACCACCGTGGCCCTCCTGTTTCAGAACGTGGGCCAGGTCTGGTCCGACCCCGCCTCCGCCTCGGTCATTTTATCCCTGGAGTCGGTGTTCGGCGTGCTGTTCTCCGTGCTGTTTTATGGCGACCCGGTGACCGGCCGGCTCCTGATCGGATTTGGACTGATATTCGTGGCCGTGGTGTGCTCGGAAACCAAGTTTTCATTTCTGAGTAAGAAAGAAGAGAATACAATCTGAAGGGACCATGCCCCGTCTCATTCCCCCGCCCTATGGCGGGGGATTTTACTTTTATAAAAGAAAATAAAAAATTAAATTAAAGATTGACTTTAATAAAATTAAAGTATATAATGAGAACATAGAGAAAGGAGGTGGCCCCGTGGCCATAGAATTGCTGCCCGACTGGATGACCGGCTTGGAAGAGGAGGATGTGTCCTTTATCAAAAAGTTCATCCTCGCCTCCGGTTCCTTGAAGGAGGTGGCCGCCCAGTACGGGGTGACTTATCCAACGGTCCGGCTCCGTCTGGACCGCCTGATCCAGAAAATCAGGATCGGGGAGGATACCGCCGCCGACCCCTATATCGCCACCATCAAGCGGCTGGTGGTCAATGATAAGCTGGATTTTGACACCGCCAAGCTGCTCATCGCTGAATATAAGAGAACGAAGGGAACGGACCTCGGATAGCCGAGGGCGTGAAAGGAGAAAATATTATGATGATTGCGTCTGTAATGGGGATATTTGGGCTGCTCATATGGCTGGCGTTTCTGCTGGTGCCCATCGCCCTGTTGATTGTACTCCAGGTCTGGCTGTGTAAAAAGAGCTTAAAGCTGGGGCTCATTCTGCCAGCGCTGTCCCTGTGCCTGTCCCTGCTGATGGTGTTCAGTCTGGCCTCTTTTACTAGTTTCTCTGGCGGCGGGTCCCTCGTATTGGAGGGAGGGGCCAACGCTGGACTGGAGAGCGGCCAGGACAGGGAAACGGTCCAGCGATGGGAAAGCAGGGGCGGCACTGTCACCGTCTATGACGGGGAGGGGAATATCATCGACCAGTACCCGGACCCCAACTATGACCCGGACCGGGCCAGGGCGGACGCCGTCCAGACCGTCGTCACCTTGGTGGTCATGCTTCTGGTATCCAACATCCCCACCGTGGTCTTCGGCGGCATCTGGCTCCACTATAAGGGCCGTCGGGATACCCAGGACGACCTGAAGCGGATGCGGGTGGAGGACCTGGGATAAGATAAAAAGAGGGCGAAAGCCCTCTTTTTATTTTGTCTGTAACCTTTTTGAGCGCTGGACCGTGTACTGGATAGAAAGAACGAGAGAAGGGGGGAGGACCATGGAACGGGAGGAGGCGGAATGGGTGGTTCAACGCCACGGGCAGACCGTGTACCGGCTGGCCTATGCCCGGACCGGGAATCGGGAGGACGCGGAAGACGTGACCCAGGAGACATTCCTCCGTCTGGTCCGGGCCGCCCCGAAGTTCCGGGACGAGGACCACTGCCGGGCCTGGCTGCTGCGGGTGGCGGCCAACTGTGCCCAGGACCTGTTCCGCGCCCCGTGGAGGAAGCGGGAGCGGCCCATAGAGGAGGCGGAGCACCTCCACGTCGCTGACCACATCCCGGAGCCGGGAGGGGTACTGGAGGCGGTGCTGTCCCTTCCGGAGAGCTACCGGCTGCCGGTCCACCTGTTTTACTACGAGGGGCTGTCCATTCGGGAGATCGCCGGGGTGCTGGGCAAGAGAGAGGGAGCCGTGCGGACCAGCCTCACCCGGGCCCGGGCCCTGCTGCGGGACAAGTTGAAAGAGGAGGGGGACTATGTTTGAGCGGGAATACCGGCGGGAGATGGACCAGGTGAAACTGTCACAGGTGGAGCTGGACCGCTTGGTGAACGCCATGGCCGAGGAGAAACGGCGTCATAAGAGAGGAAATCTGGGGGTTCGGGTGCTCCTGACCGCGGCGGCGGTGTTTCTTTTGACCGCCTCGGCCCTGGCCCTGTCCCCGACCTTGCGGTCCCAGCTGACCCAGGTCCTTGGGAGCTTTGGGCCGTACAGCCAAAGGATAGAGGCCGGGACGGCTGCCGACCAGGGGTATGAGGTCCAGGTCCTGTCGGCGGTGACCGACCAGTACCGTCTGAAGCTCTATGTCCAGGTGCGGGACCTGACCGGACAGCGGATGACCGACGGGGAGATCCGGCTTGTATGCAGGATCGGGCGGGAAACACAGACTCTGACCACACACGGCCGCTGTGTGGGATACGATCCAGATTCCCACACGGCCCTGTTTGAGGTGAGCGAATTTTGGGAGGAGGCCAGCGGCCTGGAGGAGGAGCTGACCCTGGAGGTGATCTCCATGTGGCCCAGATACTATTCTTTCGGCGGTGAGCCCCTGCCCCTGGAGGAGGTCACCGGGCGGACGCTGGACTGCATGACCCTGGAGAACGGCCAGGTGGTGGTGGCCCCCGGGCAGACACCGGCGCCGCTGGAGGACTTTGAATGGGCGGAGCTGTCCTCCATGGGCTTTGCGGAAGACGGCACCTTCCAGGTGCAGTTCCGTCTGGCGGAGGGGGCGGACCCGGAGGAGTCGGACATCCTGGCAGACATTCTTGTGGACGGAGAACCCCCGTGCAGACATCTGGGTGATATCAACTACACATTGGATGGGCGGACTTATGTGGGGGTTTCCTATGAGAATATCAGCCCGGCGGACCTGGGGCATTTCACCAGGGCCACGGCGGGGGGAGATGTGGTCATGGGCCGGAAGACCAAGGGGGATTGGGCGCTGTCCTTCCGGGTGGACAACCTGCCAGTGCGGGAATATGCCCTCTCCGGGCTGACGGACCAATATCAACTCCCCTGCAAATTGACGCTCACCCCCCTGGGGGCCATGCTCACCGGGGATTATGAGGCGGGCTGGAGGGGGATGCACCCCTTCTCCCTGATCCTGGAGGACGGCAGCCGGCTGGAGGAGGTATACATCCGGCATGGGCGCATGACACCCGGCAAGGAGAGCGTCTTGGGCAACTGGGACTTTGGACAGTTTTTGGATTTGGACCAGGCTGTGGGCCTGGAGCTGGGCAGCTGGTATATCTCCCTGTCCGGGGAAGACACCGGCACGGTCTATCCCCTGGAGGGAAGGGAAGCGTGGGAACAGGGGATGATGGCCCCTTAACAAATCAAAAGAGCGGGGAGCGACCATCGCCGGTCCCCGCTCTTTTGCCGTTCTTTTTTACAGGGCGGGCTGGACCAGAATGCCCTCCAACAGGCCCCGGTGGACGGGCCGGAGCCCCTTGAGGGAGCAGAAGTCGGCGGGCCGGAGCAGGGTGGGTGGCTTGGGCAGTTCCACCGCCCCGCAATCCGCCAGAAGCCCAGCCACAAACTGGGAGCAGAAAAAGTGGTGCCGCCGCTGGAGGGACAGGTTAAAATAGCAGGCGAACGCCCCAAGCACACTGTAATGGTACTCCTCCCGCTGGGCGTACATGGCCTGAAGCTGGCGGCGGAGGGCTATGTAGGTGTCCTGGCTCACCCTCAGCTCATAGAGGCAGCAGGGTACTGCCCGCCGGCGGCCGGTGACCTGCTCCTCCACCAGTCCGGCGGGGAGGGCAAAGTGTTCGTATTTTCTGGCAAAGCTGTAAAAGGGTCCAGCGGGCCCATCCAGCCCAATCGAGGCGTGGGTATAGTCGTCCTGGGTGGCCAAGTGGATCAGCCGGGAGAACCAGGTGCCTGACCGGGTCAGCAGAATATGGATGGCGCGCTCCTCCATGACAGAGCCCTCCTTTGTTTCTTTTCTGGCCCTATCTTACCAGAATAGTTCTAAATCCCGCTGAAGGAAAGATTAAGATTTCCCTAAAATACAGAAAAAACGGCTCTGGGCGAATGAGGCCCGGAGAGGCCCGCCGGACCTGGAAATGGCGTTGCAATCTAGTGCGGATTTTGCTATAATATAACATCTATTGGTCTGTCCCTTTTTCGGAGCTTAGGAAGGATGGGAGCGGTCCCGCCTTCGAAAGATATGAGGTGGCCTTTTTGTACTTAAAAGCGCTTGAGATCCAGGGCTTCAAGTCCTTTCCCGACAAGACCGTGCTCACCTTCGGTGAGGATATCACCGCCATCGTGGGCCCCAATGGTTCGGGCAAATCCAATATCTCCGACGCCATCCGCTGGGTCATGGGGGAGCAGTCCACACGGGCCCTACGGGGAGGCAAGATGGAGGACGTCATCTTCGGCGGTACCGCCAAGCGCAAGCAGACGGGATATGCCGAGGTGTCTCTAGTGCTGGACAACACCTCACACATTTTCGACATGGAGGAGTCCGAGGTGATGGTCACCCGGCGGTACTACCGCTCCGGGGAGAGCGAGTATTACATCAACCGCCGCTCCGTCCGATTGAAGGATGTCAACGAGCTGTTCATGGACACGGGTCTGGGCCGGGAGGGCTACTCCATCATCGGTCAGGGTAAGATCGACGAGATTCTGTCTGTCAAATCCGCTGACCGCCGGGAGGTCTTTGAGGAGGCGGCCGGCATCTCCCGCTACCGCCACCGGAAGGAGGAGGCCGAGCGCCGCCTAGAGCGGACGGACGAGAACCTGGTGCGCATCAACGACAAGATATCGGAGCTGGAGCTTCAGGTGGAGCCGCTCCGGGAACAGAGCGAGAAGGCCAAGAAGTATCTGGTCCTGCGGGATGAGCTGCGGGGGCTGGAGATCTCCGTGTGGCTGGACACATTGGAACGTATTCGGGCCAGCAATATCAAGCTGGAGGCTGACTATCAGGAGACCGCCCGCCAGCGGGAGGAGGCTAGAACGGCCCAGGAGAAAGCCTATGCCGCCGCCGAGACCTATTCGGCCCAGATGCGGGAGAAGGACGTGGAGGCGGACCGCCTCCGCTTTGAGATGCAGGGCCGGGAGGCCCAGGCCAACGAGCTGGAGTCGGCCATCGCCGTACTGAAGAGCAGCATCCAGCACAACCTGGAGTCCGCCGCCCGGTTGAAGGCCGATCTGGAGCAGCAGGAGGGCCGGGAGGGCTCCCTGTCCGCCCAGATCGAGCAGCGCCGGGAGAGGCTGGAGGAGATCGAGGGCCAGTTGGCCCGAACCCAGTCAGATCTGAAGGTCAAGGGTCAGGAGGCGGAGGAGACCGCTCGCTCGGCGGGCACTCTGGCCCGGGAGCTGGAGGAGCTGCGGAACCGGGCTGACCTGGGCACCGCCGGCGCTGCCGAGGCCAAGGCTCTGCTGTCCGCCCTGGCCGCCGCGGCCCAGGAGGTGCTGGACCGGGATGAGACCGTCCGCCGGGAGGCCAATGAGCTGGAGGAACGCCTGGAGGAGGGACAGAAGGAAGTGCGCTCCGCCAAGCGCAGATATGATGACGCGGTGGAGGAGCGGAACGGGGTCCAAAACGTCATCAACGGCTATCAACTGCGGATGGAGGCCCGCCGGAAAAAGGCCGAGGGCGCGAAGGACGCCCACATGAAGCTCCAGATGGAGGAGAGCGCCCTCACCTCCCGGATCAAGCTGCTCACAGAGATGGAACAGATGCATGAGGGCTACTCCAAGGCGGTCAAGCTGGTGATGGGAGAAGCCCAGCGGGGGGCGCTGAAGAATATCCACGGTCCGGTGGCCGACCTGCTGAAGGTGCCCGACCGATATACCGTGGCCATTGAGACCGCCCTGGGCGGGGCCATGCAGAACATCGTGGTGGACCGGGAGGAGGACGGCAAGGCCGTCATCAACTACTTAACGCGGAGAGATGGGGGCCGGGCCACCATCCTGCCCATCAGCTCCATCCGACCGGGAGAGCTCCGGGAGGGAGCGAGCCTGAGCAAAGAGCCCGGCTTCGTGGGAGTGGGGGACCAGTTGGTCCGCTTCGACCCCAAATATCAAAATGTATTTTCCAACCTGCTGGGACGGGTGGCGGTCATGGAGGATCTGAACGCCGCTATCGCCGCGGCCCGAAAATACGGCTATAAATTTCGTATCGTCACCCTGGACGGCCAGGTGCTCAACCCCGGCGGCTCTATGACGGGCGGCTCCGCCAGCCGAAGCGCCGGTATCTTGAGCAGGGCCAACGAGCTGGAGCGGCTGAACCAACAGCTGGCTGACATCCGGGCACGGGTAGCCGATGGGGCCAAGGCACTGGCAGAGGCGGAGCGGGAGCAAACTGCCGCCGCCTATGAGCTGGAGGCCGCCCAGAGCCAGCTGCGTCAGTGGGAGGACGCTATTTTGAAGGCGGAGGGAGAGCTGTCCCATGCCCGCAGCGTGGTCTCCGAGCTGGAGCGCCAACGAGAGAGCCAGGAGAGTGAGCTGGAGGGCTTGAAGAACCGCTCTGTCCAGATTGAAACAGACACCGCGGCGGCCCGTGTCCGCATCCAGGAGCTGGAGGGGGAGACCGCCGCCCTAAAGAGCGAGGCCGAGGGCAAGGCCAAGGGGCAGACCGACCTGCAGGAGCGTACTGCCCGCATCGCCCAGGAGGTGGCCCAGCTCACTGCCGCCCAGGCCGCTCTGGAGGCGGAGCGGGAGGCCACCCGCTCTGGTCTGGAGGAGCTGGAGCGCCTGAAGGCATCCATGGCCGGGGACCGGGACCAGGGCCGGGCCCTGATGGCGGACTATGAGGAGAAAAACCAGGGCTTTGCCCAGGAGATCGCCCAGAAGGAGGAGACTCTGACTTCCCTCCGCCTGGAGAACCAGAGCCGGACCGACGCCATCGACCGCCTGAACCAGGAGAAGCTGGAGCTGGAGGGGGAGCGTATCAAGGCCACCCGGGAGAGCCAGAGCAAAAACGAGGAGCTGCTCCGTCTGGAGGGAGAAGTGTCCCGCCTGGAGCAGAAGAAGGTTTCCGCCTCCATGGAGGAGAAGCAGCTTCTGGACAAGCTGTGGGAGAACTATGAGCTGTCCCACGAGGCCGCCCGCCAGCAGCGGGTGGAGATTGAGTCTGTTCCCAGGGCCAGCCGCCGCATTGGAGAGCTGAAGCGGGCCATTTCCGGCTTGGGGAACGTCAATGTAGGCGCCATCGAGGAGTTCCAGCGGGTCAATGAACGGTATACCTATCTCACAGACCAGCGGGACGACGTGGACCGGGCGAAAAGGGAACTGGAGGAGATTATCGCCAATATTACTGGCGAGATGAAGACCATCTTCGAACGGGAGTTTAAGACCATCAACGAGGCATTCGGCCAGACCTTCCTGGAGCTTTTTGGCGGGGGTAAGGCCACCCTGGAGCTGGAGGACCCGGAGGATATCCTCAACTGCGGCATCGAGATTAAGGTTCAGCCCCCTGGTAAGGCGCTGAAGATCATCACCCTGCTGTCCGGCGGGGAGAAGGCCTTTGTGGCCATCGCCCTGTACTTTGCCATTTTGAAGGTCCGGCCCACCCCCTTTGTGGTGATGGACGAGATTGAGGCCGCTCTGGACGACAACAATGTGGTACGGTTTGCCCGCTATATGCGCTCCATGGCCGAGCGCACTCAGTTCATCGTCATCACCCACCGCCGTGGCACCATGGAGGAGGCCGACGTGCTCTACGGCGTCACCATGCAGGAGCAGGGAGTGTCGAGGATGCTGACCATCAACCTGAATGATGTGGAAAAGGAACTGAAGATCAGATAATGGCCCATGACCTCAAGATGGAGTTCAGTTGGAAGGGCTGAAGCTGTGGCCCCGATGGCCTATTGGCGGTCGATCTATGCTCTAACTGATAGGGCAGGGGAGGATATTACGGAGGTATACCGTGAAAGAAAACGACAATCAGAAAAATACCTGGATACCCATTGTGGGCGGTATCGTCTTGATTATAGTGCTGTTTATCGCTGTCAAGCTGATATTCGCCTGGCTGGGGGCGGCGGTCCCACCGGAGCGGCTGAATCCGGACCAGGCGCAGAGTCAGGGGGTGACAGAGCAGATAGAAACAGACGCCCCAGTCTTCTGCCCGTTCTGCGGTGAAACGCTCCACGACAGCTTCCGTTGGGGGCAGTTCTGTCCCTGGTGCGGGGAGAAGATAGAGCGGTGATATGAGAAAGCTGAAGTGCCTGCGATGCGGCCGGAGCATGAGCCGCATCAAGAGGGAACACCTGTTTATGGGCCAAATTGGTTTACAGTGGGGAGGTATGCATTATCAGCCCAGCAGGGGGCTGGATGTGGATGTTTACTGCTGCCCGGACTGCGGGAAACTAGAATTTTACCGGGGAGAAAAGGACCAGGACAAGCGGGTGGCCGGACAATCCATAGCCCAGGTGAAATGTTCCAGGTGCGGAGGCCGCTATGACCTGGACAGCTGCAAGTGCCCCTTCTGCGGAGAAGAGAATGACAAGCTGTTTTAAGAAAGGAACGAATTGCCCATGGGCTTTTTTGATAAACTGAAAAAAATCAACATTTTTGCCAGCTTCGGCTCGGAGCTGACGGACGACTTCTACGACGAGCTGGAGGAGTCCCTCATCCTGGCCGATACTGGGATGGACGTGACCTTGGAGCTGGTGGAGGCGCTGCGCCGCCGGGTGCGGGAGGAGCGGATCAAGACCATGGAGGAGGCCCGCTCCGCCATGGTCCAGATCATCGCTGAGGCCATGAACACCGGGGGTGCGGCTCTGGACCTCTCCACCACCCCCTCTGTGGTACTGTTTATTGGAGTGAATGGGGTGGGTAAGACTACCACCATCGGCAAGATCGGCCATCAGCTCCGAAAGGAGGGAAAGAAGGTCCTCTTCTGCGCCGCGGATACCTTCCGGGCCGCCGCCGCCGAGCAGCTGACCATCTGGTCCGACCGGGCTGGGGTGGATATCATCAAGCAGCACGAGGGGGCCGACCCCGCCGCCGTAGTCTTTGACGCTATGAGCGCCGCCAAGGCCAGGAAGAGCGACGTGGTGCTTGTGGACACCGCCGGGCGGCTGCACAACAAGCAGAACCTGATGAACGAACTGAACAAGATTTCCCGGGTCATTGACCGGGAGCTGCCCGGATGCGCCCGAGAGACTTTGCTGGTGCTGGATGCCACCACCGGTCAGAACGGTCTGATTCAGGCCAAGCAGTTTCAGGAGGCCGCCGGTATCACGGGCATCGTCCTCACCAAGCTGGACGGCACCGCCAAGGGGGGCATCGCCATCGCCATCGCCAGGGAGCTGGGCGTGCCGGTCAAGTACGCCGGTGTGGGCGAGAGTGTAGACGACTTGAAGCCCTTTAACGCCGCAGACTTTGCCCAGGCACTGATTTGAGATAGGAGCCAGATACTGGGGGGCGGGAAGATGGAGTTTAACTGGAGCCTGTTTGGCGCGTTGTTTGGGTTTGGGTTTATCGCCGCGTGGAAGCGTGATGGGTTCACCTGGAAAGATATGTGCCTGTGGGGCGAGGGGGTCACGCCCAAGCAGAGCTGGGAGAATCTGATTGGACTGGGCGTGCTGGGCGCCGTGCTGCTTACCGCCGTCCTGTTTTGGCTGGTGGATTGAGAAAATTTAAGAGATCAATTTACACACTATCCAAACATTTCTGGCCTGACCTGTGGTACAATAAAGAAAAAACGTGAGAGGAAGAAATTACCATGTCCCGAATCGACGGAAGAAAAAACGATGAGCTCCGCCCGGTGGAGATCATCCATAATATCAACAAATTTGCCGAGGGTTCCTGCCTCATCCGCTGCGGCAACACCCATGTGCTGTGCACCGCCAGCGTGGAGGACCGGCCGCCCCGCCACGTCCCCGAGGGGGAGGGATGGGTGACCGCCGAATACTCCATGCTCCCCCGTGCCAACCGGGAGCGGTCCCGCCGGGACATCTCCAAGCTGAAGCTGAACGGCCGCTCCGCCGAGATCCAGCGGCTCATCGGCCGGGCCCTGCGCTCGGTAGTGGACATGAAAAAGCTGGGCCCCTGGAACATCACCATTGACTGCGACGTGCTCCAGGGGGATGGGGGTACCCGCACCGCCTCCATTACTGGGGGCTTTGTGGCTATGATGCTGGCCTTCCGAAAAATGGTAGAGGCCGGTCAACTGGCGGAGTACCCCGTCAGCGGCTATGTGGCCGCCGTGTCCGCCGGTATCGTGGATGATGTGCCCCTGCTGGATCTGTGCTATGAAGAGGATTCCTCCGCTATGGTGGATCTGAACTGCGTTATGGACGACCAGGGCCGCCTCATCGAGATCCAGGGAACTGGGGAGGAGCGTCCCTTTACCCTGGATGAGCAGCGGCAGCTGGTGGAGCTGTGTGAGAAGGGTATCCTGCGGCTCCAGGCCCTTCAAAAAGAGATATTGGGTCTATAAAAGACGGGAGGGAAGGACATGAAACTGGTGCTGGCCAGCAAAAATAAAAAGAAGCTGGTGGAGATGAACGATATCCTGTCCCAGCTTGGAATCGAGGTCTGCTCCGAGGCTGAGGCGGGGGTGGATGTGGAGGTGGAGGAGACTGGAACTACCTTTGAGGAGAACTCTCTGCTCAAGGCCAGGGCTGTTATGGAGGCCAGCGGCCTGCCCGCCATCGCCGACGACTCCGGCCTGTGTGTGGATGCGCTGGGTGGAGCGCCCGGCGTGTACTCTGCCCGTTATGGGGGCGAGGGACTGGACGACATTCAGCGATACCGCCTGCTGTTGGAGAACATGAGGGGGCAGATGCCCCGGACAGCTCGCTTTGTCAGCGTCATCACCTGCTGTTTCCCCAACGGAGATGTGATTTCCGCACGGGGAGAGTGCCCCGGCACCATCGCCTTCGCCCCCATGGGGGAGGGCGGCTTCGGCTATGATCCGGTGTTTTTCGTTCCCACGCTGAAAAAGACCTTCGCCCAGCTTACCGCCGAGGAGAAGAATGCCATCTCCCACCGGGGAAAGGCGCTGGAGGCATTTCAGGTCAAACTGAAGGAGTACCTGTCCAAATGACAGAAATCAAAAGATAGGAGATCATAACATAATATGGCAGAACTGACAAGCAAGCAGCGGGCCCAGCTGCGGGGGCTGGCCAACGGCATCGATACCATCCTCATCGTGGGCAAGGACGGCATTGGGGACAACCTGGTGAAGCAGGCCAACGACGCCCTGGAGGCCCGGGAGCTTATCAAGGGCCGTGTGCTGGAAAACTCAATGCTCTCCCCCCGGGAGGCAGCCGAGCAGTTGGCCCCCCTGACCCGGAGCGAGGTCGTCCAGGTCATCGGAACAAAATTTGTTCTCTATCGTCCAAGCCATAATAAAGAGAAAAAGGACAGAATCGTGCTGGTGACGGACAAGAAACAGAGGTAATCAATTTTATTCCTGCCAGCCGCTGACGCTTGGCGTGTTCTGGGCGGCGATGGGCTGTGGGCCGAGCTTCAGCCCCATCCTTCGGCCCAATTTGACAAAGCGGGGCTGCCCCTTTTTGGGGCCGTCCACCCTGATAAAAGTAAGAGAGGTGTCTGGCATGAAGATCGGAATCTACGGCGGGACCTTCAATCCCCCCCATCTGGGACACCTGGCCGCGGCAAAGACGGCCATTGAGGTGCTTGGCCTGGACCGGCTGCTGCTGATCCCGGCGGCGATCCCGCCCCACAAGGTCCTGCCCGAGGGTACGCCCCCGCCGGAGCACCGTCTGTCCATGGCGGAGAAAATGGCGGACGCGCTGCTGCGGCCCAAGGTGGTCCAGGTGTCCACACTGGAGCTGGAGCGGGAGGGCAAGAGCTACACCTCTGACACGCTGGAGGAGCTCCATCGTCAGTATCCGGAGGCGGAGCTGTGGCTGCTCATGGGAACGGATATGTTCCTGACGCTCCACCTGTGGCATGATCCCGATTCCATTTTGAGACTGGCCGGGGTGTGCGCCTTTGGCCGTACTGAACAGGACGGGGAGGAGCTCTTTGCCCCACAGCGGGACTTCCTCTGTGAGAGATATGGCGCAAAAGTGACCACCATCACTCTGCCCGGTCTGGTTGACATCTCCTCCACCCGCCTGCGGAAGCTGCTGGGCCAGGGGGAGGGGAGAGAGTACCTACTCCCCGCTGTCTATGGGCACATTCTGATGAATGGGCTCTATGGTACCCACGCCGACCTGAAACATCTGGACATTCCAGAGCTGCGGGCCTGCTCCTGCTCCATGGTCCGACAGAAGCGGGTGGCCCACATCCGCGGCACTGAGGAGGAGGCGGTCCGTCTGGCACGGCGCTGGGGGGCCGACCAGACGCTGGCCCGACGGGCAGGCATCTTACATGACTGCACCAAGTATTTAAACCTGGAGGAGCAGTTGGCCCTGTGTGAGAAATACGGGGTCGCGCTGGACGAGCTGGAGCGGTCAGCGGTCAAACTGCTTCACTCCAAGACCGGGGCGTGTATCGCCAAGGCGGTTTTTGGGGAACCTGATGAGGTGTACTCGGCCATCTTCTGGCATACGACAGCCAAGGAAAACATGACGACACTGGAAAAGATCCTGTATGTGGCTGATTACATAGAGCCCAACCGGGATTTTGAAGGGGTGGAGCGCCTGCGGTCGCTGGCCTATCAGGATCTGGACAAGGCCCTTCTCCTGGGGGTGGAGACTACCATTCAGGAGATGGAAGAGAGAAAGCTGCCTGTCCACAGCAGGACGTTCAAGGCCCGGGACTGGCTGAGGTCCCACGGAGTAACGATAGAGGAAGGAACCGAATGAGCGAACACACCAGAAGACACGGAAAACGACAGGTCCAGACCGAGCGCGCTTCCTTGGGGGAATATTGGGTGCGGTACCGGGCTTGGGTCCATGGGATGAGCCGGGGAGAGAAGATCCGCTACCGCGCCTTACAGACCGCGGTGTTCCTCTCCATCCTGATCATTGTGGGCTATCTGATTCTAAGCGCCTGGATCAAGCTGCCCGATACGTCGGACCTGCCCGGCCAGACCACAGGAGGACAGACTCAGGGAGACACCTCTGATTTGAGTTATGACGGGGCGGAACTGCCCCAGGTGGCCATGAGCGGCCGAAGAGAGGGAGTGTATACCTTCCTGGTAGCTGGCTTAGACCAGGTGAGCAATTCCACAGACACAATGCTGCTGGTAACCTATGACACTAAGAATAAGACTATCGATGCCATCAGCCTGCTCCGGGACACGATGATCAACACCAGCGCCACAAGGGGCGCACAGAAGCGGCTCAATGTGGTGTACACCCGGAATCGGGGGTCCAGCGACCTGCCAGAGAAGGAGCGGGTGGAAAAGGGAATGACCGCCTTGAAGCAGGAGGTGAGCCACCTTACTGGAATCTACCCGGACTTCTATGTCCTGGTGGAGTGGGAGGCTGTCGGGGAACTGGTGGACGCCATTGGCGGAGTCTATTTCGAGGTGCCCTTTGATATGGACTATGACGACCCAACCCCTGGCCAGGACCTGCACATCCACCAGGAGGCAGGGTACCGCCTGTTGAACGGCCAGGACGCCATGGAGGTTATCCGCTTCCGCAAGAACAACGATGGCACCCACGCCCTGGGGGACAGCGGCCGGACCGCTATCCAGCGGGACTTCCTCACAGCGGTGATCAAGGAGTGCCTCCAGCCGGATATTCTCCTCAAGCTGCCGACGCTGGCCCAGATATTCACTGAAAACGTGTCTACCGATTTAAGTGTGGGTAATATTCTGGCCTTTGCCCAACTGGCCATTGGGATGAACGTAGAAGAGAACGTGACGTTTGTCTCCCTGCCCTGGACAGGCGTCAGCTATGACGGGGCATCTCTGGTGCTGGCCAATGAGAAGGAGCTGCTGCCCTTGCTCAACGACGGCCTCAATCCCTATGTGGGGGAGATCCAGTCCAGCGACCTTCAGCTGATGTATAAGAAGAGTGGAGGGGGCTACGGTGTGACCAACGGTACACTGTTGGACTCTAGAATGGCCAAGCCTGTAGTGGCGCAGAAGCCTCAGGAGGAAGAGAAGGAGCCCACAGAAGAGGAAGAAACGCCTGATGTTCCCCCGGTGGAGGAGCCCAGCGGAGGGGCCGAGAACCCTGGTGAGGAAACAGGGACCGGTCAGGAAGGTGACTCTTCTCAGGGAGAAGGAGGAAATGGCAGTACCGGCCAGCCCCCTGACGAAGAGGGGGAAACGGGTACTGATACGCCGCCCATCGTGACCATCGACCCGGACGACGTGCTCCCCGACCCGGGGAGCGGTTCCACCAGTCAGGAGACGGAGGAGGAACCGCCGCCCTCCCAGGATATCAGGCCTTCATAGAAGGGGAGGCAGCGGCTTCAAGCAACAATATATAAGCAGAAAGGGGAAAGAAGATTGACTTCTTATGAGATGGCCATCGCGCTGGCCAAGGCCCTGGACGGGAAAAAGGGGCAGGATATCAAGGTGCTCAAGACCGAGGAGCTGACCACGCTGGCGGATTACTTCGTGCTGTGTACCGCCACCTCCAGCACCCAGGTGAAAGCGATGTCAGACGCCTGTGAGGAGGCCATGGAGAAAAATGGCGAGCAGGTCCACCACATTGAGGGACACCGGGGCGGCACCTGGCTGCTGATGGATTTCTCATCCGTTGTGGTCCATGTGTTTACCGACGAAGCTCGAAAGTTTTATGACCTGGAGCGGCTGTGGGGCGACGCTCAGGAGATAGACTTGGCACAGGCGCTAAAGTCGGAATAAATGTATAAAACAGAGGGGTGTTCCGGTCGTTATATCCGGAACGCCCCTCTTGAATTTCCTCTTGACGGAAGGGAAAAGACTTCCTAGAATAAAACGGACAGGGAAAAGAGGAGATGGGATAAGCATGGAACTAAGCCTGATGCTGATGGAGCAGATATTGGCCATGGTGCTCATGGCCGCCGCTGGCTTTTTGGCCGCCAAAGCGGGGGTCCTGACTGGGGACCAGAGTCGGGTGCTCTCCAAGGCGGTGCTCTATATTGCCCTGCCCTGTACCTTGGTGAATGCTTTTCAGACAGACTATGATCCAAATATCCTGGGGGCGTTTTTAGTGACGCTGGCCATCGCGGTTCTGATACATGGAATATTTTGGCTTGTCTGCTGGCTGTTAGATAGGACTGGGCGCCAGCTTACCCCAGCAGAAAAGGCCTCGGTCATATACAGCAACGCCGGAAACCTGATTATTCCCATTGTATTGAATACGCTGGGGCAGGAATATGTCATTTATACCTGCTCCTACATGGCCTTTCAGGGATTCTTAGTCTGGACCCATGGGCAGAAGCTTATGGGGGGCGAAGGCCGGCTCACGCTGAAAAAAGTGGTGAAAAACCCCTGCCTCTGTGCCATACTGATGGGCATGGCACTGTTTTTCTTACATATCCGTCTGCCTGATGTGTTGGGTACCGCTGTTTCCTCTATGGGGAGCTGTGTGGGCCCCCTATCTATGGTGGTGGTGGGTGTTCTGCTGGCGGAAACAGACTTGAAGGCCGCTTTTTCCTCGCGGGGGATATACCGGGTCGTTTTCCTAAGGTTGATCATTCTGCCATTGCTGGTAGTGGCTCTATTGTGGGGAGTAGAGCGGGTCTGGGGACATAGCCAGATCCTACTGGTCAGCCTGCTGTGCGCGATAGGTCCGGCAGCCGCTACGTTGACCCAGATGGCCCAGCTCTATAAGAGCGCGGAGAGCCGGTACACCTCCTCTATAAACGTGGTGACCTCGGTATTGTGTGCCGCCACTATGCCGCCGATGATCGTTTTATTCCAAATGCTGACAACGTAAGAAGCTGCCTCCGATTTTTAATCGGAGGCAGCTTCTTATTTCCCTCGGATAACAGTCAAAGCCTGACGGCAGTTGACCACCTGGTTGACCAGCTGGTCGCCGCCATACTCCCCGTCAATGGTCCAGGGAATGGGCTGGTCAGAGGAAAAGGTAAGCTGGGAAGCCTGGAAATGGATGCGGGAGCCGGCCCCCACCGGATTCTGAGCGAACAGAGTCTGGAAGCCATCGGTGACATCGGCCAGACTGACCGGCTTTTTGACCAGATCTACCTCGAACAGTCCGTCATCCAGCTCTACGTCCTGTTGAGGCAGCTTGATGCCGCCGATGGACAGGGCGTTGCGCACCATGCCGAAGTAAAAGTCATCCTCCAGAACCTGACCATCGTATTCTACTTTAAGATGGTAGGGGGAGATGGTGGGCAGAGAGACAATGCCCTCTACCACATAGGCCAGATGGCCAAATGTGTTTTTCAGATCCTGGGGAGTGGCGTAGGCCACATGGGTAAACGCGCCGAAGGCGGCCACATAGACGAAGGGCTGCCCATTGAGTTTTCCAATGTCAATGTGAAAGGGCTCGCCTTCGCCGGCGGCGACGGCAGCGGATTTAATCGGGGAGCGGGGGAGATTTAGGGTGGTAGCGCAGTCATTGGTGGAGCCGGAAGGAATATATCCCAGCATGGGTGGGGCGGACAACTCCATCAGCCCGGTTACAGTTTCGCTTAAAGTGCCATCGCCGCCGGCACATACCACCCGTTGGAAACGGGGACCCAGCTCTTTGGCGGCTCGGACAGCGTCCCCCTTGCACTGGGTGGGGTAGACAGTGACCAGCCACCCAGCCTTGGTAAAGACGTCTAAGACCGGAGAAAGACTGCCGGGCAGCTGTCCTTTCCCGGATGTGGGGTTATAGATCAAGAGAGCTTCCTTCAAAACGATCCCTCCTTGCCTGTCAGATTTTATAGGAAAACAGCCTGGGCTTGGTGGACCAGCCTGATTAATATTAATAGTAGTATTATTATAGAAAGAGAAAAGAAAAAATCAAGAGAGATGTTGTAAATCTTTACATAAAATTAAGGCGCAAAAATAGAGGTTTCTTGTGCCACACTGGGGCTTGCGCCCATGGGGCAAAACGGTTAAAATACCTAAGATAGTATGTCGTAACGAGGTGGATTAACGACGATGGACCGAAAAACGTTAAAAGCGGCTTTCCCCGCCACGGTACCGGTGTTGATGGGGTATCTGGCTATCGGGATGGCCTTCGGGCTGATGCTCCAGTCAGAGGGCTATGGCGTAGGCTGGGCCATTCTGATGAGCATGACCATATACGCAGGCTCTGGGCAGTATTTGGGGGTTTCCCTGTTGGCTACGGGGGCGACTCTAGGCCAGACGGCCTTTCTGACTCTGATGGTCAATTTCCGGCATCTGGTCTATGGCCTGTCCATGCTGGAGAAATTTCGGGGCATGGGCCGCCGGAAGCTTTATATGATTTTTTCCCTGACGGATGAGACCTATGCGTTGCTTAGTTCGGCCAAGGTGCCCCAGGGGGTGAAGGAGCACGATTACTACTTTGCTGTCGCCCTGATGGACCAGAGCTACTGGGTGCTGGGTTCTGTGATCGGCTCTCTGTTGGGGGCCGCGCTGGGCTTTGACACCACGGGAGTGGATTTTGCCATGACCGCCCTATTCCTGGTCATCGCCGTGGGCCAATGGAGGACCGCCGGCAGCCATCTGCCTGCTCTGCTGGGCGGAGCGGCCACTCTGGTCAGCCTGCTGGCTGTGGGGGCGGAGGAGATGCTGCTGCCTGCCTTGGGAATTATGGTGGCCGTCCTGGTGCTTCTCCGTCCCACTCTGGAGGAGCAGGGGCGGAGAAGGCCTGCCGCGGTGAGAGAGGAGGGGGCCCGATGACCACGATGACAACGGGACAGGCCCTGGCCGCCATCGCGGTGATGGCGGTGGTCACCTTTTTGACCAGGGCTCTGCCCTTCCTCCTGTTTGACCGGGGAGGAGAGCCTCCAAAGGTGGTGCTCTATCTGGGGCGGGTGTTACCCCCGGCAGTCATCGCCATGCTCATCGTATATTGTTTGAAGGGAGTATCCTTTGCCACACCAGCGGGCTGGGTCCCCGCCCTGCTGGCCAGCGCCGCGGCAGTGCTCCTCCATCTGTGGAAGGGGAATGACCTGCTGTCCATTTTTGGGGCGACGGTGCTGTATATGGTGCTGGTGCAGGGCGTGTTCAACTGATGTTGACGATGTGAGGAACGAGAGGAAACGATATGAGAGAGACAGAAGAACTGGTCCGTTTGGACCGGGAGATAGAGCGGCTGCTCCGCCGGCGCCTGGAACTGGTGGCCGGGCCGGAATCTGGGAGTACCGGCTACGACCAGTGCAGGCGGGCTATGGAGGCCGCCCGCCGCCCGGTATCCCAGCCCAGAGTGGTCTATCAGGGAGTAGCCGGAGCGTACAGCGAGATGGCCGCCCTCACCTTCTTTGGGAAGGAGGCCCGCTGTCAGGGGCTGGCCCGCTTTGAGGATGTCTTTGAAGCCGTCCATCGGGGGGAAGCGGACTATGCTGTCCTCCCCATCGAGAACAGCTCCACCGGCGCTATCCGCCAGGTATATGAGCTGCTGACCCAATATCAGCACTATATCATAGGGGAGGACACCGTTAGGGTGGAGCACTGTCTGATGGCGCCCAGGGGAGCGAGTCTGGACACCATTACCCAGATCTACTCCCATGAGCAGGGCCTGTTCCAGAGCGACCGTTTTCTGTCCCGCCACCCGGAATGGGAACAGATCCCTTTTGGGGACACGGCGGGCAGCGCCCAGTATGTGGCCCAGACCGGAGACATTACCAAGGCCGCCATCGGCTCGGCACGGGCGGCGGAGCTCTATGGGCTGGATATCCTGTACCGGGGCACCAACCACAACAGCGGAAATACTACCCGCTTCGTAGTCACCTCCCCGGTGATGGAACTGCGCCCCGGAGCGGACAAGATCGCCGTCCTGCTTTCCGTCCCCCACCAGGTTGGAAGTTTGCAGCGTATTTTGACGGTGTTCCTGCTCCACGGGCTCAACCTGATGAAGATCGAGTCCAGACCCATGCCGGACAAGCGGTGGGAGTACCTTTTTTTCATGGAGTTCTCCGGCTCCCTTACCGGACCGGGGATGGAGGAGGCCCTGGAGGAACTGTCCCGATCCACCTCCTATCTCCGGGTACTGGGCAACTTCAAAAACAGCCTGACAGAGGGATAACGAACAAGGAGGAGAGCAGATGGCCAACACTGTGCTGATTACCGGGGCCTCACGGGGCATCGGAGCCGCCACCGCCCGGTACTTTGGAGAACAGGGCTGGCAGGTGGCGGTCCACTACCACGAGCGGGAGGACCTTGCCCTGGAGCTGGTGCGGGAGCTGCGGGAGATGGGGACCTGTGCCGTAGCCCTGGGCGCGGATCTGGCCTGCCCGGATCAGGCCTCTGCCCTTCCTGCTCGGGCGGAAGAAGCTCTCGCCACTCTGGACGCTCTGGTGTGCGGCGCTGGGATCGCCCTGCCCCAGCAGCTCGTCACGGATACCAGCGACGATGAATGGCGGCGCCTGATGGGGATAGATCTGGACGGCGTCTTTTATACCATACGGGGGGCCGTCCCCTCCTTCGTCCGGCGGCGGCAGGGCGCGATTGTCACCATTTCCTCCATGTGGGGAACCACGGGAGCGTCCTGTGAGGCACCCTATTCCGCCGCTAAGGCGGGCGTCATCGGTTTGACGAAGGCTCTGGCCAAGGAACTGGGGCCCTCCAACATTCGGGTCAACTGTGTGGCCCCCGGTGTTATCCAAACGGATATGAACCGGCATCTGTCCCAGGCGGATATGGATGCTCTGGCAGATCAGACACCTCTTTGCCGGACTGGTGATCCGGAGGAGGTGGCTCGGGCAATTTTCTTTCTGGCCTCCGAGCAGTCTTCCTTTGTCACGGGCCAGGTCCTGGGCGTGGATGGCGGCATGGCGGTCTAAAGAGCGGGAGGAGAGGCAGAAAAGTCTCTCCTCCCGCCTGGCTTTTTACGAAAAGCATAAAAGGGCGGACCAAGCCCAGCCCCCTGACAAATAACAACAAAAAGAACCCGGTTGTCAAAGAAACAAAAAGTTGCTATAATAAGAAACAAAGTGGGTATTTTTTCCCCAAAAGGGAATAAATGTCACCTACCCCCGAGAGGAGGACGGCTCCATGTCCCGACAAAAGGGCGGTTTTGGCGGCTATCGTGGCCGCAGAACGCTGACCGATATATTGAGATTGATCGCGGTCGTCCTGACCGTGTTGGTGATTTTGGTGCTGGCGGGACTATTTTTCGGTCAGAAATATATTGTCCAGACGGACCGGGGCCTTCAGTTTCAACTGCCTCAGGCCCTCCGCCCAGGGAAGGAGGAGCCCGATATTGGAGACATCAGCGTGGTGATCCAACCCTCGGATTCAGAGCGGCGGGAGGAGCCTGAGCAGGAGCCGGAGCGCGCCCTTACGGCGGCCCTTCAACTGCCCTTGTCCGCCGTGCTGGACGGCACCGCGGTCGGAAGCATGGAGGAGGCCGGAGCTAATGCCCTGATCCTACAGATGAAGGGCAGGGAGGGCCAGCTGAACTGGGTGTCCCAGCAGCCCTTGGCCGTAGCTGCCGGAGTCAGCGGGCAGGACCAGTCGGTCAACGATGCCCTGACCGCATGGAACCAGGGCGAGGTCTACACGGTGGCTAGGCTGTGCTGTTTCCGGGATAATACTCTGCCCTATCAAAATAACGCAGTGGCCCTCCGGGCCAGCTACGGCAACTGGAGGGACGAGCTGGGACTGCGCTGGCTGGACCCGGCTAAGGCCGAAGGACAGGCCTATGTCGCCGGCCTGTGTGGGGAACTGGCTGCCCTGGGCTTTGACGAGATCGTGCTGGAGTGCTGGGCCTATCCCAGCCGGGGAAATCTGGATGTGATTACCGACGGCCCGGCGGGGGACAGGCAGGCTGTGACTGATTTGGCGTTGGCCTTGCTGGAGCAGATTGACGCGGAGACAGAGGGATACGATGTCAGGATCTCTTTGGTGGCGGACGGGGAACTGCTTGAGAGAACGGGCCTGGATCTCAACAGCCTCGACCAATGGGAAGGAAATATTTGGACAGTGGGAGAAGGAGAATATCTGGCAGGACTGGACAAAAATGCGGACGGCGGTCGAATCGTCCGGATCGTATCTGCGCTGGAAGGGAAAGAAGCGGGAGCGCAGGGTGTGCTCCCGGAGCCGGAACTGGGATAAACAGAAGCCGCTGGCTGCGTTATGCAGCTGGCGGCTGTTTTCCTTTCAGGGGAGGGGCTGAAAATGCAGGAATAAAGATGACGGAATTGTAAACTATTGCAAAAGAGAGAGGGAATACCCCGCAAAAGATGTGCGATAGAGGGTGAAATAAAACGAAAAATGCCGCATTATAAAAAAGGTATACGAAAGATAGATAAAATAAAGCTTGCATTCCTAAGTGATTTCACATAGAATAAAAGGTACATAATTTCATCAGGAAGCGTGGATGAAGATGAAAAGGTGGTGAGGATATGGCAGTGGAAGCCATCCAAAAGGTGACGCAGGTCGAGGCGGAGGCCGACCGCCGCAAGGAGGAGGCCATGGCCGAGAGCAAGCAAAAGCTGCTGGTGGCGCAACGAGCTGCCCAGCGGCTATTGGCGGATAGCCGGACTGAAGCAGAGAATGAGGCCCGTCAGATGCTGGTTCAGACAGAGGAAGAAGCGGCTAAGGCTACCCAGAAGGTACTGGAACAGGCCAAATTAGACTGTGAGCAGTGGAAGCGGACAGCTCGGACCCGGCTGGACCAGGCCGCCCGCACAATCGTAGAAAAGGTTGTGAATCGCTGATGGCCATCATGAAAATGAAACGCCTGCGGTTGATCGCCATGGCGGAGGACCGGGAGACCATCCTCCGCACCCTCCAGCGCATGGGATGCGTGGAGGTCAGCGAGGCCGGGGTGGAGCCCTCGGAGGAGGGAGATGCCTCTGGGCGGGAACTGCTCCAGCACCTGCGGGACAAAGTGTCCCGGCTGGATGCCAGTGGGCTGGAGCGGGCCCGGGAGGAGCGGGGAGAGGCGGAGCGAGCTCTGGCCACGCTGAAGCGGTATGCCCCAGAAAAAGGGAAACTGCTCCAGCCCCGGCCCGACCTAAAGGAGGGAGAGCTCTTTGACCAAGGGCGGGCCCGACAGGCCCTGGATGGGGCCCAAGAGGTCAACGAGGCAGAGCGCCGCATGGCTGCCATCCACAGCGAGCAGTCCAAGCTGCTGGCCCAAAAGGCCGCTTTGGCGCCCTGGCTGGAACTGGACCTGCCCCTGGAGACCCAGTCTACCCACCAGATTATGATCCAGCTGGGCACCCTGCCCGCCAATCGTCCCTTTGAGGAGGGGGAGCAGGCGGTTCAGGGGGCCGGAGAGCTGGTTCAGCTGACTCAGATATCGGCGGACCGGGAGCTGCGGTACTGCCTTCTAGTATGCCACACCAGTCAGGAGGAGGGCGCCCTAGAGGCGCTGAAGGCTCTGGGCTGGTCCCGTGCCAATCTGCGGGATTGGACGGGGACGGCGGCAGAAAACACGGTCCGGCTGGACCGGGAGCTGGAGGAGTTGGCCAAAGAGTTGGCCCAACTGGAGGAGAAACTGGCCTCCATGGGACACCTCCGGCCCCAGCTTCAACAGCTGGCTGACTTGGCCCAGGTGGAGAGTGACAGAGAGGAATCCCGGGGAAGGCTGCTGAATACCAGCCAGACCTTCTATCTGGAGGGCTGGGTGCCGGAGGAGAACTGGCCCCAGTTGGAAAAAGCCCTGGAGAAATATCCCTGTGCCTATGAGGCGGCCGATCCAGTGCGGGAGGAGTATCCGGATGTACCGGTGAAGCTGAAAAACAACTGGCTGACCCGGCCGTTGAGCATGGTCACAGATATGTACTCCCTGCCCGCTTACGGAACGGTGGACCCCAACCCCCTGATGGCTCCCTTCTTTATCCTGTTTTACGGGATGATGATGGCGGACATGGGGTATGGCCTGCTGATGATGGCCGTTGCCTGGGTGGTGGTGAAGCGGGCAAAGCCCGAAGGGGCGACGATGCGGCATATGTTCCCGCTGCTGGGGCTGTGCGGCGTGAGTACCTTTATCTGGGGAGCGGTGACGGGAAGCTTCTTTGGCGACTTCCTCACACAGCTGGTGGCGCTGACCACTGGAGGCCAGTTCGCCCTGCCCGCCCTATTCTCCCCGGTAGATGACGCCCTGGCGGTACTGGTAGGCTCGCTTGTGTTGGGCTTGGCTCAGATCTTTACTGGCATGGGGATTAGCATGTACCGCAAGATCAAGCGGGGGGCTGTGATGGAAGCTCTGTGCGGCGAGGGAGCCTGGTACCTGGTCTTTCTTCTGGCCGGCGTGGCCGCCCTCACCGGACAGATCAAGGCTTGTGCCATTGCCATCGTGGTCCTGCTGCTGTTGACCCAGGGCTATGGGAAGAAAGGCATAGTGGGCAAGCTGGTGGGGATCGGCGGGTCGCTATACAACAATATCACCGGCTATTTCAGCGACATCCTGTCCTATTCCCGGCTGATGGCCCTGATGCTGGCGGGGGCTGTGGTGGCCCAGGTGTTCAACACCCTCGGCTCGATCACCAATTTCCTGCCCACCTTCATCCTGATCTCTATGATCGGCAACGCCCTGAACTTCGCTCTGAATCTGCTGGGCTGCTATGTCCACGATATGCGGCTGCAGTGTCTGGAGTACTTCAAATACTACTACGAGGACGGGGGTAAACCCTTCCGTCCCCTGGAGTTCAAGACGAAATACTATCACATCGTCAAAGAATGAGAATAAGGAGGAAACAACAATGAGTTTTCTGGAATCTTTCGGCGGTTTGGCCCTGGCCCTTCTGGGCGCCAGCCTTGCGGTGGGATTGAGCTGCGTGGGCTCCGCCAAGGGCACCGGCATCGCCGGTGAAGCGGGTACCGGCCTTCTTAGCGAGGACCCCAGCAAGTCCGGTAAGGTCATGGTGCTCCAGCTGCTCCCCGGTACCCAGGGGCTGTACGGCATGGCCGTGTTCTTTGTGGCCCTGATCCGCATGGGCTTTATGGGCAACGCTCTGGCGGTGAGCGAGGCGATGTCCGTCCAACTGGGCCTGCAATTTTTCTCCGCCTGTATGCCTATGGCGATCGGCGGCCTGCTGTCCGCTATCGCCCAGGGCCGCGTGGCTGCCGGTTCTATCAATATCCTGGCCAAGAAGCCGGATGACTGGTCCAAGGGCCTGATTCTGTGCGGTATCGTGGAGTTCTACGCCATTTTGTCCCTGTTGTGCTCTATGATTATGCTGTTCTCCCTGAGCGTGCCGCTTTAATTTCCACCGAGAGGGGACGAACATATGGAAGGAATCGAAAAGATCACGGCCAAGATCATTCAGGACTCTGAGGCGGAAGTGACCCGCATTCTGGAGGAAACGGAGCGAAAGGCCCGCTCCATCGGCGAGGAGGCCCAGGCCCAGGCCGACCGAGAGCGGGAGGAGATTTTGGCCCGTGGCCGCCGGACCGCCGACGAGCGGCTGGAGCGTCTGAAATCCGCCGCCCAGATGGAGCGGCGCAAGCTGGAGCTGGCCGCCAAGCAGGAGGTGCTGGCCGAGGCATTTGACCTGGCCCTGGAGAAGCTGTGCACCATGCCTGAGCAGGAGTATGTGGCGCTGTTGACCAAGCTGGCCCTGGAGGCGTCTTCCACTGGCCGGGAGCAGCTCATCTTCTCCCCCCAGGACCGCAGTCGGGTGGGCAAACAGGTGGTGGTGGCAGCCAACGAGGCCCTGGTAAAAGGGGTGGCCCCCGAACTGCCCGAAGCGATCACCGAATCCAAGGTAGGAGCCTTCCTGGGCAAGGTGGTCAACACCACTGCCGCCATGGTTACAGGTACCGGCCTGCTTACCCTGAGCGAGGAGACCCGGCCTATCAAGGGTGGCTTCATCATGGTGGACGGGGACATCGAGGTAAACTGCGCCTTTGAGACACTGGTTCGCCTCCAGCGGGAGAAGCTGGAGAAGGAAGTGGCCGGCGTGCTGTTCCCCTGAGAGTTGGGACAGAGTGAAGAGTCAGGGGGAAGAGCGGAGAAATGCCCTTTCCCGCGGGATCTTCACTCTCCACGCCCAACTCTCCACTCTCAAGTAAGGGAGGGAATATTTTGTCCCACCAGATAAAGGATATAGACTACCTGTCCATTTCTACCAGGATCCGGGCCATGGAGAACCGCCTGCTGACAAGGGAGAGGATGGACCGGATGATTGACGCCAGGGAGAACGGGGAGGCTATGAAGATCCTCACCGAGTGCGGTTACCCGGAGGATAGAGGAGGCGGGCTGGAGGGCGTGCTTGCCCAGGCCCGGGCCGATACCTTCCGAGACATCGCCGGGGCGGTACCAGATCCCCGCCTGGCGGAGATATTCCAATTGAAATATGATTATCACAACGCCAAGGTTATTCTGAAGGCCCAGGCTGTGGGCGCCGACCCAGAGCGCCTGCTGCTGGCCGGTGGGCGGTATGACCCCAGAGAGCTGCTGGAGGGATGGCGGCGAGAGGAGCTCCAGGGCTGTTCAGAGGAGTTCCAGCGGGCTATGGCCAAAGCATGGACCCTTCTAAGGGAGAGCCGGGATCCCCAGCAGGCCGATCTGCTTCTGGACCGAAGCTGCTATCAGGAGATGGAACGACTGGCCAAGGCGCTGGGCAGCCCCTTCCTCCTGGGCTATGTCCGGCTGAGTGTGGATGTGGCCAATCTTCGGACCGCTGTCCGGGCGGCCCGAATGGGCAAAGAGGGAGACTTCCTGCGCCGGGTGCTGCTGCCAGGAGGAAATGTGTCTCAGCAGACAGTAGCTTCCGCCCGGGCAGACACACTGGGCGAGGTGTTCCAGTCGGGACCCCTGGCCCAGGCCGCCCAGCTGGGGGCCAAGGTAGCCCTGCCCGGTGGAGGATCTCTGACCGCCTTTGAAAAGGCCTGTGACGATGCGCTTACAGCCTATTTGGCCGCCGCCCGCATGGTCCCCTTTGGGGAGCAGACGGTCATCGGCTACCTCTATGCCAAGGAGCTGGAGTTTACGGCAGTCCGCACCATCTTTGCCGGGCGGGCAGCTGGACTGGACGGAGATACCATCCGGGCCCGGCTTCGGCAGACCTATGTATAAGGGGGGTGGCTGGAGATGTATAAGATCGCGGTGATGGGCGACGTAGCCAGCGTCCTGGGCTTTAAGGCCCTGGGGCTGGATGTATACCCTGTGGCTGGCCCGGAGGAGGGGCACGAGACGCTCCACCGGCTGGCCAGGGAGAATTACGCCATTATCTATATGACCGAGCAGCTGGCCGCCAAACTGACGACTGACATCGCGCGGTATAAGGACGCGCTGACCCCGGCGATCATTTTAATTCCCGGAAAGGAGGGTCCCCTGGGTATCGGCATGGCCAATATTAAGACCGCGGTAGAGCGGGCGGTGGGCGCTGATATCCTATGACGGACCAGGGAGAGGTCCTCCGTCTTGCCTCGCTGGAGGAGGCACCGCGGCTTTTCCAGCTGATCCTCCGACGGATCACTTGGCTGGAGGAGCGGGGGATACGTCAGTGGGAGCGGGACGACTATCTTACCTATTACCCCTTGACCTATTTCCAGGAGCGGGCCCGAAATGGGGCGCTCTATGGCCTGTGGAGGCCCGACGGGGCGCCCAATGTGGTGGCGGTGCTGCTGGAAGAGGATGATCGCTGGCCTGCTGGTGGGTCCGCACTCTATATCCATAACCTGGCCGCGAACCCGGATGCCCCAGGCGCCGGGGAGCGGATGCTAAGGCAGTGTATGGCACTGGCCAAAGCCATGGGGAAGGACTATCTGCGTCTGGACTGTGGACGGAACAATCCAGCGCTGAATGACTACTATGAACGACTTGGCTTCTCCTATGTGGGCCCAATGGAAGTGGGCAGCTACCAGGGTAACCTGCGGCAGCGCCCCCTCCTTTGAAGGCCAGTGGAACAGAGCCAGAAGAAAGAAGGTTTAGCCTATGGGAAAGATCGTCAAGGTCTCCGGCCCGCTGGTGGTGGCCACCGGTATGGAGGAGGCCAATATGGCCGACGTGGTCCGTGTGGGCGAACAGCGCCTCATCGGCGAGATCCTCACCATGACTGGAGACTCTGCCTCCATTCAAGTCTATGAGGAGACCTCCGGACTGGGCCCTGGGGCCGAGGTGGTCACCACCGGCGCCCCCCTGTCTGTGGAGCTGGGCCCCGGTCTGGTGGAAAATATTTACGACGGCATCCAGCGCCCCCTGGAGGAAATCATGAAAAAGGTCCAGGGGAACAACCTGCCCCGCGGTGTGGAGGTCCCTGCCCTGGATCGGGAAAAGAAGTGGGAGTTTGTCCCCACAGTCCAACCGGGGGCCCAGGTGGTGGGCGGTGATGTCATCGGCACTGTCCAGGAGACGTCCTCTATCCTCCATAAGATTATGATCCCCCCGAAAATGAAGGGGAAAATCCTGTCCATTCAGTCCGGCACCTTCACCGTTACGGAGACGGTAGCTGTTCTGGAGCGGGAGGACGGCTCCCAGGTGGAGCTGCCTATGATGCAAAAATGGCCCGTCCGTGTGGGCCGGCCCTATAAGCGTAAGTATCCCCCCGTCATTCCCCTCCAATCTGGCCAGCGTATTGTAGATACCTTCTTCCCTGTGGCCAAGGGGGGCACCGCCGCCATCCCCGGCCCATTTGGTTCTGGTAAAACGGTGATGCAGCACGCCCTGGCCAAGTGGTCCGATGTGGACTTGGTGGTCTATATCGGCTGCGGCGAGCGGGGCAACGAGATGACCGACGTGCTCCGGGAGTTTCCCGAACTGGTGGACCCCCGCACTGGAGAGTCCCTGATGAAGCGGACTGTCCTCATCGCCAACACCTCTGATATGCCGGTGGCCGCCCGTGAGGCGTCTATTTATACTGGTATCACTATCGCAGAATACTTCCGGGATATGGGCTACGCCGTGGCCGTCATCGCTGACTCCACCTCCCGCTGGGCCGAGGCTTTGCGTGAGATGTCCGGCCGTCTGGAGGAGATGCCCGGCGAGGAGGGCTACCCAGCCTATCTGTCTTCCCGTCTGGCTCAGTTCTATGAGCGGGCCGGCTCCGTGGCCTGTCTGGGGTCCGATGGGGACCGCCGGGGCAGTCTGACCGCCGTGGGCGCCGTGTCCCCACCGGGCGGCGACCTGTCCGAGCCCGTGTCCCAGGCCACCATGCGTATCGTCAAGGTGTTCTGGGCCCTGGACTCCTCCTTGGCCTATCGCCGCCACTTCCCGGCCATCAACTGGTTGACCTCCCACTCCCTGTATCTGGATTCCCTGAAGCCCTGGTATGACGAAAACCTGGGCAAGGAGTTCCTGCAGAACCGGGAATGGGCCATGGCCATCCTCCAGGAAGAGGCCAGCCTGAACGAGATCGTCCAGCTGGTGGGCAAGGACTCTCTGTCCCCCAAGGACCAGATCACTTTGGAGACTGCCAAGATGATCCGGGAGGACTTCCTCCAGCAGAACTCCTTCGCGGACATCGACTCCTACTCGGAGTATGACCGCCAGGCCCGCCTGCTGGCTATGATCCACCAGTACGACCAGGAGTGCCGGGGCGCGTCAGAGCGGGGAGGCGATTTGAACGCTCTGTTCTCCATCCCCGCACGGGAAAAGATCGGCCGGGCCAAGTCCGTCCCCGCTGATCTGTATAAAGACTCCTACGCCAACCTGTTGGTGGAGATGGAGGAAGAGATCAGCGCCATTGCCGAGAAGGGAGAGGATGCACTGTGATCCGAGAGTATAAGACGATACAGGAGATATCCGGCCCCCTGATGGTGGTGGACCGGGTACAGGGCGTCACCTATGACGAGCTGGGAGAGATCGAACTGACCGACGGCACCGTCCGCCGCTGTCAGGTGTTGGAAGTAAACGGGAATACCGCAGTGGTCCAGCTGTTTGAAAACTCAGCCGGTATCAATCTGGCGGACTCCAAAATCAGGTTCCTGGGACACCCTCTTCAACTGGGGGTGTCCGGAGATATGCTGGGCCGGGTGTTCAACGGCATGGGGGAGCCTATTGACGGCGGCCCAGCCATCCTGGCCGACGAGTATCGGGATATCAACGGTCTGGCCATGAATCCCGCCGCCCGCAACTACCCCAATGAGTTCATTCAGACGGGTATCTCTACCATTGACGGGCTGAACACCCTGGTCCGCGGCCAAAAGCTGCCTATCTTCTCCGGGTCCGGCCTGCCTCACGCCGCTTTGGCGGCCCAAATCGCCCGGCAGGCCAAGGTGCTGGATGGGGAATCCAACTTCGCCGTGGTTTTCGCCGCCATTGGCATCACCTTTGAGGAGTCGGAGTTCTTCGTCCAGGAGTTCCGGCGTACCGGCGCCATCGACCGTACGGTGCTGTTTACCAATCTGGCCAACGACCCGGCAGTGGAGCGTATCGCCACGCCCCGCATGGCCCTGACAGCGGCGGAATATCTGGCCTTTGAGAAGAATATGCACGTACTGGTCATCATGACCGACATCACCAACTATGCCGAGGCGCTACGGGAGGTCTCCGCCGCCAAGAAGGAGGTCCCAGGCCGCCGGGGCTACCCCGGTTACCTGTATACCAACCTGGCGACCCTGTATGAGCGGGCAGGCCGCCAGCTGGGCAAGGAGGGATCCATTACCCTGATCCCTATCCTGACTATGCCGGAGGACGACAAGACCCACCCCATTCCCGACCTGACCGGCTATATTACCGAGGGGCAGATCATTCTTTCCAGGGAGCTGTACCGTAGGGGCATCAATCCCCCGGTGGACGTACTGCCATCCCTGTCCCGTCTGAAGGACAAGGGCACCGGAGCGGGCAAGACCCGGGAGGACCACTCAGGCACCATGAATCAGCTCTTTTCTGCCTACGCCACCGGAAAGGAGAACAAGGAGCTCATGTCCATCCTGGGCGAGGCGGCGTTGAGCCCCACCGACCTGCTCTATGCTAAATTTGCGGATGAATTTGAAAAGCGGTACGTTTCTCAGGGGACAGATGAGAACCGCTCGATTGAGGAGACGCTGGATTTGGGCTGGGAGCTGCTATCTATCCTGCCCCGGAGTGAGTTGAAGCGGATCAAGCCGGAGTATATCGACAAGTATTTGCCCAAGAAGGACTAAGGGGGGAGTGAAATGCCTTCCACGACCATCAATCCCACCCGTATGGAGCTCACCCGGCTCAAGGGCCGGCTAAAGACCGCCCAGCGGGGCCATAAGCTGCTCAAGGATAAGCGAGATGAGCTGATGAAGCAGTTTATGGACGTGATTCGAGAGAATCGTTCCCTGCGCCGCCGGGTGGAGGAGGGGCTTATGCGGGCCCACGGCTCCTTCACTGTGGCCGCGGCTCTGATGTCTCCAGAGATGCTGGAGCAGTCCCTGCTCTACCCCAAGCAGTCTGTGGAGCTGGATATGACCTTCCAGAACATCATGTCAGTGGACGTGCCCAAATATGAATTCCGCACCAGCAGCCAGGACCCAGGGGAGATATATCCCTATGGCTTTGCCCAGACCAGCGGCGAGCTGGACGACGCGGTAGACGCTATGTCACAGGTGTTCCAGGATATGCTGAAGCTGGCGGAGATCGAAAAGACCTCACAGCTTTTGGCGGAGGAGATCGAGAAGACCCGCCGACGGGTCAACGCCCTGGAGTATGTGAAGATCCCGGAGATGCAGGAAAATATCAAGTATATCACCATGAAGCTGGATGAAAACGAGCGGGCCAACACCATTCGACTGATGAAGGTGAAGGATATGCTTCTGAAGGAGGCCATCGAGGATCGGAGAGCCGAGAACGCTAGAGCCGCAAAGGTTTTCAGGGCTTCAGGTGAGGCGCCGCAAGAGGTTTAAGGCGTATGTTTCCTCACTTTGTCAATGGGACAAGATAAAAAAGGAGGCACTGCCCGGAAAATCCAGGGCAGTGCCTCCTTATTATATTTAACCCACTGTTTTAGACGTATGGAGGAATGGGTCCCCTCCATCAATACCCCATATCCAGTCCGGCTTTCCTGCGGCCGCGGAACTCGGCCGCGGCAGTGAACAGCACATCGGAGGAGGAGTTAAGTGCGGTTTCACAGGAGTCCTGAATGACACCGATGATAAAGCCGATGCCGACCACCTGCATGGCTATGTCGCTGGAGATACCGAACATACTGCAGGCCATTGGGATGAGGAGCAGCGAGCCTCCCGCCACGCCGGAGGAGCCACAGGCGGCCACAGAGGAAACCAAACTCAGCAGGAGGGCAGTGGGAAAGTCCACAGAGATACCCAGCGTGTTGGCGGCGGCCAGGGTAAGGATGGTGATAGTGATGGCAGCGCCAGCCATGTTAATAGTAGCTCCCAGGGGAATGGAAACGGAGTACTTCTCCTTATCCAGACCCAAGTCTTCACACAGCTTCATATTCACCGGGATATTAGCCGCCGAGCTGCGGGTAAAGAAAGCCATGATGCCGCTGTCCTTCAGACATCGAAAGACCAGGGGATAGGGATTTTTCCGAATAGCCAGGTAGACGATGATGGGGTTGACGACCAGAGCTACCAGGAGCATACAGCCTACTAAGACCAGAATTAGCCGGCCATAATTCAGAAAGGACTCAAAGCCGGTATCGGATACGGTGGTATAGACAAGCCCTAGGATGCCGAAGGGGGCGCAGCTAATGACCCATCGGATTGCGGAGGACAGCATATTGGAGATGTCGCCCAGTACGGTCTTGGTGCCCTCGCCGGCCTCACGCATGGCTAGTCCAAAGACAACGGCCCACAGCAGCACGCCAATATAGTTTGCTTCAGCGATGGCGGAGATGGGGTTGCTTACGGCGCTGTTCAGCAGATTCTGGAGCACGTCAGCGATGCCGCCAGGGGCAGCCTGCTCGGCCTGCTCGGCCAAAATCAGAGTGGATGGAAAGAGAAAGCTGGTCACCACGGCGCACAGCGCGGCCAGAAAGGTGCCAATCAGATAAAAGACGATCACAGCGGACATGTTGCTCTTAGCTCCCTTTTTATGTTGAGAGAGGGAGTGAAGGACGAGGAAAAAGACCAGCAGAGGGGCCAGAGCCTTCAAAGCATTGACGAACAGAGTTCCCAGAATACCGATGACAGAGGCTTGGGGCAGGAGGGCACCCAGAGCGGCGCCCAGAATGAGTCCCACGATGATCCGTTTGACTAGGCTGATATGGTTCCACTTGTGTAAGAGTTCCATACTTCCGATTCCTTTCTTTGGTGAAGTAAAGGGGAGCGTAACCCTTTACCACAGGGCTGAATAAGGGACCGCTGACCTGCCCTGAAGGGATAGTGGCTGGGCACGAAAATTCAAAAAGAAAGACACGACATATGTCGTGTCTTTCCACTTGGAGCGAGTGACGAGGCTCGAACTCGCTACCTCCACCTTGGCAAGGTGGCGCTCTACCAGATGAGCTACACTCGCAGCGACAAATGGTATTATAACAGAAAACAGAGCGATGTCAACCCCGAAATTTAAATTTTGAAAAAATATAAAAAATGTCTTTGTCATGATTGGTTGACAAATTTGCAACAAAATTTAGTTGAGGAAATTATATTGCCTTTTATTCTATTCATTGTGACCGCCAAAGGCTGCTTAAATAATTTTCCATTTTTTGATATAATTGGCTTGCTTTTGTGCCAAGGCAAGGAAAATTTTGATGCGTTACCGCATTCATGGGAACAAGTGAGAAGCCGCCGGAAATATCCTGGAATTGACATATTATAGAGAACGTGATATAAAAAATATAATAATTGGTATGAGAAATGCAGGATTTGCCGCTGGGTACAGCAGAATATTTTTGGGATTGAGCCAGAAGCATGGAGAAGTAGGATATGGTACAGTATTTAGAAAAAATCGAAAAGAACAAAAGCTACAGCACGAAAATCTATCAGCAGATCAAATCGCTGATCATTACAGGCAAGCTGAAAGCGGGAAGCAACGTCAACGAACGGGAATTCGCCTCCATGCTGGGGGTGAGCCGGACGCCGCTGCGAGATGCGCTGACCCTTTTGGAGAAGGAAGGCTGGGTGGAGCAGAACGGAAAAATACGCATGGTTGCTCCTCTGTTGTGGCGGAATATTCTGGAACTGCTGGAGATTCGGGAGCCCATCGACATGCTCGGCTTTGAGCTGGCCTTTTATAAATATACACCGGAGGACTTTGCCCACCTGCATGGCATCCTCCAGGAGATGATGGACGTTACCAAGCAGGATCACGGTTCCTATTACAGCATCATGGCGCTGGATACCAGCTTTCACCGCTATATCAATCGAAAATCCGGGAATAGCATCTTATTTACCTTTTCGGAGGAGATCAACGAAAAGGTGACCCGAGCTTCTATCCTTAGCATGAAATACAGTGGAAAGGACGGCAATGCTTTTGCTCAGGAGCACCTTGCCATTCTGAAGTGCATGGAGAGCGGGGACTATGAAAATGCGTGCCGGTACCTGTCGGAACACTACAGCGCATGGAGGCAGCGAATGCTCTCGCTGCCGGGACACCTTGGCTTTGATCCGGCGAATCTGGATACCAAGCTTCAAGAGGAGTTCGTTACAATAGACAAATAATATCGATAATATTTGGATAATATAGAAAATTCGCATGATTTGGGTTGACTTTTTGGTGTACTTGATGTATAAATAGATTGCTATTTTTGGTATGCCAAACGCCAAATGCCAAATACCAAGTGCCAAGATAAGCAGAAATTGGATTAGATGGTGTAGGGGAAAGAAATGTTTCCGCCATCATAATTAATGTAAGAAAGGAGAATCAAAAATGAAACTAAAAAGGAACCTTGCATCCCTGCTTTCTGCCGTCTTGTTGCTCCCAGTGCTGGCCGGTTGCGGAAGCGGGGACTCCGGCAGCAACAACGAGCCCCGGGTATTAAAATTTACCGATCAGAACTCCGCATCCTCCGACGCCGGCATCTGGGAACAGCTTTTTGCCGACAAGGTATATGAGTACACAAAAGGCGAGCTGGAAGTTCAATGCTACTTTGACAACACCCTGTGCGGCTACGATATGCAGCCGCTCCAAGCTGGCATTGTGGACTTCATTCAGTATGTGCCCTCCTCTGCTGGCGACCTGGATCCCAGGCTGGGAGCCTTTGACGCCCCCTATGTCTATCGGGACGCGGCGCACCAGGAGGCGGTGTTCAACCCCTTCACCTCTGAGCCCCTGCGGGCCATTAACGAGGCGCTGGAGGACGACCATGTCATGCTCCTCACCGCCTTCAACTCTGGCGACCGCCAACTGACCTGCAACTTCCCCATTTACGACCTGAGTGATATGAAGGGTGCCAAAATCCGCGTGGTCGCCTCCGACCTCTATCAGGTGCTGTTTGCCAACGCCTTCGGTGCGGCCGCTACGCCAATGGCCTTCAGTGAAGTGGCGACCGCCCTGATTACCAATGTCATTGACGGACAGGAGAATCCTTACTCGACCCTGGTGAGCTCCGCCCTGTATGAAGTTCAGGCCTACTGCATGGAGACCCGCCACCTGCCCACAAACCTGGGTCTGTGGATCAACCGTGAAACCTTTGACAGCCTGACTGAGGATCAGCAACAGGCCGTGATGCAGGCTGCGGTAGATGCCACCCACGAGATGAATCAGCGCATCGTGGAAAAGGAAGAGGGCTACAAACAGATCTGCATCGATGGCGGCATGACGGTCATCACCGAGGAGAACGGTCTGGACTTGGCTAGCTTCCATGAGGCCGCTGAGACAGTCTACGACTATTTTTCCGACGACTGGGGTGACATGATTGAACTGATTCAGAACGTCGAGAGCGAGTAGACGATTCTTCATCCGCACGTCCGTCGGGCATTCCCTGCTAATTTGTACGAAAGGAGATATTGCCATGTCTGCTTTGGGAAAAATCTGGGACGGGTTCCGCAGCCTTGTTAATTCTGTCTGTGGGATCTTCCTTATCGTCGTCATCGCGGCGCTTGACATTCAAGTTCTCTGCCGGTCTTTTCTGGGCTTTTCCACTACATGGAGCGAGGAAGTGGCTATGATGTGCTTTACCGGCCTGATCTTCTGCTATCTCGCTCAGGCGGAGAAGGAGGAGGCGCACCTGCAACTGGAGATTATCTATCAGATCTGGCCCAGAACTAAATTTTGGCTAATGGTAATCGGCAAGGTGATCTGCTGCATGTACTGCGCTTTTGTCATCTATAGCGAATACCTTCTGATTCCGCCCATTTCAAAGCTGACTACCGCTGCCACTCACATTCCCATCGTTGCGATTCATGCGCTGATCGTTCTGGGATCCGCCATGTGGATTATCCAGAATCTAATTAGTATTTCTGCCCTGATCAAAGAGAGGAGGGCTGAGAGAGCGTGAACATGCTGTTGCTGTTGCTTGGCTTTGTGGCCTTGCTGGGGGTCGGCGCCCCCATCGTGGTGGCTATGGGTCTGCCTGCCATCGCATACTATATCCTGACCGACACGTCGCTGGCACTGGTGGGCTACTCTTTTTATCAGTCCTGTATGTCCTTTTCCCTGCTGGCGGTTCCAGCCTTCATCCTTATGGGCAATCTGGTCAGCGAGCTGGGAGAGACCACCCGCGGCTTTGATTTTGCCCGGGCGCTGGCAAAGGGAAAACGGGGTTACTCCTCCCGCGTAGCGGTTGTGTTGAGCCTAATCTTTGCTGGTATGTCCGGCGCGGCCATCGCTGGTGTGTGCGGCTTGGGCCCTATCTTCGTGGATTCTATGGAGGAGGAGGGCTACGAGCGGGAATACGGCGCGGCGCTGACTATCGCGTCTTCCACCGTAGGTCCCATTTTCCCGCCCAGCATTCCACTGGTGCTTTACGCCACTGTGGCTCAGATTTCCAGCGTGAAATCCCTTCTGGGCGGCGTAGTTCCCGCCATTGTGATGTCTGCCAGCCTGTTTATCTATGTCCTACTGGTGGACAAGAGAAAGCTGGTCAACCCGCCCAAGCCTTCCGTCACGAAGAAGGACGAGCGGCCGCTGGGGATCCTGTTCCTGCGTGCCCTTCCCATCATGATGGCTCCCGTTCTGATTCTGATTACTATGCTCTCCGGTATATTCAGCCCCGGCGAGACCGGCGGTATGGCGGTCTTGTATATGCTGATCCTGGGCTTGTGTCATCACTCCCTCACCTGGAGAGGCTTCCTCAACTGTGTAAAGGAAACCTGCAAGTCTGTGGCATCAATTATGGTCATCATGACGGCTGGCGGCATCTTCACCAAGGCGCTGATGTTGGAGCAGTTGCCAGAAAAAATCATGTCCCTGATGGGCCCCATCGCCCATATGCCCATGGTGGTCATCATCATGATCAACATTATCTTGCTGATTATGGGTATGTTCATGGAGAGCAACTGTGCGCTGATCCTCACCGCTCCCATCGTATTGCAGATCACCGCCAGCTTTGGCATGGACCCCGTCTACATCGGCGTGATGATGGTTATGAACCTGATGATCGGCCTAAGCACTCCGCCTTTTGGCCTGTGCATCTATGCGGTCGCCCGGGTGGCCAACGTGCCCTCTGAAAAGGTCATCAAAAGCGTGGTGCCCATGTATATCCCACTAGGCATCGCCCTGATTCTGACAACATTTTTCCCAGCTCTGTCCACCTTTGTCCCCAATACCGTGATGGCGATGCTGGGGGCATGATGGGGACGGCCGCGCCGTCCTTCCCGACTTTCCCCGAACCAGAAAACATATATCAAAAATTTGAAAAGGAGTATCACAACTATGACACAAGAAGAACTGTTTCAACTGGCACTGACCACTGACCCGGCCCAAATTGGGCACAGTGTCCAGGGCGGATATATGACCGGCATCTTCCCAATCAGCGACCACTTGAAGGTAATCGGTCCTGCCTTTACCATCCGTTTGCCCGGTACAGACAACGCCATGCTGTATTATGCGATGAAGCAGGCCCCAAAGGGCTCCGTTATCGTGATTGACCGAATGGGGGATAAGCGGATTGCCTGTCTGGGAGAGATGGTCGCCCGTTCCGCTAAGGTGCTAGGTATGGCCGGCATTGTGGTGGACGGCCCCAACACGGATACCCGCGCCATCCGCGAGATGGACTTCCCCGTCTTTTCCACGGGTCGCGCCTGCGTAACCAACACCTTTAAAGGGCTGGATGGAGAATATGGCATTCCTGTGAACTGTGGCGGCTGCGTAGTCCGCCCCGGCGACATCGTCTACGGTGACCTGGACGGCGTCGTCTGTGCCCCTGCGGACCAGTTCGAGGAGCTGGTCCTGCACGCCAAGCAGCAGGACGAGAACGAGGTTCTCTGGCGGCAGAATTTTGAGGCCGGTGGCTATGTCGACAAGTTCATCAATCTGGAAAAGCTTGTCAAGATTGGCGCCCAGGGCGCGATTGCGGACCTATGTAAGGTTGACAAGTAATCATCTGCCATGAATTGCAAGAAGGAGGCACCAGAAATGAAGCGGCAGAGCACCTTTGTCCTGGCCCAACTGGCGTCAGACGGAGATCCCACAGTCAATTTTGAGAAGGCTAAAAGGGCGGTTGCCGAGGCAAACGAGAAGTACAAGCCGGATCTGATGGTATTCCCCGAGTGTTTTATGAGCTACTTTTCAGACCACCCGCCCCGTGAGGTATCGCTGGCGACTGCCCAGCATCTGGATGGCACCTTTGTCACCGGTATGCGTGAGCTGGCCAGGCAGTACGGGCACTGGATCATCTTTGGCATGAACGAGGCGGTGGAGGACCCTGAAGATGACCGCAATTACAATACCATTGTGGTAGTGGACGACAGCGGCGAAATTGTATCCTGCTACCGCAAAACTCATCTGTATGACGCCTTTGGGTATAAGGAATCTGATAACATGAAACCAGGCGACAAATTTTTTGAGCCCATTGACACGCCGTTCGGTAGGATCGGGTTGTTTGTCTGCTATGAGGTTCGGTTCCCTGAAGTAGCCCGTTATCAGCGTTCCAGGGGCGCGGACATTATTATCATGCCAACCGCCTGGGTGCGCGGCGATCTGAAAAGCCAGCATTTCAATACATTGATCGCCGCCCGGGCGATTGAGAATACGGTCTATATGGTAGCCTGCGACAACTGCGGCCCAATGTTCATCGGGGAAAGCGTTGTTATGGACCCGATGGGCGTCACTATAGCAGCCGCTGGCGAGGAGGAAGGGCTGATGTGTGCCCATATCGACCTAGACCGTGTGGAGCGCGTGCGCGCCAAGCTTCCCGCCTATAAAGACCGCCGCCCCGAACTCTATACCATCTGACCCAACCATCCGCATACAAAGGCGGAACCTAAAGTCTTTTGATCATCGTAATATGGCCCTTTGAATATTCAGTTTGGGAAACGTGCTGCGCTAGGTTTCCCAAACTGTTTATTTTATTGGGACGAAAAATCGCAAGAAGAAACCGAAATGACGCACTTGCTTTCCGGGCTTATGCCTAGCCTTTCTGATCATCAGCGTAGCTGATTCATTCTGAGTGAGGAGCTTACAATGGGATTTTTGACTGGCAGTTGGTTGCTACTGTCACAGGCTTCGTGGTGCTTACCCCTGCGATGGCCCAGTCCATGAGTCCGGTTAGTACCTCCTTGTTACACACATTTAGATTCCTCGGAAATCTTCTGACTAACGATTCCGGCAGAGAGGTGTTCCTTGGAAAAGTGGTGAGTCGCCTAACCGCAACAGGGGCCAGTATGTTGCGTTCCGGTGGGCTTCTGATGCCGGATACGAGTCCTACCCGCAGTTAAATCTGGGATGAAAGAAGTACTGTTCTGTCACCGGACAGGAAAACAGCATGGATAGACCAGCTAATTAACCTTTTAATAGACACATCTGGCATAGTGTAGATGCCCAGTAAAACGAACAGTAAAAAAAGGCCCCTGATGTAGGAAAATAGACTACATCAGGGGGTATTGCTATAAGAAAACGGAATTATACACATATGCAGGAATGTTACCTGCAATAGAAGCGATGGTCCAGGCAGGGAAGACGAAACGAAAAATAAATGAACACTTTGGCTTCAAAGATAGTGAATGGAGAAAAAATCAAGGAATGTCCCAGTATATTCCTGGTGACAAAATAGTAGTGAGCCGAAAATGTATTAATATGATGGAATGCCATGAGCACATGCCAAAGATTTGTACATAAGGCGAAGCAGAATGGTAACATGAGAAAAGGAAGGTACACATTCTTGATGTATCTCCCCTGCTCTTTCCCTGGTATGTCAAGTCTCATTCAATCATCGTAAATTCGTGGTAAAATAGTTGCTTTTTACTTGATGAACAGTCCCTAAATACTGTATTTATGAGATTATCAAATTTACTATATTACTATATTTGATTTTGCAATCGTTAATGGGGGACCCTCAGCGCGGCAGAATATCCTCTGGGTCCCAGAGATATCCCCTTTGCTCCATCTCCGCGCTGGACAACAGGGAGAAGCCGTGCTCGCCATATTGGGACAGGTCCAGGTGGTACTGGCTCTCCGGGAGTTGAATGACATTCCAAAAATGGGGGGCGCCGTCCAACGAGCCCTCAATCACCTGACAGGAAATATCCAGCCGGTTATAGACCATAGCTGCCGCCAGGGCGAGCCCCTGGTCGTCGGCCCCCCTCTCCAGCAGGGCATGGTAGGCGGTGGACCCACCCTCTGGATTATATCCGCCGGCGGCATGGATGGCCTGGGCGGCTGCAGGGAGTAATTCCTCCGTAGTGAAGAACTGAGATTGGAGAATCGCCGTCATTTTTTGAACGGTCTGGTCTAGAACTTCCCTGCGGTGAACCAGCTCCTGCTCGTCCAGGTGGTAGTGCAGGCTGATCTCCACCACGCGCTGACTGCCGCTGTCTGGATAGAAGGCCACCGTGGCCTCAGGGAGATCCAGGGCGGTAGCCGGCGTAGCAAAATAGGCTTCCCGGACCAGATCCAAAATGTAGGCCTCATCCCCGTCAAAATAGCTAAGGCGAAGCACAGATTCTGGAGCGAAGGACGCCAGACTCTCCTCCAGTTCGCCACGGATGGCGGCAGCCCCGGTGGCCGAAACGATGGAGGCCACCTGTTCTTTGGTACGGCGATAGATAATCTGGACCTGGGCCTCGGAGTAGGTGACGATAGAGTCCACGCTGTGTTTGATGTACTCCACGGCATAGGCGCCCAAGGGGTCCTCCTGAACCACCTCACGGCAGGCATCCTCCAGGTCTTTGGCCACATCCTCAGAGTCGATATACAGACGGATGGTGCCGTTCTCCGCCCCGGTGCTGACCATGTAGATGAGCACATTGACCAGCTCCTGATAGCTGTCCGCCCGTAGAATGGAGGTATCCCCTTCTGTGGTAGGAGCCGCGTTGTGGGTCGTGATGTCCAGATACTCCCGGTCCAGCATGGAGGAGCACCCGGACAACAGCAGGGCGGCAGAGATGGCCAGACAGGCCAGAGATCGTTGCTTCATCAGTACACAGCCTTTCTTTGGCGGCCGGTTTTACATACCGAGCTCCTGGCCGATCAGTATGACCTCCATATGGGGATGGTTTAGGGGCGGCGCCCACAGGACAGTGAGGACCCGGCAGATTCGATCCGGGCTCTGGCAATCATAGCAGCGGTCGGCCTTCACCGCGCATGGGGTCCTTCTGCCCATACTCTGTGCCCTCTTGGGGGCCGCTACATTCCTAGCCCGCCACAGAGCGGAGTCCAAATCAGGGGCGATTTTATTGGTCCCTGCCACAAAGTAGACCTCCTGGTGTCCAAAGGCGGTAGAGGCTACCCGGTTCCCGTTTCCGTCAATGTTGATGAGCTCCCCGGTTTCTGCCACCGCGTTGACAGAGGTGAGGTACACCTGGGTGGACATGGCGTCCGTCAGGTCGCCCCCCTCCCAGTGCCAGACAACTTGGTTATGAGAGGACAGCTTGGGATATAGCTCCATGCTTTTCAATGTCATGGAGCCGCCAAAGGCCACTGTTTTGCCGTTGATCCTGCTGTCCAGATAGTCGGCCGCCTCTTGCGGGGTATCAAAGTACCGGACGATGTAGCCCTTTTTTTCCAAATTCGCGGTCAGCTTTTTTAAATCTGTCATCGCAGTATTCCTTCCTTTTTCTATATTTCATTTGGATGATAGAGCCGGAAGCCGTGGCCCAGGACCTCATGGGCATCACAGACGATCAGGAAGGCTTCGGGGTCCAGCTCCTTTACCGTCTGTTTGATGGCCACGATCTGCCGCTGCTTGAAGGCGCACATGAGTACCTGCTTCTCCTCGCCGCTCCAGGCGCCCTGACCATGGAGGACGGTCACCCCGCGCTCCAGCTGGTGGACGAGACCGTCCAATACGGGGCTGGACTTTTCAGTAATGATATAGGCGACCTTGGCGCTGTCCATGCCATAGAGTACCTTGTCGATTACTACGGTAGACAGGTAGAGGGAGATGATGCCATACAGGGCGCTGTTCAGGCTGCGGAAGGCCAGCGCCACCGCCGCGATGACTGCCAGGTCCACCGCCATCAGCAGCCGACCCATGGGCAGGTGACCGAAGGGCAGCTTCAAGAGCCGGGCAATCAGGTCCGTGCCTCCAGTGGTGGCCCCCTGGAGCAGAATGATGCCTAGGGACAGGCCTATTAGGACACCGCCGAAGACACTGGCCAACATAGGGTCCATGGGCTGGAATGAGTGGATAGCAGCCACAATATCCACGCCCAGAGAGGTGGCGGCCATGGCGAAGAGAGAGGACAGCAACAGACGGCCGCCCAGGTACTTCCAGCTCAGAAGAAACAGGGGGATGTTCAGCGCTATGACCGCAATACCGATTGGGATAGCTGGGACGGCAGCGTTGATGATCTGGCCGAGACCAGTGATGCCGCCTAGACTGATCTGGTTGGGGACATAGCACCAGTTGAAGCCAAAAGAGAAAATGGCGGAGGCAGCGACGATCCAGAAACAGCTTTTTATCGCGGAACCAAGTCCTTTTTTACCCATTCAGATACCTCGTTTGGATTCAGATGAGCTGGATCACAGCAGCGTCAACTGCTCCTCGCCCCGGTCCTCCTCCTTGAGCAAGGCGCCGGAGACAGGCAGGGAGCGGGCACGATACCGGGCGGCATTGACGATGGCAGTGCGATCCAGCGGCAGCACTTTCTCCACCCGGTATTTGGGCTTCAACGTCATGACATTGACGCCCTGGGTGCTCCTGGTGGTCTTGGGGTTTAGGCTGGCGGTGTGGAAGACCACACACCGCCCCTCGGTGGAGATCACCGCCGCCTCAAAGTCCTCGATGAGCAGGAAGGCAGCCACCAGGGGGGCCTTGTCGGAATAGGCGCCTGTGAGCTTCTTGCGGCGGGTCTGAGTTTGATAGGCGGACAGCTCCACCCGCGCGGCCTTGCCGTTGTCGAAGAAGAACAGTAGCTGGCCGGAGTAGTCCCCTGGAATACAGGCCCAGACTGCCCGCTCCTCCGGGTCCATCCCCAGCTTGGTGGGAAGATAGTCCCCTAACACGCTGGCCTTGGTGTCATCAAAGTCGGACAGGCGGGTCTTGTAGCACTGCTGCCGGTCGGTAAAGACCAGCAGCTCGTCCCGGTTGGAGGCCTCCCATTGGAGATATGGGCCGTCCCCTTCCTTGTATTTCTGCTCGCTGGACATCCGCAGGGACTGGGGAGTGATCTTCTTCAGATAGCCCTCCTGAGAGAAGAACAGGTGGACGGGGTAGTCAGGGATCTCCTCCTCCACCGCCATCACCTCATCTGCCTCATGGTCAAAGACGATGTCGGTCCGCCGAGGGACGGCGTACTTTTTCTTTACCTCCTCCAGCTCCCCAATGATGAGAGTCTGGATCCGCTTGGGGGAGTTGACAGTGTCCTCCAGGTCGGCGATCTCGTCAGAGAGTGTGTCCACCTCCTGGGTGCGTTTGAGGATGTACTCCTTGTTGATGTTACGCAGACGGATATCGGCCACATACTCCGCCTGTACCTGGTCGATGCCAAAGCCGATCATCAGGTTTGGGACGACCTCGGCGTCCTCCTCAGTGTCCCGGATGATCTGAATAGCCCGGTCGATATCCAAAAGGATACGCCGCAGACCCTTCAACAGGTGCAGCTTCTCCTTTTTCTTGTTCATGGCGTAGTATACCCGCCGGCGGACCGAGTCCATGCGCCAGGCGGTCCACTCCTCCAGGATCTCCCGCACCCCCATGACCCGTGGCATCCCGGCGATGAGGATATTGAAGTTGCAGGACTGGCTGTCCAGCAGGGGGGTGAAGCGGAAAAGCTTGGCCATCAGCTTGTCCGGATCAGCTCCCCGCTTTAAATCGATAGTCAGCTTTAGTCCGGACAGGTCGGTTTCGTCCCGCATATCGGCGATCTCCTTCACCTTACCGGCCTTGACCAGCTCGGTGACCTTGTCCATGATGGCCTCTGAGGTGGTGGAGTAGGGAATTTCGTAAATTTCGATCAGGTTCTCCGCCTTGTTATAGCGCCATTTGGACCTCACCTTAAAGGAGCCCCGGCCAGTGCGGTAGATCTCACCCAGAGCCGCCTCGTCATAGAGCAGCTCACCCCCCGTAGGCAGGTCAGGGGCTTTCAGGGTGGACATGATATCGTGGTCCGGGTTTTTCAAAAAGGCGATGGTGGTGTCGCACACCTCGCCCAGATTGAAGCCGCACAGGTTGGAGGCCATACCCACGGCGATGCCCTGGTTGGCGGAAACCAGCACGTTGGGGAAGGTAGTGGGTAGTAAGGTGGGCTCCTTCAGCTTGCCGTCGTAGTTGTCTACAAAGTCCACGGTGTCCTGGTCGATGTCTCGAAACAGCTCGGCGCAGATGGGGTCCAGCCGCACCTCGGTATACCGGCTGGCGGCCCAGGCCATATCCCGGGAGTAGACCTTGCCGAAGTTGCCCTTGCTGTCCACCAGGGGGTGGAGCAGGGCTCCATAGCCCCTGGATAGGCGGACCATGGTGTCATAGATGGCCGCATCCCCGTGGGGATTCAGCTTCATCGTCTGCCCCACCACGTTGGCGCTCTTGGTCCGGGCGCCGCCCAGCAGATGCATCTGGTACATGGTGTACAGCAGCTTCCGGTGGGAGGGCTTGAAGCCGTCGATCTCCGGGATGGCACGGGATACGATGACAGACATGGCGTAGGGCATATAGTTGACTTCCAAAGTCTGAGTGATGGGCTGTTCCAACACCTCGGCCCGCAGACCCATGACGTTGGGATTATTTACTTTTTTTGCCCCCTCATCGGGGACTTTCTTTTTCGCCATTGGTATCAGTCCTATCTTACACTCTTGTCAAGAGGATATTGTGATTGGGAGTTGGAACGCTTCCCGGCCGCCTGCCGCACTGGGATCAGGCTGGCCAGACAGAGGAGAAAAAAGCTCAAAATTTGAGCCAATAGAATAAGATCCTGATCAAACCGAAGGATGTTCCACAGAAGAAACCCCAGGGGGGCCAGGGCAGCGTTGGTCAGAAACAGGATGCCAAGTACCCGGCACCAGCGCCGCCGTATATCCTCGGGCACAGCTTGGGCAGCCTGGGTGGCGGGGAGGCGCTGTGAAACTAGGCAGTGGTGACCAAGCAGAGCGGAAGCAGCTGTGATACAGCCGTCCAGGACAGGCAGCATGGGAAACCCGTCCCAGAAAACGAGAAAGGGAAAGAGCCCGGCGGCCAGAGCGACGACCAGGGAGTGGGACGAACGGTTCATCGTTTATCTACCTCCTTTGGCGTGTATCTCAAGCCAAAGGGGGTGGCGGCTAGACCGCCTTTGCCTGTTTCCCGCAGGGTGTGTGGGAGGGACTGGCCCACCTCACGCATAGCGTCCAGCACTTGGTCGGGAGGCACCCGGCTCTCAATACCCGCCAGGGCCATCTGGGCGGCAGACAGGGCGTCCATAGCCCCGATGACGTTGCGCTTAACACAAGGGACCTCCACCAGCCCGCCCACCGGATCACATACTAGTCCCAGCAGGTTCTTCACCGCCATGGCGCAGGCGTTTGCCATCTGCTCCGGGGTCCCGCCCTGAAGGTGGACCAGGGCGGGGGCGGCCATGGCGGCCGCGGAACCGATTTCTGCCTGACAGCCGCCCTCCGCCCCGGAGATGGAGGCTCGGGCGGCGATGACCATGCCAAAGCCGGAGGCCACATACAGAGACTCTACCAGCCTGTCCGCTCCCGCTTGAAACTGTCTGGCATAGGGGAGCAGGACAGCGGGAAGTACCCCGCATGCCCCGGCGGTGGGGGCGGCCACGATGCGCTTCATACAGGCGTTGCACTCCCCCATACGCAGGGCTCCGGCCATCACATCAGACAGGAAGGGGCCGCAGAGGGGTTTGCCTGCCCGAATATAGCGGGCCATTTTGCCCCCGTCGCCGCCGGACAGTCCGCTGTGGGAGCGGTCCGTTTCCTGATAGCTTCTGTCCGCGTCCTCCATGGCCTGAAGCATGACGGCCATTTTGTCCCAGGACTGTTGTGGGGAGATGCCCTGACGCTGACAGTCTGCCTGACGGATTGCGTCCCAGAGAGGGAGACCGGAAGAACTGGTCTCCTCCAGCATCTGTTGGATAGAAGTAAACTCAATCATTGACGTTCCTCCGACTCAGGCGTATATCGGGTGACCCGCAGGATACCGGGCAGCGCGCGGACCGCCTGGGCAGCCTCCTTAGGAATGGGCTGGTCGCATTCGATGACCATGACTGCGCTACCACCCCGCCCACCCCGGTTGAGCTGAAGGGTGGCCACGTTGATGCCCCGCTGTGCCAGCGCTCCGGTGACTTGGCTGACGCAGCCGGGCTGGTCGGAGTTGTGGACCACCAGGGTAGGCAGGGCCCCGGTAAAGGAGGTGTCCAGCCCGTCCACCTGGAACACCAGGATGCGGCCGCCGCCGGGGGAGGAGGCACCTACTTCCAGTTGTCCCCCTTGGTCCCCCTCCAGACGGATCAGGACGCTGTTGGGGTGGACGTCCCGGAGGTCCCGGGTGGAGAAGGTGAAGGACAGGCCCCGCTCCTCCGCCAGGGCAAAGCTGCCCGGCACTCGGTCGTCGTCCGGGGACAGCCCCAGCAGGCCGGCGATGAGGGCCTGGTGGGTGCCGTGCCCCTCGCCGGTAGAGGCGAAGGAGCCGTGGAGAAACAGCTCGGCCCTCACGGGCTCCTGACCTAACAGTGACCGTGCCATCCGCCCGATGCGTACCGCTCCGGCGGTGTGGGAGCTGGAGGGGCCCACCATGACAGGCCCCAGGATGTCAAACAGGTTCATAGATGATTCCTCCGCTATGAGGTGGCGTGGGAAAGACAGAACAGAATAAGAAGCGGGGTAGATGTTTCGGAAAGAGCCGGAATAAAATACCCAAGCCGTTTAGAAAGACGGCGGCGGTTTTCTGGAGTGTCATCCGCCGTTCTTCGCCAGATATATGCCGCCATTGTTCAAAATAGCAGGGTGCTTGAACAGCGGTGTCAGCTTTGGATAATAGGATGCCCAATAGGAGCAGCCAGATACAAATGATGGCAGCACTCAATGGGATTGCCTCATTTTCTGATACTGCGCCCGCCTCCGCATATCCAGAAAGGCTTAGGAGATATCCGCCAGCTCCAAATATTTATGCCCATTGTCCGCAATGTGACTTTTCCGGCCCGCCAGGTCGTCGCCCAACAGCAGATCAAAGATATAGGCGGTGCGCTCCACATCTTCGGGCATGACCTTGATAAGCCGCCTGGTCTCTGGGTTCATGGTGGTCAGCCACATCATGTCAGGCTCGTTCTCGCCAAGGCCCTTGGAACGCTGGACTTCGCACTTTTTCCCCTCCAAAGAGGCCACAATGTCATTTTTCTCCTTGTCAGAATAGGCAAACCAGGTTTTTTCCTTACATGTGATCTCGTACAGGGGAGATTCGGCGATGTACACATACCCCTCCTGGATGAGGGTGGGGGTGAGGCGGTACAGCATGGTAAGGATCAGGGTCCTGATCTGGAAGCCATCCACATCGGCATCGGTACAGATGACGACCTTGTTCCATCGCAGGGCAGACAGGTCAAAGGCCGCCATGTCCTTGGCGTGCCTGTCCTTTACCTCCACGCCGCAGCCCAGCACCTTCAGCAGGTCGGTGATAATCTCACTTTTGAAGATCTTGCCATAGTCGGCTTTCAGGCAGTTGAGGATCTTGCCCCGGACCGGCATGATCCCCTGATACTCGGCGTCCCGGCTCATCTTGACGCTGCCCATGGCGGAGTCGCCCTCCACGATATACAGCTCCCGCTTGGAGATGTCCTTGGTGCGGCAGTCCACGAATTTCTGTACTCGGTTGGCCAGGTCCATGGTGCCGGTCAGCTTCTTTTTGATGTTCAGCCGGGTCTTTTCCGCGTTCTCTCGGGCCCGCTTGTTGATAAGCACCTGTTCACCGATCTTCTGGGCCTCCTGAGGGTTTTCAATGAAGTAGACCTCCAGCTGGGACCGGAGAAAGTCGGTCATGGCCTCCTGGACAAATTTGTTGTTGATAGCTTTCTTGGTCTGGTTTTCGTAGCTGGTCTGGGTAGAGAAGTCATTGGAGACCAGTACCAGGGCGTCCTGGATGTCGTTAAAGGTGATCTTGCTCTCACTCTTGGTATATTTGTTCTGCCCCTTCAGCCAGCCGTCGATAGCGGAGACAAAGGCGGAGCGCACCGCCTTGTCCGGGGAGCCGCCGTACTCCAGCCAGGAGGAGTTGTGGTAATGCTCGATGACCTGGACCCGATTGGAAAAACAGAAGGACACGGAAAGCTTCACCTTGTACTCCGGCTTGTCGGCCCGGTCCCGGCCTTTTCGCTCCGTCTGCCAGAACACAGGCTGGGTCAGTGCATCCTCCCCCACCAGCTCTGACACATAATCCTGGATTCCGTTGTCATATCGGAAGTCGGTAGTCTCGAACCTGCCGCCCACCTGGTTTTTGAAGCGGAAGGTGACGCCGGCGTTGACCACCGCCTGACGCTTCATGGTGTCCAGATAGTAGTCCACGGGAACATTGATGTCGGTGAACACCTCCAGGTCGGGCTTCCAGCGGAAGGTGGAGCCGGTCTTCCGGCCCCGGTCAGTGGGCTCCTTTTTCAGCCCGCCAATATTTTCCCCCTTTTCAAAGTGGAGGGTGTATTTGAAGCCGTCCCGCCAGATGACAGCGTCAAAATATTCGCTGGCGTACTGAGTGGCGCAGGCGCCCAGGCCATTGAGGCCCAGGGAATATTCGTAGTTGTCCCCATCAAGGTTGTTGTATTTGCCGCCGGCATACAGCTCGCAGAAGACCAGCTCCCAGTTGAACTTCTGCTCTGTCTCGTTCCAGTCCACCGGGCAGCCCCGGCCCTGGTCCTCCACCTGGATCGAGCCATCCTCAAACCGGGTGACCGTGATAAGGTCGCCGTGGCCCTCCCGGGCCTCGTCGATGGCGTTGGACATGATCTCAAAAACGGCGTGCTCGCAGCCCTCCAGCCCATCGGAGCCAAAGATAACACTGGGGCGTTTACGCACCCGGTCGGCCCCCTTCAGGGAGGAAATGGATTGGTTGCCGTAACTGTTATTTTTCTGGGCCATAGTATTCTGTTCCTCACATTTCAAAGCCCGCCGGTTGTGCCGGCGTCTGGGATTTCATTTTTATAGAAAAGGACGCAATCATAAACTATATATAATATTACCAAAAATTGCGGTGGAAAGTCAAGGAAAGGGGAGGTCATCCTGTGCTCCGGGTGCATAAAGGACATAAGAACGCCAAAGACTGTGAGAAAGGGGGATGGGTATGGAGTGTTTTCAGGTCATCGAGTCGGGAGAGGGCATCGAAGGACGTATCTTGCGAGCACTCTCTCGGAGAGGCGGTATGACAGAGCGGTATGCGGCGCTGGAGCACCCGGCCCTGCTGGTGGTATCACCCCAGGCGGCGGCCGAAGGCGCCGAGCTCCCAGGCGCCTGTCGGACCATCCTGCTGCCAGGGGACGCGGGAAGGATGCTGGAGGGGCTTCGGGCGGCGAGCGCGGTGAGCTATGGAAGCTCGCCCCGGGACAGCCTGACCATTTCCAGCCGGGAGGGGGACAGGCTGTGGGCTGCCCTCCAGCGGGAACTGGTGACCCTGGGCGGCCAGGTGGTGGAGCGGCAGGAGTTTCCGCTGCCTCTGGGACCAGACGGGAGAGCCATGTCCGACCTGGCGGTGGCCGGCGCGCTGCTGCTGCTGGGCGTGCCTCCGGAAGAACTAGAGGGAGAGGATCGGGGCGAGTGGCTCTGACGCAATTTTTTCTTTTGCCAAACAAACCCAGCCAAAATTCTGCATATCTGACCTGTTCCAGCAGATACTATGCCTGTCACAGTAAATTGAACCGCAGGAGGCAAAATCATAGATGAAAGCGACTGGAATCGTGCGCCGGATCGACGACCTGGGCCGCGTTGTCATACCCAAGGAGATCCGCCGCACCATGAGGATCCGCGAAGGCGACCCGCTGGAGATCTACACAGATAAGGATGGCGGAGTGATCTTCAAAAAATACTCCCTGATGGGCGGGCTGGTGGACTTTGCTGGCCAGCTGTGTGAGACCTTGAACCGGACCACGGGCCGGGTGACAGTCATCACCGACCGGGACAGCTGTATCGCGGTAGCCGGGGCACCCAAGCGCGAGCTGATGGAAAAGCAGGTATCCTCTGAACTGGAACGGCTCATGGAGGGGCGGCAGATCTACCAGCACAAGGGGGGAGAGGCGCCGCTGCCCCTGTGTACCGGAGAAGATAAATTCTGCCTGGACACCGTGGCCCCCATTCTTTCAGAGGGGGACGTGCTGGGCAGCGTAGTCTTTGTCGGCCGGCCGGAGGAGCTGGAGGGCGGCGAGGTGGAATACAAGCTGGCCCAATCCATCGCCGGCTTCCTTGGCCGCCATATGGAGGGATAAGGAAAACCGGGAGCGAGAAGCTCCCGGTTTTTTGCGCCTGTCCGATAGAAAAAGAGGGGTTACAACCCGGCCCGGAAGAAATTCAGAGCGTTTTGGTACATGATCTTCTGGACCAGAGTGGGGGGGATGCGCCGTCCGGTCAGATAGTCCCACAGTCCCGCCTCCTTAATGGGGCTGTCCAGACAGGGGGGCAGGTCGGCTCCGTCGAAGTCAGAGCCTAGAGCCAGACAGTTGTCCGCGCCAAGGTCCAGAAAGTGGGCCACATGGCGGTACAGATCTTCCAGGCCGGCGGGGCAGCCGTCAGAGCGAAGGAAGGGAGAGTAGTAGTTCAGCCCGATCAGACACCCGCGGGCGGCCATCTCCCTAATCTGCCAGTCAGTGAGGTTGCGCCGGTGACCGCACACCGACCGGGCGTTGGAGTGGCTGGCCACAAAGGGCTTTTCCGAAATATCCAGCAGGTCTTCAAAGCCCTGGTCGTTCAGATGGGAAACATCCACCAGAATGCCCTGCCGCTCCAACTCCTGAACGGCGGCCTTCCCAAAGGAGGACAGGCCCCGGTCCGTCTCATGGCCGGAGCCCAGCTCGTTTTCTCCGTTCCAGGTGAGGGTCATCATCCGCACTCCGTCCCGGGCCAGCCGCTCTATGCGCTCCAGCCGTCCACCCAGGGCTGCTCCATTCTCCACAGTGAGGATAACCGCCGCCTTTCCACAGTCCCAGGCCCGGCAGATATCGTCGGCGGTGCGGCAGGGAAGGACCTGGGAGGACAGGCAGCCCATCTGGCGGATAAAACTGCGCTGATGGAAGGCGTAGTAGCCCTCGGCCTCCTTTGGGGTCAGACCGTCGGGGATAAAGATGGCGCAGCACTGGCACCAGCTTACCCCCTGGGGAATCTTGGACAGGGCAAAGGAGGAGAGGGGGTCGTCCAGCGTGTCCCGGCAGCGGGTGGGGTCCATAAACGCGGTGAGAGTGTCACAGTGAAGGTCGAACACGGCAGAAGCGGGCATGGGGAACCTCCTTTTGTTTTTTTCATTCTATGCGTGGGACCTGGAGTTATTCTGCTTAGAGACCCGCTTGGGGTTGGAGGGGAACCAGCCCTTAGCCACCCGTTTTTCCTGCTGCTTCAGCTCCAAGATGCTCCAAAGACAGCTGCAACCCAGCACCCCCAGGGCAGAGGCGCCTATGGAGTTGTCTACCAGCAGACTGCACCCAAGAAAAACCAGTCCGGCCAACAGAAAGAAGGGCCAACATCGGGCGGACCAGTGGTACTCGGCACGAATGACAATAGGGTGGAACAGGCCGATACAGGCAAAGCACAATACAGCGGTGATGATACCTTCCAGATTCATATCGATCGATTCACCCCGGCTTTTTCATGGTTAGGCTGATCCGCTTTTTCTTCTCGTCTACCTCCAGGACCCAAACGGTGACGATATCCCCTACGGTGAGCAGTTCGGAGGGGTGCTTCACTCGCCGGGGCAGCTTAGAGATGTGGACCAGGCCATCCTGATGTACACCGATATCCACAAAGACGCCGAAATCAATAACGTTGCGCACGGTGCCCTGAAGCTCCATGCCCGGCTTTAGGTCTTTGGCCTCCATAACATCAGTGCGGAGGATGGGGGGCGGCAGCTCGTCCCGTGGGTCCCGGCCCGGCTTCATCAGCTCTTTGATGATGTCGGACAGGGTAGGAAGTCCTGCTCCGCATCTCTCTGCCAGTTGGGCAAGCCCGATGGCCTCCGCCCTGGCCTTCAATTCCGACAGTTCCCCTGCCTTCACGTCGTCCAGCGTATAGCCGCACTTCGCCAGCAGCTTTTCCGCGGCTCCATAGCTCTCCGGATGGACGCCGGTGTTGTCCAGCACGCTGCCGCTCTCCGGCACCCGGAGAAAGCCGGCGCACTGCTCAAAGGCCTTGGGGCCCAGCTTTGGCACCTTCAAAAGCTGCTTCCGGGCGGTAAAGGGGCCATTTTCTTCCCGGTAGGCCACTAGATTCTTGGCGGTGGCGGCGGTCAGGCCGGACACCCGCTGGAGCAGGGAGGGGGAGGCGGTATTGGCGTCCACTCCCACCGCGTTGACACAGTCCTCCACCACACCGTCCAACGTTTCACCCAGCCTGGCCTGGGGCATGTCGTGCTGGTACTGGCCTACGCCGATGGCCTTGGGGTCGATCTTCACCAGCTCGGCCAGGGGGTCCTGGAGCCGCCGGGCAATGGATACGGCGCTGCGCAGGTTTACATCGAACTGGGGAAACTCCTCGGCGGCCAGTTTGCTGGCCGAGTAGACGGAGGCCCCCGCCTCGCTGACAATCATGTAGGACACTCCACCGCCTATCTTTTTGATGAGCTCTACCGTCATCTGCTCGGTTTCACGGCTGGCGGTACCGTTTCCGATGGCGATATGCTCCACCCCATATCTCTTGATGAGAGCGGCCAGCTTGGCGATGCACTCCTGCTTCTGCCGCTCCCCGTGGGTGGGATAGACCACCGCCGTGTCCAGCACTTTTCCGGTGCCGTCCACCACCGCCACCTTGCAGCCCATCCGGTAGCCAGGATCCAGCCCCATGGTGACCTTGCCCTTGACTGGGGGCTGCATGAGTAATGGCTTCAAATTTAGGGCAAACATATGGATGGCTCCCTCGTTGGCCTGGTCAGAGAGGGTACTGCGGATCTCCCGCTCCATAGAGGGCTGGATGAGTCGGTCGTAGGCGTCGTCCGCCGCGTTGCGGACGAACTCCATAGCGGCGGCCCCAGGGACAGTGAGGCGGCGGACAGCGACATGGGCGGTCTCCGGGTCCAGTTCCACCGATACCTTCAAAATACCCTCCCGCTCTCCACGGTTGACGGCCAGCACCTGATAGCCTTGGAGGCGCCCTACGGGACACTTAAAGTCATAATAAAGCCGGTACACACTGTCCTCCGGCTCCTTGTCCGCCGCCCGTGAGACCAGCACGCCCCGTCGGAGATACAGGTCCCGGAGCTCCTTGCGGATCTCCGCATCGTCCGAGATAAGCTCGGCGATGATGTCGCTTGCCCCCTGAAGGGCGTCCTCCAAAGTTTCCACGCCTTTCTCCGGATCGACAAAATCCGCCGCCGCCTCCTCCGGTGTCACGGCAGGCCCTTTGCCAAACAGCAGCAGAGCCAGGGGCTCCAGCCCCCGTTCTCTGGCTGCGGTGGCCCGGGTGCGCCGCTTCTGCTTATAGGGGCGGTAAAGGTCCTCCACCTCGGCCAGAGTTATAGTCCCGTCAATGGCGGCCGCCAGGTCTTCGGTGAGCTTGCCCTGGTTCTCGATAGATGCCTTTACCTCCGACTTTCTGGCTTCCAGATTGCGCAAATACTGGAGCCGGTCCGCTAATTGGCGGAGCAGCTGGTCGTCCATGGAGCCGTGGAGCTCCTTTCGATACCGGGCGATAAAGGGGATGGTGGCCCCCTCGTCGATAAGGTTGACCACATTTTTTATGTGTGCTTCGCTGCGGCCCAGCTCACGGGCTAGGGCCTGAATGATAGCGTCCATAGCATTCTCCTTGGTGAAAAATTTGGGGGTGGCGGGGCGTTATGGCTGGAGCGTCGATTTGTAATAGGTCCCAAAATCGGCCAGGGCGTCGATGATGGGCAGCATCTCTTTTCCCAGCTCGGTTAGGCCATACTCCACCCGCGGGGGCATGGTCTGATAGTCACGGCGATAGGCGAGGCCGTCATCGATCATCTGACGCAGGCTGTCGGTCAGCACCTTCTGGGAGATCCCGTCCAGATCCCGCTGCAGCTCGTTGAAGCGCCACGGGCGCGCCTTCAAATCTCGCAGGATCAGCAGCTTCCACTTCCCGCCGATTAAGGACACCGCGGTGGCCACTGGACAGGCCGGAAGTTCCTCCTTCGTTTTCATGGCGATACACCTCCGGACACAGTATAGCACATCGTTTTTCGCGTGTACAGTTATAAAAAGGTGCGTACTTGTAGCCGAGTATGCGGTGGCTGTACACTAAAGGCACGCAAGGCGACTTGCGAACAAGATTTGGAGGTCAAAACCATGACAAACTACACGAAAATCAACATTGGGACTGAGGACCGCGCCGAACTACATGATAAGCTGGGCCTGACCGGCGCGGAGGTCAGCGTCAACCGGCTCCCCGCTGGGGCGGGGGTGCCCTTTGTACATTCCCACAGGCGAAACGAGGAGATCTACGGTATCCTGGCGGGAGCGGGCAGGGCGGTCATCGACGGAGAGAACGTCTCCCTCGCCGCTGGGGACTGGCTGCGGGTCGCCCCGGCTGCCAAACGACAGTTCTCCGCGGCGGAGGATTCCGGCGTCACCTATGTCTGCATTCAAGTCAAGGAGGGCTCCCTGGGCGGTTTCACAGCGGAGGACGCCGTCGTGCACTGAATCAAAGAAGCGGTCAAGGTGGCACAGGGACTGCCCTGACCGCCCCCTTGACGGGAAGTGATGCGCCTGTGGGCATCCAGTATGGCGCAACAACTCGGCACGCCACAAGTCCTGCTTTCCTTTTCTAAGACGCTGTGCTATAATATTCCCGCCTCAGGTGCCCGGTTTCCGGGAGAATAGGGAAGAGATGTATGTCCACGGTCACGCCGCTGTGAGAGGGGAGCCCACCCCCGATGTGCCGCCGGCATCTGCCGGGAAGGCGGGGGAGCGGGTGGAGAGCCTTGAGTCAGAAGACCTGCCTGGGAGCTTGCTTGCCCGCGCCGCGAGTGACGGCAAGGGCGGAAGGAAAATATTATGAGAAACAGGAAAACCCTGCTGGCGGCCGCAGCGCTGATGATCGTCGCCGCCCTCATGGCCGGTCTCTGGTACTTCACCAGGCCCCAGACCCAGGTGGGCGACAAGACTGTGGTGGTGGAGGTGGTCCACGGGGACGAGAGCGCTAAGGAGTTTACTTACCACACTGACGCCGAGTATCTGGGTCAGGTGCTGGTCGAGGAAAAGCTTGTGAAGGGCGAGAGCAGCCAGTTCGGCTTATATATTACTACAGTAGACGGGGAGACCGCCCAGGAGAGTGAGAACCAGTGGTGGCGCGTCACCCAGGACGGCGAGATGGTGAACACCGGAGTGGACACCACCCCGGTCCAGGACGGCGACCACTTTGAGCTGACTTTGTCTACCTATTGACCATGGGAGAGAGGAGACCCCTCAACGGGGCGAAAAAAGTGGTGCTCTGTGGACTGATGGCCTCCACGCTGACAGTGTTGAAGATGGTCCTGTCCCCTCTGCCCAACATCGAGCCGGTCTCCCTGCTCATCCTGGTGTACGCTCTTGTTTTTGGAAGGCAAGTCCTCTCGATCATCCTTCCCTTTGTGGTGGTAGAGGGACTGCTGTACGGCTTCAACCCTATGTGGTGGTTAGGCTATCTCTATGTCTGGCCCCTGTGGGGCCTGATCTGTACCAAGCTACCTCCGGGCCGCCCGCTGTTACTCGCAATGGCAAGCGGCACCTTTGGACTGGCCTTCGGGGCGCTGATGTCGGTCCCCTATTGGGTCACCGGCGGCCCCTGGGCGGCCCTGTCCTGGTGGATATCCGGTATCCCGGCGGACCTGCTCCACTGTGGGGGAAATTTTGTCCTGGCCCTGGTGTTGGCCGACCCGCTGTATCAGGTCCTGTGTAAGTTGCGGGACAAAGTGTTCCGCTGAATCATGCCGAAGAAGGAGAACGACCATGGAGGAACAGATCAAAAGGCTTCAGGAGTGGATCGACGGGAGCGAGTCCATTGTCTTTTTCGGCGGGGCTGGAGTGTCCACCGAGAGCGGCATTCCTGACTTCCGAAGCGTAGACGGCCTATATAACCAGAAGTATGATTATCCCCCGGAGGAGATCTTGAGCCGCACCTTCTTTGACCGAAGGCCGGAGGAGTTTTACCGCTTCTACCGGGACAAAATGCTCTGCCTGGATGCCCGGCCCAATACGGCCCACCAGAAGCTGGCCCAGCTGGAGCGAGTGGGTAAGCTCCGCTCAGTGGTCACCCAGAACATTGACGGGCTGCACCAGATGGCCGGGTCAAAGCGGGTGTGGGAGCTGCATGGCTCGGTCCACCGGAATTTCTGTATGCGCTGTAAAAAGCCCTATCCCGTGGAATTTATCCGTGACAGCCAGGGGGTACCCACCTGTTCCTGTGGGGGGACGGTGAAGCCTGATGTGGTCCTCTATGAGGAGTCGCTGGACAGCCGGGTGCTGGAGGGAGCTCTGGCCGATATCCAGCAGGCGGACCTGCTCATCATAGGGGGCACTTCGCTGGCGGTCTACCCGGCGGCCAGTCTGGTGAACTACTACCGGGGAGACCGGCTGGTCCTCATTAACAAGAGCCCCACGCCATACGACAGGCGGGCGGACCTGGCCATCGCCGGACCCATTGGAAGGATATTGGAACAGATACAGGCAGAAGGATAGAGCACAGAGGGGGCGGGCCTTGGGCCCGCCCCCTCTGTGTTCAATGTGATATCTCAATGGCGCTGGTGGGGCAGCTCTCGGCGGCCTCCTGGACCTGGCCTTCCCACTCTGGCAGGATCTCGTCCCGGGCGGCGGCCACCCCCTCGTCCGTCATAAGAAAGGCGGTGGGGCAGATACCGGTGCACAGGCCGCAGCCGATACAGTTTTCATTTACATGGGCGGTCATACAGGCTCCTCCTTATCATAGAGTTTCCATAGTATGGCGCTATCCCCGTGTTTTATTCTTGATTTGCCTGAAGATCGATTCAAAGAATCCATCATCTTAGCAGCGTATTTGGCCCCTGTGAACAGATCCCTCTGCCTGCATAGACGCAATATCTTTACGGAGGGCGTGGCCTCCAAGGGAAAAAATTTTGCCATTTGCCGAAAAAACAGGGACGGGGAGAGAAAATTTGTGGATTTCACGGCGGATTTTCCTTGACGGGAGGGAGAGAAAATGCTATAATCTCAACTTGCGGTGGTAGGGGCTATTGCGCCCTTTTACCCGATGACTGCTTCTGAAACAGGAGGGAGGAGGGCACCGGAATGCTGAGTGAACTGAACAGCGCCGATAAGGTGGCAGGGGCCAAGCAGGTCAAGCGCGCCCTCAACGACGGGCGGGCTAAAAAGCTGTTCCTGGCCGCCGACGCAGACCCCCGGGTCACCGAGCCGCTGGCGAGGCTGGCCAAAGAAAAGGAAGTCCCGGTGGAGGAGGTCTCCACCATGAAAGAGCTGGGCGCCGCCTGCTCCATTGCAGTGGGCAGTGCAGTGGCTGTCCTGCTGTGATTTGATTTTAATGGAATAAGATTTCCTTATTCTGTTAAAATATATTACGCCCCCTCAGGGGCAGATTTTCAGAAAGGAGGAAAACCATGCCTACTTTTAACCAACTGGTACGCAAGGGACGCCAGCAGGTGACTTACAAGTCCACCTCTCCCGCCCTGCAGCACGGTCTGAACACCCTGAAGAACAAGAGCACTGATCTGCCTTCTCCCCAGAAGAGAGGTGTGTGCACCGCGGTCCGTACTTCTACTCCTAAGAAGCCGAACTCCGCTCTGCGTAAGATCGCCCGTGTGCGTCTGACCAACGGCTACGAGGTCACCGCCTATATCCCCGGTGTTGGCCACAACCTGCAGGAGCACTCCGTGGTCATGATCCGCGGCGGCCGTGTCAAGGACCTTCCCGGTGTGCGTTACCACATCATCCGCGGCACTCTGGATACCCAGGGCGTCAACGGCCGTATGCAGGCCCGTTCCAAGTACGGCGCCAAGCGTCCCAAGGCCGGCAAGAAGTAAGAGGGTTACTTCACACTGAAATTGCATTGTGCGTTTGCGCAAGGCAACCCCGCCTTGCCGAGCGTTTACCTATATATTGTTAGGCAGACCTCGGACAGGCATTACACGGATCGTTTGCGAAACGGTTCGAGTACCTATGATTTCTAATTTTATAAGAAGGAGGGAAGCAAAGTGCCCAGAAGAGGAAATGTACCCAAGCGGGAGGTTCTGCCTGATCCGCTTTACAACTCCGTCCTGGTTACCAAGCTCACCAACAGCATCATGCTGGATGGCAAGAAGGGCGTGGCTCAGAAGGTGGTCTACGGCGCCTTTGACATCATCAAGGAGAAGACCGAGAAGGACCCCATGGAGGTCTACACCCAGGCTCTCGAGAACATCATGCCCTCCCTGGAGGTCAAGGCCCGCCGTGTAGGCGGCGCTACCTACCAGGTGCCCATCGAGGTCCGGCCTGAGCGTCGTCAGACCCTGGGTCTGCGGTGGCTGACCGCCTATGCCCGCAACCGCGGCGAGAAGACCATGAAGGAGCGGCTGGCCGGCGAGATTATGGACGCTGCCAACAACACCGGCGGCGCCGTGAAGAAGCGTGAGGACACCCACAAGATGGCCGAGTCCAACAAGGCTTTCGCTCACTATCGCTGGTAATCTAAGAGGAGACAAAGTATGCCTAGAAAAGTTTCTTTGGAGAATACCCGCAATATTGGTATCATGGCCCACATTGACGCGGGTAAGACTACCACTACCGAGCGTATTCTCTACTACACCGGCGTCAACTACAAAATTGGCGAGACCCATGAGGGTACCGCCACCATGGACTGGATGGCCCAGGAGCAGGAGCGCGGCATTACCATCACCTCCGCCGCCACCACCTGCTACTGGAAGGGAACCAAGGATCAGTTCCCCCAGACTCGTATCAACATCATCGACACCCCGGGCCACGTGGACTTCACCGTGGAGGTGGAGCGCTCCCTGCGCGTGCTGGACGGCTCTGTGACCGTCATGTGCGCCAAGGGTGGTGTGGAGCCTCAGTCTGAGACTGTCTGGCGCCAGGCCGACCATTATAAGGTCCCCCGTATGATCTACGTCAACAAGATGGACATTATGGGCGCCGACTTCTACAACGTGCTCAACATGATCCACGACCGTCTGAAGTGCAACGCCGTGCCCATCCAGCTCCCCATCGGCAAGGAGGAGACCTTCAAGGGCATCATCGACCTGGTGGAGATGAAGGCTGACGTCTACTACGACGAGGTAGGCAAGGATATGCGGGTGGAGGAGATCCCCGACGATATGATGGAGCTGGCCCAGGAGTACCGCACCAAGCTGCTGGACTCTTGTGCCGACATTGATGAGGAGATCATGGAACTTGTCCTGGAGGAGCAGCCTGTTCCTGAGGATATGATCCGTCGCGCCATCCGTAAGGGCACCATCGATAACCTGATGGTCCCCGTGGTGTGCGGCACCTCCTACAAAAACAAGGGTGTGCAGAAGCTGCTGGATGCCATTGTGGACTATATGCCCTCTCCCATCGACATCCCCGCCATTAAAGGTGTCAACCCTGATACTGAGGAGGAGGATGAGCGTCCCGCTGACGACAACGCCCCCTTCTCCGCTCTGGCCTTCAAGATCGCCACCGATCCCTTTGTGGGCCGCCTGTCCTTTGTGCGTGTTTACTCCGGCGTGCTGAACACCGGCACCACCGTTTTGAATTCCACTAAGAGGCAGAAAGAGCGCATTGGCCGCATCCTGCAGATGCACGCCAACCACCGGGAGGACATTGAGTGCTGCTACTCCGGCGACATCGCCGCCGTGATCGGCCTGAAGAATTCCACCACCGGCGACACCCTCTGCGACGAGAAGGCTCCCATCATTCTGGAGTCCATGGAGTTCCCCGAACCCGTGATTCGTGTGGCTATTGAGCCCAAGACCAAGGCCGGTCAGGAGAAGATGGGCATTGCCCTGATGAAGCTGGCCGAGGAGGACCCCACCTTCAAGACCTACACCGACGAGGAGACCGGCCAGACTATTATCGCCGGTATGGGCGAGCTCCATCTGGAGATCATCGTGGACCGTCTGCTCCGGGAGTACAAGGTGGAAGCCAATGTAGGCGCTCCCCAGGTGGCCTATAAGGAGACCATCAAGAAGAGCGTGGAGCAGGATACCAAGTATGCCCGTCAGTCCGGCGGTAAGGGCCAGTACGGCCACGTCCGCATCACGGTGGAGCCCAACGAGTCCGGCAAGGGCTATGAGTTCCTGAACGAGATCACCGGCGGCGTCATCCCCAAGGAGTATATCCCCGCCGTTGACGCTGGTATCCAGGGAGCCATGCAGGCCGGTGTTCTGGCCGGCTACCCGGTAGTGGATGTGAAGGTACACCTGACCTTCGGCTCCTACCACGAGGTGGACTCCTCTGAGATGGCATTTAAGATTGCCGGCTCCATGGCCTTCAAAGAGGCCTGCCGCAAGGCCACACCCATTCTGCTGGAGCCCATCATGAAGGTTTCCGTCATCGTGCCCGACGACTATTTGGGCAATGTCATCGGTGACCTGAACAGCCGCCGCGGCCAGATCCAGGGCCAGGAGAGCCGTCCCGGCGCCACCCAGATCGACGCCCTGGTGCCTCTGGCCAATATGTTTGGCTATGCTACCGACCTGCGTTCCAGCACCCAGGGCCGTGGCCAGTACTCTATGGAGCCCCACAGCTATGTGGAGATCCCCAAGAGCATCGCCGACAAGATCATTGCCGAGCGCGGCCGCAACACCCAGGATTAATTCCGGGTGTGTTGGAAAATAGGGTTGCATTTGCGCTCAGAATAGGATAAAATGTCCCTGATGCGATGGAACCCACGCAAGTTACGTCTATAACTGTAATATAAGGAGGAAATTCCAATGGCTAAGGCAAAATTTGAGCGTACTAAGCCCCATGTAAACATCGGCACCATCGGTCACGTTGACCACGGCAAGACCACCCTGACTGCCGCCATCACCAAGTACCTGGCTCTGCAGGGCAAGGCCCAGTATGAGGATTACTCCAGCATCGACAAGGCTCCTGAGGAGCGCGAGCGCGGCATCACCATCAACACTGCCCACGTGGAGTATGAGACTGACAAGCGTCACTACGCCCACGTCGACTGCCCCGGCCACGCCGACTATATCAAGAACATGATCACCGGCGCTGCTCAGATGGACGGCGCTATCCTGGTTATTGCCGCTACCGACGGCCCCATGGCTCAGACCAAGGAGCACATCCTGCTGGCCCGTCAGGTAGGCGTGCCCGCTATTGTTGTCTTCCTGAACAAGTGTGACCAGGTGGACGACGAGGAGCTGCTGGAGCTGGTGGAGATGGAGGTCCGTGAGACCCTGTCCTCCTATGAGTTCCCCGGCGATGAGATCCCCATCATTAAGGGTTCCGCTCTGAACGCTCTGACCTGCGAGTCTGGCGATGTGAATGATCCCGACTTCGCCTGCATCAAGGAGCTGATGGATGCTGTCGACGAGTATATCCCCACTCCTCCCCGTGATGACTCTCTGCCCTTCCTGATGCCCGTCGAGGACGTGTTCACCATCTCCGGCCGCGGCACCGTGGCTACCGGCCGTGTGGAGCGTGGCCAGCTGAAGGCCGGCGAGACCGTCGAGATCGTGGGCCTGTCCGAGGAGAAGAAGAGCACCGTGGTCACCTCCATGGAGATGTTCCGCAAGACTCTGGACTTCATCGAGGCTGGCGACAACGCTGGCTGCCTGCTGCGCGGTATCGCTAAGACCGACATCGAGCGTGGCCAGGTGCTGTGCAAGCCCGGCTCCATCCATCCCCACACCAAGTTCAAGGGCCAGGTTTACGTCCTGTCCAAGGACGAGGGCGGCCGTCACACCCCCTTCTTCAACAACTACCGGCCCCAGTTCTACTTCCGTACCACCGACGTGACCGGCATTATCACTCTGCCCGAGGGCACTGAGATGTGCATGCCCGGCGACAACGTGGACATGGACGTGGAGCTGATCACCCCCATCGCCATCGAGCAGGGCCTGCGTTTCGCCATCCGTGAGGGCGGCCGTACCGTGGGTTCCGGCGTCGTCATCGGCATCAACGAGTAAGTTTCCTATCAAAAGAGCGGACTTCTGAAGAGGCCCGCTCTTTTTCTATTATGAAGCAGGAGGCGAGCGGTGTGGAATATAACTACGAAAAAGTGGCCCAGTCCCTGAGGCTGATGTATGTAGGCAATATAATTATAATTGCCAGTATTCTATGTACGATCCTTGCGTGGATTATCCCGCCCTTGGTATTTTTAGTGTCAATGGCGGTCTTGGGGGGGACGGTCATTTCGTTAGTGGGCCTGGTGAAGCTGCGCAGTGAGCACCGGGCATATAGGAACGCAGTAATCACTCTGGTCATCGTGTTTGTAGTCGGCCTGTTCGCCAATGATGAAACAATATTCGGTGCCCTGATGAGCATGGCCCAGGATATCTGCAACCTGCTCATGACTTACTTTGTAATTAAGGGGACCAATGCGGTTTTACAGTCAAGGGGCGCTGCCGGCCAGATGGAGCTGGGAAAAAGGGCATGGAGATGGCAGCTCATTTCCTTTGGGGCAGCGTTCCTGTCCGGGGGGATTACGCTGTTGTGCCTGCTGCTTTCTGGCAGTCTCTTGGATTCTCCGTCACTCATCTTGCCCTTAATCTCGGTGTTTGCAAGTTTGGCAATATCCCTGGTGGCGTTGGTGTATTATCTGCGTTATCTCAAGCAGAGCAGCGAATTTCTCATCTGACCTGGTTTGGGGGCGTTTGACCTGAGGGGAGAACGCCCCCATTATTCGTATGGATGGATAGGACGTTGAAAGCTCCCACAATATTTTTTCAAGAGGGGGGTTGACAAGGGGACGGGGAGCGGCTATAATAATTCCAACAATTAGACAGCGGTAAACCTTTGAGAAAGAGGAGTAGCCGGTGCAGCAAACCTGAAGAGAGTCCCGGAGGGTGAGATCGGGGCGGGGAGCGGCCGAGTGAATGGACTTTCGAGGGCGGCTTGAACGGGAGACCTAGTAGATGCCGACGGGGACCCACCCGTTATCCATCGGGCACGCGTGATGGCGCGTGAAGCGAGCGGACGTGCAAACGTCAATTTGGGTGGTATCGCAGGAGTACAGCTCTTGTCCCATATTATGTGGGATAGGGGGCTGTTTTTTTATACTCTGAAACAAAGGCCGCCGGCAACGGCCCCTCCATCACCCACCCAAACCAATCTAAGCCCAAACCGGGCAAATAATGGAGGTAAATACCATGAAAAAGAACAGCACTTTGAAGAAGCTCCTGGCTGCGGCCCTGTCCCTGTCCCTGGCGCTGACCCTGGCCGCCTGCACAGGAGCCGGAAATGACTCCGGCAGCTCTGGCGCTTCCAGTTCTGATGGGACCGCCGCGGGAGGAAGTTCCGCCTCTGCTGCAAAGACGGAGTATAAGATCGGCTTGGTCAAGTATATGGACCACGCCTCTCTGGATCAGATCGAGAAGAACGTCCAGAAGGAGCTGGATGCCAAGAGCGCCGAGCTGGGAGTGACCTTCAATTACGCCGACTATACCTATAATGGGCAGGGGGACGGCACCACACTCAATCAGATCGCCGCCCAACTGGTGGCTGACGGGGTAGATGTGGTCGTGCCCATCGCTACGCCGGCCGCCCAGGTGATGCAGTCTGTAGTCACCGATGAGGACATCCCAATCATCTTCGCTGCGGTGTCCGATCCTGTCACCGCTAATCTGGTCCAGGACATGGACGCTCCTGGCGGTACCATCACCGGTGTCAGCGACGCCCTGAACACCGAGATGATCATGAAGATGATGCTGGCCGTAGACCCCGACATCCAGACCGTGGGCCTGCTCTACTCCAAGTCTGAGGATTCCTCCAAGAAGCCTATCGAGGAGGCTAAGGCCTTCCTGGATGCCAGCGGTATCTCCTATGTGGAAAAAACCGGCACCAATACTGACGAGGTCAACTCCGCTGTGGACGCCTTGATCAGCGCCGGTGTGGAGGCCATCTTCACCCCAACGGATAACACCGTGATGCAGGCCGAACTGTCTATTTTTGAGAAGCTGAACGAGGCTAAGATCCCTCACTATACCGGTGCCAACTCTTTCGCCCTGAATGGCGCTTTCTTTGGGTACGGCGTTGACTATGACGATCTGGGGGCCGAGACCGCCGATATGGTGGTGGACCTGCTGGTGAACGGGGCTGACCCCGCCACCACTCCTGTGGTCATCCTGGCCCACGAAGCGGCCACCATCAACACAGAAACCTGTGAGGCCATCGGTCTGAGCCTAGATGATGTGAAGGCTGCCTTTGCCACCCTTGGTATCGGCGTGGTGGAGATTACCACCGCCCAGAGCTTCAGCTGAGTCCATTCTGTAAAACCTCGGTCTGGGGACGCCGCACTGGGCGGCGTCCCCAGTACCGCCATAAGGAGGAATCCCTGTGCCCGCTATTTTATCCCTGCCAGCCCTCCAGACTGCACTAGAGGTGGGGGCGATCTACTCCCTGGTGGCCATGGCCCTGTTCATTAGCTTCTCGATTCTTAATATTGCCGACCTGTCCACAGATGGCTGCTATACTCTGGGGTTTGCCGTAGGGGCAACTGTCACTTTGGCCGGGCATCCCCTGCTGGCCCTGCCCGCCGCCATGCTGGCTGGAGCCTGCTCCGGCTTTGTCACCGCCTTTCTCCAGACCAAGCTTGGGGTGGAGAGCATCCTGGCCGGCATCATCGTCAACACAGGGCTGTACACCGTCAACCTGGCGGTGATGGGCTGGTCCTCCAACCTGTCTATCTACGGCAGTGATTCCCTATTTACGCTGTGCAAGGAGCTTTTTCCCTGGGAGTGGTGGGCTAAGTGGCATGAGCTGGTGGTGCTGGCGGTGATCCTTCTGGTGGCCGCCCTGTTGGTAGTCCTTTTTTTTCGCACCCGGCTGGGCCTGTCTATCCGGGCCACAGGGGACAACGCGGACATGGTCCGGGCTTCCTCCATCAACCCCTCCTTTACCATTACTGTGGGACTGTGTCTGTCCAATTCCTTCACAGGGCTGGCGGGCTGCCTGATTGGACTTCTAAACAAGAGCTGTGACATCAATTTGGGTACCGGAATGGTGACAGTTGCCCTGGCCTCCCTGATCATCGGGGAAAGCTTAATGGGTCGGGGCTCCATTCCCCGCCGGGTGTTCGGAGTCATTCTGGGGGCCTGTCTGTACCGCATCATCATCGCCGTCGCTATCAGTACCAGCATCGTGCCTACCGAGGGCTTCAAGCTGGTGTCTGCCCTGATTGTGGCCGTGGCCATCGCCGCCCCACAGGGAAGAAAGCTGATCGCGCTGCAGCGGCAGAAGCTGGCTGCCAGAAAGAGAGGGGGCGGAGTCAAATGCTGAAGCTGGACCACATCTCCAAGACCTTCAATCCAGGAACGCTGAATGAGAAGAAGGCCTTAGACCAGGTGGACCTCCACCTGGAGCGGGGAGACTTCGTCACCATCGTAGGCTCCAACGGGGCGGGAAAGTCCACCCTGTTTAACGCCATCGCCGGCAGCTTTCTCGTGGATAGCGGCTGCATCCTCGTGGACGGCCAGGATATCACTTTTATGGCCGAGCACAAGCGATCCAAGCATATTGGACGGCTGTTCCAGGACCCCATGCGGGGGACTGCGCCCCACATGACGATTGAAGAAAACCTGACCCTGGCCGCCGGGAGCGGTGGCTGGTTCGCCCCCCTGACACAGAAGGACAAACAGCGATTCCGGGACCAGCTGGCTCTGCTGGATATGGGATTGGAGGACCGAATCAAGCAGCCGGTGGGGCTGTTGTCCGGCGGACAGCGCCAGGCCCTGACCCTGCTCATGGCTACCATGAATCCGCCATGGCTTCTCTTATTGGATGAGCACACCGCCGCCCTGGATCCTGCCACGGCGGAGAAGGTGTTGAAGATCACACGGGAGGTGGTGGCGGAAAACAGGATCACCACCCTGATGGTCACCCACAATATGCAGCAGGCACTGGAGCTGGGCAATCGCACCCTGATGATGGACTCCGGCCGCGTCGTGCTGGACATCCAGGGGGAGGAGCGGAAGGGAATGACAGTGTCTGACCTGCTGGCACGCTTCAAGGCAGGGGTGGGCAGGGGCCTGGACAACGACCGTATTTTGCTCTCCTGAGAGGGCAGATTTCACAGTTTTTTTACAGACTTTTGCCTCAATCTGTGCTATCCTGTCCATAGAGATATAGGGGGCCTCCCCGCCGGAAAGGATTGAGAGTATTGAATGTGATATCTCTGCTGACACCAAAGACAAACGTGGCCTGGCTCTATGAGGACTGGACCATCCGCCAGGGGCTGGAGAAGCTCCGTTTCCACGGCTATACCGCTATCCCAGTGCTGGCCAAGGATGGGAGCTATGTGGGTACAGTCAGCGAGGGGGATTTCCTCTGGTGCCTGTTGGACCAGGGGAGCGGGGATATCCAAACTCAGGAGAAGCAGCCCCTCCGCAGGGTAATCCGCCCCGGCTTCAATCCGGCGGTACGCATCGATGTGGCCCTGGAGGAACTGGTGGAGCGCGCTCTGCGCCAGAGCTTTATCCCCGTGGTGGACGACCGAGGCGCTTTTGTGGGCATTGTGACCCGCCAAAATATCATCAAAAGACTTACTGTCCTGAACGTGGAGCAGCCCGCTGCCCATACGTAACAGGATCTGCTGCTGAACCTTCACAGGGCCGCCACAGATGTGGCGGCCCCAAATTTTTTCTTTTGTGGTGAGATTTTTACCGCCTCTGGCGGATATTACTGAATGAAAGGCCTTTCAAACAGAGACTTCCAAGGAGGTGAGCGGCTTTGACCCAGGAAGAGTTCAGCCGGGCGGCTCAGACCTATGGCGACATGATCTATCGGGTGGCCTACCACGCTCTGGGCTGCCGGGAAGACGCCGAGGACGTGATGCAGACGGTCCTGCTTCGGCTTTTTGAGCAGAAAGCAGAGTTTGAGAGCGAGGACCATATGAAGCATTGGCTCCTGCGGGTATCGGTGAACGAGAGCCGCAAAATGCTCCGCTCTTTTTGGCGGCGCACTGCCGTCCCGCTGGAGGAATGGCATGAGCTGACCGCACCCGAGGACCGGGAGCGGGCGGAGCTGATGGGGGCGGTGATGGCCCTGGAGCCGAAATACAGGCTGGTCATATATCTCTACTATTACGAGGGGCTGAGTGTGGCCGAGACGGCCGCCGCCCTGCGTGCCAATCCATCCACGGTGCAGACCTGGCTGCTCCGGGCCCGGGCCCGGCTGCGAAAGGAATTGTCCGAGGAGGAAGAGAAGGAGGGAAGTGTCTATGTTCGACCCCAAAGTGTACCGTAACGCATGCCGGGAGCTCAACGCTTCCGAGGAAAAGATCAAGGAGATCATAGCCATGACTGAAAACAAGGACCGTAAGAACTCCCGCCGAACTATGCGGACCATATTGGTGGCCTGCGCCGCCATCACTATGATGGTAGTGGGGGTGGGGGCAGCCAACCCAGAGGCCGCCCAGGAGATATTCGGACAGATCGTGTCCGTCATCAAGGTGGACCAATACCGACAGGACATGATCATGGATACCGGCGAGCATATTACCACCTTAGAAGTACCCCAGGCCACGGTAGAAAACAGGGATGGACGGGCTATTCTGGTAGTAAACGGGGAGGAAGTGGATATCACAGAGGAGCTTGAGGCAGACGGCAGCTATGTGTACGACAGGACTACATTCGGAACTCATTTGAGAGTCACGGTGGAGGGTAACGTGGAGAAGTGGGAGATGGCCGTGTCCATTGGGGAGGCCGATGGAGAGGAGTACGGGACCGTCTACTATGACAGTGAAACCGTAGAGGACGCACTGGGCGGCTCCTTTATGAACGGGCTTCCTTTTGAACAGGTCGAGGCGGAGCAGGAAGACGGCATGGTTACCATTATCGGGAACGGTGAGAATGACGCCAGCCCACGGACATCGGGAACACTGAACCAGAAATGACAAACAGCGAGGGCGTGTCCAGTGGGAGAGATAGGGTTCCAAGAAGTTTTTCTGTCTCATATCTTCCAGATGTCGCTTTATCATAGCACTTCCTCTAGGACTTTTTATGTCGGGCTGGTAAGTCTGTGGCGCCAGTCGTGCCAATGAAACCAGCAACTACGCAGTTCCATCCATAAATCTTACCCTTAAAATGAGAATGAAGGGGGACATAGTCCCCCTTCATTCCAATTTTTATGCGCCAGATCTCTGTATGTATTCTTTTATCTTGTGGCACATAAGATTCCAGACCCTAGATTCAGCTCTTCAGACGACAGTGGCAGCAGATTAACCAATCAGATTGATGAATACACGGATAGCCAACAGAACTGTGACCACAAAGATGACAGCAAAGATGATGTTTAGGTAAAGTCGATTAGCGTGGTCACCCATGAACTTCTTATCCGAGGTGATTCTCCAGATAATGCCGCAGATAATAGGCAGCAACAGACCGTTCAAGGCCTGGGCCATGATGACCAGTTCCGCGGGGGAGGCTCCGAATAGGAAGATGAAAATCAGGGGAATACCGGCACCTAGGATCATCCAGAGACGGCTGCGAGGAGCCTTCATATCCTCTTCCTGATCGGTGGCCTGATTATACAACATAGGTAACAACTCAATGCGGAACAGACCGGAGGAGAAGGCGGCGGCCCATAGGCCCAGAGAGAACAGAATACCGGCATAGCGGCCCAGAATAGGAGTCAGTTGAGCGGCCATGTCGGAGGCGCTGCTGACAGTGATACCTAGGGGGAACAGGTTAGTGGCTGAACAGACAACGATAGCGCTGGTGATTAGGGCGGTGACGATGCAGCCAAACACCAGATCGAAGTGGGCCATCTTCATTTTAGTTTCCTGAGGCAGACCGGCCTCGAAGGAGCCCTTCTTGAAGTAGCGCTGCTTGTGCAAGGCGGACAGGGAAACCGGGATGTCCGGTACCATGGTGGTGGCCAGCATAGCCAGGACTAGCATGTAGTCACCATTAGGAATCTGGAAGGAGAAACCCTCGGACACCAGGTCAGACATATTGGGCTGAGAACCAATAGCGGTGGCGACGAAGGCGACGACCATCAGAATGACCAGTACCTTGGTAAAGCTTTCCAGAATGCCGTAGCGGGAGGTCCAGGCCAGCACAAACGCCAGCCCAATCATGATAGCCGCCCATGCGATCAGAGAGATTTGAGGGACAAAGTAGTTCATAGCCATAGCGGCGCCGGTGAAGTTGCCCGCCTGGAAAATCAGGCAGCCGAACATGATGCAGTAGTACAGGACCATTGCCCATATTTTACCGAAGCGCATACGCACCGCTTCCATGATGGTGACTTCCTTGGCCAGAGCCACGCGGATAGCGGGCAACTGGTAAAAGAAAGAGGCTAGGGCGGCCAGGATAATGACCCACAGGAGCTTGTAGCCATAGCTGGCGCCCATGGAAGAAGCGGTGGTGACACTGCCGGGTCCGACCACAACGGCTGAGATGACGATGGCGGGGCCAACGGCTTTCAAATAGTCCATCGCGCTGGGCTTTTTCGCTTCGTTCATACGTTGTACTCCATTTCCTTTTAGATTTTAGGGGGCTGATGTTCTCCTTACAACTTGCTGCTGTCTATGTCGCTGATGAGCATATAGCCTGGGGAATGAGAGATCAGAAGGTCAGGTTTAGCCTGAGTGGCTACGTTCTGGGGTGTGACACCGCAGGCCCAAAAGACTGGAACCTCGTCAGGACCGATATCCAGCGGATCACCATAATCAGGGTGGAGCACATCCTTGATACCGATGGCATCAGGATCGCCAATCTGGACGGGAGCGCCGTGGGCGTAGTCCATGGGTTCTGTGATTTTGACAGCCAAGTCCACCAGTTCCTTCTTGACCGGGCGCATGGACACCACATAATTGCCGTGGAACAGCTTACTAGGCTTGCAGGCGATATTGGTATCAAACATAGGAACCCGCTTATTCTCTTCGTAGTGCTTTAGCGGGATACCGGCTTCCACCAGCCTGGATTCAAAGGTGAGGCTGCAGCCAATGAGGAAGCCTACCATGTCCTCATTCCAATAGCCGCTGACATCCTTGACTTCCTCCTCGAATACACCGTTACGGTAGATGCGGTAGAGAGGGATATCCGTAGTGATATCAGCCCCCTCCGCCATCTTGTGAGAGATGGGAGAGCCTTGGTCAAAGACCTCTAAGATGGGGCAGGGCTTAGGATTCTGCTTCATAAATTGGAGGAAATCTTCGCCATAGCGGCGGTGCAGGATAACCAAGTTGCCCTGGATGTAACCAGGGCACAGCCCGGCGGTGGGGAGCACTAACTCCCCAGTGCGGAATTTCGCCCGCAACTCAGCGGGAGAGAGGGAACTGTAGTCTTGCATGATATCCGTCCTTTCTGCCATATCTCTGCTCCGCAGTCATCATTGGGCAAAGTTTTTGATCTGGATGCCTTCACGATGGAAAGCGGCTTTCAAGGCTAACACAAATTCCACTGCGTGGGCTCCGTCACCATGGACCAGAATGCTCTCTGCCTTGATGCCGATATCCTTCCCAGCAGAGGTGGTGACCTTCCCCTCCTTGACCATCCGGATCACCCGGGCCACGGCTTGGTCCGCATCTTTGATCATATCGCCGGGCTGTCCCCGGGGGACTAGTGAGCCATCCTCCATATAACCCCGGTCCGCAAAGGCCAAGGATACAGTTGGAAGCCCCATGTGGTCCGCTACATCCTTCAGGCAGGAGTTGCCGTAGTACAGAATACGGATAGAATCGTCGAAGCTGGCGGTGGCCTCACATACCGCGCGGGCGGTATCCATATCGGCCTGGGCTACGTTTCCCAGGGCGCCGTGGGCACTAATGTGGAGCAGAGGGACACCGGCAGCCTTGGTAAAGGCGTAAAGGGCACCGATCTGGTAAGTAATAAAGTCCCGTAACTCTTCCTTTTTCATAATCATCCGCCGCCGTCCGAAACCCTGCAGATCAGGGTAACTGGGGTGTGCACCCACGCCCACGCCGTACTCTTTGGCCAGAGCCACCGTGTGAGCCATAACCACTGGATCACCGGCATGGAGGCCGCAGGCCACATTGGCTGAAGACACATGGCGCATGATCTCGTCATTTGCTTCCAGGGTATAGTTGCCGAAGCTTTCACCCAGGTCGCTGTTCAGATCTACTTGGTACATATGGTTCCTCCTTGCTTCTGTTTTCAGACGAAAATACAAAAAGGCAAAGACATCTTGTCAGGATATATCCCGAAAGACGTCTTTGCCTTTGCCGCCTACAGTATAGACCTGTATCCAAAGATAGTCAATGGGATTTGTGATATCTCAAATGATTCTGTAGCACATTCTAAAAGCCGAGGTCTTACTTATACCTATTTCTATAAGAATCCTAAAACTTTTCAGATGGAATCTGTGGATCCAAGCGGCCTTTTCATTTTGCTGGGGAAATGCCTACACAGTAAGTGTTGCCATTGACGCTTACCCGGTAGATGGACTTAAAGTCCTGGTCATAGACCTGACGTAACCGCTCATACTGGGCCCTCTGAGCCAGATAAAGTTCCTGCGCCAGATCCAACTTGATCGCTTGGAACCGAATTTTATCACCGGGAGCGCACTGAGCGACCAGGGGGATATCCACCGAGATGATATTGGCGATCTTGGTATAGCCGCCGGAGCCCTGGTGCTCACTCATCATGATGATGGGCTGTCCGCTGCCGGGTATCTGGACTGCGCCCAAGGGAATGCCGTCGCTGATGATGTTGGCATCCGTGCTGTGCTCTACCTTGGGTCCGTTGAGTCGGTATCCCATACGGTCAGATTTCTCATCCACGGTAAAGGTGCTGTTTAAAAAGGTATCCAGTCCTTCCTTAGTAAATCGGTCGTCCTGGGGACCTAATATGACCCGGACAGTAATTTCTTTGGAAATAGGGGGTTGAGGTGGCAGACGGCGGACCGCCAGATTTGGAATCTGGGCCCTAGGAGAGGCAAAGGGAATGGTATCTCCGGCAGCCAGCTTTCTGCCCTGAAATCCGCCAAGTCCAGATCGGAGCAAGGTGGATTTACTTCCATAGAGAACCGGGACATCCAATCCCCCAGCCACAGCCAGATAACCTCGGCAGCCTGCGCGGGCTGGCCCTATCTGGAGTACGCTGCCTGCCTTAGCTGGCCAGGCCTGCCCTAGTGGGACAGGAACTCCATCCAATGTAGCGCCCATATCAGCGCCAGTTAACGCGAACACATTGTCCTGGGTAAACTGGAGCTTAGGGCCCAAAAAAGTCATTTCAAGAACGCCCTCACCCAGGTCATTGCCTACCAGCAGGTTAGCCAGGCGCATTGAGTGGAGATCCATAGCTCCCGCGGGGGACATTCCAATGCGCTGGTGGCCAAAGCGGCCTTCATCCTGAACGCTGGTCAGAGGACCAGGAGAGATCACTTTGAGTCCCATGTTACTCACCTACCTTTCTTTCGTAGGTAACCGGTTGATATTCACCGGCCAGGGACAGTTTCCGAATCCTGGCGTATTCCACCTGGTCAATAGGTACGAACTTGAGCCACTGCCCGGACAGGCAAAATGAGGCCGGATCTTTTTTATCATCATAGAGTATTACGGGTGTACGGCCCACCACCTGCCAGCCACAGGGAAGATCGAAGCCATTGAGCACCGTCTGGTCCGCCCAGATGGCAATAGAGCCCTGAGGTATCTTGGTCCGCGGAGTGGTCCGACGAGGAACGGTGAAGGTCTTGACCGGATTGCCCACATAGGAGTGACCGATGGCAAAGGCCTGGAAATAGATGTAGCACAAATTAGCTGAGTGGCGGTGAACAAACTCGTCCCAGGTGATCTTCTCATGAGCCAGCACATCCTCTCGGTCTGGGGCCGTTTCCCGTCCGTCCCAGCCATCATAGTGTGGGGCGTTTGGATCCAGATCCACTTCTCCTCCATAAAGCACCGGCAGTTCGATGACTTGGCCACCAACGCTGGCCTTGCTTTCTGAGAAGTCAGTCAAGGCTAAGATACAGGCCTTCAATTCCTCATATCGCACCACTTCAGGCCTGTAATAGACGATCAGCGTCCGGTATGCAGGCACTGTTTCCACCACACCCGGAATATGGGCGGTGGACAGTGCTTTATCCAGTGCATGGACCTGCTGGTTGACGGCTACACTGATCTCATTTTTAAACTCAGCGCACAGGGCACAGTCGCCTACAGGCTTGATCACAAATTCAGCCATAACTTCAGCATTCTCCCTTCCAATAACAGGGCAGGGGCTCATAACACGCAACCCAACACAATCTCATGGGCACCAGAGTTGCGTCAAGATTGCTAGGCCCAGCAAAATAACTTCCTAATAAACTAATTAGAATGTTAATCCAGGCTCATTTTACTATCTCTGCCACGTTAAAGTAAAATACGAATAAGATTATAGAGTTATCTCAAAAAATATATAATCAATAAACAAAAAAATTTCACTTTCTTTAAGACTGTTTGTGAGTATTTAAGAAATACTTTAATTTGCTAACTTTTACTATTTTATCTTTGTGGCCTATTTTTTTACAGATAAAAAAAGGGCTGCTTCTCTCTAATGAATAAGTCTCATATTTTTGCGCCTCCCTACTTTTCTATCTGCCATGCGGCACATGCCCTTCACATACGCTGTATAGGATCGCCAAAAATAATCGTATCTCAGCCTGATAAGAGTCCTCTTTAAAATGATCTGTCATCCTAAATGGATGCCGGAACAGTCCGTGCAAATGGTAGAGAATGTGCGCTGCGTTTGGCTGTTGTGGGAGAATGTCAACGATGAGAACTTCAATATAATTAATCAACATGAGCTGCTCCGAAGATATCCCAAGGCACCTCTCAGGCGAATAGGTACTAGTAGGGGAATATGTGGGTAATGGGGTTACAGATTCTAACCACAGTCAGCCCAATTCCAGCTATTTCTACACCGTCTCAAACAGGGCGCGGTTAACTGTAAGGTATACAGAGACCCTGAATCTGACCTTCTGCAACTATGGCGATCAAGGTTGTGTTCTAAACCGCTTTTTCCCCTGCCCGGAACCCGGATCATCACCTTTGGTGTTCCCAAGGTGGGCAGTTCCTTTTCCTTGAGATCATCATACCGGGTGAGCGGATTTTTCTCTGTCATAAGTTCCCGAGGAAAGATAAATTGTGAAAATGCTTTCAGGTATATTTGCCCATAGCTTTAAAACACACAATTTTGTGTACAAAACAAGGCATGGGGTAACTGCAGTACAGTTTGCCAACGACTGGGATTTCAGCGCTTCATAATCCATTGTTTATGTACCGGATTGTTAAGTGGACACTGCGGACAAAAGATACAGATTGTCTAGAACTTTATCAGGGAAGTGAAACAAGAAGATGGCAAGCGGACCATTAGAGGCGGAGAAAAAGCAGGACAGCATAGCAATCCACTATGCTGTCCTGTAACCGAATAATTATGTTCTTATGGGTGTACCGCTAAGTCCCAAGCCGCCTATACAAGCTGCTGTGATTCATTTTAGGTCCAACTGAGAGACAACTTTTGATATGAAAACTTGCTCCGTGGACCCCCCTTGTTGTTACCGAGCCAGGTAGGTCTTATAATCCTGATAGTTTTCCGCCAGCAGCCTGGGTGTATCCAGACCGTAGGGACACTTTGATTTACATTGATTACAGTGTAGGCAGTTCTCTATCTTCTTCATCTCCGCCTGCCACTGGTCAGACAGCCAGCTGGCCTCCGGAGCCCGGCGGAGCATCAGAGACATCCGGGCACACTGGTTGATTTCGATGCCAACAGGGCAGGGCATACAGTAGCCGCAGCCTCGGCAGAAGTCGCCGGCCAGCTCCTTGCGGTCGTGGTCGATGATCTGCTGGTACTCCTCGGTCATGGCCGGTGTTTCCCGGACAGCGGACAGGAACTGATCCAGCTCCCACTCATGCTGAACACCCCAGATAGGAACCACAGTGGGCTGCAGAGCCATCCAGGCGGCGGCGGCCAGCCCGCTTCGGATCAGGCCACCGGCCATTCCTTTCATGGCGATAAAGCCCATCCCGACCTTTTGGCACTTGTCCACCAGCTCCTGTTCCTGGGGCCCGGCCAGGTAGCTGTATGGGAACTGGAGCGTGGCGTACAGCCCGGAGTCAATGGCCTCATGGGCCACGGCCAGCCGGTGATTGGTGATGGAGATATGGCCGATCTTGCCCTGGGCCTTGGCCTCCAGGGCGGCATCATACAAGCCATCCTCGCCGCCGGGCTTGGGGCAGAAGGCGGGGTTATGGAACTGGTAAATGTCAATGTAGTCGGTGCGCAGGTTCCGCAGGCTGGTTTCCAGGTGCTCCTTTAGCTCCTGGCCAGTCTTGGCGTGGCTCTTGGTGGCGAGGATGACCTTGTCCCGAATCCCCTGAAAGGCGTAGCCGATCTTTTCCTCACTGTCGCTGTAAGAGCGGGCAGTGTCAAAATAATTCATGCCGCCGTCCACAGCCTTCCGCAGCAAATAGGCGGCCTCCTTCTGGGAGATACGCTGAATGGGCAGGCAGCCGAAGCCATTTTTCTCGATCTGGATGCCGGTACCGCCCAGAGTAATCGTAGTCATAGATATTCCTCCCTTTCCTTATGGATTATGCTCCCTGGCCTCTATTAAATGACGGTTCGTCCCCGATGTCAAGTAGGAGGCCCCATTTTATCGGAAAAAGAGACAACGGTAGACACCGACGGGGCCGGGTGCTATAATCGGGAAAAAGACACAGTACGGGAGGGAGCCGTTTGGACAACGTATTTCAGCGGGTCTATGAGATCACGGCCCGGATACCCTATGGCCGAGTAACGACTTATGGACAGATTGCCAGGTTGCTTGGCAATCCCAGGCTGTCTCGTATCGTGGGCTGTGCGCTGAATGGGGCGCCGGCGGACTTGCCCTGCCACCGGGTGGTCAACCGCCTTGGGGGACTGAGCGACGCTTTCTCCCCTCTGGGAAAGGAGAGTCAGCGCCTGCTGCTGGAGATGGAGGGGGTGCCCTTCCGGCTGGATGGCGGGGTGGACCTGACGGCCTGTATGTGGTACGGCGAAGAGGAATAGAAACCTGGTGCAGGGGCTCTCCCACAGGAACATTGACTGTTCAGTATAGGAAAGCAACCGGAGTTCATGCTGTTTCTCTGACTGGCTCGGTCTCTCCCAAAAAGTTGGATGAAAAAAGCAAAAGAGGGGATACCGAAAGCTGGATTGTCTGCTTTCTCAGAGACGATTGAAAAGAAGCTCTGCGGCAAAGTCTAAAAATATATAGGCAGATTTGTAGATAAAGTCAGATTTTGTGAAGAGGGATGGCTAACAAAAGCAAAAAATCTGCTCAACTTATATGGCCGTAGAAGTGCGGTGCTCCGCCATGGTCATAGTAGACAGGAAAAGCGGTTCTGTTCACTGACCCTTGGACCGCACATAAGTAGGGAGGGACCACAGCCACGCACCCAGAAAGACCACCCCAGGAGCCAAGTACGCTTGGGTTCCTCTTTACAAAAGGGATCAGACACTCAGTCCGGTGATGATTAGATTGACGGCCATGAGGGGCAACAGGATATAGGCCACCAGTGAGATCTTGTTCTTGTCGATCTTCCGGAACACTTTCAACCCAAGTACGCCGGCTAGCAGCGCTGCCGCTGCGGAGGTGGCTAACATAGGTGCCGCCTCCAACGTGATGTTGTGATAGACAAACAGATGCATGGCGCTCGAATAGAGCCCGGAGAGAAGGAAGCTGAACTCTAGGCTGGCTTTCATATTCAAGGGGGTTTCGCACACATTCATATAATAGACCAAAAAGAAAGGCCCCACAATATTGAACATGCCGGTGGAAATTCCGGTAATCAGCCCGGCACCAACAGCTGTATACCAGCGGTTGGGCAGCACCAGTTGACGGCGGCGCATGATGAAAAAAATAGCGGTTACCAACAGAAGCAGACAGGCTAGGATGATGCGCAGAAGAAGTTCATCAAATTGGTCCAGTAGATACAGGCCCAGATTGATGGTGGTCAGACAGGAGAACACGGGCAACACAATCAGCCGCCACTGCAGTTCCCGACAGAGGGCTAGGGTCATCTGGAGACCAATGACAACCACAGTCACCGCGGAAATGGCGGAACATACAGACATGGGTAGAAAGAGGGGCATCAGGGCCATGGCCATTAGAGCGTAGCCAAAACCGGCAGCTCCTTGAAAAAAAGCGGCGGCAAAGTTGATGACTGCTACAAGAAGCATAATCTGGGGCTGATTCATGTTACCCTCCTTTTCGTCGAGTTTGGCATTTAAGAAAAGCGGGGCGGCCCAAAGGTGCCTCCCGATAAGAAAACATCGTGGGGCAAGAGAGAAACGGTATAGCTTCGGCTATGCCGTTTTTCTCATTCTTGCCTTGATGAAGTGACTTTGGATACTTCCAGAGCTCCAATGCCCTTATAGTAGATGTCAATTTCCTGAGTGCGGTTCTTGCCCTTCGGATCGCTGGCAGCATGGACAACGATCTTCTCGACAAACTCATGTAAGATACATGGGGTTAATTCAGGAATTTCCGTATACCGTTCTACAACGGAGAGAAACCTTTCCACATTGGCGCTTTTTTGTTCCTCTGCTTCGATTTCATCACGGAGAGCAGCCGCTACATCTTGAAGCTGATGCTGCTCTTTCTCGTAATCGGTAGAGAGCTTTTGAAAACGCTCGTCAGAAAGTTTTCCCGAAATAGTATCTTCGTAGAGCCGCTTGAAAATGGTGTCCAGCTCTGCAATCCGCTTTTCGGCATCGGCCAATGTTTTCTGCCGTTTTGCCAAATCTTGGTTACGTTGGCGCATATCCGCATCCATGACCATCTTCACAAAATCGTCTTTGCGCTGTGATGCGAAGGAAACGATCTCGCGCAGATTTTGCAGAACCAATTCTTCCAGGATAACAGTTCGGATAGAATGTGTCTGCCCACATACATCACGGCTTTTCCGATAGCCGGAACACAGATAGTATTCCTGATCGCGCCGGAAATTGGTTGCCCTGCATTGGTACATAATGGAGCCGCAGTCGGCACAGAACATCATGCCGGAGAACATACCCATTTCTCCCATCTTTGTGGGTCGGCGCCGCGTCTGCCTTGCGAGCCTTGCTGCATCGGCAATCGCCTCCGTCCAGATGGCTTCGTGGGTATTATCAAAAATCTTCCATTCGCTTTCTGGATTGTGCAAGGTCTTTTTACTCTTGTAGGATTTTTTACGGGTTTTGAAATTAACTGTGTGCCCCAGGTATTCACGCCAGCGGTCCATGATGTCGGCAATCGTAGAAGAATCCCAAGCGTAAGGAGAACCTTTCTTTGTGACATTGGTTGTTCTGCCCTTGCTCGCATAGTAAGCAGCCGGAGTAAGAATTTTTCTTTCCGTCAGTTTTCTTGCAATCTGCGAGGGTCCCAAACCATCCATGATATAGAGACCAATTTCATAAACTACCTGGGCGGCTTCTTCATCCTTCACCCATTGCTTTTTGTCATCAGACGATTTCATGTATCCATACGGAGGCAAAACAGTCAAATGTTCTCCTGCATTGCCTTTCACTTTCATAACGGCACGGATTTTTTTGCTGGTGTCTTTAGCGTACCATTCATTGATGATATTGCGGAAGGGCATAAACTCGTTGTCACCCTGAGTGCTGTCCACACCATCATTCACCGCAATAAAGTGAATATCATGTTCGGGAAACATGATTTCCGTATACATGCCGACTTGCAGATAATCACGTCCGAAACGTGACATATCCTTGATGATGACCCTCTTGACAAGGCCAGCCTCAATGTCTGCAATCATCTGCTGAAAGCCTGGGCGGTTGAAGGTCGTACCTGAGATGCCATCATCAACATAGAATTTGAAATTGCTGTATCCATGCTCACGGGCATACTTTTCCAGGATTTTTTTCTGGTTTACAATGCTATTGCTGTCACCCTGCAATTCATCATCACGGGATAAGCGACAATACAAAGCTGTAAGTTCTTCGGAGCTCATAGCCGTGTAAGGGAATTGAAGCGCGGCAGCGGTGTTTGACTGATAATACATAAATACCTCCTATCTGGCAGTCAAACACGATATTGAAGTCCAACTTCATTATACCGCGCTTTCTTTTCCCTGTCTGCCTGTTAAGAGGTTTTCAAGTCACAGTTTGTTTCTGAACATCGGCTTTTATCAGGTTCTCCAGTTTGGAGGCTATCGTCTGATTTCCCGTTTGAGGGAAAAAAGAATTGACGATAAAGGTCGTGTTGCCGATCTTCTTTTTGCTCCGCATAGGCGGGGCATATTTATTTTCAGATTGAATTTTCTGCATAATAAGGCCCCTTTCATGCCATTTCATTAAAACCATAAAAGAGGCAGAAAACGGACGGCTGCTGGCCGCAGCTCCACGGGAATCTCACCCCGGCCCATGCTGATGGGTGCGCCGCGCAATGCTTTGAGGGCGTTCAACGCGGGAGTCTCATTATCCTGTCTGCGTATCCTCGCCCACAGGCTGCCACACCTGTTTTGCGGCCTGGTTTTGTCGCTCACCTGTTTGGTAGGGGTCCCGTCCTGCGGACTTGCAACAGGGTCATGGCGCACCGGCCGACCGGCTCCACACAGACAAATTGTATCCGTCTGCCTTATTCTGCCCGAAGGCTTTCTTTGTCAAGGAACAATAAGGCTTTGTCGGCCTGTAACAGTACACCGTTTCCGATGTGCTGTTACGGAACGACAAATAGCCCATAACGGGAAGCGTGGAAAGGGGACACGCTCCCCGCATGGGCTAAAAGATTATCCTACATGAAAAGCAAGGGTGCGGGTAATAAGGCGCACTTGCAGCCTGTTACGCATTTCCTCGTCCACATAGGAATAGGTATTGCCCGCGTCGTCTTTCAGCGTGCGGGTACAAAGTTTCGCTATGTAACCCTCGTAATGCTTCAAGATCGCGCACATGGCGGTTGTGTCGCCGTTTGCCGCTGCGGAAATGACAGGGAACGGCAACAGATTTTCAGATTTCCTAACGGTATTCATCATCTGCTTTTCCCTCCAAATACTGTTTGATTTTCGCAAGCGCGGATTTCCTGTGCCGGAAAACCGTCGTGCGTACAACATTCAGCAGTTCAGCAATTTCCGCGTCGCTCATGTCCAAGAAGTAGGACAAAAGGATAATGTCGCGTTTCCTTTCGGGCAAAGCGTTAAGGGCTTCGGCAAGCAGTTCATTTTTGACGAGTACATCAAAGCCGGACACTTGAAAACGGAAATAATCGCTTTTGTATTCGTCCGTTGTGAAAAGCTGCGCGAGTTCGCTTTCGCTCAAATCCGAAAAAGGTACTTCGCGTGCTGCGCGTTTCGCAAGAGTGCGGCGGTGGCTTTTCGCTTCGCCAACCAAAGTTTTCTTTGCTAATGCGTCGTACTGATGTTGTATTCTTTCCTTGTCGGAAGAAGATAGCTCCATAGAGTTCACCTCCTTCCCGCGTGGAGTAGAGGACGGGAGTTAAGGGCTTGTCCTCTCTGCCCCTTTCGCTCCGTACCCGTTCGGGAGATGGCTCTTGAGTGCGTTTTTCAGAAAAAAGTTGAAAAAAGCAAAATGCGCCCGTCCGCAAGACGCGGACGAGCGCAAAGGAAATGTAAGAAGTATTTAGATGTATTGACAGTTCATACTCATAGCCGGAATATCCCGCTTGCGGAGCATAGCTTTTTTTGACCGCAAAGCATTAGGCGGGTTACAGTAAATAAAAATGGACACGGCGATACCTCCCCGATACCGCCGTATCCTTAAAAAGGGCGACTTTAATACACTACCCGCAATCCATTCTATAATAGGGAACAGCGGCTTTTGCGCAATATTAAATAAAAAAGCCGATAACACATAGGTTTTTTGACCTAATGCGTTATCGGCTCTGCGTCTATGCGTCTGGCACTTTTAATCATTTTTTTTTGAATTTATTATATGTGTTAGCTAACTGTCCACAAGCCGCGTTAATCTCTCTGCCATGAGAAACTCTCATAGTAACTTCAAGTCCTGCTTGCTCTAATTGATGTTTGAATGCAACTATTTCCCGTTTCTGTGGTGCTTTAATTCTTGAATTGCTTGTTGGGTTGTATTGTAACACGTTAATCATAACTTTTTTGCCCCGAAACCATTTTGCAAGTTGTCTTACATCTGAGGGCCGGTCATTTATACCCGGTAAAAGCAAATACGCAAAGACAATTTTGCGATTATGCCTTTCAGAATAGGATAAGGCTTGCTTAACAACATCTTCAATAGCATATATGCGCATGTGAGGAATAATACGATTTCTTGCAGATTGTGTTGCTGCGTGTAAAGATATTGTCAACTGAATTTTAAGATGTTCCTCGCGCAATTTTTTTAATTGATCGACCGGACCAACTGTTGATATGGTAATGCCGTCGGTTGGAAAGTTGAGCCCATATCTATCTCGGAGAATATGGATTGCTTTTATCAAGTTGTCATAATTGAATAAAGGCTCTCCCATACCCATAAAAACGATACGGTTTACTTTTCGACGCAACAATATAATCTGTTGTACGATTTCTGACGATGTTAGATTACGAACAAAGCCATTTCGCCCGGACTCACAAAAAATACAACCAACAGGACAACCGACTTGTGTGCTCACGCAAACAGTTCCACCATCTCGCCGCTTGATAAAAACCGTTTCAATGTATTTGTTGTCTTTCAGTTCGTAAACATACTTTTCAGTATCACTGCTTTTGCAAATATTTTTTACCAACATTGATAGATTTTTTTTGCGTGGTAATTGCTTATATAATTCTTCATATAAGGCTTTTGCTTCATTCTCGCCAATAACTTCCGACATTTCTTTGTAAGTAAATCCGTATGGATCATTCCGTACTTCCGCAGGCGTATATTTAGGTAAACGTTTCATTTTTATATCCTTTCTTCTAAATAATAAAAGTTTGTTTTTCTGTATTTTTGATTACAATCTCTAATTTTTCTACATCAATGATATGCGTCAATTTGCATTTAGGGCAGAAAAGAGGAAAATCTTTTAATACAGTATTATGAAATACTTGAACTCTCGTCTTTCCGTTACAAATCGGACATTTTATCCAATATTTTTTAAGCATTATATTTCACTCGTCCTTTTTACACAAAAAAATGCAGGTCAATCCTCAACATGAGCATTGACCTGCATTTATAATGCACAGAGCAGTACAACAAAACTAAGGCATAGCTTGCACTATGTCTATACTATATCTATACGTCGTTAGTTTTTTGTATAGCATCCGCAAAATAAGCATGACAAAAAAGCCCATGTTGAAAATGGGAAAATCCTTTTTTTCAATGCTTATCTAATACGCATGCTATGCAACATAAACGCCGCCTCCTTTTACATAAATTTTATTTTATCAGAAAATCAGTCTACTGTCAATACACAACAGGAAGTATTTAACCTAATGATATGAATTGTGTGGACATATCCAAAAAGAAAGGTGAACTGTAAAATGTAACAGGGTGAATGAAAATGGCAAAAAGACCCGTACCATTGTACGACTTTAAGGCTTTCGGGGCAGCTATAAAAGCCGCGAGAAATGAATACGGCGAGAGCCGCAAAAAGGTAAGCGACGAGTTATATATTTCCCCGCGCTACCTTGCGAATATCGAGAACAAGGGACAACAGCCGAGTTTACAGGTATTCTATGACCTTGTAACCCGGTATCATATTTCGGTAGATCAATTTTTCTTCCCGAACAGCAATGCGGAGAAATCCACCGGGCGGCGGCAGCTTGACGCGCTGCTGGACGGTATGAGCGATAAAGGCATACGGATTGTAACCGCAACAGCAAGGGAGATAACGGAAGTCGAAAAAGCAGAGGATTAACCTCACAATATGAGAAATCGGGAGATTGCAGCGCATGGCGGCTGCAATCTTTTTTTGCGTCCAAAATCAAAGGAACGCGCAACAAATACCGCCTTTCGGTGGGGGTATGGAGTAGATAGCAAGCACAGCAAACGAGTACCCGTTTGCGATTTTTGGCTTTAGGGAACCCTCTCCCTAAACCCGAAAAATGCTTGTTGGGAACATCCCAAACCCTGATACGAAAAGAGGCGAGATACCACGATGGCAAACCGAAAACGAAATATCCAGGTGAAGTTCTATGTGACCGCCGAGGAAAAGGAACTGATGGAACAGAAGATGGCCCAGCTCCAGACAAAGCGGATCGGCGCCTACCTGCGGAAGATGGCGATTGACGGATATATCATCCAGGTGGACACCAGGGACATTAAGGAGATGAACAAACTTCTGTCCGCCATTGGCCGGAACATCAATCAGATTGCCAAGCGGGTCAACGCCGGAGGCCCCACCTATCAGGCCGACATGGAGGAAATCCGGGAAAGGCTGGATCAGATATGGCAGTTACAAAGACGCATCCTATTAAGTCAACGCTGAAAGCTGCGATTGACTATATCTGCAATCCTGACAAGACGGACGGGAAGCTGTTGGTGTCCTCCTTCGGCTGCGCCGCCGAGACCGCCGACATTGAATTTGAATGGACACGCCGCCATTCCATCGACAAGGGCACACACCTGGGCCGTCACCTGATCCAAGCCTTTGAACCTGGGGAGGTCATGCCAGAGGAAGCCCACCGGATCGGCATGGAACTGGCACGGGAGGTCCTGGGCGGCAAATATGAATTTGTCCTCACCACTCACATTGACAAGGATCACGTCCATAATCACCTGATTTTCAATGCGGTCAGCTTCACCGACCACAAGCACTACCATTCCAACAAGCGCAGCTATCACGAGATACGCCGGGCCAGCGACCGGCTGTGCAAAGAACACGGCTTGTCCGTCATCGTCCCTGGCCGGGATAAGGGCAAGAGCTACATTGAGCATCAGGCCGCACAGAACGGCACCAGCTACAAGGCAAAGCTGAAAGCCGCCATCGACCGGCTGATCCCCGTGTCCTCCAGCCTGGAAGATTTGCTTGCCCGGTTGCAGCGGGAAGGGTACGAAATCAAGCGGGGAAAGTATATCTCCGCCAGGGCGCCGGACCAGGAGAGGTTCACCCGGCTCAAAACCCTGGGCGCCGATTACACGGAAGCAGCCGTTGTCTCCCGCATTGCCGGAGGTCCCAGGCCCTCCAGACAGCCCCAACAGCGCAGCGGGAAGGTCAGCCTGCTCATTGACATTCAGAACAATATCAAGGCCCAGCAGAGTGCCGGATACCAGCGGTGGGCAACCATCGAGAATCTGAAACGGGCGGCCGCCACCATGAACTTTCTCACCGAACACGGCATCGGCAGCTATGAGGAATTGGTGGAACGGTGTGACGCCGTTGCCGCCGCCTCCATCCGTACCAGGGAAAGTCTGCAGGATACGGAACAGCGGATCGCCGACCTTGCCCTCCTGGGAAAGCAGATCGACACCTACCGCAAGCTGAAACCTGTCTATGACCGATACAAGGCATCAAAGGACAAGGAAAAATTCCTGCGCGGCTTTGAGAGCGAGATTATCTTATTCGAGGCGGCCGCCAGGGAAATCAAAAAGGCCGGGCTCACCAAACTTCCTTCCTCCGATAAGGTGAAAGCAGAACTGGAAGGACTCTCCGCCCGCAAGGCCGCCCTGCAAACGGAACTTCGGAAGATACAACGGGAGGAAAAGGAATATGACACCCTCCGCCAGAATGTGGACGCCCTGCTGGAAAGGCCGAAGGAACAGGAACAGCAGCGGCAGCGGAGCAACGACTTGGAGTAACGGGGATTGGGCGCTTTTGACAGTCTTTGCAAAACCCCTGGGCGCATGGTTATCCGGCTGATATAATGGAACCAGGAATGGAGGTGCTGACTGTGACGAAATCCGAAGTAATCAAAGAGTTTTTCAAAAAGAGCGTGCTGCCCGTGGCGGTGGCGGCTTTGCTGTACTGCATTTTCAAATCCGTCTGCACAAAAGATGGAGTCACCGACTATGTATGGCTGTTCATCCTTTGCGGTCTGCCTTTTGGCATCCCACGGATGTTTGCCTGGATCGTGCCGGGCGGCTCTTTGGGAACCGCCCTTCCGTTGTTTCTGCTGAACTTTATTATTGGCGGAGTGATCGGCGGTTTCGTCCTGGTCTGGCGACTGCTGGTGTCTACCTGGTATATTCCCTTGACCATCTATCGACTGTTCATAACAAGAGGGACTTCCTATATTCCAGAATAGCACTATGGAAATGTGGAAAACGGCCGCTCCACCGATGGAAAACAAATATTTACGACCTGATGGAAAAGCTGTCAGCTTTCCCACAGCCCGCAAACACTGTTTCCCACAGCGCCGCCCCTTTGACCGTTTACACACATTCCCACAGCGCCTACTACTGCTACTGAAAATGAGCGCCATCACCGAAAGATGATGGCGCTCATTCTTTTTCTCCGTATCCTTCCCCAGCAAGATTTAGTATATTCTTTTTTTCTTTCTGCGCATAGCGCATGGTCTGATAAGCTCCGCCGCCTGTATGGTCCACATAGAATACAACGAGATTGCTTCGCTTCACCATCTGCCGGTTGCGAATTTGAAAAGCGCCTTTTGGATGGCTGCTGGCCGCGCTGCCGCATATCTCGATTTCATCATAATAGGTTTCAAAGTTTTCCATATTGTTGCGCAGCTCCGCCGTGGGATATGGCAGTATCCAAATCAAGGAACTGTTGTCATCCCGAACAAGTCGCTGCTGGCGTTTGACAGCGGAGGAAACGATCTGGTCAAAATCTCCGTCCCGTCCGACCAGGAACTCCACATACTCCTTTTCCAAAAGCAGCGCATGAACCAGCGCCTCCACACGATCCTCCGCCTCACGAAACTCCGGGATGATCCGGTGTCCAAAAAAACTAACAGTAAATATGTTCACGGTTCTATCTTCGCCATTTTCAAGCCAGTCCCTCCAACAAAGTAAACAATCCACTTCTCATTATATACAAACATTGACTTAAAGTAAATAATTCTTTAATTGGTCTCAATTATAATTTACCTGTTTTGTTGGTAGCATAATATCAGGAGGTGATATTATGCAAACGGAGTTTCCAGAACGCTATATCACTTTGGGCTTGAAGATCGCATATTACAGAAAAAAGGCGGGGATGACACAGGAGGTCCTTGCGGAGAGGATCGGGAAAAGTGTCAACTTCGTTGGTCAGGTAGAAGGAACAGGTACGGTTCGTGGCGTATCTCTTGAAACATTGTTCAAGATCGCCCAAGTGCTGAAAATCCCGCCCTCCAAGCTGTTAGAGGATGACTGATCGACTGCGACGCAGCCAGAACAAAAAAAGAATGGGAGCGCCAACCTCGGATAACTGCATCCGATGTTGACGCTCCCATTTTGCTTGATAAAAGGTGAAAATCCGGCGTTTTTCCTATGCAGAAACGCCCTGCCGCTCCACATGGGAAATCATACTGCCCCTACACGGAAAAGCCGTCACAGCCGGTTTCTTTGACTGTTTTGAACCCTAATTCCCGCACTTTTTGGAACGGAGGGAAAGATAGTGCGGACAGGACAACACCACCGCCCGGAAACTCTGCTTGCAGGGATGGATACAGCCCTTGCATAGCTTGTTATACTGGCGTCTGCCGTTCTCGCCCAGGAAGAACGCCCATTCCAGACGCCATTTCTTGCTCCGGCTCATAAGTCGCCCAGCTCCGGGGGCTTCTTCTGCGGGGCAGGCTTGTCCGGGCTTTTCCGTTCCGCGCACTCCCGTTTTGCGTCCTCCAGTCGCTCCCGGATGGAAGGCTTTTTCTCCGGCGTGGTCCTGCGCGCCTCGGTCTGGGCTTTCTCCAATTCCTCACCACGGCGGCCGTTGTTGATGATCCCGTCGATCATGCCGTAGTCATCCTCCAGGGTCATTTCCGCCGTGCGCAGCGGGTTTTCCGGCTCCACGGGAACGGATACGATCTGCCCGTTGATGCTGGCGAACAGCTCCGGCCGCTTGAATTGCTCGGTGTATTTCTGGATCATGTCCGGGGGCAGGGACGCAAAACTCTCCGGCCCCAGGCCCACCACCAAGAAGGTGCCTGCCACAATGTCGTAAATCTCCCCATGCTCGTCCCGGAGAGAGCGGTTCAGGTCCAGACCGATGAGCTTGCCCTCGTCGTTCAGCACCAGCCCCACCGGATCGTCAAAGGGATAGGAGGCGGCAATGTCGCCGCCCACCTCCGCTTGCAGCGCATGGAGGCCGGGATCGATTTCCTTCACATAGGGTTCCTTCATGGGCTCCACCACCAGGACAGTCAACTTCTCCGGCGCGGTATGTTCGGGTGCGTCTCCGCTGGGGATGGCAAAGGCGCGGCTGCCGTTGGCCATGATGAGATACTTTCCGTCCTCGGACTCGTGGTGGAAACCGTATCCGGCCGCCTCCATCTGTTCCCGGCTCATATCCGTCACATGGAAGGTGCCCCTGGGAGTCCGCACCGTCTCGCCGGTCTCTCGGTCATCCGGGGTGGGCGCCGCTTGCTGCCCGTACAACTCCGCTTCATACTCCCGGTTTGCCTGCTCCGCAAAGGACAGCATCTCGTCCACATGGGACTGATCCGGGTTTTCAATGGCCTCCCGGATCGCCTGGGGGTCCACATCCAGAAATTCCTCATAGCCGGTGGCGTCCTTGAACTTCTCGATCTCCGAAGGCAGATAGTCCTCCTGGGTCTGCCCCAGGGCGGCCAGTTTCTCGTCCAGGGCGGAGATGCGCCCGGCCATCAGGTTTTCGTAGATTTCTTCCTTTGCCGCGTGTTCCTCCGGGTGCTCGGCGGCATACTGCGGATCGTTCTGCCGGAAAAACTCGTCCATATCGTAGGCAAGGTCCATGGCCCATTCCGAAATTTCTTCTTCGGGGATGTCATCCTGGAAGGTCATTACTCGGTATTCCTCCGGGATGCTACCGCGCTCACCATCGTAATACTCATGGAAGCTGTCCCCGGTATCCCGCACATAGCCCAGGTCGGTGAACTGGCCGCTTTCCTCCAGGGCGATGTCCCGCCCGTAGGCTTCATAGTCGATGTAATTGCGCAGATGCTCCGGCACCTGCATGGCGTCCAGTTCCTCGATATAATACCGGCCCAGATCATCGTGGTCATGGATGTCGGGGTAAACATCGTAACAGTCCAGGTTTTCCGTCAGGTTGATAAGCTCCTGGATGCTGCCCGTGTGATCGCCGATCTCCATAGCCGCCTGAAACCGCTCATATTCATCCTGGCTCATATCATCCAGTTTGGAAGCCAGGTAGTTCAGCTCGTCCAGGTTTGCATACTCACCCAGCAGGTCATAGAGGCCGTCCACATAGCAGTCGTAGTCCGTGATGAACCATTCCTCATAGGTCTGCCCGAAGTCGTCCTTCGCACCGATCCCGATACGCTCAAAGACCTTTTTCAGTTCCTCCGCCGTGGTGGGGAACTTCACCCATTCGCCCACAAGGGCACCCTCGTTATATTTGCCCAGGTTGGTGATGAAAGCGGCAAAGGGATAATCTTTGTCATAGTCATAATGGGGCATAACGACACCTCCTTACAGTTCCGGCGCAGACTTTTCCCGATGGGGCTGCGCCTTGCTCTGATTGGCACATTCCTTCCGGCTCTGCTCCAGCCGCTCCTTGATGGAGGGCTTTTTCTCCGTCTGCCTCTCCCTGGGACGCTCATGCTCCCACTCGTCGCCGGAAAGGGTGAGATACCCTTTACTGGTGAAGCACCCCTGTTCCTCCCGCATGGCGTGGTTGCCGAAAGGAACGGGATCAATGGCGTCCAGCAGCTCCGGGGGCAGAAGGACATCCAAATGCTGCGCCAGATAGCGCCAGCCCACATCCTCCACCTTGCGGATGTTGGGCTCCAGAATGAAATACTCGGTATTCGCGGGAAACTCCCGGAACTGCTCCAGGGTGGTCAGTCGGAAGGGAGACTCCTGGACAGCGGCCAGGAGGTCACGGTCCTCCGGGGAAAGTCCGGCAAGCGCCTGGGCCGCTGCCTCCAGTTCGCTTGCGTCACCGCCTGCGGGGAGCAGCGGCTTCAAATGCTCCATGAAGTTGACCTCGGTTTTACTTTTTGCCATGCACACCATCCTTTCGTTTGGGAAACTCCAACTTGAAATTGACATACTTGCCGCCGGTATCGTCCAGGATCACCACGGCGTCATAGGTGGAACCTTTCTTCTCCGACCACATCCCCTTGACGGAAGTGTGGCCTTTTTTCAGAAGGTCGGCCGCCATCTTCCGGGTCATTTCCTTGCGGCGGCTGGTCCAGAAACGGTCATTCTTCCACATGACAAACTGGCAGGCCCGGTCCGAACAGGCGAAATTCTTCTTGCCTTCATAGACCGGCTTGCCGCAGCGGGGGCAGAGGCCCACCGTCTCTTTCTCCGGCTGGAACAGCTTTTGCCCATCCTCGGAAATGTGGGAGTATTTCCGCACCAGCTCCGCCGCCATTGCCTCGATCCCGTCCATGAAGTCCTCCGGCGACGCCTGGCCCTTTGCCACCTCGTTCAACCGCTGCTCCCAATCCGCTGTGAGCTTGGGAGAGGTCAGCAGCTCCGGCAGCACCGTGACCAGGTTAACGCCTGCCTTTGTAGGGATCAGGTTCTTGCCCTTGCGCTCCACGAACCCGCCGGACACCAGCTTTTCAATGATGGCCGCCCTTGTCGCCGGGGTGCCCAGGCCCTTGCGTTCTGCCTCGTCCGGCATATCTTCCTTGCCCGCATTCTCCATGGCCGACAGAAGGGTGTCCTCCGTGTAGGGCTTGGGGGGCGAAGTGAAGTGCTCGGTGACGGAGGCGGAGACCGGCTCAAAGACCTGCCCCTCGGTCAAGGCGGGAAGAACACCCTCGGCATCTTCATCCTCCGGCTTCTCCTTCAGGGAGGAACGGAACACCTCCTGGATGGCGCGCCAGCCCTGGGAAAGCACCTGCTTTCCTTTTGCCGTGAAGGTATGTCCGCCGCAATCAAAGGTGGCCGTGACCGCCTCATACACGAAAGGCTCCGCCGCCGCACACAGCAGCTTGCAGCAGACCAGCAGAAGGATATTGCGCTCACCCACAGGCGGCCCCGGAACGTTCGCTTTCTCCAGTTCCAGCGTCGGCAGGATCGCGTGATGGTCAGATACCTCCTTGTCGTTCACCAGCGCCAGAACATCGGGGAAAAACTCCGGGCAGGCATCGAAGGGCGTCACCCGTGCTGCCAGATGCAGAACCACGGAGGCGGTCTCCGCCATGTCGCCGGTCAGATACCGGCTGTCCGTGCGGGGATAGGTCAGCAGCTTCTTTTCATAGAGCGATTGGGCGTAGTCCAGGGTTTGCTTGGCCGTGTAACCGAACACCCGGTTCGCCTCCCGCTGCAAGGTGGTCAGGTCGTACAGTTTGGGCGGGTTCTCCGTCTTTTTCTCCCGCACCAGGGATACACACACGGCCCGCTGCCCGTCACAGGCATCCCGGATGGCCTGGGCGTCCTCCGGGGAAACAATGCGGTCGCTGACCGCCTCGGCCCCCTCCAGCGCCAGCCGCACATAATGGTATTTCTCCTTGCGGAACAGGACGATCTTACTGTCCCGGTCGGCCAGCATCGCCAGGGTGGGCGTCTGCACCCGCCCAATATTTAACGTTCGATGATACAACACCGAAAAGAGCCGTGAGGCATTGATACCAATAAGCCAGTCCGCCTTTTGGCGGCAAAGCGCCGATTGATACAGCGGGTCATAGTCCGCGCCGGGGTGCAGGTCGGCAAAGCCCTCCCGGATTGCCGCATCCTCCATCGAAGAAATCCAGAGACGGGAGAAAGGCTTGGAACATCCGGCAGCCTCATAGACCAGCCGGAAGATCAGCTCGCCCTCGCGTCCCGCGTCGCAGGCGTTGACCAGTTCCGTCACATCGGGGCGCTCCATCAGGGAACGGAGAATGTGGAACTGGTCAGCCTTTTCCTCGGACACCACATAGTGGAAGGGGGCGGGCAGGATGGGAAGGTCCTCATACCGCCACTTCTTATAGCGGTCATCGTAGGCGGCCGCGTCCGCCAGTCCCACCAGATGACCAATGCACCAGGAAATGAGCCAGCCGCCGCCTTCAAAATAGCCATCGGCCCTGGATGTGACACCCAGGGCCGATGCGATACTCTTTGCTACACTCGGTTTTTCGCAGATCACCAATTTGCTCAATTCTGCTCCTCCTGTTCTCCCTGTTCAGGAATGTCCTCGTTTTCGTATTCCTCGTCCTCGAACTCATAGTCGTCCGGGTCGGCGCTGACCTTTGCGCCCTGCTTGGGCTTGATGAACTTGATGTAGGCGAAGGCTCCGCCACCGCCCAGAGCCGCCAGCAGCAGGATCAGCACCAGGGCGCCGCCGCTGCCGGACTCCTTCTCCGGCTCCGGTTCAGGCTCCGGCTCCACCTCCGGCGCTTTCCCGGCACACTCGCTCATATTCACCGCGCAGACCGGACAGGCGGTATTTACCGCACCAGCCTGGCATTTCTCGGTGCAGGTACAAGCAGCTGGCTTTTCCTCCGTCTGTCCGTCCTCCAGCAGCGCCATCAGGTCGGCTTCATCCACCTGGTTCAAGAAGTGAACGGCGGTCTCCTTGTCCTCGTTGGCCCGGTCGATCAGGATGTAAAAATAGTTGCCCGCTTTTGTGGTCACGGTGATAAGCTGTTTGTCGCCGTAATAATCGTCCACCAGCGTGGCGTTGCCCTCCGGGGTAAGGGGCTGGCCCTCCGGCTCCATGCCCCCGGTGGCGGGTTCCTCGGTGGGTTCCGGCGTCGTCTCGGCGGACTCTCCCGTGTAGTAGTCGCCATCCCCACCGCCCGCAAAGGCGGTGACGGAGAAGGCGGTCATGCACAGGACCACCACCGTCAGGGACGCCAAAAGGCGGAAAACTCTGTTACGCTTCATCTTCGCCGTCCTCCATTCCTTTCATATCCTCGTCGTCGGGGTCCGGCGCCGCCTCCGCCTCCATCATCCCGTCGGGCAGGGTGATAAGGCCGCTGGCGTAGGCCTTCAGGAAGGCGGTCAGCTCCTTGTTGTCCATGCGCACCGCCTTGACCATGCGGACGATCTCCAGGTTTTCTTCCTCGGTGAGCTGCGCCTCCAGCTCCCGAAGTCGCTTCTGCTGGGCGGAGATCTTCTCCTTCGTCTTTTCGATGTCTTTGCGAATCTTCTCAACCGTTGCCATGTGTGCAAAACTCCTTTCCAAATCGTTCTCTCCAGGAATAGTTCCGCCCCAGGCCCTTGACCGTTTTCAGGTTTTTCCGGGCGTTGTCCTCCAGCGCCAGGGCGCGGCGGAACAAATCGGGATGCTGCTCCCGCAGGGCGGTGATCTCGTCGGGTTTCATGCTGGGACAGAAAAAACAGGACGATTTTCCCGGCTGGGGCAGCCCTGCCGCCTCGATCTGCCGGATGCAATCGTCCCGCGTCCATCCCCATTCCATCAGGGGATACCACTTGCTGTATTTTCGGTCGGCCAGGTCTCCCAGCAGCACCTTGTCGCTGCGGTAGCCCTCGCCCGCGTCGTAGCCGATGAACTTGACCACCCGTTTGCCCGCCGCCCACGCCTTTTGACACGGCGGGTAATGGTTGCAGAACTTTTCCTGCGGCCCGATCTTGTGTTTCAGGGAACACCGCTTGAAGCCGTAGGCAATGGACGGTAGGCTGCAACTTTGCAGACATTCATCCTCCAGCGTCAGCCGTTTCCCGTCACGGGTGGTCTTATACACTCTGATAATGGGAGGCATCCCGTGGTCCTTCAGCCAGCGGTCCATCACCTCCAGATAGGCGTAGGTGTGGGGATGCTCTGCCCCCGTATCCGCAAAGAGAATCAGGTCCACCGGGATACGGTGCTGGTGCAGCCCGATCAAAAGGGCGGTGCTGTTGGCGCCGCCCCCATAGGAAACCATATTGATGCTTCATCACCTCCATCAGTTGTACGGCGGTCTGCCGTATGCGTAGAAATGGGACTGCCAGTAGCTCGTGTTCAGGTTGGAATACTGGATGGGGTCGCCGCAATGCAGCATCATCCCGTCGCCCACATAAATGCCTACATGAGATACGCCGGTTGTGTCGTAGGTGCCCACGAAGAACACCAGATCGCCGGGCTGGGGGTCGGATACTGGGGTGGAAATATTGTAGAGCCCCTGTGCGCCCAGCCGCCCGGTATTGCACAGGCCGCTGTTGGTCAGCACATAACTGACGAATCCGCTGCAATCGAAAGAAGTGCTGGGACTGCTGCCGCCCCACACATAGGGATAACCCAGGTATTTTTCCGCCTCGGTAATGAGGGTGTTGAACCGCTCGTCCGTCAGGTATTCAGCGGGAATCTCCCAGGCGGTGGGAGGGTTGTCGATGTACTTGTTCACATACCCGGAGGACGGGAACAGATCGGGGCGGTTGCCCAGGGTGGACATATAGGTGGCATACAAGGAAAGCTGTTCCTCGCCCATCATGTAGACAGGCACATGGGAGAGGTCGAAGTTTTCCAGCGTGACGGTGCAGATGGTCCAGGTATAGGGCACCCGAACCGTATAGGTGTTGCCCTCGCTGTCCGTCCGTGTCTCCGTCCGATAGCGGGTCTCCGTGGTCACGGTTTCGGTGAGAATGTATTGCTTGTCAAAGAGGGTTTGAAGGTCGCCCTGTACCTGGTCAATGGTGAACACCCCTTCATGGAGTGCCGACAGAATGGAGATCAGCACATAGGGGTCGTGCTCAATCTCGTCCAGATCAAAGTGATACTCGTCATAGTCGTGGGTGGCCTCGTAGGTATCCAGATACTCCCGCAATTCATCCTCTTTGGCGCAGTAGGCTTCTTCCGCCGCCAGCATGTCGGCATCCTCGGAGAGATAGGAGGACGCCATAATGTTGGACACCCCGCCGCCGAACATGGAGGAACAGGATTGCAGGGAGCCCAGCAGCATTACCAGCAGAAGACCGATGCCGCCCACGATCAACGCGCCCTTCCAATGCCGTTTCAGGAAAAGGGCGGTGCGCTTGGACTCCTGGGCGGTTTTCTTGGCCGCCTTTGCCGTGGTCTCCGCTGTTTTCCCGGCCTGGGCGGTCTTGCCCGCCGCCCGGTATGCCGCCGCATATTGCTTTTGCAGCTTCCGTTTCTGCCACAGGCGGGAGATGGGATTGGATGCAAGCTGGGGGTTCTCCGCCACGGCTTTCCGATAGTAGAAATCCGCATTGGCCTTGACCGCCGCCTGCTCCGCCTTTGCCGCGTCCCGCCAGGGTTTCAGCTTGCGTTCCGCCCGCCAGTTCTGGACACGGCGGTTTCCGTAGCCCACAGCCTTCTCAAAGCTACGTTCCCCCAGGTGGCCCGACTGGACGCCGGAATTTTCCTGCTCCACCTCTCGGACCTTGCCGTGGATGGCTGCGCCTGCCTCCTGGATGGGGCGGGACAGCGGATTGGCATGTTGGGGGGATGGCAGTTTGGATGGAACAGCGGTCTTTGCCGCGTCCAGCCGGTCCGCCGCCTTGTCCGACTTGCGGATGGCCCCTTGCAGCTCCGGCTTGGCCTGGTCCGCCTCGGAAAACTGCAATCGGGAGGATGGACGGCCCGCTGCCGCCTCGCCCTCCCGATAGGTTCTGCGCTGTTTCCGGCGCTTCTTCTTGGCTGCTGCCTGTTCCCGGTGCAGTTCCACACGATCCACTACTTTCCCAGCGGCACCCGCCGTGTCGCCGGAGGCGGAATGGTCCTGCTCCGGCGTCCGGTCAGAGGGATAGGTCGTCTCGCCCGTAACCAGATTGACGGATACTGCCCCGTCACGGGTCATCTTCTGCGCCTCCTTTTCGGGGGCTTTCCATTCTTTCAAGGTGCGTCACCTCCTGTTCCATAGGGGCAGATGTCGGCACACGCCCCGGTTTCGATCATGGCGATGTACTGGAAAATGGGATAGGCCTGGGGCGGGCAGACCGCGTTCCCCAGGGTTTTCAGCCGCAGCGCCCGGTTGTCCGTGTCCTCGGTCATGCGGGGGACTCCTTCGGGCTCGGCACGCCAAAGGATGCGTCCGTCCATTTCGGGGGGAATCCCATGAGCCATTCCACCCAGTCCGGGTTCAGCGCCGCTTTCTCGGAAAGGGGCTGCTCCTGCCGGATCACCTGAGCCGACAGGTTGGAGGACGGGGATTTGTCCCGGAAGGCCGCCGGTTTCAGGGTGGAACGGTAGCCCTCCGATGCTGCCGGGGTCAGATAGAACACCGCCGCCGACAGGGACAGGCTCCAGATCGACCCGTCCTTGTTCCGCTTGCGGAATATCCCATTGTCCGACAGGAACACATCCAGGCTGGCAGCATCCCGCCCCGTGGATTTGTCGGAGGCAAGGGGTGTGGGAAACATCAGCCGCGACGATAAAAGTTCGCTGGCGCTCATGCCATGCGCCGACGCCGCAAGCCGGAAATACGAATGGGAGAACAGCGTATCCCGCTTTTGCCAGGTCAAAAATCGTTTTGTCGAGCCCCATATTGATGAAGCCAGCAACATTTTCCCCAAGCACCCAACGGGGCCGCAGTTCGGCAATAACGCGGCACATCTCCGGCCACAGGTAGCGTTCATCCGCAAAGCCCCGCCGTTTTCCTGCGGTGGAGAAAGGCTGGCACGGGAATCCGCCGGAGAGGATGGTAATGGTTTCAAGTCCTGTTTTTTCAAAAAACGCCTCCTTCGTGAATGTGGTGATGTCGCGGAACTTCGGCACATCCGGCCAATGTTTTTGCAGGATGGAATAGGGATAGTCCGCCCACTCGCATTGACAGACCGTTTCAAAGCCCGCCGCCTCCGCCGCAAGGTCCAGCCCGCCGATGCCGGAAAACAGGCTGACATGGGTGAGCTTATTCATGGCTGATCTGCTCCCCAGGGATCAGCTCCGCCCGGAACCGCTTGATGACCGCCGCCTCCAATTCATCCTGACAAAAGTTGCTGTCAGCGGAAAGACCCAGCTTGCGGCGCAGCCTGTTCAGCGTCTTTTCATAGTTCCCGTATTTCTTTTGCAGTCGGAGAAAATCTTTCTCGTTCTGTGCCTGCGACAGACACTTGGCGATGCTGTACCAGGTTACCAGGAACATGTGCAGTTCGCTCACCAGCAGCCGGAATCCGCTGCCGGGGATCAGATAGTGTTCCTCCTGGCGGCCGCCGCCCGGTTCGGGTTCGTCGTCCTCACACTCCACATAGAAGGCGTCCAGCTCGCACAGCTCCCGCGCCTTCATCCCGGCAAGGTCCGCCTTGTCGCCGAACACCAGGTAACGGCCGGGAATGTTCCAGGCGTCAAACTTGTCATCGGCGATCTGGCCGTACCGCTTCGCCGCCGCAATGAACGCCTCCACATCCTCCCGGTCCTTGATTTTTCCGGCAAGGAAGGCAAGCTGATGAAGCAGCCCGTAGAGATGCACTTCCTCGTCGATATGTGCCTCATAGGTCTTTTCCTCGATGACATACAGCTTTTCCTGTTCCATATCCTTATCCCATCCTTTCCTTCCATTCCAGCCGCATTTGCCCATCATCCAGCAGCAGACGGATCACATTTTTGCCCTGGGGCGTAATCAAGGTCTGCTGTCCAAAATGCCCATATTTCCAGAAGTCCTTCACACGGAATAATCCGTTATTGGAGGGCTTGGCATAGGGCAGAAGGTATCCGGCCGGGCAGCGGTACAGAAATCCCGCGTCCATCAGGAAACGGCAAAACGCACGCTCCCCGATTTGCAGTTCTTTCGCCGTGGCTCGGATATTGGTGCAGTTTTCTTCATGGACAAAGGCGTCATAAAAATCTGCTTTCGGCCGCAGCCGTTCCACCTCGCCGGAGAGCTGCCGGTTTTTCTCATGCTCGGCAAGAAGCTGGTCGGCAAAAGCCAGCAATATTTCCGGTTTTTCCGCCGCCTGCTCCAGAAGGGAGGCAGTCATGTACCCGCCCGTCTTGCGGATCATGGGGAGAACTTCGTCAAACACCCATTTTTCAAAGCGTTCCGCACCAGGCAGCCGACTATGAACGATCAGGCGGTACACATCACCCTCCGGGATGAATGTCAATTCCTGTACGCCTCCTTCTGTAAGGGCGCCCCGTTTCAGGGCCCCCTTACAATGCGTATTGATGGCGTTCCTCGGTTTTGCATATCCCAGGGCTTTCGCAACATCAAATCCGCAAAACAGATAATTGCCGTTTTCTTCGATCACTCGGATGCTGCCAAATTCGCGGTTATTGAAAACCGCCATCTTGTTATCCATTCTGGTCCTCCTTTTCGTCGTCCACAGTTTCGTGTGCAACCTCGCTGGGCTTGGTGGTGAGCAATTTATAGAGCTCGGTGTCTTTCGGGAAGTCATCCGCAAAGGGCAGGATGACATTGTTGAAGAACAGCAGCCCGTGGCCCGGCTCGGAGTTGGTCACATAGGCAAGCTGCTCCGATGAAATGTTCAGCCGCTCCGCCAGTATCTTCCGGTCTCCCGCCGCCTGGTTGAGCATATAGATGAAGTCGCTGTTTTCCAGGATGTTTTCGATCTCCGGGGAGGAAAGCAGGTCTTTGGGGTTCTGGGTCGCCCCGGTAGGGATACCGCCCCATTTTCTGAACCGTTTCCAAATCTCGGCGCTGTATGCGGCGGTCTGTTCCTCCTTCAGCAAAAGGTGGAACTCGTCCACGAAATACCAGGTGGAGCGCCCGATAGCCCGGTTGATGGTAACGGTGTTCCACACCGCATCCTGAACAATGAGCATCCCCGGCTTTTTCAGGTTCTTGCCCAGGCCCTTGATGTCAAAGCAGACAAGGCGGTTGGAGATGTCCACGGTGGTACGGTGGTTGAAGAAGTTCAGCGAACCGTTCACATAGAGGTCCAGCGCCTGGGCCACTCGGTCGGCCTCCGGGATGTGCTGGGACAGAAGGGCGTTCATCAGGTCGCCCAGAATGGGCATATTCTCTGGCCGGGGATCGGCAAAGTAGGGCTGGTAGATCATCTGTACCGCCCGGTCAATGACGGTTTTCTCGATGGCCTCCAGCCCCGTCTTGCTGCCCATGATGAGCTCGCAGAAGGATAAGACGAAATCACTTTTCAGCGCCAGCGGGTTTTCTTCCTCGGAGTAGTTGAGGTTGATGTCCAGAGGGTTCACATAGTCGGTGCTGGACGGGGACAGCCGGATCACCTGACCGCCCAATCGCTTCACCAGGGGCGAATACTCGTCCTCCGGGTCGCAGATGATGACATTATCCTGGGTCATCAGCATGATAAAGGTGATCTCCCGCTTGCAGCTCATGGATTTGCCGCTGCCGGGGGTGCCGAACACAAGACCGTTGGGACAGCGGGATTGCTTGCGGTCCAGCAGGATCATGTTATTGGAAAGGGCGTTGAGCCCGTAGTACATGGCGTCGCCGCCCATGAACACCTCCTGGGTGACGAAGGGGACGAACACCGCCAGGGCCGAAGTGGTCAGGCTCCGTTCTATCTTGATGCGGTTGAGCCCCAGGGGAAGGCTGCTCATAAGCCCGTCCTCCTGCTGGAAGTCCAGCCGGGTCAGAAGGCAGTTATAGGTCTGGGCGACGCTGGCCGCCTGGGATACGGCGATCTCCAGCTTTTGACGGGTCTCCGCCGTGTGCAGCACCAGGAAGGTCATGTTGAACATTCTCTCGTTGCGGGATTGCAGGTCGGTGAGCAGGTCCTTTGCCGCGCCGCCGTATGTAGAGAGGTCCGAAGGAAGGATGTCCATATCGTAGCCGCTGCGCACCGCCCGCTTCTGCTCCTGTATCTTCATGGCGTCCAGGTCGGTGATCTTCCGCTTGACCATTTTGATGGCCTCGTTCTGGTTGATGCCCCGGATGTGCATGGTCACCATGATATTTCCGTCCGCCTCCATGAAGTCGGTGAGGATACGGTCGTGCATCTCGGGCGCCAGGATTTGCAGGAAGGACACCGCCCCATACCGCTTTCCGATGCGGAAGGTGCGGGTCTCCCCGAAGTGGAAGGAGGACGGAGAAATGAAGTCCTTCACCGAAAGGCCGCTGGCCGGGAGCCAGTCCCATTCAAAGGCGAACTGCCCGCCCTCCGGGTGGAGGATGTTGTAAAGCAGCTCCAGCCGCTCCTTTCCATCCAGCACATGAGCGGCCGCACCCATGACCTTGAAGCGGTTGAGGGTGTCGGTCTCAATGCGGGCAAACCGCGCCCGGGCCGCAGGGAGGTTCTCCGCCTCGATGGTCAGGGTCACATACTTGGTTTTCACATAGCCGTTGTTGCCCCGCTTGTACTGCATCCGCAGGATGTCCACCGCCTCGTCCCGGATGGGGTCCAGGTCGTTGCCCTGCCTGCGGATGCCGAACATTTCATCGGCGGCGCTGCCTCCGCTGCGACTGTCCAAAGAGACCTGAACACCGATGGAGGGGTCGTAGCCGTTGTAGAAATCGCAGAGGCTTTCAAAGATGCTCCGCTGATCCTCCGGCCCCGCCAGGCGGTAATTCACATCCTCAAAGGCAATGGTCTTGGAGAAGGCGCCGCCCTCCAGCCTGCACAGACCGTCCGGGAACATATTCTGAAACGGGATGCTGTCCTGCACCGTATGGGCTTTTCCGTCGCCCTTCGCCTGCCGGATCACCGCCTCGATCTGCTTGCGCTCGGCACGGGTGAGCTTACGCTTTGCCGGTCTTTCTGCCTTTTCTCGCAATCCGCTTCACCTCCTGTTCCAGTTGGGATTGCCGCACCAGGGCGGAATAGAGATTGTTGGTCTGGTAGATGCGTACCTTCGGGCGGATGAATTTGTTCTGGATCAGATGACCCAGGAACACCTCCAGCGGCTGCCCGTTCTTCTCGTACATGGCGAACAGGAAAAAGGGCAGCATCACCAGGATCATGCACAGCGCCGCCGTGGTGGTTCCCAGGCTCGCCTTTGCCAAAAAGAAAAGCGGCACGCCTACCAGCGCCGCCGCTCCGAAACAGATCACTTGTCGTTTGGTCAGCCCGAACAGGACCTTGCTCTGTATCCGACTCAGGTCCTTCGGGATTGTTACATAAGCCAATGTTTCACACCTCCTTCTTCATCGGCGCATAGTCCTTAAAATCTGATACGGAATGAAAAATCCGTTTATTATTTACCCATCTTTGCAGATGGCGGGTAATGCGTGGAGCCGTGGGACGCTCATAGATCATCACATAGGGATCATATCCCAATGCCCGCAAGGTGTTTACCCGGTACAAATCCTGTTCATGGGTGCTGCCGTAATTGGTCAGGACATAGACACGGCGGTTTCGGTCGCTCTTTATGGAAGTAAGTTCACGAAAGCGACGGAAATACTCCGTCAGGTCCTCGTCCGGTTATCCCATGCGAAATGCACCGCTTTTGTCCGCACTTTGTTCAGTAGAGATACATTATCACGGCTGATAAGGCGAATATCGAGCCCCTGGGTAAAGTCCACCAGCGCCCGGCTCTCAATTAGCTGTTCAATGAGCCTTTCATGGTCGGGACAGGCAAGCAGGTTCGGGTCCATCAGTTTGATTTCTTCCTCACCATTCCAAAACTCGGAAAGATCAGCCACCCGGACGCTCCTGCGCCCTTCTTTTTTGCTGACAATACAAAATCCGCAGTTCCTTGGACAGCCACGGCTTAAAAAGCCGTAGGCTGTACCTAAAAACCGCGGATATAGAAAATAGTCCGGCCGAATATGCTCGATCTCATGCGGGAGGTTTTCGCCGGGGCCGTAACCTGTACCGCCCTGGATGACCTTATCCGCATTGCTCACCTGTATGGTGTCTTTGGAATAGGTGTCTGTAAATACCCGGCTTTTATAAACAAGGTCATATTGCTTTGCAGGGTCCCACCATTCCACCCGATCCCCGTGTCTGGTGTGATACTCCGAGAGCTTCATCAGGCACAGGTTGGGAAAATTGTGCGAGTCCACATCAATAAGGCCTACTCTCAAATATCTGCCTCCTTTAGTGGGCGCCAAACAGGGATTTTGCAAGGCTGCCGGTCTTGAACAATGTGTAGCACAGCAGAACCGTATAGCCCATGCACCCCCAGATGGCAGCGGATATGTTGTCGCCGGATGTGGAGATGCCCTCCACCAGCACGGCATAGATGCCCACGCAGATCATAATGAGGAAGGCCTGGAAGCCCAGGGCCAGCAGGGAGCGAAGGTAGTTCTGCCCCGTGGAGCCCCATTCCCGGTTGACCATCGTGGCAAAGGGAATCGGCCCTATGGAGGTGACCAAATACACCTCAATCATTCTGCCGTAGATCACCAGGAAGATACAGATGGAAAGAATCTGCGTACACAGCCCCACGAACACACTCTGGAACCACAGCCCCAGCAGGGCGCCCACGCTCCAGTCGGCAAGCTGGGTCTCCAGATTGCCCACCACGCCGGAAATGTCGATGCCTGCGTCCGAGATGATGACCCCCGCCGACTGACTGACCACATTCTGCGCCACATCGAACACCGCCATGACGATGTTCCAGGTGTTGGTGACGATCAGCACCGCGCAGAAGGTCTTGAAAATCCACTTGAAGAAAATCCAGGTGTCAAAGTCGTGGAGGTTATTTTTCTCGATGATGAGCTGGATCAGCTCGTAGCACATGACGAAGGTGAGGATGATGCCAGCGATGGGGACAATCACCGTTTCCGAGAGGTTTCGGATCATGTTGAAGATGCTGCTGTTCCAGGCGGCGGGCGTCATGCCGACCTCCCCGGCGATCTCGCCCACCTTTGTATTCAGGGTATCAAACATCCCGGTCAGGTTTGAAATGATACCGTCAATGAGCAGTTCCTTGAACCACTCCTGGATCATATCCAATATCAAGGGAGATCACCTCCTTTGCGGGGGCTCCCGCTATCAAGCGAAAGCCCCCGCCGGTTTTGGAGAATCATTAGGTGGTGGACAGCAGACCGGACAGCAGAGGGATCAGGGTGATGCCGATGAGGGCAACGCCGCCGCCCGCCATGAGCTGCTTGATGCCCTGGCTTTTGGAGGCAGGGTTGTCCTGGCCGTAACCTTCCAGAAGGTTGATGCCGCCCCACACGCACAGGCCGCCGCCCAGGGCGATGACCAGAGTCTGCAAAACGTCGATAGCGTTAGTAAAAAAGCTCATATTCACATTTCCTTTCGTTCAGTTGAATTGTTGGGTTGAAGGTCGGTGGCTTTCAATTCGTACAGATCGAAAGGCTCGTCCGGCTTCACAATGGCCGGTCTGCGTTTCATGTACCGTTCAATGTCAAAGGTATTTTTCTTGTCGGCGTCGGCAAGGTACTTGTAGCGGGGATGCTTCGTTATATCAAACTTGTCGCTGAAAAACGGCCGCACCCCTCGAAGCTGCAAGATACACTTGCCTCCGTCCATCACCGCAATCTCGTCCTGGGTCATCAGCTCCTTTCCTAATTTCTGATAGTTGAGGCCGTGGGAAACCTGACTGCCCCGGTTCTCGGATTGATTGAAGCTGTCGATGGTCTCCTTGCCCAGCAGCTCCGAGATTTCTTTCAGGGTGGATTTCTCCTTGCCTCCCAAAAACAAGGTGGTGTCGCAGTTGCCCACAATGGTATCCGCGGCGTCCTTGTAGATGGTCTTTAACTGGCTTTGGGACTGCAAAATAATAGAAGCCGAGATTTCCCGGCTCCGGATGGTGGCGATCAACTTGTCGAAGTTGGGTATCTGCCCGATATTGGCGAACTCGTCCAGGAGGCACCGCACATGGACGGGCAGCCTGCCGCCGTACACGTCGTCCGCCTTGTCGCAAAGGAGATTGAATAGCTGGCTTTGCAGCATGGCGATAACGAAGTTGAAGGTGGTATCCGTATCGCTCATAATGAGAAACAGCGCCGTTTTTCGGTCGCCCAGGGTGTCCAGTTCCAGTTCGTCGTCCGACATGATCTCCCGCAGCTCCGCAATATCGAAGGGGGCAAGGCGGGCGCCGCAGCTAATCAGGATGGATTTCAAGGTCTTGCCGGCAGCCAATTTGAATTTGCGGTACTGCTTCACAGCGAAGTGGTCCGGGTGCTCCTTCTCCAGCTTGGCGAACAGAATATCCACGGGCGACTGAAATTCCTCGTCGTCCTCTCTGGCCTCCGATGCGTTGATGAGCTCCAGCAGCGTGAGGAAGTTCTTTTCTTCCGGCTCCGCCTCGTACCAGATGTACCCGATCAGGGCGCAGTACAAAAGCCGCTCGGCCTTCACCCAAAAATCTTCCGAGGATTTTTCTCCGTCGCCTTTGGTGTTGGCAATGATGACATTGACCAATTTGAGGATGTCTTTCTCCGACCGAATATAGGCGAAGGGGTTGTATTTCATGCTCTTTTTGAAGTTGATGGTGTTGAGGACTTTAATGCGGTACGGCTCATAGATGACCTTCCCGCGGGCATCCCGCAGGGGTTTTCCGTTCTCGTCCAGCTTGGGGGCGCCCCGCCGCAGCATGGTCCCCACCTCGGACAAAAGCTGTCCTTTGGGATCGGTGACCACATAGCTGCTGTGCATCTGCATGAGTGAGGGCTTGACGAAGAACCGGGTCTTGCCGCTGCCGCTGCCGCCGATGACCAGAATGTTCTTGTTTCGGGCGTACTTGGGATTTTTCGGGCGGCTGGACATGGTGAGCTTTTCCGTCTGGGTCAAAGGAATGTTCCAGTCGGGAACCGGATCGACATAGGGGGCAATATCGGCCGCCGTGCCCCATCGTGCGCTGCCGTACTCAATGCCCTTGCGATATTTCTTTGTATTCTTGCTCTTGGCATACACCGCCAGCCGAACAATGACCGCCCCGGCGATACCCGCCAGCAGGTCCAGCGGATGCAGACTTGGCAGCCCAGAAGAAAACGCCTCCGTAAAGCCCTGGCTCAAATGCAGGAACTTTTCAGAGGCGTCAAGGCCGGGCGCAAGGCGCACCGCCTGGCAGAGCTTGTCAAAGAGATACACGAACAGCAGATACGGGAGGTTGGGGATCAGCTTTTTCTTCCAGTCAACCGTCATAATTCCACACCCCGGTCTTTGGTCTTGACCTTCTCCCGCTGGCGGTGCTGGGCTTTGGACTGCTGTTTCGCCTGCTCCAGCTCCTTGCGGATGGAGGGCTTTTTCTCTTTCTCCAGGTTCTTTGCGGAGAACTCCCGAAAGGCTGCCGTGATAACGTCGGCATCCCGGCCCTTGAAGAACACCAGGTAGCGGGGTATCTCGCCGCTGGTATCCTTTTTCAGAGCAAAGTCAATGCCGTACTTCTTGGCGGTGGCGGAAAAGGCCCGGATGTTCCGGTCGGTGATCTCGATGTTGGAAACGCCGGTGTTGTGCTTCATCAGCTGCCGGAGGGTCTGCTTTCCGTGGTGCAGCTTGGTCTTATGGCCGGTCACTCCTTTCTGCATCTCGTCCAGCACTTTTTTCATGGCCTGCTGCAGCATCCCGGCGGAGAGTTTGGTGGCCTCCACACAGAGGGCAATGGTGCGCTGGGTGACTTCTTCCTGCATGACCTATCATCTCCTTTCTCCGCTGCCGTACAGGTCATGGTTCACCAGGGACGCATAGTAGCTGTCGATGGTGGCCGGGGCGTTATACAGGGCAGCCAGCAGATATTTCTTGATGTTGCGGACATAGGTGGTGTTCTCCCGCATACGGTCCAACACATACTCAATGTGAGAACTGTTCAGCTTCAGGAACCGGGATTTGACCACCTCCGCCGGATAGTCGTCCCCGGCAATGCGGATCGTTTCCCTGCGGGAACAGACGGTATCCACCATGAGTTCCACCAGTTCATTCAGCATATCCCGATCCAGCCGGTCATCCCGGCATAGATAGTCATACTCGATATTCTCCAAAATCAGTTCCCGATAGCTCTCTCGCTCCCGCATCCAGTCCCGTCCGGTTCGTTTGGTCTCTGCGGGGGTTTGGGGACTTGATTGGATAGGATTTGATCCTTCCGTACTTGATGAATCAGTATTTGATATTTGGTTACTTGATCCTTTAGTATTTAATTGTGCGGGTTTTTCCTGTTCAGGTTTTCCCAAGACAGGAGAATCCAAGACTGGTTTTACCTGAACTGGATTTTCCCGTTCAGGTTTTCCCGGTTTAGGTTCCGGCGGCCTGGGCTGCTCCAAAATCGTGTACTCGATGCTGCCGAGCCGCCCGTTGGCGTTGCGGACTCTTTCACGGATAATGTATCCCGCATCCTCCAGCTCCCGGACCGTAGCACAAATGCTGTCCACTCCATCCCGGCATATCCGCGCAAGACCTTTGGTGGTGTAGTCCCAATCCTCCGGCAAGGATAGCATGAGGGACAGCAGCCCCTTCGCTTTCAGCGACAGTGCCGTGTTCCGCAGATGATGGTTTGCCATCACCGTGTAGTCGCGGGTTTTCTCAATGCGAAATACCGCCATAATCTCACCTCCCTCCGGCGGTCTGGAAAAGTGTTCGTTTTCGGAAAAAATTCAATTCTGTGCCCACTTGCTTCTCCATGTGGGAAAACCTATGGACACTTGATTTGCATTTCCTACATGAAGAAATACCTTCGATTTCTCACCCCTTTCAATACAGTTTTCCGTGTACTTGATGGAAAGTAAAAACGCCATAGGATTCCCTATGGCGTTTGGGACAGGAAAAGGGTGCTGATATTTCACATCAGCACCCTTTATCCTGCCAGTATTTGATTTTTTGACTTCACATCGTGTTCCTTGCCTCTGAAAACATTGATTTTACTGGACTATCTCATGTTTTCTTATTAGGAGGCGGGGAAGGGCTTCCCCGCTTTATCTTACCACCATTTGATCTGTTCGGTCACATGATTTCGAATTGCAATGAAGTCAGGAGCGGTAACATCCCGCGGACGTGGTAGGTCTACCTGCACTTCCTCCTTAATGTGGGCCGGCTTGTTGGTCAGGATTAGGATGCGTTCAGCTAGATACACGGCCTCCTCGATGTTGTGGGTAATGAAAACCACGGTGGTACCGATTTCCTTCCACAAGCGGATAACCTCATCCTCCAGATAGAAGCGCAGTTTGATGTCCATCTGTCCATATGGCTCATCCATCAGCAACAGGTCAGGCTGGAGGGCAAAAGCGCGTCCGATAATGATGCGTTGGGCGGTAGAAACGGACAACTGGTGAGGGTAGCGGTTACGAAACTCTTCTAGGCCTAACAGCTTGATGATATTTTCTACTCGACGATCAATCTCATTTTTGGGCAGCTTCTTGATTTCCAAGCCGAAACGCAGGTTCTGTTCTACCGTGAGCCAAGGCATGGAGGAAGGCTCCTGGAACACCACCGCCAAACTGTGTTTTTTGGGATCGGCGGGCTCACCGTCGATATAGAGTTCTCCCTTTGTGGGCATATAGATGCGGGTGAGCAGATTGAGGAAGGTGGTCTTACCACAGCCTGTGGGGCCTACCACACACAGGAATTCTCCCTTTTTGATATTGAAGGACACATCGTCCAGCACATGTAGGTCCCCGAAGTATTTGGTCAGGTGCTCCACCCGTACTTTATATTCTTGCTCGCTCATAGAGTACCTCCCATATCAAAGCGCCAGATCCGTATTATCGGAAATCTCGGACCGGATGCGCAGAAAATCCGGAGACGTAGTGTTCCGGGGACGCCCCAGTGAAGCCAGATCATAAACCTGCTTTACCCGGGCGGGGCAGTTGCTCAACAGCACAATTCGGTCTGCCAGATAGACAGCCTCCTCAATGTTGTTGGTGACAAAGAGGATGGTGCGCCTTTCTTGCTCCCAGATACGCAGGATCTCTTCCTCCATGGCATACCGGGTTTGGGCATCCAGCTGGCCAAAGGGTTCATCCATCAGGAGAATCTGAGGATTGTTGGTATAGGCACGGGCAATTCCTACACGCTGCTTCATACCGCCGGAGAGCTCATGGGGATAGGACTTTTCAAAGCCTTTCAACCCAACAAGATCGATGTACTTCTGGGCGGTGGCCCGGCGCTCCTCCTTGGATACGCCAGCTACCTCTAGACCAAATTCCACATTGCCCATGACAGTGCGCCAGGGCATCAAATTCAAAGACTGAAACACCATGCCGATACGCTTATCGCTGCCGTGAACTTCCTCGCCGTCCAGATAGATTTTGCCACCGATAGGTTTCTCCAATCCGGCGATCATGTTCATCAGTACGGTTTTACCGCAGTGGCCTGGGCCTAGGATGACCAGAAATTCATTGTCGTAGACCTCGAGAGAAACATTTTCCACTGCATCCTTGACTGACTCGCCCACGACGTAGCTCTGACAGATGTTGTCCAGTTTCAGAATTACTTTCTTTTTCTCGTCCATGGGCAAATCAACCTTTCTGCAATTTGCGTGATAATGGCCAGCATAGCGCCCACGATACCAATGGCGATCATGCCGGTCAGGACCAGGGGCATATCGATAGAGTCCATGCCGCGGGAGATCAGGAAGCCCACGCCTGCGTCAGCACCCAGCATCTCGGCAGCCAAAACCACCATCCAGGCGGCACTGGTAGAGGTACGCACGCCGGCAAAGATGGCGTCCAGAGAAGATGGAATAGCGATCTTGAACAGGCGCTGTCTGGGTGTGGCATTAAAAACGGTACCTACGTCCAGATACATTTTATCCACAGAACTAAGACCGGCCTGAGTGTTGACCACAATAGAGGCCAGAGAACCAAAGATAACGATGAGGACCTTGGGGAACTCACCAGCACCAAACCACAGTGTGATCAGAGGAATCCAGGCTAGCGGAGGGACGGCACGGAAGGCGTTGAATAGAGGGCCAAAGAAGGCACGGGCCCTGGGGCACCAGCCCAGCAGTACGCCAAAGGCGATACCAGCAGTCCAATCGAAGACGAGAGCCAGACCGATGCGCCGTAGACTGACCAAAGCGTGACCGACCAAAGTCAGTTTCTTTACCGGATTGGTGAACAGGCGAACTGTACGATCCCACACTGCCTGGGGAGTTGGGAAGTTGGAATTGACGCCGGAGGAGGCTAACAGCCAAAGGGCCACCAACAGGAGAAGAGAGACAATAGGGAGGATACGGTAAAGAACCTTAAGCCGTTGTTCCCGAATCTCTGCTGCGCTCATATGCGCGGTTTTCTTTTCCATACTACACATACCTCCATCCTAGGAAGATACGCTCCAGCCTGTTGATGATAGCGGAGATGATGACGCCCAGCACGCCGATGACAACAATTCCCAGGATGATCAGATCTACGCGGGCATAGGAACGGCCCATCAGGATCATGTAGCCCAGTCCGCTGGAAGCGGCCAGCATCTCAGCGGCCACCAGAGTGGCCCAGGCGTTGCCGATAGCAACCTTGATGCCGGCGAAAGTCATGACCAAAGAGGAAGGAATCCCCACTTTTACGAAGACAGTGAAGTAAGAAGCGCCAAAGGTCTTGCCTACGTTTTTCAGGACCTCCTTGGTCTGCCGGATGCCGGTATAGGCGTTGATTAGACAGGGGACAAAGGCGGCAAAGAATACGATGAAGGACTTGGCCGGCAGGCCGATGCCCAGCCACACAATGGTCAGCGGAATCCAGGACACTGGGGGAATAGGGCGAATAATCTCAAAGATGGGGCGAAGAAAGCTGTCGGCTCCCCGATACCAGCCCATCAGCCAGCCTAGAGGCACACCGATGACTACAGCCAGCAGGAAGCCCAGAAGGGCCACCTGTAAACTGGACCAGATATGGACCGTCAGTACCGCGCCGTCTGGATTGGGATCAGACAGTTTGGTGACGAAAAGACGAAGGACTTCCAAAACGTCACACAGAATTCTGGAGTCTACAATGCCGGACAGGGCTAACCCTTCCCAAATGAGCAGGAAGAGAAGGATACCGGCGAAAGACAGGGTGATGTTGCGGTAGGTTATCCGGTGTTTTTCACGCTCAACCAGCGCGACACGCTCAGCCGCAGTCATCTCATGAATGGGTTCGCTCAAAAGACATCCCTACTTTCCGAGCTTTGTGTCTCAAATATCAGATATGCAGAGGCGGAGATGCACTCTGAGAACGTTTGGACTGATCTGTAGACAGAAGCCAAATTCAGTTTTCACGTCCGCAAAGCGAATCTTCCTCCCGCCTCCCATGGGGCGGGAGGAAGACTATCGAAGGCATTTATCGACCCAGCATTTCTTTGACAGCCAGAGCGATGGAATTGTCCACCCGCTGATCGTCCAGGAACTGGGTGCGTTGGGCCTCGGTGTAGCTGCCTACGCTGGTGAAGAAGTCAAATCCGGAGAGGATGTCGTTCTCAATTTGCAGTAGGTCACGAGAAGTATACAGGCCAGCTTCGTCGGGTTCAGTTTCAGTAAAGAGTGCGATATACTCATCTACCGTGGGACAGCGCCACCAGTTAATGGTGCGTTCAGCGATGCTCTCGTCACACAGGAAGCCTTCTTCGTCGCAGTGCTCCAGATACCAGGCGGCGGCCTGAGCGGCATTGCCCTCGGACTCGGTAACCCACTCATAGGTCAGATGGAAAACAGCGACTGCAGCAGCCACTAGGTCGGGATTACTCTCCATGATCTCGGTCTGGGCGAAGGTACAGCAAGGGAAGGGCAGGTTCAGCTGGCCAGAGTCAGTGACACGAACATACCCTCTGTCCTCAGCGGACAGGGCGATAGCGTTCCAACACACCAGGGCGTCACCAGTGCCGCCGTTAAAGCCGGTCAGACCGTTGGCATTGTCCATGTTGACACTTTCCACGTCGGAGAGGGTCAGGCCCATGGTCTCGAGATACTGAGCCAGGACCGCCTGACCGGTGGTGCCAGCAGGGTAGACCACGGTAGCTCCCTTCCATAAATCGGGGTTAGTAGGGTCATTAGCCAACTCAGAGTCGGGCCGTACGAAAATGGCCATGTTCTCCTCGTAGTCAGTAACATCTACGAGGGTAAAGTCATAACCAGCCAAGGCAGTGCATACACCGCCCAAACCGCAGGATGCCATGTCCCATTCAGAGTTGGCCTCCATCATGGCGGGGCCACCGGTGAAGCAGCTATACTCCACATCGATGTTTAGCGCGTCGAAGACGCCCAGATTATCGGCAAAGAGGAAGGCATAGGAGAGGGGAGAGCCGGTAAAGAAGCCGATGCGCAGAGTCTGGCGGTCTTCAAAGGGGGTTAGACCAAAGGTCAAATCCTCAGGGGCGGTGGCGCCGTCTATCAGCTCCACTTCGTGGCCGCCACCGGAGGAAGTGCCACCGCTGTTGGCGGAGTTGTTGCCTCCGCTACTGCCATTTTCGTTGCCAGAACAGGCGACCAGAGCGAACATCATGGCAAAAGAGAGGAGCGTTGCAAGGAGTCTTTTTGTGGTTGCTTTTTTCATCTTTACTTCCATCCTTTCTAAACATATATCGACCGGGCGGACTACCGGACGGTCACTATCCAGCCAAACCCTGTGTGATTCCAAAGGGAAGGGCTTTTTAGTCAGCGCAGGGATGGCCGCAGGTGCCATCATAGCCCTCGTTCTTCATGCATAGATGAACAGCGCCGATCTTATAGGTCTTAGGCAGAGCCAAGATATTGGGGTTGGGGCCGACAAATTTCTTTTTGGCGTCCTCCAGGGCTTCCTCGAAGGTGGACCGGGTCTTCAGCCCCATAGAGCGGGCAATACCCGGTTCTTGGGCACCCACAATATAGATGGCGGAAGTGTTCATCTCGGCAATGTGACCGCAGCTCATCATGGAGAAGCCGTGGAAGGGGTGGAAGGCGTTGCAGAAGCGGTACTTGCGAATATACTCCTCATTGGTAGCGAAGTACTCGCCATAACGGTCCATGTCGGGGAGAACGTTCATGTAATCATGCTGGAACATCTCGTATAACTCCCTCAGATAGGGCCAACGTTCGTCGTGAAAATAGCCGTTACAGATGCTAGAAACGATGAATACACAGTGATCACTCATGACTCTCTTGTGGCGGATGACCTGAGCTGACAAGGCCTGCATCATCTGGATAGGGTTGGTACCCATGCCATTGCCATAGTGGAAGTCTTGGGGCATGCCGAACACCACTACATCATACTTCTTTTCTGCCCAGGGCACATAAGTCCGTTTGTCGGCGACATCCCAGGACACAGGTTGCATCTCCTTAGCATAGCCGGAGAAGATAGCGATCTGACGGGAGTAGGTGTCTAGTACCGCGTCACAGCAGAAGAAGGAGTGGCCCATCTTCTCTTCCATATGCATACCGATCTCATCGAACTTGGTACGCATCAGATTGTGGCCGGACACGGGGGTGAAGTCATCCCGGTGCATGACCTTGGGGACGTGATGACTAGCAATAGAGCGCCAGTGGGTGATGCCGGTAGTACAGTGCTTATAGCCGCCAGAGTATCCGCCGTAGGGATTGCCTTGGGTGTGTCCGATAAGAATGGGGATATCGCAGTCAAAGACATACTTGTTCATCAGCACCGGATCACCCCGCTGGGTGGTACCTAGATCCACCATGTGGTCGGGATCCTCACTGTCGTGACTGGTGATCTGGTTGGTGTAATAGAACTCATTGAACAGATCATCACCCAGAATCTTCTTCATCTCGGCCACTGTGGCTCGGGGATGAAGGCCGTTAGAAAACAGCAGAAGAATGTCCTCTTTTGCTACTCCAGCAGCGTACAGCTCATCCAGACAGGCCCGGATGGCCACACGACGATGGGAGGTAGGCTGGGTGCCTCCCTTCACAATGTCAGGAATGACGAAGACCACTGTCTTGCCGGGGCCAGCCAACTCCCGCAGAGGCTTCATGCCGATGGGGTGCTGGATAGACTCCAGGGTGGCAGCATACAGGCTGTCCCAGTCTTGGGGCAGACAAGGGGGATCGGGCACGGTTTCACCGGGGATAAAGATATCGGTGCTGTCAGGCAATTCGGCGCTCATAAGGCCTTGGCCGTATTCAAAATCCAGTTTCATGCAGGGAACATCCTTTCTAAACATAAAGTTTGGGTCAAAGCCTGGTCAAGAGATTTTGTCGTAGTGACGACTAAATACCTTATATAGGGCACTGGTATCCTGAGTACCCAAGCCCTGACCATGGGCGATCTCATTGTACATTTGAGCAGTGCCGGCGATCAGAGAGGGGGCGTCGGCATCCTTGGCCATCTGGAGGGCTAGCTTGGTGTCCTTAATCAGTAGGTCCACCGTAAAGGCAGGGGAGTCGTAGGCTTCATTGACGATGCACTTGCCCACTTCACGAAACAGACCGCTGACAGTGGCCGCGGTGGATGAGGCTACAGTATCGTAGAAGACCTCCTTTTTGATCCCTACATGGTCACAGATGGCCATGACCTCGGAGGAGATGGCGTTGATGCAGGAAAACATCATCTGGTTCAGCAGCTTTAAAGCGTTGCCGGCCCCGGAGTCCCCCACCAGTACAGCGTTGGCTGCAAAGCACAGCAACACAGGCTTCACCTTCTCTAACGCTTCACCAGAGCCACCAGTAGGCAGCATCCACTTGCCTGCCGCCGAGGGACGACCCAGGATGGGACAGTCCAGATAGGCTGCGCCGCACTCACCTACCCGGGCGGCCAGCCCCCGGGTAGTCTGGGGATCTACAGTGCTGGTGTCGATGACCACATGGTCAGAGGTAAGGGATGCCATCATACCGCCCTCGCCGAAAAGAACATCCTCCAACTGGACTGGGCTGGGCAGGGACATGAGGATGACTGAAGCCTGTTCAGCCACCTCTTTAGGAGTGGGAACCGCCTGGGCACCCAGAGCGGAAGCGGACTGGGCGGCTGTGGGAAATTTATCGTAGACTACAACGCTGTAGCCTTTGGCCAGCATTCCTTCCAGCATACAGCGGCCCATGCGGCCACAACCGATTAGACCGACCTTTTTGATGGGTTTATTGGCACCGGTCCAGGATATCATACAAAACTCCTCCTTCGGCATCTTTGGGTACGTCGATGTTCAATAGCTTACTCAGCGTAGGCGCTACGTCAATGATCTTTGCGGGGAACTTTCGTTCGTACTGGGGCACACCTGGACCAGTCATAATCATGACCGCATGCATATCGTGGAGCGAGGGGAGAGCTAGGTGAACACCAGTGAAGTTGCGGCACAAGCCAGCGGCTTCGTAAAGTTCGGGGTTAGCGATGACCCTTTCGGTACCATCCCGATACTGAATCTTGCTGCGGTAAATGAAGGGGTGGGACATATAACCGGGCTTCCAGGCGTATAGCACGTCGCCCACGCGGTCATAGCCGGGCCCCTCATAGATGCCCAGAGTGCCAGCCTCCTTCTTCTTAATGGCCAGAGCGACCACCTGATCTCCGGTTTCCGGATCCCGCATATTCATCAGGCAACGGATGATTTCCTCCTGGACTTTTTCATAGTCCTCAGGCTCCACGATGCCGTGAGGGTCTCGCCCCTTCAGGTTAATGAAGATGTGGGCGTGACAGGGCTCCAGGGGATGGCACTTGGTGTGCTCCCAGTTGATAGTAAGGTTGCTGGGATCGTCAGTGGTCAGATCCAACACATACTCCAACAGACCGGCACGGGCCAGGTGCTCTTTTACATAAGGGTTCCAGTCCAAATGGGTCATGCCGTGGTCGGAGATCAGGATCACATATGTATTGTCCAAGTCCACAGCATCCAGGATCCTTCCGATGTTCTCGTCCACCTGTCGGTAAGTCTCCCGGATCATGTGCCAGCAGAAATCAGCCTTGTCCGGGTCATATACCCGTGCCTTGGGCTCAATGCCAGCGTAAAGGACATGCTCGATGTGGTCGATAGTGCCTACCCAGGAGAAGGCCATGTCCCACTGCTGATGCTCAAGCACATACTTTGTGGCGTTGCCCCACCAGTTGGCGTGCATCTGCAGCTGGTCCAGGTAGAGTTCTGGAGCCATCCAGCCATCCATGAAGGCCCAGGGATCGTCAACCTCCATATAGGTACCGGCCACGGCCTCTACCTCCTTGCTCAGGGAGGAGGGAACGGAATAAGGCTCGGCCATGTTGATGGCGCTCTGGTACAGTTTGAAGTTCTTCCCGTCTGGGGTGAGTTGGAGGATCTGGAAACGGAAGCGGCCGTCCCGTTCATAGTCCCGAGCCTTGAAGTTTTTGGTAATCCAGGGACCTAGTTCCCCGTGGGTGATGTCGGTGATGGCCTGAGCGGCGTCCTTGGACTCAGAGATCAGCATACGATCATAGCCCGTGTCGGTGGAGGCGTACATCAACACATGCATGGGGTAACCTTCCACATAGGTGGGGGGGACCACAATGTCGAATTCTAGTGGCGGGCGCTTGCTTTCGGGCAGATTAGTCCAACCTTCAGCGGGTCGGGCTTCTAGCTGGACCGCCCGGCCGGGGATCTGGTTGCAGCGCAGCTTCTGGTTGGAGAAGCAGGCGCTGGAAGCCACGTCCCACAGGGGCATGAAAAAGTAGCGGAATGGTGGATTCAAAGAGCCGGCCAGCTGGCAGCCGTCTTCCTCCGAGATAGCGCCCATGGGGAAAGTGACCGGCCAGTTTATGAGGGCCACCTTTTTACCCAAACGCTTGCCCACGTCCCACATGGTTTCGCACAGTACCTCGTTGCGGTCGAAGGAAGTGTGCCAGTGATCTAGGTCCTCGCCCAGGTGTTTCACCATCAAGCTGGGCACTCCGTTGGTGCCGGATCCGGCACCGCTGACGATGGCAGTCCAGGCTGCGGCAGTCAGAGGCGGGAATACTGTTTCCAATCGGGAAAATATCCCCTGCTTCATTAGCTTGGCGGTGTTGGGCATAGCGCCCTCTGCGACAAACTTTTTGACCAAGTCCGGCATAGCAGCGTCCAGACCAAGGAACAAAATTTTCTTTTCCATAATGCCCTCCTTTTCTGATCTGAGGCCTAATTTATATGGCCTCGTAGGTAGTTTATGGGGCAGCCTAAGCTGCCTGTTGATGTGGTGTTACGAAAGTTGCGTAGTGCAACACCTCCAAAAAACTGGCGCAATATTCGTCAAAATGCTTGGTTGATAAAGTTTTAACAATATATTTTCTGTAATATTAACGGATGAGTGGATAATATCACTGTTTTTTTTGTTTTGTCAATGAGAAAAAACGCAAACGTTTGCATAACGATGCGTTGGCGTTGGTTGCCATCCTGGAAAGTTTGTAGTAAAATAAAACGCATAGTGCGGCGACAGTGTCGAAGCCGATTAGTAAAGGAGCATTTGGATGAGCATTAGAGAAATTGCGCGGCGGGCGGGAGTATCGCCCTCTACGGTCTCTCGCATTGTCAACAGCAAAAATGTTTCGGCGGCCAGCCCGCAGACACAGGAGCGGATCTGGGCAGCTGTACGGGAATTGGGTTATGTCCCCAATCAACATGCCAGACAGCTAAAGCGTCCAGAACTGGATCAGAAGCCCCAGAATCAAAATCTGGACTGTGTCTATGCCCGTACTATTGGCCCCTATTTGGATCCCTTTTTTACGGTGCTAATGCGGGCAGCGGAGATTACCGCCTTTGATGCGGGGTATAATCTTCGCTATCATTACTCTGTGGCCGATATTCAGGATGGAAAAGCCCCGTTTACCGACACTAACTCTGACTCGGCCGTAGTCCTGGGCCGCATCGAGCCTCGTTCTCTCAGCCTGTTAAAAAAGTGGTATAAAAATATCGTCAATATTGGGCAGAACTCTGCGCCTGATGGGATCTTCGATCAGGTGATCTGCAGTGGTTACCAGGCAGTCCGCACCTGTGTGGAGTACCTGCGTTCGCTAGGCCATAAAAAGATCTGTTATATGGGGGAAACGGACAACGAGCAGCGATTTCAAAGCTATCTGGACGCCATGGCCGATCTGGAACTAGGTGACCTGACCCCCTATGTGGCACGCTGCTTGTTTAACCCAACCGATGGGTATGAGGCTACCAACCGGCTGCTGGACAGCGGGGTGGAGTTTACAGCCATTTTGTGTGCCAACGATATGAATGCTGTGGGCGCTATGAAAAGTCTGCGGGAGCATCGGCTGAAGGTTCCCCAGGATGTCTCTATTATCGGTATCAACGACATGGAAACTGTCTGCTATCTGGATCCTATGCTTACGACCATCCATGTCCCTCTGGAGGAGATGGGACATCTTGGAGTAAAACTGTTGATTGACCGCATTGAGGGCGGACATACATCATCAATAAAAGTGGACGTTCCGTTTACGCTGATTCAACGGGAGTCTTGCGGTCCGGCCAAAAAACGCTATTAATGGAAGAGGACCGGCCGTGGCGCTCTATTGCCCGGCTGCTCTGTATGAAGCAAAGAGGCAGCAATCAACTCCAGATGTCTCCTTATTGTCCAGATCACCTCTCTGCTATAGACTTTCACTACTGAATTTGTACCCGAAATCTCTCCCTGTTCCTGCGCATTATGATCGCCGGCAGGTGTAGGCGGCCGGTAGAACAAACCATCAAATGATAGGGAGAAAAATCATTTCGTTTTAAGAGCAATGGAAAAAGCGTGCCGTTTTTGCGGCACGCTTTTCCTCACTTTCGCCTTTTGATCTCGGTTATTTCACTATAAGATTATCTCGAACAAAGCGGCATACTGAATATACAAAGATTACATCCACACCTGTTGTGGACAGATGATTGGGAAGATCATAGGTTGCGAGAAGAAAATCAAACAGAGTATGAACACTCGGCAGAAGGCTTAAATTCAATACAACGATCTCTCGTATGTATAAGCGCAACTCAGAACGAAACATAGCACACACAGAATCCAAATGAAAAAGCCCCTGGCAGATACCGCAAATGCGGTATCTGCCAGGGGCTCAGACTCCTCGATAAATGTTCCCTTATATCAAGGGGTACCTGTCCGGTCCCAGGGTATATCTCACGCCTGTCCCGCCAAAGCGATGGCCCGGTCAAGGATGCGGCCCGCCGCCGCCTCTTTAGACAGGAGGGGAAGCTCCTCTACCCGGTCCCGTGTGATCAGGGTGATGACGTTGGTATCCACCCCAAAGCCGGCTCCATCCACCTTCAAATTATTGGCGCAGATCATATCCACGTTTTTCTTTTCCAGCTTGACCCGACTGTTTTCCAGCATATCGCGGGTCTCCATGGAGAAGCCGCAAATGATTTGGTCCGGGCGGCGGTGCTCTCCCAGGTGCTTTAAAATATCCTGGGTGCGTTTCAGCGGAATGGACAGATCGCCCTCTCTCTTTTTCACCTTGTCGTCGCTGTAATCCGCGGGGGTGTAGTCGGCCACGGCGGCGGCCTTAAAGATGAAGTCCGCCTGCTCCTGGCGGCTGGTCACAGCCTGGAACATATCTTGGGCGGATACTACCTCCACGACCTCCACAAAGGGGGGGGGGGAGATGGAGGTCGGACCGGACACAAGGGTGACCTGCGCCCCCCGGAGCATAGCCGTTTTGGCAATGGCGTAGCCCATCTTGCCGCTGGAGTGGTTGGTCAGATAGCGGACAGGGTCCAGAGCCTCCTGGGTGGGGCCGGCGGTGACCAGCACTTTTTTTCCCGTCAGGTCATGGGGCAGAGCGATGGCCCGCAGGATATGCTGGATCAGCAGATCAGGCTCAGGCAGCTTGCCAGACCCCACCGCCCCGCAGGCCAGCCGGCCGGAGGCGGGGGAAATGACTTCCCAGCCATAGTGACGCAGAAGGTCCAGATTGTCCTGAGTCACTGGGTTTTCCAACATATGGGTGTTCATGGCCGGAGCGATCAGCTTGGGGCAGGTGCAGGCCAGCACCGTGGTAGTCAACATATCGTCGGCCAGCCCGTGGGCCAGCTTGGCGCACACATTGGCGGTGGCGGGGGCGATGAGGACCAGGTCCGTCCGGTCGGCCAGGGCAATATGCTCCACCTGGTGGGCGAAATTGCGGTCAAAGGTATCCACCATACAGCGGTTGCCTGTCAGCTGTTCAAAGGTCAGGGGCGCGATAAATTGGGTGGCGTGCTGGGTCATCACCACCTCCACATTTGCGTGGAGCTTTACCAGGGCGGAAGCCAGATAGGCGGCCTTGTAGGCGGCAATGCCGCCGGTGACCCCAAGCAGGACGGTTTTTCCCTTCAGCATGGTGAACTCTCCTTTTGCGTTCAAATCAGTGTCTATTATACAAATTTTCTGCCGTGGTGTAAAGAGAAAAGGCCGGAAGAAAACGGAAAGGGACCGGGGGCGTATTCCTCCGCTCCGGCGGACAAAGTCCGTAAGTGCCTCACCCCCGGACCCTGTTATACGGGGGACGCACAGATGGGGGGGCAGCCCCTAGAGACCTTTGGCGCCTTTCCGTCTCTGGAAAGGCACCCGCCGGAAGTATGACAGGCTGTCAAAATTTTTCCAAGGCCCATCGGAGATACGGCAGGTGATCACATGGCGCCGCCTCTACAGCCTTATCAAATATCATATAGTCAAATAATTTTAAGCACTAATAATGCACTAAAAATAAATTTATAATAAGTTCAAAAGATATGCTTTGTTTATTAAATCAGAAAGTAGGCAAAGCATATGGCTGATAAAACCCATTTAAGCATCCGAATGGATGAAAAGCTACATGACAAGTTCAGATATGTAGCCGGAGCAGAGGGACGTTCTATGAGTGGTCAGATTTTGTATCTGATCCAAAAATGTGTTCGTGACTTTGAAAAAGAGCATGGCCCTATCCCTGAGGACGAGCTGAAGTGAGGGTGGGCGAGGCACTGCTGGACCTGCTCTTTCCGCCCAAATGCCCCTTTTGCCAGCGGCTGCTGCATGACCCACGGGCTCCCCTGTGTCCCAACTGCCAGGCCAGCCTGCCGTGGCTGACCGGAAGGGCGGGGGAGCGGCGGGTGGACTTTACCCAGGGCTGCTGGTCTCCGCTGGCCTACCAGGCCCAAGTGCGGGAGGCGGTCCAACGATATAAGTTTGCCCCGGCTCCGGCCTATGGCCGGCCCTTTGGCCTGCTGATGGCCCAGTGTGCCAGGGACCAGGGAGTGGAGGCGGAGCTGGTGACCTGGGCGCCCCTGTCCAAAAAGCGGCGGCGCAAGCGGGGCTTTGACCAGGGGGAACTGCTGGCCCGGACCGTGGGGGAATGCTTGGCGCTCCCTGTGCTCCCTCTGCTGGAAAAGAGCCGGCATACAGTCCCTCAGTCCAGTCTGCCCGATGGAGCGGCCCGTAGGGCTAACGCCCTGGGGGCCTATTCTCTGCTGCCGGGAGGGAGAATAGAGGGCGGGCGGGTGCTGCTGGTGGACGACGTGGTTACCTCCGGCGCCACCCTGAGCGAGTGTGCCCGTCTGCTGTGCCAAGGGGGTGCCAAGCAGGTCCTGTGCCTGACTTTAGCCCAGGCGGGAGAGGGTGGGGATAAATTAGAAAATAATAGAAATAATGGTTGAAAAGCCGGCGATCAGCCGTTATAATGATAGACGGCGGCAAATAGGTTTTGCCGATTTGGCTATACTATAATTGACAAAATAACTTGGCCCTGGCTGGCGGTCCGGGCCAGTGATGAATCAAGATAAGGTGGACGAAACTATGGGGCTATTTAGCAAAGATATCGGTATCGATCTGGGTACCGCTTCTGTTTTGGTATACATCAAGGGCAAGGGGGTCGTCCTGCGGGAGCCCTCTGTGGTGGCCATGGATAAGAACACCGGCAAACTGCTGAAGGTGGGTACCGAGGCCCAGGCCATGCTGGGCCGCACCCCCGGCAATATCGTGGCCATGCGTCCCCTGCGGGAGGGCGTCATCTCCGACTATGACATGACCGAGCGGATGCTCAAGGAGTTTATTAAGAAGGTGACCACCTTCTCCCTGTTTAAGCCCCGTCTTCTCATCTGCGTGCCCTCCGGCATCACCGAGGTGGAGGAGCGCGCCGTTGTGGACGCGGGCATCCAGGCCGGTGCCCGCAGAGCCTACCTCATTGAGGAGCCTGTGGCCGCCGCCATCGGCGCGGGTATCGACATCACCAAGCCTGATGGCCACATGGTGGTGGACATCGGCGGCGGCACCGCCGACATTGCCGTCATCTCCCTGGGCGGCGTGGTGGAGTCCGCCTCCATCAAAATCGCCGGTGACAAATTCGATGAGGCGGTTGTCAAGTATATCCGCAAGAAGCACAATGTCCTTATCGGAGACCGCACCGCCGAGGAACTGAAAATGACCATCGGCTGTGTCTTTCCCCGCCCGGAGGAGGTCACCATGGAGATCAAGGGGCGCTGCCTGATGACTGGTCTGCCCCGTGTATTCTCCGTGTCCTCCAGCGAGATGATCGACGCCTTTGAGGAGGTGTCCAGCCGCATCCTGGAGGCCATCCACGGTGTGCTGGAGCGCACGCCCCCGGAGCTGGTGGCCGATATCTCCACCAACGGCATCGTCATGACCGGCGGCGGCTCCCTGCTGTGGGGCTTTGACAAGCTGGTGGAGTCCCATACCGGCATCGAGACCCATGTGGCCGACGACGCCATCTCCTGTGTGGCCCACGGCACTGGCAAGAGCCTGGACAGCCTGGACCAAATGCAGGATGGCACCATGAACCTGTCCCGCCGCAAGCAGATGAACTATTGATGAGAATGAGTGTCCCCGGCCAGACTGGGCTGGCCGGGGATTTTCTAGCTCTTTTTTAGGCGGAGGAAGAGGACCGCGCATACCAGAGCGGCGGCCAACTCGGCGGCGGGCAGCGCCAGCCAGAGTCCCCATACACCCCAGAGGGCGGATAGGAGCAGGGCGGCCGGCACCACCAGGAACAGGCCCCGGAGCAGAGAGAGAAGCTGGGCGGGCAGGGCCTGCTGGGTGGCGGCGAAGTAGGTGGCGGCCATGATGTTGACGCCGGCCAGAGGGGCGGACAGGAAATAGAGCCGCAGTCCCTCCACCGCGGTGGCGGCCAGCACGGGGTCCCCCTCGCTGTTAAAGAGGGCAGCCACCTCCGGGGCGAACAGGGCCAGCAGGATATAGATGACCCCGGCCATCGCCAGGCAGACGGTCAGGCCGTATCCCAGGACACGCCGGGCCAGGTCCGGCCTGCCCTGGCCGTGGGACCGGCTGATGAGGGGCTGGGCCCCCTGCGCCACCCCGGTAAAGACAGCAATGACCACCAGGGCCAGGTTGGCCACGATGCCGTAGGCCGCCACCCCCACGTTGCCCAGCAGGGACAGCATAAGGGTATTGAACACCAGCATGACGATGCCGGAGGACAGCTCGTTGACCAGGGAGGGGAAGCCCAGAGAGCAGGTGGCTCTGGCGGTTTTCCAATGGAGCCGGGTCCGAACCAGGTGGAAGCCGTTTCGACGGCGGAGCCGGTGGAGCAGCAGGATGGCCATACTGATGACAGGGGCGATCCCCGTGGCCAGCACAGCGCCGAAGATTCCCATATCCAGGGGGAAGATGAACAGATAGTCCAACAGGACATTGGACAGGCTGCCCACCAGCATGGCTAGGGAGGCCAGCTGAGGCGCCCCGTCGTTCCGGACGAAGGCGAGGAGGGTGTGGTTCAGGATAAAGGCAGGGGAGAACAGGAGAATGACCTTTAGGTAGGTATGGGTCATGGCAAAGACCTGCTGATCCGCGCCCAGGAGAAGGGTCAGGGGACGGGAGAGGAACAGTCCGGAGGCCACATAGACCAGAGCGGCCGCCAGGGCCAGAAATAAGGTGTTGGTGAAGATGGCGCCCGCCTGCTCTCCACCGTCCCGCCCCCGGTGGACGGCGTATTGGATGGCGCCGCCCATTCCCAGCATCATGCCGGTGCCCATCACCAGACTGACGATGGGCAGGGCCAGATTCAGGGCGGCCAGGCCCTGGGTGCCCAGCCCCCTGGAGACGAAGAAGGTGTCGGCCAGGATATAGCAGGACAGCCCGACCATCCCGGCCACGTTCAGGGCGGCGTAGCGGAGAAAATCAGAAAAAAGTTCGGTGGTTTTCATCAGGTACCTCCTAAGACCGGCCCGGCGGGGGGCACGAAAAAAGCGCCAGCCCCTTCTATCTTCAACGGCCTAACGATAGAAGGTCTGACGCTTACACTCTTCCCCGGCGGCAAGAGCAAAGTTAGATATCAGTGTGCTATGATACCAGATGGGAGGCCCTGTGTCAAGAGCCGGGGCCCGCTGCCCTTACAGCTCGCTTTTTGGGGGAAATTGTGTTATACTGAAACTCCCAGAACGGGAGAGACACCCCTCGGGGATTCTGTGACGAAGAGAGGCGCTGAGTATGGAGAATGTGCAAGAAGTCCTGTCAAACGTCGCCGGCACCTTGAACCTAAAGACCTTGTCCTGGGATGCGGCGCTCCGGGTGGTAGTGCTGGTCCTGGTGGGTATGGCGGTCATCCGTGTCCTGATGAAGCTGGTGGACCGCCTGCTGGAGCGGTCCAAGTCCCTGGCCTCCCTCCACGTGTATATCCGCTCCATGGTCCGTGTTGGGCTGTGGTTCTTGCTGGTGCTGATGGCGGCGGGGTCCCTTGGCATCGACGTGACCTCCATCATCGCCCTGCTGAGTGTGGCCGGACTGGCTGTCTCCCTGGCCCTGCAAAACACTCTGTCCAACCTGGCGGGAGGGATCATGCTGCTGGTGACCAAGCCATTTCAGGTGGGGGACTATGTGGAGGCGGACGGAGTCGGCGGGACCATCGCGGCTGTGGATCTGTCCTATACCACCTTTGTCACCGTGGACAATAAGGAGATCTTTGTGCCAAACAGTCAGCTGTCCGCCGCCAAGATCGTCAATTACTCCGCCCTGGGCCGGCGGCGGGTAGAACTGACCGTCAACGCCTCCTACGACGCGCCTACACAGACGGTCAAAGAGGCTATCCAAGAGGTGCTGGACGCCATTCCCCAGATACAGCCTGATCCCGCCCCGGCCATCTGGCTATCTGCCTACCAGTCCAGCAGTATCCAGTATGTGGTCCGGGTATGGACCGCTGCCGGGGATTACTGGGACGTGTACTACGCCATTCAGGAGGGCCTGCGGGAGTCCTTTACCCGCCACGGGATCGAGATGACCTATGACCATCTGAATGTCCATATCCTGGAGCGATGAACGCCGCTTAGGCCAGCCGCACCCCCAGTCCGCGGGGCCTTCAAGGCATAGCCAGCCCGTGGAGAAAGCCGTCCAGCTGGGGCGAGAGGACCTCGCCAGCGATGACGGTGTTTTTATAGATCAGCAGGTTTACCTGTACGCCGGCTTCTCCCGTCGGGTAGTTGGTGATCTCATAGGTATAACGCTTGGCCCGCTTTCCAGTGTACTTTTCCAGGTCAAAGCCCTGGCCGGACTGGAGGGCGAGGTACTCGTTATAGCTCTCGTCCATCTCCTTGGGAATGAGCATCTCCTGGGTAGCGATAGGCTCTGGGGATACCTGCCAGCCAAAGTCGGCCAGATAGGCCACCCGGTCCTCGTTCGTCTTGACCCCTTTGGGGTCTGGGACAGAGGGCGAGGCCACCTCCCGGACGGCGGAGGTGCCCAGATTCAGCACCAGGGCGCAGCAGCAGGCCATAGCTGCCAGGGCCACCCCAAAGGCCAGCTTCCGCTTGGGGACCTTCGCGGTCACGATCAACACAGCGCATTTCTCCTTTCGTCGGCTCGTTCTCCCTTCACCATATGCGCCAAGGGACGAGGTTATACCCGAAAGGAGACAATAAGGGGCCCCAGCTTAGGATAGGGGCCTCCAGAGATTCACAGGACGGCTCTAACCGGCTCTGAGAGGCGGCGAGGCCCGGTACAGCCATAGGGGAGGGGAAGGATATGCCGCTGGAACGGCTGGATAAGATACTGGCCTCCACAGGCCGCTGGTCCCGGCGGGAGGTGAAGGACCTGGTCCGACAGGGCCGGGTACAGGCGGGGGGGATGCCGGCCGCCCGGCCGGAGGACAAGTTCGACCCCGCCCGGGACGAGATATCAGTGGATGGGCAGGTGGTGGACTGCGCCCCCTTCGTCTATGTGCTGATGAACAAGCCGGCTGGTCTGCTGTCCGCCACAGAGGACCGGCGGCAGAGGACAGTGCTGGACCTGCTCCCGGAGCATCTGCGCCGCCGGGGGCTCTTTCCCGTGGGCAGACTGGATAAGGACACAGTGGGCCTGCTGCTGCTCACGGACGACGGCCCGCTGGCCCATGAGTTGCTCTCCCCCAAAAAGCATGTGGACAAGGTATACTACGCCCGGGTGGAAGGGCAGCTGAATGAGGAGGACCGCAAGGCCCTGGCCTCTGGTATGGTTTTGGGGGATGGATCACAGTGCCTGCCCGCCCTGCTGGAGCCCCTGGGGCGGGGGAACGAATGTCGGCTTACCTTGCGGGAGGGGAAGTACCACCAGGTGAAGCGGATGCTGGCCGCGCGAGGTAAACCAGTGGCCTTTCTGCGGCGCCTGTCTATGGGCCCACTCTCCCTGGGAGAAGAGCTGAAAGAGGGAGAATGGCGCCTTCTGACGGAGGCGGAAGTGGAGGCATTGCAAAGGATTCGGAGCGGCAGTTGAGCCTTTTGGTCGTTTTTCACAAAAAAATAGAGAAAACCTCTTGCCAAACAGGGGGGGCAGCCGTTATAATAGAAGCAGTGTTCAAAGAGATTTTAGGAGGGATCGATGTGTCAAGCAGGATGTTCCAGAGCGTCGTGCTCCAGATGAAGGACAGTGTCAATCGCACAGTGGGTGTCATCGACGCTGATGGGATGGTGGTCGCTTGCAGCGAATTGACCTGCATCGGAGAGCATTGGTCTGGCGCTGTGGTCGCCGTGAATGGGGCTGACAGCAGCATCGCCTATTTTGAGGGGAAGACCTTTAAGCCTCTCGCGGGCTGGGGAGCCCAGTTCGATTACGCTGCCTTTGTCAAGGGAGAGGACGAACTGGCCGCCTCCCTGTGCGCAATGGCGGTGGTGGCCTTTAACGGCGCAAAGACTTACTACGAGGAGAAGCATGACAAGGCTACCTTTGTCAAAAATATCATCTCAGACAACATTCTGCTGGGGGACATCTATACCCAGGCGAAGGAGCTCCACTTTGTATCTGAGGCGCCCAGGGCCGCTTTCCTGGTTCGCCAGTTGGGGCCTGCCGATGTTACCACCATCGACGTGATCCAGGGCCTGTTCCCCGATAAGCAGACCGACTTTGTCATCTCTATCAACGAGACGGATGTGGCCCTGATTAAGCAGCTGCCTGAGGGGGCCGACGCCAGAGAGCTGCAGAAAATCGCCAAACAGATCGCCACTGCCGTTACCCAGGAACTGGGTATCAAAGTGGTCATCGGCATCGGAACCGTGGTCAATCACATCCGAGATTTGGCCCGCGCCTATAAGGAGGCCGGGGTGGCTATTGACGTGGGTAAGGTCTTTGAGAATGAGAAGACCATTATTAACTATGAAAACCTGGGCATCGGCCGTCTAATCTATCAGCTGCCCACCATCCTGTGCCAGATGTTCCTCCAGGAGGTCTTTAAGAAGAACCCCATTGACGCCCTGGATCAGGAGACTCTGTTGACTATCAACAAGTTCTTCGAGAACAACCTGAACGTGTCTGAAACGGCCCGGAAGCTCTTTGTCCACCGAAATACCCTGGTGTATCGGCTGGAAAAGATTAAGAAGCTCACCGGACTGGACCTGCGGGAATTCGACGACGCTATCACCTTCAAGGTGGCCCTGATGGTCAAAAAATATCTTATTTCCCGGGGCATTGAGTCCTAAGAGAGCTGAGAAAAGAAGCCGGGACCGACTTTTGTCGGTCCCGGCTTTTTATCCAATTCTTGCCCCACATGGGGCGGACGAAGAGTTGGGAAAAGACCCTCAAAAAATGCGGGGATAACCAGTCGGACGGGAGAGAAAGAAAGAAGAACTTTACTGATTTTGTCATTTACATAACACAGGATTTGTGGTACACTTTACTTTGATTACAACAGTCAGGGATGGAGATGGCGTTGCTTTTTTCTGTCGACTCTTGACAGGAAAAGGTTACAAGTGTAAACTATGAAGCGCGTCCCAACAAAATAGGCTGTCAAAGGTCTGGTAAAATATCCTCTGGAAAGAGGAGGAGCGGAGATAACATGATACGTCTGATCGATGTACATAAAGAATATGACAATGGAACTAAGGCGCTGAAGGGCGTGAATCTGCGGATTGACGACGGGGAGTTTGTTTTTCTAGTAGGGCCCTCTGGGTCGGGTAAGTCCACGGTAATCAAGCTGATCACGGCGGAGATTGCGGCCACTGAGGGGCGGCTAATGGTCAATGGCTACAATTTGAATAACATCAGTCCACGCCAAGTGCCCTATATGCGCCGGACGCTGGGCATCATCTTTCAGGACTTCCGCCTGATTGAAAAAAAGACAGTCCACGAGAACCTAGCCTTTGCCATGCGGGCCATCGGTGCCTCCAATCGGGAGCTGCGGCGGCGTATCCCCTATGTGCTCCAGCTGGTGGGGCTGGAGCAGAAGGCTGACCGCTATCCTGGACAGCTCTCCGGCGGCGAGCAGCAGCGGGTGGCCATCGCCCGGGCGCTGGTCAATAACCCCAGCATGATCATTGCCGACGAGCCCACGGGTAACCTGGACCCCCAGCGATCCCTGGAGATCATGGTGCTGCTGGAGCGCATCAATGAGCTGGGTACTACCGTTTTGGTGGTTACCCATGAGAAAGCGTTGGTCAACCGCTTTGCCAAGCGGGTCGTGGCCATCGAGAACGGACGTATCATCAGCGACGAAACGGGTGGGTACTACAATGGCGAGAAAGTTTGACGCGGGATATTATTTTAGCGAGGGGTTCCACTCCATTTTCACCCACGGCTTCATGTCCTTTGCCGCTGTGTGTATGATCGTGGCCTGTCTGCTGATTATGGGCTCCTTCTCTCTGCTGGCGGTGAACCTGGACCATATGCTGGGTGACCTGGAGGCGGAGAATGAGATGCTGGCCTATATTGACGAGAACTATACGGAGGAGCAGGCTCGGTCCATCCAGCCGGAGATCGAGACACTGCCCAATGTGACAAAAGTCACCTTCGTCAGTCGGGAAGAGGCTCTGGAGGATTACAAAGAGGGACGGGAGAACAACCCCCTGCTGGACGACCTGCCTGACGAGGTGCTGCGGGACCGCTTCCGCATCCATGTGGAGAACCTGGAGCAGATGGAACAGACTGAAGCCGCGGTAGAGCAGGTCGCGGGCGTGGCCAACGTTCGAGCGGCAATCGATATTGCCAACGGCTTTGTGCTGGCCCGGAATATCGCCACCGGTGTAGCTGTTGTGCTGATTGGGATTCTGCTGGTGGTGTCCCTGTTTATCATCGCCAATACCATCAAGTTAGCCACCTTCTACCGCCGGGAGGAGATCGCCATCATGAAGATGTGTGGCGCCACCGATGCCTTCATCCAGTGGCCCTTCGTAGTGGAGGGCCTGATCTTAGGCCTGACAGGGGCTCTGCTGGCCTTCTTTGCCCAGTGGGGCATTTACCAGCTGGTGGCAAAATTGATTATCCAGGGCAACGGGTTGTCTCTGGTGACAATGGTCAGCTATACCTCTATGATTCGATACATTCTGGCCATTTTCTGCGGCACCGGAGCCCTGATCGGCGTATGCGGTTCTCTGCTGGCCATCCGGAAATTTTTGCAGGTCTGAGATAGGAGAGAAACTTATGAAGCATCAGAAAAAGCAACGTATCATGATGGGGGTACTGGCCGGTTTTTTGGCCCTGATGATGCTGTTGCCAATCTTGGCTCAGATATTGATTCACTGAGCGGATAGACCTGGGAGGAAATACTGTGAATAAGAGAAAGACCGTATTTCGCCGGGTGGTGACACTGGCGCTAGCGTTGGCTATTCTGCTGCCCCTTACAGGGCCCTATTCGGTGCCTGAGGCGTCGGCCGTTACCCAGGATGAGATCGACGACCTGAAAGAAGACGCCAGCGCCCTGGCAAACCAGAAGAAAGATTTACAGGCCCAGCTGAAGGACGTTCGGGCGGACAAGAACGCCGCCCAGCAGCAGAAGGACCTGATCGAGCGGCAGATCAACGTGATTCAGGAAGAAATAGACAACATGACTGCTCAAATCGAGAAATACGGCCAGCTCATCCAGGAGAAGGAGGTGGAGCTGGCCCAGGCGGAGGCGGACGAGGCGGAGCAGTACGATCTGTTCTGCCGCCGTGTTCGCTATATGGAGGAGGAGGGCGAGGTGTCCTACTGGTCCGTCCTGTTTTCCTCCGCTGACTTCAGCGATTTGCTGGACAACTTCATGATGGTGGAAGAGATCATGGAGTATGATAACAAGGTCATGGACGACCTGATTGCCATCCGGGAGCAGATAGAGGTGGACAAGGCTGAACTGGAGCAGGCCAAAGCCGCCCAGGAGGAAGCCCGCAAGGAGCAGGAGGCCGCCAAGAAGGAGCGGGAGGCCCAGGAGGCAGAAGTAGATAAGCTCATTGGCGAGATCAGCTCCCAGGAGGATCAACTGGAGGCCATGGAGGCAGAGCTGCAAAAGGCCGCCAATGCTCTGGATGCGGAGATCAGAAGAAAAGAGAAGGAGATGGCCGCCCAGATATCTGGTGTGCAGAGCGAGTCCGGCTTCCTGTGGCCCCTGCCTGGGTACACAACGCTGTCGTCCCTCTTCGCCGGACGCATCCACCCCATCACCGGCAAGAGGCACAATCACACGGGCATCGACATCCCAGCGCCCAAAAATACCAAGATTCTGGCCTCCAAGAGTGGTGTGGTCACCACCTCCACCTATAACAGCTCCTACGGCAACTATGTGGTGGTCTCCCACAGCGATGGGACTAGCACCCTCTACGCTCATATGAATAAGCGGGGCGTCAGCGAGGGGCAGACGGTGAAGCAGGGAGATGTGGTGGGCTATGTCGGTACCACCGGTTCCTCCACCGGCAACCACCTACACTTTGAGATCCGGGTCAACGGCACCCGAAAGGACCCGGTCAACTACTTTAAGGATATCCCCCTCTATGTCCGGTCCGGGGGTACCACCAAACGGTTGAACTGACAATAAAAAGCCGCCTCCCGGTATCAGGAAGGCGGCTTTTTAGCGGCGCCGTGGAAAAATGGAAATTTTCCTTGCGCCTGGGGCCCCTATCCTGTATAATACCAACGATAAAATGGGAGGTACAGGGGACTTTATGGTCCTGTGGGAGCCATCCCAGATACGAGGTGGACAAACTATGCTCCTTGCCATAGATATCGGCAATAGCAATATCGTCATCGGAGGTATTCAGGACGACCGCATCGCCTTCGAGGCTCGAATCGCTACCGACCACATCAAAACCTCGGACCAGTATGGGGTGGAGATCAAAAATATCCTATCCCTCTTTGATGTGAAGCCGTCGGACATCGACGACTGCATCATCTCCTCCGTGGTGCCTCCAGTGTTCAACTCCGTACGAACCGGTGTGGTCAAGCTGATCCGCAAACAGCCCATGGTGGTGGGGCCGGGGATCAAGACCGGGCTGAATATCCAGATGGACGCCCCCGCCCAAGTGGGCAGCGACCGCATTGTGATCGCCGTGGCCGCCCTGGCGGAGTACGAACCTCCCCTGACCCTGCTGGACCTGGGCACCGCTACCACCATTGAGGTGGTGGACCGGGGCAATACCTATGTGGGAGGATGTATCATCCCCGGCGTTCGGGTATCTTTGGAGGCGCTGACCTCCCGCACGGCCCAGCTTCCTGGAATCCGGCTGGACCGGCCCAAGAAGGTCATCGGCAAGAACACAGTAGACTGTATGCGCAGCGGCATTATGTACGGCACCGCCGCCATGCTGGACGGGATGCTGGACCGGGTAGAGGAGGAACTGGGCTATTCTACCACCGTGGTGGCCACCGGAGGCATGGCGCAGTTTATCGCCCCCCTGTGCCGCAGAGAGATGACACTAGAGAAGGATCTGCTGCTGAAGGGGTTGAATATCCTCTACAAAAAGAATCTCCAGGAGCGGAGAAAAGGAGAGGAATGAGGTAGAAGGTCCCGACCGATTAAATTCTATGAACCTAGCGATGTGTGGCTGGGAGGGAGGCTTGTGTCAGCCACTGGCATCTCTACCAACGGGGGACCGCCGCGAATCCGAAGAGAGCAGGATAAAGCGCCTCCCTTCGTCAAAGTGACGAAGGGAGGCGCTTTTTTACGCGAACAGATCGATAAAGTAATGTTTATTATACTTCTCTGATTGGAAAATATAAATAGCCTTTTCCTGTTGCTGGGTCAGTATAATCGTGAACTGCTCCGACCAGAGAAATGCCCTCCTGATTCATTTGTCCAATGATTTTTTCAAACACCCCCCTATGGTTTTCAGCAACTATATACTCATAACTTGGTATTGTCCATTTTACCCATCCATCAGGTGCTTCTGCGCTATCAACACATTCTACCCCTGCCAGATACAAGCCTTTACGAAAGCCATCTTCCCACGGCTTAAATGAGTGAGAAATATCAGACATAGCACCCCATATTCCCACAATACTCCCATTTGCGTCTCTCTTTGCCAGATGCGCTACCTCACTAAAATTACTATTTGCATCATTCCACAATTTTTGAATAAATCCTTCGCCGTCTAATGTTGAGCCCTCTTTTCCAATGACAACAAATTTTTCCTTTATTACTTTCATCATTCTGTATCTCCTCAGATTCAAAGTTATTGGCAAAACAATTCCATCCTTTGAATATCTGCGATTTTGATTGCCTCGCAACTGATAGGAATGGAGCTATTTTCATAAAATCCATTGCGTACAGAACCATCTTTGAAATATACTCTTACAAACTTGCCATACATATCTGCATATTGCTCATGGAATGCTTAATTTCAGAAATAGATTTGCGTCCAAATAGAGGTTTATCTTTTTGGTTACTTTATCATATTTTCCTGTTTTATTCAATTCATAGTGAAATCGACGGAGTCAGGCCCCATTTGTCCAAAGGGGAATAGGGATGAGAGAGCAGGCCCCTTGACAGATGGGGAGAAATCCCATATAATAGGGCCCAACAAAAGCAATGCGGAAGAGAAGTATCCGGGTAGAACGGTGCAGAGAGGGCGCGGCTGGTGAAAGCGCTCCGGGAACCCCGGTGAAGTGGCTTCCAAGCTCCGCCCCAGAACGGTAGTAAGGGGCGGCGGTCCCCGCCGTTATGGGATCGAGCGCGGGCGCTGTGCCCGAACTCAGGTGGTACCGCGGTTTTTGATCGCCCTGAGCCAACGGCTTGGGGCGTTTTTATATTCCGAAAGGAGCAGAGCTACGCATATGAAGATCACCAATGAGACTGTCTATGACTGGGGAGCTTATGTGGCCATGAACCGCATGGTAACCCGGGCCACCCACAGGGGTCAGAGCATCGCTCTCCGGGTCCTGTTCGCAGCTCTGGCCCTGCTCCTCCTGTTTGCCGCACGCTTCCAGTTTACCGGCATCCTCCAGGTCCTGCTGGCCCTGCTGGGCGCTGTAATTCTGCTGTGGACCCTGTTTTTGAATCAGCTGAGGGCCCTCCTCATGGTGAAGCTCATCATGAAGGGAGTGAAGGTGTTCACCAACACCTTTGACCAGGAGGGGTGGACCGTCGCCGGCGTGGGCGGCGGCGAGCAGCGGATGTCTTATGACGACATCGCCTCCATCCTGGAGGGGGACCGCTACTTCATCCTCCTGGAGGACAGCCGCCGGGGCTATATCCTGGACAAGAGGACCTTCGCCAGCGGCGGGCTGGAGCGATTCCGCTCCCTGATCCAGAGCAAAACAAAAAAGACCATTGAGAATGTCTGATTTTAGAAAGTAGGAGAAACGCTATGAGTATTGAACTGCCCAAGGTCTACGAGCCCCAGGAGGCCGAAGGCCGCATCTATGAGAACTGGGAAAAGGCGGGGTGCTTTAAGGGCCGCCGGGACCCGAAAAAGAAGCCGTTTACCATCGTCATGCCGCCCCCCAACGTGACAGGACAGCTCCATATGGGGCACGCCATGGACTGCACCCTTCAGGACATCCTCATCCGCTTCAAGCGGATGCAGGGCTATGCCGCCTTGTGGGTCCCTGGCACGGACCACGCCGGCATCGCCACCCAAATCAAGGTGGAGGAGGACCTGCGGGAGAACGAGGGCCTGACCCGCTATGACCTGGGCCGGGATAAGTTCCTGGAACGGGTGTGGGACTGGAAGGAGAAGTACGGCGGCCGCATCGTAGCCCAGCAGAAGAAGATGGGCTCCTCCTGCGACTGGGACCGGGCCCGGTTCACTATGGACGAGGGCTGCTCTAAGGCTGTCAGGGAGACCTTCTGTGAACTGTATGATAAGGGCCTGATCTACAAGGGGAGCCGCATCATTAACTGGTGCCCCCACTGTACCACCGCCCTCAGTGACGCGGAGGTGGAGTACCAGGACAAGCCCGGCCACCTATGGCATATGCGTTATCCCCTCTCTGACGGGTCCGGCTATTTGGTGGTTGCCACCACTCGGCCGGAAACCATGATGGGCGACACCGGCGTGGCCGTCAACCCCAATGACGAGCGGTACAAGCATTTGGTGGGCAAGACCTGCATCCTGCCCCTGATGGACCGGGAGATCCCCATTGTAGCCGATGACTATGTGGAGATGGACTTCGGCACTGGCTGCGTGAAGATGACCCCCGCCCACGACCCCAACGACTTCGAGGTGGGCCTGCGCCACAATCTGGACACCATCCGGGTGCTGGATGACAACGGTGTGGTCAACGCCAACGGCGGCAAGTACCAGGGGATGGACCGGTACGAGGCCCGGAAGGCAGTCATCGCCGACCTGGAGGCCATGGGCCTGTTGGAAAAAGTGGAGCCTTACTCCCACAACGTGGGCACCTGCTACCGCTGCCACAACGACGTGGAGCCTATCATCTCCGCCCAGTGGTTCGTCAAGATGGCCCCCTTGGCCAAGGAGGCCCTGCGGGTAGTCAACGAGGGTGAGGTCAAGTTTGTCCCTGAGCGATTTGCCAAGACCTACACCAACTGGATGGAGAATGTGCATGACTGGTGTATCTCCCGCCAGCTGTGGTGGGGACATCAGATCCCTGTGTGGTACTGCGACGACTGCGGCCACATGACCGTCAGCCGGGAGGACCCCACCGAGTGCGAGAAGTGCCACTCTAAGAAGATCCACCGGGACCCTGATGTGTTGGATACCTGGTTCTCCTCCGCTCTATGGCCCTTCTCTACCCTGGGATGGCCGGAGAAGACCCCCGATCTGGACTATTTCTATCCCACCGACGTACTAGTCACCGGCTATGACATTATCTTCTTCTGGGTGGCCCGGATGATCTTCTCCGCCTGTGAGCAGACCCAAAAGCCCCCCTTCCACACTGTGTTTATCCACGGCCTGGTCCGGGACGACAAGGGCCGAAAGATGTCCAAATCTCTGGGTAACGGCATCGATCCTCTGGAGATTGCCGAGAAGTACGGCGCTGACGCCCTGCGCTTCAATCTGGTCACCGGCAACAGCCCAGGCAACGATATGCGCTTCTACACTGAGCGGTGCGAGGCTATGCGGAACTTCGCCAACAAGATCTGGAACGCCAGCCGCTTCCTGAAGATGAACCTGACCATTGACAAGTGCCAGCTGCCCGACAAGCTGGAGCTGGAGGACAAGTGGATCCTGTCCAAGCTCAACCGGGTCATTCCAGATATCACCGACAACATGGACCGGTATGAGCTGGGCGTGGCCGCCCAGAAGATCTACGACTTCATCTGGGACGACTACTGTGACTGGTATATCGAGCTGACCAAAACCCGCCTTCAGGGCGAGGACCAGGACAGCAAGGTCCGGGCCCAGCAGGTGCTGTGCTATGTGCTCACCCAGATGCTGAAGCTGCTTCACCCCTTCATGCCCTTTATCACCGAGGAGATCTGGCAGGCGCTGCCCCACGGAGACGAGGTGGAGGAGGGTTCCTTCCTGATGCTCCAGTCCTGGCCCGAGCACAGGGATGAGCTGGACTTCCCCGACGAGGAGAAGGCCATGGAGCTCATTATGGATGCCATCCGGGCTGTCCGTACTCGCCGCAGCGAGATGAACGTGCCCCCCTCCAAAAAGGCCCACCTTACCGTAGCGACCGATGAGGCGGAGGTATTTGAGCTGGGTGTGCCCTTCCTGAAAAAGCTGGCCTACGCGGGTGAGGTGACCATTGTTCCCGCGGGCCAGACCTCTGAGGGAGCGGGACAGGTCACCGTAGTCACCCATGCCGCCCAGCTGTCCATGCCTCTGGCCGAGCTGGTGGATATGGAGAAGGAGAAGGCCCGCATGGAGAAGGAGCGGAAGAAGAACTTTGATGAGCTTCAGAAGCTGAATGCCAAGCTGGCCAACCCCGGATTTGTCAACAAGGCTCCTGCCCATGTGGTGGAAGCGGAGAAGGAGAGGGCTGTCAAGCTCAACGAGCTGGTAGCCAAGCTGGAGGAACAGCTGAAGAATATGTGAGAAAAAGAGCCGGACAGGGATAACTGTCCGGCTCTTTCTTAGATGGTTATGGGCTGATGCTGGGCGGTTTTTCCATTCTGGGAAAGGGAGCGCCGCGGAACCGGGAACAAATCGAATAAAGATACATCTGCCAACCATATCCCAGGACTATTCCGCATATCCTCCCACATAAGAGGTGAGGATATGATCGGACAACTGGTATTCGGCTCAGGCGGACCCAGACAGGGAGAGCGGGAAAAGCTCTACGGTCTGCCGGTGCTGCGGGTGCGCGCCGATATGGACAGCTTTTGGTGGGAGCGGCGTGTCAAGAAAGCGGGAAGGGCACTGTTTCGGGGCGGAGCCCGCCGGGTGCTGGTCCCCAGAGGGTTCCCCTGTTGGCCTCTGCTGTCGGAATATGGGCTAGCTCCAGTGGACCCAGGGCCTTTCCTGCGGGCCCAGTCACCGGCGCTGGCACTGGCGCTGCTGGAGCGGAGGGGAGCGGCGCCGGATCGGTCCACCGTGGTTTTATGCGGGGCGCGGGCAGACTGGGAGATGACCCGTGTCGCCGTAACGCTCTGTTCTCAAGTCCGGAACCTGGTCATCGACGCGCCCAAAGGAGGGGAGGAGCTGGCCCGATGGCTGCGCGGGGAGTTCGGTGTGCCTATCCTGCCACGGAGAGAAGGGGGGCAGGCGGCTCTTTGCTTTCATCCAGACGGGGCCAGGGGAGAGGAGCCTACGCTGGAGCTCTACGGACATGCACCGGATCTGGCGGGCCTGTCCCTGTCAGCTCCACATCTGGGGGAGGGAGATCGGGAGGATTTGGACCTGCTCGCCGCCCTGTATGAGTTCGGACGACTGAACAAAGAAGAGCTAAAAATCACTTGACAGCGGAGAATGGAGCACTTATAATGACACATACTGCATCAGTGTGCCCATTTCTTTATTATAATGTATGGCGGCCTGATAAGCTCGGAGCCGCCATTGGAAAGGTGTGCGAGGTATCATGGCAAAAGAGTATCGTTTGAGCCCGGAGCGGCTCAAGGAGCTACAGGATGAGATGAGCTACCTGAAGACCGTCCGGGAAAAAGAGGTGGCGGAGCTCATCAAAGAGGCCCGCTCCTTTGGCGACCTGTCTGAGAACAGCGAGTATGACGAGGCCAAGAACGAGCAGGGAAAGCTGTACTCCCGCATGGCTGAACTGGACGAGATCCTGTCAAACTATGTGGTCATCGAGGAGGAGGAGGACGGCGGCGATTACATCCGCATGGGCTCCTCCGTCACCGTGCTGGATAAGGAGTTTGGGGAGGAGGAGACCTATAAGATCGTGGGCTCCCAGGAGGCTGATCCCATGAAGGGCACTATCTCCGAGGACTCCCCCTTTGGCAAGGCCCTGCTAGGCAAGAACGCCGGGGATGAGATCACTGTGGACGCCCCCGCCGGTCCGGTAGAGTATAAGATCCTGAAGGTGGAGCGGTAATTTTTCCAAGATACAGAGGATAGGAGTTGGCGATATGGCCGATCAGAATAACAAGAACAACCAGAGCGCCCCCCAGGAGGAGAACCTCTCCCAGCTGCTGAAGATCCGCCGGGACAAGCTGAAGGAGCTCCAGGAGGGGGGGAACGATCCCTTCCAGATCACCCGATTCGTAGTGGATAACGACTCCGCCAACATCAAGGGCAACTTCGACGCCCTGGAGGGGCGGCAGGTGGCCATCGCCGGCCGCCTCATGTCCAAGCGGGGGATGGGCAAGGTGTCCTTCTGCGACCTGCAGGACAAGTCCGGCCGCATCCAGCTCTACGCCAGGAAGGACGAGATGGATGAGGCGGAGTATAACCGCTTTAAGAAGTATGATATCGGCGATATCGTAGGAGTCCACGGCGTAGTTTTTCGCACCCAGCGGGGAGAGATGTCCGTCCGTGTTGTGACTGTGACGCTGCTCTCTAAGTCCCTGCTGCCCCTGCCGGAGAAATTCCACGGCCTGACCAACACCGAGCTGCGCTACCGCCAACGCTATGTGGATCTGATCGTCAATCCGGAGGTGAAGCGCAACTTCATCATTCGCTCCCAGTTCATCAAGCATGTCCGGGACTTTATGGACGGCCGTGGCTATATGGAGGTGGAGACCCCGGTGCTCAACACCATCTCCGGCGGCGCCACAGCCCGGCCCTTCATTACCCACCATAATACCCTGGACATCGATATGTATATGCGCATCGCCACCGAGCTGCCCTTGAAGCGGCTCATCGTAGGCGGCATGGACCGGGTATACGAGATCGGGCGCATCTTCCGCAACGAGGGGATGGACCCCAAGCACAACCCTGAGTTTACTACCATCGAGCTGTACCAGGCTTATGCCGACTTCAACGACATGATGGACCTGTTCGAGGATCTGCTTACCTCCGCTGCCCAGAAGATCCTGGGTACTTACCAGGTGGAGTGGCAGGGAGAAAAAATCGACCTGACCCCCGGCTGGCCCCGTATGCCGATGCACGAGGCCGTCAAGAAGTATTGCGGCATCGACTTTATGGCCATTACCTCCGACGAGGAGGCCGTAGCCGCCGCCAAGGCTATCGGGGTGGAGTTGCCTGAAACGGCGGACAAGACCTGGGGTAACGCCCTGTATGAGGTCTTTGACCAGCGGGTGGAGGAGAAGCTCATCCAGCCCACTTTCATTACCATGCACCCGGTAGATGTGTCCCCTCTGGCTAAACGTTCTCTTGTCGATTCCCGACTTACCGAGCGATTTGAGCTGTTCATCTGCCACAGTGAGATGGGCAACGCCTTCTCCGAACTCAACGACCCCATCGACCAGCGCCAGCGATTCCAGAAGCAGGTGGAACTGCGGGACAAGGGGGACGACGAGGCCGGCATGATGGACGAGGATTTCCTCACCGCCCTGGAGTACGGCATGCCCCCCACGGGTGGGCTGGGCATCGGCATCGACCGCTGTGTCATGCTGCTGACGGGCTCCGATTCTATTCGTGAGGTCATCCTGTTCCCCACTATGAAGCCTTTAGAATGAAACTGCGGCCGGCATACCAATGGGATTTTCCCATTGGTATGCCTTTCTGCACCTCCCGGCGGCCATAAGGCGCGCCATAGAGAGGCGTCAACTGGGAAAAAGGAGCCGTTGTGAGTGTATATCCTGGCACAAAAAAAGCTAAACCCCACCCGATACATTGTCTTGGGCTTTGGGGGTATCATTTTGTTGGGGACGCTGCTGCTCCGGCTGCCCATCGCCGCCTGGGACGGGCAGGCCACTCCCTGGCTGGTGTGCCTGTTTACCGCCACCTCCGCCACCTGTGTTACGGGGCTGGTGCTGGTGGATACAGCGCTGCATTGGACGCCCTTCGGTCAAGGGGTGATGCTGGTGCTGGTGCAGCTGGGCGGCCTGGGCTTTGTCACCCTCATGTCCCTGGTGCCCTTCGCGCTGCACCGGAGGATCGGACTGTCCCAGCGGATGATGATGGCTTCCTCCCTCAATATGAGTGGGGTAGCCGGAGTGGTCCGGGTAGTGCGTCACGCCCTGATGGGAACCTTTCTGGCCGAGGGGCTGGGGGCGGCGCTGCTGGCCACAAGATTTGTCCCCATTTTCGGACTGGGTAGGGGGCTGTGGTTCTCTGTATTCCACAGTGTTTCTGCCTTTTGTAACGGCGGCTTTGATCTGTTCGGCGGGTACAGCGGACCTTACAGCAGCCTGGCGGCCTTCCGGGGGGACCTGCTGGTGATGGTGACCATCATGGCCCTTATCATTGTGGGGGGCCTGGGCTTTTTTGTATGGGAGGACCTGCTGGATGCCAGGTGCTGGCGTAAGCTGCGGCTGTATTCCAAAATGGTGCTGGGGATCACTGTGGCGCTGATTGGGCTTGGGACCCTGTTCTTCTGCTGTGCCGAGTGGGACAACCCAGCTACACTGGGGGCGATGCCCGTCTGGGAGCGGCCGCTGAACGCCCTCTTTCAGTCGGTGACCCTGAGAACGGCGGGGTATGCCACCTTTGACCAAGCCGGCCTGCGGGACAGCTCCGCGGTGCTGTCCATCATCCTGATGCTGATAGGCGGCTCATCGGGCTCCACGGCCGGAGGACTCAAGACGGTCACAATGGGGGTGCTGCTGCTGGCCCTGCGGGACGGCCTCCGAGGGCGGGAGGAGGTGGTGTTCCGCCACAGGACCATTCCACAGCGGCGGGTGATGGACGCCATGACCCTGGCGCTGACGGTGTTGCTGCTGTTCCTGACCGGTTCCATGGCGCTTTCTCTGATGGACCGGGTGCCCTTTGTCCAGGCGGCCTTTGAAGTGGCCTCCGGCATGGGGACGGTGGGGGTGACTATGGGAATCACCCCGTCGCTGACGGTGGGAAGCGCCCTGCTGATGGTCGCCCTGATGTTCCTGGGCCGGGTAGGAATCCTGTCCTTCTCCATCGCCTTCCTGACCAGGAAACAGGCAGAACATAAGATTTCGTACCCTGCTACTGACGTGATGATCGGGTAAGCGGGGAGGAGGGCCGCATGAAAAGTTTTCTGATTATTGGATTAGGCCGCTTCGGTGCCTCACTGGCAGTGGAGCTATGCGCTCAGGGCCACGAGGTGCTGGCGGTGGATATTCAGCCGGAACGAGTTCAGGCGGTGGCAGACCAGGTGACCCACTGTGTCGTGGGGGATGCCAGGGACCCGGAGGTGCTGCGAAGCCTGGGGGCTCGGAATTTTGACTGCGCCGTGGCAGCCGCCAGCGCGGATGTAGGGGTCAGCGCCCTCATTGTGCTGAACCTGAAGGAGCTGGGGGTCGCCCGCGTGGTGGGCAAGGCGAACAGCATGGTCCACCGCAAGGTGCTGGAGAAAATCGGGGCCGATTTGGTGATCTTCCCGGAACAAGAGATGGCCATCCGGCTGGCGCGGAGCCTGGCCAACGGTGATATTTTAAACTTTATCGAGCTGTCTGACGAGTTCTCCATTGTGGAGCGGCTGGTACCGGAGGACTGGGTGGGAAAGTCCATTCTGGAGCTGGATATCCGGGCCAAGTGGAGGGTTACCGTAATCGCGGTGCGCCGGGGAGAGCGCATGACCATCTCACCGGGCCGGGACTATGTGTTCCAGGCGCAGGATGACTGTATGGTGATCCTGGGGAGCAATGCGGATATCGACCGGTTGGAGAGAAGATGATGGAGCGGATTACGAGCCGGAAGAACCCCCTGCTGATGAAGATTCGCCGCCTAGCCTCTGGCGGGCGGCGGGAACGGCAGGCGGAGGGAGAATATCTGGGAGACGGGATCAAACTGCTGGAGGAGGCACTGCGGTGGAGCGCGCCCCTGACTGCGGCAGTGTTCGCCGACGGGGTAGAGCCCCCTGATCTGCCCAAGGAGGTCCGGGCGGTGCAGGTGCCTGGAGATGTGATGGAGAGCATCTCTCCAATGGCGGCGCCCCAGGGCGCGCTGTTTTTGGCCGCCCTGCCTCCGGCGGACCCGCCAGAGCAGCTGAAGGGGAGGCGGTATCTGGTTCTGGACGGCGTTCAGGACCCTGGTAACGTAGGCACCATCTGGAGGACCGCGGACGCCCTGGGAGCGGACGGCCTGCTGCTGGTCAACGGATGCGCGGACCCCTATGGGCCCAAAGTCGTTCGGGCCTCCATGGGGGCTTGCTTCCGTCTGCCGGTCTTTGAGGTGACCCCGGATGGGCTGGCCGGGCTGCTGAAAAAGGCGGAGCTGCCCCTGTACGCCACCGCCTTGGGAAAGGATACGGTGGACATCAAAACGGCGGACCTGAGCCGGTCCGCCGTGGTGATTGGAAGTGAGGGGCGGGGAGTGTCCCGTCCTTTGCTGGAGCGATGTGAAAAGACACTGAAGATACCCATGCGCCAGCGGTGCGAGTCCCTCAACGCGGCGGTGGCGGCCTCTATCGTCCTGTGGGAGATGGGGCGGTGATCTTCTCAACGCGGCGGCCGGCCGCCGATCCCCAGACAGTGGTAAATGACTTGGATGATCAGGGCCGCGGCCGCCAGGGTCACAGCAAAGAGCGCATAGGCCGGCACATAGCTGCCAAACCGGTCTGCAAGGATGCCGGGCAGGGGGCCAAAAAGAAGGACCCCCGCTGTATAGGACATGGTGATGGAACGCACGTACTTGCCATAAGTGCTGTCCGAGGACAGATCAGCGGCCCACACCGAGGGGGACACAGCGGAAACAGGTAGCCCCATTCCCAATAGTGTGATGGACAGAAAGGGGAGGGCGAGGCCGCCCAGAGGGGCCAGACAGCAAAGAACAAAGGCTCCCAGAAGTGAGCCGAAGGAATAGTAGTTACCCCACCGGCTGCCCATCCGGTCATAGACCTGGCCACAGAGAATCTTGCCGATACAGATGGCCAGTCCGGCATAGGACATTAGAGCGGCGATGAGGGCCTGATCGTAGCCCTCGCTGGTGTAGAGCACGGTCAGATGGGAAAAACCGGGGCCCCCAGGGCCGCCTACTAAAAAGGCGGCGAAAAGGATCAGGAGCAGATAAGACCGGCGCATCCCTCGGGGGGCCTGTCTGGGCGGGGGCGGAGGATCGTCCTCTCCCCCCAGATGATAGGGCTCCAACCCCAGTTCTGCCGGGGTGTTTCGGATCAGCTTCCAGGCCAGTAGAGCGGTGATAAGGATAAAGGCCCCCTCCCACAGAAAGGCGGCCCGCAGGCCCTGATGCTGGATGATCCAGGTGATGATGACAGGGGCAAAGATGGTGGATACCCCGCTGCCCGCGGAAGCCAGCCCCAGGGCCAGCCCACGCCGGTCTCGGAACCAGGCGCCGATGACCAGAGAGAGGGGGACCATGCCCCCATAGCAGTAGCCAAGCCCGGTCAGGGCGGCGGCCAGACAGTAAGTAAAAAAGCTGGTGGCCAGACCAAAACAGAAGTAGGACAGGGATAGCAGCACCACCCCCAGGGTCATGACCAGACGCAGTCCGAGCCGCTGACACAGCTGATTGACTGTCAGCAGAGCGGCCAGGATGAACAGACTGCGCGTGGTGGTGATCCAGGAGCCCTGCGCATTGGAAAAACCATTGGCCAGGATGATCTCGGGCTGGTAGATGGTGAAGACATTGACACCCAGTCCGATGGTGGAAAACAGGACCAGGGCGCTGCCCAGACAGACCATCCAGGCGTAATGTGGACGTTTCATGAAAAAACTCCCTCCCCTGCCTATACAATAGCGCCGGAGAGGAGATTTGTAAAGGGAAAGTTCCGGAGTGAAGGAGATGAGAGAATGTCGGCCTTGAGATACTGGATCTGGCTTACCACCCGCCATGATCTGGGCCCAGCGGGAGTGCTGGGGGTGTTGGAGCACTTCATCACTCCAGAGCGGGCCTATTACGCAGACCCGGAGGAATATGACTTTCTTCCTCTCCCCGCTGCTGCTAAAAGGAGCCTGTTGGACAAAGGCACGGACCGGGCGGAGGAAATTTTGGCGGACTGTGAGCGGCTGGGCGTACGTATTATGACGTTGCAGGACGCCGACTACCCCGGCCGCCTGCGGCAGATCGCTGACCCGCCCGTGATCCTCTACATTCGTGGGCGGTCCTTCCACTTTGATGAGGAGGCGGCCATCGGTGTGGTGGGCGCCCGGGAGGCTACCGCCTATGGGACGCTGTATGCCGAGCGGTTCGGGATGGAACTGGCGGCGGGCGGCGCTCTGGTGGTATCCGGTATAGCTGAAGGCATAGACTGCCATGCTGTTAAGGGTGCCCTGAAGGGCGGGGGACCGGTGGTTTCCGTGCTGGCCGGCGGAGTGGATGTGCCCTTTCCGCGGGAACACCGCTATCTGTATGAGGATGTGGCGGCTGCCGGGTCCCTGATCTCTGAGCATCCTCCTGGCACACCCCACAAGGGAAGCCACTTCTCACAGCGCAACCGGATCATCAGCGGCCTCTCCCTGGGTGTGCTGGCGGTGGAGTGCAGGAAAAAGAGCGGCACCATGCTCACGATGAACCACGCCATGGAGCAGGACAGGGACATCTTTGCTGTCCCCGGCCCCCTAGATGCCCCACTCAGCGAGGGGACCAACTACCTGATCCAGCAGGGGGCCAAGCTGGTCACCTGTGGCGGCGACATTCTATCCGAGTATTGGGCCCGCTTCCCCAGGAGGCTGGCGGCCTCCGCCCCGCTGACGCCAGAGGCCGCGCAGGCCCGGCTGGACAGTCTGGCCCAGGATAGGGAGGAAAAGCGCCGCACTGAGCCCGCCCTGGAGGAAGTACCCAGCCGGGAGTTTATCCCCCGGAGCGGGCAGCGGGAGCGGTTCACCGACGATGAGCTGTCCCTCCTCAACGCCCTGGAGGACAGGACCCTGTCGCCGGACCAACTGGTGGAGCTGACCCAGATCCCGGCCAAGCGGGTGCTGTCCGCCCTGACCATGCTCCAGATACAGGGGGCGCTGGAGGAGCGGCCAGGCAGGCGGTATATCTCCCTGGTGCGGCTGGAGGAGTAGCCCCCACCCTGATTCCATGTGACCTTCGGGAGCGGAATGTTCCCTTGATTTTTCCATCATCTAATTTGGAGGTATTCCAATCGTGCCAAATAAAACGGATCTAGTGATCGTCGAGTCCCCGTCCAAGGCCAAGACCATCGGCAAATACCTGGGGCCGGGCTATGAGGTAAAGGCGTCTATGGGCCACGTCCGGGACCTGCCCAAGAGCAAGCTGGGCGTGGATATCGAGAAGGGCTTTGTTCCCGACTACCAGCCCATCAAGGGCAAAGAGGATGTTATCAGTGACCTGAAAAAAGCCGCCAAGAAGAGCGGCCGTGTCTACCTGGCCACCGACCCGGACCGGGAGGGGGAGGCTATCTCCTGGCATCTGAAGGAGCTGCTGGGCATCCCGGATGACAAGACCTACCGGGTTACCTTCAACGAGATCACCCGGAATGTGGTCAACCAGTCTATCGCCGCCCCACGGGCCATTGACCAGGACCTGGTGGACGCCCAGCAGGCCCGCCGCATCCTGGACCGGATCGTGGGCTATGAGCTGTCCCCACTGCTGTGGAAGAAGATCCGCCGGGGCCTGTCCGCCGGGCGGGTCCAGTCCGTGGCCACCCGGCTGGTGGTGGAGCGGGAGGAGGAGATCCGGGCCTTCGTCCCCCAGGAGTACTGGTCCATCGAGGCCGATTTGGCCCGTGTCGCCCCCAATTTGGGCAGCTTTAAGGCCCAATTCCACGGCCGGGACAAGAAAATGGAGCTCCACAGCCGGGAGGAGGCCGAACAGGTGCTGGCCACTGTCCGGCAGGGCAGTTTCTCCGTGGCCAAGGTAAAGCGCCAGGAGAAGTCCCGCCAGCCCGCCCCGCCCTTCACCACCTCCACCCTCCAGCAGGAGGCGTCCCGCAAGCTGAATATGTCCCCGGCCCGTACTATGTCCATCGCCCAGCAGCTGTATGAGGGCGTGGAGCTGTCCGGACAGGGGGCCGTGGGCCTCATCACCTATATGCGTACCGACTCCCTCCGCCTGTCAGAGGAAGCTCTGGCTGCCGCCAAGGACTTTATTCTGCATCGGTACGGCGGGGAATATTACCCCGCCCAGACCCGGCGATTCAAGGCCAAGGGCAACGCCCAGGACGCCCACGAGGCCATCCGCCCCTCTGATGTCACCCTGGTCCCGGACGAGATCAAGAAGGACCTGACGAGCGAGCAGTACAAGCTGTACAAGCTGATTTGGAGCCGGTTCCTCTCCTGCCAGATGGCAAACGCCGTCTATGACAGCCTGTCTATCGACGTGGAGAACAGCGGATATATTTTCCGGGCCAGCCACTCCAGCCTGAAGTTCTCCGGCTTCACCGCCGTCTATGAGGAGGGGAAGGACGAGGACGAGGAGGAGAAGACCTCCCCCCTGCCTGACCTGAAGGAGGGGGAGCCCCTGGACTGCCGGGGGCTGAAGGAGGACCAGCACTTTACCCAGCCCCCCGCCCGCTACTCTGAGGCGTCCCTGATCCGGGCCTTGGAGGAGAAGGGCATCGGCCGGCCCTCCACCTACGCTCCCACCATCACCACCATCCTGAATCGGGAGTATGTGGTCAAGGAGGGCAAGGCCCTTCGTCCCACCCCTCTGGGGGAGGTGGTCACCGGGCTGATGAAAGACAAGTTCAACGACATTGTGGACTATGCCTTCACCGCCCAGATGGAGGAGCGGCTGGACAAGGTGGAGGAGGGCGATGTGAACTGGAAGGCCCTTCTGAATGACTTTTACGGCGATTTCTCCGCCGAGCTCCATAAGGCCGAGCAGGAGCTGGACGGGGAACGGATCAAGGTGCCTGACGAGGTGTCGGAGGAGATTTGTCCCCAGTGCGGCCGGAACCTGGTGGTCAAATCCGGCCGCTTCGGTCGATTCCTGGCCTGTCCCGGCTGGCCGGAGTGTGACTTTACCATGCCTCTGGTGGTGGAGATGCCCGGCAAGTGCCCCAAATGCGGCGGCCGCCTGCTCAAGCGGACGGGAAAGAGCAAAAAGACAGGCAAGCAGTACACCTACTACTGCTGTGAGTGGGTGAACAGCAAGGACGAGGCCCGCAAGTGTGACTTCATGACCTGGGATGTGCCGGTGAAGGACAACTGCCCAGTCTGTGGCTGGACCATGTTCAAAAAGCCAGGCAAGGGCGCCAAAAAGCCCTATTGCATCAACGAGGCGTGCTCCAACTTTACCCCGGAGGAGAAGCGGGGAGGCTGGAAGCCCAAGCCGGCCGACTCCGCCGACACCGGGGAGGAGAAGAAGCCGGCGGCCAAAAAGACAGCGGCCAAGAAGACCGCCGCCACAAAAACGGCCACTGCCAAAAAGACAGCCGCGAAGAAAACAACGACAGCGAAGAAGTCTACGGCCAAGAAATCTGGGGCTGAAAAAGCCGAAGGATAGGCGTAGAGATGCCCCCCTCAGCCGGCATAGCCATGACGGAGGGGGGCAGTACATCGCTATCGAAAGGATAGACAAGCACCCAGGAGGTACCCATGGAATCTGTTATTGTGATCGGCGCCGGGCTGGCGGGGAGCGAGGCGGCCTGGCAGCTGGCCCGGCGGGGCATCCCCGTGGAGCTGCGGGAAATGAAGCCCCAAAAAATGACCCCCGCCCACCATACGGAGTATTTTGGGGAGCTGGTGTGTTCCAACTCTCTGCGCTCCGACCAGATGGAAAACGCGGTGGGTCTGCTGAAGGAGGAGCTGCGCCGGTGCTCCTCGCTCATCATGTCCTGCGCCGACGAGCATCGGGTGGAGGCGGGGGGCGCCCTGGCGGTGGACCGTCACGCCTTTGCCCAGGCCATCACCGAGAGGATCAAGAGCCATCCCAACATCACAGTGGTGGAAGGGGAGGTCACAGAGATCCCGGAGGCGGGGAACGTCATCCTCGCCTCCGGCCCATTGACATCAGAGGCCTTATCGGAGGCCATTTCCCGGCTGTTTCCCGGTAGCAGATACCTGAATTTCTTTGATGCCGCCGCCCCCCTGGTCACCTTCGAGAGCGTGGATATGGACAGCGCCTGGTTTGCCTCCCGGTATGACCGGGGAACCCCGGACTATATCAACTGCCCCCTGACGGAAGAGGAGTACGACGTCTTCTGGCGGGAGCTGATCCACGCCCAGGAGGCGGAGGTCCACGGGTTTGAGGATGCGGGCGTGTTCGAGGGCTGTATGCCCGTGGAAGTTATGGCCCGGCGGGGGAGGGATACCCTGTGCTACGGTCCGCTGAAGCCTGTGGGGCTGAAAGACCCTAAAACGGGGAAGGAGCCCTTTGCCGTGGTCCAGCTGCGCAAGGACAATGCCCAGGGGACCATTTATAACATCGTGGGCTTCCAGACCCATTTGAAGTGGGGAGAGCAGAAGCGGGTGTTCTCCATGATCCCTGCCTTGAAAGACGCCGAGTATGTCCGCTATGGCGTGATGCATCGGAACACCTTTTTGGACTCGCCCCGGCTGTTGGACCGCTACTACCGGGTCCGGGGTCAGGAGCGGCTGATGTTTGCCGGACAGATCACCGGGGTGGAAGGCTATGTAGAATCCACCGCCTCCGGAGCCCTGGCAGCCATCGAGCTGGCCCGCCGGCTGGAGGGCAAGGAGCCTGTCAACTTCCCCCGTGAGACGGCCATAGGCGCTCTGGCTCTTTACATCAGCGACCAAAGTGTGGTAAACTTTCAACCAATGAATATCAACTTCGGACTGATCCCCCAGTTGGGCTACCGGGTAAAGGGGAAACGGAACAAAAACGCTGAAATTTCCAAACGGGCTCTGGAGGCACTGGGGAAATTGGATTTAGAGCCGTGACCGCTTGTCCTGCAAGCGATCAGCGCACCGAAGGGGCTCGTCTCGCCGCCCATCGAAGGCTGCGTCATACCCGGCGGACGGCCAAAGTGTTTCCGCTTGGGCGAGGGAGGACTGATACTCCCCATCGCGGCCAAAATTCAGATGGGCCTGGTCAGTTTCCCAATTATAGAGATTCTCCAAGTATTGATTCATAATGATGCCGCCATTAAAATGCTGATAGAAATATAATAATGCTAAAAGATATATTTTGCCAAGTGGGGAGCCCATGCTTCATAAGGACATTTTTTGCATAAGAGTGAAGAAGCTGAGAAAAGGCCGTGGAGAACAGCAAAAGGATCTGGCAGAGGCAATCGGAGCGACACAGGCTTCCATCAGCGATATAGAAAATGGCCGTAAGGCGACCTCCTTTGACAAACTGGCCGCCATTTGCAGGCATTACAATGTGTCCGCGGACTATCTGCCGGGCCTTACCGACGAGGCCAGACCACTGGACCCGGAAAAGAAAGAAGGTACTGTATGAAGATCATCGTAGACGCCATGGGCGGCGACAACGCCCCCAAGGCCCCTGTGCTGGGCGCCATCCAGGCCAACCAGGAATACGGCGTGGATATTATCCTGGTGGGCCGCGGGGAGGAGATTCTGAAGGTGATGGAGGAGAGCGGGATCAAGGACCTGCCCGCCGGGGTGGAGATCGCCCACGCCAGCGAGGTGGTGGAGATGTGCGACAACCCGGCCACCGCCTTCCGGGAGAAGAAGGACTCCTCTCTGACCCAGGGGCTGAACCTGCTGAAAAACGGAGAAGGAGACGCCTTCGTGTCCGCCGGCTCCACCGGCGCCCTGCTGGCCGGAGCCACTTTGGTGGTCAAGCGCATCAAGGGTATCCGCCGGGCGGCCCTAGCTCCCGTGGTACCCACCGGAAACGGGGGAGCTGTCCTTATCGACTGTGGGGCCAACGCCGAGTGTCCCCCGGAGTACCTGCTCCAGTTCGCCTACATGGGCTCCTATTACGCCGAGCATGTGCTAGGCCGTCCAGAGCCCAAAGTGGGTCTGCTGAACATCGGGGCGGAGCCCTCAAAGGGCACCTCCCTTCAAACCACGGTCTATCCCATGCTGGAGGAGGCGTCCAAGGCCGGCCGCATCAACTTCGTAGGCAATGTGGAGGCTCGGGAGGCAGTGGAGGGCGCGGTGGATGTCATCGTGTCCGACGGCTATTCGGGCAACATCTTCCTCAAGACCATGGAGGGCACCGGCCTGTTCCTGGCCAGGGAGATGAAGCGGATGTTTAAGAAGAACCTGGCCACCAAGCTGGCTGCCCTGTTGGTCTCCGGAGGGCTGAAGGAGTTTAAGAAGATTATGAGCTCCGACGAGGTAGGGGGCACCGCCCTGCTGGGCATCTCCCGGCCCGTTATCAAGGCCCACGGCTCCTCCGACGCCTACGCCATTAAAAACGCCGTCCGCCAGGCCCGGCAGTGCGTATCCTCCGGCATCGTAGACAACATTTCCGCCAACGTGGATGTGATGCGTCTGGAGGTGCCGGCGGTCCACGGAGAAGAATGATTTTACACAAAGACGCACAAAATGGGAAAACCCTATTGACAGTAAGGAAGTTTCTGCATATAGTAAGGACAGAAAAAGTGCCTGGGGCACGAACAAAAGGAGCACCGAGATATGATCTTTGAAAAACTGTGCGCGCTCATTGCGGAGCAATTCAATGTGGATGCGGACACTATCACGATGGAGACCTCTTTTGCCGACGATTTGAACGCTGATTCGGTAGATATCGTGGATCTGTCCATGGCCATGGAGGAAGAATTCGGCATCGACGAGCTGGGGGAGGAGGAAGCTGCCTCCATCACCACGGTTGGAGATCTGGTTCGGTTCCTGCAGAACAAGGTCGACTGATCGAGAAAACGCGAAACTCCGCCGAAGGCGGAGTTTTGCCTTGTAACGGGCCAGAAAGACTGACCCCTTGAAGGAGTTTGGAATGAAAAGTTTGGAGGAAAAGCTGGGCTATACCTTTCAGGACCGGGGACTGCTGGACAACGCCCTGACCCACAGCTCCTGCGCCAATGAGAGCCGGGGAAAGCTCCAGAGCAACGAGCGGCTGGAGTTTTTGGGGGATTCCATCCTGGGGATGGTGGTGGCTGACCACCTGTACCGCAACCACCCGGACCTGCCGGAAGGGGAGCTGACCCGGACACGGGCCGCCCTGGTATGCGAGGAGAGCCTGGTAGAGGTAGCACAGGAGTTGGGCCTGGGGGAGTATCTCCGCCTGGGTCGGGGGGAGGAGAGCGGCGGAGGCCGCCGCCGGCCGTCTATCCAGGCCGACGCTGTGGAGGCGGTGCTGGCCGCCGTCTATTTGGACGGAGGCATCGGATCGGCCCGTAAGATCATCCAAAAGTATATCCTAAGCCGGGAGGTGGCCGGGCTGACCAAGCCCAGGGACTACAAGACCGCCCTCCAGGAGCTGGTCCAGCGGGAGAGTGGACAGGTCCTACAGTATCGGCTGACCGGCCAGGAGGGCCCTGACCATGACAAGCGGTTCTTCGTGGAGGTGGATCTGAACGGCGCCCCTCTGGGCGCCGGCACCGGCCGGAGCAAGAAAGAGGCAGAGCAGATGGCGGCCCACGCCGCCATCCAGGCCTTAAAAAAAGAATGAGAAACGAGGCAGCGAGAGCTGCCTCGTTTTTCTATTGTTTCCAATTCCGATGAAAAAATGGAAGCTCATTTTTTGAACAGCTTGAGGGCCTTTTTCAATAGGCCCTTCTCCTGTTTAGGAGCCTCCTGTCCAGAGGTCCCCTTGGCAGAGTGGCCTTTTTCCAGCCGCTCCTTGGCGTCCTTACTTCCACCGTCCGCAGCCTGGTGATACAGCTCCATGGCCCGGGACAAGTCCTTGGCCACGCCCTGACCGTGCTCGTAGCACTGGCCCAACAGATACTGGGCCCTAGCGTTGTCCTGGTCTGCGGCCTGTTGAAACAGCTCCGCGGCCTTGGCATAATCCTGCTTGACAGAGATGCCGTGGTAGTAGAAGAAGCCCAGGTTGCACTGGGCCCGCGCGTTGCCGTGGTCGGCGGCCTGGCAGTAGAGCTGGGCGGCCCTTCCCTTGTCCTCCTCTACGCCTCGGCCTAATTCGTAACACAGGCCAAGAGAACAGGTGGCGGCTGCGTTTCCCCGCTCATGGGCGCTGGTATACAGCTCCACCGCCTTGGTAATATCCCGCTCTACCCCGTAGCCATTTTCATAGCACTCGCCTAGCAGCATTTGGGCTCTTGGGTAGTCCTGGTCCGCGGCCTTTTGGAACCACTGGGCGGCCTGGCTGTCATCGACCGACACGGAGATGCCATGGTAGTAGAAGAAGCCCAGATTACACTGTGCCCTGGCATCTCCGCGGTCAGCGGCCTGGCGGTAGAGCTGGGCGGCTTTGGCCTTGTCCTGCTCCACGCCCCGGCCCATCTCATAGCACAGGCCCAGAGAGCAGGTGGCTGGAGGATAGCCTCCCTCATGAGCCTTGGTATACAGCTCCACAGCCTGGGCCATGTCCCGTTCGATACCATAGCCGTTTTCCCGGCACTCTCCTAACAGCATGACCGCCCGAAGGTAATTTTGCTCGGCAGCCTTCTGGAACCATACAACAGCCTGGCTGTCGTCCATCTCTATGCCAATGCCTTGATAATAGCAGAAGCCCAGGTTGCACTGTGCTCTGGCGTCCCCCTGTTCAGCGGCCTGGCGGTAGAGCTGAACAGCCTTGGCCTTATCTATCTCCACGCCGGTGCCCAGCTCGTAGCACAGGCCCAGGGAACAGGCGGCGGAGGGATAGCCCGCCTGCTGTGCCCTGGTGTACAGCGCTACGGCCTGTTGCTCGTCCCTGTCCAGGCCATAGCCGTACTCATAGCACTCTCCCAGCAGGTAGATGGCTCGGAGGTAGTCCTGGTCGGCGGCCTTCTGGAACCATACAGCGGCCTGCTTATCGTCCGCCTCCACGCCGATGCCCTGGTAATAGCAGAAGCCCAGGTTGCACTGTGCCCTGGCGTCCCCCTGCTGGGCGGCCTGACGGTAGAGCTCTACCGCCTTGACCTTGTCTATCTCCACGCCTGTCCCTATCTCATAGCACAGGCCCAGGGAGCAGGCGGCGGGGGGATAGCCGGCCTCGTGGGCCTTGGTGTATAGCTCTATGGCCCGCTTCACGTCCTTCTCCAGACCATAGCCGTACTCATAGCACTCACCAAGCAGGTAGATGGCCCGGCGGTAGTTCTGGTCGGCGGCCTTTTGGAACCACTCCGCCGCCTGCTTGTCGTCCGCCTCTACCCCGATGCCCCGATAGTAGCAGAAGCCCAGGTTGCACTGGGCGCGGGCGTCCTCCTCCTCGGCGGCCTGGCGATAGAGCTGGACGGCCTTGGTCTTGTCCACCTCTACGCCTGTCCCTATCTCGTAGCACAGTCCCAGGGAACAGGTGGCGGGAGGGTGTCCGGCCTCATGGGCCTTGGTATACAGCGCCACCGCTTTCGCGGCATCCCTATCTATTCCATAGCCATTCTCATAGCACTCACCCAGCAGCATCATTGCCCGCGGATACTCCTGGTCGGCGGCCTTTTGGAACCACTCCACCGCTGTTTTGTCGTCCGTCTCTACGCCGATGCCCTGGTAGTAGCAGAAGCCCAGGTTGCACTGGGCGCGGGCGTTGCCCTGCTGGGCGGCCTGGCGGTACAGCTCCACCGCCTTGGCCTTGTCCTGTTCCACGCCGGTGCCCAGCTCGTAACATAGGCCAAGGGCACAGGTGCCGTCACTGTAAGAACGATGGTGGGCGGCCTGATAGAGGGCCACCGCCTTTTCCAAGGACTTCTCAACGCCATAGCCAAATTCGTAACAGTGTCCCAACAGGTACTGGGCACGGGGATACTGTTGCTCCGCGGAGCGGGAGAACCAGAGGACTGCCTGTGCCAGGTCCTTCTCTACCCCGATGCCCCAGTAGTAGAAGAAGCCCAGATTGCATTGTGCCCTGGGGTCCTCCTCCTCGGCGGACTGAAGATAGAGGCGCGCGGCGCGCTCCTTGTCCTCCTCTACGCCTTTGCCCAGCTCATAGCACAGGCCAAGAGAGCAGGTGGCGGGGGGATACCCTCCATTGTGGGCTTTGGTATACAGCTCCACAGCATGGGCCATGTCCGCCTCCACACCAAAGCCCAGGTCATAGCATTCGCCCAGCAGGAACTGGGCCCTTGGATACTCCTGTTCAGCGGCCTGGGAGAACCAGTAGACCGCCTCGCTGTCGCTTTCCTCCACGCCGATGCCCCGGTAGTAGAAGAAGCCCAGGTTGCACTGTGCCCTGGCGTCCCCCTGCTGGGCGGCCTGACGGTAGAGCTCGGCGGCGCGCTCCTTGCTCTCCTCCACCCCGGTACCCATCTCGTAGCACAGACCAAGTTCACAGACGGAAGGGAGGTAGTCCTGATCTGCGGTAGAAGTAATCAGCTCCAGTCCCCTGGGGATATCCGCTTCCGTTCCGATGCCCCGCAAGAAGCACACCCCCAACTGGTATTGGGCGGCGATGTGGTCACCGTCTGCGGCACGTTGGAACCACTGAAAGGCAAGCTCCGAATCCTTGGAGGTGCCACGGCCATTGGCGTAGCTGAGGGCCACCTGATAGGCGGATTCCAAATCGCCCTCCTGGGCGGCGGACAGCAGCTCCTGAAAGTTGGCCGCCTTTTGGGCGGCTACGTCCGCTAGCCCCTGCATCAGCTGGGGATCTATGTATACCATGACAGCATCCTGGTCAAAGGACTGCCGGTCCTCATTTTTTTCTTCTATCATTTCCATTCCCCCTCTATGAAAGATTTTAGTGAAAAAAAGCCATGAGGACGCCTTTGGGCGCCCTCATGGAACCACAATCATCGAAATGAGCCTTGGCTCAACGCGGCTGCCAGCACCAGGAGGACCTGGGAGGGGCTGCGGGACGGTGTACTTCATCCCAGCTTTGGAGCGGAGCGGCGAAAGCGCTTTTTCCAATCTTACAATGAAATGGAGGTTTTGTCAAACACAGATATCGGGACGCCGTTTTACCCTTTAGACCGATTTAGGATAAAACAACCTCCCTTCGCCAAAATAGCGGAGGGAGGTGCGCCTTCATGCGGACAGCCCAATAAATTAGAAGTTAGCTTTCTAAACAGCTTATGATTTCTTCTATTTCCATACAAGCGTCCTCAACCCTGATCTCTGTTTCTTCGTTAAAGAAGCGACTCCCTCCTGCTAATTGGTCAATCAGACTAATTAACGCTTCAACATCACAATTCAAAACAAACCCTTGTGTTTTCCATTTTGGTGTTTCAATTAAAATTTCATTTTTAATATCTAAATATTTCTCTTCATCAAAGGTGTTTTCACATCTTAACCTTACAAGAAACCCATCTTCTGCATTGATTAAGTCACTTAATTTTGACATCATAAACTCCCGTCAAATTCCAGTTTAACTTTTTGTTCACTTTATCATATTTTTCTGTTTCATTCAGTACACAGCGAAATTAACAGAGTTGAAAATAATCAGTCCAAAAGTAAAAAGGAAATGGCGGGGCGCCTCCACTCACGCGCCCCGCCGATGGTGTTTTAAGGACCGCTGAAAACCGGTCAGTTTAAAAAGTCCTTCAGCTTCTTGCTCCTGCTGGGATGGCGCAGCTTTCGGAGGGCCTTGGCCTCGATCTGGCGGATGCGCTCCCGGGTGACGTTGAATTCCTTGCCGACTTCCTCCAACGTGCGGGTCCGTCCATCTTCAATGCCGAAGCGCAGTTTGAGCACTTTTTCCTCCCGGGGGGTGAGGGTGGACAGCACCTCTACCAGCTGTTCCTTCAGTAGGGTGAAGGAGGCGGCCTCGGCGGGCTCGGAGGCGTCCTCATCGGGGATGAAGTCGCCCAGATGACTGTCCTCCTCCTCGCCGATGGGGGTTTCCAGGCTGACAGGTTCCTGAGCGATTTTCAAGATCTCACGCACCCGCTCCACAGGCATATTCATCTCAGCCGCGATCTCCTCAGGGGTGGGGTCGTGGCCCAGTTCCTGGAGGAGCTGGCGGGACACCCGGATGACCTTGTTGATAGTTTCCACCATATGAACCGGGATGCGGATGGTCCGGGCCTGGTCGGCGATGGCACGAGTGATGGCCTGGCGGATCCACCAGGTGGCGTAAGTGGAGAACTTGAAGCCCTTAGTGAAGTCAAACTTCTCCACAGCTTTGATAAGACCCAGATTACCCTCCTGAATCAGGTCCAGGAATTGCATCCCACGGCCCACATACCGCTTGGCGATAGAGACCACAAGACGCAGGTTGGCCTCAGCCAGCCGCTGCTTGGCCCGCTCCCCCTTCTTGATGGCCTGAGTCAACTCCACCCGGACCTCGTCGGGGATCTCCTCACCAGCATTCTCTAGCTCCGCCAGCTGTTCAGAGGCCGCGTTTCCCGCCTCCATGATCTGGGCCAGCTCGATCTCCTCGTCGGAGGTGAGCAGATTCACCTTGCCAATCTCCTTCAGATACATCCGCACTGGATCGTCGGTGCCAAGGGAGTCGGCCATGGAGTTGGGGTCTACGATCTCCTCCTCGGGCAGATCCTCGATGGCCTCAATGGTTGGCTCGACGTCATCGGGCAGGTCGGGGATGTAGTCCTCGCCCACAGTGTCAATACCCAGGTTTTCCAGCGTGTCGTAGATCTTGTCCATCTGCTCGGCGCCCAAGTCCATATCCTCCAGCACATCCATCAGCTCGGAGGAGGAAAGATTGCCTTTTTTCTTGCCCCGCTCGATCAGCTCGCCCAGCTTTTCCGCGCCGGGTATGCCGCCCACGACCTTCATGACCTCGACCTTGCCCGCCTCCATGCGGGACTGGATGTCGGGCTGGGAAACGGCAGCTTCCTGATTCTCCACCGCTTCAGCGGTCTTGGGGCTCACATTCTTGTTGGTGTTCATGGTTTCTCCTCCATATATGCTTTCTTTTCCTGATACTTTCTCTGTGCCGCCAGCAGCAGGGAGTCCTCCTGTCCGGCGCCGCGCCGGAGGGCCTCCCGCTGGATGACGGATATGTAGTCCCGGATGGACTGTTGAGAGTGGGCCAAGGACTCCGGCTGACTGACCACATAGGCCAAATGGTCCATCTCCTCCCCAGTCAGATGGCCGGAGAGGGCGGAGAGCTGGGTGGACAGCCCCTCATTAGCTCGGCGGAGGAGCAGGTCAAAGACCTTGCCCAGCAGGGGGGAGGAAAATCCCTCCCCCGTGATCCCGCCCATCTGTCCCGCCAGGGATGGGTCCAGCAGCAGCAGGCGGACAAGGCCCTCCTCCGCGCGGGCGGAGCGGATATTGTCATATCGGAGCGATCTGGCCTGGGGCTGGAGCTGGCTGGCCGGAGACAGGTCTATACGCTCCTGGCGCTTTTTCTCCTTGCGGAGCCGAGCTGAGAAGGCACGCTTGATTTCCTGAGCCATGGCTTCCGGGGTGATTCCGGCGGTCTGGGCGGCGTGGCCGCCGTAGATCTCCCGCTCTACGGCGCTGGACAGAGAAGCGATAAGCTGGGCCGCCTCCTGAAGAAAAGCCACCTTCTGCCCATCGTCGGTCAAATCATATTTTTTTTGGATCTGAGCCAGGCGGTAGTCCACCTGGTTCTCGCTGCGCTCCAGCAGCTTGGCGAAGGCCTCCCTGCCAAAACGCTTGATAAACTCGTCCGGGTCCTTGGCGCCCTGCATCCGCAGTACCTTTACTTTCAGGCCGGCCTTTTCCAGCAGGGGGATAGCCCGCTGGGCGGCCGCCACTCCGGCCCCATCGCCGTCATAGGAGATGATGGCCTCCTGAAAATACCGGGCCAGCAGTTGGGCGTGCTCACTGGTGAGAGAGGTGCCCAGAGAGGCCACAGCACAGTCAAAGCCTGCCTGGTGAAGGGAGATAGTGTCCATATACCCTTCGGTGAGAATGACCCGCCCGGCCTTGGAGGTCTTGGCAATATTCAGGGCAAAGACGTTCCGGCTTTTGTTGTATACCGGTGTGTCCGGGGAGTTGAGGTATTTAGGGGTGGAATCGTCCATTACCCGGCCGCCAAAGCCAATGACGTTTCCACGGACGTCAATGATGGGGAACATGACCCGATTGCGGAATCGGTCATAGATGCGGCCGTCCTTGTTGTTGACGGCCAGACCGGCGTCCAGCAAATCCCGCTTGTCATAGCCCTGATCGGCCAGGGCCTGGATCAGGGCGTCCCAGCTGTTGGGAGCGAAGCCCAGCCCGAAGTTGGTCAGGGTGGAGCGGGACAGCCCACGCTTTTGCAGATAGGCCAGTCCCTCCGCCCCCTCGGGAGCGTACAGCCACTTGTGGAAGGTCCGGGCGGCCTGCTTGTTGAGTTCCAGCAGTTTTTCCCGCCGCTCCCGCATCCCGGCGGAGGGGCCGCTGTCTGGCACCTCCATTCCGACCCGCTTGGCCAACACCTCCACCGCCTCTCGAAAGGAGAGGTTGTCCAGCTCCATCACAAAATTGATGGCGCCGCCTCCCTTGCCGCATCCAAAGCACTTGAAGATGCGCTTGTCAGCGGATACGGAGAAGGAGGGAGTCTTTTCACTGTGGAAGGGGCACAGGCCCCAGTAGTTCCGGCCCTTTTGTGTCAGCCGGACGGACTCGGACACCAGATCTACAATATCGGTGCGGTCCAGAAGCTCGTCCAAGAATGGTTCTGGAATGGCCAATGCGCTCCTCCTCTCTCGAAAAATAGGGGAATCCCTCTATTTTTAACCCCTTTTTATCAGAATTATCCCTCTGGAGGCCCAGACAGAGAGCAAGTCCTAGAGAACAGTCCAGCCTTTTGGAATGAAGAGCTCCTTATACTTCTCTACCGCGAAAGGATCGGTCATTCCGGCGATATAGTCGCATACGGCCCGGTCTACCCCATCCTCCAGGCGGATGGTCTGGAAGTCGGAGGGCAGTTCATCTGGATTTCCCTGGTAATACTGGAACAGGGCCTGAAGCATATTCTGGGCCTTTCCTTCCTCCCCCTTGGCCAGGGGATTGGTGTATACGCTGGCGAACATAAAATCTTTCAGAGCCAGCATGGCCTCCTCCACCGGATGGGACTGGACAATATGATCCTGTCCCTGGCTGGCGGTGATAGCGTCCTGAACTAGGGTGTTGATCCGGTCGCCGTGGGTGAAGCCCAGAACGTTGGATACCTCCAGGGGGATGTCCATGGGAAAGATGACACCACCGCGGAGGGCGTCCTCGATGTCGTGATTGATATAGGCGATGTGGTCGGCCAGACGGACCACCTGGCCCTCCAGCGTAGCAGCCGGGGTGCCCTTGGTGTGGCAGAGGATGCCGTTGCGGACCTCCCAGGTCAGGTTTAGTCCCTGGCCATTTTTTTCCAGCCGGTCCACCACACGCACGGACTGCTGGTAGTGGGCAAAGCCCTCCGGCATCAGCTGGGCCAGCATTCGCTCCCCAGCATGGCCAAAGGGGGTGTGGCCCAGATCATGCCCTAGGGCAATGGCCTCGGTCAGATCTTCGTTGAGATCCAGGGCACGGGCAATGGTCCGGGCGATACGGGATACCTCCAGGGTGTGGGTCATCCGGGTCCGGTAGTGGTCTCCCTCCGGCTGAAGAAAGACCTGGGTCTTATGCTTCAGACGGCGGAATGCCTTGGAATAGACGATCCGGTCGATGTCTCGTTGGAAGGGAGTGCGGATATCGCACTCCTTCTCCTGCCGTGCCCGTCCACGGGACTGGGCGGAGCGGCAGGCAAAAGGGGAGAGGAGGCTGTCCTCCCGGCGCTGTGTCTGTTCACGCAAGGTCATCCCACGGCCCTCCTTTTTCTCTCTCTTTCTGGTCGATGGAGCTGATGGGTGTACGGGGACATGAAACCCCTTATATATAAATACGAAATTTCTCCTTAAATTCCTTCTAAAAGGTCAAAAAAATTTCAAATATTTTTTCAATAGGCAAAAAAGCAGCCGCAGCCAGAGCTACGGCAGCTTTTTTTTCAGTATGATGCAGTGGGAGAAGATCAACCCTTTGCATTCTTGCCGGCCCCCACCAGGATGTAGACGATTGAAGCTACAGCCAGCAGATAGGGGTAGAACAGGTTGGGAATGATTTCAAAAGCGGAGATGCCGGAGGCGGACACCGCAATCAGCATCTGGGCGCCATAGGGAATGATGCCCTGGAAGATGCAGGAGAAGGTGTCCAAAAGAGAGGCCGACTCCTTGGGGCTGATGCCATATTCCTCACTGATCTCCTTGGCAATGGGGCCAGCCATAACAATCGCTACAGTGTTGTTGGCGGTAGAGATATCCATGGCACCTACCAGCAGGCCTACGCCCAGCCGGCCGCCCACACGGCCCTTGAATACCCGGCGGATAAAGGCCAGCAGGGCCTCAAAGCCGCCATTCTCCCGGATGAGGGCACACATAGCGGACACTAAAACGGTGACCAGGATCGTTTCGAACATACCAGAAGCGCCATCCCGCATGGCTTTCAGCAGCTCCAGCACATCCGCGCCGGTAGCGATGGTGCCAGCGGCCAGACCGGTGCCTACGGTGATGGTCAGGCCGGATATGATGCCTATAATAAGTACCACAAATACGTTGACGCCCAGAAGGCCGCCAACCAGAACCAGCACATAGGGGATGAGGAGCAGCAGATTGATTTCCGGAATCTCGATCTGTCCCACGCCGGAGTTGAAGGATACCGCCAGAATGACCGCCAGGGTGGCGATGGCGGCGGGAAGGGCAATCTTCACATTGGCACGGAACTTGTCACGCATCTCACAGCCTTGGGTGGAACAGGCGGCGATGGTGGTGTCGGAGATGAAGGACAGGTTATCCCCGAACATGGCGCCTCCCATGACTGTGCCTACACACAGGGGCAGGGAGAACCCGGACACCTGGGATACGGCCACGGCAATGGGGGTGATCAGGGTGATGGTGCCGGTAGAGGTGCCCATAGCAGTGGACACAAAGCAGGCGGCGACGAACAGAACCGCCACAGAGGCCCAGGCAGGGGCGATGGACAGCAGAAAATAGGCCACGGCCTCGGCGCTGTTCCGCCCGGTCACGCCCACAAACACACCGGCGACCAGGAAGATGAGGATCATAGTGATAATATTTTTGTCGCCTACGCCCCGGCCCATCAGAACCAGCTTCTCGTCAAAAGAGAGCTTTTTGTTCTGTAAGCACGCCACCAACAGGGCAACCATGAAGGTGACTACGATGGGGATATCATAGAATGCCATGTTGATGCCGATGCCGTATTCAAAAATCAGTCCCATACCCAGATAAAGTACCAGAAATATCAGGATGGGCAGCAACGCGCTGGGGTTGCTGTTCAACTTTTTCTCCCTCAGTTCCACAAAATGACCTCCTTTTATACACAAGCCTTATTGTAAAAGATATTTCGCTCTGTGTCAACGATGTTTCTATGCGGGGGCACCCGGAAACGGCCCGGAGCATAGGATGGAGCGTCCCCGGTTGGGGACGCAGAAGCGAAGGAGGGCATATGGAACTTGATCTGACCCAACAGTTTTTGACAGAGAATGACTGCTATCAGGCAGGGCGGACCATTGTGCCCAAAGGAATTATGGTCCACTCCACCGGGGTAGCCCAGCCGGACCCGGAGGTGTTCATCCGCCGGTGGAACAAGCCGGGCGTAGAAAAGTGCGTCCACGCGTTCGTGGCACGGGACAGAGCCATTCAGACACTGCCCTGGATCATCCGGGGCTGGCATGCGGGTACAGGCACCTCCGGCAGGAGCGCGAACAACACTCATATTTCTTTTGAGTGCTGTGAGCCTGCCGGACACACCTACCGTGGCGACGAGATGGTGGGGTATGATGTAGCGGCCAATCAGGCCTATTTTGATGACATCTATCACAACGCGGTCCAGCTCACTGCCCTGCTGTGTCGCCAGTATTCTCTGGACCCCCTGGAGCCCGGCGTGGTCATCTGCCACGCCGAGGGCTACGACCTGGGTATTGCCAGCCAGCACGGCGACGTGCTCCAGTGGTGGCCCAAACACGGGGTAACTATGGACCAGTTCCGCCAGGACGTGGCCGAGGCCATGCTGACTGACGGCGAGCATGAGGAGGAGCCTATGACGCAGGAGCAATTTGACCGTATGATGGACGCCTATCTGGCTAAACGGGCCAGATGGTCTCCTAGCGACTGGTCGGCCCAAGCCCGGAAATGGGCGGAGGAATCCGGCATCGTGGCTGGAGACGGAGAGGGCAACCAGCGATACCAGTCCTTCACCACCCGGGAGGAAACCGTACAGATGCTGTACCGCCTGGACCAGATATGGTCCGGGGCAGGCGGCCAACCTGAAGCGGAGTAAACACAGGGACCGGCCCGCAGCGGGCCGGTCCCTCCTGTTTATGTGTAAAAATTTGTTGGACGAGGCAGAAAAGATATTGATAATAGTTGCGGTTTTCCTGCTTCTATTATATAATAATCTCAAAACAGGACGAAAGCGGGACCCGCTTTCTGTTTGTCCCCCAAAAGGGGACAAACATTTCCCTTGCCCCGGGGGAGCGGACCCGCCTCCGACTGTATTTTTAGGTAAAGGAGAATCGGATGTGAAGCGAAAAATTTTATCCTCGATTATGGCTTTAGTGATGATAGTGTCGATGCTTCCCTTCTCTGTGTTTGCGGAAGAGGGGGACACATGGGCGGAGAGCGCCAGCACGGAGTGGTATACAGGAGATGGGGACGAGTATACTATCTCCTCTGCCGCCGACCTGGCGGGTCTGGCCCAACTGGTCAATGGGGGGACTTCCTTCCAAAAAAAGACTATCAAGTTGGGGGAGAATATCGACCTGGAGGGGAAGGAATGGACGCCCATCGGGAGGAATGGGAAGCCATTTCAGGGGACCTTTGACGGCCAGGGGAACACTATCTCCAATTTGAAAATCACAGGAAATAGCAGTGATGTCGGCCTGTTCGGATTTACAACAGGCGGCGAAATCAAAGACTTTACGCTGAACAACGCACAGGTAGAGGGTTACCTGGATGTTGGCGCTGTGGCCGGAACGCCCTACACCTCAAAATACACCAATATCAACGTGACCGGCCTGATCCAGGTAGACGGCTATGCCTATGTGGGCGGCGCGTTCGGGAAGAATGCCTATGCGAATATCACCAATGTGGATGTGACTGGCGGCGATGGCAGCTATGTAAAAGCGGAATCCGAGGAATACCGCACCTATGTAGGCGGCCTCGTCGGCTTCATGGGTGAGGGTAACATTACGATCAGCGGTTGTGATGTGAAGATCGACGTCATCGGCTCCACCTCTGACGTGGGCGGGCTCCTGGGCATCCTCCACTACGGCAACACGATGACGAACTGCACCTACGAAGGAAACCTGACCATAACAAACCCGGACAGCGAGGTTGGCGATGAATTTGGCGCGCTGGTCGGTACGGCTATGAATAGCGCTGCGGGAAAGACTACGATTAGCGATTGTACAGCGACTGTGAATCAGGCCCTTTCAGGCGGCAGGGATGTCACAGATTCGATTACCCCTCATGGCGATTTTTACAATGATGTTACGACCAATAATGCCGGTACAGTTGATATCCAGGCGACTGTCAATGATAAGGAAGTGACTGTTGACAACAGCGTGGCGTATGTGGGCGACAACAAATATGTGTCCCTCGCAGAGGCGCTGGAGGCTGTCACCGCCGAAAGCGACAACAAAACGGTCACCATCACCCGCTCTGGTACATATGAGCCCTTCTCCATTGCGGTGAGCGGCGTTACCGTCCAGACTGCCGATGGCGTGACCGCCACAGTCAAGACCGACAAAGACAGCAAGGTGGCTGTGACGGCGGCGGATGTTACCCTGAAGGGCCTCGACTTTGTGTCCGAGGACGGGACCGCGGTCATCAGCGGCGGAGCCTGCGATGGACTTACCTTGGACAACTGTTCTTTTGAAAATAAAAAGGACGATTTGAAGGATACGATTGCCTTATACATCCATCAGCCCAGCATCACAGTTCAAAACTGTGACTTCACCAACTGGGAGCGGGGCTATTACACCTGTGGCGACAACAGCGCGGCGGGAGCCATCACCTTTGAAGGAAACACCTTCACCAATGTCCGTGTGCCCTTCGACGGCTACTGGGGCAAACCCGCCACAGAGGAGACTGATATTCAGATCACCGGCAATACCTTTGATTCCGGCGACTGGGACGCCGCCTATATCCAGCTGTGGGACTATGCCCAGTATCAGTACTGGCTGGACGGCGAAAATTCCAAGCTGAACCCCGAGGGGAAGTCGGCCCTGAAGGCCACGATCAGCGGCAATACATATAAGGGCAATGTGGTCATCTACAAGACCCACTGTGACTGGAATACCGCAAGCGCTGTGACCATCGAAGATACTGACGTAAAGGTGGTCAACCGCAACTTGATCGTGCTGGACGGCCTGACCGAGAATGACAAGGTCACCGTGACCAAGGCGGACGGCAGCCCCATTACTGCGTTCAACGATTTTGATACAGCGGTCAAGAAGGGCGAAAAATATGTCATTTATTCCCTGTCCGAAGGGGATTATACCTTCCATGTATCCCAAAAGGCGGACAACTCTAGTGATACCATTGTAACAGAGATTCCCGTAACTGTTGCCCCTCCTAAGGTTGGCGAGGTACAGGAAGTTGAAATTGTCCCCATTGCTGAAGAAGAGAAATTTGTTGCCCAAGTAGAGGGTGGGGAGAAGTACACTTCTGTGAAGGCCGCCATCGATGCTGTTGGTGAGGAAGGTACTGTGAAATTACTGCGGAGTGTGACCCTCGGTGATTCGCTCTCTGTCGGAAAAACCATGACCTTGGATTTGAACGGCCAGACCATCACGGCCCCCGAAGGAAGCCATATCCTGCTGGTCACGGCAAATACCTTTACCCTGAAAGACAGCAGCGGCAGCAATGCCGGTAAGCTCACTGGAGGTGTTGGCAGCAATGCCCGCGGCGGCGGTGTGACGATACAAGGCGGCGCTACCTTTGTTATGGAGGGCGGCACGATCACTGGAAATAACGGTGGCAAGCAGAGCGCTGGCGGTGTCCACTTAGTCGGCAACGCAAAATTTATCATGAATGGCGGCGTGATTGCTGGAAATACTTCCGGGACCCTTCAGGGTGGCGTCTACGCCGGTATGGGAAGTGTCCAGGTATCCGGTACGGCCACCATCCTCGGCAACAAAGGAACCGATGGAGGGAAAGAGATCGATTCCGACCTCTGGCTCAATACAGTCTCCAATGTCCTGCTGACCATTGGAGAAGGGGGACTGTCGCAGGATGCAAAAATCGGCATCTATATCAACTCCTCGCCCGAACTCAGTAAAGAATTTACCGCTCCCTATGAGAGCGGAAGAGCGTCTGTCAACAACTTTGTTGATAACCGGGCGAAATATCAGATTGTAGAACAGGATGCAGAAGACGGACAAAAACAACTGGTTATGATGCTGCAAAAGGCCGCGGCTCCCGTTGCTTCTCCGGCGGCGGGCACCTATATTGGTACTCAGACCGTAGAGTTGTCTACCACAACTCTGCCTAAATTTTCCAAGATTTATTATACTCTGGACGGCTCTGATCCCACCGCATCTGACACGAGTCAGGAATATACCGGAGCCTTGACGATTAGCTCCAGCACTACTGTAAAAGCCTATACCAAGGGCCTGTATAAAGACTCTCTTGACAGCGATGTGGCGGAGTTCGTCTATACGATCAATAGCGCTGGCGGCGGTGGAGGAGGCGGCGGCTCCAGCAGCTACTCCATCAGCGTGGACAAGAACATTGACAACGGCAGCGTGACCGTGTCCCCCAAGAGCGCCTCCAGCGGCCGGACGGTGACCATCACCGTCAAGCCCGACGAGGGCTATGAGCTGGACGAGCTGACCGTCACCGACAAGAATGGGGACGAGATCAAGCTGACCGACAAGGGCGATGGCAAGTATACCTTCAAGATGCCCCGGTCCAAGGTGACCATTGAGGCCTCCTTCGTGGAGATCGACCACCAGGATACCTGCCCCTCCGCCGGCTTCCGGGATGTGGACGAGGACGCCTGGTACCATGAGGCGGTGGACTACGCTCTGGACAACGGCCTGATGTCCGGTGTGTCCGACCGGGAGTTCGTCCCCGGCAGCACCCTGACCCGTGCCATGGTGGCCCAGATGCTGTACAGCCTGGAGGGCAAGCCCGCGGCCGGCAGCGCTGACTTCGCTGACGTGGCGGAGGGAGCCTGGTACGCCGACGCCATTTCCTGGGCGGCCGGTGAGGGCATCGTGTCCGGCTACGGGGACACCTTCGGCCCCAACGATCCCATTACACGGGAGCAGCTGGCGGCCATCCTGTACCGCTACGCCCAGAACGAGGGGTACAAGACCAGCCAGAGCGGCAAGGGTACAGAGGGCTATCTGGACGCCTCCTCCATCTCCAGCTATGCCGTGAAGGCCATGGACTGGGCGGTGAACGCTGGTCTGCTGTCCGGCAAGGGGAACGGTATCCTGGCGCCTACCGCCGGGGCCACCCGTGCCGAGGTAGCACAGATCTTTATGAACTTCTGTACGGAACTGGCGGAATGATCCTTATGGAATAAGACAATAGCGCGGCCGCCCTTTTTACAGGGCGGCCGCGCTGTCGTAAAATCAGCAGACAAAAAGGCGGCGCGACAAACAGTCACGCCGCCTATTGCGATTCATGGAAACTATGGGTTCAGGCTTTCCAAAGGCCATGGAGGTTGCAGTACTCATAAGCGGCCACCAGCTGATCGCCGTCAGCCAGCACAAAGGAGGCCTGCGGCTTCTCACCAGGTTGGAGATATTTGATTTGGCTGCCGTGTTTGGTCTCGATGGCGATGAACTGAATAAAATGCTCGGGCAGCATGGGATGCTCCACAGAGCCTACCTTGACCTGAACAGTGCTGCCCTGAACTTCCACAACAGGGACGTGCTTCTCGGCGGCGCCGTCAGTGGTGCCTGGAACCAGCTCGGTCATCTTCTGGCCACAGCACATGACAGGTACGCCGGCGGAATGAACAAAGGTGATGATATTGCCGCAGTGCTCACAGCGATAAAATTTCATAATAATAACTCCTCTCATTATTTGCTTATAATTTTATTATAGTATGCCCAGAAGAGAAAGTCAAGAAAAGAGATTGGAATACTCCAAAATAATCCAATTATTTTGGGGAAGAATTGTTCCTCAAAATATGAGAATTTTCCCTTGCAAAGTACAGACGATTATGCTATCATATATAAGCTATCAAGTTGCAGGTGTAGTTCAATGGCAGAATGTCAGCTTCCCAAGCTGAACACGAGGGTTCGATTCCCTTCACCTGCTCCAAAAAGCCGCAACAATTTGGATATAGTGGGCTGTAAGCTTACTGTTCCAGGGTGTTGCGGCTTTTTATTTGCAAAATTTCTGAAGGTAAAAAAGATGCCAGACGAGGATTCCTGAAATCGAATAGACTTGCACTTTTTGGAACCAAAGGCAGAAATAAACGCCCTTTTTCAAATCAAAAAGGCGATGAACTGCTCCTTGTCAAGCAGACAAAGCAAAAGATAAAAAATTAAGCAGAGGATTCTATAGCCAGTAGGATCCTCTGTTTTTTATTTAGTGGAAGTTTCGATAAATTCCGCCGACGTCATACAGCCAAGCTTTTTCTGATGTCAATGGTTGTTATAGAAGTTAATGTATGCACAGATTGCCTCCCGAAAGGTATCATAGTCCTCAAAATGATAGAGGCGTTACAATCCCGTTTTCAGGATACCCCAGAACCCCTCCATCGGGGTGTTATCAAGACAGCGTCAAACGCGGAACATACTCTGGTATATGCTAGCCCGTTTCATAACTTTTTGGAAGGGGCGGCTGGTGTATTGGACACCCAGGCCGTTGTGAAGCAGCGGCTTTGTGTGCGGATATTTCTGAAGAGCCTGCTCGAAAGTATTCAGAAACAGAGGAGTATTATTACGACGGCTCAGGGAAAACGCAACAATATTCCTTCCGTAACAAATCCAACACGGCGCTCAGGCACGCCTTGCCGCCTTGAAGTCGCTGGCCCACACACTGTTTTGGTTTGACATCCGACCCACAAAAATGTCACCGCTGGTTGTCAAACATGCTTTTATGGACATGCCTTGGTAGGTATCCACGATGAGGACGGCAGCCTGTCGGCTGGAAATCTGCTGGATGATCCCAGCGTACTCCATTTCTGGCAGAAAATATGAGACAGCAGATCAACGCGACAGAAACTGCTGTAGGTCTTCTTCTGATGTTCACCGCCGTACCGGTTCGGTTACTTGAAATTGGCGGCTATGCATCTGTGTGAGCAGGATATCACCCTGTTTCTCTCGTATGCGTGGATCGGTACGGAGTCCCCAAACAATGACCCGAATCTCAGCAAAAGAAATCTGTTGGATATGTTTCGTTCTATTGACCCACACAGGCTGATGAATGAGGGGGAGTACGATCTGTTCCGGCGTCTGGACGATGTGATGACGGCCTAACACACTGTGATCCCACTCAACGCCCAAAATGCCAGGGAATTGTCATGGACGCTGAACCGTGAGGTTACTGAGTGGTTTGCCCACCAGTATGGTGAAAACGGCACAATATATGAGGCGCAGCTCAGAAAGAAGAAGATCCTATGAGAATTAACATCGGAGCAGCCCCCATGCATCATGACGGCACGATACTCTCCCTACACCTACTGAAACGGGAGAAAACGGTTTCACGCCGAATCAACGGCGTATTCCGCCTGCTTGGAGAGAAAATAACCTTGGAACAGTTCTGCGAGGAACATGATCTGGCATACCCCCAAGATAATCAAGAATTTACGCCCTGCCTTACCGGATGAGGCGGGACTGTTCTATTCCGAGCTGGAGCCTGAAAAGGACAAAGCCCTCAGTACAGTCGGCCATATAAGACTTGACTACGGCCACGGCGGGAAGGAGTTCTGATATACCTGGTGGCCTCACAATGACGACCGGTTCAACATGCCGGAATTCAAAGATATCCTGTAGCGGTTTGTGACAGCTTGCGAGGGGATGGGCCGCTGAAGGATCTGAGAGCCATGAGAGCCGACTGCCTGCGGCACGGCGGGTCCATTACAGAAGGTAACCGCCGCTATGGGACAACGAGAGACAGTGCTGGCCGGGGATCCGAATCATAGCCGCTGAGTTGGCTCTCTCAGTCCACGGTCAAGCGGGAGAATGGGAGCTTCAGTTCTAACCTATACAAACTCCAATGATGAATAAAAAGCAAGGGCCCCGCCAAGGTGCTCTTGCGTCTTGACCGTAGACGAGGGTAGATTCATGGTGAATCCACCAGAAGGACCCACTCTAAGGAGAAAATATAAGGCGGACAAGGATACTTATGGCCTCAAACGACTCTATAATATTCCTACTGAAAATGACCACGAACTGTAATTTCTGGCTCAATAAACCAAGTAGTCCCAAACAAAGACTTGATTTGCTCCTTACTTTGGCGCAGATCTGACTAAAATATTAAAAATTCACAACTAGTATCAGTCGAATACTTGATCAAGCTGTCAGGGTAAGAGAAGATATCTGGAGTACAAAAATTTAAATATGAAGTCGCCGGCGCAGTTCCTTTACCCGATCCCGGCCGATAGGGAGGGAATCGGAGGAGCCGCGGACCCGGAGGGCAAAGCTGCTGTTATTCCAGGGAAAAATATCCTGGATATATTTCAGGTGGACTAGGCAAGTCTTGTGGATGCGGTAAAAACCCTGCCCATCCAGGCGGCTTTCATACTCAGACATAGGAGAGTTGTCGCTGTAAGATTCGCCGGACAGAGTATGGAGGACACAACCACGGCCGGCCCCGTCAGTCTCAATATAGGTCACGTCATTGACATCAAGCAGAATGGTATGACGGTTACAGCTGACGGCAAGACGGAGCGGCCCAGGGGTCTTGTGGGGAGAAGACTGAAGCTCTGCCACACACTGGTCCAGCGCCTGACGGATCCGCTGGGGATCAAAGGGTTTGAGAATATAGTCGTCTACCCGAAGTTCAAAGGCAGTGACCGCGTACTCAGAGTACGCAGTGGCGAAGATGATCTTCGCCAATGGCATGAGACGGCGAGCGAGGGAGGCCACCGTAGTTCCCTCCAGGTCACCCAGATGGATGTCTATAAAAAGAATATCAAAGGTATCCTTCTCCAGCAACTGGATTCCCTGGGCACCACTGGATGCCTCAAATATTTCGGCTTGTGGCAGATGTTGACGAATCTGGTGGATCAACTCAAGGCGGGAATATTTCTCGTCATCGATTACTGCGATACGCACTGGACCTCACTCCTTTTCACATCAGAATAGGACTGGGAAGGCGGAGTCAGGGGAATAGAGAAAAACACAGTAGAGCCGGCTTGGGAGCTGTCGATGGTAAATTTGCACTGTTCTCCGTAGATGCTGCGAAGCCGCTTCCGTACATTGAACAGGCCGGAGTAGCTTGGATCTTCCGGGTCCTGAAGCATCTCTAGAACCTGGGGCGGAAATCCGTGGCCCCGGTCAGAGACTTGGATATAGGCCCGCTCCTGATCCTGGCGAATGCAGATACAGACGTGTCGCTCATCTACAGAGGTGCTTCCGTGGCGTACTGCATTCTCAACAATCGGCTGGAGAATCAGCGGAGGGAGGTGGAGCCGGGTCAGGTCGTCAGGTAGCTCGCGGGTCACATGGATAGCTCCCTCAAAGCGGGCATCTACAAGGGCCAGATAGTTATCCACATTGGACATCTCCTGGACTAAGGTAACAAAGGGCTCGTTGATAGATAGAGTTTGGCGCAAATAGCTGGCCAAAATCAGAATGGTCTCTCGTGCCCGTTCGGAGTCGGTGAGGCACAGGGCGGAGATAGTGTTTAGTGCGTTATATAGGAAGTGAGGATTGATCTGGGACTGAAGGGCCCGGAACTCTGCCTGCCGCCGCAGCTCGATCTGGTGGTGGAATTCTCCCAGCTCCAGTTGGGAAGAAAAAAGCTGGGCCAAACCGTCCGCCGTGCGGATGTCTGCATCCAGAATTAGATTGGGTCCCATAGGGACCACCAGGATCAAAACACCCACTGCCTCGTCATCCCACATAAGAGGGGCGGCAATGGCGGCGTTGTCTTCCTGGTGAACTGGTACGTCTACCTCGCCGGGAAAATCCTGCATTACCACCAGTTCTCTCCGCTCTAGGGCCTGGCGGGCAGGTTCGGGCAGGGGGTGACCCTGAAGGGCAATACCACTGGTGGCCAGTACCTGCTCCCGGTCTGTGATGATCACCTGAAAATCAGGCAAGGTGGCTCGGACGGTATCCGTCGCCTGTTGGAGGGCGTGCCTATCCCCAAGGCCCTCTCGGAGATAGGGGAGGCATTTCTGAGCGATGTACAGGGCGAGGTACTGCTGCTCTACCAGTTCAATGGTCAAACTGCGGTTGAGTCGGTTGAGCAAAGTCATGAAGATGACAAGCCCCAGAGAATTCACCACCATCTTGGGCAGAAGGATTACCTTCTCCAGGGCGATAGCGGCCTCAAAGGGTTTAGCCAAAATCAGAATCAAGACACATTGTACCAGTTCGGATACAAGAGTAATGGCGACAAGGGCGAGGTTCCGCCTGGAACAACGGCTGAATCGGCGGTAGCACAGAGCACCGATGATACCAAAGCCAAAGGTACCCACCCCACAGGCCAGAGAGGTGAAGCCGCTCGGATCAAAAAGATAGCGGTGCAGGCCGCTGAGAGCGCCCGCGCACAGTCCGGAAAGGGGGCCGCCCACAAGACCAGCAGCCACAGTGCTCACCACCCGCGTGTTGACTACCGCCCCCTGGAAATTCATTCCTGTATAGGTCCCACTGATGGACAGCAGGCCGAAGATCAGTCCCAGGCATAGCTGATTGGGGACGGAACGGACCCTGCGCTTCAGTATGATGCGCAGAGGGCGGACCTCCGTCAGAATGGCGGCGACGATGTAGAGCAGACTGATGTTAAGCAGGAGATAGATCAGCAAGCTGTTCTTCATACAGTTCACCTCGTTCCTGGCAAGTCAAATGGGCGAGGAGCCGTGGCCGGACCGGATATAGCTGTGGCAATTAACAGATTCTTAACAATCATAAGTTTAACATGAACGGGCTGGATTTTCAAGAAAGTGGAGGAACCGTTCTCACACGGTTTCCAACCGTTCTCACAGGTAAAATGACCTTAGGCCGAAAAATCGTTGACGAAGATGTTTTTTGCACATAAAATGCGCCATAGAAAGCGGAAAAATTGTGCGTATTGTGAGCTCCGCTTTTATTTCCACGGATGGCCGCTGAAATAAAAGAACTACTTTGAAGAAAAGGAGAGAATTGAAAGATGAAGAAGATCCTGGCTTTGGCTCTTGCGCTTTCCATGGCACTGTCCCTAGTCGCCTGCTCCAACGGAACGGAGAATACCTCCAACGGGGGAGGCTCTAACGGCGGAGGAAGCTCTGCCTCTATTCCGGATGGCTCCGCTGGGGGTGACAGTGAGAAGGGGCTGACCGCGGATGAGCGCGCCGGTGAGTTTATCACTGTGGGCACCGGCCCAACCTCCGGTATCTATTTCCCCATTGGCGGTGCCTTTGCCACCGCCTTGGCGGACTGGGGCTATAAGACCAGCGCCGAGTCCACCAACGCCACTGGACAGAACATCCAGAATATGCTCAACGGTGATCTAGAGATCGCCATCGCCATGCAGGACGCTGTCATGCAAGCCTACACCGGCACCGAGGCCTATGACGGCATCGAGCCAGCCGAGAACCTGCGTGCCCTGATGCGCTTGTGGCCTAACTATGTTCAGCTGGTTACCACCGCCGACACCGGCATCACCTCCATCCAGGACCTGGTGGGCAAGCGCGTGGGCGTAGGTGCCGCCAACTCCGGCGTGGAGATCAACGCTCGTATGATCCTTAACGCCTATGGCATTACTTACGATGACATTACCCCAGACTACCTGGCCTACGGCGAGGCTATCGAGAACATGAAGAACGGCCAGTGTGACGCCGTGTTCGTCACCTCCGGTTTGCCCAACGCCACGGTTATGGACCTGGGTGTTCAGTATGACATGGTGGTGGTCCCTCTGGACGGCGAGGGCCGCGACAAGTTGGTGGAGGAGTATCCCTACTATGCCAAGTCTGTCATCCCCGCCAATACCTATAACAACACTGAGGATATCGAGGGCATCTTTGTGTACAACATCATGTTGGTCCGGGATGATCTGAGCAATGAAATGGTGTACGACATGCTGGAGGGTATTTTTGCTAACATTGATACCATTAAAAATTCCCACAACACCGCCAACGAGAACATTGACATCACCTTTGGTGTCGACGACATCCAGCTCCCCCTGCACCCTGGCGCTGAGGAGTTCTGGAAGGACAACGGCTACCTGTAACTGTTGATGTAAACCCTCGTGCCGGAGGACAAATACCATAGTCTGTCCTCCGGCCTTTTTTGAGGACGCATTCGAATGAGACACAAGGCTCACTTTTTTCTGCCGCTGGCAGTTTTAGCTGCGGTGGTGTGCGCGGCTCTGTGGTGGGCATTTCTTAGCCCACATATGGTTTTCCAGCTCTATGACAGGGAGAACGAACGGGTCGTACTGGAAGTCCCGGCTGGCCCCGGCGACCAGCTCCGGCTGGAGATTGAACATTCTTTTGAGCACATTCCCTGGTACGAATATTACACCGTGACCGACGACGGCGCATTCAACCTGGATGCCATCGCAGTGGCGGGATACGGCGCGGGAATTCCGGCAGAAATGGACGTGCCCACCCACATCGAGGATGGGTTAGTCTGGATGGAGGAGATCAACAGCCGTTTTGAGCAGTTTAGGTGGATCACATCGGCTTCTTATATGAAGGGGCTGCAGCTCAATGGCGAGGAGATTTTTGACTTTCGGACACTGCCGGACGCCAGCCGAATCCGGGGTGATATGATTATGAAAAGGGGGTACCTCTCCATTGGCTGACATGGAAAAGAATCCTGTGATCGAAGCGTCGCCCATTGATGAGGCCAAGGGCGCAGAGATTATGGAGAAGTACGAGAAGGAGTCTCGTACCCGCAAATTTGACGCAGGCTGGCTGGTAAAGCTGATTTATTTTATCTGCCTGGCCTTCACTATCTACCACCTGGCCTATGCCTCTGGAATCCGGGCGCTCCAGATGGTCAGCATTAAGCACCACGCCATCCATGTGGGGCTTATCCTGGTGCTGGGCTTTGCTCTGTATCCCGCATTTAAAAAATCGACCCGCAGAAAGATCGTCTGGTATGATTGGGTGTTCCTGATCTTCTCTGCGGCCATGCCCATCTATGTGTTTCTGCGCTATCCCACTTTTATCTCCACTGGTTTCCAGGGAGAGATGATCGACGTAGTGATGGGCACCATCATGATCTTCCTGGTCATGGAGTGTTCTCGCCGGATCAGTGGTCCGGCACTGACGATTTTGAGCGGGATTTTCCTAATCTATGCCATCTTCGGTCGCTCTTTCCCCGGCGTATTCATGCACCGCGGTTACACCTGGCACCGGATCGTCACTTACCTGACTACCGATATCTATGGAATTTATGGCACCTCCATCCAGGTGTCCGCCACCTATATTGTGCTGTTCATCATCTTTGGCGAAGTTATGAACAAGTGCGGCATGGGCCAGTTCTTTAATGACATCGCCAACGCTTTGGCTGGTCACACAAAGGGCGGCCCCGCCAAGGTGGCCGTGTTGGCCTCTGGTTTCCTGGGCTCCATCAACGGCTCTGCTGTGGCCAATGTGGTGACTACCGGCACCTTTACTATCCCTCTGATGAAAAAGACCGGCTATAGCAAAGAGTTTGCCGGCTCTGTGGAGGCCACCGCCTCTGTGGGCGGCCAGCTTCTGCCCCCTATCATGGGAGCCGCTGCCTTTGTTATGGCGGAGACCTTGGGCGTCCAGTATGGAGAGATCATCAAGGCGGCTGTGATCCCGGCCCTGATCTATTATCTGGGTATTATCATCCAGGTACAGATGCGGGCCACCAAGGATAACCTGCTGGGCCTGCCCAAGGACCAACTGCCTCGGGTAGGACAGGTAATGAAGGAGCGCGGCCACCTGCTCATCCCCATCGCCTTCCTGCTTTACATGCTGATCTGGAGCGGCAAGACGGTGATTTTCAGCGCCTTCTGGACTATCGTGGTCACCATTGTAGTGGCTCAACTTCGGCCCATCAGCCGTATGAGCGTCAAGGATATCTGTGACGCCTTTGTAGCGGGCGCTAAATCCACTGTTTCTGTGGCTATCGCCTGCGCCTGCGTGGGTATCATCGTGGGAATCTGTGGCCTGACCGGTTTTGCCCTGAACGTGGCCAACACCATTATCAGCATTGGTCACCAAAACCTGTTCCTGACCCTGCTGTTTACCATGGTTACCTGTATGATCTTGGGTATGGGCCTGCCTTCCATCCCCTCCTACTTGATTACGGCCACCATCGCGGCTCCTGCTCTGGTGGAGCTGGGGATCCCCGCTATCGCGGCCCACATGTTCTGTTTCTACTTCGCCATGTTCGCCAACCTGACTCCCCCCGTTGCTCTGGCGGCCTTTGCCGCGGCTGGATTGTCGGGCGGCAATCCTATGAAGACAGGCTGGCAATCGGTAAAACTAGCCCTGGCCGGATTCATTGTCCCTTATATGTTCGTTTATAGTCAGCAGCTCCTGCTGATGGACGTAGATTTTATCAGTGGTACTCGTGTGGTCATAACCTCCTGTATCGGCGTGGTGCTGATCGGCGCGGCGGTAGAAGGTTATCTCTTTGGCCGGCTGAATCCGGTGTTGAGGGTCATTTCCTTTGGTGCGGCTATGATGCTCATAGATAGTGGCGCAATTACTGATCTGATCGGAATAGGTGGTTTGTTCGTCATCATTTTGTTCCAGAAATTTGTGGTTGCCAACCGGAACAGAAAACCTACCGCAGCATAGCAGCAATATTCTCTGAAACAGGTCACCCGGCAGAGATTCCTGCCAGATCGGCCCGCTATTTCAGGAAAAAACCCAGGTACTGGGATTTGCTGAAAGTAAAGGCCCCGCACTCCTTTGGGCGGGGCCTTTGGTTCTTCTATAAGTTAAAATCGGTCTAAAACTGTAAAAAAGAAGCCGTTGGCCGCATTACTCTTGGGTGTTTTAATGAATGAGACCACTTTGCCGGGCTTGAATTTGGTACTGAGCATGGAGATGGAAACCCGAAGTGGCCGTTGCGATACCTTATAAAAATAGCCACACCTTATTGGGGTGGCTATTTTTATAAGAACCGTAGAGCCTGAAAACACCTGTGGGCGATGCAGTCGTACCCGTGTGATCCTATACCGCTTTTTGATCCTTACTTGTCCTCAGATGAAATCTCCTTATCTTCTTGGGGGCGGCTTAAAAAGCTGGATAAAATATCGATAAATTCACAGTTGCTGGGCCGCTTTTCCAGATGGATTCCCGCGATGTGATCCAATAGACGGTGATCCGCCTGACCCCATACGGCCCGAATTACGTTGCGTGTGGCCAACTCGATGCTATCACGGGTGGTATGAAAGTGGCGGGCGGTTTCTGGATACAGACGCTTTGTGATCAAACTGAGCCGGCTGGGGTCCTCTACGACTTGGTTCACCATGTAGCACACATACTGAAAGCCGGTCAACTTTCTGGTAACACCTAACCGTCTCAAGAGCGCCTCTATATCCAGAGCTTTTCTGTCGAATTGATCCTGCGGCAGCTCGTCCTCAGGGACCAAAAAATAGATTTTCATACTCATCTTCCTTTCAAAAGTATTGCAAGGGGAAAATCAAGGGAGGCCGGGGCCAGATGGGCGGGAGAAAGGGACCCCGACCCTGTGGCTGCACAAGAAAAGACCAGGACGGATAGAACCGCCCTGGTCTTTTATGAGATGGCCTTTATTCCCCTGTCACGTAAGTGGTTTCCGATCTTGTATCCCGGCCGAGGCTGTTTTCAGAAAAGATAGTGACGACAACTTTATACTCAACACCAGCGGTACCGTTACAGAAAATGGCGTTTTTGCAGGTAAAGGTATCGGTTCTGCTCATTCCTTCATCATCCTCTACCCAAGCCTCTACGAGTCTCCATCTGGAGTCTTGCTTGGCATAAACATAGATGCTTTCACACCCCAGCTTGTCCACAGTACCAGTCCCAGTGACCGAAAACTCCACGTTGATTCTCCCTGGGTCGGTAGTTACCTCAATATAATATGCGGAGATTTGTGCACTGGCTCTTGTTTCCGAAACCTCTGTGGCAAATACTGTGGTACCTAGGACCATCAGGCAACAGACTACCAAGACTAAATTGCGAAAATACTTGCGTTTCAAAGCTACCACTCCTCTTAAATTGAAGTTATGACTTCTTCAAGAGCAGAGATCGGTAAATCGCTAAATATACAATACTCTAAACCATCCAAATTCCAGGCTACTGAACGAGCTATGATGTTGCTGAAAAAATAATATTGGACACCACCATGTACTGAGGTCCTTACCAGTTCAGCAGTTTTCTCATATTTTGGTTTTGTCCGCCCGTTCATCTCCATGATTTCAAAGATTATGTAATTGTTGTCGCTTTTCCATTGAATAGAAAACTCTGAAAGTCCAGAGACAGGTGATATGAAGAGTTGTGACTCTGCCGCCACAAACCCATCCGGAATTACAGGGATGACAGGTGTTAAACCCTTTTCTCCGACCAGTTCCTGGAACACGGCAAATTCCTCCGGTACTGGATCTGGGTCCGCGGATGCCACGGAGGATGATCCGTCCTCCATGACCCGGAACGAAAACTGCTCGGTGGTCCAATGGGCGACCAGTTGGAACAGGTTGGCATCTCCCAATACAGGGATGCAGGTCAGCGCGACCAGCACAGCCACCACGGCGGCAGCGAGTAAAGTACGACGGACCTTCCGACGACGGCTCTTGATGTGGAAGGGGAGCTCGTGGCCGGGACCAGTTGTCCGCTCTGGGATAGGGTAAAGAGGCTCGTTCAAACCTTTATATAGCTTCTCAAAATCCGCCCTGGCTCTCGCCCGGTCGGAGGAGCTGCTGTCACTTTCTTCTTGTTCTCTCTCTAAAATCACCTCCAGCACATGGTCTATCAGCTCGGGATCGCTCTCAACGTCAGAGAGGTCTGCCCGCAAAATGGATTCAAGCTCTGCGGTGGTCAACTGGTCCAGTTTGGCATACTTCTTATTTGCCATGCTCTGAACCCCCTTCCAAAATATAATTCCAGGAAAATGGAAAAACGGACAGGAATTTCCAAAAAATTTTCAAAAATTTTTAGTCCCGCTGCTCCAGCAGGCGTTTCTTTAATTTCTGCCTGGTCCGTTGAACCCGTTTTTGACAGACGCCAATGGTTAAGCCGCTTTCCTCAGATATTTTCTTATATGGAACGCCGTCTAACGCTACCCGCTTGAATATATGTAAATCTTTTGCCGGCAGCGCCTCCGAGATTTTTCGATTGAGTTTCTCCAGACTGTCTGGATCTTCCTCTATCTTTTCAAACTCGTCTGGAGCGGAAATGGGCGGAATCGCGTCCGAATCCAGGGACACATATTGCTTCAGATCCCTGGCCCTCTCCCTCAATTTATGGAGCGATTTATATTTTACTGCCTTTTGCAGCCAGAACTCCGGCTTTTCATGGGCCATCACCTCATCGATGTGCAGATACAGCTCCAAGAAGGCATCCTGCACAACTTCTTCCGCCAGTTCTGGATTTGACAGGAGGATCAGGGCGTATCGCTTCATCTTGCTAAACCGTTCCTCGTATAGGCAGTTGAAAAACGCTTCTTGACTTGATGCGTCTCTGTGGCCCATGCGCGTGCACTCCCATCCCTGTTTATAGATCCTCTTTGTCAAACTGATCGATACATACCCGCACCAGCTGCTCTACTCCACTGATAAATTCGGGGGATTTATTAGAAAGCATCTTTATGATGTTTTGAGAAGAAACGTTGTGGTGCTCCTGGTACACCAGGGCGTCAAACCCAACCTGGAGCGCGTCCGCGATGGCGTACAGAGTTTTTAATTTCATCATCTTTTCGCCGCGTTCGACCCGGGAGATAAACGCAGTCCCGACCCCGGCCTGTTCTGCCAACTGACCCTGTGTCAGGTTAGCTCTCTCCCGGTATTTCCGGATATTATCTCCGATCACTACAGCTAAGGTGGCATCATCCATACTGATTCCTCCATTCGGTAAAATTATATTTCCCAAATGAAAGGAAGTAAAAGCACCAATAGGTATATAATATTTTACCATTTCAGGAAATGCAAGAGAATTTCATCTTCTTGGGAAACCACATTTGGAACATGGAGCACAATAGGAGGATGGTTGAGAAATGCCGCCGCTCAACTGGGAAAGAGGCGCTGCCCTGGGCCACCAGACCTGGTAGAAATGTGCCGTACATACAAGAAGCCCCGGCCTAAAGGCCGGGGCTTCTTGCTGTGTGTTGTGTAAGGAGAGGGAGAAATGGGAGTAACTTGATCTCTTATCTGATCACGGCCTCATCATACAATACAATTAAGGCAAAACCGTGACTTTGCTGTGAATTTTTTGTGAACATTGGGATGGAACCGCCAAAAATCGACAGTTTTTAAGGCGCTTCATCTGTGATGAGGGAGAGTACCAGGGAAGCGGTATCTACCAGGTTTTGGACGCTGATTTCCTCCTGAGTAGTGTGGACCTTAGACATCCCTACCCCCAGTACCAGAGCTTTGATACCGTGGGCGTTCATATTGTTGGCATCGCTGCCGCCTCCGGTGGCGGACAGGGAGGGAGTTAACCCCACCCGCTCACAGGCGGCCATCACTGCCCGGAGGAAGGAGTCCTCGCTGGGGATGGAGAAGGGCGAGTAGGCCTTGCTCATCTGAAGATCCAACGCCGCCCCGTATTTTTCACAGGCATGACGGAGACACTGAGCCATGTGCTCCGCCTGCCGTTCCAACTTTTCCGCGTCACGGCTGCGGGCCTCCGCCGCCAGGTCCAGCACCTCTGGGACGATGTTGGTGGCATACTGGGAAGAAACAGAGCCGATGTTAGCCGTGGTCTCCTGGTCCACCCGCAGCAGACGCATTTGGGAGATGGCCTCCGCCGCCACCTGAATGGCACTGATCCCTTCCTCCGGGGCGACGCCCGCATGGGCGCGGCGGCCGGTGATCCGCGCGGTGATTTGGTACTGGCCGGGGGCACTGGTAATGATACGTCCGGCGTCCCCATCGCTATCCAGTACCACCGCTTGTTTGGCCAGGATGCGGCTATCATCCAGATGGCGAGAGCCACGCAGGCCGATCTCCTCACACACGGTAAAGACCGCCTGGACTGGAGGGTGGGGGAGCCGCTGTTCTACCAGGGAGCGCAGGGCCTCTACGATAGCGGCCACGCCCGCCTTGTCGTCGCTGCCCAGCACTGTGTCTCCTTTGGAGCGGATCACCCCGTTCTCCAGCACCGGCTCCACTCCCGTGCCAGGAATTACTGTGTCCAGGTGGGCGGACAGAAGGATGGGCTGACCGGGAGCGGTCCCAGGCAGGGTGCAGTACAGATTGCCGGTGTCGCTTCCGGTCTGGGCCTGGGTATCATCCAGATCCACTTGACAGCCGATGGCCTGAAGGTCCTCTGCCACGCGGGCGGCAATAGCGCCCTCATGAGTGCTCTCGCTGTCGATGCGTACATAGTCCAAAAAGGTATCCAAAAGACGGTCCCTGTTGATCATATAGCTGGCCTCCTTATGATAGTGCGGCCATTTTAACACGGAGGGGGAGTAAAATCAACTGCGGGACGGCACTAGCGGTCGGTGACTACCATAGTCTGGATATCCCGCTCCCCAGTGCCGCTGCTCAACAGGAACACGGTATAGTTGGTATTTTTCTCCACCTCCAGGTTCAGGGAAACGATGGTGTCGGGCAGGTCGGGAGTACCCAGAAAGGCACTGTCTAGAGTCTCAATGTCCATCCAGGAGGGCATGGGGGAACGGTCAGTCTCGGCAAAAAGGAACTGATAAGTCCCTGGCCGGACGCGCTTGAAAATGGTGGTCTCCTTGAAACGGACATCAGCATAGACCACCCGGCCGTCCTTCAACAGCACATCAACCGGGGGGCTGTTCAGAGCCAGATTGCTTACCCGGAAATTGGAAGCGCAGTTGCCCTGAAGGCAGCATTGGTCAGAGATCTGGAGCAGGTCCAGCCCACTAGGGGTATTGATGACAGCGATGGTGGACAGACTGCCTGGGGGAAGCGGCATGGTCTTGCGGAGATAGGTGTAGCCGTCGAGACCGGATACAGTGATAGTCTGATAGCCACCAGGGGCTTGGACATAGGAGGATACCGAGGCGTAACCCAACCGGGTGACCACCCGGACGCGGTTGATCTGGATGCGGATAGGGGTGTAGCCGAAGGCGGCATTGAGAAAACGGACTCTGGATAATGGGAGCCAGATAGGGGGGCGGACGGAGGAGCCGCCGTTGACTGGCCCGCCTTCTCCCGGATTTGGGAGGGGAATGACCGGGATATTCCCGGTGCTGCCATCATAGACCGGTCCGCCTTCTCCCGGATTGGGCAGAGGAATGACCGGGGTATTTCCAGAATTACCATCATAGACTGGTCCACCCTCACCCGGATTGGGCAAAGGGATCACCGGGGTGTTGTCGTTAATTCGTTCCATATGGATAAGGCAGGTCAGGGAGAGCCTGGCCTTTCTCCTTTCTGAGTTATTTTGTCTGGACAGCCCCAAACGTAAGCAGGGGGCACCCCATGCTATGCCAGATGGAGGAAGCCTGTTCAGAGAACGCGGGAGGAAAGGAGGTAGAAAAAGGGGAAGGACAGATGAAAAAGTAGGCCAAACACCTTGACAATGGGAAAAAACATGGTAGAATAGTCCCGGAAATGTGTTGATGAAGCCAAGTACAGCGGGGTGTCTTTAGCGAGAGGGGACAGTGAAAGCCCTCGGCTGAAAGCTGTACGAGCCACTTCTGAGCAGCCCGTGAGGAGCGGGACGGCCCATCCCCGTGAGCGGATGACTGAGATGTCCGGCTGACGTGCCGCGCCGGATAATCAGGGTGGTACCGTGGAAGGATGCTTTCCGCCCCTGACTGCTGTCAGGGGCGTTTTTTATTTCGAAAGGGGTATAAAATGCGGCAATATATTGTAGATGCCTTTGCAGATCGGGTTTTTGAGGGCAATCCGGCAGCAGTATGTGTGCTGGACCGCTGGCCGGAAGAGGACCGGATGATGCGGATTACCCGGGAAAACAATCTCTCTGAAACTGCCTTTGCCGTCCCGGAAGGGGAGGGATACCGGCTGCGCTGGTTTACCCCCGGCGGGGAAATTGACCTGTGCGGCCACGCCACTCTGGCTGCGGCCTTCGTGATCACGGAATTTATCTCTCCGGGTCTGGATGTCGTCCTCTTTGACACCCTCAGCGGGCGGCTGACGGTAAGAAAGCGGGGCGAGCTGCTGGAGATGGATTTCCCGGCCTATCAGCTCAAGCGCTTGGAGGTGACCGACCAGATCACCGAGGCGTTGGGGGCCAGACCCAGCGAGGTCTGGAGGGCCCGTGACCTGTTGTGTGTCTTTGAGGACCCGGAGACCGTCATCCGCCTTGAGCCAGACCAGGAGAAGCTGAAGGAGCTGAAGGGGGCTCTGATGCAGGTTACCGCTCCGGGGAGCGGGGAGTTTGACTGTGTGTCACGGTCCTTCGCCCCCAAAATGGGGGTGCCAGAGGACCCGGTGTGCGGCTCTGGCCACTGCCACATCATCCCCTACTGGGCTGCCCGGACGGGACGGAGGGAGTTTACCGCCCGCCAGGCGTCTCCGCGAGGCGGAACCCTCTACTGCCGCTTGGAGGGGGACCGGGTTATCCTGGCCGGCCGGGCAGCTCTCTATGCCAGGTGTGAACTGATGTTGGAGGACTGCTGATGAAAAGAAGAACGACAGGCCTGCTGGCCGCGGCGCTGCTAGCCGTCCTGCTGCTGGCCGGCTGCGGCACCCGCCCCCTGCCCAGCGGCATGGAGGAGGAAGCGGTGGGACAGGCGGGCCAGGAGATTGTGGAGATGCTGGTCGCACGGGACTATCAAGGAGTGGTTGACGCCTTCCGGCCGGACATAGCCGAGGAGCTGGGCGTCACCGCGGATACAATCCAGTCCGAGATGGACAAGGTTTCGGAAGCCGGACCCTATGTGGAAACCATAAAGCGGATGGCGGTGGGCGGAAAGAACAAAGACTATGGAGAGGACTATGCGGTGGCGGTGATCTACTGTGAGCATGAGGAGAAAAACATCGCCTATCAGCTCTCCTTTGACACCGATTTGAACTTGATCGGCATATATGCGGAAGTGAAAAAGAAATAAGATGATATACGGAGGTAATTCCTATGCATGATCCAAAGCCTTTCGGACTGAACGAGCTGCGCGAGATGTTCCTGTCCTTTTTTGAGAGCAAGGGCCATCTGCGTCTGCCCAGCTTTTCCCTGATCCCTCAGAATGATGCGTCCCTGCTGCTGATTAACAGCGGCATGGCCCCCATGAAGCCCTGGTTCACTGGGGAGCAGGAGCCCCCTCGCCATCGTGTCTGCACCTGCCAGAAGTGCATCCGCACCGGAGACATTGAGAACATCGGCAAAACTGCCCGCCACGGCACCTACTTTGAGATGCTGGGCAATTTCTCCTTTGGGGACTACTTCAAAAAGGACGCCATCCACTGGGGCTGGGAGTTTTTGACCAGCCCGGAGTGGGTGGGCCTGGATCCGGACCGGCTGTACCCCTCTGTCTTTGAGGGGAACGAGACCACCCCCGCCGATGACGAGGCATTCCGTATCTGGAACGAAGAGATCGGCATTCCCGCCGACCGCATCTTCAAATTCGGCAAAGCGGACAACTTCTGGGAGCATGGCTCCGGCCCCTGTGGCCCCTGCTCGGAGATCTACTACGACCGGGGCCCAGAGTGGGGCTGTGGCAAGCCCGGCTGCACTGTGGGCTGTGACTGTGACCGCTATATTGAGGTTTGGAATATCGTCTTTTCCCAGTTTGACAACGACGGTGAGGGCCACTATACTGAGCTGAAGCAGAAGAACATCGATACCGGCATGGGCCTGGAGCGGCTGGCCTGCGTCTGCCAGAAAGTGCCCTCCCTCTTCGATGTGGACACCGTCATGAACATCACCCACAAGGTATCCGAAATCACCGGCGCCCACTATGGCGAGACCCCTGCCAAGGATGTCTCCCTGCGGGTCATCACCGACCACATCCGCTCCGCTACCTTCATGATCTGTGACGGCGTGCTTCCCTCCAACGAGGGTCGGGGCTATGTCCTGCGCCGCCTGCTCCGCCGGGCTGCCCGCCACGGCAAGCTGCTGGGCGTCAACGAGCCCTTCCTTTACAAGGTGTGCGACACCGTCATCCACGAGAACGAGGGCCATTACCCCGAACTGCGGGAGCGGCAGGACTATATCACAAAGGTCATCCGGGTGGAGGAGGAGAACTTCGCCAAGACCATCGACGGCGGCCTGAAGATTTTTAACGAGATGCTCAAGGGGCACCAGGAGAAGCGGGAAAAGACCTTTTCCGGCGCCGACGCTTTCAAGTTATATGATACCTACGGCTTCCCTATCGACCTGACGCTGGAGATGGTGGAGGAGCAGGGCATGACCTTGGACCAGGACGCCTTCCACCAGCTCATGGAGGAGCAGCGCCAGCGGGCCCGGAAGGCCCGGGAGGCTCTGGGCGATTTGGGCTGGGCCGGCGTGGAATTTGGTAAGGATGTGCCAGAGACCCAGTTTGTGGGCTACGGGTGTGATACCGTGCTGGATGCCAAGGTGGTGGCCATTGTGGCCGAGGGCCAGCAGCGGGATGAGATTATCGGCGGTGGCGAGGCCATTGTGGTGCTGGACAAAACGCCCTTCTACGCCGAGATGGGCGGCCAGGTGGCCGACCATGGAGTGATCGCCTGTGAGAGCGGGCGTGGGATGTTGTTTGAGGTCCATGACGTGCAGAAGAACAAGGGCGGCAAGTATATGCACTATGGCCGGCTGATGGAGGGAACCCTGAAGGTGGGCGACACGGTTCGGGCCCAGATCGATCTGGACCGCCGTCGGGCCGTCATGCGGGCCCACTCTGCCACCCACTTGCTGGATAAGGCCCTGCGCGCTGTTCTGGGCGATCACGTCCACCAGGCAGGCTCTCTAGTGGAGGCCGACCGGCTGCGTTTTGACTTCACCCACTTCTCCGCCATGACGGCAGAGGAGTTGGCCAAGGTCAGCGCCATGGTGAATGAGGCTGTGCTGGCCGGCTATGACATTGTGACCGAAGAGCTGCCCATTGAACAGGCCAAGCAGAAGGGGGCTATCGCCCTCTTTGGAGAGAAATATGGTGACGTGGTCCGAGTCGTGGACATGGGCCAAGGCTACTCCGTGGAGTTCTGCGGCGGTACTCACCTGGATAACACCGCCAAGGTGGGGGTGTTCCACATCTCCAGCGAGTTCTCTGTGGCCTCCGGCGTCCGCCGCATCGAGGCTACTACCGGTATGGCTTCTTTAGAGGTAATGAACCGCAATCAGGAGCTGCTCTTCCAGGCTGCTGCAGCCCTGAAGGCTAAACCCGGTGAGTTGCGGGAGAAGGCGGAGGCTGCCATGGGCGAGATTCGCCAGCTCCACCAGGCAGTGGAGAAGTTCAAGGCCCGTGAAGCGGTCAGCGAGGCCGAGCGATTCCTTTTCGCTGCCCATGAGGTAGGGGGCCTGAAGGTGCTTACCGCCACGGTGCCGGACGCGGATGCCGACCGTCTGCGCAAAATGGGGGACTTTTTGAAGGACAAGGAGCCCAACGTTGTGGCCGTCCTGGCCGCCATCAATGGGGAGAAGATTACCTTCTTGGCCGCCTGTGGCAAGGAGGCCGTCCAGAAGGGAGTCAAGGCCGGAGAGATCGTCAAGCAGGTGTCCGCCATCGCCGGCGGCTCCGGCGGCGGCAAGCCTGACTCCGCAATGGGCGGCGGCAAAGACCCGCTGATGGTGGACAACGCCCTCGCTATGGTGGATAACGTGGTATCCATGAAGCTGGGGCTGTGAGCCATGACCCGCGACGATCTCAAGCGCTTTTGCGCTCTGGATATTGACTTTGAAAGTATTGGCTTGATGGAGCCTGGACTTTCCTTGGAGCCTTATTTCTGTACTCCGATGAATGCCGAGCCGGTAGGGAGGCTGGGCTGCGACGGTATCCATTTTGTCCTTCTGCCCGGGGATGAGCGGGTGTTTTGCGTGGACCCCGCTATGGGGGAGCCGGGGACCTATGTCCTGCCAGTAGCGACAGATTTTCTGGAATTTTTGTCCTTTGTCCTCTACTGCCGGGATGCCAACCCCCTCTCCCAGATTTGGTGGCTGACGGAAGAACGGTTCCGGGAACTGTTGGAGGAGGACAAGAGGGCTGTCTGGCCTGGGTGTGAGACATTTTTTGCTGGGAAACAGACAGCCCTGGAGAGGATAGCAAGGGCCTTTGACCTGGCTCCCGCTGCCCCGTATCAGCAGGTCAAGGCCCTTCAGGCCGCCTTTGATCCCACGATTATGAAATTTTCCAACGAATACTATGATGTGCTGGGACTGGAGTATCCAGAGTGACAGGACAGGGATAAGGAAACGGGCTTTGCAGGGACAAGATCTTCCAGCATCGAAGTTCTATCTGCCTTCCTGATTTTGACTTTTTATGCTAACAGATACCGTGCGGCACGGTTAACTAGACCGTTGCCGCACGGCTCTTTTATCTTTCACTTTTGTTTAGATCTAATTTTGACTGTTTTTTAATCCATTTTGATTCATTTGCTTTAACCATATGTCCGTTCCAATCTAACACAAAAAATTTTCATATTTCCTAATTTAATATTGATTTCCTAGCCGGAATATGATAACATTTGTTTCATAAATAATATAGTTTTGAATTTTAATCCTTTTTTTGCTATCAAATATACTGGAGGGATACTATGAAGCGTGTTTACCTGACTAAGATGCGCCAGGGTGAACAGGTGGCCTACATTGGAAACGCCGATCCCCGCCTTCTGTGTCCGATGATTATCCATACCGATACTGACGATGAAAAATATCAGCGGGCTATTTCCCGCACCCGTGTCTCAGAGGTTGCCGCCTATGTGTTGGGAGACGGAGAATCCTCGCCCGGAATTCTTCCCGGCGCTCTGATTTTGGGAACCCGCTACCAGGACAGGCTTCCTGTTTGCCGGGCCTATGCCACGACAAAGGACAGCACGGGTCTGGATCAGACCATTGAGCTGTATTACATTGACCTCCCCGAGACGGAAGAGGAAATCGGCTCTCTGCAGGATACTTTGGATATTATGGATGGACAGCACCGTCTGACCGCTTTCTCCTCCCCCTATGTCCAGCTTCCAGAGCATGTGCCCTACGAGGTGAATTTTACCTTGTATGTCTGCCCCAGCCTTCAGGAGCGTCGTATGATTTTCCGTACTACAAACGAGAACCAGAAGCCGGTAAATGGCAACCTTCTGATGTGGTTCCGAGAGAAGTTGGGCCTGCTGAATGAGACAGAGGCTGACTTTCACCCAGTTGTCACCATGCTGAATACCCGCGCTGATTCCCCTCTGCGGGGCCGTATCATTATGGGCGACGAGGTGTTGCCTAAGGGCTATAAAGCCCAGCAGATTGTGAAGATTTTTGACAAGGCAAAATTTGCGGAACTTGAGGCAGGCGGCGCGCCGTTGTCTCAGGAGGCCCTGTACCAAGTGATTGTCACCTATCTGCGCGGCTGGGAAACCGCCTGCGAAGTCTCCTTTGCCTTCCCACAAAAGGGGGAGACTGCCACTAAAATCAGTGCCATCCGCTACATGCTCTTTATGCTCCCCACCTTCTGGGACGTGGCCATCCAGGCATCCACCAAGTTCAACGCCGCCCTGATGGCAGAGCTGCTGTGGTATTTGACTGATACCCTGCAATTGGAACATACCGGCGAAATTTTTTCTCCCAACTCAGTTTGGTCCTATGCCTTCCGAGGGGAGGGGGCGACGGTCAAGCTGGCTGAGGATCACGCCAGAATGCTCAAGCGTGAACTGCAGACCCAGCGTGTCAAACAGTTTAACCCTTTGGAGCAATGAGAGGAGTAGAGATGATATGACAAATTTGGAATCGGGTCAGCGGACTTCCCCCTTCCTCTCCTACTGTTGGGATGATTTAGACATGGCCTACATGCTGGAGGCGCTTCTGGCCGCCAAGGGCGTGGAACTGATTTGGGACAAGCGGTGCCTGAAGCTGGATGACAGCATCAGCCAGTTTATGTCTCTCGGGTGTGACTGCTCGGAGGTCATTCTTCTGGTCAGCAACTCCTATTTGAAGTCCCAAAGCTGCATGAAAGAGGTGCTAGAGGTGCTGAACGGCTCAGAGCCCCTGCAGCGCATCAGGCCTTTGATTCTTCCCTCTGCACAGATCTTTTCCCCTGAGGGCAGGGCCGGGTATGTCCAATACTGGGCCGGGGAGTATGAACACCTGCAGAAGGAGATACGCAAGATTGGACGGGGCGCTGCCGCCGGCAGCTTGAATCAGGATCTGGTTCTCTTAAACCAAATCTATGAAAACGCAGATCACTTTCTCTCCATGCTGGCCGACCGGTACAGCCCAACGGAGCTGCTTGAATTTGTGGAGCATTTCTGTGCTGGCCGTCAACAACAGGGTTGCATAAGCCGCCCCTCTTATCCTTTGACTGCACCAGGTGGGATTTCCTTGCGGTCTTAGTAGGCTGGAAAAGGCGGCGCCCCGGCTCTGAGTGGAATAGATGAAAACCGCGGCTGGGACGGGGAGGCCCTGTGTACTTGAAGCAAAAACGGTAAACGGACCCCATCTTCAAAAGGGACGGCCCTTGGGCCGTCCCTTAAAATTTTTTGGGAGATTCTCAACATTTTCCCCAGCCAGATTGTGTGATAAGCAGAGAGACAAAAAGGGAGGTGTCTTGTTTGGAACATAGCCAGAGCGGGGAGAAGATGGCCGCCCTCTACCGCCGATATGTGACCATGGTCTATCAGATCTGTCTGATGCTGATGAAAAATGTACCCGACGCAGAGGACGCCACCCAGACAGTCTTTCGAAAAGCGATGGAGCATGAGGGCCTCTTCCGTGATCCGGAGCATGAAAAGGCCTGGCTTATCGTTACCGCCCGGAACGAGTGCAAAAACCAGCTCAAGCACTGGTGGAGGACAAAGAGGGCGGGAGAAGAGATACTTCAGAACCTGACCTGGGAGCAGCCGTCGGACGGGGAGCTGTGGGATCTGATCCTTACCCTACCGGAGAAATACCGGATGGTGCTGTATCTCCACTACTACCAGGGTTACACCGCGCTGGAAACAGCGGAGATCTTGGGGAAGAACCCATCCACCATTCGTACCTGGCTGGTTCAGGCGAGATGGAAACTGAAAGAAATTTTGGAGGTGGAAGAGTATGGACGAGGATAAGCTCAAGCGGGTGTTTGACCAGATAAAACCCACTCAAGAGCAGGAACGGGTTATGCTGGACCGCCTCCTGACAGGGCAGAAGGAGGTCAAACCTGTGAGTCGAATGAAGAAGATGCCCGCTGTACTGGCGGCCGCCGCCGTGCTCCTGCTGGCCTGTGCCTTTACAGTGGCTACGGGGTTGGATCAGAAATTTGCGGCGCTGTTTGGGGCAGGGGAGCAGGAGACAAGGCTGATCAAAGACGGTGTGGTGCAGGTGGATCAAAGACACACCTATGAAAATGGATGGACGGTTGAAGTGGAACAAATGCTGGTGGACCGGTATACCTTGGCGGTCCTGCTGGACGTGATCGCCCCAGAGGAGACTGCCTTGTGGGGAGAGGACTATTCTGTTCTGGCAACTTCCGATATTGAGCCTGAGTCGGAAGAGAATGGCGTGGGCGGCTGGGTGTCCGGCTCCATTGTTTTACCAGATGATGATCCGGGTGACCATCACATCTCGATTTTGTGGTATCGGGGACCGACCACCTATCTTCAGGCAGATGCTCAGACATTTCTGGGTGGGGAATTTACGATTACTCCGTTGCGCCTGGTTGAAAAGATCACCTTTGAGAACTTGGCTGACTTTTCTCAGGAGCGGCATGACTTTTGTGTGAAACTGCCTGACCAGGACAGCGGACGACAATATGAGGCCGGGCTTCCCATTCAGGTGGGAGAAGACAATATGGTCCTGCAGTCGCTGTATGTTTCGCCCATCAGTGTTGCCTTTATGATTCAAGGAGAGGAAAACGATTTCCGTATGTGGGGGCCAGCGGCGTTTTCCGAAATACAAAGTACTACCGTTCTGAATCTGTTGGACGGCCAAACCGCATCTGTGGGCCGCGCAGTGAGCCAGAGCTATAATCCAGATACTGGGATGGGAGAATTTGTGTTCCAACTGAATCAGATTGTGGACCCGGATGAGGTGACATCCCTTACCATCTTAGGCCAGACCTTCTCTCTGGGAGGGCTGCTCCCGGTGGAGGAATAAAAACCTTGGCAATTCTGGCAAAAGGGGGTACAATGGTCTTACTAACAAACAAAGGAGGTTTCCCAATGTCTGACTGTCTGTTTTGTAAGATTGCGGAGGGGCAGATCCCGTCCAACAAAGTCTACGAGGACGAGGTATGCTTTGCCTTCCATGACATCGATCCCCAGGCGCCCACCCACTTTTTGGTTATCCCCAAGGCCCATATCGGATCTGTGGCCGAGGTGACAGAGGACAACGCCGACGTAGTGGCCCATATTTTCGCAGTCATCTCCAAAGTGACCAAGGAGCTGGGCCTGGACAGCTACCGTGTGGTGTCCAATATTGGGGAGCAGGCGGGCCAGTCTGTCCCCCATCTCCATTTCCATGTTCTGTCTGGCCGGGATATGACCTGGCCTCCAGGCTGAGGGAGAAGGGGATGGTACCGAATGATCCCGCCATCCTCCTCAGCTTCCTGAATACCCGGCTTAGGGATGACGGCTGCACCCTGGAGGAGCTGTGCGCGCAGCTGGATGTAGAGCAGAGCGGGGTGGAGGATAAGCTGGCTGCCATAGGCTACACCTACCATAGAGAGCGCAACCAATTCCTTTGATAGAGGAAGTCGGAAAAAAGGGTTGACAAGAGAGTTAGAATATGCTAACCTATACGTGGTTAGAGAGAGCTAACTCTCATCCTCCTTACACCTCCCTACTTTCACTTTTCCTGACTGAGGGCGCGCTCTGACCACCAGACGCTTGGGCGGGGCAGGCAATACCGCCGGGCAGACCGGGGCCGTGGATCATTCCACGGCTCCGGTTTTTCTTTCTGTATCAGAAAAAGGAAGATACCCCTTTCCATACTGGGTGAACTGTGATATAATCCTCATAGCTTTTTAGTTATGGGGTGTGCTGTTTATGTTCGTCAAGAATCCGGAATATTTTATGGCCATCGTCAAGGAGCGGAGCATCTCCAAAGCGGCGGAGCGGCTCTATCTCTCCCAACCCTATCTCAGCCAGTATCTGGCCAAGCTGGAGTCCAATCTGGGGGCCGTGTTGCTGGACCGTTCCCACTCGCCCCTGAAGCTGACGCCGGCAGGGGAGGTGTTCCATGCCTATCTGGAGCGCCAGAGTTATTTGGACCGGCAGCTGGTCAGCGACCTGCGGGATCTGCAGAACGAGAAGCGGCCTGTCCTCCACATCGGCGTATCCCCTTGGCGCGGCTCCACCCTACTGCCCGATGTGCTGCCCCTGTTCACCAAGCAATACTCCGACGTCCAGGTGGTCCTCCATGAGGCGCCGGTGCCCGAACTGGGGGATTTGGCGGCGGGCAGTGTCACGGACTTCTGCATCATGCACATCCCTGGGGATCTGACGGAGCTGACCTATGAACTGGTCATGCGGGAGCATATCTTCCTTTTGGCCCACCGGGACCACCCCCTGGTCCGAGGGCTCACCAGTACCTACGACGACCCCATACCCTTCCCCGACCTGCGGCAGCTGGAGCGGGAGCGTATCGTGATGCTGCCCCCGGACTGGCGGCTGTCCAAGCTGCTCCACAATACCTTCTCCGTCCATAACGTGGAGCCCCAGAATATTTTGGTGACTACCAACAACACCACAGCCATCAATCTGGTGGCGGAAAACATGGGCTTCGCCTTTTTACAGGAGAGCGGCATCTCTCGCACCCCATATCTGGACCGGCTGGCCTGCTTTACCATCGGAGAGCCGCCACTGACCTGCCCCATGGCGGTGGTCTACAAGAAAAATGGATTCCTGTCACCGGCGGCCAGAACGTTTATCGACCTGATCAAGGAGTATTACAGCCGCTTTGACCGTCCCGCCAACCTTTGAACAAATATCGGGCCTGATTTTCAGCAAAAGGGACGGAGAGAAACCACACCGCCCCCCTTGACGAGGGAGGAGGCCTATGCTAAACTGAATCCAAGCCCTGCGACTGACGGAAGTGGAGTGACCACGTGGAACAGGGCCCGGCGTGTGAAACGCCATATTGCCGACCGTCTGGGCGCACTATTGCTTAGTGCGCCCTTTTATTTTTGCGGGCGCAACAGGAAGGAGTTATGGAAGATGAAGACTGACATCGAGATCGCCCAGGCCGCGGAGATGCTTCCAATTGGCCAGGTGGCCCACAAGGCGGGGGTCAGCGAGGAACTGCTGGAATACTATGGGCGCTATAAGGCTAAAATCGACATCACCCCCCTGCGGGACAAGGCCCGGAAGGGCAAGCTGATCCTGGTCACCGCTATCAATCCGACCCCCGCCGGAGAGGGCAAGACCACCACCTCCGTTGGGCTGGCTGACGCGCTGAAAAAGCTGGACAAGAACGTAATCCTGGCCCTGCGGGAGCCCTCCCTTGGCCCTGTGTTCGGCGTCAAGGGCGGCGCCGCCGGTGGTGGTTACGCCCAGGTGGTGCCTATGGAGGATATCAACCTCCACTTCACCGGCGACTTCCACGCCATCGGAGCGGCCAATAACCTTCTGGCCGCCATGTTGGACAACCATATCCAGCAGGGTAACGAGCTGGGCATCGACGTGAAGAAGATCACCTGGCGCCGCTGTGTGGATATGAACGACCGGCAGTTGCGAAATATCGTGGACGGCCTGGGCGGCCGGATGCAGGGCGTCCCGCGAGAGGACGGCTTTGATATCACGGTGGCCAGCGAGATCATGGCGGTCCTGTGTCTGGCCACCGGCCTGAAGGATTTGAAGGAGCGGCTGGCTCGTATCATCGTGGGCTACACCTATGACGACCGGCCGGTGACCGCCGCCGACCTAAAGGCCCAGGGAGCCATGGCCGCCCTGCTGAAGGACGCCATCAAGCCCAATCTGGTCCAGACGCTGGAGAACACTCCCGCCTTTGTCCACGGCGGCCCCTTTGCCAACATCGCCCACGGCTGCAACTCCGTCTCCGCCACTGACACCGCCCTGAAGCTGGCCGACTATGTGGTCACCGAGGCGGGCTTCGGAGCTGACCTGGGTGCGGAGAAGTTTCTGGACATCAAATGCCGGGCCGCCGGACTGACCCCGGACGCGGTGGTCATTGTAGCCACAGTCAAGGCGCTGAAGTACAACGGCGGTGTGCCCAAGGCCCAGTTGGGAGAGGAAAACCTGGAGGCGTTGGAGCGGGGCCTGCCCAATCTACTCAAGCATGTGGAGAATATCACCCAGGTCTTCGGTTTGCCCTGTGTGGTGGCCATCAACCGTTTTGTCAACGATACCGACAGAGAGCTGGACCTGATTCGCTCCAAGTGTAAAGAACTGGGGGTCAACGTGGCCTTGTCCGAAGTGTGGGGCAGAGGGGGCGAGGGTGGTATCGAACTGGCTCAGGAGGTGCTCCGCCTGTGTGAGCAGCCCAAGAAGTTTACCTACGCCTATGAGTTAGATCAGCCTCTAAAGAGCAAGATCGAGGCTGTGGTGAAAAAGATATATGGGGGCGTGGGCGTGAGCTATTCCGCTGCCGCATCCAAGGAGCTGGAGCGGCTGGAGAGGATGGGCATGGGCGGCCTGCCCGTGTGCATGGCCAAGACCCAGTATTCCCTCACCGATGACCAGACCAGGCTGGGCCGCCCCGAGGGCTTTACCATTACGGTGTCCAAGGTGAAGGTGTCCGCGGGCGCCGGCTTTGTGGTGGTCCAGACTGGGGATATTATGACTATGCCTGGCCTGCCCAAGGTACCCTCCGCGGAAAAGATCGACGTGGATGAGAACGGAGTAATCTCCGGCCTGTTCTGAGGGGGGCGCATGGATAACCATTTCAATTCCCCCGCCCAGGTGACGGCACTCTACGCCGCCGCTGGGGCGGAGAAGGCCGGAAAGCCAGCCTCTGTCCTGATCCTGCTGGGCATCCTGGCTGGGGCCTTGATCGCCATGGGCAGCGCCGCCACTAACACGGCCTCCTATGGCATCCAGGGCACCTGGACCGCCCGGACGGTGTGTGGCCTGCTGTTCCCCTTCGGGCTGGGAATGGTGATAGCCACCGGGGCGGAGCTCTTTACCGGCAACTGCCTGATCACCATTTCTCTGCTGGATGGGCGCTGCTCCTGGCGGGGGATGTTGCGGAATTGGAGCATCGTCTACCTGTCTAATTTTGCCGGAGCCCTGCTAGTGGCGGCGGGCTGCGCCTGGTTCGGTCAGCTCGACTACTCCGGCGGTCAGCTGGCCCTGTTCACAATGAGAATGGCGGCCGCCAAGTGTGCCATCCCCTTCCAGAATGGGGTGGTGCTGGGCTTCTTCTGCAACCTTCTGGTCTGCCTGGGCGTGGTCATGGCCATGTCGGGCAGGGACACAGCCAGCCGCCTGATGGGGGCATTTCTTCCGGTATGTTACTTTGTCCTGTGCGGCTTTGAGCACTGCGTTGCCAATATGTACTATATTGCCGCTGGCCTTATGGCCAAGATGGTCCCGGCCTATGCCCAACTGGCGGCGGAGGCGGGGCTGGACTTGTCTGGATTGACAGTGGGGGGATTCCTGCTGGGAAACCTGCTCCCCGTCACGATTGGGAACGTCCTGGGCGGCGCGGGGCTGGGCGGCCTGCTGTGGTATTGCTACCGCCCGAAAAGCTGACGGCCTATTGGCATAGAAAACGGCTGTGGGAGATGGTCTTTTGATCACATCTCCCACAGCCGTTTTTTCGACCGGGCGTGGTCAGCCGGTTCAGGTGCTTAGACGACCCTTTCTTCAGAATAAGCCCGGAGGACCGCTATCGACAGGCCCGTTCTCTGGCGGTTAAGTAGAGCAGTCCGCCCGCCTGATAGGCGACGAAGTCCCAGGGGTCGAAGACTGCCCCCGCTTTCCAAAGTGGGGCGAGAACCTCCCACACCAGCCCGCAGGCCAGAAGCAGGGGGACCGTGTGCTTTACCGAGCGAAGGGGGGCTAGCCTGCCCCAGCGCAAAAGGTAGTCAGCCCAGGCGCATATGGCTCCCCCGGCAAACAGGTCGTTGGCATAGCAGGACAGGAACCATCCTAAGTGTCCGTCTGAGTTGGGAATAAGAAGGCAGCGGTTGACGATATAAAATACCAGGGCCCCGCCGCACACCCGCAGGTCAAATGTCCGAATATCCAAGGTCAGAGGAAGCTGAGGAGCAGCACGGTTACTATTAAGCCTAAGATAACGGCACCCACTGCGGCACCGAAAGACAGGGGCTCCCGGCGGGGCTCCTCACGGCTGGAAAGGTCATCCACAGGGGATCTCTTGCTCAACTGCTCCAGGTCGCTGCCCGCGTCGGAGGGATAGGAGCGGAGGTCCGCAAAGTGGTCCAGCAGCTTCAGGGCCCGCTGGACCGTGGTATAACTGGCGTTTGTAATCAATATGACCGGCGGGAACAGGAGCATATTCTCGACAGAGTGGGAGGAAAGAACGCCCGCCTCCGCATCTCGCAAGATGGCGTCCGGTAGGACAGCGGAATAGGTCTCATCTTGCAGCACCTCCCGATAAAACTGGGCTAAACGGTCCCGGACCATTTTAGGATCCGTGATATGATTGATGACAAGGGTGTACGTCCCATCTTCCAGACGTTCTGCAAGAGACCGGCCACAGTTGGGACAGAACCGGTCCAGACCGGTGACAATGGCCTGACAACCGGGGCAGCGCGCGGGGGTCCTCTCCAGGGCGCTCTCCTCTCCAAGAAGCAGCCAGTCGGAGGACACGCCAAACAGACGGCACATCTCTGCCAAATAGGCCACATCTGGGTTTGTCTGTCCGCTCTCCCATTTGCTTACCGCCTGCCGGGAGACGCCTAGCTTTTCTCCCAACTGCTCCTGGGATAATCCGGCCTGCTTCCGGGCCAGGGCGATCCGTTCATACAGTTCCATCATGGTCCTCCCACCTTTCTGATCCTGTATCCAAGATACCCCAAATCCCACGATATGACAAGAAAAATAAGCTGGAAATTTGTCAACCTGAAGTTGACAGGCGGCTGGAGGGGGAAAAACAGAGAAAAAGGCGGGGCTATACTTGACACCTCCCAGGAAGGATGCTAATATAATGATTTGTAACAAGCGCAAGGAACGGAAAGAGTAGCGTCCCGGCCAACGGACAGAGAGGGCCCTTCACCGGCTGAAAGGGGGCCCACAGCGGCAGACGTGAAGTGCGTCCGGGAGCGCGGGGCGTAATGGCCTCCGGTTCGGCCCCGATAGCGGCCGGTCAAGTGAGAAATGAGAGTGGAACCGCGAGTTATCGCCTCTTATGCCAAAATGGGCATAAGAGGTTTTCTTTTTGTCCTGCCCAGCGAGGGGCAGGATTACCGCAAAACAAGGAAGGAGGAGCCTATGTTCAGATCCCTCATGGAAACCTTGGAGGCGTATCAGCGCCGTGACCCGGCCGCGCACTCCAAATTGGAGATATTTTTGCTCTATCAAGGGGTGCATGCCCTGTTGTATCACCGGCTTGCCCATTGGTTATACTGTCATAATCTGAAATTTTTGGCCAGGGCAGTCTCCCAGTGGAGCCGGTTCTGGACCGGTATTGAGATCCATCCTGGGGCCAAGATCGGCCGCCGTCTGGTCATGGACCATGGTATGGGCATCGTCATCGGAGAAACCGCCGAGGTGGGGGACGACTGCCTGCTCTACCATGGAGTCACGCTGGGGGGGACCGGTAAGGATCAGGGCAAGCGCCACCCCACCATTGGCAATAATGTCCTAGTCAGCTGCGGGGCCAAGGTGCTGGGCCCCATCAAGGTGGGCGACAACTCCCGGATCGCGGCTAACGCCGTGGTCCTGTCCGAGGTGCCGGAGGACGCTACTGCTGTGGGTATCCCGGCCCAGATTGTCCGCATCGCCGGACGCACCACCCGATACGCGGATGAAGTGGACCAGACCAGCGTGGAAAATCCCACGCTGGAGCGTTTGGAGGCCCTGTCCTCCAGACTGGAATTTATCGAAAAGCTGCTGGATGAGCGATACGAGATTATTAGGGAACAGGGAGAGCGGGAGACGGTCTGACCGGCCGCCTGCGCTCTGAGGACAAGAGAAAGAGACTAGATAAAAAGGAGAGGTACCATGTATCTGTATAATTCCGCGACCCATAACAAAGAGGAATTTCAAACTCATACTCCCGGACATGTAGAGATGTATACCTGCGGTCCCACAGTATACCACTTTGCCCACATTGGCAACCTGCGCTCCTATATCATGGAGGATGTGCTGGAAAAATTCCTGCGCTACGATGGGTACGAGGTCAATCGGGTCATGAACATCACCGATGTGGGCCATCTGGCCTCTGACGCTGACACCGGCGAGGATAAGATGCTCAAGGGCGCCAAACGGGAGCACAAGTCAGTCATGGAGATTGCCAAGTTCTATACTGACGCCTTTTTCAACGACTGTGAAAAGCTGAATATCAAGCGGCCCGACGTGGTGGAGCCCGCCACCAACTGCATTGAGGACTATATCCGGATCGTATCCGGCCTGATCGAAAAGGGGTACGCCTACCTGGCTGGAGGAAACGTTTATTTTGACTCCTCCAAGCTGGACCGCTATTATGTGTTCAACGACCACGATGAGGAGGACCTGGCGGTAGGCGTCCGGGAGGGCGTGGAGGAGGATTCCAACAAGCGGAATAAAAACGACTTCGTCCTCTGGTTCACCAAGAGCAAATTCGAGGACCAGGCCCTGAAGTGGGATTCCCCCTGGGGGGTGGGCTATCCTGGATGGCATATCGAATGTACCGGTATCTCCCTCAAGCACAACGGAGAGTATTTGGACCTGCACTGTGGCGGGATCGACAATGCCTTCCCCCACCACACCAACGAGATTGCCCAGTCGGAGAGCTACCTGGGTCACCCCTGGTGTAAGCAGTGGTTCCATGTCCACCATTTAAATACAAACAGCGGAAAAATGTCCAAGTCCAAGGGGGAGTTCCTCACTGTGTCCTTACTGGAGGAGAAGGGCTATGACCCTCTGGCCTATCGGTTCTTCTGCCTCCAGTCCCATTACCGCAAGGGCTTGGTCTTTTCCTGGGAAAATCTGGATAACGCCGCTGGGGCTTACCAAAAGCTGATTGCCAAGATCGCGGCCATCGACCCCAAGGACGGTGTGGTGGACGAGGACCTCTTGGGTGAGTATCAGATGAAATTCCGTCAGCAGGTGGGCAATGACCTGAACACATCCATGGGAGTCACCGCCCTGTATGACGCCCTGAAGGCCAAGACTAACGGGGCCACCAAGCTGGCCATCCTGAACAGCTTTGACCAGGTTTTGTCCCTGTCGTTGCTGGAAAAGGCGGAGAAGGTGCGGAAGGAGCAGGCGGCTCAGAAGTCCCAGTCTGCCGGCGGCTATACCGTCACCGGCGAAGGGGACCCGGCCGTCGATGCTCTGGTGCTGGCACGGGGCGAGGCCAAAAAGGCAAAGAATTTTGCCGAAGCCGACCGCATCCGGGATGAACTGAAGGCGATGGGCATCGAGGTCACCGACGTGCCCGGAGGCGCGTCCTGGAAGCGGGTATAACAGGGAGATGCCGGGGGCGGCCATCCTGCAAAGGAATGGCCGCCCCCGGCTGATCGATTTCTGCCTGTTTTATGGTACAGGTTCCACGCCTTTTTCCAGGGGAGCGTGAGAAAAAATTGAGGAAAATTTTTGCTTTTCCCATTGACATTTTCGCGCCGGTTTGCTATATTAAAACTAAGTTATTGAGAATAATTCTCATTTAACAAATACAGGAAAGTGAGGTAATTATCATGCCTGAGCTGAAGGGAAGCAAGACCGAAGCCAATCTGTGGACCGCGTTTGCCGGCGAGTCCCAGGCCCGCAACAAGTATACTTATTTCGCCTCCAAGGCCAAGAAGGACGGCTATGTCCAGATCTCCAAGATCTTTGAAGAGACCGCCGCCAACGAGAAGGAGCACGCCGAGATCTGGTTTAAGCTGCTGGAGGGCATTGGAACTACCGCGGAGAATCTAAAGGCTGCCGCCGAGGGTGAGAATTACGAGTGGACCGATATGTACGCCACCATGGCCAAGGAGGCCAAGGAGGAAGGCTTCGACCATATCGCTTTCTTGTTTGAGGAGGTCGCCAAGATTGAGAAGGAGCACGAGGAACGCTACCTGAAGCTGCTGGCCAACGTGGAGGGCGGCATTGTCTTCTCCCGCGATGGCGACATGATTTGGCAGTGCTCCAACTGTGGCCACATCCATGTGGGCAAGCAGGCCCCCGAGGTGTGCCCCGTCTGCGCCCATCCCAAGGATTATTTCCAGCTGAAGGCTGAAAACTATTGATGGAAACAGAAAAAGCAGGACCGCCACCGGTGGTCCTGCTTTTTTCAGTCAGCTTTCGGGGATGGGCATGGGAGCCTTCACCTTGGTGAGGTCGCTGTCCGCATAAGCTTGGGCCAGAGAATCCAGGGCCACATCCTGGGCTTCCAGGAGGACGCCCACCTCTTTCAAGGCGGCGCCAGCCTTGTCCAGCTGGTCGGCAGCATGAGAAACAGTGGACTCCACCTGGGTACGAAGAACGTCGTATTCCTGCTCCACTCGCTGCATCCAACGCTCCATCTGACGGCGGAGCTGACGGGCCTGCTCCTCCGCCTGCTCCTGGACGGTCTGGGCCCGTCGGTGGGCCTCCAGCTCTACGCCGGCGGTGCGCTCCTTCAGGGCAGCGTAAGCTTCGGCGTCCGGTTCCAAGGCGGCGATCCTGGTTTGGGCCTGGGCCAGTGAGTTCTCTAGCTGGGCCAGCCGGTCGCTTAACTGGCTGCGCTCGGTACGGCTGGTGGACAGGGCCACATTGGTCTGCTCCAGTTGACCGGAGAGGGCGTCCTTCTCCTCCTGGAGCCGCTGGTTGGCCTGCTGGAGCTGGAGGATCTGTTGGCTTTGTTCCTCAATCTGGCGAAGGGCAGACTCGGCGGCCTGACGCTGCTGTTCCAACTGCTGCTCCAGGGCCTCGCGCTGTTGAGCGGCTTCCCTGGCGGTATTTTCTAAATAGGTCAGGACGTCCTGGCGGTTAAAGCCGCCGAAGGCAGCACCTCGAAAGGGATGGTCCATGGATAGCACCTCTCTGAAACGCGGAACAAACCGCGGTTTTTGTCATTTTCCCAGATATCTTACCACAGGTCGGGAATAATTACAATCCTTTCTCTGGCCCCAGCAGGGGAAAGGAAGGTTTTTCTGCCCTTTCGACAGGGAATCAGTCATAATTCATTGACTGGAACGGTCTGGAATGATATACTAACTTAGTTTTCCAATCGTTTTGCCCCTGTATATCAGGAGGATCGAACAGGTGAGGTGTGCCATATATGTGGGCGTCCGACAACTGGAAGGATTATGAGCTGATCGACTGTGGCCGGGGAGAAAAGCTGGAGCGGTGGGGGGACCAGATGTTGGTCCGCCCCGACCCCCAGGCCATCTGGAACACGCCCCGGACCCACCGGGGTTGGAAAGTGAATGCCGGCCGATACGCCCGCTCCTCCACAGGGGGAGGACAGTGGCAGAATAAGTCCATGCCGGAGCGGTGGACGGTATCCTATGGGGACCTGACCTTTAACATCAAGCCCATGAACTTCAAGCACACCGGCCTGTTTCCAGAGCAGGCGGTCAACTGGGACTTTGCCCGGGAACAGATCCAAAAGGCCGGCCGGCCTATTTCGGTGCTTAACCTGTTTGCCTATACCGGAGGGGCCACCGTGGCCTGCGCCGCGGCCGGAGCCAGCGTCTGTCATGTAGACGCAGCCAAGGGTATGGTCCAGTGGGCACGGGAGAACGCCAGGGCCTCCGGCTTGGAGGAAGCGCCCATCCGCTGGATTGTGGATGACTGTGCCAAGTTCGTGGAACGGGAGATACGCCGGGGACGGAGGTACGATGCCATCATCATGGACCCGCCCAGCTATGGTCGGGGCCCCACCGGAGAGGTGTGGAAGCTGGAGGAAAACCTGTTTCCATTCGTGGAGTTGGTATCTGGAGTGCTGTCCGACGACCCGCTGTTCGTTATTTTGAACTCCTACACCACCGGGCTGGCGCCCAGCGTGGTGACCTATATCCTGGAGACCATCCTCTCCAAACGCTTCGGCGGCCACACTACCAGTGACGAGCTGGGGCTGCCCGTCACCGAAAGCGGGCTGGTCCTCCCCTGTGGGGCCACGGGGCGTTGGGTCAAGCATGAGGCGTGAAGTGTTGAGAGGGAAGAGATCAGGGCGAGTCCCGGCCGTGTGGTGGAACAACAATAGGACGAAAGGCGGAGTGAAACCGCACGGATATGCGTCTATATCCCCACTCTTTGCTCTCTGCTCTCAACTCTATCCAGAAAGGGCTATCATATGAGCAACACCATCATCAAAACTGAAGACCTCCGTTTCTCCTACCCGGCGGCCGAGGGGGTGTCCCCAGTGGTGCTGGACGGCGTAGATCTGGCCATCAAGGAAGGCTCCTTTGTAGCCGTCCTGGGGCACAACGGGAGCGGAAAATCCACCTTGGCCAAGCATATGAACGCTATCCTGCTGCCCAGCGGAGGCAAGGTGTATGTGGACGGCATTGACACTACGGATGAGGACAGGCTGCTGGACGTCCGCCGCGCGGTGGGTATGGTGTTTCAGAACCCGGACAACCAGATCGTCGCTAATGTGGTGGAGGAGGATGTGGCCTTCGCACCTGAAAATCTGGGCGTCCCCCCGGAAGAGATCCGCAAGCGGGTGGATGAGGCCCTGAAGGCGGTAAATATGTATGAGTTCCGGGAGCACGCTCCCCATTTGCTGTCCGGAGGGCAGAAGCAGCGGATCGCCATCGCCGGAGTCATCGCCATGGAGCCGCGGTGCGTCGTGCTGGACGAGCCCACCGCCATGTTGGACCCCACCGGACGGGCCGATGTGCTCCGCACCATCAAGGCGCTGAACCAGGAGCGGGGAGTTACGGTGGTCCTTATCACCCACCACATGGACGAGGCCGCACAGGCTGACCGATTGGTGGTTATGTCTAAGGGCCGTGTGGTGGCCGACGGAGTGCCTAAGGAGGTTTTTTCCCATGTGGAGGAGCTGAAGGCGGTAGGGCTCACGGTCCCCCAGACCACCCAGCTTCTCTGGGAGCTGAGGCAGGAGGGAATCAGCGTCCCTCTGGACGCCCTCTCAGACGAGGAGTGTGCCGCGGCCCTGTGGTCCGTGCTGTCGTAAGCGGGAACTGATATGTTATTGTTGGGGACGGGCTCTGCCGCGCTCCCATGTGCCTTCCCTTGGGGGAGAGTTTTTTGGACGCGACTCCATCACTGGGGCGTGTACCACTGATACAAGGATGGAACCTCTCATGGACCCTATCATTGAAACGAAACAACTGACCCACACCTACTCCGCCGGCACACCCTTTGAGCGTACCGCACTGGAGAAGGTGGATTTTCAGGCTTATCCCGGAGAGTATCTGGGCATTATTGGCCACACAGGCTCGGGAAAGTCAACCCTGATCCAGCATCTGAACGGCCTGCTCAAGCCCACATCGGGCCAGGTACTCCTCCAGGGCACTGACATCTGGACCGACCCCCAGACCACCCGAAAAAGCCGGTTCCAGGTAGGGCTGGTCTTTCAGTACCCGGAGTACCAGCTCTTTGAGGAAACAGTCTATAAGGACATCTCCTTCGGTCCGAAAAATATGGGGCTGGACGAGGAGGAGATCGACCGCCGGGTGCGGTCCGCCGCCTATTTTGTGGGCCTGCGGGACGACCAGTTGGAGAAATCTCCCTTTGAACTGTCCGGCGGCCAGAAGCGCCGGGTAGCCATCGCCGGAGTTATCGCCATGGAGCCCAAGGTGCTCATTTTAGACGAGCCCACCGCCGGACTAGACCCGGAGGGAGTGGAATCCATCCTGCAAAATATCCGGGACTACCACCAAGCCCACAACGCCACCATTATCCTGGTGTCCCACTCCATGGAGGACATGGCCCGCACTGTGGACCGGCTGGTGGTCATCGACGACGGGACCATCCCCTTCCAGGGTACCCCCCGTGAGGTGTTTCAGCACGGGGACGAGCTGGAACAGATGGGGCTGGGCGTCCCCCAGATGACCAGGGTGTTCCACCGGCTTCGGGCCCTGGGAGTGGACATCGACCCCTCGGTGTTCACGGTGGAGCAGGCCAAGGCCGCCATTTTGGCCAAGCTGGGCCGCAATGAGAAGGGGGTGGGCTGAATGGCGCTGAAGGATATCACCCTGGGACAGTATTTTCCAGGTAACTCCCTGGTCCACAGGCTGGACCCCCGTACCAAGCTGATTGCTGTGGTGATCTATATCGTGGCCCTGTTTCTGGCTAAGTGGTTTGTCACCTATGCCATCATGTTCTGCCTGCTGGCTTTGTCCATCGCCGTATCCAAGGTCCCAGTGCGCTCCATCCTTCGGGGGATGAAGCCAGTGCTGTTCATTGCCATTTTTACAGCCATCCTCAACCTATTTTACACCCCTGGCACCCATGTGCTGGTAAAGATATGGGTACTGACCATCACCATGGAGGGGGTGTTCCAGGCCTTCTTTATGGTGGTCCGCATCATGATGCTTATTGCTGGCACCTTTCTGTTGACCTACACCACCTCGCCCATCCTGCTCACGGACGGGTTGGAGTCTCTGATGAATCCCTTGAAGAAGATCCGGGTCCCCGTCCATGAGCTGTCCATGATGATGTCTATTGCCCTGCGGTTTATCCCAACTCTGATCGAGGAAACGGACAAGATTATGTCCGCCCAGCGGGCCAGGGGAGCCGATTTTGAGAGCGGGAACCTGATTCAGCGGGCCAAGGCCCTGATCCCGCTGCTGGTCCCCCTGTTTATCTCCGCCTTCCGCCGGGCGGATGAGCTGGCGGTGGCGATGGAGTGCCGCTGCTACCACGGGGGAGAGGGGCGCACCCGCCTGCGCCAGCTGAAGTATCAGGCCAGGGACTATATGGTGCTGGCCTTTTTCCTGGCCGTGGCCGTGGGAGTGGGCGTGCTGGCGCATATTGGGCTTTGATCATCCGGCTCCAGGGCGGAGAGCAGCTCCCGCCGCAGGCCCAGACCGAACAGGTAGTAGGCCCGCGCCTCATAGGCCAGTTGGGCGTTCATAGCCGCCTCAAAGGGGAGATAACATTCCGGCCCTACCAGCCGGCTGATCTGGTCAGCCTGTCTGGCAAAATCTGCCTCTGCCGTCTGGTAACCAGGGACGGTTCGGCAGAACTTTGCCACTTCCCCGGCAAGCCCAGGGTTGTCTTGAAAGAGTTTATACAGTATCATGTTCATAATTGATTAACCCTCCGAATATCACGGTTTTTCCATGTATTATATAGTGTGGCGCGAAAATTCCGTGTGTCAAGAGAAAAGGATGTATTATGGCAACATTTTCAGAACGTATCAAGGAACTACGGAACGAGCAGCATCTGACTCAAAACCAGCTTGCTGATATTTGCGGGGTCAAATACCGAACCTATCAGGATTATGAGTATGGAAAGTGCCACCCTACCGCCCTTGGTCTGGTGTTTCTGGCCGATTACTTCAACGTCAGCCTGGACTACCTGATGGGCCGGACGGAGCGGCGGGAGATCAACCAATAGGGGCCGACCCCGCTTCTTACCAACCCGAACCGAGGTGTTACATGGAACGCAATATTGCCTTAAAGCTGATGTATAACGGTACGGCCTATCACGGCTGGCAGGTTCAGAAAAACGCTGTGTCCGTGGCCGAAACCCTGGAAAAGGCCCTGTCCACTGTGGTCTGCCATCCAGTGAAATGCACCGGGGCGGGCCGTACCGACGCGGGCGTCCACGCTGAGGTCTATGTGGCCAACTTCCGCACCACCTCCACGATTCCCTGCGACCGGATCCCTCTGGCGGTCAACACCCGGCTGCCCAACGATATTGTGGTGGTCAAGGCCACCCAGGTGCCCGATTCTTTCAACGCCATCGGTTCCTGCCAGAAAAAGGAGTATACCTACCGCCTGTATAACTCCCGGCTGGGCAACCCCTTCTATGTGGACCGGGCCTGGTTCTATCCGAAGCGCTTGGATGAGTCCGTGATGAGGCGGGCGGCCAGCCAGTTCGTGGGCACTCACGACTTCCGGGCGGTCCGGTCCGTGGGCACCGAAACCAGGACCACTGTGCGCACGGTGTACTATTTCGACGTTTCCCGCCAGGGGGAACTGATAGAGTGTAAGGTGTGCGCCAACGGCTTTCTATACAACATGGTCCGGGCGATGGTAGGCACCATCGTCTATGCTGCCGAGGGCAAGCTGGCTCCAGAGGACATCCCGGCCATTTTGGATTCGGGCAACCGCACCTTGGCTGGCCCCACGGTCCCGCCGGGGGGGCTGTATATGACCAGGCTGTGGTATGAGGAAGATGTGCTGTGACTAGGGGAGCACCCCTACTAAAGAGAAGCAAGGACGAATAGAATGGAAGGAAAACAGCCGGCCAAGAAGGCGAAAAAACCGAATATCCTGTTTCGGCTGCTGGCCCTGTTGGTGACGGCGGCCCTGGTGCTGGGCGCCCTGGCTCTGGTCGTGTACCGGGACCGCTTCAACCTGGACGCGGTGAAGCGGTGGCTGGCCTACCGCTCTATTCAAACCAGCGATACCGGCGAGGCGGTCCCCTTCACCCACGCCGGCGGGGACAAGATGTCACTGGCGTATCTGGAAAATGGTATTCTAATGTCCTCAGCCGCTGGGGCCCACTACTACTCCTTCTCTGGCCGCCAGTACGCCGAGGAAGTGCTGTCAATGGACAACCCGGTGCTGTCCGCCTCCTCCAAGGCGGGGGTAGTGTATGACGCCGGGGGGCAGTCCCTGTTCCTCTTCCGGGGGACGGAGGAGGTCTTTGACCTGTCCCTAGAGGGGGACGGCGACCTGCTGTCCGCCCGGGCCAACGACAGCGGCTGGCTGGCGGTCACCGCCCAGCGGAGCGGGTACAAGGGGGCGGTCACAGTCTACGATGCCTCTGGAAGCGAAGTAATCCAGATCAGCCTGTCCTCCACCTTTGTGGTGGACGCTGCCCTGTCTCCCGACTGTAAGACCGTGGCGGTGATCACAATGGACCAGGAGGGCGGCACCTTCCTTAGTCAGGTGCTCTTTTTCCCCGTGGACCAGAAGGAGCCCAAGGCCCAGGTCAGCCTGGGCAGTGTGACAGTGCTGGATCTGGACTATGAGGACGGCCTTCTCTGGGTGCTGGGGGAGGACAGAGTCATGACACTGTCTGACGATGGAAAATCTGCCAACAGTTATCCCTTTGGGCGGTCTTATCTGAAGGGCTGCGACTTTGGAGGGGAGGGCTTTGCGCTGCTCCTGCTGGGCCGATACCGGGCAGGCAGCGCGAACCAGGTCATGACCATCGATCCGGAGGGAGAAGTGAGGAGCAGCATGGAGCTGCGGAGCCAGGTATTGGACTTTGACAGCGCTGGCGGTTACTGTTCCCTGCTCACCGGCAGCCGACTGACCATTTACACGCCGGAGCTGGTGGAATACGCCCGACTGGGAGACACCCAGGGGGCACGATATACCGCCCTGTCCTCCAACGGCTCTGCCCTGCTGGCCGACGACCAGCTGGCCTGGCTCTATATCCCAAGCTGATCTCTCCCCGTTTTCCCATGGAGGTTTTTATGAATTATCTGATTTTTGACGTGATCATCGCCTTGATTCTCCTTTTTGCCCTGTGGCGGGGGTACAGCCGGGGTTTTATCCTGACATTGTGCGGCTTTTTGGCTATCTTTGTGGCCTTTATCGGAGCCACAGTTATCTCGGACAACTTGGCCAGGCCGGTGGCAGACGCCATACGGCCCGCCATCGAGCGCCAGATCCAGGGGACGCTGGAGCAGTCCCTTCAAGTGGAGGACTCCCTCGCCTCTACCGGGGGAGAAGCGCCGGCACTGGAGGAGCTGCCCATCTCAGAGGTGCTGGAAGCGCTTCAGGAGTCCGCGCTCTACCGCGGCTTGGCACAGGCATTCCAGGAGGCCGTGGACAACGGAGTGGCTCAGGTGACCACCAGCGCGGCTAAGGCACTGGCGGAATACGCCGCCGTCCAGCTGGCCAGAATGGTTCTCTTCCTGCTGGCGTTTGTAGCTGTTCTCATCGCCTGGTTCCTGTTGAGCCATGCCCTGGACCTGGCCTTCCGGCTGCCCGTCCTGTCCGCCTTAAACCATTGGAGCGGGGCGGCCCTGGGGCTGCTCAAGGGCGGGGCGTTGATTTTCATCGCCTGCTGGCTGCTCCGAAACAGCCTGATCCCCCCTGAGGCGATACAGAATACCTATCTGCTGAACTTTTTTTGTACCTTTGACCCTTTGTCCCTCCTTCCCTGAATTTCTCAGGGGGCAGTTCATGACAAGTTCATATTTCTGCTGTATGATATGCCCTGTGTGGTTATGACCACCCAAAAGGCCGGGCGGAGACCCGGAGCGCTGATCTGATTTTATCTCCTGAAAGGAGTTTTGACACCATGCAGCCTACAATGTGCAGCCGCTGCGGCAAGAACGTGGCGGTCATCTTTATCACCAAACTGGAGGGCGGCACCTCGAAGAACGAGGGGCTGTGCCTCAAATGTGCCAGGGAGCTGGGCATAAAACCCATTGACGACATCATAAAGCGGATGGGCATCAGCGACGAGGACCTGGAAAACCTGACCTCCGAAATGATGTCCGCTTTCGGCGGAGCTGAGGGAATGGAGGGCCTGATGAACCAGCCCAAGGAGGAGGGGGACGAGGAGGACGACGGACGTACCGCCACCTTCCCCTTCCTGAACCAGCTCTTTGGAGGTGGGGCAACCCCAGCGCCCCAGCAGCCCAGTGAGGGGGGCGGCGCGTCCCCCCGGCCAGAGAAGAACGGCGCCCCCAAGCAGCCTAAGCGAAAATTTTTGGACAGCTACTGCATCTCCCTAACCCAAAAGGCCAAGGAGGGCAAGCTGGATAAGCTGATCGGCCGGGACCGGGAGCTCCAGCGGGTCATTCAGATCCTGAACCGCCGGCAAAAGAACAATCCCTGTCTCATCGGTGAGCCAGGCGTGGGCAAGACCGCTATCGCTGAAGGGCTGGCCCAGAGGATATATAAGAAGGAGGTCCCCTACAAGCTGGCGGATAAGGAGGTCTACCTCCTGGACCTGACCGCCCTGGTGGCGGGCACCCAGTTCCGGGGCCAGTTTGAGAGCCGGATGAAGGGTCTCATCGAGGAGATCCGCAAGCTGGGCAACATCATCCTGGTCATCGACGAGGTTCACACTATCGTGGGGGCCGGGGATGCCGAGGGGTCCATGAATGCCGCAAACATTCTGAAGCCCGCCCTGTCCCGTGGGGAGCTCCAGGTCATCGGTGCCACGACCCTCAATGAGTACCGCAAACACATCGAGAAGGATACCGCCCTGGAGCGGCGTTTCCAACCCGTCGTTGTGGAGGAGCCCTCCATTGAGGACAGCGTGAAGATCATTGAGGGTATCGCCCCCTACTACGAGGCATTCCACCAGGTCACGGTCTCCAAGGAGATGTGCCGCCAGGCTGTGCTGATGAGCGAGCGGTATATCACTGACCGCTATCTCCCTGACAAGGCCATCGACCTGATCGACGAGGCCTGTTCCAACGTGAATCTGGAGAATAAGGCCCTGGCCCGTCTGGCCGATGTGGAGAAAGAACTGGCCGATCTGTCCAAGGAGCGGGAGGTTATGATGGCCGCCGCCACGGAGGAGGCCTATGAGCGGCTGGCAACCATCAAAAGCATGGAGCTGCGCCTGGAGGAAGAGAAGCGGGGGCTGGAGGAGAAGGCCCATCCCGCCCTAGACCAAGAGCACTTGGCCAACGTCATTGAGCTGTGGACCAACATCCCTGCCAGCCGCATCCAGGAGCAGGAGTACCAGCGCCTGGCCAAGCTGGAGGAGCGGCTGGAGAGCCACATTATCGGACAGGACGAGGCGGTGAAGGCGGTGGCCGCAGCCATCCGCCGGGGCCGGGTGGGCATCAGCCCCAAGCACAAGCCGGTATCCTTTATCTTTGTAGGTTCCACCGGCGTGGGCAAGACCGAGCTGGTCAAGCAGCTGGCCGCGGACCTGTTCGATACCCCTGAATCCCTGATCCGGCTGGATATGTCCGAGTTTATGGAGAAGCACGCCGTGTCCCGCATCATTGGATCCCCTCCGGGCTATGTAGGTTATGACGAGGCGGGCCAGCTGACAGAGAAGATCCGCCGCAAGCCCTACTCTGTGGTCCTCTTCGACGAGATCGAGAAGGCACACCCAGATGTGCTCAACATCCTGCTTCAGATTTTGGACGATGGCCGTATCACTGACGCCCACGGCCGGACGGTGAACTTTGAGAACACGGTGATCGTCATGACCTCCAATGCCGGGAGCAATACCAAGGTGGGCTCCGTGGGCTTTGGCCGTACCGCCAATGAGCAGGGGAGGGAGCGGGCCATGAAGGCCCTCCAGGACTTCCTGCGCCCTGAGTTTATCAACCGGATCGACGAGATCGTCTACTTCAATCAGCTCACGGAGGAGAACTTCAGGTCCATCGCCGTCCTGATGCTCAAGGAGCTGGCAACTGCGATGGCGGAGAAGGGCATCTCTTTCTCCTGGGAGGAGTCCCTGCTGGACTATCTGGTTAAGAAGTCTTATTCCGCCGTCTATGGAGCCCGGAACCTTCGCCGGATCATCCAGAAGGAGCTGGAGGATGCCATTGCGGTCCGCTTGATCGAGGGATATCAGCACCCCGTTTCCCAGATGAAAGCCTTGGTGGAGGATGACACCATCCATCTACTGGCTATGTGAGAGAAGGCAAAGAGGAACAGCCCCCGGAAACCTTATGGTTTCCGGGGGCTGTTTGTTGAGCGTGTGGGCAGTGATTAAGCGGCAGTGCCATCAGGAACTTCCACCTGGTCGTCAGGGGACATCAGCTGGAACATATCCAGGACGGTGGCGTCCGCGGGGGGCTGGGTGCTGGGCTTGGCGCTTGTGGACTGATAAGCGCCGTCCATTTCCATGTGCATAGAAACCTCGCTAGAGAGAATTCCGGGCAGCGTAGAGATAGAAGGATCTTCCCCAGTGGGGAGAGAGGAGGACTGAGTCAGGTCAATGGACATCTCCATTTTACTGTTCCGCATGGAGACGCCGATCTCCATCTCGCCGAAGGAGGGGTCAACGGCAGTCAACTCCATTGCGTATCCGTTGACTCTGGAGCCGGTGGTATACAGAGTGAAGGTGCCAGTGACACCGTCTTCCGCTAAAAATTGGTTCACATAGGAGGAACCGGACCGCTTAAAATGGCTGTCGCCACAGATGGAGTTATACAGGTCCAGGTAGTCAGAGGTGGTAAGATAGCTGGTCAAAGGAGCGGTCCGCAGGACGGTTTCCAACTGCTCAGTAAAGCTGGCGTCCAGGCTGGCGTTGGACAGAGCCAGCAGGTCAGCATAAGTGAAGCCGGTGAGAGCGGCGCTCTGGTCGTAAAAGGACTTCATATCCAGCTTGTACCAGGTATCGTCCGAGGCACCCTCCCCAAGGATAAATTGGTTCAGGGCGGCGCAGTTGAGATAGAGGGCCCCCTGTTCCATATCACCCCGCATAGCGAAGTCAATGGTAAGGGGGAAGGGGAGCTCACCGGTGCTGTCCAACAGCTCCGTGGCGTCTACCCCATTGAGAGAGGCGGCGTAATCCAGTACCATCTGAGTATCGAACTGGAAGGCGGTGGACCCGGCGGTAATCATGTCATAATCTCCGTCGGCAAGGAACTGGATATCCATATCCTGCTCGCCGTCGGAGGTGGAAACAGAGATGTCCATGGCGTATTCGCCGCCGACCTTCTGGTTCTTCTGGGCAAAGGTCCGACTGTAATCTAGGTATTTGTCCATCAGCTCATAGGTTTCTGTGTTGGCCGCCAGGATGGCGTCCACGTCGTCAATGATGACGGTACCGTTGGAGCCGTCCCAGCCTACATTGTAGCCCAAGGCGTCAGCGATCAGCCCGACAGGAACATAAGTGCGGTCCGTGGCGGGATCCACATAGGGGGCTACATCCATAGGGATATTCTGCCCATCCGGCGCTTCCTCTGTGTACAAGGTGATGGAGGGTTCTCCGATGGTCAGGCTGATGCGCTGTCCATCCCTGCTGGCGGTGACGGTGCCAGTAGAGCCGTCCCATGTGATGCCGGTATAGCCCAGTGCCTCAAAGGTGGCCGCGAAGGGCAGGAAGGAGCGGTCACTCTTCAACTTGGGTACCGCGTCAGGGAAGGTAAGAGACTCCCCGTTGACCAGAACATAGAAGTCGCCCTGGCGGGTGGAAACGGTGTCGGGGAACGTCTGGAGAATGTCAGGTTCAGCGGCAAAAGCGGGGGCGCTTACTGCTAGCGCCAAAAACGCGGCGCAGAGTAAGGGACGAAACAGTTTTTTCATTTTTAAATCTCCTTTCAAATAGTGAATTTTCGCAACAAACGATAGAAAAAAGCAAACAGCTATCTAAAATAAATTATACCATGATAAGCGAAAGAATCAATCAAAAAATAATTATAAAAATGAATGCTCTTTTTCTCCACGACCCTTGCAAACAGAGGCGCTATCATATATAATATTACGGAATCGTTTTAACTTTAGGCCAAAACCCGGCTAAGAAATACAGGAGAGCGTGATAACTTTGAAGTACGATTTTACCGAGATCGAGAAAAAGTGGCAGACCAAGTGGAAGGACGAAAAGACCTTTGCCTGCCAGACTGGCGATACCACCAAGCCTAAGTTCTACGGCCTGGTTGAGTTCCCCTATCCCTCTGGCAACGGGCTGCATGTGGGACATGCCCGACCCTACACCGCCATGGACGTAATAGCCCGGAAAAAGCGGATGGACGGCTACAACGTGCTGTTCCCCATCGGCTTTGACGCCTTCGGCTTGCCGACTGAGAACTACGCCATTAAGAACCACATTCACCCCGCTAAGGTGACGAAGGACAATATCGCCAACTTCACCAAGCAGCTGCATATGTTGGGCTACTCCTTTGATTGGGACCGGGTGGTGGACACCACCGACCCCAGCTACTATAAGTGGACCCAGTGGATCTTTCTCCAGCTCTACAAGCACGGCCTGGCCTATAAAACCACTATGCCGGTAAACTGGTGCACCTCCTGCAAGTGCGTGCTGGCTAACGAGGAGGTGGTGGAAGGTGTCTGTGAGCGGTGCGGTTCGCCTGTCATCCGCAAGGAGAAGAGCCAGTGGATGCTGAAGATTACCGCCTACGCCCAGCGGCTCATCGACGACCTGGACGATTTGGACTTCATCGAGCGGGTGAAGATCCAGCAGAAGAACTGGATCGGCCGCTCCACCGGCGCCGAGGTTACCTTTAAGGCTACCACCGGGGACGACATCGTAGTGTATACCACCCGCCCGGATACCCTGTTTGGAGCCACCTACATGGTCCTCTCGCCGGAGCACGAGCTGGTGAAGAAGTGGATGCCCCTGCTGGCCAACGCCCAGGAGGTCCAGGACTATCAGAAGGCCGCCGCTTCCAAGTCCGACCTGGAGCGCACCGAGCTGAACAAGGAGAAGACTGGCGTCAAGCTGGACGGCGTGCGGGGCGTAAACCCGGTCAACGGCAGGGAGATCCCCATTTTCATCTCCGACTACGTCCTGGCCACCTACGGCACCGGCGCCATCATGGCCGTTCCTGCCCACGACGACCGGGACTGGGAGTTTGCCAAGAAGTTCGGCTGTGAGATCATCGAGGTGGTGTCCGGCGGCGAGGACGTGCAGAAGGCCGCCTTTACCGCCAAGGATGAGACCGGCATCTTGGTCAACTCCGACTTCCTCAACGGCCTGACTGTGAAGGACGCCATCCCTGTTATCACCAAGTGGCTGGAGGACAAGGGCATCGGCCATGCCCAGGTGAACTACAAGCTGCGGGACTGGGTGTTCTCCCGCCAGCGGTACTGGGGCGAGCCCATCCCCATGGTTTGGTGTGACAAGTGCGGCTGGCAGCCCATCCCAGAAGACCAGCTGCCTCTGCTCCTGCCCGAAGTGGAGAGCTATGAGCCTACCGACGACGGCGAAAGCCCCATCAGCAAGATGACCGACTGGGTGAACACTACCTGTCCCTGCTGCGGCGGCCCCGCCAAACGGGAGACCGATACCATGCCCCAGTGGGCGGGTTCCAGTTGGTACTTCCTGCGGTATATGGACCCCCACAACGATAAGGCATTAGCCTCCAAGGAGGCACTGGACTACTGGTCCCCGGTGGACTGGTACAACGGCGGTATGGAGCACACCACTCTCCACCTGCTGTACAGCCGCTTTTGGCACAAGTTCCTCTATGACATCGGCGTTGTGCCCACCAAGGAGCCCTATCAGAAGCGCACCTCCCACGGCATGATTTTGGGCGAGGGGGGCGAGAAAATGTCCAAGTCCCGGGGCAACGTGGTCAATCCCAACGACATCATTGATATGTACGGCGCTGACACCATGCGTACCTATATCATGTTCATCGGCGACTTCGAGAAGGCCGCCGCTTGGTCCGCCAATGCGGTGAAGGGGTGCAAGCGTTTCCTGGACCGGGTGTGGAACCTGGCTACCGAGCAGGAGCATGTGGGAGATGCGTATTCCCAGGCCAACGAGCTGGCGGTCCACAAGGCGATCAAGAAGGTGTCCGAGGACATCGAGGCCATGAAGTTCAATACCGCTATCGCGGCTCTCATGTCCCTGGTCAACGACTTTTACGCCAACGGTGCCAGCCGGGGCGACATGAAGGCACTGCTGCTGATGCTGTCCCCCTTCGCCCCACATATGTGCGAGGAGCTGTGGGAGATGGCGGGCTACGGGGGCCAGGTATGTCTCCAGCCATGGCCCGTGTATGACGAAAGCAAGACCGTCACCGCCACCGTTCAAATGGCCGTCCAGGTCAGCGGAAAGGTGAAGGCCAACATCGTAGTGTCCGCCGACGCCTCTGACGAGGACATTGTGGCGGCCGCCCTGGCTGAACCTAAGATTGTCAAGCTGGCCGAGGGTATGACTTTGGTAAAGAGTATTGTGGTCAAGGGCAAATTGGTTAGTCTGATTTTTAAGCCCCAGGCTTGACCATCCTGCTATGGTCAAAAGGTTTACAGCCCGTTCATAATTGGCCCTTGACATCTGGCCGTGGAACGAATATAATACTACTGTTAAAGCCATAAAAATGGCCCTTACGCGAGCAGGGGACGCCCCGCCGCGCCGGAGGGAGGGAAATATAAATGTCGGAAGTCCGTGTGAGAGAGAATGAATCTCTGGAGAGCGCCCTGAAGCGCTTTAAGCGTAGCTGTGCCAAGTCTGGCGTGCTGGCCGAGGTTCGTAAGCGCGAGCACTACGAGAGCCCCAGCGTCAAGCGCCGCAAGAAGTCTGAGGCCGCCCGTAAGAATCGCAAGAAGTTCTATTAAGCAGTTAAACCGCCGCAGTATTTACTGCGGCGGTTTTTATTGCAACCCGAAAACTCCCGTCTGTGCCGGGGGAATCATGATTCAGAGCGGTGTGGGAATATGGAAGGGTATGTGACTCTCTCCATCTGATGTGGGACAGGACATCTGGACTAGGACAGACAAAAAAGTTGAAAAAAGTTTGAATTTTGCGTTGACAAACCAACGCCTTTCTGGTAAGATATCACTTGCGCTGAACAGGGACACCTGACCTGTAAGGCTTTTATTTGGGGGTATAGCTCAGCTGGGAGAGCGCTTGAATGGCATTCAAGAGGTCAGCGGTTCGATCCCGCTTATCTCCACCACTTACAACTCAATATTGGTAGACAAGCAGTTCTCCTCTATACGGGGGTATAGCTCAGCTGGGAGAGCGCTTGAATGGCATTCAAGAGGTCAGCGGTTCGATCCCGCTTATCTCCACCATCTCAAGGAGAGCTGCTTTCAAAAATCCGTTTCCGAAAGGAAATGGATTTTTGTTTTATAGGGAACTTTCCCCGACAAACAGTTCTGTTTCATTGGAACACCCGCTCCAGATGCCTACCAATGCGGCTCGATATTTCATCTGGGATCGTTGCCCGCTATTTCTACAAAAGCGTACAGTCAACACCTGCTTCCAAGAGCAGCCAATGAGGACTACAGATGGTCAGATAGAGGCTTAATTCGCCATATTCGTGCTGGCCGAGTTCGCTCTGTGCCTGCCTATATTCTCTGATTTTTACGGGAAAAGGCTTGACTTAAAAATTCTATCGTGTAAAGTAAGTGATGATCCTCTTTTGACTGTAAAAGTCTAGGGGTGGGGCAACTTTACATAGGGCCCCGATCCGATCTATGAAAGACACAGGAGGCATATAAAATGAACAGACCCGTTTTGGTGGTCATGGCCGCCGGTATGGGCAGCCGATACGGCGGCCTGAAGCAGGTGGATCCTGTTGGAAGCCATGGCCAGCTCATCATCGACTACTCCATCTATGATGCCCGGCGGGCAGGCTTTGAGACAGTTATTTTTGTGATCAAGCACGAAATCGAGGACACCTTTAAAACAGCCATCGGCAACCGGCTGTCCAGGGTCATCGATGTGAAATACGCCTATCAGCAGCTGGATGACATACCAAAGGGCTACTCTGTTCCGGAAGGCCGGATAAAGCCCTGGGGCACTGCCCACGCCATTCTGGCGGCACGCAACCTGATTGACGGCCCTTTCGCGGTGGTTAACGCCGATGACTACTACGGCCCAGAGGGCTTTCAGGCCATCTACGACTATCTGGAGCGCAATCCGGACCAGCCCGGCCGCTATGAATACGCCATGGTGGGCTACCGCTTGGGCAACACAGTCACGGAGCACGGCCATGTGGCCCGTGGGGTGTGTGAGGAGGACCAGGACAACTATCTGATCCGCGTTACGGAGCGCACCCATATCGAAAAAGAGGGGACAGACGCCCGCTTTACTGAGGATGGAGGACAGACCTGGACCCATCTGCCTGGAGACGCCATCGTGTCCATGAACCTCTGGGGCTTCAGCCAGAGCTTCCTTCGGGAGGCCGAGGCCCGCTTCCCCGCCTTTCTAGACCGGGCACTGGCGGAGGAGCCCCAAAAGGGGGAGTATTTCTTGCCCAGTGTAGTTACCCAACTGCTGGAGGAGGGTAAAGCCAGGGTGAAGGTACTGCGCTCTGAGGACAGGTGGTATGGCGTGACCTACCAGGCGGATAAGCCGGCTGTGGTAGCTGCGGTCGCCAGGATGACGGCCGAGGGGCTTTACCCCGAGTCGCTGTGGGAAAGGTGAGCCGGGAAGGCCTTGCCAGATAGAGAAAGGAGGGATACTATGTTGATTCGATGGACTGAACTCTCCTACCCGGATCTGGGGGCTTATCGGGATCAGGCGGCAGTAATGATAAACTTCGCGTCTACAGAGCAGCACTCGCTCCATCTGCCCGTGGGGACAGATGCCTTTCTGGGGGCAGCTGTGACCGAACGGGCTGCGGAGCTGTGCCATAGACCGGTCCTGCTCCTGCCCCAAGTATGCTTTGGATACTCCCCGCACCACCGCTTTGCCCCCGGCTATGTGACAATGCCTCAGCATCTGCTGAAGGAGTATGCGGTTTCTATCTGTGAGAACGTGATAGCGAATGGTTTTTCCCAGATGTTCTTAGTGAACTCCCACGGGGGAAATCAGGTCTATCTGTCCGCCGCTGTCAATGAGATAGGTGAGAAGCACGGGACGGAGTTTCAGCTACGGGAACTGCAGTATTGGGATGTGGCGCGCGAGCGAATCAGCGCCATTCGGGAATCGGAGCTGGGGGGCATGGGCCATGCGGGCGAATTTGAGACGTCTATGATGATGTATCTTCGCCCTGACCTGGTCCAGGAGGAGAAAATCGTCCCCTGTGGACCTGTGGCCGAGCGCCCCTGGTTTCAAAAGGACCTCTTGGGCAGCAAGGCATATCAGAGATTCCATCGTTTTGATGAAGACAACCGAGAGGGGCATATTGGCCAGCCGCAGCTGGCTACAGCCCAGAAGGGCAAAGCCTTTTTTGAGTCAGTGACGGAGGAACTGGCCAGATTTCTGGACTATTTTGACTAGGAAGGAGAGGGAGACCCAATCCGAATTTTGGAAAACGGTTTCCGAACCTGAGATTTCAATCAAAAAGAAGAAAAAGCCGCCTATGCAGTGAGCGTAGGCGGCTTTCTAATCCTATCAATCTTCTGTGGAGAAGCAGAAGCGGGTGATATGGTCATAGTGCTCTCCGGCCCGCAAAATGGCGGAGGGAAAGGCGGGCTGGTTGGGGGAGTCGGGGAAAAACTGGGTCTCCAGACAGAAGGCGTGACGGGGGGCGTACACCGCCCCCTCTTTCCCACGGCGGCCCGCTTCCAGGAAATTAGCGGTGTAGAACTGGAGACCCGGCAGGGTGGTATCCACTTGGAGGGCGATGCCGCTGGCCGCCGAACGGGCCCAGGCAGCGGGGCGGAGCAGCCCGAAAGGTCCATCCACCACATAGTTATGGTCATAGCCGCTGCCCCACTCCAACTGCTGGAAGGGGTCCTCAATGTGGGCTCCAATGGGGGTAGGGGAGCGTAGGTCCATCGGGGTGCCCTCCACCGGCTGAATAGAGCCAAAGGGGATACTGGTCTGGTCAGCGGGAGTATAGGACCCGGCGTAGAGTCGGATTTCCTGGTTCAATACCGGGCCAGAGCCCTGGCCATCCAGGTTGAAATAGCTGTGGTTGGTCAGATTACAGGGGGTGTCTTGGTCACTGCAGGCCTGATAGTGGATGGATAGGGTAGAGCGGTCCAGTTGGTAGGTGACCCGGACTTCCAGAGAACCGGGATAGCCCTCCTCGCCGTCCGGGCTGGACAGGGACAGAACCGCACGGCTTCCGGTCAGCTCCTCCACAGTCCATACCTTATAGGAGAAACCCCGGATACCGCCATGCAGGTGGTTGGGGCCATTGTTGACTGCCAGGGTATATTCCCGGCCATTCAGGGAAAACCTGCCTCCAGCGATGCGGTTGGCAAAACGGCCCACGACCGCCCCCAGATAGCCGTCCTGGTCCTGATACTCCTTGAGAGTCTCGTACCCCAGGACCACGTCCACAGGCCTTCCGGTCCGGTCCGGTACCCAGAGGGCACGTAAGGCGGCGCCAAAGGTAATGATCTGACAGGACAGAGTGCCGTTGTCCAGCGTGAGCAACTCCACCGGCTGTCCGTGGTGGGTGGTGCCAAAGGGCTGACGGCTGGCAGTGGTCATAGATAGGCCCCCTTTTGATACTGTGACCTTTATAGGTTAGATGTGACACCAGTGTAGCAGAGTTTTAGGAAAAAGGCAAAGAAAAGGGGCTGTGAGTCTTGATAAAATTTTCCGAATGTGCTATTTTATTTTTAGTAAAATTTTGTGGAGGACTGCTATGGCGACCCTGAAAGAACTTGCCGACCGGACGGGCTATTCTCCGGCTACCATCTCCCGGATCCTGTCGGGGGACCCCTCCTTGTCCGTTACAGCTGAGGCCAGAAGAAAGGTGCTGGAGGAGGCGGGACGGCTAAACTACACCGCGACCCGAAGCCGCCGGGGAAGGAGCCCGAAGGGGTTGCTCCGGGTTGGAGTGGCGGAGATGCTCACCCCGGTCCAACAGCTGGACGACCCTTATTACCTCTATCTTAGTAATTTCCTCCGCCAGAATTGCCTGGATAGGAAATATACCTGCATTCCGTTGGAGAGCAGGGGAGAGGGATTTTTGGCTCCGGAGGAAAAACTGGACGGTGTTGTGGCCATCGGCCTGTTTACCCCAGCACAAATCGACTCTCTGGCGGCCCTGTCCCCCAATCTGGTTTTTTTGGACTCATCTCCCTTTGAGAGCCGGTTTGATTCGGTAGTGCTGGGCTATGAGCTAGGGATATCCCTGGCCCTGGACCACCTGACTGAGCTGGGCCACACTAGGATCGGCTTTATCGGACCGGTATATAAATTGGATGACCGCCGCCAGCGGGCGCTGGAGGTCCGTCGCCAGCTGTTTGAGAGGCAGACAGAACAGAGAGGACTGCTGGATCTGGGCCTGATGCTGGACTGCCCCATGGAGGCCCAGGCTGCCGCCAGGGCGGTGGGGGAGCTTTTATCCTCTGGAGCGGCCCTCCCTACCGCGTTCTTATGCGCCAACGAGGAGGGCGCTGTGGGCGCCCTCCTGGCTTTGCGGGAGGCCGGTCTGTCTGTTCCAGGCGACCTGTCGGTTGTGTCCTTCAATGATACGCCCCGTTCTGCCCTTGTGGACCCGCCCCTCACCTCTGTGTCCACCCATGTGGAGGAGATGGCACGAGCGGCCCTGCGCCTGCTGGGGGAGAGGGCGTCCATCGGAGGGAGGGAGCCCATCCGCACCCTGCCGCTGAAGCTGGTTGTGCCGCCCACTCTAACTGTGCGGGAGAGCACCGGACCAGTCAGACGACTGTGAAAACCACTAGAAAAAGGCCCTTATTTCTGTATACTGTTCCAAAGTTTTTTAATGGAAAAAATTGTGGTTGAATTTTTAGTAAAAATTTAATATACTTGACCTATCAAAAAAGAGAATGAGGTGACCTCTCGATGAACAGCTGTGCCAAGCTGCTCCAAGAACTGACCGCCGGCACCCACGACGAGGTGCTGGCCGCCCTCTACGCCCTGGATGGGACACAGGCAAGTCTGGACAGGGCCCAGGAACGGGCCGCCCAGGTGGTCCGTTCCTTTGCGGAGATTTTTACCCCTGAGGAACATGCTTCGGTGGCTCTGTTCAGCGGCCCCGGCCGCACCGAGATCGGCGGCAACCATACCGACCACCAGCACGGCCATGTGCTGTGCGGCAGTGTGGACTTGGATATGTTGGCCTGTGCCGCCCCCAACGGGAAGGAGGTCATCCGTATTCACTCCCAGGGCTATCCCACCCTGGAGGTGGAGTTGAGCAGCCTGCTGCCCAGGGAGCGGGAACGGAATACCTCCGCGGCCCTGGTCCGAGGGGTGGCTGCCAAGGCTGCGGAGTTGGGTTACCCGATGTCCGGCTTTGACGCCTATGTGACCTCAAATGTGCTGTCCGGATCTGGACTGTCCTCCTCCGCCGCCTATGAGGTGCTGGTGGGCAATATCCTGAACCACTTTTGCTGCGGTGGGGCGCTGGACCCCATTCAGATTGCCAAGATTGGCCAGTACGCGGAGAACGTGTATTTTGGCAAGCCCTGCGGCCTGATGGACCAGATGGGCTCCTCGGTGGGCGGGGCCGTGGCCATCGACTTTGCCAATCCGTCCGCTCCGTTAGTCAAGAAGGTGGAATATGACTTTACCCGGTCCGGCCACGCCCTGTGCATCGTGGACACCGGCTCCAGTCATGGCGACCTGACCGATGACTACGCTGACATTACGCGGGAGATGGGCGCCGTGGCGGCCCACTTCAACAAGCGGTTCCTGCGGGAGGTCCCTGAGGCCGACTTCCGCGCCGCTATCCCCTCCCTGCGGGTCCGCTGTGGGGACCGGGCAGTCCTCCGGGCCATCCATTACTACGAGGATGACCGTAGGGCAGTCCAGGAGGGCGAGGCCCTGGAGCGGGGAGATTTCGCCAGGTTCCTGGAGCTGGTCAACGCCTCCGGCCTCTCCTCGGCAGTCCATCTGCAGAATACCTGGTCTATATCAGATCCGAGTCAGCAGGCCATCCCTCTGGCCCTGGCTGCCGGTCAAGAACTGCTGGAGGGCACTGGAGCCATCCGGGTCCATGGCGGAGGCTTTGCCGGCACCATCCAGGCCTTCGTCCCCAACGACAGGCTGGAGGCCTTCCGGTCTGGTATGGAGGCCCTGCTGGGCCGCGGCAAGTGTCACATCCTCCACATCCGTCCCCAGGGCGGAACTGTGGTGATTGGTTGAATTTAAGAAAGGCAGGTCTTTATATTATGGCGATTTTAGTACTGGGTGGAGCTGGCTATATCGGCTCCCACACTGTGTATGAGCTGATCGACGCTGGCCGGGACGTGGTGGTGGCGGACAACCTGCTCACCGGCTTCCGGGCCGCCGTACACCCCAAGGCCCGGTTCTATGAGCTGGACATCCGGGACCGGAAGGCCGTGGACGCTCTTTTTGAGAAGGAGACCATTGAGGGAGTTATTCACTTCGCCGCCTCCTCCCAGGTTGGGGAGTCCATGGTGGACCCGCTGAAGTATTATGACAACAACCTCTGGGGCACCACCGTCCTGCTCCAGTCCATGGTGGCCCATGGGGTGGATAAGATCGTCTTTTCCTCCACCGCCGCCACCTATGGTGAGCCGGAGCGGGTGCCCATCCTGGAGAGCGACCGGACCGAACCCACCAACTGCTACGGTGAGACCAAGCTGGCCATGGAGCGCATGATGTCCTGGACCAGCCGGGCCCACGGCCTGAGGTATGTGGCCCTGCGGTACTTCAACGCCTGCGGTGCCCATCCCTCCGGAGCCATCGGCGAAGCCCACGACCCTGAGACACACCTCATCCCCCTGATTCTCCAGGTGCCCAACGGGGAGCGGGAGAAGATTTCTGTCTTTGGCGATGACTACCCCACCCGGGACGGGACCTGCGTACGGGACTATATCCATGTCACTGATCTTGCCCAGGCACATATCCTGGCGCTGGATTATCTGCTGGCCGGTGGAGAGAACAACGTGTTCAACCTGGGAAACGGAGTGGGCTTTACCGTCAAGGAGGTCATCGATGTGACCCGTAAAGTGACCGGCCACCCCATCCCAGCCGAGATCTGCCCCCGGCGGGCGGGCGACCCGGCCCAGCTTGTGGCGTCTTCGGAGAAGGCCAAGACTGTCCTGGGCTGGAAGCCCCAGTACGCGGAGCTGGACACCATCGTGTCCTCCGCCTGGACTTGGCATAAAAATCATCCCAACGGCTATCAGGGCTGAGGAGCACCACAGAAAATAGAGTATGAGGTGAGGAACATGATCGACGCCGCTGTTTCCAAACTGGCTGTCTATGCCCTGCGCACTGGGCTGATCGAAGAGAGCGAGTACCTCTGGGCGGTAAACACGATTTTGGATACGCTCAAGCTGGACAGCTACACCGACCCTGGACAGGAGTGGGGAGAAATCGAGCTGGCTCCCGTGCTGGAGGAGCTGCTGGACGACGCCTACGCCAGGGGCGTACTGACAGAGAACTCTGTTGTCTACCGGGATCTGTTTGACACTGAGCTTATGGGGCGGCTCACCCCCCGGCCTTCTCAGGTCATCAGCAAGTTCCAGGCGCTGTACCGTGAGGCTCCCCAAAAGGCCACTGACTGGTATTACGAGCTGAGTCAGGACACCAACTATATCCGGCGGGACCGCATCGCGAAGGATATGCAGTGGAAGACGGACACAGAATACGGCCAGCTGGACATCACCATTAACCTGTCCAAGCCGGAGAAGGACCCAAAGGCCATCGCGGCTGCCCGGGATCTGCCCGCTTCCAACTATCCCCGCTGTCAGCTATGCGCCGAAAACGAGGGCTATGCTGGCCGGGTGAACCATCCGGCCCGGCAGAACCACCGCATCATTCCCATCACCATTAATGATTCTCCTTGGTTTTTGCAGTACTCCCCCTATGTGTACTACAATGAGCACTGCATCTGCCTGAACAGCGTCCACACACCCATGAAGATCGATAGGGCCTGCTTTGGAAAGCTGCTGGACTTCGTCCGGCAGTTCCCCCACTACTTCGTGGGCTCCAACGCCGACCTGCCCATTGTGGGCGGCTCTATCCTGGCGCATGACCACTTCCAGGGTGGGCGCTATACCTTTGCTATGGAGAAGGCACCCGTGGAAACGCCCTTCGCCTTCCCGGGTTTTGAGGATGTGAAGGCCGGCATCGTCAAATGGCCCATGTCCGTGGTTCGTCTTGCCTGTCAGGACAGCGGACGTCTGGTGGAGCTGGCGGACAGGATACTCGCAGCTTGGCGGGGATATACCGACGAGGCGGCCGCTATTTTGGCCGAGACGGAGGGTGTTCCCCACAATACGATTACGCCTATCGCCAGGATGCGGGACGGGAAATATGAGCTGGATCTGGTGCTGCGGAACAATCTGACTACAGAGGAACATCCCCTGGGGCTGTATCACCCCCACGCCGAGCTCCACCACATCAAGAAGGAGAATATCGGCCTGATCGAGGTAATGGGGCTGGCAGTCCTTCCCGCCCGGCTGAAGGAGGAGCTTGCGGCCGTAGCCGACAGCCTGGTCTCCGGCTCGGATCTGCGGGCCAGCGCACTGACAGAAAAGCACGCGGATTGGGCGGAGAGATTCCAGACAAAATATACTATCACACGGGAAAATGCCCTGGACATTGTCCAGAGGGAGACCGGACTGGTCTTTGCCCAGGTACTGGAGCATGCCGGAGTGTATAAGCGGTCCAACGAGGGCAGAGAGGCTTTCTTAAGATTCCTGAAGACCATCTGAACAAATGAATCGATATGGGCCCACAGCAGAGATAGCTGTGGGCCCTGTTTTTATTTTTAGATATCCTGGCGCCCAAGCTGCTATATCTCTAATTTGCACTTCACTCCTGTTCACAATTTTGAAACTTAAAGCCTCCTAAATGGAAATTATTGGTGTTTAAAAGAAAATCTAACTTAAAATCCATTGACAAATTTATAAAAAATGGCTATTATAGACATATACATGAAATATGTTCCGATATTATGAATTTTCAAAGGACAGGAGGAGCTGTTATGCTGGTAAGAGGAAAATATGTCCTTACGGATGGAGCAAACGGCAAATCTGTATTTCAAGAGGATGCCGCTGTCCTAATTTGTCAGGATACGATTCGGGAGATTGGCCCTTATGAAGACCTGCACCGGAGGTATCCTCAGGAGGATGTAGCTGGGGACGGCACCCAGATCCTCATGCCGGGTCTGATTGACGCCCATACCCATGGCGCCGGCCTGTCCTATGTACAGAGGGGCGTCACGCTGGACTACCTGGAGAACGCCCTTTTGAAATTTGCCACAGCCTTTCAGCTCCAGCCTGAAACCACGGCTATGCTCAACGCGGTGCGTCATATCCAAAATGGCTGCACAACCCTGCACCATAACGAGAGTGGGGCGGCGCTGGACCCTCATCTGAAAGAGACGTGTGCCAGAAAGATAGAAGGGTATCAAACGACTGGTATCCGACTGGGTTTTTCCCCCGGTGTGCGAAATAAGAACGTGCTAGCCTACGACGACCGGGAATTTCTAAAGACACTGCCGCCCGACCTGCGGCAAGAGGCCGAGCCCATGGTATATATCGATCAGGAGCGGGCGGTCGATGAGTATATGGAGGCCTTTGAGGATCTATATTCGAAGTATAATAGCGCAAAGACCCGGATCTTTTTTGGGCCAAATTGGGTCCAGGGGTCTACGGATGAGTTCTTAAGGCGTGTAAAGGAGCGGGCAGACCAGCTTCATAAGATACCCATCCACCTCCACTGTTTGCAGACCCCGGTCCAAAAGGCCTTTGGCCTGCGCAAATATGGAAAATCACTGGTAGGGCATCTAGATGATCTGGGACTGGTGGACTCCAACCTGGTGCTGGGCCACGCTGTCTACCTGAGTGAAGAGGATATTGCTCTGTTGGCGGAAAAAGACGCCTTTGTCACCCACCACGCCAGCTGTAATTTGATCATGCGGGATGGAATCGCGCCGGTCTATTATATGCTGAAGGCCGGGATGAATGTGGCCATGGGGATGGATGAGAAGGGGATCAACGATGACGAAGACCCCTTCATGGAGATGAGGATGATCTATTTCCTCCACCGACACGCTGGTATTTCCCTCACAGAGTGTCCGGCATTGAGCCCTTATGAGGTCCTGCGGCTGGCCACGGTGAACGGGGCTAGGCCCACTGGCTTTGCCGGAGAGATCGGGGCCCTGCGTCCAGGTATGAAGGCAGATATGATTCTTGTGAATACTCAGGAGATTCTGAATGCGCCCTGTATGCTGCCTGGCTTCGATATGGGAGAGGTAGTGCTGCGCCGCGGACTGGGGCGCTATACGGATACGGTGATCGTAGGCGGAGAGAAGATTATGGAGCACCGCAAGCTGCTGAAGATTGATCTGGAGGCCCTCTATCAGGAGGTGCGGGAGCAGGTGAGCCATGGACGCACTCAGGCCCAGTTGGACCGGGAGGCCTTTTTGGAGCGTATTAGGCCCTATTACCAGGCTTGGTACAACAGCTGGCTGGAGAATGTGGAGCTAGATCCATTTTATCACTTCAACAGCCGGAATTGACTGCTACGAGGAAACGATCCTGTGTTTAGGAGGAACCGGTAAAACAACCGCAAAACAAGTCAGGGGCCCCTGACTTGTGCTCTATTGAAAATAGAGCACAAGTCAGGGGCCCCTGACTTGTGCTCTATTGAAAATAGAGCACAATATCCTGCGATATCTGTCATGAGGCAGTAGGACAAGACATATTTATCATCAAGATACATTTGGAACAATGACGGAACGTCTATGGGTCCCAGAGTGGATTATGCCGTCAACTTAAAGAAATATGTTTCAATATTGTGTAAATTGGATTGGAAAGGTGAAAGCGATGAGAGTGTTGATCATCAATCCAAATAGCGACCAGGAAACGGCAGATGTGTTATCCAAAACGGCACAGTCGTTTTTGGAGGACCGGGGAGAGTTCGACGTGGTGTCCATGAGAACAGCCCCCAAATTGGTGGTCACCTATGAGGACCAGGCGGCCTCTGCCATGGAACTGATCGCCACGGTACGGGCGGGGAGAGAACGATATGATGCCTTTATCCTGGCCTGCCATGCCGACCCAAATCTGGACTTGGTACGGGAAGTAGCCGGTGGCAAGCCCGTCTTTGGCATTGCCGAAGCATCGATGAGGATGGCGGCTATGCTGCATGGCGGATATGCGGTGATTACTCCGTCTGAGAAGATCATTCCCAAAAAATTCGCCCTCGCCCGAAAATACCACTGTGAAGAAGAACTGAGGACTGTGGTGGTCAGCGGAGGGAACGAGAAGGAGCACCTGCTGGATGCAGGGAGAAAAGCTCTGCAGGTCCCAGGAGTTAACGCCATCGTGCTGGGCTGTGCCAATTATAGCGGCCTGGACAGCGCCCTGGAGCAAGAGCTGAGTGTACCAGTTTTTGACGGTCTGATATGGGCCCTGATCCTTGCGGATGGAGCGGTTCATAACAAGGAGTATCAGAGAAAGACTCTGGGATAGGCCGAGTGGGGCAGCTCGTTTGGAGAGGAGGGCATAGAGTTCAAAGGAATGAGCACCCCGGTTTGCTTGAGAAAGGAGGACATAAGATAACGCAAAAGCCCATTTCCCGGTATTTTAGCCTGTAATCAGTATCAAACAGAAAGGATGAAGAAACATGGGAGTTTCTGGAAGCTGCATATTCCTCTGGGCTGTTTATCTCTTTTTTGGGATTTTCCCCTTGGTCTATGTTTCCATAAAGGATAAGAAAGGGGGTAAGAAGGGATGAATAACAACACGATTTACTTAGCGGTCACAGTTGCGTTCATGATTGGCTTGGCCATCATTGGTATCATGATCTCCAGAGGTGTAAAAAGCTCCGAGGACTGGATGGTAGCTGGTAAGTCCCTTGGTAAGATCCCCATGGCCGGCACTTATTTCGCCACCATTGTTTCGGCCACCTCCATCATGTCCTATATGGGCTATTATTACTTGAATGGTTGGCCCGGCTGGTGGAATGCCGCCGGAACCCTGATGACCTCCTTCCTGGCCTGTATTTACTTTGCCAGAAAGGTCCGTCAGAGTGAATGCAATACTCTGCCTGAGTTTATTGAGAAGCGGTACAGCCGGGCCTTTTCTATTCCGGCCTCCCTGCTGGTCGTGCTGTGTTGTACTGCCCTGTTGGCCAATCAGGTCACTGGCGCTGTCATCCTGCTCCAGTCCTTTGTTGATTGGAGCACCATTACCTGCTGCGTTATTCTGCTGCTGGTCTTTATCGTCTTTACCTGTATCGGCGGTATGAAGGCTGTGGCTTGGACGGATACGGTCTGCGCGCTGGTCATCATCGTGGGCGTGTGGATCATCGCGGGAGAATTCCTGTTCCGTGTGGGCGGCTTTACCGCCATGAACGAGGGCATTGCTGCCGTTGACCCGGAGTTTGTCCAGGGCTTCAGTGTCTCTATCCCGCCCATGACCGCCCTGTCTTGGGTCATTACCTGGGGTATCTGCAACTTTGGCGCTCCCCAGTTCGTGGCTCGCTTCATGTCGGCTGAGTCTCCTGAGGTTGCCTCCAAGTCCCAGGGCATCACCGGCATCGGCCTGCTGCTGTTCTATGTGCCTCTGGCTATCATCGGTCTGTGCGGCATCCTGATCCATCCCGGCATTGAGAAGCAGGACGCGGTGTTCACCACCCTGATTATGTCCGAGGTGACTCCTCTGATGGGCGCTGTGATGTTGGCTGCTGTGGTCGCCGCCATCATTTCTACCGCTGACTCTCTGTTGCTGCTAGTAGCTACCACCTTTACCCACGACTTCTACTGCAAGGTTAAGAGCAACGTGACGGATAAGGAGGAGCTGCTGGTGTCCCGTGTGTCCACCATCGTGTTCGGTGTGGGCAGCGTGGTATTGACCTTCTTCATCAATGATACCATCCAGACCTTCCAGGCGAAGGCCGTTACCCTGATGGGTTCCGCCCTGGCAGTCACCACTATGGTGGGCGTCGCCTATAAGAAGGCGAACAAGATCAGCGCCATGATCGCCGCGGTTTGTGGCTTTGTCACCGCAGTTATCTGGTACGCGCTGAACCAGCCCTTTGGCATCATGCCCGCTCTGCCGGCTTGCGCCGTCTGCTTCGTGGTCATCATGGTCGCCTCCTGGATTACGCCTGCCAGCGCAAATGATACAGCCGACAAGGAAGTAATGGAGAACCTGTTTGGCAAACAGTAATTTTTGAAATCAGACACCGGGATATCTCCAGAGATATCCCGGTGCTGAGAGAAACCATCTTAGGGGAACTGGACCTGGGATGAAGGATATATGTTAGACGAGGTGACAGTGATCATGAGTCGGTTAAACGATATGCTCCAGGAGATCGGGGGGATCGGCCGGAATGAGGACGGTTCTATCACGAGGCTTGGCGCGTCAGAGGGGTATTTCCAGGCCCTGGAGCAGGTCAAAATGAGGATGGAGGCCCTGGGGATGAAAGCGGAGCAGGATCCGGTTGGAAATCTGCATGGCATCCTCCCTGGCACTGACCCGGAGGCCAAGTCCATTGTACTCGGATCTCATCTGGATACGGTGATCAAGGGCGGCGTCTTTGACGGTATGCTGGGCGTTACTGGCGCGCTGGAGGTGGTTTACCGCTTGAAGGAGCAGGGCCGGGCATTGAAGCATCCGCTGGAGATCTGGGGCTTTAACCTGGAGGAATCCAGCCCTCTGGGGGGCACTTTTGGAAGCCGCTGTGTGGCTGGTATGGTGGATGCGGAGGCTCCCGGCTATGCTGAACGGCTGGCCAAGTATGGAATGAAACCGGAAAATGTCCGAGCTGCCAAAAAGGACTTGGATAAATATGGGTGTTATTTGGAGTACCACATTGAGCAGGGTGACAAGCTGGACAGCGCCGGGCTGGATATTGGCGTCGTGAGCGGGATCGTCAGCGTTGTCCGCTATGAGGTGACCGCCCACGGGATCAGTAACCATGCCGGCACGACGATGATGCCCAGCCGCAAGGATGCGCTGGTAGGGATGTCCAAGCTCATTGTGGGGGCCGATGCCCGCGCCAGAGAGCTGGATGATACCCTGGTGTTCACCGTAGGAAAGCTCTCTGTTGCCCCAGGGCAGGAGAATGTTATTCCCAACGAGGTAGTCGCAACCTTTGAGATGCGGCACATGGACAAGGCGGTCACAGATCAGTTCTATGCAGATATCCAGGCGATGGCCAAGGAGATATCCAACTGTGAGTTTACTTTTGTGAACACTGTGGCAAAGTACTCCACTCCCTGTGACCCGGCCCTGATTGATACGATAGACCATGTTTGTACCCGCTTGAATATCAGCCATATCATCATGCCCAGCGGCGCCGGCCATGACGCAAATCCCATGGCGCACGAAGGGGTCCCCATTGGGATGGTGTTCGTGCCCAGTGTAAAGGGGATTAGCCACCATGGAGACGAATGGACGGATCCGAAGCACATCGATCTGGGCGCGGACGTCCTGTATGAAACCGTGTTAGCTCTGGATAAAACAGATCTTTGAGAAATTGGAAAGGAAGGATAACTATGCTGGATCTTTTGGTCAAAAATGGCCTCACCTATGTAGATGGAGTATTCAAAAAGTGCGACGTAGGTGTCAAGGATGGTAAGATTGCCTGTGTGGCTGAGTGCGGCATCCTGGGTGAGGCGAAGCGCGTCATTGAAGCGGAGGGGAAGTATGTGATCCCCGGTGGCATTGACACCCATGTTCACATCCGCAGCCCAGGACATGATGACCGGGAGGACTTTTACACCGGCACCATGAGCGCGGCACAGGGCGGCTGCACCACCATCCTGGAGCACCCCATTTCCACGCCTCCTCAGTACAACAAGGAGATCCTGGATAACCGCAAGAATATCGCCCGAGACAAATGTGTGGTGGACTACGCCTTTTACGGCGCGGCTGGCGGAGAGTTCCCCGAGGAGATCACCGAGATCGCCAAGGAGGGCATCGTGGCCTATAAATCCTTCCTCCACCAGGCGCCTGAGGGCCGTGAGAAAGAATTCGTGGGCCTGACGATGGCCAACGACGCTGAGATTCTGGTGGGTATGCGTGAAATCGCAAAGACCGGACTCATGATGGCCTCCCATGCGGAGAATAATGACCTGATTACCTATAACATCGCCAAGATGCGGGCCGAAGGGCACACCAAGCCTCTTGACCACTGTAAGTCCCGTCCTCCCATCACGGAGTATTCCACCGTAGCAAAGCTCATCATGTTTGCCAAGGAGACAGGATGCACGCTGGAGCTGGCCCATATGTCCACAGTGGAGTCCATGGAGCTGGCCAGAAAGGCTCGCTTTGAGGGACAGAAGGTCTTTGTGGAGACCTGCCCCCACTACCTGCTGTTGGATGAGACCGCGTTGGAGAAGTATGGTCCCTTTGCCCGCTGCAACCCCCCGCTGCGTCCCAAGGAGACCGTGGAGAAGCTGTGGGACTATGTAAACGATGGCACCATCGACTTTATTGGCAGTGACCACGGCCCCTTCCTGCTCTCGGAGAAAGAGCAGGGGAACGAGGACATCTTTAAGGCATTCTGCGGTGCCCCCGGCGTGGACCTGCGTCTGCCGCTGATGCTGGATGCCGCCGCCCGTGGAAAGACCACCATCGAGCGTGTGGTGGAGCTGCTGTGCGTCAATCCCGCTCGGTGCTTTAATATCTATCCCCAGAAGGGGACCATTAGTGCCGGCGCGGATGCTGACTTGGTGGTATTTGACATGAACGACACTACCGTGGTGGACCGGAACAAGAGTTACAGCAAAGCCCGTGAGACCGCCCGCATCTTTGACGGCTGGGAGTTGGGCTGCAAGCTGAACTATACGGTGGTACGGGGCCGCGTTCTGATGGAGGACGGCGTCGTGGATCCAGATTGCGCCGGATACGGTCAGCTGGTTACTCCCCAGAAATAACTTATTCTCTCTTTCCTGCTCAAAGAGCCCCCGGCTACTGCTCGGGGGCTCTCTGCATCCGGCCGGTTCATGTTGAAATCCGGAGAGAAACAGGATATAATCCAAAGCGGTATCCTATCAATGGATATTCACATGAAATGAAAAAGAGGGGCGGAAATGAAGGAAAGTCTGAAGGAAAGTGAGTATATCAATTCCATTGTCCGGGCGACAGAAATTTTGAATCTATATCGGGTCAAAGATGTCAAATATCTTGGTGTGACCGACATCAGCCAGGAGTTAGGACTGCATAAGACCTCGGTGTTTCGTATCGTCAAAACGCTGGAACATACAGGGTGGCTAGTCCAAGACGCGCCAAATGGGAAATATCGGATTGGCGCGAAGCTGATCGTCCTCTCGGCTGTTTCCCGTCAGCAGTTTTCTATTGACGACATGATCTATCGGGAGATGCAGCTGCTGGGGCAGCGGTTTAACGAGGATATTGTCCTGACCGGCCTGGTAGACGGCTATCAGGCGGTCTGTATCACAAAAATAAAATCCAACAATGCGCTCCAGATATCTTCCAACGTAGGGTATGCCATCGGAATGACCAAAGGTTCCACCGGGAAAGTCCTGCTGGCCTATCTCCCTAAGGAGATGCAGGAAAAGGCAATTCAGTTGGACAGCCCTGACATCACAGAGGAAGGCCGGGAGGCACTCTTTAAGACATTGGAGAAGATTAGGGAAACCGGATACTGTGTATCTACTTCCGAGCGGGACGAGGGAGTTTCCTCTATTTCCATGCCGCTGTTTGGGCGGGACGGACGCATCATTTACTCTTTGGGCATCGTAGGGGAGGAGCATCGCATGACCAATAAGGGCCGTGAACAGATGCGCCGCGCCCTGCAAGCGTCGATAGAGAGGATCCAAGAGGTGCTGTCTATCGTATAAAGGACCTATCGGCTTTACTTAGCCTCAGGACGGCCCATACCCATTTTCCCGGCTCAGGGCCAGAACACAAAAGGAGGATCGCCATGGAAGACCATAAAACAAAGATTGTGGTATTGGAGAGCGGCTGCCCCCACTATCAGGCGGGGGATGAGATCTATTTCAGCGGCGCATTTATTGAAAAGGAAAAGAGCGCGGAACTGTGCGCTGTGGCTTTAAACGCCGTTTATCCGTTTGTATATGCCGCCCGCCGGGGCGGAAGTGTAAAGCCGACGCCGGTTCAGTGTCCCGACTGCGGCGAAAGCGTCGTATTCCAAGTGATGCGCCTGGATTGAGATCCGCTGTGCAGAAATGACTGAAAAGAGGAAAACAATGGGAAACAGAGCAGCTGATAGAACATACGAAATACAGTGCCCCTCCTGCGGAATGTGTTATAGAGAATGCGTACTACAAGCGGATGCCATCACGCAAACAGAATATGGGGTAAAGATTGATTTGGACAGATGCAGCCGCTGCGGTCATTGTGCAGCGGTCTGTCCCACCGGCTGTATGGAACATCCATATGCGCCCCTCCAGACGGAACAGCCTCTGGTCCTGCCCCCGGAAGAGGCTCTGGCCTTCCTTCGGACACCCAGGTCAGTGCGCCGATATCGGTCTGATCTGGTCCCTAAAGATGTCATAGAGAGACTTCTCAATGCCGGACGCTATCCTCAGACCGCGAAGAATGCGCAGGGGATCAGCTATTTGGTGGTGAGCGGACGGGAAAAAGTGGTACAGATCAATCAACTATACTGTGAGATCGCAAGAACTTTGCCGGAGGACTTTCCACTGCGAAGCCGTGTCATGCGCCCTGTACTGGTCCAGGAGGAGAAAAAGACAGACGCGCTTTTTTACGGCGCACCTCAGCTGATATTTACTCTGGCAGATATGGACCACGAGCGATGGAAGGAGAACAGCCAGTTTTCTCTTACATTTCTGTCGCTCATGGCACCCTCGCTTGGGTTGGGCACCTGCTGGTGTGGGCAGATGGGCCTGCTGACCGCTCAAATGGAATATATGAAGCGGTTTGGAGCGCTGATAGGACTGCCGGAAGGAAAACGAATCTGTGGATGCATGATCTTCGGATACCCTGATGTGAAGTTCAGACGGCTTGTGGCCAGGGATCCTCTGGAAGTTTTTTGGCGATAGTAGAGACTGAAGCGCTACAGCTCCGCGACATATCCTGATTAATAATTGGAGATGGATGGAACAAAACCCTGATGCGTAAAAGAAGTGTGCCGCCTGTTTTCACAGGCGGCACACTCTTTGCTTTCGTCAGCCCTATATGCTTATACCTTCTTGGTATATAGTTATATATATTCAGAGGTTGACATGTAAAAGCCGATGTTCTATAAGAAAAATATTGTTGCGAATGCTTCTGCTATCCTGTATCTGGTTATCGCAGAGAATCAATCTTCATGAGCGGTGTCAGCTAAAACGTCTGGATCAGAAGGGGCGGCCTTCTTATTGATAATTTTCATCAATACAGGGCTGAACAATGCTACAAGAATCAACACGACCAAAACCATGGAAATTGGTCTTGTCAAAAAGTATTGGAATAGCCCTGTACGCTTCGTGATGACCAATGTCTGTCTCCAATTGCTTTCAGCTATTGGCCCTAGGATCATAGCCAGAACTACAGGTGCCGTAGCAAATCCGTACTTGCGCATGAAATAGCCGATAAAACCAAAAATCAACATAATCCACACATCAAAAATGCTCTGTTGGACAGCGTAGGAGCCCACAGTGGACAATGCGATAATCAGCGGCGCCAATATCGTCATCTTTACAGTAGAAATTTTAACTACCTGTTTACATACTAGCAATCCGGCAACGCCCATTAAAATATTTGCGATTGCAAATGCTAAGATAATACAATAGACGATAGGACCGGTAGTGGCATCAGTAAAAAGCTTATAGCCGGGATTCAATCCCTTAATCATCAATCCGCCCAGCATGATAGCTGCCACGCCAGAACCGGGGATTCCCAAGGTCAAGAGAGGAATCAGGGCACCTCCGGTGACTGCGTTATTGGCGGTTTCAGATGCTGCAATACCGACAAGCGAGCCATGTCCAAACTGTTCAGGATTCTTCGAGGAGTTCTTTGCGGTGTTGTAAGAAATCCAAGAGCCGATATCGCCGCCAGCACCAGGCAAAATTCCAACAAGAATGCCAATAATAGAGCTTTGTGCAATCGTGGGAAGTAACGGCTTGAATTCGCGCCAAGGTAATAGCGGGCTGCCAGACAAATTCTTGGCATTCTCATCCAGAACGGTAGATTTTCCTTTTACTACATCTTCTATCGAAAACATGACTTGGCTGATGGAAAACAGGCCTATCATAGCGGGGACTAAGTTAATACCTGCTTGAAGCTCTAAAAAACCGAAGCAATATCTGGGGGCCGATGTTTGGATATCCAGGCCCACGCAGCCAATAATCAATCCGAGGCAACCGGAGAGCAACCCTTTCATCATGTTATCGCCGGCCAAAGACCCAATAATGGTAAGACCGAATACCCCAATCAGAAAGTACTCCAGGCTGCTGAATTTCAAGGCGACTTGGGAAAGAGCCGGCGCAATGAACAGCAATGCAATTGCGGAAATTGTTCCTCCAATCATCGAACAGATGGTGGAGGTGCCAATTGCCTTGAGTCCTTTGCCCTGGCGGGTAAGCGCGAATCCATCTGCTGCGGTGGCTGCTGATGCAGGAGTGCCAGGGGTGTGGAGCAGACATGCGGTAATAGAACCGCCATAAATTGCGGAGGTATAAACCGCAACCAACAAAGTGATGCCTGCCTCACCACTCATACCGAAGGTTACGGGAATCAACAACGCCACTGCCATAGAGGCAGACAATCCAGGCATAGCGCCAATAAACATACCGCCTAATGTGCCGGCGATAATTGCAACGATTACGTCGGGCTGTGTGAGCATAGCGGCACCTTGCGCCATTAAGTTAAACATATGCTTGCCCCCTTACTTCAACAGAGGTACTTTCAGTACCACTACAAACAAAACGTAAATAAAAACTAAATAAACGGCGTCTATTGTTAAAATCAACCAAAGCGGCTTGACTTTCTCAATTAGCATAAATACGAGGATCAAAATCGCCGTTGCGATAAAATAGTTCGTAAAGCTAAATAGGACGCAATATAATACGACACCCAAAAACATCAGAATTGGGACTTTAATTTCAGAGATAGATGTATATCCCTCGTTGGAAGGATTCTTTTTTAATTGCCTTACCGTGCGGACTAAAAGAGCTGTATTACATATCAGAGCCACTGACAAAATCAGCCGCGGCATAGTTTCGGCGCCGCTTTTCATAGTAAAGGTCTGCATGAAACAAAACAACATGAATGCGTAAATCAAAATACAGGCAAAAATGTCCTGCTTTGCCTTTCTGTTCACCAAGGATCTCCTCCCCTTTGCGGATATAAGACACAAAGCCAGCGTCCCCCAGGCGGATGCGCCTGGGGGGACGCCGCCTATTATTATGTGATATCTGTCATGTTATGAAGCGCGGATTAGGCACCCCAGATCTCTCGGGCAGTGTTCTGCATTTCGGTCAGGTAGTTTAGATACTCCTCGCCTTCCTTGAAATCAGTGGTGGTGTAAATATCAGACAGCTGCTTAATCATATCAGGATCCTGAACCGCCTGCTTAACTGCGTCAGCTAGAACGACTTTAATATTCTCGGGCACATCCTTCAACATAGCATATCCGCGGCTGGAGCAGCCAGTAATGTCGGTTCCAGTCAGCTCCTTGTAAGTAGGAACGTCGGGCAAATTGGGGTCGCGCTCGTCAGCAAATACGCACAGAACTTTATACTGACCATCCAGATGACCGGCGGCCATTTCGGAAACATTACCCATTACAAAGTCGGTGGTACCGTTCAGCAAGAAGGTAATATTGTCACCAGAGCCTTCAGAAGCAATAATGTCTACTTCAACACCAAGGTCATTCGCCACCAGCATATCAGTAGTAGAATCGTCAGAGGTAATACCCATACCGGATGCGGAGGTAATCATTACACCTTCCTGTTTCCAGTAGTTTGCAAAGCTCTCCCAGTCAGAGTAACGATCATCATCTACTCGGATGGCCATACAGCTTGAGTCGGTAACCTGGTTGCAAATTAACTCGAAGTCATTATGATCATACTTCATCGTGTTATTCACATCGTATTTACCGGCAGTTACATTGGGGCTGTTGATGAGGAAAAAGCTATATCCATCGGGGTCGGTACTCTCCAGCATTTGATTCCATAGCACCCAACCAGAGGCGCCCGTAACATTTTCGACGGTACAGGTAGTACCGAGAATCTCACCGACCTTAACCGCCATCAGACGGCACAGGGTGTCGGAGCTGCCGCCGGCAGAATAGCCACAGTACAGTGTAATATTTTTATTTCCTGGGTAGGTTCCGGTTTGAGAAGGGGCCTGTGCTGATGTAGACGTACCACCGTCAGCGGATGTAGAGGGCGTCTTGGTGTTGTTGTTTCCGCAAGCGCTTAAGGTCATTACCAGAGCCAAGGACAACGCGGTAATGGATGCAAGTTTCTTTTTCATAATCTATTCTCCTTTTCATCCTAATTTTTATTTGTACGGGGGTGGGTTCCCGAACAAATCGACAATACCTTACACTGGAGACTAAATACCAGGAAACTATCACTACAATTTGAAGTATAGCCTCTACATTTACTTCATTCAATCGGAAAATATTTATAGAAAAGAAGGGCCGTTTTTATCTATTTTTCCGATTCTTAAAGGGGGAATGAAAAATTTCTTCATTTATAAGGTAATTTAATGTAGTGAATGAAGTGACTGTTACCCCTGTGAAACAAAAGATTTTCATAAAGACACATTCGTGATAGATTACAGAGAAGGTTTCGAGTTGTTCATGAGTTGGATCAATTTAAACGATATCCGCGCTAAGTGTTCTAATTCTCGGTTGGATTTGTTTCTAGATGCATTGAATAGAAAAAAACTTAAAAATCACACCCGATTTCTTTTAACTTTTCATCTACCCAAGGGCGAATATATTCGCCTTTATGGATAATATTTTCCATAATTTTTGCTTCCTTTTCCATCGTCTTGCAGGTAGCGGCGGCCAGTGCTTCAGCGTCTACAGGATCGATAATAACAATACCATCTCCATCTCCGACAATAATATCTCCTGGTTTTACTGTTTTCCCTCCAATAACAATAGGAACATTGATTTCTCCAGGTCCATTCTTGTAAGGCCCATTGGGGGTTACACCTTTTGCATAGACAGCAAAATCTGTCAGTGTGCTAATTCCATCAAGATCGCGGATCGCCCCATCACAGACAATACCGGCGATCCCCCGAACTCGGCAATAGCTGACCATTAGTTCACCGAAAATGGCACGGTCTACACTACCGCCAGCGTCAATCATGATGACATCCCCAGGCAAAGCCATATCCATAGCTTTGTGGAACATGAGGTTGTCTCCCTGCGGCATACGGATTGTAAAGGCTGTGCCCAGTAAAGGGCTCCGGTTCATGGGACGAATTGCCGCGTCTACCGCTGCAATTCGTCCCATATTATCATCGATGTTGGCCACTGGCATCTCTCGGAACAGTTCTACCAGTTTTTTATCAGGCCGGTTGATTTCATATACAATTTTGTTTCCTATACTCATTTTGCTCTCCTTTACCCTATTTGTACCAATTAGCCTTCGGTTCGTTTCAAATAAACTTAAGTCCTAAATCTTTGTCTAAAACTGCGCGATTGGCTACATAGCGACGAGGCAGCTTTCCCACCGTGAGGGCGTCAGGCAACAGTTGGCATACCATGGTAATTTGCGTCTTTTTTGCTCCCACACCATATGATCCGCTATGGGGACTCAAAATTACATTGTCCATTTTAAGCAACGGATCATTTGCTTCTATCGGCTCTTTTTCCACGGTATCCAAGCCGGCATAAAGGATTTCACCGTTTTGTAAGGCCCATGCAAGTGCTTTCTGATCAATCACTGGGCCGCGAGACGTATTGATAATCATAGCTGTATTTTTCATTTTGCGGAATGCGTCTTCGCTAAAAATATGGGTTGTTTCAGGAGTAAGATTAACATGTATCGATATGATATCACTGTCCGTGAGCAGCTCATCAAAAGATACAAACTTCACATGTGGATACTGGCGCTTAACTTCGTCTGTAATATAGGGGTCACATGTAATAATTTTTGTACCAAATCCATTGTAGAAGATATCATGCAAGTGGCGGGCGGCCCCACCAAACCCGAAAAGCCCTAAGGTCATCTCTCGAACATCCCCAGGGAGTAAGTATTGACACTTAGGCCAACCACCCTTGCGAATTTCGCGGTCATAGTAATTGGTATTACGGATTAATCCCATAATCATAGCCGTGGCTAAATCTGCAAGCTCTTTAGCACAAAAACCAGGCAGATTTAAAACGACGATACCCAGTTCTGCAGCTGCGTTCAAATCAATGGAATTGACGCCTACACCAAAACGTTGTACATATTTTAGTTGTGGTAACGCTTCCATAACTTTGCGTGTAATAGGGGGATTTCCGGTCGCTAAAATTGCAATTGCTCCTTGACAGCCACTGATAATTTCTTCTTCTGTAATAAAGTGTTGTGTATCCAGTTTTAAACCTGCCTGGGCATAAGCTGCTCGTACTTTCTCCAATTCTTCGGACGATACACTGCCATAATCTTTATCTACGACTACTGCTCTTTCCATATATCTCCCTTCCTTTTGACCCAAATGATTTTGACTTTATGCTTCGGTTTATGTATATTGCACAATTTGATTTGGCTTAATGATAGCATATCATTGACGAGAAGTACAATTCAATATATAATATAATCAACATTCCTTTTATGTCATATAGACTCCGGGAGAATCTGAAGGTAAGAGCTATGTTGTATAAAAATTACGATTATTTTCTGACTATTGCGAAGCTTGGCAGTTTAACAAAGGCTGCTGAAGCACTATATGTTACTCAACCATCTCTTAGCAAATATTTAAGTCGCCTTGAAGAAAGCCTCAATATTCAACTATTTGATCGATCTTCCTCCCCGCTTTCATTGACCTATGCCGGGAAATTATATCTTGACTATGTCAATAAAATGGCCGACCTGAATCATCAGCTTCAGGATGATTTTGATAAAATACGCAATGATGAGAAGGGAGAATTTACATTTGGTATTACAAGCTGGAGGAGCAGTATTATGCTCCCCACTCTTCTGCCGCTGTTTCGGAGTCGGTATCCACATATAAAAATTAATGTTGTGGAGGGCAAAAGCTACACATTTGAAAGCGCTATGCTGAACAACCAGGTGGATTTTTGCCTGATGAGTGTACCATCTAACTTTAGTTTCCCTGCTACTTATGAAAGTCTTGGGATGGAGAAGATCTATCTGGCCGGAAATCGACGGCACTTACTTGTCCAACATGCGTTGCAGCAGCCGGCAGGCCCTGATGGTATACACAATTTTGACGTTTCTTTACTGAATGGCGAACAATTTATTAATCTAAAGCCAGGTCAGCTGCTCTGCCGTTTAAACCAGCGATTTTTTAATCAACATGATGTGCATCCTAGAGAGATTTGGAGTACAGAAAATATCGTGACCGCACTGAATCTAGTTAATTGTACAGAATATTTTACATCTATCCCTGCGCTATGTACCAAGATGGAGCATTTGCCTGAAAATGTCGTCCTCTTTGAGTTCGGAACGCCTCCTCTTGAGTGGGAAATTGCCATTGTCTATCCTAAAAACTCACATATTACACGTACTATGAGATTATTTATAGATACAATCAAAGAATTATATAGCTATCCAGCTTGATCGATTAAGGAGTGTAATACAGTATGAAATTAATTATAGGCGATAAAAGAGGCGAAAAAGCGCAAAACCACAACCACTCAAGTAGCAGTCAGGATTAAACTGTCTGGAAGTAATCGATCAGTCATAGCTCTAACGCTGCGAATGAGAGACTGGTTAGCGGAGTTCCTAAGAGGGGCACAATGGCCTTTAGGGGATAACACCAGGCCGGGATTTTCTCATTCTAACAGCTTTGGTATCAGATGTGAAAAAGGAACGGATAACGGCCGTAGCTCAATCCTGTAAAACCACCTTGATTGTAATAGGGGGATCTTCGGGTGAACACTTCTTTTGTTCGGCGCATTCAACAAGCCCGACTTACTCATGGACAGTTAAAAATTGCGGACTATTTTTTAAAACATCAAAATCGAATTTGCACAATGAGCAGCTTGGCGGTTGCACGTGAAGTAGGAGTAAGCGACGCCTCTATTATTCGTTTCTCACGAGCAATTGGCTACAAAGGTTTTGCGGATTTAAAAAATGATTTGCATAGCAATTTGACACAAGAGCTTTCGCAGATAAATCTAGGTAAATATCCGCCAGACAAGCGCCTGGATGTGCAAGTGAAAAAGTATGAATATTTAAATCGTCCCGCTGAACTGCTCCATCTTTTGCTAAATAATGTGGAACAGTCCCTTCGACAAAATGACTTTCAACAATATGAGCGGGCGGTAAATCTTTTGTCTAGTGCTCGAAGGCATCTGGTGCTTGGACTACATGGGTGCCAGGGGATTGCACTCTATTTTGCACGGGCGCTTAGTTTTTTGATGGACGATGTACGGACTATAACTGCTGGTTCCAGTGATGATGCTGCATTGCTTCAAAACTTGTGTCAAAATGATGTAGCGCTTGCGATCAGTTTTGCCCGATACTATAAAAGTGATTTTATATTGGCTAATTTAATCAAAAGTCAGGGGATTTCTTTGATTACCCTTACTGATAGTACCGCATCTCCCTTGGCTCAGGTTGCCGACGTTGTCCTATTAGTAGAAACAAAACATATGAGTTTCCTAAATTCCGCTGCTGGGTCAATTAGTGTTTTAGAATATTTATTGGCTATGCTTTGTTGGAGAGAGCCTCAGAAATATCAAATGCATATGGAGGAGCGTGAAAAATTTACTGCCCCCTTCTTGTAATGACGATCTTGTCATCCACTACAAAATCTATTCTTTTTTGTCACTTTTTTTGCCTTGTATAGCGGACTAAACGACAAGTTATCCAAAAAGCATAGAGAAATTTTAGAAAAAGTCTGCCATTGAATGTTGTGTGTGTAGTGCCTATAATCAAGTTTGTAGTATATACTACTTTCTGCGTTCTTGCCTATAACCACAACCCTTAAAAGAAAGGCAGGCAAATAATCATATGACACATCGGGTTTTAATTTCTGAAACTGTCGCTCAGGAAGGAATTGACTATCTAGAGGAACATGGGTATCAGGTTAAGCGTGGACATGGAATTGATCACTTATCATTGTTAGAGGATATTCAGGATTGTGATGCTGTACTTGTCCGAGTAGCTATCATTGACCAGGAGATTATAGAAAAAAATCCTCAACTGAAAGTGATCGCAAAACATGGCGCGGGCTACGATAATATTGATGTCGGAGCCGCGGAAAAGCAAGGAGTTCGAGTTGTTTTTGCGCCAAATGCCAATTCCCTATCTGTCGCTGAACATACCATGGCGCTTCTCCTTGCCTGCGCAAAAAAAATTCCTTATTTTTCTCGTGAATATGCGAATGGAAATCCTCAGGTACGTGATCTCTATCCAAATGATGAGATTCATGGCAAGTGCCTAGGGTTACTTGGCCTTGGTAGAATTGGAATGGCAGTGGCCAATATGGCGATACATGGCTTTGGTATGCGTGTTATTGCATATGACCCATTTTTAGCTGAAAATAGAGACATTGGTGAGGTAAAGCTGGTACATAATCGGGATGAATTGTTGGCACAGGCGGACTATGTCAGTGTCCACATCCCGGCGACGCCAGAAAATATTAAGAGTATCAGTAATCATGAATTCCAGATCATGAAGCCTACGGCAGTTTTAATTAATGCCGCCCGTGGAAAAATCGTAGATGAAACGGCACTGGAAAGGGCTATTCGAAATAAGGAAATTGCAGGCGCCGGTTTGGATGTGAGTGACCCGGAGCCAGCTGTGCCTGATAATCCGCTTTTCCATATGGATGAGGTAATTATGACTCCTCATTGTGCAGGCACAACGCATGAGGCTATGGTCCGTATGGTGCTTGATGCTGCAAAAGGGATCGACGAAGTATTTTCCGGCAGGGAACCTACTTACAAGATTATATAATACTTTATGAAAAGGCCCTCTCATGCGGTGTTGTTGTCCCGTTTTGAGAGGGCCTTGTTGTACAGATGTTTCGTCCTATTGCCCGGACTGATAAAAGATAGTCATATGTTTCCCATATAATATTGGGGGGCAATTTTTACTAAAATAACTGCGATAAGATTGGCAAGAGAAACCTTCTGATTTACGAGGAATATCTAAATAGAGTCCTTCGTATCCCAAGTATCTGGCGTTCATGGACAAGGCTTATGCGGCTGAAGGAAATGAAGATGAAGAATTTCTTAAATAATGTAACTAATAATGCCGGTTACAACTTTTCTGAAATAACTTTAGAACTCTTTTCATCAAAAATATTTTAACCCGGACAAAGGCTGTCTGGGTTTTCTATTATTCTCCAATATAGAGTGGAAAAGAATGTCTCGTAAGCAAGGGCAGTCATGAACTTTTCATAGACCGGGGAGATCGTTTCAGTTGGTACGGCGGATAAACGACGGTTGGTTACAAAGACAATATTCCGAACTGGTGTATACGTTGAATATGGTATGCCACGGCACTACACCGAGCAAATACTGCGGCAGTCACCTAATAACCACTTACCTATCGGCTTGGAAGTGAGGCGTGTATCGTCTCCTGGATCCAGGCATACATCAGCGGAAGGTGGTTTTCAGAGGTGCGGATGTTCATACGGAAGGTCGTGGTTCATAATTAGAACATGAGGTGAGGGAAGTATTCTCGACAGACAGGGGAAATCATGATAAGGATAATTGGGTTCATTGGCACAATTGAAGAAAACATGGAGTAGGGTAGAACTTCATAGATGAAAAAGCCCCCGTCAGATACTGCTTCTGCAGTATCTGACGGGGGCTGGGCAGTTCGAAGCTCCCTTGTCAAAGATGTCTTGCAGGGGAGGAGTTTTTAAGTGTTTATGGCGTCGCGGTGACGACACGCTATACACCTGATATTATCGGGCGTCCTTACTGTGACGGTCCAGGATATACTGGACCATAACGGCAATACCGTAGGGGATGGCCTCATCGTTAAAGTTAAAGGCCCCATTGTGCAAAGCTGTGTACTCAGTGCCATCGGGCCAGCCGATCCCCAGCCGGAAGAAAGCGCCCTTACCCACTGCGCTTACTAAATTGGAGAAGTCCTCAGACCCCATGACTGGGCCATCCAAGGGCTTGACGTGGGACTGACCCAGGGCTTTGACCATAGCCTTCTCTAGATTCTGAGTCACGCCGGGATCGTTGTATAGGGCGGGAACGCCGCGGGTATACTCGATCTCAGCCCGACAGCCTAGTGCCTGGGCGGCCCCCTCGACAGTACGTCGGATTTTGGACTCCAGTTCATCCCGAACGCCGGGGTCCAGGCAGCGGACCGTACCGCCGAACTTGACTTCGCCAGGGATGACATTGAAGGCGTCGCCGGCATGGATGGAGCACACACTAACCACCGCCTGCTTGGCGGTGACGATTTCGCTGGATACGATGTTTTGTAGAGCGCTAACCGCTAGGGTGGCGGCGGGGATGGGGTTCATGGCTTTATAGGGCCGGGCACCGTGTCCACCCTGGCCAATGACCCGGACCTGGAACATATCGGCGGAGGCCATATATTCTCCGGGCCATACTCCCACTTCACCTACCTTTAGATAGGGCCACCCGTGGAGGCATACCACCTCCTCCACGTCAGGATCTTTCAGGGCGCCGGACTGAACGATCTTGAGGGCGCCATACAGTCCCTCCTCCCCGGGCTGGAAAATCAGCTTTACCACGCCGGAAAACCGATCCCGCCACTGGTGGAGCAGCTTGGCTACGCCCAGCAGGACGGCCACATGACCATCATGTCCGCAGGAGTGGGCTGCGCCAGGATTTTGGGAGGAATAGGGGACACCGCTCTCTTCGGTGAGAGGAAGGGCATCGATATCAGCCCGAAGGCCGGTGACGGGACCATCGCCCAGACCGCCCCGGATGATGGCGACTAGGCCGGTCTCCAGCTCCAGAGGCAGGATCTCTACCCCCATTTCTTCTAGTTGCCGACGAATAAAGGCGGTGGTCTGAAACTCCTGGAAGGAGAGCTCAGGATTCTGATGGACGGTCTGGCGGCAGCCAGTGCAGTATTCCTTTAGGGCAAGAGCTTCTTTCAGCACATCTGTCATAGTGATATCCTCCTAGAAAGAGGGGCACGGGCCCCGTTCAGATGGGATAGGAGCTCGCCCGGTGCCGATGAAAGGATCAGGACCGGGCGAGGGGCGTATTATTGTTGGCTGCGATAGGGATTGATGGGGGGCTTTGGGTCCATGGTCTTCAGTACACCACGGGCGCACACATTGGAATTGGGATGCTCCTTGAAGATAACAAAGGTATCCCCCTTCTGCTCGCCAAAGACGTCGCCGCAAACCTGGTCGAAGAGCTGTCCCACCTTGTTTTTCTGTTCGTCGGGCTTGCCTTCGGTGGTGTATACGATGAGGACACGTTTCTTAGCGGCGTCGGGGCACATATTTTCCGGCTCATACTCCTGGACCCAGAGGGAGATCGCCATGGGAATCAGGTCAAAAGCTTCACACAGGGCGTTCTTGGTTTCGCTGATAAAACGGGCCTTTTTCTCCGGACCAAAGCCGGCGGGAATCATTGCTGTCACAATAGCCATATTTCAGGACTCCTTTCAAACCTTTTTCTAAAAAATAGCACAAGAACGCTCCAGTGTAAAATGCTAAAAATGTGTGACATCAGAACAAAAACGTATCGGCAGCCCCTTATTGGGGGCTGCCGATGCCATAAAAACACGATGACCAACTTATGTGCCTGAAATAGAGGCCTTCTTTCTTGGAGGCAGGGCGGGAAGCAGGTCATAAAAGGCTTTAGCCGCCGGGTTAGTGTTATACTGGAGCATGGTGATATAAAACATAGCCTGGAGAGAGCTGCCAGTGAGAGGAAACACTCGGAAATTGGAGTCGAGCAGCTTCTTCTGCCCGGCGGTGATCAACGCCACTTTGCGGCTGACCTGAACCGTGAGTTTTTTGGCCTCGTAGGTGTTGACCACAAGGGTGCTGTTGGGGCGGAATCCCAGGAGAGAGCAGCTTTCAATAAAGTTTTTGGGAGATTTTGGACCGCCGGACTCCTGATGAATGACAAAATCCATCCCATTGAGATCCTGGGGATCCAGCTTGTCCTTGCTAGCCAGGGGATGGCGCTTGCTCATCATCACATAGATATCAGACCGCTTGATTTCCTTATAGATGGTGCCCTCTACAGTGCCGGGGCAACAGGACAGGGAGAAGATGACGTCGAGAAAGCCATGGGCTAGATGGTCCACAAGAAGGCTGTAGTTATACTCCAGGCAAATGAGCTCCACTTTTGGGTAACGCTGAACAAACTGCTCCATGGAGGAGACGACAAGCTCACGCTCGGCGGAGGGACCGAAGCCGATGCGCAGCACCCCTTCATATCCATTGGCGATTAGACGGGCTTGCGCGGCGGCCCGCTCTAGCCCCTCGGTCAGGAGGACAGCCTCTTGGTAGAAGGATTCGCCGGCTGCGGTCAGGGATACGTTTCGGTTGTCACGGTAAAACAGTTGGAAGCCCAGTTCACGTTCTAGGGAGGAGATATAGCGGCTCATGGCTGTCTGAGCAATATGGCACTCATTGGCGGCCTTGGTAAAATTTAAATGCTTGACCGCCGCGATAAAATAGATAAGTTTTTGTGTGTCCACAGCCAAAACGCTCCTTCCTGTTCGTTGGGTCGCATAGATCAGAAATGTTTTAGAATATTTGAATATTATACTGTAAAACCGGGGAGATTGCAATATTCTCTTGATCTTGGCTCAGTAGCTTGGTGGTGCTATGATAGACAAGGAAGGGGAGAAAGGGATACTTTCTATGCAATTAGCGGCTGATGCCATACATTTTCGATATTTTACAAGAAATCAGGATTATGGTACTTTTGAATAAAAATAGACTGCCTAAAGAAGTATCAGTGGGGTGAATTGCCATGCAGCGGTACCTAAAGCGCGCAAAGGAGTTAGAGTCGGAGATCGTAGAGAACCGCCGGAAGATCCATCAGTTTGGTGGAATTGGGTTCGATATTCAGGAGACTTCGGATTTCGTATTTGAAAAGTTACAGAGCTATGGCCTGCATCCTCAGCGGATGTGCGGCACTGGTATCGTGTGTACCATCGGCTCAGGAGGGAAGACCATCCTGCTGCGGGCGGACATGGATGCCCTGCCAATCCAGGAGGACACTGGCTTACCCTTCGCCTGTCAAAACGGCACGGCCCACGCCTGCGGACATGACATGCATACGGCTATGCTCCTGGCCGCGGCTAAAATGCTGTCTGAGACCCAGGACGAGCTGAAGGGCACCGTCAAGCTAATGTTTCAGCCAGCGGAGGAGGCCTTAAAAGGAGCCACCGCCATGATGGAGGCTGGTGTGCTGGAGAACCCTAAGGTGGACGCTGCCTTTGCCATTCATGTGACTACGGGGCACGAGAATTTCCCCACTGGTAGTATCCAATATGTCCGTGGGGTTGCCTTTGGGGCTTGCGATATGTTCCGTATCACAGTGAAAGGGAAGGAGTGTCACGGGGCCTATCCCTGCCGGGGCATTGATCCTATTAACATCGGAAGCCGTATTGTCACTGCAACTCAGGAGCTGGTATCTATGGAACTGCCCGCTACGGAGGAGGCTGTCATCACCTTCGGAAAATTCCACTCCGGCGAGGCATCCAATATTATCCCCTCAGAGGCGGTGCTGGACGGCACCATCCGCACCTTGTCCAAGGAGGCGAGGACCCTGCTCAAGACCCGCTTCAAAGAGATCGTGGAGCAGACTGCTGCCACCTTCCGGGGACAGGCCATCGTGGAATATCCTCTGGAAACCGGTTTTTGTATCACTGACCCCGACCTCTTCGACCAGTTGAAGCCCACGCTCTGTGCTCTGGCCGGGGAGGAGATGGTCCAGCAGATTGCTCCGGTCAACGGCAGTGAGGATTTTGGGCCTATCAGTGAGATCATCCCTACAGTGTATGTCTGGATGGGGGCCGGAACCCCCAGTGAAGGCTATCCAGAGAAGGTGCACAGCCCACGTACCAAGTTCTCTGAATCAGTCCTGCCCCTGGGCGCGGCTATCCATGCGACAGTGGCGGTAAATTGGCTGGCCCAAAACGCCTAAAACAGCGCATTACTTTATATCAAAGAAGTGAATTGAAAGGGAGGAACTCAATATGAAGAAAAGAAGACTGTTCAGCCTTCTGCTGGCGGCCGCCATGTCTCTGGCCCTGGTGAGCTGTGGAAACGGCGGTGACACCAGCGGGAACGGAACTGCCGACGGCGGGAACGCCAGCCAGGTGGACGCGGATGGCGACGGGTACAAGGACACCGTGAAGCTAGCCATTTCTACGGATCCCAACCTGGACCCGTGGCTGACCGGTATGGCCTATGACTTGAATGTAGGCCGCCAAATCTATGATCCCCTCTTCCGGGAAGGAGAGAACGGTGAAGTAGAGCCCTGGCTGGCCGAAGGCTATGAGATGGTGGATGATACCCATATCAAACTGACCCTGCGCAAGGGCGTCAAGTTCCACGACGGCAACGAGCTGACCACAAAGGACGTCAAGTTCTTCCTGGACAACATTGAAAGCAACGCGTCCGCGGCTTCTCGCTTTGTGTGTTATGACACAGCGAATACTGAGATTATCGACGACTACAACATGGTTGTGGCTCTGAAGTACCCTTATGCTGAGGGCGTCTACCTGATGACCCGTATGTATATCCCCTCCTCTGCCGCCTTCGAGAGTATGGGCGCGGACAAGTTTGCCACTGCTCCTGTGGGTACGGGCCCCTATAAGATGACCCGCTGGGACACCGCAAGTGAGATTGAACTGGACCGTTTTGACGAATACTGGAACGGCCCCGCCGCTACCCCGAAGCTGCTGTTCCGTGTCATCCCTGAGGCGTCCAGCCGCATGATCGAGCTGGAGACCGGTGGCGTGGACTTTGCTTACTCCATCTCTACCTCTGATTATGACCGCGTGAAGGAGACTGAGGGCCTGACTCTGGTAGAGGGTGACTCCTCTCTGTTTACCTCCTTAACCTTCAGTATGCAGGAGCCTCTGTTTGAGAACAAGGACGTGCGCTACGCCTTGTGCTATGCCATTGATAAGCAGTTCCTGATCGACACCTGCTATGGCGGCTATTATACCATCATGGACACTATCTATCCCAAGATGCTCTTTGGTGCCGAGGAAGTGGGTACTGTTCCCTTTGATCCTGACAAGGCGAAGGAGCTGATGGTGCAGGCCGGCTATCCCGACGGCTTTGATATCACCCTCCATGTGGTGGGCGAGGCTGAGAAGCGGGTCTGTGAGGCGATTCAGAGCATGTGGCTGCAGTATCTGAACGTCCGGGCTGAGATCATCCAGATGGACTACGTCAACTTCGAGGCTGCCGGCAATAAGTACCAGGCCGCGGTCCGCACTGGCGCCGCCACCAACCTGACCAGCGCCCTGGTCATCTACAAGACCTCCTTCGGCCGCACCCTGCAGGTGAATGACCAGTATCTGAACGATCTGGTCGAGGCGTCTGACCAGCAGACCGACCCCGCCAAGCGGCTGGAGATGGTCCAGGAGATCCAGGAGTATGTTTATGACCAGCGATATCAGATGGCCATTGCCAACGCACCCATGGTGTATGCTATGAACGACAAGGCAGAGGGCTTTGAATTCGATATCTTTGGCGCTCCCTTCCTGGCCACCTTCCGCGTGGGCGTCTGATAAGCTCGTTGCGGACAGAGCGAAATGTGAGAAATGCCGCTCTGGGACGGCGGTCTACCTGAAAGGGAGACCGCTGACCGGAGCGGCTTTTCTGATTCGCAGCCAAGCGGAATGAACGTATGTAGGGGGGTATAGACCTTTGATCAAATATATTGGAAAGCGTCTGCTGATGATGATTCCAGTGCTGCTGGGCGTGGTGCTGGTGGTATTCAGCATGATGTACTTTTCTCCCGGCCGGGCCGCCGACTATATGTTGGGCGACATGGCCACAGAGGAGGACAAGCTGGCCTTTGAGGAGCAGAATGGCCTGAACCGGCCTTTCCTGGTCCAGTATGTGGACTATGTATGGGATGTGCTCCATGGAGACCTGGGAACTTCATACAGCAACAAGCGCCCGGTGCTGGACGAGATCCTGGCCCGCTTCCCCAACACTCTGATGCTCTGCTTTGTCAGTATGGTCATCGCTACGGTGGTGGGGGTCACTTTGGGCATTATATCAGCGACAAAACAGTATACCCTGTGGGACAACCTAGCCCGAGTCGGGTCTATCGTGGGCATATCCATGCCGAGCTTCTGGGAGGGCATGATGCTCATCTTGCTGTTCTCGGTGGGGCTGGGGTGGCTGCCTCCTTCCGGCTTTACTTCCTGGAAATGCTGGATTTTACCCGCTGTTACCATTTCTACGGTGCCCTGCGCGACTATCATGCGGATGACACGCTCCAGTATGCTGGAGGCGATTCGCCAGGACTATGTCCGGACGGCAAGGGCTAAGGGGCAGAGCGAGCGGGTGGTCATCTGGAAGCACGCCCTGAGAAACGCCCTCATTCCCGTGATGACGGTCATTGGACTGAACTTTGGCCGTCTGCTGGGCGGTATTGCTATCTGCGAGGCCGTCTTCGCCGTCCCTGGCGTGGGCAAGCTGATCGTGGATGCCATTCCCATCAAGAACACGCCGCTGGTCCAGGGTGGTATTCTGTTTATCGCCTTTGCCATGTCTATCATTAATCTGATTACCGATGTGCTCTACGCATATGTGGATCCCCGGATCCGCTCGCAGTATGTCCGGCGCAAGGCGCCCAAGAAAATGGCCGCCGTGGAAGGAGGGGAGAGTAAATGAGCAATGCCGCTACCGCTGTGCCTGAGACACGGCTGAGAGGCAGGGCAAAGAACAGCCAGACGCGGGAGATTATCAGCCGATTCATGAAAAATAAAGTGGCTGTAGCTGGATTTTTCATTATTCTGCTCCTCGTTTTTTGCGCCCTTTTCCCCTCACTTATTGCACCCTATTCCTATGAAACCATGAGTACGGGTCCGAGCTTTGCCAACCCCAGTGCGGAGCACCTGTTTGGTACCGACGAGTTCGGCCGTGATATCTTTAGCCGCGTCATCTACGGGACCCGTACCTCCCTGGCCATCGGGCTGCTGTCCGTTCTTATTGCCTGTGTCCTGGGTACCATTTTGGGCTGTATCTCAGGCTATTATGGAAACCTGACCGATAATCTGATTATGCGGGCCGTGGATATTCTGCTGGCTATCCCCAACCTGATGTTGGCCATCTCCATCGTGGCCGCCCTGGGCCGCAGCCAGACCAACCTGATCCTGGCTCTTGGAATTGGTGCCACCGGCGGTTTTGCCCGCGTGGTCCGTGGACAGATCCTTACCGTCAAGGAACAGGAGTACATCGAGGTGGCACGCGCCATCGGAGCTAGTGACTTTCGCATTATTTTTTGCCATATCCTGCCCAACTGTCTGGCGCCTATCATTGTGCAGATTAGCATCAGTGTGGGTTCCTCTATTTTAGGTGCTGCCGGTATGAGCTTTATCGGACTGGGTATCGCGCCTCCCAACCCCGAGTGGGGTGCAATGCTGTCCGCAGGCCGCAGCTTCTTCCGAGACCACTGGTTTGTGGAAACATTCCCAGGCTTGGCCATTATGCTAGCTGTGTTTGCCTTTAACCTGTTCGGAGATGGCCTACGGGACGCTTTAGACCCCAGACTGAAGACTTGAGGTGAGCATGATGAGTGAAAAACTGTTAGATATTAAAGATCTGGCCGTTCATTATGCCTCCGGTAAGGATACGGTCAAGGCCGTCAACGGTATTAGCTTCGGTCTGGAAAAGGGAGAGTCTTTGGGACTGGTGGGTGAAACCGGGGCCGGTAAGACCACCACCGCCCTGGCCATCATGGGTCTGGTGCCCAATCCTCCAGGAAAGGTGGTCAACGGTGAGATCCTTTTTGAAGGGGAAGACCTGCTCCAAACCAGCCAGGCTGATATGCGTAAGATCCGGGGCGCCAAGATATCCATGATCTTTCAGGACCCCATGACCGCTTTGAACCCGGTCCTTACTGTGGGTGAGCAGATCTGCGAGGTCATCCACCTTCATCAGAATATCCCCCGGACAGAGGCAACTCAGAGGGCGGTCCAGATGATGGAGTTGGTTGGTATCGAAGGGAGCCGCTACAACGACTATCCTCACCAATTTTCCGGCGGTATGAAACAACGTATTGTGATTGCTATCGCCCTTGCCTGTAACCCGGAGCTGCTGGTGGCCGACGAGCCCACCACTGCCTTGGATGTAACCATCCAGGCCCAGGTGCTGGACCTGATTGAGAAGCTGAAGGCCGACTTTAACACCTCGCTGCTTCTGATTACCCACGATCTTGGCATTGTGGCCGAGGTATGCGACAAGGCTGCGATCATGTACGCCGGACGCATCGTGGAGTATGGCAATCTGGAGCATATTTACAACAATACTAAACATCCCTACACCGTAGGTCTCTTCGGATCTATCCCAAACTTTGATGAGAATGTCCGTCGGCTCAAGCCTATTCCGGGACTGATGCCGGACCCCACCCGGCTGCCTGAAGGCTGTGCCTTCGCACCCCGCTGCCCCCATGCCACTGATCGGTGCCGCCAGGCTCCTATTCCAGTGGTGGAGGTGGAGCCTGGACACCTGGTGGAGTGCGTCCTATTTGAACAGCAGGGGGTGGCTGGAGCATGAGTGCGCTGCTGGAAGTCAAAAATCTGAAAAAATATTTCCGTACCGCCAGGGGCACCCTTCATGCGGTGGACGATGTTTCTTTTTCCGTCGAGGAGGGCAAGACCCTAGGTGTGGTAGGCGAATCGGGGTGTGGTAAGTCTACCCTGGGCCGCACCATTCTCCGTCTACATGACGCCACAGAGGGTCAGGTGCTCTATCAGGGACGGGATATTACCCAGGTGAACCGCCGAGAACTGAAGCAGCTCAGGCAGGATATGCAGATGATATTCCAGGACCCCTTCTCCTCTCTGGATCCCCGTATGTCCGTCAGCCAGCTGATTGCGGAGCCGCTGATCATCTATAAAAAGTGCTCCTCCAGAGCTGCGCTGATTCAAAAGGTGGAGGAGCTGATGGACACCGTGGGACTGGCCCGCCGCCTGGTCAACACATATCCCCATGAATTGGACGGAGGCCGCCGCCAGCGTATCGGTGTCGCCAGAGCCCTGTCCCTGGACCCTAAGTTCATCGTCTGTGATGAGCCGGTTTCCGCCCTGGACGTGTCCATTCAAGCCCAGATCCTGAATCTGATGCAGGACCTGCAGGAGGAACGGAACCTGACCTATCTCTTTATCACTCACAATATGTCAGTGGTGAAGCATATCTCCGACCGCATCCTGGTCATGTATCTGGGTACTGTAGTAGAGCTTGCTGACGCACAGGAGATGTTCCGGAACCGTCTCCATCCCTATACCAAGGCCCTGCTGGCAGCGGTACCCATTCCGGCCCTGCGGGAGAAGCAGCCTCGCAAGCTGCTGAAGGGGGAAATTTCTTCTCCCATCGACCCTAAACCTGGCTGCCGCTTTGCCAGCCGATGCCCCTATGCCACAGAGCTGTGCCGGACCCAGTCCCCTGGGCTGGAAGAGGTCCTGCCCGGACACTATGTGTCCTGCCACCGAGTTAGGGAGATCAATCAGCTTTGAATGGGAATAGGACCGGCACGACTTGGTTTTCCATGAAAGCAAAGGCCCCGCACAAAGAAGTGCGGGGCCTTTGCTGTAGAATTTTTGATACAGGTAGCTTGGCAAGAAGAATAGACGCCCCTTCCAAAAAAATACAGCCCTAAATGTCTGCTGCGCATCTGGGGCTGTATTTATATTTGCTGGCTTACTCCAATCTCCAGCTCCTGCGGTCGGGGAAGGAAATCATATTCCCTATTCGGAATCCCGCAGACGCTCCACGATGGTATGCTTGGCTACTGAGCGGTATACCGCCAGAGGGACAAGAGAGCCCAACAGGGCGAATACAGGGGCCGTGGCCAGGATGGGGGCTAAGGTGAAGCGGTAGGTGAAGAACCAGAACATGCTCTGCAAGGCGGAGAAGGCAATCGGGCCCAATACCAGGGCCAGCACCAAGGCCAGGAGCACCGAACCAAGGGCGTACAGCAGCCCCTCCCATACCAGCATCCGCTTGAGCTGTCCACCTGTCATGCCGATGGACTGGAGGACGGCCAACTCCCGCTTTCGGGTGATGATGCCGGTGAGGATCGCATTGAAAAAGTTCAGCACCCCCACCAGTCCAACGATGCCGCTGAGGGCCCCGCCTAGCAGTAGGAACATGGAGCGCATCCCCTCGAACTCCGCGGCATAGGTAGACTTGCTCTCATAGTCGAACTGAGGATTCACATTCTCCGTGTAGTCCGCCAGGAAGGACTCCATAGCGGGGTTGGCCTCATCCGTAGTGTCGAAGGCATAGTACATGACGCTGTCTGTGCCCGTGTCCTGGATAAAGGTCTGGTCGTTCATAATAAACTCGTCCGCCCCGTAATAGCGGTAGCTCAGGGCCATGGGCACCGTCACCAAGGCGGCCACCTCGTACTCGATATCTCGGTACTTTACGGCCCGATCCACCCAGTTGGCGCCCTCGGGCACATTCTCCCAGGGGCCATATATCTCGCCAGTGTCAGGGTTATAATACTCGTACTCTTCCACATAGCGCAGGGTGACTGTGTCCCCCAGCCGGGCCCAGTGGGAGTCCATCTCGGGCTGACCATAGTCGTCGTCACTATACACAGCGGCCACATACCGCCCGCCAGGCTCGTTGAGCTTGGACAGGTCCCCCGCCAGCACTGTCAGGTGGTCCAGAGGGAACTGCTCCATGCCGTAGAGCTGCACCCGGTCGGCCAGCAGGCCCTCCTCGTTCCGGTCCATGAAGTGGACCTTGCTGTCCAGTTGTTCTGGGGTGTTCCATTTGCTCCAGACGGAGCGGTAATACTCCTCGGTGACGAATTCCAGAGCGGAAGAGGTCTTGCCGTAGACCAGGCCGCCGTCAGTGATGCCGCCCTGGGCGTCGATGGCGGAAATGACGTCCTCGGTAACATCCATCTCGCTGTTGTAAGCGTCACCGCCAGTCTGGAACTGGCCCGCGTCGGCCACGATAAAGTCGCTGGCGGTGAAGTTGGATACATATTTGTCCATGTCAAAGCCGTTGGTAAAGGTGACCGTCACAGTGAGCAGCACCACGGCCAGGGATAGGGAGAGGACGGTGACCGCGGTCTTGACCCGGTTCCGGCCCAGGTTGGCCTGGGCCATAGAGAGCAAGGAGACGCCTTTGGCGTTCCTCTTTCCTCCATGCCGCACCGCTCCGCCCTCGGCGTATCGTACCGCCTCGATGGGGGACACCCGTGCGGCCATCCGCCCAGGCTTGCGGCAGGAGATCAGAACCGTGACCAGAGCGAACAGGGCGGAGGCCACAAAGATAGCCGGGTTTACTGATACCACGTTGGACACTGCGTTTAGTTGGCGGATGATCACCGGGGTGAGCTGTCCACCCACCAGCCAGCCCAGCAGCAATCCCAGAGGGATGCCCACCAGAGACAGGGCCAGGGCCTGGTGCCGGATGATCCGGCGGAGCTGCCGAGGGGTGGTGCCGATGGTCTTGAGCAGGCCGTAGAAGCGGATATCGTTGGCCACTGAGATCTGGAACACATTGTAAATAATGAGATAGCCGGTGAAGATAATGAGGAGCAGGATCGCGCCGATGGCCAGCAGGAGGGTGGGGTCCATGCTGCCGGAAAGCTGGGCGCCGGTGTAGCCCCAGTTGACACCAGTGTGGATATAGCCCGGCTGGGTAGAGCTCTGACCCTGATAGCCGTGGGTGGTCAGGATCTCCTCTAGGTCGCCGGCGATGTTCCGGGCCCCATTTTTCAGCATCACGTCCAGATTCCAGGAGCCGGTCATGCCGTCTGTGGTCTGGCCCGGCACCACGCCGGTCTCTGCCAGGACGGCGTCCACCCGGCTCTCCGGGATGAGAATGTGGTTGGCCACGATGGCCTCGTCGTGCTCCCACCAGCCGCACAGGGTAAAGGTCTGGGTGGTCGTGCGGCCGTCCACATCAAAGGTGACAGTAAATTGTTCCCCCAGTTTAGGTTCTACTCCCAGCAGCTCCAACACATGGGTATCAGTGGCGGCCTCATTCGTGCCCTCCTGGGGCAGACGGCCCTCCACTGGGTCGCAGAACTGCCAGTGGGCCTCGTTTGCATCGGACCAGCCAATCTCCACATGTGACTTGTTGAAGGGCATCTCGCTGGGCATACCCAGAAAGCGCCGCAGGCCCCACTGACCGATGAGAGGGTCGTCCTTCAACTGGTCAAACTGTTCCTCCGTCAGGTACTTGAAGCCGCCATGGGAGAAGCCGCCCACCTGGCGAAAGTTGTTCTGCTGGATGCCGTCGTTAATGGACATGGCAATGGTGAACAGGGAGGTGAATAGCACCGTGGTCAAAGCGATGGCCAGCACCGCCACAATGTTGCGGGTGCGGTTGGCCCGAAGACTCCTGTGAGAGAGGGTCCGGATACATTTGCCATTGGATACCTTCATAGAGCCCACCTCCTCACCGTGCCACGATCCTGCCGTCCTCAATGCGAACGATGCGGTCGGCTAGTTGGGCGATCTCCTCGTTGTGAGTGATCATAACGATGGTCTGGGCAAATTTTTGACCGGTGACCTTCATCAGGGAAAGCACATCCTGACTGGTCCTGGTGTCCAGATTACCCGTAGGCTCGTCTGCCAGGACAATGGCCGGTTTGGTCGCCAGGGCCCGGGCGATGGCCACCCGCTGCTGCTGGCCTCCGGAGAGCTGGCCAGGGAGATTTTGGAGCTTGCTCTCCAGGCCCAGAGCGGAGATGACCTGCCCCACATACGACTCGTCAACCCGGCCCCCGTCCAACTGGATGGGCAGGACGATATTTTCGTACACGCTGAGTACCGGCACCAAATTGAAGGACTGAAAGACGAAGCCGATTTTCCGCCGCCGGAAGATGGTCAGGGCTTCGTCCTTCAGGTCAAAAATTTTCTGCCCGTCTACGGTGACAGAACCGGAGGTGGGCCGGTCCAGACCGCCCAGCATATGGAGCAGGGTGGATTTCCCGCTTCCTGAGGTGCCCACGATAGCTACAAATTCCCCGTCCTCCACGTTCAGGTCCACTCCGTCCAAGGCTTTTACCAGAGTGTCGCCAGAGCCGTAGTATTTTCTTAAATCCTTGGTCTGTAAAATTGTCATTGTGATATCTCCTTTATGGAAAAGTGGGGGCGTATACCTACGCTCCCCACTATACCAAGACAATCTTTCCACAATCTTTCTCAAATCTTTCACTGTTGTAAGATTTGAAGATTTTATTCCTTGGGCAGATACAGGGAAAACCGACTCCCCTGGCCGGGGCTGGAATTGAGGCGGATATATCCGCCCTCACGAGTTACCACCTCTCTAGCCAGATAGAGGCCGATCCCGAGGCCCTCCTGGTCCCGGACGGCCTCGCCCCGGTAGAAGCGGCCAAAGATGGCCCCCTGTTCTCTCTCCGGGATGCCGGGGCCATTGTCCTCTACCTGAATGGCGCAGAACAGCTCGAACTCCCGGACGGAGAGGGCGACCTTGCCCCCCTGCGGGGTGTATTTCAGGGCGTTGTCTACGAGGTTGTAAAGGGCTTCCGCAGTCCACTTCTCATCAAACCTGGCCTGGGCAAAGGTGGGCTCCGCCGTGAGGGAGAGCCCCCTTTCCCTGGCCTTATGCTGCCCCTGGATCAGAACCGCGTCCAGCAGCCGCTGGACGCCATGGACCTGTGGGTCCATGGCAAAGATGCCCGTTTCCAGACGGGACGCCTTCACTAAGGTCTGAATGAGGAAGGACAGCTTTTCCCCCTGCTGGGCCAGTACGGCGGCCTGCTCCGCCTGCTCCGGAGGCAGGTCCCCCTCGGCCAGCAGGGAGGCGTAGAGCAGGATATTGGCAATGGGAGTCCTGGTCTGGTGGGAGATGTCGGAGATCAGCGTCTGGACGACCTCCCGCTCCCGCTCCAAATTTCGGGTGGAGGAGGCGGAGCCATTGAGAAACCGGGCCAGCTTGGCCTCCAGAGAGGAGGGAACGGATTCGTCAAAGGCGTTTTCTCGAAAGCTTCCGTCCACAGCGGCGGACAGCATTTCATCCAGCCGCCGGAGGGTCCGGCGGCCGCTGTACCACTGGTACAGGCCGAAGCCCAGGCCCAGAAGGGCCAGTGCTAAACAGACATAGCCGCCCGCTCCCATCACTGGATCTCCCAGGTGTAGCCAAGGCCATATACCGTCTTAATGGGGGCGTCCCCCAGTTTGGCCCGCAGGCGGCGCACCGCCACCGACAGAGCGTTTTCGTCCACAAACTCGCCCCCATCCCATACTCGATCCAGGAGCTGCTCCCGGGTCAAGGTCTGGCCCCGGTGTTCCACCAGCAGACGGAGCAGCCGCTGTTCCGTCTTGGACAGCTCGATCGCCTCTCCGTTCCGGGAAAAGGCCATGCCCGCAAAGTCAAAGGAGAAGGGGGGCAGCTCCACCACTTCGCCTCTGGGGACGGCCCCCCGGCGGAGCAGATTGTTTACCCTGGCCCGGAGGACAGCGAGGGAAAAGGGCTTTGTCACATAGTCGTCCGCCCCCAGCTCCAACCCGGTCACCTGGTCGCTCTCCAGGTCGTTGGCAGTGAGGATGAGAACGGGTACCTGACTCACAGAGCGTATCTCAGTCAGCAGTTCCAGGCCGTTCCCGTCGGGCAGATTGAGATCCAGAATGACCAGGGAGATGGGTAGCTGGGCGAACAGCCGGCGGCCCTCGGCCAGAGTCCGGGCCAGATGGGGCTCCCGGTCCCCGGCAGCCAGGGCCAGGGTGATCCCCCGGCCAAGTGCCTGGTCGTCCTCAATGAGCAAAAGATGTTCCATAGGTCCTCCGTGTTCCAGAAAGCTCAGTCCTCTTTGACCCTGGCCTTCTTGATAAATACATAGTGAGTGGGGGTGGACCGCTCCTGGGAGAAGGAGTACCCCAGACGGTCAAAGGCTTGCATGGCCTCCGGGCTCTCTGACAGGTGTTCGGTGAGATAGCGGACCATTTCACCACGAGCCATTTTGCACTGGGTGCCCTTTTCCAGTACCCGGCCCTCCCTCAGTTCCCCGAAGGTACAGGAGATGACGGTCATTCCCTGTGGCAGATGGTCGGTCACCGCTCGGCTGTATTCCCGTGAGGCCAGATCGACCAGAAAGTCGTCCTCCTCCGCCAGCGCCTGGGCTAAGGAGGGACCCCAAAACTGGTACAGAGACTGACAGCCCGACCCGGCCAGTCTGGCCTGCATCTCCAGCCGGTAGGGGGTGACTCCGTCGAAGGGGCGCAGCACCCCATAAAAGCCGGACAGGATGCGCAGATGCCGGTCTAAATAGTCGAACTGCTCCCAGGAGAACAGGTGGGGGGCCATATAGCGGTACTGGATGCCCTCATAGGCCAGGACTGCTGGAGTGAGTCCTTCCTCCAGCTCCATATGCTGGAGCCGCTCATAATTGAGTGAGGCGATGGCGTCATTACAGCGCCACAGGGCCTTTAGCTGGTCGTAGGACATGGTTTTCAGCCAGTCACAGAGCAGCCGGGTCCGATCCAAGAACCGGGGGAGGCCCCGGATCTCCATGGTATCCGTGTCCACGTTCATTTTCTTTGCCGGGGAGATGATCAGCTTCATAATATCCCTCCTTGGGACAGTATAAAACAGTTTCAGTAAAAAGGAAATGGGAATTGTAATTTTAGGGGGAAGAGGTTAAAATAGGACCGGACAAATAAAACTGAGGAGGGATCGGCCATGCGTCTGCAAGGCGCTGTTTTTGATGTTCCAGACACTCTGCTGGACCGAGAGGGGAGACCGCTGACCGGGCTAATGCCCTTTTTGTCCCTGCTTCGGATGGAGGGGGTGCTGCTCTATCTGGTTTCTGAGGAGGAGCGGCGCACGCTCCAGCCTAAGCTGGAAGCCGCGGGACTGGCCGCCTACTTCCGGGGTGTATTGTATACTGGGGAACAGGGGAGAGGGATAGAGGACCCGGAGCTCTATGAGAAATGTGTGCGGCGCCTGGGGACCGCCCGCCCAGCTACTCTGGTATTTACCGCTCGGGAGAAGGTCCTCCGCTGTGTGAGGGAGGCTGGCTTCCAGGTCGTACTGGTAGGCAAGGAGCATCCGGAGGAACTCCGGGCCCTGGCGGACGAAGTGGTAGACAGCTATGAGGATATGACCAAGAAAATGTGTTGAAGAAGCGGGACGCCTGGCGATAGCCAGGCGTCCCGCCTTGTTGTGAAGCGAAGGAGAATGGGGCAGCGGCACAAGGAGATGGCCGGCCCAGCTTCCGCTCAGTGATTCGCCATTCGATAGATGGCCAGGATGTCGTCGTGGTCCAGCACCCGGAAGGTGCCGATGGTCCGGGTCCCGAAGAAGGTACAGCGGCGGGTCAGCTCCTCCAGCTCCTTCTCAGACTGGAGGCCGCAGCCCAACTCAGAGAAGCAGGTGGGCATATCCAAAGAGTGAAAGAAATCCACAGTCGCGTCGATGGCGGATAAAGCCAGCTCTCGCTCTGTGCGGCCGGTGGGGTCCAATCCCCAGACCTTGACACCGAACCGGGCGAAGCGGGACACATCGGCATCCAGACAGTAGCGGGCCCAGCTGCCCCAAACGGCAGACAGGGTGGCACCGTGGGCAGAATCGAACCGGGCACTAAGCTCATGGCCCAGTTGATGGGGGGCAAAGTCCTTCTTCCCGCCCAGACCAGTCAGGCCGTTGTGGGACAGGGAACCGGCCCACATCAGTTCACTCATGGCCTGGTAGTCGCCGGGATGGTCCATGGCTCGCCGGCCGCTGGAAATGACCACTCGAAGCAGCCCCTCCGCCAGCTCGTCGGTGAGTTGGTTGGTGGTGATGGGATTGAAATAGCGGTCCATGGTGTGCGACATGATGTCCACCACGCCACAGGCCACCTGATAGCGGGGCAGGGTGGCGGTGAGATCGGGGTTTAGGATGGCAAACCGGGGACGGTGCAGATCGGAACCAAGCCCTCGCTTTTCCAGGGTGTCATCCTTGGTCAGAACGGCGGAGTCGCTGCTCTCGCTGCCGGCCGCGGGAATGGTCAATACCACCCCCACAGGCAGGGACCGCTCCAGAGGGACCTTTTTCATCCACAGGTCATCCCACAGGTCCAGCTCCGGATTGGCGACTCCATCGGCGATGGCCTTAGCCGTGTCGATGACGCTGCCACCTCCAATGGCCAGCAGAAAGTTGGCCTGAAAAGCCTCCGCCCGCTGGATGCCGGATAATACCAGACTGAGTCTGGGATTTGGCTTTACACCACCCAGCGTGTCGCAGGACAGCCCGCTCTGCTCCAGAGAGGCCAGGACCCGACTCAGCAGCCCGCTTTTGACAGCGCTCTGGCCGCCATAGACCACCAGCACCCGGGAGCCCCCTCGGCGGGCGATCTGCTCTCCAACCTGCTCCTCAGTACCACGCCCGAAAATAATCTGTGTAGGGGAATAAAATTGAAAGGCTTCCATTGTCTCTCTCCTTATTCTTCGTTTACTATCGCGGCCTGCTCCTCCAGCCACTGGACGGTCTGCTCCAGCCCCTCCCCGCTAAGGGGGAAAGAGGCGGTGGAACAGATATGGCTCAACGCTTTGGTCAGCGGACCCCTCCAGAACTCTATGTCCAGGGTGGTATGAGAGGGTGCGTCAGGGGTATCTGGGGCAGCTTCGTGGGTCACGGGCTGAATAAAAAAGCGGGCCTGTCCTTTACTGCCATACCAGGTATTGCCATTCTCCCAGAATAGCAGGGTAGGGATTTCAATAGGGGGTAACATAGGTATCACTCCTGCCTGTGGTATCCGCCCCTTCTTACAGGGCGGATTCAATGAAATGATGGTCGTGGGCTTCCCAATATTTTTTGTACTGCCGGTCTGTCTGCCCATCCAAGTTCAACTGATACATTCGAAAGACAACCGGCATATTCTTAGGCTGCCACAACTCCTCATAGGTGTATTGATATTTCATGCCGAGATTTTGCATCACGCCGCCGCTCCGGGGATTGTTCCGGTCGTGGGTGGCGGTGATATAGGGAATGCCATCCGCTCTCAACCGCTGTATAACGGCCTTGCAGGCTTCGGTAATGATGCCCTGATGCCAAAACTCATTACGAAGGCCGTACCCTAGGTCGTGGCTGTCGTCCATAGCCACGTTGACGTATCCCACAGGTATGTCGTCGGAGCGGAAACAAACGGCATACCGGTAGCCCCGCTCCTGTCCATAGGAGGCCGCATACCGCTCCAGGAAAAAAGATCTGGCCTCCTCCATGGTATGCAGCGGGTACCAGGGCAAAAACCGGTTTGCTTCTTCATCACGGAAAATAGAGAAAAGGGCATCCAGGTCGTTTTGTGTAAATTTCCTCAGGATTAGGCGCTCTGTCTCCAGCCGTGGCGTATTTAAGCCCATGTCAATCGTGTTCCTCCCAGTCCAAGCTGCGTCCTACGGCCTTGTGCCAGCCGCGCAGCAGCCGCTGCCTGGTATCTGCCTCCATATGCGGGTCGTACCGCTGATCCAGGGTGCGCAGGGCACGGATTTGGTCTAGATCCCGCCATACCCCCACAGCCAGGCCGGCCAGATAGGCCGCGCCAAGAGCGGTGGTCTCCCGGATGGCCGGCCGGCAGACGGATTTGTTCAGAATATCAGCCTGGAACTGCATTAGAAAACGGTCCCTGCTGGCCCCGCCATCAGCATTCAGCTCCCGAAGGGCAATCCCAGTGTCCTTTTCCATGGCATCCACCAAGTCCGCCACCTGATAGGCGATAGACTCCTGTGCCGCCCGGATGATATGGTCACGGGTGGTGCCCCGGGTCAGTCCCACCAGGGCACCCCGTGCGTACATATCCCAGTGGGGAGCACCTAGGCCGGTGAAGGCCGGGACGAGATAGACCCCGCCGGTATCCGGAACCTTGGAGGCGTAATACTCCGCGTCTCGGGCCTCCGAGATGAAGCGCAGCTCGTCCCGGATCCACTGGATGACGGCGCCGCCTACGAATACGGAGCCCTCCAGAGCGTACTGGACCTTTCCGCCCAAGCCGATGGCGATGGTAGACAACAGCCCGTTCCGGCTTCGGCACAACTGGTCACCGGTGTTCATCAGAAGAAAACAGCCGGTGCCGTAGGTGTTTTTCGCCTGACCGGAGGAGAAGCAGGTCTGACCGAAGAGGGCGGCCTGTTGGTCGCCGGCGATGCCAGAGATGGGTACCTCCACCCCCTGGAGATTGACAGTGCCGTACACTTCACTGGAGTCTCGGACCTGGGGCAGCATGGAGATGGGGATGTCCAGGGTGCGGCAGATACGGGTGTCCCAGCAGAGGTTTTGGATGTCATAGAGCATGGTACGGCTTGCGTTGGTCCGGTCGGTGACATGGACCTTTCCACCCGTCAGCTTCCACACCAGCCAACTGTCCACCGTACCGAAGAGCAGATCGCCCGCCTGGGCCCGTTCCCAGGCTCCCTCTACATGCTCCAGTATCCATTTGACCTTGGTGGCGGAGAAGTAGGCGTCAATGAGCAGTCCCGTGCGGTCCTGAATATACTGGGTGAGTTCCTTGTCCTTTTTCAGCTTCTCACACAGAGGGGCGGTGCGGCGGCACTGCCACACGATGGCGTTGTAAACCGGCCGCCCGGTATGTCTATCCCACACGATGGCCGTTTCCCGCTGGTTTGTGATGCCGATAGCAGCCACCTCATCAGGAGAAACGCCGGCCTGGGCCAGCACTTCGGTGAGGACGGAGTATTGACTGGACCAGATCTCCATGGGGTCATGCTCCACCCAGCCGGGCTGGGGGTATATCTGTGAAAATTCCCGCTGCGCCACCCCCGCGATATTCTGATCCTGATCGAAGAGAATGCAGCGGCTGCTGGTGGTGCCCTGGTCCAGGGCGATGACATATCGTTTCATGGGCGTCCCTCCCCTTGAATATGCTCTTATTATGACAGAAAAACAGAGGGCTGTAAAGACCGGAGCGGGAGAGGACGGCCTGCCCATTTGACAGGCCGCGCACAGGCGCGTTGATTCAGCATAGGATGGAATGTGGCATCGCCACACCCATTTTTTACCGTGCAAAGGAGCGTCTTATGAGAAGATACTGTGCTTCTGAGTGGGAGCAGAATCGCCGGGACGGCGTGGTCGCCTATCTGAACGGCGGCACCAGCTCCAGCTGCGGCTGTGGCTGCGGTCAGTCCGGCTCTACTTCCTGCTGCCCCACTCCTTGTCCTCCCCCTTGCCCGCCTCCCTGTCCCTGTCCTCCTCCCTTCCCGTCCATGGTAGGCCCCACCGGGCCGACCGGACCCCAGGGCTATCCTGGTCCCGTTGGTCCCACTGGCCCCACCGGACCTCAGGGAATCCCCGGCCCAGCCGGCGTTACTGGCCCCGCTGGTCCTGCTGGCCCTGCTGGCGCGACTGGCGCTACGGGTGCAACTGGTGCCACCGGAGCTACCGGCGCCCAGGGCCCCGCCGGCCCGACCGGCCCGACCGGTCCCACTGGTCCTGCTGGCCCTGCCGGCGCAACCGGTGCCACTGGTGCTACTGGCGCTCAGGGTCCCGCCGGCCCCATCGGTCCCACCGGCCCCGCTGGCGAGGGGCTGGAAACTGTGACCACATTCGCGCTAGGCACACCCTATGCCCAGGGGGACTTTGTGACCTATAACGGCAGCCTGTACCGGGCCCGGATCGCCAATCCCAGCGGTACTCCCGGCACATCCGCTGACTTTGAGTTGGTGTCTGTCCAAGGCCCTACCGGCCCCACGGGTCCTGTAGGGGCGACTGGAGCCACCGGGGCCACTGGCGCTGCCGGAGCGGCCGGCGCTACTGGCCCAACTGGCCCTGCCGGCCCTGCGGGTGCCGCTGGTCCTGCGGGCCCGACCGGCCCGACTGGTCCAACTGGCGCTGCTGGTGCTGCTGGCGCTACCGGAGCTACCGGAGCGGAAGGCCCCACGGGGACGATTTTAATAGGAAAGTGCGTAAAGTCAAACAAAATCCTAAAAAACTACAATAAAATCTATCACATTACATGGAGCGCCACCCTATGGAGACTATGGGCGGCGTTTTCATATATAACAACAGAAGAAGGAGGTATGTAAGTGGAGAAAAATGAAGCCCCTATGACCAAAGGACAATCCCCGCTTCCCGATGCTGAAATACAGGAGCAAATCAAGCTGGATATTCCTGTTGCCAATGTGACGGACACGCCGATACCTGAGCGTCAAACCGGAAATGTAATTGACATCTCCGGCGATTTGATTGATAAAATCATGGCCCAGCAGACAGTGTGTGAGGCCGATATTTCTGCTGAGGCCCCGGCCCCGGAGGGCGGCCAAGAGTGGGAGAAGCCCCAGGAGGAGGAGAAAAAGCCCCGCCGGGGCCGTCCGCCCAGGGAAAAGGCGGCCCCGGCCCAGGAGGACAAGCCCAAGCGTAAGGGCCGCCCGCCCAAGGCGGAGAAGCAGGCCCCCGGTGGCGGCGGCGCTGGAAAGTCGGCCAAGGCCCCCAAGCAGGACAAGGCCCCCAGGCAGGGCAGGCCCGCCCCGGCCAAAGAGGACCCGGCCCCGCCCCCTCCCGCGCCGGAGCAGCCGCCCCAGCCCAGAGACGCCTCCCGTGGTGAAAAGGAGGAGATCGTCTATCTGGACCTGGACCAGCTTCACCCGTTCCAGAACCACCCGTTCGGCGTCCGGGACGATGTGGAGATGCAGGGCCTTGTTGCGTCCGTCCAGTCTGGCGGCGTCCACCAGCCCGCCCTGGTGCGGCCCCGTGAGGGCGGCGGCTATGAGATCATAGCGGGCCACCGGCGGCAGCGGGCAAGTGAGCTGGCGGGGTTCAAAAATATGCCCTGTATCGTCCGCAACCTGACGGATGATGAAGCCATCCTCGCTATGACGGATGACAACCTGCGCCACCGTGAAACGATTTTGCCCAGCGAAAAGGCGGCGGCCTTGCAGCAGCAGTATGAGGCCATCAAACACCAGGGAACGCGGGGCGAGGACGAGGACATTGGCAAGCTGTCCCTGGACAAAGTGGGCGAGCGCAACGGCATGAGCGGCAAGACGGTCCAGCGGTATATTTATCTGAATGACCTTGTGCCGGAGCTGAAAGAGCTCATGGACGGCGGCAAGCTGTCGTTCACCCCCGCCGTGGAGATTTCCCGTATCAAGCCCAAGCACCAGAAGTATATCGCCGTGTCCATCGAGGGGCAGCAGTCGTCCCCCTCCAAGGCCCAGGCCAAGAAGCTGCGGGAGATGGACGAAAAAAATCAGCTCAACCCGGACGTGATCGACGCGGTGTTGAGCCAGGAGAAGAAAAAGGAGGATTTTGACGTGATTATCAGTTCTGCGGAGTTGAGCCAGTTTTTCGGCAAGGACAAGACGCCCCGTGAAATGAAAGATCAGATCATGGCCTTGCTGGGGGAGTGGAAAGAGAAGCAGCCCCCGGAGCTGGGCAAGGGCACGAAGAAACAGGAAATGGAGAAGTAAGCGGACCTCTGGACACGGTGTCCAGAGGTTTTCCGTTTCCCCGTCCCCGTAAAGGGCTCTGCCGGATTATCCCCCGTCGCCGCGCCACCCATAGCACAGCCGGGGCAGCCTGTCAAGGGCAACGCCGCCGCTGCGCGGCGGTGCTCCGCACCCTTGACTGGCAGTCCCGGCTGTGCTACTCCCAAGGCGCGACGGGGGAAAATCCTCCAGAGCCGCCCCCCTTTCCCCAAGAATGGGGAAAGGGGCGGGGGGAAAAGGGGCGGGGGGAAAAGGGGCTGACCCGCTTCCCCGCCCACCAATCCAACCAATATTGATTCTGAACGGAGGTTTTGAATATGAAAATGCCTTTGGCGTATGTTACCGCCGCCTGGAGCGGCGACCCCACGGAGGCGACGGAACAGGCCGCCCGGTACTGTCGGGCTGTCTATGAAGCGGGTTTTTCGCCTATCTGCCCTACGCTGTATCTCCCCCTGTTTCTCAATGACGCGGTGCCGGAGGAGCACAAGAGCAGCATTGACATGAGCCGGGACCTGCTGCGCCGCTCCCGTGTGCTGGTGGTGTGCGGCCATGTTGTCACCGAGAGCGTCAAGAACGACATCGCCGTTGCCCAGCGGTTGAAGATCACGGCGACCACCCTGGAGGGTATTCTGACCGTAAAGGGACAGGGCCGCCGGACGTGCTGACCCTGGGCAGTCTCTTTGACGGGATCGGCGTGTTCCCCCTGGCCGCCCGGCGTCAGGGGATCGTCCCCCTGTGGGCCAGCGAGATCGAAAAGGCCCCCATCTCCATCACAAAACGCCACTTCCCGGACATGGAGCACCTGGGCGACATTACCCGGCTCCACGGCGGCGAGGTCCCGCCCGTGGACATTATCACGTTTGGCTCACCCTGTCAAAATCTGTCCAGCGCGGGCCGCCGCGAGGGGCTGGGCGGGGCAAAATCCAGCCTGTTCTTCCAGGCGGTCCGTATCATTGAGGAAATGAGGGATGCCACTGGAGGTCAATTTCCAACTATCGTTATTTGGGAAAACGTCATGGGAGCTCTGCTATCAGGAGACCGGCTGGATTTTAGAGCCGTCCTGCAATCTCTCACAGACGCCGAAATTCCAATGCCTGCTTCTGGACGTTGGGCCAGCGCCGGAATGGTGCGAGGCGGACAGCGTGACCTGTGCTGGCGGCTGCTGGACGCCCAGCATTGGGCAGACCCCCGGCTGGCCCGGCGTCAGCGGGTGTTTGTCGTGGCCGATCTTAGAGGCCGACGTGCCGGAGCGATCCTGTTTAAGCCCCGCCGCCTGTTCCCGATACCTGCGCCTTGCGGAGACTTTGGGCTGCCCCCCGCCGGAGGCAATCGAATATCTGTTGTTGAAGCAGGGGGGCCGCTACCAGTCGTCCACCCCTTTCAAGGCTACCGTATGCGGGGCGCGGCCAAAGCGGGGGACGTTGGGAACTTCCTGGGGAGCTTTGGAAAACCAACTGACCCTTTTCCCACCCTGATGGCCGGGGGGCTGACAGTGTTTGCCCTGTGGCGGGAGGGCCGGGAGGCGGAGGGCGTCATTACCTGGCTGACCCCCACGGAGGGGGAACGGGCGATGGGCCTGCCCGACGGCTGGACGGCCTACGGCTGCGACGGGCGGCCTGTCTCCGCCCGCGCCCGTCAAAAGGCTTTGGGAAATTCCATCGCCCTGCCCTGCGCGGAGTACATCATGGCGGGAGTAAAAGAGGAACTGGAGGGAGGGATCAAATATAGCGATACTTGAAGCCTGCGTGACGAACCTGGGCAAGTACAACGAGGGGGTGCTTGCCTATGAGCGGGTAACATTCCCCACCGACGCCGAAACCGTACAGACAGCTTTGAAAAATATCGGCATAGACGGCATTTTGTATGAGGAAATTTTTATTGCCAACTATGAAAGCGATATAGCGGGGTTACGGGAACACCTGGGCGAGTATGAGAGCATCGACGAGCTGAATCATCTGGCCTGTGTGCTGTCGGAGCTGGACGAGGGCGGGCTGAAAATGTTTGAGGCCGTCATGGACAGCGGCGAGTACACCAGCAGCGTCAAGGATTTAATCAATTTGGCCCAAAACCTGGACGCCTACATTTTTTATCCCGAAATTGACAGCGAGGAGGCCCTGGGGCGGATGTATCTTTTGGAGGTAGACAGCTCCCAGGTGCCGGAGCACCTGATCGACTACATCGACTATGAGGCATACGGGCGGGACGTGCGGATCAATGAGGACGGCCATTTTGCCCCCGGCGGCTATGTGGTAGGGGATCACGGCTCTTTCGTGGAGCACTACCACGGGCGGGAGGATATTCCCGACGAGCAGCGGGTGTTCTCCATGCCCAAGCTGCCCATCCGGGAGCAGATGGCCGCTTATCAGGAAATGGCGGATCGGGCGGCCCCGTCCGCTGAACGGCCCGCGCCCAAGGCGGACCGGGAAGATCGGTAGTCCTCTGGACACGGTGTCCAGAGGCGGCCCGGCGGCAAATAGGAGGTGGTATATATTGTAGATGAAGATATTTCCCGGCGGACAATCGCCCTCTCCATCCGAACGGGAAAGCTGACGGCGCGGGCGCTGGCCTGGGCGCTGCGGGCGGCTGGCCGGAAGATCCAAAAGGAGCGGCAGACCCACAAGACGCCCCACGGCAGACAGAGCGTCAAGCAGCTCATGAAGCAGGGCGAGGCCACCAACAGCCTCCCCGTGGAGGCCCCCAGGGAGTTTGACCGGGTGGCCCGGCGCTGGAATGTGGACTACGCCTTTTACAAGAACGGCGACGGAAAATATCTGCTGTTCTTCAAATCCAAGCAGGCCGACGCCATTACCGCCTGTTTCGGGGAATACTCCCGCCGGGTGCTGGACCGGCCCAGGGCGCGGCGCGTTCCCATTCTGGAGCGGATGAAGCGGGCCGGGGAGCTGCTGCGGCAACGGCCCCAAAAAGAACGGGTAAAGGAGGCCGAGCGTGAAGAAAGGTAGTTTGAAAAAATACCTCCTCCCCAACCTGCCCTACCTGTTCATGGCCTGGGGCTGCTTGAAGCTGGGGACGGCCTACCGGCTGGCGGCTGGCGCCAACATCGGCCAAAAGCTGGTGGGCATGATGGGCACGATCAACACGGCCTTTGCCTCCCCCGCCCCTGGGCTGGACCCGGTGGACTGGCTGGTGGGGATCGCGGGGGCGGCGGCGATCCGGCTGTTCGTCTATGTCAAGGCCAAGAACGCGAAAAAGTATCGCCGGGACGAGGAATACGGCTCCGCCCGATGGGGAACGGAAAAAGATATTGCCCCTTTCGTCGATCCCAAGTTTGAGAAAAATATTATTCTCTCCGGGACGGAATTTCTCACCACCAACACCCGGCCCAAGAACCCCGCCAATGCCCGGAACCTCAACGCCTGTGTGATCGGCTCCTCCGGCTCCGGCAAAACCCGCTTCTGGCTCACCCCCCAGCTTCTCCAGGCTCACAGCTCCTATGTGGTGGTGGACCCCAAGGGCGGGGTTCTGTCCCAGGTGGGGTATTTCCTCCAGAAGAAAAAGGGGTACAAGATCAAGGTTTTCAACAGCATTGATTTTTCCCGCTCTATGCACTACAACCCCCTGGCCTATATCAAAAATGAGGCGGATATTCTGAAATTCGTGAACACTTTGATAGCGAACACCAAGGGGGAAGGCAAGGAGGGGGACCCATTCTGGACCAAATCGGAGACGCTTTTATACTGCGCCCTGATCGCCTATATCATCTTCGAGGGCCCGGAGGAGGACCGGAACATGAATACCCTGGTGGACATGATCTCCGGCATGGAGGTCAAGGAGGACGACCCGGATTTTATGAACGCCATCGACTATATGTTCAAGGGCCTGGAGAAGCGCAAGCCGGACTGCTTCGCCGTAAAGCAGTACAAGAAGTACAAATTAGCCAGCGGCAAGACAGCCCGCTCCATACTTATTAGCTGCGGTGCGCGGCTGGCTCCCTTTGACATTCCCCAGCTCCGGGAGATCATGAGCTACGACGAGATGGAGCTGGACCGCCTGGGGGACAAGCGGACGGCGGCGTTCTTCATCATCAGCGACACGGACACGACCTACAATTTTATTGTGGCGCTGGCGTTCTCCCAAATGTTCAACCTCCTGTGCGAGAGGGCGGACAACGTACACGGGGGCCGCCTGCCCCACCACGTCCGGGTGCTGTGGGACGAGGCCGCCAACACCGGGCAGGTGCCCAACCTGGAGAAGCTGGTGGCGGTGATCCGCTCCCGCGAGGTCAGTTTGACCCTGTTCTATCAGGCCCAGTCCCAATGCAAGGCCATTTACAAGGACAACGCCGAAACGATCATGGGCAATATGGACAGTGTGGTATTCCTGGGCGGGCGGGAGCACTCCACCGTCAAGGAGATTTCCGAGGCGTGGCTGGGCAAGCAGACCATCTCCATGCAGACGGACAGCCGGTCCCGCGGGCAGTCCGAGAGTTACAGCCAGAATACCCAACGCCTGGGCCGGGAGCTTATGACGATGGACGAGCTCACCACCATGCCCGGCGACAAGTGCATTATCCAGCTCCGGGGGCTACGGCCCTTTTTCTCCCCCAAGTACGACTTGAAGCAGCACCCCAACTACCGCTATACGGCGGAGGCGGACAAGAAAAATTCCTTTGACCTGTCCCGCCTGATAAACCGCCGCATGGAGAAGCTGGACCCCGACGAGCAATATACCGTATACGAGGCGGACATGCTGGACGAGGCGAACATAGGCGAGGACGAGGACATCCTCAACTATGACGACCTGGACGACCCGGACGCTTTTGTATAGCTCTGGACACCGTGTCCAGAGGCAGACGCGCCGCCTGACAAGGGCGGCTTTTTTCATGGCCGGGGCTTCGTCCCCGAAGAAAATGGAGGTTTTTATGCAGTTTTTCGCTTCCGCTGTTCAGACTTTGCAGACCCTTGTTGTGGCCCTGGGCGCTGGCCTGGGTGTTTGGGGCGTCGTCAATCTCCTGGAGGGCTACGGCTCCGACAACCCCGGCTCCAATGCTCATGTACGGTAAGGAAGCAAGCAACCGAAAACAAGAGATAGACCGCCAGCACTACACTATTCCGAACCAAAGACCAAAAGATAAGCATTGTGGGAAAATCTAAACTTTTGGATTTTCCTACAATGCCAACTACGGCGGAATCCCTCCCACTCCTTATATCTTTCTGTATACATTGAATTTGTATTTAGTAAAATGCAGACAACACCACGGATCGGCTTTTGGTTGGACAATTCCAACCAAACACCACAGCAGACAGCAGAAAACATTCTGAACGCTAGGAAGCCGGTATGATTGTTACATATAAGGGGAAGAAAAATTTCTTTTAGGTACTTGCTTTCCTAAAACTGATGTGATACAATGATTTAATCCAGAAAAGGAGTAAAAAATATGCGGCAAGGTATTCTTAAATAAAACTATAATCAAATAGTGGGAACAAAGGATTATGATAGCTCCTTTTGTAGGGGCTTAGTTTTTTGTACCCAATTTAAGAATACTTTTGCCTTATCAATTTTGACATATCCCCAAAAACAGCAATCACAAACAGGTGTATGCTGTATATGTGTATGTCCGCAACTTATAATCCCCAGTGGTAAAAGTATTTTACTGCTGGGGATTTTTATGCCCTTTGGGGCTGTAAAGGGAGGACAATCACATGAAAATAATCAATATTGGAATTCTTGCCCATGTAGACGCTGGAAAGACGACCTTGACGGAGAGCCTGCTATATGCCAGCGGAGCCATTTCAGAACCGGGGAGCGTCGAAAAAGGGACAACGAGGACGGACACCATGTTTTTGGAGCGGCAGCGTGGGATTACCATTCAAGCGGCAGTCACTTCCTTCCAGTGGCACAGATGTAAAGTTAACATTGTGGATACGCCCGGCCACATGGATTTTTTGGCGGAGGTGTACCGCTCTTTGGCTGTTTTAGATGGGGCCATCTTGGTGATCTCCGCTAAAGATGGCGTGCAGGCCCAGACCCGTATTCTGTTCCATGCCCTGCGGAAAATGAACATTCCCACCGTTATCTTTATCAACAAGATCGACCAGGCTGGCGTTGATTTGCAGAGCGTGGTTCAGTCTGTTCGGGATAAGCTCTCCGCCGATATTATCATCAAGCAGACGGTGTCGCTGTCCCCGGAAATAGTCCTGGAGGAAAATACCGACATAGAAGCATGGGATGCGGTCATCGAAAATAACGATGAATTATTGGAAAAGTATATCGCAGGAGAACCAATCAGCCGGGAAAAACTTGCGCGGGAGGAACAGCAGCGGGTTCAAGACGCCTCCCTGTTCCCAGTCTATCATGGCAGCGCCAAAAATGGCCTTGGCATTCAACCGTTGATGGATGCGGTGACAGGGCTGTTCCAACCGATTGGGGAACAGGGGGGCGCCGCCCTATGCGGCAGCGTTTTCAAGGTTGAGTACACCGATTGCGGCCAGCGGCGTGTCTATCTACGGTTATACAGCGGAACGCTGCGCCTGCGGGATACGGTGGCCCTGGCCGGGAGAGAAAAGCTGAAAATCACAGAGATGCGTATTCCATCCAAAGGGGAAATTGTTCGGACAGACACCGCTTATCAGGGTGAAATTGTTATCCTTCCCAGCGACAGCGTGAGGTTAAACGATGTATTAGGGGACCAAACCCGGCTCCCTCGTAAAAGGTGGCGCGAGGACCCCCTCCCCATGCTGCGGACGACGATTGCGCCGAAAACGGCAGCGCAAAGAGAACGGCTGCTGGACGCTCTTACGCAACTTGCGGATACTGACCCGCTTTTGCGTTGCGAAGTGGATTCCATCACCCATGAGATCATTCTTTCTTTTTTGGGCCGGGTGCAGTTGGAGGTTGTTTCCGCTTTGCTGTCGGAAAAATACAAGCTTGAAACAGTGGTAAAGGAACCCTCCGTCATTTATATGGAGCGGCCGCTCAAAGCAGCCAGCCACACCATCCATATCGAGGTGCCGCCCAACCCGTTTTGGGCATCCATAGGACTGTCTGTTACACCACTCTCGCTTGGCTCCGGTGTACAATACGAGAGCCGGGTTTCGCTGGGATACTTGAACCAGAGTTTTCAAAACGCTGTCAGGGATGGTATCCGTTACGGGCTGGAGCAGGGCTTGTTCGGCTGGAACGTAACGGACTGTAAGATTTGCTTTGAATACGGGCTTTATTACAGTCCGGTCAGCACGCCGGCGGACTTCCGCTCATTGGCCCCGATTGTATTGGAACAGGCATTGAAGGAATCGGGGACGCAGCTGCTGGAACCTTATCTCTCCTTCATCCTCTATGCGCCCCAGGAATACCTTTCCAGGGCTTATCATGATGCACCGAAATACTGTGCCACCATCGAAACGGCCCAGGTAAAAAAGGATGAAGTTGTCTTTACTGGCGAGATTCCCGCCCGCTGTATACAGGCATACCGTACTGATCTGGCCTTTTACACCAACGGGCGGAGCGTATGCCTTACAGAGCTGAAAGGATATCAGGCCGCTGTCGGTCAGCCGGTCATCCAGCCCCGCCGTCCAAACAGCCGCCTGGACAAGGTGCGCCATATGTTTCAGAAGGTAATGTAAAGATACATAATCGTCAAGACGGCAACAATCAGAAGTTATGGAGGGTAACAATGGAATATAGTAAGGAAGATTTAATGGAAGCAAAAAAGCAAATTTGGGGAGTGGGAGAGAACATGGGAACAGAGGAAAGTAAAAAAATCTGGGAGGAGAACGCACAATTTTGGGATAATGCAATGGGTGACGAATCTAATGAATTTCACAGAGAGGTAGTGCGTCCCAAAGTAACGGAACTTCTATCTCCTAATCCTGCGGATTACATTTTGGATATTGCGTGTGGCAATGGAAATTATTCTTCGTATCTTGCACAAAGAGGCGCTTCGGTTGTCGCTTTTGATTACAGCAAAAAAATGATAGAATTGGCTAAAAGACGGCAATCACAATATGCAAAACAAATTGAATTTTGTGTGGCGGATGCGACCGATAGAAAAAGTATATTAGAATTAAAAAGAAATCGAGCCTTTACGAAAGCAGTTTCTAATATGGCAATTATGGATATTACGGATATTGAACCACTTCTTATGGCTGTTTATGAACTGTTGCAGGAAAGCGGAATTTTTGTCTTTGCAACGCAACACCCTTGTTTTGTCACGTTGACTGAAAAATATATGACACCGCACAGTTACTATGATATAGCGATTGAAGGGCAACCGAAAGAGCAGATTTATTATCATCGTTCCATACAAGATATTTTTAACCTTTGTTTTAGAGCTGGATTTGTCATTGATGGATTTTATGAAGAATGTTTTAAAACCAACAAAGAAATTCCTATGGTAATGATAGTAAGGCTTAAGAAGGTAAAACGTGATAGCTTAAAATAAATTCAAGTTTGTCGGGTAAATAGCAAACCCAGCCGAGCCAGTCAACGGTCAAGATGAACGGCGCATATGCGCAGCCGTTGACAGCCCCGCCCGCCTTTGCTGGTAGGCAATCAAGGGGCGACAGCAAGAAGTGCCACCGCCCCGCACTATTATTCAGAAAGGGGAATTTCCATGACCGACCAGATAGCCTATCAAGAATATATCCAGCGCAGGTACAACGCCTTTTGCAAGACTGTTATCCGCTGTGCCGCCTTGGACAAGATTTTGAAGCTTAAACGGCAATGGGAACGGCAAGTTTCCCTTGACTATCTGATGAACGAGAAGTTTGTCCAGTTTGCCGCGTCGGAGCCGGACGAGGAATACCCATTTACCGTCTGCGGTCAGACCGTCCTGCTCTGCAACGCCGCCCTTGCCGACGCGATCTCTGTTTTGCCGGAGCAGACGCGGGAAGAAATCCTGCGCTATTACTTTCTGCGCCAGCCGCAGCGCGTGATCGGCGCGTGTATTGGCCGGTCACGCAGCACAGCGGGGCGGCATATCCAGCTTGCCTTGCAGCGGCTACGCGAAGAAATGGGGGTGAGCCGGTATGAGTAGACTTCTCCCCTATGAAACAATCCTCAAAGCCCGTGAGGGCGACCCAGAAGCCGTGAACGCTGTCCTGCTCCACTACGCCGGATATATCCGCTATTTCTCAAAAGTGAACGGGCAGGTCAACGCCGAGGTGGAGGACTATGTAAAGCAGCGGTTAATTGACTGTCAATTCAAGTTCCGGCTTGACGAACCACCGGACAAGTCATAAAAACTGAATACCAGCCGCCACCGACGCGGCCAGCGAAAGCAGTAAGTCTTGAAAAAGATTTACTGCTTTTTTTGTTGTCCGGCTCCGCTCCCGGCCATTTTGCCCCCTGCCGGTTGTAGTAGTAAGCGAGGAGGGAATTTTTCTGCCCTGGTGTTTGGCATTTGGAGCATTTACCCGTAGTAGAGGGCAAAGAGAAAGGATTTCTCCAACACCGGGTAGAAACCACTGCGTCCGGTGTCATTTTAGCGAAAGCGGGCAGGAATGCCCTTTACAGGATTAGTAGTAGCAGAAAAAGAGAAACAAACTTTTGTGGTTGCAGTTTTCCAAAAAAGTGGCGGACGGAAGTGAGAGAAAGTTTGCAGTCACGGAGAGCAAGTTTCTACCACGGTGCCAAAATCCGCAATTCTGCAGTTTTGCCCCTCGCGGGAAACTTGTTGGGGAGTGCCTTCCCCAAACCCTGCTCATGCGCCCTTACGGGCGAGAAAGGAGGTCACACCATGCGAAAGAAATACAACACGCCCCACCGCAGCCGCGTTGTGAAAACCCGGCTGTCCGAAGATGAGTATGCCGACTTCACAGCGCGGCTTGCGCCCTATGGTATCAGCCAGTCCGAATTTCTCCGGCAGGCGATACGGCGGGCGACCATACGCCCGGTTGTCCATGTGTCGTCGGTCAATGACGAGTTGCTTTCCGCTGTCGGGAAGCTGACAGCCGAGTACGGCAGGATCGGCGGCAACCTCAATCAGATTGCCCGGTATCTGAACGAATACGGCGTACCCTACAACACCCTTTCCGGCGAGGTACGCGCCGCCATATCCGACCTTGCCGTCCTCAAGTATGAAGTCCTCAAGAAAGTAGGTGACGCGGTTGGCAACACTCAAGCATATCAACTCTAAAAACGCCGACTACGGAGCCGCCGAGCAATATCTTCTCTTTGAGCATGACGAGTTTACCATGAAGCCCGTCCTTGATGAAACCGGCAGGCTTATCCCCCGCGAGGACTACCGGCTGTCCACGCTGAACTGCGACGGGGAGGATTTTGCCGTTGCGTGTATGCGGGCCAATCTCCGCTATCAGAAAAACCAGCGGCGGGAAGATGTGAAAAGCCACCACTACATCATCAGCTTTGACCCGCGGGACGGGCCGGACAACGGCCTGACCGTAGACCGGGCGCAGGCGTTGGGGGAACAATTCTGTAAAGAGCATTTTCCCGGCCACCAGGCCCTTGTCTGCACCCACCCGGACGGGCATAACCACAGCGGCAACATTCATGTGCATATCGTCATAAACAGCCTGCGGATTGAGGAAGTGCCGTTCCTGCCCTACATGGACAGGCCGGCCGATACGAAAGTCGGCTGCAAGCACCGATGTACCGACGCTGCCCTGCGCTACTTCAAATCCGAAGTCATGGAGATGTGCCACCGGGAGGGGCTTTATCAAATCGACCTCTTGAACGGCAGCAAGAACCGCGTCACCGACCGGGAGTATTGGGCGCAGAAAAAGGGACAGGCCGCGCTGGACAAGCAGAACGCCCCCATGATTGCCGATAGTATCACGCCCCGGCAGACCAAGTTTGAAACGAACAAGGAGAAGCTGCGGCAGACCCTACGGAAAGCCCTTGCCACCGCCGCCAGCTTTGACGAGTTTTCCTCTCTGTTGCTGCAGGAGGGTGTGACCGTCAAGGAGAGCCGGGGGCGGCTTTCCTACCTCACGCCGGACAGGACAAAGCCAATTACCGCCCGGAAGCTGGGCGACGATTTTGACCGCGCCGCTGTCTTTGCCGTTTTAGAGCAAAACGCCGCCAGAGCAGCCGAAGCGCCAGCCAGATCCCCCGATCCCCCACGCACCATAAAAGACCGCTTGCAGGTTGCCAGAGCCGAGATAGCCGCCCCGAAACAGGACGGAGTGCAGCGGCTTGTGGACATTGAGCAGAAAATGGCCGAGGGCAAAGGCCGGGGCTATGAACGCTGGGCGAAGATACACAATCTGAAGCAGGCCGCCAAAACGCTGTCCGTCTACCAGCAATACGGCTTTACTTCCCCGGAGCAGTTAGAAGCCGCCGTTGACACCGCCTATCAGAAAATGCGCCAGACCAGCGGCGAACTGAAAGCACTGGAAACGAAGCTGCAAGGGAAAAAGAAGTTGCAGCGGCAGGTGTTGGCCTACGCCCAGACCAAGGCCGCCCGCGACGGGCTGCGGGCACAGAAATCCGAGAAAGCCCGCGCCGCATACCGGCAGGCCCATGAGAGCGATTTTATCATAGCCGACGCAGCAGCCCGGTATTTCAAGGCGCATGGCATTACCAAGCTGCCCGCCCGGAAAGCGTTGCAGGCCGAGATCGAGCAGCTTATCTCCGAGAAAGACGGCCTGTATAACACCTATCACGAACAGAAACAGCGGTTCAAGGAGTTGCAGACCGTCAAGCGGAACATCGACCAGATTTTGCGCCGGGACGAGCCGCACCGCAGAAAGGAGCAGAGCCATGAGCGATAACCTGCCCCACATGGACTACCGCCAGCACCGGCGGGCGCGGCGGCTGGTACATGAGTGCTGTAACTACGATGAGGGGAACTGCCTGCTATTGGACGACGGGGAGCCTTGCGTGTGCGTCCAGAGCATTTCCTTTTCCCTCATGTGCCACTGGTTCCGTGTGGCTGTCCTGCCCCTTGACGGGGAGCTGGCCGCAGCCCTCTTGTGCCGGGGAAGCCGGAAACGGTGTGCCGTCTGCGGGGCGGCCTTTGTCCCCAAATCCAACCGGGGAAAATACTGCCCCGACTGCGCCGGGCGCATGAAGAAAATCAAAGCCGCCGAGAGAAAGCGGAAACAAAGGCAGAGATGTCACGCTTTAGAGCCTTTCAAACCCGCATAAATCAAGGCTTTTTTCGTGGGTGTCAAAGGGTACGCGATACATTTATCCTTTTCCCCCGGAAACGGCGTTTTAATGCGTGACAATACGCCAAAATCAACCCGAACACAGGGAGGTGATCCTATCGCTGATTATATCAGGGCAGACACGCGGCTGCCCGCCTATCTGCCGTATCCCCGTTTCCTGCTGAAAATGGAGATTTCACAGACCGCCAAGCTGCTGTATTCGCTGCTGTTAGACCGTTCCACCCTCTCCCAGAAAAACAAGTGGCTGGACGACGAGGGCAGGATTTATATTATCTATCCCATCGCGGAGATAGCAGAAATACTGGATAAAGGCAGCACCACCATCAAGGGGGCGCTTAATGAACTGGACACGGCGGGGCTGTTGGAACGGGAACGGGGCGGCTTCTCCGCACCGAACCGGCTTTATGTCAAAGTACCGCCAGTGCCACAGGTACAGTTTTCAGACCAACTGATGGCCGGAAGTCCGCCCCTCATAGAGCCGGAAAACCGTCCTACTGATGGTCAGAAAACCGACCTTATGATGGTCGGAAAACCGTCCCCTAACCAAACTACTATAAACAACCTTACAGAGAGCCAAACAAAGGGAGTGAGTGGGGGGCCGTCCGCGCCCTATGGCCGATATGGAAATATTTTTCTGTCACAGACCGAATACGACGAGTTGCAGGCAGAGTACCCTGACAGGCTGGAACGGTTCATCGAGGAAATGAGCCGCTACCTTGCCGCCAACGGGAAAAGCTACCAGAACTATGCCGCCGCCCTGCGGATATGGGCGGGGAACGACAAAAAGGAAGCCCCTAAAAAGGGCATACCAGACTACTCATGCAAGGAGGGCGAGAGTTTATGAAGAATGAAATCAACGCGGTTTTGGAGAATATGACGACCACCATCCCGGAGCCGGAGGACTACACCGGCGAGGACGGTTTACTGTACTGCGGCAAGTGCCGCAAGCCGAAAGAAGCCTATTTTGCGCCGGATAAGGCCGCTATCTTCGGGCGCGACCGCCACCCGGCAGAGTGCGACTGCCAGAGAACCGCCCGCGAGGAACGGGAAGCCGCCGAAAAGCGGCGCAGACACCTTGACACCGTGGAAGAACTGAAACGCCGGGGCTTTACCGACCCCACCATGCGGGACTGGACTTTCGAGAACGACAACGGCAGGAACCCGCAGACCGGGCTTGCCCGCCGGTATGTGGAGCATTGGGAAGATATGCGGACAGACAATATCGGCTGCCTGTTCTGGGGCGGCGTAGGCACCGGCAAAAGCTACCTTGCAGGCTGTATCGCAAACGCCCTCATGGAGAAAGAAATCCCCGTCCGCATGACGAACTTTGCTCTTATCCTCAATGACCTTGCCGCCAGCTTTGAGGGGCGCAACGAGTACATTTCCCGCCTTTGTCGTTATCCGCTGCTGATCCTTGACGACTTCGGCATGGAACGCGGGACGGAATACGGGCTGGAACAGGTGTTCAATGTGATTGACAGCCGTTACCGCAGCGGCAAGCCGCTGATCGTCACGACCAACCTTACGCTGGACGACCTGCACAACCCGGAGGACACCGCCCATTCCCGGATTTATGACCGCCTGCTTTCCATGTGCGTCCCGGTACGCTTTACCGGCGACAACTTCCGGCAGGAAACCGCCAAGCGGAAAATGGAGAGCATGAAGAAACTGATTACCGACTGAAAGGAGTATTGCCTATGGCAGATAACAAGCAGCACGACACCCGCACCACCCGCCGCCCTGACTGTGTGACGGAAATCCGCATGGGCAATTCCGTCCTTGTCGTGTCCGGCTATTTCAAGAAAGACACCACAACCACAGCCGCCGACAAAATGGCGCGGGTACTGGAAGCGGAAGCCGCTGCTACACAGGAGCCGACTTATCCGGCGTGAACCGGGGCATGGAAAAGCGGCCATGCCAGGGAGCATGACCGCTGGAACGAAAATCGGAAGTGCTTTAGCAATTCTTAATCTCATTCTCTATAAAATAATTTGCAATTTCAAAGGCTTTTATTCTTCTCTTTGCCAATGTGATTTGTGATTTATAACGCTCGGAATTATCCTTTGATTCAAATGTTTTTACTGTTTCTCTTAGCTTGTGCAGAGTTGAATCAATTTGCCTTTTGGCCGCGGTTAATTCATCTATTGTATACTTCATGTTTTCTCCTTTAACTTCTGATTTTTTTGTTAAATCAGAGTATACCACGGAGTTATGAACTTTTCTACTGCAAATATGGGACGACAACCCATACCATAAAAATCGGAAAATTGAAAAGCTGTAAAGAAGCAAATTTAACGCTTTTGCCGCTGTACAGCCCCCGCCGTTCCGTGGTACAATGAAACCACGGAATAGTGGGGCTGGCTGTCGGAAACGGAGGATTTTATGTTAAGACAAGCCACCCAAAACCTCATTACCGCCCTTTATCCGAGATTGTCCCACGAGGATGAATTGCAAGGCGAGAGTAATTCCATATCGAACCAAAAAAGGATACTCGAAACCTACGCAAAACAGAACGGCTTTACCAATCTGCGCTGGTACACCGACGACGGTTTTTCCGGCGCGAACTTCCAGCGGCCCGGATTTCAAGCCATGCTTGCGGACATTGAAGCCGGGAAAGTGGGTACGGTCATCGTCAAGGACATGAGCCGGTTAGGGCGAAACTACTTGCAGGTAGGGTTTTACACGGAAATGCTGTTCCCTCAAAAGGGTGTGCGTTTTATCGCTGTCAACGATAATGTGGACAGTGCCAGCGAGGGCATGGACAACGATTTTACCCCGCTGCGAAATCTGTTCAATGAATGGCTGGTGAGAGATACGAGCAAGAAAATCAAGGCAGTGAAAAAGTCAAAAGGCATGAGCGGCAAGCCTGTTACCAGCAAGCCGGTTTACGGCTATGTGATGGACGAGGACGAGAATTTTATTATAGACGAGGAAGCCGCCCCGGTGGTGCAGCAGATTTACCAGCTTTGCCTTGCCGGGAACGGCCCGACCAAGATTGCCCGTATGCTGACGGAGCAGCAAATCCCCACGCCGGGGACGCTGGAATATCAGCGGACAGGCAGCACCCGCCGTTATCACCCAGGCTATGAGTGCAAATGGGCGACCAACACCGTCGTTCATATCCTCGAAAACCGAGAGTACACCGGATGTCTGGTGAACTTCAAAACGGAAAAGCCTTCTTATAAGGTCAAGCACAGCATAGAGAACCCCGTCGAGAAGCAGGCCATTTTCGAGAACCACCATGAGCCGATCATCGACAAGGAAACATGGGAACGGGTGCAGGAGTTACGCAAACAGCGCAAACGCCCGAACCGCTACGATGAAGTGGGGCTGTTCTCCGGGATTTTGTTCTGCGCCGACTGCGGCCATGTGCTGTATCAGCAGCGGTATCAGAACAAAGACCGCAAACAGGACTGCTACATCTGCGGCAGCTACAAGAAGCGCACCCGCAACTGTACGGCGCACTTTATCCGCACCGATCTGTTGACCGCTGGTGTCCTGGCAAATCTCCGGCAAGTGACCGAATACGCAGCCAAGCATGAGAGCCGGTTTGTGAAACTACTTGTCCAGCAGAACGAGATCGGCGGCAAGCGAAAGACCGCCGCAGCCATCAAGCAGCTTGAACAGGCGCAGGAACGCATTTCTGAAATCAGCCGCATTATCAAGCGGCTGTATGAGGACAATGTAAACGGCAAAATCAGCGATGAGCGTTTCATGGAACTGTCGGCTGACTACGAAGCCGAGCAAGCGGAGCTGAAAAAGAGAGCCGCCGCCCTGCAAGCCGAACTGGACAAGTCACAGGCAGCTACCGTCAACGCCGAGAAATTTATGGGCATTGTCCGCAAGCACCTTGCCTTTGAAGAACTGACCCCCACTCTCTTGCGGGAAATGATCGAGAAAATTGTGGTGCATGAGTGCAGCTATGATGAGAACGGCACCCGCAGGCAGGACATTGAGATTTATTACAGCTTTGTCGGCAAGATTGACTTGCCCGAATAACCGCCCGACCTATCCGACACAATGGCCAAGTGTCGGATAGGAACGGCAAAATTTTTTGCACTTCTATTGCTTCTTTATCACACATAAGCAAAGAGCCAGGGCATGAAGCAGCTCATGGCGGGCGGCGGCATTATCCTGCTGGGCACCACCCTGATCCCCCTGCTGTCCGGGCTGTTTAGCTGATAAGGGCAGCGGCGCATGGGATTTCTCACCGACTGGATCACGAACTGGCTGAAGGAGCTGCTGATCGGCGGGATCATGGACAACCTGTCGGGGCTCTTTGATACAGTAAACGCCCGTGTCGGGGAGATCGCGGTACAAGTGGGGACGACCCCGGCGGCATGGAACGCCGGGGTTTTCTCCCTCATCCGGCGGCTTTCTGAAACGGTGATACTGCCCATAGCCGGACTGATCCTGACCTTTGTTGCGACCTACGAGCTCATTCAACTGCTGGTGGAGCGGAATAATCTTCACGATCTGGACTACTGGATTTTCTTCAAGTGGATATTCAAAACGGCCTGCGCCATCCTCATTCTGTCCAACACGTTCAACATCGTTATGGCGGTGTTCGACGTGGCCCAGCGGGTGGTGGCGCAGTCTGCGGGGCTGATCCAGGGCTCCACGGACGTTTCCCCGTCTATGCTGGCGGACCTGGAGGCCACGCTGGAGGGGATGGACCTGGGGCCCCTGGTGGGGCTGTGGCTCCAGTCCTTTGTGGTGCAGCTCACCATGACCGCGCTGAATATCGTGATCTTCGTGATCGTCTATGGCAGGATGATAGAAATATATATGCTCACCAGTTTAGCGCCCCTCCCGGTGGCAACCCTGGCAAACCGGGAGCTGGGCGGGGCCGGGCAGAACTATCTCCGCTCCCTGTTCGCCGTGGGCTTCCAGGGGATGCTGATATTGGTATGCGTGGCGATCTATGCGGTGCTCATTCAGAGTATCGCCGTGGGGGGCGACCCCATAGGGGCGATATGGGGCACCATCGGCTATACGGTGCTGCTGTGCTACTGCCTGTTCAAAACGGGGAGTATCGCCCGGAGCGTCCTGGGGGCGCATTAAAGTAGTGCAATAACTATTTTCTTGTGCTATAATTTCCTCCGAGGGGTGATTATATGGGACAGAGAAATCGACCTGGAGGAAATGAGGGCATGGGATACTTTACTTCGTGGGACAAGTCCAGAGAAAAGGGCTGCATATATTGTGGAAAACCTGCAACTACAAGGGAGCACATACCCTCAAAGGCTTTTCTTATAGAGCCTTATCCAGAAGATTTAGCAACACTCCCAGCATGTTTTGAATGTAATAATGGTTTTTCAAATGATGAAGAATATGTATCTTGTTTTCTGGATGTCCTTAAAGCGGCCGTTTACCAAAATTATACGCAACGACCTGATATAGTCCGACGGCTGGAAAGGAACGCAAAATTAAAAGACCTCCTTGACGAACAGATTAAAATAGAGGATGGTCAGGTTTATTTCAATATTGATGAAAACCGTTTGTGTCGTATCCTTATAAAACTGGCAAAAGGACACGCTGGTTTTGAGTTTGACCATATCAGCTTTGATGATAGCGATATGACCGTAAGATACAATTTCATTTTCAATATGTCCGAAGATTCCGTCAAAAAATTTGAAGAAATTCCAGAAATGAAGTTGTTTTCCGAGGTCGGATCAAGAAGTTGCACAGGGGCATATATTATTCAAAATGTAGATACTGGCGAGGCAGCAACATTTATGTTTTGGAACGATGTGCAGGACAATCAGTATCGTTATCAAGTGTCGTATAATGATGTTGGCGGCATATGTGTTAAAATCGTTATATATGAAATGCTATATTGTAGGGTGGATTTTGATTAAGCCCTAATATACGAAAGAGCAACTGTGAATAGCGGTTGCTCTTTTATTTTGTAATGCCCCCGGCCTCTGGACACTGTGTCCAGAGGCCGGGGGCCAGAAAGGAGTGATTGACCATACCCTATGTGAATGTACCCAATGACCTGTCCAGGGTCAAAACCAAGCTGGCGTTCAACCTCACCAAGCGGCAACTTATCTGTTTCGGCGGCGGCGGGCTGGTGGGCGTCCCCGTCTATCTGCTGACCCGTGGGGCCGTCGGCGGCACCGGGGCCATGTTCCTCATGCTGGGGATCATGCTCCCGGCGTTCCTCATGGCGATGTACGAAAAGGACGGCCTGCCCTTTGAGAAAGTGGTGCGGAACATCATCCGCGCCCGCTTCCTCCGCCCCGGCCCCAGGCCCTACCGAACGCAAAATATCTATGCCCCGTTCGCCGGAAAGGAGGTGTCCGCTTCTGAACCCAAGAACCAAAAGCGCCGGAAGCGCAAGGGCCGGTAAACGCTCCCTCTCCGCACAGCAGACCATCCCCTATGTGGAAATGCTGAAAGACGGTATTTGCCGGGTGCGGGAGGGCTTCTACACCAAAACCATCGCCTACGAGGATATTAACTATTCCGTAGCCTCCAGCGAGGACCAGTCCGCCATCTTTGACGGCTGGTGCGGCTTCCTCAACTACTTTGACAGCGCCCTCCCGTTCCAGCTCTCCTTTATCAACCACCGCTCCAGGGGAGGCAGCCGGTACAAGGTCAATATCCCCATGGCCCACGACGACTTTGACAGCATCCGGGGCGAGTATGTGGATATGCTGAAACGGCAGATCGCCCGGAGCAACAACGGGATCGTCCGATCCAAGTACATCACGTTCGGCGTCCCCGCCGACGGCCTGGAAACGGCCCGTCCCCGGCTGGAGCGGGTGTCCAGCGACATTATGGGCAACTTCAAAAAGCTGGGGGCCCATTCCCGTGTGCTCAACGGGCGGGAGCGGCTGGAGGTGCTTCACGGTCAGATGCACCCCGGAGGCCGGGAACCGTTTCACTTCTCCTGGCCGGACATTGTGAAAACCGGCATGGGGACCAAGGACTTCATCGCCCCGGACAGCTTCGACTTCTCCGCCTCCCGGACGTTCCGGGTGGGCCAGTCCTGGGGCGCGGCCTCCTACTTACAGATCATGGCCTCCGAGCTGTCGGACAAACTGCTGCTGGAGCTGCTGGAGCTGGACGCGGAAATGACCGTCACCCTCCACGTTCAGACGGTGGACCAGCTCAAGGCCATCAAAATGACCAAGGGCAAAATCTCCGACATTGACAAAATGAAAGTGGAGGAGCAGAAAAAGGCGGTCCGGGCCGGGTACGACATGGAAATTTTGCCCCCGGACCTCATTACCTACTCCAAGGACGCGGCGGCGCTCCTGGCCGACCTCCAGTCCCGGAACGAGCGAATGTTCCTCCTGACGTTCACTGTGGTGAATATCGCCCCCACCCGGCAAAAGCTGGAGAACGACGTGTTCACCATCTCCGGCATCGCCCAAAAGTACAACTGCGCCTTGAAGCGGCTGGACTGGCAGCAGGAGCAGGGCTTTACCTCCTCCCTGGTGCTGGGGGACAACACCATCGAGATACAGCGGGGCATGACCACCAGCAGCACCGCTATTTTCATTCCCTTTATGACAAAGGAGCTGCGCATGGACGGGGCGGCGCTCTACTACGGCATGAACGCCCTTTCTAACAATGTCATCATGGCAGACCGAAAGCGGCTGAAAAATCCCAACGGCCTGTTCCTGGGCACCCCCGGCAGCGGCAAGAGTTTCGCCGCCAAGCGGGAGATCGTCAACGTGTTCCTCACCCTCCCGGACGACGACATTATCATAGCAGACCCGGAGGGGGAATATTACCCCCTGGTGAACCGGCTGGGCGGGCAGGTGGTGCGGCTGTCGCCATCGGCCACGGCGGGCACGTTCATCAACCCCATGGACATTAACCCCAACTACGCCGACGACGAGGACCCGCTGTCCCTCAAAAGCGATTTCATTCTCTCCCTGTGTGAGCTGATCGTGGGCGGACGGAGCGGGCTGGCCCCGGTGGAAAAGACGGTGATAGACCGCTGCGTGCGGACCATCTACCGGCCCTATCTGGCGGACCCGGCCCCGGAGCGTATGCCTATCCTCCAGGACCTCTACAATGAGCTGCTGAAACAGTCCGAGCCGGAGGCCCGGCGGGTGGCGTCCGCCCTGGAGCTGTACTGTACGGGATCGCTCAATCTCTTTAACCACCGAACCAACGTCCAGGTCAATTCCCGGCTGCTGTGCTTCGACATTAAGGCCCTGGGGAAGATGCTGAAAAAGATCGGGCTGCTGATCCTCACGGACCAGATATGGGGCCGGGTGACGGAGAACCGGGACCGGCGGCGGGCCACCTGGGTATACCAGGACGAGTTTCATGTACTGCTGGCCGAGCCCCAGACGGCGGCATACAGCGTCGAGATTTTCCGCCGTTTCCGCAAGTGGGGGGCCATCCCCAGCGGTATCACCCAAAACGTGAAAAGCCTGTTGGAGAGCAGCGAAATTGAATCCATCTTTGGCAACTGCGATTTCCTCTATATGCTGTCCCAGGCCGCCGGGGATCAAAAGGTGCTGGCAAGCCACCTGGGGATCAGCCCCCACCAGCTCTCCTATGTCACGCACTCCGGCTCCGGCGAGGGGCTACTTTTTTATGGGGACACCACCATCCCCTTTGTAGACCACTTCCCCCAGGACACCGAGCTCTATACCCTGCTGACCACCAAGCCGGAGGACAAGGCCAATGGGCAGGAGTAAGGCCCGGCCCGCCTCTGGACACCGTGTCCAGAGGCCCCGCAAATCTGACCACAAATCCAAACTCCACCAGGAGAGCGAACGGGCCCGGCCCTCCGAACGGCTGCGGCAGGAGGGGAAGAAGCGGAGCGCCCAGGGGCAGACGCGGGCGGAGCAGAGCGCGGTCAAGGCGGAAAAGGCCAAGCTGCGCATGGGCAAGGCCCAGGAGAAGCTGGCGGCCCCGGCCCCGCCCAAGCCTCCCGGCCCGGTGAAACGCGGGGCCGGGGCCCTGGGCTGGGGCGTTCACGGCTTTGTCCACGGCAAAATTTATGAGGTGGAGCATGAGAACGTGGGCACCGAGGGGGCCCACCACTCCGAGTTGGTGGGCGAGGCCGTGGGGCGGAAAACGGCCCGGACGGTGCGGCAGGCTATCCGGGATCACCCGGCCAGGGCCGCCGCCCGCGCCGAACGCCGGTATGTCAAGGCCACGGCGGAGCACCGCTTTCAAGTGGAGCTGGAGAAACACCCGGAGCTGGGCAAGAACGCCATCGCCCGGTTTGCGCAGAAGCAGCGCCAAAAGCGGCAGTACGCGAAACAGGCGCGGGAGGCCGCCAAGCAGGGGGCCAAGGCCGCCGAAAAAACCACCGCCTCTGCGGAGAAGCTGGCGGAAAAGGCGGTGGGCTTCGTCAAGCGGCACCCGGTTGGGGTGGTGATCGCCCTGTGCTGCGTTCTCCTCCTGTTCACGGTCCAGTCCTGCGCCTCCTCCCTGGTGACGATAGGCAACGGGATCATCGGGGGGATCGGGGCCAGCACCTACCCCGCCCAGGACGGGGATATGCTGGGGGCCGAGGCCGCCTACTGCGCGTTGGAGGCGGAGCTGCAAAGCTACATGGACACCTACACCAGCACCCACGACTACGACGAATATCACTTCGACCTGGACGCTATCGAGCATGACCCCTACGTTTTGATCTCCATGCTCTGCGCGTTCCATGAGGGGGAATGGACGCTGGCTGAGGTAGAGGGGACGATTCAAACCATTTTTGACCGGCAGTATATCCTCACGGAGAATGTGGAGGTAGAGGTGCGCTACCAGCCAGAAACGCGGACAGGGCCGGACGGCCCCTACACGGTTTGGGTCTCCTACAATTACTACATCTGCACCGTGACGCTGAAAAATGAGGATATGTCCCACCTGCCCGCTTTTATGATGGGCGGGGACCAGCTTTCCCGGTATTCCCTCTATATGTCCTCCCTGGGCAACCGGCCCGACCTGTTCCCCGGCTCCGGCTATGTGGATAAGTACATCACCAACCCGCCCCAGTCTTATGACGTGCCGGAGGAATACCTGTCCGATGAACGGTTCGCCGCCATGCTCACCGAGGCGGAGAAGTACCTGGGCTATCCCTATGTGTGGGGTGGCAGCTCCCCGGCCACGTCCTTTGACTGTTCCGGCTTTGTCTCCTGGGTGATCGGCCATAGCGGGTGGGACGTGGGCCGCATGGGGGCCCAGGCGCTCTATAACTACTGCACCCCCGTCAGCTCCCCACGGCCCGGCGACCTTGTGTTTTTCCGCTACACCTACGACGCGCCCAACCCGGACGGCGTGACCCACTGTGGTATCTATGTGGGGGACGGAATGATGCTCCACTGTGGGGACGTGCGTCCAGATAGGACGGAAGTAGAAGTAGATGAAAGGAGGACAGTTTGAAGGTACTACCCCGTAAGATAACGCGGGAATCCACCTGACTAACCGAAAGGCGAAAGCTGATACGGGAACATAGCACGTCAGGAAAGCGGTAAGTCACCTAAAGGCAATCGGGTGCGACTGAACTGCGAGGATAAGTGAATATGAGGATAAATCTGGGTTTGAATCTTGTGAGTTCCCAGCCCCTGTTCAGTGTGGGCATAGGAAATTTGCCTGAAACCTATGGTGCAAACAGAGCCAGAAAGGGGAGCCTTCTGACCTGTTATCAGAATACCGGAAAGGGTCGCCTTCCGGTAGGTTATCAAAGAAATGCACGGCGCGCCGGAGAACCGGTGTCAACGGAACGAAAGCATATCCGACAATTCACACTTACCTACTACTTCCGTTAACTGGAGATTGCCTAAACCAGAGCGCCCCTAAGGGCTATGTGGCAGACACTGAAAATCTGGCATGGCAACGGAGCTTCCATAGTAGTCTGAGAACCCTGAATTGACAGGGAAGGCCGTAAATCGGATGCGGGAAAGCCGCTTACATGGCGAAGGGAAGCAGTCTGAGCGTATTAAAATCGAAAATTGATTAGGGAGGAAAACCTCATTGAAACCAACAATGGAGATTTTAACTAAGTTACAAGAAAACTCAAAGAAACACCATGATGAAGTATTCACAAGGCTTTATCGCTATCTGCTCCGGCCAGATATTTATTCTATTGCTTACCAGCACCTCTACTCCAATGAAGGTGCTGGAACAAAAGGCGTGGATGAAGATACGGCGGACGGATTCAGCGAGGAGTATGTGGAGCGTATTATTGAAGCATTGAGAACGGAGACATACCGCCCGAAACCTGTCCGGCGCAGTTATATCCAAAAATCAAATGGAAAAATGCGTCCGTTAGGTCTGCCGACTTTCACAGACAAGCTGGTTCAAGAAGTCATGCGAATGATTTTGGAGGCGGTCTATGAACCTGTTTTCTCGAATTACTCTCACGGATTTCGCCCCGGAAGAAGCTGTCACACCGCACTGGCCCAGCTCAAGCATGAGTTTATCGGTGCGAGCTGGTTCGTTGAGGGCGATATAAAAGGCTGTTTCGATAACATCGACCATACCGTGCTGATTGCGGTTATCGGCAGGAAAATCAGAGGCGCCAGATTTCTGAAACTCATACAGCTGTTCTTAAAATCGGGCTACATGGAGGACTGGAAATACTACGGTACTTACAGCGGCTGTCCGCAGGGCGGCATTATTTCGCCAATCCTTGCAAACATCTATCTGAATGAGCTGGACAGCTACATTGAGAAATTGAAAAAGGAGTTTGACGTTAGAACGCCGTACAGAACCACTCCGGCATACCATGCGATTGAGCGAAAGCGGGCAAATTTAAGGAGAAAAATAGACCGACGTGAAGCTGGCCCGGAACGTGACTTGTTGATTGTGGAATACAAAAAGCTGACCAGCGAATTGCATAAAACGCCAGCAAAATTGTGTGATGATAAGAAGCTTAAATATGTTCGCTATGCAGATGATTTTCTGATCGCCGTCAACGGGAGCAAGCAGGATTGTGAATGGATAAAAGCGAAACTCACGGAGTTCATCCAAAATACTCTGAAAATGGAGTTAAGCCAGGAAAAAACGCTGATTACCCATAGTAGCACACCTGCGAGATTTCTCGGTTATGATGTGCGGGTACGCCGTGACCAGCAGGTAAAGCCATGGAAGAAATGCAAACAGCGCACAATGAATCACACCGTGGAATTGCTTATCCCACTACAAGACAAGATTGAAAAGTTTCTGCTCTCAAAAGGTATTGTAAAGCAGAGAGCTGATAACGGAAAGCTGGAATCAACCAGCAGACTATCTTTATTGCGCCACACAGATTTAGAGATTGTGACGGTATTTGACGCGGAACTGCGGGGAATCTGCAACTACTATCACCTCGCCAGCAACTACCGAAACCTGAACTATTTCAGCTATCTCATGGAATACAGCTGCCTAAAAACGCTGTCCGGCAAGCACCGCTGTAAACTGTCTAAAATTTATGACAAGTATCGCATAGGTGAAAAGCGTTGGGGTATCCCCTACGAAACAAAAGCCGGAAGAAAAATCCGCCGACTCACGAAGTTTAACGAGATTGACGGGAAAAAGTGTGAGGATATTGAACCGAAAGCCATTACGGTTGTAGCCAAAGGACGCACCACGATAGATGACCGTCTCAAGGCCAAGGTATGCGAATTATGCGGCAGGACAGGCGTAAAACTGGAAGTCCATCATGTGAACAAGGTAAAAAACCTGAAGGGGAAAGAACCCTGGGAGCAAGTGATGATAGCGAAACGGCGCAAAACACTGGCGGTCTGCCATGACTGCCACCAGAAAATACATCATGGTTTCTAAAAGTTGTTTTTGTAATGGAGCAAAGATAGCGAGCCGTGTGCATTGAGAGGTGCAAGCACGGTTCTGGGAGGGGTCTGCGCAGACCTACCGTAGAAATGCGGCAAGGCGGCGCTTTCCTACTCTACCCGGTGCAATATACCAGCTTGAATACAAGCTACTGGCAGTCCCATTTTTACGCCTGGGGGCGTTTACCATGACAAAGGAGGTTTTCAATGGCGATCAGCAAAAGCGCGAAAATTTGGGCTGAGATGGAGAAAGTCAAGGCCAAGATCAACGAGCAGCAGGCCCGGCTGAAAGAGCTGGAGCAGAAGCACCGGGAGGCCGAGAATGAGGAGATCGTGGATATTGTGCGGGGCATGAGTGTGACCCTGGACGAGCTGCCCGCCCTCCTCCGGCAGTTCCGGGGCGGGCCCTCTGGACACGGTGTCCAGAAGCCCGGCGAGGGAAAGGAGGAGACTTGATGAAGAAATCCCGGATGCTGGCGTCTACGCTCTGCGCCGTCCTGATGGTGGGGGTACTCACCGTCCCCGCCTACGCTGGCGGCGGCGGCGAGAGCGAGGGCAGCGAGTACGTCCCCTGGGTGGGCCTGGAGCCGGTGGACCCCCTGCCCGTGGAGCAGCCGCCGGAGCCCCAGCCGTTCACCTCGGACGGAACGGGGACGGTGGTGGACAACGCCACCGACGAGGACGGCAAGGAATTTTTCACCATCACCACGGCGGACGAGGCAGTTTTCTATCTGGTGATCGACCGGCAGCGGAGCACAGAGAACGTGTATTTTCTGAACGCTGTCACCGTGTCCGACCTGATGGCCCTGGCCGAGCAGGATCAGGAGCCGGAGGCCCCGCCCCCTGTGACGGAACCGGACCCGGAGCCCGAACCTGACCCGGCCCCGGAGCCGGAGCCCCAAAAGTCCGGCGGGGCCGGGATGCTCCTGGCGGCCCTGGCGGTGCTGGCCCTGGGCGGCGGGGCCGGGTGGTACTTCAAGATTTACCGCCCCAAGCAGCAGCGGGCGGCGGAGCCGGAGGAGGACCACGCCGACTATGACGAGCCCGACGACTACGACGACGCGCCCCCCTGGGACGTGGACGAGGAGGACAGCGAGGGAGGGGACGAGTGAATTTCACCAACAGCCCCTATGAGCCCTTTATGAAGCAGCCCACCTATCACCTGCCCCCGGAGCCCACCCCGGCACCCAAGGGATCGGAGTGTGAGGGGTGCCCCTACTGGCGGGGCCTGCGGTGCGTGACCTGTTTCCGGGCCTATCTGCGCAGCCGGGCCGGGCCCGACAACGGGAGGTGACGGCATGGACCAGCGGGAGCTCACCCGTGAGGAGCGGGCGGCGATCCGGGCCCTGGTGGTAAGGTGGTGCGCCAATTATGACCGGGACGTGGGATGCTTGCCTTTGGACTGCGAGTGCTATATGCTGGGGAAAACCTGGACGGGGCCCCTGTGCCGCTACTTCCGGGCGGCGGTCCTGCCCCTGGACCCGGCGCTGGAGGCGGCCCTGACCGCCCCCGGACCTGTGGAGACACGGGCCTGCCCGGTCTGCGGGCGGCCCGCCCTCCTGGGAGGGCGGCGGCGCTACTGTTCCCCCGCCTGCGCCCAGGCCGCCCATAGGAAACAGCAGCGGGATCACATGAGGAAAAAGCGGGGTTGACCTGTTGACAATTAGGCCCTCAAAAGTCCCGTGTTTTCAAGGCTTTCCAGACGCCAAACAGGGGCGGGCCGTATCATTTCACGTCCCGCCCCTGTTTCGGCCCCATACTGTCAACATTTTGTTTATCTTATGATCGTTTGCGTAAGTACACTCGCCAATTTTTCAATGTCCGCTGTTGATTGCAGAGACATTTCACATCTGTCTAAACCAGAAGTTCCAATAACCGCGACAGTCAAGCCGGCCTCAACCGTCGAAATCTTGATAATCTTTGTTTTTGCAAAGCAGTTTTTCTGGGCAAGAGGTTTGAAACTCCAGCCGTCAACTAATTTATATTCTTGCTGCCCAGACGAATTTTTGTCAAGCACTTCAATTTTACCCCGGTTTTGCTTTACAAAATTCAAAAACAGGGTCCCTAAAGTCAACCGCTCTTTCTTGTCTTGGGTGTTCCACAGATGCCCTTTGAATAAATCCTTGACAATAAAAGTGGTTCCATCATCAAGATTGCCGAGTTCGATTATAGCCTGATCTAACATTTCCTGCGCTGTCATAGTAGTTGCGCACATCCTTTCTGCAAGCTGTTGCTTACAGGCATATTATAATCCATTTTAACATGACTGTCAACATGAATCTTCTGAAAAGAGGAATTTTATGCAGGGAAAGAAAAAGCGCCGCCGGAATGTGCCGCTCTATGTTTGGGTGAGCCCGGAGGAGCTGCAAGCGATCAAGGCCCGCATGGAGCAAGTGGGCATCCGCAATATGAGCGCCTATGTCCGAAAAATGGCCCTCAATGGCTATGTGCTCCAGGTGGACCTCTCCCCGGTGCGGGAGCTGGTGTCCCTCCAGCGGCGGTGCGCGAATAATCTCAATCAGGCGGCGCTCCATGTGAACACCTACGGCGGGCTGTATCAAAACGAGCTCCAGGCGCTCCAAAAGGACTACGCCGACCTGTGGGGGCCGCTGTCCGAGCTGCTGGAGAAGCTGGCCCAGGTGGTGGCTATGTGAACCGTGGGAGCGGCCCAGGCCGCTCCCCGGCTGTCCCTGCCCTCTGGACACCGTGTCCAGAGGTGGGGAGAACCGGATTATGATAAGAGCAAAATGGAAGCTCTACTGCTTTTGCGAAAAATCTATAAACGATTTGGAAAAGCCAAAAGCATTGGCCAAAGAGTCAAAACAAGGTTGGATGATATCACTCAATGCTTGTCCATCATTCCAGATAACATCAACTGCTTGAATATAGTCGCTATGTAACATTTCTGAATCTTCACCATAGCTACTTGTCCAATAGCCTTTACCATTAGCAATACAAACTGATATATACCACGGCTTAGGTATATCAAACTTGTCTACAAGGTTTGAATAATCAGCAAGTTTCCTGTTCAAAAGGTTTTCTATTTCACACCATTGACGGGTTTCTTTTAACTCAATTCTATAATTCATCATGCGGGCATCGACTACTTCGACGATTCCTGTTCGCATAAACAGTATGGAAGATTCAACATAGTTTGAATTATATGGAATACTAAATGCGTACTTACCATCAGCACAGAATACAGTATTATAGCCGCCACCTGACATGGGCCTAAAAGGATCACTGCCTGTCCAAGAGTTTAATGCAGATAAATCAACGGAATTTCCAAATTCCAAACTCCACAAAGGAATTATATGTAATACCAATTTTGCACCATCTTGAAGATGCCGAATATATTCGTTAGATATTATCATTCCAACACGATCTTGCCTAAATTTTTTGATTTCATTTTGATATGAAACACTAGACAAAATCTCCCGCCGAAGATCATCAAGGCTCATATTTGTAACACCATTTGAGTGTCTAATATAAAAATTGTCTTTGTTTCCATCATTGACAGCGTGTGGACGTGAAATACTCTTGGGAACAGTTATAGTCATTACCATATCGGTATCTGAAAGAGGAAAACATTGCATGGATATTCCGTATATTCTGGGATGCACTTTAGCGAGCAGCCTACTCTGAATTGCCAGTTGTATTTCATCAAATTTGTCAGTCCCACAACCAACGCCTATTACTTGACTGGCTACTTTATCTTTGCTTTCATCAATGCCAATGTAAATTGTGCCGCCATCAGCATTTGCAAATGCCGCAATCTCTTTTTCAAGTTTTTCCTTTTGCTCCGGCGTTATTTTCCCATTGGGAAACGAAAATTTCTTAAACTCTATTTTATTGCTTTCTGATACCTTTTCTTCTACAAAAGAGTAAAAAGTGTCAAGTGATAATTGCCGTTCGTTCATTAACTCACCTCCAACAGTTTATATAAGTTTAATACAGAATAGCTAAATAGTCAAAAGTTTCTTTGGATATTCTCTACATCTATAAAGGGGGTGCTCTCCACGGCAACGACCTATCTAAAGGCCCACCATATCAGCAGGGGCAAGTCGATCCTGGCCTCTATGTCTGACCGTTTCGACTACGGCCAGAACCCGGCCAAGACACTGGACGGGGTCCTGATCCGCTCCTACGAGTGCGACCCCCTCACCGCTGACAGCGAGTTTCTTTTGAGCAAGGCCCGGTACAAAACCATTACGGGCCGGGAGCAGAAACGGGACGCCGATGTGCTGTGCTATCAGATCCGCCAATCATTCCCTCCTGGGGAGTTGGACCCGGAGGAGGCGCTGAACATCGGTTATGAGCTGGCGATGCGCTGGACCAAGGGAAAACACGCTTTCTTCGTGGTGTCCCACGCGGACCGGCCACACCCTCACGTCCACATTTACTACAATTCCACATCCCTTGACTGCACCCGGAAATACCGGGATTTTTTAGGCTCCGCCCGCGCCCTGCGGCGGCTGTCTGACCGGGTATGCCTGGAGCATGACCTGTCTATCATCAAAAATCCCAAGCTCCATAGCAAGGGAAAATTTCTGCATTACGGCCAATGGCTGGGCGGGGCCCGGCCTCCCTCCTACAAGGAGCAGATACGGGGGATCATCGACGGGGCCCTGGCGGAGCGGCCCGCCGACCTTGCCGACTTTCTCCGGCGGATGGAGGCGGCGGGCGTCCAGGTGAAGCGGGGCCGGGGCGGGGTGATCTCGTTCCGGCTCCCAGGCCAGGACCGGGCCACCCGGTTCCGGGCCTCCACCCTGGGGGACGGCTACGGCCCGGAGGACGTGGAGGCGGTAATCGACGGGCGGGCACCCGTCCGCAAGCCCGCCCAGGCGCGGCCCCGCCCGGCGGCCCCCCGGCGCGTCAATCTGATAATTGACATTCAGCAGCGTATGGCCCAGGGCAAAGGCCCCGGCTATGAGCGGTGGGCGAAAATCTACAATCTGAAACAGATGGCCGCCGCGCTCCAATTTCTCCAGGAGAACGGCCTGACCGACTATGACGCCCTGGCGGAGCGGACGGCGGCAGCGGTGGACCGGGCCCATGCTCTGGCCGGAGAGCTGCGGGGCGTGGAGGAGCGGCTGGCCTCCACCACAAAGCTGATGGGGGCCGTGGTGGACTACGCCAAGACCCGGCCCGTGTTCGACGGCTACAAGGCCGCCCGGTACGGCAAGAAGTATCTGGCGGAACATGAGGAGGCGCTGGCCTCCTACCGGGCGGCAAAGGCGGCGATCAATGACATTCTGGACGGGGTGAAGCTCCCGAAAATGGACGCGCTGAAAAAGGAGCGTCGAGAGCTGGCGGAGCGGAAGAAAAAACTCTACGCGCAGTACCGGGCGGCACAACAGGAAATGCGGGAGGCGGTGGCGGTCAAGGCCAACGTCGATCATCTCCTCGACCTGCCCGGCGGGCGGGAGAGTAAGGCCCGGGAGCGGTGAGCGACGGGGCCGCAGACAGGGAAGCCTCTGGACACGGTGTCCAGAGGCTTCCGGCGGGTTTGGGGGCACCCCAACAAGCATTTTCGCAAGGCGAAAATGGCGAGTGTATTGACACTCGCCCTGCTTGCCGTTTGTGCGCTCCGTTAATTTTCAGCTTTTTTCATATAATGCAGCATCCTTGACAGGAAATAAGATAGATGGGAAAATTTGAATAATTTGAAGTCATCCTTTTTATGCTGCTATTGCGTTATACTAATAGAACAAGGTGGTGATCCAATGGAGTACAGCGATTTTGATTTAATAAACGGAATAAAAAACGGGGACAAAGATGCGCTATCGCTGCTAGTTCGACGTTGGTACCCACAAATTTTCAGATATTGCTGCAAAGTGATAGGAAACGAACAAGATGCTTACGATATTACCCAGGATGTGTTTGTCTCCGTGCTGCAAAATATTGAGCGTTTTCATATATGGAATAAGTTTAGCAGTTGGCTTTTTACAATCGCGCATAACAAGTGTATGGATTATTTTAGAATGCGAAAAAAGGTTGATTCTACACAAGAAACGGAAGCTGGATTCTGCACGACGACATCAGTATTGGAAGATCAAATTGCTATTTCAAATACAGTGGAAAAGGCGATTTTACAGCTGCCAAAAATGCAGCAAAACGTAATCATTCTGCATTATTTTCAGCAATTCACCTGTAAAGAAATAGCGCAAATGACTAGCACGCCACTCCCCACAATCAAATCACGGCTATCTGTTGCAAAGAAAACGCTTTCTAAACTTCTTTGGGAGGACTTTCGATGAATGAACGTATGGAACAGGAGATCAACCGAACAATCGCTTTATTGCAGGCATCAATGCCGCAGAGAAAATCCGAGGCCGCTTTATCGCAGCTGCTGAACATAGCAAAGAGTGAGATGAATCCTCTTTTGCTGCTGGCCCTGTTTTTCGTTTCGATTCTATGCGGCGTGTGTATGTCAAAGGACATCGCTTCTCCAATGGTAACAATATTTTGTATCAGCCCGCTGCCCATGCTGATCCTGTTTCACCGGTATGTGCTCTACTCCAATGAGCCTATGCGTGAGCTGGAGGAAACATTTCCCTTTTCCTATTCTGAAATGCTGGTTGGCCGCGCTATGCTGATATCCGCTTACATGACGTTTGTTTTTATCGCGCTTGCTGTGCTTTTATCTCACTCAGCGGGCGAAAACTTCATCAGGCTGGCGCTGTGCGGGGCCGTTCCCAGCACTTACCTATGTATAGGGCTGCTGATCCTGTCCGCCTTTATCCAGAATCAGGATGGGCTGTCATTAGCCGCCATTGTTTTGTGGGTCGGAATCAGCTATTGCGCGCTGGCCCTGCCGTTTGACCATTTTTTAATTTTACTGCCAACCTCCGTATATGCGGCACTTCTGGCGGTTGGAGTGGCTTTATACAGTATGTGCGTCTGCAAAATAAAACAGAGGAGGCATTCTTATGCAGCTGGTGTTGAGTGAGGCCAGAAAACAGCGGTCATTCCGTGAGGTTTGGGTGGGGTATTTGCTGGCAATTTTACTCTTATCCGTATTTATTTACTCTGATTTAGGAGAACTCAGAATGAACTCAAGTTGGTTTCAAATTCAGCAGGATATTCACAGGTATGTGGGCGTCTTGACCGCTTTTTTACTTGTGATTGGGCTGTCCCGGCTGATGTGCTATGAGACGGAACAAAAAACTGCGGGACTGGTTGGGACCGCCGCGCACGGCCCGTCTCTGACATGGCGGGCAAAGGTTGGATTGTCGCTCCTATATTGTACAGCTGTGGTATTTGTACTTGGGGCCGTGACCCTTGGTATTCGTGGCGCTTTGATCGGTTTCCAAGACGCCTTTACACCTGTTTCAGAGTGTGTGCATTTTGAGAGCGTCCCTCTGTCAAACCTGACATACTGTATCGTTCAATATGGGTTCCTGCTGCTGGGGGCGCTGTATTTTACCGGCTTTATTCTGATTGTTGCGACGCTCACAAAACGCACTTCATTTACCATTTTCCTCTGCGGCGGTATCTATTTGGCCTCACTCTGTTATCAGTTTGTCATTGAGGGCCGGTTGAGAGGACTGGCCGACCAAATCTGTAAAGCTATTTTTCAACTCAGCTTTTGTGGATTTATGCAGTTGGAAAGCTATCGCTGGTTTGAATGGGTAGGACAGTGGAAAAACGCCTGGAAGCCCATTGTGTTTGTTCTGCTGGCCACTGTTCTTGAATTTGCGGTTTTGTGGCTGCTGTGGAGGCGTAAGGCAAAGACATGAAAACAGAGTGTCTCCAATACTTCAAAAATCCATACTACTGGGCCGTGATTGGCCTGGGACTGGCCGCCCGCGCAGGATTGACCTACCTGGACTTTCGATACCGGAGCCCGCAATTTTGGGAGCTGGCCGCTGACTTTTGGAACAAGACCGGCTCCATCACAATGGGATTTTTAATACTGCTGGTGATGATCCGCCGGTTTTCTTACGATATGGAACTGAGAACATTTCCCATCATCAACAGTACGGCTTATGGGCGCCTCCCACTGTTCTGGAACCGGCTGATTGGCGGCGAAGTGGCTGTTGTTGCGGCTGTGCTGCTTCTGTATGCGGGAAACACAGGAATCTCATGTTTGCTCGGGAGCAAAATGGGTATGTCATATGACTGGACAGGCTTTTTCACCCAAGCTACAGTGGCTGCATTCGCCGGCTCAGCCGGGTATTTTGCGTTGTCTGCCATGATATGTGATTTATCCAAAAACCACCCCGTGGCTATGTGCCTATGTGGGCTTCCCTTTGCAAGCAGTTACTTCATTAACGTCGATGCGGTGAAACCGCCAGACCTGTTCTGGTTCCTGCGGTATGGCTTTTTTACGGAACTGTTGCGGGGACGGACAATCGGGTCCTTTCCGGTATTTTGGTCTGTATGGTATGCGGCGTTAATTGGTTTAACATTCTTTTTTGTGATTCAGAAAAGGAAGGAGCGCAAGGAGCTATGAACCTTGTTTTTGAAAATATCAGCAAAGTGTTCCAGGACACCGTCGCGCTGGAAAAAATCAATCTAACCATGTCCAGCGGCGTCTATGGTCTGTTAGGACCCAACGGAGCCGGGAAAACGACTATGATGAAAATTATGACCGACTTGGTGCCGCCCTCCACAGGCCGGGTGCTTTTGGACGGCCAGGATATTGCCGTAATGGGAGCCGCTTTCCGAAAGAAGTTGGGGTATCTCCCCCAGGATTTTGGTGTCTACCCGAGCTTTACTGCGGAGCAATTTTTGCTCTACATTGCACGATTGAAGGGCCTTTCAAAGTATGAGGCGAAGCGGCAAACGGATGATCTGCTGATTATGGTTGGACTGGAAGAAAAGGCCCGAAAAAAACTCAAAGGGTTTTCCGGAGGGCAAAAGCAGCGGATTGGAATTGCACAGGCCCTCTTGGGCGACCCGGAGATTCTGGTGCTGGATGAACCGACAGCCGGGCTGGACCCGGAAGAACGCATCCGATTTCGGGGGATAATCAGCGCGTTGTCTCAGCAAAAAATCGTGCTGCTGTCTACCCATATCGTCTCTGATATAGAGGCCATTGCCAACCAGGTCATTCTGTTGAAAAAAGGCTCCATATTGGATGTAAAGCAGCCCAGTGAGCTGTTGCATGGACTGGACGGCAAAGTCTGGAGCGTCACCGTTGACGCAGAGGATGAAGCGGAACTGATTCAGAAATTCTCATGCAGCAACATCATGCACATGGATGGAAAAAGCGTGGTTCGGCTGATTTCTGAACATCAACCATATCCAGAAGCTATTCAGCAATCCCCCAATATGGAAGATATGTATTTGTACTATTTCGGCCAATAAATTGATAAAATTATTATCTGCCCAGCGGCAGAAAAGAAAAAACCGCTGCTGGGCAGACATTTATCATGCCTAAAAGGTGCTTTTTCGCGGCGGTTTTGATTTCAAAGCCGCCGTTTTTATATCTGCTGGCGGCACATAGGAGGATGCCGCTATGCGATTACAGGTAGATGGGCACTTGTCAAAAAAAGCCTGACCTCCGCATTGGCGTACTCCACCCAGGGTTGCGAAAATCGTCAGTTTCAAGTTAATCATGTCGTTTCCAGCACCCGAATGGTATTGCACCATCCGGGCGTTTTTCTATCCGGACGGCACCTCTGGACACCGTGTCCAGAGGTAGGGGGCGGCACCCCCGGCTGCCGCTCCCCGCCTGACCCTCCATTTCGATTTGTCCCTTTTCGCCCTGTATCGAAATGGAGGTTACATATGACAACCATCGAACTGAATAACTACTATCCCCACCTGACCGAGCGTATCACCCTGGAGGTGTCGGATGAAATCGCTGTGACCCTCTCCATTGGGGGCCGCTGCTGTGACAGTTATAAACGCCGCAAGCGGGAGCATGGCGAGTGTTCCCTGGATGCCGTCCCCGGTTTTGAGGCCGATGTGTCCCGGCCCCCGCTGACCCCGGAGGAGATCATGGAGCGGGACGAGGATCACGCCGCCCTCTACGCCGCCATTGACCGCCTCCCGCCTGTCCAGGCCCGGCGTGTCTACGCCCGCTTCATCCTGGGGCGGAGCGTGGGCCAGATCGCCAGGGCCGAGGGTGTGGAGGAGCGCAACGTCCGGGAGGCGATCAACAAGGGACTGCGGGGCTTGAAAAAATATTTGGATTTTTCTTTCTAAGGTACATCCGAAAACGCAGAAAATCCGCCTGATAGGTGAGGAGGGACAAGCCCCTCCCGCCAACAACTGAATACACAGTATTCCAGGCACAAAACCCGTGTGATAGCGACAAAAGGCGCGTCGCCAGGATGGGAGCTCCGAGGAGGTGAACAGGGAGCGGACCGAGCGATCAACGTGAACCTTTGACCCGGCTTTGGCAAGTCGGGCGCGAGGACAGCGCGGGGGATAATGAAACTTGCTCACGCCCTCCCACGGACTTGCGGGGGAGCCCTGCGGTACGCGCCACCCACAAAAGGGTTCCCAACGGATCATTGATCCGTTGGGAAGAGCCGGAACAGCGAAATGAACGAGTTTTCGCCGCAAGGCGGAAACGAGTGATATGGAGCTTGTGACGGCGAGGCGGCGGTGCTGTGGAGCTATGACAGCCGGAGCCACCGGCGGCCTGGAATACTCCCTGCGCTGGGGGTGCGTGGCAAATACAGCGTACAACAAAACCAAGGGGGCCGCCCGCCTGGGTCCTGTCTGTCTTGTGACAGCCCAAACTTTCCCCGGCGTGGCGGCCCCGTTCGTGGATCGAAATGGAATACCCCTGTCCGCTCCCGGCCTATGGCCGGGAGTGAGGGCAGGCCAAAAGACGGTGCTGTCTAGCACCGCCTTTTGGCGTCTCCTCATAGGACAAGCAGAGCATGACATATATCTGGAGGGGAGGGTGATGATCTATGTTGCAGCAGCAAATGAGCATTGAGCAATTATCAAGTGTTGACATTCAGACCGTTAATAGGGAGGACCTGATTGACGTAAGCGGCACAACCTTTGACAACAGCATACCACACAAACAGCGGGCGGCTCAAATCCTGCGGATTACGGGCAACCCGTATTGTTTTCGTGTTGGTGATCTATGCGTCAAGCTGGAGTTTCTGGATAGTGCCCCGCCTCTGCAAGACGCGTTTTCCAGCTTCCTGCAACGTAAAAAAAGCGGTATTTGACCTCCTTTTGCCCCTCTGGACACGGTGTCCAGAAGTTGGGACATCCTTGTGTAACACCTGAGTTAGCGGTATAATATAGGTGTAATGTGATAGGGAAGGAGGTCAACATGGCACGGAAAAGCCGTTCCATCATTGAGACTGTCAAACCGAAATACCGGGTGTGGAGAATCGCAATTTATATCCGTCTCTCAAAAGAGGATGCCCGGTGTTTTGACGAATCCGAAAGCGTGACCAACCAGCGAAAAATCATTGAAGATCATATCGCCGCTTTTAACGACGGCGACGAATACCTCATTGTTGACGAATATGTTGACGACGGGATTTCCGGCACGACTGACGATGAACGGGATGATTTTCAGCGGATGCTCTCTGACATTAAGCGGGGCCGAATCAACTGTGTCATTGTGAAAGACCTTGCCCGCTCTTTCCGTAATTACAGCGATCAAGGGTACTATCTGGATGATTGGTTTCCCCGCTACAACGTCCGTTTCATCTCCCTTTTTCATCAGTCCCTGGACAGCTACAAAGAGCCCCAAAATATGCGGAGTATCGCAGTCCCCATCCAGGGAGTTCTGAATGAAAATCATTGTGCGGAAACCTCCGATAAGGTGCGGGAAGTCTTTGATATGAAGCGGCGCAACGGAGAACATATCGGTTCCTTTGCCGCCTACGGCTACATAAAGGACCCCAATGACAAAAATGCGCTGGTGATTGACGAACAGGCTGCCTCCGTAGTCCGAGATATTTTCTCCATGTTCCTGGACGGCATGAGCAAAAATGCCATTGTCCGCCACTTGAATGACCACGGGATTCCCTGTCCCTCTCTTTACAAGCGGGAGTGTTTGGGGCTGAAATACCAAAATCCCCAAATGAACATGGTTAAGCGTCCCTTGTGGTGTGCTATGACAGTTACATCTATCCTTAAAAATCGTATGTACTGTGGAGACATGGTGCAAGGGCGCTACCGGATGAAAAGCTACAAGGTTCATGTTCAAGAGCTGGTGCCCAAGGACGAGTGGTATATCGTGGAAAATACCCATGAGGCGATTATCGACCGTGAGACATTTGAAAAGGTACAGCAGCTTTTGCTCCGAGATACCCGGACAGGGCCCCAGCAGAATAAACTGTATCTTTTCAGCGGTTTTCTGAAATGTGCCGATTGTGGGAAGTCCATGACCCGGAGTAAAGTGGGTGATATAGTGTACTATTATTGCCGTACTTATAAGGATCAGTCAAAAGGCGTCTGTACAAAGCATACGATCCGGCATGACCGTCTGGAGGCAGCGGTGCTCTATGCGATTCAGCAGCAGGTTTACCTTGCGGTGGACTACTCCAAAACGATTGAATGGATCAACCGGGCCCCGCTGGTAAAGAGTCAGTCAAAAAAGCTGACGGACGCGATAGAGCAAAAGGAACGGGAGCTTGCTAAAATCGTCCGATACAAGCAGGCCATCTATCAGGACTGGAAAGACGGCGAGATTTCCCACTCCGATTACCGTCACATGAAAACGGATTATGAGCATCAAGCCGAAACTCTGGAAGAAGTTATTGAACGGCTCCAGGCCGAGAAGCAGGAAGTTGAGAATGGCGTTGATGTGGAAAATCCATTCCTTGTTGCGTTCCGGCAATTCCAGAACATCGACAAGCTGACACGGGATGTTTTGATTGAGCTGGTGGATCACATTAAAGTCTATGAGGGCGGGAGTATCAGCATCGTGTTCCGCTTTGCCGACGAACTGCGCCGGGTGCAAGAATACATTGAAATGAACTCCCACAATGAAGCGGTTTGAAAACCGCATTTTTCCAGGCGGTGTATTTTCCTAATATAAACGCTCCGACCGGGCCGACTGGCCCGACTGGTCCTGCCGGCCCTGCCGGCGCAACTGGTGCCGCCGGAGCCACAGGCGCGGAAGGTCCTACCGGGCCCACTGGACCGGCTGGAGCAGCCCCCGCGCTGAACGCGCTCTACGCCACCAATGTGGGGTCCCAGACCCTGGCAACCACCGGCGATGACGCCAGCTTCGACACCAATCAGGTGGAGGAGGGAACCGCCATCACCCATACCACGAGCACGGCCACCTTCACCCTGGGAGAAACCGGTATCTACCGGGTCTCTTACTCGGTGGTGGCGACCAATACAAGCTCTACTGGTACTGTGGGCGTGGAGCTGGAGAACAACTCTACCCCTGTCCCTGGGAGCGAGAGCCAGGCCACCATTTCCACTACCAATGATCTGGCCACTCTGGCGGCCAGTGTCCTGGTGAACGTCACCGGGACGGCTACCATTACCCTGACTTCCACAGAGAACAACGTGACTCTGACCGAGGCCGGGATCGTAATCCAGAAGCTGAACTGACCGAAAGACCCCAATGGGGCCTAAACAGGGCGGGCGGCACACCGTGCCGCCCGCCCTGTTCCTTATCTGAAAGAGGAGGGCGAGCGCCGTGAAAGTGGTGGTATATGCCATCTGTAAAAATGAGGCTCAATTCGTAGACCGCTGGATGGACTCTATGGGAGAGGCGGACCAGGTAGTGGTGCTGGACACCGGCTCCGAGGACGACACTGTGGAGCGGCTGCGAGCCAGGGGGGCTCTGGCTGAGGTAGAGGTCATCTCCCCCTGGAGGTTCGATGTGGCCCGCAACCGGTCCATGGAGCTGGTGCCGGAAGACGCGGATATCTGCGTATGTACAGATCTGGATGAGGTATTTCATCCTGGCTGGCGGGCCCGGTTGGAGGAGGCGTGGCTGCCAGAGGCGGGCCAGGCTACATACCGCTATACCTGGTCCTTTAACCCGGACGGCAGCGAGGGGGTTACCTTCTGGTATGAAAAGGCCCATGCACGCCACGGCTATCAGTGGGTTCATCCGGTGCATGAGGTGCTGAAGTGGATGGGGACTGGAAGGCCAGGCCCCACAGTGGTGGCGGAGGGAGTCCAGCTGGACCACCACCCCGACCCTTCAAAGTCTAGAGGGCAGTATCTTCCGCTGCTGGAGCTGTCGGTACAGGAGGACCCTGAGGATGACCGGAATGTCCACTATTTAGGCCGGGAATATATGTACAGGGGGCGCTGGGACGACTGCATCCGTACCCTGAAAAGGCATCTTACCATGTCGAGCGCCACCTGGCGGGATGAGAGGGCGGCCTCCATGCGGTACATCGCCAAGTCCTATCTGAACAAGGGGGAGCGGGCACAGGCCCGGGACTGGTACCTGAGGGCCATCGCTGAGGCACCCCATCTGCGGGAGCCCTATATGGACCTGGCGCTTGCCCTGTATGAGCAGGGGGAGTGGGACGGGGTGCTCTACTTTACTGGCTGCGCCCTGGCCATCACCTACCGGCCCAGGTCTTATATCTGTGAGGCTGCCTCCTGGGGCTCTCTGCCCCACGACTTGCGCTCCATTGCCCTCTTCCACACTGGGAGGCTGAAAGAGGCCCGTGAGGAGGCGAGGAAGGCTGTGGAGCTGGAGCCAGACAACGAGCGGCTCCAGGGAAATCTCAAGCTGCTGGAGAACAGTCCGAAAGAAGGCGGGTAACAAGCGGGCCCCATCCAATGGATGGGGCCCGCTTGTGTTTTGATCTAACTTTTGGGCTTCGGCTTAAAGAGAAGGGCCACTACAAAGCCGAAGAAGATAGCGGCGGTGATACCGCCGGCCGCGGCGGTGGACCCGCCAGTGAGGGCGCCCAGAAATCCGTCCTCCGCTACCGCCTTTTTGACCCCCTTGGCCAGCAGGTGGCCAAAACCCGTGAGGGGTACTGTGGCGCCGGCTCCTCCCCAGTCCACTAGATGCTGGTAGAGCCCCAGGCCGCTGAGGATCACCCCGGCGGTCACATAGGACACCAGGATCTTGGCGGGGGTAAGGGGAGTCTTATCAATCAAAAGCTGGCCAATAATACATAGGATGCCGCCGCAGAGGAAGGCGTTAAGATATTCCATGATTACGCACCTTTCAAACAAGATAGAGGTCCCAGGTATGGGCGTGATGCCCGAAGACAGCTGGCGGTCACGCCTGGGGGGATCGCTGAGTAGAAATGGCGATGGCGTGGCAGATGCCGGGTACGCTCTCCCCCTGGAACGCGGAGGTAGGAGAGTGGAGAGCGCCGGTGGGGCAGAAAAGAATGTTGTTCCATTTGCCCTCCCGCATTCCATTGAGCAGGTAGCCCGTCAGCACCGAGGCTGCGCAGCCGCAGCCGGAACCTCCGCAGTGGACATCCTGACTCTGCGGGTCGAAAATAAGCATCCCGCAGTCGGTGTGGTTGGACAGTTCCAGCCCGTCCTGCCGGAGCAACTCCAACAGCAGCTCGCTGCCCAGATTACCCAGGTCGCCTGTGACGATCAGGTCATAGTAGCTCGGCGCCCGGCCGGTGTCCTTTAGGTGGGTGGAGATGGTGTCATAGGCGGCCGGGGCCATGGCTGCCCCCATGTTGTTGGTGTCGGTGATGCCCTTGTCCACAATCTTGCCTACCGTCACATGGGTGATATAGGGGCCGGGGCCCTCCCGTGCCAGAATAGCAGCTCCGGCAGCGGTAGTGGTCCACTGGGCGGTGGGAGTTCGCTGGCCGCCGTACTCCAGAGGGGTGCGGTACTGGCGCTCGGCAGTGCAGAAGTGGGAGGAGACTACCACTCCGGCCCACTCCCCGAAGCCGCCATCCAAGGTCATAGAGGCCAGAGCCAGCCCCTCCCCCATGGTGGAGCAGGCCCCATAGAGGCCGAAAAAGGGAATCTCCTGGCCGCGTGCGGCGAAGGAAGAACCGATGCACTGATTCAGCAGGTCGCCGGCAAAGAGCCAGTCTATATTAGAGGCAGGTTGGCCCGCCTTATTTAAGGCCAGAGCCAGGGCCTGCTTCTGCATGGCGCTCTCCGATTTCTCCCAGGTGGACTCGCCGAAGGTGTCGTCAGTCCCGATATAGTCGAAGGAGCTGGCCAGAGGGCCCTCACCCTCCTTCTTTCCTACCACGTTGGCGTGACCGGCGAAGGAAGGGGGACAGGCCAGGGTGACTGTCTGGCTGCCTGTTTTTTTTGTCGTCAAGGGAAACGCCTCCCAATAGAGAATGAAGATGACCATAGCTTGTCCGAAGGGGAGAGAAATATGCCCGAAGCATAAGGAAGAGGCGAATAAAAATTTCTTTTGCTTTCTTCTGTTCAAAAGGGCCAGATTCCTGTATAATGGGGGCTGCAAAGGAAAGAAAAGGAGAGAGGACCTATGCCCCAATTCGACCCACAAAAATATTCCTATCCTTCCCGCCGGAATGTAGTCTATGCCCGCCGCGCAATGGCCTGCACCTCTGTGCCTCTGGGGGCCCAGATCGGCCTGGATGTGATGAAGGCCGGAGGAAACGCTATGGACGCGGCTGTCGCCATGGCCGCAGCCATGCCCATCCTGGAGCCCACCGGAAACGGCCTGGGCTCAGACTGCTTTGCCCTGATCTGGGTAGAGAAGGAGAAGAAGCTGTACGGACTCAACGCCAGTGGCGTGGCTCCCATGGCGCTGGATGCGAAGATGGTGAGAGCCATGGGGCACAGTGAGATGCCCAAAACGGGCTGGCTGCCGACCATGGTGCCGGGGGCCCCCGCGGGCTGGGCGGCGATCAATAAAAAATTTGGCGCCAAGCCCCTGTCCGAACTGTTTGCTCCAGCCATCTCCTATGCCCGGGAGGGATATCCTGTCCCGGTCAATCTGGAGCCCCAGTGGGAGAAGGACTCCCAGCGTATTGCCGCTGCCCGGTCCAAGGAACCTGCGCCTCACTCCTATTGGTGGAATACCTTTATGAAGGAGGACGGCACCCACTACCGGGCCGGTGAACTGTTCCGCTGGGAGGAGTATGCCCAGACGATGGAGGAGCTGGCCGCCACAGACTGTGAAAGCTATTACCGTGGTCCTCTGATGGAGAAGATTGTGGCCTTCAGCCGAGAAACTGGGGGGTATTTCTGTGAGGATGACTTCAGAAATTACCAGCCCATGTGGGTGGAGCCCATCACCACAGACTATAAGGGCTATACCGTGTGCGAGATACCGCCCAACGGCCACGGCATCACAGTGCTGATGGCGCTGAATATCCTAAAGGGGCTGGAGCTGTCCCAGGTGAAGGACTGCGCCGACACCTACCACAAGATCCTGGAGTCCATCAAGCTGGCTTTCGCGGACACTAAGACTTATGTGGCGGACCCCCGGTACATGAAGACCAAGGTGGAGGATATGCTGTCCGAGGAGTACGCCGCCCAGCGCCGGGCCCTCATTTCTGACAGGGCGCTGATGCCGGAGGCGGGAGACCCCTCCTGCGGCGGGACCATCTACCTGTGTACTGCCGACCCAGAGGGCAACATGGTATCCTTTATCCAGAGCAACTATACCACCTTCGGCGCCGGCGTGGCCATCCCCGGCACTGGTATCTCCTTACAGAACCGGGGCGCCAACTTCTCCCTGGAGGAGAACAGCGACAACTGCCTGACCGGAGGGAAGCGGTCCTATCACACCATCATCCCCGGCTTTATGATGAAGGACGGAGATGCTGTTGGCCCCTTCGGCGTCATGGGCGCCTTCATGCAGCCCCAGGGCCATGTGCTGGTGGCGGTGAACACCATCGACTATCATATGAATCCCCAGGAGGCGCTGGATGCCCCGAGAATTCAGTGGGTGGGCGGAAAGCATATCCAGTTGGAGCGGGAGGTTCCCGCCCACATCGGCAGAGAGCTGGCGGACATGGGCCATGAGGTGGAGGTTTTGAACACCAACATCACTATGGGCCGCGGGCAAATCATTTGGCGGACGGAGAACGGAATGCTAGTTGGCGGGACCGAGCCTCGGTGCGATGGCACTGTGGCGGCCTGGTAAGGGCAGGGGTGGAAGATATGCTGCTTGGCAAAGGACAAAAGGGGACGTCCCACTGCGTGTGTGTGGACTGTGAGGAGGACTGGCCCTACGAGTCAAAGCTCCAGCGGGTTATCGAGGCAGCCTTGGAGACGGAGGGGGTGGACGTGCCCTGCGCCGTCGATGTGCTTATCACAGATGACGCAGGCATCCATCAGGCCAATCTGGAAACGCGAGGGGTGGACCGGCCCACCGATGTGCTGTCCTTTCCCATGTTCGAGCTGTCTCCCGGAGAAAAGCCCAGAGCCGAGTGGGCGGACCCAGACACGGGCAAAGTCTTTTTGGGGGATATGGTGATCTCCCTGGAGCGGGCAAACGAGCAGGCCGAGGAGTACGGTCACTCCCTGGAGCGGGAGCTGTGCTATCTAACGGTACACTCGGTCCTCCATTTGCTGGGCTACGACCACCTGGACGAGGGCCCGATGAAGCGGCAGATGCGGGAAAGAGAAGAAAAAATTTTGACGGAGATGGGTCTTGACCGGACATAACACAGCGGAGCCAAGTCATAGGACTTGGCTCCGTCTGTTCTATTTGGGACAAAGACATTCGTCATAAAAATTCTGACAGGCTTTGTGGGACATACTGTGCCTGGGGTAGACAAAATAGAGGGGGCGCAGGATCTGCCAATCGGACAGATGCAGATAGGTCAGTGTACCACACGCCACCTCCTGGGCGGCCACCTGCTCATACATGAAGCTGACAGCATGAGTTGCTTTCAGCAGTTCCTTAATCATTCGGAAGCTGCCGCACTCCAGTACAGAGGAGAAGGATTGGGGAGAGCAGCCGGCTTGAAAGAGTCTGTTTTCCAGAATGGCGCGGGTGCCTGATCCGGGCTCACGCAAAATGAGAGGATAAGAAAACAGATCTGTCAGCCTGTGTTCTTTCTGTGAAAGAGGATGGCTGGCGGCAGCCACAGGTAAAAACCGGGCAGTATGAAAAATGTGGCTGCAGAAGTCATTGTCATAAAAGATCCCTTCGATGAGGGCACAGTCCAGCTCTCCCCGAACACAGGCGGACAGCATTTCTTCCGTATTGCCTACATGGAGCGCCAGGGGACGGAAGGACTGGGCCAGAAAGGGGGCCAAAAGAGGGGGAAGATAATAGTCGGCAATGGACAGGGTGGCACCGACCCGGAGAGTTTGGGCGCTTTGGTTGAGCTGCTCCAGCAGCCTGTGCTCGTTGGCTGCCTGAAAGGTGGCGTATCGATACATCAATTCTCCCGCTCGGGTGAGGGCGAGCTGATGGCCTGTGAAGTCGATGAGCTGGGCACCGTAGTGCTCTTCCAGCTTTCGGATGTGTTGAGAAACGGCGGGCTGGGTGATATGAAGGGCCTGGGCGGCCAGTGTATAGCTGCGCAGCTCCACTACAGTGAGAAAGGTCTGAAGTTTTTGGTCCAGCATATGTTCACGTCCATTAAAAATATTTATTATATATAATATAACATAATTTGATTTTATAATCAACCGGTGTTATGATGAATGTGACCAGAGGGAAATATTGCAAAAGGAAGTGGAGCTATGAAGGTGTTGAACCGGATAGGGGAGCTTATTCCCGGACTTTTACTGGCATTGGCTATCGCGGCTTGTGCCAAATTCATTGAGGGTCTACTGCCGATCCATCTCATTGGGGCGTCAGTCATTGCCCTGTTCATCGGTATGGGACTCAACCAGATCAGGAAGCCGAGCGATGGTGTGGCCAAGGGCCTGAAGTTCACATCCAAAAAAATTCTGAAATTCGCCATCATTCTCTTGGGAGCCTCGCTGTCCATCAAGGTAGTGCTCAATGTAGGCCGGCTGTCCCTGGTAGTCATGATGTTTACCCTGCTGACCTGCTTCGGCGGCGGATATTTTGTGGGGCGGGCACTTGGCCTGAACTGGAAGCTGTCTAACCTGATTTCTGCCGGGACGGGGATCTGCGGAGGCTCTGCGATTGCGGCCATCGCCCCGGTGATCGATGCGGAGGATAAGGATATTGCCTATGCCATGTCGGCCACTTTTCTATTTGACATGGTGATGATCGTCCTTTTTCCTATTATGGGGCAGGCCATGGGATTAAGCGATATGGCCTATGGACTATGGGCCGGGACGGCGGTGAACGACACCTCCAGCGTGGTGGCGGCAGGATACGCCTTTTCAGAGGGAGCCGGCGATTTTGCCACAATGGTGAAGCTGACTCGCACCTTGGCCATCATCCCCACTGTGCTGGTATTCAGCCTGATCGAGGTGCGGGAGAAACGGAAGGCCGGGATAGTGTCTCAGGGAGAAAAAGTGAAGATTACCTCTATCTTTCCCTGGTTCATCCTGTGCTTTTTGGGAATGGCAGCCATTAACAGCCTGGGAGTGTTTCCGCAGGAGCTGTCTTCTGGCTTAAAAGAGCTGAGCAAATTCCTAATGGTGGCAGCTCTGGCAGCCATCGGCTTAAATACTGATTTCCGGGAAATGCGTAAATCTGGCATTAACCCCATGATTCACGGATTTATTATCTCTGCCTTGGTGGTAGTAGTGGCAATCGCGGTCGAGTATTTTATGGGCATTGTGTAACACGGTCGGCAAACGACCCGCCAAATCGGCGGGCCGTTTGCTATTTTCCGTCAAATATGATAAAATAAAAAGCAGAAAAGGGAGAGGTGGCCTTTCTCTGACTTGAAAGATAATAATAAAAAATATTTGTAGACGGGAAATTGTTCACACCTGAGAAAGTGAGGATTATCTTATGCCGATTATCAAAAAATCCGGTATCATTACTCTGTGCGGCCGGCCCAACGTAGGCAAGTCCACATTGATAAACACCCTGGTGGGGGAGAAAGTAGCTATCGTTACCAACAAGCCCCAGACCACTCGGAACCGCATCTGCGGTATTCTGACACGGGGGGAGAGCCAGTTTGTCTTTGTGGATACGCCGGGTCTGCATAAAGCCCGTACTCGCTTGGGGGACTATATGGTGAATGTGGTCAGGGAGAGTGTGGCTGACGTAGATGCGGTGGCTCTGCTGGTGGAGCCCATCCCGAATATTGGGGAGCCAGAGGCACAGCTTATCGCCCGCGTCAAGACCCTGGGCTGTCCCGCCGTGTTGGTCATCAACAAGGCGGATACGCTGGAGCGGAAAGACAAGCTCCTTGAAGTGATACAGCTTTACAGCCAGGAACACGACTTTCAGGCCGTGGTTCCTATCTCCGCCAAGACCGGCGAGGGGGTGGAGGAGCTGCTGGGCGTGCTGGAGGGCTTCCTTCCCGATGGGCCCCAGCTCTTCCCGGAGAACATGACCTCCGACCAGCCGGAGCGGCAGATGATGGGGGAAATCTTACGGGAAAAGCTGCTTCTGTCCCTGGATAAGGAGATCCCTCATGGGACCGCGGTGGAGATTACCCGTTTCGTAGAGCGGGAGGACGAGGTCATTGAGGTAGAGGCCACCATCTACTGCGAAAAGAACAGCCATAAGGGTATCATCATCGGCAAGGGCGGTGCCATGCTGAAAAAGATATCCACCCTGGCCCGGCAAGATATGGAGCGATTTATGGGGACTAAGGTGTACCTCCAGACTTGGGTAAAGGTCAAGGAAAATTGGCGTGATAATCCCGCAGCAATTCAGAATTTTGGCTACCACCAGGATTGATTGCAGCTGACGCCAGCAATAAACAGAATTTCCCGGTCATACTTTCCATGAGAAAAGCCCAGTCTAATTGCGGAGAGATTTGTGGGAGGACTGGAGTATGAATGAGAACGGACTGTGGAGCTTATTTTGGGAAACCGGTCTGCCAGAAGCCTATCTGATGCTCGCGGCCCTGGACCGGGAGGGACCGGCACTGCCGGCCAGGTCGGCGTTTCGGCCTCAGCCCAAGGAGGCGGACCGGGCATAGTCTGAAGCTGTGCCCCGGTACATAGGAGATACGCTATGCATATGACCACTAAGGCTCTGGTCCTCCGTCAGGTGGACTATAAGGAGTCGGATAAGATTCTGACGCTCTTTACCCAGGAGCAGGGGAAACTCACTGCCTCCGCCCGGGGCTGCCGAAAAAAGGGGAGCGCCCTGGCCGCGCCATGCCAGCTATTGGCCTGGTCAGAAATGGTGCTATACGACTACCAGGGGCGCTGGACCGTGAAGGAGGCGTCCACGGAACGGCTGTTCCAGGGGGTGAGGGATGACCTGGAGCGGCTGGCTTTGGGCTGCTATTTCGCCGAGGTGGCGGAGCTGTTGGCAGTGGAAGGGGTCGCCAGCTCTGAGTTGCTCTCATTGATATTGAACAGCCTGCACGCGCTGGATAAAATGAAAGAGAAACCCCTGGCGTTGGTTAAGGCGGCCTTTGAACTGAAGGCCATGTGCTTGTCTGGATACGAGCCGCTGCTGGACGGCTGTGCCGTCTGCGGCAGGACCCCGCCGGAGGAGCCGCGCTTCCATCTGCGAGAGGGCGTGGTCCACTGTGCTGCCTGCCGGGGAGAGATGGGGGAGGGCATCTCCATGCCTCTCAACCTCCACGCGCTGCGGGCTATGGAGCATATCGCCTGTGGAGATCCAAAGCGGCTCTTCTCCTTTTCGATAGGCGGGGAAGGGCTGACCAAGCTGGCGGATCTGACAGAGGCATATCTCCATACCCAACTGGAGCGGGGCTTTCAGACACTGGATTTTTACAAAGGGATACAGACCGGAGGGATATGATTCAAAAAAAGCCCGCTGTGGAGTTCCACAGCGGGCTTTTTCCGCAATATTCATTACTGCTGGGCCTCGACCTGGCCAAATGTGTGGCCGTTATAGGTCAGACAATTCTTGCACATCCGGTGAGGCAGCCGGAACGCCCCGCACTTGGGGCAGGTCACGATACCGGGAGTTTCCAGCTTCCAGTGGGAGCTGCGCCGCTTATCGCGCCGGGCCTTGGACACTTTTCTCTTAGGAACCGCCATGGGTGACACCTCCTTCGGTTTACGTGCCGTGCGGCACTTCGACTACTCACTCAGTTTCGCCATCCAACAGCTGCGCAAGGGCCGCCAGTCTTGGATCTACTTCAGGTCTGCACCCGCAGGGACCGAGATTCAGGTCAGCCCCGCATTTGGCACACAGCCCTTTGCAGTCGTCTGAGCAAAGGTTTTTGGTATCCATCTCGAGTACGAAAGCCTCCGTCACCACCTGGTCCAGATCCAACTCAGTTCCATCCAGAAGGATGATCTCGTCGTTCTCCTCATCCTCCAGGGCCTGGGCAACCAGACTGTCCAGCCGGACCACCTTTTCACGGGAAAATTCCTTCCCGCAGCGGTCACAGACCAGATCCAACAGGGAACTGACCGTCCCCTCCAGCACAAGAGCGCCCGCGTGGTTGGTCACGCTGCCCTGGGCTAGAACGGGGCGGGTGATGGGTTTCCTCCCATAAAATTCCAGACCGGACAGGTCTGCCTGGAACTGGAAGGTCTTGCGGGCGTCTGGCTTATGAATGATATCTTTCAAATCCAGACGCATGGCTTCCTCCTGGGTTTGACCCTAAACTCGCATAATGGTACGGAAAGTATTATAGAGAAAAGTTCCCAACTTGTCAAATCTTTTTTTCTGATTGACAAATATAATTTTTTATGGTCCAATTTTGGGAAGATAGGGCACTTTTTACAGCCTTTGTAGGAGAGAGCCGCCATGAAAGAATTTACCATTGGAAAAAATGACGCAGGTCAGCGGCTGGACCGCTGGCTGGCCAAGACGATCCCCCTGCTGCCTGCCCCGCTGGCCCAGAAGTATATCCGCCTCAAGCGGGTAAAGGTCAACGGAAAGGGCTCCAAGCGGGACATCCGGCTGAATGTGGGAGATGTGCTCCAGTTATATATCAACGACGAGTTCTTTGACCGCCCCACCCCGGAAAACGCTTTTTTGTCCCTGTACCAGCCGAAGCTGAATATCCTGTATGAGGATGAGCATATCCTGCTGCTGGACAAGCGGCCCGGCCTGGTGGTCCATCCGGATGAGAACGAGCGAGTCAATACCCTGCTTACCCATATCCAGGCTTACTTATATCAGAAGAAGGAGTGGTCTCCCTATTGGGAGAATTCCTTTGCGCCAGCCCTGTGCAACCGTATCGACCGGAACACGGGGGGCATAGTCATTGCGGCTAAGACGGCGGAGGGACTCCGGGTGATGAACCAGAAGATCAAGGACCGGGAGTTAAGCAAATACTACCTGTGTGTAGTCCAGGGCAGGATGGCGCCCAAGGAGGGGAAACTGGAAGGCTATCTCTTTAAGGACGAGGTCAAAAAGCAGGTCTATGTCCGCGGCCGGCCGGGGCCGGGGGCCAAAACTGCCGTTACCTTATATAAGACGCTTGCGGTGAAAAATGGCCTGTCCCTGGTGGAGTGCGACCTGATCACCGGGCGGACCCATCAGATCCGTGCCCAATTCGCCCATGCCGGACACCCCCTCATCGGGGACGGCAAGTACGGCAGTGAGCGGGAGAATCGAAAGTATGGCCGCCATGGGCAGGCCCTGTACTCCTATAAGCTCGCCTTCCACTTCACCACCGATGCCGGACCTCTGGAGCACCTGAATGGCCGGACCTTTCAGGTGGAGGACGTGGACTTTGTCCGGGAGTATTTTGGAGCTTGGCCAGAGGCCGGGAGAGAGCCGTCCTCCCGGTGAATAGGCTGGAAAAGAGTCGGGGCAGCCTCGGCTCTTTTTTATTGAATATATTATTGACAAACAATAATTTTTTTGATATCTTATATTTAAAATTATTGTAAAACAATAATTGAAGGGCGGAATAGATATGAAGAAAAAACTGTGGATGCTAACAGGGGGAGCCATTCTGGGGCTGCTGGCGGCTCTGGCCGGAGGGCTGTTGTCCGCCAAAGCCGGGTGGAGCACGATGAATGACCCTCTCCTATCAGTAGGGCGGGGTCTAAGGGTGCTGTCCCTGTCTGGCTTTGGGGGCGACCTGCTGGCCTGGTTGGTAGTCCTGCTGGTCAGCGGGGCGCCCTTGCTGCTCCTGATTCGGATAGGGAAGAAGGGCAGAGGGATGGAGGATCTCCTTCTTGGCTTGATGGCCCCTGTGATCTTCTGCTGGCTCTTTTATTTGGCCAATCCGACCCAGCTGGGGGAGACTGCGGCCCAGATCTTCCCCTTAGCCGGAGGGTGTACGGTGCTGTCTATGGGGGCGGCGTGGCTGGTTTTGAAGCTGCTCCGGGGCCTGGATGGGGCACCCACCCAGCGCCTGGCTGCCGCCTTTGGGGCACTGCTCTCCGGCTGTGCCCTGCTGTGTGCCTTTTCCGTGGCCTACGGAGGGGCCGCCGGGGTAGCTGCCCAGTGGGCCCAGGTGGTGGAAGGCAACACGGACCTTGGAGGGCTGACGCTGCCAGTCCTGATTGTTCTGGGGGTGCTGAACGCCGCCCCCGGCCTGCTGGTAGCTGTAACTATGGTTTGGGGCTCCGAGCTGGCCCCCGTCCTGGGGGGCGGCACCTTTGACCAGGCGGGGGCGGAGCTGTGCGGCCGTGTTGCTCTGGCCTGCAAGACGGCGGCGCAAGCTACTGTGACGCTGACTGTCTTTGCCAACCTGCTCCAACTGGCCCTGGTGGGGGAGCTGCTCTCCGCCAGCTTCTCCATCACCCTCCCGCTGTTCTCACTGGCGGCCTCCGCCGGGCTGTTTCTCCTGTGCCGCTGCCTTCAGCGGGGGGCGGTCCTCCAGGAGGACAACGACTCCATCATTTGAGGGAAAGCCATGGCGATCAGAGTATATTTGAGCGACGTGCTGAAGGAGCGGGGCATGACCTCTAAGGAGCTATGTGCCAAGGTGGGAATTACCGAGGCTAACCTGTCTATCTTGCGCTCCGGGAAGGCCAGCGGTGTGCGCTTCCACACCATCAATAAGATATGCTACTATCTGGACTGTCAGGTGGGGGACATTCTCCACTTTGACGGACGATTGGAGGACAAAGATGAAGAAACTGTGGACTAAGGGGAAGACAGGGGCGGCGGCCGTCCTGCTGGCCTGCTTTCTGGCGGCTCTAGCCGCCAGCACTTCTGGCAGCCGACTGGCCCGGCCAGAGAGGGAGGACCCCGGAGCGGACCAGTTTATCGGTTTTCACATGGTATTGGAGAAGATGCCGAAGGAGGGGGAGGAGATCCCGGTGGACCAGAGTCACTGGGTGGAGTACGGCACAGAGGAAATGAAAACAGAGGACTTCGGCACCCTGTCCTTTCCCAAAAAGATTTTAATTGGACGGTTTACCGACGATCCTCACGGACAGGACTATGAATTTCCAGGTCTGCCTGGCCTGAACTGCTTTTTGGCCGAGGAGGAGCTGGAAGAAGGCGGTACTCAATATGCCGGTACCAGCGGCCTGGCGGGCGCTCATATTAAAGTGGGCGATGAGGAGGAGTCCATCAGCGGAACGGTCTACTTTGGACCGCCTTTGGATGACAGAAACTGGAATACAAACGAGTTTGACTACTGCTGGACTGCCTATCAGGTGTACCAGATGGAGGATGGCACGGTCTATCTGGACGGCAGTGGAAACAGCTACGGCGGTATGGGGGGATTTACCACTAAGGTCACAGACACCCAAACCAAGACCGCCGATGGGGAGGAGGAAATATTCTCTTTTACGGCGGAAGTAACGATGGAATCTGTGGAGCGGGTGACAGAGCTGGAGGTCCGCTGGTACGGAGAGGAGGAGCTGCTGGACCGCAGGACGCTGACCATGGAGGAAGTGGGAGAGGGGCTGTCCCTGGAGCGGCCCCAGGGGGCGGTCTGGGCCCTTGTGACCCAGAGGGACCGGACTGGAGACACAGAGCGGTCTGTCTACACTCTGGGGACGGAAGCGGGCGCTTCCCACCAGCTGGTCCAGCTGGATGAGCGGGGGATGGGCCGCGTGGTTTATCTGAATTTGGATTAGGATCGGCGGGAGAGGGAAAGGACCCTCTCCCGCTGTCCTGTTTGGGTCCAAAACCGGTCTGGACATGCTGCGGGGGAGCGGAGGGGAAAAGTCAGAAAAAATTTTAGGGAAAATCATTGACATTTGGGGTATGACCGGATATAGTGTATCTCGCTATCCGTGAAAACCCGGCCCCCCGGATGTCCACAGCGGGCGGACGCCGAACCGGGTGAATAAATCGAGGGAGCTGACAAGTTTTTATCAGACTAAAGGGGGATAAGCGAGATGTCCAAGGAGCTGATCCGTCTGTCCAACTGCACCATGTCCTTTGACGGCGAAGTGGTGCTGGATGGAATCAATTTGTATATCAACGACAAGGAATTCCTCACACTGCTGGGTCCCAGCGGGTGCGGCAAGACCACCACACTCAGAATCATTGGTGGTTTTCAGACGCCCACCTCTGGCGATGTTTTTTTTGACGGTGTGAGGATTAATGCTGTTCCGCCCCATAAACGGGCGGTGAACACGGTATTCCAGAAGTATGCCCTGTTTCCCCACCTGAACGTATATGAGAACGTGGCCTTTGGCCTGCGTATCCCGAAGGCGGATGATAAGGGGAAAAAAGTCAAGCTGCCGGAAAAGGAGATCCACCAGCGTGTCATGGAGATGCTGGAGGTGGTCAACCTGAAGGGCTTTGAAAAGCGGCACATCAGCCAGCTGTCCGGCGGCCAGCAGCAGCGGGTGGCCATTGCGCGGGCCCTGGTGAACCGGCCCAAGGTGCTTCTGCTGGACGAGCCCTTGGGCGCCCTGGACCTGAAGCTGCGCAAGGATATGCAGAATGAGCTCAAGCGCATCCAGCAGGCTATGGAGATCACCTTTATTTATGTTACCCACGACCAGGAGGAGGCCTTGGCCATGTCCGACACTGTAGTGGTCATGGACGGCGGCAAGATCCAGCAAATCGGCACTCCTGAGGACATCTATAATGAGCCGAAAAATGCCTTTGTGGCCGACTTTATCGGTGAGTCCAATATCATCGACGGCATCATGCGAGAGGACGGAGTGGTGGAGATCTTCAACCGGCGGTTCCAGTGCCTGGACGGAGGCTTTGAGAAGGACGAGGCGGTGGATGTGGTCATCCGGCCCGAGGACGTGGATATCGTCCCCGAGGACCAGGGCCAGCTGAGGGGCACGGTCACCAACGTGACCTTCAAGGGGATGCAGTACGACATCATCGTAGACTTCTATGGCTTCAAGTGGCTGATCCAGACTACCGACCTGTCCCCCGTGGGCAGCCGCATCGGCATCAAGATTGATCCCGATGGCATCCACGTTATGAAGAAGAGCCAATACTCCGGGATGTTTGGCGACTACTCCTCCTACTCCGAGGAGTACGAGGAGATCGGCGACGCCTCCCTGGAACCGGACGAGGCGGATGGGGAGGACGGAGATGAAAAGGAATAAGCTGCTTTCCCTGTTTGCCGCCCCCTATGTGTTGTGGATGGCGGTATTCACCATTGTCCCCATCTTTATGGTGGTGTTCTACGCCTTTACCACGGCGAACAGCGCTGAATTGATCGCGGCGGGCAACTGGAGAGAGGCGTTTACCCTGGATAATTTTGCCCGGATGGGCACCTACGCGGTGGTTTTTACCCGCTCCTTCAAGCTGGCCATCATTGCCACGGCTATCTGCGTCCTCATCGGCTATCCCTTGGCCTACTTCATGGCCAAGGAGGGCCCCGGCTTTCAGAAGATGGCCATGGTCATCATTATGCTGCCCATGTGGATGAACTTCCTCCTGAGGACCTACGCCTGGATGTCCATTCTGGACAACAGCGGCATTCTGAACCAGTTTTTCCAGGCAGTGGGCATCATAGATTTGGGCAATTTATTGAATGGCTGGCTCAATGATGTCTGTGCGGCCATCAACACGACGGTGCTGCCGGCCCTGAAAGATCTGCCGGGGATCGGGGAGTTGCTGCCAGCCGATTTCCTGCTGGATGCAGCCCGGCCGACCAATATGAAGTTTTTTAAGCTGCTCAACACCCAGGGCGCTGTGGTGCTTGGCATGGTTTACAACTACCTGCCCTTTATGATCCTGCCCATCTATTCGGTGCTGCTTAAGCTGGACAACTCTCTGCTGGAGGCAGCCAGGGACTTGGGGGCCAGCTCTGCCCGGGTATTCCGGAAGATTACCCTGCCCCTGTCCCTGCCCGGTGTGCTGTCCGGCATTACTATGGTGTTTGTTCCGGCCGTTTCCACCTTTGCAATCTCCAAAATGCTGGGCGGCGGCACCCAGATCATGCTGGGCGACCTGATCGAGATGCAGTTTCTGGGCAACGCCTACAACCCGAGGCTGGGCTCGGCTATCTCCCTGGTAATGATGGTCATTGTGGTCACCTGTATGTGGATTATGAATCGCTTTGGAGAGGGCGAAGAACAGGCGGTGACGCTATGAGAAAAAATGGTATCGCTTCCCGTGCCTTTATGGTCATGGTGTTTCTGTTCCTGTATGCCCCTATCTTTCTGCTTATCATCTTCTCCTTTAACGAGGGAAATAGTAATGCGGTCTGGCAGGGCTTTTCTCTAAAGTGGTATCAGGAGCTGTTCAAGGACCGGATCATTATGCAGAGCGTATATACCACGCTGACGGTATCCCTGATCGCCACAGTGGTATCTACTGTTGTGGGCACCTTTGCCTCCATCGGTTTTTACAATATGCGCCGGCGTTGGCGGGAGCCCCTGGTGACGGTCAACAACATCCCAATGATCAACGCCGATATCGTCACCGGCGTGGCGCTGTGTCTGTTCTTCGTGGCTGCCTTCGGCGCCTGGAACGGTTTTGTGGAATGGATGGAAACGACCCATCGGCTTACCGCGCCCAGGCTGTATATGGGCTTTGGCTCCTTACTGATCGCCCATATCTGCTTTGATATCCCACATGTGGTGCTGTGCATCATGCCCAAGCTGAGGCAGATGGACGGCCACCTCATCGACGCGGCCCAGGACCTGGGCTGCACCTGGATGCAGGCGTTCTGGAAGGTCGTGGTGCCCGAAATCAAGCCGGGAATTGTGTCCGGCGCGCTCATCGCCTTCACCATGAGCGTGGATGACTTCGTCATCTCCTACTTTACTGCCGGCTCCTCAGTGTCCACCTTGGCCATGACCATTTACGGCATGACTAAGAAGCGGATTACCCCTAAGATCAACGCCATTTCCACCCTGCTCTTTGCTACGGTGCTGCTCCTGCTCATTATCAACAATGTGAGGGAAGCCCGTTTGGAGAAGGCCAGAAAGCAAAGACGATAATCCCCCTATTTTGTTCTCAGGGCCTGCCGGCCTGGAGATATATTCTTGAAAATTACTGGAGGAATGATAAATTGAAAAAAATCGCAGCCTTGACCCTCGCCATGACCATGGCGCTGGGCCTGTTCCTGTCCGGATGCGCCATGGAGGACAATGGAGGGGATACCGCGGGGAGCGGCAGTACCGGCAGCGCGGGCAACAACAGCAGCGGCACCAACACCGGAAAGCGGGTAGTCAATGTGTGCAGCTGGGGTGAGTATATCGACACAAGCCTGATCGATGAATTTGAGGAGAAGACCGGCATCGAGGTCAACTACCAGACCGCCGAGAGCAACGAGGCGCTGTATTCTACCCTGGCCCTGGGCGGAGCGAACTATGATGTTATCGTCCCCTCTGACTATATGATCTCTCAGCTAATTGAGGAGGGGATGCTTCAGGAGCTGGACTACAGCAAGATCCCCAACTTTGAGAAGATCGACCCACGATTCCGGAATCTGTCCTATGATCCAGAGAATCTGTATACCGTACCGTACACCTGGGGTACTTTGGGCATCATCTATAACACCACTATAGTAGACGAGCCCATTACCAGTTGGAGTTCTATGTTCGATGAGAAGTACGCCGACAATGTGGTGATGATCCGCAACTCCCGTGACGCCCTGGGCATTGCGCTGTACTATCTGGGCTACTCCGTCAATACCACTGATGAGAGTGAGATCCGTGAGGCCTATCAGCTGCTGGCTGATGCCAACGCCAAGGGCGTCTATCAGGCATTCTATATGGACGAGATCTTCCAGGCCATGGAGCGGGGCAACGCCGCTATCACCGCCTATTACGCCGGCGACTACCTGACCATGCGGGAGAACAACCCTGATTTGGCCTATGTGGTGCCTGAGGAGGGTTCCAACTGGTTCGTGGACGCCATGTGCATTCTGAAAAACGCTCAGAATGTGGACGAGGCCCATGAATGGATCAATTTTATTGCCTCCACCGAGGCCAACCTGGCCAACATGGACTATATCTGGTATGCCTCTCCCAACAGCGAGGCGCTGGAGCAGTACCCCGCTTGGTACGAGGAGCAGTACGGCGAGCCTCTGGATATGGAGCTGTATGAGATTATGGCCGCTCCCCAGGAGGTGTTGGACCGGTGCGAAGCCTATCTGGTCACCCCGCCCGATATCCGCAATCTGTACAACGAGCTCTGGACTCAACTGGGTATTAACTGAAACAGGCCCGCTATCTCTGAAAAGAGATAGCGGGCTTTTTATGTGGCCGGTAAAAACCTTAAGAGGGGATGGAGGACTCAATTAAGATCAGGGGGAGACCGTCGTTGGATACCGACAGCTAGAGAAGAGATACCTCTGGCAGTGGAAAAGAATCGGGAGTATACTATTGATATTCACTTCTTTACTACGGTGCGGGATAAGGATATCTGTTATAGAAGAAAAAAATTGCTTCCGCAACCGCCGGTTGCGGAAGTTTCAACCATAGTTGATAGTATGTAACTAGGAATGGCGGTATAGTGCTTATAGGGAGGGAAAGAAGATGTTGTCTGAAAGGATCTATCAGTTCAGGCGGAACAGCGGGCTTTCTCAGGAACAGCTGGCGGAGAAAATAGGCGTTTCAAGACAGGCTATCTCCAAATGGGAGAGTGGAGTTTCCCATAGTTAAAGATACCACACCAAATATGATGAACCCACGCTTATACACTACCAGCTATAATAAACCGCAAGGACAGCAATTTGATACTGCTGTCCTTTCTTTTATAAAATTGCAGTACACAGAAAAAAGCTGTAAAATGATAAATATATTTGTCCTTGTAACAATTCTCGGACATTTGCCTGTTATACTATTGGCAAAAAGAAAAGGAAGTGAGGATATGAAGCAGATTTTAATTGTCGAGGACGACAGTTTTTTGAATAAGATGTTGGCCTATAACATGACCGCAGACGGCTACGGCGTGACTTCTGCCCTAAATGCCAGAACCGCAGCCGCCGCCATCCGCCAGCGGGAATTTGATTTAGTGCTGCTGGACATCAACCTGCCGGATGGAAATGGTTTTGAGCTGTGCAAGCTGATAAAGCCCCAACACCCGGACACCATCGTGATTTTCCTAACCGCCAACGATCAGGAGAGCGACCAGATACGGGGCTATGAGGTGGGCGCGGTGGACTACATCACAAAGCCCTTTGTGATCGGGGCCTTGCAGCGGAAAATCAAAGCCATGTTTGCCATGCTGGAACACCACAAACCGGCCAAGGACATTTACGACGACGGGCGGCTGTTTCTGGACTTCTCGGAGCAGACGGCTTCCCTAAATGGCAAGCCCCTGACCCTATCCCCGATGGAGTACAAAATGCTGAACCTGTTCCGTAAAAATCCCCGGCAAGTGCTGACCCGTGGGCAGCTTTTGGAAAAGCTGTGGGATATAGACGAAAGGTTTGTGGACGAACACACCCTGACAACCTCCATCAGCCGGATTCGCAGCAAGATTGAAGCCGACGGCGGCGCACCCTACATCAAGACCGTTTACGGCATGGGCTATCAATGGACGGGAGGCGAGGCAAAATGAAGTTTCAAAACCTCTCGGTAAAGCGGCTGTTTGGCCGGGTGGCAATAGGGCTTGCCCTCTCCATGTCCGGGATCACCATAGCCCTGTTTTTTGTGACAAAACAGACGGCGGTGCTGCTGACGGGCGGGGTGCTGCTGCTGTGCGCCCTTGTGGGGATTTTTGTACTGACGCAGGCGTTTGGAACGCGGCTGTCGCAGTTTACCGCTGACCTGTGCCAGACTTTAGACCACATGATCGCCGGGAATGAAGCGCCCCAGCGCCCGGAGGACAGCGAAACCCAGCTTGCCAGAATCGGACACCGGCTGGCAAGGCTTTACCAGATCATGCAGGAGAACCGCCGCCGGGTGGACGAGGAACGGCAGGAGTTACAGACCCTTGTATCAGATATTTCCCATCAGGTGAAAACGCCGGTGAGCAATCTGAAAATGGCGACGGACACCCTGCTGGAAAAGCCCATGACCGAGGCGGAGCGCACCGACTTTATCCGGGGAATCCGCAGCCAGACGGATAAGCTGGACTTTCTCTTTCAGGCCCTTGTAAAAACCTCCCGGCTGGAAACAGGCGTGATCCAGTTAGACAAGAAGCCGGGCCGCCTCTTTGATACCGTGGCGCAGGCCATGAGTGGGATCGTGTATGCAGCGGAGAAAAAGGAAATTGCCGTGTCCGTGGACTGCCCGGAGGATTTGGCCGTTTCCCATGACAGCAAGTGGACATCCGAAGCCCTCTTTAACCTGCTGGACAATGCGGTGAAGTACACCCCGGCAGGCGGGAAAATCGCTGTGTCGGTGGTGCTGTGGGAAATGTATGTGGAGATCAAAGTAGCCGACACCGGCAAGGGAATTTCCGAAAGCAATCAGGCCGCCATCTTCCGGCGCTTCTATCGTGAGGAAGAAGTACACGAACAGCAGGGCGTGGGCATTGGCCTGTATCTGGCCCGCGAGATTGTAACGCGGCAGGGCGGCTATATCAAAGTGGTTTCGGAGCCGGGCAAGGGTTCGGAATTTTCTATTATGCTGCCTACAAAATAAAACGCGGCGGACGGCCATTTCCGGCTGCCCGCCGTAAATTTTTTTGAAATGTCCGAGCGTTGTAACATTTCACCCCGATTTTCAATGAAATTTTTTGGCCGCTGTAACATTTCGCGGACATTTGGGTTTTACAATAGCCTTATCAACAGGCAGAAAGCCTTGAAAGGAGTTTTTAGTATGAGCATTTTACAGACTATCGACCTGAAAAAGTATTACGGCACAGAGCCGAACATCACCCGCGCCCTTGACGGCGTGAACTTCTCTGTGGAGGACGGCGAGTTTGTGGCCGTTGTGGGAACCTCCGGCAGCGGCAAGTCTACCCTGCTTCACATGATGGGCGGGCTGGACACCCCTACTTCCGGCAATGTGATTGTCCGGGACAAAGAGCTGTCGAAAATGAACGACGAACAGCTCACCATCTTCCGCCGCCGCAACATCGGTTTTATCTTCCAGAACTACAACCTTGTTCCCATCCTGAATGTGTATGAGAACATCGTCCTGCCGGTGGAGCTGGACGGGGACACGGTGGATCAGAAGTTTTTGGACGAGATCGTTCACTTGTTGGGGCTGGAAGATAAACTAAAAAATATGCCGAACAATCTCTCCGGCGGACAGCAGCAGCGTGTGGCGATTGCCCGCGCCCTGATTACCAAACCGGCTATTGTACTGGCTGACGAGCCGACCGGCAACCTTGACAGCAAGACCAGCGCCGAGGTGCTGGGACTTATCAAGCGTACCAGTGCGGAGTTCCGGCAAACTGTCGTGATGATTACCCACAACAACGACATAGCCCGTCTTGCAGATCGGATTGTCCGCATTGAGGATGGAAAGATTGTGGAATAAGGAGGTGGAAAGCTATGACATGGCCTTTTGAAAATGATACCAGCGCCATTACAAAGAAGCTGGCAAAGGAAAGTTTGAAAAGCGAAAAGCGCCGGAATTTTATGATAATAATTGCTATTTCACTGGCAGCGTTTTTGATGTCAATGTGTGGAACATTATTTTTTGCTTTTCAGGAATCTCAAAATAATATGGCCACTTTTCAAGCCAGCTATGATAATCTGACAGAGGATAAAATTGAAAAACTTCGTCATCAACCAGAAATCGAAATGGTAGCGTCGCTTTACAATCTGGGAGAAATAAAAATGCCAGAGGGATATTCATTGTATTTGGCATATATGGATGATGCGGCATGCTATATTGCCCGAAATCAATTTACACTAAAAGATGGGACTATGCCATCTAAAGAAAATGAAATTGCAGTTGACCGTGAAATGGTGAACAAATATTTTTCTAATACTGCAATCGGAGATAAAATTTCTTTTCAAATAAACGGAAAATCACAAGATTTTGTGATTTCTGGGATTACGGAAAGCTCGACTGAATCACAGGGCAATTACTCGTGCTATATATCAAAATCGTTTGTAGAAAATAGCTCTAATTATAATCCTGCAAAATACCAAAGCTATGTTTGTTTTGCTGATGCAGATTCAACATCAAAAGAAATTCTAAAAGAAAGAATTGCTTCTATTGGAAAAGAAATTGGTGCTGATTATAGCTTAAGTTTTCTCTTTTTTAGAGAGAATATGGGATTGTCATTTGAAAATATACTAACTTTTGTAAGTTTGTCCGTGTTGGTATTATTTGCAGGTATAACGGTAATCCAAAGTATTTTCAGAATTTCTATCAATGAAAAAATAAGAAATTTCGGACAGTTACGCACTTTAGGTACAACTGCATTACAGATAAAGAAAATGATAAACTATGAAAGTAGATATTTATCATGGCTTGGAATCCCTCCGGGTATTGTTTTGGGTGCGATTGTCGGAACTGTTTTGGGAAGTAATGAATTTTCCAGCGGATTTTCTCCTATCAATATTCCTTTTGTAATGATAGGCGTTTCCATCATTTGCACTCTTATGGTGAAATTATCTGTTCGCAAGCCGCTTAAAATTGCAGCAACTACTTCCCCTATTGAGGCAGTACGATATATAGCTTATCGAAATGCTCCGATGCAATCTCGAAAACATAATAAGAAAATTTCACCTTACTCTTTAGCTCTATTAAATCTTGGACGCGATAAGAAAAAGACAGCCAGTACATTGCTTTCATTGATATTTGGAGGATTACTCTTATTTATATCTGCATCCGCAGCAGTTAGTAATACGCCAGAGCAATTTGTCCGTGAAAAGTTTTTTGTAAACGGCGGAAGCTTCCGTATATATCTTTCTGAAGAATCAGTTGGAAAAAACGAAGCAAATAATTCGCTAAACGAATCTTTGAGAGAAGAACTTTTGAATACTAAAGGAATCCAAAAGATTATACCACTTAGAGATTCAGTAGGAATGTGTCATTATTCTATCAATGGAAATGTTACTGAGGGAATGTGTGATATAATTTCGGATCAAAGTACAGAAGGTAATTTTAGCTTTGTTGAACAACATTTGATAGATGGACAAATGCCTAAAAATCAGTTTGAAGTTTTATTGACAGATGGATATATGGAACTGGGGGTTACAAAAGGGACGCCTATAAAGATTACAAATAGTGGAGAGGAAATAGAATGTATTGTTTCCGGTTTCTTTGATAAGAGCTTTGTCGGAACCGAAAACGGTACAGATGCTATTGATCCAGCGAATCTTATAATTACACAAGAACTTGCACAACAACTATTCCCAAACACAGAAAAATTTGCTTACTCATGGGAGATCATAACTGATAAAACTTATAATGATGAAATAGAATCAGCCATTCAGCAGAAAATTACCTCTAAAGAAAAGGGGCTTTCTATTTGCAGCTATAATGATGTTGTAGAGTACATGGAATCTTCTATGAACTTATTGTTTGGAAGTTTGCAAATGCTGTCATTACTAATTTTGCTGTTTGGAATAATCAATCTAATCAATATGACACTCTCTAACCATCAAGCGCGTAAACAGGAAATCAGTACATTACGCTCTGTTGGATTAAGCCTAAAACAATTATATCGTTCTCTCATAACAGAGGGATTGCTATATGTACTTGTTTCATTTGGAATCGTTCTTTTAGTTGGTATTCCCATAGCTATTCCTGTGAGCAAAGCTGTTGGTATTCTATTCGGTATGCCAAATCTCTCATATCAATTTCCAACAATGCAGATAGGTGGATATCTACTAATATTGATTCTTTTACAGTTGATTCTTTCTGTATGGGAAATACGGGATTTGAAAAAGCGTTCATTAACAGAACAAATGCGGGCAATGGAATAACCGTATGGAATTGGCGGGGCGGCGTGTGCTGCCCCGCCTTTTTCGCCATTTCTCAAAAAATTTTTGAAATGTCCGAGCGTTGTAACAATTCAGCCTGTTTTTCTGTCGAAATCAAAGGCACCTCGGACATTTATAGTTCTTCCAAAAGTTTGATGATAATATTACCATTCATGGAAGAAGCAATCTGTTATTGCAATAATGCGAAATTGACGATAGAAAGTTTTTCATATCTCGGTCAGCTCAACAATTACATTACTCTGCTGATACAGCCAGTCCGTAAATTCTTTCGGGCTGGCTGTTCCTGTTTTTACAGCCTTTTTTCTCTGCAAGGCTTCTTTCTTAAAGTCGGAAAAGGCAACCTGTATTTTTTCCAGACGGTCAGCAGGAAAGCCTGCGGTATTTTTTACCCGGTTTATTTTGTTGCGCCAGTTCTGGCATTCATTTTTATAAAGCAGGTCATAGTTATTTTCTCTTGCCCTCTCGTCAAATTCCCGTTTGTTCTGAAGCGCCTGTGCTTTTCGGCACTTATCGCTGCACAGCTCATACCGCTGGCTCTTTGCCAGAAAATATTTTCCACAAACCTTGCACCGCCGGAAGCAAAGCCCCCAGTCATTTAGTCTGTTCAGATAATAGGTAATCAACGGGTAGAGGGAGGCATAGGCAGACACACATTCTTCTGTGCGACGGTTGTCCGGGAACCAGAGGTCAAGCCGGGTATCTTCTGATGGTGCGCCTTTGAAATAAAGGCTGCCAGCTTGAAAATGTTTCGGTTTTCCTGTCTCCCTGTCAAAGGTCATGGCTTCGTTATGGAATACCCCGGTCAGGCTGCTCATTTTATCCATGAAGCGGTCACAGGCAGCGTTACGGTCACGGGGTTCTCTGGCAAGCAGATAGCTGTTCCAGATACGGAACGCCACATACATTTTCAGAGGGTCGTTGCTAAGATATTTTCCCCAGAGAAATTCGCTTGCCGCCTGCTCCAGCTCCGGCTGTTTCCATCGGTTGGAGTGGAGGGCTTGCCGCAGTGGAGAAAGCCCGTATAAGTTCCAATCTCTGTCCGTGTCACGCTCAAAGTTTATCAAAAAATTTCCCAGCGGGCGTGTCATATCACAAAGCACCTCTGCGTTTTGGCTCCCGTTCAGCCGGAAGCGGATCTGCTGTTCTTCCCCAATCAAAATCCGCTCTTTCATTTTCTTCCTGTCCAGCGTCAGGACAAATAAAATCCTCTCAAAACATGGCTCATGCCGTATAAACTGATTCTCCATCCCTATCTCCTGCCTTTTCTTATGGTAATTATATAATTTAGTTATATTCATTACACTCATGGTATCGCAGAAGCATTGTTTTGTCAAGGATAGTCCGCTATGATGATTGCAGTTGGTAATTTCGTGCCACACAGTACCTTGACAAGTGAATGACCGTCCAAAAGGGATATGACCGGCAGGAGAAGTGACGCATCCGGCGCACCAATGCAGGGAAACACCGCAGGAATGGGGCAGGAAAACGGCTTTTGGGGAGAACGGCAGCAGGAAGCATTTTAACCTATTTGATTTATGGGAGGAACAGAATGAACGATAAAAAGAGATTGAACAGCTACGAGGATTTACCGCTGGTTCTGGATGTGGCGGACATTCAGCGGATTATGGGAATTTCAAGAGCGAGCGCCTATGAGCTGGTACACACACCCGGCTTTCCGGCGTTCCGCAGGGGCAGGCTTATCAAGGTCAGCAAGATTGCTTTCTTTGAATGGATGGCAAAAGGCTCCGAAACCGTACCGAGAAGTGACAAAAAAGCGTGAGGTATTATCCCCTGACTGCAATACTGCCGCACTTTCCAAAGGGGCATACAGAAGGAAAAACCTTAAAAATGATACCGAAACGCTACACCAAAACAGCCTATCTGCGTACATCAGATAGAAACGGAGAAAGGAGCCGGTTATGGCAAGAATGAGCAACAAGCGGCGGCTGGAATGGTCTTTCTTCTTAAATGACCGCAGCCGTATCACTTACAACGAACTGTGCCGGAAATGCCAGCACGAATGTAAACAGAGCTTCCGGGCGGTTGTGGTTGACTGCCCGAAGTATCTTTCCAAGCGTTCCAAGAAAAAGGACAAGACTGCCGGAAACGGCAAAATCCATTAGGAACTAAGGGCGCACTTCTATACATAGTCTAAAGACCATGTATCGTGCGTCCTGCGGAGCTTACCTCTGCCGCTGATAAAATCAGCAATCCGAGGTCTGCGTTCGCTTCGCTCCGACAAGGTGGCTACACCCCCTTGCGCCGCTAAAGCGGCTATCCCCTGTGTACCCGCCGCAAAGAGAAATCCGCTCTGTGGTTTTCCCTTTTCATCGGTTTTTATAGAAGCACTGACACAGACTGTCTGCGGATGGTCTTTCTTTATCTTATAAGCAAAGGATGTGAGAACATGGAAAAATCTTTGGAACAGTTAAAGCAGGAATATGAAAAAACCACTGTCCTGCTGGAACGGGAAAAACGGAAAATGCAGCGTTTGAAAAACCGGCAGGCGTATCTGGAAAGCGGTTCCCGGAAACAGAGGACGCACCGGCTGATTACCCGTGGGGCAGCCGTTGAGAGCATTGTGCCACAGACAAAGGAGCTGACCGAAACGGAATTTTATTCCCTCATGGAAAGCATTTTGAATCTGCCGCAGGCGGAGCCTTTCATCCGGTCTGCCGCAGAAAACCACGCCCGTATTTCCGGGCAGGAGAAAGGCGGTAACTAAGGATAGCACTTTATCATTTTTCAATCGCACAGATAAAGCGCAGCGCCGGTCAGAGCGCCATTGCCAGCGCAGCCTACCGAGCCGGGGAGCGTCTTTACAGCAGCTACTATGGAGAAGTCAGCGACTACACCAAAAAGGGCGGCGTGATCGCTTCGGAAATCATGCTGCCGCCCCATGCGCCGGAAATATATCTTGACCGGGCGACCCTCTGGAATGCTGTGGAGAGCTGCGAGAAACATCCAAAAGCACAGCTTGCCTATTCATTTGATATTGCCATGCAGAATGAATTGACGCTGGAAGAAAACATGGAGCTGGCGAGGAAGTTCGTGCAGGAGCAGTTTGTGGCAAAAGGCATGATTGCCGATCTTGCTTTTCACAGTCCGGAGAAAGAGGATGGCGGTATCCCAAACCCGCATTTCCATGTGATGACAACAATGCGCCCTTTGAACCCGGATGGCACATGGGGACAAAAACAGCGGCGGGAATATCTTCTTGATGAAGATGGAAACCGAATCCGGGATAAAAATGGCGATTATATGTTTAATGCTGTCCACACAACAGACTGGCACGAGCCGGAAACACTGGAACACTGGCGGGAGCAGTGGGCGGCTGCCGTTAATACAAAATTTGAGGAAAAAGGACTGGATGTGCGTATCGACCACCGTTCCTATGTGCGGCAGGGGCTTGACCTGATACCTACTGTCCACGAGGGAGCTAATGTCCGGCAGATGGAAGCAAAGGGCATCCGCACCGAGAAAGGGGAACTGAACCGCTGGATTAAAGCCACCAACCGGCTCATGCAGGATGTGAGGAAGAAGATCAAAGCCCTGTTTGTCTGGATGGCAGAGGTAAAAGAAGAACTTTCCAAACCGCAGACACCGAGCCTTGCCGACCTGCTGATCGCTTATTACAACCAGCGCAACGCAGGGGCATGGAGCAATAAAGCCAGAACCGGAAACTTAAAGCAGTTTGCCGAAACCGTCAATTATCTGACGGAAAACAAGCTGCTCACATTAGAGGATTTGCAGGAGCGTCTTTCCTCTGTCAGTGAAGAATTTGAAGCATTAAGCGGCTCCATGAAAAAGAAATCTGCCAGGATAAAGGAATTGCAGGAATTGATACGGGAGGGCGAGAATTACCAGCGGCTAAAACCTGTTCATACGGAATTGAACAATATCAAGTTTAAGAAACAGAGGGAGAAATTTGAAACATCCCACGATGCGGAGTTACGGCTGTTTTATGCCGCCCGCCGTATTCTGAAAGAAAAACTGGACGGAAAACCCATTGCCCTGAAAGCATGGAAACAGGAATATGCACAGTTAAAAACAGAGTATGCCGAACTGTCTCCGCAGCACAAGCCACTCCGGGAGGAAGTCATACGGCTGCGGCAGGTGCAGAACGCCGTAGATACCGCACTGCGCCGGAGGGAGCAGCCACAGGAAGTACAGAGAAAGAAACATGAGATGGAGCTATGATATAACCGGCAGCTTTACCGCTGCCGGTATTTTTATGGAGGGAGCATTTGAATGTATTTGAAGCGGTGAAACAGTCTGTTACCACCCGGCAGGCTGCTTCATTCTATGGAATCCGGGTGGGGAGAAACGGCATGGTCTGCTGTCCATTCCACAATGACCGCACGCCCAGCATGAAAGTGGACAGCCGCTTTTACTGCTTCGGCTGCGGGGCTTCCGGGGATGTGATCGACTTTGCCGCTTTGCTGCATGGATTGGGGAAACGGGAAGCTGCGGTCAGGCTTGCGAAGGACTTCGGCGTTTCCTATGAGAAACCCGGCAATGCACCGCCAGATAGGAAGCGTCACAACAGGTCACAGCCCCGACAAAAATCAGCGGAGCAGAGATTTCAGGAAACGGAACGGTATTGTTTCCGGGTGCTATGCGATTATCTGCGCCTGCTGGAGCATTGGAAAACAGCATACGCCCCACAGCCGCAGGATGCCATCTGGCATCCTCTTTTTGTGGAAGCGTTGCAGAGGATAAGCTACACAGAATACCTTTTGGATATTTTGTTATACGGAGAAATAGAAGAAAAAGCGGCATTGATCGCCGCACAGGGAAAGGAGGTGCTGCGGCTTGAACAGCGAATTTCAGAGCTTGCCGCCGGAAACGCAGGAAGTGGTCAAAAGGACGATGGACACAATGGAACCGGCGCAAACACCGGCAGAAATCCGGGAAACATTAGAGGGGACGCAGAAAGGCGGCGTGAAGAACAGCATCCGAAACTGCCTGACGGTGTTCCAGCGTGACCCTCTGTTTCGCGGGGCGCTGCGCCTGAACCTTTTGACGGAGCAGATTGACATTGTGAAGCCGCTGGGCTGGGAGCGCACCAGTACCACGCTGACCGACATGGACATAAACTACCTGCTTTTGTATCTGGAAGAAAACTAAAACGGAAATTTCAGCCGACAATAAGCGGACATAAACTACCTGCTTTTGTATCTGGAAGAAAACTACGGGCTTACCAGCGAGAAAAAGGTGCAGAGCGCCATCAAGATTGTTGCCAATGAAAACCGCTACCATCCGGTCAGGGATTACCTGAACAGCCTGCAATGGGACGGCACAGAGCGCATCCGTTACGCCCTGCATCACTTTCTGGGAGCCGATACGGACGAATACACCTATGAAGCCTTGAAACTGTTCCTGATGGGAGCCATCCGGCGGGTATTCAGACCGGGGAGCAAGTTTGAGGTCATGCTCTGTCTGGTTGGTGGTCAGGGAGCCGGGAAATCTACCTTTTTCCGGCTGCTGGCAGGCAGGGACGAATGGTTTTCAGACGATTTGAAGAAGCTGGACGATGAAAATGTGTACCGCAAGCTGCAAGGGCATTGGATTATCGAGATGTCGGAGATGATCGCCACAGCCAACGCCAAGAGTATTGAGGAAATCAAGTCATTCTTAAGCCGCCAGAAAGAAACCTACAAAGTGCCGTATGAGACACACCCGGCAGACCGGCTGCGGCAATGTGTATTCGGAGGGACGACCAACCGGCAGGACTTTTTACCCCGTGACCGCACCGGCAACCGGCGCTTTCTCCCCGTGACGGTGTACCCGGAACGGGCGGAGGTTCACATACTGGATGATGAAGCGGCGGCGAGGGCGTATATCGAACAGATGTGGGCGGAAGCCATGACGGTTTACCGCAGTGGGAAGTATAAGCTGTCATTCAGCATAGAAATGAACCGATACCTGAACGCCCATCAGCAGGACTTCATGCAGGAGGACACACAGGCTGGCATGATCTACGCCTATTTGGAGGACTACACCGGTGACAGGGTATGCTCCAAGCAGCTTTATGAGGAAGCGCTGGGGAACTTAAATTCCCCGGCAGACTGGGAGACACGGGCAATCTGCGAGATTATGAATACCGGCATTGCGGGCGGCATCATACAGGGCTGGGCAGCCTACAAAAGCCCGAAGCGGTATAAGAAATACGGTTCTCAAAAAGGCTGGGAGCGTGTCAACCAAGACCCGCCGGAGGGGGACGGTTTTCAGGAAATCACGGAAGAAGAAGCCCGGCAAATGGAACTGCCATTCTGAAAAGCCACCGGTTGACAGTTTGGTTGACGCTTCGGTTGACAGCCGGTTGACGGGGAAAAGCCTGATATTTGGGGCATTTCTCTCCTTTGTCAACCATGTCAACCAAGAAATCAAAGAAAAAGTAAAAAGTAATCATAGAGCGCCTATGGATTGTTTTCAAAGTCTTTTCTGCCGGTTGACACGGTTCGGTTGACATGGAGACAGTCTGCGGCTGTACACCTGCCTGACATTCCCTTGTCGGGCATATTTCATTTATGGAGGTAACTGCCTATGGCAAAAAGCAAAAACGAGAGCAATAACAAAAACAGCGGCACCCTGCTTACCGAAAAAGACGGCACCCAGTATTTTGTCATGGGGAAAGTCCGTATCAAGGTATCGGAGCATTTTGCACAGGATGGGAAGCCGCTTGACAGCCTGCTGGAAGATGTGATCCAGCACGCTGCCGCCGCTTCCTGAAAAAATACGGAATAACGACTGTCAATCAGCCCACGCTTATGATATACTTGTACCAGCGAGTATTGTATAAGCGTGGGTTGTTTCTTTTAGTAGAAGGAGGATTTTTAACCGTGAAACAACCATACAATACAACGATTTATAACACTGCACTATATTTGAGATTGAGCCGTGACGATGAATTACAGGGGGAAAGCGGCAGTATCCAGACCCAGCGCTTGATGCTTAGGCAGTATGCCGCAGAGCATGGGCTGACCGTTGTAGACGAGTACATTGACGACGGATGGAGCGGGACAAATTTCGAGCGTCCAAGTTTCCAAAGGATGATTGATGACATCGAGGACGGGAAAATCAACTGCGTTGTCACAAAGGACTTATCCCGTCTGGGAAGAAACTATATCCTGACTGGTCAGTACACGGAAATCTATTTCCCCAGCAAGGGAGTACGCTACATTGCCATCAATGACAATGTGGACACCATCAACGGAGAAAGCGAGCTTGCCCCGTTCTTAAACATCCTGAATGAAATGCACGCCCGACAGACCAGCAAAAAGGTCAAGGCTGCCATGCACACAAGATTTGCCAATGGCGCACACTATGGAGCCTATGCACCGCTGGGCTATGTAAAAGACCCGGACAAAAAAGGTCATCTTCTGATCGACCCGGAAACACGCTGGATTGTAGAGAAGATTTTTGACCTTGCCGTACACGGGAGGGGTGCCGCCAGCATTACACGGATTCTGGTGGAAGAAAAAGTACCTACCCCCGGCTGGCTGAACTATGAAAGATATGGGACTTTCGCCAATATCTACGCCGGTGCGCCCGCAGAAAAAGCCTATGCGTGGACGATAGCACAGGTCAAGAGCATTTTGAAAGAGGAAACCTACATCGGTCACAGTGTTCACAACAAGCAGAGCAACATTTCATTCAAGAACAAGAAAAAGGTGCGGAAGCCGCAGGAAGAATGGTATCGTGTGGAAAATACCCACGAAGCCATCATTTCCGAAGAAGTGTTCCAAAAAGTTCAGGAGCTGATTGCAAGCAGACGCAGACGACAGAAGAATGGCACAACGCAGATATTTTCCGGGCTGGTAAAATGTGCGGACTGCGGATGGTCATTGGCTTATGGTGTAAACAGCCAGAACAAAAATCCCTATGCACACTACCATTGCAGTAAGTACGGACAGGGATTACGCCAGTGTTCCATGCACTATATTCGCTATGATGTACTGTATGCCTATGTGCTTGCAAGACTGCAATACTGGTCTATGCTGGCACAGAAAGACGAGGACAAGCTGCTGAAACGGCTGCTCAATGCCAGTGACAGGGAAAGAAACTCTGCGAAGAAAAAGCAGGCTGCGGAGCTGAAAAAGGCAGAGAAGCGTAAAGCCGAAGTTGACGGGCTGTTTGCTAAAATGTATGAGGACTGGTCTGCCGGACGCATAACCGAGTATAACTTCAATATGCTGTCCGAGAAGTACCAGAACGAGCAAAAGGAGCTTGAAACAAAAATAAAACAGCTTCACGAAATGATGGAAGCCGCCGTACAGACCGCAGCGGATGCTGAAAAGTGGATTGCCCTGATGAAACAGTATGTCAACCCTGTGGAGCTGACCGCCGAACTTCTGAACACTCTAATTGAAAAAATAACCGTCCACGAAGCTGTCAAGGGCGAGGACGGAAGCCGTGAGCAGGAAGTAGAAATCTACTACCGCTTCATCGGCAAAATCGACTGACCTTTCTTTTTTACCCAACAATATCTTTAATTAAGGGAAACGGGAATATCAACGCCTGAATTAGAAAAACTGTTAGCATTGAGCGAGTGCTTTGACATTACTATCGACGAACTTGTGAAAGACGAGGCATTTACTCAAGGGACAAATGAAGTGCCACAGGAACTAGAAAAAACCAAAGATCCAAAAGCAATCGAAATGAAAGTGGGCATAGGGCTTTGCTTGGTGGGTGCTATCTGTCTGATCCTGTTCGGAGCTATGATGGTTTTGAGTCCAAGCGCAGCGGAACAGCTTAATGCTGCTTCAACAGTTACTTTGAGCGGATCTGGTATACTTATCATTCTCTGCGTGCTTTCGATGGTTATAGGATTAGCACTAATATTGCGAAAAAAATGAATTGGGGGGCAGGCATATGAAAAAGTTGAGTTATTTGTTCACGGCGCTCGCGATTGTACTATCTGACATAATGTGTTTCGTGGTTGCCTATCATTACCGTGATATGCTTTGCGGTATTGAGCACTCCTGCTACAGCGCGCCGGCCAGCGTTGCCTTTCTGTATGCCGTTCCGTTTAGCGTTGGGATCATCATATGTACGGTTGTGGCATATACGCTTCATAAAAAATAATATAAAGAGGCCCCTCCCTGGAGGGAAGGGCCTCAAATTGGACTGACAAAGACTTATGCCTTTTTCTTGATGGGATGGCGGATCACTGTTTTCCACCGTTCAGGCGCCACTTTTCTCGCGTCGGACAGATAGATCTCGTGATGCAGGCGGTCGGCTGTGAGATCTGTCACATATCCATGTTTTTCTAAATATTCCTCCATCAGAGCCACGGTCTTGGGCTCCTCGTCAAATGGGCCAAGATGCATGATCTGGACGCACAGACCCTCATGGATCGTCAGGAATTCGGCCGATGAGCAGTCTATCCGCTTCTTCTTCTCAGCAGTTTGGACTGCCCAGCCAAAGTGTTCTCTGGTCACAAAATCCGGCAGACGAATGACGGAGATCCAGTGAAAGTCCTCTTTACGCCCATAGCCCGCCCCGGCTGTACCGCCCTGCCACCAGAACCCTTCCAGTGGGGGAACGACATACTCAAAAAAGCCCTCAATCTTATAATCGCTCTTGTAGCTCATTTTTAACGTGTACGCAACGGCATATAGGATACTGATCGCCCGCTGGTACGCGCCGCCCTCTGCATTGGGATCTCCCTCGCCTCTCACTGCGATGTAGTTGGTGGACGGGACCTCTACGATCTCCGGCCTGTCCTTTGGCATATAAAATTCTTTGAATTCTTTTTTGAAATCAAAGGCCATATAGTTGTCCTCCTTATGCCACTGGTGTGTGCCCCGGTCAGTGGGGCTTCAATGATGGGATATTTGTAACTATACAATATTTTTAGGCTCTCTTCAAGGTGGGGAACAGGATCAGAGAACGGCTGCCGCGATACCCATGGATATCCAGGACACCTTGCTGGAATGTACCATAGGCCTGTTCATGGAAGGTTCATGAATTATTTGCAGTTCTGTGAAAAATTCCCTGGGCGTACATGGTATCCTAAGATTAGGTCAAGGGTGGATACCCGCTGACCCATTCTTTGAAATGACGGACAATGGGCCGTCTGGGCCGATGACGCCCCACTGCGCCGGCCCCCGGACTTCTCTATCAGGCAGAACGCCAGGAGAAGGACCGGCCCGCTCACTGCTGCCCCTCAGCCGGCCTCGGGGCGGCAGACCAAAAATACCCCGCCCGCGGGTTTGATATACAGGAAAGACGCCCCCTGGTTATCCAGGGGGCGTCTTTAGTCAGTAGGGGCGTGGAAGAGAAGACGGTAGTAATCTGTATCCAGAATGGAGGCGGAATAGGCCACCCGATTTTGTACCTCATTGACCAGGGGGACCAGGGCCTCCAAATCGGTTTCGCTGCCGTCCCAGCGGGTGAACAAGTCGTCGGAGGAGTTGTAGTAGCCCCGCTCGTTAATAAAGCTGTAATCGGCGAAAATCACCAGCTCCGGGCTGTCGGACAAAATGTCCGACCCCATGAGCAATCTGGAGTCATATTCCAAATCAAAGAGGTTAGATAGGGTTGGCATTACGTCCAGGCTGGAGCAGTATTTGTCCACATAGACCGGCTCCTCCAGGTCGGCGCTCCACAGGATCAAAGTATTTTCATAGATCTCAAATATTGGGTCCACCGGGTGGCCCAACAACTCGCTGTACTCCTCGTCAGTGAGGCCGTAGGGGTAGTGGTCGGCGGACAGGACAATGACCGTATCCTCCAGTTTGCCCGCCGCCTCCAACTGCTCTACCAGGCTCTCCACAGCCAGCTCCAGCTCGATTTGGCTGGCAAGATAGCACTTGACCGGGTCGCTGTACGGCAGGTCCTTGACCTCGTCCCAGTGGCGGGCAGACATGATATTCTCCTCCAGCGTATAATTCAGGTGGCCGCTGACTGTCAGGCAGTAGACCATGAACTGGTCCTCATCCACAAACATGGGGACAATGGTATCCATCATCATCTCGTCAGAAGGGGGAAAAATCCGCCCAGCAGCCAGATCGTCGGCAGGAATCACATCCTCCGCCCGTAACCCCTGATCGATGGCATAGTACTCATAGCCCATATTGGAGTGGGATAGATTCCGGTCGTAGTAGTCGTAGAGGTAGTCGTGGAAGGCCATGGTCCGGTAGCCTTCCTTGCGGAATTGGGTACCCAGCGCGAAGGGCATATAGTTGTCCGAGGATTGGGAGTAGCTCCAAACACCCGACTTGGGGATCAGACTGGTAGTGGTAACATACTCACCGTCCGAGGTGGATACTCCCCACAAGGGGGTATAGAAGTTCTCAAATACAAAGCCCTGGTGGGACAGCTTCCACAGAGTGGGGGTGCGCTGGGGATCCATGGCCAGGGTGGAAAAGCCCTCTGCCACGATCCAGACCAGATTTTTACCCTTAAAATAGCCGGTCCACTGGTTTTTAGCCGTGGGTTCCCGCTGGGAGAACCACTGATGCATCGCCAGCATATCTGCATCCGTTTCCTGCCGGATGAGAGTGTCAAAGGGGAGGTCCATCACGTGGTCGCCGCTGCGGTTTGGCGTGGAACCGTTCACTTCTGTGCCGTCAGGCTCCTGGGAGATATCCGGGTCGGCAGGTTGGTCTGGGTCGATGCCAAAGAGGACCCGGCGGATCTCCAACTGTGTCTGGGTCATCATGCCGAAATATTGCGTTTCCAGAGCCGGGACAGCGGCCTGGGTGTAGATATACCGCAGGGACATGGCACCGCCGCTGCACAGCAGCACGATGCACATGGTGGCCAACTGGATAGCGGCGGCCATGACCGCCCATCGTCTCCTCTGGCCCCGGACCAGAGGAGGATGGTCTGGGACTAGCCGCTGGCGAAAGAGGAAGGACAGAATCACCGGAATGGCCATCATCAGCACAGGGAACCAGTTGACTAATACCTCCATGGTGGCCATATCGCCAAAGGCCCCGGCGACCATCGCCATCTTGGTGAGAGAGAAGATGGTCAGAAAGGTCTTGAACAGGTGATAGTAGATGGCCTGGGCCCCGATCCACAGGGAGAGGAGCAGCGTGAGCAGAGGTAACAGGACCCGGCCCTGGCGGGGGGGCAGGCCGCCGCACAAGAGTCCCAAGAGGAGGGCCACAGGCAGAGTGAACAGTAGGGTGAACAGCATTCCAACAGGGGACAGGGAGTAAAAGCAGTACAGCTTCAAGAATAATTCTTCATAGTAGATGACCGCGGCGAAAAACAGGGAAGGGAGGGCAAGCCTCCGCCACCGCTCTGGGATAGGAAGGCCCCGAAGCGGAACAGATCCGTTCATGATTAAGATCCTCCGGCTAAGAAATGTATTTTTATTCTAGTCCATTCCCGTTAGGCTGTCAATGCAGGGAAGGCGGAGAGAAAAAATTTAAGATTTTATGCCCTGATAAAAAACCGCTCAAAAATTGTACAATATGAATAAAATATGGAGAGAAATAAGGCGCTTTTTGACCTGAAGATAGCAAATACTACTTGCAAATTTTTCTACAATCTGATATGATAGCGATGATATTAATAGATTGTTCATAATTCCCGCAGGTTTACACCAGGGAGCCTCTGTGTTCAACAGGGCGATCACACAAAACAGCCGTCCTTTGTAAGTCTGGCTGTTTTACTATGTCTGTGGGCGGGAGCTGGAAAGCGAGGATACCTTGTCCCGAATGAGTCAACTGGCGCTGGACCGCTTGAAACGGGCCTATGCCGCCTATTACGATATTGAGGATATAGAAGACGGTACTCCGCTCAAGGCGCTGTGCGCCTATCATATGCGGGATAGCCAGTATGTTCTGGTCAAAAAAGCGGAGCTGTGGGCGGCGGAAAACCATGAGTATCTCTATCTCTGTGCGGTGGACCACCTGGATGAGGGGGCTGTGGACCAGATCTTTCAGCGGGTGCTGGAGGACGGAGAGCCCCGTGTGCACCCCCATATACAGCATATGTATACCTATCTGACGGCGGTGACGCTATATGACAGCGCCGAGCCCCAAGCCCTGGCCAAGCTGAGGAAGCTGAAGAAGCGCCGGGAATACAAGCTATCGCTCCATGGATGGATGGAGTTTAGAATAGCCGCCGTGGACCTGTCCACGGGAGAAATCACTGTCAACCGCGCGGGAAGAGCGATTCAAAAAGATCTGAAGCGGCTGACAGGGAGTATCATCTCTGCATATCATTTAGGAGAGGAGAAAACGCAATGAATGCAATGTTAGTTGTTATCGTTGGCATCGCTATTTTGATCGTAGGCTACATCTTCTACGGCGGCTGGCTTGCCAAACAGTGGGGTGTTGATGACTCCAAGGTCACCCCAGCTCATGAGCTGGAGGACGGCATGGACTACGTCCCTGCCAAGGCCCCTGTCCTGATGGGACACCACTTTTCCTCCATCGCCGGCGCCGGCCCCATCAACGGCCCCATCCAGGCCGCTGTCTTTGGCTGGGTTCCTGTGGTGCTGTGGGTTCTGATCGGAGGTATCTTCTTCGGCGCTGTCCATGACTATGGCGCCCTGTTCGCCTCCATCCGCCACAAGGGTCAGTCCCTGGGCGAAGTGGTGGCACTGAACATCGGTGAGCGGGCTAAAAAGTTGTTTCTGACCTTCTCTTACCTGACCCTGGTGCTCGTGGTGGCCGCCTTTGCCTCCATCGTGGCCAGCACTTTCCAGGCCACCTATGTAGACGGTGTGGTGGATGTGGCCGCTTCCGGGACGAATGCCTCTGTGGCTATGATTTCCCTGCTGTTCATTATTATGGCTATTCTTTTTGGCTTTTTCGTCTACCGTCGGGGCGCTTCTCTGTCCGTAGCTACCATCGTGGGCGTCATCGGTATCGTGATCTGCCTGGCCATCGGTCTGAAGTGGCACCCTATCTACCTGTCCAACACCGCTTGGATGTGGATTATCGGTGTGTACATTCTGATCGCCTCCGTGGCCCCCGTGTGGATTCTGCTCCAGCCTCGTGACTATCTGTCCTCCTTCCTGCTGTACGCCATGATGGTCATCGCGGCCGTGGGCGTGATCGGTGCCGGCCTCACCGGCGCGGACGCCGCTCATATGGATATGCCCGCCTTCACCGGCGCGTATGACACCATCGCCCCGACCGGGACCTCTCTGGGCTATGTCTTCCCAGCTCTGTTCGTTACCATCGCCTGCGGCGCCATCTCCGGCTTCCACTCCCTGGTGGGCTCCGGCACCACCGCTAAACAGCTGGACCACGAGCGGGACGCCAAGCCCATCGCCTACGGCGGTATGCTCATCGAGTGCGCCCTGGCTCTGATCTCCCTGTCCGCCGTGTCCTTCATCTGGAACGAGTATGCCTCCGGCGAGATCGTAACTCCCACACAGGTATTCGCTACCGGCATCTCCCGCATGGTCGCCTCCATCCCCGGCCTGGCTGGCGCCCAGAGTACCATCAGTTCCCTGCTGGTCCTGACCGTGTCCGTGTTCTGCCTGACCTCTCTGGACACCGCCACCCGTCTGGCACGGTACATGTTCCAGGAGTTCTGGCTGGAGCCCGGCCAGACCTATAAGGATGCCACCGGCTTCAAGGCCATCCTCTGCAACCCCTTCGTGGCCACTGTCATCACCGTGGTGCTGGGCGTTGGCCTGGGCATGACTGGCTACTCCAAGATCTGGCCCCTGTTCGGCGCAGCCAACCAGCTGCTGGCCGCTCTGGCCCTGCTGACTGTGTGTGCCTGGCTGGGCAACATCGGCCGCAACAACAAGATGTTCTATATCCCCATGGCCTTCATGCTGGTGGTCACTCTGACTTCTTTGGTCCAGACTATCACCACCCAGGCTGGTAAGATCATGGCCGCTGGCGGTATGCCTCTGGACAAGGCCGGCAATTTCGACTGGGCTCCTTATGCTCAGTCTATCTTGGGTGCCGCCCTGTTTGTGCTGGCCATCGTACTGGCTGTGGAGGGCTGCAAGACCATCTTCGGCAAGAAGAAGGCCGCCTGATTTTTCCATCCGAACGACAAAAGCGGACCCGGTACGCCGGGCCCGCTTTTTGTTGCGGTGCCGGACCAACTGTGTTATGATTAAGATAATCTGGAAAAGGTGAGTCAGCGGCCGGTGAGGGAGCGCAGCGCTCGGTTACTGTGTTCCTGCTGGTCCTGACAGCGGCCTATGGAGATTTCCTACATGTGGATGCCACAGGAGGTTTCACCTGTTTCCTCTGGGGCCGACGATTTTTGTGCTGTGATATTTGTGTGGAAATTATCGATAGTCCGGGGAGCGCCCAGGTGGCTGGAGCACGTTTCCGGTGTCGGTATGTGTGTGTGGGGAACCTGACCGGTCAGGTGCGGCTTGCCTTATCCCTACTTCCAGATGCTGTATTGCGAGGTCATGACTATGAAAACCAGTAAACCGCTGTCCCTGCTGCTTTCTCTCCTCACCGCCCTGGCGGTTCTTAGCGGCTCCATCGCCGCCCCTCTGCTATGCCGCCCATTTTACTACGCGCATATCGACGCACTGGGGCTGGTGGAGTATACTGGCCTGACCAGGGAGCAGATCACAGAGGCGTTTGACCAGATGATGGACTACTGCCTGGGCCAGCGTCCGAACTTTGCCGCCGGCGTGCTCCCCTTTTCAGCCTCCGGGGCCAGCCATTTTGCCGATGTGAGGGGGCTGTTCCTCCTGGACCTGTGGGTACTTGTACTGTCCCTGGCCGGACTTGTGGTCCTGTTTTTCTGGTGCAGGAGAAAAAAGGCTCGCCCCCATTGTTTTCTTGGACGAGGTCCCGGATTCTGGGCCGCGTCCGCGCTGGGTGCTATCTTCCTGGTGGTGGGCGGACTGGCGGCCTTGGACTTTGACCGGGCCTTTGTGGTGTTCCATGCTCTGTTTTTCCCAGGAAAAGAGAACTGGCTTTTTAACTGGTGGGAGGACCCGGTTATCCTGATTTTGCCCCAGGAATTTTTCCGGAACTGTGCCGTTTTGGTGCTGACTCTACTGCTAACCTGGTGCGCCGTCCTGATTGGGGCGGACCTGTGGGCCGCCAGTATACGGAAGAAGCGGCGGGAGGAAGTGAGTAGGCAGGGAGGCTGTTCTGGCTGCCCTGGCTGTCAAGGATAAAAAGGCGGTGTGTTCTGATAAAGAACACACCGCCTTTTATCTTCGGTCCTAGGGCTGTACCGAAAACCCCAATTTTTTATTTCGCCCGGAAGGCGAAAAAGCGTTGACCAAAGTAATTCAGAATTACAAACAGACCGGAGCCGGCTAGTAGGGTAAGGTTGCCTTCCCATTGTGGGCTAAGACCCATACCGGCCAGCAGCCAGCCCATGAGAGGCTGGGCTAGACCGTAGGCCAGTAACCAGCAGACAGTGATATTGAGCGCGAACCGAAGGACGACCCCAGCCCCTTTCTCCTGGTTGCGGAAGGTGAAGTGCTTATTCAAAAAGAAGCTGACTACGCTGCCTACAATATAGTTAGCGGCGGAGGAGACCCACTCGCCCACCTCGCCCCAGGTGTAGAGTCCCGCTAGGTTGTAGAGCCCGAACATGACGCCATAGCCGACCAGGGTATTGACAATCCCCACCAGGATGAAACGGAAGAAGGTGGGATCAAATATCTTTTTTAGCAGTTCCTTCATCCCGGTCCCCCTCGCATCGTTCGGCCACGATATACCGTGGCCGGTCCTTGATTTCCTCATAGATTTTGGCGATGTAATAGCCGATGACGCCCAGACAGATCATCAGGATGCTGCCGATGAACAGCTGGAGCAAAATGATGGTGGTAAAGCCCTCCAGCGCGTTGCCAGAGGCCCACTGCCATAGAGAGTGGATGCCCAGCACCACCGAGCAGAGAAAGACCACTACGCCCAGCAGGGTGACCAGTTGAAGGGGGGCGGCGGAGAAGGAGGTGATGTTGGTGATGGCGTATCGGACCAGGCTGCGGATGGACCACTTGGACTCGCCCTCCAACCGAGGCTGTACCTCAAACTCCACTTGGGTGGTCTGAAAGCCGATCCAGGAGGAGAGGGCACGGAAAAAGGCATTTTTCTCCCGCATAGCGAGCAGGGTATCCACCGCTCGGCGGTCCAACAGCTTGAAGTCGGAGGCACGGGACATATCAATGCCCGTAGCCCGGCTGATGATGGAGTAAAAGCTTTTAGCCGCAAAGGTATGCAAGGGGTTTTCCTTGCCACGACTGGCCTTGACCCCCTCCACAACCTGGTAGCCCTCCTGCCACAGGCGGTACATCTCCACCGCCTTCTCTGGCGGGTGCTGCAGATCACAGTCCATGACTAAAGTGCAGTCTCCACGGGCCTGGGCCAAACCGGCGAAGATGGCGGCCTCTTTGCCGAAATTCCGGGAGAAGCGGACCCCACGGACCTGGGGATGGCGGCCCGCCTGTTCCTGAATGACGGTCCAGGTGCGGTCCCGGGAGCCGTCGTCCACGAATACTAACTCATGGGGGATGTCCGCATCTATCAGGATGGCGGTAATGGTGTCCGCCGCCCGTGGGATAGAGGCCTCCTCGTTGTAGGAGGGCAGAACGACGGACAGCAGGCCGGATCTTAGGGTGTCTTCCATTTGCTTATCTCCTGTTCTCATAAGCGATCTCGAAGTCAGATTTTGGGGTGTACTCCTCCTGGAGCTTCACAACCACTCGGCCGCCCACCATCTGGACGCTGCCCTGGGCGGGGTAGAGGGGCATGGACTGGAACTCCGGAGAAGCGGCCACAGCGATCATGGTGTCCTCGTCAGGTTCCGCCACGGGAATGTTGAGCCAGTCGTTCAGGTAGTAGTAGATGTGCTTGTTCAGGGGGGCCACTGTATCACGGGGGACACTGTAATGGTCCACCTGATCGTAGATGTCAATCTGGGCCGTCAGCTGATCTTCCGGGATAGCGCCCACGATAGCGACCTCCATCCCCGGCTCATAGCCGGGGCAGGCCTCCACACGGGCAAAAAGCCGGGTGAGATAGCTCTCTGTAGCCCGGTGGGCCTGGGCGGAGGCGGTGTACAGCAGATTGTTGGTATTCAGGCAGAACACCAGCAGAAGCACTCCCCACAGGACAGCGGCGGGAGGGACCCAGGCCCCAGGACCGGCGGAGGCCCCTTGACTGTCCAACAGCCCGACGGCCAGGAGGACCAGAAGATAGACAGATACAAAGGCGTATTTCATTAGGGGAGTAGGGACAGACCATGGGCTGAGAATCTGGCCAAAGTCCATGCCCAGAGGCAGGAGGGCGACCATAGACAGGGCGGTCAGGGGCCGCCACCTATCCCGATAAAGCCCCTTTTTCCCCAGGTGGAGGAGAAAGCAGGCTCCCCCCAAAGCCAGAGCGGCCAGATCCAGAATGACCATCCACAAATCAGCGAAGCCGTTGGCGGAGCCGGGAAGAAAAAAGAAGGACACCACCTGTTTATAGGAATCCAGGATAAGCCGGGGAAGCTGACCGAAGGGATAGCCGGAACTGGCGGCGTCCATTCCCAGATAGGATAACAGCTCCAGGCCCTTGAACTGTAGGAACAGCAGAAGGACACCGTAGTACAGCAGGGCGCCGGCAGCCAAATAGGCCATCAGCCGGAGACCTAGGCGGAGGGTGGATTGGAAGGTGAACTCAGGGTCCAGAGCAGCCCGAAACACTGCCAGTAGGGACAGAGAGATGGCCACAGTCACATAGGCCTGATAAGTCCCCATGGACAGAGCGAGAGCCACCACTCCAGCCGCCCAACTCAGAAGGGTTCCCCGCCTAGCCAGCCAGACGGACAGCACCGCGAGCAAAATAGCCAGACAGTAGGCGGAAGCGGTAAACAGGTATAAAAAGGTGTATCCCATCACTGGGAAAGCAGCCATCACCGCACCGGCTAGCCCAGCGAGTACCCGGCTGTCCAGCCGAAGCAGACTGACGGTCAGGGCAGCGGCGGTTCCCAGGAGGAGCAGGGACAGCAGGCCGATGGCTGCCGGCATCTGGGTGTAACTGTTGAGAGCGGAGGCGTAATGGAGAAACCAGCGGCCGGAGATAGTCATCTGTTGAAGATCATGGACCCGGCTCAAGCCGTCAGAGTTGGGGATGAGGTTGGTGAAGGCGTACAAATGGACTAAAAGGCCTGTGATCAGGCAGCTGAAAAAGGCGGTCCGCTGGGCGGGAGCGATCCGGCGCCACAGACCGGCGCCCCGTTGGTCAATGGTCATAAGTTCCCTCCTATGTGGGGGCCAGTGTACATAAAATCTCATTCCACATTATAGGCCGTTTTGCGGGATATTGCAAGGGAGAGGAAAAAAGTAGAGGAGAAATTTGGCGGGCCCAATGGACGTATAAACAGTATCACCTTACAGCGGATGGCCAAACAGTGCACGGAAGGAGGATTGGGAAAGAAAACAGGTCCCGGACCATAAGGTCAGGACCTGTTTGCTGTTATGGGAGGACTATCCCTGGCATTCTAGGGCCCAGATTCGCTTGTCCCGCCGGAAGAGCAGGCAGGTGGCCACACCCAGAAAGCCCATGGCCAGGAACAGCCCGGCGGCGCCGGCGCCCTTTCCGGTCCCAAAGAGGGCAGCCCAGAGACTATCTGGACCAAGAGCGGCGGCGAGAGGCTCAAACACCTGATCTACCAGAAAGCCGCCCAGCAGATAACCCACCGGAATGGTGAAGAACTGAAAGGAGTTGCGGGCGGCGTATACCCGCCCCTGGATGTCCACAGGGATCCTGGATCGGAATAGGGCGTCCAGATTGGCGTTCATGATGGGAATACCCACCCAGCCGAGGGCGGCGCCCACACACCACAGAGAAAGATCACGCCCCAGGGCGAGAATAAAATTTTCTGTGGACATTGCCAACAGCAGGGTATTGCAGATGACACGCACCCGGCTTTTTGGGGCCGGTAGGAGGGAAGCGGCTATGCTGCCCCCAAGCATGGCCACACCGCTGACGCTCTGGACCAGGCCCAGGACGTTTTCGCCACCCCAAGGACGAGTAAGGGCCAGGGCAGGCAGGGCCGCGTTGAACATGGAGGCCGTCAGGTTGATGGCGGCCAAAAAGAGAATCAGATTTAAAATACCTCGGTTCTCACCGAGATAGCGGAGACCGGCCTGGGTGGAGCGTAGAAGGCTCTCCGTCCGCTCCGGCTTTGGTCCCTGCGGAATGGGGATGAATAGCAGCAGGGAGCAGAAGGCCAGCAGAAAGGTAGCCAAGTCAAAGAGAATGACCAACTCCAGTCCCAGCAGGGTGTATAGGGCAGTGCCCAGGGCGGGAGCCAGCATATTGTTCAGCGAGTAGGACAGAGAACGAAGGCCGCTGACCCGTTGGTAGTGCTTCTCCGGTGTCAGCAGAGTGACCGCCACGTCAGCGGCAGGCTGCTGAACTGTGTTCATCAGGCCGGTCAAACCGTTGAGAAGGTATAGATGCCACATATGAAGCTGACCGGATGCCGCCAGCAGAAGCACGGTCGAGGTGCACAGGGCGGCAAAGGTGTCGCAACAGAGCATGGTAGCCTTCTTATTCCAACGGTCGCTAAGAGCACCTGCGAAGATGCTCACCAGCACATATGGGGCATAGGAGCATACGGAGAGCAGGGCTGTGGTCAGGGCGGAGCCCTGATCCTGATACGACCAGAGCACAAGGGCGAAACTGGTCATGGAGCTGCCCAGAGTGGACAGCAACTGGGTGAACCAAAGGATCAGAAAGGACTTCAGCTCACCAATAAAAGAAAAGACAGATGACATGGGACTTTGCTCCTTTTTTGTTTTATAGGGATAAAACAGGCGCAAAGTCCGGCAGGGGCGGTAAGGAATGAGAAAATACACGCTCCACGCAAATCCGCCCGGTCAGACTTTGCGCGGAGCCGCTCCAATGGCAAGCTTCATGGTGCTGTCCTCCTAAGATGCCCATATTCGGGCAAGCTCGCCGTAGCATCACCGGCGGCAGGGACAATGATACCACGGAATAGGGCGAGAAACAAGGGGCGGCCTTACGGCAGCCACGGAGGGTGTTGTCAGAGCTTGCACTGGCGTTAAGGTCAGCCATGGACCTCCGGCAGGGCACGGTCCCACTCCTTTTGGAACTCGGTCATCATACCCCAATACCGCTTAGGCATCTGGGTCATGCGGCACCTGGGATTTTCCCGTCCCCGGATGGAGATCGCATCATAGAAGGATCTCCACAGGCGGCGGTAGGCCAGCTCGCTCTCGCCGGCCGGCCCCGGATGAAAATCTTCCACTGGCAGGATGGCCCACTGGTTCGGCTGGTGGAACAGCGCCTCGCCATGAGTGCGGTCGTGGAGGACGAATCGCTCCTGGGGATATCGAGAGCAGAAATGGGGACGAAGTAGGGGGAGGACCCGGTTCTTGGGCTCAATCTCTCCGACCAGCACGCCGCCCTGGTCGGAAAAGCGGACAAAGCCAGTGTATAGGTGCGCCTCGTTGTTCAGTTGCTGGACCGCTTTCCGTACCTTGTCCACAGTCGGGTCGGTCAGATCCCGGACAAAGGCCGGGCCCCGCTCATAGCCCAGGCGGATAAGCCTCCAGAGCCACAGCTCCTTCTCCGGCAGACAAGTGAGAAATCCGCGAGCGGCCAGTTCCCGCCCCTCATGCCCCAGCTTGGGGGAGAAGGAGCGGTATACACGCTGGGCGTGCTCCTCCACGGTGATAATGGTTCTCTGGGGGTACAGAGAGCAGCAGGGGTCCTCCGGTGTGCGGAACTCAACTGGTTCTTCCTGGTTGACATAAGTTTCAAAAACACAGGTGAGAAAACCAGAAAAGGTGCCGTCATAGTGGCAGCATACTTGGGTCCAAGGCATGAGATCACCTCCTGAATAGTATGGAGTAGCCCGCTTCAAACAGCTTGGTCGAACAGAGACAGCTGCTCGCCCATGGGAGAGGTCTGAGCGGGGGGCTCCAAAGCGAGCAGGTGGCGCAGCAGGCCGTCCTCGCTGACCCGCAGTCCCTCCAGGCAACGACCGGAACAGGTGAGGAAGTACTGGGCTCGTTTCAGTACCACGCCCAACCTCTTTAGACCCTCAAAGGTCAGTGGACCCACCCGTCGGGCGGTGAGAATACGCCGGGCGCTTGTTACCCCGATACCTGGCACCCGGAGAAGGGCCTCGTAGTCGGCCCGGTTCACCTCTACCGGAAAAAATTGCAGATGCCGCAGCGCCCAGCAGCACTTGGGGTCCATCCTGGGATCCAGATCAGGCTGGCTCTCATCCAGCAGCTCCTCTGCCCGGAAGTGGTAGAAGCGGAGCAGCCAGTCCGCCTGGTACAGCCGGTGCTCCCGTAGGAGCGGGGGCTTAAAGTCCTGGAAAGAGGGGAGGAGAGGGCTGGTGGATACGGGCATATAGGCGGAAAAAAAGACCCGCTTTAGACAATATCGGTCATAAAGTCCTTGGGTGAGGGCGAGAATGTGCCGGTCACTCTCCGGCGTGGCCCCTATGATTATCTGGGTGGACTGTCCCGCGGGAGCGAAGCGGGGGGTATGGCGGTATAGTTTCAACTCCTGCTTGGATAGGGAGATGCCATCCCGGATCTGCTTCATTGGGGCCAAAAGGGCCTCCTTTTTCTTGTCCGGTGCCAAAAGGGCCAAACTTTTGGCACTGGGCAATTCGATATTGACGCTCAACCGGTCGGCGAGCAGGCCCAGTTGGTGGGTGAGGAGGGGATCGGCCCCCGGAATGGCCTTAGCGTGGATATAGCCCCCAAAGCGGTGCTCTGTCCGCAGCAGGTGGAGAGTCTGAATCATCAATTCGGTGGTATAGTCCGGATTCCGAACCACAGCTGAGGAGAGGAACAGACCTTCGATGTAGTTCCGGCGGTAGAAGCCCATGGTGAGATCACACAGCTCTCTAGGGGAGAATGCGGCACGCCGGACATCGTTAGTCCGTCGGTTGATACAGTACAGGCAGTCGTAGATACAGATGTTGGTCATCAGCACCTTCAAAAGAGAGACGCAGCGCCCGTCGGCGGAGAAGGTGTGGCAGCAGCCGGTCATGGAGGTACTTCCGATGGTTCCGGAGCGTCCTGCACGGTCCAGTCCACTGGAGGTGCAGGCAGCGTCATATTTCGCAGCGTCTGCCAGGATATTCAGCTTGTCTAGCAGTTCCATGGTGTTCGCCTCCAACACAAATATAGAACATTTGTACTATACAATTATAGTAAGAAGGAGCGAGATGTCAAGAGGAAAAATCTTTCTACCTTGGACATTTCGCGAGATGCCACTGTTTTGCGCATTGACCTATGTATTCTGAAACGGGGAAGAATTTATGCTTTCATTGACTTTATTATGAAAGTCAGCTATAATAAATCCATAAAAATGGAGTGCTCCTGTTGAAAAAATACAAGGAGGATGGGGAATGGAAGAGTTGTTGGAGCAGTTACTGGAGGATTGCCGGCCCTATACCCAGCAGGGAAAGGTGGCCACTTATATCCCGGAGCTGGCGAATGGAGATGCCAATGACCTGGGGATTTATGTGCTCCGCAGCGACGGGCGGCACTATCAGGCGGGGGACTACAAGAAGCGATTTACCATCCAGAGCGTGGTCAAGCCTATCCTCCTGCTGCTGGCGCTGATGGACAACGGGGAGGAGTACGTCCGATCCCGGGTGGGCGTAGAGGCCACGGGCAAGCCCTTTGACGCCATCAATGTCACGGACCAGACCTTGTTCAGCGACCACTTGAACCCCATGGTCAATATGGGCGCCATCGCCATGTGCACTCTAATTAAGGGAAAGGACTATGAGGAGCGATTCCGGCGCCTGCTGGACCTGACCAGGCAGCTGGCCGGAGACCAGGAGATCGATCTGGATCAGCAGGTCTACCTGTCGGAAAAGCGGACGGGAAATAAAAACCGGGCACTGGCCTTTCTGCTGAAGACCTATGGCATGATCGAGGACGATGTGGAACAGGTGCTGGACTGCTATTTCAAAGCCTGTTCCATCTCGGTGAACAGCAAGGACTTGGCCCACATCGGTTTTGTGCTGGCCAACCGTGGGAAGCTGCCTCAGACAGAGGAGCGGATCTTCCCCAGCCGGTATGCCACCTATGTCAACGCCATTTTGATGACCTGTGGGATGTACGACGGCTCAGGAGATTTCGCGGTCAATGTAGGCGTGCCGGCCAAAAGTGGAGTGGGAGGCGGCATTATGGCTGTGGTGCCCACCAGAATGGGAATCGGTATCTTTTCCCCTGGGTTGGATGGAAAGGGAAACAGCCTGGCAGGTATTAAGGTGTTGGAGGAGTTGTCTAAGCGGATGTATCTAAGTATTTTCTGATAAGGAAGGGAGAGCGATTGAGTTTGCGGATGCTCCCGGCCAAAAGGGAAGAAAAAAGCGGCGCCCGGTACAAAGTACCGGGCGCCGTTCTGCTTATCTGAAATATACCAGGGGATCCTCAGGGCGCTCCGCCTTCTCCACAGACTGGGCGTAAAGGACCACGCCCTCTCCATCGTAGACGTCGGCGCGCTCCCACCGGATCTCAGCGGTGACCTTGACCCACTCTCCCTTTTTCAGGGAGCGGGCTCTGTCATACTTACAGAGGAAACCGAAAAAGCGGATATCCTCTGCACAGCAGGTCATGGCGTTGCGGCCGGGGACGAAGGTACCACGGGGCAGCTTGGAGCCGGTCATGGCCTGGGTTTTCATGGTGATGGTCTTGCCCACATACCGGTCAGGGTGCTCCTGGATATCCAGATACCAGATGCCGTAATCCGGGTCCTCCAAGGTGATGTGGTCCTCCTCCAGGGAGTAGGGGAGGATATCCTCCACCTCTAACTCCTCCCCCTTCTCGTCCTCAAAGACGATCTCGCACATACGGTTCACCGCCCGGATGGACCGCTTCCAGCCGGCCATGGGCATATCGGGAGTGCAGCGGTTGAAAAGGACCATATCCGCCTCAGTCACCATGTCGATGAACATGGACTGCATATTGGCCAGATACATCTCAAAGGTGGTGCCGTCCACCACATGGATGGCCTGGTACAGCCCCCAGGTCTTGGGCAGCTTCAGCTTGCGCAGAAGGTCCACCGGCCACATCCCATTGAACTCCATCAGGACCCGTTCCGGCTGATAGCGCCGGTCCACTTCCTTCAGAAATTCGGTGTTGAGCTGCTCCTGCCCCTCGATGGGGACCAGGCGACAGTTGCGCTGGGAGAGAAACTGGGGGTCGTACTCCTCCTCGCCGTCCTCGCACATGAGGAGGACGGTGCGTTGACCGTCGTTAAAGTAATCCATATTCAGCGTGTCGGTAAGAAGGGTGGTTTTGCCGGCGTCCAAAAAGCCGGTGATAAGATACAGGGGGATCCTACTATCGGGCATGATCTTCACCTCGTGGTATGATATGGATGGGCGGCCATGGGCCGCCCATCTAGCAAATTAGGCCAGCAGGAACAGCTTTTCCAGCTGGTCCTCCTTCAGCTCGGAGCCGATGACGCACAGCCGGCCGGTATAGTCGGCGCCACCCTCACGGATCTGGAACTCCTCAGGCACCAAGTCGAAATGGAGCCAGGTCTGCCCGTCGTCACAGGGCACCATGCCCTTGGCCCGGAGGATATAGCCGTAATCCTCGCCCATAGCCAGGGCGGACAGGGCCTCCTGCAGCTCCTCACGACTATATTTCCGGGGTGTTTCCCGGCCCCAGGAGGTAAAGATCTCGTCGGCGTCGTGGTGGTGATGGTGGTCTGCGCCACAGGCCATACAGGTGTCACAGGCGGTGTCGTCACAGATGTGGTCGTGGTGGTGTTCATGCCCATGCTCATGATGATGCTCGTGTTCATGGGCGTGGTGATGTTCATGCTCGTGGTGGTGATGGTCATGGCAGCCACAGTCACAGTGGTCGTCGTGGTCATGATGCTCGTGTTCGATCTCGGCCATCAGATCTTCCGCCAGAGTGTGGCCACCCTCCATGGCAGCGACGATTTGGCTGCCAGTAAGCTGATCCCAGGGGGTGGTGAGGATGGCCGCCTGGGAATTTTTTTCCCGAAGGAGGTGGACAGCGCCGTTCAGCTTGGCGGGGTCCAACTTTTGGGTCCTGGACAGGATGATGGCGGAGGCGTGTTCTACTTGGTCGTTGAAGAACTCGCCAAAGTTCTTCATATACACCTTGGCCTTGGAGGCATCTGCCACAGTGACGAAGCTGTGGAGGTGGAGGCCGGGGGCCTCCTTCTGCACCCGCTCCACGGCAGCGACCACGTCAGACAGCTTTCCCACCCCAGAGGGCTCGATCACGATGCGGTCAGGGGAATAATCGGTCAGCACCTGCTTCAGAGCGGCACCGAAATCGCCTACCAGGGAGCAGCAGATACAGCCGGAGTTCATCTCCGTGATCTCCACACCGGCGTCTTTCAAAAAGCCACCGTCGATCCCAATCTCACCGAACTCATTTTCGATGAGGACGATCTTCTCGCCCTGAAAGGCCTCATCCAGCAGCTTCTTGATGAGCGTGGTCTTACCAGCGCCCAAAAACCCGGAGATAATATCGATCTTTGTCATAACAGTCATATCCTTTCACAGAGAAATATTGATGGCCTGGGGCCCTCTGTTTGGGGGCCTAAGGAGGGGTACAGCGGGAATGCCGGTCAATCCCAGAGCAGTCCGATGCCCTCCATAATCTGATACAGCATCCCGGCAGCCACCTGGCGGGTCCCCAGATCGGCGGGGGCCAGATCGCCCACCAGCGCGTCCAGGGAGGCCAGATTTCGGGCGGGTGCCTGAGCCCACGGAGCGTATTCGTAGTAGGTTGCCCAGTCGGCGGCGGACACCTCCTGTTGGCTGAGATCGTATATATTCATATTGGCCCAAGCGGCCACGGCGGAGAGAATGGTCACCATCTCCTGATAGGTGATGGTGCTGTCCGGGCGGAAGGTGCCATCACCGTAGCCGGAGATAAACCCCATATCGGCCATGGCGGAGATGCCGTCAGCATACCAGGACTGGGCACTCACATCAGAGAACTGGTCCAGCACACTGTGGTCGGCGGGGAGTGCCAGGGCAGTGGCCGCCATAGCGCAGAACTCAGCCCTGGTGACAGTGTTGTCCGGGCGGAAGGTGCCGTCCTCATAGCCGCCCAGCAGCTGATAGGTGGCCAGCGTGCGGATCTCCCGCTCAAACTCGCTCCCTTCCAAGTCGGAGAAGGAACGGGCGGTAAAGTCCAACTGCTTCTCCCGTGCCAGGTCGGCGGGGGATACCTCAGTCCAGGTCCGGGTGCCGGCGCCTTGATACAGAAGGGCGGAAGGGGGCAGAGCCTCCAGCAGCTCGGTAAAGGCAGCCTTGTTGTCTGCATTGAGCGCCTCACTGATCTTCAGATAGAAGGTCTGGCCGGCCAGAGACAGCTTCAGATGGCCGGAGGCGCGACTGGGTTCCTCCTGGCCCAACAGGAGAGCGGCGGCAGGGGCGTTTTCAGCGGAAATGACCAGGGTAGGAAGGACGCCTACGATATGGTTGGTGGTGCCGTCGGGGGAGAAGAAGCGGAGGGTGGTGATCTTCAGGCAGTCCCCATCAAAAATACCGGTAGTGTTGCTCTCGTCATAGATGTTCTGGGCAATCCCCTTGCCGAAGGTGCGCTGACCCAGGGCAATCCCCGCCTCATAGTCTCGGATTGCGGCGGCGAAGAGCTCGGAGCCGCTGGCGGAATGGGGGCTGGTCAGGATGACCAGGGGCTTGTCCGTCAGGTCCTCCACCAGGGGGGAGGTGGCCCGGTAGTAATAGCCGCCGGCGCTGTCACGGAAGTAGACCATGATGGCGCTGCCGATGAACTGGCCAGCAGTGAGCGCGGCGGACTCATCTGTACCACCGGGGTTGGAGCGCAGATCCATCAGCCAGATGGCGGTCTGGTTGTCCAGTTCCTCAATGGCAGCCTGGACCACAGAGGCGGTGCTGGCGCCAAAGCTGGTGCAGTCGATGACTGCCACCCCATCCACCAGATCATAGGTGACGATTGGGATGAGGACCGAGCGGCGCTCCATCGTGTAATCCCGCCGCTGCCCATCTGACTGACTGATGACAGTGATGGTGACCGTAGTGCCCTCCTGGCCGCTGATCATAGTGCGGGGATCGACCCCGGCGGCGGTAGCTACGCCGTCTACGGCAATGATGCGGTCCCCGGCCTCCAGCCCAGCCTCAAGGGCGGGGGAGTCCGGCAGGATGGACATGATACGGTAGCCGTCGTTATAGGCGTTTTCCACAGAGGCGCCAATTCCGACGACTGTGTCCCCATTGACCGAGGAGAGAAAGGCCTGATATTCCTCGGTGTTCATGTAGACGGTGTAGGGGTCGCCGATGGCCTCTAAAATCTCGTCCAGAGAGTCCAGGGACCAGATCTCATCCGGCAGGGGATCCACATAGTAGGTCTGGAGTAGGGTTTTGGCGTCCTCCAGCTCTAGGGCGGAGGCAGGCAGTGCCGTTAAGGACAGAGCGACCGCCAGGGAAAGAAAGGCAGATAAAAATTTTTTCATGGGTTTCTCCTTCAACATAGGGGCCTGTCGTACATCCGCCGGATGCCGCAGTTTGGCATCCGGCGGACAGGGTATAGCAGCTTGAAAATAGAACTTCACCGCGTATTCCACATAAAAAATATTATACCTCTTTTTTGTCTCGCTGGCAAGGGGAGAAGGGGGTAAAAGTCCTTCTAGAGAAGCCTTTGGGTTAAGATTCTGGAGCAGGCACCAGATCGGGGCTGATGGAGTGCAGCCCCTGCTGGAGCCCTGCGGCGCTGATCATTCCAGGGGCGTAGAGCTGCAGATTTCCCTGGCTGTCGATAAAATAGGTGTGGGGGAAGCCGGTGACTCCGTAGGTCAGGATGCCCTGATAGTCGATATCGTAATATACAGGGAAGGAATACCCTGTCTCCATGAGAAAAGCCTCCGCCTTTTCTCGCGTCTCCCCCTGCATGGCGTCCCCCACATTGACCATGACAAAATGGATCTCCTGACCGTACTGTTCAAAGGCCGCCTGAAAGTCCGGCATCTCCTCCTTGCAGGGGGGGCAGGTACTGGCCCAGAAGTTCAGCACCACCGGTTTGTCTCCAATCAGGTCGGACAAATCCAATAAATTCCCTTCCGGGGCCTCAAGGGGAAAGGAAGGAGCGGGGACGGGGCTGCTCTCCTGGGAGGAGGAAGCACTGTCCTCTACCGGGGGCAGGCCAGGGGATCTGCCCTGGGAAAGTTTGTTGTACAGCAATCCGGCTCCCGCGAGGAGCAGAACCAGGACGGCGGCCAGAATAAAAGTCTTTTTAGAACGTTTCATAGAATTCCCTCCCTATGCCAAAAAGGTCAGAAGCTGCCCCATGGTGCCAGTGGCCATCATTATACCAACCAAGACGAGGAGCAGGCCGGACAGTTTTGTAATAATTCCATAGTGGGCCTTGATCCAGCCGAAGGCGCTCTTTAGGGATTGGATGAGCAGGGCACTGGCCAGAAAAGGAATGCCAAGGCCGGCAGAATAACACAACAAGAGGAGGATACCCTGGAGGGCCGAGCCCTGCTGGGAGGCCAGCATAAGGGCGGAGCCTAGAAATGCACCTACACAGGGAGTCCAGCCCACTGCGAAAATGAGCCCGAAGAGCAGAGCGGAGAGAAAGCCCATCTCATGGGTCTGGCTGAATCCCCGAGTACCCTTGAAGATATTAAGATTGAACAGACCAAGAAAGTTCAAACCAAAGAGAATGACCAGCAGGCCGCTGACGAGATTGACGGCCGTCTGGTATTGCCGAAGCAGGGCGCCGATGGAGCCAGCAAAAGCCCCCATAGCCACGAAAACTATGGTGAAGCCCAGGACGAAGCCGACGGCGTTTTTTAGTACCGTGCCCTGACTCTCATCTGGGTTGCCCCCGGCGAAATAGGATAGGTAGATGGGCAGCATAGGCAATAGACATGGGGAGATGAAGGTGATAATACCCTCCAAAAAGGTGATGAAATAGGTCATAGGGCCCTCCTATTATTTTATATAGATATATCGGCTTCAGGGATTAAGGGTAAAGCATGGAACACAGGCTGTCAAGGCGGAGATATTGCCTTTAATATACTAAGAGATGGAGAGGCAGTTCTGTGACCGAGTTACAAGGACTCTTGTTTTTTTCAGAGAAAACAGCTATCATAGAGTCAAAAGAAAAGGAGGGGTGCCCATGACTGGATACTGTTTGGAAGAACTGGCGTTTTGGGATAAGCTCTCTGACCAGGAGCGGGAGCGGGTAAGGGCAGCCGCCTATGAGGCGGATTATGAGCCGGGGCAGATGATCTGGTCTGGGGAGCGGGACTGTCTGGGATTGCTGTTGATCCGATCAGGCGTCGTGCGGCTGTTCCTCTTGTCCGAGGATGGGCGGGAAGCTACTATCTCTCGTATTTCCGGGGGGCAAGTCTGTATCATGACGGCCTCCTGTACTATGTCTGTGTCCTCCTTCAATGTCCAGGTCCAGGCCGAGGGCAGGGTGGAGGCGGTGGTCATTCCTGCGGTGTGTCTGTCGACGCTGGTGCGGGATAACCTGTATGTGGAAAATTTCCTGTACCGGGGTGCCACCCAGCATTTTTCCCAGGTGCTCACTGCTGTGGAGCAGATGCTGTTCCGCACATTGGAGCAGCGGCTGGCGGCCTACTTGCTGGAGGAGTGTGAGCGGCTGGGGACCGATACCTTGAAGGTTACCCAGGAGCAGATGGCCCAGGCCATTGGTAGCGCCCGGGAGGCGGTGACCCGAACGCTGAAGAAGCTGGCCGCCTCCGGGGCTGTGGAATTGTTTCGGGGTGGTGTAAAGCTGACAGATAAGAATGATCTGGAGCGCAGACTGTGAAGAAAAGGAGCGCCGGGTAGGTTCCTGGCGCTCCTTCATAGATCATGATCAATATTTGTCCCACCTCGTGTATTTGAATCTCCGTAGAATGAAAGCGGCTTTGGTCCGCTGAAACTGGAGCCCAGCACGATGGGGCGGCGCGGGCTCATTTCCGCCGAGCATTTTAAACATCTCAGGTATCCATAAAAATAACCACACCGTTAGGTGTGGTTATTTTTATGGAGGTGCCACCCAGATTTGAACTGGGGAGTGGAGCTTTTGCAGAGCTCTGCCTTACCACTTGGCTATGGCACCTTATTTAAAGATGGAGCAAAGAGGTCTTTGCTCCATCTAACTGGAGCGAGTGACGAGGCTCGAACTCGCTACCTCCACCTTGGCAAGGTGGCGCTCTACCAGATGAGCTACACTCGCGTTTTGAATCCCCCGCAAAGTTTCCTATGCGGGGGATGGTGCCTCCGGTCGGAATCGAACCAACGACACGAGGATTTTCAGTCCTCTGCTCTACCAACTGAGCTACAGAGGCAAATGGCGACTCGGAAGGGACTTGAACCCTCGACCTCCGGCGTGACAGGCCGGCGTTCTAACCAACTGAACTACCGAGCCAGGTAGTCCGAAGAAATGGACCATCAGGAAAAAGTGGTGGGAACAACAGGGCTCGAACCTGTGACCCCATGCTTGTAAGGCATGTGCTCTACCAGCTGAGCTATGCTCCCCACTGTGCTCGCTCTTGCGACGGCTTGCTTATTATACTAAACTGTTTCCCGCTTGTCAACAGGGAAATGCAAAATTTTGGCGTAAAAATTTTCGGGTCCATTTTTTTACGCTCTGGGCAAAATAAACCGTCTTTTCTGATGCAGATCTGAGAGCCTTGACAGGCCAGGAGCATGACAGCTATAATGATAAAACGATAGAGTTAAATCGAGAGCCGGCGTTCCAGTCCGGCATATCGTGAGGAGGTTCCAGGAAATGAGCAGCCAAGTGAAGCGCATCGGCGTACTGACCAGCGGCGGCGATGCCCCTGGCATGAACGCCGCGGTCCGTGGAGTGGTCCGCACCGCTGTGAACCAGGGGATTGAGTGTGTTGGCATTCGCCGGGGCTGGAGCGGCCTGATCAACAGCGACTTTGTGCAGTTGAGCGGTTCCAGTGTCAGCCATATTATTGACAAGGGCGGAACTATGCTCTATACGGCCCGCAGTCTGGAGTTTATGCAGCATGAGGGCCGGGAGAAAGCCATCGCCACCTGCAAGCTGTTGGGGTTGGACGGCATTGTAGCCATCGGAGGGGACGGTACCTTCCGAGGGGCACTGGCCCTGTCACGGCAGATAGCGGAATCTGGCCACAAGCTGGAGGTGGTGGGCATCCCTGCTACCATCGACAACGATATCGGCTGTTCCCACTATACCATTGGATTTGATACTGCCTGTAACACCGCCATCGAGTGTATCGATAAGCTGCGGGATACCATGCAGTCCCATGAGCGTTGCTCTGTGGTAGAGGTCATGGGCCGCCACGCCGGTTACCTGGCGCTCTATGTAGGCATCGCTGTGGGCGCTACCGCTGTCCTGATTCCCGAACGGACGGTAGATTTTGAGCGGGATGTAGTAGAGAAAATCCGCAGGGCGCGTCTGGCTGGCTCCACCCACTACATGGTGGTGGTAGCCGAAGGGGCGGGCAGCGCTATTGAGATCGGCAAACGCATCCATGAGGAGGTGGGGATCGATCCCCGTGTCACAGTGCTGGGGCACATCCAGCGGGGCGGCTCACCTTCCGCACGGGACCGGGAGACTGCCAGCCGCATGGGATACGAGGCAGTCATGGCGCTGGCCCAGGGACGTGGGAACCGGATCATCGCCACCCGGGACGGCCGTATCGTGGACCTGGATATGGAGGAGGCCCTGGCGATGACCAAAGAGTTTGATATGGACCGCTACGATGTGCTGGAGGCCCTGACCAACATCGGAAACTAAACTGCGGCGGAGAAAAGGCCTCGGAGCGGTCGGCTTCCGGGGCCTTTTTCCTTGTGTGATAGACGGAAATTTAGTATAATAAATGAGAGAGAATCTTCGGGCAGATCCGGGGAGGGGAGGAAAGATCGATGAAAATCGTAGTCGTAGACGGCCAGGGGGGCCGCCTGGGCAAGCTGCTAGTGGAGGGGGTCAAGTCCCGCGTCCCCCAGGCGGAAGTATATGCCTTGGGGACCAACAGTATCGCCACCTCTACCATGCTAAAGGCAGGGGCGGACCACGGCGCCACGGGAGAGAATCCGGTCCTGCGGGGCGTAGAGGACGCGGACGCGATTCTGGGCCCAGTAGGCATCGTGGTGGCAAACGCCATCCTGGGGGAAGTGACTCCGGCTATGGCACAGGCCGTGGGCAGTTGTAGGGCAAAGAAGTTCCTGGTCCCCATGAACAGCTGCGGGGTCCTGGTGGCCGGGGTGAGGGAACAGGCGCTCCCGGTCTATGTGGCCCAGGCAATCGACCAGATGGTGGCGGAATTGGAAGGATGAAGGATGGAGCGGCGTGAGATAAGCGGGCTGGAGCCCTCTCTGTTGGGCTACGGCGGGATGCGCTATCCCCTGGATCGAGAGACAAAAAAGATCGACCGGGAAAAGGCGGCAGACTTGATCCGGAGGGCTATGGAGGCGGGCATCAACTATTACGATACCGCCTGGACTTACCACGAGGGAGAGAGCGAATCCTTTTTAGGGCAGGCCCTGAAGGAGTACCCCAGGGAGAGCTACTATCTGGCCACGAAGCTGCCCTGCTGGCTGGTGGACAGCCGGGAGAAGGCGGAGGAGCTCTTTCATACCCAGCTGGAACGGCTGGACAGGGACTATGTGGACTTCTATCTGCTCCACAGCCTGAGCCGCCGTACCTGGACAAAAATGGTGGAACTGAAAATTCCCTCCCTGCTGGAGGAGTACCAGCGCCAGGGAAAAATCAGAAAACTGGGATTTTCCTTTCACGACGACTATGAGGTGTTTGAGGAGATACTCCGGTTCCGGCACTGGGACTTTTGTCAGATCCAGCTCAATTACATGGACACAGAGCACCAAGCCGGCCTGAAAGGGCTGGAGTTGGCCAGAGGTCTGGGGGTCCCAGTGGTGGTGATGGAGCCGGTGAAGGGCGGCTTGCTGGCCAAGCTGCCGGAGGAGGTGGCCGCTCCGCTCCGAGTGCTGGACCCGGAGGCCTCTGATGCGTCTTGGGCTCTGCGCTGGGTGGCCAGCCGACCCGGCGCAGCTGTTCTGCTCAGTGGAATGACCACTATGGAGCAGCTAGAGGACAACCTGGCCACCCTGGGGCAATTTCGGCCCTTGTGTCCTGAGGAGGAGGCTGGAGTGGATGAGACCACCCTGCTGCTGAAACAGCGGGTAAAGAACGGCTGTACTGGCTGCCGCTACTGCATGCCCTGCCCTGCTGGCGTGGATATCCCTGAGAGCTTCAGGATCTGGAACAGCATGGGGATGTATGAGAACCAGAGATTGACGCGCCGGTCCTGGAAAGGGCTGGGGGAGGGGGCACGTCCCGCCAACTGCGTGGGCTGTGGCCGCTGTGAGGAGCTGTGTCCCCAGCATATCTCTATTCGGCGGGATCTGGTACAGGTTACCGCCCAAGTGGAGGAATTTATTCAAAAGTAAAAAAGCTGCCGGTCTTTCTTCTGAAAGGACCGGCAGCTTTTTATTGCCCGGAACAGTGGATCTGACAGCAGTCTTTCACATGACAGGCCTGAAAATAGTGGTCCTCCAGAGGGACCCAGATGTTCAAAAAGCGATCTACGCAGCCGGGGTCCCGCCGTTCCAGACGGGTCCGGCGGACCTCCCAGGGGGCCTCTACCCACACCCGGAGCTGGTAGCGGTCCCGTAAGCTGGGGTGCAGAGAGTAGCTTCCCTCTACCACAGTGAGGGGGCCTGGCTCCACAGGGACAGCCGGGCCAAAGCAGCCGGACCGGCACTGCCAGGGCCGGTATACCGCAGTTTGGCCATGGCAGAGGGGGGAGAGAACCTCGCGGTCAAACCGCTCATGGTCCACATTTTCTCCCGGCTTGGCCAGACGCTCCGGCGTCCTGTCCTGAGGCAGTAAAAAGAAGTCGTCCATATGGAGCAGGGGACAGCAGTAGAGCTCTGCCAGAGCGGCACCTAGGGTAGACTTGCCAGAGGCGCAGGGGCCGTCGATGGCGACAAGGACGGGCTGCCCCTGGGTAAGCAACTGGTCTACAGCGGCCAGGAGCGGTATTTGATTTACATAATATTGAAATACCACACGGTAAGCAGGGGAGTAGGTATCACGATAGGTCTTGCTGTGACTAAGCGCGGGACAGCCTTGGGCACGGTACTGGGCCAGATATCGCTTTGAACTTTCCTGGGAAAAGGGGAGGGCTTGGAGCAATTCTAAGTCCTGCTCCAACCCTGCCCGGTCAAGGACTGCCTTTCGGGCGGTGAGGACAAAAAGGCGATTCAATGTTTTGATGGATAGCTTTATCCCTTTACAGGCACTTAGCGACAGCCTACACAGGCCGTTTCCAAGGGGCTCGGACAGAGGAGAGCTTGGATCGGCCGGCAGCCGGGCCCACTCCTCCGCCAGCCGGTCTAGGGCCGCCCTCTCGTCGGAGATGAGATGCCCTGGTCCCATATGACTCTGATAGATAAATTTTATGGCGTCCCGAACCTCCATGGCCGGATGGTTGTCATAATGCTCCTTCAGGAGCTCCGCCAGATCAGACATGGCTCAACCCTCTTGGGGGATCAGATTGGCTCGCTGAAGGGCCAGAACGATGATGGGGATGGCCACCAGTTGGAGGATGATGCCGGGGATGGCGTTGGTAAAGGCACCGGCGACAAAGGCGGAGAAGGGAAATTCCGTACCGCTGGAGGTGAGCAGGGCGAGCTGAACCACGCCCCAGACTACCCGGCCGATAAGCATGGCGGAGATGAGAGAGGCATAGATGCCGCCCAGAGTCTTGGGCAGACGCCGGTACAGGAAGCCGGACATAAAGCCGTAGACCGCCATCTCAACGGCCATGGAGATGGCGGTGGGGAACGGCGGCGGCATACCGAGGATAGCGGAGCGCATCAAGGGCGCGATAAAGCCCACCGCTGCGCCCCAGGGGCCGCCGCACAAGTAGCCGCACAGGATGGTTGGCAGATGCATAGGCAGCAGCATATTACCGATCTGGGGGATGTTTCCGGTAAAGTTGGGAAGGATGTAGGCCAGGGCGAGCATTAGGGCGGCGATGACCATACGCTTGATGGAAGTGCTGTTTTTGGTCGTTGTCATAAATGTTCTCCTTTACATACAGATGAAAAAATACCGGGAAGGCCCCCGCCCTTCTGGGCAGGAGATACCTTCACGGTATTGATTTTCAGAAGATATGGAACTATGGGTGCGGGCGCCGGCTTCCTGCCGACATTAATTGAATTATAGCATAGGCTGCCCTAGGAGGTCAACCCCCTGGGGTCCCCTTTTAGTAATTGCCTTTGCCGCCGTTCCATTTCCACTCCCTTACCTCAGGCAGATCCTGACCATAGGTGGTGATATACTGCCGGTGTTCCACCAGCTTGTCCTTCATCTCCTGAATAAGATAGGAGGCGCTGTTGCCAAGCTGAGGCAGCCGCTTCACCGTGTCCATCACCAGGTGGAAGCGGTCGATGTCATTGCGTACCCGCATATCGAAGGGGGTGGTGATGGTGCCCTCCTCCTTGTAGCCGCGGACGTGGAGCTTTTTGTTGTGCCGGCGGTAGGTCAGCTCGTGGACCAGGGTGGGATAGCCGTGGAAGGCAAAGATGATGGGGGCCTCAGTGGTGAACAGGGCGTCGTAGTCCTCGTCGGTCAGGCCGTGGGGATGCTCGGTATGGGGCTGGAGCTTCATCAGGTCCACCACATTGATGACCCGGATCTTTAGGTCAGGGAGGTAATGGCGCAGGATGGTGACTGCGGCCAGAGTCTCCAGGGTGGGGGTGTCGCCGCAGCAGGCCAGCACAGCGTCCGGCTCGTAGCCCTGGTCGTTGGAGGCCCACTGCCAGATGCCGATGCCGTGGGTACAGTGCTTAATAGCCTCGTCCATATTCAACCACTGGGGCCGGGGCAGCTTTGAGGCCACCATTACGTTGATATAGTTCTTACTCTGGATACAGTGATCGAAGCAGGACAGCAGGCAGTTGGCGTCGGGGGGCAGATAGAGCCGAACCACATCGGCCTTTTTGTTGGCTACATGGTCCAGAAATCCGGGGTCCTGATGGGTGAAGCCATTATGGTCCTGCTGCCACACGTTGGAGGACAGCACATAGTTCAGCGAGGCGATGGATTGCCTCCAGGGGAGCTGCCGGGCCACCTTCAGCCACTTGGCGTGCTGGGATACCATAGAGTCCACTGTGCGGATGAATGCCTCGTAGCTGCTGAGAAAGCCGTGCCGTCCGGTGAGCAGATAGCCCTCCAGCCAGCCCTGACACAGGTGCTCGGACAGGGCGGCGTCCATGACACGGCCGTCATGGGACAGGTTCTCGTCCGACCTGGAGTCGATGGAGTCGGTCCAGCGGCGGCCGCTGGCCTGAAAGACCTGAGAGAGCCGATTGGAAGCGGCCTCGTCTGGAGCAAAGACACGGAAGTTCCGGTTTTCCAGATTCCGCTTCATCACGTCCCGGACATATCCTCCCAGCACATCCATGTCGGCGGCCTCCACCATGCCGGGCTGGGGGACGTCCAGGGTGTATTCCCGGAAGTCGGGCACCCGCAGATCCCGCAGCAGGAGTCCGCCGTTGGCGTGGGGATTGGCCCCCATGCGGCGCTCTCCCTGAGGGGCCAGTTCTCGAATAGCGGGGAGGAGAGAGCCGTTTTCATCAAAGAGCTCCTCCGGCTTATAGCTGCGCAGCCAGCGTTCCAGCTCCTGGATACGGCCGGGCTGTCCATCATGGACAGGGATGGGAGCCATGTGGGCCCGCCAGCTGCCCTCCACCTGCTTACCGTCTACCTCTTTGGGGCCGGTCCAGCCCTTGGGGGAGCGCAGAACAATCATGGGCCAGCGGGGACGGGAGGCATCACCTGAGGTGCGGGCGTACTCCTGGATACGCTGAATCTCACGGACTGCCCAGTCCAGGGCCGCGGCCATCTTCTGATGCATGGTCCTGGGCTCGCTCCCTTCTACAAAACGGGGTTCCCAGCCGCAGCCCTTGAAGAACATCTCCAGCTCCTCGTGGGAGATGCGGGAGAGGATGGTAGGGTTAGCCACTTTAAAGCCATTGAGGTGGAGGATAGGCAGGACAGCTCCATCGCTGATGGGATTGAGAAACTTGTTGGAGTGCCAGGCAGTAGCCAGAGGGCCGGTCTCCGCCTCGCCGTCGCCAACGACGCAGGCGGCGATCAAATCCGGGTTATCCATGACGGCGCCGAAGGCGTGAGACAGGGAGTAGCCCAGTTCTCCCCCCTCGTTGATGGAACCTGGGGTTTCAGGGGCTGTGTGGCAGGGGATGCCGCCGGGGAAAGAGAACTGGCGGAACAGCCGCTTCATTCCCTCGGTGTCCTGACTGATGTTGGGATAGACCTCGCTGTAGGAGCCGTCCAAGTAGTCTTGGGCTACCACGGCGTTCCCTCCGTGGCCGGGGCCGCAGATGTAGATCATGTTCAGCTCATACTTGACGATTGCGCGGTTGAGATGGGTATAGATAAAATTTTGGCCGGGGCAGGTGCCCCAGTGGCCCACGATGTTCTGCTTCAAATGGGCGGGCTTCAAAGGTTCCCGCAGGAGGGGGTTGTCCAGCAGATAGAGCTGGCAGGCGGACAGGTAGTTTGCGGCCCGCCACCAGGCGTCGATGGCGTGGAGCTGTTCCCGAGTGAGCGGGTCCTTTTTGGACATACGGGCAGGGGCCTTGACGGCCTTTTGTGTGTTGTCGGTGCGCTTTGGCATTGGCTTATCTCCTCCGCATAAGGGTTTTTCTATATCTTAAACCATATCGCCCAAACAATCAATGGGTAATCTCGGAAGTAAGCGGTAAAAATGAGAAGATAACGAGATTGTTAAGAGAAATCATAAAAAAGGGATGGCGTTAGAAGGGGTAAAAGCCAAAAGGAAGAACCGGAATATGAAGACGCGTCCCCCTCCCGTGTGGGAGAGGGACGCGTCTGGTCAACTGCGCTTGGAGCGGTTGATGGCGGACAGGATGGCCCGCAGGGGGGCCAGATTGATGTTGTGGGACAGGCCAACGCCCCAGTATTTCTTCCCAGTGCGCTGGTCCTGGAGCAGAATATAGGCCACGCCCTGGGAGTCAGAGCCGTCGGTGATGGCGTGGGAGGAGTAGTCCAGGAAGGTAAAGTGGGACATCTTCTCATCCTTGATGGCATTGAAGAAGGCGTCAATGGGGCCGTTGCCCTCGCCGGATACCTTAAAAATAGTATCGGTGTGCTGGAGGGTGCCCCAGAAGGCGACATGGGAATGACCTTCGCTATCAATGTTTTCCGCAAAGGCGTGCTTGAGCAGCTTGTAGGGCTCCTTGGCCTCGATGTACTCCTGCTGGAACAGCTCAAAGATACGCTCGGGGCTGATTTCCTTGCCCACAGCGTCAGTCTCCTTCTGGACCACGGCTCCGAAGTCGGGGTGCATGGCCTTGGGCAGATCGAAGCCAAAGTTGTGCTCCATGATATAGGCCGCGCCTCCCTTACCGGACTGGGAGTTGATACGGATGACTGGTTCATACTCCCGGCCCACATCGGCTGGGTCGATGGGCAGGTAAGGGATCTCCCAGTAGTCGGAGTTGGACTCCTTCATATACTGGGTACCCTTGTTGATGGCATCCTGGTGGCTGCCGGAGAACGCGGTAAATACCAGTTTGCCCACATAGGGCTGCCGGTCGCCTACCGGCATCTTGGTGCACCGCTCATACATCTCACGGATCTTGTTGATGTTGGAGAAGTCCAGCTTGGGGTCGATGCCCTGAGTATACATATTCATGGCCAGGGTGACAATGTCTACGTTTCCAGTGCGCTCGCCGTTGCCGAACAGGGTGGCCTCCACCCGTTCGGCTCCGGCCAGCAGGCCCATCTCCGCTGTGGCCACGCCGCAGCCCCGGTCGTTGTGGGGATGGAGGGAGATGATGGCGCTGTCCCGGCTAGGGATCTTCTTGCAGAAATACTCCAGCATATCGGCAAACTGGTTGGGCATACAGTTTTCCACGGTAGTGGGCAGGTTCAGGATGACCTTATTTTCCGGAGTGGCGTGGAGATGCTCCAGCACAGCTTGGCAGATCTCTACCGCGTAGTCCATCTCAGTGCCCATGAAGGACTCAGGGGAGTATTCAAAGCGGAGGTCCATGCCCTCCCGGATGAGGGGCTGGGCCATCTCATAGATCAGGTCAGCGGCGTCAGTGGCGATTTTGGTGATGCCGTCAGTGTCCATATGGAATACCACCTTGCGCTGGAGGGTGGAGGTGGAGTTATAGAAGTGGAGGATGACGTGCTTGGCGCCGCGGATGGCCTCAAAGGTTTTTTTGATCAGGTGTTCACGGGCCTGGACCAGCACCTGGATGGTCACGTCGTCTGGGATGTGCCCTCCCTCGATCAGTTCCCGGCAGATCTCATAGTCGGTTTCACTGGCGGAGGGGAAGCCAATCTCAATCTCCTTGATGCCAATGTCCAGCAGGGTGTGGAAATATTCCAGCTTTTCCTCCATATTCATGGGGTCTACCAGAGCCTGGTTTCCGTCCCGCAGGTCCACGGAGCACCACACGGGGGCTTTTGTGATGACCTTGTCCGGCCAGGTGCGGCCCACGATCTTCTGGGGCTGGAAGGGGATGTACTTTTTGTAGCCTGGGTTCATAATGAGTTCCTCCTTTTTGTTTGCTCCGCTGTAGTTGGCGGCGGAGCGGCCATCAGGGGATGAAAAAACGCCCCTGACTTTTAAAAGTCAGGGGCGTGTATTATAACCACGCGGTACCACCCTGGTTCAGCTGTGGGTCTCCCACACAGCCCTCATAGCCTCCAACAAGGCCGCGGCCGGTAACGGGGCCAGACGTTCCACCCTACTCGCTGGTTCAGATGGACTGCTCGGGGGCCAGTTATACACAGGCTGACTCACACCGGCTCGCACCAACCGCCGGCTCTCTGGGTGAGAGGGGCCTGCCTTTTTCCCCTTCATCGCATTTTCTTGCCCATCATTTTAGCCGAAGGAGGGCCCTTTGTCAAGAGATATTTTGGAGTGGGAGGGACTAAACTTTTTTGAAAAAAGTGGTTGCTTTTCCACAGAAACTATGCTATTATATCAGTTGCGTTTACGAGAATACCCTCCATGGAGAAAGAGGTGAACATACAATGAAGGAAGGCCTCCACCCTAATTATGAGCAGACCACCATCCGGTGCGCCTGCGGCAACGTGATCGAAACTGGTTCCACTAAGAAGGATATCCGCGTGGAAGTGTGCTCCAAGTGTCACCCCTTCTACACCGGCAAGCAGAAGATGGTAGACACCGGTGGCCGTGTCAGCCGCTTCAATAAGAAGTTTGGCTTGGCCAAGTAAGATCCCGCCTTCAAAAGCCGCACCGAGGAATCGGTGCGGCTTTTTGCGTATCGCTGCAAAAAAGACGGGTCAGCCGCATACCCTATTTAATGGTCCTGTATGATATTAAATTAAGGAGGACAATGTCATGTTCAAGAAAATCGCACCTAAGGAGCTGAAAGAAAATCCCTTTTCACTGATTGGGGACAAATGGATGCTGATCACCGCTGGAACAGAGGAGCGGTGCAATACGATGACCGCCTCTTGGGGCGGGCTGGGTGTCATCTGGGGGGCGCCCGCGGCCACCTGCTATATCCGGCCACAGCGGTATACCAAGGAGTTCATCGACCAAGAAGAATATTTCACCCTGACCTTTTTTGGGGAGGAGTACCGGAAGGCCCTATCCCTATGCGGTTCCAAGAGCGGACGGGATATCGATAAGGTAAAGGAATGCGGCTTTACAGTAAAAACCGCGGAATGTGGCGCTCCCTATTTCGAGCAGGCCGAACTGGTGCTGGTGTGCCGTAAGCGATTTGCCCAGGCACTGGATGCCAAAAACATCCCCCAGGAGATCCGGGAGAAGTGGTACCCGGAGAAGGATTACCACACCCTGTACATCGGGGAAATCGTGGAAGTTCTGCAAAAATAAGGCGGGGGCAGTCCCGCGCTGTGATTCGGAGGAAAAATGTCAGACAAACTTACGCAAGAAAAATTTGACCGGGCTGTGCTGGTGGGGCTGAACGCCTTCAGCATGTCCCAGGAGGAGAACGCCACCGAGGAGACGATGGAGGAGCTAGCCGCTCTGTTGGAGACTGCGGGGGGAGAGACTGTGGGTGTGGTCACCCAGTCCAAGGACAGCCCAGACCCCCGCACCTTTATCGGGGAGGGAAAGGTGGCCGAGGTAAAAGAGCTGGTCCAGGCCATGGATGCCAACATGGTCGTCTTTGATAACGCCCTTTCCCCCTCACAGCAGCGGGCCCTCACAGAGGACCTGGGAGTGGCGGTTCTGGACCGATCCGCCCTCATTCTCGACATCTTTGCCCAGCGGGCCAGAACCAAGGAGGGCCGCCTCCAGGTAGAACTGGCCCAGTACAAATATTTGCTGCCGCGGCTGCTGGGTATGTGGAAGCACCTGGAGCGCCAGGAGGGCGCCATCGGCACCCGTGGTCCCGGCGAGACCCAGTTGGAGAGCGACCGCCGGCATATCCGGAAAAAGATATCCAAGCTGGAGGGGGACTTGAAGGAGGTCCGCCGGGTACGAGCCACCCAGCGGGAGCGCCGCATCAAGAACGAGGTCCCGGTGGTGGCCATTGTAGGGTATACCAACGCGGGCAAGTCCACACTGCTCAACCACCTGACCGGGGCGGAAATCCCGGCAAACGACCGGCTCTTCGACACGTTGGACACCACTACCCGGACTCTGGAGATCTCTGACACCTGTACCGTACTGCTGTCCGACACGGTGGGCTTCATCCGTAAGCTGCCCCACCATCTGGTAGAGGCATTCAAGGCCACATTGGAGGAACTGGAGTATGCCGATTTGCTGCTCCACGTCATCGACGCCTCGAACCCCCAGTGGAGGGAACAGGCCCAGGTGGTGGATCAACTGATCCATGAGCTGGGAGCGGACCAAACTCCGCGCATCGAGGTATTCAACAAGTGCGACCTGTGGACGGGGGACATCCGGCCCCACGGGGAGGGCATTGTATCCATCTCTGCCAAGACCGGGGAGGGGGTGCCTGAGCTGCTGGCCGCCATAGGGAAGCGGCTGGACAACGGAGCTAGGCGGGTTACGATCCATCTGCCCTATGACCGGGGCGGACTGCTGGAAAAGCTATACCAGGACGCGAAGGTGGAGAACGTGGAGTATGGTGAGACCATCGACGTGGTGGCGGTCTGCACCCCCAAGGTCATCGGCCAGCTTGGCCCTCTGGTGGAGGAGTGGAAGCCTCACAGAGAGCCCTGGGAGGAATGACGGTGGGCTTTGAGCTTCGGGAATGGCGTCCGGAGGACGCCCCCTCCATTACCCGGTACGCAGATGACCCCCAGGTGGCGGCCAATCTCCGGGACATATTTCCTGCCCCCTATCACCTGTCCGATGCACGGGAGTTTATCCAAAGCTGTATGGCGGCGGATGAGGGACAGGCTATCTTCCGAGCCATCTCTGTGAACGGGCAAGCAGTGGGCAGCATCGCCCTGACCAGAGGGACAGACGTATACCGCCTCTCCGCCGAGCTGGGCTACTGGCTGGGGCGGGAATTCTGGGGCCGAGGCATTATGCCGGCCGCTGTGGAGGAGATGTGCCGCCTGGGCTTCCATCGCTGGGATATCGTTCGCATCTTTGCCGAGCCCTATGCCCATAACGCTGCCTCCCGGCGGGTGCTGGAGAAGGCAGGCTTCCATCTGGAGGGCGTGATGGCGCGGGGAGTAGTCAAAAATGGACAGCTCCACGACTACTGTATGTACGCAAAGCTGAAATAAGGAGAGGCGGGACGGCCAGCGCCGTCCCGCTTATTTTGTAAAGATCCCGCTCAGGGAGAACAGGTCGTGGTCAGATATCGTATGGCGACACGAAGGAGAATGGCGTCTTCCAGCAGGGAGTCACAGCTTTCGGAAAAGTCTTCCAGCCATGCGCTGCGGTCTCCATACTATCACCTTAAATCGAGCAAGAGCTGTAAGCTCTTGTTTCAAAAAGAATAGCTATCAGCTATACTATAATTTAAAGCAGGTGATTGCAATGAAGGATTATCGTAAGATTATGAGAGCAAAGCGAGAAGCAAAAGGCCTGAGCCAGCATAAACTGGCCCAGCAGCTTGGGATTACGCAAACATTTTTGAGTGAAATAGAGAGAGGCCGTAAAAATCCTTCTCTGGAACAGTTCTTCCGCATCTGCGAGGCGCTGGACATCCAGCTGTTTCCCGAGGAGGAATAGGGTGCCCCGCCCGGCGGGCTGGTCAAACGCATACTATCTGCACTGAGGTGACTATATGATCGAATACTATATTCCTACCCAGCACAGCCAGACAGAACTGGTAGAGAAGCGATCCCGGTTTATCGGCCAGGTGTGGCGGGTGTCCTCTGAGGAGGAGGCCAGGGCCCGGATTGAGGAGACCAAAAAGAAGCGCTATGACGCCCGGCACAACTGCTGGTGCTACCGGCTGCGGGAGGGGGGCGTGGAGCGATACTCCGACGACGGCGAGCCCCAGGGCACGGCGGGCCAGCCCATGCTCAATGTATTCCAACGGGAGAACGTCAATGACGTGGTGTGTGTGGTCACCCGGTACTTTGGTGGGATCCTCCTGGGGGCTGGGGGGCTGGTTCGGGCCTATTCCGCCGCCGCTAAGGACGCCCTGGATGGGGCGGGGATCTCGGTGGTCCGCCGGTGGGTGGCCATGGAGGTCCCCTGCACCTATGCCCAGTTTGAGGGGATGCGCCGGGAGATCGGCTCCTTCGGCGGCGTGGTGGAAGCTGTGGACTATGGGGTGGACGTCGTGCTGTCTGCCCTCTTGCCCGAGGAGCGGGCGGAGGACTTTGCCGCCCACATCCTGGACGTGTCCGCCGGTACCGTGGAGGCGCTGGAGGCCGGAGAAGCGTTTAAGGATGTCCCCTGGAGGCTTCCCACGGCGGATGAGAGCTGAGTGCTGCTTAGAAAAAAGCCTCGCATTCTTTCGCGCCGGAAGGCGCGAAAGAATGATAATCTGTTTTTTTCGGCGGTGTGTACGTCGGAAAAAACACTTCAAAGGCCGCCCATGGGCGGCCTTTTCTGATGCGGTGCAGTGTTTCTTTGTAACAAAAGGGCCTCGTCGATAGTCTTATAGTTAAAACAGAAGGGGGAGGGAGAAACGGTTGAGCTGGGAAGATTACCGGGAGTTTGAATTGGTCTATCGGGAAAACGCAAGGCTGGTATATCGCTTTCTTGTCAGCCGTGGATGCCCTCCACAAGAGGCGGAGGACCTAACTCAGGATACCTTTGTTAAGGCTCTGCTTCATATCCACCGCTTCAAAGGGGAGTGCAGGCTGTCTGTCTGGCTGTGCCAGATCGCAAAAAATACCTGGCTGACCCATGAGACGCGGAGGCGGCGGGAGCCGTTTCCGGTGTGTCAGGAGCGCGGAGCGTGGGATAGCTCTCTCTGGGAATGGCTGGATCTGGTAGAGCGCCTGGAGGAGCCATACCGTTCTGTCTTTGTAGCTAAGGCCCTGGAGGAGCGCCCCTATGAGGAGCTTTCTGCTCAATACGGGAAGAGTGAGAGCTGGGCCCGTGTGACCTATCACCGGGCCAGGGAAAAATTAAGAGCCATGATAGAGGAGGGAGAAAAATGAAAAACAACTGTGATATCATCCGTGACCTGCTGCCCCTGTATGTGGACGGGATATGCAGTCAGGACAGCGCCAAACTGGTGGAGGAGCACCTGACAGACTGTCAGAGCTGCCGGGAATTGCTGGACAAGCTAAGAGGGGAGGAGGAAATTATCCCCGGCTCCCCCTCCGCTGCCCCGCCGGAGGACGGCGCCAAGGTGCTGGAGCGGACAGCAAGGACGGTGGGCTTTCATGTGGTGCGGGCGTTAGTCGGCATTTTTGCCATCGTTATGATCTGGATGGTGTACCTCTGGCAGGAGGGAATGGCGGGTCAGGGGAATTACCGATATGTGTCCTACGGCCTTCATGAGATATTTAACCTGGTGATCCTGATTACTGTGGCGGCCACCTGGATATGGCTGATCGCGGTGCTATGGCGTATAGTACGGCAAAAACGCTGGCGGCGGTATTGGGCTCTGGCGCTGACCCTGGCGCTGCTGGCAGGGGCACAGATCGCCTACTTTGTTTGGATGTCCGGATATACCGCCCATACGGGCGTGGCACAGGTCCTGGAGGTAACTGATCAGACACATGTGGTAGTTCAGATCGGGGAGGAGATTTGGGAGATGGAAACCGTTCCGATTTTGTCTGATCTGCTGGAGGAGGATGGAACCGTGTATATGATCGATTACTATACTCGGACCGACCGGCCGGGATGGGCCTATCTAAACTATGTCTGGGATATCGTGATAAACGGCCAGGGAGAGCACACAGATGGATAGAGGACTAAAAAAGTCAGCCGCCCGTATGGGCGGCTGACTTTCTATTTGCCATATTCCATTACACAGCGCGGGTGACCTTACCGGAACGGAGGCATCTGGTGCAGACGTAAACGTGAGTGGGAGTGCCCTTCACGATCGCCTTCACGCGCTTCACGTTGGGCTTCCAGGTGCGGTTGGAACGACGATGGGAGTGGGAGACCTGGATGCCGAAGGTGACGCCCTTGTCGCAGAATTCGCATTTGGCCATGTTGCTTACCTCCTCGCTATGAGAATCGCTTTCCAAAAAGCTTCGACTGATATCATAACAGATATTCCGGCAGAATGCAAGCACTTTTTTCAAAAACTGGCCACGAAAAAATTTTAGAAAGAGGTGCGGTGCGCTTGCGTCCCAGTCGCTTTTCGTCTATACTGAAAAATAAGGAAGATCAAGGGGGGTTAGCCCCATTGATAACGCAGTGAAAGGAGCGTGTCCCAATGGCGGAAGGAATAAGCAGTGTCCGGCTGGGAGATATTATCCAGGAATTTGGTCTGGAGGTGCTGAACAAAGGAACAAACTATGAGAACGTCCCGCTCCGGACGGTGGACGTGAACCGTCCCGGTCTGCCGCTGACTGGATTTTTTGAGCATTTTGATACCGCGCGGCTGCTGCTCATCGGTCTGACGGAGTACACCTATTTGGAGACACTGGAGCCGGAGAAGCGGAGAGAACGCTTTGAGGCGTTGCTGTCTTACCCGGTCCCCGGCCTGATCGTCACTCGTGGGATGGAGCCCTTCCCTGAGTGTATGGAGATGGCGGAAAAGTACGACCGCACGGTGCTGCGCACCAAGGCACAGACCTCCGCCTTCATGAGCAACCTGATCGGCAGCCTATGTGACCGCCTGGCCCCCAAAATCACTCGGTCCGGAGTTATGATGGAGGTATATGGAGAGGGTGTTCTGTTCCAGGGGGAGTCGGGCGTGGGTAAGAGCGAGGTAGCTATCGAGCTGATCAAGCGCGGCCACCGCCTGGTGGCGGACGACGCGGTGGAGATCCGCCTGACGAACCACGGCACTGTGGAGGCAACTGCTCCCGAACTGATCCGGCACTACATGGAGCTGCGGGGCATCGGAGTCATCGACGTGCGCCGGCTATTCGGTATGGGAGCTATCAAGGACAAGCAGCAGATCGATCTGGTCATCGACCTGGAGCCCTGGGACGACCATGCGGTCTACGACCGGCTGGGGCTGGATACCGTGCAGACGGATATTTTGGGGGTCAAGGTGCCGGAGGCCACTATCCCGGTGAAGCCCGGCCGGAACCTGGCCAGTATTGTCGAGGTAGCGGCCATGAACAACCGCAACCGCAAGATGGGCCACAATGCCGCTCTGGAGCTGACCAACCGGATGGACCGGCACTTCGAAAAGCTGATGGAAGAGGGAGATCTGTGACCATGTACTATGTGGGTATCGATGTAGGAGGGACCAACCTGGTCGCCGGTCTGGTGGACCGGGAGGGCAGTATCCTGAGGAAAGCCGGGGTGCCGGTGGACAAGTCCCTAGATGGCGCGGGGCTGTGTCGCCAGCTGGTCCGGCTGGCCGTAGAGGTATGCCGGGAGGAGGGGGTGGCCCTGGATCAGATCCAAGCTGTGGGAGCCGGCTTTCCGGGCCTGGTGGACAACAGGACCGGCGTGGTGGTCCAGACCGCCAATATGCCCTTCCGGGATACGCCGGTGCGTCAGTTGTTCCAGCAGGAGTGGGATGTGCCGTTCTTTTTGGGCAACGACGCCAACTGTGCGGCCATCGGTGAGTACTGGGCCGGCGCCGCGAAAGGCTGTGACCCGGCAGTGGTGGTCACCCTGGGCACAGGAATCGGCAGCGGTATGGTGGCGGGAGGCAGGCTGTTTACCGGGTATGCCAATTCGGGCATGGAGGCGGGCCACATGATTATCCAGCCCGGCGGTGCCCCCTGCGGCTGCGGCAATCACGGCTGCTGGGAGCAGTATGGCTCGGCCACCGCCCTCATTCGGATGACCCGCCAGGCGATGGAGCAGGACCGGCACAGTGTTCTGTGGGAGCTATGCGGCGGCGATCTCTCCAAGGTCCAGGGGCGGACCGCCTTCCAGGGGGCCAGACAGGGGGACGGAACCGCCCTTCGGGTGCTGGAGAATTACCGCCAGGGGCTGTCCATAGGTCTAATCGATCTGGTCAATATCTTACAGCCCCAGATCATCTGTCTGGGCGGTGGCATCAGCAACGCGGACGACGATCTGCTGCTGACTCCCCTGCGGGAGCTGGTAAAGAAGGGCTCCTATGACAAATCCATGCCCACCCGGCTGGAGCGGGCCGCACTGGGCAACGACGCCGGAGTGGTAGGGGCCGCTCTGCTGTGCGACATGATATAAAATTTTAATAAAAAAATCCGAACCAGATCCCACAGATTTCGTCTAGAGAATTAGAGGCCGCGGAAGGCTTCCACCTTGGTGGGAAGTGACGCGCGAAAGAGTCGAGACGAAATGAAAAAGGGGGATCTGTTATGAGAGGAAAAAAGACACTGGCCGCGGGGCTGACTCTGCTGTTTTTGCTGCTGGCAGGCTGTGGCAGCGGAAACAATGGCAAGGACTCTGGGGTCGCTGCGGGAAACACGGCTTCCAGCGCGGACATATCTTCCGGCTGGGACATAGGCTTTGGCGGGGAGGCCGCTCCTATGGAGCCCAGCGCGGACGAACAGGGCACGGATAGCTCCGTCTATCAGAACGCAGGAGCCAAACTGGTCCGCCGGGCGGAGTTCAGCATCCAGACGGAGCAGTTCGACCAGACGGTCCAGGCCCTGGACCGTCTGGTGTCGGAGTGCGGGGGATATTTTGAAACCGCCGCTGTGCGCGGAGGGAGCTACCGGGATGCCAGTGCCAGCCGCTGGGGGGAGTACGTCGTCCGAGTGCCGGCAGAGCGGTACAGCGACTTTTTCAATAGCGCCGGGACACTGGGCTATATCACGGAGAGCAGCGAGAGCAGCGAGGACGTGGGGGAGCGGTACTATGACGCTGAGACCCGGTTGAAGACGCAGCGGACCAAGCAGGAGCGCCTGCTTGCCCTGCTGGAGCAGGCGGACACCATGGAGGATATCATCTCTCTGGAGAATGCCCTGGGTGATGTGGAGTATCAGATCGAGCAGTTGTCCTCCACCCTGAACCGCTACGATGCGTTGATCAGCTACTCTACCTTTACCATCTATCTGCAAGAGGTAGGAAAGGTGGTCCAGGAGGTGGGGGAGAGCTCTACCCTCGGCCAGCGGATGACCGCCGGCTTCAAGGCCAGCTGCGAGGGCTTTGTCCGGAGCGCTCAGGAGCTGCTGGTGTGGATGTCCTACAACCTGGTGGTCCTAGTCATCTTGATTGCTGCCGCGGCCATTGGCGGATGGGCAGGTCTGAGAAAGTATAAGAAGTGGAAAACGGAGCAGTCTGAAAAGCAGGAACCGTAAAACCGGCCCCTCCCCACACAGGGAGGGGCCCATTTTTTGCGGCATTACGGAGTGGGACCCGTGAAAGGGGTACTGACCGAACAGAGGAGGGAGCCCGGAGAGGATATATTTCTGATTCTGCCTATTCTATTTGGAGAAAAAATTTGTTATAATAATTCGGTACATGATTTTATCCTGAGGATGCCAGGAGGCAATATGGATCGATTGGAACAGTTGTTGCGTAATTTAAGAGATCGCTGCCCTGAGCTGGAGCTGAGGACGGAGGAACCTATGTCTCGGCATACCACCTTTCGGATTGGCGGCCCGGCGGCCCTGATGGCCCTGCCCAGAACAGTAGGGGAGGCAAAGGCGGCGGTGAGGGCGGCCGGGGAGCTGGAAATCCGTCCCTTCTTTTTGGGCAACGGCTCCAACCTGCTGGTGCCGGATGAGGGCTACCGAGGATTTGTGGTGAAGCTGTGCGGCTTAGATCAGACCCAGGAGGTGAACCGCCGCCTGTGGGCGGAGAGTGGGATCTCACTGGCCCGTCTGGCCTGGGCGGCCTTGGGCCGGGGATTGGCCGGGCTGGAGTTCGCCCACGGCATACCGGGGTCCCTGGGGGGCGGTGTAATGATGAATGCCGGGGCCTATGGAGGTGAGCTGTCCCAGGTGGTCACTGCCGTCACCTATCTGGATGGGGAGGGGAACGAGCATACCATCCCCGCCGCCGGGTGTGAGTTTGGCTACCGCAGCAGCATCTTTGCTCGGCACCCCGACTGGCTTATCCTGAAGGCGGAGTTCTCTCTGCCCCAAGGGGAAGCGGAGGAGATCCGGGCGAAAATCGAGGAACTGGCCCGGCGACGCAGCGAGAAGCAGCCTCTGGAATACCCCAGCGCCGGCTCTATGTTCAAGCGCCCAACAGGCCACTTTGCTGCCGCCCTCATCGATCAGTGTGGGTTGAAGGGTGTGTGTGTGGGAGGCGCTCAGGTGTCGGAGAAGCACGCCGGTTTCGTCGTAAATCGGGGAGGCGCCACCTGCGCGGATGTGCTGGAGCTGGTAGAGCGGGTGAAGGCCCGTGTCCTGGCGGAAACTGGCGTAGCACTGGAGATGGAAGTGAAAGTCCTCCGGTGACGGGAGGGTCCTGGCGACAAGCCGCTGGCTTATGCTCTAGGAATAGAGGTGTCCAGGTGCTTGCCCTAGGGGCCTGCCGCTCTACCCGGTGGAAGGTCCCATGCCGCCTGTTGGACCTTATAGAAAGAGAAAAGCCGCCTGGTCCTTGGCGGAGAGGCGGCGGTGAGGTGTGATTGGATGGAATTTGTTATCATCTCCGGCCTGTCCGGAGCGGGAAAGAGCAAAGCCGCCTCTTTTATGGAGGATATGGATTTCTTCTGTGTGGATAATCTGCCCGCCCCCCTGATCCCCAAGTTCGCAGAACTCGGTATGGCTGGCTCCGGGGAGTATGACCGGGTGGTTCTGGTCACCGACATCCGGGGCGGCACTAACTTTGATAGCCTGTTCCAGGCCCTAACTGACCTGAAGGCCATGAAGTGCGCTTACCGGATCCTCTTTATGGATGCCTCGGACGAAACTATTATCAAGCGGTATAAGGAGAGCCGCCGCAGCCACCCTCTGGCCGAGGAGTGCGACAGTCTGGAGCAGGCCATCTCTCTGGAGCGGCAGATGCTGGAGCCCCTGCGCCGGCGGGCGGAATATATAATCGACACCACTAATCTGTCCCCCGCCAAGCTGAAGGGAGAGCTGCGCCGCATTTTTGCTAAGGGCAGTTCCACAGAGGGGCGGATGGACATTCGGGTGTCCTCCTTCGGATTCAAGCACGGGGTGCCTATGGAGGCCGATCTGGTCCTGGATGTCCGCTTCCTGCCCAACCCCTACTATGTAGCTGACCTGCGTCCCCTTACCGGACTGGACCAGGGGGTGCGGGACTATGTGTTTCACGGCGGCCAGGCAGAGGAGTTTTTGGAGCGGCTGTGGGCCCTGGTGGGCTGGCTCCTTCCCCGGTATGAGGAGGAGGGCAAGACGGCTCTAGTCATCGCCGTGGGCTGCACCGGCGGGCACCACCGGTCCGTGGCCATCGCCCATGCTCTAGCCGAGCGGATCAGAGGACAGGGCTGGCCTGTGGCGGAGAGCCACCGGGACTTGGGAAGAAACTGATGGCAGGGGCCGTGGCCTGGATACGGGACACGGAGCAGGTCTGTCCTTTCAGGGAAAGGAGCGGTTATGAGCGATACGTTGCCCAGCCTCCAGCAGTGGGAGCGGGGGCCCAAGATCGTCGCTGTGGGCGGCGGTACGGGCCTTTCCACCATGCTGCGCGGCTTAAAAAAATATACCAAGAATCTGACCGCCATCGTCACTGTGGCGGATGACGGGGGAGGCTCTGGAATGCTTCGCCGGGATATTGGAATGCCGCCCCCGGGTGATATCCGCCACTGTATGGAGGCCCTGGCCAACACGGAGCCCATCATGGAGAAGCTGCTGACCTACCGCTTTACTGAGGGCTCCCTCTCCGGACAGTCCTTTGGCAACCTGATTCTGGCGGCCCTGAATGGGGTGACCGGCTCCTTTGAGGAGGCGGTCAGCCAGATGAGCCAGGTGCTGGCGATCACGGGCCGAGTCATCCCGGTTACCAGCGCGGACGTGCAGCTGGAGGCCATCTTTGAAAACGGGGCCCGTGTGGTGGGAGAGTCCAAGATATACCATTTTAAAAAAGAGCAGGACTGCCGGATCTCTCGGGTGGCGCTGATCCCAGAGCGGCCCGCCCCTCTGCCCGCCGCTCTGGAGGCCATCCGTGACGCGGATCTGATCCTGCTGGGGCCGGGGAGCCTGTATACCAGTGTGATCCCCAATCTGCTGGTGGACGGGGTGGCCAAAGCCATCGCCCAGTCGGACGCGCCAAAGATCTATGTGTGCAACATCATGACTCAGGATGGAGAGACAGAGGGGTATACCGCCGCTGACCACCTGGAAGCCCTGTTGGTCCACGGGGAGCCGGGGCTGCTGGACCTGTGTCTGGCCAACAGTGCGCCAGTTCATCCTGGGCTAGTGGAGAAATACCGGGTGGAGGACGCGGCGCCTCTAACGGTGGACCGGGAGCGCGTCGCCGCGATGGGGCTGGAGCTGGAGGAGCGGCCTCTGGCCTCCGACAAGGGCGATTTTGCCCGCCATGACCCGGATAAGCTGGCGGCCGCCCTGCTGGAGATCTACCGTCAGCGGGCGGTGCGCATCTTCCGGGGAGAGAGGCGCTACATATTGGAGGAATGACCATGTCCTTTTCCGGAGATGTAAAGGCTGAGCTATGCCGGATCCCACTCAACCGGCGGTGTTGTGCCCAGGCGGAGGCCTACGGTGTGCTGCTCTACTGCAATACCTTCAGTGCCCGGGAGATCCGGGTGATGACAGAGAGCGAAGCCTTTGCCAAGCGGCTGCCTCCACTGCTGAAAAAGGCGTTTCGTATCACCTTTGACCGCCTGCCAGACGGGGAGGGGAAGTATATCTTCTCCATCATGGACCGGGATAAGCTGGCGGCTGTCCATCAGACCTTCGGCAGCGACTTGGGCGCGCTGGCCCTCCATTTGAATTTTGCTGTACTGGAGGAGAGCTGCTGCCGGACCTCCTTTCTGCGGGGAGCCTTTCTGGCGGGCGGATCGGTGACCGACCCCAGAAAGGGCTACCACCTGGAGCTGGCTACCACGCACCAGAGCGTCAGCCGGGAGCTGGAGGCCTTGATGCGGGAAATGGAGCTGGAGCCCAAAGCGGCCCAGCGGAAGGGAAATTCTGTCATTTACTTTAAGCAGAGTGACCGGATCGAGGATTTTCTTACCTCCATCGGTGCCCCTGTGTCCGCTATGGAAGTGATGAACGCCAAGCTGGAGAAGGACATCCGGGGCAGCGTGAACCGAAGGGTAAACTGTGATGCCGCCAATCTGGATAAGGCGGTGGAGGCGGCCATGGTCCAGTTGGAGGCCATACGGCGCCTGGAGGAGCGGGGCCGGCTGGCCCTTCTGCCGGACAAGCTGAAGGAGACCGCCGCCCTTCGACTAGCCCATCCAGAGGACACCCTGTCCCAGCTGGCGGAGCGGTGTGATCCACCGATCACCAAGTCAGCACTGAACCACCGCCTGCGGAAGCTGGTAGAGTTGGGGAGAGAGGAAGGATAGATGAACGGGCGTATGCAGGGAAGGCGCAAAATGGTTAGCCGGATCGCATTCCCTGGGAGTCCCAAAGCACAAGCTGACAGATTTTGAGCTGCCCCGCTGTTCTCTGGTTCAATATGGAAATATAGGACCCATGGACAGGGGAAGCGGAGAGAAGCAAAAAGCAGTTAAGAAAAAAGCGGTAAGAGGGACAGGCCCTAGCCAATCAAAAGCGCGCCTATGACAAGGAGAGATACGATGACAGTTTGTACATTTCGGACCGCGGTCCCAGGGGATGAGGAGTTGATCCTGTCCTTTATCCGGGCTCTGGCGGATTATGAGCATATGTCCGACCAGGTGGTGGCCACACCGGAGCTGCTGCGGGAATGGATTTTTGAGAAACAGAAGGCGGAGGTCATCTTCGCTGCGGCCGGTGGGAGAGAGGTGGGCTTTGCTCTGTTCTTCCACAACTTCTCCACCTTTTTGGGCCGGGCGGGCATCTATCTAGAGGACCTGTTCGTTTTGCCTGAGGAGCGTGGAAAGGGCTACGGGGAGGCCCTGCTAAAGAGACTTGCCCGTATCACGGTGGAACGTGGGTGCGGGCGGCTGGAATGGGCCTGCCTGGACTGGAACACCCCTTCTATTAACTTTTATATCCAAAAGATGTGCGCCACTCCCATGGATGAGTGGACTACTTACCGCCTCACGGGGGAGAGGCTAAAGCAGGCGGCGGAGTGAACCGCACTCTAGAAATCAAATTTTAGAGCGAGAAATGAAGAAGTGGTGGGGCAGTTTGTCCCAGGGAGGAGAAAAGGCTATGTCCTTTGTCCATTTACATCTGCATACGGAGTTTTCCTTACTGGACGGAGCCTGCCGGATCAAAAAGCTGGTGGAGCGGGTCAAGGAGCTGGGGCAGGATGCGGTGGCCATCACTGACCACGGCTGTATGTATGGAGTCATTGATTTTTACCGGGCCTGCAAGGCCGAGGGGATCAAACCCATCATCGGCTGCGAGGTCTATGTGGCGCCACGGGGCCGCACCCGCTTCCAAAAGGTCCATGAGTTTGACGCGGATTCCCGCCACCTGGTGCTCCTCTGCCGGAACGAGGAGGGCTATCGAAACCTGTCCTATATGGTGTCTCAGGCCTATCTAGAGGGATTTTACATTAAGCCCCGCATCGACATGGACTTACTGCGGGAGCACGCTGGCGGCCTGATCGCCTGCTCCGCCTGCCTGGGCGGAGAACTGCCCAAGCTGCTGCTGGCGGGGGAGTATGAGCAGGCTAAGGCGGTGGCACTGGAGATGCGGGAGCTGTTTGGAGAGGACGGCTACTACCTGGAGCTCCAGGACCACGGCATTGCGGCCCAGAAGCAGGTGAATGCCGCGCTGGTCCGCATCCATGAGGAAACAGGCATCCCCCTTATCGCCACCAACGACGCCCACTATCTCCGCCAGGAGGATGCGGAGACACAGGACGTTCTGATGTGCATTCAAATGGGCAAGACTGTGGACGACCCCAATCGTATGAAGTTTGAAACCGACCAGTTCTATGTCAAGTCAGAGGATGAGATGGCCGCACTGTTCCCCAACTATCCTGAGGCGCTGGAGAACACTGCCAAAATTGCCAAACTGTGTGATGTGGAATTTGAGTTTGGAAAATATCACCTGCCCCACTTTCAGCTCCCAGAGGGCTGGACAGACGGGGAGGCGTACTTTGAAAAGCTGTGTATGGATGGCTTTGCACGCCGCTATCCGGACCAGCCTGAGGAATATCGGAAGCAGCTGCGATACGAGATGGATATGATCCGTAAGATGGGCTTTGTGGATTATTTCCTTATTGTGTCCGACTTTATCGCGTTTGCCAAGGGAAACCACATCCCTGTGGGACCGGGGCGCGGGTCGGCTGCCGGCTCCATGGTGTCTTACTGCCTGAATATCACAGACCTGGACCCCATGCAGTACTCCCTGTATTTTGAGCGATTTCTCAACCCAGAGCGGGTATCCATGCCCGATATTGATATTGACTTCTGTATCCGCCGCCGGCAAGAGGTCATTGATTATGTAAACAAAAAATATGGTGCCGACCATGTGGCCCAGATCGTCACCTTTGGTACCATGGCGGCCAGGGGATCTGTCCGGGACGTGGGGCGGGTTCTTGGAATGCCTTACGGAGATGTGGATGCGGTGGCCAAGCTTATCCCCAGTGGTCCTGGAGCGCTGCACATCACGCTGGAGGAGTCTTTGAAGCTGTCTAAACAGCTGAGAGAGCTGTATGACGGGGATGAGAGCATCAAAAAGCTCATCGATACCGCCATGGCCATCGAAGGGATGCCGCGGAATACTTCCACCCATGCTGCGGGTGTGGTTATCACCAGCCAGCCGGTCTGCGACTATGTGCCCCTAGCGACCAACGACGGCCTGCCTGTTACCCAGTATGTGATGACCACTCTGGAGGAGCTGGGACTGCTGAAAATGGACTTCCTGGGACTGCGTAACCTGACGATTCTGGATGACGCGGTCAAAATGGTCCGAAGCAAGGAAAAGAACTTTACACTAGAAAGCATCCCCTTGAACGACCCGGCTACCATGTCTATGCTGTCAGAGGGGAAGACCTCCGGTGTGTTCCAAATGGAGTCTGCGGGAATGACCGGGGTGTGCCTCGGCCTCAAGCCACAGAATATCGAGGATATCACCGCCATCATCGCCCTCTACCGCCCTGGCCCCATGGATTCCATTCCACGCTTTATTGCCAGCAAAAACAATCCGGACAAGATTACCTATAAGCACCCGGCCCTGGAGCCCATCCTGTCCAATACCTATGGATGTATCGTTTACCAGGAGCAGGTCATTCAGATCTTCCAACAGCTGGCAGGCTACTCCCTGGGACAGGCCGACATGGTGCGCCGCGCCATGTCTAAAAAGAAAATGAAGGATATTCAGCGGGAGCGGGCTGCCTTTATCCACGGGGACCCGGAGCGGAATATTGTCGGCTGTGAGCACAACGGAGTACCCGCCGCTATTGCCGAGTCTATCTACGATGAAATCAACGATTTTGCCAACTACGCCTTCAACAAGGCCCACGCTGTGTGTTACGCCGTGGTGGCCTATCAGACCGCCTGGTTCAAGTGCCACCACCCCAAGGAGTACATGGCCGCTCTGCTCACCTCGGTGCTGGATTCCACCGAGAAGGTGGCGGAGTATATCTCAGAGTGCCGGGATATGGATATCCCTCTGCTTCCCCCTGATGTGAACGAGTCCCAGGCCGATTTCACTGTGGTAGAGGGAGGAATCCGCTTTGGCCTGGTGGCCCTGAAGGGGGTAGGACGAAACGTTGTAAACGCCATGTTGTCAGAACGTGAAAAGGGTGGACCCTTTACAGACTTTATGGACTTCTGCGACCGGATGTTTGACCAGGATCTAAACCGGAGAGTGGTGGAGAGTCTCATCAAATCCGGAGCCTTTGACCGCATGGGCTACCGTAGGTCCCAACTGATGCAGGTATACGGCCAAGTGCTGGACGGGATTGCCGCGGCTCGGAAGCGGAACGTGGAGGGGCAGCTGGATCTCTTTGGGCTCGGCGGAGTGGAGGAGAGCGCCCCCCTTCCCGCACTGGTCCTGCCGGAGCTGGCGGAGTACAGCGCTCAGGAGCTGATGACCATGGAGAAGGAAATCACCGGGCTGTATCTGTCCGGGCATCCCATGGATCAGTACCGGGAGATGGCCAGGCGGAAGGGGGCGGTGAGCATCGGCTCTATCCTGCTGGACTTTCAGCGGGAGGATGGACCTAAGGAGTACCGGGACAACCAGAGGGTATCAGTGGCCGGTATTATTTCCACTTACCGTACCAGAACCACCCGGAATAACACCTTGATGGCTTATGTCAACCTGGAGGATGATACTGCCTCGATGGAGCTTTTGTGCTTTGCCAAAGTGCTGGAGAATAGTGGCAGCCATATCAGGGAAAACTCGGCGATCCTGGCTACGGGCCGGATCTCTGTCCGGGACGAGAAGGAGCCACAGCTCATGGTGGATGAGATCCGCCCCCTGGGAGACCTAAATGGGGAGATGACAGGGGAGGAGGAAAAGACGCTCTACCTCCGCCTGCCCGCCAGAGAGGACCCTCGCCTGCGTAAGGTCCGGCTGGCCCTCTCTTTTTTCCCCGGAGAGAGCCGGGTGGTGCTTTATTTTGAGGACTGCAAAAAGCGTGTGGGCTCCTACTGCCAAATCCATCCAGCCCTGGTGGCTGACCTGACGGAACGGCTGGGGGCGGAGAACGTGGTGGTGCAGTGACGGCCAAGCCGCTTAACCAGGGGTTGACAGCCCGCCAGAAAGAGGATATAATAGCCCCGTAATCCGGTAGGTAAGGCTACCGTGGGGATATGGGTCGCTGCCGCAAAGGGATGGAGACATCCTTCGTTGGTTTGAACAGGTCCTGTCGAACAGAAGGCAGGATTTAACGCGACTTCACCGCCCCGCGACGCTAAAGCTTGGACGGTGGCATGATAGGGTATGTGCAGAGCACGCTTGCCGCCGCCGCGGCTTGCGTGCTCTTTTCTATCCGGAGCGATTTTGAAGCAAAGAGAGGTGAACATCTCATGGACAGCGGCAGTCGAGGTCCCGGCGGACAAACTCAATATGGTACGCGGCGTCCTGGGATGGGCGCCGAGACAGCCGGCTGAGTTTGCCGGACCTCCTGTCACGAAACGGTAAAAAACCGAACTCGACGACAAGGAGGAAGCTGTTATGAAGAACATCAATATGATCCCTGCCATCCCTGGGACTGTGGGGGCTATCATGTCCCGTCAGCCCCTGGAGCTCTCTCCGCGGATGCGTGCCCGGGAGGCACTGGCCCGCCTGCGCCAGGTGGGTGTGCCCCAGGATTTTATGAGTAGCTGCTATGTGGTGGATGAGGAGGGGCGCCTGTTGGGTGCTCTTACCCTCTACGAACTGGTGGCGGCGCCCGACTGCGCCCGTTTGGATCAGGCCATGTCCGCCCCTAGGGCTGTCCTTACTCCGGAGTATGACCAGGAGGAGGCTGTGCGTCTGATGGAGGCGGCGGACTGCGTGGAACTGCCTGTGGTGGATGACGAGGGAAAGCTTGTTGGGACAGTCACCGCGGAGGATGCCATGGAGGTACTGCGGGACGAGGCCACTGAGGATATGGAGCGGATGGCCGCCATCCTTCCTTCCGAGCGGCCCTATCTAAAAACCAGCGTGTGGGAGATCTACAAAAAGCGTGTGCTGTGGCTCCTGTTGCTGATGGTATCGGCGGCCTTTACCGGGGCCATTATTACCCATTATGAGACTGCCCTGGCCGCCCAGGTGGTACTTACTGCCTTTATCCCCATGCTGATGGATACGGGAGGGAACTGCGGCAGCCAGTCCTCCGTCACCATCATCCGGGGGCTCTCCCTGGGGGAGATAGGGTATGGGGACTGGTGGAAGGTGGCCTGGAAGGAGATACAGGTCGGAGTGCTGTGTGGGATTACCCTGGCCGCTGTCAATCTGCTGCGACTGACTGTTTTGGACCACCTGGATCTGATAGTGGCCATAGTGGTCAGCCTGACTTTGGTAGTGACGGTGATTGTATCAAAGCTGCTGGGCTGTTTCCTGCCTATTCTGGCCAGCCGTGCCCATCTGGACCCTGCTGTGATGGCCAGCCCCTTGATCACCACCATCGCGGATGGGATATCCCTGATGGTATACTTTCGTATCGCCGTCCTGCTTCTTAGAATATGACGCGGAATACCCGGCGGAGAGAGGAGAAAAGCTGGAGGAAAGGCTGTGCCTTTCCTCCAGCTTCTTTCGATTAGCGGGCAAGATTTCGGCGGTGGGACCTTGTCGGAATCAGTGGGTTATATGAGTTAGGGCGTGGCCACGGCTGAGTACGGCGTAGACTGCGGCCGCGGCGGCCAGCCCAAAGAGCCCCTGAATGATATTCCCCGGCACGGAGGCCGCGGCGGCCAGACCCTTGCCCAGCCACAGGCAGGCGTAGCCGAAATAGCCGGCTACCATGATGATCTCAGCCGCAAAGCCGCTCACAGCCTGGGAGAGGAGTACATTTGGAGTGCGGCGCCGTTGGAGAGCCTGAAACAGCAGGGCGGCCACTACGGCCATCGCCAGCTTGATAGCGAAGGTTCCAGGAGCATAGTGAGCGTAGCCGGAGAGAAGGTCCGCCAGCATGGAACCTACGCCGGCGGCGGCCCCGCCGTAGAGTGGGCCCAGAACCCAGGCGGAGAGAAGAACGGCACAGTCTCCCAGGTTGACATAGCCCTGCATGGGGGAGGGAACCTGGATGACCAGGGTCATGATGGTACACAGGGCGGCAAAGAGGGCGGCTAATACCAGCTTACGGATCTTGGTATCTGACATGATGATCGCTCCTTTGAAAGTGGTGGGGAAATTTTTGCTTGCTTTTTCTACTGAGTTGTATTTTAATCATATCTGATATGATTAAAAGGACCAAACTATAACTTTTTTATAGGATCAGATTGGAGGGCTGTTTATGCTGACATATGATTTGGAAAAGCGAGGGAGCCTGGCCAGGTACGACTATCTGTATCGCTGCATCAAGGAGGACATCCTGTCCGGCCGCTTGAAAGCGGGGGAGAAGCTGCCCTCCAAGCGGACCCTGGCCACCCATTTGAATACCGCAGTGGTAACGGTGGAGAACGCCTATGCCCAGTTGGAGGCGGAGGGGTACCTGAACGCCAGGGAAAAGCGGGGGTATTTTGTCAACCCGGTGGAGACAGGACCAGTTAGGGAGAATCCGGCAGAGGCCAGGGAAAAGAACAGGGAACAGCGGGAGTGGCGGCTGGACCTGCGGGGGACCGGAAGCGGGACAGAGGGCTTCCCTTTTTCTGTCTGGGCCCGGCTGATGCGAAGAATACTTACGGAGCGGGGAGCCGAGCTGCTTCAGGCGACTCCCCACAACGGTGTCTATCCTCTGCGGCAGGCAATCGCCCGACATCTCTACCAGTTCCGGGGCATTTCCGCCGCACCGGAGCAGATTGTGGTGGGGGCGGGGACGGAGTACCTGTATAATTTGATCGTACAGCTTTTGGGCCGGGACCTGCTGTACGGGGTAGAGGACCCTGGCTACTCTAAGGCGGCCAGAATATACGGCCTGAACGGGGCGGGATGCATCCCCCTTCCGATGGACAGCCGGGGGGTGCGCCCCCAGGAGGTAGAGGAGAGGGGGGTGCAGATCCTCCATATATCGCCCAACCACCAGTTCCCCACAGGGACAGTGACCCCCATCCTGCGCCGGCAGGCGCTTCTGCGATGGGCGGAGGAGCAAAGGGGATATATCATCGAGGACGACTACGACAGTGAGTTTCGCTTTACAGGGCGCCCTATACCAGCGATGAAGAGCATAGACGCTGCAGGACGGGTCATCTATATGAATACCTTTTCCAGGTCACTGGCCCCCTCGCTGCGTGTCAGCTATATGGTGCTGCCGCCCTCTCTGATGGAGGAATATCCACGTCGGCTAGGCTTCTACTCCTGTACAGTTCCGGCGATGGAGCAGTATACCCTGGCAAGCTTTCTGGAGGAGGGCTATTTTGAGTCCCATGTGAACCGGATGCGTGTCTTTTACCGAAATCGCCGGGACGAGGTGCTGGCAGCCATCGGCCAAAGTCCTCTGTCCGGCCGCTGCCGTGTGCTTGGAGAGGAGGCCGGACTCCATTTTTTGCTGGAGCTGGAGACGGAAAGGGAGGACAGTTGGTTGTCGAGGGAGATGGAGGCGCGCGGAGTAAGGCTCTCCTTTCTCACGGACTACCAGCAGCGGCCGGGGGCGGCCCCCCTCCACACTCTGGTAGTCAATTATCCGGGAACAGCGCCCGCACGGCTGGCTCCTGCCCTGGCGCTTCTGGCTGGCCTGCTGGATTGACAGAGAGACAGCTCTGTATTAGAATGCAGGGGCAGAGATAAAAACACAAGGCGGTTGGTAGTCCGTCCGCGGGTCCGCGCTCCCGTAAGTAGCCTTCCCTCCCGGGTCGTCCCTTCTCTGACGTGTCATGTTAGGGAGGAAACTGAATATGGTTCCAAGTATGAGCAGTTTTATAGTGCTGTTCCAGTCCCCTTTTTGGGTGGGTATTGCCCAGCGATGGGGGGAGGAGGGCTATCAGGCGGCCAAAATCACCTTTGGCGCCCAGCCCACTGACACTCAGATCTATCAATGGGTGTTGAAGGAGTGGCACAGGCTGGTGTTCAGTAAGCTGTCGGAAGAGGAGCGCCCTACCCTGGAGCAGAAACAAAAGCGCCTTCAGCGGGAAGCGAGAAAGTCTACCCAGATCAGAGGGATAGGGACCAAGGCCCAGGCGGCTCTCGCGCTTCAGCGGGAGGATCGAGGGCTGGCCCGAAGGGAAAAGAAGCATCTGGAGCGTCAGGAGGAGGACCGGCGGAAATTCCTTCTCCGGCAGCAAAAAAAGCGCGAAAAAAAGCGGGGCAGATAATTCTGCCCCGCTTTTTGAATGTTGCAAATGTAATTCTAGAAGGAAAGCGGCTGGTCAGACCGCTTCAGTGGAGCGTAAGCAGGGGAGGTCAGGCTTCGCTCTCGGCCGGGGCGGATTTTTTGCTCCAACCTTCGCCGTGGATGACGTGGCGGGAAACGGTCTTGTAGACTAGGAAGGTAACGGTGGAATTGATGGTACCTACCAGCAGGTTAAAGGGAAGAATCCCAGGGAGGAGCAGGGAATCAACTACCTCCACAGGCTGGCCCATGAAGAGGGGGGTAATAAAGTGATTGGCGGGCAGCATAACTAATCCCCGTGCCAGCGTAGCTAAGAACAACCCAAGAACCGCGCCAGATTTAGTATGCCGAATACGGTAAACAGAACAAACCACCATCACCATGGTAGAGGTAGCGATAATATGCATGATAATGCCATAAAACAGCCCGCCGGTAGCGGCACTTACGGTAAGCCCTTGGACCACACTGACAACCACAGTGAGCAGGACGCCAGCTAAAGGACCATAGGCCAGGGCACCGATGAAAATGGGGATATCAGCAGGATCGTACTCTAAAAAGGGGACTAGAGGGATCAGCGGAATACGGATAAAGTATACCAGCACCACCGATACTCCGGCCAATAGGGCCAATACCACCAATTTCCGGGTCTGCTCTCGATTAGACATAAAAAACACTCCTTTATTGTTTTGGTACCCCTGAAAAGCCAAAATGCCTTCCAGGTGTTAAAACAATCAAGGAGGTGCGCGAACACGCGCAAAAACACACGTGTCATTGTTCAACACACATCTTCTTCCATCCGGACTGTGACCGTTGGTCCCGGAGTTCCACCGGGTCAGCGAATGTGCTGCCACATTCGGTCGCGGACTTTACCGCCAGTGGGGAGTTTCACCCCGCCCTGAAGACATTGGATTCAGTTGTCCATGGAGTATTATATGCCAGGGGAAGAAAAAATGCAAGAGAAAATTTCAAAAATCATAGCCACCGGCACTGCCGGTGACTATGATTTAAGGAAAGAAGTCAGTCCTGATACAGGGGGAAACGGGCGGTGAGGGCCAGGGCCTCCTCCTTCAAACGATCCACCTTGGCGGCAAAATCCTCCTGGGCGGCGGCACAGATCAGTTTGCCCACGATCTCCATCTGCTCCTCTTTAAAACCGCGGGCGGTAACGGCGGGAGTACCCACTCGGATGCCGGAGGTGACAAAGGGCTTTTCTGGGTCGTTGGGGATGGCGTTCTTATTGACCGTGACACAGATCTCGTCCAGCCGGTGCTCCATCTCCTTGCCGGTCAGATGGGCGGGGCGTAGGTCCACCAGCATCAGGTGGTTGTCCGTGCCGCCAGACACCAGATCCAGGCCGCCGGCCATGATAGTCTTGGACAGAACTTGGGCGTTTTTGATGATCTGACCCTGGTATTCCTTGAACTCGGGCTTCAGAGCTTCGCCAAGCGCCACGGCTTTGGCGGCGATAATGTGCTCCAGCGGGCCGCCCTGGGAGCCGGGGAAGATAGCGGAGTTCAGCTTTTTGGCGATGTCCGGGTCGTTGGTCAGCAGCATACCGCCACGGGGGCCGCGGAGAGTTTTATGGGTGGTAGTGGACACCACGTCCGCATAGGGGATGGGGGACGGATGGAGCCCGGCGGCGACCAGTCCGGCAATGTGGGCCATATCCACAAAAAGATAGGCCCCTACCTCGTGGGCGATATCCGCAAAGGTCTTGAAGTCGATGGTGCGGGGATAGGCGGAGGCACCAGCCAGGATCATCTTGGGCTGGTGTTTTTTAGCTAGGTCCCGGACCTGGTCATAGTCGATATATCCCTTGCTGTCCACGCCATAGGCCACCATGTGATAGTTCTTGCCGGAGAAGTTGACAGGAGAGCCGTGAGTCAGGTGTCCGCCGTTATCCAGGCTCATACCCATGACCGTGTCGCCCAGCTGGCACAGGGCCTGGTAGACAGCGTAATTGGCCTGGGCGCCGGAGTGAGGCTGAACATTGGCAAACTTGGCGCCGAACAGCTCCTTGGCCCGCTCGATGGCGATATTTTCCACCACGTCCACGCACTGACAGCCGCCGTAATACCGCTTGCCGGGATAGCCTTCGGCATACTTGTTGGTAAGAACGGTGCCGGCCGCCGCCAGAACAGCGGCGCTGACGATGTTCTCCGAGGCGATCAGCTCGATGTTCTGCTGCTGGCGGTCATACTCCGCCCGGATGGCCTGACCCACTTCAGGGTCCTGCGCGATGAGAAAATCCATAGACTCCTTGACCATGTATAGCTCCTCCTGATATCAATAAGCAGTTTGCTCTGAGGAAAAGAGATATTCCCCCAGAATAATATATATTATATCAGTAAGCGGAGAAAAAACAATGGAGGAATGAAAAAAAGCCGTCGAAATTTTCCGGTAAGTATGGTATGATATCAAAATGACAGAACTTCTCCCTCCTGTGGAGAAAGCTGAATGGAGAGAAACAGATATGAAAAAGAAAAAGGCCGACGTGGCTGCCATTATAGAGGAGCTGAAAGCCCTATACCCGGACGGAATCTGTTCACTGGACTACCGGAAGGACTACGAACTTCTATTTTCCGTTCGACTGGCCGCCCAGTGTACTGACGAGCGTGTCAATAAAGTGACTCCGGCACTGTATGCCCGCTTTCCTACTCTGGAGTCGCTGGCCAATGCTGAGATTGCCGAAGTGGAGCAGTACATACATTCCACGGGCTTTTTCCGGGCAAAGGCCAAGGACATCGTACTAGCCTCCCAAATGCTTCTGCGGGAATACGGCGGCAAGGTGCCCAATACTATGGAGGACCTGCTGAAGCTGCCTGGTGTGGGCAGAAAGACAGCCAACCTGATCCTGGGAGACGTGTACCACACCCCCGGCGTGGTGGTGGCGGACACCCACTGCATCCGTATCTCCGGTCTGCTTGGGTTGACCGACGGCTCCAAGGACCCAACCAAGGTGGAGATGCAGCTGAGGAAGATCCTGCCTCCAGAGGAGTCCAATGACTTCTGCCACCGGCTGGTCCTCCATGGACGGGCCGTCTGTATCGCCCGGCGGCCCCAGTGCCAGCAGTGTACCCTGCGGCCCTGGTGTGATTTTTTTAGTAAGCAGCAGGGAAAAGGAGCATAAGGGCCGGAGCGTCCTTTCGCCAGGATGTCATCTATCTGGCGGGCAGCAGCGCATATGCGCAGAAAGGCGGAGCAACCATGAAGAAAAATTATACCATTTATCAGGTGGACGCGTTTACACGGGAGAAACTGGCGGGGAACCCCGCCGGTGTGGTGCCGGACGCGCGAGGGCTGACAGAGGGACAGATGCAGCGCATCGCCCGGGAGCTGAATAACTCGGAGACGGCCTTCCTTTTCCCGGGAAAAGAGGGGGAGTATGATGTCCATGTCCGGTTTTTCACCCCCACCCGAGAGGTACCTGTCTGTGGTCATGCCACCATCGCCTCCCACTATATCCGGGCCATGGAACTGGGTCTGGACAGCGCCCGGGTAGTCCAGAAGTGCGGAGCTGGCCTTTTTCCTGTGGATGTGTGCAAGGAAAACGGTGATTACCGGGTGGTCATGACCCAGGGCAAGGCCGTCATAGGAGAACCGTTGCCCCAGGAGTACCAGGCCCGCGTGCTGGACGCCCTAGGCGTGACATGGGACGACCTCCGGCCCGGATGCCCCATGGCTTCCGCCTCCGTAGGCTCTCCCAAGCTGATGGTGGTCCTCAACGACCTGGATAAGCTTCACAGCTTAAAACCGGACTTAGAGGCTCTCAAGGAGTTGAGTGGTGAGATTGGCTGCAACGGGTATCTGGTCTTTACCCTCCATCCTGGGGAGGAGCCTCTGGTCCATGGACGAATGTTCGGTCCTGCGAACGGTGTGGCCGAGGACCCGGTGACGGGGATTGCTAACGGCCCCATGGGTGCCTATCTGGTCCAATTTGGACTGATCCCCACAGATGGAGACGAGGTGCGCTTCACCTCTGTCCAGGGGGAGGCCATGGGCCGGCCAGGTGCTATGGAGGTCTGTGTGGAGCTGGAGGAGGGACGTCCCGGCGAAATCCGCATTATCGGCGACGCAGTGGTGGCGTTCCAGGCGGAGATAACGCTGGACGAGGAATGACAGAGAACCCCGTGAGGAGATGAGAAACGATGGCATACCGCCCGTTAGCGGATGAGATACGCCCCCAGAGCCTGGATCAGGTGGTGGGGCAGAGGCATATATTGGGAGAAAACGGCCTGCTGCGCCGGATCATTGAGGGGGGCAATATCCCCAACCTGATTTTTTACGGCCCCTCAGGCACAGGCAAGACTACGGTGGCGAACATCATCGCCCAGCGGACCAACCGGCCCCTGCACCGGCTCAACGCCACCACGGCCTCCATCTCCGACATCAAGGACATCATCGGAGATATCGGCACTTTGATGGCGCCGGAGGGTGTGCTGCTCTATCTGGACGAGATCCAGTACTTCAATAAGAAGCAGCAGCAGTCCCTGCTGGAGTTTATGGAGGACGGTCGCATCACCCTTATCGCCTCCACCACAGAAAACCCATTCTTCGCCGTCTTTGGGGCGGTGCTGTCCCGGGCTACGGTTTTCGAGTTTAAGCAGATCACGGCGGAGGATGCCCTCCCCGCTGTGGAGCGGGGTATCTCCATCATGGAGGAGCGGTTGGGCGCCCAGGTAGTATGCGAGGACGGGGTAAAGGAGCACATCGCCTGGGCCTGTGGCGGCGACATCCGAAAGGCCATGAACGCCATTGAGCTTTTACTCAGCGCCGCGAGGCGTGAGCAAGGGAAACTCCTTGTCAGCTTGGAGGATGCCAAAACGGTGGCCCAGAAGTCGGCGATGCGCTACGACCGGGAGGGAGATGCCCATTTTGATATCGCGTCAGCCCTCATGAAGTCCATGAGGGGCTCTGACCCGGACGCGGCGCTCCACTATCTGGCCCGGCTGCTGGAAGCGGGGGATATGATTACCGCCATCCGCCGCATCCTGTGCTCCGCCAGCGAGGATGTGGGCATGGCTTATCCTCTGGCGGTGCCCATCGTCAAGGCATGTGTGGACAATGCCCTTCAGCTTGGGCTGCCGGAGGCCAAGCTGCCTCTGGCCCAGGCGGTAGTCCTTCTGGCCACTGCCCCAAAGTCCAACACCTCCTGCATGGCCATTGAGGCCGCTATGGCCGATGTGCGCCGGGGCAGGGTAGGGGACATCCCGCGGCATCTCCAGAATGTCCACGCCGATTCCTCCGGTCTGGAGCGGGAGCAGGGCTATCTCTATCCCCACAGCTTCCCAGGCCGGTGGGTGGACCAGCAGTATCTGCCCGACGAGCTGAAGGATGTGCGCTATTACGTCTATGGGGAGAATAAAACAGAACAGGCCGCCAAGCGGTACTGGGATGAGATAAAAAGAAAAAGGGAGTGACCCCGCCTGGGGTGGGAAGAGGGAAGCATGGAGGAGTTAGAAGTTTTCAGAGCGTTGGTCATCGTCTGTCCGCTGATCTTTCTGGGAGGCATTGTAGACGCTATCGTGGGGGGCGGGGGACTCATCACGATCCCAGCCTATCTGCTGGCTGGGCTGTCTCCTCACGGGGCCACCGCTACCAATAAATGCAGCAGTTCCTGTGGGAGTCTGCTGTCCACCATCCGTTTTTTCCGTCAGGGGGACGTTCATCTCCCAAGCGTCCTGGTGGGGGCGGCGGCCGCCCTGGGAGGCTCCTGGATCGGAGCGCGGCTGAATATGATGGTTCCAGAACAGATCCTGTATTATATCATGCTGGCCATTGTACCTGTTGTGGCGGTTTTTCTCCTTGTCAGGCGGGACCTTGGAAGGGAGGACCGGTCCAGTGAGCTGAGTCGGGCCCAGCTTATGGCTATATCTCTTTCCATCGGCCTGGTCATTGGAGGGTATGATGGCTTTTTTGGTCCGGGTTCTGGCACCTTTATGATACTGGGCTACACCGCCCTTTCCAAGTTTGACCTGCTTACCGCGTCAGGAAACAGCAAAGCGATCAACTTTTCCAGTAACATCGCGGCGCTGGTGACCTATGCCCTGGCGGGTAAGGTCGTGTGGCTGGTAGGGATCCCTGCCGCCCTGTGCAGTGTGGCGGGCAACTATGTGGGCTCCAGTCTGGCCTTCAAGGGGGGCGCTAAGATTATCCGCCCTATGTTTTTTGTGGTGCTTGCCCTGCTGCTGGGGCGGCTGATCTATGATTTGGCAGTGTAGTCCGGCGTATTTGTGAGGGAGGGCAGCCTTGTAGGCCGCCCTCCCTCTTTCATTTTCTTCCGAAATAGCTGACCAGCAAATCGACACAGGCTCCGTAGGAGCGCATCCCCAGCTCCTGGCCGTTGCCCTTCAAAAAGGCGTCGTAGGCCTGTCCGGCCGCATCCTCGATAGGGGACTCCAGGGCGGCCCAATAGGCGTTGTTCTCATTCCAGTCTGTGGCCAGCTCCGGAGTAAACCACCGGCCGGCAATCTCGTCCCACAGGTCTGGAGCCACGGGGTACAGGGCGTTACACAGCTGGATCAGTCCGGCGAGATAGCCGGAGTATTGAAAGACGGTGTCGCCGCAGGTGACACAGGCGGCGATGCCCACAAAGTTGGCCTCCAGCTCAGAGGCTACCATCCGCTGGTGGGCCATCTCATGGGCGATGGTTTCCGGAATCAGGCAGGCGGGACAGTCCACATTCACATTGGCTTCTCCGGTGAAGGGGAAGTAGACGCCAGTAAAGCCCAGAATACTCTGGAGCCTGGAAAAGAGAAGGGGTTTTGCCCTGACCGGCGGGATATCCAGACAGGGAAATTCCTGGATAAGCCCTTCATAGACCTGTGTTCCTTTGTGAAAATAGTAATCACGGGGCACAGCGAAGCGGCCCTCTGAGTCCCGGTCCACCTGGCTGGAAAGCCGGGCGGCGTTTTGGGCAAAATACTCCGTGACGGCGGCCAGCGCCTCGACTGAGTAGGGAGCGACCTCCAGCCCACTGCGCCGGGTGAAGCTGGAGGCCTGATAGGCGGCGTTCCAAAACCAGAAAAGGGCCGCTAGGACCCAAAGCCACACGGCGGCCAGCGCCAGCAGCCGCCGTAAGAGAGGGGAGAGCTCCCTGCGCCGAACAGCTAAAACGATAGCCCGGACCAGCCAGGCCACGCTGCCTGTCAAGACCAGGACGACCAGAACCTCGGCCACAGAGAAGGGAAAGATGGACCACATTCGGCCCAAAAACTGCTCCACAGGAGCCATTACGCCAAAGACCCACCGATCCATCACTCTGGGCAGAGGGCTGAGAAGATAAAACAGCCCAATGAGCAGGATTGGGAGGAACAGAGCGGCGGCCAATCCCCAGTGTATCTTTCGTTTTACCTTTGTTTCCATAGCGGCCTCCATGGGGCAGAAAAGGGGCAGGTCAATTTCCAACAACGACAGGTCCCGAGGTCCATTCCCGCCCGGGAACGGGAACGGACTCCAGGCACAGGTCATACAGGTCGGTGCATCTGGCCTCCTGTGCGAAAAGGGAGCGGCCCACCTCATCCAGTGCCTTGGCGTGGGCCGGCTTTGTGAGGATGGGCAGAGATGCCTGGGACTTCATCTTCTTCAGAATGGCTTGCCCCCTGGCGTTAAGGCCCAGCACACGAAGATAAGGCGGATTGTCTGGGCGGTCTGCCTCCGTCAACCCCAGGTAGGCCCACGTCAGCAGACGCCGCGTCCGGGACGCAGTCCAATGTCTGGGCTTGGCCAGATGGAAAAACTCCTCTAGGGAGCGGCAGTTTCGGCCAGCCCGCTCCAGCCGGACGGAGGCTCCCTCCGCTGCCCCGCTGTCAGGAAGCTTGGCCCAGTTTTCCGCTGTCATAGCGCGTAGGTTGGCCAGCAGACCCCGCTCTACCCGCTTCAAGGAGGGAGGACCATGCCAGCCCTCCTTTAGTACCTCCAGTCCTCCTTGGGGGAGATAGAGCTGTGCGGCTTCCCAGCTTTCCTGTTCCAAAAAGGCCCGAAGCTGGGTAGCAGAGAGAAAACGGGGGCGCTCCGCCACCTTTAACAGTACGCCGTGGGGAGCCCCCTCCCGTCTGACGGTCATAGGGAGAATACTGCTTTTCAGCCTGTCCAGCTCCCGGAGATACTCCACACCCAAATTGTTGTTGGGAGCAGACAGAAGCTCTGAACTATCGGGCCCAAGGATGCTCCGCACCGTTTCCTGCCGGGAGGAGGCGAATGGCATCCCCTCGTCCACGAAACGGCGTACTCCCGTCTCGTATACCGGACTGTTGAGACACACGGCCACCCGTTGGAGCCGGTCCACATCTCCGCACTCGCTGCCGAAGGAGAGCACATCCACCACTCCAGTGGCCTCCAACAGGTCCACAGCCCCCTGAGCGAAGGACTCCGCCGAGGAGACTGCCCACACCGTGGGCAGTTCCAGCACCAAATCGACGCCGCCCATCAGGGCCAGCCGGGCCCGGTTCCACTTATCAGTAATGGCACAGCCTGCCTGCTGGACCCAGTTTCCGCTCATGACAGCCACGACCCCGGCCTCGCCACCCACGGCCCGCCGGCTCTCAGAGATCTGATATTGGTGGCCGGTGTGGAAGGGATTGTATTCCGCCACGATGCCGATGACCCGCATGGAAGGCCTCCTGACAAAGAAAATTTCCTGTTTTTCGAAAAAACGGTTGTCCTGGCCGGGGAAAAGCGGTAGAATAGGGACCATGGACAGAGGATGAAACTATTATAGTGCATCCCCCGGCTCAAGGCAACCACAAGCTTGTGAAATTTGATTTGTGAAGGAGATCGATCTCAATGAACATTTTGGTCATCAACGCTGGCAGCTCTTCCCTGAAATACCAGCTGCTCAACCCTGAAACCCAGCAGGTGCTGGCCAAGGGACTGTGTGAGCGCATCGGAATTGACGGTAAATTTACTTATAAGCCCGAGGGTAAGCAGGCCGTCAAGGAGGCCGACGTGGCCATGCCCACCCACTCCGAGGCCATCCAGACTGTGCTGAACGCCCTGGTGGACCCCGCCAATGGCGTCATTGGCTCCATGAAGGAGATTGATGCTGTGGGTCACCGGGTGGTCCATGGCGGCGAGAAGTTTGCCAAGAGCGTGCTCATCACGGACGAGGTCATGGCCGCCATCGAGGAGTGCAACCCCCTGGCTCCTCTGCACAATCCCGCCAATATCATCGGCATCAAGGCCTGTCAGGCCCTCATGCCTGGAACCCCCATGGTGGCTGTGTTTGACACCGCGTTCCATCAGACCATGCCCTCCGTGGCCTACACCTACGCCCTGCCCTATGAGTATTATGAACAGGACAAGGTCCGTCGCTACGGCTTCCATGGTACCAGCCATAAGTATGTGTCCCAGCGGGCGGCGGCCATGCTGGGCAAGCCCATTGAGGAGCTGAAGCTCATCTCCTGCCACCTGGGTAACGGCTCCTCTGTTACCGCCATTGACGGCGGAAAGAGCGTGGATACCTCCATGGGCTTTACCCCCCTGGCTGGTCTGCCCATGGGCACCCGTGCCGGCGACATCGACGCCGGTATTATGGAGTACCTGATGAACAAGTACGGCTATGATATCAAGGAGATGCTGAACATCCTCAACAAGAAGTCCGGCGTCCAGGGCATCTCCGGCGTATCCTCTGACTTCCGTGATTTGGAGAAGGCAAAGTCTGAGGGCAATCAGCGGGCCGCTCTGGCTCTGGATGTGTTCCATTACAGCGTGAAGAAGCTCATCGGCTCCTATGCCGCTGTTATGGGAGGCGTGGACGCCGTGATCTTTACCGCCGGTGTAGGCGAGAACGGCGCCGGCGACCGCAAGGCCATCGTTAGCGGCCTTGAGTTCATGGGAATCAAGATTGATGACGAGAAGAACGGCAAGCGGGGCGAGGAGATCGACATCTCTGCCCAGGACGCCACCGTGCGCACCCTGGTTATCCCTACTAACGAGGAGCTGATGATCGCTCTCGATACTGCCGAGCTGGCGAAGTAAAACGGCTGAACAAATCGTGTCATACAGGCCGCCGGAATTCCGGCGGCCTATTCTATTTTGTGGAGAGAACAGCCGCCCGTTGACAATTTCAAAAGCTCTATACTATAATAGAACCACTTTAAAAAAGGACGGGACAGGAATGGATATCCATGTCAATGACATCCTGAAAATGAAGAAGCCCCATCCCTGTGGCAGTCAGGAGTGGCTGGTCCTGCGGGTGGGGATGGATTTCAAGCTGCGCTGCCAGGGCTGCGGGCATGAGGTCATGCTCCCCAGGAGCAAGGCGGAAAAAAATATCCGCAAGGTATATCGGGACGGCAGCGAGGTGGGGGCGTGAGTCTCCCATCCAGTAATAGACGGACGGAAGGCGGGTCACACTATGGATAAGAGATTTTGGAGCGGCCGTATTCAAGACTTGGAACCCTACATCCCTGGGGAGCAGCCGAAGGACCGGGTATTTATTAAGTTAAATACCAATGAGAATCCCTACCCGCCTTCCCCTAAAGTGTTGGAGGCAATCCGCTCTGCTGCTGATGAGACATTGCGGCTCTATCCGGACCCGGAGGCATCCCAACTGCGGCAGACCATCGCGGAGTACCACGGCCTCACTCCGGAACAGGTGTTCTGCGGCAACGGCTCTGACGAGGTGCTGGGCCTGTGCTTTTACGCCTTCTTCTCCCCGGGCAGAAGGGTGATCTTCCCTGATATCACATACAGCTTTTACCCGGTCTACGCTCACCTTTTCCAACTGGATTTTGAGGAGATACCGCTCAATGAGGACTTTTCTTTCCCAGTGGAGAAGTTCCTGCGCGGCAGTGGAGGCGCGGTGGTGTGTAATCCCAATGCCCCCACCGGCCGTACCCTTCCGCTGGAGGAGATCTGCCGCATCTTAGAGGCGGACCCGAACAGGGTGGTGATGGTGGACGAGGCATATGCCGACTTTGGTGCCCGTTCTGCTGTGGAGCTGTTGAACCGCTACCCCAATCTGGTTACAGTCCACACGCTGTCCAAGTCCCGGTCCCTGGCCGGTATGCGTGTCGGCTATGCCTTGGGAAGTCCTGAGGTGATGGCCGCTGTGCGCTGTGTGAAAAACTCCTTTAACTCCTACCCTCTGGACCGGCTGGCCCTGGCGGCTGGGGAGGCGGCGATTCGGGATGTGGAATACTTTGAGGAGAGCCGGCGTAAAGTGATAACCACCCGGGAGCGTACCACGGCCCGCCTGCGGGAACTGGGCTTTTTCGTCCATGATTCCAACGCCAACTTTATTTTTATTACGCATCCCGCTGTTGGCGGAAAAGAGCTTCAGCAGGGCCTGCGGGACCGCGGGGTCCTGGTCCGTTGGTTTGACAAACCCCGCATCCGGGACTATCTCCGCGTGTCCATCGGCACTGACCAGGAGATGGAGGCGATGTGCCGGGCCTGCCAGGATATTTTGAAAGGATAGAGACTTATGCGTTACGACAGTGACCTTCTGTACCGTCCGCCGGGAGAGTGGAGGAGCTATCTGCTCCAATGTACCATTGGCTGCTCCAACAACCAGTGTACCTTCTGCGGAATGTATAAATCCAAACAGTTCCGAATCCGCCCGACAGAGGAGATCCTGGAGGATATCGATATGGCTCGGGACTACTACGGTCCTGGACTCCAGCGGGTCTTTCTGATGGACGGCGACGCCATCATCATCAAAACGGAGGAAATGCTCCGCATCCTGAAAAAGCTGTACGACACCTTTCCTCATCTGGAAAAGGTCACGGTCTATGCCGGCCCCCGTAGTACGCTTTCCAAATCGCCGGAGGAGCTGAGGACGCTCCATGAGGCGGGCCTTTCCAGAGCCTATCTCGGAGTGGAGAGCGGCAGCGACACGGTACTGCGTTTCATCCGGAAGGGAGTTACTGCCGACCAGATGCTGCTGGCAGGACAGCGGCTGGTGGAGGCGGGCATCGATCTATGGGTCACCATCATCCTGGGCATGACTGGGGCCAGGGGAGAGGGGGGCGACTGGCGGGAGCACATTCTGTCTACCGCCAAGATGATAAACGCCATGAAGCCAAGGCACTTGTCCGCCATGACCTTTGCCCCGGCCAAGGGGACTCCGCTGGGGGAGGATGTGCTGGCTGGCCGCTTTGAGGTGTGCTCTGCCGACCATGTCCTGGAGGAGTGCCGTCTGCTGATCGAGAATCTGGATGTGGACCCGCTTCACTTTACCAGCAATCATGCCTCTAACTATCTGCCCCTAAAAGGCGGATTGCCGGAGGATAGGGAAAAGTTCCTCTCCATGATCGACCAAGCTCTGGAGGGAAAAATACGTCTGCGCAAGACATTGGACAGAGGTATCTGAAAAGAACTCCCCGGGCGCTGACCTATGGTCCGTCCGGGGAGCGATGGGCAACCTGTCCATTTTAGCTCTTGACAAGTGGGTGGGGGTATGGTAAGATAATCCTCGCCTCTGATTTGTTTGAAAAGATGAGGAGAGATGTCCGAGTGGTTTAAGGAGCCGGTCTTGAAAACCGGTGACTCGAAAGAGCCGTGGGTTCGAATCCCACTCTCTCCGCCACTTTTCATCTCTAGCCAAAGTAAATAGTGAACTCGTAGCTTACAGCCATGCAGAAGTACCCAAGTGGCTATAAGGGGCTCCCCTGCTAAGGGAGTAGGCGGGTAAAACCGTGCGGGGGTTCGAATCCCCCCTTCTGCGCCAACTCGCCGCAAGCGCCGTATCGCTTGCGGCGAGTTTTATTTGTGATCAAAAACCACTGGCACGGCCAGTGGTTTTGATTATTTTCTATAGAAAATTCGTCGTGCATTCACGTTACTGTTTCTCGCTTCAAAAATGGAACCCATAAATGACATTAATGATGTAACTTATATGGTAATTCTTATACCAAGTTATGTAACAGAGTATTTTACTTTTAAAAAAATCGTGATAAAATAAAAAACAAGGTGGGCAAACTGAATTCGATGGAGGTGAAGTCATGGAAACAAAGCCTGGAATGATGCCATTGCTGGATGGAACCGAGATGCCGCGGTATGGGTTTGGATGTTATGCCTCCTATGGACATGAGATATCCCAGGCTGTTGCCTGGGCGCTGGAGTGCGGCTATCGCTATATCGACTCCGCCGCTATGTATGCCAATGAGAAAGACGTGGGCGAAGGACTCAGATTGGCGGGGTTAGACCGGAAGAAGGTCTACATACTCTCCAAGGTTTGGCCTAAGGACTATGAGGTGGCCGCCAACTCGGCCCAACAGTCCCTCAGGGATCTGGGCGTGGATTATCTGGATTGCTGCCTGCTCCATTGGCCTGGAACGGAGGAGAAGCGACGTCTGTCCGCCTATGAGCAGCTTCTCAGGTTGAAAGACCAGGGATTGATCCGATCGGTGGCCGTGTCCAACTTTCAGGCAGATCAGTTGGAACGAATAAAGGAAGTCTTTGGGGCTTATCCCCCTATCAACGAGATCGAGTTACACCCCGCCTTTCAGCAGCGGGAGCTGCGCCAGTTCTGTCTGGATCGGGGTATCGCCCTGGTGGCTTACAGTCCCATCAAGCGTGGGGCCTTTATGGGGGATCCCCGCATATTGTCCATTGGGGAAAAATACGGGAAAACGGCCAATCAGGTAGTGCTGCGGTGGCACTTGGAACGCCAGCAGATCCCCATCCCCAAATCCAGCCACTACGACCGCATCCGAGAGAACTTTGATGTGTTCGATTTCTCCCTAACGCCAGAGGAAACACAGCTCATTAACTCCTTAGAGTGCGGCGGCCGACGGGGAAACGATCCGTTGACTTACAACGGCTGATCAACGAGCATCGATCAATTCAATTTTTATAGAAAAGGAATGAGTGAAATATGAGACTGGCAACTATCAAGTGGAACGATACGGAGATGGCCGGCATCGTAGCCAAGAACGGCATTCTTCCCATCCGCGCCCTGAACGCGGCCAAGGGCACCGCGTGGAAGACCGATCTGCTGTCCCTGATCCAGGAGCAGCAGATCCCCGGCCTGACCGCCTGGTATAACGCCGGCGGTAAGGAGGAGCTGGATTCCATCCCCGGCCTTGTCCCCGCTGACCAGGTGGTCTATGCCCCCCTGTACCGCAACCCGAAGCGGATCTTCGGCATTGGGCTGAACTATGTGGACCATGCCGGCGACATCGGCTCTGCGGCCCCCACCGGGTTCCCCGGAAGCTTCTTTAAGATGGCTGACACTCTGATTGGCCCCGCCGATGAGATCAAGCTTCCTACCCTGAAGGAAGCCCAGAAGACTACCGCCGAGGCGGAGCTGGGGATCATCATGGGCAAGGACTGCCGCGATGTGTCCGAGGAGAACTGGCAGGACGCCATCGTGGGCTATACCACCATCCTGGACATGACCGAGGAGTCCATTCTGAAGGGCAACGACTATGTCAGCGGCAACCCCCGCTACCTGTGTATCGTGAAAAACTTCCCCACCTTCTTCTCCTTCGGTCCCCAGCTGGTCACACCCGATGAGGTGCCTGACGTGCTGAAGCTGGAGGTCCAGTCCGTGCGCAACGGCGAGGTATACGCCAAAAATCTGGTGAGCAACATGACCCACCGTCCGGCCCGGCTGGTGTCCCTGCACAGCAGCATCCAGGGCTGGTACGCCGGCGACATTCTGTCCACCGGCACCCCCCGCGCCTTTGAGATCAACGACGGGGACATGGCCGAGTGCCGGATCTACGGTCCCGACGGCTTTGAGATGGAACCCCTGGTGAACCCCGTTGTAGACTTGAAGAAGCACCCTGAGAAAGCCTGAATCTGTACTTAAGTATTGCCAATTCTGTAAGGAGGATGAAACCCATGAAAGCCACCTTTGTTTTAACTCCCGCTGAGGCCCGCCGTCTGATTGCCAAGACGGTCATCCAGATGCCTGAATTCCAGAAGGCATGGAAGGAGGCCTATGTGCTGCTGGCCGGCGGCACCACCAACGCCTTCATCGCCCAGGAACTGCTGGGCGATAAGTCCATCGAGCCCGGACTGTGCACGGTGGGCAACAGCACCGATGGAATGCTCTGCGTCACTGAGCCCTCCAGCCGCAAGAGCTTCCCCAACGTATTCTATAAGGGACAGCCTGTGGATAAAAAGATCGACGAGGCCCTTCAGGACTACCACGCCGACACCGTCATCATCAAGGGCGCCAACGCCTTTGACCAGGATGGCCATGTGGGCATCATCACCTCCGGCTTCAATGGCGGCACCGTGCCCAACTTCATCGGCTATATGACCAGCAAGGGCCTGAAGTGGATCTGCCCTGTGGGCTATGAGAAGATGGTGCCCAGCGTGCCCGCCGCCAGCCGCGCTCTGGGCGGCGCCAACCATATCGACATCTCCATGGGTGCCGACCCCGGCCTGTACTGCCTGTCCAGCGCCGACATCGTCACCGAGGTGGAGGCCATCAAGATGATGTTCAACTGCGAGGCCAAGGTGGTTTGCGCCGGCGGCATCGGCGGAAACGAGGGCGCCCACTACTGGGCTGTGGACGGCGATGAGGCGGACATCAAGGCTCTGGTGGACTATTTGGAGAAGGAGATCAAGGGCGAGCCCCCTGTCAAGGGCAACAAGGGCAACTGCTCTAATTGCCGGTATCCTGGCTGCCGCTACAATGGCCTGCAGCCTGACCAACTGCCTGACTGGATGAAGAAGCGGGGCATCAAGAAGTAATATCGCTGACTTTTAGGGCCGCCTCGGTCGTCACACGCGACGGCCGGGCGGCCCGCCCCTTTTGGGTGCTTAAGATGGAAAGGATGGACGGACCATGGAATTGGGACTGAAGAATAAGAGTGCGTTGGTTTTGGCCTCCAGCAGCGGATTGGGGAAGGCTATCGCAATGGAACTGGCACGGGAAGGAGCCCGGGTCATGCTCTGCGGTCGCTCTGAGGAGCAGCTGAAAAGGGCACGGCAGGATATCCTGAACGCCACTGGAAACGAGCCGGAATATCTGGCCGGGTCTATCACCGATCCCCGGTATATCCAGGAGCTGGTCCAGACCACAGTGGAGAAATGCGGTCCTATCTTTGCCCTGGTAAACAACAGCGGAGGTCCCAAACCGGGCCCCTTTGACTCCTTTGATGACCAGGCTTGGCAGGATGCCTATGAGCTGTGCCTACTCAGCTATATCCGGACGATCCGTGCTGTTTTGCCTTATATGAGGGCCAATGGAGGGGGCCGTATCCTGTGCTCTACATCCTCCTCTGTGAAGGCGGCGCTGAACGATTTGATCCTGTCCAACACCTTCCGTATGGGGGTGGTAGGGCTGGCCAAGACCCTGAGTCAGGAGCTGGGGCCGGACAACATTCTGGTCAATGTTATCGGTCCCGGCCGGGTGGGAACTGCCCGCATCGACCAGCTGGACCAGATCCGGGCTCAGAAGGAAGGATTGTCGGTGGAGGAGCTCCAGCATAAGGCATTCCACGACATTCCCCTTGGCCGGTATGGTCGGCCTGAGGAGTATGGGCGTATGGCCGCATTCCTGTGCTCTGAGGCCAATACCTATCTCACTGGACAGACCCTGCTGATGGATGGAGGTATGGTGAAGGCGTATTGAAATCTAGCGGATGAGAGCATAGGGAGCTGGGATATTTGATATCCCCTTAATAGGGGTAATTTTTTAGGCGCCTGATAACCTCGGCAGATACTGCTTTGGCGGTATCTGCCGAGGACTTTTTTGTCTACGCAGGTTCTGTCATGCTCCGCGTCTCGCCTTGCGGTGTGACCATGTACTCACTCTCGTTCTAGTGGATATCCACTGGATGCCCTTAGGGCGCAGGAGATATAATTGATTTGGGTTTATCTAAATTATATATATTTTAGACGATAAATTTTATTGACATTGTCGCTTTGTATAATTATAATGTAAATATCTTATGAATAGCAAGCACAATGATGGCGCCATCATTGTATTCTCACGGTGTGAGAATACAATGATGGCGCCATCATTGTATTCTCACGGTGTGAGAATACAATTCATGTTATAGCCAGAACCAAGAAGCGCAGCCCAGAATGGGGGACATAGGATAAATAAAAAAGAGTCCATAAAATAAAAATCTTTCGCAAACGACTAAGTCGAATGCTCAGTCTGTTCCTGATAGCCTTTAATGGTTCTGAATATTGTTGGAATTCCCTTCTAGGGCTTTGCCCTGACTAATCGTCAGTACAGGGCGGTGCTCTTTATCTGGTTTGACTGTTTTTTACACAGATCTTCTTTTTTACGGTTAAACTATTGTATGTTTCGACGCAATTATGTTCTTAAACATTTTGGATATCTGGCTCTTTTCACCTGCCATCAGTTTGGTAAAAAGGAAAATTTTCTTAATTAAATGAATTATGGCTTTACAGATAATTAGAAGAACTTACATTTATAAAAATATAGTCTAAAAAGGTTAACAAAAATTGTAATTTTATTCTTACAAAAAAAATAATATTTATTATCTGATGATATGCCAATATACGCGATGTAGTGTGGTAGCTTATGTGATAATAAATATGAATTAGATAGGGGTGGATAAGCCAAATAGTAAAATACATGGTCAAATAGGGAATCAAATTTGAGAAAAAGGAGAATGATTAAAATGAAAAAAAGACTGAGTTGTGCGCTGATTCTTGCTTTAACCACAGGTTTATTGATTTCTTGCGGGAGCAAAGACGGATCTGTTTCCAATGCTGGGGGAAACGGCGCTGCTGGAAGTGCAAAGGAAATTGTCCTGGGACATGTGTATGCCGAAGACCATAATATAAATCGTGCATCTCTTCAGTTTAAAGATTATATCGAAAAAGAATCTGGGGGTAGCATGACTGTAAATATCCAGCCCAACAGTGTCCTTGGTGGCGATGAGGATATGCTGGAAATGTGTGCGTATGGCACCGTTACATTGATGACGCCTTCTGTGGCCTCTTTGGAAACCTATGCGGCAGATTGGGGTGTGTTGAACCTCCCCTATTTGTATGACTCTGTTGAAGATGCGTTTGAGGCTGCTGATGGTGAGCTGGGAGACTATCTAAAGAGTACTTTGGATGGCACAGAATATATCTGCGTTGGCTTCAATTCCAATGGTACCCGTAATATGTCAAATAATGTGCGCCCGATTACTTGTATCGAGGATCTCAAAGGAATTAAGATGCGCGTAATGAACAGCAGTACATATATTAAGTGGATGAATGCTCTGGGTGCTAACGCTACCCCGATGGGTTTCAATGAGGTCTTTACCGGCCTTCAGCAGGGAACTATCGATGGTCAGGAAAATGGAGCCGCTATTGCTTATACTTCTGGGTTTAACGAAGTGCAGAAATATTTCAGTGTAACTGAGCATGTATATGATATGAATGCAATCATCTGTAACCGTGCTTTTTATGAAAGTTTGACAGATGAGGAAAGAGAGATTTTTGATACAGGTATCCGTACCTATATGGAAGATTGGCAACGCAATACAGAGGTCAGCGAAGACGGAGAGTATATTGCTAAGTGGGAAGAAAGCGGTTGTGCAGTAAACTATTTGGAAGATGACAAGAAAGAAGCGTTCCGCGAGGCACTGACTCCGTTGTATGAGGAAGCAGAGGCAAACTTCCCTGAAGCATGGGAAGCCTTGAGCAAGTATCGTTAAACTTTGTGAACTTGAATTAGTGTTTTTAGATATGTAATAAATAAAAGAGTGATGTATTCTCTGGATGATAGAAATTCCGGAGAATACATACACTAAAATGGGTAAAAAGGAAAACGATATGAATGGTTTAAAAAAAATAACACATAGAATCAATAAACTGGAAGAAGTTTTTTTGGTAGCTACATTAGCAGTTTGTGTAGTTGTAATTTTTGTACAGGTAATTGCTCGATATGTGTTTAACAACTCGATTTCTTGGAGTGAAGAAGGCTGTAAGTATCTCTTTGTTTGGATGATATGGATGGGCACTGACTTTGCGGCAAGAGATCACTTGTGTATTGAGATTATCAGTGGCCGGGTTAAAGGTAAAGCAAAGTTAGTTTTGGATATCGTAGTGAAACTGATGTGGCTGGGGATCTGCCTGTTTTTTACATTTAATGGTCTGGAAGTGGTTCAGTCCATGATGCAACGCGGAAAAGTGGCTTCGTCTATTCCGTGGCTGAAAGTTTGGGTGGTTTATTTGGTTATGCCTGTGAGCCAAGGAATGCTGAGTATCCGGGTTATAGCACAGATTGCCGAAGACATCATGAAGATAATGGGTCGCGGGCAATTGGCTGACGGATCAGTATAAGGAGGACTTAGATTTATGGAGATGCAAATTCTAGTTCTGTTCGGAGTCTTTCTGATAACGGTATTCATTGGTGTGCCAATTGGCTATTCTATCGCGTTAGCTACCTTGGTGGTTTTAGCCGGCTTTACGAATACTCCGTTAGCGATGATTACACAGAATTGTGTTAGTGGAGTGAATTCCTTTTCGCTGATGGCGATTCCCTTTTTTATCCTGGCTGGCAATTTGATGAGTACGGGCGGTGTCGCAAAAAGAATCGTTAACTTTGCGGATACTTGTATAGGGTGGATTACTGGTGGACTGAGCTTAGTGACAACCGCAGCTTGTATGTTTTTTGCGGCGATTTCTGGTTCGGCTATGGCTACCTGTTCTGCCGTTGGTGCCATCATGATTCCTGAGATGGAGAAGAAGGGGTATCCACGTCCGTTCAGCGCTGCTTTGGCAGCCTCTGCCGGATCCATTGGCGTTATTATCCCCCCGTCCGTTCCCTTTGTTATCTATGGTGTCGTGACCGGTACATCCATTGGTGATATGTTTATTGCGGGTTTTCTGCCAGGCATCATGATGGGAATTGCGATTATGATTGCCTGTGTAGTGATGAGTAAAAAATATGGTTACCAAGGGGCGAGTTCAAAACCGACGGGAAGAGATGTCTGGATTTCTTTTAAAGACGCCTTTTGGGCATTGTTGGCACCTGTTATTATTTTGGGTGGAATTTATGCGGGTATTTTTACGCCAACAGAAGCGGCTGTCGTTGCGGTGGTATATTCTATTTTTGCAAGTGTAGTAATTTATCGTGAAATGACACTGAAACAGCTCTATGCTGCATTTGTAGATAGCGTACGGTTAAATGGTAATATTGTTTTTATGGTTGGTACTGCGACTGCATTTGCAAGTTACCTGTCATTGAAGCAAATTCCAGTTTTAATTGCGGCGTTTTTGACAAGCTTAACCAGCAATCCTATTATTTTGATGCTGATTATCAATGTGTTCCTTCTATTTGTGGGATGCTTGATGGATAATATCCCTGCGACTATCATTTTGTCACCGATTCTCCTACCTGTTGCATTGGAATGTGGACTATCAGCCGTTCAGTTCGGTGTGGTGCTCACCATGAACTTGGCAATTGGTTTTGTGACACCCCCTTATGGCTCTAACCTATTTGTGGCTACATCCATTTCTGGTGTAAAGATAGAGGCTATGCTAAAGTATGTATTGTGGTTCATTGGTGCGTTGCTAGTTGTTTTGATGCTAACAACTTATGTTCCATTCTTTACACAAGGTATTGTAGAAATGATCAATGGTTGATGACCTAGATAATGATTTTATTCAAAAATATTTTTAGGAGGAATTTCTTATGACTCAGCATGAGAGAAGCAAGGTACTCCTGCCCCCAATGGCGATGCACGCGGAGACAACGCCCTGTGTTGTAAGGGGAGAAGGCTGTTATCTGTATACGGAGGATGGCCGGAAGATTCTGGATATGGCATCCGGTATTGCCACGAACGCCCTCGGCCACTGCCACCCCAAGGTGATCGCTGCCGCTGAGAAGCAGCTGCATACTCTGATCCACGCCGGACATAACATTCTGTACTATGAGCCCTATACTACTTTGATGGAGAAGCTGGTGGAGAAGACCGGCAATAAGTACAAGGTGTATTTCTCCAACTCCGGAGCTGAGGCCAACGAGGGCGCCATGAAGCTGGCGAAGTACGCAACCCAGCGTCCTGTCATCATCTCCATGAAAAACGCCTTCCACGGCCGTACCATGGCAACCGCGACTATTACCACTTCCAACGCTGCCTACCGCAAGAACTACGAGCCCATGATGCCCAGCGTCTACTTTGCCGAGTATCCCTATCTGTTCCGGACTCCCTACAAGATGGAGGACGGCAAGTGCCCCAAGGAGTATTTCACTCAGTTTGATGAGATCTTCAAGAAGATCGTGGATCCCTCTATGGTAGCGGCGATCATGATGGAGCCTGTTCAGGGCGAGGGCGGCTATGTGGTCCCCCCAGTGGAGTGGCTGAAGTATGTCCGTGAGCTGTGTGACAAACACGGCATCATGCTGATCTTTGACGAAGTCCAGACGGGCTTTGGCCGCACCGGCAACCTGTATGCCTGGCAGACTCTGGGCGTAGAGCCTGACATTTTTACCTCCGCGAAGGCCATCGCTGGCGGCCTGCCCCTGTCCGCTGTCTTTGGCAAGAAGGAGATCATGGACAAGTGGGCCAAGGGTGCTCACGGCGGAACCTACGGCGGCAACCCCGTTTCCTGCGCGGCCTCCCTGGCGGTTCTGGAAGAGCTGTATGAGGGCGGCGTCCTTGAGAATGTGAAGAAGATGGGCGAAGTTGTCCGCGGCAAGTTCTATGACCTGCAGAAGAAGTACGATGTCATTGGGGATGTGCGCGGCCTGGGCCTGATGAACGCCATCGAGTTCGTTAAGCCTGAGGACAACGCTCCCGACGGGGCCCTGTGCGCCGCCGTCCAGGCTGAGGCTTTGAAACGTGACCTGCTGCTGCTCAACTGCGGCGCCGACCACAACAACATCCGCCTGATCCCCCCGCTGAATGTGGATGAGGCCACTCTGGATACCGTGTTCCAGATTATTGATGAGTCCATTGCCGCGGCACTGAAGGGCTGAGAAACTGATTATAGGATACAATTAGGAGGTCACTATCGTGGATACACAGGAATATCTGCAGTCGCTGGTAGACGCCGCGCGCGCGGCCCAGAAGGAATTTGAGAAGATGAGCCAGGAGCAGGTGGACGCTGCCGCCAAGGCGATTGGCAAGGCGATTTATGACCATGCGGAGGAGCTGGCCAAGATGGCGGTGGAAGAGACCCGGATGGGGCGCGTGGACAGCAAGATCGCCAAGTGCAAGAACAAATCCAAGAGCACCTGGTGGCGCATGAAGGGCCAGAAGAGCCGCGGGATCATTGAGCGGGACGAGGTCAATGGTATTATGAAGGTCGCCAAGCCCATCGGCGTAGTGGGCTGCGTCACCGCTACCACCAACCCCGTCATCAACCCCATGCACAACTCCATGTGCGCTCTGAAGTGCGGCAACGCCGTCATTATCTGCCCCCATCCCCGCGCGAAGGGCGTCGGCGTCCGGGCGGTTGAGCTGATGAACGAGGCGCTGGATAAGCTGGGTATGCCCAAGAACCTGATCCAGATTATTAAAGAACCTACTATGGAGCTGTCCGCCGGCCTGATGAAGACCGTGGATCTGTGCATCTGCACTGGCGGCCCAGGTCTGGTAAAGGTGGCTTACTCCTCCGGGAAACCGGCTTTGGGTGTCGGCCAGGGCAATGTTCAGGTCCTGGTGGACCGGGATGTGGACTATGACGAGGTAGCCAAGATGGTCATCGCGGGCCGTACCTTTGACAATGGCGTTCTGTGCACCTGTGAGCAGAACGTGATCTGCCCCAAGGATAAGGTAGATGAGATGGTGGCCGCGCTGAGAGCGAATGGCGCTTACTACATTGACAACCAGGCCGATGCCGACAAGGTCCGCAACAGCGCTTTCCCCGACGGCGTATTCAACAAGGAGTGGACTGGCACCACGATCCAGCAGATGGCTGATTTGGCCGATCTGGAGGGGATCCCTGAGGATACCAAGGTCCTGGTATGCTGCACCAAGGGCTATGCCCGTCAGGAGGTCCTGGCGAAGGAGAAGCTGTTCCCCATGCTGGCGCTCTTTACCTACGACACCTGGGAGGAGTGCATGGAGATCGCCCGGGCCAACCTGGAGATGGAGGGCATGGGCCACAGCGTGGTCATCCACTCCAACAACACCGAGCATATCGAGGCTGTTCCCACCGTCGTCAACGTGTCCCGCTATGCAGTCAATCAGGTAGGCGGCACCGCTCTGGGCGGCGCTATGGACAACGGTCTGAATCCCACCACCACGCTGGGCTGCGGCACCTGGGGCAACAACGCCATCAGCGAGAACCTGTGGTTCACCCACCTGATGAATGTGAGCCGCATTTCCTATAAGGTCCCTGATATGTACATCCCCACTGATGAGGAAATTTGGGCGGACTGATCTCTTTTTTCAATATTAGAGTATTCTTGACCATAATAGTTCCCCAATTTCTTCTGTCTGGGTACTTTACGGAAAAGTCCGGCTTCATGTTAGCCGGACTTTTCCGCGTTAGAGAAATGAATGGTGTTTGTTGAAAAATAGGTAAAAATATTTCTGAGGCAGGCATGGGCAGCAAAGAGCTTGACAGATTGATTATACTTAAATGGGACAACAGGGGGCAGAATGTTTGGACCATAATGATATGAGGATCAAGGAGAGTATCGAGGCTCATGAGGCGCTTCAGAAATATTGCGATGTATATTTTGGAAGGAGAGAAAAGATGGTACAAAACTATATGAGTAAATTTGTTACTCCCGAAGTGGCGGCAAAAGCGGTTCGATCCGGCGACTGGGTAGATTACGGCTTTGGCGCGGGCTTTCCCGAACTGATGGACCGGGCGCTTGCGGCGAGAAAAGAGGAGCTGAAGGATGTCAAGATCCGGGGCGGCCTGGTGATCCGGCCCCGGATCGAGGTGGTGGAGCGCGACCCGGAGCAGTCCGCGTTCACCTACTACAGCTGGCATATCGGGGACTATGAGCGGAAGCTGCAGAGCAGAGGGCTGGTGAAGTTTCTGCCTATGATGCTCCGGGCCCTGCCGGAGCTCTACCGGAGCTATATCAGGGTCGATGTGGCCTTCGTCCCTGTGTCCAAACCGGATGGGGACGGCTACTGCGGCCTGGGAATTTCCAACTATGCCTGGCGGACGATTTTTGAAAACGCGCGTACGGTGATCTTTGAGATCAATGAGCGGCTGCCCAAGCTTCAGGGGGTCAACGGCTCCCACCGCGTCCACCTGTCGGAAGCCACGTATGTCGTAGAGGGGGTCCATGAACCGCTGCCTCTGCGTACCTATAAGGACCCCTCGCCGGTAGATATCCAGATTGCCCGCAATGTGGTGGCGGAGATCCCGGACGGGGCCGTGCTGGGGCTGGGCGTAGGCGGCGTTCCCTTCACTGTGGCCAAGATGCTGGCGGAATCCGACCTGAAGGACCTGGGCTGCTGGACAGGCACTATCAGCGATGCCTTCCTGGCGATCCACAAGGCGGGAAAGCTGACCAACGCCCGCAAGGAGGTGGATGCCGGTTACTCTACCTGGAACCTGGCGATGGGCTCTCAGGAGCTGTATGACTGGCTGGAAAATGAGCCGGAGCTGTTCTATCCCGGCGATGTGGACCATGTCCATTCCCCGGAACGCATGGGGAAGATGAGCAATTTCATCAGCATCAATGGAGGTGTTCAGCTGGACTTGATGGGACAGGAGAACGCCGAATCGGCAGGCAGCAGGCAGCTGTCCGGCATAGGCGGCCAGATGGACTTTCTGGAGGGCGCCTTCCGCTCCAGGGGCGGCCGGGGCTATATCTGCATCAATTCCTCCAGGAGGGACAAGGAGGGCAATCTGAGATCCAACATTGTTCCCACCATTCCGGGGGGCAGCACCATATCTGTCCCCCGCACCATGGTTGAGTGTGTGGCTACTGAGTACGGCGTGGCCCATCTGCATGGCCTGTCTTTAGGCGAGAGAGCCGCTGCCATGGCCGCTATTGCTCACCCTGACTTCCGGGAGGAACTATATAAGTATGCTCAGGAAAACTTCTACTGAGGCAAAAGGGGCTCCTGTGAATTACAAACTATTTGAAACGGTCCGGCTGGGGTCATATGACGGTAGACCGTTCCCAGCGCGCCGACGAGGGGCAGGCGGTGTTGGACCGGCAGATCAGCCGTAGCCTATTGTAGCAAAACCGCGGAGAAGGTGATCTGCCCTCCACAGTGCTCCCGTTCATCGATTCCCTACAAACCTGTCTATATCACCTGTCTGCCCGGCCTGGATGATTGATATTTTTTGCTCAAAAGGAGTCGTCTGTCCTGATATCAGAATAGACGACTCCTTTCAATGCATTCCAAATGGTTGTTTCTGTATGAGGTGTCCTTATGTCTGGGATCCTTCTGCGCTTAGAAAGATTAGTCATGGATCTTCCAGCTGTTGAGCCATTTCGCTGTTTCTGGAGAAGAGTGATCTATGATCTCGCTGTGCCCCAGATCCATCTGAGTAATAGCGGCCATGTCCTCATCACCAAGAGCAAAATCCCAGATAGCCAGATTTTCCTCCATACGGTTCCGGTGGACAGATTTAGGAATAATGGACACACCACGCTGTACGTTCCAGCGCAGCACCACTTGGGCCACAGTTTTGTCGTATTTTTTTCCAATGGCAGACAATACCTCCTTTTGGAATATCCCATGGGTCCCTTCAGCCAGGGGACCCCATGCCTGGGGCTGGACTCCTAGCTCCCGCATAGCTTGAAGGGCGCCTGCCTGCTGGAAGAAGGGATGGAGTTCCACCTGGTCAACCGACGGGATCACACTGGCGTTGGCGCACAGGTCGGTCAGCCGGTCCGGATAGAAGTTGCATACGCCGATAGCGCGGATCCTGCCCTCACGGTACAATTCCTCCATGGCTTGCCAAGAACCGTAGTAATCTCCAAAGGGCTGATGGATCAGGTAAAGGTCCAAATAGTCTAGGCCTAGTCTATCGAGAGAGAGAGTTGGAACGCCTGCTTGGACTTTTCATACCCCGCATCCTGGACCCATAGCTTGGTAGTGATAAACAGCTGCTGTCTGGGGATGCCGCTCTTGCGGATGGCAGCACCCACGGCCTCCTCGTTGCAATAGGCGGCGGCAGTGTCGATGAGCCGGTATCCGCAGGCCAGAGCCTGGGATACGGCCTGCTCACATTGAGCAAGGTCAGTAATCTGAAATACGCCAAAGCCCTCCAAGGGCATGGTCAATCCGTTATTTAGAGTAATATGATTCATAAGAGAGTCCTCCTTTTGAATAGAAGCGCTTTTCACCGGAGAATTTTTGTGCTATACTAAGACTACTGCCTTCGAGTTACTCGAAGTCAAGTGCCTTTTTAAAAGGAGGAGGGAAATTTTGTTTACGGTGAAAGAGGTAGCCAAACAGTTACATCTCTCTGAACATACGATCCGTTTTTATACAGACAGGGGGCTGATTCCTCATGTGTTTCGGGATAAAAACAACAATCGGCTGTTTGACGGAGAGGCTTTGAATTGGCTGACAGGAGTAAAATATCTCAGGGACAGCGGGATGTCACTAGATTCGATCAAAGAATATGTGGAACTATGCCTGGAGGGAGACTCCACCATTCCGAAGCGCTGTGATATTATCAGGACCCAGCGGGAAAAAGTGCGTGCCCAGTTGGAGGAGGCCAAGAGGCGGTTGCAGTATATGGATCACAAAATAGAGTTGTACCAAACAATTATGGAGAAGGGGACTCCCGACACTATGAATCCGGGAAAATGGCCTGCACCTTCTGTGGGGTAAGGGATCCATCTTCCATTTTTAAGAAACTTGTGTTAAACTCGACACTGATATCAGACCTGTCCCGAACCGCCGACAGCGCCGTTGTCGGCGGATTTTGTTTCAGAGACCATGGGCAGAGAGAGGAGGAAGCAAACTTGGCCCAGGTAAAAAACGACTTTTCTCAGGGGAGCATCCCCCGCAATATCCTGTCCCTGGCACTGCCTATGACGGCGGCTCAACTGGTGAATGTACTGTACAGCGTAGTGGACCGCATCTATCTAGGCCGCCTGCCCGGCAGCAGCCACCTGGCGCTCACCGGGCTGGGAGTTACTATCCCCATCGTGTCTATCATCATGGGGCTGGCCAATCTCTGCGGTACCGGAGGCGGTCCGCTGTGTTCCATCTATCGGGGAAAAGGAGATGAGGAAGAAGCGGAGAATGTGATGGGAAATTCCTTTACGCTTCTTCTGCTTCTTGGTGCGGCGGCTACGGCATTTTTCCTGGTGCTGAAGCGGCCCATCCTCTATCTATTTGGTGCCAGCGACGATACATTTCCCTACGCTGACGACTATATGACCATCTACCTTTGCGGCACCCTGTTTGTTATGATCGGTCTGGGAATGAATCCCTTTATCAATGCCCAGGGGTTTGGAAAAACTGGGATGTTTACCGTGGTCATCGGCGCGGTCATCAATATCGTGTTAGACCCCATCTTTATTTTCCTGATGGATATGGGGGTGAAGGGAGCGGCCCTGGCCACCGTGATCGCTCAGGGTGTATCCGCGGTATGGGTGCTCCAATTTCTGACCGGCCGCCGATCTATTCTCAAGCTGCGCCGGCGCTGTCTTCCGTTACAGGGAAAGCGGGTCAGGCGCATCATCGCTCTGGGGCTGTCCGGCTTCTGCATGAATATGACCAACAGCCTGGTCCAGGTGGTGTGCAACGCCACCCTCCAGTTCTACGGCGGCGATCTGTATGTGGGCATCATGACCATTATCAACTCGGTCCGGGAGGTCTTTTTCATGCCGGTCCACGGGCTGACCAACGGCTCCCAGCCAGTGATGGGGTACAATTACGGGGCGGGTAAGTATGGCAGAGTCCGCCAGTCCATCCGCTTTGGCTGCGGACTGACTGTGGCCTATGCCGCCGCCTTTTGGGCACTGGCCATGGCCTTCCCAGGTTTGATGATTCAGATATTTAACGATGAGCCGGAGGTAATTCAGGCCGGTATCCCCGCCCTCCGCATCTATTTTGCCCTCTTTATCCCCATGTCCCTCCAGTCTGCGGGGCAGGCCGTCTTTGTGGCACTGGGCCGATCCAAGCAGGCTGTATTCTTCTCTCTGCTGCGTAAGGCCATCATCAACGCCCCGCTGACGGTCATCCTGCCCATCTGGATTGGGACCAACGGTGTATTTATCGCCGAGGCGGTGTCCCAGCTCGTTGGCGGTTTGGCCTGCTTTGTCACTATGTATTGCACAGTTTACCGCCCTCTAGGGCGGCTCAAGGACGACACCCCTCTGCCTGCCCGCCGCTGAGATCAGGTGGGTACCCGCCTGGGATGGAAGAAAGCGCCTGGCTGCTGAAAGAAAAGATTTGGGCGTCAGCTTATGCTGGCGCCCAAACCCGTTGGAGGATAGAAATGAAAAGAAGAAAAGATCCATAGTCAGCCTTATGAGAACGGGGAGGACAGGTCCATGCCGCACCGGTCACAGCCCGCTCCCCGGAACTTTTTGGTTCCTTTCTGATACCATCATATGCGGCAGGTCTGTAAAGTTCCACCGCTGACAGGTCAAATCTGGGTAAAATATAAGAAGAAGGGAAGGCATTCTCCCACAGAGAATCCTCTCTCCCTTGCCAAATGTCCGTCTTTATGAGAAAATAAAGAAAAAGATACATCCGTTGTCAGGAGTTTTGATATGAACGAACTGTTTGAAAAATCCATCCAAACCCTAGAGCTGCCCAGGGTGCTGGAAATGCTGGCCGGTTGCGCCGTCACCGACGAGGGGCGGGAGCGAGCCCTCGCCCTGCGTCCTATGACCGATATAGAGGATGTGCGCCGGGCCCAGGAGGAGACCTCTGCCGCTGTGAAGCTGCTGATCCTCCGGGGCACCCCAGGGTTTGCCGGGATCCGTCCGGTGGCGGCCAGCCTCCAGCGGGCGGATATGGGGGGCAGCCTGAATACACGGGAGCTGTTGGAGGTAGCCGCCGTCCTGCGGGCCGCCCGCACCGCCGGTGAGTATGGAGCTGGGGAGGAGAAGTCCCCCATCTCTCACCTGTTCCACGCCTTGACCCCAAACCGCTTTTTGGAGGATACTATTACCAACTCCATTGTAGGGGAGGATGAACTGGCGGACTCCGCCAGTCCGGAGCTGGCCTCCATCCGCCGGCATATGCGGGCCACGGAGTCCAAGGTCCGGGACATCCTGCAGAAGCTGATCTCCTCCAACCAGTCCAAGTACCTTCAGGAGGCCATCATCACCATACGCTCAGACCGGTATGTGGTGCCGGTGAAGTCGGAGCATAAAAACGCTATCCCAGGCCTGGTCCATGATGTGTCTTCCTCCGGGTCTACCTTTTTCATCGAGCCCATGGGGGTTGTCAAGGCCAATAATGAGCTGCGAGAGTTATTGGCCAAGGAGAAAAAAGAGATCGAGCGCATCCTGGCCGAATTATCCGCCCAGTGTGCCAACCACAAAGAAGACATCCTAGAGGACTACCAGCTGTTGGTGTGGCTGGATGCCATCTTCGCCCGGGCCAAGCTGTCCCTAAAGCTGGGGTGTACTGAACCCAGGCTGTCTGACAAGTATTTGCGCCTGCGGGGAGCAAGGCACCCCCTCCTGGACCAGAAGAAGGCGGTGGCCAACGACCTGGAATTGGGGGAGCGATTTGATACCCTGGTTATCACCGGCCCAAACACCGGAGGAAAGACGGTTACCCTGAAGACCCTGGGCCTGATCACCCTGATGGCCCAGTGCGGCCTCCATATCCCGGCAAAAGATGACTCTACCGTACGGGTCGTCTCCCGTGTGCTGGCCGATATCGGGGATGAGCAGTCCATCGCCCAGTCCCTGTCCACCTTCTCCTCCCACATGGTGAATATCGTGGGCATCTTGGAGGAGGCGGATGACGAGAGCCTAATTCTCTTTGACGAGCTGGGAGCGGGGACCGACCCGGTAGAGGGAGCTGCCCTGGCCGCTGCTATCATCGAGTCCGCCAGGGGACTGGGAGCCCAGGTGGCGGCCACGACCCACTATGCCGAGCTGAAGGTATACGCCATGACTACTCCGGGGGTGGAGAATGCCTCGTGCGAATTTAATGTGGAGACCTTGGCCCCCACCTACCGCCTGGTACTGGGTATTCCCGGAAAGTCCAACGCCTTTGCCATCTCACGCCGGCTGGGCCTGCCCGAGTATATCATCGAAAAGGCAGCCGCCCGCCTGGATGCGGAAAACGTCCGTTTCGAGGATGTGCTCACCCGTCTGGACCAGCAGCGCCAGGAGATGGAGAGAGAACGGACAGAGGCCCGCCGGCTGAAGCTGGAGATGGAGCAGTCGGCCAGTAAGGCCCGGGAGTACCGGGAAAAGCTGGAGGCGGAGCGGGCCAAGGTGGTGGAGAAGGCCCAGGCCGAGGCCCGTGCCATCATTCAGGAGGCCAGGGACGCCAGCGACCTGGCCATATCAGAGCTGAAGGAACTCCAGAAGCGGAGGGACCTGGACTGGCAGCAGGTCAATGACAGCCGGGCGGAGGCCCGCCGCCTGCTCAACGAGGCGGAGCGGGGCATTGGCGGTCCGGCCAAGGAGGTGGAGACCCCGCCGCCAACCCGTCCTGCCGTGGCTGGGGACACTGTGGAGCTGGTGTCCATGGGGACTAAGGCCACGGTTCTGTCGGTCAATAAAGACGGCTCCCTTCAGCTTCAGGCCGGCATTTTAAAGATCTCCGCGAAGCAGGACGAGGTCCGGGTAGTGGAGGGGGAGAGCCAGTCCCAGAAGGAGGCCCGGCGCATTGTCGCCCGGGCGGAGCATACCCTGCGTACCGCTGCCGTCCCCTCCCAGGTGGATTTGCGCGGTATGATGACCGACGAGGCCATCGCTGTGCTGGAGCGATTCCTGGACACCGCCATGATGGGCAAGCTGGAAACGGTGACCATTATCCATGGCAAAGGCACAGGGGCGGTGCGGAACGCGGTGCGGACCTATTGCAGGCGTAGCCGGTATGTTAAGTCCTTCCGTCCGGGCCGCTACGGCGAGGGCGAGGACGGCGTCACAGTGGTTGAGCTGAAGTAGCGGGGCACCCCTCAAAGGAAGGCTCTTCGCCCAGCGGGATGGGGTAAGAACGGGTGAGACGGACAGCGTTTTGAGTTTGTGGGGGAAGAACAGGCCAATTTTCCGACAAGAATTTGACGGATCATCCCTCTTGGAAAAGATTTCTAGAAAATCCCGTTGGTTACAGGAATTTTTCCTGTAAGGAAAGAGTTAGATTTGTGAAAAATGTCATTGACGAGAACGGGATAAATCTGGTATGCTTAGACCATATAAAACGACCAGTGCGGAGGTACAGCCATGTATAGTCAGGAAGCAGTCGTGAACAATCAGGTCGGTCTGCACGCCAGACCCGCCACTTTCTTTATCCAGAAGGCCAACGAGTTCAAGAGCTCTATCTGGGTGGAGAAGGAGGAGCGCAAGGTCAATGCCAAGAGCCTGCTGGGCGTTTTGTCCTTGGGCATCGTCAAGGGTACTCCAATTAAACTGATCGCGGACGGGCCCGATGAGAAGGAAGCGGTCGAAGCACTCTACAAGATGATCTCCTCCGATTTTTCTGAGTAAGGCATTTCCCATGAAAAGGCACCGCTTGGCGGTGCCTTTTTTGATATTTCCCCAAAAGGAGGGAGCGCGCCATGACCTTTGAGGAACTGAAAGAAAAAGCCCATAGCCTGCCGCTGAAGCCCGGCGTGTATATCATGCAGGACGCAAAGAATACTGTCATCTATGTAGGTAAGGCGAAGGCGCTGAAAAACCGGGTGAGCCAGTACTTTGCGAATCTGGCCTCCCATACGGAAAAGACTAGGGCCATGGTATCCCAGATCGACCACTTTGACGTCATTGTGGCTGACAGCGAGTTTGAGGCCCTGGTCCTGGAGTGCTCTCTCATCAAGCGGCACCAGCCCAGGTACAATATTCTGCTGAAGGACGATAAAGGCTATCCCTATATCCGCCTGTCTAATGAGGCGTATCCCCGCTTTTCCCTGGCGGCCCGACCGGCGGAGGATGGAGCGAGGTACTTTGGGCCCTACGCCAGCCGCCACAGCACCCAAGCGATTATCGACGCCCTGCGTACCGCCCTGCGCCTGCCCTCCTGCCGGAAGAAGTTTCCCAGGGATATCGGCAAGGAGCGGCCCTGCCTCAACTTTCATATGGGCAAGTGTGACGGCTACTGCCGGGGGGATGAGCTGAAGGCCCAGCATGACCAGGCGGTGTCCCAGGCCGTGTCCCTGCTGGAGGGGCGGTTCAAGGAAGTACAGGCAGATCTGGCCACAGAGATGGAGCGGGTGGCAGAAGAACTGCGCTTTGAACAGGCAGCCCAGCTGCGGGACCGACTGAGAGCCATCGAGCTGCTTGGAAAACGGCAGAAGGTAGTGGCCGGCTCCTTGGCGGATACTGATGTGGCCGGTTTTTTCCGAGGGGAGGCCAAGAGCTGTTTCGTGGTCCTCCACTACATGGAGGGGGAGCTGGCCGCCAAAGACTTTGATCTGCTGGAAACCCCGATGGAAGAGGATGAGGAGAGCGTCCTATCCTCTCTGGTCCGGGAATACTATGTGGGCCGTAACCGTCTGCCCCGGCAGATACTGCTCCCTTGTGAACTGGTGGACCAGGTACCATTGACCCGCCTGCTGTCCGAGCAGGTGGAGCGGAAAGTGGAACTTGTCACCCCCCAGCGGGGGGCCAAGATGGACCTGATCCGCTTGGCCAACCAAAATGCCCAGGAGGAGGTGGAACGGGCCACCACACGGGAGGAGCGGCAGAACAAGCTGCTGGAGGCGCTGGGGAAGATGCTGGGGCTGGAACAGCCGCCCCGGCGGATGGAGTCCTACGATATCTCCAATCAGGGAGCCAGCGACATTGTGGCCTCCATGGTGGTATATGCGGACGGCAGGCCCCTCAAGCGGGATTACAGGCGCTTCAAGCTGAAGGACATGACCGGGCCGGATGACTACGCCTCCATGGAGCAAGTGCTTACCCGGCGATTCCGCCGCTATCTAGAGGGGGATGAGAAGTTTGCCGACCGTCCCGACCTGCTGCTTATTGACGGCGGTCATGAGCATGTAAAGGTGGCCCAGCGGGTGCTGGAGTCAATGAGGCTGGAGATCCCCGCCTTCGGTATGGTAAAGGACGACCGGCACCGTACCCGTGCCCTGGTCCATCCGGATGGGCGGGAAATCGGCATCCAGTCTATCCCCGCGGTGTTCGCCCTGATCGGCCAGATCCAGGAGGAGACCCACCGTTTCGCCATCGAATACCACCGTCAGCTCCAGTCGGGGCACATGAAGACCTCAGTGCTGGATCAGATCCCCAGTGTGGGCGAGGCGCGCCGCACCCAACTCCTCAAACACTTTAAGACCATCAAAGCGATCAGAGGAGCCTCTCTGGAGCAACTCCGGGAGGTGGTGCCCAGGAACACCGCTCAAGCGGTATATTATTATTTCCATCAGGAGGAACAAGACCATGAAGATCCAGACCATTGAGAACAGGATGCCGGAGCTGATCGGCGTCCTCACCCAAGTGTGGGAGGATTCTGTCCGAGCTACCCACCACTTCCTGATGCCCGGAGACGTGGAGCGCATCAAGGAGTATGTGCCCCAGGCCATTGGCGGGATTGGGAAGCTGGCGGTGGCCTTTAACGAGCAGGACCGTCCCGTGGGCTTTCTGGGCGTGGAGGGAGAGATGATCGAGATGCTTTTCCTGGACCCCGCGGTGCGGGGCAATGGTTTGGGTCGGTCCATGATGGACTACGCCGTCAAGAATTTCGGTGCCAGCAAGGTAAACGTCAACGAGCAGAATAGGGGAGCCAAAGGATTTTATGAGCACATGGGCTTTTCCGTCTGCCGCCGGACGGACACCGACGATCAGGGGAGGCCTTATCCCATCCTGTATATGGAACTGAAAAGGGCATGACTTAGGAGGAGAAGCGCCGTGGACAGAAAAAAGCTATGGCTGGACTGGGCGGTGGAGCTCCAGAGCTTGGCGCAGGCCGGGTTGTATTATGGCAAGGACAAATTCGACCGGGAGAGGTATGCCCGTATCCGGGAGATCGCCGCGGAGATACTGGCCTTCCAAGGAGATATGCCGCTGGAAAAGGTAAAGGACCTGTTCTGTTGTGAAACTGGGTATCAGACCCCGAAGCTGGCCACCCGGGCCGCTGTTTTTCAGGGGGAGAGGATTCTCCTCGTTCAGGAGCCGAAGGGGTGGGCTCTGCCCGGAGGCTGGGTGGACATGGATATCTCCGTAGCGGAGAATACCGTGAAAGAGGTGCGGGAGGAAGCAGGACTGGAGGTGAGGGCAGACCGGCTGATTGCCCTTCTGGATGGGGAGCGGCATCACACCACGGTGTATCCCTGGAAGGTGACCATCGCCTTTGTCCTGTGTACTCTGGTGGGCGGAGCATTTCAGGAGAATCTGGAGACGACGGCCAGCGGTTGGTTCCCTCTGGATTCCATGCCTCCGCTGGACTGGGAAAAGACGACTCGGGAACAGTTGGAGCTATGCTTCCGGGCCAGAGCGGCGGTGCACTGGCATACTCTTCTGGAGTGAGCGGGTTCTTCCTGGAAGCCTGATCGTAGAATAAATCGCTTTCCTTTTAAGAGAGGAGAGCAGGGCCGTGGAAGGAGCAAAATTTTCTCTTGCAAATCCTCTGACTTTCATGTATAATATTCCCTGCATCAGATACCAGCCGGTGTGATGGAATTGGTAGACGTAGTGGACTCAAAATCCACCGCTGGCGACAGCGTACCGGTTCGAGTCCGGTCACCGGCACCACGTCGGAGCAAGCTTTGTATCGCTTGCTCCGACTTTTTTTGCAAAAGTCAGAGCGCGCTCACGCCGCTGCTCCTCCTTTCTAAATCGAACCCGCTGCGCTGGGCTTCGATTTGGTTTTGGGTGCAGGCTTGGAAGCTGCTGGCATCTATACTGCTGTGATATTCCACGTCGGAGCAAAGTCCGCTTTGCTCCGACATCTTTTTATGTCTGGGGCAAAAAAGACATCATCTGTCCGCTCCCTTGCTCCTCTTTTCCAAATCGGAACCGCTGCGCTGGATTACGATTTGGTATCGCAGCTTCGCTGCGCTTTTATTGCGTGCATGAAAATATGGATTTTAGTCGCTCTTTGCCTGCCCGCAATCCTTTTGCTTTTTGCGGATTGCGGGCTTTTTATGTTATTTTATCTTCTTCTTGATATGAATTTTTTGAGTTCTTTTCCGCATCTCAGGACTACTTTTGGAGCGGCATTGGGAGTTTATTCCGGCTGCATCAAAACATCGACAAGCTGGCAAAGGGATTATAGACAAATAAAGGTGGAGAAACGGCGTATAAGACAGAAAAAAAGGAGGTATCGCTGGCGGCAAATCACTTTGACCGAAAATTGACGAAAAAAACCGAAATCCCGGTCACCCAAACTGCATATTTTCCCTTATTCTTATATTGAGAAATAAAAAGGAGGGGAATTGTGTGGAACGAACCAATCACCTATCAGACAACTTAAAAGCATACAAGGAGGGAATGGGAAAAAGTCTTTCAGATTTTGCCAGGGAACTCAGCATTCCAAAGTCGACAATTCAGGCGGCGATGGCCGACGGAAATACGACATTGGATACCCTGATCCGCATCGCCAATGCACTAGGAGTTTCGCTGGATGAACTGGTATTCGGAACGGTGTCTATAGAGGCGGCAGGAAAAGCGAGATGCCTTCTGCGCCAGGTCGAGTGGTATCATTTTTTGCCAGCGGACAAGCAAGAGGCTTTTCAATATCATTTTGGGGAGATACTAAAGCTGTTGTAATATGAAAAACATGATTTTTGACACATCCGCGGAGATGACTGATATTTATGACCTGTTGCTCCGCTTGGGAGTTACCGCGAACTACATAGGCTTTTTCCATACAGCCTTCGCGGTGCATCTCGCGATCCAGGAGCCGGAGCGGCTTCTGCTGGTAACCAAATGCCTATACCCTGAGGTGGCGGGGCAATACCAGACCAACTGGAGCTGCGTTGAGCGCAACATCCGGATGATAGCAGAAATTGCGTGGAACCGCAGCCGTCCATTCCTAGAAGAGCTGGCCCACCATCCACTGATGGACAGACCAAAAGCATCTGAATTTTTGGCGATTTTGGCTGCCTATCTTTTGCCCCGCCAGTATGGTGATACATGAAATTGGGAAAAGGAGGGGGAGGCATCCGTTTTAGCGGATGCCTCCCCCTCCTTTTTTGGCGGGTTTGTCGTCTGCCCTATGAAGGGCTGCGAAGCAGCTGCCCACGGGCGGCAGGGGTTTACATGATGTGCTCCTCGGCGCAGTTGTCCAGGACGCGGAAACCCATATCCTCTCGAGTGGCCACATGGAAGTGGGCGATGCTGGTCGGGTCGAACTTGGGACACAGACGAAGCTCCGGACTCAGACGCAGGTCCTCCACAGAATTTCTAAATTCCTGCTTTTTCACAGAGATCACCCCCGGAAACAGTATTTCCAATCCCAGCCGCCGCTATGAGCAGATGAGCGCAAAATAGCTTCCGCAACCGGCGGTTGCAAATAGAGAAAACCGCCCATCCCTTGAAACTGCTGGGGTGAGCGGCTTTTTCTTCTTATTTTGCAGGGTGTTTTCCCTTTAGTTTTCCCTTTACAGGTTTAGAACGTTTTTCATAAAACCTTCCATGCGGGTGGCGCTGTCCTGTTTCATGCGTTCTGTGAAATGGCCGTATCTGTCGAGGGTAAAAGCGGCGGAGGCGTGGCCGAGGTTCCCTTGTATGGTCTTTATATCATCCCCGGCGCGGATGGCGTTCACGGCGTAGGTATGCCCTTACGGTATAATTACGACAAACCGGAAAAACCCCGTATATCAAGGGTTTTCGGTTATCTGGCAAGGTTTTTCATCCTTTTCCAAACCGAAAAATCGAGCCGCGAAGTAGTTATATCGTAGGGGGTGTTATAGTAACGACAAAAACTAAATACTGTTTGGGCGGGCTGTCAGCCCGTCCAAGAAATCAGGACATTTCCTCTGAAAAGAAGAAATGTCCTTTTTTTGTACCCAAAATCAGATGCCGACAGGAGGAACACGATGACTGAAAAAACAGCGCAGAAAGAACCGGGCAAAAAGCCCGTGCCATCCAAAAAGCCGAAACCGCAGCAGGAAGTAGTCGTTCAGATTCCGCTCTCCGAGCTGCATCCATTCCCGGATCATCCCTTTCAAGTGCGGGAGGATGCGTCCATGCAGGAAACCGCCGAAAGTGTCAAGGAATACGGCGTCCTCGTCCCCGCGCTGGCACGGCCACGGGAGGACGGCGGTTATGAGCTGATTGCAGGCCACCGCCGCAAACACGCCTGCGAGCTGGCTGGGCTGGCCACCATGCCCGTCATTGTCCGCGACATTGACCGGGACGCTGCCACCATCATCATGGTGGACAGCAACCTTCAGCGTGAGAACATTCTCCCCTCCGAACGCGCCAAAGCCTACAAGATGAAGATGGAGGCAATCAAGCGGCAGGGCGCACGGACGGATCTGACTTCGCCGAAAATTTCGGCGAAGTTCCGCAGCGATGATGAAGTTGGTCAGGATGCCGGTGTGAGCGGAGATACCATCCGCAACTACATCGCCCTGACGCAGTTAGTCCCGGAGCTTCAGCAGATGGTGGACGAAAAGAAAATTGCCCTCAGTCCTGCCTACCAGATCGCGGCACTGACACCCAAGGAGCAAGGCTTGCTTCTGGAAACCATCGACAGCGAACAGGCTACCCCCTCGCTCTCACAGGCGCAGCGGATGAAAAAGCTCAGTCAGAGCGGCGAGCTGAACGAGGACACCATGCTCTCCATTATGATGGAGCAGAAGAAACCGGAGAAAAACGACATTACCCTTTCCGGTGAAAAGCTCCGCAAATACTTCCCGCGTTCCTATACCCCATTTCAGATTGAGAACACCATCTTCAAATTACTGGACGCATGGCAGAAAAAGCGCCAGCGCGATCAGAGCCGATGAGCGGACAAGCAGTTTGTTTGTCCGCTATTTTCATGCCAAAAGGAGGACGCCATGTATATCAACACATTCAAATATACCCCCAAGGATGTGAGCTGCCAGCTCTGTACCGAGTATGTGAAAAAGCTGGGCTGTACCGCCCTGCGCTGCCCGTGGCTGGCCGAGCGCATCGAGGCCGGTGTGGTCGGCTACCGCGAGGCAGTCTTAGAGACATTTCCCCATGAACGCCGCCTGTTCCAGCGCCTGAACCTGCTGATCAAGCACTATCCCGGAAGCCTTTGGAGCAACGAGCAGCATGAGCGCCGAATGCAGTATCAATGCGCCGTGCAGGGCTACCGCCGCCGCAGGGATACCAACGCCTACTATGCGGCCATGTACCTGCTGACTTCCAACGACGATATTTACCGCCGCACGGCAAACTGCTTCTGCAAGGACGGGATCGAGTTCGGCTATGCGGTGCTGAAAAACACCTCGCCGCACAACTACGCGCTGTTCATGGCGGCGCGTGACCTCTGCGACAAGACGGAGGCCGTCACAATGGCGGACTTAGCAGAACCGGAGGTGATCGACCCGGAGGCGCTGCGCCTGATCGTCAACGCCACTTTGATCGCCCGCTATGGGCTTGCCGCCTTTCAGATCAGAGCGCGAGGTGCCGAATATGAACGCTGATGATTTTGTCGGCGGGCACAGCATCCTTGCGCTGGAGCGTTTTATGGACGAAACCCGCCACATGATTATTTTTGATGTCCTGTCGTGGAAATCCCCTGTGGGAGAAAAGGGCGAACGGCTGCGGCTGTTTCTCTCCGACGTGGGATATGCCAAGGCGCAGGCATCCGAGAGGCGCGGAGAAATCAAAATCCGCAAACACGCCGCCGTCATTGAGGGGCATATCCTCCCTGACCGGAAAAAGCGGCGGCACTAAAATGATTGGAGGAATTACCATGAGCAGAGTAACAGAGCTGGAAAAAGCGCTGACCACGCTGTTCCGCAAGGGTACGGAGGTCGGCTACACGGAAACGGAGATCGACGAGTTTCTGGAAAACATCGACTATCACGCCCTGCTGCAAGCCGTTTGGAACAAGGCTGAAACGGTCTATGCCTACCGCGCAGACGGCAAAAATGCGCTGAGCTTGGACTATCGAAGCGCGGAGCTGTTCAAGCAGCGAGCGACGCTTCTCTATGAGGACGTGGGCGACAGCTATATCGGCGCGGTGTTTGCCGCCCGGTCGATGGAGCTGTGGCTGCTGGAGGATATGGGCTTTGCCGTCGTTGCCAAATTCAGCGTGAACGCCGGAGAAGGCGAATACGTCACCGAGTACCGCGTCTACAAGGGCAGCGATTGGGCAGACAGCGAGATTTCTCTGGATTTGGAGGACTTGGTGGCCGAGCTTGCCGCCCTGTGCGATCCCTACTACGAACACGAGCAGCCCATCTATGAGCTGTGATGTGGGAAAGGAGTGAAAACGGAGCGGCTTCCCCATGCGGGAAACCATTCAGAACGCGAACGGCAAGCAGTTTCACGCCGTCAGCCTGTCCGGTGGCAAGGACAGTTCCGCCATGCTGCTTTTGATGATCGAACGGGATATGCCCATCGACATGGTGCTGTCAGCGGACACCGGCATGGAGTTCCCGGAAATGTATGAACACCTTGCCAAACTGGACGAGCATCTTTTCCGGGAGCGCGGCATCCATATCACCACGCTGCGGCATCCCAAGGGCTTTGAATACCTGATGTTCGACGAACCCAAGCAGAAGCCCCGCAGTCTGGAAAACCGTGCAAAGCTGGGCATCCCGCCCTACGGCAACGGCTGGCCGGGAATCCGCGTCCGCTGGTGTACCGGGCAGCTCAAAACGCACCTCATCACCAAGGAGGTCAACCGGCTCAAAGGCGAGCTGGGCGCGATCCACTACGTCGGCATCGCCACCGATGAAGCGTGGCGCTGCAAGGACGAGCGGTATCCCCTCGTGGAATGGGGCATCACGGAGGCGCAGGCGCTCCAAGCCTGTTACGACCGTGGCTTTGACTTCGGCGGGCTGTATGAGATTTACCACCGTGCGTCCTGCTGGTGCTGCCCGTTCCAGCGTATCGACGAGCTGCGGAAGCTGCGAAAGCATCACCCGGAGCTTTGGGAAAAGCTGCTGGAGCTGGATCGCCGTGCGCTGGCGCAGTTCGGCACCGGCCCGCTGGGACAGTTCAAGCAGAACTGGAGCGTGGAGCGGCTGGATACGCGGTTTGCCGAGGAGGACGGCCAAACAGGTTGACTGCCCTGCGGAAAGGATTGAAGCAATATGGCTGTATTTCGCGTTGAACGGACGCGGGATTACACGGTGATGTGCAACCATCACCTGAAAGACAGCAATCTTTCCCTGAAAGCCAAGGGGCTGCTCTCCATGATGCTCTCCCTCCCCGACGAGTGGAACTACACCACGCGGGGGCTGGCTGCAATCTGCAAGGAGGGCGTGGACGCCATCGGGAAAACGCTCAAGGAGCTGGAGCTGGCGGGCTATATCATCCGCCGTCAGCTTCGCGGCAAGGACGGGCGCATTTCCGACACGGAGTACACCATCTTCGAGAAGCCTCGAAAGCCATCTCCACCGGATACGACTTTACCAGATACGGAAAACCCGTATCTGGATAACCCGGATACGGAGGCACCAGATACGGATAATCCCGCGCAATTAAATACTAAGAAATCTAATACTCAAAAATCAAATACTGATCTATCAAGCACTCATTCATTCTTTCTGCCTGCGGCGGACGGAATGACGGACGGATTTGAGAAAAAAGCGGAGATCAGAGAGCAAATCGAATACGACATTCTCTGTCAGCAGTATGACCGGATGCAGCTTGATGAGCTGGTGGAGATTATGCTGGAGGTTGCTATGAACCGCAGCCCCACAGTCAAGATCGGGCGGGATGCGGAGTATCCCACCGGCTTCGTGCAACAGCGCTTTGAAAAGATTACGTCCATGCACATCGAAAAGGTCATGGACGGTATCCGTGAGAACACCACCCGCGTTTGGAATACGAAAGCCTATCTCATGGCGGCGCTGTTCAATTCCGTTTCCACCATCGACAACCACTACGCCATGCTGGTCAATCACGATTTTCACGGCGGCCCCTAAAGGCCGTCATTTTTCATGCCCGATTCCGGGAGAAAGGATTTGATACCGATGAAACGCCCCCTTGCCTACATCACCGCTCCGTGGAGCGAGAATGAGTTTGAGAACACCGAAAACGCCGCCAAGTATTGCAGGGCGGTCTATGACGCGGGCTTTTCGCCCGTCTGCCCCGCGCTGTTTTTGCCGCTGTTCCTGCGCGATGAGATTCCGCAGGAGCATAAAGACGGCATCGACATGGCGCGGGAGCATCTGCGCCGCGCTCGTGTGCTGGTGGTTTGCGGCAGCACCGTGGATGAAAGCGTGAAAAACGACATCGCCGTGGCCGAGCGCCTGCGGATCACCGCCACCACGCTGGACGGCATCCTGACCGTCAAGGGACAGGGGCGCAGAAATGAATGAGCATCTTCTGCACCGGCTGGTGGTACCGCCTTAGTGTCCCGGCATTCTCCCTGCAAATCCAAGGAAAGGAGCGTGATAAGTCATGCAGGAAGAAGTTGAACAGAGAATCGTATCCCTGATGATCTCCTGTGGGAAGCTGGGTGAACAGGAATTTCGTAAGGCCGTTGCCAAGCTGCTGGAGCAGCTAAAAAGCGGCCATCAGAAGCATCAGTACAGCAAGGCCAATCCCCACGGAAAAATGACCGTCAAGCAGCTTGCCGCCAAGGATAAGGGATTGCAGAGCATTGAAGTCACCGATCAGAATATCGGCTCATTCAACCGGATCGCCCGGAAGTATGGCATTGACTTCGCTCCATTCAAGGTCAAGGGCGAAAAGCGGTACATGGTGTTCTTCAAAGCGCCGGACGCCGACGCCATGACCGCCGCGTTCAAGGAATACACTGCCAAACAGGTCAGGAAGGCGGAACGCCCCTCGGTGCTGGAAAAGCTGCAACACTTCAAGTCGCTCATTCAGGCGGCTGTGGTGGACAGGACAAAGCGGAAGGAGCTGGAACGATGAAGCAAGTCAACGTCAAAAAGCTCATCCTTCCCAATATTCCGTATGTGTTCATCGCGCTGCTGGCCACCAAGGTCAGCGAGGCGGTGCGGCTGGCTCCCGGTTCGGACGCTTCGGCGAAGCTGCTGAACATTATGACCGGCCTGAACACGGCGTTCCACTCCCTTGTCCCCAGCTTTCATCTCATTGACCTGTGCGTGGGCGTTGCCGCCGCCATCGCCATTCGGCTGGCGGTCTATATCAAGGGCAAAAACGCAAAGAAATTCCGCAAAAATCTGGAGTACGGCAGCGCCCGTTGGGGAACCGCCGAGGACATCAAGCCCTACGTCGATCCCGCATTTGAGAACAACATCATTCTCACGCAGACGGAGCGGCTGACGATGAACAGCCGCCCAAAAGACCCGAAAACGGCGCGGAACAAAAATGTCCTGATCGTCGGCGGCAGCGGTTCGGGCAAGACCCGCTTTTGGTTGAAGCCCAATCTGCTCCAATGCACATCAAAAACCTATCCCACCAGCTTCGTCGTCACCGATCCCAAAGGGGACATCGTGGTTTCCTGCGGCCATGCGCTGCAAAAGAACGGGTATCAGATCAAGATTCTCAATTCCCTGAACTTCAAGAAGTCCATGCACTACAACCCGTTCGCCTACATCCACTCGGAAAAGGACATTTTGAAGCTGGTCACGACGCTGATCGCCAACACCAAGGGCGAGGGCAAAGCCGGTGACGATTTCTGGGTGAAAGCGGAAACGCTGCTCTACACCGCCCTTATCGGGTACATCCACTATGAAGCGCCGGTGGAGGAACAGAATTTCTCTACGCTCATTGAGTTTATCAATGCGATGGAGGTGCGCGAGGACGATGAGGACTTCAAAAATCCGGTGGACTTGATGTTCGACGAGCTGAAAAAGCGCAAGCCAGACCACTTCGCCGTCCGCCAATATGCCAAATTCAAGCTAAGTGCCGGCAAGACAGCTAAGAGTATCTTGATTTCCTGCGGCGCACGGCTTGCGCCCTTTGACATTCAGGAGCTTCGGGAGCTGACGGCCTATGACGAGCTGCAACTGGACACGCTGGGCGACCGAAAAACCGCCCTGTTCATCATCATGTCTGATACGGATGATACTTTTAACTTTCTCATTTCCATGTGCTATACCCAGCTTTTCAATCTGCTGTGCGAAAAGGCAGATGATGTGTACGGCGGGCGCTTGCCGGTTCACGTCCGCTGCCTGATCGACGAGGCCGCGAATATCGGCCAGATACCGAGGCTTGAGAAGCTGGTAGCGACAATCCGTTCCAGAGAAATCTCCTGCTGCCTTGTCTTGCAGGCGCAGAGCCAGCTCAAAGCCCTGTATAAAGACAGCGCGGATACGATTGTCGGCAATATGGACTGCTCCATCTTTTTGGGTGGAAAGGAACCCGGTACGCTGAAAGAGCTGGCGGCGGCGCTGGGCAAGGAAACCATCGACAGCTATAACACCGGCGAAAGCCGTGGCCGCGAGGTTTCCCATTCGCTGAACTATCAGAAATTGGGCAAGGAGCTGATGAGCGTGGATGAGCTTGCCGTGCTGGATGGCGGCAAGTGTATCTTGCAGCTTCGCGGCGTCCGTCCGTTTCTGTCCAACAAATATGATCTCACCAAGCATCCCCTCTACCGCTACACAGCGGATTATGACAAGAAATACGCCTTTGACATAGAGCGTTTTCTGTCCCATCGCCTCAAGCTCAAGCCGGATGATGCAGTTGAGGTGTATCAGGCAGACCTTTCCGGTGAACCTGTCGCCTGACGGCGGCAGCCTGTTTTGACAACGACTCGATGAAACTTCGTGGAAGAAATGTACCCTCCAAAATCTAAAAACATATTTTTCGGAGGTACTATTTATGGCTTTCTTTAATTCTGCTGTTGGTGTTCTTCAGACCCTCGTTGTGGCGCTGGGCGCTGGCCTTGGCATTTGGGGCGCAATCAATCTGCTGGAGGGCTACGGCAACGACAACCGTGCGATGCGTTCCTGACTGAAAAGGTCAGGCACAGGTCGAAGGACGAATGAAGTCCAAAACCTTGGAGAACTGATATTTCGATGGATGAAATGAGGGGGTAACGCCCCGAAGCGTCCACACTAATACTCCGACTGGCATAGGTGCGCAACCGCCGATTGTCAGAAGCTCGGTGAAGTCGGCAGAGAGATGCCGTAGTTTTGGCTGCAAGGCTGAAATCGAAAGCTGTCCAGAGGTGGATAGCGCATCCTATATGCCGGGTGTCAGCCGCACATGGTTAGTATGTATGGAAATACTGACGAACTTCTGAATGTACAAGTCTAAACGTTGATACCATCGAAACGGTGGTACTCCTTATACGGAGGTATTCGTGGACAAGTAAAAATGGTTGTTATGAAAGTCCATGTGCCGTTACAGGCGGCACGATTCGTAAAGAATTGAATACAGGCTTAGAGGAAGAACCTAAATGCGGCCCATGATAGAAATGTCGGAACGCAGGAAGCTGAAAACATTTAGCCTGTTGCAAGGCTGCGAGATGGTGGATGGGAATACCTTCGTGAGAAGGCAATAACCATTCTTTGTTTCAGTGAAAGTAGTGGCGTAGTACCTATGAAGCCGTGAAAAAGTAAACGGTGGAGGAAAGGCCACAAGTCGAATTTGGCAAAAGAAGCACACACAAAGTGTCGCAAGCCCTGTATGACCAAATTCGATGGAACGCCGTGTGCGGTGAAAGCTGCACGCACGGTGTGGAGCCGGGGAAAAGCTGGAGATCATATCAAATGCTTACCTATGGCTATCTGGTGCTAAATCTCAGGGCATGAAGCAGCTGATGGCCGGTGGCGGGGTGGCTTTGATTGGCATTACCCTCGTGCCGCTGCTGTCCGGTCTATTCGGCTAATCAGGCAGCTCGTTTGCTTCCCATAAATCCGCGGAGGGTGCCGCTTTCTGGCGGCATCCTCCCGAAAGGAGGGCAACCCTATGGATTTCTTATGGGATAAGATCACGGAATGGCTGAAAGAAATGCTCATCGGCGGTATCGTGAGCAATCTGTCCGGGATGTTCGATGCAACCAATCAAAAGGTTGCCGAGATCTCCGGTCAGGTGGGCTTATCGCCGCAGGCATGGAACGGCAGCATTTTCAGCATGATACAAAACCTGTCGGAAACCGTGATCGTCCCCATCGCAGGCGCAATTCTCGCCTTTGTGATGACGCTGGAGCTGATCCAGCTCATTACCGACAAAAATAACCTCAACGACATGGACACATGGATATTCTTCAAGTGGGCGTTCAAGTCCGCTGCCGCTGTCCTGATCGTGACAAACACATGGACGATTGTAATGGGCGTGTTCGATGCCGCCCAAAGCGTCGTTGCCAGCGCCTCCGGGCTGATTATCGGCGACACCAGCATCAACATTTCAAGCGTCATGGTGGGTATCGAGGATCGGCTGATGGAAATGGAGCTGGGGCCACTATTCGGCCTGTGGTTCCAATCGCTGTTCGTGGGCATTACCATGTGGGCGCTGACCATCTGCATTTTCATTATCACATTCGGAAGAATGATTGAAATATATCTCGTCACCTCTGTTGCCCCCATTCCGATGGCGACCATGATGGGCAAGGAATGGGGCGGCATGGGACAGAACTACATCCGTTCCTTGCTGGCGCTGGGCTTCCAAGCATTTTTGATTATCGTCTGCGTTGCCATTTACGCGGTTTTGGTGCAGAACATCGCGCTTGTGGATGACATCATCTACGCCATCTGGACTTGCATGGGCTACACGGTGCTGCTGTGCTTCTGCCTGTTCAAAACCAGCAGCCTTGCCAAGTCCGTGTTCAATGCCCACTAAGGCCAGAAAGGAGTGCAGATCATGGCCTATGTCAACGTCCCAAAGGACTTAACCAAAGTTAAGACCAAGGTATTATTCAACCTCACGAAACGGCAGCTTATCTGCTTCGGAAGCGGCACACTCATCGGCGTACCGCTTTTCTTCTTGCTCAAGGGCAGCATCGGCACCAGCCCCGCCGCCATGGTGATGATGGTGGTGATGATCCCGGCCATGCTGTTCGCCATGTATGAAAAGAACGGTCAGCCGTTGGAGGTCGTCATCCGCAACATCTACCGCGTGTGCTTTCAGAGGCCGAAGCAGCGCCCGTATAAGACCAACAATTTTTATGCCGTTCTGGAGCGGCAAAACCAGTTAGACCGGGAGGTGTATCAAATTGTCCGAAAAGAAAAAGCTGACCCGCACCGAACGAAAACAGATCGAAGCCGCCATCGCAAGAGCGAACCGAACGGATAAGAAAGAAAAATCGGCGCAGGACAGCATCCCGTATCAGCGTATGTGGCCGGACGGCATCTGTCGTGTGACCAATACGCGCTACACCAAAACGATCCAGTATCAGGACATCAACTACCAGCTCTCACAGAACGAGGACAAGACCGCCATCTTCGAGGCGTGGTGCGATTTCCTGAACTACTTTGACAGCTCCGTGCAATTCCAGCTTTCCTTTGTGAACCTCTCGGCTTCGCAGGAAACCTTTGCACGGAGCATTTCCATTCCGCCCTGCGGGGACGAGTTTGACGGCATCCGCGCCGAGTACGCCGGTATGCTGCAAAATCAGCTTGCCCGCGGCAACAACGGCCTCATTAAGACCAAGTATCTCACGTTCGGCGTTGAGGCCGACAACCTCCGCGCTGCCAAGCCCCGTTTGGAGCGCATCGAAACCGACCTCCTGAACAACTTCAAGCGGCTGGGCGTTGTGGCTGCGCCGCTGAACGGCTTTGAGCGCCTGCACGTCATGCACGACATTCTGCGGATGGACGAGCAGGAACCGTTCTGCTTTTCGTGGGACTGGCTGGCTCCCTCTGGGCTGTCCACCAAGGACTTTATCGCGCCCAGCTCCTTTGAGTTCAAGACCGGCAGGCAGTTTCGTATGGGCAAAAAGCTGGGCGCGGTCAGCTTCGTGCAGATTTTGGCACCAGAGCTGAATGACCGGATGCTGGCGGACTTTCTGGATATGGAGAGCAGCGTCCTCGTCAATCTCCATGTGCAGTCTGTGGATCAGGTCAACGCCATCAAGACCGTCAAGCGCAAGATCACCGATCTCGACAAGTCCAAAATCGAGGAACAGAAGAAAGCCGTCCGTGCAGGGTACGACATGGACATCATTCCAAGCGACCTTGCCACCTACGGTGCAGAGGCCAAGAAGCTGTTGCAGGATTTGCAGTCCCGCAATGAGCGAATGTTCCTGCTGACCTTCCTCATTCTCAACACGGCGGACACACCCCGGCAGCTCGACAACAACATCTTCCAGACCTCCAGCATTGCGCAGAAGTATAACTGTGCGCTGACCCGGCTGGACTTTCAGCAGGAGGAAGGACTGATGAGCAGTCTCCCGCTGGGGCTGAATCAGATCGAGATTCAGCGGGGCTTGACCACCTCCAGCGTAGCGATTTTCGTCCCCTTCACCACGCAGGAGCTGTTCCAGAACGGTTCGGAGGCGCTGTACTACGGCATCAACGCTCTTTCCAACAACCTTATCATGGTAGACCGGAAGCTGCTGAAAAATCCCAACGGTCTGATTTTAGGCACTCCCGGCAGCGGCAAGTCGTTTTCGGCAAAACGTGAGATTACCAATGCGTTTCTCATCTGCCCCAAGGATGACATCATCATCTGTGACCCGGAGGGCGAATATACACCGCTGGTGGAGCGTTTGCACGGTCAGGTCATTAAGCTGTCGCCCACTGGCAAGGGCTACGACGGTTCGCCCTGCTACATCAATCCGATGGACTTGAATCTGGATTACAGCGACGATGATAACCCGCTGAGCCTGAAATCCGACTTCATTCTGTCGCTGTGCGAGTTGATCGTCGGCGGCAAGGATGGGCTTGCCCCTGTGGAAAAGACCATCATCGACCGCTGCGTGCGCATCGTCTACCGGGACTACCTCAATGACCCGAAACCGGAGAATATGCCGCTGCTGGAGGACTTGTATGACGCCCTCCGTGCGCAGGATGAAAAGGAAGCGCAGTACATCGCCACTGCTTTGGAAATCTACGTCACCGGCTCTCTGAATGTGTTCAACCATCACACGAACGTGGATGTGAATAGCCGCATCGTCTGCTACGACATCAAGGAGCTTGGCAAGCAGCTCAAGAAAATCGGGATGCTGGTGGTGCAGGATCAGGTCTGGAACCGTGTGACCATCAACCGCGCCGCCCATAAAACGACCCGCTACTATCTTGACGAGTTCCATCTTCTCTTGAAGGAGGAACAGACGGCTTCGTACAGCGTCGAGATCTGGAAGCGCTATCGCAAATGGGGCGGCATCCCCACCGGGATCACGCAAAACGTCAAAGACCTGTTGTCCAGCCGCGAGGTTGAGAACATCTTTGAGAACAGCGATTTCATCTATATGCTCAATCAGGCCGCTGGCGACCGGCAGATTCTGGCGAAGCAGCTCAACATTTCGCCGCATCAGCTTTCTTATGTGACCCACTCCGGCGAGGGCGAGGGGCTGCTGTTCTACGGCAACACGATCCTGCCCTTCATTGACCACTTCCCGAAGGACACCGAGCTGTACCGCGTCATGACCACCAAACCGCAAGAGGTGGCGTCGGCATGAAAAGAGAACCGCGTTTGCAGTTTTCCGACGCCGATCTTGCCGAGCCGAAGCTGGAAAAGCCCATCAAGCGGGTGAAAAAAGCGGAGGCCAAGGCGGATAAGGCGCAGGCGAAAATCCCCAAGAAAACCGTGGTCAAAAAGGAACGCGGCTTTGATCCGGCCACCGGCAAGGTCAAAACGCAGCTCCGTTTTGAGGAAGTGGATAAGAAAAAGCCGCCCTCAAAGCTGACCCATGCCGTGCAGGATGCCCCCGCCAACCTCATTCTCTCTCAGGTTCATCGGGAGGTGCGGCAGAGCGAGGATGACAATGTAGGCGTAGAGGCCGCGCACAAGGTAGAGCAAGCCGTGGAGAGCGGCGGGCGGCTGGTGCAGTCTGCCCACCGCGCCCATCAGCTCAAGCCTTATCGTGCTGCCATCCGTGCAGAGAAAAAGCTGGAACGAGCCAATCTTGACGCGCTCCAGAAGAAAGCAGAGATCGACAGCCCCACCAGCAATCCCGTTTCCAAATGGCAGCAGAAGCAGGCAATTAAGAAGCAGTATGCCGCTGCCAAGCACAATCAGGCGGCGCAGACTACGGCAAAGGCAGCAGAGAATACCGCCAAGGCCGCGAAAAAGGCCGCTGAAAAGGCTGAGAAAGCGGGCAAATATGTGTGGGAACACCGGCGCGGCTTTGCCATTGCCGCCGCGATTCTGCTGATGCTGGCGTTTCTGCTCAACGGCCTGTCCTCCTGCTCGGTGATAATGGATGGCGTCGGCTCCGGGATCGCGGCCAGTACCTATCCGTCGCAGGACGCCGATATGCTGGGCGCGGAAGCGCAGTATTGCGAAATGGAGGTAGAGCTTCAGCGCTACCTCGACACCTACGAAAGCACCCACGACTACGATGAGTACCACTTTGATCTGGACACCATCGAGCATGACCCCTATGTACTCATTTCCATGATTACGGCGTTACATCAAGGGGAATGGACGCTGGATGAGGTGCAGGGTACGCTCCAGATGCTCTTTGACCGCCAGTACATTTTGACCGAGGATGTGGTGGTGGAAACCCGCTACCGCACAGAAACCGACACATGGACGGACGCGGACGGCAACACCCATACGGACACCTATCAGGTGCCGTATGACTACTACATCTGCACGGTCACGCTGGAAAACTTCAATCTCTCTCATGTTCCCGTCTACATTATGAGCGAAGAACAGCTCGGAATGTACGCCACCTATATGGCCACCCTCGGCAACCGTCCCGACCTGTTCCCCGGTTCAGGCTACATCGGCAAGTATGTGGAGGGCAGCTATACCGACTACGACATTCCCCCGGAGGCGCTGGACGATGAGGTATTCGCCGCCATTATCAAGGAAGCGGAAAAATATCTCGGCTACCCCTACGTTTGGGGCGGCAGCAGTCCCTCTACCTCATTTGACTGTTCGGGCTTCGTCAGTTGGGTCATCAATCATTCCGGTTGGAATGTGGGCAGACTGGGCGCGCAGGGGCTATGCAATATCTGTACGCCCGTATCCTCTGCCAATGTCAAACCGGGCGATCTGGTGTTTTTCACCGGAACGTATGATACCCCCGGTGTCAGCCATGTGGGTATCTACGTCGGCAACAATATGATGATCCACTGCGGAGATCCGATCTCTTATGCAAACTTAAATTCAAACTATTGGCAGTCCCATTTCTACCGTTATGGGCGCTTGCCGTAAAGGAGAGTGAACGATATGAACCCGAAAATTATGAAGCTCCGTGGAGAGCTGGAGAAGAACAAAGGCAAAATCTCTGATCTGCAAGGCCGCAACCGCGAGCTGGAAAAGCAGATTCGTGAGTTGGAGGACACCGACATCATCGGTATGGTGCGTGAGAACGGCATGACGATGGAACAGTTTGCCGAGCTGTTCCGCCGTATGCAGGCCGCGCCTGCACCGGCTACTTCGGAAAAGGAGGCGTTGAACCATGACTAAAAACACACCGCGCATTTATATCAGCCTGCTGCTGATGCTCCTGTGCATCGGGATTCTCCCCGTTTCCGCCTTTGCCAGCGGCGGCGACTATCCCGATGATGCGCTGCCTGCCGCCGAAAGCTGCGCCGCAGACGCACAGGATACAAAACAGATCGGCACGGTTACGACCAATGGTGGCAACCTGAACGTCCGCACCGGCGCGGGACTGGACAATACCGCGTTTACGCAGCTCCCCAACGGCACGGTGGTCGATGTGATTGGCAGGGATGGCGATTGGGTAAAAATCCTGCTGCCTGCCCGTGTGGGCTATGTGTACGGCAGCTATCTGACCGTCACCGACGCCGCCGACAGTACCGTGAGCATCGGCGGCATTACGCTTCCGTTTGATGAAAAAGAGCTGACCGACCTCTGGCAGCTCCTTGTTGGCAGCATGACGGGCGGCAGCGACGCGCTGACACCGGACGGCAATCTGACGCTGATCGACGATATTGGCACCAGCACCAAGGCCGGAAAGCAGTTCATTACGCTGGAAAGCAAGAACGGCAATGTGTTCTACCTGATTATTGACCGGGATGACGAGGGTGAAGAAACCGTCCACTTCTTAAATCAGGTGGATGAGGCTGACCTGATGGCGCTGACCGGCGAAGAAGAAACACCTGCCGCTTGCTCCTGCACCACCAAATGCGTGGCCGGTACGGTCAATACATCCTGCCCCGTCTGCGCGGTCAACATGACCGAGTGCGTGGGCAAGGAGGCAAAGCCCGAAGTCCCCGCTGAGCCGACAGAACCCGCCGCCGAGGAACCGGAGAAAAAGAGCGGCGTGGGCGGCATCCTCGTCGTCCTGCTGATCGTCGCGCTGGGCGGTGGTGCCGCGTTCTACATTTTCAAGCAGAAAAAGGCCAAGCCGCAGACCAAGGGCAGCGCCGATCTGGACGATTATGACTACGGCGAGGACGAGGACGAATACGAGTTTGAGCCGTATGAGGGCGAACCGGAACAGGATACTACGGAGGATACGGACGCATGAGATATTTCACCAACAATCCGCTGGAACGCCTGATGATGCAGAAGCCGAAAGCAGCGCGGGAGGACAGCCCTCCCGCCGCTGCCAAGGAACACTTCTGCTATGGCTGTAAGCGCTTCGGGCAGAACTGCATCCGCCCCTGCTACCGTGACGTAAAGAGAATGGAGGCTGCACCATGCGTCTTGTGATTGCCGAAAAGCCCTCTGTGGCGCAGAGCATCGCCGCCGTGCTGGGTGCTAAATCACGGCATGACGGGTATCTGGAGGGCGGCGGGTACATCGTGTCGTGGTGTTTCGGGCATCTGGCAGAGCTGGCCGACGCCGCCGTTTACAATGCCGATGATGCCAAATGGACGCTGGCGGCGCTGCCCATCATTCCCGCCCCGTTCCGCTTCATCATCCGCTCCGACAAGCAGAACCAGTTTGACATTCTGCGGGAGCTGATGCGCCGGGAGGATGTGGCAGAGGTGGTCAACGCCTGCGACGCTGGGCGCGAGGGTGAGCTGATCTTCCGCACGGTTTACTGCCTTGCGGGATGCTCCAAGCCTATCCTGCGGCTTTGGATTTCCTCCATGGAGGATGATGCCATCCGCAGCGGCTTCCAGCAGCTTAAGTCTGGGCGTGACTATGACGGTCTGCATCAATCTGCCCTCTGCCGCGCCAAGGCCGATTGGCTGGTGGGCATCAACGCCACGCGGTATTTCTCCCTGACGTATGGCCGCACATTGAACATCGGGCGCGTCATGTCTCCCACGCTGGCGCTGCTGGTACAGCGTGAGGCGGAGATCTCCGCATTTGCGGCAGAACCGTTCTACACCGTCCAGCTCGATTGCGGCTTTCCCTCCACGACAGACAGAATGAAGGACAGGAAGGACGCCGATGCCATCGCCAACGCCTGCAAGGGCAAGACAGTAACCGTCAAAAGTGTGGAGCGCAAGGAAAAGTCTGAGAAAGCGCCTGCGCTCTACGATTTGACCTCTCTCCAGCGCGACGCCAACCGCGTTCTCGGCTACACCTCTCAGCAGACCCTCGACTATCTCCAAGCGCTCTATGAAAAGAAGCTCTGTACCTACCCGCGCACCGACAGCCGCTATCTGACCGACGATATGGAGGGCAGCGTCCCCGGCCTTGTCGCCGCCGCTGCCGCTGTCTGCGGCATGGAGAAGCCTCCGACCATCTGCGCCAAGCAGGTATGCAGCAGTAAAAAAGTCACCGATCACCACGCCATTGTTCCCACCATCAGCGCGGAAAAGGTAGACATGGCCTCTCTGCCGCTGGGTGAGCGCGAGGTGCTGAAGCTGGCGGCAAGGGGCTTGCTTCGTGCGGTGGATGAACCACATCGCTACGCGGAAACGGTCATTACGGTGGACTGTGCCGGTCAGAGCTTTACCGCCAAGGGAAAAACCGTCCTTGCTCCCGGCTGGAAGCGCTATGAGCAGGAGCAGGCAGAGGCAGTGCCCGCGCTGCCGGTGGTAACGGAGAATCAGACGCTTTCCGTATCTGCCGCATCGGTCAAGACCGGAAAAACCACGCCGCCCAAGCACTTCACCGAGGATACGCTGCTGGCTGCGATGGAGAACGCGGGCAAGGAGGATATGCCAGATGATGCCGAGCGCAAGGGCATTGGCACTCCGGCGACCCGTTCCGGTATCATTGAAAAGCTGGTGTCCTCCGGTTTTGTGGAGCGCAGGAAGTCCAAGAAGATCACAAATCTGCTGCCCACCTCCACCGGCACGGCGCTTATCACCGTTCTGCCCGAACAGCTCCAGTCTCCGCAGCTCACCGCTGAATGGGAGCACCGCCTGAAAGAGATCGAGCGCGGCGAAATCGCCTCGGCCAGTTTTATGGACGGGATCGCCGCCATGCTGAATGAGCTGGTGCAGACCTACAAGCCCATCCTCGGTGCGGAAGTCCTGTTCCCCTCCGGGCGCGAGGTGGTCGGCAAGTGTCCACGCTGTGGAGCCGAGGTGACGGAATCTCAAAAGGGCTTTTTCTGCGAGAACCGTGACTGTTCCTTTGTTCTCTGGAAAAACAGCCGATTCTTCGCCGCCAAGAAAAAGACACTGACGAAATCCATTGCCGCCGCGCTTCTGAAGAATGGCCGCGCTCCGCTGAAAGGCTGTTATTCTGAAAAGACCGGAAAGACCTATGATGCCGTTGTTCTTCTGGAGGACGATGGGCAGCGCACGGGCTATAAGCTGGTGTTCGACAATGGCTGATGCGCCGCGTATGGATCACAAGCAGCTCCGCCGCTCCAAGAAGCTCATTCGGAAGCTCTGCTGTAATTACGATCACGGCAACTGCCTCGCGTTGGATGATGGAGAGCCTTGTGTTTGCGTACAGAGCATTTCCTACTCGCTGCTGTGCAACTGGTTCCGAAACGCGGTGCTTCCCACCGACCACGAGCTGCTGGCCGATGTGATGCGGGAAAGACCGGGAAAGCGCTGCGCCGTCTGCGGCAAGCCGGTCTATTCTTCCTCCAACCGCGCCAAATATTGCCCCACCTGTGCCAAGCGGGAGCGGAGAAAGCAGGACGCCAAACGCAAGCGTGAACAATACTGGAACCTCCGCAAATAGGAGCCGAAAAAGCCCCATGCTGCAAGGCTTTTTCCGTGCCGGATTGCAAGCGGCTGCGTCATTCTATCCGCAAGCGCAAAAACGGCCTCTATCTGCGGAGAATTGCCCCTGTGCAGGATGTATTTTCTTCTGCGCAGGGGCGCTATTTTTCTGAAAGGAGATCATCATGGCTGAAAAGCAAATCAACAAAGACCGGATGCGGGAGATCGTTGACAGCATCGAAAATGGCATCAAGGAGCTGTTCGAGAGCGATAAGTACCGGAAGTACCTTGCCACCATGAGCCGCTTTCACCGCTACTCGGTCAATAATACCATGCTCATCTATATGCAGCGCCCCGACGCCACCCATGTGGCGGGCTTCAACAAGTGGCGCAATCAGTTCGGCAGGAACGTCCTGAAAGGTGAAAAAGGTATCCGCATCATCGCTCCCACGCCCTATAAGAAAAAGGTCGAGGAAATCAAGACCGACCCGGAAACCAACGCGCCGGTGCTGGATGCGGACGGCAAGGCCATCATTGAGGAAAAGGAAATCCGTATTCCCATGTTCAAGGTGGTATCCGTCTTTGACGTGTCGCAGACTGCGGGAAAGCCCTTGCCCCAGCTTGCCGCCGATCTGAGCGGCAATGTGCAGCAGTATGAGGTTTTCATGGAGGCGCTGCGCCGCGCCTCTCCCGTCCCCATAGAGATAAAGCCCGTTGCGCATGACACAGACGGATTTTTCAGCATTAAGGAGCAACGCATCACCATCCGCGCCGGTATGAGCGAGGTGCAGACGGTATGCGCCGCCGTCCACGAGATCGCCCACGCCAAGCTCCACGACTATGAACACATGACGGAGCTTGCGGACGATGGCGAGACGATCCTTGTCCCCGGCGAAAAGAGCCGCAACACCGAGGAGGTCGAGGCCGAAAGCATCTCCTATGCGGTCTGCCAGTATTACGGCATTGAAACGGGAGAAAACAGCTTCGGCTATATCGCCACATGGTCACAGGGCAAGGAGCTGAAAGAGCTTCGCGCCAGTCTGGAAACCATCAATAAGACTGCCTCCGAGCTGATTACGGACATTGACCGGCACTTTGCGGAGATTTGCAAGGAGCGCGGCATCAATCGTGAAGAAGTGAGCGCCACACAAACAGACGAAGCGCTTTATCTTGTGGATGGCTCGGTATATCTCCATGTGCAGCATACAGACGGCGGTTGGGACTATTCGCTCTACGACAAGGAAAGCAAAAAGCTGCTGGATGGCGGTGTTATTGACAGCAGCGCCATTGAAGATTCGCCGGTTGCATCTGTTGCCGGGGCTGTCCGAACGGAGGTTTTTGCCATTCAGGGCATGACACCAACCAAGGTGACATTTGCAGATATGAAAATTCTGGAGGACTTGCAGGAGGCGCAGATTACGCCGCCCTTGGACAGCGAACAGATCACCGGCGCAGTCGTTGTTCCCACCGATGATACAGATACCATGCTCCCGGAGCTGGAACAGGCCACCCCGATGCCTGACCCCACGCTGACGGTGGACGATATGCGCAGCTATGGGTATATGGATAGTGATATGCTCCCGCTTTCCAAGGATCGGGCACTGGAGCTGCTGGAGCATGACATCACGGTTTATATGCTCCATCCCAGCAACGCCGAGGAAATGGTCTTTGAGGCCGAGGACATCATCAAGCACGACGGAATGTTCGGCATCACAAGACCGGATTGGGATGCGGTCAAAGGCCATATCCCTCCCCGCGATGTGGAGCAGCGTTTTTTGAACAGCCCCACCGATGCTATGGCGATCTACCAACTGCGCCGGGATGCGCCGGTCGAGCTGCGTTTTGCCAGTCTTGACCGTCTGAGCGCCCCGCCTGATCCGGCCAACTATGAAGCTGTCTATACCCGTGAAGTGTACCCGGACGATGATACCGGCAGAATTCTTGAAAACTTCTTCTACATTTTCAACGACGAGCGCCCCGGTGATTTTGTGGGACACAGCCTCTCCGTCAGCGACATCGTTGCGCTGAAACAGGACGGCAAGGTATCCTATCACTACTGTGACAGTATGGGATTTCAGGAGCTGCCCGCCTTTCAGAAACCGGAGAATTACCTGAAAGCCGCCGAGATGTCGATGGAGGACGATTACGGCATGATCGACGGCATTATCAACAACGGCCCCAAACAGCCCACCATCGCCGACCTTGAAGCACAGGTCAAGGCCGGTATGTCCATCTCCTTGATGGATTTGGCAGAGGCGGCACACCGGGAAAAGAAGAAATCTGTGCTGGAGCAGCTCAAAAGCCAACCGGCCCAAGAACGTCCACACAAAACAGCGCCCAAAAAGAGCGCGGAAAAGGAGCTTTGATATGAACATCACCTTTGAAGAACAGCAGCTTATGAGCCTCTACAACACCGGCACCCGCACGGGCTTGATCGCGGCGCTGGAGGAAATGCGCGGCTACCTCGCTGCGGATGAAACGGAGCTGCGGGAGCTGACGGACAGCGCCATCGCAAAGCTGCGCAGGATGAGCAACGAGGAATATGACGCGCTTGACCTGTTCCCCGATTTTGAAAAGGAGGATATGGATGCCGAGTAAAGTACAGCTCTATGCGCAGATGGCAGACCGCACGGCGGAGCAGATCACGGGAAGCTACCAGAAGTGGACGGCATTTCTGACCACCGCCGCAAGGCTGTATAAGTACCCCTACAATGAACAGCTCATGATTTTCGCCCAGCGCCCGGAAGCCACGGCCTGCGCGGGATACGACCTTTGGAATAAGCAGATGCGCCGCTATGTGCGGCGAGGCAGCAAGGGCATCGCCCTTGTGGATACCAGCAGCGACCAACCCAAACTCCGATATGTATTCGATGTTTCCGATACCAGCGGCGGCGAGAACTCTCGCCGCCCTTATCTTTGGGAATACCGGCAGGAGCATCGTGAGGTGGTATCTGCGGCGCTGGAACAGCGCTTTGACGTTTCCGGTGAAAACGGACTTGCCGATCAGATGGAGCGTGTGGCGGCGCAGCTTGTAGATGAATACTGGCACGACAACTGGCGCGATATTGTCGGCATCGTTGACGGTTCCTTTCTGGAAGGTTATGATGATTTCAACATCGGAGCCGCTTTTCGGAACGCCGCCGTTGTCAGCACCACCTATGCGCTGCTGTCCCGCTGTGGGATGCAGCCGGGAGATTACTTCGAGCATGAGGATTTTCTAAACGTCTTTGATTTCAATACCCCGCAGACTGTCGCCGCCCTTGGAACGGCCATCAGCCAGTCCAGCGAGCTGGTGCTGCGGAAGATCGAAATCACCATCAAGAATTACGAGCGCGAGAAACTCGCGGAAAGGAGCGAAAGCCATGAGCGAACTGACCTACACCCGCAGCGGGGATTATCTGATTCCCGACCTGAGCCTGACCGAGCAGCCGCAAGCCCCGCTGGGCAAGTACGGCAGGATGCGGAAGAATTACCTGAAGGAGCATCGTCCGGTGCTGTGGAACAGCCTGCTGCTGTCCGAGAAGCTGTACCCCCATCTGCGGGAGATCGACGAGGCGGCGAACAACCGGCTGGAACAGATGATGCCGGAGCTGATGAAGTCGGCGGGCGTGACGGAATCGCTGAAAGCCAGCGACCCGATGAAGTGGGTAGGGCTGATGAACACGCTGAAAGCGCAGGCCGAGGAAACGATCCTCACGGAACTGGTGTTCAGCTAAATATATTCGATGCCCCTGCTGGAGCGCAGATGTCCTTCTTCCTCTCAGAGGCAGAACAAATTCAATCCATCGCAGAAGCGGAGAGTGTAACACCCTCCGCTTTTTCTATGTTCATTTCTCAGGATGATATTGACCACATCCTGCGCGCGGGCGGTAATGCGGATGCAGCGCGGATGAAAATTGCTGCGGAATTCTCCAAGCAAAAACCTTTAGAGGATTGCGCGGCATTTCTGAAAGCTCTTTACCACGGCGGCAACGGCCTGATTACGGATAACGGCAGGCTTTCCGCATGGTACGGGGACGATGGTATCCATATTGCAACCGGAGATACCTCTCGCTATCTTCGTTCTGCCCAAGTGATAGGCTGGGCAGATGCGGCGGAGCGTATTGAGGAGCTTCTGGACGGCGGCGCATTTGCCACCAATCTTGAGGTCACGGAAGCCCCGCGCTATGAGCGGCTGGGTATTGCTGTGGATGTCTGGAACCTTTATCACGATTTCTCGGATGAAGCAAAGTCGCTGGGGTATCTGTCTTGCTTGGGTAATATCCATAGCACCAGCTTTCCAGAGGAAACGGAGCGTCTGACGGACGATCTGCTGAATCCGGCGTTCCGGGAAAGGCTCCTGTCGGAATACAAGGTATTCATGGACGCCTACCGCGAAAACCGTGCGCTGCTGCGCTTCCATTACCACAAGTCGCAGGCACTTCTCACACGTTTGGAAGATTTGTCCCTTCCGCGAAAGGAATTCCGCTCAGATATGGAGGCTATTCCAGAAACCGGCAGGTTTATCACCGAAGATGAAATTGCGGCTTCTCTTGCAAACGGGAGCAGCTTTGAGGGTGGAAAGACCCGCATCTATGCGTTTTTCCAGACTTCGCACACTCCCAAGGAGAATGCCGATTTTCTGAAAAAGGAGTACGGCATCGGCGGGCATACCCATGCCGTATCCAGAGAAAGCGGCAGCTATGAAGATCACGGCAGCAAGGGCATCACGCTAAAAAAAGCGGGCTGTGCAGATGTTCAGATGAATTGGAACAAGGTCGCTTCGCGTATCTCTGAGCTGATTCGGATGAACCGCTATTTTACACCAGACGAACAGGCGCTTTATGATAAGGCGCAGGCACAGGATGTGGTGCGAAACACCGCCTACGACAGCTATAACGCCATCAAGGAAGCCCACCCGGACAACATCGTGCTGTTTCAGGTGGGCGATTTCTTTGAGATGTATGGCGGGGACGCAAAACAGGCGGTGGAGCTACTGGATATGAACCTGACCACCCGCAATATCCCCGGCGCTGGCCGTGTGGAAATGTGCGGCGTTCCGGCGCACAATTTAGAGATGTATGTAGAGAAATTGCGCGATAAGTATGATGTGACGATTGCCGAAGCGCCAGACTTTAGAGGTGAGCGCCACATTTACACGCTGCGCTCTATTGACCATGAAGCAGAAGCCTCCATCGACGTACAGGAAACGGAGTTTGGCGCTGACGGTTCCAACGTGTTCCATGATCCTGCCGCCGATGTGACGCAGCCCACGGTACGGGAGCTGTTTGACGGGTACAAGCTGACCGTTGGCAACGAGCTTTCCAAAGATACGGCTTTTGTCAATGCCTGCCGCAATTCAGACCGCCAGAACGCTTATCTGGAGGGTGCGGACGCTATCCGTCGTATTGTCACGGCATCTGATGATCTCCAGCTTGTCCGCCTGTACTTTGATATGCCCGCGTTCCATAACCGGCTGCATCAGGAGCTTTTGGAGGAACTGTATCCCACGCTGGCAGCGACGGTCGCACCCTCTCCCTATCAGATCACACAGGAGGACATTGACAACGCGCTTCTGGATTGGCACAACAACCTAAAGGGCAAGCAGGAAGTCGCACTATATATGCAGGCGCATGGGCGAGAACGCAGCACCGCCGCATGGCTGGCTGCAAAATATGGCTGGGAAGATAGCAAAACTCCCATGTATATCCATGTAGGAAACGCCGAGCCGGTGACTCTCACATGGGCGCAGGTACAGCGGCGGTTGGCACAGCTCATCCGCGAGAATAAATTTTACGATGAGAATGAGCGACTGCGGTTATTTTCACCTGACCGATACTCCATTCGTCTGCATCCCGGCGAGGGCGGAATTACCGGCATTTGGGATGAGGTGTTGGAACGGTTCTGCGGAGATGGGGAACAAACGCTCCGCTTTGCAGAACAGAATAACGCCATTGCTTACTTGGATGGCATCAAACGGGATATGGGAATTGAGCTATCCCCTCCGGCGTTTACAACACCGCTTGGCTATACTTATCATATTGGAGATCGCATTTCATCCATAGAGTTAGACCACATAGCAGCAGTCGGCGTTATCGCGCGTGTAGATGAAGATCACGTCTGGCACACGTTACCGAACGTACCCGGACAGGAACCTGTCAGCATCGACCGCAATTCCTTTGAACGCTACCTCGACACCAGATATTTCGAGGTTTCTGAACCGGAGCCGCAGCGCGTCATTGCGGCGCAGCACACAGAACAGCCAACCCCGGAGACGCCGCAAGCGGGTCAAAACCTTATGGGGCAGCGCGTGGAAATTGATGGTAGGCTCTATAATGTTGATTTCGCAGATGAAACTGTCGCGCATCTCAGCGTCGTTTCATCCTCCAGCGAGAGCAATCACGATCCAGAACACAGAACCGAACCGGTTTCTGCTGTCCTCACACGAATTGCAGATCAGGGTCGTGAGCTTGCGCCGAATATTTCGGCATATCAGGCACTTCGTGCAGAGCATCCCGAAAAGCTCATCGGTGTCCGTGTCGGAGAACGGCTGCTTTTTTATGGCGCGGATGCAGAACGAGCCGCCAGCGCTTTGAATCGCCGCCTGCTGCAACGCGATATTCCCGGTATGGGCGAAACCGCTGTGACCGGCTATGATTTTGGACAATGGGCAAGCGCCGCAAAGCGGCTGCTGGAGCATGGACACAGCTTCGTGTTTGCGCAGCCAAATGAAACCGACGGCTATGATGTTATCAACGAGGCCGATGCCAAGGAGTATATCCCCATTGGCATGGAGCTGGAGATTGACGGACGGAAGTTTGTCATTGACAGCGTAAATTTCGGCACGGATGAAGTATCTCTGCGCGATGTGACTTTTCAAAACAGGCAGGGCTTTCCCATCTTCCGCGCTGAACACATTGCGTTTATACGCTCGTTTGTTGAAGAGCAGGAACGGGAGCAGCCGCAGCCTGTCACCAAACCCGTCGCGTTCTATCCTGCCGAGAAAACGCACTTGTCCTACGACATAGAAATCCAAACGTTGCACATCCCGGAACCGGAGCATGACCCGCCCTCTGCGGAACCCGCCGAGCCTGAACCTCCTGCTATGAACGAGGAAGAAAGGCTGATTCTGGAGCAGGAAGGCCGAGCGGCGCTTTCGGAAATGGGCGAGTTTGTGCCTGATTTTGATGATGCCATCTCGCAGGCCGAGATCGACGAGCCTCCCGCACACCGTCCTGCGGTATCCATCCCCATTGAAGGCGAGTGGCAGGACTTTCACAGCGTTGCCGCTGCGGAGCAGGCCGCTTACGCTGACTTCAAGGCGGCAAGCCACCGCAACGCGCAGAATTTTCACATCACCGATGATGCCCTCGGCGTCGGCGGCGCAAAGGCAAAGTTTCGGGCAAATATGGCGGCGATCCGCCTCCTGCAAGAGCTGGAGTTTGAGGGCTTACAGGCCAGCCCGGAGCAGCAGGAAATCCTCTCCCGCTATGTGGGCTGGGGCGGTCTTGCGGATGCCTTCGACGAGAATAAGCCAAACTGGTCGGACGAGTTTGCAGAGCTGTACGCCACACTCTCCCCGGAGGAATACGCTGCGGCCAGAGCGTCCACGCTGAACGCCCACTACACCAGCCCCACCGTCATCAAGGCAATCTATGAAGCGGTCGGCAATATGGGCTTCCAGACTGGCAACATTCTGGAGCCATCTATGGGCGTGGGTAACTTCTTTGGCCTGCTGCCGGAGCAGATGCAGGGCAGCAAGCTCTACGGCGTGGAACTGGACAGCATCACCGGACGTATTGCCAAGCAGCTTTACCCCAAGGCGGACATTACCATCGCAGGCTTTGAGACAACGGACAGAAAAGACTTCTATGACCTCGCCGTGGGCAACGTCCCGTTCGGACAATATCAGGTAGATGACCGGGCTTATAACAAGCTCGGTTTTTCCATTCACGACTACTTCTTTGCCAAAACCCTCGACCAAGTGCGTCCGGGCGGCGTAATCGCGTTTGTGACCTCCCGCTACACGATGGACAAGCAATCACCCGAAGTCCGCAGGTACATCGCGCAGCGGGCGGAGCTGCTGGGTGCCATTCGTCTGCCCAACAATGCGTTCCGCGCCAACGCCGGTACGGATGTGGTTTCGGACATTCTCTTTCTCCAAAAGCGTGACCGTCCCATTGAGATCGAACCGGATTGGGTACACCTCGGCCAGAACGAGGATGGCTTTGCCATCAACCGCTATTTTGTTGACCACCCGGAGCTGATTTTAGGCAGGCAGACCTCCGAAAGCACCCAATACGGCAAGCAGGATTTCACCGTTGTCCCCATTGAGGGGCTGGCGCTTGCAGATCAGCTCCATGATGCCGTGAAAAACATTCGCGGCACCTATCAGGAGGCGGAACTGCCAGAGCTGGGCGAGGGCGAACAGATCGACACGTCCATCCCCGCAGACCCCAATGTGAAAAACTACTCCTACACCGTGGTGGACGGCGAGGTGTACTACCGGGAAAACAGCCGCATGGTCAAACCGGAGCTGAACGCCACCGCCGCCGAGCGTGTCAAGGGCATGGTCGCGCTGCGGGATTGCGTGAATGAGCTGATTGCCCTGCAAATGGACGAGTACAGCGCAGAAAGCCGGATTCAGGAAGCGCAGACCGAGCTAAACCGCCTCTATGATGCGTTCTCCGCAAAACATGGCCTAATCAATGACCGGGCGAACCGTCTTGCGTTCTCTGATGATTCCTCTTACTATCTCCTGTGTTCACTGGAAGTGCTGGACGACGACGGAAAGCTGGAGCGCAAGGCGGATATGTTCCACAAGCGCACCATCAAGCAGCAGCGCAGCGTAGATTCTGTGGATACCGCCAGCGAAGCCCTTGCTGTCTGTATCGGAGAAAAAGCCTGCGTCGATCTCAGCTTTATGGCCACCCTCATGGGCGGCAGCGAGAAAATCCCGCAGATCGTTGAGGATTTGAAGGGCGTCATTTACAAGGAACCAAACAGTGGCCCGTTTGACTTGGAGGACGGCGGCGAGCATTGGGCGAAGGGCTGGCAGACGGCGGACGAATATCTCTCCGGCAACGTCCGGCAGAAGCTCCGTACCGCGCAGCGCGTGGCAGCGCGCGACCCATTCTTCGCTGGGAATGTGGACGCCCTGATTGCTGCCCAGCCGAAAGACCTTGAAGCCAGTGAGATTGAGGTGCGGCTGGGTGCGACATGGTTTGATAAGAAGTACATCGAGCAATTCATGTACGAAACCTTTGAAACGCCCCGCTATCTGCGCGGACAGATCGAGATCAGCTATGTCCCGTACACCGCAGAATGGCAGGTTTCCCGCAAGAGCATGGTGCGCTACAACGACGTGGCGGCATTCACCACCTACGGCACAGACCGCGCCAGCGCCTACCGGTTGCTGGAGGATGCGCTGAATCTCCGCGATATTCGCATCTACGATACCATTGAGGACGCAGACGGACGGGAGCGCCGTGTCCTCAACGCCAAGGAAACCACCCTTGCCGCGCAGAAGCAGCAGCTTATCCGGGATGCGTTCAAGGACTGGATTTGGAAAGACCCGGAGCGGCGCGAAACGCTGGTACGGCAATACAACGAGGAAATGAACAGCACCCGTCCTCGCGAGTATGACGGCAGCCACATCGTTTTCTCCGGTATGAACCCGGAAATCACCCTCCGAGAGCATCAGAAAAACGCCATCGCCCATGTGCTGTACGGCGGGAATACGCTGCTGGCACACGAAGTTGGCGCGGGAAAAACCTTTGAAATGGTAGCCTCTGCGATGGAATCCAAGAGGTTGGGACTGTGCCAGAAATCCATTTTTGTCGTGCCGAACCATCTGACGGAACAGTGGGCGTCCGAGTTTTTGCGGCTCTACCCTTCGGCCAACATCCTTGTCACTACCAAGAAGGACTTTGAAACCCACAACCGCAAGAAATTCTGCGCCCGTATCGCCACCGGCGACTATGACGCCGTTATCATCGGCCACAGCCAGTTTGAGCGTATCCCCATCAGTCCGGAGCGGCAGGAACAGCTCCTTCACCAGCAGATTGAGGAAATCACCGATGGTATTCAGGATACCAAGCTCGCAGGCGGCAACAGCTTTACCATCAAGAGCTTGGAGCGCACGAAAAAGGGGCTGGAGGCGCGGCTGAAAAAGCTGCAAGCCAGCGACCGCAAGGATGATGTGATTTACTTTGAACAGCTCGGCGTAGACAGGATGTTTGTGGACGAGTCGGACAATTATAAAAATCTTTTCCTCTATACAAAGATGCGCAACGTGGCAGGGCTTTCCACCACCGATGCGCAGAAATCCTCGGATATGTTCTCAAAGTGCCGCTACATGGATGAGCTGACCGGCGGGCGCGGCGTGGTATTTGCCACCGGCACCCCGGTTTCCAACTCCATGACAGAGCTTTACACCATCCAGCGCTATTTGCAGCATGACCGGCTGCAAGAGATGGGTATGGGCCACTTTGATTGCTGGGCAAGCCGCTTTGGTGAAACCACCACCGCGCTGGAGCTTGCCCCGGAGGGAACCGGCTACCGGGCAAGGACGCGCTTTGCAAAATTTTTCAACTTGCCCGAATTGATGAATCTGTTCAAAGAGGTCGCCGACATCAAAACGGCGGATCAGCTCCACTTACCCACGCCGGAGGTTGCGTATCACACCATCGCCACCAAACCCACACAGATCCAGCAGGACATGGTGAAAGCTCTCTCGGAACGAGCGTCCAAGGTACACAGCGGTGCGGTCAGCCCGGATGTGGACAATATGCTCAAAATCACCTCGGACGGACGCAAGCTGGGGCTTGACCAGCGCATCATCAATCCCATGCTCCCCGACGAGGAAACCACCAAGGTCAATCAGTGTGTGGCGAACATTCTCCAATACTGGCGCGATGGTGAGGAGGAAAAGCTGACACAGCTTGTGTTCTGCGACATTTCTACGCCAAAGACCGCACCCTCGCAGCGGGCAGCAAAGGCTTCTCCCGGTACGTTGGACAGCCCGGAAATCCGTGCGCTGGAGAGTGCAATTCCGTTGGAAGAAAGCTCTGACACGCCGTTTACGGTCTATGAGGATGTGCGTCAAAAGCTCATAGCCGCCGGGATGCCCCCGGAGCAAATCGCGTTCATCCACGATGCCAACACGGAGGTCAAAAAGCGGGAACTGTTCGCAAAGGTACGCAGCGGTCAAGTGCGCGTCCTGATGGGCAGCACGGCCAAGATGGGCGCGGGAACCAACGTGCAGGATCGTTTGGTCGCACTTCACGATCTGGATTGCCCGTGGCGTCCCCGTGATCTCATACAGCGAAAAGGCCGCATCGAGCGTCAGGGCAATCAGAACAAGCTCGTTCATGTCTGCCGCTATGTGACCGAAGGGACGTTTGACGCCTACCTCTGGCAAACGGTGGAGAATAAACAGAAATTCATCTCTCAGATCATGACCTCAAAATCCCCGGTTCGCTCCTGTGAGGACGTGGACGCTACGGCGCTGTCCTTTGCGGAGATCAAGGCGCTGTGTGCCGGTGATCCCCGCATCAAAGAGCGCATGGATTTGGACATTGAGGTGTCCAAGCTCAAAATTATGAAAGCAGACCACAACAGCAAGCAATTCCGATTGGAGGACAGTCTGCTGAAATACTTCCCGGAAAAGATAGAAGAACACAAGGGCTTTGTTCGTGGGCTGGATGCGGATATGCAGACCCTCGCGGCGCATCCGCTCCCGGCAGAGGGCTTTGTCGGCATGGAGATTCGCGGCGACCGGCTCACCGATAAGGAAAACGCCGGTGCCGCGCTGCTGGACACCTGCAAGGAGGTCAAGGGCAAAGACCCAGTACAGATCGGCAGCTATCGCGGCTTTACCATGTCCGTTGCTTTTGATTCCATGTGGAAAACGTACACGCTGACGCTGAAAGGCCAGATGACCCATCGTGTTGAACTCGGTTCGGATGCCAGAGGCAACCTTGTCCGCATCGAGAACGCGCTGGATAAAATGCCGGAGCGTCTGCGCAGCGTTCAGGAGCAGCTTGAAAACCTCTATAACCAGCAGGCGGCGGCAAAGGCCGAGGTCGGTAAGCCGTTCCCGCAGGAGCAGGAGCTGGCCGCAAAAACTGCGCGGCTCATTGAGTTGGATATGGAGCTGAATCTGGACGGCAAGGGACAGCCGCAGCCTGAGCAGGCGATTGCAAAATCGACGCGGCCTTCCGTTCTGGACAGGCTGAAAGCGCCGCCCGTTCATGGCACACCGGAAAAGCCCCACAAAAAAGAAATGGAGGCACGATAATGAAAAATCTCCCCGTTTACAAGCACCCGGCATCCTATGCCAGAGAGCATGACGAGCTTTCGGCCTACCGAGCTTCCAATCAGGCGAACACGGCCTGCAAGGAAGCGATTGAAACCGCCATCCGCGACCACTACCGGGATAACCGGCTGGATACAGCAGCGGTCGATCAGGTAGTGCAGCAGTTCGGCTATGACCGCACGTTCCATGTCCTTGCCATTACCGTCTGTCAAGCGGATTGGGACAGACGCTATTCTCCCGACAACAGGGCTTGGGCCAACGCCATGTCCATCCCCGCCAATCCTGACGCATGGGGTACTGACCGCAACTGCTATCTGGCCGTCAACAGCCATCCCGGTCTGGTCGATCTGTTTCTCAGCCAGACCCGAAAAGCCTACGCACAGGAGCGGCAGAAAACCTCTGTCCGAAATAAGCTGAAAAAGCCGCCTGAAACAACTTCGCCGAAAATTTCGGCGAAGTCCAAAGTCCCGGAGCGCTGAGCGATGGCAAAGCGCAAACGGGATATTCAGCTCAAATTCCGCGTCACGCCGCAGGAACGGGAAATGATTGAAACAAAGATGGCACAGTTCGGCACCTCCAACATGGCGGCGTATCTCCGCAAAATGGCGATTGACGGATATGTGGTAAAGCTCGATCTTCCGGAGCTGCGGGAGCTGGTGTCCCTGCTTCGGTATTCCAGCAACAACCTCAACCAGCTTACCCGCCGCGCTCACGAAACAGGCCGCATCTACGAAACCGATCTGGAGGATATTCAGCAAAGTCAGGAACGGATATGGACGGCGGCAGAGAAAATCGTTTCCTCGCTGGCGGCGCTGAAATAAGTCGCAGGGGCGGCGGTTATTCCGCCGCCCCTGTCCGCACAAAAGCCCCGCATTGTTGCAAAGCGCGTGCTGTCATGGTATTCTGATATTAGAAAAGCATAACGTCTTTGAAAAGGAGGCCGTCAAATGTCTATTCTGAAAATTATCCTTGTGCCGCTATCGCTTATCCTGTCCCTGTTCGTCTGGCTGTGCGCGGGGCTGCTGTCCTGCTCCGGCTTCGTGTTCAAGCTGGCAAGCGGCCTGCTCTCCCTGTTGGCCATCGCCGTGATGATTACCTACTCTGTAAAAAACGGCATTATCCTCCTTGTGCTGGCGTTCCTGATCAGCCCGATGGGACTTCCGCTGCTGGCGGTGCAGGGACTTGGCAAGCTGCAAGACGTGAACGCTGCCATGAAAAACTTCATCCATAGTTAAAGCGCAAGCCGGGGCGAACGCCTCGGCTTGCTTTTTCATAAATACTGTTTTTGATTTTACTCAAAGAGATTGTAAAAACCACCTCTCTGTGCTATAATGTCTACGAACGTTAGAGAGGTGAGCATTATGAAGCACTATGAGAAGCTACTGGAATTAGGCTGTTTCAGCAAAAACGATCTGGAGCAGATTACCGGCAGCGAAGCTGCGGCCAAATGGCTTTGCCGGGAGTATCAAAAGAAAGGCTACATTGAGCGCGTAAAGCGGGATTTGTATGTTGCTATCAGCCTGGAAACTCAACAGCCCATTGCCAACCGCTATGTGATCGCCTCTCACATCAGTAACGATGCCGCCGTGTCGTATCACAGCGCGTTCGAGTTTTATGGTTACAGCAATCAGGTCTTTTACGAAACGCAAGTGACCAGCGAGAGCCGGTTCCGGGATTTTGAATACGACGGCGTGACATACCGGCGGATTGCCCCGCGCATTACTGGCGGTATCACCGAGATAAACGGCACCCGTGTCACAACGCTGGAGCGGACGGTGATTGATTCTATCAATCTGTTTGAGAAAATCGGTGGGCTGGAAGAACTTTTGCGTTGCCTTGCGCTGATCCCCGCGCTGGATGAAGCAGCGCTTTCGGCCTGCCTCGCGGAGTATAAAAGCGGCTTTCTCTATCAAAAAACGGGCTATATTCTGTCCGCCTTTGCAGCCAGCCTCGGCCTCTCTGATAGTTTTTTTGCCATGTGCAAATCGCACCTCCCGAAAGGAAAATCCTATTTATCAAGCGAGAGCCAAGGCTTCATCTGGCACGAGGAATGGAAGCTGTATGCACCGAAAAATCTGATGCACATGATAGATAAAGGGGTAACAGACTATGATGCAATTTGACAGAATGACCTTGGGCAAGAAAGCCCGTGAATTGGGCTTCGTCCGTGATACCTTTGAAAAGGTTTGCCGTCTGGCCGATGTACTGGATTTTATTCAAAAGGATGAGCTGCTTTCCAACGCGCTGGCGCTGAAAGGCGGAACAGCCATTAACCTGACTATCTTCAATTTACCCCGGCTCTCTGTTGACATCGACATGGACTTTTCTGAGAATGTTTCCCGTGAAGAAATGCTTGCAATACGGAAGCAGATCACGGAGCGGATCAGTAAATACATGACCGCCGCAGGGTATCATCTGAGCCAGAAATCCAAAACGTATCACGCTCTGGACTCCTTTGTTTATGAGTATCAAAATACTGGCGGGATGAAAGACAACCTCAAAATCGAGATCAATTATATGCTTCGCTGCCATGTGTTAGCGCCGGTGCGCAGGACGGTCAATCTGCCTTGGCTGGAACAGGAGCTTACTGTTTTGAGCGTCGATCCGCTGGAAATCTACGGTTCAAAGATCGTTGCACTTCTCAACCGCGCAGCTCCCCGCGACCTCTACGACATACATACAATGATGGAGTATGGACTGTTTGACGAATCGCAGGAACCCATGCTGAAAAAGTGTGTCATGTTTTATAGCGCCATTGGCTCCGACAGCGTTCCAGACCGATTCCATTTCGAGCAGATCGCCTCGGTGTCCCAGCAGCGTGTCAAAACCGACCTTATCCCGGTGCTGCGCCGTGGCACTTGGTTCGATGCGCAGCAGGCGCATGAACAGGTTATCGCCTATCTGGAAAAACTGCTGATACCGGACGAACGGGAGCTTTCCTTCTGGACTTCGTTCGGCCAGCAGGAATATCGCCCGGAGCTGCTTTTCCAAGACGCAGATATTCTCGCTCGTATCGGGCAGCATCCGATGGCACTCTGGAAATGCAGCGATAGGCAGAATAAGCCCGCAGCAGAAACGGACTGAGGCCAGTATGAAGAAGCACGGACATTACTGTAAAATCTGCGGCGAGTATAAGGCAAACGAAAAATTCTCTGGCAAAGGTCATGCCGCCCATATCTGCAAAGCCTGTTCTACTCTGCCACCGGAAAAGAAAGCTGAGATGCTGGCAATCAACCGGCTGCTGAATCTTCCGTGGCAGCTTTCCAAAGAACAAAAAGATTGGTTAAGGCGCAGGACGCATGATCGCCGCACCGAGGTCAAAGCACTTGCCCAGCAGCAATACGAAGTGCGTTTTGGATACACGCACACTTGTGATGAGCTGGATGATGCAGAAGAAATAGAATAGTGTAAAGCGGTCTGCTACGTCAGGCCGTTTTACTTTTCAAGGAGGTGTCCAACATGGCAACCACGCGCCTGATGCCCCTGCACACCGGCAAAGGCCGCACGGTGGGACAGGCCATCAGCGCCATCATCGACTACACCGAAAATCCGCAAAAGACGGACGGCGGCAGGCTGATTACGAGCTGGCAATGCGACAGCCGGATCGCCGATGCCGAGTTTCTTTTCACCAAGAATCAGTACATCCAAAAGACCGGCAGAATGCGCGGCGAGGATGATGTGATTGCCTACCATCTGCGGCAGTCCTTTATCCCCGGAGAGATCACACCGGAGGAGGCAAACCGTTTGGGCTGTGAGCTGGCCAAGCGGTTCACCAAGGGCAACCATGCTTACATCGTTTGCACCCACATCGACAAATCCCATATCCATAATCATGTGATCTGGAACTCCACCGCGCTCAATCAGACTCGGAAATTCCGAAACTTTTGGGGCAGCAGCCGCGCTGTGCGGCGGCTCAACGATACCATCTGCATCGAGAATGGTTACTCCATCGTGGAGAATCCGAAGCGCCACGGCAAAAGCTACAACAAGTGGCTGGGCGACAAGAAGAAGCCCTCCCACCGGGAGCGAATCTGCGCAGCCATTGACGATGCGCTGGCACAAAAGCCTGACAGCTTTGAAGCGCTGCTGGAGCTGCTGAGGCAGGCCGGGTATGAGGTCAAGGGCAAGAAAGTCCCGTCCCTGTTAGGCGGCGAACAGAAAAAGTCCATTCGCATGGATACCCTCGGTGACGGTTATACTCCCGCAGATCTCCGTGCGATGATTGCAGGTGAAAAGGCGCATACGCCGAGAAAGAACGCCGCCGTGCCGGTCAAACCGGAAAAGCGCAGCGGGAATCTGCTGGTGGACATTCAGGCCAAATTACGTGCGGGCAAGGGTGCCGGTTATGCGCGTTGGGCGACGTTATTTAACCTGAAACAGATGGCGCAGACGGTGGCCTATCTGCAAGATCACGAGCTTTTAGATTACGCCGTCCTCTCGGAGAAAGCGGCGGCAGCGTCCGCTCGTTTCAACGACCTTTCCGCAAAGATCAAGTCTGCGGAAACGCGCATGGCTGAGATTGCCGTACTGCGGAAGCATATTGTCAATTACGCCAAGACCCGTGACACCTACGTTGCCTATCGCAAGGCCGGGTACTCCAAGAAATTTCTTGCAGAGCATGAAAGTGAGGTCACGATCCACAAGGCCGCAAAGAACTATTTTGATGGGCTTGGCCTCAAGAAGCTGCCCACCATTAAGGCGCTGAATACCGAGTACGCCGAGCTGCTGGCGGAGAAGAAAGCGGCCTACGCCGACTACCGAAAAGCCCGTGAGGAAATGAAAGAGCTGCTGACGGCCAAGGCCAATATCGACCGTATTCTGGAGCTGGACAAGGAGCAGGAGGAAGCGAATGAACGACGGGAAAAAGAGGCAGAGCAGCGCTGAGCTGCCTGCCCATAAGCGATTTGCAAAATCGCGCAGCCGATGGATTTATCCATCGTTCCAGAACACAGTTTTTGTGTTCTGCGGGGATTGGGGCAGCGCCCCAACAAGCATGAAACAGGCGGGCTCCGTGTAAACGGAATCCGCCTGTTTTTGCAAAGTGGGTACCGCTTTGCATTGCTTGCCGCTTTCTTGCCCCCGTTCGTACCCCCGTTTTCCCCTCTACCCATACTACAATCCGAAAGGGGCGTTTTGGCCAGTTTCGGAGGACTTTTTCAAAAAATGTCGCTCTTATCCGTAACTTTTCTCTGAACACTTCGCCGGATGCCTTGTGTTTCTTCGGATATTCGTATATAATGTATCGTGTTGAGTATTATCCATGCGGAGGTGCGGTATGAACGGGATCAAGGGCTATATCTCCATTCGGGAGGCGTCTTACCGTTGGGGCGTGTCGGAGCGGCGGGTCAACCAATATTGCGCCGAGGGGCGGATCCCCGGCGCGTCCCGGTTCGGGCGCTCATGGGCGATCCCGGAAAACGCGGAAAAGCCCTCCGACCCGCGCTTCAAGGGGCAGCACCGCGATTCCGGCAGGACAAGCACCTGACGAATCCCCTCCGCATTGGAATTGGAAGCATCCGCAAAAAGGAAGTGAACGCTATGACCTGCGACGAAACCCTATACCGCCAGTATCTGAGCGGCGACGACGCGGGGCTGGAGGCCCTGATGAAGAAATACGGTGACCCCCTGACCCTGTATATCGACGGCTATCTGCACGACGTTCACGAGGCGGAGGAGCTGATGCTGGATGTTTTCGCCTATCTGTTCACCAAAAAGCCGAAGATCCGGGACGGCGGCTTCAAGGCGTATCTCTATAAGGCCGCGCGCCACATGGCGCTGCGCCATAAGAGCAAGCGAAAGCCCCTGTTCAGCCTTGATGCGCTTGCAGACGAGCCGGACGGGCGGCTGCTGGCGGAGGAGGTCATCCGGACGGAGGAGCGAAACCGCATCCTACATTTCTGCATGAGCGAAATGAACCCGGACTATCGGGAAGTCCTGTATCTTACCTATTTTGAGGATATGAGCTACGCGCAGGCGGCGGAGGTCACGGGGAAAACGGTAAAGCAGATCACCAACATGGTGTATCGCGGAAAAGAGAGCCTGCGAAGGCTGCTGGAACGGGAGGGAATCACAAATGCGGAGTCATGAGGAGCGCGTCGCGGAGACGAAGCGGCGCATCGCCCAAATTGAGCGGGAAAAACGGCTGCGGCGCAATACGATCACCATGGCTTCTGCCGTGGCGGCGTGTCTTGTGCTGCTCATCGGCGCGTCCCTCGCCATGCCCGGCATTGCCGCAAGCATCCAGACAGGCGACTACTCCGGCTTTGAAACGGCGGCCAGTATGTACGGCGGCGGCGCTGCCTTGGGATACATCGTCATCGGGCTGCTGGCGTTTTTACTCGGCGTGTGCGTGACCGTTCTGTGCGTCCGGCTGCGGCAGATGAGCCGTGAGGACGGGCAGAACGAGGAAAGCGAGGATACGCATGGAGCTGATTGAGAACCTGCTGCAACTGCTGGTCACGTTCGTGGGTGCGCTGCTTTCGGGTATCTCCTACCGGAAAAGCCGCAGGCAGGCGTATTTTCTGCTGCTGTGCTTCTACGGCTGCTTTGCCCTTGGTTCGCTCTACTGGACGCTGTATCTGCTGCTGTTCGACACCACGCCGCGCGTCTTTTATGTGTCGGAGTTCGGCTGGGTGGCCAGCGTCATTTTCCTGCGCATTTTGCAGGCCACGCTCTCCACCCCAGAGGAACGCGCCTTCCGCTGCCGCAGGGCATGGCTTGCGCCTGTGTTCGGTGTGCCGCTGCTGGCGTTCTATTGCACCTTCGGGGACATCCTCTCCAACCTGATCTGGTGCGGCATGATGATCGTTCTCTCTTACTGCGCCATCCGGGGGCTGGTATACGCCAATGGGCAGACGTGCGCGGCGCGGAATAGGCGGTATTTCCACATCGGCGTGCTGTGCTTTGTTGTCTCGGAGTACCTGCTGTGGACGGCGGGCTGTTTCTGGCCGGATACCTCACCGGCGAGCCCCACCTTCTGGTGTGATATGCTGCTGACGCTTGCCATTCTGGGGCTGCTGCCCGCCATGAGAAAGGCGGTGGACGCATGACCTACATCGAAAATATCTTCCTCTGCATGGTATCCCCGCTGCTGGTGGCTGCCCTGTGCATGGGCAGGCGGCAGCTCCGCTTCTTCCTGTTCTGCATTGCCGGAATGGGCGTGTGCCTGCTTTCAGCCTATATCAACACCTTCCTCGCGGCGGTATGCCGGGCGGACGCCCTTGCCGCCACGGCGGAGATCGCGCCGGTGGTGGAGGAAATGATGAAGCTGCTGCCGCTGGTGTTCTATCTTCTGGTGTTCGAGCCGGAGGGAGATAAAATCAAGCCCGCCGCCATCACGGTTGCCCTGAGCTTCGCCACCTTTGAAAACGTGTGCTATCTGATCCAGAACGGCGCGGACCGCTTCTCCTTCATCTTCTTCCGGGGCTTCGGCACGGGAGCGATGCACGTCCTCTGCGGACTGATCGTGGGCGGCGGGCTGGCGTATACGTGGCAGCGGACGTGGCTGAAGGTCGCGGGCACCTGTGGGCTGCTGGGTGCGGCCATCACCCTCCACGCCATCTATAACCTGCTGATTGCCTACGGCGGCGCGGCGCAGTACATCGCCTACGCCCTGCCGGTGCTGCTGGTGGCGGCGGGAAGATTGTCTGTTTTCCGCTTATCGCGGAGGAAATAATTGAATATCCACTCCCTGAGAGCTGCTTTTTGGCGGCTCTCAAATTTTTTTGAAAAATTTTGCGTTTTGGGTGAGAGTTTTTTCGATTTTTTGTACCTATATAAGTGAAGGGGTTTTTAAGCCGTATTTCAAAAAATCCAGAGAGGAGGTTCAAACGAAATGTACGATACCGCAAGACGGGTCGCACTCGTCAAGCAGCGGGTGCGGGAAAACACCCGCCGGAGGCAGCGGCGCGAGGTAATAAGCCTCTCCGCAGCGTGTATACTGCTGTGCGCGGCGCTGATGCAGACAGCGGGCACGGTCGTCGGGCCGGGGCAGACATCCGCATGGGGCGTGTTCGGCGCGATGCTGCTGCGGGAGGACGCGGGCGGCTATGTGCTGGTGGCCGTCGTCTCCTTTGCAGCGGCGGTGGTCATCACCGCGCTGTGCTTCCGGCTCAGAAGCAAGGAAAACCGGAGAAAAGACGGGACGGATAAGCCGAACCGACACGAAAAGGAGGAGAAAAGCCAATGAAGAAACGAATACTCAGCATCCTGCTGCTGTGCTACATGGTGCTGACGCTGCTGCCGACAACAGTATCGGCGGCGGACGGACCGATGAATACCATCCCAAAGTACGACGTGAGCATTGATGTGTACAACCGGACATCGGACATCTCCATTAAGGACAGTCGGAGCTACTACATCTACTCGTCCGTTCCCGATAAGCTCAGGGACACATGGGCATGGGATAAGAAGATATTCATCAAGGGAGATAAAACCGCGCCGCACGTATTTATTGACGGCGTAAATATCGAGATGAGTCCCAGTTCCAAGGGGCCGGCTATTGAATTAAATAAGAAGGCTTCGGCATATATCTATTTCATCGGCAAGAACAGCTCCCTGCAAGGTGCCGACGGCCGCGCGGCAATACAGAAAAACCGCAGCGAGGGTCAGCTTTATGTTCTGGCGCGCACAGGCACCACGGTGACCTGCAAGGGCGGCGACAAAGCGGCGGGCATAGGAGGAAGCTACGCGACCCGCAATATTTCCAACGGTTATTACAACGGAGATATGTACGGCCACGGCGTGAATATGCACTTTGGCTCTCGGAGCAATCCTGACTACTGGGGCGGCACCATAGCGGCCATCGGCGGCAGAAACGGTGCTGGTATCGGTGCCGGTCGTGGAGGTGCCGGTGAGAAGCTGTATTTCTACTCCGGTACGATACAAGCCACCGGCGGCAGATTTGCTTCCGGTATTGGCGGCAGTTATGAGGGGCGCGGCAGTGAGATCTATATTCATGGTGGCACAGTCAGCGCTCAAGGCGGTGAGGGAGGCGCTGGTATCGGCGGTGGCTGCTGGAAAACAGAGCAGGATATGAATGGCATCAACGCCGCCCACGACATTTACATTTCCGGCGGCACGGTCACGGCCAAAGGCGGCTACAACGGCGCGGGTATCGGCGGTGGGCAGTATGTCCCCGCCCGTAATATCACGGTGACGGGCGGCGTTGTGACGGCGACAGGACACTACGGAGCGGCGATAGGCGGCGGCCGCTGGTGCCGCGGAATGGACATAACCCTTACCGACGCCACTCTGAATCTGTCGACCAATTACCGCAGCAACGGCTCGGACGCGGCGGCTGTCGGCTACGGCGACATTGTTTACAAACCGGAGCAGCTCGTGGCGGATCCGTCGATCGCGACGAACGACCGGATAAAGGTCGGCTCAAAGGATGGAAAGATCGTCATGCTGACGGCTAACGGTCACGCGCTCAGAACGGATGGGAAACCGAGCTACTTCATGCATCTCACTGATTTCCTGATTCCGGACAGCGACGGAATGATTGACCTGTCGCTGCTGACTCTGCCATACACGCAGAACTACGGATGGGCGATAACTGATCTTGATGTGAAAATGATGGAGACCTCCTGCGAGGGAAACCATACCTACGGCTGGAAAAACCGGAATGGCTGTCATGTCTGGGGATGCACACGCTGCCCGGCCCGGAATCCGCTAGAGCGTGGACCTGTACCGGACGGTGAGCATATTCCCGGAGAGTGGGAAAACCAGGAAAAGAAGTGCACTGTGTGCGGGCATAAGCTGATGAAGGACACGACCCCGCCGGTGATCGAGGGAATTGCGAATGGAATGGAGTATACCGCCGACGACACCGATGACGGGCAGCCAGGCACGATCAGCTTCACAGTCAGCGACCCGGTGAGAGACAAGGAGGTGTCCTCCGGCGTCAAGTCTGTGACGATCAACGGTGAGGAGCAGGCCGTGCAGACCGGACAGACTTATCAGCTGACCGCGCCGGACGGCGGCAACAATGATGAGGGATTTGTGTATGAGGTCGTTGCTACGGATAATGCGGGCAACAGCACCACGACAACGATAAGGCTGTACAGAAGACACCGGGTTCTGATCCTGAGTGACAGAAACGACCCGAGCAGCGCGATCCTCCACCTTGGCGTGCCGCACGGGTTTGAACTGGAACTGCCGTTCGATCATCTGCCGAAGGAAGCGTATTTTGTCGACTGGGATAACGAGGACATCAAAATAAGCCGCGGGGAGAATAATGACTATAACTTCGGCATCATCAACTCGAACCGGAAGTTTTTGCTGGTGATCCCGAAAACGGAACTGCCTACGCTGACGGTTCGTGTAGGAAACAAAAGCTTTTGGGACTATCGTGCGGATGCGCCGGATGAATTCTGCTATGTCGATCCGGTAGACAAGTACGGAGAGGGCTATGCTGTGAGTCTTGGGATTTCATCTGACGAAACCAGCTACTATTTTGAAACGGCCACGCGCTATACACTAAAGGAGCTGAAGGAGCTGGATGACAAAGGCAGCATTAAATGGTATAAATACAATTCGGAATCTTGGAGTCTTACCCTCATAGGTCCCTCCTTTGAGGACTACCATGGCGAGTGGTATGTCTACGCCAAGGCTACAAATGAGGTGGGGACGAAATACGTCTCCTCCCCGAAGCTCATACTGGACTGCTCAGATCCGGCGGCCACAGTGCATCCCTCCGGCAAGGAGCTGGAAGGCAAAGCCAATTCGAGCACAGCCGCGGTGGAAGGCACGACCTACTGGGGCAATTTGCAGTTCAAGGTGCATGACGAGACGCCGGTTACGGTGCAGGACGGCCAAACGGTTCTGAAGCCGGATGAAAACGGCATTTATACGATCCCGGCGGACATGGACGACAATGTCTACCACAATATTTATATCAGAGACTCCTGTGGAAATACGATTTTCTATCTGAAAAACAAGGTCCGCTGGAACACGCTGGCCCATGTCGATACGCTCGACGAGCAGAAGCTCCCGCATGGCGCGGTGCTGTCTGAATCGCTGCCTGCCACGGTCACCGTCCGGACGGCGGCCAGTGGGAATCAGAGCGTTTCGGTTCCGGTCAAATGGGACGAGGCGGCGGACTATGTTCCAGCGGCCAAACGGGAGCAGCACTTTACCGTGACCGGGACGCTGGATCTGTCAGGCACAGACATTGTCGTCCCACCGGAGCAGGAAGCCTTGCAGACGGTTACGGTAGAGGTAACGGTGGCCGGTGCACCGCAGTACAGGGTAACGGCTGCAAGCAGTGAAAACGGCACAGTCACGGTGGTGAATGCCACAGAAACCGCCGAGGACGGCACGCCCCTGTTCTGCAAGGACGACCTTGTCATGCTCTCCATTGCACCCAATGAGGGCTATATGCTCAGTACGCTGTCCATCAACGGTACTCCCGCCAGCTTTGCAGTTGAGGATGATACCTATACCTTCGCCCAGCCGGAGGAAAACGTCACCATAACTGCAACGTTTGAAAAGCGCAACGAGCATACCATCACTTTTGACGCGAACGGCGGCTCCGAACCCGAGGATTTGCCGGAGGAGGTCACCACCGCAATGCCTGCAAAGAAGGTATTGCGCGGCAGCGAGTATTCTCTGCCGGAGTGCGAGTTTATTGCGCCCGAAGGAAAGCAGTTCAAGGCATGGGAGATCGACGGTACGGAGTATCCGGTGAACGCCCCTGTGACCGTCACCGCTGACATCACAGTCAAGGCGCTGTGGGAGGACGCACCTCCCGCCCCTACTGAGTACATCGTTACCGTCACCAATGACGGAAACGGCATCGGCACCGCAACCCCTTCCACCGCTGCGGCCGGTACGGAGATCACCCTGACCTCAATGCCCAGCGAGAAATACCACTTTAAGAAGTGGCAGGTCGAATCTCCGGCAGGGCTTGTAATCACCAACAACAAGTTCACCATGCCGGACGGCAATGTGGAGGTCAAGGCTATCTTTGAGGCAGATACGCCTCCTATGCCTACCGACCCGGCCAAGCCCAACATCAGTGTGACCGGAACCTACATCTACAATGGCTCCGAGCTGGTAGCCAACGTGATCGGCTACGACTCCGGCACCATGAATATCACTGGCAACACCGGCACGGACGCGGGCGGTTACACCGTTAGCGTCACATCCCAAACGGGCAAATGGGCGGACGGCAGCACCGACGCCGTGACCGCAGCGTGGAGCATCGGCAAAGCCACGCAGGAAGCGCCTACCGGCTTGATCGGTGTCGCGCCCACCACCGTGGGCGGCAGCGACGGCAAAATCAGCGGCGTGACTGATAAGATGGAATACCGTATGGCAGGCGAAAGAAGCTATACGGCGTGCAGCGGCACGGAGATTGATAACTTGTCCGCTGGCAATTACTTCGTCCGCTATGCGGAGGATAACAACCACTTTGCCAGCTCCGATGCGGCGGTCACGGTGGGAGAGGGCGCGTCGCTTGCGGATTGGACAATCACCTTCAACGCAGGCGGCGGCAGCGGCAACATGGATTCCGTGACCGTCAAGACAGGGACAAATTACATCCTGCCCGAGTGCGGCTTCACCGCTCCCACCGATCAGGAGTTCAAGGCTTGGGAGATTAGCGGCACGGAGTACAAGGTAGGCGATACCTATATCGTGAGCGGGGACACAGAGATCAAGGCGCTGTGGGAAAACAGCGTTATTACCCCCACCACTTACACCGTCACCGTCGGTAATGACGGAAACGGCACTGGCACCGCAAGTCCTTCCACCGCTGCGGCTGGTACGACAATCACCCTGACCGCTACGCCCAAAACCGGCTATCACTTCAAGGAGTGGGAGGTCATCAGCGGCGGCGTGACCATCAAGGACGACAAGTTCCTCATGCCGAACGACAACGTGGAGGTCAAGGCCATCTTCGAAAAGGACGCGCCTGCACCCACCGAGTACACGATCACCTATGATCTGGCCGGCGGCACTGCGGAGGGCAATCCCGACACCTACACCATCGAGACGAGGACTTTCACCCTCAAGAATCCTACCAAATCCGGCTATACCTTCACCGGCTGGAGCGGCACGGGGCTTGACGGCGAGAACAATATGACCGTCACCATCCCAACGGGCAGCACTGGCAACCGAACCTATACGGCACACTGGCGTTATAATGGCAGCGGCCATTCTTACAGCTATTACACCATCAAGGCAACTGCCGGGGCTGGCGGCTCCATTTCTCCCTCCGGCAATGTCAGCGTCCGTGAGGGCCGGGATCAGACCTTCACCATCACCCCGGATAAGGGCTATGCTGTCGCCAACGTCAAGATCGACGGCAAGAGCATCGGCGCGGTGAAGTCCTACACCTTTGAGAATGTCAGCAGAACCCATACCATCGAGGTCATCTTTATGAAAGCCAACGGCAACCCCCAGACCGGCGTGTTTGTGGATGTAGCCACCGGCAGCTATTATGAGGACGCTGTGGATTGGGCAGTGGAGAACGGCATTACGCAGGGAACCGATGATACCCATTTCTCCCCGGATGGCATCTGCACCCGTGCGCAGGCCGTGACCTTCCTGTGGCGTGCCGCTGGCAGTCCCGAACCAGAAACCCGCGCCATGCCCTTCACTGACGTCCCCGTGGGCAGCTATTATTACGACGCTGTGCTGTGGGCGGTAGAAAACGGCATCACCAAGGGCACCAGCGACACCACGTTCAGCCCCAACATGACCTGCACCCGCGCCCAGATCGTCGCGTTCCTGTGGCGTTCCGAGAAGTCCCCGGCAGCGGGTACAGCCAATCCCTTTGCCGATGTGAAGTCCACCGCCTACTATGCAGGCGCTGTACTGTGGGCGGTCAAGGAGAACATCACCAAGGGAACCACCAGCACGACATTCAGCCCCAATGCGGATTGCACCAGAGCGCAGATCGTGACCTTCCTCTGGCGCTGCAAGAAGTGACCGGCTGACATACGGCTAAACATCAAAGCCGCTGGCATGACCCCATAAGCGAACATCGGACAGCGCAGCGGACGGGCATCTCGCCCTGAAGCTGCGCTGTTCTCTTTTCGCTACAAGAAACAAATCAATGACATTTTGAGCTGCGCCGCTATCCCAGCGCGGCAAGGAGACAGCATTATGAAAAGAATCACAAGAATCATTCGTCCGATCATCTGCATGGCCGTCCTTCTCTTTGCCATGACCACGGCAGTCATGGGCTGCTATCAGAAAGGGACGGAGCCTATCGACATTCCCGACAGAACGCCTTCCGGCACATCTGCGCCTCAGCCATCAGCGACTCCCGCGGGCGAAGTTATCCCCTCGGTGGACAGGCAGGCAGAGTTGGCGGAAGCCAGAGCGAAGAATCCTGACACCGTGGCATGGCTGTATATCCCCGGTGCGGAGGTGGACGATCCCGTGATGCAGGCGGAGGACAACGGCTATTACCTAAAGCTGGATGAAAACGGCGAGTACGCCATGTGGGGTTGCTATTATGCCCATTGTGAAAACGAAATCGGCAGCAGGGATAAGCTGGACAAAAACACCACCATTTTCGGCCACTCCGCCAGCAACTGCGACCCGGACGGTGTGCGGTTCACCAAGCTCTACCGTTATATGGACGCAGACTTTGTAAAGGAGCATCCGTATATCTATCTCTCTGTGGATGGCGAGGACATGATTTTCCAGATCACCGCGCTATTCGTCACGGATATTGGCTTTGACTATATTGCGCCTGATCCCACGGGAGATGATCTGACCAGCTTCTTTGAGACGATTGCGCGGAAAAACTGGCTGGATTTTGACGGTGTGACCTTCTCCGAGGAAGATTCCGTCCTGACCCTTTCCACCTGCTGCCGGAAGTATGACAAGACCAACAGCGGCAATCAGCGGCTGGTGGTCATGGCAAAGCTGCTGCCGGAGGGGGCAACCGCGCAGGAGTTCAGCGTATCCCTTGTGGATAGTCCTGAAATGCCCTAAAAGAAATCAGAATACGACGATAACAGGACACCCATCCTTGCGGTACTGAAAAGCAGCGTATGGTATAGGGAAAACGGCGGCTGCTCTGTACGGGGCGGCCGTTGTTTTTGCTGTCCCAACATTTTTCAGATGAAAGGGACCTATGCGTATGACAGGAGAGCACAGGAGGTGCCGCTAATGCTGCGGCAACAAGCCGCGCCGGGAGCATAGCCGGACGATACCCGGACACCGTAGGATACCTATGCCCTCCGACAGCCGCCGACAATTTCCATACTGAACCGCACCGAAGCGCCCATGCAGGCTTTTATGCCTGTGTGGGCGCTTTTTGTCGTTCCCGGCACTTTTTCGCCGTGGGCTGCCGCTCCCCGCCGCCCTTCGTTCAGACCTTTTTACCCACTCGGATCTGAACGGAGGAACAAAATGTTTAATAGAAAAAGCATCTATGCGCTGAATAAGAAAGACCCCGATGCCATCGTTTATATGGACGCCAATGAAGTCATCGTCCGCCTGACCCGCGAGGACTTTGCCAGCGAGAAAGAATTTCTGAAATGGAAAGCCCTGTCGGACGAGGACTATCACGCCTCCGAAAAGGAAGCTCACGTCTATGCCAATCACACGCTTGCGTTGGATGAGCTATCCGAGGAAGCGGCCTCCATTCCTGCCGTGGATGTCTGCATGGAGCAGGCGCATGACCGGGCAGAGGCAATCCACCGCAGCGTCAGAAAGGTCACGCAGATTCGGAAGCACCTGACGGATACGCAGTTCCGCAGGGTGTGGATGTATTTCGTGGATGGGATGACGGTTGATGAGATTGGCGCAGCCGAGGGTGTCAGCCATCAGAATATTTCCAAGAGCATCGGCGCGGCGATGAAGAAAATGAAAAAACTTTTCCCTGATTGCTGAAAACAGGGTGCAAAAGTGACCCAAAATCGGCGATAGGTGAAGGGACATTCTCCACGAAGCCTTTCACCGAACGTTGAAAACTGAATAGACCATGATGCAGGCACAAAACCCGCGTGATAGCGGCATAAGGTGCGCCGCCACGACGATGGCTTCAAGGAGGTGATTCCGGAAAAGCCATCCGAGCGATCTACGCAGCCTTAGACCCGATTCGGCAAATCGGGCGCGATGACAGCGCGGCGGATAATGAAACTTGCTCACGCCCTCCCACAGACTTGAGGGGGAACCCTGCGGTATGCGCCAGCTCTTTGAGGCAGCGGTATCGTGGAGTTATGACAGCCCTGCCAAGGGCGGCCTGCATCATGCCCACTATCCGGGGCGCGTGGCAAATAGGATGGATCTTCTCAAATGGACAAGCAGAGCGGCTGCGCCGGTATTCGCCATTATGTTATGTGGCTCCAATTCTGCCCGCGCAGCCGCCTCTCAAAGTCAGATACCATGCGCTGATGGCCTTTCCCGTCAGCGCATTCATGTGACCTTGAGGAAACCCACCAAACCGAGAAAGGAGATCGCCATGATGCAGCCGACACCAAACGAAACCCAAATCCACACGGATGAACTGGTGGACATCCGGGAAGTATCCGTAGACAAAAATCTTCCCAAGGAAGAACGCATTGCCGCCTTTATCCGCCAGATCAAAAATCCTTACCGCTTCCGCTGCGGCGATTTCGTGGTAAACGCCTGCTTCGCCGGGAACGGTGTTACGTTGGAGGAATGTCTGCAAGGCATTTTGCGCTGAGCGACATCCTCGCTTTTTTCCGCAGAGAGTGCTATGATCGGTGTGGAAAAGGATGAAAACCTAATAGCCAGATAACCACTCTTTTCATGCGGGAGCAGTCCGGGAGAAAGGAGTGCTTTTTCATGCCTAAATTCAAAGCCACCGCTTATATCCGCCTGTCCTACACCGACGATCATTCCAGCGAGAGTGACAGCGTTTCCAATCAGCGCAAGCTCATTGAAAACTTTGTGGAGCACAACCCGGATATTGAGGTCGTTTCCGAAAAGATCGACGATGGATACAGCGGCATCATCTTCGACCGTCCCGCATTCAAGGAAATGATGCAGGATGTCACCGATGGAAATATCAACTGCGTCATTGTAAAAGACCTCTCCCGGCTGGGGCGCGAGTACATTGAAACCGGCCGGTATCTGCGCCGGGTATTCCCGGCCTATGGGGTGCGCTTCATCGCCATCACCGACAGCATCGACACCGCCCACGACAGCGGCGATGATCTGGCCGTATCGGTCAAGAACATTATGAACGAAGCCTACTGCCGGGACATTTCCATCAAGACCCGTTCTTCTCTGGACGTGAAGCGGCGCAACGGCGATTTCGTCGGCGCGTTCCCGGTGTACGGCTACATGAAAGCCGAGGACAACAAGAATTTGCTCGTCCCTGACCCCTACGCCGCCCGCGTTGTCTGCGACATCTTCCGTATGCGGCTGGAGGGCGCAAGCGCCTCTAAGATCGCATCAGAGCTGAACCAGCTGGGCATTCTCTCTCCGCTGGCATACAAGAAGAACAACGGCCTGCCCTACGCGAAAAAGGGATACGCAGACAAGGCTGACTGCAAATGGTCGGCAACCACCATCATCCGCATCTTGCAGGACGAAACCTATACCGGAACGCTGGTGCAGGGCAAACAGGGTACGCCGCATTACAAGATCAAGCAGATGGAGCAGCGCCCCGCCTCCGAGTGGGTGCGCGTCCCGGATGCCCATAAAGCGCTGATTGCCCGTCAGGATTTTGAGCTGGTGCAGCGCATTAAGGGACTGGATACCCGCACTTCTCCCAACGAGGATACGGTGTACCTGTTCTCCGGTATTCTGATCTGCGGGTGCTGCGGAAGCCGCATGACCCGCAAGACCAACCGTGCAAACGGCAAGGAGTACCACTACTATTATTGTCCTACCGGCAAGAAAAAGGGCTGCGCCCATCCGGTCATGCTGAAAGAAAGCAGCCTGATCGACTGTGTACGGGACAGCCTGAAAGCCTATATTGGCAATATTGCCTCTCTGGAGGCGCTGCTTTCTGGCATTGACCAGTCCAGCATCAATCAGGCGCTTGCCAAGGAATACAGCGACCACATCACCGACAACGAGCGCCGGTTGGAGCAGGTGCTGGAGTTCAAGGCACGGCTCTATGAAAGCCTTGTGGGAGGTATGCTTACCAAGGAAGAATACGCTTCCTATAAGGCAAAGTACACCAAGCAGGCCGAGGACATCCGCGAGAGCGTCCGCGTTCTCAAGGAAAAACTCACGGAGGTGCTGGAAAATCGAAGTGAGCGCAACCGCTGGATTTCACAGTTTACGCAGTTCTCCACGCTGGAAACCTTAGACCGCAGGGCGCTCATTCACATGGTACAAAGCATCCGCGTCCGTGGCAAAAAGGAGCTGGATATTACCTTTACCCATGAGGACGAATACAAAAAGGCGTTGCAGCTTCTGGCGCTGGCAGCGCAGCAGAAAGATTACGAACAGAGAAAGGTGGGCTGAGCATGGCGAGAAAAAGCAGGAAAGAAACGGCTGCGATAGCCGTGCAGGAGGCCGATGCCCCTTGCCACGCCGCGATCTACGTCCGCCTTTCGGTGGAGGATACCCACACGCACAGCGTATCCATTGAAACCCAGCAGATGATTATTGCCCGCTATCTGGAGCAGTACCCGGAGATCAGCGTGTACGATACCTATATCGACAACGGCGCGACCGGGACAAACTTCCACCGTCCGGGCTTTCAGCAGATGCTCTTAGATATTGAGGCCGGTCACGTCAACTGCGTCATTGTGAAAGACCTCTCCCGTTTGGGCCGAAACACCATCGACACCGGCTACTACATCGAGCAGTATTTCCGCATCCGCAGTATCCGCTTCATTGCGGTCAATGAAAACTTCGACACCGCCGCCCCGGAGGATGCCCATTCCGGTATCATCATCCCGCTGCGGAACATGATAAACGAAGCCTACGCTTTGGACATCGGGCGCAAGATCAGGGCGCAGCAGCGGCAGGCCATGAAGGACGGCAAGTTCATCGGTGCGCGTACTCCCTACGGTTATCTGAAAGCGGAAGACGATTGCCACCAGCTTATCATCGACCCCGTTGCCGCCGTTGTGGTGCAGCGGATGTTCCGTTGGGCTTCCGAGGGCGCTGGCCTGAATACCATCGCTGTGCGGCTGAATGAAGCGGGTATTCTCACCCCCAGCCACTACAAGAAGATGCAGGGTAAGATCACCCACGAGAATTTACTCGGCAGCGGCAAGTGGCAGACCCGGACAGTTGGTGTCATTCTCCGCTCCGAGGTCTACACCGGAGATCTCGTTCAGGGGCAAACCAAAACCGTGGATCACCGGCAGGTCAAGGCCGATGCCGAGGAATGGACGGTGGTGCGGGACACCCATGAGGCCATCATCAGCCGGGAACAGTTCGCGGCGGTGCAGGAAATTCTCAATCAGACCGCCAGCCGCGCCAAGGCACGGGAGGTCAAAGCCTACACGCCGAATCTTCTCAAAGGCACGGTGTTTTGCGCCCATTGCGGCGGCAGCCTGCATCGGCAGAGAAACATCCGCAAGAAGTCCGATGATGTGTACTTCTACCATTGTCTGAGCCAGAGCCGAATCAGCAAGGATGCCTGCCCCGGCGTGACCATCCGCGAGGATGCGTTGCTGGATATGCTGGCAGATATGCTTCAGGACGCGCTTGATACGGCGCTGGGGCAATATACCCTCTCCCTTGCAGAGCTGTCCCGGCAGGCCGCTGACCGCGCTGAGCTGCGGGAGAAGATCACCAGCCGCAAGCAGGAAATCCAGCGGCTTCGCGGTATCGTGCGGAGCTTATATGAAAACCTTGTGCAAGGCGTTCTCACCAAGGATGAATATTTCGACTACAAGGAAAAGTACGAAAGCCGCATTGCCGACCTCGCCGTGGAAATGGAACAGTTGGAGGACGGTCTGCGGACGATGGATACGCAGATTGAACAGCACCGGGCGCTGGAACAGGACGCCGCACAAATCAAGACCGACCGTGCGCTGACCGGCGCTCTTATCGAGCGGCTGATCGACCGCATCGAGGTATCCCACGACAAGCAGATTACAGTGCGCTATCGCTTCCAGAGCGAGTTTGAAACCTATGCGGAGGTGCTGGAACAATGCAGAAATATGTAATCGCCCTCTATATCCGCCTCTCCATCGAGGATTACAAGTACGACAGCCTGAGCATTGAAAACCAGAGTCTCGTCCTCCACGAGTACGCGGCTTCCATGCCGGAAGCTCTGAACGCGGAGATCATGGAGTTCATCGACAACGGGTACAGCGGCACGAATTTTGAGCGTCCGCAGGTACAGAAGCTCATTGAGCTGGTGCGGGCCAATCAAATCGACTGCATCATCGTCAAGGATTTTTCCCGCTTCGGACGAAACAGCATTGAAACCGGCTATTTCATCGAGCGTGTATTCCCACTGTTCCATACCCGCTTCATTTCCATCAGCGACGATTTTGACAGCAGCAAATTCAAGGGCGATACCGGCGGCATGGACGTAGCGTTCAAGTATCTCATCAGCGAGTATTACAGCCGCGATATGTCTATCAAGACTAAGAGCGCCAAGTATGCCAAGATGCAGCGCGGCGAGTATCAGAGTAAGATTTGTCCTTACGGCTACCGCAAAAGCGCCGATGGCAGAATGGAGCCTGACCCGGAGGCCGCTGCCGTTGTGCAGCTCATCTTCCAGCTTGCCGCCGAGGGCATCAACGCCACCGCCATCACGCGGGAGCTGTTTCGCAGAAGCATCCCCACTCCCGGCCAGTACAAAGCGGCGCACGGCAATCATACCCACGATATTTCCCGCTGTCACGGGATTTGGAGTACATCCACTATTCTCCGCATTTTGGAGGATGAACGCTACACCGGCGTGTATGTGATCGGCAAGCGGGCGGTTCTCGAAGTAGGCGGCACCAGAAGCCACCTGAAGGACAGAGAATCATGGTACATCATCCCTGACCATCACCCGGCCATCGTAGAGAAAGCCGTGTTTGATACCGTGCAGGCCAGCCAGCTCCGCTTTTCCCAGCCCAACAAAAAGAAGCGGGACTACCCGCTGAAAGGCAAAGCCTTCTGTGGCTGCTGCGGTCATGCGCTGTCCCGCACCATGCAGAAAACCTCGTATTATTACTGCCGCCATTCCGAGGCGGACGTAGAAAGCCGCTGCCACAAGATGCGTCTGAACGCCGCAGAGCTGGAACAAGCGGTATTCCTGACGCTGAAAAAGCAGATGGAAGCCGCCGCACCGTTTGCCCCGGACGGTTCGCTCCGGGTGGATGCCTCCGTACCGGAACGCGCCGAATATGAGCAGCAGATCGAGACGCTGCAAGACGGCAAGCGCACACTTTACGAACACTATCTTATGGGCGAGATTGACCTGAACACCTACAAGGCGGAAAAGGCCGCGTGTAACGAGCTGCTGCTGAAAACAAAAAACGCCTATGCCGCAGTATTGGCACAGGCGAAACAGAAGCAGGACGAACAGGCACGGCAGGACAGCCGCAAGGAAGCGTCCAAGGCGATTTTCGATGCGGACACGCTGACCACCGAGCTGGCCGAGCTGTTGATCGACCGGGTGCTGGTATATCCCGACAAGCGCATCGAGATCGCATACAAAATCCAGGACATTTTTGATTGAGGTGGCAGTCATGAAAATCGCTTTCTATTGCAGAGTGGACGGACAGGGCTTTGGCTTTGTCCTCCCCGATGAAGCTGACAAGCTCCGCGAGTTTTTCGCCGAGCATCAGGATAAGCCTGCGCTTGAAAATCCATCAAGCGCAAGCTAAAAATTTTTGTCGTGTGCTTGACATACGGGTGGCGCAAATCATGGAAGCGGACTCCAGTAAGACCAGCGGCCTTTAGGACAACGGAGAACTCCTTTTCCGCTTTCCATTGGTCCAGCGGCTCCCCTATCTCCGTAGAGAATACCACACGATACAAATTATCCCACAGTGGCCCAGCTTTTAGCTGCTGCTCTATCTGGCGGCGCTGCTGCCGTTTCAGTGTGGCCATTACAGAGGCAGCCGGGGAGATGGTCCTGGGCTTGCCGTTCTTTGGAGAGATGAAGGGCGTTACACCTCTGTGTTCCGGGCGGGCAAGCTGCTGGTTGATGGTGATGGTGCCCCGCTTGAAGTCCACAGCGCCCCAGGTGAGGCCCAGTAGCTCCGAGAGGCGGCAGCCAGTAAACAAGGCCACAGTGATAAGATGCTCCATATCTCCACCCCTGGCGGTGTTCAGGAGTGCGGCCACCTGCTGATCGTCCAGCGGGTGTATTTCTTTCTGCTCCAGCTTGGGAAGCTCGCTCCCAGCGGCGGGGTTCTTTGGTATGTACTCCAGTTTGACAGCCTTTTCCAAGGCCATGTGTAAGACCTTATAGGCCAGACGGACAGAAGCCGGGGACAACTCCAGGCCGTTGATGAAGGTCTGTACCATGTGGGGGTGGAGGTCTGAAAGGCCCACCGCCCCCAGGGCGGGCTTGATATGGTTCTTGATATTGTTCTTGTAGATGGTCACTGTGGCGGGCTTTGCGGCGCCCAGATAGCCCGCCGCCCAGGCGTCCAGCCATTGGCCCACCGTCATCTTCTGCGGCGTGACATAAGATCCTGTGTTGACGGCTACTGCCGCCACCTGCATCTTCTCCCGGACTTCCTTCTGTGTCTTGCCAGTGAAAGACCTCTGCACCTGTTTCCCTGTGCCTGGGTCCCGGCCCACTGTGACGCGGGATTCCCAGTATGTGTATTCTTTCCCCTTGCGGATCACCGTCTTTTTGCGGATGGTGCCCGCTCCCTGTGCTGCTCTTTTTGCCATGATGTACTCCTTTCGTTTGACACCACGGCCCCTCTATGCTATCATAAAAGGGCAGTCTGGTGCCTTTGGTTGGTAGCCTGGGTATTTGTACTGCTGCCGTCGTCGATGTTCGTAGCATCGGCGGCGGTTTCTTTTTGCCCTGGGCTTCGGCCTGGGGCTTTTGTTGTTCTGGCGTCGTGAAACGCGACGGGGGCTCCCTGTTTCGGGGCACCCTTCTATTTGCCCTCTGGCGGCTCCTCTAAGGGGCTTTCGAGCGGGGGAGTGTCCTTGCCATCTGTGGGGGTGGTGGGCGGTTGTGGGGCGTCTGTGTACTGATACTGTGGTATTTCCGATAGCTTTTCTACATAGTCTGCAACTTCTCTGCTACATTCTTTATCCAAATGTTGATAAAAACACTTGCCTGCGACTAATTTTCCGTCTGTATTCAAGAGGCTATAGAAATGAGCTATCCGATCTTCTTCTGAATTGAATTTCAAAAAACCCATTCTGTGAGCTTCTGCGTCAGATAATTTGCGGGGCGGGCGGAGAGGCCACCAAGGGAACCTATCATTATCTATTTTTTCATCTTCCGGAAAAAACTCATAAATATCAACATCCAGAGCGGTAGCTATCTGTGCCATAGCTTTTTCTGTAACAATTCGTTCTCCGTTTTCATACCGCCTAATACTCATAGTGGACAATCCGGCTTTTTTTGCAAGTTCTTCTTGTGTCATTCCTCTGACTTTTCGGAGGTGCCGAATATTCTCACCGAGCATTTCCATGTCAAACACAGGCATCACCTCAATCTTAGTATAACACGATCGGAACAAAAAAGGAACAAAAATTTTTGAAAATTATTGACACGGAGCGATTTCGGTGCTATTATGAGGCTGCGGAACAAATTCGGAACGATTTTGAGCGGAGGTGAACCAATGAACATCAGTACAACGAAAATTGAAACCCTGCTGGCTGAACGGGGAATGACCAAAGCGGCGCTATCTGAAAGCTGTGGAATTTCCCGGCAGAACATCAGCACCATCATTCGGCGGGGAACCTGTGAGCCAAAGACAGCGGGCAAGCTGGCGCTGGGGCTGGGGGTCCCGGTATCCGAACTAATCGAGGAGGTGAGAGTATGACCCCATTGAAAGCGATCAGAGCAAAGTGCTTGGATTGTTGCGGCGGACAGGCTAATGAGGTAAGGCTGTGCCCATGCCCGGACTGTACCTTGTACCCGTTCCGATTTGGTAACAATCCAGCAAGGAAGGGTAAGGGCGGAAACCCTGCTTTTTCCTCAAAAACGCCTATTCAAGTTAGCGATTCAGACCTTAACCATTCAAACGAGAATGATTACATACCCCAGCCCCTAACACCTGAAAAAGAGGCGGTGAGAGCATGACAGAGCGAGTGCAACGGCTGACCATGTCCGTATCCGAAATGTCGGACGAGCTGGGCATCAGCAGCAAGACCGGGTATGCGCTGACCCACATACCGGGCTTTCCAGTGATCCGCATCGGCCACCGTGTGCGGATAAGCCGAGAGGGGCTGGCCGAGTGGGTCAAGGCCAACGAAGGAAACAAATTGGAGGTAGCACTATGAAAAACACTAAGACCATCAACATGACCGGGTACACGGTGGAGTATGTGGATCTGCGGCAGAGCAAGCCCCGGACGGTGAACAAGGAAACTGTGGTGCTGGACGCTGACACCATCCGGGCGGCTGGCATCGTCGGCGTGGAGATCACCGACCACATCAAGCGGTATTTTGAGAAGGGCGGCTATTCTGTGATCTCCGTCACGAAGGGGGACAAGCGGGAGGCCGTGGTGGACCTGAAAGAGTTGTATCGTGGGGCGGTGGGAGATTGAGCGGGGCAATAGATTTTCTAATCACGCATGGAATGGCGGCGGAGCAGATACAGGACCAGTTGCAACGAGGTATCCCGCTGGATGAGATTGTGGCCGCCGCTGAACGACTGGCAGAGCGTGGAGAAAGCCTAAACGCAGAGGCTTCCCAGAATGAGAAAGAAGGCCAGCAGACCGGGAAATTTGTAAGTATCGAAGCGGTGACCGTGGCCCTTCAAGAGTTGGGAGTAACTCTCCGGTACAATCAACTGCTGAAAGAAGCGGAAGTATCGGGGCTACCTGATTGTTATTCAAAGGATAATGCCGCCAATGTTCTTCCGGTATACCTGGCGGATTATCTGCGGTCCTGTGGTTTCCGAGGAGCCACAGCCCAGGGCCTGGATGGGATATTGGCTTGTATTGCGGATCAAAACCGATATAACCCAGTAAAGGAATACCTACAATCTGGGGCCTGGGATGGAGAGGACCGCTTTCCGGAGATCTTCCGTATTCTTGGAGTAACGTCTCCCAGATATCAGACCTACATAACAAAATGGTTTTGTCAATGCGTGGCCCTTGGCCTCAATGACGACAAACATCCTATCGGGGCGGACGGGGTATTGGTCCTCCAGGGAGAGCAAGGTTTGGCTAAGACTTCATTCTTTCGGGTGATGACACCTTTCCCCCGGTGGTTTGTAGAAGGCGCTATTATTGACATGGGCGCAAAAGACAGCCTGATCACGGCCCTTTCAGGATGGATCACAGAGTTAGGAGAGCTTGACAGCACATTAAAGAAAGAGCAGATGTCGCTCAAAGCGTTTGTCACTCGCCCGGAAGATCGTATTCGGATGCCTTACGCCCGCAGGGATACAAGAGCTCCACGGCGGACTTCCTTTTGCGGGACTGTCAATCCAAAGGACTATCTAAAGGATGAAACAGGGAGCCGCCGTTTTTGGACAGTCCCCGTCACCTGTATCGACAAAAAGGCGCTTTTTACACTCCCTCATGGATGGGTGGACCAACTCTGGTTCCAGACTTACCACTTATATCAGGCAGACCCCGGCTTTTTCCGCCTGGATGACCAGGAGATCAAGGAGCTTCAATCAGATAACCGGGAATTTGAGGCCCCTCTGCCTTATGAGTTGGAGCTTCGAGAACTACTTGACTATTCCCTTCCATTCAGTCAGTGGGAGTGGTGGCGTACAGGAGAACTTGCCAGACTGATGTCTGGAAATGCGGATGCCGGACGAGTGGGCAGGGCGCTCAGGAGGATAACGAATAGTATTTTTGATGATGTAGCGTTAGATGAGACTACGTCACCCAAGGTCACCATGGTCACCACGAATAGGCCAGAATTGACCCGGACATGGCGCGGATACCCTGAAACCCTGCTTCCATTAAAGCATTTTGAGAGTAATATGGTGAGGATAGTGACCTAGTGGTGACGTAAAATCGAATTAAGGTCACCACGCCCAATCCATTGAGCCACAACGATTACGGCCTATATGGTGACCATGGTGACCTAAATAATACAAAACTAAAAATAATGAGGAAATAGGTTGTATATGGCTATAAAAATATAAAGTTATAGAGAGTTACCCCACCTACCTCACCACCACTATACAGAAAGGAGAACTACATGAACAGAGTAAAGGATGTAATTTGTCCCCTGGATGGTAAGCCCTGTGAAAAGGATTGCCCGGACCGCTACATAGATCATCCCGGCGGCGGCTGTTTCCTGACCACGGCCCAGGAATTGGGCACAAAGATCATTGACCTTGGCGGCGGCGATGTTGGGGTATTGCTTACCCCAAAACGATGAAAAGGAGCGATATTATGAGCTATTACAAAACCTGCCCCCTGTGCGGGGCGCACCTGGACCCTGGGGAGGTCTGCGAGTGCAAAGAAGAAGCCGCCCCCGGCGCTGGTAACACCTGGGACGGCAGGGTGGAACAGATTGACAAGGCTGTTTCCGCCTCCATTGTAAACGAAAACAAGGAGGATTGCAAGAGATGATTACATTCCCAACCACACCAGAGGCGTTTGTTGCATATCAGGAAAAAGGAATCAATCGCAAGTTAGATGATTTTGAATTGAAACTTGCTGATGCTGTCGTAGACCTTACCAATATTTCCTATCAAGAGGGGGTAGACGGCAAGGAGAACTCAATTACCATTGAAATGGTAAAAGAATTTCTCAGACTGCGGGGCAAAGAAGATAACAAAAAATTTTTACACATTTGGGAAAGTATCTGCTGGTGGTGTGATAGGGCATATATGGCCGGGAAGGAGGCCGCACAGTGAAGATCACCATTGCATACATACCAGACGAGGAGGAGGCCGTCACCACATCGGTGGCGGCGCTCCGCCGCATTTCCCCCAATATGAAAGTGCGGAAAAGTGACCGTCACCCCCCATTTAAGCACATCTATTTGACCACTAAAAAGCCCGAAAACCCTTGCCGGGACAAATAAAACACTTGTACTATCCCCCCTGATGTGGTATAATATTTATAAAGAAATAGGCATGAGTACCGCCCACAAGGGTTAGCCGATCAGAGGCATGGGAAACAGTTTTGACGCTGTTCTCATGCCTCTTTCTTATATTCAGCCGCACTCACGGCGTAAAACGGAGGTTATTATGAGCAACGAGATCAATGCCACGAATACCGAGCAGCCCATTACTCCCACCCCGGAGGCAGACGGGGGCCAGGGCCGCACATTTACCCAAGAAGAAGTAAACCGCATCGTCTCCGAACGGCTGGCCCGAGAGCGGGAGAAGCTGACCCAGCAGCCCCAGGAGGACGAGCGTGAAAAGGCGCTCAGAGAGCGCGAAAAGGCTTTGGAGGCCCGCGAGAACCGGGCGGCTTGCCAGGACTACCTTGACAGCCTACCTGTTAAGGATAAGTATAAAACCGCCTTACTGGAGGTGCTGGACACCAGCGACACCGAGAAATTCAAGGCCAAGGCGGAAAAACTGATTGACACAATTGGCCTTAGAATTGAAACAAAGATCACTGGCGCTGATGTACCGCATCCGCCAAGTAATTCCGGTGGAGTAGACCCCCGGATCGCCGCCGCCTTCAAGCCTAAAATTTGATTTTAGGAGTGATCTGAATGGCGAATACCATTGACCTTGTAACCAAGTTTGCCCCTTATGTGGATGAACAGTTTAAGAATGAAAGCAAGCTGTCCATGCTGACAAACCAGGATTTTGACTGGACTGGGGCGCACACCATCAAAGTCTATAAGATCGGCACTTCCCAGATGAACGACTATGACCGAGCCGGGGAAGATACCGCCACCAACTGGAGCCGCTTCGGCCCTGTGGCTGGCCTGGACGCTACCACCGAGGAAATGACCCTGACGAAAGACCGCTCTTTTACCTTTGCGATTGACAAGCTGGACACGGACGAAACCGCCCAGCAGCTTGCCGGGGCAACGGCCCTTTCCCGGCAGGATAGGGAAGTTGTTATCCCCGAAGTGGACAGCTATGTTTATGGCGTAATGGCGACTAAGGCAGGCACCAAAGCCGCCGCCGTTGCGCTGACCGCCGAGAACATTTACACCGAGATTTTGAAGGCGTCCGAAACCCTGGACGATGCTGAGGTACCGGAGACAGAGCGCGTGCTGCTGGTGACGCCCGCTGTCTATGCCCTGATGAAGCAGTGCCCGGAAATCGTGCTGGATACTGATGTGGGCCAGGAGATGCGGGTGAAAGGCGTAATCGCCAACCTGGACGGCGCTTCTGTGGTGAAGGTGCCGAAGGTGCGACTGCCTGAGAATTTCGGCTTTATGCTGGCCCATCCGTCGGCTACTGTGGCCCCCGTCAAGCTGGAAGATTACCGGGTACACCAGGACCCGCCCGGCCTGTCTGGTGCGCTTGTGGAGGGCCGTATCTGCTATGACGCCTTTGTGCTGGACAACAAGACAAAGGCCATTTATTACCAGCCTGTCACCGCTGGCGCGGGTTGATAGAATATAGGGGGCGTGTGGGCAATAGTCCATGCGCTCCCTTGCCTATATGGAGAGTATCATGCAAAAGAAACGATTAAAAATGACGACCTCCAGAGAAGTCCGGCGGGCGGTCAACAGGATCACCAATATGCTGTTGAATGGGGAGATAGACCCCAAGACGGCCAATGCTATCCTGTACGGCTGCAACGTCTGCCTGGGTGCTATCCGGGTTGACGACCAGCAAGCCAAACTGGACGAACTGGAAAAGATTGTGGAGGAATTGGGAGGCAAGAATGGACGGTAGAGTGAAACGGTTGGAGGCGGCGATTCAGGAATATCAGAGGGCGCGAAAGCCCACCGTGTTTCTGCTGGAGGACGGTTCCACATTTATAACGGAGGAAGATGTTTTCTCCTACTTGGTGTCGCATGGCGTAGAGACGCCCAGGGGAAGAATCGTAGCTTATCCGCATGGAGAGGGTGATATTGATAGCCTGTCACGGTCACTGTATGAGTTGATAGACGATGGTATCAGGCGTGGCGGGCTTTCTGATCTGATGGGTGATTTGGAGAGTGATATGGTATGACTTTGAAAGAATTGGAGAAAAAGGTAAACCGGATTCGCCCACAGCGGCTTGTCGTGCTGGCGCTCACACAAGAGGGAGTAGAGAAAGAAATGGGTATTGACGAACTCATAGAAACCAATAGTGAGTTTATCCGCGTACTTCAAGGAAATGATTTAAGCGACGTTGATGCCCTGTTGAGGTACGAAGTGCCTGACTGTGTGATAGAGTAAAGAAAGGCAGGAGCTACCCTTACAGGGCGGCTCCTGTTTTCCCTTATGTTTTCCCTTTAGCGATTGCCTTTCTTGTCTACCTGTTTCAATGTAGTTCCATAAATCCCTTGATATATGGGGCTTTCTGCTATACAATTCAACCATATTCCGATGCTTGCAATAAGTATCCGCAACCGGCGGTTGTCAAATTGAATACAGCTTTTGGTTGCGCTGTTCACTGAAATTTGCTATGCTGAACACCGACTCAGGAACAAAACAAAAGAGGGGGACAGTATGGAATTTCAAAATCGGCTTTATGACCTGCGCAAGCGGTCTGGGCTTTCTCAGGAGGAACTAGCCAATCTGGTGGGGGTGACCCGCCAGGCGGTGCAGAAGTGGGAGGCAGGCACAAGCCGGCCTGATATGGATAACCTGACCGCCCTGGCCCGGTATTTTAACGTGACGCTGGACTGGCTCATCACTGGTCATGAGATGGAATCATGTGCCGCCGCCCAGAACGGCCCAGTGGTGGTGGAGAACCACTACCATTATAACAGCTGGCACTATGAGTATAAAAGCAAGTGTACCGTCTTTGGGCTGCCGCTGGTCCATATTAACCTGGCACAGCGGGGCTTCTGTGTCGCCAGAGGTGTTGTTGCCATCGGCAATGTTTCGGTGGGTGCGCTATCCATCGGGGTCTTTGCGCTGGGGGGAATCACAGTAGGGGCCTTTGGAATGGGGCTGTTGGCCCTGGCCGGAATGGCCCTCGGCCTGCTCGCGATGGGCGGGATCGCTCTGGGGTATGTGGCGGTAGGAGGCTGTGCCTTCGGCTATCTGGCCATTGGAGGAAGCTCTGTCGGGATATACGCCGCCGGTGGCGCGGCGATGGCCCGGGATGTGGCGGTAGGCAGTGCGGCTACCGCGGACCTTCTGGCCATAGGACAGGATGCCCGTGCGGCGATGACGATGGGGCTGTCTGACACACGGGAAGCCATTTTCCAGGCCATTGGGCAGACCGGAGCGCCCGACTGGATCAGGAGCGTTCTGATGTTTTGTATTGGCCGGTAACAGAAAACGCGGAGGACGCATAACGTCCTCCGCGTTTTGTCATTCCTCTGTTGATTCCTGCGCTGAGGGTGGGGAGGGGGGGGCGTTGCGCCGGGCCACATCTACCCGCAGCATCTGGTAGAGGGCAGCGGCCAAGGGGACAGCCAGCAGCATCCCGCCAATGCCGAGGACGCCGCCGCCAATGGTGACAGCAGCCAGCACCCAGATACCGGGCAGGCCAATGGAGGAGCCCACTACCTTAGGGTAGATTAAATTGCCCTCAAGCTGCTGCAGGATCGCGATAAAAATCAGGAAGAACAGCGATTGGAAGGGTGATACAGTAAAGATCATAAAGGCTCCCACACCGGCGCCGATGTAAGCGCCGGCCACAGGGATCAGGGCAGTAAAGCCAATGAGAGCTCCCACCATGGAGGCGTAAGGGAACCGCAACAGCATCATGCCGCCCATACACAGCAGGCCCAGGATGACGGCTTCTGTACACTGGCCCACCACGAAGCGGCGGAAACAGGAGTGGAGAGTTTCAAGAAAGTAAACCAGATGGCTGTACCAGGCCGGCTTCAGATAGGTCTTCATAACTAGGGAGATCTGGCGGCCCAGCTTCTCCTTGCCCAAGAGTAGATAGATGGAGAAAATGATGCTCACGACGGCGGTAAAGGCGGTGGAAACCGTGGCGGAAACCAGGGACAGTACCGAGCCCATGACACCACCTACTCCCTTGACCAGCCACTGAGTAATGGAGGTGATGACCTCCTTCCAGTTAATGGAGCCATCTGCCAGCGCGGTGCTGGAGATGGAGAAGAACTGGGACAGGTCCAGATTTTCACTCAGTTTCTCCAGCATAGGCACTACCTCCTGGATGAGAACCAGGGTACACTCTAACAGCTCAGGAAGAATCATGCGGATGAGGAGGAAAACGATGGCGATCAGACTGGCAAAAGCCAAAAGCAGGCAGACCGGCCGGCGGCTTTTGATGACAAAGGGACTCTTGGTATCGGGGAAGTACCAGCCCTCATACAGGCTCATGAGGATATTGACCGCGTAAGCGATAACGGCGCCCAGAACCAGGGGGAAGGCGGCCCCCAGCCCCAAGAGGAGCAGGGAGGACAGGGCTCCCCAGTAGTGGATAGCCAGATAAAGGAGAAACAGGACCACACCCAGCCGGGCAGCCCCCATCCATTCCCGTTTCATTACAGACCCTCCATCATATGGATCTTCAGGTAGCCGCCCTCCACATTGGTCTCCTCGATGAACTGGGGGACGGCGGGGATCATCAGCTCCCGCTCCCCGCCCCGGATGACATAGACATTGTTGGCGGGCAAAGTAAGAATGTCCTCTACCTTGCCTAGGACTTGTCCAGACTGGGCGTCACGGGCCTCTAGCCCATAGATATCGGCCAGGAAAAAGGCTCCCTGAGGGAGATGGGCATCCTTACGGTCAATATACAAGATGGCGTTGCGCATGGCTAAGGCAGAAGGAACGTCACAGATCCCCTGAAACTTGATGATAACCATGTTTTTATGGACGCGGGCCCGCTCCACCTGGATAGGCCAATGGGACTGATCTACATAGAGGGTTTTGAACTTGCACAAAAATTCCGGAGAGTCAGCCCAGGGCTGGACCCGCACCTCTCCCATGACGCCGTGGACATTGGTGATCTTGCCCACTTCCAAATATTGTGCCGGCATGGCATAGCCTCCGTTGCAGAAAATTTTATATCACAGGCGGCGGAAAGCCGCCAGGAAAATGGAAAGAAAACAAAAGCGCAGGAAAAGCCTGCGCCTTTGTTTTAGTCGACGATCTCTACGGAAACACGTTTTCCAGACCGTTGAGCCAGCGAGCGGACCAAGACACGGATCTCCTTGGCGATGCGGCCCTGGCGGCCAATCACCTTACCCATATCCTCGGGAGCCACCCGCAGCTCCAGGACGGTTTCGCCGTCGCCCTCGGCCTCGGTGACTGACACCTGCTCCGGGTGCTCCACCAAGTTTTGGGCGACATAGGTCAGAAGCTCTTTCATTGTGTGCAAAACCTCCAGCCTTACAGAGCACCGGCTTTTTTCAGCAGATCACGGACGGTCTCAGTGGGTTGAGCGCCGGTCTTGATCCAGGCCTGAGCGCGCTCCACATCCACATTCAGCTCGGCGGGGTTGGCGACAGGGTTGTAAATGCCGATCTCCTCGATGAAACGGCCGTCCCGAGGATAGCGGGAGTCAGCCACCACGATACGATAGAAGGGAGCCTTCTTGGCGCCCATGCGGCGCAGTCTGATCTTAACCATTTATATTCACCTCCAAATGAATTGATAGATTTATATGGAAAGCGCGTGCGGCGCTTTACCAACCTCATCAGCGCGGAGTCCGCTCTGCTTCAGATACACTTTGGGCATCTGGCGCTCCGCTCCCTGGGGCCTATACTGGCGGCTGTCTCAGAAAGGGAATCCCCGTCCCATTCCAGGCATCATCCCGCCCTTTTTTCCCATCATCTTACGCAGGCTTCTGGGCATCTTGCCGCCGGAAAACTGCTTTGTCATGGCCTGAAGCATCTCAAACTGCTTGAGTAGTCGATTTACATCCACCACCTGAGTGCCAGATCCGGCGGCGATGCGTTTTTTTCGACTGGAATTGAGAATACTGGGATTTTCCCGCTCATAGGGGGTCATGGAAGTGATGATGGCCTCCATTCGCTGGAGAGCCTTCCCATCCAGCGCGGCCCCTTCCAAATCAGAGGCCTTGACGCCGGGAAGCATACCGGCGATATCAGACAGGGAGCCCATGCCCTTTAGCTGGACCATCTGATCATAGAAGTCGGACAGGGTAAACTTGTTTTTCCGTAACTTCTCCTGAAGCTCCAGAGCCTTCTTCTGATCGAAGTTTTGCTCCGCCTTCTCAATAAGGGAGAGAACGTCGCCCATGCCGAGGATGCGGCTGGCCATCCGGTCGGGGTGAAAGACCTCGATTTGGTCCAGCTTTTCCCCCATGCCCACAAACTTGATGGGTTTTCCAGTTACTGCCCGGATGGAGAGGGCAGCGCCGCCCCGGGCGTCGCCGTCCAGCTTGGTGAGCACTACACCGTCGATATCCAAGGCGTCATCAAAGGCTTTGGCGGCGTTGACCGCATCCTGGCCGATCATGGCGTCCACTACCAACAGGATCTCAGTGGGAGAAACAGCGGCCTTGATCTTGCGTAGTTCATCCATCAGTGCTTCATCCACATGGAGCCGTCCGGCAGTGTCCAGGAACACCATGTCATTGCCATGTTTGATTGCGTGCTCCACCGCGGCCTTGGCGATATGCACTGGATCTGTCTGCCCCATCTGAAAGACGGGGATGCCCAACTGCTCACCCACTACCTCCAGCTGCTTGATGGCGGCGGGGCGGTAGATATCACAGGCGGCCAGCAGGGGCCGCTTGCCGTTCTGCCTCTTCATCAAACCGGCCAGCTTGGCGCCGTTGGTAGTCTTACCGGCGCCCTGAAGGCCAACCATCATGACCACCGTAGGGGGCTTGGAGGCGATGGTCAGCTTGGCGCTGGCCCCGCCCATCAGCTCGGTAAGCTCCTGGTTGACGATCTTAATGATCTGCTGGGCCGGGGACAGGGCCTCCAGCACGTCGGCCCCAACAGCCTTCTCCGTGACCTGGGCCACGAACTGCTTGACCACCTTATAGCTGACATCGGCCTCCAGAAGGGCCAGGCGGATTTCACGCATGGCCTCCTTCACATCGGCTTCGGACAGGCGGCCCTTGCCCCTCAGCTTTTTAAAGGCGGCGGACAGCTTTTCAGAAAGTCCTTCAAATGCCATGGATTACTCCTTTAACAGCTGGTCAGCGGTATCCCGCACCCGGAGGGCCAGCAGCTCCATGTCGGCCTGGTCCCGCTGTGCGGCCAATTCCACCAACTGCTGGGCGTCCTGGCGGAGCTGCTCCAACTGGCTGTGCATGGTGTGGAACCGCTTGATCAGGCCGGTCTTGTCCTCCAACTCGGTGAGGATGGCCTCGGCCCGGACGATAACATCCCGGACTCCCTGGCGGGTGATGCCATAGTTCTCAGCGATCTCGCCCAGGGACAGGTCCTCGTTGTAATAGAGGTCATAAAATTCCTTCTGGCGGTCAGTGAGCACATCGCCATAAAAATCATAGAGCATGGCCATGCGATAAGCCTGACTTTTCATAGGTACTGACCTCCTCAAACAAAAAATGTAAAGGCAATTAACTTTACAAACGGAATCATACCATATTTTTCTCCTGTTGTCAAGTCAAATTCCTTGCGGGCAGAGGGCTTTGCTTTGGTATATTCACCCAGAAGGAGGGGGAAACTGGAGAAATAGCGGAGCGAAGAACCGGAAGTGGTCCGGCCGCGCGCCGCGGTGACTTACACTGACAGGAGGTACATCGCCATGTCCCATACCCCCAATGTCCCCATGGACGACGCCCATCTGACCAAATACGCCGTCAACGCCGCCCGGGAGCTGAAGCCGCGGGGGAAGGTGCCGGTCCGACGGCTGGTCCGACGGCTGAAAAGGGATCTGTCCATCCTGAACCGGGTTCAGGAGGAGCTGAGTGAATGGAGCCAGAGGAAAGCGGTCCTGCCGCCCAGTGTGGAGTGGCTGCTGGACAACCACTACCTGGCGGTGCGGGAGGGGGAGGAGGCCCTTCGGGCACTGAAGAAGGCCGGTCCGCTTCGTGGGGACGGACAGGGAGGGGCCCTGCTCCAACGCTGTGTCAGGGGAGGAGTGTGGGCGGTCCCTCACCTGGAGCGGGAGCGTTTGACCTGGTATTTGAAAGCCTTTCAGACTGTTCAGCCGCTGACGGAACGGGAACTATCCCTGTTGGTCCCGGTCCTGGCGATAGAATTGATCCAGGAGCTGGCCCAGGAGGCCGGACAGTTGGAGGAGCTCCGGCAGGGGCGGACTGACCCTGGACGGCTGGAGCATCTCTTTTCTGCCCTGCGTGCGCTGGAGGGGGAGAATTGGGGCCCTCTGCTGGAGGAGATCAGCCGAGTGGAAGAGATTTTGACCCAGGACCCCTCAGGCCACTATCCCCACATGGACGACGACACCAGGCGGCGCTACCGCCAGCAGGTGTGCCGCCTGGCCAAAAAATTCCGCCTGGAGGAGAGCCAGACCGCCCGTAAGGCCCTGGAACTGGCCAAACGGGGGACGGGGGCTGCCAGACATATCGGCTGGTACCTGTACCGGCAGCCTCTGGGTCGGGAGAAGCGCCTTCCCTCCGGGCTGGGCTATGGGGGGGCGGTGGTTGGGCTGTCTCTGGCTTTGGCGGCGGGCCTGTGTGTGGCCGCTGGGAGCCTGTGGCTGTCCCTGCTCCTACTGCTTCCTCTGTCCGATATCGTGAAGAACGTCCTGGACTTTGGCCTGGTTCGGATAGTGCCTCCCCGGCCCGTCCCCAGGATGGAGTTGGAGGGAGGTATCCCAAGGGAGAATCGCACCCTTTGCGTGGTCGTGTCCCTGCTCACTGGGGAGGACAGCGGCCCCAAGCTGGCCGCCCTGCTGGAGCGATACCGGCTGGCCAACCGGGACAGCGGTCCAGAGCTGCGCTTCGGCATTCTGGCCGATCTGCCTGACGGCGCTGCCCCAATGGGAGAGGAGGGAGCTGCCTGGGTGACCAGCGCCCATAGAGCTATCCAAGCTCTCAATGAGAAATACGGCGGCGGTTTCTATCTCTTTTTCCGCCGGCCGGCCTTCAGTGCCCAGGACGAGAAGTATATGGGCTGGGAGAGAAAAAGGGGGGCCCTCACCGAACTGGTCCGTCTGCTGAAAAGGAAGCCGACCGGCCTGCGGACAGAGGTGGGGGAGGAGGACTGGCTGCGTGAGGTGACATATGTCATTACACTGGACGGCGACACCAGCCTGAACGTAGGCACCGCCCGTGAGATGGTGGGGGCTATGGCCCATCCCCTGAATCAGCCGGTGGTGGACGGACAGCGGCGGGTCGTCACTTCTGGACACGCCCTCTTCCAGCCGCGGGTGGCCGTGGAACTGGAGGCGGCCAACCGGTCCTTTTTCTCCCGTGTCTATGGTGGCCTGGGGGGCGTGGACCCCTATGGCTCCACAGCCAGCGACGTGTACCACGATCTCTTTGACCAGGGCACCTATACCGGAAAGGGAATTTTCCAGGTGGAGGCCTTCTTCACCTGCCTCGATGGCCGTTTTCCGGAGAACGCCATCCTGTCCCACGACCTGCTGGAGGGCAGCTACCTCCGGGCGGGCCTGCTGGGGGAGGTGGAGCTGACCGACGGCTGCCCCTATAAAGTGTACGGCTATTTTGCCCGGCTCCACCGATGGATCCGGGGGGACTGGCAGCTGCTGCCCTGGCTGAAAAACCAGGTTCCTGATGGCCAGGGTGGGACCGAGGGCAATCCGCTGTCCCTTCTGGCCCGGTGGAAAATCTTTGACAATCTTCGCCGCTCTCTGTCTCCGGTGGGCACCCTGGCAGCCCTGGTGCTTGGCATCTGCTTTTCGGGCCGGGCTTTCGCCTGGGCGGGGGGCGTGGCGGTGTTGGCCGCCGCCTCCAACCTGCTGCTCTCCGGAGCGGAGCTGGCTGCCAGGCGGCGGAACGGTAAACACCGCCGCTACCATTCCACGGTCATCGCCGGGCTGGCGGGAGTCATCCTGCAGACCGCCCTCCAGCTGGTTCTTCTGCCATATCAGGCATATACCGCCGCCACCGCCGCCGCAACGGCCCTGTGGCGGATGGGCGTCACCAAGAGGGGCCTGCTGGCCTGGGTCACTGCCGCTCAGGCGGAAAAGGGGAGAGACGGCCTATGGTTCTACGGGAAAAAATGCTGGTTTTCCGTGGTCATAGGGGGTGCCGTGCTTCTTCTGGCCCAACTGCGCATCGGACGGCTGGTGGGCGTGGTGTGGCTGATGGCTCCAGCTCTGGCCTGGGCCATCAGCAGGCCCGGCAAAAAGGGCAAGGAGCTGCCCCCCACGGACCGGAGCTTTCTCCTCCACCAGGGGGCCCTCATCTGGGGATATTTTGACGCCTTCCTCCGGCAGGAGGACCACTTTCTCCCTCCGGACAACTGGCAGGAGCAGCCCAGCCAGGGACTGGCCCGACGGACCTCCCCCACCAACATCGGAATGGCTCTGCTGTCTGTCATGGCGGCGGCGGACCTGAAGCTGATCCCGCGGGAGCGGGGGATCGACCTCATTTCCCACATTCTGGATACAATAGAGGAGCTTGAGAAGTGGCGGGGACATCTGTACAACTGGTACGACACCGCCTCCCTCCGGCCCCTCCAGCCCCGGTATGTGTCCACAGTGGACAGCGGCAATCTCCGGGGCTGCCTCATCGCTTTGCGGGAGGGGCTGTACCAGTGGGGGGAGGATGTACTGGCCCGCCGGGCGGAGCGCCTGTCCGACGCTATGGACTGCGCTCCCCTCTATGACCGGGAGAGGAGGCTGTTCTCCATTGGATACGAGGCGGAGCGGGACCGGTTGACGCCGGGGTGGTATGACCTGATGGCCAGCGAGGCCCGTCAGACCAGCTTCATCTCCGTAGCCCGTGGAGAAGTCTCGCCCCGGCACTGGCGAAGGCTGGGCAGGATGATGCTGGGGGACAACGATTACAGCGGTATGGCCTCCTGGACGGGGACCATGTTCGAATACTTCATGCCCAACCTGCTGCTGCCCTGCGAGCCAAATTCCTTTATGTACGAATCCCTGTCCTTCTGCGTCTATGCCCAGAAGCGGCGGGGGAACAAGACCCATACTCCCTGGGGCATCTCGGAATCCGCCTTCTACGCCTTTGACCCCGGCATGAATTACCAGTACAAGGCCCACGGGGTCCAGGCCCTAGGGCTGAAGCGGGGGCTGGACTCCGAGCTGGTAGTCTCCCCCTACTCCTCCTTCCTGGCCCTCCTGCTGGCTCCCCGAAGCGCCCTGCGCAACCTGCGGAGACTCCGGGATATGGGACTGGAGGGGCCCTATGGTCTATATGAGGCGGTGGACTATACCCCTGCCCGGATGACGGAGGGACAGGACCATGAGGTGGTCCGTTCCTATATGTCTCACCACTTGGGGATGAGCCTGATTGCCATTGACAACGCCCTCAACGACAATGTGATGCAGCGGCGGTTTATGAAGGACTGCGACATGGCCGCCTATCGGGAGCTGCTCCAGGAGCGGGTCCCTGTGGGGGCGCCTATCATGCGCCAGACGGAGCGGGACATCCCGGAAAAACTCAGGCCCGTCCAGGGCCCCGCTTTGGTGCGGGCAGGGCGGGAGTTTGGGCGTCTGGCGCCGGAGTGCCATCTGGTGTCTAATGGTAGCTGGTCGGTCCTGGCCTGTGACAACGGCCTTACCGCCTCCCGGATGGGGGACTGCCAGATCACCCTGGCCAAGCTCGGACAATACTATGCCCCGGCCGGAATATCCTTATTTTTCCAGGGGAGAGAGGGGATCTTCGGCCTGACCCCGGCCCCTCTGTACCAGAAGGGAGAATATAGCTGGGAGTTTCACAGCGCCGGAGCCGCCTGGACTTTTACCTGGGAAGGATTGGCCACCCGGACCACCCTGGCCGTCCCCCGGCGAGAAAACGGGGAGCTGCGTAGAGTAGAGCTATCCTGGACCGGGGAGGGGCGGCTGGAGGGCGAGCTGCTCGCCTATCTGGAGCCGGTACTGTGCCCACTGGCCGATTTCCAGTCCCACCCCGCCTTCTCCCGCCTGTTTCTGGAGGGAGAGCTGGATGACCACGGCGTTCTCTTTCAGCGCCGTCCCAGGGGGGAGGAAAAGAGCCTGTCCCTGGCTGTCCTCTGGGAGGGGGAGGGGATCACAGCCTGCCTGGACCGGGCCTCTGCCCTTGGCAGGGGGGGGCTCAGGGCTCTGGGTGGCCGGAGGGCCGGTCCCCTGGAGCGGGGGGTGGGCACAGATCCCTGCCTGATGGTCCGCTTCCCGGTATTACTGGAGCCAGGGGAGCGGGCGGTGTTCGCCCTGGCACTGGGAGCTGGAGATACCCTGGCCGCGGCCTCCACGGGAGCAAGGAACATCCTGAGAGGACAGGCGGGGGAGGCAGCCTCTCTGGCTCCTTTGGCGAGAAAGCTATCCCTGACAGAGCGGCAGGGGATAGAGGCGTTCCAACTGCTGTCCCGGCTGTCCGCGGCAGAGGAGCCGGGGGAACGGCCGCCAAAGAGCGCCCTGTGGCCCTATGGAATTTCGGGGGACTTTCCCTTGGCGGTGGGTCCAGTGACCGAGGGGGAGGGGCGAGAACAGGCTGTCCTCTGGTGCCGGTGGCACCAGCTCCTGATCCGTTCTGGATATCCCTTTGACCTGGTCCTGCTGGTGGAAGAGGGGGGCGACTATCGCCGCCCCCTGCGTACTGCTCTAACCGAGGAACTGAAGACGCTGGGGGCCGAATCGGCTCTGGGGGCGAAGGGGGGAATCCACCTGGCGGACAGCGGAGCGGCCCCTGCCGCTCTGGCTTGGGCCAGGGTGATCCTCCCTATGGGACCGGGAGAGCAGAGAGAGGAAAAACTCTCCCCCGCCACCCCGGTCCGCCTCTCCCTGGCCCAGCCGGAATGGAGGGCGGGGGAGGAGGGGACCGTCCTCATCCGGACAGGGAAGGCGCTCCCTCCAGTGGGTTGGAGCCAGGTGTTATGTAATTCTCAATTCGGATGGCTCACTGATGAGACAGGAAGCGGGCTGCTCTGGACAGGGGGAAATTCCAGGGAAGGAAAACTGACTCCATGGAGCAATGACCCTCTGGCAATCGGTGGACCGGAAAAAATCATGGTAAACTTAGAGGAGAAGGAGTGGTCTGTCTTTGCTGATGGCGACGGCTGTCCCTGTACGGTCACCTACGGACCGGGCTTTGCACGGTGGGAAAAGCAGATGGGGACAGGACGGCTGGTAACAGAGGCGTTTGTACCTCTCATTGGGACAAAGCGGATCCTGACCTTCACCCTGGCAGGAACAAGCGGGACACTCTCCTACCGCATGGGAGAGGGTGAGCCCATGGCCCGCCCTCTTGCCCAGGGACTGCCTTTGACTCTGGTCACAGAGCCGGGACACAGAGGGCTGGAATCCCGGTTTTCCACTAAGCGGTATTTGGATTTGAGGGGCGAGACCCTGACATGGTGGAGGGAGCGGGTGTCCTCCCTTACCTTGTCCACCCCGGACCGGGCGCTGGACCACTACCTCAACGGCTGGTGCCTGTACCAGGTGACTGCCTGCCGACTGATGGCGCGGACCTCCCAGTACCAGAACGGCGGCGCCTTCGGCTTCCGGGACCAGCTTCAGGATGTGGCTGCGCTCCTGTATACCTGGCCTCAGCGCGCCAGAGAACAGCTGCTGTTGGCCGCCTCCCGTCAGTTTGAGGAGGGGGATGTCCAGCACTGGTGGCACCCGCCGGCAGGGGCCGGTGTACGGACCCGCATCTCGGACGACTTGCTTTGGCTGCCCTGGGTGCTGTGCCGCTACTGCTCTGTCACCGGGGATTGGGAGGTACTGAAGGAGCAGGTCCCCTATCTGACATCCAGGCCCCTGGAGCCCAAAGAGATGGAGCGGTATGAGGTCCCTCAAGTCAGCTCCAAGACAGATACCCTTTACCACCACGCCCTGTCTGCCATCCAGTGCGTCCTGGACCGGGGAACCGGGTCCCATGGACTGGCACGGATGGGCGGCGGGGATTGGAACGACGGCATGAACCGGGTTGGGGCCGCCGGAAGGGGTGAGTCGGTGTGGCTTACCTGGTTCCTGACTATGGTGCTTCAGGATTTTGCCCCCCTCTGCCAGCGAAGCGGGGAGGAGGAGCTGGCCCAGGAGCTGCTGGCCCAGGGAGAGAAGTACCTGGCGGCGGCCCAGGCGGCCTGGGACGGGAACTGGTACCGCCGGGGCTACTATGACGATGGGACTCCCCTGGGCAGCCGGGAGAGCGATCAGTGTCAGATCGACTCCATCGCCCAGTCCTTCTCCGTACTGCCCCAGGGAGCGGACCGGGAGAGGGCGGACCGGGCGGTGTCCGCCGCGCTGACCCGGCTCTTTGACCGGGAGCGACAGGTGGTCCGTCTCTTTGATCCTCCTTTCGACGGAAAAGGACGAAAGGACCCCGGCTATATCAAAGGCTACCCGGCCGGTGTGCGGGAAAATGGCGGGCAGTATACCCACGGCGCGGTCTGGCTGGCCATGGCCTGCTTCCGTCTGGGAAGGGCAGGGGAAGGCTGGGAGGTGCTGCGGGCGCTGCTGCCTGCCTGCCACGCGACGGAGGGATACCGGGCGGAGCCCTATGTTTTAGCTGCCGACGTATCTTACGCGACCGGCCGAGAAGGACAGGGAGGCTGGAGCTGGTATACCGGGGCGGCGGGCTGGTACTGGCAGGTGGCGGTCCAGGAGCTGCTTGGACTAAAGGTCAAGGAGGGACGTCTGCGGGTACAGCCCAGGCTGCCATCCGACTGGCCGGGCTATCAGGCGGAGTGGCGGCTGGAGCGTGGTACGCTGCTGATCCGGGTTGAGCGGGGAGAGGCTGATGCGGCCCTGCTGGACGGACAGCCTGTGGACGAGGTGGCGCTGAAGGAACTGGAGGGAGAGCATCACCTGAGGGTGGTCATCCCCTGAGCTTGGAACAGCGGTTCCAGGGCGGGGCCCTCTGGAGGAAGGAGCGTGGGAAAAACAGGCTCGATTAGCCATGGAGAGAGCTCCGAACCTGTTCACAGCTCTTTACTTTCCCTGCCAAATCGTGGTATGATATCCAAGCTGAGAAAAAAGGGTTCGTCCCTTTTTACTATCCGGAGAAAGGAACTGTTTTATGTCTGAAACGACTCGCCGGGAGCTCTTTCCCGGTGTGTGGCTGCGTACGGTCCACACCGACAAATTCAAAAGCTCCTATCTTTCTATCACTCTGCTGGCTCCCCTGGACCGGGACACGGCGGCGGCTAACGCCCTGATCCCCTATGTCCTCCGCCGTGGCACGGCCGCCCACCCGGACATGGAGTCCCTGTCCGCGGCTCTGGACGAGCTGTACGGAGGCGCCATTGAGCCGCTGGTCCGCAAAAAAGGAGAGACCCAGTGTGTGGGCTTTGTGGCTAGTTTTCTGGACGACGCCTACGCCCTGGAGGGAGAAAAGATTTTGGAGTCTGCAGCCGCCCTTCTGGGGGAGATGCTGCTCTCTCCCTACACCCAGGACGGCTGCTTCTGCTCCGAGTATACGGACCAGGAGAAGAACAACCTGACCGACCGGATCCGGAGCCAGATCAATGACAAGCGGACCTACGCCACTTACCGCCTTACTCAGCTTATGTGCGGAGAGGAGGCCTTTGGGGTGGACAAGCTGGGGGATGAGGAGAGCGTAGCGGCCATCACCCCTGACTCCCTTTGGCGGCGCTATCAGGAGCTGCTGAAGGGGGCGGCCATTGAGGTCTACTACTGCGGCTCCGCCCAGCCCGAGCGGGCGGAGGGGGCCCTGCGTACCGCTCTGGCTGCCCTTCCGATAAGCGGAGAGCGCCTGGACCCGGATTGCGAGGTACGCGTCACGGCCGGACCCCAGCCCCAGGTGGTGGAGGAGGCCATGGACGTGAGCCAGGGCAAGCTGGCCCTGGGCTTCCGCACCGGAGGCGTTACCTGCTGGGAGGAGGACTACCCCGCCCTGACCATGTTCAATGCCATCTTTGGCGGGACTACTCTGTCCAAGCTCTTTATGAACGTCCGGGAGAAGCTGTCCCTGTGCTATTACGCCAGCTCTATGCTGGAGAAGATGAAGGGGCTGGTCCTGGTGTCCTCTGGCATCGAGTTTGACAAATACCAGACGGCAAAGGACGAGATCCTGTCCCAACTGGAGGCCATCCGCCGGGGTGAGATCCAGGACTGGGAGCTGGAGGGAGCCAGGCGCACCCTGATCGGCGGCCACTTGGCCACGTTGGACGACCAGGGCCGGCAGGAGGAGTTCTGGCTGGGCCAGGCCGCCGCTGGCCTGGATACCACCATCCCGGAGCTGACCGCCCAGTTTGAGGAGGTCACACGGGAGCAGGTGTCCGCCGTGGCCCGGAAGCTGGAGCTGGACACTGTATATTTCCTGAAGAGCAAGGAGGGTTGAGCCATGGAAAAGCTGGAATTTTCCCGGGTAGGGGAGCGGATGTACCACGAAAAGCTGGCCAACGGACTCAATGTGTTCGTATTCCCAAAGCCGGAATTTCAGAAGGGGTATGCCTTCTTTGCCACCAACTACGGCGGCATGGACATGAAATTCTGTCTGGACGGCCAGTGGCATCAGAGCCCGGCCGGTGTGGCCCACTTCCTTGAGCACAAGATGTTCGATACCAAGGAGGGCAACGCCCTCCAGGACCTGGCGGCCAACGGGGCCTCCCCCAACGCCTTTACCAGCTCCGCCATCACGGGCTACTACTTCGAGTCCACGGAGAAATTTGAGGAGAACCTGCGCATCCTCCTCTCCTTTGTTTCTGTCCCCTGGTTTACTCAGGAGAGCGTAGACAAGGAACAAGGCATCATCGGACAGGAGATCGGCATGATCGAGGACGACCCGGACTGGAAGGTCTTTATGAACCTGATGGCCGCCCTGTACCAGCACCACCCCATCCGGGTGAGCGTGGCGGGCAGTGTGGAGTCCATCTCCCACATCACCGCCGACACCCTGTACGCCTGCCACAAGGCCTTCTACGATCCGGCCAACATGGTGCTGTGCGTGGCGGGCCCTGTGGAGGCGGAGCATATCTGCCAGGTGGCCCGGGAGATCCTGCCCAGGCAGGCGGGCTCAATCGCCGCCAAGGACTATGGGGAGAAGGAGGCCGACCGTGTGGCCAAGTCCCTGGTGGAGGAGCGGATGGAGGTGTCCACCCCCATCTTCCAGCTGGGCTACAAGGGCGACGCCCCCCAGAGGGGCGAGAGTGGTCTGCGTCAGGAGCTGGTGGCCGAGCTGGCCCTGGAGGGCCTATTGGGCAACTCCACTCCGCTGTATTCCAAGCTGTACCGGGAGGGGCTCATCAATCAGAATTTCTCCTACGGGTATGAGTCTTATCCTGGCTGTTCCTTCCTGTGCGCCGGGGGGGAGTCCAAGGACCCGGAGGCGGTCCGAATGGCGGTGGCTGAGGAGGCCGGTCGCATCGGCCGGGAGGGCATTGACGGCAAGCTTTGGGAGCGGTTGAAGAAGGGCGTCTACGGCAACAAGGTCCGGGGCCTCAATTCCTTCGAAAACCTGTGTGTGGGTCAGGCTCGATCCTTCTTCGCCGGGGTGAACTTCCTCCAATTTGCGGACTTGTTCAGCTCCATCACCAAGGAGGAGGCGGAGGACCTGATCGGCCGCTGGGTCACGGAGGAGCGCGCGGCCCTGTCTGTGGTCCGTCCCAGAGAGGGGGGGCAGGCTTGATTAATACGGTGACCTTTCCAGGTCTGGGACTGGAATTTACCCTGAACAGAGTGGCGCTTACGGTACTGGGCCGGCCGATCTACTGGTACGGCATCATCATTGTGTCCGGCCTGATCCTGGCAGTCATCCTGTGCTCCCGGTGGGGAAAGCGATTCGGGATTAACGAGGACCAGATCCTGGATATGATGATCTTCGCTGTCCCGGCTGCCCTGGTAGCCATTCGGGCCTACTATGTGATATTCAACCTGAGTATCTTCCAAAATGCGGACGGCTCTCTGAACTGGGGAAAGATACTCAATTATGGCGATGGCGGGCTGGCCATCTATGGGGCCATCATTTCCTCGGTTATCGTACTGCTAATCTTCTGCCATGTGCGGAAGATCAGCTTCCTGGCTTTTGCCGATTTGGGGGTGCACGGCTTGTTTATCGGCCAGCTGGTAGGCCGCTGGGGCAACTTCATGAACGTGGAGGCATTTGGCGGCGTCACCACCCTGCCCTGGCGGATGTGCGGTCCATCCATTGCCGAGGATATGCTGCGGTGGGGCTATGTGGACCAGGCCGGCTACGAGGCCATCCTCAGCGGAACGCTGGGGGTACATCCTACCTTTTTTTATGAATCTGCCTGGAACTTTGTGGGGCTGATTTTGGTCTATCTGGTAGGCAGAAAGCGGAAGTTCGACGGACAGTGCTTCCTGTTCTATGTGTTCTGGTACGGGCTTGGCCGGGCCTGGATCGAGGGCCTGCGTACCGACAGCCTCTATTTCTTCGGCCTGGAGCTGTTTGGGGTGCCGATCCGTACCTCACAGGCGCTGGCGGCTATCTCGGCTGTGGTGGCGGGAGCGGTCCTGCTGTTCCTACTGCTGAAAAGGGGCCACAGCCCGGAAAAGCTGTATGTAAACCGTCTGGCGGCTCAACGGGTGGCCGGAGCAGCGGAACAGGAATGTCAGGGCCCAGACACCACCGAAGATGGAGACGAGGACAGCGAAGATACCACCCAGAAAGAGAAAAATGAGGAAGGCAGAGGAGAGGATTAACCGATGGCAGCGATTGTAATGGACGGAAAGGCTCTGGCCGCCAAGGTAAAGGAGCGGGTCCGCCGTCAGGTGGAACAGCTTGACATAAAGCCTGGGCTGGCTGTGGTGTTGGTTGGGGACGACCCCGCCTCCCGGGTCTATGTGAACGGAAAGAAAAAAGACTGCGGAGAGTGCGGAATTTACAGTGAGGAGTACGCCCTGCCGGGGGAGACCACCCAGAAAGAGCTGTTGGAGCTGGTGGCCGCCCTGAATGACAGAGAGGATATTGACGGGATACTGGTGCAGCTGCCTCTGCCCAGCCACCTGAATGAGAAGGAGGTGCTGCTGGCTGTCCGGCCGGATAAGGACGTGGACTGCTTTCACCCCTTCAATGTGGGACAGCTGATGATTGGGGAGGAGGGCTTCAAGCCCTGCACCCCAGCTGGTGTTATGGAACTTCTGCAGGAGTATGGGATCGACCCGGCAGGGAAGCACTGTGTCATTGTGGGCCGGTCCAATATCGTAGGGAAGCCCCAGGCCATGCTGATGGTCCAAAAGAATGCCACTGTCACCATCTGTCACACCCGGACCAGGAATCTAAAAGAGATGTGCCTCCAGGCAGATATTTTGGTAGCTGCCGCCGGACGGGTCGGCCTGATCTCCGCGGATATGGTGAAGGAGGGGGCCGTTGTCATCGACGTGGCCATGAACCGCAATGAACAGGGGAAGCTGTGCGGCGATGTGGACTATGGCTCAATAGTTGACAAGGCGTCTTACATTACACCTGTTCCGGGCGGGGTAGGCCCGATGACCAGGGCTATGCTGATGGAAAATACCCTGTATGCGGCCAGACAGCATGGAAAATAAATAGATAGGTCAATCAATATAGTAAAGAGAGGATTGGGCGCAAATCTATACAAATTTGCGCCCAATCCTTTCGCCTGATTTCTTCTGTTGAGCTCCTCTGAATGATAAAGCGGGTGTTTCAGGCATTTCTCACTGCGTCAAGGGATTGAAGAAGACACATCTTTTGGTGCCAACAGAATGACCATTGGAAAAGGAATAGTCAGCTAGAGGCTAAGACAGTCTTGCATTTTTGCCTGAAAACAAATATAATAAAACATACTTCCTGGTGCTTTTGGGGAGCCCGTGGGCGCAGGACATACTTATGAGCATCCATGAAAGAAAATTGGGAACAAATACACAAGATAGCAGATCATCGATGAGATTTTTAATGCGCGGTGAGAACCGGAATTTCGCTTCATACGGCAGTTGGATTGGATGAAATATCCGATTCGATTGGCGATTCATTGAGCAACTAAAAAGAAACATGGAAACAACACTGATAGGAGAAAGAAGGAGTAACTATGACAGCCCAGGAAAAAAAACAGTTAGAGATGATGGCCTGTAAAGTGCGCATGGGCGTGATTGAGGGGACACACAGCGCGAAGGCGGGTCACCCCGGCGGCAGCTTATCCGCCGCGGACCTGTTCACATTTCTCTATTTTAAAGAGTTGAGGGTAGACCCAAATAGGCCAGGCTGGGAGGATCGGGACCGATTTGTGCTCTCAAAAGGACATACGGCGCCGGGGCTGTACGCAGCTTTGGCGAACAGAGGCTTTTTCCCAGTGGAGGATCTTTTGACGCTCCGGCACATTGGCAGCTATCTTCAAGGCCATCCAAATATGAATGAAACTCCAGGTGTAGATATGTCTACTGGCTCTCTGGGGCAGGGAATATCCGCAGCTGCGGGGATGGCTCTGGCAGCGAAATATCAGGGCAAGAGCTGCCGGGTATACGCTCTGCTGGGCGACGGCGAAATCCAAGAAGGGGAAGTCTGGGAGGCTATGATGTTTGCTCATCACTATAAGCTGGACAACCTCTGTGTCATTATCGATAACAACGGATTGCAGATTGACGGAAATGTCGCGGATGTGATGAACCCCTATCCGATTGTTGATAAACTGCGCGCCTTTGGCATAGAGACCATGGAAATAGATGGACACGACTTTGAGCAGATTGAAGCGGCTTTTTATATGGCCAGAGTGACCAAAGGCAGACCTTTTGCCATTGTGATGAAAACGGTCAAAGGGAAAGGTGTCAGTTATATGGAGAATCAGGTCGGCTGGCACGGAAAAGCCCCGAATGATGAGGAATATGAGATTGCCATGAGGGAATTGTCAGCCCATCTGGCAGAAGTGGAGGCGATGTAAAATGGCGGATATCAAAAAAATCGCGACCCGCGACAGTTATGGACGTGCTTTGAAAGAATTAGCTGCTCAACATAAGGACCTGATTGTGTTTGACGCCGATTTGGCAGGGGCGACCAAAACAAATGTCTTTCAAAAAGAATATCCTGACCGTCATTTCGATTGTGGGATCGCGGAGGGAAATATGATGGCGGCCGCGGCAGGGGCTGCGGCTATGGGACTGGTGCCCTTTGCCTCCACCTTTGCCATGTTCGCCGCTGGAAGGGCTTTTGAGCAGATCCGTAACTCAATCGGCTATCCCCATTTAAATGTGAAGATCGGCGCTACCCACGGGGGAATTTCGGTAGGAGAGGACGGGGCGTCACATCAGTGCTGTGAGGATTTCGCGCTGATGCGCTCCATCCCTGGAATGGTTGTCCTCTGCCCTTCTGACGATGTGGAGGCAAGGGCCGCTGTTAAGGCTGCTTATGAGCATCAAGGGCCGGTTTACCTGCGCTTTGGCAGACTGGCTGTGCCTGTATTCCATGATGAGGATACGTTTACATTCCAGATTGGCAAGGGCGAGATGATTCAGGACGGAACTGATGTAGCGATCCTCTCGACCGGTTTGATGGTCAATGAAGCGGCTGAGGCGGGAAGAATCTTGAAAGAATCAGGGATCAGTGCCCGTGTGATCAATCTCTGTACTATCAAACCACTGGATGAAGAAATCGTCCTGGCCGCAGCCAGGGACTGCGGCAAAATAATCACCTGTGAAGAACACAGTGTGATTGGCGGATTGGGTGAGGCCGTATGCGCGCTGCTCAGTGAAAAGCATCCTACTCCAGTAAAGCGCATAGGTGTAAATGACGAATTTGGACACTCTGGCCCCGCCGCTGCTCTGCTGAAGGAGGCTGGCCTGTCCGCAGAGCATATTGTCGAGGTGGCGAAGGAATTTTGTAACTGACGCACGGCTGTCCGTGCGGCGAAAGAAGTATTTAGAATCTTTACAAAGAACTTTATACGAAAAATACCTCTGTCCAGATTTCAGTGTGGGACAGAGGTATTTTTGTTAGAGAACTTCTCTTCCTTTACACTGCTATGGGACTATGCCGGAAAGGAAGCATCCTGATACCCTCACTGTTTCATAGAAAAAGGAGAGAGAATTTTTTTCAGCATCAGTCCTAGGATGCTGATTCGTCAAAGAAGAAAAAAATATCTTCCACGGTAGTATCAAATACCTTGGCGATGTCCATGGCCAACTTTAGGGAGGGGTTATACCTGCCGTTTTCCAGATTGCCTATGGTCTCCCGGCGTACCCCAACCTTCCGGGCCAGATCTTCCTGACTAAGTCTGTCACGGGCCCGCAATTCCCGGATGCGTGTTTTCAGGCTCATTCCAATCCTCCCGCCTCTCTCCACTCCAACCAGCTGTGGTACAGACAGAAGAAGATGACACCGGCGGCCCAACTGATCCCGAGGGCCTGGGGCATGGGATTTGCCTGGGGAGCCAGGAAATGGAATAGAAACAGGCAGGGCCAGATCAGTGCGAACTGAAGCAGGAAGGCGCCGGTGGCCGCTTTACGGACAGAGAGTAAAAACAACTCGTCAGGGTTGACCCACAGGTATCGAAGAAAAACCAAAAAACCGAGAAAACAGAGATAGTCGCGCTCTCCGGTGGGGAAATAGAGCAGGCTGGCTAGCGCGGGAAGGGCGGCCAATGAGAGATAGTTGAATGGATGTTTCATATACTCCTCCTGTACATCAGTGATGTATTGTTATGTGATATATTTTTATCATATGTGCGAAATATATCATATAAAAATAAAAATGTCAAGGAGAAAAATTCAGTTTCCTACTGGTATGCAGCTTGAGAGTCCCTAGGATGAGAGAGGAAAATATTTTACTGGTCATATCCCAGGGCCTGTCCTCATAGGATAAGGCAAAGGTCGGTGGAAAAGAATGGAACAAATGATACGAGAACAGGCATATCGGCAGGTCGTGGGCGTTCTGCCGCCCAGGCTGCGGCAGGAGGCATTCTCCCTCCCGCTCCAAGATCAATGCCGAGCGGAGGAACTGCGGCTCCGGGTGGGACAGCCCATGTCGGCGGTATTTCCAGAGGGAGAGAGGCCGCTAGGCGGGGAACCGGTGCGAGCGGGTGAGCTGGAGCAGCTGGTGGAGATTGCCAGCAGGGCCTCGGTTCATGCCGTACTGGACCAACTCAGACGAGGATACTTGACGGTGGAAGGGGGGCATCGGATCGGCCTGTGTGGCACCGCTGTTCTGCGGGAGGGAGAAATTCACAGCTTGCGGCAGCTTTCCTCGGCGGCCATCCGTGTGGCGCGACAGGTGAGGAATGCCTCTGACCCGGTCTTGGGCAGGCTGTGCCCAGGCGGGAAGCTAGTCAGTACGCTGATTCTGGCTCCGCCGGGGGCCGGAAAGACTACGCTCCTCCGGGACTTAGTCCGCCGGGTGTCGGACGGAGATGGTTGCCAACCGCGGCGCGTATCCTTGATGGACGAGCGTGGGGAAGTGGCAGCCCTTTACAGCGGCTGTCCTCAGCTGGATGTAGGCTCCAGAACTGATGTAATGGAGGGGTGTCCAAAGGCGCGGGGGCTTATGCTTCTGATGCGGGCGATGAATCCCCAGGTGCTGGCTGTAGATGAGATTACGGCGCCGGAGGATGTAGCCGCCCTGAGAACCGCGGCTGGCTGCGGAGTTACGTTGCTGGCCACGGCCCATGGGAACAGCCGGGAAGACCTGGAGCGGCGCCCCCTGTACCGGGCGTTGATGGAAGCAGGTATCTTTCAAAAGCTGCTCCTCATCCGACGGGAGGGCGCTGGAAGGAGCTATCAAATAGAGGAGTTGGGATGAATGATAAGACTTTTAGGTGCCACCCTGCTGGCCGCCGGATGTGCTTGGATTGGGTTTCGCGCCTCCTGGGAGATGCGGGCCAGAGGAAGGGCCATGGGAGAAGTGGCGGAGGGACTGGAACTGCTGGAACGGGAGCTGGAGCTGGGGGGAGCCCCCCTGCCCCATCTGGTGGATGACCTGTCAGGCCGGACAAGGGGACAGGCCAGACTGCTTTTTCAGGATCTCCGGCAGGCGCTGGAGCATCTGGATCAGGAGGGGCTGTCCAGGTCCTGGCCCACTCTGATAGACCGCCGAAGGGAGCTGGGAGAGAGTGGGCGAGCCTGCCTCTATCCCCTGGGCGAGCTACTTGGGCGCTATGACAGCCAGGCCCAGATACAGGGTATCTCCGCTGCCCGCCGCCATTTGGAGGAAGAACGGGAGAAGGATGCGGAAGAGAGCCGGCGGCAGGGCAGGGTGTGTCAGGCCCTTGGGCTGGCGGGTGGAGCATTTTTGGTCATCCTGCTGATCTGATCTTGACACGAAAGAGGGGTTCGCATTGGACGTAGATCTAATTTTTAAGATCGCCGCGATTGGGATCGTGGTGGCGGTACTCAACCAGGTTCTGAGCCGGGCTGGCCGGGACGAACAGGCTATGATGACCACCTTAGCCGCCCTGGTGGTGGTCCTGATGATGGTGGTCCAGGAGATCGCCAGCCTGTTCGACATGGTAAAGACCCTGTTCCGCCTCTGATATGGACCTGATGGTCAAGGTGGCGGCGGGGGCCATCACGGCCGCGGTGCTGGGAGTAGTCCTGCGGAAAAACACCCCTGAGCTGGCTCTGCTGCTGGCCCTGGCGGCCGGGCTGTGGATGGTCGCCCTGGTTGCGGACGGCTTGGGGGCAGTTGTGGCCCTGATGGAGGAGCTCACCAGTCTGGCCGGCCTGTCGGAAGAGCTGCTGGAGCCAGTGGTCAAGACAGTGGCCCTGTCTATCCTGACACGTCTGACCGCGGAGGTATGCAAGTCAGCCGGTGAGGGAGGGGTGGCCGCCTTTGTGGAGACGGCTGGAACAGTCCTGGCCCTGGTGGTGGCCCTGCCGCTCGTCCGAGCGGTGGTACTGATGATGACGGAGATGCTAAAATGAAAAAGTTTTGTATCCTGCTGCTGGCCCTCCTATTGAGTGCTCCGCTTTGTTTCGCCCAGGAGGCGGAGGTGCCGGGAATGGACGAGCTGTGGGACCAGGCGGAGAGCTACGGCGTGGAGGCGGATGGGGGATTGGACCAGGGCTTGTCCAATCTTTTTTCCGACGCTCTGGACCAAATCGGCTCCTTGCTCCGGACCAGCATTGCCACAGGGCTGAAGCTGCTGGCGGTGGTCCTGCTGTGCGCCATGGCAGAGGGGGCTGCACAGGGCAAACGCGATGGGCTCCAAGCGGTGGAGATCGCCGGGGCGCTAGCTATCACCGCACTTACCATGACAGATATGGCAGTCATGATTGGGATGGGGCGTGACACCATCGGCCGGATGGGAACCTTTTCTGAAACCCTGCTCCCGGTGATGGCTGTGCTCACCGCCGCCACCGGAGGGGTGACGGGAGGAGCAGTCAGACAGGGAGCCACCGTCCTGTTTTCCCAGCTTCTCATCACCGCCATGGACCGGCTCCTGATCCCTATGGTATATGCCTACGTGGCGGCTAGCTGTGCCCATGCGGCGGTGGGTAATCCCGGACTGAAAAAACTGGCGGGGCTGCTGAAGGGGGCCGCTTCTTTCCTGTTGACGGCCTTCCTCCTGGCCTTTGTGGGCTATCTGACCGCCAGCGGAGCCATCGCCGGAACGGTAGACGCCTCGGCGGTCAAAGCGGCCAAGCTGGCTATCTCCAGAGCTATTCCAGTGGTGGGGGGAATTCTGGCCGATGCCTCGGAAACTGTGCTGGCCGGGGCGGGTGTGCTGAAAGGGACGGTTGGGGTGGTTGGGATGTTGGTGGTGCTGGCCATCTGCCTGACTCCTTTCCTGCGGCTGGCCCTGCAATACCTGGTCTATAAGGCCACGGCGGCCCTGTGCGCCACTGTGGCACAGCCCAGGCTGAGTCAGTTGATCGACGCCATCGGCGGCGCGTTCGGCCTAGTGCTGGGGATGACCGGCGCGGCGGCTCTGGTGCTGCTGGTCAGCTTGGTGTCTGCTATTATGGCGGTGATCCCATGATGGCCGGGGTCGGGAGCTGGCTGCTGTCTATCACGGGGGCCTCTGTCCTCTGCGCCCTGGCTGACGGCCTAATGCCCGCCGGACCAGTGAGGCGGGTGGGACGGCTGGTCTGCGGCCTGGTGTTGCTGGCGGTCATCCTCGCCCCTCTGGCCCAACTGGATCTGGAAGGAGGGCAGCGTTGGCTGGAGGAATATCACCTGGGCCTGGAGGATAGAACACAGGAATTGGAGCGGCAGGTGGATGAGCAGATGAAAACGATCATAGAGCAGGAATATGCCGCATATATTGTGGACAAGGCGGCAGAACTTGGACTGACCTGCACCGCCCGGGTATCCTGCCGGGCAGGGGAGGAGGGGCTGTTCCTACCGGAGCGGGCGGAAGTATCCGGCTTTCTGACAGAAGGGGAGCGGGAGCGGCTGTCCCTGGTGATCCAGGAGGACCTGGGCATCCCGGAGGAGGAGCAGGCTTATGTTGAGGAGGGGGAACTGCCGTGAAGCTGGATTGGCCGAAATTGGCTCTGAGGTGGAAGGAGGCGCTGGGAAAATATAAATATGTGCTGCTGGTTATCGGGCTTGGGGTGGTGCTGATGGCCCTGCCCACGACAGGCCAGAGAGACAAAGGCCAGGAGGGGGCCCAGGCTCCTGCTGAGGGCTTTGATCTGGAGGCCTTCGAGGAGAAGATGGAGCGGGCTCTTTCCCAAGTGGAGGGGGCTGGAGAGGTCCGGGTGGTACTGACGCTGGACAGCGACGGCCGCCAGATATTGGCCCAGGACCAGGAGCGGGATCGGGAAGGGGGAGGTTCCTCTACCACAGTTACCGTGGGGCGGGGCTCCGGACAGCAGGAAGTAGTCCCTCTCCAAACACTGGCTCCGGAGTTTCGGGGGGCGCTGGTGGTCTGTCCCGGCGGGGGAAATCCCCGAATCCAGCTGAGGCTGCTGGAGGCAGTGTCCGCTTTGACGGGACTGGGCACGGACCGGATATCCATTTGTCAGGGAAATACTTAATTTATATCAGGGAGGAATCGACATGAGAACGGGTAAGAAGGGGACCGGCTGGTCCCAGCTGTGGAAGCGCAATGCGGTGGTGGCGGCCATTGCCCTATTCGTGTGCGCGGCGGTCTATTTGAACTGGAACTATGAGCAGGAGGCCCAGGCGGGCAAGACGCTGGGCCAGTCCACCATGGTAGGCGGAGAGACAGAGGATCCTCTGCTGTCCAATGGAAGCGGGACCGCCGATGTGGGCGGGACGGCCAGTGATACAGGGACGGCGTCAGCCTCCAGCGACTACTTTGCCACAGCCCGGCTCAACCGGCAGCAGGCCAGGGACAGCGCCCTGTCCCTTCTTCAGGACGCCGCCGCCCGTGAGGATGCCGATGAAACGGTAAAAGAGCAGGTCAACGAGACTATTCAGACCATGGCCGATTACACGGTGACGGAAGCTCAAATTGAAAATCTGGTGGTGGCAAAGGGCTATACAGACTGTGTAGCCTTTATTGGAGAGAACTCTCTGTCGCTGGCTGTTTCCGCGCCGGAGGGCGGATTGGTGGAGGCAGATACCGCCAAGATCGTGGACGTGGTCAACCAGGCTGCCGGTTTTACCGCCGATCAGATCAAGATTATCGAGGTGGAGTGACAAGGCGCGGGAAAGTTTTCAGACCGCAGTTGTCAAACGGAGAGAACTGTGTTACAATAAGCACGAAGTAAGGAGGACGCTTGGGGGCGTCCGGCTTCTCTGATGAAAACTGCGATCTAAGGAGCGTGGCAAACCATGAGTGAGAATAAAGAGTACGTTTCCCGCTCGGATGAGCTGGGCAATATCCATATCTCCGAGGAGGTGCTGGCTGCCATCACCGCCGCTGCCGCTCTGGATGTGGAGGGGGTCAGCGGCCTGGCCGCCAATCTGGGCAGTGATATCGCCGAGCTACTGGGCAAAAAGAACCTGGCTAAGGGCGTGCATGTCAGGATGGAGGACGATAAAGTGGAAGTGGAGCTGTCCGTCCTGATGGGCTATGGACACACCATCCCTGAGATTGGAAGGGCCATCCAGGATGGTGTCAAGAGTGCCATTGAATCGATGACCGGCTTAGAGGTTTCAGTGGTCAATGTGTCGGTGGCTGGAATCACGTTCCCGCCGAAAGCTTGAATAAAACTGTGAAGCCTCTGGCAATGCCAGAGGCTTTTCCGTATTTATGGCAAACCGGGAAAAGAAGGGGCCCGTGGTATTTACCACGGGCCCCTATCATTTAAAGGTCACAGACTCCTTACTTGACCATGGATGCCACCTCGGCAGCGAAGTCATCCTCGGCCTTTTCGATACCCTCGCCAGTAGCGAAGCGGGTGAAAGCCTTGACAGTGATCTTGCCGCCCAGCTGCTTGGCGATCTCGGCTACATGCTTCTCCACAGAGATCTTGTTCTCCTTGACAAAGGCCTGCTGCAGCAGGCAGTTTTCCTCGTAGTACTTGCCCAGCTTGCCCATCACGATGCCTTCCTTCACCTTGTCGGGCTTGGCGGCCATCTTGGGATCGTTGGCCATCAGAGCCAGCTGGATCTCCTTCTCCTTGTCCAGCACCTCCTGGGAAACGTCGGACTTGTCCAGGTAAGAGGGGTTCATAGCGCAAATCTGCATGGCGATGTCCTTGCCCAACTCAGTGACCTGCTGGGGCTCGATGCCCTCAACGGCCAGATTGACCAGCACACCGACCTTTCCGCCCATGTGGATATAGGGGACGTTGACGCCTTCAGCATAGCGGACGAAGCGGCGGATTTGGATGTTCTCGCCAATGGCCAGCACCTTGTCGGCGGTGACATCGGCCACGGTACGCTCAGTGCCGGGATAGCGGCAGGCCTTCAGAGCCTCCACATCGGCGGGAGCCTCCTCGGCTACCACCACGGCCAGGGCCATAACGAAATCCTTAAAGACGTCGTTCTTGGCCACAAAGTCGGTCTGGGAGTTGACCTCGATGATGACGCCTACACCCTTTTCCGTAACAACAGCGTAGGAAACACCCTCGGCGGCCACCTTGCCGGCCTTCTTGGTCTGGGCGGCGAGGCCCTTCTCACGCAGCCACTCGATGGCCTTGTCAAAATCGCCCTCAGACTCAGTCAGGGCCTTCTTGCAGTCCATCATGCCCACGCCGGTCATCTCGCGCAGCTTCTGTACGTCCTTTGCGGAAATAGCCATAATAAATTACCTCCATTTTATCTCAAGCCGGCCCACCGGCCCGGCTGTATGTCAAAATAAGAACAGCGCCCGCCCGCGCGGGCGGGCGCTGTGTGATGCGGATGGGATAGTTTTTGCTTACTCAGCGGTAGGAGCCTCGGCCTCAGCGGCGGGAGCCTGGTCCTGGCCCTGCTTGCCCTCCTGGATGGCGTTGGCCATGACAGAGGAGATCAGCTTGATGGCGCGGATCGCGTCGTCATTGCCGGGGATGACATAGTCAATCTCGTCGGGGTCGCAGTTTGTGTCCACGATGGCGACGATGGGGATGTTCAGCTTGCGGGCCTCGTTGATGGCGTTGCGCTCCTTGCGGGGATCGACCACGAAGAGGGCGCCGGGCAGCTTCTTCATTTCGGTGACGCCGCCCAGGTACTTCTCCAGCTTGGCGATCTCGCCCAGGTGCTTCATAACTTCCTTCTTGGGCAGCATATCGAAGGTGCCGTCCTCCTGCATCTTCTTCAGCTGGTTCAGACGCTCCACGCGGCCGCGCATAGTCTTAAAATTGGTCAGCATACCGCCCAGCCAGCGGGCGTTTACCCAATACATGCCCACACGGCCGGCCTCTTCCTTGATGGCCTCCTGGGCCTGCTTCTTGGTGCCCACGAACAGCAGAGTCTCACCCTTTTCGCCCAGAGAACGGACGAAATTGTAGGCCTCCTCCAGCTTCTTCACAGTCTTCTGCAGGTCGATGATATAGATACCGTTGCGCTCGGTATAGATGTAGGTGGCCATCTTGGGATTCCACCGGCGGGTCTGGTGGCCGAAGTGAACGCCGGCCTCCAGCAGCTGCTTCATAGATACGACTGCCATAGTTTGTTTCCTCCTGTTTTTCAGTTCAATTCTTCTGGGGGCATCATATCCTCCGCCAACCCAACTTCTGGCTGGGCACCGGGCGAAAGATCCGCACTCCCACACATAATGCCTTGGTAGTATACCATGGTTTTCATGGTTATGCAACAAAAAAATGAAAAAATCTGTAAAAATCAGATTATTCTTCGATTGCTGCTCCGCACGGGTGGGTAGGGGCCGCCTCGTGGGTCCGATCTGTCGTCACATAGGACCAGAACCGCCAGCCGCCAGAGAGGTGGGAGCACTGGAAACCGCGCTGGCCAAGCATACGGCAGGCCAAGTAGCTGCGCAGTCCGCTGTAACAGTTGACGTATACGGGTTTAGAGGGATCCAATTCTCCCATCCGATCCCGCAGCTCATCTACGGGAATGTTGACAGCATCCGGACGGATGAGGCCCTGGACGGCCACTTCTTGGGGAGTGCGCACATCCAGCAGAGTGACAGAGCCATCCTTTGGAATGGACTCCGCGTCCGACCAGTGGAATTGGGAAATGGCTCCATTCCGGAGGTTCTCAATGACATATCCAGCCATATTGACCGGATCTTTGGCAGAGGAATAGGGCGGGGCATAGGCGAGATCGAGCTCAGTTAGCTCGGCGGCGGTCATCCTGGCCCGGATGGCGGTGGCTAGCACATCGATCCTCTTATCCACACCGCCGAAGCCCACGATTTGGGCCCCCAGGACCCGACCACTGGATGGGTCAAACAGGGTTTTGATGGTCATGTTTTCAGCGCCGGGGTAATAGGTAGCGTGGGAGGCGGAGTAGGTGACCGCCTTATCATAGGGGATGCCAGCGGCCTGGGCGGCCTTTTCGTTCAGACCGGTGGAGGCGGCCGTCATGTGGAACAGCTTGATGATAGAGGAGCCCTGTGCCCCGGCATAGCGGCTCTTCCGGCCACAGATATGGTCGGCGGCGATGCGGCCCTGCCTGTTGGCCGGACCGGCCAGGGCGATCAGGGCCTTGCTGCCGGATACAAAGTGAGTCAGTTCCACAGCGTCACCTACGGCATAGATATCTGGGTCAGAGGTGACCATGTGCTCATTGACCACGATGGCGCCCTTGGCTCCAAGGGTCAGACCAGCCTCTCGTGCCAGGTCGGATTCTGGAGTGACACCGATGGCCAGCAGCACCAGGTCAGAGGGGATAGGGGCGCTGTCCTTTACTAGGGTGTAGAACTGCCCATCCATCTCCTGGAAGCCCTGCACTCCGGCGTTCAGCCTCAGGTCCAGCCCCTGACCGCGGAGGTAGGAGTGGACCTCCTGGGCCATGTCCCAGTCAAGAGGTGGCAGAACCTGGCCGCTCCGCTGGAGTAGAGTAGTGGCAACCCCAGCGTGGAGTAGATTCTCAGCCCCCTCTAGCCCGATGAAACCACCCCCGACCACCACAGCGGAACGGGGACGGTGCGACTCGATGTAAGACCGGATGCGCAGGGTGTCCTCCACTGTGCGCAGAGTGAATACTCGGCAGTCGTCTACGCCCGGCAGATCGGGCTTGACCGCCCGCGCGCCGGGAGAGAGGATAAGCTTGTCATAGCCTTCCACATATTGTGTGCCGCTGGCCAAATCCAGGACTGTGATGGTATGGCTCTCCTGGTGGATGGCCAGAGCCTGGTGGCCCACCCTTACATCGATGTTGAACCGGGCGCGAAAGCTCTCCGGCGTTTGAAGGGTAAGGGCGTCCTGGGCTCGGATGACCCCTCCTACATAATAAGGAAGGCCACAGTTGGCATAGGATACATAGCCTGTGCGCTCCAGGATCACGATTTCCGCAGTCTCGTCCAGCCTGCGGAGCCGGGCGGCAGCGGTGGCCCCGCCGGCCACGCCGCCGATGATTACAACTTTCATAATAAAACTCCTCTCTTATTCCAAGGGGCCGCGGTAACCCGCAAGCCCGCCGAGATTAGATGCCTGGCAGCCCATGGCCCGGAGCGTGGAGCAGGCCTGGGCGCTTCTGGCCCCACTGTGGCAGTAGACAAAGACAGGCCGGCCTTTTGGAAGGGGGACGGCCCCTAACTGGTCTAAGGGCAGATTAATGGCCCCAGGCAGATGGCCGGAACGAAACTCCTCCCGAGTGCGGACGTCCACCAGAAGGGGGTCAGACAACTGGTCTAACTGGGTCAGTTGTTTGGCAAGCCGCCTGCCCGGCAGAAAAAAATCAAAGGGTCCCATGGAAACGCCTCCCTAGAACTTATTGAATATAATTTATCCCGGTGTGGGAAAAAATTCTGTGACAAGGTCACCGTATGGACAAAAATCACTGAAAACAGGAGAAAGGGAAGAAAATCTTTCCCCTTCCGCATAGACTAAAGGGAGAGGGGGCATCGCAAGTGGAGCAGAGAATGGAAATGGTCGGCGGTGGGACGCTGCTCCTGCGTCAGGAGGGGCCTAGAGTACGGCTGGAGGCGGAGCGCCCATCTGATGGAAGGGGACTATATAAGGTATGGCTCCACGGCGACCGGGGTGGAAAGCTGCTGCTGGGAACCCTGGTTCCTGAGGGAGACCGCCTGCGATTGAGCCGTACCTTGAGCGTTGGAGAACTGGAGCGGGCAGGCTGTTGGCCCGACTTCCGGGTCGAAGCGCCGCTGGCCTTTACCTTTTCTGAGGAGAGGGGAGGGCGGTGGTACTGTGAACAGCATCCGGACCGGCTCGTGTCCGACCCGGTGCTCCGAGGGCAGCTTCGCTCCCCTATGCCATGCCGAAGGGGGCGGGAAGGATTCTGGCTGGCCGCGCCCTTCCGTACAAATGCGCCGGTGCCGATGAACGCCCTGTTTTGTCTGGCCCGCCTGGAGCGGCTGGAGGGCGGGCCTCACCTGGTCTGGGAATTTGATGGGGAGGGAAGACCAAAGAGGCCGCATAATCGGGAATGAACAGGGCAGACTAACTTCCAGTACGGGGATCTCCCCAAGAAAAAGGAGGAACATCTATGCCCAATCTGACCACAAAAGAGCTGGCGGGCCTGTCCGACCAGCTGGACTTCGAGCGGGTGCTGTACAGCAAGTACCAGACCGCCGTCCAGGAAACAACCGACCAGGAGCTGAAGACCTGCTTCCAGAACCTGGCTGGCCAGCACCAGCAGAATTACACCTGCCTGCTGAAGTATCTGCACTAAGGAGGACGAGAGCATGAACGACCAGGAACGCATTACAGATTTTCTGAATAGTGAGAAGAAAATGTCCCTGAACTACGGTATTTTTGCCTCTGAGTGCGTGAGCGTCCCCTTGCGGGATGAGTTCCTCAAGCTGATTAACCAGAGCCACCAGACCCAGACCCAGCTGTTCACCACAGCCCAGAGCAAGGGCTGGTACAGTCCCGAACAGGCACCCCAGGATAAGATTAGCCAAGCTTACACCAAGTATTCAAACCAACAGCCCACCGTATAAGGAAGCGGAGGGAGGGACTAGGCACGGTCCCTCCCTCTTGCAGATTGACCAGAAAAATCCTGCAAAAAAGGATTGACAAACGGGCTGCCTAGGTTTACAATAATATTACCAGCGGAAGATGCTGCCGCGGGGAGAGCCTGTTGGTTCTGGCAAAAACGAAGAAATTGGATTTTATTTTGGTGCGGTATAAAGTCAATTCTATACGTTAGCCATCCCGCGGAAACGGCCGAAGCTTTGGAAATATTCAAAGTTGGTTGTCAGTCTGCGGGCATTTTCATGCTGGCGGCGATACGAATGAGAGAGGAGGCGTGCGGAATGAATCAGCGAAATCATTATGTAACTCAGGGCGGCTCCTATAGCTGCAAGCGATGGCGACATTCTGTGCGCGGATATTGGACCTGACAGTCCGTGCATCCACAACATATTGGAATGTTGGCTCCATCGTTTGCGGCGCAGGCGGTGGTATTTTTATACCTAATTTTAGAAACAAGGAAGGAGGTGTCCGCATGACGATGCCTAAGCGTGAAGTGAACAATATCTGGTCCCGTGTCCGTGCCGACGTGGACGTGGATGACTTGATCTTTGAGTATGACAGATATCACTCCTATGAGGATGGTGATTCGTGCAGTGATCGGTGACCGGGGAGTGCATCCCCATGCCGCGGGGAACAAGCGGCAGAAGGCCGCAGCAGGTTTGAAAAGACCATGCTGCGGCTTTTTCTGCTCTTTGTTAAAAAGTAAGAGGAAGCGATACATCTGGAAAGAGCGCCCCCGGATAGAGGGAGAGGGAGTGAAAAACGCAGAATAATTCTTGATTGAGGTCTTGCTTTATGGGAAAAATTATACTAAAATAGCGGTAAGCGTTTTTTAGATGGCGGCTGAAATTGTGCCGCGCGATGATTTTTTGATTTTGTACCGCGCAAAAAAAGCAATACGGAGGTCGATCAACATGAGAAAAGTAAATATTACGGAGACCGTACTGCGTGACGCCAACCAGTCCCTGATCGCCACTCGGCTGCCTTACAGCAAGTTCGAGCCCATCCTGGAGACTATGGACAAGGCTGGCTTCTACTCCGCTGAGGTCTGGGGCGGCGCTACCTTTGACGTCTGCCTGCGCTACCTGCAGGAGGACCCCTGGGAGCGGCTGCGTAAGATCCGTGCCAAGATGCCCAACACCAAGCTGCAGATGCTGCTGCGTGGTCAGAATATCCTGGGCTATAAGCATTACCCGGACGACGTAGTTCGTAAGTTTGTGGAGTACTCAGTCAAAAACGGTATCGACATCATCCGTATTTTCGACGCCCTGAACGACGTGCGTAATCTGGAGGTCGCCATCGACGAGGCCGTCAAGCAGGGGGCCCATGCCTCCGGTACCATCTCTTACACCACCAGCCCGGTCCACACCCAGGACACTTTTGTGGGCATGGTGAAGGATTTGAAGAATATGGGTGCTTCCTCCATCTGTATCAAGGATATGTCCGGTATTATGGGACCCCAGGAGGCTTATAATCTGGTGTCTGCCATCAAGGACGCCGAACCGGATATGCCTGTTGTCATCCATACCCATTGTACCACCGGCTTGGCCTTCATGACCTATATGAAGTGTGTTGAGGCGGGCGCCGATGTGTTGGACTGCGCAATCTCCCCCATGTCCGGCGGTACCTCCCAGCCTGCTACCGAGACCATGGCCTATGCTCTGCGGGAAATGGGCTTCCAGGTGGATCTGGACGACAAGGTGCTGATCAAGATGGCTGACTTTTTCAAAAATGTCCGGGCTGACTTCCTGAAGGACGGCACTCTGGACCCCATCTCGATGGCTACCGATACCCAGTGTCTGAACTATCAGATCCCCGGCGGTATGCTGTCTAACCTCATCTCTCAGCTGAAGATGATGAACGCCATCGACAAACTGGACGAGGCTTTGGCCGAGACGCCCAAGGTCCGTAAGGATCTGGGTTATCCTCCCCTGGTTACCCCTACCAGCCAGATGGTAGGCTCCCAGGCTGTGCAGAACGTTCTGGCCGGCGAGCGCTATAAGGTGGTAGGCAAGGAGATCAAGGCATATTGCCGCGGTGAGTACGGCCGTACGCCCGCCCCCATTGATCCTGAGATCCAGAAGAAGATCCTGGGCGATACCCCGTTGGTGGAAGGGCGCTATGCTGACACCCTGGAGCCCGTCTTTGAGAAGACCAAGGCGGAGCTGGGCGCCACCGCCAAGAGTGATGAGGATGTGTTGTCCTACATCGCCTTCCCTCAGGTGGCCATGGCCTTCTTCAAGGACCGGGAGGCTGGCTTCCCCAAGAAGGAGGAGCCCAAGAAGGCGGCCGCTCCCGCTGCCGCCAAGGCCCCCGAACTGCCCCCCCTGCCTGCCTGGCAGGGTCATGTGTACTACACCGGCGTGTCCGCTCCCGCGGGCCATGGCTATACTGCCCGCCCCATCGAGCCCTTCGCTGCTTCCTATCAGCCCCCCCACCTGGTAATGGGCGCTCAGGGCGGCGACTGCACCGGAACCTTTACCATCACCATCGACGGCAAGCCCTTCCAGGTGGCCGTTGAGCGAGCTGACGGGGCTGCTCCCGCCGCGCCTGTGGCGGCTGCCCCTGTGATTGCTGCTCCCGTGGCCGCCCCTGTGGCTGCTCCTGCCGCCGCTCCCGCTCCCGCCCCAGCGCCTGCTCCTGCCGCCGCCGTGGCCGCCGGTGAGACGGCAGTCAAGAGCCCCATGCCTGGCAACATTTTTAAGGTGGAGTGCTCTGTGGGCCAGTCTGTGAAGGCAGGCGATGTCCTGGTGGTTCTGGAGGCCATGAAGATGGAAATTGAGGTTTCCGCACCTGTGGATGGTACGGTCAAGGCTGTTTCTGCTGCGGTAGGCACCGCCGTCAATACGGATGACCTGCTGGTCGTCCTTGGCTGACCGGTTAAAAGAATAAGAACTGGGTGAGAAGCAAGGCTTCTCACCCAGTTTTTGCTTGCCGGCAGTTAACGGATTTCTGGCTTGAAAAAGGCGCTGTTGTCGTGGTAAAATAAGAAAAGCTGTATGGACATTTTGTCCTGCGGACAGGCAAGGAGGCACAGAAATGAAAGGTATCGTTCTAGCGGCGGGGAAGGGGACCCGCCTTTACCCCATGACTAAGCCGGTGTGCAAGCCCCTGCTGCCGGTCTATGACAAGCCTCTGATCTATTACCCAATCGCCATTTTGATGCAGGCAGGCATCTCTGACATTCTGGTTATTGTGCCTCCCGGAGAGATTGAGACCTTTGAGGCCCTGCTGGGAGATGGCAGTCAGTATGGAACCCGTATCTCCTTTGCGGAACAGCCGGTGGCCCGGGGTATCGCCGACGCGCTGCTGATTGGTCAGAGTTTTGTGGGGAACGACCGCGTCTGCCTAGTGCTGGGGGACAACATCTTCTATGCCCCCACATTAGCGGCTACTTTGAAGCGGGCGGCTGCCAACGACCGGGGCGCCACTGTCTTCGGCTATTGGGTAGAAGATCCCCGCCCGTTTGGTGTAGTGGAGTTTGACAAGGACGGCAGGGCGATTTCCATTGAGGAAAAACCTCGATATCCTAAGAGCAACTACATTGTACCGGGGCTCTATTTCTACGACCACCAGGTTATGGAGATCGCTCGCCACCTGAAGCCGTCCGCTAGGGGAGAGCTGGAGATCACCGATGTGAATCTGGAATATCTCCACCGGGGGGAACTTCAGGTCATCCCTTTGGAAAAGAACTTTACCTGGCTGGACGCCGGTACCGCCGACAGCCTTTTGGAGGCGGGACAGACCATCCGCAATATCCAGGATACCACTGGGCGCTATGTAGGCTGTCTGGAGGAACTGGGCCTTTACGAGGGCTGGATCACAGAGGAGCAGGTCCATACTATTGGCAGCGAGCTCTCCATGACTCTGTATGGGAAATATTTACAGTGCCTGTAAGGAAAAAGCGGACTGGTTTTGGGGAGGATAGAGGATATCATGAAGGTAAAAGGCGCGTATTTCAGCCCGTCCGGAGGGACCCGGCGGGCTGTGGAGCTGATTTGCGGCCTGTTTGGCCCTACGGAGCTGCTGGACCTGGGCGGCCGGGAACGGAACGCCGCCCACTATGGACCGGACGAGCTGCTGGTGCTCGGCCTGCCGGTGTATGCCGGGCAGATGCCTGCTATCCCCGGACTGCTGGATGGACTTAGGGGAGAAAACACTCCCTGTGTCATAGTAGCCGCCTACGGGAACCGACACTATGACGATACGCTGGCCCAGATGAAGCGACGGATGGGGGCACAGGGGTTCCGATGTGTAGGCGGGGCGGCTGTCGTCACGCCCCACATCTTTGCCCCTACCCTTGGAGCGGGCCGGCCTGATGAAGAAGATATGGCTGTTTTGACGGAGTTTGCCAGGGGAGTTAGGGAGAAGCTGGATCAACTGAGCTGGGCAGAGGCTGACGTTCCAGGAGATCCAGAGCCCGTACCCAGGCCCGCCGTTCCAGTGAAGAAGGACCGGGATTGGGATATCTGTCTGGGCTGCGGTTTTTGCGCCCAGGTCTGCCCAACAGGGGCCATGGACCAGCAGACACTGCTGTGGGATATGTCCAAATGTATCAGTTGTATGGCCTGCGCGGCCCGGTGTCCCGTGGGGGCGCTTGGGTATAACAGTTCGGCCCTGGCCAGCCGACTGACGGAGAAATTTTCTCAGCGGCGTCCGGTGGAGATATTTCTGGATGGGGAGGGCTGAGAGCCGATGAAGCATATCCTCATGCTGGCCACCGGCGGCACCATCGCGTCCAAGGAGAGCGGGCGGGGGTTGAGTCCTGCCATTACCTCAGAGGAGATATTGAGCTATGTCCCCAGTCTGGGCAGCCTGTGCCGGGTGGAGGCTGTCCAACTCATGAACCTGGACAGCACGAATGTTGGTCCTGCCCATTGGCTGGAGATGGCCGGCGCCATCCGGGAGCGATACGACCGGTATGACGGTTTTGTGATCACACATGGCACCGATACCATGGCCTACACTGCCGCCGCGCTATCCTATCTGATCCAGGCTTCCCCCAAGCCTATCGTTATCACAGGCTCCCAAAAATCCATTTGTCTGCACGACACTGATGCCCGGATGAACCTGTATAACAGTTTCCTCTATGCGGCGGATGATGATTCCCACGATGTCAGTCTGGTCTTTGATGGAAAAGTCATCCTAGGCACTCGGGCCCGGAAGGAGCGGACCAAGAGCTATAACGCCTTTTCCAGCGTGGATTATCCGGAGATTGGCGTTATCCGAGATGGCAAGCTGATCCGCTACCTGGCGCCAAAACAGTATATGGATGGGGCGAAGCCCACCTTCTATGACAAGCTGGAGGAGCGGGTATTGCTGCTTACCTTGATTCCTGGCATGGGAGCGGAGGGGCTGCGGCGGCTGAAGGACAGCTACCAGGCGGTCATCCTCCAGTCCTTTGGGGTGGGCGGACTGCCGGGCGGGGAGAGCGGCCAACTGGCCCAGGCTATTGGAGAGTGGCTCGACGCTGGGAGGACCATCGTGATGATGACCCAGGTGCCCTATGAGGGCAGCGATATGGCGGTCTATCAGGTGGGCCAGCAGGTCAAGGAGAAGTTCCAACTGCTGGAGGCATATAACATGACGTTAGAGGGGGCCACCGCCAAGCTCATGTGGGTGCTGGGCCAAACCCAGAGTCCGGAGGGGGTCAGAGCCCTGTTTTACCGGCCGGTGTGCCATGACCTGATTTGTTAAATGAATATCAAATTTTGACGGAAATCTTGCGCATTTTTCGTTAAAAATTGCAAAAAATGTGATTATTCGACAAGAAAATAGCAAGATATGAGAATCCAAAAATCAGCTAGATATGGCAAAATATCTGTATCAGTTGGAGGTGCCGGCTTGGGCTTTTTCCGCCGTTTCTCGACTTTGGTGCTGATCCTGCTGCTCATCCTTCCGCTGGCGCCGGTCCAGGCAGGGGCGGAGGATGCGTCCCAGGTCAATACTACCACAGTTCTGTTTACCCACGATCTCCACTCCCATTTTCTGCCCCAGGCGGATGGAACGGGAGGGGAATCGGGGGGCTATGCCCGGCTGAAGACTGCCCTGGACCGGGAGCGGGAGAACTATCCTAATGCTCTGGTACTGGACGGAGGGGATTTCTCCATCGGGTCCCTGATCCAGACGATGTACACCACTCAGGGAGCGGAATTACGGACCATGGGTGCCCTGGGTTATGATGCCGCTACCGCCGGCAACCACGAGTTTGACCACGAGGGGACGGGCTTTGCTCAGATGCTTAACGCGGTGGTCCTCAGTGGGGAACCCTCGCCGGCGCTGCTCATGTCAAATTACAAGCCGTCTCCTGAAAATCCGGATCAGCTCAATATCCAGCGCGCCATGGCGGCATACGGAGTTCAGGATTATATGCTGCTGGAGCGGGGTGGCGTGACCTATGGCATTTTCGGATTGATGGGAGAAAATTCCGCCGCATGTGCCCCCGCCTCTGGCTTTGTTCTGGGCGATGTGGAGGAAAATGCCCGGCGGTGCGTGGATGCCCTGAAGAGCCAGGGGGCGGAGTTCATTATTTGCCTGTCCCACAGTGGGACCAACGAAAAAAAGAAGCTGTCTGAGGATGAGCGGCTGGCCGAAGAGGTGGAGGGTATTGACCTTATCATCTCCGGCCATACCCATACCACTTTGAAAGAGCCGCTGGTGGTTGGGGACACCTATATCGTATCCTCCGGTCCTTATTGTGAGAATTTGGGCTCCATCACTCTGAATTGGTCAGCGGAAGGAAAGGAGCTGGCCGATTACCGGCTGATCCCCATCGACGAGACGATGCCAGAGGACGGGGAGATATCGGCTCTAGTGGAGGAGTGGAAGGGGCTGGTGGAGGGCGGCTATCTGTCCCGGTATGGTTTGTCTTATGACCAGGTGCTTACCACTCTAGACTTTGACCTCACGGCCCCAGAGCCCGGCATACAAACTGGAAACGCCCTAGGTGAGTTGGTAGCGGATTCCTTCCTGTGGGCGGTGGAGAATTTAGAGGCCGACGCACCGGATGGGCCTGTAGTGACTGTTACAGCCGACGGGGTCCTCCGTGCCCCACTGTACGCCGGAGAGGTCACCACCTCTATGGCTTTTGATGTGCTGTCCATGGGTGTGGGAGCGGACGGGACTTCAGGTTATCCCCTGGTGTCCTGTTATCTTACCGGGAAAGAGCTGAAAGCGGTCACGGAGGTGGATGCTTCCGTCACCCCCATCATGCCGGTTGCCCAGCTCTATATGGCTGGAATGGAATATTCCTTCAACACCCACCGGATGTTCTTCAACCGGGTGACTGAGGCGCGCATATACCAGGATAAAAGCCGGACTGAGAAAGCACCGGTCCTGGGAGGCGGGACTTCGGCGGAAGACATGGGCTTCTCCGTGACATGGCAGGAGCGTGAACACACAGAGATAGACGACGACCAACTCTACCGGGTAGTCACCGGGATGTACTCGGCCCAGATGCTGGGTACCATCCAGGAACGATCTTTTGGGTTGCTATCGATTGAGCCCAAGGACGAGAACGGCCAGCCTGTCACCGACTTCACCCAGCGCATCATTTACGACCAGTATGGGAATGAGGTAAAGGAGTGGTACGCGCTGGCGGCCTATCTACAGTCCTTCGCAGAGGATGGATTGCCTGAACGCTATTCAGGCCCGGATGGGCGGAAGGATGTCAGCCAAAGCTGGAATCCGGTCGAGCTGCTGAAACGTCCTAACTGGATCACACTGGTGACGCTGCTGGTGCTGATCCTGGTCGCTGCCCTGGTGGTCGTTTTGGTCCGCTGGGCAGCGCGGCGCCAGAGAAACCGACGCTATGGTGGGCGTGGGCACCGTTGGAGAAGAATGATGTGATCCCCGCGGCAGGGGCCGCGTAAAATAAGGAGTTTGGGCGCCGGGGGGATCCCGGTAAACAATTCAACAAGGAGGATCCGCAGTGAAGAAGTATGAGATCGCAAAGAAAAAGACGCTGACACCAGAGATCGGCCAGATCTCGGTGTACGCGCCGCTGGTAGCCGCAAAAGCAAAGGCTGGTCAGTTCATTATCCTGCGCGTGGATGAGGAGGGGGAGCGTATTCCTCTGACCATCTCCAGTGCGGTGGATGGGCTCATCACCGTCATTTACCAGAAGATCGGCGGCACGACTTTGGCTTTGGACGAGCTGAACGAGGGCGACTGCCTCCACGACTTTGTGGGCCCTCTGGGACAGCCTACTGAGGTAGAGGACCTGGGCCGTGTAGCCGTTCTGGGCGGCGGACTGGGCTGTGCCATCGCACTGCCTGTGGCCCGAGCGCTCCATGAGGCCGGGAACCAGGTGGACCTGATCGGCGGCTTTAAGACTAAGGATATCGTCATTCTAGAGGAGGAGATGAGCCAGGCCTGTACTGACCTGCACATCTGCACCGACGACGGCACCTACGGCTACCACGGTTTCGTCACCGGAAAGCTGGAGGAGCTCATCAACAGCGGGGTCAAATTTGACCATGTATTCGCCATTGGCCCCCTGATGATGATGAAATTTGCCTGCAAGCTGACAGAAAAGTACGGCATCCCTACTACCGTCAGCATGAACCCCATCATGATCGATGGTACCGGGATGTGCGGCGGCTGCCGGCTCACTGTGGGCGGCGAAGTGAAATTCGCCTGTGTGGATGGCCCCGACTTTGATGGCCATAAGGTTGATTTTGATGAAGTTATCGCCCGCAACGCCACTTATAAGGAACATGAGGCCAAGGCGAAGGAGAAGCATCTCTGCCGCCTGGGAGGAGGTGCCATGAATGGCTAATATGCAGATGAACAAGACTCCGATGCCGGAGCAGGAACCCAATGTCCGCAACGCCAATTTCCAGGAGGTGGCTCTGGGCTACACCATGGAGCAGGCTCAGAACGAGGCACAGCGGTGCCTGAACTGTAAGAATAAGCCCTGTGTCAGTGGCTGCCCGGTGGGCATTCCCATTCCTGACTTTATCGCTAAGGTGGCCGAGGGAGACCTGGCAGCCGCCTATCAGCTTCTGTCCGACGCCAATGCCCTGCCTGCCATCTCCGGCCGGGTGTGCCCCCAGGAGACCCAGTGCGAAGGCAAGTGTATCCGTGGCATCAAGGGTGAGCCCGTGTCTATCGGCCGCATCGAGCGGTTTGTGGCCGACTGGGCTGCCGCCAATGGCATCGCCAATGTGGCCACCGCACCCAAGAATGGACACAAGGTGGCGGTCATTGGTTCCGGCCCTGCCGGCCTGACCTGTGCTGGTGAGCTGGCCCGCATGGGCTATGACGTGTCCGTGTTCGAGGCCTTCCACACCCCTGGAGGTGTTCTCAGCTACGGCATCCCCGAGTTCCGTCTGCCCAAGGCCATCGTGAAGCGTGAGGTGGAGAACCTCCAGAAGATGGGGGTAGACATCGAGCTAAATATGGTGATCGGCAAGGTATTGACCATTACGGAACTGTTCGACATGGGCTATGAGGCTGTTTTTATCGGCTCCGGCGCCGGATTGCCTATGTTTATGAAGATCCCTGGAGAGTCCCTGGTGGGTGTGTACTCCGCCAATGAGTACCTGACCCGTATCAACCTGATGAAGGCATATAAGCCCGATGCCGAGACACCCATCCTCCACAGCAAGAAGGTGGCTGTGGTGGGCGGCGGCAACGTGGCCATGGACGCCGCCCGGTGCGCCAAGCGCCTGGGAGCCGATGTCCATATCGTATACCGTCGCTCTGAGGCGGAGCTCCCAGCCCGTGCCGAAGAGGTCCACCACGCTAAGGAGGAGGGCATCGTATTTGACCTGCTCACCAACCCTGTGTCCATTGAGGGAGATGAGAAGGGCCATGTCCAGTCCATCACCTGTGTCAAGATGGAGCTGGGCGAGCCTGACGCCTCCGGCCGCCGCCGCCCTGTGGTCATCGAGGGCAGCGAGTTCAAGATGGAAGTGGACGCGGTCATTATGGCCCTGGGCACCCAGGCCAACCAGATGAGCTATGGGGATACTCCCGGTCTGGAAAAAACCAGAAAGGGCTGTGTGGCGGCGGACGAGAACGGCTGTACCTCCTGCACCGGCATCTTTGCCGGCGGTGACGCCGCTACTGGCGCCGCAACGGTCATCCTTGCGATGGGGGCGGGCAAGAGTGCCGCCAAGTCCATCGACCAGTACATCAAGAGCAAGGGCTGATCGGGCCCGGCAGACAGAAAAAAGGACCCGGCGCTGTCATTCGACAGCGCCGGGTCCTTTTCTTGTTTGGAACAGACGGGAGAGAAAGGGCGCTTACAACTTAAAATCCTCATCCGTGAGTACCGAGGTGGCCAGTTTGGTGGGGCGGGGAGGAACCCGACGAAGGGGGTCATACTGAAATGAACGGCAGTGTGAGCTGGGGGACATAATTCCCCGCTTGGGACAGGCCACCTGGTCCTCGTTCAGCGTGCGGCCGTGGGCGCAGTAGGCGCATCTGGGCTCGATTTTCTTTTGAAACAAATTCATGGCGGGCCGCTCCTTTTTTCATCTTGCCCATATTATAATACAGATCTTCCCCTTTTTCCACTGCTTTTTTTTAGCACATACAGAGCCAGGGCAAAAAAGACCAGCCACATCCCCCAGGCCCAGGCGGCCGAAATGGTGAGAGCACGGTGGAAGTCCAGGGTAGCAATGGCCTCGGTCTGTTCCACCAGGTAGGAGGCGACGGATATTTCCTGGGGAAAGAACCAGAGCAGCCCGCCTATGAGGGCGGCGGACAGAGCGCCGTGGAGCAACTTCCCGGCCACATAGGTGCGCAGGGACAGGCCGCTGTCCCCCAGAAAGGCCATGACCTGGCAGTGGACAGACACTCCTGCCCAGCCCAGCATGAAGGCGGCCATGGATAGCCGGCCGGTCAGGGCCCCCTCCGTGAGGGAGGACACACCGGAGGACATCTCCAGCAGTCCAGTGAGCAGCTTCTGGGCCCACTGTTGGGACAGGCCAAAGGGGGAGAGAAGGGTGGACAGAAGAGCGGATGAGGTAGACATAAGACCGGAAAAGGTGAAGATACGAATGGCAACCGTAAAGAAAAGGATGAAAGCGCAGATGTTGAGGGTGGACTGAAGTGCCCCGGTGACAGAACGGGTAAAGGCGGCGGGAAAACTGGTGGCCTGAAATTGTGGCCCAGCCTGCCTCCAACGGCGGGGGCCCTCCTCCGGCCGGTAGAACCGGAAGAGTAACCCAATGAGAAGGGAGGCGGCCAGATGCGCGAAATAGAGCATGAGTCCCGCTCGGCCGCTGCCAAAGATCCCAGTGCCCACCACTCCCAGAATAAAGGCCGGACCGCAGTTGTTGCAGAAGGCCAGCATTCGTTCCGCCTCCGTTTTGGAGCACTGGCCATTCTCATACAGGCTGATGGCTGTTCTGGCCCCCACAGGGTAGCCGCCCACAAACCCCAGGGCTAGGGCGGTAGCGCAACTGCCATTGACCCGAAACAGAGGGGCCATGACCGGCTCCAGAAGCCTGCCAAGATAGCGGGACATTCCAAGTTCTACTACTAAGGAGGACAAAACGAAGAATGGAAACAAGGAGGGGACGATGACATTGGCGCACAGCTTCAGTCCATCCTTCATGGCCCCCATGGACTGCTGTGGCCATACCACAAGGGCGGCGGCGGAAAGGAGCAGCCCCAGACCGAGCAGAATGTCCCTGTACCTTTGCTTGCCCAAAATCCGACCCAAAACTATCACCTCCCGGAACAAAGCATATGGCTGAAAGGGGAGAAGGATGCCTGTCCTGAAAAAAATGTTTCAAATCGAGGGGTGGAGATGAAACCAAACCAGACCCTGCGGTGTTATGATAGTTGAAGCGCGTTTCAACAGAAAGGAGGGGGGAAATATTCTGGAGGAAGAGATCGTGCTCAGACTGAACCGGGGAGACCCAGCCGCGCTGGAGGCCCTGATAGACTGCTATGCTCCCTATGTCTGTGGGGTGGCGGCCCGTATTCTACCCGGCCGCCCAGAGGAATGGGAGGAACTGGCGGGCGACGTGTTTCTGGCCGCCTGGGACAACCGGAAAAAGCTCCGGCCAGGGCAGGTGAAGGGGTGGCTGTCCACAGTAGCACGAAACCGGGCGTTCAACCGCCGGCGAGGTCATCGAGAGGACCTGCCCCTAGAGGAGGATATCCTACTACTGCAGTCGGACCTCCCCCAGAGTGAAGCGGAGTACAGGGAGCTGCGGTCAACACTATCCCTGGCTCTTGGCAGCTTGGACCAGCAGGACCGGGAACTATTTGTGCGTCACTACTACTATGGCCAGACGGTGGCAAGAGCGGCGGAAGAGATGGAACTCAACTTGTCTACCGCCAAGACGAGGCTGCGTCGGGGCAGAGAGAGGTTGAAGAGATTTTTACAGGAGGTTGGTTATGAACCAATGGAAAATTGAGATTTCTGAGCTTATGGAGCAATACACGGATACGGAGTTTATACCGGAGGAGGAACACGAAGTGGATGTGGATCTGATTAAGAAAAGAGTGATAACTGCTGTACAGGGAAAACGCCATACAGCGCGGCGGACCGGGTTGGTTGCCGCGGCACTTGCGGCCTGTTTGGCGCTGGTAGGCTGGGCCTACGGAGAGCAGATCTATACCCTGATGTCCGGCGGCCAGTTAAGTATTGGAGAAAACTATGCGAGTATCTCGCTATCCACAGGGTATGACGAGGCGGGTACCCCTCTTGTGGTGTCTTGGGAGGCTGGCAGGCTGTGGTTTGTAGCTGATGGCCAGCATATAGACATTACAGACCGGATCAACGAGAGCACTCCATATATTTATAGCTCAGAGGACGACGAGGGAAACCGTACTGTCGTCGTAGTGGGAGGTGAGCCTGAGCGTTGCGGCTGGATGGAACGGTGGGAGGCCGCCGATGGCATGAGTGCTGCTGAGGTGTATGACAGCATGACTGGCAGTGGTGAGAAAGAACCGGCTTGGCTGGTCAACGCCAGAGCTCAACTGGGTATTACCGAGTAAAGAAACGGGCAGAACAGCGTATGAGCTGGCCGCCTTGCTTTTTCGTCCAGGCCCTGATAGAATAAAAATAGGCCCTTCACCACAGGTGCTGGGCCTATTCTGATTCTATGCCAGTGCAAGTGAAAAGGGAGGGAACTCAATGGAGCGATACCGGGTGGTGGACACGCCTTTGGGTCCAATTACATACCTTCTGGTGAAGAAGCGGGTAAAAAACTTGAATCTTCACATTCGGCGAGATGGCACGGTAGTTTTATCCATCCCCACACACTGTCCTCTGGAGCAGGCTGACCACCTGATTGCTCAAAAGGGCGGCTGGATTATGGATGTGCGAGCTCGTTTGGCGGATCGAACTGTTCCTTTGCTCCCTGGCCCTGATAGAGAAGAGTGCCTCCGTTTGCTGGAAGATGCTGTTGGCCGGGTTTATCCTCTGGTAGAGGGACTTGGAGTGGCACGCCCTCTGTTGAAGCTGCGGAAGATGAGAAGCCAGTGGGGCAACTGCCACTGGAGCCAGGGGTATATCACCCTGAATGTGGCTCTGGCCCGGTGCCCAGAAGGGCTGCGGGACTATGTGGCGCTTCATGAGCTGGTCCACTTTCTTCACCACGATCACGGCCCCGGCTTTTATGCCCGGATGGATACACTCATGCCGGACTGGCGACGGCGGCGGCAGGAACTGAAAAAATACAGCGGTGCACTTGAAACCGCGGGATGAGGGTCCGGCACGATACTGTGCCGGACATTTAAACTTTAAAATTTATCGAAAAACAATAAAAATATATTGACAATCGGTTTTCACCGTGCTAGGCTAGGGTAGCAAAGGGGGAATCTTCCATGGAAAAGACAGGGGTACAGAAGCTGGCAGGCGTTCTGAAAATGCTGGTCGTTGGCATGATGGTGCTGAATGTAATTGCGCTGTTGTTCGTACCTTGGCTGGTGACTTCAGCGGACGAGCTGCATCTGTTTCTGGAAGAGCGGGTGCTCCATCTGCTTCGGATTCAGCCGTATGGCGAGGACGACATAGTGATTCCCATAATTTTTGTGGCTCTGGCCGGCTGGGGAGAGGTCTGGCAGGATACGGTCTGCGCCCTGTACACCCTTTTTTTGCTGATTTGCGGTGTGTGCTGCTTTGTGATTCTCAAGCAAGCCAAAGGGATACTCAATACCGTTCTGGAGGGAATGCCGTTCCAGATGGCCAACGCCCGCAGTATGAGGCGGGCGGCGGTCTGCTGCTGGATTATCACCGGGATGGCGGCGGTGCGGCTGATCGGGGAGCTGATATGGTTGAAAAACACGGCTCCTATTTATACCTATAACACCCTGTTCATCCCCATCTTCCTGATGGGCGGGCTGCTGTTCCTGGTTATGTCCGCCCTGTTTCGCCAGGCGGCGGAGCTGAAGGAGGACCAGGACCTGACAATTTGAGGGGGCGGGTCTGTGAAGATTGTAGTCAATTTAGATGTGATGATGGCCAGAAGAAAGATGTCCCTGGGGGAGCTGGCCCAGCGGGTGGATATCACGATGGCGAACCTGTCCATTTTAAAGAACAACAAGGCGAGGGCCATCCGTTTTTCTACGCTGGAGGCCATCTGTGCTGCCCTGGACTGCCAGCCGGGGGACATTCTGGAGTTTGTCCCTGACGGGGAGGGGGAGCCATGAGCTGGATCAAAAGGCACAAAAAGCTGGCGCTATTTCTGGCGCTGGCCCTGATATTTCTGGGTTGGTGGTGGCAGCGGAGTCAATTTACTCCAGAGCGATGGGCAGCCCAGCCCGGTGAGCGCCACCACATTGTAGACGACCTGCTGACTTAGTACGGCGGCTTGAAGGGGATGTCCCAGGAAAGAGGTGGTGTCCCTGCTGGGACCGGACACCGATGGGGACCAGCGGGAGGAGAGGTTGACACCCGACGGTCGAGAAGTGCGAGAGCTTTTGGCCTATCCCATCGGGAGCTACGGGTTGGGATGGGGCTACCTGTTTGTCTATCTGGAGGACGGGGCCGTAACGGAGAGCAGGACCTATGGGGACTGAGGCCTGAAAAAGCACGGCTGGACCTATGGGGAAAGGAGGGCTTCAAGACCGGATGGAAGGAAAATTTGGAGGCAATATGAAACGGCTTTTAATCATTTTATCGCTGGCGGTGCTGCTGTGCGGCGTTCTTCTGGGGGAGCTGGGGCTGGGCGGCTCCGGAATGGAGAGACATCTGGAAAAACAACTGGGGATCGACCTGCCTGCAGGAGCGGCAATTACCTATGAAGACAGCCACGGAGGATTCCACGGCGACGGGGTGCTCACAGTTGTGGTGGAGTGTTCAGATCCCGATAAGGCGGAGGGGCTGATTGACGATATCTCCCAGCGCTGGAGGGAGAGCCCCATAGAGCCGGAGCTGTGGGAGCAGTTTCGGGCGGCATGGCGGCAAAACGGCGAACAGATACCCCCTCTGCCGGAGGAGCCACGGGGCTTCTGGTTTTACCGGGACAGGTTTCAGGAGCAATATGGAAAAAAGTGTGAGTTTAACCCGGTGCTGCAAAACTGCACCTTTGCTCTGATGGATACGGAACAGGGAAGGCTGTATGTACTGGAAACAGACTTCTAGGATTTTGGAGGAAAAAGCGTTGAAGACAAGGGAAGGGCGCTGGAAACAGATGGTTGCGATTGGGGCTGCTTTGGCGCTTTTGGCGGCCTTTTTCTGGTGGCAGAACAACGGCCTGACGGTGAGCCGGTACGAGTTTACGTCCACGAAGGTCCCGCGGGAGTTGGACGGATATACCATCGTCCAGCTCTCCGATCTGCACAACCACCGCTTTGGGGATGGCCAGCGCCGGCTGCTGAAGTTAGTGGAGGAGCTGGAGCCGGACCTGGTCCTGATGACAGGAGATCTGGTGGATCGGAACCGAACGGACCTGATCCCAGCTCTGGAGCTGGCAAAGGGGACGTCAGAGCTGGCGCCTACCTACTATATCACCGGTAACCACGAGTGGTCGATTGCAGACAGAGAGCGGACGGAGCTGCTGGAGGGGATGACCGAGGCCGGAGTCGTGGTGCTGGAGGACCGATGCGCCGTTCTTCCGGTGGGGGAGAGCTGCCTGGTGCTGGCTGGGCTGTCAGACGAAAGCCTGCGGGATGGAACGGTAGATTGGCTGATGGAGGATGTTCCGGATGGATTATCCATCCTGCTGGCCCACGAGCCCCAATTTATTTCCGACTACGCCAGGGCCGGAGCGGACCTTGTATTTTCCGGCCACGCCCACGGCGGTCAGATACGGCTGCCTTTTGTGGGCGGCCTCTATGCGCCGGGGCAGGGATTCCTGCCCAAACTGACCAAAGGGCTCTATGAAGTGGAGGACACCACTTTGGTGGTGTCCCGGGGACTGGGCAACAGCACCTTTCCATTCAGGTTCTTAAACAGGCCGGAGGTGGTGGTGTTGACCCTGAGGACAGAGGACTGAACAGAGGAGAAAAGAAATGAGAAAACAGATAATGACCGCGCTCCTGACTCTGTCCCTTGTGGGGACTCTCTCCAGCTGCTCCCTGGTCGGCTTCTGGCTGTCCGGCTGCGGCGGAGAGAAGGCCGACCTTGTAGTGGTAAATGAAAGCTCCGCAGTGATCGATGGGATCTCTGTGACAGAAAGCAGCCAGACAAAGTCGGTTTCCAGTGAGGATGGGAGCGGGCTGCTAGAGTGTGGAGAGAGTTACGGCCTGGAGCTGGCTGGGACGGGGGAATGCGTTGTTGTTCTCTTTGACTGCTGGCAGCGGGAGTTGGCCCGCAGCTATTTGGAGTTTCAGGGGGAGCGGCTTTTCCTTACCCTGAAGGACTGGGGGACCATGACCTGTACCACGGAGAATACTATGAAGTGAATGAATAGGGAAAGGATGGAGAAGAGATGAAAGAGAATATCAGCCGTGTGCTGCTTGGACTGTTGTTGACTTTCTGTCTGGTGACCGTTGTGGGGATCCCCCTCTATATTCACTTTGTCTGGCCTTTTCTGCCGTAAAAGTCTGATAGAGGCGAAGAGATGGACGAGCTGCTTATGATGGGCACTGCCTATATAGCCTTTCCAATAGCTCTGCTGGCGGCGGCAGTCTATGGTGTGAACAGTATCCGCCGCAAGGACCGGTGCTATTGGGCGCTCTTGGGAATTGCTCTGGGGAGCTTCCTTCTCCTGTGGGGCGGAAATAAGCTGTTGGGGTTGGCCTGGAGAAACCGTCCTGCTCTGATTCTCTGTCTGACGGCAATAGTGAGCTTTCTGGCCTGTATTTGGTATGTGGCCGTCAGGGGTTGGAAGAAACGTGTTCCTCAGGCGGTCCTGGTGCTGTGTGCTATGGTCCTGTCCAGTGTCGGCCTGTTCTGGGGCCTGTGGGGGATCTTTGTCACTTATGGCGGAGGGGAGAGAATACTAGCCCATGAGGGCTGCTTGCTGGTAGAGGTTGACCGCTCTTTTCTGGACCCCATGTACGACTACTACGAATACCGCGGGCCGATTTTCCGGGGAAGTCGAGAGATATACAGCACAGTGGGCGGAGATCCGCCCCGGCTGGAGGATGACGGAACAGCCTAAAAGGTGGGTTGATCTATGGAATTGATAGTTACCCTGGCGGCGTGGACGGTTCAAGCGGGAGCTGCTGCCCTGCTGGCTGCCCTCCTGGCCCTGGCCGCCAGTCTGATTCCTTTGGTCAGAAGAGTGAAATGGAGGAAACGCTGGGCCGCCGCCGGTGGTGCGGTCATTTTAATGCTTGCCCTTCTGTGCGGTCACCCCCTCCTGCGGTACCATAAGGGAGTTGAGCCCCTGCCACCCGACCTTCAGGCGGCGGTGATGAGGTACAGCCGGGGACTATATTCTGACAGACTCCCGCTGGTTCCCGTCTGGGTCCAGGTGGAGAGACGGCCACCTGGGTCCATAGCCTCCTGGACCATTCAATATTTCTGCTGGGGTACGGTGTCCATGGAGCTGGAGGAGGGGGGATGGCCCAGCGTCACAAAGCCGTTGAGATAAAGAAAAGGTTTCCCACAAGTTTCACCTCTTTCCCTCATACAAATAGGGGAGAGGTGATTTTTTATGGATAGAAAGCCACGGCGACCCGGTCTGCTGGAGCGGACAGCGGAGGCCCTGGACCTGCCCGCTGACGCCCTGGCAGGACTGCCCCGACTGGAGTTGGTGGGGGACGGGGAACTGAGAATGGAGAATCACAGGGGTATCCTGGCCTATGGTAAGGAGGAGATCCACGTCAGCGGCGGCGTGTTTATTGTAAAAATAGCGGGCGAGGGGCTGGAGCTGCGGGCCATGACTGGGCTGGAACTGCTCATCACCGGGAAGATACGCCAGATAGAGCTGGACTAGGAGGGAATCGGGATGAAGCGGCTGATGAATTTTCTGCGGGGAATGGCCGACCTGAGGGTTACCGGCCTGTTCCCCGAACGGTTGATAAACCTCTGTGCCCAGAACGGAGTGGAATTCTGGGGCGTAGAATGGCTGGATGAGCATACTCTGCGCCTCACAGTCCGCCGCCGACACTTGAGACAGCTCCGGGAGCTTGCCCAGAGAGTAGGCTGCGACGTCAGTCAGGAGGGCAGCCGGGGGCTGCCGGACTTTCTCATCCGCTTCCGGACCCGGTATGCCTTCCTAACGGGCCTCGCCCTGTCCCTGTGCGCCGTAGCCTTCCTGTCCCAATTCATATTGACGGTGGAGGTCAAGGGAAACGAGAGAGTACCTACCGCCGTTATCCTAAGCCAGCTGAGACAGCTGGGCGTCCGGCCCGGCGTCTATGGCCCCGGCCTGGACCGGCAGCAGCTGGCTCAGGAGACCCTGCGGGAAATGGAGGAGCTGTCCTGGGTGGGGATCAACCTCCACGGTACCCGCTTGGAGGTCATCGTGCGGGAGGCGGTCGCCTCCCCGGAGCGGATAGACGAGGAAGGATATTTTGACATCGTAGCCGAAGCAGATGGCATTGTCACCCACATCGAGCCGGAGCAAGGGGATGCGGCAGTTCAGGAGGGGGATACCGTGTTGGCCGGAGAGGTGCTTATCTCCGGCACTGTGACCATGGAGCCTCCCAAGTACAGCGACCTGCCCACCCGCTACTATCAGACCCATGCCAGGGGACGGGTGTGGGCCCGGACTTGGCGGACGCTGACGGCACAGATCCCCCTGGAGGCGAACACCAAAGTATATACGGGGGAGGATCGGAAGGTCTGGTCCCTGAAATTTTTAGACCGCCGCATCGAAATTTTTGGAAACAGTAGCATTTCCTGGCCATTCTATGATAAAATAACCACAGTGCGCCAACTCACCCTGCCGGGGGAGCGGGCTCTTCCTATCTCATTGATCCAGGAGAGTTATCGCGCCTACGAGCTGGAGAGCAGGGAGCTAGACCGGGAAGCGGCCCAGCGATTGCTGGAGGAACAGCTGAAAGACCGTCTGGAGCGGTTGATCGGGGAGGACGGACAGATAGATTCTATCCGATTTTCCGCCAAGGTGGAGGATGGGCAGCTGAAGGTGACCGCCCAGGCTGAGTGCCAGGAGGAGATCGGGAAAGAGGTCCCAGGTTCCGCCCCGCCAGAGGAGCACGGCGAATCAGAGGAGCAGGCCTCCTCATAAACAGGAGATAAGTAGGAATGACAGAACAGAGCATCAGCCTGGAGCGAATGGAGGAGACCATCAGCGTTTTTGGCTCCTTTGACGAGAATATCCGCCTCATCGAACGGGAGCTGGGGGTGACCGTAGTCAGCCGTGACTCGGCGCTGAAGATATCCGGTGAGGACCCGGAGGGTGTCATGCGCGCCGTCCGAACGGTGGAAAGCCTGATGACGCTGGCCGCTAGAGGGGAAGCCATCAATGAGCAGAACGTGCGCTATGTGATCCAACTGGTCCGGGAGGGCAGTGAGGCCCAGATTCACCAGTTGGCCAGCGATGTGCTGTGCGTCACTGCCAAGGGCAAGCCTATCAAGGCCAAGACCCTGGGGCAGAAAAAGTATGTGGAGGCTATCCGGGACAATGTGGTAACTCTTGGCATTGGCCCCGCGGGCACCGGTAAGACCTATCTGGCGGTGGCCGCCGCGGTGGCGGCCTTCCGGGCCAAGGAGGTCAACCGCATCATCCTTACCCGCCCGGCGGTGGAGGCGGGGGAGCGGCTGGGCTTCCTCCCCGGCGATCTGCAATCCAAGGTAGACCCCTACCTCCGGCCCTTGTATGACGCTCTCTTTGAGATGCTGGGGCCCGACACCTATCAGAAGTATCTGGAGCGGGGCAACATCGAGGTGGCCCCCCTGGCCTATATGCGGGGCCGCACGCTGGACGACTCCTTCATCATCCTGGACGAGGCCCAGAACACCAGCCGGGAACAGATGAAAATGTTTTTGACCCGCCTGGGCTTCGGATCGAAAATCGTCATCACCGGCGACATCACCCAGATCGACCTGCCGAAGGATGTGGTGTCCGGCCTGCGGGAGGCCATGCGGGTGCTGAAGGGCGTGGATGATATCGCCATCATGCGGCTGGGAGAGGCCGACGTGGTCCGCCATGCTCTGGTCCAGAAGATCATCAAGGCCTACGAGGTGGATGAGGAGAGGCGGTCCACCAAAAAGGAGTTTAAGAAATGACCCGTTTTTCCTGGCATGGCTATGAGGTGGAGGTGGACAAAACAGCCACCTCCGCTTGGTATGCCGAGGCGGAGGATTGGGGCTGCGCCTGCGGCCGCTGCCGGAATTTCCTGACCCTGGCACGGGAGAGAAGGCTGCCGGGCGAGATTCTGGAAATTCTGGACAGGCTGTCTGTCCCGCCTGCCAGGGCAACCTATGTGTGCGAGCTCTACCACGATAAGAACTGGAAAGAAAAGGGACTGCTCTACCAGTTCAGCTGGCGGATTGGCGGGGCGGTCCTGGCTGTGCCGCCGGGAGAAAATGGCCCGGGGTGGGGGCCGCTGATAGAGCGGCCCTGGGGCGGCCTGGTGCTGGGGCATGAGGACTATCCCTATGGCGCTCCGGATTTTCCAAAACCAAATTTTGACCTGGAGTGCCAGATCTGGCTGCCCTGGGTGCTGGACGAGCCTGTGGCTGGGGCGGCAGAGTAGAAGGGGCTGTTATGGCGGAGCGTTGAAGCAGAAAGAGAGAAGGTGCCGTTTATGTGGATGATATTCTGGGGCCTGCTGTTGTTTGTGTTTTTTGACTTTCGTATCAATGGCATCGTGTTTACACCGGATTTTGTCGGCTTTTTCCTGGTGTGGCTGGGGATCATTCGCTGTCGCGGAATCCAGACCTTTGCCCGGTACCACTGGACGGCACTTGTGGCCTGCGTGTTTTCAGGGGGGGAATATGTGTTCACCGGATTCACTGAGTATACCAGCTATTTGGGGGAACTGGAGTTGTCATTCACCCTGGTACGCACAGTGCTTCAGGCGGTGGTTACCTATGTAATCGTCAAAGGAATGGTGGAGCTTGAAACAAATACAGGACAAAACTTGAAGAGCAGGGGGCTGTTTTACGCTTGGCTGCTTATGGAAGTGGTCAGCGCCTGCGGTACCGTGCTGACATATTTGTTGGATTCTCTTCTCGTTTCCATAATCACTATAATCGTTTCCGTGATAGGCGTGGTCTGGTATCTGGTGAAATTTTACCAGTGCTTGAAAATGATAAGCCGGGATGGAATCAGCCTACAGCCCCGGAGCAGTAAGGAGTAATTATAATTATGGTAGAGGATACCAAGCGATATTTAGCCTATATCTGTCCCCGCTGCCGCCAGTCGGTCATCGTGGAGCGGGACCTGTTCTCTCTGGCTGCCTCCAAGGCCCACATCAAGTGCCCCTGCGGCAAGTCGGAGATGACGGTGGAGTTTCTGCCCAGCCGGGTCCAACTCACGGTGCCCTGCCTGTTCTGCGGTCGAGAGCACGCTGTGTCCTGCTCCTCCCACGCCTTCCTGCGGGAGAAGGCCCTGGCCTTCTCCTGTGCCGCCTCTGGCCTGGATTGCTGCTATGTGGGGGAGGAGGGGCCGGTCTACGCGGCCACCGCCCGTTTGGAACAGGCAGTGGACAAGCTGGGCGAGGACGAGGTGAGCCAGGGTGCGTTCCTGGATGAGATCGTCATGGAGGAGGTGCTGTCTGAGATCCGGGACATCGCGGCCCGCGGGGGCATCTCCTGTGCCTGCGGCAGTAAAAACTGGACCTTTCAGGTCAATTACAGCTCCGTAGACCTCATCTGCGCCGACTGCGGGGCCCAGATGCGGGTGCCGGCCGCTACCGCAGATGACATCGATGACATCTGCTGCAAAGATACCATTCTGATCCGGGGAAAGGAAAAAAGATGAGCCTATTTTATGAACACCATTTTCGATTGAACGGTCTGGATATCGACGGACATGGAATGTGCAAGGCCTCGGCCCTGCTCAACCACCTCCAGGACGCCGCTACCTTGGCGGCGGAGGCAGGTGGCTTCCACCGGGAGATGCTGATGGAGCGGTACGGGGCCTTCTGGATGCTGGCCCGGTCCTGGTACCGGCTGGACCGGCCCCTGCGGTTCGAGGACCAGCTGACTGTCCGCACCTGGCACCGGGGGGATAGGGGGGCCATGATGTATCGGGATTACGACATTTATGCCGATGGACAGCTGGTGGGTGAGTCCGTGTCCGGTTGGGTGCTGGCCAGCTTAGAGGGACATAAGCTGATGCGCCTGTCTTCGGTCACGGAGCTGGCTGGTACCGGAGGGGGAGAACTGTGTAAGACTATGACGCTCTCCAAGCTCCACTGCCCGGAGGAGCTGGTCCAGGTGGAGCGTCGGCCCATGCGGTACAGTGACAGCGATTTGAACGGCCATGTGAATAATACTCGGTACGCTGACTTCGCCTGCGACGCGGTAGAAATGGACAGGCTGGAGGAGGACCGGTTCCTGGCCTCGATGCAGATTGGCTATTTGGCCGAGTGCAGGCCGGGAGAACAGCTTGATATCCAATCCGGAGGGCAGGGGGACCAACGCTATGTCCGTGGATTGGACGAGAGCGGCAAATCCCGCTTTGAAGCGGCCCTGTTTTTTGGCAAAGCGGTTCCTTGACAAGAGACGCGGCAGAGCGTTACAATAACTTAACTATACACACTGGAAAGAAAAGATATGGCCCGGCCCGCCGGGCAGAAGAAAAAGGAGTTGTAGATATGGTCAATCAGGACGCCGCACAGAAGTTTGTCAAGCAGGGCCTTACCTTTGACGACGTGCTTCTGATCCCCGCCGCCAGCGATGTACTCCCCGCGGACATCGACCTGCGTACCCGTCTGACCCGGAAGGTCCATCTGAATATCCCCCTCATCAGCGCCGCCATGGACACCGTGACTGAGTACCGGATGGCCATCGCCATCGCCCGCGAGGGCGGCATCGGCATCATCCACAAGAATATGTCCATCAGCCAGCAGGCGGAACAGGTAGACATGGTCAAGCGCAGTGAGAACGGCGTTATCACAAACCCCTTCTGGCTGGGGCCCGGCCATACACTGGCTGAGGCGGATGAGCTGATGGCCAAGTACCGCATCTCCGGTGTGCCCATCTGTGACAATGGAAAGCTGATCGGCATTATTACCAACCGGGATATGAAGTTCGAAACAGACATGAACCAGCTCATCGACAATGTAATGACCAGAGAGAACTTGGTCACCGCCCCAGAGGGGACCACTCTGGCTGAGGCCAAGGAGATTCTCCGCCGGCATAAGATTGAGAAGCTGCCCATTGTGGACAACGAGTTCCGGCTGAAGGGCCTGATTACCATCAAGGATATCGAGAAGGCGACGGTGTATCCCAATTCCGCCCGTGACGAAAAGGGCCGCCTGCTGGTGGGTGCCGCCATCGGCGTTACCGCCGATGTGCTGGACCGGGTGGCAGCCCTGGTGGAGGCGGGGGCCGACGTGCTGGCTCTGGACTCGGCCCACGGCCACTCCCAGAATATTCTCAACTGTGTCAAGCGTATTAAGGCCCTCTATCCCGACGTACAGCTCATCGCCGGTAACGTAGCTACTGCCGAGGGGACACGGGCCCTCATTGAGGCAGGGGCCGACTGTGTGAAGATCGGCATTGGTCCCGGCTCCATCTGTACCACCCGTGTGGTGGCCGGCATCGGCGTACCCCAGATCACCGCGGTGTATGACGCCGCCTGTGTGGCCGCTGAGTATGATATCCCCATCATCGCCGATGGCGGCGTCAAATATTCTGGTGATATCGCAAAGGCTCTGGCCGCCGGCGCCAGCGTGGTCATGTTGGGCTCTCTGCTGGCTGGCTGCGAGGAGTCACCAGGCGACACCGAGGTGTTCCAGGGCCGCCAGTTCAAGGTCTACCGGGGTATGGGTTCCCTGGCGGCCATGAACCAGGGCTCCAAGGACCGCTATTTCCAGCAGAACAACAAGAAGCTGGTTCCCGAAGGGGTAGAGGGCCGAGTTCCTTACAAGGGACTGGCGGGCGAGACCATCTACCAGCTGATGGGCGGCTTGAAGGCCGGTATGGGCTACACTGGCTGTCACACCGTAGAGGAGCTGCACAGCAAGGCCCAGTTTATGCAGATTACCGCCGCTGGCCTCCGGGAGTCCCACCCCCACGATATCTATATCACCAAGGAAGCTCCCAACTATACCGTCAACCCCAGCTGACATATCAGGTACAGAGCCGCGCATGAGCGCGGCTCTGTTTTTGAAGGGAGGAAGATGACATGGAGCGATATACAAGGACTGTAGACGGAAAAGTTACAGTGGCCCCGGAGGAAATGGCAGCGGCTCTGGAGCGTCTCTCCGCCTTTGAGGATATGGCCTGCGGAGTGGAGCGGGAGCGGGAAGAAATCTCTGCCCGCCTGGAAGAGCTGCGAAATAGAGGAAGGGAGAAGACCGTCCAATTCCGGGAACTGCTGGCACAAAAGCTGGTCAACAACAATATGAAGCTGCTTCTGGAGCGGTATCGGATACACTGAGAGAGGGCCTCTGAAAAGGAGGCCCTCTTTCCTTATGATGAAAAGAGTGTCAAGGACTTTTTTTGACTGGAATAACGTGATACAATATCAGAAACGACTGAAGAACAGATCTCCTGGGATGCCGGGAAGAGAGAGGGGACAAAAAAGATGCTGAAGCTGATCCTTGGCCGCGCGGGAGCGGGAAAGACCACTGCGGTACTGAAGCGTCTGTGTCAGGCCGGGCAAATGCGCCAGCAGGTCCTGATGGTCCCTGAGCAGCAGTCCCATGAGGCCGAGCGTGCTCTGTGCCAGATGGGGGGGAACGGGGCCTCTCTCTGGGCTGAGGTCTTGTCCTTTAGCCGACTATGCGGCCGTGTCTTTCAGGCCGCTGGCGGCTTGGGGGAGCGGGAGCTGGACGGGGGCGGGCGTCTTCTGCTTATGTACCGGGCCCTCAAGGAGACATCAGAGGTCCTGACGGTGTATGCCCGCGCATCGCAGCGCCCTGCTTTCCTCACCGCTCTGTTGGCCACTGTGGATGAGCTGAAGAGCTGCTGTATCCCCCCTGAGGCGCTGATTACCGCGGGGCAGGAAGCAGGAGGCCCAGAAGGGAATAAACTCAGGGACCTGGGGTTGATCTGTGGGACTTATGACGCGCTCACGGCAAACGTGGCACTGGACCCTAGGGATCGCCTGACCAGAGCGGCTGAAAAGCTGAAGGAGTGCCGCTGGGCTGTGGGCAAGGATCTGTGGTTGGATGGATTTACAGACTTTACGCCCCAGCAGGAGGAGGTCCTGGGCCAGCTTCTGGTCCAGGCGGAGCATATGACTGTCACCCTGACCTGTGACCACCTGGAGGAGGATGAGGATGGGACAGGCATCTTTTCCCCAGCACGGAGAACGGCGGCCCGACTGATTAGACTGGCTCAACGGGAGAGAATAGGCTATAAAGTAGAATGCCTTGTCGGGGATTTTGCGGCAAAAGAGCGGCCGCTCCAATTTTTGGAGGGGCATCTCTTCGGTGGGGGCCTGGAGAGCCCCATTTCCTGTGAAGGGGCCGTCACTCTGTTTCGGGCCAATACCATGCGGTCCGAGGTGGAGTGGGTGTCATCGCGCATTTTGAGCCTGGTACGAGAGGAGGGCTACCGCTTTCGGGACATTGGTCTGGTGGCCCGCGATTATGGCGCCTACCAGGATTTGATAGAATCGGTGCTGCCCAGATATGGGATACCCGTATTTTCCTCCGCTATGGCGGATATTTTGGAGAAGCCCGTGCTCACCCTGGTCACCGCGGCCCTGGATACTGTGGCGGGGGGCTATGCCTACGAAGATATATTCCGCTATCTCAAGACCGGACTGACGGACCTGGGGGAAGAAGACCGAGATCTGCTGGAAAACTATGTTTTGAAGTGGGATATCAAGGGGAGCCGCTGGACGCAGACAAAGGAATGGACTTGGCATCCTAGAGGATATGGCATCCCCTGGGAGGAAGAGGACCGTGCCCTTCTGGAGCGATTGGACCGCGCCAGAAGGCAGGTGACCGCTCCTTTGGAGGAACTGAGAAAGGCCCAAGACAAGACGGGAAGAGGACAGGCGATTTCCCTTTACAGATTTTTGGAGCGCATTGGCTTGCCAGATCAGCTGGAGGCACGGGTAGAGGCGCTGAAGAAGCGGGGAGAGCTCGCTCTGGCGGAGGAGTACCGGCAGCTCTGGGAGATCCTCTGTGGCGGACTAGAGCAGTGCGCTGCTTTGCTGGGGGAGAGAGGAATGGACCTGGAGGAGTTTGCCGGCCTGTTTCGGCTGGTCCTGTCCCAATATGATGTAGGAACGATCCCGGTTTCCCTGGATCGGGTGACCGCCGGTGAAACCACCCGTCAGACAGGGCACAGGGTGAAGGCTCTCTTTCTATTGGGGGCGGATGACGGCTCCATCCCCAGGGTTGGGGCGGCTCCTGGCCTGCTGTCAGATGATGACCGCTCTCTGCTGGCGGTATACGGTCTGGAGCTGGACCAGTCCCAGCGGGAACTGCTCTTCCGGGAGATGACTACGGTCTATCAGATCTGTGCCCGCCCCAGCCACCGCCTAGTGGTATCTTGGGCTGTCCAGGGGCCGGGAGGTGAGGAGAGAAGGCCCTGTTTCCTGGCCCAACGGCTGCAGCTGCTCTATACTGATTTGGACATATGCCATGAGGAGGAGCTGGAGGGGCGCTTCCGGCTGTCCGCCCCTCTGCCCGCCCTGGAGCAGGCGGGGAGAGACACGAGGCTGCGGGAACTGTTGGGAAGCCTGTCTGGCTTGGAGAGCCAAGTGGACAAGCTGGAGCGGGTAGCTGGCTGGGAGAGGGGGCAACTCACTAGGCAGACGGTGGACCAGCTGTACGGGAGACGGGTGGCCATGTCCGCCTCACGGATGGACAAGTATAAATCCTGCCACTTCTCCTATTTTATGCGGTATGGCCTGCGGGCAGAGCCTAGAAAGCCGGCAGGCTTTACAGCGCCGGAGTATGGCACATTTGTCCACTATGTGCTGGAGCATGTCCTTCAGGACGATATGTTCCGCCAGACAAGACTGCCTGGGATGGAGCCGGAAAAATTAGATGAGGATACGCGCGGCCGGCTGCGACAGCTCACCCGCCAGGCGGTGGACCGCTATGTGGCCGAGGAGCTGGGAGGGCTGGAAGGCCAGAGTGACCGCTTCCGCTACCTGTTCCACCGACTGCTCAGATCGGTCCAGGCGGTGGTGGACAACGTGGCGGAGGAGCTTCTTCACTCCAGCTTCCGACCTATCTCCTTTGAGCTGGGTTTTGGAAAGGGGGAGGACCTGCCGCCAGTCGAACTGACTGTGGATGGAGTTACTATCAGCGTTTCTGGGTTCGTAGACCGGGTGGATGGATGGGTCCACGACGGGCGACTCTATCTGCGGGTGGTGGACTATAAGACGGGGCGAAAGTCCTTTGATCTTACTGAGGTTTGGAACGGCCTGGGCCTTCAGATGCTTCTTTATCTCTTTACTCTGGAAGAACGGGGGGAGTCCCTCTATGGGCTGCCAGTAGAGGGCGCCGGGGTGCTGTATCTCCCGGCTCGGGACGCGGTGGTTCGAGGAAGCCGGACGATGAGTGAACAGGCATGGCGCAAGGCGTTAGACAGGGAATTGGTCCGAAGCGGACTGGTCCTGGATGACTTCGCCGTGCTGGAGGCTATGGAGCACGTCTCTGAAGAAGGGTACCGTTTCCTTCCCCTGAAGGTGTCCAAGTCTACTGGAGCTATCACTGGAGACGCCTTGGCCAGCGCGGAGCGCCTGGGCCGCCTGGGCCGCCACATCCAAAGGGTGCTGGGGGAGATCTGCGGAGAGCTGGCCCAGGGCAACATCGCCGCGGATCCTTTCTGGCGGGGACCGGAAAAAAATGCCTGCCGCTTCTGTGACTATGCCGCCGCCTGCCACTTTGAAGAAGGGCGGGGTGGGGACCGTAGGCGCTGGCTGCCCAGTATGAGCGCCCAGGAGTTCTGGGAAAATATGGGAGAGGAACTATGAAATGGAGATCAGATTACACTATATAGAGCAGGGAGAGGGCTTTCCACTGATACTGCTCCACGGAAATGGGGAGGATTATACCTACTTCAAAAGGCAAATGGAACCATTTGCCGACCATTTTCGGGTGATTGCTGTGGATACTCGTGGACATGGAGAGAGTCCACGGGGCACTGGACCGTTTACACTGTCCCAATTCGCGGAGGACTTGAAATCGTTTTTCGATCAGCATGGTATCTCCAAATGTCATCTCTTGGGGTTTTCCGATGGAGGAAATGTGGCCCTATTGTTTGCGCTGAAGTATCCGGACCGTGTAGAGCGGCTCATACTAAACGGGGCAAACTTGGACCCGTGTGGCGTAAAGCTGAAGACACAGATCCCCATAGTGCTGGGATGGGGGCTGTGCCGCCTGTGTGCCCTGTTCAGCCAACAGGCAAAACAAAATTGGGAGATGCTGAATTTGATGGTAACCCAGCCGCATATACACAGGGCGGAGCTGGCGGGACTGGACATGCCGGTTCTGGTAGTGGCGGGGGAACAGGATATGATCCGAGAGAGCCACACTCAGTCAATCGCGGCCAATATCCCAAACAGCCGGTTGGTCATCCTTCCTGGTGACCACTTTATAGCCAGGCGGAATTGGCAGGGCTTCAATGATACGGTGCTGGAGTTTCTATTGGACCGGAGCTGAACAAGAAAAAGAGGAGAAGCCAAATGGAGAATAATAAAAATATCCTGATTATTAATGATATGCCGGGCTACGGCAAGGTGGCTCTGGCCGCCATGCTGCCCATCCTGTCCAATATGGGCCATAGTGTCTACAACCTGCCCACCGCCCTGGTGTCCAATACTCTGGACTACGGGAAATTTACCATATTAGATACCACTGACTACATGGTAAAGGCCATCGAGGTGTGGAAGCAACTGGGATTTCAGTTTGACTGTATCACCACCGGCTTTCTGGCTTCGGCGGCCCAGGTGGGCATTATCCGGGACTTTATCGCCAGCCAGAAGAAGGAGGGCCTGCTGGTCATGACTGACCCTATCATGGGGGACGACGGTAAGCTCTATAACGGTGTCACGGAGGAGACGGTCGGGAATATGCGCCGCCTCATTGGGGTAGCCGACGTAATCGTCCCTAATCTGACGGAGGCAGAATTTCTGTCCGGCATTTACCAGGGGGAGGAGGCTCTGTCCCAGTCACAGGCCAAGGAGGTAGTGGACCGGCTGCGGGGGCTGGGCCCACGATCTGTCGTGGTCACCAGCGGTGTATCGAAGGAGAGTGGGAGCCATGTAGTCTGGGGCTATGACCACAGAAGCGGGGAATATTTTACGATCCCCTACCGGTTTATCCGGGTGCATTTCCCAGGGACAGGGGATATGTTTTCCGCCGTCCTGGTGGGGGAACTCCTGGCTGGAAGCCCCCTGCGCCCTGCTGTGAAGCGGGCCATGGACGTACTGGAAAAGCTCATCTTTCTGGAACAGGATGAGATTGAAAAGAACAAGGGTATCCGCATAGAAAAGTTTTTGAGCGTGCTCAAAGAGTGAAGAAAGTGGAGAGAGGAAGGAAACCACTTATGTGGGCTGTTTTTGCGCTGTTGTCAGCACTATTTGCCGCCCTGACCGGAATTCTGGCCAAGCTGGGGATGGAGGGGATCAATTCCAATCTGGCCACAGCCTTGCGTACCATAGTGGTACTGGTTATGGCTTGGGGGATCGTCTTTGCCACCGGAAAGCATACAGGCATCGGTGACATCACCGCCAGGAGCTGGATGTTCCTGTTCCTGTCCGGTCTGGCTACCGGGCTGTCCTGGATCTGTTACTTCCACGCCCTTCAGATTGGTGAGGCCAGCAAGGTCGTGCCCATTGACAAGTTCAGCGTGGTCATTTCCATGGTACTGGCCTTCCTCGTCCTGGGAGAAAAGGTGACAGTGCTGAAGGTGCTGGGCGGGCTGCTGATTACGGCTGGGACTTTTGTGCTAATCTTGTGAGGAACTGCCGGAGACGGCTGACAAACAGCGGGGGAACGACTGGATCCCCTGGAAAGAGAGGGGCGGTGGCATTATGGCCTTTGCGCTGACAGAGGAACAACAGAAGATCGTAGACGACCAGGGCGGAGAGCTGCTGGTATCCGCCGCCGCCGGGTCTGGTAAGACCCGGGTGCTGGTAGAGCGGCTGCTGGACCGCGTGGACCGGGAGGGAGTTGATATCGACCGCTTTTTGGTCATAACCTATACCAAGGCTGCGGCCGCGGAGCTTCGAGGACGTATCGCCCAGGAACTGGCTGACCGCCTGGCCCTGCGCCCGAACGACCGGCACCTGCGCCGTCAAACCACACTGGTGTATCAGGCCCAGATTTCCACCATCCACGCATTTTGTTCTGTTCTCCTGCGGGAGAGCGGCCATCTGCTGGATCTGGACCCTGACTTCCGCCTATGCGATGAGGGGGAGAGCCAGGTCATTATGGCACGAGTTCTGGAGGAGGTACTGGACTGCCGTTATGAGGGGTTGGAGGAGGAGAGTCCCTTTGCTCAACTGGCAGACACCCTCGCCGCCGGGCGGGACGACAGCCGTCTGGCCCAGATCGTGCTGGACATCTACGGCCGAGTGCAGAGCCATCCAGACCCCGCCCGCTGGCTGGAGGGGCAGAAGGGGCTGTGGGAGCTGGACGGGGTATCCGATCTAAGCCAGACGGCCTGGGGAGAGCTGCTGCTGAACGAGGCCAGACGTCAGGGCCAATGGTGCCTGGAGCGGCTGTCCCAGGCTCTGACGATGATTGGGAAGGACGAGCTGTTGGAAACCAACTATGGGGCCTCCATTATGACCACCATAGAGGGGTTGGAGAGGTTTTTGTCAGAGCGGAGCTGGGACGGAGCGGTATCCGCCCTTCCGATCCCCTTCCCGCCGGCTGGACGGAAGAAAAAGCGGGAGCTGGAGATCAGCCCCATGGAGGAATCGGCTGCTGTCCAGTCGGGTGAGCGGGTCAAACAGATCCGGAACCGCTGCAAAAAGCTGCTTGGAAGGATAGAGGAGCGGCTGACAGGGGACAGCCAGACCCTTTTGGATGAGCTGTCTCTGTCACGCCCCGCTGTTCAGGCTTTAATGGACCTGGTCCTTGATTTTCAGGCCGCCTATGCCAAGGAGAAGGACCGGCGGGGACTGCTGGACTTCTCCGATTTGGAGCACTTCGCGGTGAAGCTGCTTGCCGATGGTGCCGGGGAGCCGACGGAGCTGGCCCGCTATTGGAGCACCCGTTTTGATGAGATATTGGTGGATGAGTATCAGGACACCAACCAGGTCCAGAACGCCATTTTCTATGCCCTCTCCAACGGGGGACGAAAGCTGTTCCAGGTGGGGGATGTAAAGCAGTCCATCTACCGTTTCCGGCTGGCCGACCCCACGATCTTCCTGAATAAGTATGAGCGATTCGCCCAGGGGGACGAGGCGGAGGAGGGACAGCCCCGCAAGCGGGTGATGAGCCGGAATTTCCGCTCTCGGCCCCAGGTCCTGGAGGGGTGTAACGACCTTTTTCGAGCCATTATGTCCGTGGAATTCGGTGAGTTGGACTACACGGAGGACCAGGCCCTGGTGCCTGGAGGGACGTTTTCGGAGCCAGAGGAGCAGACAGATGAGACTGGACCTTACGCTCTGGAGCTGGATGGGCTGGACCTGTCCTTCTTGGGGGACCAGGAGGGAGAGAAGGCAAATAAGGACCTGCTGGAGGCCCGGTTTGCCGCCCAGCGTATCAGAGAACTGTTGTCCAGGCCTCTTATGGTGACGGAGGGAGAGAAGATACGCCCACTGAGACCCTCGGATGTGATGCTTCTGCTTCGTAGTCCGGGGGCGGTGCTGCACCACTACATACAAGCGCTTGGGGAGGAGGGGATCCCCTGGTCCGCCGACGGCGGACAGGACTTTTTCCAAACCACCGAGGTCAACGTGGCGCTGTCCATCCTCCAGATCGTGGATAACCCCCGGCAGGATGTGGCCCTGCTGGCCGCCCTTCGCTCCCCGGTCTATGGATTTTCCAGCGACCGGCTGGCTCAACTGAGGTCCAGATCCAGGGGGGACTTCTACACCGCGTTGTCCCAAGGGGCGCTGGAGGGAGAGGAGGACTGCCGGGAATTTCTGGATCAGCTGTCCCAACTCCGATTTGGGGCGGGAGATAAGACCTGCCGGCAGCTGATCTGGCACATCTATGAGCAGACCAATATCCTGGGCCTGTTCGGTACCATGGAGCGGGGGGAGGAGCGGCGGAGCAATCTGCTGGCCCTGTATAATCTGGCCGGTCAGCTAGAGAACAGCGGCTGCCGCACTCTGTTCCAATTTTTACTTCGGCTGGAGCGGTTAAGAGAGTCTGGCGGGAAGCTCGCTTCTACGGCTCACGGTCATGAGGGGGAGGGCGTGTCCATCCTGTCGATCCACCGGTCCAAAGGCTTGGAAAGGCCTGTGGTGTTCGTATGTGGCCTGACCAGGCGGCTGAACAGGGACGACCTGATGCGTCCGGTGCTGTTCCACCCTGTCCTGGGCGTAGGGCCCAAGGGACTGGAGCGAGAGCGCATGGTGGAGTATCCCACTGTGGCCCGTCTGGCGGTAGCCCGGCAGTTGGAGCGGGAGATGATGTCGGAGGAGCTCCGGCTGCTCTATGTGGCCATGACCAGGGCAAAGGAGAAATTGATCCTGACCCTGGCGCTCACCGAGGGGGCCAGAGCTCTGGAGCGGCTGGGGGAGGATCTGTCCGTTCCTATTTCCCCTCTAGCTCTGGAGCGGCAGCAGAACGTAGGACAGTGGGTGCTGCTCCACGCCCTGACCCGCCCGGAGGCAGGGGGGGTGAGGGAACTGGCTGGTCTGCCCGATATCAGGGCGGAGGGGCTGGGACCAGCCTGGAACATCCGCTGGATTGATGGAGCCCCCCTGGCAGAGGACCGTAAAACGGAAGGACGTTACACTGACCTGCCGCAGTTGGTACAGAAAGATATGCCGGAGCTGGCGGCTCAACTAAGATGGACCTACCCGCAAATGGTTTGCGCCAATGTGCCTTCTAAGCTGACAGCGACCCAGATCAAGGGTCGTCCCCAGGATCAGGAGGCGGCGGAGGAGGCCGGGGAGCTGGTCGAGACTGTTGGGAGAGAGCGCGGAGTCATTTACCGCCCCCGGTTTATGACAGAAGAAAAGGGCCTGACTCCAGCCCAGCGGGGTACGGCCATCCACCAGGCGGTCCAATATATTCCCTTGGAGGGGGACCACAGCCAGGAGAGAATCGGTCAGTTGTTGGACCAACTGGAGGACAGGGGCTTTCTGACAGCCCTCCAGCGTGAAGCTGTATCCGCCCAGCGGTTGGCGGCTTTTTTCCAGAGCCCACTGGGAAAGGCCATGGCCCAGGCAAGAGAGTGCCGTAGAGAATTCAAATTTTCCATCTTGGTGCCGGCGGAGGAGTATTATCCCCGGACGGAGGGAGAGCATATCCTGCTCCAGGGCGTCATTGACGCCTGGTTTGAGGACGGGCAGGGGATCACAGTTCTGGACTTTAAGAGCGACAGGATAGTTCCGGGGGAGGAACTGGCCCGCGCTGAACAGTACCGGGCCCAGTTGGATGCCTACGCGCGGGCACTCTCCACCATACTGGACAGACCCGTGGCAAGAAAGGCGCTATGGTTTTTTGCCACGGATACCGCTGTGGAGCTGTAAGAGAACAGGTAAAAAGGCCGCCCTAAGCCGATGCCGGATAAAGACCAAGAACAAAAATGACAAAAACACAGGAAGTCACCGCAAAAAGCGGCCTCATTGACAAGAAAATGTAAGAAGAAAAGACCAGTTCAAAATTGAACTGGTCTTTTCTTATGCTCAGAAGGAGGAGCGAATATGACTAACAATACTCATTTTGACTATTTCCGAGGCGAGGAGAGCACACAGTATCAATTCTATTCCATGCCTAAAGCCCTGATGAAAGACCCCCGCTTCAAGGGCCTGTCCAATGACGCCAAGCTGCTCTATACCCTCATGCTGGACCGCATGAGCCTGTCCGCCCGGAACGGCTGGTACGACCAGGGCCGGGTGTTCATCTATTTCACCCTGAATGAGGTCCAGGAGACGCTGAACTGCGGGAGCGAAAAGGGTATGAAGCTGCTGGCCGAACTGGATACCACCAGGGGCGTAGGCCTGATCGAGCGTGTCAAGCAGGGCCAGGGTAAGCCCACAAAGATATTCGTCAAGCGGTTTATCTCCCAGGAAACTCCCGAGCCAGACCACAACAGTTCAGAACTGGACAAAGCCCCTGACACCGGCTCTGTCCGGAGTGAGCAAGTCCACTATTCCGCCCCGGGACTAACGGAATATGCCGGTACAGACTGCGGAAAACCGAATTGTAATAAGACTGATAGAAATAAAACTGATTTTATCCAGACTTATCAATCCATCTATCAATCCTGTCAGAGACCAGAGAAACAGAGGGCAGACAGGAACACACCGTCATCTTCCGAACAACCACCCTCCGCAAAGGTGGAGCCGCGCACAGTTCCACGAGCTATCCACCCAACGCCCAAACCAGAGGCAGATAAAAATAAATCGCACCGTGCGATATATTTTCTTGACAAACAGGACCAGAAAACAGTCCTCCACCCAGGCAGCGGCGCATCTTGCGCCGCTGCTTCTGCAAGTATGTCATTTGTTACACAAACGACCCTTGTTGGTGGCAAAGCCCCCAACCCCCCGAAATGCGTCCCATGGGACGCATTTTCCACGGCGCACAGGACGGAGGCCCGTCCATGAAGAGCCGCCCGTATTATGTCAGCTTTTGGCTGGATGAACAGGAGCACGACCATCTGCTCCAGTTGTGCGCCGACACTGGATTGACTGCCAGCGCCCTGCTCCGGCACCTGATAGCTGGAACAGAGGTGCGCCCAAAGCCGCCCCAGGAATACGCCGCCCTGCTCCGGGAGCTGTCCGCCATTGGCCGGAATGTCAACCAGATCGCCCGGTGGGCCAATACCCAGGAGGCCATTTCCGAAGAGGAACTGTCCCGTGTTCTCGACCTGGTCGGCCAGGCATGGCGGCTGGTCAAGGATACCCTTTAACCGGGGCCAGGGCATCCCCCCCCTTTGCGGGAGAGAGGATACGCCGCCAGCCCCCACCCGTCAAGGCCGGACGATTGCTGACGCAATCGCCGCGAGCCGCCCCGGTGGGGCGGGCCTTGACCGCCGGGGCCCGGCGGTGTTTTCAGTATCCAAGGGGGGATATGCCCCAAAAGCCGCCCAAGGGCGGCTTTTGCCGTTTCCGGGGCCGGGATGGTTTTACCCGCCCTGAAATTCGTCCCACGGTGCGATCCATTTTTCGACAGGAAATTCGTCCCACCGTGGGATTTATTTCGACCCTTTCCGCGCAGGGAGCGAACATGAAAAAGCAGCGGTCCCGCCGCTGTTATAAACTGAAAGATCGGAGTATTGCCTATGGACCAAATATGGAGGATTTAACATTGACGAGTTACGGATATGTCCGGGTCAGCACCAAAGACCAGAACGAGGACCGCCAGCTTCTTGCCCTGCGGGAGCTGAACATCCCGGAGAAGAATATCTTTACCGATAAACAGTCCGGTAAGGACTTTGAGCGCCCCCAGTACAAGAAGCTGGTACGGCGCATGAAGCGGGACGATCTGCTGTATATCAAAAGCATCGACCGCCTGGGCCGCAACTACAAGGAGATTTTGGAGCAATGGCGGCTGCTCACCAAGGACAGGGGCGTGGACATCGTGGTGCTGGATATGCCCCTGCTGGATACCCGCCGGGGCAAGGACCTGATGGGCACATTCCTCAGCGATATTGTGTTGCAAGTGCTCTCTTTTGTGGCGGAAAATGAACGCACAAACATCCGCCAGCGGCAAGCCGAGGGGATCGCCGCCGCCAAGGCCCGGGGCGTGAAGTTCGGCAGGCCGCCCCGGCCTCTGCCCGAAAACTTCCACGAGGTGCACAGAGAGTGGAGAAACAAGCGGCTGACCTTGAAGCAAGCGGCAAATGCCTGTGAAATGCCAGTAGGCACCTTCTACGCCAAGGCGGTCAAATTTGAAAAGTCCGACTAAAATAAACTGGCCTAAAATTTGAAAAAGTGTACCTTTGCAAATCACTGCAAAACCATCCGATTTGTCAAGGTGTACCTTTACAAATTTTCAGACAGCTTACCGCTTACTTGTATGGTACACGAAAAACACTGCTTTTTCAATGCTTTTTTGCACACAAACTTTAAAAATGTTCCAATTTGCAAAGGTACAATTTTTCAAAACAGGAGAGGTGCATCATTTTATGAAAAAACGAATATTGGCTGGAGTGCTGGCGTTGTGCCTTTTAGCGGGGCTGCCTTCGGTCGCTTTTGCTGATGGTAATACAGAGGGCGGACAGAGTGCGGACTATACGCAGCGGGACCAGCAGCCCGATGGCAACAGGAACACGGACAACAACATGAACGAACCCGGTGAACCGGATGACCCGGACAATCCGAAGAATACGGACGAGCCGGAGGACACGCCTGACAACAGCGGTACGCCGGAATGGGATGCTGATACGGTTGCGGTCATTGGGTCAGAACAGTATAAAACGCTGGAAGCGGCCGTCGAAGGGGTTGGGCAGAACCAAGAGGGTGCGACCACGATTCAGATCGTGCGCGACACGACGATCACAGAGCAGATCAACATCGAGCGCAAGAACGTTATTCTGACGGCGGACGAGGAATGCACAATCACTTTTTCCGACCTTGCTGAAACATCGAATTGCTTTCGGGTCGGAAACTGGAGCGACAGCGCAGCCTCGCTGACCATATCAGGCCAACTGACCATCACAACCACAAACGAGTCCCTGCGGTCCATCGTAAATGTTGTTAAAAGTGGTTCTCTTTCTTTGCAGGGCGGCACATTGACCTCTGGAGATGCCAATTTATCAAAAGCCATCATCTGCGTTGACAACGGTGGAAGCATGACCATGACCGACGGCACGATTGAAGGCAACCAAGAGCAAAACAGCTGCGGCGTGATGCTGCAGGACACGAGCGATCCCTCTGTACCGATGTCGTTTACCATGACCGGCGGGATGATTACCAACTGCTCCTCAACGGGACGCGGCGGTGGTGTCTGGATAATCGGCGCTGCTGAGTTTACCATGAGCAATGGCACAATTTCTAACTGCTCAGGGCAGGACGGCGGTGGTGTGGCGGTCACCGGAACAGGAAAATTCACCATGACCGGCGGGACGATTATCGACTGCTTCGCAACAGGCCGCGGCGGCGGTGTGGCGATTTTTGACACCGCAGCTTTTATCATGAATGACGGAACGATAAAAAGCTGTTCTTCGGGAAGCGGCAATTATGTATATCAGAACCAAGATGCTACCTTTGATAAGAATGGAGGCACCGTCGAAGACATTGATAGAGAAGTTGTGGCAAAGATTGACGAGGTCGAATACGGTTCTCTCCAGGAGGCCATCAATGCGGTTAACCAAAATCAGGAAGAGACCACCAAGGTCCAGATTGTGAATGACATAACAATCACAGAGCAGATCACGATAGACAAGCGAAACGTTGAACTGACCGCCGATGGAAAGCATACAATCACATTTTCGCTGAAAGCAGGTGGGAATTGTTTCCGGCTATCCGGAGCCGGTTCCCTGACCATCGCTTCCAACGATCTGACGGTGACCACGTCGGCCGACGTCCGAACCCTTGTAAGTGTCCCCGCGAACTGTCTGTTCTCTCTCAAGGGCGGCACCTTGTCCTCCGGAAACGCCGATTTATCGCACGCCATCGTTTGCGTGGACAACGGCGGCAGCATGACCATGTCTGGCGGTACGATTCAGGGCAATCCAGAGCACAACAGCCGGGGCGTGCTGCTGCAAAGCACGGACAGCCAGCCAATGTCCTTTGAAATGACCGGCGGCATGATCCAAAATTGCTTTGCGGACGAAAATCATCATTACGGCGATGGGGCCGGCGTCTACGTAGGCGGTTCCGCCCAATTTATCATGAGCGGCGAGAGCGAGATCAGGAATTGCACCGCAGAGAAATTCGGCGGCGGCGTCTATCTGCATAAGACGACGGATGAGACCGGAACCCCCGCTTTTTACATGAGGGGCGGCACCATCTTCAACTGTACTGCGGAGAAATCCGGCGGCGGCGGGATTTATACAGAGAAGGACAACACCTTCGAGATGAGCGGCGGCACTGTCACCGGGAACACCGCCCACGCGGGCGGCGCTGGTATCTTTATCCGAACAACACACGCAGTAATCTCTGGCGGCAGTATTACGGATAATACATCGGAGTGTAATGTCAGCTTCGGCGGCGGAATTTATGTGGAAAAGGATGCGACCCTCCAGCTCTACAACACTGTCATTACAGACAATTCCGCCGATGTCCTAGGCGGCGGCCTGTGGACCTGCAGCACAGGGGATATTAAGATTTATGTCACAGATGGCGGCGCTGTCTATGATAACCATGCCCAAGCCGCTGATGGAATACGGGACAGTAATCAGGCCGGAGACGATATTTCAAACTTTATGGGCGAGAATACCCTGACGTTGTACGCCCACATGCTGGGCGGCGGACTGAACCAATATTATCGGGACGGCGGCGTAACTTTGTATTTACAAAATCCTAAGCCTGACTGCGACGCAGACCGAAGCTTTGGCACGGGCGCGCCTGCAACGAGATCCATGCGGTATGGGGAGACTTTCCAGAAACTTTACACAGACACCGTTGACCAGAGCGCATCCGTTGCCCTGAAAAATGTAGTGTCCGCTGACGACGCAGCGGCGGCGATGGCGATTGCGGAGAAGGAAGGCGTCGTCATCACCGGCAACCACGCCTCCCGGGGCGGCGGTATCGGCACTAACGGCAACCTGATCATCGGCACGCCGGCGGAAAAGGCCTACTCTGTCACCGTGGAGAAAAAGTGGGAAAATACGCCGGAGGATGAACAGGTCGAAGTCAGCGTTTATCTGCTCATCAACGGCGAAGAGCTTGGCCCGGTGAAACTGAACAAAACAAATGACTGGACGGCCACCTTCTCCGGCCTGACGGATGACCCCAGCACAACGGAATACTCCGTCCGGGAGGAGGCCGTTCCCGGGTTTACGACGTCAATCAGCAAATCGGAAATGGTCGGGAATACCATTCGTTTCACCATCACGAACACCTATGACCCCGACGAGCCGCCGGTGGAACCGAACAAAACCGGCGGGCTGACTGTATCGAAGACGGTCACCGGCGCCGGCGGCGAGCAGGACAAAGCGTTTACCTTTACCGTAACCCTGATTTCCGATGAGCCTATCAACGGCACATACGGCGACATGACGTTTACAAATGGCGTTACCACCTTTACCCTAAAGCACGGGGAGAGCAAAACAGCCACTGGTCTTCCCGTGGGAATTACCTATACCGTCACAGAAGCGGAAGCGAACCAGGACGGCTATACGACCACGGTGCCGGGCAATGCACAGGGCACGATCACGACGGATGAAACGCTGTCCGTCACCTTTAACAACCATAAGGACGGCGGCAACCCCGGCACCGACACCACCAGCGTAACGGTGAAAAAGGTCTGGAAGCTGGACGATGACGGCATAGCTCCAAAATCCGTTACCGTCGCCCTGCTGAAAGACGGCGTGCAGCAGGAGACTATCCAACTGAGTGACAGCAACGGATGGACGTACACCTGGACCGGCCTCCCGGACGGTCACCGATGGACAGTCCAGGAGGTAGATGTGCCGGATGGCTTCACTGTAACTGTGGAGCAGAACGGAACCGAGTTCACCATCACAAATACTGCTAAACCCGATGACCCGGACGAACCGGAGGACCCGGACGAGCCGGACGAACCCGACGAGCCCGACGAACCGGAGGACCCGGACGAGCCCGACGAGCCGGACAAACCCGACGAACCGGACAAACCCGACGAACCGGACAAACCCGACGAACCGGACGGACCCGACGAACCGGACGGACCCGACGAACCCGACGGACCGGAGGACCCTGACGAGCCGGACGGACCCGACGAACCGGAGGACCCTGACGAGCCGGACGGACCCGACGAACCCGACGAACCGGATGACCCTGACGAGCCGGACGAACCCGATGAACCCGACGAGCCGGGAACCCCTGACGAGCCAAAAGAGACCAGTGAACCGGGCCTGCCCCAGACCGGACAGCCTTGGGCGTTGGTGCTGGCGCTGCTTCTGGCCGGTATGGGGCTGGTAATTGGCGGGATCAGCCTCAACCCGCCTTATCAGGGCAAGCGCAAAGCACGGAAGTGATGGCGCGAAGGATTTTGATTCTTGGGGGGCTGCTGCTGATCGCGGCAGCCCTCTGCCTTACCGCCTACAACCTTTGGGACGACCAGCGGGCCGGGCGGGCCGCCCAGCAGACCCTGGAACAGATGGCTCGGGCTCCGGAGCCCGACGCCGAGCCGGCTGTATCGGCCCCTCAGCCAGAGCTGCCAGGCTATATCCTGGACCCGGAGATGGAGATGCCCACCGTGGACATCAACGGAACAGCGTATATCGGCACGCTGGAGATACCGGCCCTAGAGCTGACGCTGCCCGTCGTCAGCCAATGGAGCGACCAGGCCCTGAAGCTGGCACCCTGCCGGTACACCGGTTCCGCCTATCTGGATGACTTGATTATCGCAGGGCACAACTACAAGCGGCATTTCGCCCGCCTGGGTGAACTGAATGTGGGGGACAAAGTCCTGTTCACGGACGCAGATAGCAATCTGTTCTCCTACCAGGTGTCCAAACTGGAACAGCTTGCCGGAACCGCTGTGGAGGAGATGGAGGCCGGAGACTGGGACCTGACCTTGTTCACCTGTACCATCGGCGGCAAGGCCAGGGTCACAGTGCGGTGTGAGCGAGTATAGAAATTGAGGAAAAAGGACACCCTCTACCCCGTCTGAGCAAAAAGTACAGGAAATAAATCTCACGGTGGGACGCATTTCGCCTTATTTTGTAGCGGTGCTGTTGTAAACTGATAAGGGAGGATATACCGTACTCCTGCTTGACGGAGTACCGTCTCCTTACATACGGACAAGCGAATACAGGCAGCAGGTACGAGAACTGTCTGCGGAGCCGGGCGGCGGGTGCGCCAGGACAGGAGCGAACAACACCAGCGCCGTAAAGCGGGCGGGCCGGCCCGCAGGCCAGGAGGCAGACAGCGGGCCAATGATACTTGCGTCGGCTATGCGTCACAGCGTAGGACGCCCCGCCCATGGGAATGGGGGGAGGCACGGAAACCCTATGGAGCGGCCCGGCCAGCCGCCGCCTGCTCCGCCTTTGAAAAATCAGCGTGAATAGCATAAGACCGCGCCGGGCAGTCCGGCGCGGTTTTTGTCTGACAGCGGCGAAATAAATCGCACCGTGCGATTTATTTTACAAAAGAGGCGGTGATTGCTTGACAAGACCCAGCGCCGCAAAATTTGACGCCGTTCCCCATTTCAAGTACGATAAAAGGGTCAAATGAGACCCATGCGGCGACTGCCGGAATGGAGGAAATGATGAACAGGCGGTCCAACAACAGAAAAGAGACCTGGGCGGCGCTCTATGTCCGCCTCTCCCGGGATGATGACAACGCCGGGGACAGCGACAGCATCACCCATCAGATCGAACTGCTCACCAAATACGCCGGAGAGCACGGTATGACCCAGTATAAAATTTACAAAGATGATGGTTATACCGGGACGAATTTCAACCGCCCGGGCTTCCAGGAAATGCTGGCCGACATCGAGGCCGGTATGGTCGACACCGTGATCGTCAAGGATATGTCCCGATTTGGTCGGAACTATCTGGAGGTGGGGCTTTATACGGAAATGCGCTTTCCCGAACTGGGTGTGCGCTTCATCGCCATCAGCAACGGCATTGACAGCGCCAACCAGCAGGACAATGACTTCACCCCGTTCCTCAATATCATCAACGAATGGTATTGCCGAGACACCAGCAAGAAGATACGCGCCGTGTTCCGCACCAAAGGACTATCCGGCAAGCGGCTGTCTACCAACGCCCCCTACGGCTATATCCGGGACCAGGACGGCACTTTGCTCGTGGATGAGGAAACGGCCCCGGTGGTGGAGCTGATCTATCAGCTCTGCCAGGAAGGTAACGGCCCCGGCAAAATCGCCCGTATGTTGAAAGAGCGGGATATCCCCACACCGGGGACGATAGAATTTCGGCGGACAGGCCGCACCCGGAATTACCACCCGGAGGACCCCTGCCGCTGGACCTCTGATACAGTGGCAAACATCCTTGACCAGGACGCCTACCTGGGCAGGACCACCAACTTCAAAACAACCAGGCTGTCCTACAAGCTGAAAAAAACGGTCTGCAATCCCCCGGAGAAGTGGGCGGTATTCGAGAACACCCACGAGGCTATCATAGACCATGAGAGCTGGGAGCGGGTGCGGAAGATACGCGCCCAGCGCCGCCGCCCCACGAAGATGGGAGAAATGGGTATGTTCTCCGGGCTGGCCTACTGCGCCGACTGCGGAGCAAAACTCTACCATTGCCGTACCGGTTCATGGACCTATGAACAGGAGTGCTACACCTGTTCCAGCTACCGCACCAGGAAACAGTGCAGCGCCCACTACATACGGGCGGTGGTCCTGGAGCAGCTTGTGCTCCAGAATATCCAGCGGGTGCTTGCCTATGTCCAGGAGGACGAGGAAACATTTGTGAGGCAGGCCACGGAGAACAGCGAGAGGGCCAGAAAATCGGAATGGGAAAAGACAAGGCGTGAGCTGGAGAAGAAGCAGAAGCGCATCCAGGAGTTGGACGGCATCATCCAAAGGCTGTATGAGGACAAGGTGATGGGACGGCTCACAGAGGCCCGGTTTGACAAGCTGGCCTGCGCCTATGAAGAGGAGCAGGCGGGGCTTGCGGAGGCCGTGGCGGGCCTCCAGAAGGCTTTGGAGGCCACGGAGGAGCAGGCGGCCAACATGGAGAACTTCCTGAAGGTGGTACGGAAATACACCCAGCCTATGGAGCTGACCCCGGCTTTACTTCGGGAGTTTGTGGACAAAGTGGTAGTACACGCTCCAGACAAGTCCAGCGGACATAGGGTGCAGAGAATTGATGTTCACTATAATTTCATCGGGGAGATCAGCTTTTCTCCGGAATATGATAAGCGCACCAAAAGGACAACGGCGTAACGCCGAAGCGTTACGCCATTGTCCGGGGGATTAGACAATACTTCTTTATCGGGATTGCCCCTAGTGGGCGGCCTTTTCTGTGGATACGACGCATTTGTGCCATGGGAGGCGGATGAGCGTTCAACCACGCCTGGGCGTTCTCCGGCTTCCGTGGTCTTCCACCAGAATAATATCCTCTCCAAAGCGCCGAACGGCGCTCCAGGGGATGTATTTATCCTCCTCTCGGCCGAGCAGCCCAAAGAAGCGGCGGCGGCCGGGGACGACCAGGGCTCGTACCTGCCCAGTGTCCATATCTACTTCCATATCTCCTACGTAACCAAATCGGCTGCCATCCTCAACGCTGATGACTTCCTTATAGCGCAGTTCTGCGATACGAGTTTCCATCCTCATTCCTCCCGAATTCTGTGTTGATACAGGGTATGAGGGGAGAGATTGTCCCTATACATAAAATGGGAAAGGCCCCCTCGGACTATTCTGAGGGGGCCGGATCATATTTACTGTGCCAGCAGGTCCTTGCTTACTAGAAACTCTCGGGCGACTTCCTGTACGGAACGACCGTCGACATCCACGGCATAGGTCAACTCCACCATATCCTCACTGGATACCTGGTTGGTAAGCAACTCCAAAACCTGCTCCAGATTGGGCGCGGCCTCATAAAAATCATCAAACAGGTCGTTGCGTACCAGAAATGCCCCATAGTACTCCGGGAAGAAGCCCTGGTCGTCCTCCAGAATGGTCAGGCCGGCACGCTTGTTCAGGCCGTCAGTGGCGTAGACCACCATGACGTCAAAGGCGCCCTCTTCTACGGCGTTGTACTTCAGAACCACGTCCACCGGCTTGGCGGACTGGAATGTGAGTCCATAGTAATCTACAAAGGGCTGATACTTCATGCTGCCCTCTTCGGTATAGAACTCATGCTCCGCGCCGAAGCGAAGCTCACCCGCGATGGGGATAAGATCAGAGATCTTGGAGACACCATAGCGGTCAATGATGTTTTGGGTCACGCCGATGGCATAGGTGTTATTCAGACCGACCTTGCCCAACATATGCAGGCCTTCTAGTTCACTCACTGTCTGGTTGACGAAGTCATAGAGCGTCATTCCCTCTGGAATGTCGGTGGTGTCCATCCCAAGGAAGGTGGTGAGGATGGTCCCGTCATAGCTGAACATCAAGTCACAGCTTGGATTGCTGCCCTTTAATTCATTGTGGTTGTTCACCTGAGTCATCTGGTCCAGGATCACCACTTCCAAATCGGTCTTATCCTCCACCAATTGCTCCACCATGGAATGCATCAGCTTCACCTCAGAGTAGTCCCCATCATAGAGGGTGAGCTGGCCTCCCGTATCAGCGGGGAGAAACATAGATACCACCAGAGCAACACCGGCTACGGCTAAGACCGTGCTGCCCACGGCCTTGACAGGGGTGGGCAGCTTCTTCCGACTGTGGCTGGACAGCCTGTGTTCCATATAGCTCAGTCCAGCATCCAAGACAAAGGCCATGACCATGAGTACCAGTGTGCCCACGAAGATCATGCCCATATTTTCCTGACGGATGGCGGTGTAGAACAGGCCGCCCAGACCTCCTCCACCCACGAAGGAGGCAAACACGGCGGTGCCGATGGCGTTGACTGCGGCGATGCGGATGCCTGTGACCAGCATGGGGACCGCAAGAGGGACTTCCACATGGAGCAGCCGATAGGTCCCACTCATTCCCATGCCAGTGGCCGCCTCCTTCAGGTGTTCAGGCACCTGGGACAGGCCGAGAGAGGTATTGCGTACGATGGGAAGCAGGGAATATAGAGTCAAACCGATGACGGCGGTAGGGGAGCCGGGGTCCATTACCACCATGATGATGCCCAGCAGGGCCAGGGCGGGGACGGTCTGGATCAGGTCTACCACCCAGAGAATGGCTTTTCCAAACCGGGGAAACAGGTAGGCCAGCAGGCCCAGGGGAACACCGACGCCCACAGCCAGGATGAGGGCGGAGAGGACCAGAGAGAGATGGTCCCATATCAAAGCAACGTTCATTTCCCCACCCCGCCTTTCCGCAGGCCCCGGGGGACCACATGACGCTGGAGCAGATCCACCAGAGCGCCAAGTGTGAGGGCCAGAACAGCCGCCGGAATGGCCCCTTGGAGGATGAGCTCGTTGTTGTTACTGCTGACGCCCTTATAGACAAAGTCGCCCAGTCCGCCTTCTCCGATCATGGCGGCTAGTACGGCCCAACTGACGGTATAAACGGTGGACAGCCGAAGCCCACCGATGATGGTGGGCATGGCCAGAGGCAGTTCCACCAGATACAGCCTCTGGAAATGGCTCATGCCGCAGCCTCGGGCTGCCTCTTTATATTGGGGGTCCACGCCATTCAGTCCGGTGACCGTGTTTTTCAGTACAGGGAACATGGCGTAAATGGACAGCGCAATGATGACGGTGGCCGGAGTCATGCCGATTAGAATGAACAGCACACCAATAAAGACAATACCGGGTACCGTGTTCAAGATAGATAACAGGGGAAGCAGATACTTAGCCAGGGTAGGCAAGCGGGAAAGGCCAATACCCAGGGAGAGGCCCAGTACAAAGCCGATGGCCACGCTGATGAGGGTATAACCAGTATGTTCGGCGGTCTTTTGCAAAATGGACAGCAATACTTCGGACATACGCTATCACCCCCACAGCTGTTCAGCCATGGCGGAGGCCATGCTGGTCTTTGTGATGATGCCGGCCACCGTCTGATCGTCATTCAGGACGACCAGATAGGGGAAGCCGCTGGATACCAGCTGGTCGAAGCACTCCTTGGCGTTGTCGCCCCTGTGGACCGTGGGCGTGCTGTTCCGCACCAGAGGGCCTATGGTCTTGACTACATGGCCGGTGAGGCGGATGTCGGCGATGGAGACAGTGCCCTGATAGTGACGGTACTCATCCACCACCAGCAGGGTGTCCACGTTGTGGTGCTGCATCCGGCTGACACACTCGTTGACACCACGGTTCTGGTTGACCGTAATGATTCCGGTACGCATGAAGTGGTCCACCGTCAGCTGTTCAGGGGAGGGCCCGGCGTGATGCTTACCCAGGAAATCCCGGATCTGGTCGGTGGCGGGATTTTCCAGCATCTCCTCCGGCGGGGCCATCTGCACAATATTGCCGTGGTCCATAAAGATGATGACGTCGGCCAGATCCAGAGCCTCCTCCATGTCGTGGGTGACAAAAATAATGGTCTTGTTCAGCTTTTGCTGCAGATTCTTGACTTCAATCTGGAGGGAGCGCCTGGTCATGGGGTCCAAAGCACTGAAGGGCTCATCCATCAGGACAACGGGAGGGGAGGCGGCCAGCGCCCGGAGGATGCCGATGCGCTGCTGCTGCCCACCAGACATCTCCGAGGGATACTTGTGGGCATACTGGTCAAAGGGCATATTGACCATTTCCAGCAGGTCATGGACTACCTGATCACACTTCTCCTTGGGCCATTTCAGCAGTTTGGGCACCACACAGATGTTCTGTGCGACGGTCATGTTGGGGAACAGACCGATCTGTTGTATGACATAGCCTGTGTGACGGCGGAGTTCTACCCGGTCCACGGCACTGATATCCTGGTCATTTAGATAGATATGTCCGCTGTTGGGCTGGATGAGCCGGTTTATCATCTTCAGCGTGGTGGTTTTACCGCAGCCGGAGGGGCCGATGAGAACGGCAAACTGTCCCTCCTGTATTTCAAAGGATAGATTATTTAATATGGTTTGACTGCCGTAAGAGAGAGAAACATGGTCGAATCGAAGCAATATAGACCTCCTTTTCCGTTGGCCGCAAGAGACGGCCGGGCCATAAGGAAAAAATCACCCCACATCAGAACAGAAAAACGCCAGTGGGGAAAATAGCGATTGGTATCCGCAGACAGAAATCTTGGGTGACTTTAAATGAGTGAAAAAGGGCATAATTCACAAAACTAGTATATCAAAAATTGGAAAAGCTGTCAAATTAATAAAATGTAAATTTTAGTCGATGAAAAATAAGGCAGTATTAAGAGCGTGAGGAGGGAGAGATTAAGAATAGCTTTACCAAATCTTAATGAATCCAGCAGTCTATCCTTAATATTTTCCTGTTAGGATCAGAAGCAACAAGACAGGGAGGCGAACAATATGGAAAGACTGCTGCTATCAGCCATTCTGACACTGGCGGGCATATCAGGCCTGGCCGTAGCCCTGTGGGGAGGATATTACCTGCTCACCGGATTCATGTCCTGGAGAAAGCCAGTGGACTGTGGCTGGCACCCGGCCAGGACACGTTTCGCCATTCTGGTTGCCGCACGAAACGAAGAACTGGTCATCGGCCCCCTCATTAATAGTCTTTTAATGCAAGACTATCCCCAGGAACTGTACGATATCTGGGTCATTCCAAACAACTGTGTGGACAACACGGCACTGGCCGCTCGAAACTTCGGGGCCCGGGTGCTGGAGTGTCCCTTTCCGGTGCGCAGCAAAGGCGAGGTCCTTCGCTTTGCCTATAACCGCCTCCGGGGCCGGGAGTACGATGCGTGGTGCGTCTTTGACGCGGATAACGTGGTAGACAGTCGGTTTCTGACTGAGATGAATAACGCCTATATGTCCGGAGCCCGTGCCGCACAGGGCTATCGGGACAGCAAAAACCCTTACGATACCCTGATATCCGGCTGCTGTTCCATCTACTACTGGATGATGGACCGGTTTCACAACGGGGGCAAAGCGGGGATGGACCTTTCGGCCATGATCGGAGGGACCGGCTTCATGATTTCCTCAAAAGCGCTGGAGGAACTGGGCGGTTGGAACTCCTCCACCATTAGTGAGGATCTGGAACTCACTGCCCAGTGCGTTCTGGCTGGAGAAAAGGTATGGTGGGTGCCAAAGGCTGTCACCTATGACGAGCAGCCACTTACCTATGAGGAGTCCGTCAAGCAGCGCCGGCGGTGGTCCAGCGGCACGCTCCAGGTAGCCCAGGCCTATCTCTCCCGCGTTGGTTCCTCCGTCTGCCGGGAGGGAGGAGGCCGGCTGGCGGATCTGGGCTTTACTCTGATGATCCCAGCCTATCAGGTGGCAGCGGTAGCCAATCTCCTGCTGTCCTCTCTGGCGGCCGCTCTGTTCGGACAGACGGTCGGACAGGCTCTGGCGGCCTTTTTGGGAGCTCTGGTGTTCAATCTGGGCCTGACCGCCCTTGGCTCCACCCTGGCGGCCGGACTGGTGCTGGCTGTGGAGGGAAAATGGGACAGGCGTCTGTGGAAGGCGCTGGCCCTGTACTGGCTGTTCCTCCTGTCCTGGATCCCAATCACCTTTGGCAGCTTTGTGAAAAAGACCACCGTATGGGAGGAGATCCGCCATACCCGTGCCACCATCCCGGAGGCATTGACCCGGTAAAAAAGCCCCCGGACATCCACAAGATGTCCGGGGCTTTTTTTATTCGGGCTGGAAGTGGCTCTTGTCAGCCCCACACAGTGGGCAGGTATAGTCGTCAGGCATGGGGCCCTCGGTGGCCTCATCATAAATAAAACCACACAGATCGCAGATATACTTCACCAGGCATCCTCCTTTCTTCCTTGGTGGTCAGGGGCTATCAAAAGACCGATATCTTTACCGGCCGGCCCTAGAATAGAAGGCTCGCGTCAGCCGCCAGAAAAGTCAGGTGACAGGCTCAAAGTCACTGGCAGGCCGGCGGCAGATTGGGCAGACGAAATCAGGGGGCAGGGTGTCACTCTCATAGATAAAGCCGCAGATCTTACATACAAAGCCCTTGGGCTTGTCCGCCGCGGGCTCCTGGACAGGAGTAGATGCCTCACCTTTGACAGAGGCGGCCAATACCTGGGCCAATTCCTCCAACTCTTTCTCCTGACCTGGGGCAAGAGCGGACTTCAGAGTGATGGGCTCCTGAAGCAACTCCATATTTTTCATCTCACACAGTACCTGGGTCATCAGCTTCCCGCTGGCGGGGGCCCAGGAGCCGTTCTGGATCAGGGCTACCTTCCGGTTTTGCAGGTTGTGATGGAGCAGGTCACGGAGCAGGTGCTCCATAGGGTCGAAGATACCATTATTGAAGGTGGGGGAGGCAAAGACGATGTGACTGTACTTGAAGCAGTCGGACAGCACATAGGAGTAGTGAGTTACCGACACATCATACATTTCCGTCCGGATGCCCAACTCAGACAGCCGGCAGGCCAGGATAGCGGCCGCAGTCTCGGTCCCTCCGTAAATGGAGGCAAAGGCGATGAGGACGCCCTGCTCCTCGGGCTCGTAAGCAGCCCACTTGGAGTATTTGTCCAGAATATAGCCCAGGTCCTTACGCCAGACGGGGCCGTGGAGGGGACAAATCATTTGGATATCCAGCCCGGCAGCCTTTTTCAGCAGGGCGGCCACCTGGGGGCCATACTTGCCCACGATGTTGGTGTAGTACCGCCGGGCCTCATCCAGCCAATCCCGGTCAAAGTCCAACTCATCGGCGAAGAGGACGCCGTTCAATGCGCCAAAGGTGCCGAAGGCGTCGGCGGAAAACAGGATCTTGTCGGTGCTGTCGTAGCTGACCATCACCTCGGGCCAGTGGACCATGGGAGCGTTGGCAAAGGTAAAGGTGTGCCGGCCAGTGGAGATCGTATCCCCTTCATTGACCAAAATGGCGTGGTTCGGATCTGCGCAGTGGAACTGACGGATCATGTTCACCGACTTGCCATTACATACGATGCGAGCCTCGGGATACCGGATCATCAGGTCGCCCAGGGTGGCGGCGTGGTCGGGCTCCATGTGGTGGACAAAGACATAGTCCAGCTTGCGTCCATGGAGGGCCTGCTCCAGATTTTCAAAGAACTGGGTCTGAACGGCCCGATCCACCGTGTCAAAGAGGACGGTTTTCTCATCCAAAAGGAGATAGGAGTTATAGGACATCCCTCTGGGAACGGGGTGGGCGGCCTCGAACTTGGGAGTCTGCCGATCATTTCCGCCAATCCACAGCAAGTCATTTGTCACTTTGCGGATACAGTACATATCTGGACCTCACTTTCTAAAAGGAGATTTTTACCACCGCTATTATACCACATTTTCTTCCAAAAAGATAGTAGGAATAGTTCTTTTTTATTAGAAGCTTTTGATTTCGGAAAAGTACATTGAAAAAGAGGAAAAGATACCGTATAATAAGACAAAATAGCTGCGATAGGAGGGAGTGGCCGTTCCATGTATCACATTGATATTATGACATTATTTCCAGACGTGGTGGGAGATATGCTATGCGAGTCTATTTTAGGGCGGGGACAGGAGCGGGGCTATATCCGCATCGACTGTCACCAGATCCGGGATTATACAAAAAATAAGCAGAAACAGGTGGACGATTACCCCTACGGCGGCGGAAGAGGTGCTGTCATGCAGGCCGATCCCCTCTATCAATGCTGGAAGCATATTTGTGATGAAGCGGGGGAAAGAATCCACACTATCTATATGTCTCCGGCGGGCAGGACCTTCCGGCAGGCCGACGCCAGACGCCTGAAGGACGACTATCAGCGCATTATCCTGGTCTGTGGGCACTATGAAGGGATCGACCAGCGGTTTATCGACGAGTGTGTGGATGAAGAGATCTCTATTGGAGATTTTGTGATGACCGGAGGCGAGATCCCCGCCATGGCGGTGGCCGACGCTGTGTGCCGTCTGGTGCCCGGCGTGCTGTCTGACCCATCGTGCTATGAGAACGAAAGCCATTGGAACGGTATGCTGGAGGCGCCTCAGTATTCCAGACCGGAGGTATGGCACGACCGAACAGTGCCCCCGATTCTTTTGTCCGGCAATCACGCCAAAGTGGAACAGTGGCGGAGAAAGCAGTCCATCCTCCGGACTAGGGAGCGTCGGCCGGACCTGTATGAGAAGCTGGACCTCTCATCCAAAGAGGACAGAAAGCTGTTAAAGGAGCTGGACGAGGAGCTGAGAGATGAGAGGCCCTATGCGGAGAATACCACTGACTGATTTTTCTTTACTTTCCACGAAGGGTGTGGTAAACTATTTTGCACAATCTAATTTTAAAGACTATGTTTGGAGATGGGATACATGAGTTTTAAAATCGTTGTGGACAGCTGCTGCGACCTATCCCCCCAGATGCTGAAGGACCCCTGCTTTGTTAAGGTGCCATTGACCATCCGCTCAAATGGCAGTACCTTTGTGGACGACGAGGGCTTCGATCAGGCTGATCTGCTCTGGTCCATGCGACAGAGCGAAGACGCTCCCTCTACCTCATGTCCATCGCCTCAGTCCTATCTGGATGCCTACCGTGGAGGAGCGGAAGATGTCTATGTAGTTACCCTGTCCGCTCTACTCAGTGGGTCCCATAACAGTGCGGTCCAGGGTAAGCTCCTACTGGAGGAAGAGGAGCCCCAAGTCAATGTCCATGTGTTCAACTCCTGCTCCGCCTCCTCCGGTGAGGTGCTTACCGCCCTGAAAATACGGGAGCTGGCCTCCAGTGGTATGGCCTTTAAGCATGTGGTGCGGGAGGTGGAGCAGTTCATCTACCAGATGCAGACCCTTTTCGTATTGGAATCCCTGGAGAATTTGAGAAAGAACGGTCGCCTAACTAGACTCCAGGCAGTGGTCACCGGAGCGCTGAAGATTAAGCTGCTTATGGCCGCAACCCCAGAGGGGGAGATATGCAAGCTGGGTCAGGCCCTCACCACCAGACAGGCTCTGGTCAAGATGGTGGATAAAATGGCCGGCGATCCGGGGCACCAGGGCAAGACATTGGCCATCACCCACTGCAACTGTCTGGAGCGGGCCTTTCAGGTTAAGGATATGGTAGAAGCCAAATGTAAGTTTGCCCAGACCATTATTTTGGAAGCCGGAGGTATCACCTCTGTCTATGCCAACGACGGCGGTATTGTGACCGCCTATTAAAGTTTCTGTAGGTCTGGACTGTGGGGAAGCGTCCTTTACAGAAAAAGGGCTATAGGAAAGAAAAAATAGGAAGTGGATATGATGTCTATCACTAGACAGCAGGCGTGGGACCTGCTGACCAAATACAATGAGGAGCCCTTCCATCTGCGCCACGCCATTACCGTGGAGCACGTCATGGGATGGTTCTCCCAGGAGCTGGGCTATGGTCAAGAGAAGGAGTTTTGGTCCCTGGTGGGCCTTCTCCACGACCTGGATTTTGAACGCTGGCCGGAGGAGCACTGCGTCAAAAGCCAGGAGCTGATGCGGGAGGCTGGAGTAGAGGAGCCCATCATCCACGCGACAGCGAGCCACGGCTGGGGAATGCGGGTGGAGATCAAACCTGAACATGAGATGGAGAAGGTACTCTATGCCGCGGATGAGCTTACCGGACTGATTGGGGCGGCCGCCCTGATGCGTCCCTCCAGAAGTGTGGCGGATATGGAGCTCAAATCGCTGAAAAAGAAATTTAAGGACAAGAAGTTCGCCGCTGGCTGCTCCAGGGATGTAATCGCCAGAGGGGCAGAGCTGCTGGGATGGGACCTTGATAAGCTGTTAGATATGACCCTGCGAGCCATGCGGCAGGAGGAAGCAGCGATTGAACAGGCCATGACAGACCTCGTTAAGAAAGATTAAAAAATCCTGCCCGGTCCTTGACAATGGCAGGAAGTATGTGATACGATGTGTGCTGTTAAGGGGAGTAGTCGGCGCGGCCCTCCGCGCGGCAAGCCAACAAGCATGAAGGTGCCAGCCGCCTTCTGGTTTTGCCTGAAATGACCAGACCTGCGTTCCAAATATGGGAACGCAGGTCTTTTTTTACGGATATCGGGCAAACTTCCCACACAAAGATATTGAAGCTGGAAGAGAAAGGAAGTCGGAAGAATGGGACTTGAGTTTTTGTGGCAGGGTGTGCTGTCCATTACGCCACAGCAGGTTGTCATGTATGTGGTGGGCGGACTGCTTATTTGGCTGGCTATTGAAAAGGGGTTTGAGCCGGCACTGCTGATGCCCATGGGCTTTGGCGCGATTTTGGTAAACCTGCCCCTGTCCGGAGTTATCAACCAAGTCAGCGAGGGCATCGGAGAGACCCACGGTATCATCCAGTGGCTCTTTGAGGTGGGCATTGAGGCCAGCGAGGCCATGCCGATCCTGCTCTTTATCGGTATTGGCGCCATGATAGACTTCGGCCCCCTGCTGGCCAATCCCAAGCTGTTCCTGTGTGGCGCGGCTGCCCAGGCGGGCATCTTCCTGACCATCCTGTTTGCGGCTGGACTGGGCTTTGACTTGAAGGATGCCGCTTCTATCGGTATCATCGGCGCCGCTGATGGGCCCACCTCTATCCTGGTGTCCCAGATACTAAAATCCGACTATGTGGGTGCCATCGCCGTGGCGGCCTACTCCTACATGGCCCTTGTACCCATTATCCAGCCCTTTGCCATCAAGCTGGTCACCACAAAAAAGGACCGGGCTATGCGGATGCCCTATCGGGCCCAGGGAGTGTCTAAGCGGCTGCGCATCCTGTTCCCCATCGTGGTTACCGCCATCGCTGGTCTGGTGGCCCCCTCCTCGGTGGCACTGGTGGGCTTCCTTATGTTCGGCAACTTGATTCGGGAGTGCGGCGTGCTGACCAGCCTGTCCCAGACGGCTCAAAACGAGCTGGCAAACTTGATCACCCTGCTGCTGGGCATCACGATTTCCTTCTCCATGCGGGCAGAGCAGTTCGTTCAGTGGCAGACCCTGATGATCATGGGGCTGGGCCTGGTGGCCTTTGTGCTGGACTCGGTGGTGGGTGTTCTCTTTGTCAAGGTGCTCAACCTGATCACCCCAAAGAATAAGATCAACCCCATGGTGGGCGCCGCGGGCATCTCTGCCTTCCCCATGTCCTCACGGGTCATTGAGAAGCTGGGGCAGGAGGCTGACTCCCAGAACCACCTGCTGATGCACGCGGTGGCCGCCAACGTGTCCGGACAGATCGCCTCTGTGGTGGCCGGCGGCGTGGTACTGCAGTATTTCGCTAATAATCCTATCCTGTAACAGTGGAACAAGGAGGAAAAGAATATGAATGAGAATATAATCCATGCCCTTGGAATGATGGGGCAGGGGATGCTGGGCATCTTTGTTGTGCTGGGATTGATTGCCGGGCTGGTAGCCCTGATGCAGAAGTTTGAAAACCGAAAGAAGTAACAGATGTGCCGGGCCCACCTAAGTGGGCCCGGCACGATTTATTTCCAGTCATCTATTACGTCCTCCAGACTGACAGGTCCCACAAGGTTGTCCACTAAAAGGGTCATCAGCTCATCAATGCGGACAGGGCTTGTGGTAATGGACGGCACCGAGGCGGAATCCCCATCTTCCTCGTCAATCCGTACACCATAGTCCTCACAGCAGAACTGACCAACGGGTATCTGATCCACTGTGAGATAGTAGTGAAATGTACGCTGTCTTCCTAGGTCGTCCGCGCAGCTTCTTGATGCGATTTTCATTTCCATCATCTTGTGCTTCATCTCCCGGATTTTCGTTGTAAATACATTATATAGTGGGTAATGGGAGAATGAAAAGAAAAAGATATCGCAAAAGAAAGCCCAATTCGCTGCTATTCGACACTCTTTTTTAGCCAGAGAGAGGAGAAAAGGAAAAACGGGTCGAAAAAAGAGACGTTAAGGGGAAAAGAAATCCCCTCCGCCAGAACCGGCGGAGGGGAGAGGGGTCATTTGACGCGGAGGCGCTTGGATAGCTCACCATCAGGGGTCACCCAGGCGGTTTCATAAGTGGTGTATACCACCATGCCGGGGCGGGCACCAGCGGGCTTTTTCACATACTTTACCGGCGTATAGTCCACTGGGACCTTGCCGCTGTCCCGGCCCTGGGAGAACCAGGCGGCCAGACCCGCGGCCTCGGTCAGGCTCTGGGCGTCGGGCTGCCTCCCCTCGGTCCACAGGATGACATGGGAGCCATGTATCTTCTGGGTATGGAACCAAATGTCGCTCTTGAAGGCTTGTTTACAGGTGAGCAGGTCGTTCTGTATATTATTTTTACCTACCGAGATGCGCAGCCCGGCGGAGGAACGGAACTCCATAGGCTTGGAGGACACCCGCCTCCCTCGGTCACGCGCCTTGGCTTGGCGGCGCAGGTATCCGGTGTCGGTGAGCTCCTGACGGATCTCCTGAAGGTCACGCTCCCCCTCTGCCAGAGTGATATTCTCCAGAACGCTGTTCAGGTAATCTAACTCCTTGCGCCCCTTCTCAAGCTGGATGGTCAGCATCTCCTCCGCCTTTTTGGCCTTGTTATAATCCTTATAATACTTTGCGGCGTTCTGCTGGGGAGTCAGGAGGGGATCTAGCTTGATGTCTACTTCCTTGCCATCCGGGTCATAGAAATCTACCGTCCGAAGTCGGGACATCCCCTTTTTCATCAAATGGAGACTGCTGGTCAGGATGTCACCCAGCTCACGAAGTCGGTCGCGGTCCAGCGTGGCGGCCAGCTCCTTTTCCTGATTGCCAATTTTCCGGGCGGTGCGGTCCCTGGCGTTGGTGACAGAGCGGATCAAATCCTGCCCCTTCTGTTTGATCCGTTCCAGACTTTCTTTCTGCTCGTAGAACTGGTCCAGCATAGCGGAGAAAGTGGGCCAGTTCTCCAGCTTCGCCGCTCCACCATACTGAGTAACCGGAAGAAATGTGAAATCCTTTGCCTTCCCATCGAGGTAGATAAGCGTCGGATGAAAGTGGTTTTCCTTCACGGAACGAATGAGCCGTTCCAGTTGGTCCAACAGCCTGGTCCGGCCCGCCGGGCCCAGGACATTCAGACGAATGTCGGTGCTGCCGCCCGCCTGCTGGGCCAGTTCCCGGCAGACTAGGGGAGAGAGTCCTCCAAAAGTGTCCAACAGCCATTTGTCGGCCTGGGCCTCGTCTGGGGCGGTGGACAGCAGTTCCTCCAGCCGCTGCCTGTCCGCATGTAGCGGATCCTCCTTGCTCTGGGCGGGGGGGAGGCGGTAGAACATCCCAGGCTGGAGGAGCCGTCCGCTCCCGGTGCCGTCAGACAGGCCGGAGTCCACCCGGCGGATACAGTCCAGGATGCGGCCCTCGCCATCCAGCAGGACCAGATTGGCCCGGTGGCTGATAACCTCCAGCATCAGCCGGCGTTCCACCCGGTCGCCCAGCTCGTCCAGGGCCTCCAGACGAAATTCTACCACCCGCTCCAGCGGAGGCTGAGTGACTTCCAGAATCCGTCCAGAGGTGAGGTGCTTGCGGAGCAGCATACAGAACATAGGGGGGGTATCGGGGTTTTCACGGGGCAGCTGAGTGAGCTGGGGCCGGGGGTGGCTGGGATTGGCGGACAGCAGCAGCTTTGCGTTGCCCCCTTGGGTCCGGAGAGCCAAGAGGATCTCATCCCGGCCGGGCTGATAGATCTTATCAATCTTGGAGCCTGCCAGCGCTGTATTCAATTCATGGACGATGCCGGAAAGGCAGAGTGCGTCTAAGGGCATAGATATCCACCTCGCAAAAGAACTGGGGAGGGATGGGGCGCTTATTCCTCTCCCATCATCACTTCAAACAGCTGATTGAGCCGCTCTGTCCTCCCTTGGAGATACAGCCATCCAAACAGGGCCTCCAGTCCGGTGGCAGCCTGGTATTCTCCCCGGCTGGCCGCCTTGGGGACCGAGTGGGGCGCGGTATTTCGTCCACGCCGAAAGACATCCTCCTCCTCCTGGGTAAGCAGGGGCAGGATTCGCTCCAGCCGCCGGGCCTGAGCGGGCGCGGCCACATAGGTTACGGTCGCCCGGTGGAGGTCCTTTACCTTGGCCTTGCCATGGAGGCAGAGCCAGGAGCGTACCATCACCTCAAATACGCTGTCCCCCAAGTGGGCCAGCCCGAGGCTGGACAGGGCCAAAAGCTGATCCCGGCCCATATCAAGATGGAAATAGTCAGTCATCAAAATAGACCTCCCTGCGGATTTTGGCCCCTTATGATACCATGTCTGAGGGGAAAATACAAGGGTGTGTGAGGAGCGGGTTGCGACAGTTACAGCATCCACAGAATCGAAATGTAAAAAACTCTTGACATATTTTGAAGTCTATGATATCTTAAAAATGTCAAAAGAGTTTGACATATATCAATATGGAGTAGGAGGAACCTGGTTATGACTATGACGGAGATCGGCCTGCTGGCCTTTGGCGTATTTCTGCTGCTTCTGATTGTGCTGGATGTGGGGATGATCGTCTCTCTGGTGCGCCAGGGGGATGAGCGGAGGCAGATGATCGTCTGGAAGACCAGTACCTATACATTATTGGGGGCCTCTGGTGCCCTGGTGCTGGATATCATTGAAAATCTGGTGCGGAGCCAGCCCATGGCCGTCAATCCCTTTATTCATTTGGCTTCGACAGCGACGATTTACTTTGTTGTGCTGATGATTTATAGAAAGAAATATGGTGATTGACCGTGGAGAATAGGATCCGTGAGCTGCGAAAAGAGCGGGGCATCTCACAGGAGGAGCTGGCAAAGCTCTGCCATGTATCCCGGCAGACGGTCAACGCCATCGAGAACAATAAGTATGACCCGACGCTGGCCTTGGCGTTCTGCCTGGCCCGGGTGCTGGGCACTACGGTGGATGCCCTGTTTCGATGTGAATGAAAAAGAAACTCCCCCTGCCCTTATGAGGGCAGGGGGAGTTTTTATAGGAAGAATCTGGATAATTTATAAAAGTGTACTTTTATAAATTTGGAGATTAGAATAAAAACAAAATTAAATTGTTGCTTTTTTCTGGCGTTAATGCTATATTTGATATTAGAAAGATGTACTGTCCAAAATTTGGAAAAGTACACTTTTTCAGGATGCCGATAGCAGATTATTAAAATGAATAAGGAGGTAAATGGGAAGTCGTCCTATACTGCAAGCTCTGCTTCGGCATCCTGATGCACAGCACATTAAAAAAGGAGGTCAAAAAATGAACGTTCCCAGCAAGCGCACATCCCGGATGATCAGTATGCTCTTGGTACTCACCATGCTTATGGGGCTACTGACGGTGAGCGTTTCTGCACAGCCCGCCGCACAGGGCTCGAAAGTGGAAGATGCCATTCTTTACACGATCAATGCAGATAATGAGCTAGAGTACAACGTAGTTTATTCCTCCGCAATGACAGAGGCAACTCATGTGTCAGGAGAGGGCATTAGTTCCATTGACGAATTGAAAACCGCCCTCGGCACGCCTGATGACCTCGGCGATGCAATTACCGCAAATCTAACCATTACAGACGGTTCAGTTACAGAGATCGTGGTACAATCCATTGCCGAACGCCCCATTATCGGAATTTCCTGGAAGAAAGATTCCATTGGAAGTGATTACAGTGGCTTCGCTGAGGCGTTTGAGCGCAACGGCGCAATTTCCGTTTTTCTGCCACAGGTGAAAACGGAAGAAGAGGCCGCAGATGTCCTTTCCTCTATTGACGGTATTTTCTTTACTGGCGGAGAGGACTGGAATCCTGACCTCTATCATGAAATACAAACTCCCCACGGGTCTTCCGGCTGGAACGACACCCGTGATACCTCAGATATTTACCTGATGCGTAAGGCTGTTGAACTAGACGTGCCTCTGCTGGCCGTCTGCCGGGGTGAGCAGGGTTTCAACGTCGCCCTCGGCGGCAAACTGATCCAGGACGTACCTTATTATCTGGGGCAGCAGGTGCTCAAAGGAAAGATCTCTCCTGCCCGCGTCACTGGCGTGCTTTCCGGCCCCTCTGAGTCGGAAATGGCCCAGCTTGAAACCGTCTGTGAAGAGTTCGGCCTTGAAGGAATCCCCGAAATCCTGGCTGAGTCCGTACAGGACACTGGCTACACCAAGTATGACGAGGACGGAGAAAAACTTGGCAGCACCTACGACAAAGGGACTGGAACTTACACCGAATTTGGTGAAGACTGTAAAGCTGGTCACCTGCGCGTGCAGATTGACGGGCTGGTCCACAGCGGCGGTAAGGGTTATCATAAACTGGACGCCGGCACAGACGGCGATGGCATAGGTATTGCGACGGATTCCAAGTGGCTGTATGACATTATCGGCTCTGATGAGATCGAACTGATTGCCACTGCCCACCACCAGTCCATCGATCCTGAAAATCTGGCCGAGGGACTGACCGTAGTGGCAAAGTCCTCCGACGGCATCATCGAGGCTGTGGAGTATCAAAATGCTACATTCGCTCTGGCACTTCAGTGGCATCCTGAGCGTGACGCTCTGGAGGATACCAGGGGTACTGATGTGGACCAGGACTTGTCCAACGCCCCTCTGCGGGCTCTGGTTGAGTATGCCAGACTCAAGATTGAGGAAGAAGAGGAAGAGATCCCAGGTGGCGGTGATGAAGGAGATGATGAGCCGTTCCAGCCCGCAGTTACCTATGAGGTCACTGTTACTGACGAGGAGCGCGCCGCAATTCACGAGGCTGTAGATAACCTGGCCGGTTACGTTGGTGACATGGTGGTCGGAGACGAAACATATAATCCTTATACATTGGTAGGGGCTCTGGCTGAGGGCTCTAGCTATGACTCTATCTCCTATGGCGCAACTGCATCTGGTGACGCGCCAACGGAGTATCCATTCTATGTGCCCAACACCGAGGCCAATAAAAATGAGCATGATCGCAAGGTAGCCAAGCTAGCTTGGGTCAAGGAACTGGGTGAGGCATTAGGGCTAGAAGTGGTCCAGCGCCAGGAGGATAAGTACGTTTATGTAGAAATTGGCGATCCCGACGCCCCCGAAATGGTCATGGCCCTTAGTCATTTGGACTCGCCTACCGGCTCAATTTCTGATGCCCAGCTGAAACGCTGGAGAGATCCAACCGGGAAGCTGGGTGCAGAAGGCGGTGACCCAGCAGCCTACCACACCCCCTATGTAAAGGACGGTTGGCTGTACGGCGCTGGCGTCCAGGACGACAGCGGTCCCACCCTGGCTACCCTCTTTGCGGCTAAGGCCCTTCAGGACTCCGGTGTGGAGTTCGACCGCCGCATCCGCATAGTCATGGGCTGCTATGAGGATGGAAGTCCTGCAAAACCGAGTGCGGACGACACTTTGAACTATATCGATATTCCATATTACAGCGCCCCTAGCTTCTATGACAACTGGACCTATAAGACGCTGAACCGGGAAGAAATCCCCATCGCTGCCTATACCTCTGATTCCCGGTTTCCTGTGGTGGTAGGCAATACAAAAGCGTGGACTCCCACGCTTACTATGAACCTCTCAGGGGACCTAGGTAAGCCCTTCGCCTTAGTAAGCACCGGCGCCGGCGTGACCCTGCGCGAAGGCGACCCCACTCTGAAGGACATCGTGTACGGTAGTGCCAACCAAATTGCCTCCCGTGCTATTTTCGTGTTGGACACCTCCAATGCGGAGAAGGCCGCTGTGGAGGAATTCTGTCGGAAGGTAGAACAGGCCGCCGAGGAGTGCGGCTGGCTGCCCAAGGAAGATGGCAAGACCCAGAAAGTCCAACTGACCGAAGATAACAGCACTTTAACCATGGAGATCAACACCGATGTGCCCATGGAGTATCCTATGCCCATGTACAGCAAAAACGCCGTGGTCTGGGGGATGTACCTCCTGTCCCAGGCGCTCCCTGAGGACATGGAGCTGAAAAAGGCCGCCGATGGCATCTCCAACCTGTTCTTCCAGAACTGCGTTGAGGGCGAAGCCTATATTGGCAAATACATGGACATCCCCGAAGATCTGTTGCGTAACCCCAATGACGGAACAGCCAATCTGACCATCGCACCCATGGGCACGATTAACGACGAGGACCCCTCGAAGTTCCCATTTTATGACCAGGAAAGCAAGACTTTGGAAATTCCCCTGGTCATCAGAAGCATCCACTCTAATGAATCCGACTATAAGACAGCAACCCAGGCGGTAGTAAGTGCTTGTGAGAAGAATGGCTTTGCTCTCTCTGGAAACGTACCGTCTTTCTCCGCACCCAGTCTGTACCTGACCCATGATAATCCCCTGACCGCTCTCCAGTATGCCAGCTATAAGGCAACTATTAGGTTTGCTCCCGATGAGTTCAGCGGTCCCAATGAACTGCTGGACATCAGCTATCCCGTTGGTACCACAGGCGGTACTCTGGCCAGTGACTATCAGAATAAGATGACCGCCTTTGGCGCTGTCATCCCTGGTAACGAGCGTTGGTGGCACTCCGCCAACGAGCGCATCAGCGTTGAGTCCATTGTGCAAATGACCAAGATGATGGCTGACGGAATGCTGGAGATGGCCCGCTACTCTGGCTCTGCGGGCGCACAGTTTATGTGGGCGGATCTGGAAGGCCTTAATGCTGACCGGGCTGACTTGGACCTGCTGGACGTAACCATTTACACCTACCAGGACGCATCCGATAAAATCAGCACAACCATTCTGGACGGAGATGAATTGATCGGTGCCACTGACTTTGAGATTCATATGTGGGCCAAACGGGGGAACGGCACCAAGAGCCAGATTGCATATGATCTGGGGCACGAATCAGGTGGCGTGTACCTGTCTCTGGACGATCAAGACTTCCAGGAGAACGACTTTGTTCTGCCCATGCGCCTTGAATTTAAGTATGAACGTCCCAGCGACATGAGTTCTGCTGACTGGAACGCTCTCCGCAGCGGAGAACTGGATATGGTCAGTTTTAGTCTGTTGAAGGATGGTACTTCCGTCGCACTGACCGTTCCTGACGATCAGAAGGCTGAGGACTACTTCTCTATCCGTGTGGATGAGAATAATGAAGACGCAGTCTATGTGGCGGTCAATGTGGCTATCATCGACGGCGAGTATACCGGTGTCGAGCCCGTGATGGCCGACTCCAAGACCGACCTGTTTAAGCTGAATGAAGATTGGCTGGCTGCCGGAAACGAGAATCCTTTCCCTGAGCGAGGACAAATCGAGAAGCGCGGTTTCTTCCTATTCGGCGACGATGGGAAGGACGCTTGCTTCCAGTCCCCGGATGCAATCTATGCTGTGCTCAACACGGACCAGATTACAGGTGGCGGTAGTAGCGGCGGCGGCGGCTCCAGCAGCTACTCCATCAGCGTGGACAAGAACATTGACAACGGCAGCGTGACCGTGTCCCCCAAGAGCGCCTCCAGCGGCCGGACGGTGACCATCACCGTCAAGCCCGACGAGGGCTATGAGCTGGACGAGCTGACCGTCACCGACAAGAACGGGGACGAGATCAAGCTGACCGACAAGGGCGATGGCAAGTATACCTTCAAGATGCCCCGGTCCAAGGTGACCATTGAGGCCTCCTTCGTGGAGATCGACCACCAGGATACCTGCCCCGCCGCCGGCTTCCGGGATGTGGACGAGGACGCCTGGTACCATGAGGCGGTGGACTACGCCCTGGACAACGGCCTGATGTCCGGTGTGTCCGACCGGGAGTTCGCCCCCGGCAGCACCCTGACCCGCGCCATGGTGGCCCAGATGCTGTACAGCCTGGAGGGCAAGCCCGCGGCCGGCAGCGCTGACTTCGCTGACGTGGCGGAGGGCGCTTGGTACGCCGACGCCATTTCCTGGGCGGCCGGTGAGGGCATCGTGTCCGGCTACGGCGACACCTTCGGCCCCAACGATCCCATTACACGGGAACAGCTGGCGGCCATCCTGTACCGCTACGCCCAGAACGAGGGGTACAAGACCAGCCAGAGCGGCAAGGGGACAGAGGGCTATCTGGACGCCTCCTCCATCTCCAGCTATGCCGTGAAGGCCATGGACTGGGCGGTAAACGCCGGTCTGCTGTCCGGCAAGGGGAACAACACCCTGGCGCCTACCGCCGGGGCCACCCGTGCCGAGGTGGCGCAGATCTTTATGAACTTCTGTGAGAATATCGCAAAGTAAATATAGGTACTGCAAGCGGGGCGCCCTATGAGGCGCCCCGCTCCTGTTCTTGCTAGATATGCCTTTTCCAACATTCAGTGGGGAAAAGGCCCGGAGGAAGGGCAAAAACAGGTGACCGGAACAATAGATTGGACTTGCTTTTTTCGGCCAGACGTTATAAACTACTTTCATGGCAGAGTAGGATCACACGTGCTGGCCGGGTTCCGGCCTTTAGTGTCGGCGGGACGGGGAGTTGTCCGCCGGACGAACAGCGGTACCGCGCAAGCGGCCCGCGGCAGTGGGTGGTCCGCATCCCGCTGCCGCATATCGGGGTAAAATTGCTTCCTTTGTGCGGCGTTCCCTTCCGGGGCTGCCGAAAAACAAAAGGAGGTATTTTTATGCCACAGACACAAAGTGTTGACCAACTCTACCGTACCCCCCTTACCCCGTCCTATTGGCGGCAGGCGAGGGCGGCTCTGTCCAGCCCTAAAATGCTGGTCTTTGCCGCGCTGATGGTGGCCCTGACCCGGGCCCTGTCCATTCCACCCAGCATCCCTATCGGGCACACCAGTCTGTCCTTCGGATTTTTGGCCCGGTCCCTCTGCGCCTTGGTATGCGGCCCTGTGCTGGGGCTGGCCTTTGGGTTTGTGGAGGATATTCTGGGCTTTATCCTAAAGCCGACCGGCGAGTTCTTTTTCGGTTATACCCTATCCACCATGCTGGGGGTGCTCGCATACGCTCTGTGCTTTTACCGGGCAAGGATCACGGTGTGGCGGCTGGTGCTGGCCAATCTGCTGGTCAATCTGCTGGTCAACGCCGCGCTGGGGTCGGTGTGGACGATGATGGTCCGGGGCGGAGGCTACTGGGGCTGGTTTGTCCCCAGTCTGGGGAAAAATCTGCTGACTATCGTTCCGAAGGCGATTCTGCTCTATATCCTGTATCAGGCCCTGCTGCCCATTCTGCGCCAGATGAGGATCATCCCGAACCAGTTGGGGCCGAAGGGATTGATCTCCTTCTTCTGACCCCGAGCTGATTCAAACGAAAGGGAGGGCCGGACCATGCGGAAATTGGCGATTCTGGCCTTTTCCTTTTCCGGGGCTGTTTTTGCGGCCGCCCGGCTCCTGCCAGAGAATTGGCTTCCTGCCGGTGCTGTGGCTGCGGGATTCCTGTTCCTTGCCCTGCTGGTTTTTCGTCGTGGGCTGGGGGATAGTGGACTGGCCCTCCGCCTGGTCTGCGCGGGCTGCGCCTTGGGGCTGGCCTGGACAGCCGCTTATATTCAGATATTTTTCCAGCCAGCCAGAGAACTGGATGGGCAGACTGTCCTTCTTTGCGCCGAGGCGGCCGATTGGCCCCAGGAGGGGGACTACGGCTGGTCCGTGCTGGTAAAGCTGAAAACGGACAGGGGGATATCCCTGTCCACCGTTCTCTACCTGGATGAGCAGGGAAGCCAGGTCAAACCCGGAGACCGGCTCTCTACGGTGGCCCACTGCACCCTTGGGGACCGGACTCTGACAGGGGAGGAGATCACCTACTATACCGCCAAAGGCATCTTTCTCCGGGCACATGCATATGGACGGCTGGACATTCAACGTCCGGAGCGAGTCCCCATCCGGTACTGGTCCGCCCTCCTGTCGAAGGAGCTGAAGGCGGGGATCAGCGCCGCCTTTCCGAAGGATACCGCTCCCTTGATCCAGGCTCTGGTCACCGGAAACCGGGATGGGCTGACCGATCAGTTTACCACATCCCTCCAGCGCACCGGGCTAAGTCATACGGTGGCGGTCTCTGGAATGCATCTGGCCTTTTTGTCCGGCCTTTTGACGCTCCTACTGGGCAGGGGAAAGCGGTCCACCGCTGTTGCAAACCTCGTCTGGGCGGTGCTGTTCTGTGGGATCGCGGGCAATACGCCCTCGGTGCTCCGGGCAGCGGTGATGATATCGATGCTCCAGTTGGCCCCTCTGTTCCGCCGGGAGAGGGACGGGGCCACCGCACTGGGATTGGCCCTGATGGGTCTGCTGGCCTGGAACCCTTTTTCCGCCGCCCATCTCGGCCTTCAACTGTCCTTTGGCGCGGTGGCCGGGATATTACTGGTATCTGATCGTATCCAGAATGGAATGCGGAGGCTGCTTCGATTGGAGGGCCCTCGAAAGAGTCCTGTGACCAGGTTGCTTCTTGTGGTCCCGGATTTCCTGGTGTCCACCTTATCCGCCACACTGGGCGCGTCCCTGTTGACGGTACCTCTGGTAGCCGTCTATTTTGGTTATCTCTCCCTGATCGCGCCCCTGGCGAATCTGCTGACCCTTTGGGCGGTAGCCGTCCTCTTTGTGGCGGGGTTGTGGCTTGGCGTTTTTGGAGTTATCCTTCCGGGGGCGGCGGCTGTTATGGCAATACCCTTTACAGCATTGGCTCGCTATTTGGATTGGGTGGTGGATGGACTGTCCTCTCTTTCCCTGGCCGCCCTGCCTATGGATTCTTTTTATTATCGGGCCTGGGTCGTCTTTCTCTACCTGATGCTGGGAGCGGCGCTGCTGATCCGGGGGAAGAAGCGGATACTGGTCCCGCTGTGCGCCGGAGCGGCCACGCTGGCCTTCTGCCTGCTTTGTTCCGCGCTTGCCTTTCGGGCGGGGGAGCTGACTGCCGCCGTTCTTGACGTGGGCCAGGGGCAGAGCGTGCTCCTTCGGACCGGGGACTATCTAACGCTGGTGGACTGCGGCGGAGAGGGACAGCGAGACCCAGGGGATGTGGCCGCCGACTACATCCAGGCCCAGGGAATGGCCCGGCTGGATCTGCTGGTAGTGTCCCATTACCACACCGACCACGCTAACGGCATCCCCCAGCTGCTGCGCCGGATCCCCGTAGGGACAATTGCCCTGCCCGACGTGGAAGAGGGCGATCCGCTGCGGGAGGAGATCATCTCTCTGGCCCAGGAGCGGGGAATCGAGCTGTATTTTGTCCGCCAGGATACCAATTTTGACCTGGGTGAGGGGCGCTCCATAGAGATCTTTCCACCTGTGGGCCAGGGTGGGCAGACAAACGAGCTGGGACTGACTGTGCTGGCCTCCTCCGGCGGCTTTGCGGCCCTCATCACCGGGGATATGAGCGGGGAGTCGGAGAAAGAGCTGCTGGCCCACGCGGACCTTCCAGACATTGACCTGCTGGTGGCGGGGCACCACGGCTCACGGGATTCCACTACAGGAGAGCTGCTGGAGCGGGTGCGGCCAGAGCTGGCTGTCATCTCTGCGGGGAAGGGGAACAGCTACGGACATCCCGCCCCGGAAACGCTGGAGCGTCTGGACGGGGTGGGAGCCCTGATTTACCGCACGGACCTCCAGGGGACTGTGGTGGTCCGGGCAGATGGGCACGCTCCCGCCGAGGGGTGAACCAAACAGAAGAACAGGAGGGTGCGCCATGCCGCCCAAGGGAAAGCCGGATACTGCCGGCTACGAGAAATTTTTAAAAGATCTGGAGAGCGGAATTTTCGGTCAGCTCTATCTCTTTCACGGGGAGGAGACATATCTTCGGGACCACTATTTGGGCCAGTTGAAGGACAAACTTCTGGCTGGTGGGATGGGGGCCTTTAACCTCCATGAAATCGCCCCCAAGGATATCTCCCCTCACGCCATGGAGGAGGCGGTGGACTGCCTGCCCATGATGGGGGAGCGGACTGTCGTGCTGGTGACGGATTTTGACCTGTCAAAAACAGGTGAGAAGGACCGGGAGGACTATATCCGCATTTTTTCGCAGCTGCCGGAATACTGCTGTGTCGTGCTGGTCTATGACTTAATTCCTTACAAGCTGGACGCCCGGACCAAGCTCGCCTCGGCCATAAAGGAGCACGGTACTGTGGTAAACTTTGTCCGGCAGGAGGAAAATGAGCTGGTAAAGTGGGTGACCCGCCGATTCCGTGCCCTGGGCAAGCGGATCGACAGCCGTCTGGCGTCGGAGCTTATCTTTCTGTGCGGCGATCTGATGCACAACCTGGTGGGCGAGATCGAGAAGGTCGGGGCCTATGCCAAGGGGGAGCAGATTACCCGGCAGGACATTGAGGCGGTGGCCACTCCCCAGTTGGATACCGTGGTCTTTCGCATGACCGATGCCATTGGGGAGAAGAATTTTGACCGGGCTGCGGGTGTGCTGGGGGAGCTGTACCAGATGCAGGAGACGCCCTATGTCATTATGGCCTCTCTGGGCAGACAGATGCGGCAGCTGTACTCGGCCAGGCTGGCTCTGGAGCAGGGGAAAGGGGCCTCCTATGTGGCGGACCTGTGGAAGCTGAAGCGGTACCCGGCCGACAAGCTGATGACAAGCGCCAGGCGGTTTTCCCTAAAGTGGTGCCGGAAGGCCGTGGTCCGCTGCGGTCAGACCGATCTGGCGATGAAGTCCACTGGACAGGACGGCAAGGAGCTGCTGACTACCCTTCTGTTGGAACTGGCCGATCCGGCCTGAGAAACGGGGGCAGAGAGATCCATGCTTCGTATCAGAGAGGCCATCGTGGTAGAGGGCCGGTATGACAAGAATACGCTTTCCCAGGTGGTGGATACCCTGATTTTGGAGACCGGCGGCTTCCGGATCTTCAAGGACCCGGACCAACTGGCTCTGCTTAGGCGGGCTGCGGAAAAACGGGGGCTTGTCGTCCTCACCGATTCCGACGGGGCGGGATTTGTCATTCGAAACCACATCAAAAGCGTGATTCCGGGCTCTCTGCTGAAGCACGCCTATATCCCGGATGTGTATGGCAAGGAGCGGCGGAAGCGCCAGCGAGGGAAAGAGGGCAAGCTGGGAGTGGAAGGGATGCCGCCCGAGGTTCTGGAACAGGTCCTCCGCCGAGCGGGGGCGACCTTTCTGGATGAGGGAGCGCGTTCGGAGGAGGCGGGGCCGCCGCTGACTAAAGCGGATCTGTTCGCTGCCGGGCTGTCCGGAGGGGCAGACAGCGGAGCCCGGCGGCTGGCCCTGCTGAAAAGGCTGGAGTTGCCGGAGCATATGTCCGCCAACGGACTGCTGGCCGTCCTCAACGGCTGTTACAGCCGGGGGGAGGCGCTGGAACTGTTGAATCAGAAGGAGTGACAAGGCTGTGACCTTTATAGGTCACAGCCTTGCTTTTTCTTTATTGCACCATCTCCGCCAGCAGGTCCAAGTGGTCGGACAGCTTCTCCACCCCGGCGTAGCAGAACACCGCCACCCGGCCGCCACGGCCCACCGCCGCCATCTGCCAGGGGTCGTCCTCCACGGTGGCCAGGATGACAAAATCGGTGCCCGGCCAGTCCACCTCCTCATAGCTCCAGTACAGGTTGACCAGACGGTAGAGATCCATCTGGGCCCGTGCCACCGGCTTGGCCAGAGGGGGGAGGGTGTGGAAATAGGTCATGTCCAGGTTGGGGGAGTAGGTGTACTCGCCACCGTGGGGATCGGGGGAAAAGGTGGACGGTTTTCTCCCCGGCTGGAGGGCGTCCAGATCCTGGCTGACCTCGTACCACACCGGGGACAGCAGAGAGAAGTACCGCTGGGCTACATTCTCACTGCTCAACCCGGAGTTTTTCCGGTATACGGTCTCATAGGGGCCCAGTGGGACCTGTTCCAGATCGTACAGGGAGATATAGGGGGCTGTAAACTCCTCCACCGGTCGGAGGGTCAGCCGGCTGTCGCCAAACTGATTGTACAGAACAAGGGCCACTAAAATAGGGCCCAGCACCAGCGCGGCGATGTTTTCCCGGACGATCCGCCTGCTGGGCCCCGGTGACGGAGGCGGCGGAAGCCCATCCTTCAGGGCGTTGTAGGTGGAGAACAGGGCCTTGCGGTCCCGGCGGTCGATAGGGCGGGAGTAGAAAAATATACCGGCCAGAAAGAGCAGGAGAATCGGATCGAAGGCGTAAAGCAGGATCAGGGGCAGGCGGACGAAGTTGTCCGGCTGTACATCGTATTGATGGCCCAGGAACAGGGCGGCCAGGAACAGGATACCCAGCAGGCTCCACAGCACGATCTTCCGTCTGTGGTAGGAGCGAAGGCTGTTGGCCAGCCGGTCCAGGGAGAGCCCCTGGCTCTGGTAATCGGAAAACAGCTCGGGTGTATGGGGGTCCGTAGTGTAAAACAGGAAATAGGCCCGGCCCACCCGGAAGGCATATTCCCACCCGGCCTGCCGGTACAGCTCCAGCTTTTCCTGGGTAGGCTCCAGCCCCTCGCCGGCCCGGTTGGCGAAGGGGTCCAGCCGGAAGCGGGTGCCGGGTACGCCCCGGTCCTCGAAGGTGGCCCAGGAGCCCAGGTGGGTGGGGAACAGCCCCTGGTTTGCCTGGCCCTCCAGCCACTGCTCCAGTCCGGGGATATCATAAAGGGAAAAGGGGATGATTTTTCTGATGGTTGACATAAAATTCACTCCCGATCAGTTATATTATATCAGACGGACGGTCAGGGCCCTTTGCCCTCTGCCATTTTGATGATATCCTCCAGATGGCCGGACAACTCTCCGTGTCCGGTGTAGCGGACCAGGACGACCTTATCCCCTATGGCCACAGCGGCGGTTTGGAACAGGGTCCTCTCCTTGAGGGCCGTGGACAAAAAATTCACACGGGAATCAGAGTGTTTTGATATCTGCCAGGTCCCGCCCTCCGGATCGGTCCACCAGATATCTTCATCTAACCGCATAGCTTTGGACAGCAGTTCGTTGGCCAGGGGGACGGAGAGGAAGGACAGGGGGGCGGGGATGTCATACCAGTCGATCTGCATCCAGTTCAGCTTTCCAGCCAGATCCGGCTGTCCGGCCTGAAATACCTCCCACTGGTTCCAGCACAGCAGATAGTGGTTCTTTCGGCTGTAATTGAAGTAGTCCGATTGGTCGTGATTCTCCGTTTCATAAGGGCGGTAGCCCTTCCCCTCCACCTGCGCCAGAGAGAGGGGAGAGAAGTCCGACACCTGGCTGACGGGCCTCATGTCGCCCCCCAGGAAGGGCAGGATGTAACGGGGAAGGATCAGCAGGACGATCAGAAGGATGCATAGAGTGAAGGACAGCAGAGGGACGAGCCGCCGCCGGGAATAGGGGGAGTGGTGGTCCATCGGCTCACCCGCCTCCAGGCGGCGCGCCAGTCTGGACAGGTTCCGCACATCGGCCCAGGCGGCGGGCAGGGCGCACAGCTGGTACAGCGCAAAGAGGAGCAGGGGGACGGCGGAGGTGGTCAATAGATTGAGAATGGGGGTGTCGTTCAGCAGAAGGGCGGTCAAAACAACTGCCAGGACAAGAAATGCCACATTCCCCACAAAGCCCCGGCGGGCGGAACGGTACAGCCTTTTCCACCGCTGGCTCTGGAGCTTCGGATCAGTGTGGAGCTCCGGGGCGTCCAGGTCCTGAGTGGAAAAAATCAGCATGGAGTTGTCCACCGTGTCTATATAGTCCCAGCCGAAGTCCTGGTACAGCTCCAGCATAGAGCGGGGCAGGTCGTCATCCAGGCGGAGCCGAAAAGGCTCCAGGCGGTAGCGGGTCTTTTTTGCCGGGCCGGGGGTAAAGGTGCAGAACAGGGGGCGGAACTTCTTGAGATAGAGCCCCTGCAGGGCCATGTCCTCCAGCCAGCTCTCCAATCCCTCCCCGTCCGCGGAAGACACCGGGGTGATCTTTCTGACATATTTCATAACAGGGCGCCTCCTTTGGTGCTTTCAGGGGTCCAGCTGGGCCAGGAACAGCTCCAGACATTCCGCTTGGTCGGGGACGCCCCGGCAGAGTAGGCGAAAGACCTGATTGCCCCGGCGGCCCAGGTAGATGTGGTTGGGGGGATCGTCGTCGTATTGCAGGATTGTGTATTCCAGACTGTCCAGGCTGGGGAGAGCCACCGCCTGGAGGGGCTGGTGAACCGTGAGGACAGTGGGGTGGATGAACTGCTCCTGATTTTTCCGGAACTGCTCCGGCTCATGGGCCTCCTCCGTTCGCAGGGAGGAAAACAGCCACTCTGCCGCCCAGTCTGTCCTGGTTCGATAGAAGTCCACGGCGACGATGGCATTACCGCTGTATCCATCGGAGCGGACCTCTCCGGAACTCCACCAGTCGTACTGCTCCGGGCACAGGAGGGAGGCGGTTCTGGTGTTATACCGGGTCATCATCTGGGGAGTGTCCAGGGTGATGTCCGCCTCCCCGTGGAAGGCTTGCTCCAGGGTGACATGAGGGAAGGTCCACTCCTCCGGGCTGGACAGCTTATGGACGGATTGGGCGCTGACCACAGCCACCAGAATGGGAAGTACCAGAAATAGAGGGGTAGCACACCAGCTCGTCACCACCCAGGGGACCCGGTTCCGGCGGCCCTCCTTCAGAGGAATACCGTCAGCCAGCTGCCGGCGCATCTGCTTCCAACGCTTTATCATATTTGTCTGAGGCAGCAGGGAGAGAATGGCCCAGCCGGCCAGCAGGATCATCAGGGTGAGAAACAGTCCCGTTTTCAGTACAAGGTACTGCCCCAGCATCCAGGGCTGGGTGGCGATTTTTACCAGAGTCTTGCGAAAGCAGAAAAGAAGCCATAGCACCAGCAGGAAACGGCGGCGCCGGATTCGGCGGATCAGGGGGGTGAGGGTTTCGCCCTGGGTCACCGGGTCGGTGTGGAGGGGCGGGGCGTCCGCTCGCTCTGTCCGGTAGACATAATACAGATTGGAGAGGGTGGTCACGTAGGTCCAGCCCGCCTCTCCATAGGCCGCATTGCGCTCCGGATCGATGCCGTAGAAGCCGGCGATTTCCAGACCAAAGCGGGCGCCGGGGGTTGGTTCTCCCCGTCGGAACCGGGCGGTTTCCGAGGACAGCTTTACCAGATGGAGCCCCTGGGCCGCCATGTCGGCCAGCCAGCGCTCCAGACCGGCCATGTCATAAATCTCCACAGGGATGATCTTCCGGACCAGCTTTTCTCTCTGTTTCATATGGATGACCTCCTTTGGAACAAGACGTCAAAGAGCTTCCAGCATTTCCGCAAACCGAGGGAGAAATTGGGTCAGATCCTTGGAGCCCTCGTACTCTACCCGCATGACGAGGCCGCCTTTGCGGAGGACGAGGTAATAGAAGTCGGGGTTTCGTTCGCTCTGATAGTACCAGATTTCCTCCAGGCCGTGAGCGGGCTCCAGAGCCCGATAGTTCTCATGTCCGCCCCAGGACCTCCACTCCCAGGCCCGCCGCTCCGCCACGGCGGGGAGGAGATAACGGGTAATGTTGATTTCCAGATGGGGGATGTCAGCCAGAGAGCCGCCGGAGCCAAAGACCCGGTTTGACTCCCACTGCCAGAAGAACCATTCCTCCGGTGTGAGGGGGGTGTCGCCGTGGGAGATGTAATCCATGTTGTACATGGTATCCCCAGTGGGGCGGAACTCCGGCCCCTCGATCTCACTCATGGTGACAAAGTTGGAGTCGGCCAGGTCATAGGGGAAATAGCCGTGGGTAAAAAAGACGAATACGATCTCCACCGCCACCAGCGCCAGGGGCAGGATGGAGAGGGAGGTCAAAACACCGCCCAAGCGATGGCCGGGGGCAGGGGAGAGAGGCAGACCCTTTTGACTCCGCCGGTGGAGCCGCCAGAGGGTGAACAGGCCGAGCAGATAGGCCAGGTCCACCAGCAGAAGGCCCAGCAGGGCCAGCAGCCAGGGGAGGGGGCCGTCCGCCAGCGCCTCCGCCCAGAAGTAGCGGAGATCGGACAGAGAAAAGGCGTTGGAAAAAGGATATAGGAATTTGTATAACAGAAAATTGACGATTGCCAAACCTATGCCGCCCAACAGCTTCTGCTTGAAAAAGCGGCGGATGGCGTAGTCCAGCACATCGGGGTCTGTGTGGGCCTGGGCCGACCGGTCGGCGGTGGCGAACACAAAGAAGTTTTTACGGAAGATGCCCAGATAGCTCCAGCCCGCCGCCCGGAACAGGTCAGTCAACTCCGGGTCCTCCTGGTCTGTCTTGTTGTGGGCGGGCTCCAGATGGAAGCGGAGGGGAGCGGGCTCCTGTCGGGCAAAAAGGGTCAGAGGGCCCGCCGTACAGTCAAACACCAGACCCTTGCCAGCCATTTTTTCCAGCCAGATTTCCAGCGCCGGGATATCATATCCACCCACGGGGCAAAGGCGAAAGACAGTGCCGCTCATGTTCTTCTCCTTTCTGATTCAACCAATATGTCTGCGTACAGGTCCAGCCAGCGCTCCAGCCCTTTGAAGTCGTACAGGCCGCAGGGAAGATGCTTCTTGATGCGCTTATTCATCGTTCTTCCTCCTCTCCGTCCAGAACACAGGCCCGAAGCCGGTCCAATTCCTCACGATAGGCCTGCCTGCCCTTGTCCGTTAGACGGTAGGTGCGCTTCCGGCCGTCTACCTCAGTTTCCTGAATGAATCCCTCGTCCTGAAATTTGGCCAGCAGGGTATAAAGAGTTCCGGGCCCCAGCTTGACTCGTCCGCGTGTTCGCCGTTCCACAAACTCCGTGATCTCTGTGCCGCACATATCCTGGCGCAAAAAGGACATGAGGACATAGAACATGGGCTCGGTCAGCGGGCCTCTGTCTTTTGTGCCCAAAGCAGTCCCCTCCCCTCAATATTGCATTACGATATCGGATATCGATATTATAGGGCAAGGGAATAGAAAAGTCAATACCAGGCAGGGAGAAAAGGCGGTTTTCCACAAATTCTTCCAACCGAAATCTGACCGGTTTTTTCCGGCCAAGCTCCTATAATAGGGTCTGCCCGACTTTAGACAGGCGGAACTGAAGAGAGGGGAGCGGTTCGGCATGACGGTCATCTATGTGGATACCCTGTTTCTGCTCAATGGGATCATTGACTATCTACTGCTGCTGGCCGCCGCCCGCCTAGCGGGGGAGCCACTGCGTCGGCTGCGCTTCGGAGCGGCGGCCGCTCTGGGTGGAGCCTATGCTGTGGCCATCTTTCTGCCAGGCATGTCGTTTCTGGCAGGTCCCTGGTGTAAGTTGGCCTCCTGCGTTTTGATGCTGGTGGTGGCCTACGGCGGGAGCCGGAGGCTGCTCCGCCAGGGGCTCATCTTTGTGGCTCTGGCCTGCGCGTTGGGAGGTGGAGTAGTGGCCATCGGGCTGCTGGACGGCAAGAGCCTGAGTTTGGGGAGCGGAGTGTTTTATTCCTCCCTGGACCTGAAGATGGTGCTCCTCTCTGCTGCGGTCTGCTATGTGGTCCTCACGGCTGTCTTTCAACGAATTGGCAGGCATAATTCCTTGACAGGAGAGCTCCTTCAGGCGAAACTGCGGCTTGGGAAACGGACGGCGGAGTTCACCGCCCTGGTGGATACTGGGAATACCCTGACAGACCCGGTGTCGGGACGGCCTGTGATGGTGGCGGAGGGAGACAGTGTGTCCGGCCTGTTTCCAGAGTGCCGCAGGCCGCGGGCGGCCGACCTTATGGATCCAGCCGGTGCCATGGCCAGGCTCGGAACCGGGGAGTGGAAGGGTCGTTTTCGCCTGTTGCCCTACCGTGCGGTAGGGGTGGACAGAGGACTGCTGTTGGCCTTGAAGGTGGACAGCCTGAATCTGGGTGGAAAGGAGCGTGGGCCGCTTCTGGTGGCCCTGTCCCCAACTCCTGTGTCAGACGGAGGAGGGTACCGGGCTTTGATCGGGCCCCTGGATGGAAAGGACGAGTGCACATGAGTATGAGAGAGATTATTTGGAAACTGCGGGACCGTTTGGAAAGCCTGCTGACTAGTCTGGGGCTGTCCCTGCCCGGCAAGGTGATGTATATAGGGGGGAGCGACACCCTGCCCGCCCCCTTGGAAAGAGAGGCGGAGGCGGAGCTCATCGCCCGGCTGGAGCGGGGAGACCGGGGGGCGAGAGACCTGCTCATTGAGCACAATCTCCGGCTGGTGGCCTATATCGCCCGCCGGTTTGAGAATACCGGCATCAATATTGAGGACCTCATCTCCATTGGGACCATTGGGCTCATTAAGGCGGTGGGCACCTACCAGCCGGCCAAAAGCATCAAATTGGCAACTTATGCCAGCCGCTGCATTGAAAATGAAATCCTGATGTATTTGAGAAAGACAGCGAATCAGAAGACAGAGCTGTCCTTTGACGAGCCCTTGAATACCGACTGGGACGGAAACGAGCTGCTGCTGTCCGACATTCTGGGGACCGATGGGGACCTGGTCATGCGGCCCATCGAGGCGGACGTGGACCGCCAGCTGCTGCGCCAGGCCATGGACCGGCTGGAGCCCCGGGAGAGGCAGATTATTACCATGCGCTTTGGGCTGGACGGCCGCCCAGAGCGGACACAGAAGGAGGTGGCGGACCAGCTGGGCATCTCACAGTCCTATATCTCACGGCTGGAGAAGCGGATCATCGCCCGGCTGAAGAAGGAGATCGTCCGCATGATGTGAGGGCAAACTGTACAGAAGCTGGCTGCTTATCGTTGACCATTTTTATAAATTGTGAAAAACCTCTGGTAAAAGTCGGAGAGATGTGGTATAGTAAGGCCGAGAAATATCCCAGGAGATCTGAGGGGCGGAAGACTTTGATTTCCTGGGATATGTTCTGCTTCGCGCAAATTATGACAGGAAGAGAGAAAGGGAGATGTCGTTATGTATGATGCGTTCGCGGGCTTAATCAGTCAGATCAGCGGTTTCATGTACAGTTACCTGTTGATCGTCATGCTGCTGGGCGTAGGCCTGTACTTCACCTTCCGGAGCAAGTTTGTCCAGCTGCGCCTGCTGCCGGAGTCGATTCGCGTGGTAGGAGAAAAGACGGGGGATCAGCACTCGGTTTCCGCATTTGAGGCGCTGATGGTATCCACAGCCAGCCGCGTGGGTACCGGAAATATTGTAGGTGTGGCCAATGCCATCGCCATCGGCGGCTATGGCGCCGTGTTCTGGATGTGGCTGATCGCCATTGTGGGAGGCGCGACTGCCTTTGTAGAGAGCACGCTGGCCCAGATCTATAAGAAAAAGGACCCGGAGGGCGGCAGCTATGGTGGTCCGTCCTACTACATTCAGGCGGCTCTTAAGAGCCGGGTGCTGGGCGTTGTCTTCGCCATCGCCCTCATCGCCACCTATGCCGGTGGTTTCAATATGCTGGCCTCCTACAACCTGATTAGCAGCTTTACCAGCTATGACTTCTACGCCAGTGCCGGCACCTTTACCCTGGGCGGCAAAGAGTACAGCGTTGTGGCCGTAGTGGGCGGCGTGATCCTGGCCATCCTGGTGGCCATCTGTGTACTGGGCGGCGGCAAGCGGATCGTCAAGGTTACCGGCGTTTTGGTCCCTGTCATGGGTGTGTTGTATATCCTGATGGCCCTGGTGGTCATGGTGATGAATCTGAATATGATCCCCAGTGTCCTGGGCCGCATTTTCAGCGAGGCATTTGATTTCGGAGCCATGTTCGGCGGTGCCGTGGGCTTTGGTTCCTCGGCCATCATGCAGGGCATTAAGCGTGGCCTGTACTCCAACGAGGCCGGTGTGGGTTCCGCCCCCAACGCCGCCGCGGCCGCTGACGTATCCCACCCCGTCAAGCAGGGACTGGTCCAGATGCTGTCCGTCTTTATTGACACCATCCTGGTCTGTACCGCCACGGCCATGATGTGCCTGTGTACCGGCATCGATATCAAGGGCGGACTGGAGGGCGCGCCCCTGGTCCAGGCGTCTCTGGCTACTACCTTCGGCGCGGTAGGCCCCTACTTTATCACCTTTGCGCTGCTGCTCTTCGCTTTCACTACCCTGCTGGGCAACTTGTTCTACTGTGAGGGCTGTTTGAACTACATCGCTAACCGCAAGCTGGGAAGCGTGCCGATGACTGTGTTCCGGCTTATCGCTTGCGGGCTGGTCTTTGTAGGGGCCCAGTTGTCCTTTGGCTTGGTCTGGGACCTGGCCGATGTGCTCATGGGCATTATGGCCATCATCAACCTGCCGGTCATTGTCATTTTGGGCCGTACAGCTATGCGGGCCCTTCAGGACTACATGGAACAGCGCAGGGCGGGCAAGAACCCTGTATTCAAAGCCTCCAGCATCGGCCTGAAGGAAAAAACTGATTTTTGGAACTGAATCTGGCAGGCTTTCTGCCAATAAAAGGCCCAGGGACGACGAATCGTCCCTGGGCCTTTTGAGTCGTAAAAGGATTTGACACAAGGGGGGGCAATCAGGTAAACTATATAAAAACATCATATCCAGTGGCCTCCGCTGTATAGGGGAGGTTGTGCAGATGAGGCGAAAGCTATGAAACGAAATACCCGAGTATCAACGGCGGTGATACGCCGCCTGCCCAGATACTACCGACAGCTCTCAGAGCTTCAGGAGTCCGGCGTTGTCCGGATATCCTCCAATGCCTTAGGGAAATCTATGGGACTGACCGCTTCTCAAATCCGCCAAGATTTGTTCTGCTTCGGTGGTTTTGGGCAGCAGGGCTATGGATATAAGGTGGACAGCCTGAAAGAGGAGATCGGTGATATTTTGGGCATTAATCAGGGCCATACCATTGTGGTGCTGGGGACCGGCAACCTAGGCCGGGCTATCATAGAAAATTTTAAATTTTCCAGTAACGGCTTTCAGCTTTTGGCCGCTTTTGACGTAAATGAGCGGGTGGTGGGGACCAGAATCGCTGGGGTGCCTGTGTATCATGCGGATTCCCTGGAGGCCTTTTTGGGGGAAAACCAAGTGAGCGTAGGCCTGCTGACAGTGCCCATCGCCGCTGCCCAGGAGATGGGGGACCGGCTGGTGGCCGCCGGAGTTCGCGGCATCTGGAATTTTACAAACTATGAGATATCCTGTGTTCGGGATGATGTGGTGGTGGAATCGGTCCATTTTTCTGACAGCCTTTTGGCTCTGAGCTACATGATTACCCAGCGGGAGGATCGGGAGGAAGAGAAGAAGGGGGAGCCACAATGAGAAGGCCTGTGATCGGCCTGCTGTGCGGTGTGATGCTGCTGGGTATGCTGGCCTGCGGCGCTTATGCCCTTTCGGGGGGCGACAGCCTGATCAGCCTCAGCTATCTGACCGGGACTTTTGTGCCCAAGGCTGTGTCTACTGGAAACGAAGCTGCGGAAAAAGCCTTACAGGGCACTTACGAGGAGAGCAAAAAAGGCCTCGATAACCTGCATCAGGGCTATCTGGCGCAACTGGCCGGCGAAGAGAGCGGCGCATACAGCGCCACGCTCCAGGCCAGAGATTGGTCGGATGGCGATGAGATGACACTGACCACTGGGGCTGGAGTCATGTTGATGAACGGAGCCGCCTCCGTTTCTCACGACGGGGCTTTCATAGATGTGACAGACGGAATAGAGCTGGCCTCCGGGGCCCGCCTGACCTCCGGACACCGATACCTGGTGGGAGAGAATACTGTGGCCAGTGTAACGGTCCTGTCCGGGGCGGCCCAGTTGGGGCTCCAGGGCGTCTATGCCCTGGAAGACGGCAGAGAGGATCCGACGCCCTTCTATGATGTATGCCAGACGGATTGGTACTACGCTCCCGTAGATTATGTGTACCGAAACACACTGTTTTCGGGGATGGACGAGCACCACTTTGGACCGAGTTCAGCTATGAACCGAGCTATGCTGATGACGGTGCTCTACCAGATGGCTGGAGCGCCGAAAGAGGAACTGGAGCGCGCCAGTGTCACCTTTGCCGACGTGCCGGAGAGTGCCTGGTATGCCCCTTATGTGAAGTGGGGCGCGGAGCAGGGAATTACAGCTGGAACAGGAGCAGACACCTTCAGCCCGGAGCAGCAAGTGACCCGCCAGCAGGTGGCGGCGCTGCTGTACAGCTTCACCACGAGTTACCTTGGGCTGGAAGCGGCTGAGGGGGCCGACCTGTCCGGGTATCAGGACCTGGGGCAGGCCAGCGACTGGGCTCATAATGCCCTGTCCTGGGCTGTGGCGGAGGGAATCATCAGCAGTTCTTCTGCCGACAGCCTGACGCTCAGTCCACAAAAGAGCGCTAACCGGGCTGAAGTGGCCACGATGCTGCGTGCCTTCGCGGAAAAAATTATCTGACATAGGCAGAACCCATCCGCCCCCTCCGCATATGATGAGATTGAGAGCGGCAAACAGCCCCTCTCAGAACTTCATATCAGGAGGTACTTCAAATGGGGTGCTGCAATAACGGTTGGGGCGGCGGAGGCTGCCTGTGGATCATCATTCTGATCATCATCCTGTTCTGCTGCGGCGGCTGGGGCAATAGCTGTGGCTGCAACAATGGCTGTGGCTGTAACAATAACAACGGCTGCGGCTGTGGCTGCTGACCAGGCGATCCAGATTGATTGGGAGGCGCGGACCTGAGAGGGCCCGCGCCTTTTTTATGGTCAACGCGGACAAGCCTGTGCCTGGGGTGCGGCTATGGAAGAGAAGGAAATGCCGGTGGGGTGAAATCCTTTGGGAGAGGGGGAAGAATGCTCGGGAAACAGGTCGTTTTTTTCGAAATCAATCTTGCAATTTTTCCATAAAAGGTGTATGATAAAGCCCGCAAGCAGAACCGACGGACTTGTTTTACAGGAGAAACGGGGTCCGGCGGGTTTTGTCGTGCGTCCGCTGAACTCGGACGCCGCGGGGCATGGGTATGATAGAGGGGCGGGGTCCCCCAGTGGTTTCCAGTTCCTGTCAGGAGGGAAGAGGGGGACCGTATAAAATGCGTGTCCAGGCTCCACAGTTCCAGCGATTGCAGTATAGGGAGGTCGAAATCTGAATGAGTAAATTTCTCAAACGTTCCGCGCAAGGTGCGGGAGTCCCTCATGAAAAAAGGACTTCCAACCTTGAAACGGTAGTGATGCCGCTGCCGTCTAAGATCGTTCTGTCCATGGGACAGCACATTGGCGCTCCGGCTGCCCCCGCCGTGGCCAAGGGCGATCAGGTGTATGTAGGTACCGTGGTAGGCAAGGCCGGAGGCTTCGTGTCCAGCGACATCCACTCCGGCGTATCCGGCACCGTGGACAGCATCGTCACCATTACCGCTCCCAATGGCGCGGCCCAGACCGCCGTGGTCATCATTCCAGACGGGGAGCAGAAGGTGGACCCCGCCGTGGCGCCCCCGGTGGTGACAGACCTAAAGTCTTTCCAGGATGCCATCCGGGCCAGTGGCCTGGTTGGACTGGGCGGAGCCGGCTTCCCCACTGCGGTCAAGCTGGCGCCTAAGAATCTGGATGAGATCGACACTCTGGTGATCAATGGCGCTGAGTGTGAGCCGTACATCACTTCTGACAACCGCTGCCTGATCGAGGACACCCACTTCATCCTGGGCGGTATCAAGGCAGTCATGAAGTATCTGGACATCAAAAAGTGCGTCATCGGCATCGAGGGAAATAAGCCCCAGGCAATCGCCAAGATGAAGGATGCCATTGATATGCCCGGTGTCGAGGTCAAGGAGCTGCCCTGCCGCTATCCCCAGGGCGCTGAGAAAGTCCTGATTGAGAATTGCACCGGACGGGAAGTTCCCTTCCCCGGCCTGCCCTCTGACGTGGGGGTTATCGTCATGAACGTTACCTCTGTGGCCTTTGTGGGCAAGTATCTGGAGACCGGCATGCCTCTGGTCACCAAGCGCCTCACGGTGGACGGCGACATCGTCAAAGAGCCCAAGAACGTCGAGGTCATCATCGGCACTCCTGTCCAGGAGCTGCTGGATTTCTGCGGCGGCTTTACCGACGAGCCCGGCAAGGTGCTCTATGGCGGCCCTATGATGGGCAACTGCATCGCTGACCTGTCCCAGCCGGTCCTGAAAAACAACAACGCTGTTCTGGCCTTCTCCAAGAAGTGGGCCCACATCCCCAAGGCCACAAACTGCATCCACTGTGGCCGGTGTACCAACGCCTGCCCTCTGGGCCTGTCCGCCAAGGAGATCGTCCAGGCCTATAACGACGGCAACGTGGAACTGCTCCAGCAGCTCAACGCCGACCTGTGCATGAGCTGCGGCACTTGTTCCTTTGTCTGCCCCGCAAAGCGGCCTCTGGCACCCTCCATCGCCCTGGCTAAGATCATGATGAAGAATGGAGGTAAGAAGTGATGGCCAACAAACTGATCGTCACCGCCGCGCCCCATATCACCAGCGCGGACTCCACCCAGAAGATCATGCAGCGGGTCTGTATTGCCCTGGTGCCCACGCTGATCGCTTCTGTGTTTATTTTTGGAATTAATTCCCTTATCCTTACCGCTATCACCGTAGCCGCCTGTGTTTTCTTTGAGTGGGGCTACTGCAAGATGGTGGGCCGTGAGGTACCCATCGCTGATTTCTCCGCCGTCGTGACTGGCCTCCTGCTGGCCTTTAACCTGCCCGCCAGCCTGCCCTGGTGGATGGCTATCGTGGGTGCCTTTATCGCCATCGTTATCGTGAAGCAGCTCTTCGGCGGCATGGGCTACAACTTCGCCAATCCCGCCATTGTGGCCCGTATCGCTCTTGCGGTTGGCTTTGCCAGCCGTATGGCCAGCTACCCCAAGCCTGAGAATGGGATTGACGCTCTGGCCTCCGCTACTCCGCTGGCCGTTTTTGACCAGCTGGGCTCCAGTGAGTATGTGACTTTGCTGCTGGGTAACCACGGCGGCGTCCTGGGCGAGACCTGCGCCATCACGATTCTGATCGGCGGCATCTATCTAATCGCTACCAAGGTCATTAGCCCGGTCATCCCGGTTACTTATCTGGCCACTGTGGCTGTCCTGTCCCTGGTCGCTGGCCGGGACCCCATCGTGCAGCTGCTCTCTGGCGGCCTGATGCTGGGCGCCTTCTTTATGGCCACTGACTATGTCACTTCCCCTACCACCAACAAGGGCAAGATAATCTTCGGCCTGGGCCTGGGCATCATCACCTGCGCGATCCGCTTCCTGGGTACGATGAATGAGGGCGTGTCCTTCGCCATCCTGCTGATGAATCTGCTGGTCCCCTATATCGAGGTCAACACCCGTCAGGATAAGCTGGGTATCGCCAAGGTGAAAAAGGGAGGTGCCGCGAAATGAGCAACTGGAATCGCGTATTTAAGCCCATCGTGGTGCTGGTGGTCATCTGTATCATCGTCACCGGGGCTCTGGCCGCTACGAACAAGGTAACAAAGCCCATCATTGACGAGGCCATCCGTGTGGCACAGGAGCAGGCCAGGAAGGAGCTGCTGCCTGACGCGGATAACTTCACCAAGGTGGAGGGTGTCGCGGTGGAGAACGTGTCTGACATCTACACCGCGGATAATGGAGTGGGCACTGTGATTACTTGCTCTGCCAAGGGCTACGGTGGGACGGTCACTGTCATGGTGGCCTTCAATCCCGATGACACCATCAAGCAGATCAAGGTCACCGAAGCCGCCGAGACCAAGGGTATTGGCAGCAATGTGACGGAAAACAGCGAGTATCAGGCCAATTACAGCGGCCTGCCTGCCACTCAGGCCCTGGTCCTGGGTACCGATGTGGACGCCTATTCCGGCGCCACTATTTCCAGTCGTGCGGTGAACAACGCTGTGAACTCCGCCATCGACGCCTATAACCAGATTCCTTGAAAGGCGGTGAGTCAAGATGAGTAGTAATAATAAACTTCATATTTTAACCAACGGTTTTTTGAATGAGAACCCTGTTCTCCGGTTGGTCTTGGGTACCTGCCCCACTTTGGCCACCTCTACTATGGCCTCCAATGGCATCGGTATGGGTCTGGCGGCTACCTTTGTGCTGCTGTGCTCCAACGTGGTTATTTCCGCTCTGCGGAAGGTCATCCCTGACCAGGTCCGTATCCCCTGCTATATTACTGTTATCGCCGGTTTCGTGTCTGTGGTGCAGATGTTGGTCAAGGCATTCGTGCCCGATTTGGATAAGGCGCTGGGTGTGTATCTGCCCCTGATCGTGGTCAACTGCATCATCCTGGGTCGTGCCGAGATGTTCGCCTCCAAGAACGGCATCGTGGACTCCGCTCTGGACGGTATCGGCATGGGCATTGGCTTTACCATTACCCTGACTATCATGGGCTCTATCCGTGAGATCCTGGGTTCCGGTACTTGGATGGCCGGCTTGGGCAGCCTGATTCCCGCTCTGGGCGCCGATTTTGCCATCCAGGTGATCCCGGAGTCCATCGATACCTTCTCTCTGATGACCAGCGCTCCCGGCGGCTTCTTCGTCTTTGGTGTCATGATGGCCGCCGCCACCTGGCTGACCACCCGTCCTAAGAAGGCCGCCGCGCCCGCTCAGGTCGAGGAAGGGGGTAATGCGTAATGGAAATGGCTCTGAAATTGGCCAGCATCTTCTTTACCATGATCCTGGTCGACAACTACGTTCTTGCTAAGTTCCTGGGTATCTGCCCCTTCCTGGGTGTCTCCAAGAAGCTGGACAGCGCCGTAGGCATGTCCCTGGCCGTTACCTTCGTCATGGTGGTGGCCACTGCCGCCACCTGGCCTATCCAGATGCTCCTGCTGACCCCTGACAGCGGGGCCTGGGACCTGGGTTATCTACAGACCATCGTGTTCATCCTGATCATCGCCATCCTGGTACAGCTGCTGGAGAACTTCCTGAAGAAGTTTGTCCCCGCTCTGTATAAGGCACTGGGCGTATATCTGCCCCTGATCACCACTAACTGCACCATCCTGGGCGTCACCATTTTGAACATTGACAACGGCTACAACTTCATTGAGTCCATCGTCTGCGCCGCCGGCGCCGGCATCGGCTTCCTGGTAGCCATGGTCTTGTTCTCCGGCGTCCGCCGCCGTGTGGAGCAGGCCGTGACTCCTGCCTGCTTTAAGGGCCTGCCCATCACTCTGGTGGCTGCTGCCATGACCTCCCTGTCCTTTATGGGCTTCGGCGGTATCGTGGAAGCCATCTTCCGTGTCTGATAGGAGGGGGAGAGTAATATGGATCCAATTATCCTTGCAATCATTGTCGTCACCGTGATCGGTTTGATCGGCGCGGTGATCCTGGTGGCCGCCTCTATCTTCATGTATGTCCCTGTGGACGAGCGTGTTGAAAAGATTACCGCCGTTTTGGCTGGTGCCAACTGCGGCGCTTGCGGCTGTGCCGGCTGTGCCGACTACGCCAAGAGCATCGTGGAGGACGGCAACGCCATCAATAAGTGTACCCCCGGCGGGGCGAAGTCCCTGGCCGCCATTGCGGAGATCATGGGTGTGGAGGCCAGCTCCGCCACTCCCATGAAAGCGGTGGTCGCCTGTTCCGGCACCTGTGAAAAGACCTCCAAACGCTACGAGTTCGAGGGCATCCACAGCTGCCAGGCCGTCAAGGGCCTCTATGGCGGCGATGGTATGTGTAAGTATGGCTGTCTGGGCTATGGGGACTGTACCCGTGCCTGCGCCTTTGACGCCATTCACATCGTGGACGGGATCGCTAAGGTGGACCGTGAGAAGTGTGTGGGCTGTGGCGCCTGTGCCGCTGTCTGCCCCAATGCGGTCATCTCTATCATCCCCGAGCATAAGCGTAAGCCCGTGGTCCTGTGCCAGAATAAGGATAAGGGCGCCGATACCCGGAAGGCCTGTACTGCCGGCTGTATCGGCTGCATGAAGTGTGCCAAGGCCTGCCCCAAGGAGGCTATCACTGTGGAGAACAACCTGGCGCGCATCGACCAGGACAAGTGTATTGGCTGTCAGCTGTGTGTCAAGGAGTGCCCTGTGGGCGTCATCCATGTCCCGGCTGCCGAGTAATCATAAGAAAAGAGCCATCCCGGACGGGATGGCTCTTTTTATAGGCTTCGGTCCTTTAACCAACTGGGCAGCGCCCTCGCTTTTACACTGGAAACAAGGCCCAGGGCGGCATACAGAGTGACAATGGAGGAACCGCCGTAGCTGATGAAGGGGAGCGTCAGTCCCATGACAGGCAGGACAAAGAGACACATTCCCACATTTAATATGATTTGGACCAGCAGCATCCCGGCGACACCGATACAGACATAGGCGTCAAAGGGAGAGCTGGCGTGGCGTCCCACCCAGAGGCACCGGAAGACCACGGCGCCTAAGATCAGCAGCAGGAGCAGACAGCCTGCCATCCCCAGTTCCTCACCGCACACAGCGAAGATGAAGTCGTTGTACCGCTCGGGGAGGGCATCGCTGTTGGAGGCGTGGGTCTGGATGCCCTGGAGATAGCCCTGACCGAAGAGTTGACCCGAACCAATGGCCAGGATAGAGCGGCTCTGTTGATAGCCCTTTCCTAACGGGTCCAGGTCGTGGTCCAAGACCACCCGGAAGCGCATAATCCGGTAGTCGGTCCATAGGCTGGTCTCGGGCAGGACAAAGAGCCACAGAATGACTACCGCGGCCAGCAGGCCACCGCCCACAAGGAGAAACCACCGCAATTTGACGCCTGAGGCCCAGGCCATAAACACGAAGATCATCATATAGATGACGCACATTCCCATATCTCCACAGACAACGGCAATCAATCCCAGCATAAATACTGTGTGACCGCCGATTTGGATGAGAGAGGGGAGGGAACTAATGTCGCGGCCTTCCTCTTGAATCTGGGTGATCTGTAGCGAGAGGAGAAGGATGAAGGGCAGCTTGACGATTTCGTTTGGCTGAATATCCACCGGGAAACCGGGGATAGACAGCCAGTTTACATTTCCCATTCCATGGTCTGTCCCGAGGGGAGTGAGGAGCAGGAGGATAAACAGGACATTGAAGGCCAACAGCAGCCGCCAGTTTTTTTCGGTGAACAGCCGGAAATCCACAAGGGTTAGCAGCATATAGGCCACCACGCCCAGAAAAATAGCAGCTGTCTGCACCAGCATGAACCGTATAAACCGGTCATTGTCCAGATATTGAGTAGCTGAGTAGATCAGCAGCAGACCGTATCCGCTGGCTAAAAGGGCGAAAAACAGGAGCATCCGGTCTCCCTTTTTAAAAAATTCTCGAATAGGGGAAAAGAGAAGGGACAATGCCTCACCTCCTGCCAAATAATGTGACAATATATTCTAGCACATTTTAGTGGAAACGCAAACCATATCATGGTATAATCTTTTTTGTATGTGAAAATTTTTTGTGAACAGGGAGAGGTAAGCAATGGCAGAGCAGTTCGTGTCCAATTCAGAGGAGGAAACCGAGGCCCTGGGCCGTCGGCTGGGCGAGATACTGGACCAGAGCACTGTGGTGGCGTTTACCGGTGACCTGGGCGCGGGAAAGACCGCGTTTGCAAGAGGGCTGGCCAAAGGACTTGACATTCCGGACCGAGTGACCAGTCCTACCTTTACCATCGTAAACGAGTACGAGGGGGGGCGCCTTCCGTTGTTTCATTTTGATATGTACCGGTTGTCCTCTGCCGACGAGCTGTTCAACATCGGTTGGGAGGACTACCTGGCCCGAGGCGGCGTGTGTGCCGTGGAGTGGAGCGAGAATGTAAAAGAGGCTCTGGATCGTCACACCATATGGGTCGAGATCCGCCGGGGAGAGAGCCAGGACCAGCGTGTCATCCAGATCAAGGGGGTGGACCTTTGAATATCTTAGCGTTGGAATCCTCTGCCACGGCCTGTTCGGTGGCCCTGTGCAGAGATGGTGAGCTGGTGGCCCAGTCCTTCCAGAATAGCGGCCTCACCCACAGCAGGACGCTGCTGCCAATGGTACACGATCTGCTGAAGAACTGTGGAGAGAGTTTGGACAAGGTTGATGTGATCGCCGTAGCGGCCGGGCCTGGTTCATTCACGGGGCTTCGCATTGGGGTGGCTACGGCCAAAGGACTAGCCTGGGGCGAGGACAAGGACTGCGCTCCCTGCTCTACCCTGGAGTCTATGGCCTGGCCGCTGGCCCATATGGAGGGCGAGCTTATCGTCTGTGCCATGGATGCCCGGCGTGATCAGGTATACAACGCCCTATTTTTGGCGGAGGGAGACAAGCTGAGGCGGCTGTCTCCGGACCGGGCCATCTCCTTGGAGGAACTGGGAGAAGAACTGAAAAATTACAACAATTCGAAAATTGTCGTTGGAGATGGAGCCAAACTGTGCTATAATATCTTGACGGAAGCTGGTCTGACATTAAAATTGGCACCCCGGTATTTGAGAATGCAGTGCGCCTGGGGTGTGGCACGAGCGGCGGAGGAGTTAGCGGCTCAGGGCGCCCTGGTCAAGGGGCGGGAACTAGAGCCGGTATACCACCGACTTTCCCAAGCGGAACGGGAGCGTTTAGAGCGGGAACGTCAGACCAAAAAATAAAATGAAGGGGATCCTGCCAATGTTTAATGAGAAAGTACATATTCTAGACCACCCTCTGCTGCAGCACAAGGTAGCTATTCTCCGGGACGAAAAGACCGGCGTTAAGGAGTTCAGAGAGATCGTATCCGAGATCGCGGCTCTGGAATGCTACGAGGCCACAAGAGACCTGCCCCTGGAGGACGTGGAGATCAAGACGCCCATCGCTACCGGCACCTTTAAGCAACTGGCCGGGAAGAAGCTGGCCATCGTGCCTATTCTGCGGGCCGGTCTTGGAATGGTGGATGGTATCCTGGATTTGATCCCCTCCGCCAAGGTGGGCCACATCGGCCTGTACCGTGACCCTGAAACCCATCAGCCTGTGGAGTATTACTGCAAGATGCCCTCTGACATCGCGGAGCGTGACGTGATCATTCTCGACCCCATGCTGGCTACCGGCGGCTCTGCCTCTGCGGCGATCACATTTATCAAGGGATACGGCTGTAAGCATATCAAGCTAATGAACATTATCGCGGCGCCCGAGGGCATCGCGGTCATTCAGAAGGATCACCCTGACGTGGAGATCTATGTGGCCGCGGTAGACGAGAAGCTAAATGACCACGCCTATATCGTGCCAGGACTGGGCGATGCCGGCGACCGTATTTTTGGAACAAAATAAAGATAGTCCGTTAGATTCAGAATGAATGGGGATAACGGATATTTAACGGCTGATAAACAAGGCTTGACCTTGCTAAATTGCCGGAAACAGTAAGATCAACAAAGGACGCAAGCGGTGTTTCCGTTTGCGTCCTTTTGTCCCTCTATAAAGACAGATGGAAAAGAAACTTTGGAGAGAGAAGCGCAATATATGATCCTTTTCGCCAAGAGATACCACGCTTTTTTCAAGGCCTGTCTTGTGTATTTGGTCCAGGTGTGCTAAAATAATCCATTAGTGTATAAAATGTCATAAGTATGTCTACTGACCAAATGAGGTGTTTGATATGAAGATCGTGGTACTGGCCGGCGGCCTGAGTCCGGAGCGGAACGTATCCCTGTCCTCCGGTTCCAAGGTGTGCCAGGCCCTGCGGGACCGGGGACATCAGGTGGCCCTGGTGGACCTGTTTTTTGGGCTGGAGGATTGGAGCGGCAGTGAAGAAGAGCTGTACTCAGCCCCGATCCCGGAGAAATTCAAGAGGGTAGCTCGGCAGGCCCCTGACCTGAACCAGGTGCGGGCCAGCAGAAAGGATCAGGGCCCCTCCGCGATTGGCCGAGGTGTGCTGGAGCTATGCGCCCATGCGGATGTGGTCTATCTGGCCCTCCACGGGACCTGTGGCGAGGATGGTCGGATCCAGGCCGCTCTGGATCTGCTGGGAGTCCCCTATACCGGCTCCGGCTGTCTGGGCTCGGCTATTGCGATGGATAAGGATCTGACCAAGCGGCTGGTAGCCGATAGGGTAACCACGCCCAGTTGGAGGACCGTCACGGTCACGAAAGAGAATATTGGGGCACTGGTTGAGGAGACTTGCCTGCCTGTGGTGGTCAAACCCATCGCCAGCGGTTCCTCCATTGGCGTCTATATTGCCCATGACAGGGAAGAACTGGAGAAGGCGCTGTATGACAGCCTGAAACTGGGCGGCCGAACAGTTTTGGAACAGTACATTCAAGGCCGTGAGATCCAGGTGGCAGTATTGGATGGAAAGGCCCTGCCCTCCATTGAGATCATTCCCAAAGAAGGCTTTTACGACTATGAGAACAAATACCAGCCTGGTGCGGCAGAGGAGATCTGCCCCGCCCATATTCCAGAGGAGTGGGAGAAAAAAGTAGGAGAGGCGGCCCTGGCTGTGTTCCAGACTATCGGGCTGGCGGTATATGCTAGAGCCGATTTTATTGTCACGGAGGACGGTACTCCCTATTTTCTGGAGATCAATACACTTCCTGGCATGACGCCAACCAGTCTGGTCCCCCAGGAGGCGGCCGCTGTGGGGATCGATTATCCCTCATTGTGTGAGATCATTATCCAGAGATCTCTGGAAGCCAGAAAGGAAGGAATGTGATGGAAACCATCACTTTGGGCCAGCTGCTGGAGGCAGTGGGTGGAACGTTGCTGGGTGAATTTCAGGACCGGGAGGCCCTGATCCAACGTGTAGATACAGACAGCCGGAATATCCATGAGGGAGCCCTGTTTATCCCGCTGATCGGCGAGCGATTTGACGGGCACGCCTACATTAATGCCGCGCTGGAGGGAGGGGCAGTGGGCTGTATTACAGCCCGGGAACGAGAGAATTATCTGCCTGGAAAGTTCTATGTCAAGGTTTCCAATACCCAGAAGGCCCTGCGTGATCTGGCGGCATGGTACAAGGGAAGATTTGATATCCCATTTGTAGCCATTACCGGCAGTGTTGGCAAGACAACCGCGAAGGATATGGTGGCCGCTGTATTGGGTACAAAGTATAAGGTGCTGAAGACTGAAGGGAACTTCAACAACAATGTGGGACTGCCCCTTACCCTGTTGCGGCTCACCGGGGAGCATCAGATTTGTGTCCTGGAAATGGGCATGGACAAGGCCGGGGAGATTGACTATTTGGCAGAGATTGTCAAGCCGGACGTGGGAATCATCACCAATATCGGAGATGCCCACATTGAGCGCCTGGGCAGCCGGGAAAATATTTTTAAGGCAAAGTGTGAGCTTCTGCCTCATGTAAAGGGAAATGGTCTGCTGGTATTGAACGGAGATGATGAGCTGTTGTCCACTCTCCGGGGGCACACTACTGTGCCGGCGGTCTTTTACGGCAAAGAGGAGGGACTGGAATATCAGGCCCATATCACAGGAGGCGACAGCGTCAGCCATATTCTCTGTCGGCTGACCACGCCGGCTATGGACCGGGAAGTCCGCATCCCAGCACTGGGAGAACATATGATTTATCCCACGCTGGCCGCCACCGCTGTGGCAGAGCGATTTGGGCTGACTGCCGACGAGATCGAGCAGGGGCTGACCCAGTTTGTACCGACCCGCATGCGGATGAATGTCCTGCGCCGGGGGGAAGGAATTACCATTTTGGACGACACCTATAATGCCAATCCCCAGTCCATGCGGGCGGCTGTCAGCGTGCTGGCGGACAGTCTGGGGGAGTGGAAGGTGGCTGTGCTGGGTGATATGCTGGAGCTGGGCCCCTTTTCCCCCGCCCTCCACAGCGGCGTAGGCGAGTGTCTGGGCCGGGCTGGGATCCAATGCCTTGTGGCGGTGGGAGAGGAATCGGAGCATATTGCCCAGGGCGCCAGGGACTCTGGAGTTCCTCTGGTGTATCACTGCGCGGACAAAGAGGCGGCGAAAGTGGTGCTAGAGGAGCTGATCCGTCCCAACAGCACCTTCCTGGTCAAAGCGTCCAGGGGGATGAAGCTGGAGGACCTGACAGCCTTCCTGTTGGAGCATACCAAAGAAGCGTAGCATAGAGTTCTACCAAACCGAATCGGTCTGGTGGAGCGGAAATAGATAAACTAAGAGGATGTTATGATCGACATTTCGGTATCTAACCTGGTCAAGGAGTTTGAGGTTGGAAAGAAAATTTTAGATGGGCTCACCTTTCAGGTGGACTCAGGAGAGCGGGTAGGCCTGCTGGGCCCGAATGGGTGCGGCAAGACTACCCTGCTCCGCATCCTGACAGGCGTGGTGGACTGCGACGAGGGAGAGGTGGTCACTGCCCCTGGGAAGCGGATAGGACTCATCTCCCAAATTCCGGTCTATCCAGTGGGATACCGGGTGGAGGATGTGCTAGACACCGCGTTTCAATCTCTGCGCGACATGGAGGAGGAGATGGCTTCCATCGCCCAAAGAATGGCGGCCGGAGACCATGATCCTGCCCTGCTGGCCCGCTATGACAGGTTGAGCGCCTCGTTTCAGACAGGCGGCGGCTATGAGATGGATACCGCGAAAAATAAGGTGTGTAACGGCCTGTCCATTCCACGGGCGATGCGGGAGCAGCCCTTTGACAAGCTGTCCGGAGGGGAAAAGACCAGGGTAAACCTGGCCAGACTGATTCTGGAGGATACAGACATCCTCCTGTTGGATGAGCCCACCAACCACCTTGACCTACGGGCCACCGAGTGGTTGGAGGAGTACCTGGAAAAATTCAAGGGTACGGTCCTGGCTGTATCTCATGACCGCTATTTTCTGGATTCCGTGGTGGACCGGGTCATCGAGATCAAAGAGGGAAAGGCGGAGTTTTATTCTGGAAACTATTCCTTCTACGCGGTGGAAAAGGAGCGGCGCTATGAGGAGCAGCTCAGGCAGTATGAGAAGGAGCAGGCCAAGATCGAGCAGTTGGAGAAGGCTGCCCAGCAGCTGCGTATCTGGGCCTATTCGGGCAACGACAAGATATTCAAACGGGCCCAGTCCATGGAGAAGCGCATCGAGCGGATGCGTACCACCGACCGCCCCAAGAAGGAGCGGAAAATGGAGGTCCGCTTTGGGGAACGGGAGTTTCGAGGGGATGAGGTGCTGTCCATCAAAGGGCTGGAAAAGTCCTTTGGGGAGCGAAGGCTGTTTTCTGATGTAAATCTGGAAGTGGAGGGCGGCGAGCGCGTCGCTCTGCTGGGGGACAATGGAACCGGAAAATCTACCCTCATTAAAATTTTAATGGGGGAGGAGACGCCCGACGGCGGAAAGTTCCGCCTGGGCCCCACGGTACGGATTGGCTACCTTCCCCAGATCATCCATTTCAGCCACCCGGAGCGCAACCTGGTGGATACCATGATCTACGATTTGGACTGTACTGCTCAGACCGCCCGGAATCGATTGGCCGCCTTCAAATTCCGAGGGGAGGACGTGTTCAAGCCCGTGTCCGCCCTGTCCGGCGGGGAACAGTCACGGCTGCGGCTGTGCATGCTGATGGACTCCAAGATTAATCTGCTGATCCTGGACGAGCCCACCAACCATCTGGATATCCAGAGCCGGGAGTGGATCGAGGAGGCGGTGGAGGAATACGAGGGAAATCTTCTTTTTGTGTCCCACGACCGCTATTTTATCGACCGATTTGCCACCCGTATCTGGATGCTGGAGGGCGGCCGCATTACCGATTTTAAGGGCAGCTATCAGGAATTCCAGGCCGTCAGGCAGCGGCAGAAGCAGTCTGGTCAGGCAGCCCCGCACCATGCTCCAGTTCCAGAGGAGGGGGCAAAAGAGGAGAAACCCAAGCGGACAGGGGGCACCAAGGAACTGGAAAAGCAGGTCAACGCCGCGGAGCGTGCCGTAGCCAAGGCTGAGGAGAGGATGTACGACCTGTCCATTCAGATCGAGGAGGCCGCCGCCGACTATTTGAAGCTCCAGGAGCTGTATGAACAGCGGGAGGCCTTGGAAGAGGAGATCTTGAAGCTATACGGGACCTGGGAAGGTCTGTCCGCACAGCTGGAGGAGGCCAGGGGATGAGGGCGAGAAGGTCCAAAATAGAGGTAGCCAGTTACAAGGGCAAGCGTTTTGGTCCTGCCCTCAAAGTGATATTGGCTCTGATGCTGGCCGGAGCGCTCACCTTTGCCGCTCTGTTGGGGGCGGTTCTCTCCGGGGCCTATGACCACATCAGCGGCGAACCACAGGTGATGATCGTCCTGGGCTGCCAGGTGAAGGAGGACGGGCCCTCCATTCTTCTCCGAGATCGGTTGGATGAGGCCCTGAACTATTTGGAGGACCACCCCGATCTGACGGTGGTAGTTTCCGGCGGCCAGGGTCCAGACGAGCCTACAAGCGAGGCCCAGGCGATGGCGGACTATCTGATCGCCAATGGAGTGGACGGGGAAAAGGTTCTGTTGGAAACGGCTTCTCATAATACGGCCCAAAACTTTGCTTATTCCAAAAAGCAAATGGATGAGGCCCAGATAGATTACTCTGACGGGATTTTGGTCGTATCCAATGGGTTCCACCTGACACGGGCCAGAATGCTGGCCCAGCGAGCGGGTTTTGGGGAGGTATATACTTTGGCCGCGCCTACCAGCCATCTGCCTTCTAGGCTGCATATGTATATCCGGGAGCCTCTGGCCCTGGTAAAGTCTTTTGTGTTTGACCGATAAGGAGTGACCTCATGCTGGACAAGCTTACCGCCATTGAGGCGAAATACAGCCAGATCGAGGCGCGGCTGGCCGCGCCGGAAACCTATGACGATCCGGCCCAGGTGGCGAAACTGAATAAGGAGCAGTCGGAGCTCCAGCCTCTGGTGGAGACCTTCCGTACCTATCGGCGGACCCTAGAGGCCCGGGACCAGGCTCGAGAACTGATGTCGGATTCTGAGATGAAGGAACTGGCCCAGGAGGAATATTCTCAGGCGATGGAGGACATCCCAAAGCTGGAAAGGGAGCTGCAGATATTGCTCCTCCCAAAGGATCCCAACGATGACAAAAACGTTATTGTGGAAATACGGGCCGGGGTAGGCGGAGAGGAGGCCGCCCTCTTTGCCCACTCCCTCTATCGGATGTACTCCATGTATGCCGAGAGCCAGCGATGGCACTGTGAGGTGGACTCGGCCAGTGAGACAGAGCTTGGAGGCATAAAGGAAATAACCTTTACGATTGAGGGGACAGGCGCTTTTTCCCGCCTGAAGTTCGAGAGTGGCGTTCACCGGGTCCAGCGGGTGCCCGAGACCGAGTCTGGAGGACGGGTCCATACCTCCACGGTGACAGTAGCGGTCCTGCCGGAGATGGAAAGTGCGGATGTGCGACTGAATCCGGCGGACATCGAAATGCAGGTTTTCCGCTCCTCCGGGGCCGGGGGCCAGCATGTGAACAAGACCTCCTCCGCTGTCCGCCTGATTCACAAGCCGACGGGGACCGTGGTGGAGTGTCAGCAGGAGCGCAGCCAGTTCCAAAATCGGGACAAGGCCATGCGTATCCTGGCTTCCCGACTGTATGAGGCCGAGCAAGAGAAGATATCCTCCGAATATACGGCACAGCGGCGCAGCCAGGTGGGCTCCGGCATGCGGAACGAGCGCATCCGTACCTACAATTTTCCCCAGGGCCGTGTTACGGACCACCGCATTGGGCTGACCCTCTATAAGATAGACAGCGTGATGGACGGCGGCCTGGACGAGCTGATCGATGCGCTGGCCGCCGCGGACCAGGCAGAAAAATTGAAACAACAAGAGTAGAAAGCAGGAGATAGGACTATGGAACTGTATATTCACTATACCAGCCTTCCCCAGGATAAGGAGCTACCCGATGTGGTGGAGGAACTAAACGAGGTGCTGGAGGAGGGCGGCGTCGTGTGCGGAGGGGAAGACGGCCGCATCGATCTGGAACTGGAGGATGAGAGGCACAACCCTAAATATGCCCAGATGGCGGTGAAGGCCTATCTCCAGCGGGCCGCGTTTGATAAAAATACCACCGTGGAGATCGGCGGCATGGAGATCGGCATTTACGAATGAGGAGCGAGCCATGTTTCACAATGTGATCTTTGATCTGGATGGTACGTTGCTGGATACTATTGACGACCTGGCTGACGCGGGCAACTACGTCTGCCGCCTCCATGGCTGGCCCACCTATACAGTGGAGGAGTACAAGCGGTTCGTGGGAAACGGGATGGCCAAACTGGTGGCCCGTTTTGTTCCGGAGGAGTGGCGTACCCCGGAGGGGGTGGCGGCTATCCTGGAGGAGTTTATGCCCTACTACGATGCCCATAAGGAGGACAAGACCGCGCCCTATACCGGACTTCCAGAGGTGGTCCGGATGCTGAAGGAGGCGGGCGTTTCTATGTCCGTGCTGACCAACAAGGCGGACGAACTGGCAGGACCTGTGGTGGAAAGCTACTATCCGGGTGTCTTTTCTATCGTCCAGGGAGCCATTCCCGGTTATGAGCCCAAGCCGGACCCTGCCCTGCTCCAAAGGCTTATGGAGCGGATGGGAGCAGAGAGGGGAAATACCCTGTTCGTTGGGGACAGCAACGTGGATATCCGTACCGCGAAAAACGGTGGCCTGACCAGTTGTGGTGTCCTGTGGGGATTCCGTGGACGGGAGGAGCTGGAGAAAGAAGGAGCAGATCAGTTGGTTGAGGAACCTCAGGAGTTACTGGAAGTGATTCTCGGCCATGGATAAAACGATTTTGGAGACAGAGCGGCTCCTCCTCCGGGAGATGGGGGACAAAGACTTCCCGGCGCTGTGCCGGATGCTCCAGGACCCAGCGGTGATGTATGCCTACGAGCACGCCTTTTCAGATGAGGAGGCCTGGGAGTGGTTGCGCCGCCAGCAAGAGCGTTATGCTAGAGATGGGATTGGCCTGTGGGCGGCGGTGGAAAAGTCCAGTGGTAAAATGGTGGGCCAGTGTGGCCTGACTTGGCAGGACCGAGGCCAGGGAGACTTGGTAATGGAGGTTGGCTATCTATTGGAAAAAGCCGTCTGGCACAGGGGATATGCCACGGAGGCGGCCCAGGCGTGCCGGAACTATGCCTTCCAGAAGTTGGGCCAGAGAGAGGTTTTTTCCATCATCCGGGACAATAACTTGCCTTCTCAGGAGGTAGCCAGACGAAATGGTATGGAAATCCGGGGACAGTTTATCAAGCATTACTATGGAATAGACATGCCGCATCTGATCTTTTCGGTCAGACGGAAGGCTGAGGATGAGGAGTTTTTGCATTGAACACCCAACTGTTAAACGAGAAGAATATCCAACAGGCCGCCGCTATCCTTCGGGATGGGGGATTGGTTGGGATTCCCACAGAGACCGTATATGGCCTGGGTGCCAATGGACTGAATCCCCAGGCAGTGGCCCGTATTTTTCAGGCCAAGGGGCGGCCCCAGGATAATCCTCTGATTTTACATATTCCATCGATAGACCATCTGGACCGGTATTGCAAGGGGATTCCCCTTACAGCCTATCGGTTAGCAGAACGTTTCTGGCCAGGCCCGCTGACCATGATTCTCGCCCGGCGGGATGTAGTGCCGGATGTGGTCACCGCCGGCCTGGACACGGTGGGAATGCGTTGCCCCGCTCACGCTCTATGCCGGGCTATCCTCAGAGATGCGGATGTCCCCGTGGCCGCACCCTCAGGGAATACCTCTGGGCGGCCCAGTCCCACCTCCGCCGCCCATATGTGGGAGGATATGGATGGAAAGATTGATGCCATTGTAGACGGCGGTCCCTGTGCTGTGGGGGTGGAGTCCACCATTGTGGACTTGTCCTGTGACTCGCCCCGGCTGCTGCGGCCGGGGGGCGTCACCCTGGAGCAACTTGAGGCTGTCCTGGGGGATGTGGAAGTAGACCCTGCGGTGACCCGCTTGATGGGGGCGGGGGAGAAACCCCGCGCCCCCGGCATGAAGTACCGCCACTACGCCCCTAAGGCGCCAGTGACGGTAGTGGCGGGGGAGCCGTCCAAAAGTGCTGGGTACATACTGGACCATGCCGCCCCGGAAGACGGGATCATCTGTTTTGACGAGTTTGTGCCCCTGTTCACGAAACGGCACGAGATGAGGCCTGTCATGAACCTGGGCCCCTCTGCGGATAAGGCGGAGCAGGCCCGGCACATCTTCGACGCCCTGCGTTCCTTTGACCATACAGCGGTGAAGGCCATCTGGGCCCAATGCCCTGACGCTGCGGGCATCGGACTGGCTATCGCCAACCGTCTGAACAAGGCGGCCGGCTTCCATATCATTGAAGTGTAAGAGAAAGGTAACTTTATTTTATGCAATCTCAAATCATCAACAAAATTCCCATACTACGGAGCCTTGAGAGTCACATTACCAGCGGCCCCGCAGCCATGGATGTGATTGCGTCCCTGCGCTATGAAACGGGGGCCAGCGCTGTTGTGTTATACAAGGACTGTCTGGACGAGTCCTTCTTCCGCCTGTCCTCCAAGCTGGCTGGGGAGGTCTTACAGAAATTTGTCAATTACAAAATGCGTCTGGCCATTGTAGGCGATTTCTCCCATTACACCAGCAAGCCGTTGCGGGATTTCATTTGTGAAAGCAACAAGGGCAGTCAGGTAGGCTTCTGGCCTACTGAGGAGGAGGCCCTGGCATGGTTAAACAGATGACCGTTCTAGGCATCACCGGCCCCACTGGAGCGGGTAAGACAACCCTTCTGAAAGAGGTGGAGAAGCTAGGCGGTGCGGTCATTGACTGCGATGCCGTGTACCACGATCTGCTGGAAAGGGATGGTGCCTTACAGCATAGCTTGGAGAAAACCTTTGGGCCGCTCCGGGATGAGCGTGGAGCAATCGACCGAAAGAAGCTGGGTACCATCGTCTTTGGCGACCCGGAGAAGCTGCGACAGCTCAATATCATTGCTCAAACCGCCACAGTGAGGCGCACCCAGGAATTGCTGGAGGGATACCGCCGCAAGGGGATAGCTCTGGCCGCCATCGATGCCATCGCCCTGCTGGAGAGTCCGCTGGCCAAGCTCTGTGACGTTACCCTGGCGGTGGTCGCACCCGCGGAGATACGGGTAAAACGGATCATGGATCGGGAGGGCATCACGGAGGAGTACGCCTGGTTACGGGTAAAGGCCCAGAAGAGTGACGAATATTTTGTGAAAGGGTGCGACCGCACCTTGGTGAACGACTGTGACCAGGTGGAGGAATTTGCCCTCCAGGCCAAGGCGTTGGTAGAATCGATTTTGCAGGAACACATACAATAGAGGTACAAAGGAGGTTTTCCCAATGGATGAAAAAAAAGAACTGACACGGGGCGAGCAGCTTCGCCGGGCCCTGACCTATCAGAAGAAAAACGGCTATGACCGGTTACAGCCCGGTGAGCTGGAGGCCATAGAGGCTTACTGTTCCGGATACAAGCAGTTTCTGGACGGAGGCAAGACCGAGCGGGAGTGTGTGGACCGTACCATTGCACTGGCGGAGACCGCCGGCTTCCGTCCCTATGTCCGTGGCATGGAGCTCAAGCCTGGGGACAAGGTGTACCGGTCCAACCGGGGCAAGGCTGTTATGCTGGCCGTTATCGGCCGAAAAGATCTGGACCAGGGCGTCAACATCGGTGCGGCTCATATCGACTCCCCCCGGCTGGATCTTAAGCAGAACCCTGTGTATGAGGCGGAGGAGCTGGCCTTTTTCAAGACCCACTACTACGGCGGCATCCGCAAGTACCAGTGGGTGACCATTCCTCTGGAGCTCCATGGGGTGGTGGCCTTGAAGGGCGGTAATGTGGTCCGGATATCCGTAGGAAACGGAGAGGGTGACCCCCTGTTTACCATTGACGACCTGCTTCCCCACTTGGGGGCAGAGCAATCTAAAAAGCCCCTGGGAGAGGCCATTCCCGGTGAGAGCCTGAATATTCTGATAGGCAGCCGCCCCCTGGCTGATGACGAGGGCAGTGACCGGGTGAAGGTGGCTGTGCTGGAGCTGCTCAACCGGAAGTACGGCATCGTTGAGGAGGATTTTATTTCCGCCGAACTGTGCGCTGTCCCTGCCTTCCGGGCCTCTGATATCGGCTTTGACCGCTCCATGATCGGAGCCTACGGCCACGACGACCGGGTGTGCGCCTATGCGGCCCTGGCCGCCCTGCTCCAGTTGGATACCCCGGAGCGTACAGCGGTCTGTATGCTGGCTGACAAGGAAGAAATAGGCTCTGAAGGAGTTACGGGCATGAAGTCTGCCTCCTTTGACACCTTTATGGCGGACCTGTGCGCCGCCCAGGGGGTGCTGCCCAGAGCCTGCTATGAAAAATCCTTCTGCCTGTCCGCCGATGTGACGGCGGCCTATGACCCCAACTTTGCCGATGTATATGAAAAGCGCAACAGCGCCTTTGTGAACTACGGTATGGGGCTCTGCAAGTATACCGGAGCCCGAGGTAAGTCCGGCGCCTCTGACGCCTCCGCCGAGCTGGTGGCTTATGTCCGAAAGGTGTTGGACGGTGCCGGTGTGGCTTGGCAGATGGCCGAGCTGGGCAAGGTGGATGCCGGCGGCGGTGGGACCGTGGCCGCCTATATGGCCGAGCGGAACATCGACACCCTAGATGCCGGGGTTCCTGTCTTGTCCATGCACTCTCCCTTTGAAACGGTTGGAAAACTGGATTGTTATATGACCTATAAAGGCATGAAGGCCGTCTTCGAGGCCTGTTAGTCCCAAAAAGCAGATGAAAAAGACAGGGACCGCCCTCTGGCGGTCCCTGTCCTGTCCTAAGGAGGTATCTATGAAATTGGATGAAAAAGCCTGGATGGCCCAATTTTGCCAAGCGGTGAAAGACGAGTTTGGAGGCCGGATCGTCTGTATCGGACTGCAAGGCAGCCGTGGGCGAGGTGAGGAGAGGGAAGACAGCGATATCGACATGGTAGTCGTACTGGACCGGGTGGAGCTGGAGGACTTGGACAGGTATCGCCGGGTAGTGGCTAACCTGCCCTGCCGGGAGCTGCTTTGTGGCTTCGTATCTGGAAAGGAAGAGCTGCTGGCCTGGGAACCGGGCGACCTGTTCCAGTTTTATCACGACACAGCCCCTGTTGTGGGAGATTTGGAATTTTTACGGGGGACATTCGCCAGAGAGGACGCCAGTCGGGCAGTCCATACTGGCCTGTGCAATTTATACCACGGCTGTGTACATAATTATCTTCACGAGCGAGATGAGGCGCTGCTGGCCGCGCTTTATAAATCCGCCGCTTTCACCCTTCAGGCGATATATTGGCTGAAAACCGGGGTGTACGTCAAAAAACATCGAGAGCTGTGGCTGGAGCTAACTGGAGAGGAGCGGTCAGTGCTGGAGCGGGTTCTGGCGTTCCGGGCCGGAGAGGGGCCTGATCTGGAAAAAGACAGCGCTCTCCTGCTTCAATGGGCGGGAGCAACATTGCGAGAGGGCGTGAAGCAGTACTAGACAGCCCTAAAAATGGATCTGCTCATTACGAGTGAACTGTGTTGCCTTCGTGCCTGGGTTGTTTTGCCCGGTCTGGCAGTTATCAAAAAGGACAAGGCGCCTATTCCGGAAGGGAGACAGCAAGGCTAAGTGAGCTGCCTGAAGCGGCAACGCTGAGGGAAACCTCCCCATTATAAAAGAGCTCTCCAAGCGCAACCGCATTTTCCGTGGCAATACCAAGGGTATCATGTACGCTCTGAAACCCGGCTTCCTGGACCGCTTGGAGGTAGGCGTCAACCTCGGCCTCACCAATATCATCCAGATAGACCGCAAAGATTTGACAGCCGGCTGAGTTGCCCTCGGAGACGGCGGTCACGGTGCCAGAGGAAGGTTTGGGTATGGATTGGGTAAAGCGGTTGTCCGGCCATTGATTGGCGGGAGTCAAGGTGGGAGGGGAAGTGGCGCTGCCAACAGTCTGTTGACCACAGGCGGCCAGCAACAGGATGGCCAGCGTCGATAAGGGGACAAGTATGGCTCGTATCCAATTTCTCATTTCAATTTCCTTTCTAATTTCCAGACTTGGAAGGCCAGAATAATACAGAGGACCAGAAGCAAAGTGGGCAGCCCGACGGACAGCCAGGTGGGAAGGGGTGCGGAGGACACAAAAATAGAGGTGGGGCCATCCACCCCGCCGATGTGTCCCATGTGGGAAGTCCCTGTGGCAAAAAGCTTAGATCCCGTGAAGAATAACTCCAAGGCAAGCGCCAGTTGAGTCAGAGGGCCAACAGCGCATATTGCCGCGATGGAGGTCAGCAGCCAACGCAGCAGCTTCAGATACCGGCGGGCGGTGATCCTCTGGGACTGGTCCATAGCCTGAGAAACAACAGCCTCCGCTTCGGCAGCTGTCAAGCTGTCCCTGGGGTCTTTTTCTCCTCGTATCAGTTCCACAAGTGAGATGCCGAGGGCCTGGGCCAGAGGTTCCAGAAGCTTTACATCAGGAAACCCCTTTCCAGTCTCCCATTTGGACACGGCCTTGTCTGTGACATTGAGCTGGTCTGCCAACTCTTTCTGGGTCAGGCCCTGTTCTTTCCTCAACTGGGCCACAAAGGCCCCAAAGCGTATGTTATCCATGGGATGACCTCCTTGATTTTTCTCTATTATGAGCATTGCCGCCGCAAAAAGCAACCTACGAAAAGTAGAGAAGCGGTTTTTGACTAAGAAAGGCTCTTACAGTACAACCTAGAAAGGAGTTTTCATAGGAGGGGTGCTTATTATGGATGAATCTCAGGAGAAAGAGGAACAGCAGACGAGCGAACCCATCATACAGCCGATCATAGATCTGGGGTCCTCCCTGATTCAGACGGACAAAGGGACCATCTACGTGCTGACTATCGTGGGACAGATCGAGGGCCACCAGATGCTGCCCCCCAGCAGCAAGAGTACGAAGTACGAGCATGTTCTTCCTCTGCTGGCCACAGTGGAGGAGAGCCCCCAGATAGATGGACTGCTCATCTTACTGAATAACGGCGGGGGAGATGTGGAGGCTGGGCTGGCCATTTCGGAACTTATCGCCTCTATGTCTAAGCCGACCGTTTCCCTTGTGCTGGGCGGGAGCCACTCGATCGGGGTTCCGCTGGCGGTTTCGGCCAAACGGTCTTTCATTGCGCCCTCGGCTGCTATGACGATCCACCCAGTTCGGCTCAACGGCTTGGTCATCGGTGTACCCCAGACGTTCTATTATTTTGAGCGCATTCAGGATCGTATCACACAATTTATAACCGCCAACAGCGGGATCAAGCGGGAGGCGCTGACCAAACTGATGCTTCAGACAGGGGAACTGGCCGCCGACGTAGGCAGTGTGATCTACGGCGAGGAGGCGGTGGAACTTGGGCTGATTGACCAGATTGGCGGGCTGTCTGACGCGCTGTCCTGCCTGCATGGGATGATAGAGGATAGAAAGCAAGCAATAGAAACAGGCGGGCGGGAGTGATCCCGCCCATTTACATAATGCAAATGAAAAAGACTGGAATTTCCTGTCCTGTTGTGTTAATATAGTATCAGTGATTTTATTGGCTTCTTGCCATTTAGGGGGTAAATACAGTGACCTATCCTATGTCCGCTATTCTCGGCTTTGTCCAGGGCGTAGCCGAGTTCCTTCCTATTTCCAGCTCCGGGCACCTGACCTTGTTTCAGCATTTTTTTGGCCTGGCGGAGCCAGATAATTTGTTCAACGTGCTGCTCCACTTTGCCACTCTGCTGGCTGTGTGCATCTACTACTTCCAGGATGTAGTGGAAATGATCGTTGAGTTTTTTCGAGGGATCGCGGCTCTTTTTTCCCGCCATCCTTCCCATGGGAATCCACCGGAGGCGCGCCGGCTGGTCCTCCTGGTCATCGTCGGTACGCTGCCGCTCTTTGCGGTGCTGCTGATCAAAAATAAGGTGGAGGCTCTTGGATCCAATCCTTATTTTGTCAGCTGTGCTCTGCTGGTGACAGGCTGTATCCTCTTCTGTTCTGACCGAATGGCGGGCGGAAGGAAGAACGCCCGAAACGCCACCCTGAAGGACGTATTGCTAGTGGGCGTGGCCCAGGGCTTTGCCACCATCCCAGGGCTGTCCCGCTCCGGTTGTACCATCTCCGCCGGTATGGCCAGAGGATTCGACCGCAAATTTGCCGTGCGCTACTCTTTCCTCATGTCTCTGCCCGCGGTGCTGGGCGCGACGATCCTGGAGGTCAAGGACGTTCTGGAGATGGAAGGCGGTCTGCCGGAAGGGAGGCTACCCATATACCTGATGGGTATGGTCATCGCCGGCGTGGTGGGCTATTTCTCCATCGGACTGGTCAACCTGTTGGCATCCAAGGGCAAGTTTGGCGCGTTTGCCTACTATTGCTGGGGCGCCGGCCTGCTCTCTCTGGTCCTATGCGCCATGGGGTGGACGCTAACGTCGGGTACGATCTGATTTTCCTGGAAAGGTAGGAACCTTTAAGAATGGCAACGACACAAAAGAGATCCGGAGGGGGACGGTCGGCCTCCTCCGGCGGAAAACGGACTACTTCAGCGGCAAGATCCAAGCCAGCGGCCAAGAGTAGCCGTGCCGACATTTCCTCCCACCGCCCGTTCCGGCGTGAGGTAGGGGCGGTGGTCTGCCTGCTCCTGGCGATCTTCTCCTCCTTTGGATACTTCAAAATGGAGGCGATCTTCATCACCTTCTTTGTGGGGCTGGTCAAGGGACTGGTAGGCTATGGCTTTTGGCTGGTCCCTCCCGCCTTGCTTTTGGGAGCCTATATCCTGGCGTTCCACCGTGGACGGCCGGTCCGTCTAAGGCTGACCTGCGCCCTCCTCCTGCCCCTGATGGTGGCGGGCGTATTCCATGGTATGCTGTCAGATCCGCTTCCTTGGAACGGTGCGCTGGTCAAGGAGTTGTGGAACAGCGGCGAGGCGATGAGATCCGGTGGTGTGCTGGCCGGTGTGCTGGCCCAGGCCTGTGTATCCCTGTTTACCAGCTTGGGCTCCACGATCATCTTTGCCATGGGAGCGATTCTGATGGGACTGGCCGCCTTTGACCGTTCTCTGGTGGATGTGGCGGACTGGGTCTTTAACCGGCCGAAATATGAATATGAGCCAGAGCCGGAGCAGCCACGCCGGAGCCGGACTGAGGAGCGCCAGGGAGAGAGGGCGGCGGAATCGCTGTCCCAGACCCGGACGCGCCGCTCTGAAATCGATATCCCTGTGGATGAGGGACCGTTGGTGGGGAAAGAACCGCCGGCCCCCCAGGAGAAGAAACGGCTGGGATTTTTTGACCGCAAGGCCCGTGTGCCTGCCCCCGACCAACTGCTGAAGGGGTCTACAGAGCAGGAGAGTGTTCCCCCGGCAGCAGAGCCCGAGGCTGTAGAGGAACAGCCGCCTGCCCCCGCGGCAGAGCGGCCCCGGCCGATCCCGGTGGTCCCGCCGGTCACTGTGGCGCCGCCGTCCGTACCAGAGGAGCGGCCTGCGGTGCCGCCCACTCCACAGAAGGACGAGCAGCCACAAAAGGTGACCCGCCAGGAGGCGGAAGAAGCGGCAGTTCAGGTGGCACAGGATATCCAGGAAACCATGGACCAGGGCAGCCCGCCTTACCAGTATCCGCCTCTATCCCTGCTCACTGAGGGGACAGGGGATATTGGTGGCGAGGCGCTGGTGGAGCTCAACGCCAACAGGCAGCGCCTCGCTGATACGATCCACTCCTTTGGAATCGACGCCAACATCGTCAACGTGACAAGGGGCCCCTCTGTGACCCGGTATGAGCTGGAACTGGACCAGGGAGTCCGGCTGAACAAGCTGACCAATCTGGCGGACGATATCGCCTTGGCGTTGGGCGCAACAGGGGTCCGCATCGCCCCAATCCCAGACCAGATATCCATGGTCGGGATTGAGGTGCCTAATAAGCTGGTTTCCCCGGTCAATATCCACTCGGTCATCGGCTCTACCGCCTTCACAAACAGCGCCTCTAAGGTATCCTTTGCCGTGGGCAAGGACATTGGAGGAAACTGTATCGTCGGAAACATCGCCAAGATGCCCCACCTGCTCATTGCGGGTACGACAGGCTCCGGTAAGTCGGTGTGTACCAATTCTCTGATCATCTCCCTGTTGTATAAGGCCACTCCAGAGGAAGTCCGTCTGATCATGGTGGATCCCAAGATGGTAGAGCTGGGCATCTACAACGGGATCCCCCATCTGTTGATTCCCGTGGTCACAGATCCCAAGAAAGCGGCGGGCGCCCTTCAATGGGCAGTCACGGAAATGATGAAGCGATACCGCTCCTTTGCCGAAGTTGGCGTGCGGGACCTGGCTTCGTACAATGCTAAGGCCGCAAAGACCGAGGGAATGGAAAAAATGCCCCAGATTGTGGTCATCATCGACGAGCTGGCCGACCTGATGCTAGTGGCGGCGAAGGAAGTGGAGGAGTCTATCTGCCGGGTGGCTCAGATGGGCCGTGCCAGCGGTATGCACCTGATTATTGCCACCCAGCGCCCCTCTGCTGACGTCATCACTGGTCTGATGAAGGCCAATATACCAAGTCGGATCGCCTTTGCCGTGGCCTCCAGCCTGGAGTCACGCATTATTTTGGACATTACTGGCGCAGAAAAGCTGGTCGGCCGGGGGGATATGCTCTATTTCCCGCTGGGCGCCGGGAAGCCAACCCGTGTACAGGGTTGCCTGATTAGCGACCAGGAGGTCGCTTCCGTAGTAGAGTTTGTCAAACGCAGCGGCTCCGCCCAGTATGATGACAACGTCATGCAGGAGATCGAGCAGCACGCCGCCGAGAAGGAGAAGGGAACAAAAGGTGTAGGCGGCTCCGCTCCGGATGAGGTCAGTGATGAGTATGACGAGCTCATCGATGCGGCGGCGGAGGTTGTGGTGGAAACAGGGATGGCCTCTGTTTCCATGCTCCAGCGCCGACTGAAGCTGGGCTATGCCCGTGCTGCCCGCCTGGTGGACCAGCTGGAGGAAAAGGGGATTGTAGGTCCTTTTGAGGGCAGCAAACCCCGCCAGGTTTTGATTACTAAGGAGCAGTGGCAGGAGCTGAAGTATCGGCAGGGGGTCGGGGCGCCTCCTCCTCAGACAGAAGCGGAAATACCAGATCGAACCGATTTAGACAGCACCCAGGTCGATCCGCCCTTTGACGTGGAGGAGTCTCTGGACCGAGCGGAAGAGGATACCCTATAACCCAGGATACGGACAGCAGACCGGATGACAGGCGGTGGACTGAATAGAGGGAGTGGGAGAGATGGAACCATCGAAAAAGCGGGCGGTCCGGCTGTTTACCCTGGTGATCGCCCTTACCGCTTTGGCCAATGGCCTGGGAAGCAGTATTTTTTCCAATTATTTTAATGAGGTCTATCATATCGATTCGATCCAGCGCGGATTCATTGAGATCCCCAGGGAGAGCCCCGGGGTACTGTGCATGGCACTGGTGGCGGCGCTGGGATCTCTGGGCAGCCTGTGGATGTCGGTAGTGGCGCAGCTGCTGCTGTTGACCGGTTTGGTTGTCATGGGTCTGTTTAGCCCCAGCTATGGGGTGATGCTGGTTTTCCTGTTTATCCATTCCTTGGGAATGCACCTGTTCATGCCTTTGAATGACGCCATCTCCATGGATCTGGCGGAAAAGGGGAAAGTGGGGACAGCCTTTGGAAAGTTCAAAGGAGTCAACACATTCTTTTCCATGGCGGCGGCGCTGATGGTCTTTTTAGGATTCCGGTTCGGCGTGTTCCACTTTGGGGAGGGCTTTATCCTGCCCTTTGCCATTGGGGCGGCGGCCACAGCGGCAGCGGTAGTATTGCTGGCCCGGATGGCAGTTAGTATACCTCGGCAGAGCGGCCATGTGAAAAGTCATAAACTTTTATTCCGGCGTGCCTATATGCCCTATTACATGGTTACTTTGGCCTACGGCTGCCAGAAGCGAATCAAAATTGTCTTTGCGCCATGGGTCATCATCAACCTGCTGGGTCAGGGGGCGGATACGGTCGCCCTGCTAACCATTGTGGTCCACTTTGTGGGGACCTGGTTTGCTCCCCTGATTGGCCGCCTGCTGGACCGGATGGGGGTGCGCAGGATGCTCTGGCTGGAGGCCGGGTATATTGTCCTGTCATTCACTGCTATGGGCCTGCTGGCGGGGCAACTGGCTGGTGGAGCTTTCTCTTCCGGCGGCTGGCAGACCTGGCTGGTGTTCGCGGCCTATATCCTCTGTGTCCTGTTTGAGCAGTTCAATATGGTCCATTCTTTTATGATGCGTTCCATGGCATTGGACCCGGGGGAGGTGACCCAGACCCTGTCTGTGGGACTCAGTGTAGACCATGTGATGGCCATTGTCGCCTCGCCCATCATGGGGCTGATCTGGGAGGGCTGGGGAGTCCAGTACGTCTTTTATCTGGCGGCGCTGTCCGCCATCCTGCAGCTGGCTGCAGCCGGTATGGTGGGAAAAACGGAGCTGTCTAGGGTATAAATATTTCATTTTTATTAAATTTGCCTTGTGCCCCTTTACAGGAGCGACTTTTTAGAGTAGACTATTATTAGGTTTTTAGACAGGAGGTGCCCAGAATGGAAGAAATGGATTTTACCAGAAAATTTAGTCTGGGGGACCAGCGGGACCTGGAGATCAAGGCCATCTTGGCCTCTGTCTATCAGGCGTTGCAGGAGAAGGGGTATAACCCCATTAACCAGATTGTGGGCTATATTTTGTCTGAGGACCCCACCTATATTACCAACCACAACAATGCCAGAGCTTTAATCCGCAAAGTGGACCGGGATGAGCTGCTCCAGACCTTGGTCAAATATTATCTGACACACTGATGACCGCACAGCGGCCCGCCGACTGGCGGGCCGCTTTTTTGATAGAAAAGGAGGGGGCATGATGAAGGACTTTTATAGAACCTATCCTCAAGTAGCGTTATGTGGCCTGAACTGCCTGCTCTGCCCTATGAACATCGGAGGCTGGTGTCCCGGATGTGGCGGGGGAGAGGGAAATCAGAGCTGTCCCCGTGCCCGGTGTGCCCGGGAGCGAAATATCGGTGATTTCTGTTACCGCTGTGAACAATACCCCTGTGAACTCTATGAGGGGATGGGGGACTATGATTCTTTTGTGCCCACACGGCGCAGGGGCGCGGACCTGGACAGAGTCCGTGAACTGGGGCCGGAAACCTATGTGCGGGAGCTGGAGGAGAAGCGGGCTATTTTGGAACTGCTAGTAGGGGAATGGAACGACGGACGGAAGAAAAGCTTTTACACCACAGCGGTCTACCTGTTGGAGCTGGATGACCTGCGCCATGCTGTCCAGCAAGTGACTTCCCTTTCCACAAAAGAGATGTCTGAAAAGGAGCGTGCGGCCTGTATGACACAGGCCCTTCAGAAAATCGCAGAGCAGCAGGGGTTAGTACTGAAGCTGAATAAAAAACAAAAGAGAAGAAGTAGAGGGAAGCATTTATGAATATTTTGGTGAGCTACTGTTTTTTAGGGGAACCCTGTCGGTATGACGGCTGCAGCCGTCTGGACCGCCAAGTCATCGAACTGCACAAAGCGGGACATACGCTGGTCCCGGTGTGTCCTGAGGTGCTAGGAGGTCTGGACACTCCCAGGGCACCGGCCGAGGTGCAGGCGGATGGTAGGGTCATCACCGAAGATGGAGAGGATGTCACCGACGCATATCGGGCGGGGGCAGAGGCGGCCCTTAAAATCGCAAGAGAGCATAGCTGCACGGTGGCGGTGCTCAAAGCCAGATCTCCGTCCTGTGGCTGCGGCGAAATCTATGACGGCAGCTTTACCCACACCATCAAGGCCGGATGGGGCGTCACGGCCCGTCTGTTGGCAGAGGCGGGCCTTCGGGTCATGGACGAGGAAAATTTGGAGAGTTGGCTATATGATCCGACGGCGTGGCCATCTGAGATGTAACTGTATCGTACATCAGAGCAAAATCCATCGAAAAGGGTCAGACGATAAAAAATTTAAGGGCCATTGACCCCGTATGAAACCCTCCGCCCCGGAGATACTGGAAACACAGTATCACTGGGGCGGGAGGTTTTTATATGCAGCACAAGGTGGAAATTTGCGGTGTTAATACATCAAAGTTAAAGGTGCTGAAAAACGAGGAGACCCGTGCGCTGCTGTTGAGAGCGAAGGAGGGAGACCAGCAGGCCAGAGAGGAACTGATATCGGGGAATTTACGCTTGGTCCTGTCTGTGATACAGCGATTTTCCAACCGGGGCGAGAATGCTGATGACCTATTTCAGGTGGGCTGCATTGGGCTGATGAAGGCTATCGATAACTTCAACACGGACCTGGATGTTAAGTTTTCCACCTATGGAGTGCCCATGATCATCGGAGAGATTCGCCGCTACTTGCGGGACAACAGCACTATGCGGGTATCCAGAGCGATGCGGGATACGGCCTACAAGGTGTTGCAGGCCAAGGAGGCCTATATCGCTCAACACCAGAAAGAGCCCACAGTGGAGGAAATCGCCAACATCCTGGACATCAAACGGGAGGAGGTGGTCTTTGCGCTGGACGCGATTTTAGAGCCTGTGTCTCTCTATGAGCCAGTGTACTCCGACAGTGGGGATACCATATGTGTGATGGACCAGGTCAGGGACAGCAAAAATACAGATGAGATGTGGTTGGAGCGTATCGCACTGAAGGAAGCGGTGTCGCACCTGTCTGAACGGGAGAAAAAGATTTTGTCTATGCGTTTTTTTCAGGGCAAGACTCAGATGGAGGTGTCCGCTGAAATCGGAATCTCGCAGGCGCAGGTATCTAGGCTGGAAAAGAATGCATTAAGGCAGATACGGAAAGAGATGTAAAGAGGCCGCCTGACAGATCCTGTCAGGCGGCCTCTTAAAAACAGTTGTGGAGAAAATACGTTTAGACAGTGGCGGGGTTGAGTACGTCGTTTTTACGCATGACCCATTCACGCCAAATAAAGATACCCAGGAACAGGGCGGCTACCAGGATGCCCAGCGGGTAGGCCAGGGTGGTGGACATATTCAGACATTCAGGAGCCTGGACAAAGTAGGTCACAGAGACAGCGGACATAAAGGTAGCGGGTAAAGCAGCCATAAAACAGGCTACAGGGGGGAAGCCGTTGCGATGCAGATAGACGGCGCCAGCCCACAGGACCATCATAGCCAGGGTCTGATTGGACCAAGAGAAGTACTTCCAGAGAGTGGCGAAGTCACCCCACTGGGTGATCAGGGCTCCTATGCCCAGCACAGGGACAGACAGGAGCAGACGGTTCTTCCAATTGCCCTGATCGATTTTGAACCAGTCGGCGATGGTCAACCGGGCGGAGCGGAAAGCGGTGTCGCCGGAAGTGATGGGACAGGCGATGACACCCAGCAGGGCCAAGACACCACCGACAGGGCCCATCATAGAGGAACAGATGTTCTCAACGACAACGGACTGACCACCAGCCAGCGCCTCGTTCAGAGCAGCCACATTGCCATAGAAGGTGACACCGGCAGCGGCCCAGACCAGAGCGATAGCGCCCTCAGCGACCATGGCGCCGTAAAATACCTTCCGCCCCTCTTTCTCAGAGGTCATGCAGCGGGCGACCATGGGGGACTGGGTAGCGTGGAAGCCGGAGATAGCGCCGCAGGCCACAGTGACAAACATCTGGGCCCAGATAGGAGTGTTGGTGGGGTGCCCCATCCCTTCCACGCCGATATACTGCCACATTTCAGGCATCGCGGCGCGGTAAGAGGGGTCGATCAGCATTACACCCATGAGGCCAAGGGCCATGATGATGAGGCAGGCCCCGAAGATGGGGTACAACTTGCCAATGACCTTGTCAATGGGCAGGAAGGTGGCGATAAAGTAGTAAATCAGCACGACAGCCAGCCAGAAGTTGGCATCCAGTGTTTCAGGAGTCAGAATAGCCAAAAGCTGGGCGGGGTTCTTGGAGAAGTTGACGCCGACCAGGATCAGCAGGACTACCGAGAAGACACGCATGACCTGCAGCATGAATTTGCCTAAGTAGATGCCCACGATTTCAGAGATGGAGGCGCCGTCGTGGCGCTCGCTCATCATGCCGGACAGGAAGTCGTGGACACCGCCGCCCAGGATAGTACCAAAGACGATCCACAAATAGACACGGGGCCCCCAGCAAGCGCCGGCCAGGGCACCAAAAATAGGGCCAAGACCTGCGATGTTCAAAAGCTGGATCAGGAACAGACGCCAAGTTTTCATTGGGGTGTAGTCCACGCCGTCCGGATGGGCGACCGCCGGGGTCTGCCGGTCATCCACACGGAACACCCGCTCAATGAGACGGCTGTACAGTGCGAATCCCACCACAAGGACTACGAGGGAGATCAGGAACGTGATCATAAATTTCTCCTCCTCATTAATTTGCTTTTCCATGACGAAAGACATGAAAAAGGCCTTTATTTTCCACTAAAGGTCTGGGAAGCAAAGGAAACTTTGAGCTATCCCTTAAAAGGCGGCTTCATTATATCACGCTTCTTGAGAAAATCAACCCCCAAATCGAAATTTTTACTAAAATTTTGTAAACGAGGATTTTGTGAAAAAAGTGGGTCAACAGCGGACTTAGCCAAGAGCCACATCCAGGATCATCATAATGAGAAACCCTGCCATGACGCCTAGAGTGCCGGTATGCCCCCCTTCGGTGAGATTAGCCTCTGGGATGAGCTCCTCCACCACGACATAGAGCATGGCGCCGGCGGCAAAGGAGAGCAGCCACGGGAGCAGCGGCTGGATCGCCCCGGCAGCCAGTACAGTGAGCAGGGCGAAGATAGGCTCCACCACGCCGGAGGCTGCCCCGATGAGAAAGGCCTTTCCACGGCCCATTCCCTCCTGATGCAGGGGCAGGGAGATAGCGGCCCCTTCCGGAAAATTTTGGATGCCAATTCCCATGGCGAGGGCGGTAGCAGCGGGTAGGAGGGAGGGATCTCCACTGTGGGCAGCCAAGGCAAAGGAGATGCCGACCGCCATCCCCTCCGGGATGTTGTGCAGTGTTACGGCCAGTACCAGGAGGGCGGTGCGGCGGCGGGAGGTTTCGCCCTCTTTGCAGTGGAAGGATTCCGGTGTGAAGCGGGGGAGCAGATAGTCCATGGACAAAAGGAAAACGATGCCGAGGACAGATCCACCAGCGGCGGGCAGCCAACCGGGCATTCCCATGGCCTCCGCCTCCTCAATGGCTGGGATGAGCAGGGACCACATGCTGGCGGCGATCATCACGCCAGCGGCAAATCCAAGTAGGACGCGCTGAAGAGAGCGAGAGGACTGCTTGCGGAACAGAAAGACCATAGCGGCGCCGGAAGCGGTCATCAGGGCAGTGAACCCAGTTCCGCCGGCAGCCCATAAAAGTGCTTGTGTCACGATGTAATTTCCCTTTCTGAAAACGGCGGCGCGATGTCCGGAGCCGGTCCGCGCCTGTGCGGGTGCTTCCAGAATAGGCTATGCGCCGGATCAGAGAGGGGTGAGCCGGGTGACTGATATTCACCCGGCGCTCTATTCAAAAGACCGCCAGAAACACCTTGGCCATCCAGTAGCCGATGGCCATACAGCCGGGAAAGGTAAGGGCCCAGGCGAGAGCGATTTTGCCGGCAACGGACCAGTCCACAACACCGCCCCCCGCTGCTCCCACACCGAGCAGAGCGGCTGTGCGGGTATGGGTAGTTGAGACGGGAAGGCCCAGCAGAGTGGCGGTCATGAGGCAGAAAATATTGCCCAAATCGGCAGACAGCCCTTCTCGCGGGCCAATCGACACCATTTCACGCCCGACTGTTTCGATGATGCGCCTGCCCCCCATAAGGGTACCGGCGGCCATAAAGCCAGCACACAAAATCATAAGCCAGATAGGGATGAGAAAGGTCTGTTCATCTCCGCGACCCTGGGCCAATGCCGTCCCCAAGAGAAATACACCGAGAAACTTTTGACCATCTTGGGCACCGTGAAGAAAGGCAGTTCCTGCGGCTCCGGGAAGCTGGGCCAAAAGAAATGTATGGTTGGAAGCCTTTACATGTTTTAAGGCACTCTGAAACAACTGTCCAGCCCAGAATCCGGCGGCAGTGGACAGAATCAGACCGAGGAGAACCTTGGCCCAACTGTCCCAGCGGATACAGGAGAAGCCACCCTCCAGAGCCACCGCGGCGCCAGAGATACCAGCAATCAAGGCGTGGCTCTCACTGGTAGGAATGCCAAGTAGCCAGGCAGCCGCGGCCCAGAGCACGATGGCGGCCATGGCGGCACACAAAGCGGTAAGAGCCGCGCGGGAGCCGCCGCCAAAGCTGGCGATAGAATAGACGGTCTCCGCCACAGAAGTAGAGACAGCGGTGACACAAAGCACTCCCAGAAAGTTGCATACAGCCGCCAGCAGGACAGCCAAAGGGAAGGGGAGTGCTCCAGTCACCACTACCCCGGCGATGGCATTGGGTGCGTCGGTCCACCCGTTGACCAGCAGTACCGCGAGGGTGAGGAGAACAATCAGTGCCAGAGCTGGATCGCCCGTCAACTGGTCGAGGAAAGCAAAAAAAGACAGGGGCATGGGTTCACCTCCATGCCCCTGTTGTATGCTACTCCTCCTCCAGATATGACCGGGAGCCTCCAGGCGGGGGCGCATGGCCGCTGCCGCCGGCGGCCTGGGTGGAGGAGGCATGGGAGATGGAAGATTTTCCGTACTTGGCCCGAATGCTATCCATCGTTTCCTCCAGCTTTTCCAGCCGCTCTCTCTTTTTGTCCTGGCCGAAGGCCAACAGATCCAGCTGGGCCGAGACCTCCTCCTCCGGGACCAGAGAGAGTGCTGTTACAGTGAGGGCTCGGACGGGATGATCCATATTCCAGCAGCTTTTGGCCAATCCCATGGCGGCTTGACTGATTTCTCGGGCCAGATTGCTGGGGGAGTCCAGACGCTGCTGCCGGATGATATCCCGAAAGGCGGGGTCCCGTATGGCAAGTGAAATACCATTACATTTCATGTGATACCGACGAAGGCGGGCAGCCACTTGGTCCGAAAGGCGGGTGATCCCAGCCTGTATATCTTCCTGCCCCCGCAGATCGTGAGAAAAGGTGAGACCATTGCCCACTGACTTCGGCGGGACGTACTGGGCGGCGGGTGTGACGGGGGAGCGGTCCTCCCCACTGGCAAAGTCATGGAGCTGGGCGCCATTTTTACCCAGCAGAAGAAAAAGTTGCTCCCGATCAAAGCGAGCCAGGTCGCCGATGGTGTGGATATCAAAGCGATCAAAAGTCCGGGAGGCGGCCCGCCCGACATAGAGCAGGTCGGTGACCGGCAGAGGCCATACAATCTGTTTAAAATTTTCCCGGGTGATGAGCGTGGTAGCATCTGGCTTTTTGTAATCGCTGCCTAATTTGGCAAAGACCTTGTTGAAGGACACTCCCACAGAGATGGTCAGCCCAAAGTTGCCCCGCACATGCTCTCTAAGCTGGTCCGCCAGCGCCTCCGGATCCCCGCCGAAGAGATGGAGGGTACCAGTGACATCCAGCCAGCTCTCATCGATCCCAAAGGACTCTACCAGGTCGGTGTAGTCCTGATATACCCGGTTGATCTGCCTGGATAGCTCACGGTATCGGTCATGGTGGGCGGGAAGAAGGACCAGTTCGGGGCATTTTTTTCTGGCCTGCCAGATGGTTTCAGCGGTCTTGACGCCAAAAAGCTTGGCGGGCTCATTTTTTGCCAGGATGATGCCGTGGCGGCTGTTCGGGTCTCCGCATACCGCCACCGGCAGGTGACGCAACTCCGGATGGTCCAGCAGCTCTACCGAGGCGTAAAAGCTATTTAAATCACAGTGAAAGATGACCCGTTCCACCGGACAGCGCCTCCTTTTCATTCAATAAAAAAATTATATTCCAGGCCAAGAAAAAAGTCAAACTAATGTTCGAATTTTCTTGACAGGAAAGGGGAGAGACTGGTAGGATAAGAAAAAAGGAGGGGAGAGGACATGGAATATATACCGGCTAAACATCTGCTCCATAGAAATAGAGGTACGGAGTGGTTTGGTACCGACCATACCATGAATATTTACCGTGGATGTTGTCATGGCTGCCTCTACTGTGACAGCCGAAGCAGCTGTTATCAAAATCCAGATTTTGATACCGTGAAAGCAAAGGCTGGGGCCCTCACTATTTTGCGGGATGACCTGGCCCGAAAGACGCGTCCGGCATTTATCAGTATGGGTTCCATGAGCGACCCCTATAACCCCTTCGAGGAGGAGCTGGAACTGACCCGTCATGCCCTAGAGTTGATAGACGCCTACGGATGTGGGGTGGCGGCTGCCACAAAAAGTGATCTGATCGTCCGGGATATCGACCTGTATCAGTTCATTCAGCGCCATTCCCCAGTGATCTGTAAACTGACGGTGACTACGACAGACGACGCGCTGGCAGCCAAGATCGAGCCGGGGGCTCCCTCACCCAGCCGCCGTTTGGCGGCGCTGAAGGAGCTGGCGGGAGCGGGGATCTTTTCCGGTGTCCTGCTTATGCCGGTCCTGCCCTGGCTGGAGGACAGCGTAGAAAATGTGCTGTCGGTGGCGGAGGCGGCTGCCGAGGCGGGAGCACGATTCGTCTATCCGGCCTTCGGTGTGACCATGCGGGATGGGCAGAGGGAGCATTTTCTAAACGGACTGGACCGGGCTTTTCCAGAACAGGGGCTGGGGGAGAAATACCGCCAGCGGTATGGAAACCGGTATACCTGCTCCAGTCCCAGAGCGGGGAAGTTGTGGGAACGATTTTCCAAACGCTGCGGGGAGCTGGGGCTGTTGTGTGAGATGCGCTCTATCATTTCCGCTGCCACCCGTGGATATCAGGATCGGCAGCTCACCTTTTTTGACTGATTTTTCCCCCGGTTGCCGGTTGGTTGCTGGACTTTCTCCTTCTGGTCTGCTACTATTTGACCAAGGAGGTGGGAAGAATGCCATTGGGAGAACGCCTGAAAGCACTGCGGAACCAAGTCGGTTTTTCTCAGGAGATGGTGGCGGAGCGAGTGGGCGTGAGCCGCCAAGCGGTGACCAAATGGGAGTCAGGGCAGACGATACCCACCGGTGAGAATCTGGCCGCGTTGGCGGAGCTGTACGCCATCTCACTGGACGAGCTGATGGAGGACCGCTCCGGCTGGGTAAAAGATGGGGAGGACAACCCTATCCTGCGGGAAAACAGAACTGTGATAGCTATTTCTGCCCAACTGGGCGCACTCTATGCCTGTGTCTGGACATTACAGGATATGCCGCATGGAGAGCAGCTTGGGGGCGGCTACCTTTTGCCCCTGTTCGGAAATATCGTGATGTTGGCACTGTGCTCTATGTGGATGGTGTGGAACCTGTCCTTTGAGCTGGATTTGGACCGGCGGCGGAACAATTTGAAAATTGAGTTGCGCTATATGCTGGCACAGCTCCTTTTGACCGTCTTAAGCTTCTATTTTCATCTGGGCTTGGCCGGATTCCTGCTGTCTATAGCCATTCTGCTTTTTTATCTGCGTGTGATAAATCCCCGATATATGGGGAGAAAGCTGTGGTGGAAGAAACCAAAAAGAGCGGTCTGTAAGATGAAAAAGGGCTCAAGGGATGGCTCTTAATTGAGGTCCATCCCTTGAGCTTTTTTTGTTTTACCAACCAGGAACAAGCCGGCGCACAGGGCGGTAAAGGGAGCGACTGTTACCAGACCGAAGGAGCCGATGACGGTATGGATCATCTCGGCGGCTACATACTTATAGTTCAAAATATTGGAGATTGGAGTGCCCTGGGCCATAAATACCATCAGCAGTGCCACATAGCCACCGGAGTAGGCGAACAGCAAAGTGGTGGTCATGGTCCCCATGGCCGCTCTGCCTACGTTCATCCCGGATTTGGCCGCCTCCCACCAACTAAGGTCAGGTCGTTTCTCCACGACTTCGTGGACTGCGGAGGTGATATCTACGCTCAAATCCATGATTGCTCCGGAGGCCCCGATAAAAATAGAGGCCATAAAGATTCGGGTCAGATCCAGATGCTGATAGCCGGCATAGAGCAAACTTTCCGAGTAGGACATGACCGCCCCGTGGACCTGAAATAGGTCAGTGAACAGGATGCCCATGATACAGGTGACCAGAACACCAAGAGCGGAACCGGATGAGGCGGCCCAGCATCTCCGGTCGAAACCATAGACCAGGGCGATGATAAGCAGAGTGAGGGCCAGTGTTATGGCAAGGCCGACCCAGATAGGATCCCAGCCTTTGAGATAGAGCGGGACCATCACCTTCCATATCATCAAGACAGTAAGGAGAAAGGAAAGCACAGCCCTTAGACCAGTCTTTCCCGCAAAGAGGACCAGCAGGAGGACAAATAGTCCGCCCATCAATAATTCCCAGGGCATCCGGTAGTGATCGATCATAGATACACTGAGGATCTGCTCCCCTTGGAAATTGATACGGACCAGAGCCTTATCACCGACAGAAAAGATCTTATCCTGTTCCAGAGAGCCGTTCAGGGTGTTTTTTCCCTCTACCGTCTGCCCTTTGAACTGTCCTCCTAGTACCTCAAGCTGACAGCGCTGCTCGCCGGACCGGACGAGCCCGGTATCAATAACGGTTGACTCATCGGTAGACAGTACCAGAGCCGGCTGAATATCAGATTCCTGAAAAACGATGTTATCCTCATATCCCGTGGGCAGGGCGAGCAGGACAACGGTGAGAAGAAGGCATACCCATACAGGGGCATGGTAACGAAGAAAATCAGCTTTCATCTGCTTTAACATATAGTGTTGCTCCTTGAAGAGAGAATATCACTGGGAAGTACCCGTATCTGGAGGGGGAGTGGAGGAGGAGAAGAAAAATGAAAACAAATTCGCCCGGTGAAAGGCGGATATCCGAAAGCTGCGGGGGTACCACCAAATGAAAATGCAGGGGTAAGCCCGCTCCAGTTGGATCGACTGGAGCGGGCCGTTGATATCGTGTTCTCAAGAGAGGGTTACCGAACCGCCAGCATCTGGGCCAGCTTATCGTAGATTGCAGTGTTGTCGTAGTAGCCCTTGAAGAGTTCGGCGTTGACGCCATCCGCAAATACCGCCACGGGGAGTCCGGTGTGGCTGTACGAGGTAAAGGAAATACCGGATTTGTTGTTGAGGATGTGGGTGATGGTGACGGACAATGGTTCATAGGTGCCGTAGGCCACGTATTCCTCCTGGTCGGCCATGCCGGTATCCTTCTCGTTGACAGATTTCTCATAGGCGGTCTTCAGCAGGCCCAGCTCATAGTCGGTGAGCACCAGACGATCGCCCGCCTCACCGTTGACTTTCAGGCCAAAAAGCGTTTCAATGTCCTTCAGAACAGTTTCAAAGGGAGTCTTATTCGCTTTGTAAGCGGCCACATAATCGCTATCATACTTGGCATAGGAAATAGTTTGGCTGTTGAGCTGGCTGAGATAGGTGTCGTAATCAGTCCCGGCGAATCCAATGGACAAGCCGCCGGTCTCATGGTCTCCTGTGACCAGAATCAAAGTTTCTTCGGCGTGGTCCTTGGCGAAGTCGATGGCTACCTGTACCGCGTCGGCCAGGGCCAGGGTGTCATGAATCGAGGCGGCGGCATCGTTGGCATGGCAGGCCCAGTCGATTTTGCCCCCTTCGCACATCATGAAAAAGCCTTTGTCGTTGTCCAGTACCTGGATACCCTTTTTTACATAGTCTGCCAGGGACCACATATCGTCAGTCCTGTCCAGCTCATAGGCCATGGCGTCAGAGTCGGCCAGATGCTCATCCACGATGATAACGGGGCCGGAAGTGACCTGCTCCGCTTCCGCCTGAGTTTTTACCACAGTATAACCTGCCTCTTTGGCCAAATCATACAGGTTGTCCTTATCACCGTCTGCTCCGTCTGGCTTCAACAGGGCGCCGCCGGCAAAGTAATCAAATCCTGAGTCTATCAGCTCCAGACCGATTTCATAATAGCTGTTGCGGCTGGCCTGATGGGCATAGAAGGCGGCTGGGGTGGCGTGATTCAGATTGACAGAAGAAATGACGCCCACCTTCATACCAAGCTGCTCATGGACCTTTTCCGAAATAGTCTCATAAGAGATGGTAGCAGTTTCATCCACATTGATAGACCCAGAATAGGTCTTATGGCCGGTAGCAATGGATGTGGCTGTGGAGGCAGAATCAGGGGCGAAGGAGTTAGAGTCATAGGTCACAGCAGAGCCAGCTACGTCAAAGCCCATAAAATTCAGAGCGACAGGACCGTCCAGAATCGCGCCCTGGTTGTCATCCAGACTGGGCTCGGCCAGCAGGTAATCAGGATCGGCCATGGAGCCTAGATAGTCGGATGCGGCCTGGAACTGTGGATAGCTCATTCCATCACCAATAAACAGAAAGACATATTTCGGAGATTTTAAGGCTTCAGCAGTGGTCGACATGGGAGCGACCTGCGTGACCCCACTGGTTTGTACTGGGCTGCCTGCGGCATCCCTTGAAGATGTGCCGGAGCAGCCAGCCAAAGACAAAGCTGCCATGGCCAGCGCCAACGCGGCGGAAAAAAATCGTTTCATACTGTTTTCCTCCTGACTGTTTACACTTATTCTTGACATTGGGGACAGGTCTATTCTAAGGTCCGCCTGTTAAAACGGCTACAGCCTTTGGGTGAAAGATAGGTAAAAGATAGCTATGAAAAAACAGCGCGCTGCCAAGAAGCAGCGCGCTGTTGCTGTATCTTACATCATAACGCTCCCTTTGAGGAATGGGAAACGGAAAGGAGGGATCATCTTTTCTTTTTGGCCTTTCCGGAGAGATCATCCATATCTACCCGCCACACGGACGTGACAGAGAGGCTGTGCTGGATAGCGGCATTGAAAAGGCCCTCTGTCATATACTGTGGGGTGAGCTTCTGGCAGAGAGCCCGCAAGCCGTCGACCTTTTCCTGATCGTCCTCCACCAAAACTACAGTCCCGGTAACGATGGCGGACTGAAAATAGGTGGTATAGTTGTTGGGCGCCTCAAAATTGGGGTCGTCCTGGGCTACAAAGGTAATACATATGCGGGGACATCGTTTCAACAGCTCCACCTTGCGCCCCTCACGGGCACAATGAAAATAGAGGCTGTTACCCACACGGACAAAGGAGAGGGGAAGACAGTAGGGAGTATCCTCCCCGGTTGTCAGAGCGGCTACCCCGTGGGTGCAGCGGTCAATAACGGACAGACAAAAGTCCCGGTCCTGTGCGCGGTCTGCTCTTCTCATGATGACATTTTCTCCTTTACGAGTTTTGTGATCCATTCCGCTGGGTCAACAGTTGAATGATCTGCCGATAAAAGTCTGTGGGCTCATCCTGAAAGCACTGGGCCATGGTGTCCGCCTGTTTCCGTTCTGGGACCAGCAGCTCCAGATGGAGAAGCGGTGTGGTTTCATCATTGAAGTCAAGCTTGAGCGTACAGGTCCCGTCTTGATTCTCCGACACCTGGGAGCGGACCTGGGCTTCTCGGCGGAGAGCTTCGTTGACCTTGACCAGATTCTCGTCACAATGCATTCGGACCGAGTAGGGGAGGCTGCTCTCACAGATCTGACTGTTTCGCACCCCCTTTTCGGTGATAGAATAGCGGTCGCCTTCTTTGGACAACTGGCCGGTCTCCACCATATGTTCCACAGCCTTGGTCAGAGAAAAGTAGTCCACGCCCGCGTCGCACAGGGCCAGCTCCAGAAGCTGAAGAAAGGTAATGGGCCCGGCAGTCCGGGCCATGATATACAGAACTAAGAACTTCAGATCCAGCTCATTTTGAATAAAGCCGATGGGGGCCATGGTGTCCACTCCTTTTGCAAGAGGCATTAAGGTACACTCCATTATACCCGATTCAGAGGAAAGCCGCAAGAGTGGGATAGAAAAGAGATGGAGCCGCACAAAATACGGAGCGCCTCATAAGATGGAATGTAAGCGAAACCCAAAGGGGCGGCTTTGACCGTCCTTACCATCCAAATCTAGGAGGGAACCATATGCCAGAAAAGGTCGTGCCCGGCCCCGTCTGCGAAGACCGCAGTATCCGGGAGGCCGTGTGCATACACACGAAAAAAATCTTTGACTCCTGCAAAGACAAAGATTGTATTGAAGACATCCGCGTCTATCCTACCAGAAGTTCTCAGGCGGTCATCGACCGGGCCCAGTCGGTAAAAGCGGGGACTGCTGAACTACTGTATGCGTACATCGATGTGGAGCCCATCAATTTCAACCGGGGCTTCTATACGGTAGATGTGCGGTACTTCTACCGCATCACTGCTGACGCCTTCGTGGGAGCCGCCCGCCCGGTGGAAGTGACCGGGCTGGCCATCTTTGACAAGCGGGTTGTCCTCTTCGGAAGTGAGGGAAGCTCCAAGATATTCTCGACTGGAGTAGTAGGAGAAGGGCCAGAAATCCAAAACCTGCCTCAAACTAATCTGCCCAGCGCGGTAGTAGAGGCGGTAGACCCCATTATCCTAAACCTGAAGTTGATGGACGCCTGTAACTGCCACTGCTGCGACAATAGTTATCTGGATATCCCACCCGCTATTACCGCTGTCTTCCAAGAGGATCTGATCGTAGACGGCGATATACACAGAATGTTCGTAACACTGGGCCAGTTCTCCATCATCCGCTTGGAGCGGGATACCCAGCTTCTGATCCCAGTCTATGACTACTGCCTGCCGGAGAAGGAGTGCACCTGTGGCTGCGGCTGCGAGTGCCAGGAGGACCCCTGCGAGATGTTCCGTAAGGTTCAGTTCCCCTTCAACGAATTTTTCCCACCCAACAGCATCCAGAGCAAGGGGAATACCACCTATCAAGAGGTACGCTCCGGCTGTTGTAGCTAAAGCGGCAGGGTGCCGATAAAAAGGGCCGCCGCCACTCCAAACAGGAGGGCGGCGGCTCTTCCGCCTTTTTATTCTCACATCAGAGGAGCAAAGATACGCAGGATGCTGCGGTAGAGCTGGAGCAGGATGTTCAAATGTTTGAACCTTCGTGGAGTAATTGGCTCTGAACAGGTCAACGTCCGTTCAAAGTCCGCGCGGATATCTCGGATACAGGGCGCTTCGCACAACCAGACACCGTCCTCAAAGTGAAGAAACAGGCTGCGATAGTCCAGATTGACGGTGCCAACGGTAGCAAAACGGTCGTCTACCACAAAGTTTTTGGCGTGGATAAAGCCGGGGGTATACTCATAAATCTCTACTCCCGCATCCAGCAGAGGGGGATAGTGGGCTCGGGTCACCTCAAAAACGTAGCGTTTGTCCGGGATATGGGGCGTGATGATTTTTACGTTTACCCCTGACTTGGCGGCGTTGCACAGGGCGGTGTTGGTCGCCACATCTACCACCAGATAGGGGGTGGTGATATAGATGTAGTTTTTGGCCTTGGAGATCATATTGAGATAGACGGCCTGTCCCACCGCCTCACGGTCCAGAGGGGTATCCGTGTAGGGCTGTACATAGCCGGTCCAGGGCCGGACAGGAGAGGCCGGGGGACGAAACCGGTCAAAATTTTCATCCCAGCCACAGCAGTAATCCCATAGGGTCAAAAACATGACGGCCATAGACCAGACCGCGTCTCCCTCCAATAGGATCGCGCTGTCCTTCCAGTGCCCGAATCGCTTACGAATGTTGATATACTCATCAGCCAGATTGAGTCCACCGGTGAAGCCAACCTTCCCATCAATTACCATCAGCTTCCGATGGTCCCGGTTGTTCAGACGGAGGGACATCACCGGCAGGAAGCGATTAAATACCCGGCACTGGATTCCCTTCTTCATTAACACCTGGTCATAGTCCCGGGGAAGGGTAAACATACAGCCCATATCATCATACATCACACGCACTTCAACGCCCTGGGCCGCTTTTCGTTCCAGGATGGCCAGGATGCTGTCCCAAAAAATACCGGGCTGTATAATGAAGTATTCCAGAAAAATATAGTGCTCCGCCTTTTCCAGCTCCTCCAGCATACGCGGAAAGGCCTGGTCCCCCAGAGGGAAGTATTCTGTTTCTGTATTCGTGTAGGAGGGACAGGCGGCGTATTGCTCCATATAGTGGGCCTGGCTGGCGGCGTCGCCGCCAAGGGAGATAAGGTCGTCGGACTTAAAGTCATCTTGTAGGGCAAGGGCGGATTTTTTCAAGATTCCCTGCATCCGCTTTTGCGTCCGGCGGGGGATGGTGCCTCCCCCCACCAGCAGGTAAAAGATACCGCCAAACACAGGAAAGGGCAGAATCAGGATCAGCCAGGCAATTTTGTAGCCAGGCTCCATCCTGCTGCAGATGATAGCTAAGGCGGCTAGGATGCTGATCACGATACAGCACCAATAGAAGGACTCTGTATATTCGGAGAAAACGACTACCATAATGACTAGCGTGGCAAACTGGGCCAGCAGGGCCAGACAGACAAAAACAGAGCGGTGAAACAGAATATAGAGCAGCTTTTTCACTTGACAGCCTTACCTCCTTTACGGCTAAAAATCAGTTTACAGGAAATATCTCACAGTGGAGAGTTCCATCCTTGATCTCAATAAACCCATAGCTGGAACGACTGGAACCCGGATTCATGACCCAAAGCCCGTCCTCCAGCTGATGGCACAGGGAGCGGTGGGTATGCCCAAAAAGAAGCACATCGACTTGAGCTGCTTTGGCGTCGGAAATTGCGTGGCTATATCCACTTTTTACACCCCACAGGTGGCCGTGGGAGAGAAGAAACTGTTTGCCGGCCAGAGTGATCTGGCGTTTCATAGGCTCGGTAGTCCAGCCATCACAGTTACCGGGCACACGACAGATCGGGAGGCGCGGATAGATATCCGCCAGCATTTCAGCGTCCTGGAGCAGATCTCCCAGGTGAATGACCTGGTCTGGGAGATGTCTGTCAATGGCTGAATACATCCCGGACATGGACCGGTGGGAGTCGGAAAACACGAGAATTTTCAAATTTGTCACCTTACCATTCTAGCCGCATATACTGGAATGAAATCAAATCGGGAGTGAGAGATTGTGAATTTAAAACAGGGTCAAGACAATCTGAAAAAAGGGACTACTGCCGCTGATCTGGTGAAAAACCGTGAAGTGATCTCCAAACTGGCTAAATCCAGCGATGCCCAAAAGCTGATGTCGATTTTGAACCAGCAGGGAGGGGTGAAGGAGGCGGCCAAAGCGGCCGCTGACGGGGACCCCAGCGCCTTGATGTCTATGATGGACCGGCTGATGAGGAGCCAGGAGGGGGCGGAACTGGTAGATAGAATCGGACGCAAGGCAAAAGAGGCAGGGCTGGAATAGGAGAAACCACAGCCGGGTAGAAAGGTGGCGAGACCGTGGCCGAATTTGAGGAAAAATTGAACTCGATCCTGGGGAATGAAAAGGCCATGGGGCAGATCATGGCTCTAGCCCGGTCGTTATCAGGGGAGAACGGGCCCCAGGGGAATGGGACACAGAGCGCGGAAGAGGTCCCCGCCCAGTCTCCGGAACAGAGCGGCCCGTCCGATGGATCCTGGGACCTGTCCTCGCTGCTGGGGCAGATAGACCCGCGGATGCTCCAGATAGGGGTGCAGGTGCTGCGGGAGTATCAGAGTACCGATGATAGAAACGCGGCTCTGCTATCCGCGTTGCGCCCATTTTTACGAGAAGAACGGCGGGCCCGGCTGGACCGAGCCCAGCAGATAGCACGCATGACCCGCCTGATCCGGGTGGCCCTGACCGCTATGGGCAGGAAGGAGGAGGAGGGGAGTGTATAACCGCTACATATCAGAGGACACCCCTTATGTCCCTATCCAGGAGGCCGAGCACCCCCAAGGAGGGGGCAGATCCAACAGCGGAACAAAGGGCCATGGTCCGGCCTCCACAGGGGGCTTCAGGTTTTCCTCTCTATTTTCCGGAAAGGAGGGGCTGGGAGCTCTATTGGGCGGAAAAGAGGGGGCGGGAAGCCTCTTTTCATCTGGAGACGGCAGCGGGGGGCTATCCGGGCTATTGAAAGCCCTGAAGTTAGAAGACATCGACCCGGGGGATATCCTTCTGCTGCTTATCATCCTGTTTCTTTTGGTGGAAGGAGACGATCTGGAACTGGTGATAGCCCTGGGGCTGGTCCTGCTCATGGGACTTGGAGATCGGGAAGGTGAAGATTGAGGTATCAGGATGGGACGGCCGGAGGCCGTCCCATATTTTACCTGGTATATAATATGTCACCATTGGGCAGAGCGAAGGAGGCCTCCGCTGGACAGGGAGATATAACAGTGCCGTAGGAGGTCATCTGATAGACGAGCGCCCCCTCCTTTTCCAGCTCCGCGCAAATCAAAAGGCCGCTCTCCACGCTGACCCAGTATCTCTCCTGATAGGCAGGGTCTTCACGGGCCACTTCTACATAGACACAAGGAACTCCCTCACGAAGCTCATAGCCGGCGTGGGTGATCTCATCAGGATCTAATTCGGTCACGACCTCATAGGTCGGGATCCGCTGTGTCAAATCATGGGACAGGCTGTCCGCGGGAGTGGACTCCCAGCGGGAGGAGCCCTCATACCAGTAATAAAGAGTGCCATCCCCCACCAGATCGTGCCTGACCGCACCGGAGGGAAGCACCTGTCTGCTGTGGGACCAGCCGCCGTCTACCCAAGTCTGTACCGGAATAGAGGAGGAACCACCGTCCCAGAAGGTCGTGATGGTGAGTTCTCGGTAATAGCTGTCTTTGCGGGACAGAGTCCGAATCACGCTGCCAACAGTCTGAGGTGTGACCTCCACCGCCTGGTATTGTTCTAGACCAGTTTGAGGACCGCTGACATCGCCAGTCTGTCCGTCGCCGTTCACATTGGGCAGGACGACCGACGGAGTATTGAGGGCAAAAAGATTGCGCCCAAAACTGGTGAACATAGCAGCTACGATGAGGACGATCACAGTGATTGCGATTAAAAGACGATTTTTAGGTTCCACGTCCTCACCTCCAAGATTTTTTGGGATTAATAGAGCAGATGAGTCAAAACAGACTCAAATCAAAAATTCGTCCGGAGGCTCCTTGCGCTGGCCGAAGTGCCACTGGATAGCGTCCACAATCCGGCGGCAGGCCTGGCCATCTCCATAGGGATTGACGGCATGGGCCATCGCGGCGTAGGCGTCTGGGTTTTCCAGAAGTTCCTCGGCCATCGCTGTGATGCGGCTGTAATCCACGCCGGCCAGTCTAGCCGTGCCCGCCTTAACGGCTTCAGGCCGCTCGGTCTCCCGGCGGAGGACAAGAACGGGCTTACCAAGAGCGGGAGCCTCCTCCTGAAGACCGCCGGAGTCAGTCATGACCATATAACACCGGGCCATCAGATTGTGCATCTCCTCCACATTTAAGGGGGGGATTAGGTGGGCGTTTTCAACACCGTCTAGATGCCGATGGGCGCACTCCTGGACCACAGGGGAGAGGTGGACAGGGTAGACCAGAGATACCTCGGGATGAGTCCGGGCAATATAGGCCAGAGCAGCCATGATATCCTCCATGGGCTGACCATAGTTTTCCCTCCGATGGCAGGTAACTAATACAACTTTTCGTTTTTCATACTCCAACTGGTCAAGGAGCCTTTCTGTAAAGGAAAAATCCTTTCTCACTGTAGTTTGAAGGGCATCAATGACCGTGTTACCTGTGAGAAAAATCCCGTTCGTAATATTTTCACGGGTTAGGTTGTCCCGGTTTGACACAGTGGGGCAAAAGTGCAGATCGGCGATAGATCCCACCATTTTTCGGTTCATTTCTTCTGGAAAGGGAGACCACTTGTCATAGGTTCGAAGGCCGGCCTCCACGTGGCCTACTGGTATCTTGTGATAGAACGCGGCCAGAGCCCCCGCAAAGGTAGTGGAAGTATCCCCGTGGACCAGTACAAGGTCAGGCTTCGCCTCCTCCAGCACCTGCTCCATGCCCAGCAGGCATTTAGAGGTGATAGTGGATAAGGTCTGTCGGGGCTCCATGATATTCAGGTCGTAGTCAGGTTTTAACCGAAAAATATCCAGTACAGAGTCCAACATCTCCCGGTGTTGAGCTGTGACACAGCACAGAGCGTCTATGCCGGGGCGCTTCGATAGCTCCAGGGCCAGAGGGGCCATTTTGATGGCCTCCGGCCGGGTGCCGAAGATCGTCATAACTTTCAGGTCGCTCATTTTTCAGACTGGTCCTCCTCACCAAAGAAGTTGTCGTTGCCAGAAATCTGTGTCTTGTGATGCCTTCCTGGGTCCTGAGGCGTATGCCTCCCGTCATTGTGTGTCAGAAACAGGCCGGCAGCCAGACCGCCGGCCGCGCAAAGCGCGACCAGAAACAGCATGGCTTTGAATACCCCACTGGTGGTCAGCACTACGGCGGACAGGCCTAGGATCGCACTGATGATATAGAGCACAGCGACTGCCTGCTTTTGGGAAAAGCCCATGTCGATCAGCCGATGGTGGATGTGCCCACGGTCTGGAGTCATAGGGGACTGCCCCTTGGATACCCGACGGAGGATTGCGAAACAGGTGTCAAAAATGGGCAGACCAAGCATGAGGAATGGGACCGCAAAGGAGATGATCATGTGGAACTTGAACAGCCCCTGAATGGACACAGAGGCCAGGATAAAGCCCAAAAAGGTTGACCCGGTGTCCCCCATAAAGATTTTGGCGGGATTCAGGTTATAGGGCAGGAAGCCGATGCAGGCGCCGGCCAGGGCGGCCATCAGAAGGGCCACATCCGGCTCAGATACAGTCAAAGCGATGACCAGCAGAGTCATGGAGCTGATGGTGGAAACTCCGCAAGCCAGTCCGTCCAGACCGTCAATCAGATTGACGGCGTTTGTGATGCCCACGATCCACAATACAGAGATGGGGATAGACAGCCATCCCAGCTCCCAGTAAGGCTCGCTGCTGAAAATATTAGGGTTCGAGAGAAACTCGATCTTATTCCCCGCCCACACGGCGACAAGGGCAGCGGCGATCTGTACCAAGAATTTAGGTTTGGCGGGGAGGGCATAGATGTCGTCAAAAATTCCTAGTATGACGATGATGACACCGCCTAAAAGCATTCCCCGCAGCTGCTCCGTCAGCGGGACAAATAGGAGGACGCTGAGCATGAAGCCAAAAAAGATGGCCAGTCCACCCATACGGGGGATCGGGTGGTCATGCATCCTCCGCCCGTCCTTTGGGATATCCACCGCGCCGACACGAAAGGCCAGCGATTTCACAACAGGAGTGGCAATCAGAGATACCACCGCGGCGGTTAGCAGGGCGGCCAAAGCCATCCCCACCACAGAAAGTTGAATCGGCATATCAAATCCTCTTTTGCGTTTTTCTGACCAGCTTTGCCCTTCGGGCCAAGCCGCAGAGGTAGATGAAGTGGCAAAATAGAGTCAGCGGGCCACAAAGCCTACCTTTTTATAGACCTTACGAAGCGTCTTGTTCGCTACATAGGATGCCTTCTGGGCCCCTTCGGTGTAGACCTTCTCCAGATAAGCCTTATCCGCCAAAATGTGGGTAGCCTCCTCCCGGATGGGGCGCAGGCACTCCACGACTGCCTCGCCCACAGCGGGCTTGAATTTGCCATAGCCTAGGCCGTCAAACTCGGCCTCAATCTCCTCAAAGGTCTTACCAGTGACGGCGGAATAAATGTTCATCAGGTTGGCCACTCCTGGCTTGTGCTCCGGGTCGAAATGGACGCATCGCTCCGTGTCGCTGTCGGTGATAGCCCGCTTGAACTTTCTGGCGATGTCCTCCGGCTTCTCCATCAGGAAGACACAGCCCTCTGGGATGGACTTAGACATCTTGGAATCAGGAGTAGTCAGTCCCATAATACGGGCACCGGCCTTCGGGATATAGGGCTCCGGCATTTTGAATACATCACCGTAAATCCCGTTGAAACGCTGGACAATGTTCCGGGTCAGCTCCACGTGCTGCTTCTGATCCTCTCCAACGGGGACAAAGTCGGGCTGGTAGAGGAGAATATCGGCCGCCATGAGAGCGGGATAGGTGAACAAACCGCCGTTGATGTTGTCCTTATGCTTGGCGGATTTGTCCTTGAACTGAGTCATCCGGGACAGCTCGCCAAACATGGTGTAGCAGTTGAGTACCCAGCCCAGCTCCGCGTGGGCAGGGACATGAGACTGGATGAAGAGAGTGTTTTTTTCAGGATCCAGGCCGCAGGCGATGTACTGGGCCAGCTGCTCCAGCGTGCGGCGCCGCAGGGCGGCGGGATCCTGCCGGACGGTGATGGTGTGCATATCTGCCATAAAATAGTAGCAGTCGAACTCCTCGGCCCGGGCGGCCCAATTTTTGATGGCACCCAGGTAGTTACCCAGGTGCAGATCTCCGCTGGGCTGGATGCCGGAGAGCATTACTTTTTTTTCGTCCATCTGGTGTTGCTCCTTTATTTTAGGGCACAGAGGATAAGCGCCCATATAATATCATTTTATTTTAGCACTTTATAAAAAGAATGGCAATAAAAGATTGAACGAAGAGGGATGATTTCCTTGTAGATGTTTTATTTCTGTGATAGACTTTTTCTGGAAAGAAAAATATTGGAATCGTTTTCTTCTGATACTGGCACATCCCATTTTTTCACTATGATTCAGCAAGGGGGGAGAGGAGTGTCGTGGTTTGTTTATATCCTCCGCTGTGGAGATGGGACACTGTATACTGGGATCACCGACGACGTAGACCGCCGCCTAGCCGCTCACCGGGCGGGCAGAGGGGCCAAATATACCAGGGGGAGAGGCCCGCTAGAGCTATGCTACACAGAGGCGCAGCCAGACAAGCCTGCCGCCCTGCGCCGGGAGCTGGCGCTCAAAAAACTTCGCCGGGAACAGAAAGAGAAATTAATCCAAACATGGCACAGGAGCGCCAGATAACTGGCGCTCCTGTGTGACTTATGCCTTGGGCTGTGTGATAATAGCGGTGAGGCCATCGGCTCCGCCGATGACGCCGATCTGCTCACTGTCCAAAGGGCTGAAAGATGAGTCCGCGGGCTGGGGGGTAGTGTCGGTGGGGCTATCAGCTTCGCCGATGACGTCCAAAATGGCCAGGGAATAGCCGTCCAGAATACTGCTTTGGCTCCCTTCGGCGGCCACCGCGTGGTCAATGGTGACTAGGTCCCCAACATTCAAGGTGACTACCTCACGGTTCTGAGCGGCGGAGATGGAGTAAAACACGTCCTCTCCCTCCAGACGGACGAAATAGTAGGTGTTGCCCTCCAGCACAGCACTCCGAATTTCTGCCACAATGCCGCTGACCTGCGTCTGGGGAAGCTCTTCCGCCTGTGTTACTCCCTTTTCGGTGAGCTGACGGATATAGGCCTGCTCACAGGCGGTGACTGAGTTTCCAGTAGCCACGATATCATATCGGGCCACATTGACCATAGCGTAACTCTTTACCAAACTGGCTGCATCCTTAAGGGGGATGAAATAGGTGGGCTCTCCAGCGATGTTCAGCAGCAGGGGGAAGGTAGCCTCATATCCCAAGTCCTGGACCACGCCCTGTGCAGAAGCCATGGCGGCATACTCTGTAGCGCCGGGAGCATCATAAAATTTGGTCTCCTTGGTCCTCTGGTTACTGAGCAGGAAGCCTAGGTTGGACTGGTCAGCGTTTGCGGAAGTAATACCAGTATACACATACACGTCATCGTTGAGAGCGATATAGTTATACCCCTCGGTGGTGACAGTCACACCCCGCTGGCCCAGAATGGAATTGATGAAGCCGTTGACCAGGGTTCCATGGTAATCGTACTGCTCCATGATCAGGGCGGGGGTATACACATTGTCTACCCAGGTTGGGACTTCGCTGATGTCGTAATAGACGCTCTCCCCGGTAATGGCGTCGCACAGTACGGCCCCCTGGATATCCCGGCCACCGAACAGACCGATGGTCTTGACCACTCGGGGAGCGATCCACCAGGGGTGTCCATCCTCGTCAATCTCAAATTGGGGGGTGTCAAAGAGAAAAGTGGGGTACTGGAAACGGAGATGGCGCATGATGTTCCGGTTCAGGGGCTCGGAGAAGGAGTACTTCATGCCCTCAGTCAAGCGAGTAACTGTGGCCTCCTGGGTGACCATGTCTACCAATACATAGGCGGGCAGGCCCTCGCTCCGGTTGGTGAACCACTTGATGAGATCAGCGTAGGCGATAGGAGCCACCCGGACAGGCCGCCCCTGGTAGTTGATCTGGGTGGAGTCATTGGAGTATTCAAACTGACTGACCATATCGCTGAGTGTACCCATCTGACGGTCGCCCAGATACTCGGCGGACTCCCGATCTAGAGTGGGGATCTTATCAAAAGAGATTTGGCTGATGTCTTCCGTGAACTTACCATCCTCTACTGTGAGCAGATCCCGGTAAGAGGACGCGCGGAAGATGGGCAGGGAAATGATCTGCCCCACCAGCGCGACCGCCAATACCACCACGAACAGGATGCCGACCGGAAGACAGCGGCTTTTGACAAACCGGACCCACTCCTTCAGCTTTTCAGCCGGGGTGCGTACCACGTTGTCTCTGGGGGCACCGGACAGCAAAAACACACAGATCACATAGACGACACATAGAAGGGCGAGGAAGGTGTAAAAATCACTGGACTGGGGATTGATGGCAGGCAGACTGACATAAAAGTAGAGGAAGCCAACCACCGCTGTGATGACCAGACTGAGAAGGGTGCGCCCAAAGCCTGTTTTGAGGAAAGGGGACCCAGACCGTTCTTTTTTCAAATTAATTCTCCTTTTATCATAGTTCTGAGGGTGCTGAAAAAATATCATAATATATCATAGACGATTTTTTAAAAAAAAGCAATCAAGAGCGCATTAAAATTGGATAAAAACGGAACCGCTGGAAGAAATGAGAAAATAAAAAAACAGGGTTGACTTTTACGCAACGTCAACTGATACAATGCAGAGCAAGGAGGGAAAGCGATGGAATATTCGATTCAGGAAATGTCGAAGCTGGCTGGCGTGACCACCCGCGCGCTGCGCTGGTACGACAAGATCGGCCTGCTGAAGCCGAGCCGTACCGCTGAGAGCGGATACCGTTATTATGGCCCGGCTGAGGTGGACCGACTCCAGGATATCCTGTATTACCGTGCCCTCGGGGTGGAGCTGGCGCGGATACGGGAAAGTCTGGACGACCCCTCCTTCGACCGATTGTCTGCCCTGCGGAGTCATCTGTCCACGTTGATGGCAGAAAGGGCCAGAATCGAAAAGCTGATAGGTTCTGTAAAGGAAACTATCCTGTCATTGGAAAGGAATGATGTTATGATGGATGAACAGAAATTTCAGGCTTTTAAGCGGCGTGCCGTAGAGGAAAATGAGAAAAGATATGGGGCGGAGATCCGCCAAACATACGGTGACCAGGAGATGGACCAGGCCAATGCGTCTGTGATGGGGCTGACACAAGAGCAGTATCGTCAGTGGGAGTCTCTCGGTCAGGAGATACGCTCCAAACTTCGGCAGGCTGTAGAAATGGGTGACGCCCCATCGGGAGAGAAAGGGGAGGAGCTGGCGGCTCTCCATCGCCGCTGGCTTACGATCTCCGGAAATCAGTATGATGTGGACAGGCATAAGGGACTGGCCGAATTATATGTGGCAGATGAGCGGTTTACCGCTTACTATGACAGAGAGACAGATGGATGTGCACAGTTCCTGCGAGATGCCATCCTGCATTGGGCAGGTAAGCTGTAAGGAGAAGGAGGCGGGCGCCCGATCTGTTCGGGGCCCGCCTCCTTAAAAAATCCTTGACAAAAGCAGGTTACAGTTGTAGACTTATAAAGGGTTACAAGTGTAGACTGCTTTAGGAGGTAGGTACCATGCAGGACATAGCGGCCAAAATATCAGATTCAGAGCTGGAAGTGTTAGAGGTGCTCTGGGAGGCAGAGGAGGCCCTGCCCATCGCGCCCATACGAAAGCGGCTGGAGGAGCGCCGTGGCTGGGACAGCTCTACAATCAAGACTCTTTTGCGCCGCCTGTGCGAGAAAGGGGCGGTAGAGGCCAGAAGGAGAGAGTCCTTTTATTATCGCCCTGTCTTGAACAGGGAGGATTATCAGCGGTGGTCTACCCGCTCGCTGATTCAGAGGGTTTACCGGGGAAGTGCCAAAGATTTGGTGGCCAGCCTGGTGCGGGGAGATCAGCTGACCGATCAGGACTTAGATGAGCTGAGGGCTCTGCTGGACCGGGAGGGGAGCCATGGCTGATCACTTGCTGCTGCTGATGTCGCTGGCCCTTTCAGGAAGCCTGATGGCTGTGACAGTGGCATTTTTCCGCACCCTGTTAAAGAAACGAACCCCGAGAGCCTTTTGGTATTATCTTTGGCTATTGGCACTGCTCCGGTTCCTGTGCCCTCTGGGTACCCAGCAGAGCCTGAGTGACCGGCTGATGGAGCGGCCGGCGGAGCTTTGGGTGACGGTTTCTGAAGCAGGGGAGGGGCGGCCTGTTCCAGAAAAGGAAGGGGCCATCACGATTGCTGGAGAGGGAGATAAATCGGAAACGAAATTTTGGCCTTATGTACTGGCTGCCCTTTGGGGCTTAGGCGCTGTCACCGCGCTGGCGGCCCGCTATTTTGGCTGCCGCCGCCTCCGGCAAGAGCTGGACAGAACGGCTTACCCAGCAGACGAATGGGAACAGGCGGTCTATCGGCAGTTGGCTGGCAGGCGAAAGGATGTCCCACTCCTCTTGCGGACAGGGGGAGTCGAAAGCCCTGTACTGATTGGCCTATTCCGTCCCATCATTTACCTTCCAGAGGAGAAGCTGGAACGAGGTGCCCTGCTCTATGCCCTCTCCCATGAGCTGGTCCACTGGCGGCGCCGGGACCTGGCTTATAAACATCTGGTGGTATTGGTGACCTCGCTGTACTGGTTTGATCCAGTTGTCTGGCTGATGGCAAGGGCCATAGACAGGGATAGCGAGCTGTCTTGTGACCAGGAGGTGGTCAAAAATATGTCCCTGCACCAGCGGACGGACTATGGAAGGACGCTATTGTGGGCGGCGGAGCGCCAGGGCAGGGGAGTGCGTCCTCTCTCTGCACCCTTTGGAAGTCAAAAAAATTGTTTGAGAGAAAGGATTGAGGCGATTATGAAGGTAAGAAAAACATCAAAGCTGACAAAAGCGGCCCTTTGGGTGGTGACAGCCGCCGCAGCGATCTCTTTTGTAGTGGTAGGGGCCTACGCGGGCGGAGAGCGTACCTCCTCCGCGGCGGAACCGACTGTAGTACAGGGGCCTGTGCCGTCGGAGGAGGTGTCCGTCCCTGCCGAGTTGTCCTGGCCCTTTGAAGGGGGGCAAGAGGTCAAGATCAGTGCCCTGTTTGAAGGCAGAGTCCACCCAATTACCGGGAAGCGATCGGAGCATATGGGGATCGACTTCGTTTTGGAGAAGGAGACCCCCGTGCTGGCTGCCGCTCAGGGTACAGTGACCGAAGTGGGCTATAACTCGGAGTACGGCAATTATGTGGAGCTCTCCCACGGCGGAGGTCTAAGCACCAAATACGCCCATCTTGTGTCTGGCGATTTCTGCCAGGAGGGCGATCAGGTCACAGCTGGTCAACAAATCGGGGCGGTGGGAAAAACAGGAAAAAGCACCGGATACCACCTCCATTTTGAAACGATGCTGGATGGAGTTTGGGTAGACCCTATGGACTATTTCCCAGAGGCGAGGGTGACCAACGGGGCGGCATAGGAAAGAAAATTGAAAGCTGAACCATCTGCGGGGCCGTTTTTCGGCCCCGTATTTTTAAAAATGAAACAAAATAGAGAAAACCCTTGAAAAGGGCTGGAATAGCGGCTATGATAAAAAAGTTGTGTGTTTTATTATTGAGGAGGAGAAAAGATGACTGATTTAAAACCCCAGCTTTTTCGATGTCTAAAGGGCTATTCCAAAGATCGGTTTTTGAAAGACCTGACCGCAGGAGTGATCGTCGCCATTATTGCCCTGCCGCTCTCCATTGCTTTGGCTCTGGCCTCTGGTGTATCTCCGGAACAAGGCCTCTATACAGCTATTGTGGCTGGATTCTTGATCTCTGCCTTAGGCGGGAGTAAAGTGCAGATCGCAGGTCCCACCGCGGCCTTTGCCACCATTGTAGCAGGTATCGTGGCCCGCAGCGGAATGGCTGGACTGGCTACGGCTACTTTGCTGGCCGGCGTCATGCTGGTACTGATGGGGATTCTTCATATGGGCAGTATGATTAAGTTTATTCCTTACACTATTACAATCGGATTTACTGCCGGTATCGCAGTCACAATCGTCATTGGCCAGCTAAAGGATTTCTTTGGGTTGACCTTTCAGCAGGCCCCTGTGGAAACGATGGAAAAGCTGGAAGAAGTGGTTCGAACCTTCCATACCGTCAACCCGGCTGCCATGGCGGTTGGGATACTGTCCCTGTCGATCCTGCTCCTCTGGCCTAGGGTTTCGAAAAGGATACCTGCCTCACTGATCGCGGTACTGTTGACGGCGGCGGTGGTTGGACTGCTGGATCTGCCGGTCAATACGATTGGCGATCTCTATGTCATTTCCAGTGCGCTGCCTGCGTTCCAAATGCCCGATTTGTCCTATGAGACAGTGTCCGCGGTCCTGCCGGACGCCTTCACCATCGCTGTGCTGGCGGCCATCGAATCTCTGCTGTCCGCAGTTGTGGCAGATGAGATGATCGGCTCACGGCACAATTCCAATATGGAACTGGTGGCCCAGGGGGTAGGAAATAGCGCCTCGGCCCTGTTCGGAGGAATTCCGGCGACCGGTGCCATCGCGCGTACCGCCGCCAACATCAAAAACGGCGGCACATCCCCTGTGGCCGGCATGGTACACGCTCTGGTGCTGCTTCTGGTTCTGGTCCTTCTGATGCCTTATGCGGCACTGATCCCGATGCCCTGCATAGCGGCCATCCTATTCCAGGTGGCCTACAATATGAGTGGCTGGCGTACTGTACTGAAGGTAGCAAAGACTTCACCCAAAAGTGACATCGCGGTTTTGGTCCTCACTTTCATCCTCACAGTAGCCTTTGATCTGGTGGTGGCCATTGGGGTGGGGTTGTCCCTGGCCTGCCTGCTGTTTATGAAGCGTATGGCCGACGTAGCGGTCGTCAAGGAGTGGGAGTATGTGGAGGACACGGGAGATGAACAGGGTCGCCTGAAGCCTGTACCGGCCTATGTCATGGTATATGAGATCAGCGGTCCTATGTTTTTCGGCGCCGCCGATAAGATCCCACATATGGAGCGGGACAATGGATGTCGGGTTCTGATTTTGCGGATGCGGTCAGTCCCCGCTATGGATATCACAGCCTTAAATGGTCTGCGCCGCCTTTATGACGAGTGTGTAAGAAAAAATATTAATGTAGTATTTTCCCATGTGAACGAACAGCCCATGTCAGTCTTTCGAAAATCTGGTATGTATGATTTGGTAGGAGCGGAAAATTTCCAGCCGAATATCGATGTAGCGCTGGAACGAGCTATCTCAATAGGTGGTATGCCTGTATGAGAAAGGTTATTCTCTATATTGCCGTGAGCTTAGACGGTTTCATCGCAGACCGCCAGGGAGGGGTGGACTGGCTGGAACGGGCATCCAATGGTGAGGAGGACAGCGGCTATGACGAGTTTATCCAAAAGGTCGATACTGTTCTCATGGGATATAAGACCTACCATCAGGTGACCACACAGCTCTCTCCAGATCAGTGGCCCTATCAGGGGTTGACGACCTATGTATTGACCCACCGCCATCTGGACGATCAAAAAGGCATCCATTTTTTTAACGGGCCGTTGGATCAGCTGTTAGACTGTTTGAAGGAAGAAAAGGGGAAGAATATCTGGTTGTGCGGAGGGGCAGAGCTGGTCCGCCAGGCGGCAGAGGCCGACCAAATCGACCAGATTCGTTTGACCATCCTGCCTGTCCTGCTGGGGGGCGGAATCCGCTTGTTCGGAGAGCGGGAGGAGAGTACCTTCCTGCATCTGACTGACTGTTGCAGGCGGGGAGAAATGGTAGAATGTATCTATGACAGAAGGTAAACAGAACAGGAAAGGGAGGGAAAACCATCGGTTTTCCCTCCCTTTCAAATTTGACAGGTTTTTTTCAGGGCTTCTATATCCCATACGAAGATGGTGCTGTAGCCCAGTTCAATGATGCCCTGCCGAGCCAACTGGTTCAGAACGCGGCTCACGGTCACTCGGCTGGCAGATACAGAGGAAGCGATATCCTCCTGTGTACAGCGGACCGGGCCGCCGGTGGGGGAGAGTGACAGCAGATATCGGGCGATCCGCCATTGGGCCGGGCGGAAGGCCATCTGGTCCAGTTGAGTAGAGAGCAGACGCACAGTTCTGGCAAGATATTTCATCATAGCCAGGGCCAGTTCTGGGTCCTTTTCAATCTCCTCGGTGACCAGCTCCCGGTCAATCGCCACGATCTCACAGCTTGTGAGGGCCACAGCAGAGGATACTCGCGGCAGCTCGTCAAAAAAGGAGGCCTCTCCAAATAGGCTGCCAGGGCCGTAGACATTGAGCGCCCGCTCCGCGCCGTCCTCTGACTGGATGAAGCTGCGCACTTGCCCCTCCTTCAGATAGTAGAAGCAGGTGGCCTCGGTCCCCTGAAGATAGATCAGATAGCCCGGTGAGCACCGGATTGGGGGACGCCCCTGGGCAAAAGGCGCCCAGATGTGAGCGGGAAAGTCCAAATCAAAGGCATTCATATAGCGTATCGCTCCTGATTATCAACTGATATCGAGACAGATTAGAGTTCGTCCTGATAGGGAGGGGAGAAGAGGTCACATTCCAACCAGTTTCCTGACAGTGTTTGCCGTTCGGATGGTCAGTTTTCTACTAATAGCGGCGCTGGCGGTCTTGGGCCACCAATTTGTTTTCTGATAGTCCTTCCGGCTAAATGACCAGAAGATAGCTTCTTTATAGTTCTGAATCTGTTCCAGTCCTTCTCTGGGCGTCCCAATCTCGTCCAATACCTGGGAAAAGACAGCCGGCGGCATAATAAAGATCAGGTTATCGTATATCCCTTCTCGTCCGGCGCCCCACCAAGCGGGGGCGTTTTGCAGGATATCCTCCAGATCCTGCCTTAAGATGACAAAGACCGGTATGTCAAAACCAAATTTGACTTTTATCATGCTCTCAATCTGACTGGCTAATTCCTCTCTGCCGTTCTGGTCGCTAGAAAAGAGGACATTTCCACTATTTAGGTATGTTTTGACCGCTCCAAAGCCCAGATTTTCAAAATCTGTTTTTAGTTCCGCCATGGGAATTTTATTTTTGCCGCTGAGATTGACGCCCCTTAAAAAAGCGATGTACAGATTCATTGAATCAAGCTCCTATCTGATTGCCTATATTTTTATCTGAGTGTTTCTGACCGGATCATTTCACATTGACAGTGAAAGAAATGGAGGATCTCATTTTTAGAGAACGGCCAGCAAGGTTCTTCACCATACTCATCTTGGAAAAAATCGATCATTTCTTCGCTGGTCATTGGAGATAGGCTCGCCTTATAGCCGCGCCAAAACTCAAGTTGGATTTCCTGCCAATCCTTATAATTCTTCTTGCTTATAAGGATACAATCTTCCAAGTAGATCAGTGTTGCCCTATTTTTGCCCATCCTGCTCACTCCTGAAAATGGCATTTGTCATTTTGGGCTGCCAACGGCTCCCGTCTAAAAGAGGAAAATCAATTTTTGATTTAATTGTAACATAGTTTACATTCTTTTTCAAATCTGTTTGCTACCATATCGTTAACAACGGCAAGGAGGTAAATTTTATGGGAATGACCATGACACAGAAGATACTGGCCAAACACGCTGGACTGGAACAGGTGGAAGTAGGGCAGCTCATTGAGGCCAAGCTGGATATGGTGCTGGGGAATGACATCACCACTCCTGTGGCTATTACCGAGTTTGAAAAGGCCGGATTTACCCAGGTCTTTAACAAAGATAAGATCACCATTGTCCTGGACCACTACACCCCCTGCAAGGACATCAAGTCGGCCCAGCTGTGCAAGCAGGCCAGAGAATTTGCGCATAAGCACCAGATCACAAACTTTTTCGATGTGGGCCAGATGGGCGTGGAGCATGCTCTGCTCCCAGAAAAAGGCCTGTGTGCCCCCGGTGAGATCATCGTAGGGGCCGACTCCCACACCTGTACATACGGAGCTCTGGGAGCCTTCTCCACCGGCATCGGCTCCACCGACATGGCTGCCGCCATGGCCACGGGACTGCTGTGGTTCAAGGTGCCCTCCGCCATCAAGGTCACATTGAAAGGCAAGCTGCAGCCCCATGTGTCCGGCAAGGATGTCATCCTCCATCTTATCGGGACCATCGGAGTGGATGGAGCTCTGTATCAGTCCCTAGAGTTCACGGGCGAGGGAGTATCTTCCCTGACCATGGACGACCGTTTCACCATTTCCAACATGGCCATTGAGGCAGGGGGCAAGAACGGTATTTTCCCAGTAGACGAGAGGACCATGGAGTATATTAATGGCCGTGTGAACCGCCCCTGTGAGGCATTTTGCGCCGACTCCGACGCCGTATACGAGCGCGAGGTGGTCATTGACCTCGACCAGTTGGAGCCTACTGTGGCTATGCCGCATCTGCCGGAAAATACCAAGGTGGTCAGCGAGGTGGCTGGGCTGCCCATTGACCAGGTGGTCATTGGCTCCTGCACCAACGGACGTATCCAGGACCTGCGCATCGCCGCCGCTATCATGAAGGGGAAAAAGGTGGCCGCAAATGTCCGGTGTGTTGTTATCCCCGCCACACAGGAGATCATCCTTCAGGCCATGAAGGAGGGACTCATTGAAACCTTTATCCAGGCCGGGGCAGCTGTATCCACCCCAACCTGCGGCCCCTGTCTTGGTGGTCATATGGGCGTCATGGCGGAGGGAGAGCGTACCGTTTCCACCACCAACCGCAACTTCGTGGGCCGCATGGGCCATGTGACCAGCGAGGTCATCCTGGCCTCTCCCGCTGTGGCCGCCGCCTCCGCCATCGCCGGGTGTGTAGCCGATCCACGCAAGTAAAAAGCAAAGCCTTTTATTGAGGTTTGCATTAAAATTTAGAAGTTAGGGATTACCAGGGAGCACACAGCTTGGTAAAACCTGCCTTGAGCTTCTGGAGCGAAAGGACACCATGTGTTTCTCATTCTTAACTCCTAACGACAACGGACTCCTTTGACTTTGAACAGAAAGGAACAACTCCTATGAAAGTATATAAATACGGCGCCAACGTGGACACCGACGTGATCATCCCCGCCCGGCATTTGAACGACCCCAGCCCCGCCGCTTTGGCCTCCCATTGTATGGAGGACATCGACGCTGGATTCGCGTCCTCTGTCCAGCCCGGCGACATTATCGTAGCCGGTCCCAACTTTGGCTGCGGCTCCAGCCGGGAGCACGCCCCTCTGGCCATCAAATCCTGCAAAGTAAAATGTGTCATCGCCCCCTCCTTTGCCCGTATCTTCTACCGCAACGCCATCAACATCGGGCTGCCTATCGTGGAGTGCGCCCAGGCGGCGGAGGAGATCCAGGCCGGGGACCAGGTGGACGTGGACTTTGCCACCGGAGTCATCACCGATCAGACCACCGGCAAGACTTATCAGGCCGCCCCCTTCCCGGAGTTTATTGAAGGGATCATCCGGAGCGGCGGACTGCTCAACTCACTGAAGAAGCGGGGGGTAGCGAAATGAACTTTAAGATCGCCCTGATTCGGGGCGACGGCATCGGCCCAGAGGTGGTTGGCGAGGCCGTCAAAGTCATGGAGGCCGTAGGCAAGAAATTTGGCCACAGCTTCTCCTTTGAGGATGTGCTGATGGGTGGCTGCGCCATCGACGCGGTGGGCAAGAGCTACCCCGAAGGCACCGCCGAGAAGTGCAAGGCCTGTGACGCTGTGCTGTTAGGCGCGGTGGGCGGCCCCAAGTGGGGCCACGCCTCCGACCCGGAGAAGCGGCCGGAGACCGCCCTGCTGTCTATTCGCAAAGACCTGGGGCTGTATGCCAACCTACGCCCCGCCGCCCTGCGCCCCGCCCTGGCGGACGCCTGCCCCCTGAAGAAAGAGACGGCGGAAAAGGGCATCGATCTGATGATGGTGCGGGAATTGACAGGCGGCATCTATTTTGGCAAGCGGGAGCGGTATCAGACTGAGGACAGGGGTGAGGAGGCATCTGACCGGATGGCCTACTCCCAGATGGAGATCGAGCGTATCGGACGCCGGGCTTTTGAGCTGGCCCGCCTGCGCCGCCACAAGGTATCCAGTGTAGATAAGGCCAATGTGTTGGAGACCTCCCGCCTGTGGCGGTCTATCATGCACCGTCTTTCAGAGGAGTACTCTGATGTAGAATATGAGGATGTACTGGTAGACAATGCCGCCATGCAGTTGGTGAAGGACCCCAGCCAGTTTGACGTGGTGGTCACAGAAAATATGTTTGGTGACATCCTTTCCGACGAGGCATCTATGGTCACCGGCTCCATCGGACTGCTGCCTTCTGCATCCATCGGTGATACTGCCCCCGGCCTATATGAGCCGATTCATGGCTCTGCCCCGGATATCGCCGGTCAAGATAAGGCTAATCCAATCGCAACGATCCTTTCTGTGGGGATGATGTTCCGCTATTCCTTCCATCTTCCGCATGAGGCTGATGCTATCGAACAGGCGGTAGATGCCGTGCTGGCTGAGGGCTGGCGGACCCAGGATATTGCGAAGTCGGGAGAGCAGACCATTGGCACGGTTCAGATGGGAGAGCTAATCCGAAGGAAACTATAAAAATAGAAGAAAGAGATCTGGTTCGCCAGGTCTCTTTTTGTTTCTCTTTCCCGGAGGCAATTAGTAGAAATTGCAAAATTAATTTTTTTCTCTTGCATTTTGGATCGTAATCGAATATAATATGCGTTGCAAAAATTGGGCCTCAGAATGAGAGGTTGAAGGAGGACACATGATATGAAGGAACTGTCTAAGATCGCCCTGGCAGTGGAGCCCTCTACTACTATGGCCATCGACGCTATGTTTAAGCAGATGAAGGCGGAGGGGCAGAATGTCATCGGCTTTGGTGCTGGAGAGCCTGACTTCCCCACCCCTGATTATATTAAGGAGGCTGGTATCCAGGCCATTCGGAACAACGAAACGAAATATACCCCTGCAGCCGGCACCATTGAGCTGCGCAAGGCTGTCTGCCAGCGGCTGAAGGAGGACTGCGGTGTAGACTATGAATATACCCAGATCGCTGTCTCTAACGGCGCGAAGCCCTGTGTCTATGTGGCCCTCCGCGCGCTTGTCAATCCAGGGGATGAGGTCATCTTGCCCGCTCCCTACTGGGTCAGTTATATCGAGCTGATCCGTATGGTGGGCGGTGTTCCGGTTGTGGTAGAGGCTACCGAGGCAGAGAATTTCAAGATTACGCCAGAGAAGCTGGCCGCCGCCATCACCCCAAAGACCAAATGTATGATCCTTAACAACCCATCAAACCCCACTGGCATGATGTATAGCCGCCAGGAGCTGGAGGCCATCTCTAAGGTCTGTGTGGAGCAGGATATTTATGTCATCTCTGACGAAATCTACTACGGGCTGGTCTATGACGGCGGACAGTTTGTCAGCCTGGCTGCCTTAGGCGAGGATATTAAAGAGCGCACCCTGCTGATTAACGGCGTGTCCAAGTCCTATGCCATGACCGGCTGGCGAATTGGCTATGTGGCTGCCCCCGCCAAGATTGCAAAGGTCATCGCCAATTTCCTCAGCCATTCCACTGGCTCCCCCTGCTCTATCTCTCAGAAAGCCTCGGCTCTCGCACTCTCCGCTTCTCAAGACTCCATTGAGGAGATGCGCAAGGCCTTTGAGGAGCGGCGCAACTATATGGTGGAACGGATGAATCAGATTGAGGGGGTCAGCTGCATCAAGCCTGAGGGCGCTTTCTATGTGATGATGAACATTGAGAAGCTCATTGGAAAAGAGCTCCATGGTACGGTGATTAAAGACTCTGATGACTTCGGAAACCTCTTCCTGAAGTACGGGAAGGTGGCGGTTGTCCCCGGGACCGGCTTTGCGGCGCCGAATTTTGTCCGCTGGTCCTATGCCACCTCTATGGAGAACATCAAAGAGGGACTGGACCGTCTGGAGCGATTCCTGGCGGGAGAGACAATCTGAATACGATGAAAAATGGCCGTCCCTATGGGCGGCCATTTTCAATCATTAAAGTTTTGTGAAACTTTTAAGAAAGAGTAGCGGGGGAGAAGAAAATACGATATAATGAAAACAACAGCAATCAAGAAGAAAGCGGGTGGGCTTGTTTGAAGAGAGAGAAGTACGGGCCATTTATCGCGGCGGGAGTCACGGCCTTTTGTGTGGTGACCGCGGCAATTTTACTGTTTTTCCTGATCTTCAACGCCGCCTCGGTCCGTGCTTTTTTCACGACCTTATCACATATCCTGCGCCCTATTTTTATGGGGATGATACTGGCCTTTCTGTTGCTGCCAATCCAAAGGCATATCCTCCAGTTTATGTTGGCCATGACACCAAATCAGAAGCTGAAAAACAAGAACGATGTCCGGTTTTTATCTATAATATCCATCGTCTTGAGTCTGCTGGTTGCCTTTATCCTGCTGTATCTGCTGCTGGCCATGGTAATTCCCCAGGTATATGACAGCATCGTCGGATTGGTCATGGCTTTCCCAGAGTACATTGAGAGCGCCCAGGTATGGTTGTTAACCTTCCTGGAGGACAATCCAGAGATACAGTCCGCTATCATGCCTATCTATAACTCGGCGGCCACCTCTCTGGAGCAGTGGCTCTCCTCAGATATCCTGCCCAATTTAGAGTCGGTGTCCTCCACGCTGGACTGGCTGCGAGCTACGGTCCTACCGAACATTACCGGAGTTGTGTCCGGTGTATCCGCTATTTTGTTGGCTGCCTTACTGCTGATCAAGGACCTGTTGATTGCCATCATTGTTTCTGTCTATCTCCTTGTTCGGAAGGACACGTTTGCTGCTCAGAGTAAGAAGATTGTTTACAGTATCTTCCGTACAGACCACGCTGATTTGATTGTGTCTGAAACGAGAGAAGCCTACCGCATCATGAGTGGGTTTATTAATGGAAAGCTGTTGGATTCTCTCATTATCGGAATTATTTGTCTGGCCTGTTGTAATCTCTTTCACTTTCCCTATCCGGCTTTGGTTGCGACCATCATTGGTGTGACCAATGTGATTCCCTTTTTTGGTCCATTCATTGGAGCGATTCCCTGTATCCTGCTGATCTTTATCATCGATCCCATCCAGAGCATATATTTTGCCATTTTTGTTTTAGTGCTTCAGCAGTTTGACGGAAATATCCTGGGTCCTAAGATCTTGGGTGAGTCTACCGGGTTGGCCTCTTTCTGGGTCTTGTTTTCTATTATTCTGTTTGGCGGACTGTTTGGTTTTGCTGGGATGGTGCTGGGAGTGCCAGTATTTGCTATGATCTACAGTATAATCAGGCGGCTGGTCTGCTATGGCCTGCGCCGTCATAAGCTGCCAACTGAAACAGAGGTGTATATGGGGCGTACAGGCCCCATGTCCCTGCCAAATGGTCATAAGGAATAAAAAATCAGCCCCGGAGAGCAGCTCCGGGGCTGATTATATTTTAGATTACATATCAGTGGTCAGCACTTTCTTCAGATGGGCGAAGCGGGGGAGGGAATGTTCCTTGGGAGCGTCAGTTTCGCCTTGGATTAGGGGGAGTACATAATCGATGAAGGGCTGCTCCACGCCGTTTCCGGCCTCGTTGATCCACTCACGGGGGACCTTCTTCTCGAAGTTAGCCACGATGTCCAATGGCTCCAGAGAGGTCTGGCACTGATAGCCGCCTTCACGGGTGCATTTGAAGGCCACCATCTTATCGGTTGTGCCGGCCACAGCGGCTTCAACAGCAGCGGAGCCAGCCTGCCAGGCTTCTTCGACATCGGTCTTGGAGGCGGCGTGGGAGGCACAACGCTGCAGCAGAGAGAGCTCGATTCCCCGGACCTTGGCGCCAGTGTGCTTCTTGATGACATCAGCCAGCATTACGGCCAGGCCGCCTAACTGAGCGTGGCCGAAGCCGTCGGTGGCAGAGGTTTCCGCCTCAGACACGAACCGGCCATCGGCGTAGTGGATACCCTCGGATACAGCGACCATGCACTTGCCGGTCTTATCATAGATGCTCTTGACATCGGCGATGAACCGGTCCATATCGAAGTCCACTTCGGGCAGGTAGACAAGGTCGGGACCACAGCCGGCGAGGGAAGCCAGAGCGGCCGAACCGGCCAGCCAGCCGGCGTGACGGCCCATGATCTCAATGACAGTGACCATGCCAGTGTCATAGACGTGGGCGTCCTGCCAGACCTCGGCGCAGGAGGTGGCGATATACTTGGCGGCAGAGGCGAAGCCGGGGCAGTGGTCTGTGCCGTTCAGGTCGTTATCAATTGTCTTGGGCACGCCCATGATGCGGCACTCATAGCCTACCTTCTGCATATACTTAGAAATCTTATTGCAGGTATCCATAGAGTCATTGCCGCCATTGTAGAAGAAGTAGCGGACGTTGTACTTCTGGAAAATCTCAAGGATCCGCTTGTAATCAGTGTCATCCTTGTCGGGGTCAGCCAGCTTGTAGCGGCAGGAGCCCAAAGCGGAAGAGGGGGTATACTTTAGAAGATCCAGTTCAGCGGGATCCTCCTGGGACATATCATACAGCTTGTCCTCCAGTACACCTTTGATGCCATGGGCAGCACCGAGAACACGGGTAATGCAATCGGACTTCAAAGCGGTCTGGATGACGCCCTGAGCGCTGGCGTTGATGACAGCGGTGGGGCCGCCAGACTGGCCAATGATACAAGCTCCGGTCAGTTTCTCCATGTTTGCTTCCTCCTTAAATATAAAAATACGTGGAAAAATGATTTAACTCAGAAATTCTCTTCTAAATTCTAGCACAGATACTTGTAATTATCAACTGTTAATGGTACAATAAGGATTACCAAATTCAAAGGAGATGGTAATTATGCCATTGGTTACTACTACAGAAATGTTCAAGAAAGCCTATGATGGCGGTTACGCAATCGGTGCTTTCAACGTCAATAACATGGAGATCGTTCAGGGCATTACCGAAGCTGCCAAGGAAGTCAATGCTCCCCTGATCCTCCAGGTCTCCAAAGGGGCCCGGGCTTATGCGAACCACACCTATCTGATGAAGCTGGTGGAGGCTGCTGTGATTGAGACCGGCCTGCCCATCTGCCTGCATCTGGATCATGGCGACAGCTTTGAGACCTGTAAGTCCTGTATTGACGGCGGCTTTACCTCCGTTATGATCGACGCCAGCTCCAAGCCCTTTGCCGAGAATATTGAGATCACCAAGAAAGTGGTGGAGTACGCCCATGACCACGGCGTGGTGGTTGAGGCGGAGCTGGGCGCTCTGGCTGGCGTTGAGGACGAAGTGAATGTGTCTGCTGAGGCCTCCCATTATACCCGCCCCGAAGAGGTGGAAGAGTTTGTGTCCAAGACTGGCTGTGACTCTTTGGCCATTGCTATCGGCACCAGTCACGGCGCTTATAAGTTCACCGCCGCTCAGTGCACCCGTAACGAGAAGGGCGAACTGGTGCCTCCACCCCTGCGATTTGACATCTTGGATGAAGTTGTGAAGCGCCTGCCCGGCTTCCCCATTGTGCTTCATGGCTCCTCTTCCGTGCCGCAGGAGTTTGTCAAGATGATTAATGAGAACGGCGGAAAGATGCCCGATGCCGTCGGTATTCCTGAGGAGCAGCTCCGTCAGGCCGCCCGTGGCGCTGTGTGTAAGATCAATATTGACTCCGACCTGCGTCTGGCCATGACTGGAACCATCCGCAAGTTCATGGCTGAACACCCTGATAAGTTTGATCCCCGTGAGTATCTAAAGCCTGCCCGTGCCGCTATCCAGGCTATGGTTAAGCATAAGCTGATTGATGTTTTGGGCTGCGACGGTAAGGCCTGATAATTTTCAAAAAGCAACGACTCCGGCCCCAGATCCGCTACGGCGGGTCTGGGGCCCTTTTCTGATCTCTCTGCATAAGATGAGAGAAGGGGGGGAGGAAGAATGCTAAAAATCATACCTTATGACCGTTTTGCTGGAGTTTCCTATGCGCACCGCTGGGCCTATGAAAGAAACCCTAAATATATGAATTTCGATGAATTAGGAGGGGATTGTACTAACTTTGCTTCCCAGTGCCTCTATGCCGGGGCTGGGGTCATGAACTTCACACCCACCTTTGGCTGGTACTACAACAGCGGGAAAGACAGGGCTCCGGCGTGGACAGGGGTACCTTATTTTTTTAACTTTTTAACGAGGAAGCAAAAGACACCCGGTCCATTTGGGAGAGAGGTCCTGCTGGAGCAGGTGGAACCGGGCGATTTTATCCAGCTTCGTTTCTCCGGACATCAGGAATTTAGCCATAATCCAATCGTGGTAGAGATAAAAAGAGAGAATGGGCCGGGCTCTATTCTTGTGGCCGCGCATAGTCAGGACACGGATTTTCGTCCCTTGAGCACCTATCCTTATGTACAGCTAAGATGTATCCATATCTTAGGTACATATCAATGGGGATGAAAGATACCATTAAAAAGCACCCAAAGTAGATACTTTGGGTGCTTTTTTAATGCTTCTTTGAATTGCGATGGCTTAGTTTCCTCAACCAAATCACCACTCCGGCCAGCAGAAGAACGATAACAAGAGTCAAAGCCGAACTAATAGTAGACATCATATCATAGGTGAGAAAAGGAAGAACTTCAATGGAGAAATTCTGTATGATAATGACACCATTCTCGGTAATGGTCTGAGTAAACATTTGATTCTGCAGCATACAAACAGCAGATTCCACCAGAGCGATAATGCCAGCAATAGCATAGATGAGGCGCAGAGGGAGGCGGACTCGCATCTGATCTTCCTCTGAAATATCAAAAAAACGGTACATCTGTCCAGAACCTTTAATTGAAACATAAAACAAATAAAAAGCAACGATTAATTGAAAGGAATCAAGGAATGCGGTAGGCATGGGTTCCTCCTAAAATACTGTTTAGCGAAATAAAAGTTAACAACAATAATAATATATTGCGGACCAATGATTGTCAACTGATTTAGATGCCACTTCACTTTGAATAAAAATTGAACTGCCTACAGACTCATAGGGTAATGCAAGAATGCAGCCATTAAATTTCATTATAATATGACTGAGTTTCAATTACAATAATTTTATCTTTACGACTTAAACAAATTTTGGCTACAAATTTGACATATCATACAAAAAGAATAAATATAGAAATGTTAGCGTTGACATTTTGCATGTACTGATATTAAAATAAACAACAAGAATTTGATTCCATAATAAGAGATAATATTTCATAATATGAAAAAATGATATTAAAGAGAAGTCTCTCTTTAGTATAATATTTGATCAAACAGGAGGAAAACAATGAAAAAGGTTCTTGCATTTGCGATGGCTTTGGCGATGGTGTTTTCCATGGCCGGCTGTGGAAACAGTAGTAATAGCGGCTCTACCAACAGCGGCGGAGATGAGGTAGAAACATTAAAAATTGGCGTTGTTTGCCCCATTTCTGGTGTCTCTGCTATTGCTGGAAAGTACATTACGAATGGTGTCGAGGTTGTAGAGAACGAGCTAGGCGGTAAGATCGACATTAAGGGCAAAGAGTATAACATCGAGTTCATTTACATGGACAATGAGGCATCCGAGGAAAAAACAACAAATGTGTTTCAGAAGTTAATTGAGGAAGAAAAGGTTATTGCTATAGTCGGCCCTGATATGTCCAAATGCGCATTGGCTGCTGGTCCGATTGCTCAGAATGCCAAATGCCCCATCGTTACTACCTTTGCGACTAACACTGCGGTTACTGAGGTAGGCGACTATATTTTCCGGGCCTGCTTTATTGATCCTTTCCAAGGGCAGATGGCTGCCCAGTATATCTGGGAGTCCGGATATGAGACTGCCAGCATTATGTTCAACAACGCTGATGCCTATGCGACTGGACTGAAGGACGCATTTATTGAAAGCTATGAAGCGCTGGGCGGTCAGATCTTGGCTATCGAAGAGTATTCCGGCTCTGATGTTAAGGACTATAACGTCCAGTTGACGAAGCTGGCCGCTGCCAATGCAGAGAGTGTATTTTTCCCCAACCTGCTGAGTGAGCTCGGCCTCCAGATCCAGCAGGCCCGCTCCGCTGGCATCACTTGCCCCATTATCTGTGGTGACTCTGCTGATACTCCTGAAGTCGGACAGGTGGCTGGTGCTGCTGTGGATGGCGTAGCCTATGTTTCCGCTTTTTCTGCTGAGTCTACCGATCCCGCTGCTGTTGAGTTTGTTGAGAAGTACACTGCCCTGCATCCCGATGAGCAACCCAATTCCAATGCTGAACTGGCTTATGAAGCTACTATGATGGTTCTCTATGCGTTGCAGAATGCAGAAGAGCTGACCCGCGATGGTGTCCGTGACGCTCTGGCTTCTATTGAGAATCTTCAACTGCCCTCTGGTCCTATGACGATGGGTGAGGATCGTAACCCCATTAAGGGTGGCGTGGTTATGCAGTATGATGCTGATGGTGTTTCCCATTATGTTTCTTCCATCAATCCTAGCTGATTTCTTTTGGATTTTTCATCGGTGACATAGGGCAGCAATTCTTTCTTAGGCATAACTGAATGTGCCGGCTGCGTTTGATACCAGCCGGCACATTTCTTTCTTAGTAAATCCATTTTTTAGACATGATAGGAGGCGTTCCTGTGGCTACGATCCTACAATACTTAGTTTACGGCTTGCAATTGGGCAGCGTATATGCGTTGCTTGCATTGGGCTATACCATGGTCTATGGGATTGTTGGCATGATCAATTTTGCTCATGGTGACTTTTTGATGATTGGTGCATTGGGCACCTATTTTATTGCTCAACTTTTCTCCAGCTATCAGATTGATGGAACATTCCCAATGCTTATTGTAGGGATTATCATATTGATTGCTATGCTGGGCACTGGCGGAATCGCTGTAGCGACTGAGGCGATCGCTTACAGACCTCTGCGCAATAAACCTAGAATGATCGCGTTGATCACAGCTGTAGGTGTCTCCATGTTTTTGGAGAACTTTCCAAGGGCCTTACCTTTTATTGGCCCGAATCCTCGCTCGTTCCCCACACTATTTACGCCCAAAACCTTTAATGTTTTAGGGGCGTCTATCACTTCGACCCAGATTATCATGATCATATTGGCTGCTGTTACTATGATGGCACTATATTTCATGGTGAATGGCACAAAGATCGGTGGACAGATGAGGGCCGTCAGTATGGACAAGGACGCAGCTTCTTTGATGGGTATCAATGTCAACCGCGTCATTTCCATCACATTCTTCGTAGGCGGCGCTCTGGCCGCAGTATCTGGTATTTGCTATGCCAGTGCCTATCCTCAGGTTGATGTGTATATGGGTTCCTGGCTGGGCAATATGTCATTTGTCGCAGCCGTTCTGGGTGGTATCGGTGATATTAGGGGGGCCATGTTGGGGGGCTTTATCCTTGGGATCGCCCAAATATTTGCTACCGCTTTGAACTCTACCTTCGGCTATGCTGTCGGATTCATTATTTTGATTGTTATCCTTTTGGTCAAGCCTGCCGGTATCATGGGCAAGCTGGTCATAGAGAAAGTTTAAGGAGGGGTGATCTTTATGAATATAAAGAAATTGATTAAGTCGATTTACCCCGCCTTAATTGTTGTCCTTTTATATGTAGTTGTAACGGTCCTGCGCTCTGTGGGTATCCTAAATGGCTATTATATTCAAGTCATGATGTTTGCCGGCATCAACATTATGATGACAGCCAGTCTGAACTTGGTCAATGGCTTTACTGGACAGTTCTGTATTGGCCACGCTGGCTTTATGTCCCTAGGTGCTTATGGGGCCGCGGTCATTACCACCATGGTATTTGATGGTAAGAATATTCCGGTAGTTGCCCAGGTCCCTGTCTTTTTGTTAGGCCTACTGGTAGGAGGGTGTGTGGCTGCCTTGGTAGGAGTGCTGATTGGGATGCCCTCCCTAAAGCTAAAGGGGGACTATTTGGCCATTGTTACTCTGGCCTTTGGTGAAATTGTCCGCGCTATCCTTCGTCTGATCCAGCCGATTGGCGGAGCCAGAGGCATGATTGGCATTCCAAATTACTCCAATTTTGCCTGGATCTTATTCTTTATGGCGTTGACGTTATATCTATTGCGTAACCTTATCTATTCTCCCTACGGCCGCGCCTTTATCGCAATTCGGGACAATGAGATTGCTGCAGATGCCATGGGCATCAATACTACCCGCTACAAGATCACATCGTTCTGTATCGCTGCCTTTATTGCCGGCGTAGCAGGCGGCCTGTATGCTCATGTGCTAGCCTTCATTCAGCCGGACTCCTTTAGCTTTACAAAGAGCTCCGATTTCTTGGTCTACTTGTATGCCGGGGGTTCCGGATCTCTGACTGGTTCTATTTTGGGCGCCACACTGTTGACCATCCTGCCTGAGGTTCTCCGCTTTTTGGCCGACTGGCGCCTGGCGGTGTATGCGGCTATTCTGGTCATTGTGATGCTCTATCGCTCAGAGGGGCTTTGTGGTGGCAAGGAAGTTCCCTTTATGCGTATTTCTCGTGCGTCCCTGTACGAGACTCCGCTGTTTGGCTCAAAGAAGGATAAAGAGCCTGCGGGTGTCTCTAAGTCCTGAGAAGGGAGAAGTGGTGATATGAGTCTTCTTGAGGTCAAAAACCTCTCTATCATGTTCGGTGGGCTTTGCGCCGTGGATAATTTTAATTTGGAAGTTGAAAAGGGCGAATTAATTGCCATTATTGGGCCAAACGGCGCAGGAAAGACAACCGTATTTAATATGCTGACCGGTATTTACAAACCCACCACCGGTACCATTAAGCTAGATGGGGTGGATATGGTAGGGCTTAAACCCTATCAGTTTGCGCGACAGGGGATTACCCGAACTTTCCAGAACATCCGCCTGTTCTCTAATGCCAGTGTGGCGGACAATGTAAAGATGGCCCATACTATGCATAACGACCAGAATCTAGCCAAATGTTTTTTGCGTACACCGGGCATGGTGAAGAGCGAAAGGGAGCTGGATGAGAAGGTCATGGGTCTGTTAGACCGTCTGGGACTGGCCGACAAAGCAAATTTACTAGCAAAAAATCTGCCCTATGGCGATCAGCGCCGTCTGGAAATTGCACGTGCCCTGATGACGGATCCCAAGATCCTGTTGTTGGATGAGCCAGTAGCTGGTATGATTACCACTGAACTGGAGGATATGGCGAACCTAGTAGCACAGATTCGCAAGGACTTTGGTGTGACTATCATTTTGATCGAGCACCACATGAACTTTGTAATGCCTATTGCGGACCGCATCAAAGTCTTAGACTTTGGTAAGACCATAGCTGAAGGGGTGCCCGCCGAAGTGCAGGCCAATCCGAAGGTTATCGAGGCATACTTAGGAGGAGGCTATCAGAATGTCGCTACTTGAGATTCGGGATCTTCATGTGTCCTATGGAGCCATTAATGCGGTACAAGGCGTTTCCTTCTCGATGGAAAAAGGGGAGATTGTGGCGTTGATTGGGTCCAATGGCGCTGGAAAGTCCACCATTCTGCGCACCATCTCTGGTCTGGAGCACGCAAAAAGCGGGTCAATTCTGTTTCAGGGAACAGAATTGACCAAGATGAAGCCCCATAAGATTGTAGAACAGGGCATTGCCCATGTGCCAGAAGGCCGCCGGGTATTTTCGAAGATGTCCGTCACTGAAAACCTGACTATGGGAGCCAATCTGATAAAAGATAGAGCTTTCATAAAAGATGGTCTGGAACGGGTATTTACTATCTTTCCACGACTGAAGGAGCGTGAAAAGCAGCAGGCTGGGACACTTTCTGGAGGTGAGCAGCAGATGCTGGCGTTAGGCCGGGCCTTGATGACCAACGGAAGCCTGTTAATGCTAGACGAGCCTTCCATGGGGCTGGCTCCTATTGTTGTAGAAGATATTTTTCGCGTCATCAGGCAAATTAATGAAACTGGCACTAGCATCTTGCTCATCGAACAGAACGCCTTTTTAGCTCTGAATACGGCCTCCCACGCTTATGTGCTGGAGACGGGGAAAATTACCATGCAAGGTGCCTCTCAGGATTTGCTAGCTGATGAGCGTGTGAAGGCAGCCTATCTGGGTGCCTAAGCATATACAACAAACTGATTTGTAGGAGTGAATGAACGATGCAGTTGTCAAATTTGGCCCAAAATCTGGGTGGATCAGTCATTCGGGAGATGTTCAATGAGGCCTTGAAAATGGAGGATACTATCAGCTTTACAGTTGGCGAGCCGGACTTTATCACTCCGCGCCCCATCATTGAAGAGGCATGCCGATGCTGGGAGTCCGGTATGACTCACTATACCCCGAACAGTGGCGTGTTGGAACTGCGCCAAGCGATTGCGGAGTACCATGCCAATGATCTGAAGCCTGATCCCACAAACCAGATTATGGTGTCCTGCGGTGCCACTGAGGCGATCCAGATGGCTTTGTTCACCTTGGTAAATCCCGGTGATGAAGTCATCGTAATCACACCGGCCTGGCCTAATTATTTTGGACAGATTGGTATGGTGGGCGCCAGAATGATCTGTGTCCCAGCACGTGAGGAAAACGGATTTATCCCAGATCCTGATGACATCAAGGCCGCGATCACACCTAAAACAAAAGCTATCATTCTCAACTCACCCTCTAATCCTACCGGTGCGGTGATTGACAAGGATACTTGCAAAGCCCTGGCTGACCTGCTCCGCGAGCGGGATATCTTTATCATTGCCGATGAGATATACAGCCGGTTAGTTTATGATGATGCGGGCTATACCAGCATTACCTCCTTTGATGGAATCATGGAAAAGACTGTGTACATTAGCGGCTTCTCCAAAATGTTTGCCATGACTGGCTGGCGCCTTGGTTATGCGATCTCCCAGCCTGATATTATCCGTAACATGACTAAACTGCACGAGAACGGCGCTTCCTGTCTGCCGGCCCCCAGCCAGATTGCGGCCGCCTGTGGGCTACGTCAGTGCCAGTCTGAGATTGAGAATATGCGGCAGAGCTATCTTCGCCGCCGTGACCTGATTTGTTCACTGATTGACCAGACCCCTGGTCTGTCTATTAAAAAGCCAAAGGGCGCCTTCTATGCCTTTGTCAATGCCAAGGAACTGACAGAGTTCACCGGGATGAATTCCCGTGACTTGTGTATGGATTTACTGAAGAAGACCGGGGTCGTTACTGTCCCTGGATCCGGATTCGGTGACAGTGGGGAAGGATTCATCCGAATTACCTACGCCACCTCTGACGAAAATATTAAGAGGGGCTTTGAGCGCATCCAGGGCTATATTCAGGGCCTGGGATTTTGAATCTAAATCTATGATCAAATGAAGGGCAGGGGCCTTGTCTGGGGACAGGGCCTCTGCCTTTGTTTTGATTCCCTTGAATTTTGTTTTGGAAAATGCTATGCTGGAATCAAGAAACTACAATGGAGCGGATAATGAATATGTTAGCCTATACTTTTTTGGAACAAGGAACATTCAAATTGTTGGAGAAAGAGAGACCAGTGATCTTGGATGACCGAGACGCGATCGTGCGGGTCACCTTAGCCAGCATTTGTACCAGTGACCTCCACATCAAGCATGGCTCTGTACCAAGAGCAGTGCCAGGTATTACGGTCGGCCATGAGATGGTGGGCGTAGTAGAGAAGGCTGGTCCTGCTGTATTATCAGTGAAGCCTGGTGACAGGGTCACCGTAAATGTAGAGACTTTCTGTGGGCACTGTTTTTTCTGCCAGCATGGCTGGGTGAATAACTGCATAGACCCAAATGGTGGCTGGGCCTTGGGCTGCCGCATCGATGGCGGGCAGGCAGAATATGTGAGAGTTCCCTATGCGGACCAGAGCTTGGATAAGATCCCTGATTCCGTGACTGACCGTCAGGCCCTTTTTGTAGGTGACATTCTGTCTACAGGTTATTGGGCGGCCCAGATATCAGATATCAGCCCTGATGACACTGTGCTTATCATCGGGGCCGGCCCGACAGGTATATGTACCTTACAGTGTGTTTTGTTAAAAAGTCCAAAACGTGTGATTGTATGTGAGCGGGAAGAACAGCGCCTCCAGTTTCTCCACCGTTACTATCCTCAGGTGCTGGCGACCACACCGGAAAAAGCACTGGACTATGTACGGCGAAACAGCGACCACGGCGGCGCGGATGTAGTGCTCGAGGTCGCTGGTGGAGCGGAAACCTTTCGTATGGCCTGGCAGTGTGCCAGACCCAATGGCACTGTGGCAGTAGTGGCGCTGTATGACGGTCCTCAGCAGCTGCCCTTGCCCGAAATGTACGGGAAAAATCTGACCTTCAAGACTGGTGGTGTGGATGGTTGCAGCTGTGCGGAGATATTAAAGCTGATCAAGGAGGGAATGCTGGACACCACGCCGTTAATCACCCATACCTTTCACCTAGAGGAGATCGAGGCGGCCTATGACCTCTTTGAACATCGGCGGGATAACGTGATAAAAGTGGCTATTGAGATGGGGGAGAAGTCCTAATGATCTTATATTTTTCCGGAACTGGAAACAGCCGTTATGCCGCTGAACTTTTGTCAGAGCAGTTGAATGAAAAACTCCTAGATCTAGGAAAACGAATCAAAAGTGGTGAAAAAAGCCCAATTTTTTCTACTGGGCCTTGGGTTTTTGTAAGTCCTACCTATGGTTGGCAACTTCCTCATATCTTTGAGGAATATCTTAGAGCCGTAGAGCTGCTGGGGGACAAAAGGGCCTATTTTGTCCTGACTTGTGGCAGTGATATTGGCGGCGCAGGGCGATATCTAGCGGAATTATGCCAGGCAAAGGGGCTTATTTACCGAGGAACCCTAGAGGTGGTAATGCCAGAAAATTATATTGCGTTGTTTCCTGTGCCGGAAGAACAGGAGGCAGAGCAGATCATTGAGAGAGCACTCCCTGTCCTTCAACATGGTGTTAACTGGATCGCCCAGGATAGGGACTTCCCCCAACGTAAAGTAGGGATTGTGGATCGCATCAAAAGTGGCTTAGTCAACCGTGCCTTTTACCGCTTTGTGATAAAGGCAGACCTCTTTTACGCAAAAGACTCCTGTGTTGGGTGTGGAAAATGTGTTGCAAACTGCCCTTTGAATAACGTGAAACTCAATAACCAAATCCCTGTATGGGGAAAGCACTGTACACATTGTATGGCCTGCATCTGCAACTGCCCTGCCCAGGCGATTGAATATGGAAGTCGGAGCAAAAATAAACCCCGATACCGATGTCTGCCCTATAAGAAACAATGATGCTCTGTCTTCCTATAAAAAGGAGATCCCATCCAACCCGATGGGATCTCCCTTTTTGTAGCCTAAAACCACTCGCCTAGCAAGTGGTTCAAAATAGCGATAAGCAAGTTTGCTATATAAATAGTATGGTCTGCCCACTGCACAAAGAGTAGAGAAGGGAGGGCTTCATGTGCGAATGAATAACAGTTTATCATAAGATATGTAACTCAGTAGTGTCATCCGTGAGGAATAAAGGGCTATGCCCGCATAGAGACAACCACCAGCGAAGCTGGTGGTTGTGTTCTTATGGAGCGGTCAGCCAGGCCCCCACCAGAACAGCGGCCAGTTGTTTCTGATAATCTGGATCCAACAGTTGTGCCTCCTCTTCTGGATTCGTTAAAAATCCACACTCCACCAGGACGGCTGGACAACTAATATGATTCATAAGATAGACCGTATCCGGAATTTGCTTTACCGACCGCTCATTTTCTGGCTGGAGTGTCCCCTTGACTACCGCCTGAATATGTTCCGCCAGTTCCTTAGAGCCCTCTGTGGGCGCATAGAATACCTGTGCGCCGTGATAGCGATTATTCGGATAAGTATTCTGATGGATACTAAGCAGAGTGGCGCTTCTTTGTCCCTCAATAGCAGCCACTCTATTTTTTAGATCAGATACCTTCTTTTCACGTAGTGAAACCGCACTGTTGTCGTGGAGGGAAATGTCTTCTTCTCGAAGGACCATGGGAGATACTCCGTAAAAGGCCAAAATATCCCGCATCCTCAATACCACTGCCAGATTAATCTGACTTTCCGGCATACCAGTGAGTGAGACAGCACCCCCATCTTCTCCACCATGCCCGGCATCCAGAATCAGATTGGCCTGGCTATTTACTAAAGAGGAAGATGACGCTATTCTATCCATTCTCCCCATGCATAAGCGCAGCGACCAGTTCAGCAAAAACAATACTGTCACGATAGCCAATCCTAGCAATAACATCCGCCGCCTCATAAGACCACCTCGACCTAACATATGGAGACGGACAAGAGCAATATTCCCTATTTAAAATAAAATTTATTTTGGCCACCAAATCTTGCCTTCCTTGGTAAAGAAATAGAGAAGATAACCAGAAAGCCCAAAAGTTCCATCCTTGACTCCCTTTTTCTCCAGGGACCACGTTACCGGTCAGACCATACACTGGGATGAGGGCCCATCCGCCCCTCAAATCCAACCAAGGAGGGAATCCCTTTGAATCAAGAGATCGGTAGTTCCTGCCCCCTGCAGACTAGCTGCCCTGATAATTATGGTACTCTGCCGTCCTGTGCAGGACTGGCAGTCCCTTACGTCCCATTTCAGCAGGATAGACCCAATAAATATTCCCAAAGTGAGGCTCTGAGCAACGGTACACTCTTTCCAGGCCTCAACCTCCCCTTCCATTTGAAGGTGGAAGGTTCCACTTTGCCCACAAATCCGCTGGTAGAGCTCCAGGCTCTGGAATTCGTCGTACTAGAACTTGGGATTTATCTTGACACCCATCCTGACGATACGGAGGCATTCACCCTTTTCAAGCAGTATGCCGCCATGGAAAAGTCGGCCAAAGCCGCTTACGAAAGCAAATTCGGACCCCTGACCAAAGCCGCGGCGGCGACTGGAGAGCGATACAACTGGCTCCAGGAGCCCTGGCCTTGGAATTTCCAGCAGAATGAGGTGAAGTAAATGTTTATTTATGAAAAGAAGCTTCAATTTCCAGTAAAAATTGCCACTCCAAATCCTAAGTTGGCCGCTTTTATTATCAGTCAATATGGTGGTCCAGATGGAGAACTAGGTGCCTCTATGCGCTATCTATCCCAGCGTTATGCCATGCCTTATGCTGAGGCAAAAGGCGTATTGACGGACATCGGCACTGAGGAGCTGGGCCATATGGAGATGGTAGCCGCCATCGTTCACCAACTGACTCGAAACCTCACCGACGAAGATGTGCGAAATAATCCAACCTTTGCTCCTTATTTCGTAGACCACACCACAGGTGTCTATCCTACTGCCGCTTCCGGGTTCCCTTGGAGCGCCGGCTCCATCCAATCTACCGGCGATGTCATTGCCGACTTGACTGAAGACTTGGCGGCCGAGCAAAAGGCCCGCCTCACCTATGATAACATTCTCCGCCTTTCCGATGACCCAGATGTCAACAACGTCATCCGTTTTCTGCGAGAGCGGGAAATTGTCCACTTCCAGCGATTTGGCGAGTGTTTGCGCCTGTGCAAAGAGAAGATGGACGCAAGAAACGTTTACCTTACTAACCCGGCCTTTGACAAAGCACAACCCAGGACTCCTGCTAGAGGTTAAAAAAACAGCCAGGCTCCCCTTTATTAGGGGGCCTGGCTCTTCTCAAAGCTGATAGAAACTGTCCGTACAGATTTACAATAAGGCGAAAACCTGCTAGAATAAAATAAATCAAACTCGGCACCAGAAGGAGCAGGACGATGAAAGCAAAGACTCTCTTTTACTGTACAGAATGCGGGAACGAGATGCCAAAATGGCAGGGGAAATGTCCTGCCTGCGGCGCATGGAATACGGTGGTAGAGCAACCCACGGAAAAGCCCGTCAAAAAAGCAGGAATCAACCATCCCAGAGGTTCCGCGGCTGGCGTGGCCGTTCACCGTCCCAAACTCATGAAAGATGTGGAGATCACAGATGAGCTGAGATTTTGTACAGGAATGGGAGAGCTGGACCGGGTTCTGGGAGGCGGTGCGGTCAAGGGATCGCTGGTTCTGATAGGCGGTGCTCCTGGCATTGGAAAGTCCACACTTATGCTGCAGATCTGCGATAATCTGTGCCGGTTTGCCACAGTTTTGTATGTATCAGGAGAGGAATCCGAACGGCAGATCAAACTCCGAGCGCAGAGGCTAAACGTGGCAGAGGAGGGGCTTCATCTGCTGGCGGAAACCGATCTGGAGAACATGATTGATTCAGTTCATCATCTCCAGCCTGATGTGCTCATTGTGGATTCTATTCAGACTTTATACCACGGGGATGTGAATGCCGCCCCTGGAAGCATAAGCCAAGTAAAGGAATGCACACTGGCGTTGATGCAGCTTGCAAAGGGAGAGGGAATTACTGTTTTTGTCATCGGACATGTGAACAAAGAGGGCTTTATTGCCGGGCCTAAGGTGCTGGAGCATATGGTAGACTGTGTCCTTTATTTTGAAGGTGAGAGGCATATGGCCTACCGCATTTTAAGGGCGGCCAAGAACCGCTTTGGCGCGACCAATGAGATTGGTGTTTTTGAGATGGAGGATGGTGGACTGTGTGAAGTGCCAAACCCCTCGGAAACTCTGTTAGCTGGCCGTCCCATGGATGCTCCGGGTACCTGTGTTACCTGTGTTATGGAGGGAGTACGCCCGGTGCTGGCAGAGATCCAGGCCCTAGTGGTGCCCAGCAGCCTAGGAAATCCTAGAAGAGTGAGCAATGGCTTCGAATATAACCGCACCATGTTGTTGCTGGCCGTGCTGGAAAAACGCGGCGGCCTTTTACTGGGAAATTGTGACAGCTATCTAAATGTCATTGGAGGGCTAACATTAGACGAACCAGCGGCAGATTTAGCAGTTGTGTTGGCTATGGCCTCCAGTTTTCGGGACAGACCGGTACCTCATGATCTTGCTGCTATTGGGGAAGTGGGGCTGACCGGAGAACTTCGGGCAGTCAGTGCGTTAGGCCAACGCCTGTCCGAAGTCCAGCGGCTAGGCTTTACAAAATGTCTGATTCCAAAGCGTGTCCAGGGCAAACTAATTGCTCCGGAGGGACTAGAGTTGATCCGGGTTTCCAGTATTCGGGAGGCTCTGGCGACGTTGCTGTAAAGCTTTTTTACTTAAGGGAACAAAATTAATACAGCTGGAGCTAGAAGTTAACCCGGAGGAGGCGGCTCGGTAGAGAGAACAGTATCCGTCCTTCTGATAAACACAGGAATCAGTGCACACGATCAAGCTCATTCTTTTCACCTCCAGTATCGAGAGTAAGTAGTATGTCCTAGAGTGGAAAAGATATGAGATATGGAGGGATATGAAAAATTGGTTTAGAAGCTTGAAGGATAGTGAGTAAGTTGCTGTTCTAAGGCCGCCAGTCCTGATGATGCCCTGATCAAAAAAGGTATTGTTCAACGGCGTTTTTATCAGCCTAAGAAAAAGCGGATAACCTTCCGCCTTCGGCTCCCTCTGGTCGTGTCCTCCATTCTGGATAAATTGAAATGTCCCAGGACATAAAAAAGGGGAGAGGGCCGCCGCCCCTCTCCCGGTCGCTTACATAATTTTCGGTAGTGGAAATTCGATGCTGTCTCCTACTTTGTCTGCCCATTCTAATAGGGTGTTTACTCCGCTTCGGATTTCCGCTTGTCCGTCTTTTAGTTCTGTAATATCTTTTCTTACTTCTGTCATGTCTTTTTGTAGTGTTCTTAGAATCTCTAGGATTTTATCTTCATTTGTCATGTCGAGCCATCCTGGTCTGATATATGGTATCTGTCATTGTACCGGGTCCGGGGGAGTTTGTCAATCTCTCGTTTCCCGCCTCCCATCCTGGTTTTCGTCGGCTTGCCGAACTCGGCGGCGGCGAGTTCGGTTGTTCACATCGTCCATAAATTCCTAATAGGGTCAAGGAGGCCGTAGGCCGCTCGACAAAGAAACTGGCTCTTTGGAGCCAGTTTCTTTGATCCTTGACGCTATTCGGTATTTATGGCCTATCCCGTAGGGATACCTTATGAAAATAGTGCTTGACTTTCTTCCTTTTTTGTGATTATATTAAGTTAGCTTATCCGGAAGGGAAGGAAAAAGAGTCTGACTCACCTTAAAAGGTAGACTTTTGGTCCAACAATAACCGTCCATTTTGTTGACCGCCTCGGTCCTTTATTTTTTTAAGATAACAGGTCAACAAAATAAAAATTTTGTTGACCAAAAAGGAGGGGAATATGGATTATCGAACTGAAGCTCCCGCACTAATCAGAGATTTTCTTGTCTATCATGAAACTATCCAAGGACATTCCAGTCGCACAATAGATGAATATTTTCTGGATCTGCGTAGTTTCTTTCGCTATATTAAACAGAAAAAAGATCTTATATCTAAGGATGTTCCATTTGACAGTATCATGATTGATGATGTCGACCTATCTCTGGTCCACAGCATCACATTAAGCGATGTGTATGATTTTATGAGTTTTCTCTCCCAAGATCGCTCACTTACAGCTACGTCAAGAGCTCGAAAAGTCGCTACAATCCGCTCCTTTTATAAATACTTGACTAATAAGGCCAAGCTGTTAAGAGAGAATCCTGTGCAAGATTTGGACTCACCTAGGCTACGCAAATCACTCCCAAGATATCTGAATCTTGATGAAAGCATAGAGCTTCTGGATTCAGTGGCTGGAAAAAACTCTAGTCGTGATTATTGTATTCTTACTTTGTTCCTAAACTGTGGATTACGTATTTCTGAGTTGGTAGGCTTAAATGTAACAGATGTTCGAGGCGATCAGCTGCGTGTTTTGGGAAAAGGAAATAAAGAGCGGATGCTCTATTTGAATGAAGCTTGTCAACAGGCGCTTCAGGATTGGATAACTGAGCGAAGCATGTTGACGTTAGTCGATCAAAAGGCGTTATTTGTCACGTTGCAAAATAGGCGTCGGATATCCAGAGCGGCAGTCCATAAACTGGTCAAAAAGCATCTATTAGCTGCAGGGCTGGACAGTAGCCAGTATTCAGCGCATAAACTGCGCCATACAGCGGCTACCCTTATGCTTCAAAACGGTGTAGATGTACGTACCCTCCAGGAAGTTTTGGGGCACGATAATCTCAATACTACCCAGATTTATACCCATGTAGATAGTGATGATCTTCGTACCGCAGCCAGGGCCAATCCCCTTGGCCGAGTATCTCGAACGAAGACGAAAAATCAAAAGAAAGAGGTTTGATACATGTTCGCTGCCTGCTTTATTCTGACCATGCTCCCCCCTATCCTTATTCTGTGTGTGGGAATCATATGGAAAGTATCCCCGCCCAAAATGGACAGCAAGGGGTTGGCCTACCGTACAGCGTTGTCTACACGCAGTGAAGAAACTTGGAGCTTTGCACATCGCCATTGCTCAAAGCTCTGGATTCGTCTTGGCATCGTACTTGGGTTGGTGACCGCTCTGCTGATGTGGTTTTTTCGGGACCAGTATCTCAATTTTATTTTGTGGCTTCTGGCCGGTCAGATGGTATTTTTTTGTTTGTCCGCCTTTCTAGTAGATCTGCTGTTAAAAAATGGATTTGATGAACATGGAAACAAACTAATATAAAAAAGACCTCCAAGTTTTTTCTTGGAGGCCTTTTTATTATTTAATGTGATACAGTCGGGCGTTTGGCTTCCAAAATACCTGGGATGATGGAACACAGAGAGCCAACGACAATTAAAAGGATACCAAGCAGCATATTTCCCGGGATATCTTCCCTATGGAGCCACCAAGCCAGTATCGGTGACAGAGCGGGCTTAAAAAAGTATACTAGGGAAACTACACTAGCTGGCTGATATTCCATAGCCAAAAAGTAGGAGCAGAACCCGATACCTGCTACACCGGCAGAAACATAGAGCACATAGGGGAGATTTTCCATGGTATAACCGGCCAGGATAGGAATGTTGGCGAAATTTGGCAGACCAGCCGAGGTGATTGCCGCCGCCACAGCCGGAATGTGAGATAGGACGATAAAAAGAAGTACGATGAGGCTTCCAAATAAGAAACTAAAGCAGGTCACGACCACACCGCCATACTCAGCACACTTCCGCTTTCCCATAACCCCGTACAGAGAAAACAACAGGGTAGATAGCAACGCCAACGATACCCCCAACATATTCAGGTTGCTGTGGAATGGATTGATGATCGCCAGAGTCCCGATGATTTCAAAAATAAGGGCTGCCACATGACGTTTTTTAATGGGCTCATGGAGCAGAAAGAAGGCCAGGAAGGTCACGAATACCGGATTACAACTGAAGAGGACCGCAGTGACCGAGGAACTGGTATACTCGACAGCTAGATGGAGAATTGTCATGCTCAGAGATATCCCAGTGAACCCTAAAAGGGCAAAATAAGCCAGAGTTTTCGTATCAAGCCTCTTTTTCCTCTTTCGAAGTGTATGCAGGGCCAAAGGTAATAGGAAGAGAAAGCCAATAACAAAACGAGCAAAGGTCAACTGGACAGGGTTCAGTTCTCCAGCAATAAATTTCAATACCACCTCAAAGGAGCTGAACATGACTACCGCAATAGCAATATACAGATATCCTGTTTTCACAAATGAATCCTCCCCTCTCGATAGAATAATTATACCATATGCTAAAGAAAATGGAACTGCACAATAGTAAAAAAACTAATAATGAAAGAAAGGCCCCCAAACAGTATTGAGGGCCTTTAAATCATCCAAGTATTATTTCAGAAGTGCTGAAAAATCATCCTCTGTCAAGATCTGGATTCCTAGCTCCTGTGCTTTGCGCAGTTTTGATCCGGCGGACTCCCCTGCTACTACATAGGTGGTCTTTTTAGATACAGAACTGGCGGCCTTTCCACCTCTTGCCTCGATCAATTCAGTGGCCTCATCCCGGGTAAAGCGTTCCAGCGCCCCTGTCAAAACAAAAATCATACCAGCGAAGCGCTGGTCATCTCCCCAATCAGTTGCCGTCATATTGACGCCTGCCTCCCGCAGACGAGAGATCAAATGCCGGCTTTGAGGGCTGGACATCCACTCCAACAAGCTGTGTGCTGTAATCTCTCCAATATCATCAATGGCGGTGAGCTCCTCTAACGTAGCCGTTTCCAAAGCATCTAGGGTCTTGAAGTGGGCAGCCAATACTTTTCCGGCCTTCTGGCCCACCTGACGGATACCAAAGGCGTAGATCAGTCGGGACAGGTCCTGGGATTTAGAGTTCTCAATCGCTGAAATAAGATTTTGAGCTGATTTTTTACCCATCCGGTCCAGCTTTGCGATATCTTCCTCACGAAGAAAGTAGAGATCACCTGGGGTCTTGACTAGGCCGGCCCCAACAAGGTTCTCCACCACTGCGATACCCATACCATCGATATCCATGGCATCCCGGCTGGCAAAATGGGCTAGATTGCGAAGCAGCTGCGCTGGACATTCGGATCCAGTACAACGGATATGGGCCCCGTCCTCATCTCGTTCCACCGGAGCCCCGCACACCGGACAGACAGATGGCAAAAAGTAGGGGCGTGTTCCTTCCGGACGCTGCTCCATAACGACAGACAGAACCTCTGGTATGATCTCCCCTGCTTTCCGAACCAGAACTGTGTCGCCAATGCGAATATCCTTTTCCGAAATAAAATCCTGATTATGCAGAGTCGCGCTGGTCACCGTAGTACCGGCGAGCCGGACCGGCTCCAGTACTGCTTTGGGTGTCAGTACCCCAGTTCGCCCTACCTGGACTAAAATATCCGTCACTTTGGAGGGCTTGACTTCAGGCGGGTACTTATAGGCAGCGGCCCAGCGGGGAAATTTTGCGGTGGAACCTAGGCGTTCTCTATCTGACAGGCTATTTACCTTTACGACCGCTCCGTCAATATCGAACTGGAAGGAATCACGGTTCTCTCCGATCTCTGCGATATGGTCCATCACCTGTTCCATCTGTTGACAGCTGTAATGCGGAATCACCTTGAAGTTATTGCGTTTCAAGTATTCCAGTGTCTCCAGATGTGTGGACAGAGCGGCCCCCTCAATCCACTGGATGTTAAATACTAGTATGTCAAGCCTCCGAGATGCGGCAATTTTGGGGTCTAACTGGCGGAGCGAGCCAGCGGCGGCATTTCTTGGATTGGCAAAAAGAGGCTCTCCCCTGCGCTCACGTTCCTCATTGAGCGCATGAAAAACCTGTTTAGGCATGAATACCTCACCGCGGACAATCAGGTGAGCCGGCATATCCGGCAGACGCATAGGGATAGAGCGGATCGTCCTCAAATTTTCTGTGACATCCTCCCCTACCCGGCCATCTCCCCGTGTTGCCCCACGGACAAAGAGACCATTTTCATATTCCAGCGCGACAGAAAGTCCATCCACCTTAGGCTCCACTACATAATGGGCATCCGGGACCACTCCTCGGACCCGGATGTCAAAAGCCTTCAGTTCTTCAAAATCAAAGACATCCTGGAGCGACTCCAGGGGGACCCGGTGCTCTACTTGAGAAAACGCCTCCAGTGCCTTCCCACCCACCCTCTGGGTGGGGGAGTCAGGAGTTATTGCCTCTGGGTGGGCTGCCTCCAGCTCCTCAAGACGGCGCAATTTGTGGTCATATTCATAGTCAGACATGGTTGGCGCATCATACACATAATACTCCAAACCGGCCTGTATCAGCTCATGGCGTAGTACCTCGAGCTCCTTCAATTCATCCATATCCAGGTAACTCCTTTGTGGTGCACTGAAATTTAATGGTCAGCTGTGGCAGCAGGGCATTTATCAGCCAGAAGATCCAGAATCCCACCAGAGTGCCCGCAGTATTGAGGATTACATCATCCACATCGCTACTGCGCCCAATGAAACACTGGACAAATTCAATAAAAACAGAGGTGCAAAGACCAACCAGAGCGGATTTCCACCACCGCCAGCCCCGCCACAGCAGAGCAGGGAAAAAACCAATAGGGCAGAAGATACCGATATTCGCGACCATTAAAAACATGACCCATGGCCCGCGAAAGGCCCGAATGATCTCTTGAAAGGGGGTAAGCTGTAAAGTATCCCACTGGATCTGCCAATCGACAGGCGGAAATAGAGGCTCCATTCCATGCAGGACCCAGTACCATCGATTCAAGCTCCAGAAATTAGCAGGAAAAAGAGTTACAGAGGCCAATCCAGCGCAAAACATGACAAAAAGGAGCAGAACAGCCTCTCTCCCGCTGCTGCTTGACAGCCCAAGACCGGCCAGTCTTCTTTTGCGGGACGGCAGGAACAGAAGAAATCCGAATACTCCGATCAACATACAGGGAAGCATCTGCAGACCGTAATCCAAGATATTACCCCAATACCATTGTATTGTTTCCCAAAGACTCATCTGTAAAACTCCATTTAATGGCCTGATATCCCATCCAAGCTGAGATAGGTGTTGGGTACCTGTCCTACGATCACTGTTTCCGCGACACAAAGCTCTGTATCCAGCGGCACTTCTATGGCGCTGCCTGCCAGCAGGACTGTGGCGGGAATGGAGAGATGAAGCCAGATCCGGTGACGAGTCTGGTTGACTCCCGCCTCCGAAAATTCGCTCTCAAACTCCGCTTGGACAGTTCCTACGGACATAGCCCTGACATGAAGAGAGGGTCCAGCCGCCCAGAGTAGCTCAGAATCAAAGAGGCTCCCTATTGGGATCTGAATGGTTGAAACATCGATACCATCTAATTCTTCTAGGATTTGATTAACCAGATATGCCCTGAGCTGGTTCATAGATGCCATATCCGTGGAAAGTGAGGTAATCGCACCGCTTTCCTCACGCTGTATCGTAACTAGATCGCCATATCCCAGTTGGCGCTGTGCCAGATCTTCTACAACAGATCGCTCGATCAGGCCTGTTAATTGATTTTGAATCTGGGTAGTAGCCGCCGCCGCTATAACGGGCTTTATCCTGGACTCCAAGAAACTGATGATTGAGAAAGATAGGAGCAAAGCGACGCCAAGTGTGACCAGCCAACGCGGGACGTGAACTGGAAATGAATAGGACCGTCCCACTCCCCTGCCGGCCGATCTATAAAATAGGCCGCCGTGTATTTTTCGGTATAATTCACGCCGTAAAGGACCCATGACCATATCCTCACCCCCATAGGGAGAAGATATGTAATTTCCGGCTTGGCCTATTCCCTGGGAACCGGCTGATCTGAGCCAAGGAGCTCTTGGACGGCCAGCAGGATCCCCAGTCTGCCCGACTCGAAGGTCAGGCCGCCCTGGAGATACACCGTATAGGGCGGACGCATGGGGGCATCAGCGGACAGTTCGATGGAGGCTCCCTGAATAAAGGCGCCAGCAGCCATAATGACTTGGCTGTCATAACCGGGCATATCCCAGGGTTCCGGGGTCACATAGGAGTCCACAGGCGCGCCGAACTGGATGCCCTTACAAAATTTTTTAAGGGCTTCCGGTTCCCGCATATGAATCATTTGGATGATATCGTGACGGACGGCACTGGAGTGTGGCTCTGTTTCATAGCCCAGCAGTTCCATTACTTTTGCGCCAAAAACAGCCGTTTTAACAGCCTGAGCCACGGTGTGAGGGGCCAAAAACAGTCCCTGGTAAAGCAGACGGTTCTGGCCCAGAGTACAGCCGCACTCCCCACCGATTCCTGGAACTGTAAGCCGTTGGGCCGCCCCCTCTACCAGATCGCGGCGGCCAGCGATATAGCCTCCAGTGGGTGCCAGTCCGCCGCCGGGATTTTTAATCAGGGAGCCTACTACTAGGTCGGCCCCTACATGGGTCGGCTCCAGAGTTTCTACAAATTCACCATAGCAGTTGTCCACCAAAATGGCGGCATTGGGATTCGCCCTTTTGATGATAGCACACATCTCTCCAATCTCCGCCACAGAGAGGGAGGCTCGAGTAGAATACCCTTTTGATCGCTGGATCAGCACCGCTTTTACCTTGGGATTGGCCGCCATCCGGGCAATCCCCTCCAAGTCTGGGGCGTCGTCTACCAGCTCCACTTGACGATATTCCACGCCGTAGTCCTTTAGAGATCCATGCCCCTTTTCCGCTGTACCTATGACACCTAAAAGGGTATCATAGGGGGCCCCGACAGCGGAAACCAGCACATCGCCAGACTTCAGAGCGCCAAAAAGAGCGGAGGCGATGGCATGGGTACCGTTGACGAACTGTATCCGGACAAGAGCGGCCTCTGTGCCAAAAAGATCGGCATAGATCTCATCCAGCTTGTCCCGGCCAAGGTCATCATAGCCGTAGCCGGTGGTGCCGGCAAAATAGCTATCCGCCACCCGGTGGTCTTGAAAGGCAGCCAGCACCCGCTGGGTATTTTCCTGGGCTATGGTATCGATGCGGGAAAATTCATCAACCAGCTCCCTCTGGGCCTGATCACCCAGGGCACGCACTTTATCGCTTAACTGTAAAGGCATTTTATTTGTCAGTCCAATCTTTTTGTCTCTTGTTATACATTCAACGCAGTCTGGGCGAAGGCTTCCACCAGTTTTATGCAGGCTTCCGCATCTCCAAGGTCGGCCATCTCAACAGGGGTATGGATATACCGACAGGGCACAGAGATTCCTCCGGTTTTTACCCCCAGGCGGGTGGTATGAATGGCGCCAGCGTCAGTACCGCCGCCGCGCATAATATCCCTTTGGACAGAGATCCCCTGTACCTGCGCGAGTCCCTCCAGCTTCGCTACCACTTCTGGGTGGCAGATGATAGAGGAGTCCATTACCTTGACAGCCGCTCCCTTGCCCAACTGAACAGTGCCTGACCGCTCTGATCCAGGGGTGTCATCTACATCAGTGACATCTACGGCAATGGCCCAGTCCGGATCAACAGCCCAGGCGGCGGTCTTAGCGCCCCGCAGCCCCACCTCTTCCTGGGAGGTAAAGACGAAGTACAGGTCGTTAGCACTGGTCTGGATACGCTCCAGCACAGCTAGCAGGACCGCGCAGGAGATGCGGTTATCCAAATAGGGAGAGATTACGCCGCTGCCCTGGAGAAAGCAGGGGGAGTCATACACTGCCGTATCTCCCACCTGGACCAGTTTTTTCGCCTGCTCCTCGTCTCTGGCTCCGATATCAATATAACATTCATCTAGCTTCAGCTTGCCAAAATCGGCTTTTTCCTCTGGTACGACCACGCCCCGGACACCGTTTTTGAAACGAATGGGGGTATAGACAGCCTCCTTGGGGCTGATCCCCCCCAGCTTCCCCATTCGGAGGAATCCCTCCTTCTCGATGTGAGTTACGATAAAACCGATGGAGTCCATATGGGCGGCAAGCATTACCTTCGAGCCGGGTCCCTTCCGGTGAACGATGAGATTTCCCATGGTGTCCCAGGCCACCTCATCGGCCATGGGAGAAGCCAATTCGGAGAGGATATTCCTAATATCGGCCTCATCCCCAGAGGGGCCGTGGGCAGAGCTTAACGTCTGTATCAATTCAAACAGTTCCATATGAATTACCTATTGTCCTCCCATCAAAGCTGTGCCGCCTGATCGGCCAGAAACAGTCGGGTCAGCTTCCACATATTTTCAAAGTCGGCCAAACTGCCGACCGTGGCCGGCGCATGAAGGTAGCGTACCGCGGCGGACAGAGCGGCTACCCGGACACCGGATCTGGATCGCTGAATGGTGCGGGCGTCGTTGCCTCCGGCAATATATTCCTTGGTCTGCCAGGGAATCCCGTGCTCCTCCGCCAAGCGGCGCAGATTCTCAAAAAGGTCCCGATCATAGATGGTAGCGCCGTCCATATAGGAGATTACAGGCCCCTTGCCTGGGGCACATACTCGGCGCGCTCCCTCTACCCCTGGCAGATCGGCAGCGGTCGTGGTTTCCAGCACCAGCGCCACCTCCGGCGACACCGAGAAGGCAGTCCCAAAGGCTCCACGGGTGCCTACTTCCTCCTGAGCAGTGAAGGCAAAGGTCACATCCAGGGGCAGATCCTCCTTCAACAGCTCCAGCATAATCGCACAGCCAATCCGGTCATCAATGGCCTTGGCCTTCAAGAAGCCCTGTCCAAACTCCTGGGGTGGGCCAACAAAGGAGCCGTAGGTGCCAGGCGGGACCAGCTTCTCTGCCTCTTCCCTATCCTTCGCTCCGATATCGATATAGAGGGCGTCGGTCTTTGGGACCTTCTCCTCCTCCTCCCTGCTCACCAGGTGGATGGCCTTTAGTCCAATCAGTCCAGGAATCTCATTTTCGCCCAGGACCACCGGCTTACCAATGGCCACACGGCGGTCGACACCACCAACAAAATCAAATTTTAGAAAGCCTTCCTCCGTAATCCTTGTAACAATCACGCCCACCTCATCCATGTGGGCGGCGAGAAGGAGCTTATTTCCGGTAGACTTCTTTCCACGCTTAAAAACGATCAGATTTCCTAGCGCGTCGCTGCGCAGGGAGTCGGCATATGGCTGTGCCTGTGTCTGGATAAAGTTTCGGACCGGGTCCTCTGCCCCAGAAACGCCGTTGAGTCGGCACAGTTCCTTCAGTAGCTCAAGCATAGCTGGGGACCTCCCTCCCAATACCCCGAATAAAGGCGGCCAGAAGCTCGGCCGTCGCTTCTAGATCCCGGCAGCTGACAGTTTCCACTGGGGTATGCATATACCGCAGTGGTAGGGATAGGACGGCGGTAGCCACACCTTCCCGGCTCACCTGAAGGGGCCATCCGTTAGTACCGCTGTGACCAGCCATGACTTCCAACTGGAAGTCCATATCCAGCTCCCGCGCCTTGTCCCGCAGCCTCTGGGACATCCAGCGGGCACAGTTTGGGCCAAGCCCAATGACAGGGCCCCCTCCCAGCCGGAACGTCTTATCTTTAGAGGCATCCGGGCTGTCTCCGTGTGTCACGTCCACTGCCACACACAGATCAGGGATGATGCCATAAGCGGCGGTAATAGCGCCGGTACTATGCGTTTCCTCCTGTGTGGAGCCTACTACATATACGTCCACATCCAGATCTTCTCCCGCCAGACGCTGGACAGTGTCCAGCAAAATGGCAAAACAGGCCCGGTCATCCAGTGATTTTCCGCATATCAGATCCTCCCCCAGTGGCACACAGCTGGTGTGATATACGGCCGGCGTGCCAACGGGGACCAGTTTTTTGGCATTTTCCTTACTCTGTCCGATGTCGATAAACAGTTCCTGAATGGGCTGGGACTTGTCCATGTCCTCTCTACTCTGCACATGGGGCGGCAGGCAGGCTACCACACCCAGCATGGGAGGATCGGTGAGAATGGTTACTTCCCGGTCTGGAAGCATCCGAGGATCTACACCGCCCAAGGATGCAAAACGGAGGAAACCGTCCTCATGTCCGGTAATGATAAAACCGATCTCATCTAAGTGGGCATCCAGTACAAGTCTAGGTGCATTTTCTTTTCCACACCGCCGGACGCCTACTACACTGCCCATTTTTTGGATCTGTACTGCGTCCATCCAGGGGGCCAGAAGCTGGGCGGCAGCCTCCGCTACCGCCCGCTCAAAGCCGCTAGGGCCCGCTAGGGCACACAGCTGCGGCAAAATGATTCTATAATCCAAGCCTATTCCTCCGCATCAGAGCGCGTTGACAAGCTCTTTAAATATTCGTCCGCGCTCCATAAAATTTTTAAATCGGTCAAACGCGGCACAGGCGGGAGATAGAACCACCACATCACCCGCGACTGCGGCCCCCTGAGCCGCGGCCACAGCGGCGGACAAATCCTCAGTTTCAATCAGTTTTAGCCCGCTGTCCCTGTAGCCCTCCGCTTCTTCCACAGCCTTTCGTATGGCAGGGGCGGTATCACCCGTCAAAATCAACGTTTTTACCTTCTTTATAATCTCCACGCCTAGCTGCGTAAAGGGGACTCCCTTATCATATCCTCCCGCGATCAAAATGAGCTTTTGATTGAAGGAATCCAGGCAGGCCATGGTGCGGGTAGGGCTGGTACCGATAGAATCATTGTAATACTTTACGCCATCCAATTCACGGACCAACTCAATACGATGTTCGACACCGGTGAATCGCTGTGCAACGGCCCGAACCTTTTTGTCTGGCACTAAGCCATCCACAGCCGCAATGGCCGCCATATAATTTTCGATATTGTGGACACCAGGAATTTGGATGTCAGCCAGGGGGAGCACCTCACGGCTGCCGATTTCATTGGTCAGCCAGATAGCGCCATCCCGGAGATAGACTCCCTCTTCCAAACTCTGCTTTCTGCTGAACAGCATGACGGCGGTCGGGGCCTGTTTGGACAGGGCACGTGTAATATCGTTATCGTAGTTGAATATTGCACGGTCACCCGGCTCCTGGTACCGGAAAATATTAATCTTAGCGGCGGTATATTCCTCCATGGTGTGATGATAGTCCAGATGGTTGGGGGAAAGATTGGTAAAGACCGCCACATTGGGGCTCTGCCCCATAGACATCAGTTGAAAAGAGGACAGCTCCACCACGACCATATCCTCCGGGGTCATACCGGCGACATCCGGGAGAAGTGGTTTGCCGATATTACCCCCCACATAGACATTATACCCAGCTTCTTTTAGAAACTCACTGATCAGCGTTGTGGTCGTGGTCTTTCCGTCGCTGCCAGTGACACCGATGATCTTACAGGGACACATCTGAAAAAAGAGCTCCATTTCAGAGGTAACGATGCTCCCCCTCTCGGCCGCCTCCCGCAGTTCAGGGGTGTTGGGACTGAGGCCGGGCGTTCGGAAAATAAGGTCGAACCGCGCCAACCGGTCCAGATAACCAGGTCCCAGATGAAGTTTAGCCCCCAGGCTCTCCAATTCCGCGGCCTGCTCCTCCACCCGTTCCCGGGGCGCCTTATCACAGACCGTGACCTTCAGACCAGCCCGAAGGAACATTCGAATCAGAGGGGTATTGCTGACTCCCATACCAATGACAGCGATGGAATAGCCATGGAGGGACTCAAGATATTCAGTAATGGTGGACACTGAAACGTCCTCCTTCCAAGTTTTTCTTTCCCAGCACTTTATATTAACATACCGGGCAAAAAAATTCAATCGAAACTGTGAGCGGCTCCATATGCTTGGAAGTTTCCAGTCCAGGAAACCATTTGACATACACTCCGTTTTCCTGTATGATAGACCAGTCAAGCAGGCTGGACAGCCGCGCGGATGGGGCGAAAGGCCCATCTGTGAGGAAAGTCCGGGCTCCACAGGGCAAGGATAACGGGTAACACCCGCCGGGGGCGACCCTAGGAAAAGTGCAACAGAGATATACCGCCTCGTTCTCCTTGAACGGGGTAAGGGTGGAAAGGTGAGGTAAGAGCTCACCCGATGGCGTGGAAGCGCCCATCGCTGTAAACTCTATCCGGAGCAACGCCGTGGAGGGACAACAGGCTGGCCCGGCCGTTCCATGGAGGCGGCTTGAGTGCGCCGGCAACGACGCATCGAGATAGATGGCTGTCTTAAAAGACAGAACCCGGCTTACAGGCCTGCTTGCGATACAGCGTTCCAGTCAGAGGGCAGGGACGCTGTATTTTTTATTTTCTATCAGAATTCCTCTTTGTGTTCCTGGTCGGAACTGAGAATAATAGTATGAATACTATAAGAAATACCCAGAAACATGAAATAGCTGAAGGCAACTTTGGCTGTTATATGATTCTTTTTTTACATTCAAGGATTATTTAATGATGAAATGTAACATCACAGAATTTTTTGCGTCCATATGGATGAACAGTATTTTATTGACCTTGAAGAAACAGATAATACCCAGCAAATCTAAAAAAATGATTTGATTGTATTCTTCTATAAATTTTGATAAACCTATCAATGAATCAATGTACATTCATTTTTGAATTAGACTTTGGGACCAAGAAATTAGGAGTTTATTTTATGGAAATTTCATCTTCTGTTACAAAGTATGATACCTATACTGGCACCAGTCAGTTCTGCATTATCATCTATGACGAGTAACAAAAAAGGGCCCTGGAGCGGTTTTGCGCTCCAGGGCCCTTTTCTTATGAGAAGAATCAGTCCTGGTCCCAGTTGTGATACACAGCCTGGACATCATCATTTTCCTCCAGGAGATCGATCAGCTTCTCCATATTTTTGATATCGTCCTCAGCGGTAAGCTTGACATAGTTCTGGGGGACCATCTGGACTCCAGCCTCCAAGAAGACATAGCCTTTCTTCTCCAGAGTTTCGGTCACAGCGGCGAAGGCATCGGGATCAGTATAGACCTCAAATACCTCGTCGTCAGCCTGCATATCGTCGGCGCCGGCCTCCAGAGCATCCATCATAACAGTATCCTCGTCTAGGTCTTCCGACTCGATGACAATGACACCCTTGCGGTCAAAGGACCAGGATACACAACCAGTGGCGCCCAAGCCCTTGCCATACTTGTCCAGCAGGTGGCGGACCTCAGGGGCGGTGCGGTTGCGGTTGTCGGTCAGCGCCTCGATGATCACGGCGACGCCATTGGGGCCGTAGCCCTCATAGGTCACGTTCTCAAAGCTGTCGGTATTGCCGGAGCCCAACGCCTTGTCGATGGTCCGCTTGATATTATCGTTGGGCATATTGGCCGCCTTGGCCTTGGCAATGACGGTGGCCAGACGGGAGTTGTTGGCGGGATCACCGCTGCCCCCGGTCTTGACTGCTACGATCATTTCACGGGCAATCTTGGTAAAAATTTGGGAGCGCTTGGCGTCGGCCGCACCCTTGGTCTTCTGTATATTGTGCCACTTGGAATGTCCGGACATGGTAATATCGTTCCCTTCTTGTGTAATGAGCGCAAATATTATATCACTCTTTATAGGCCTTGACAAGCTGTTTTCTCAGGAGATCGTCCAATCTATATAGATTACAGAAATTGCACCGTCAATTTCTTTCGGAAATGGTAAGAAGTGTGCCACGCAACAACTCTGCAAAATAAGAAAGCGAACTATTCAAACCAGATCCTGCCCGTTCAATTGCTTGGGACAAAAGAACGCCAAAAATTATAATAGAAATGGATAAAGTGATCATACCTAAAAGAAATACCCAATTTTTCATTGTTTAACCTCCTTTGGTACAATTGCTTTCAAAGTTCGCAATACTTTCCATAGACAATATAGGTGTAATTGAAGTCAGGAGATCCCAAGGCCTTTCGGATACAATGCCAGCGTCACTGGACCTGACTCCGGTCTTTGTCAGGCACCATGATACGCAGATGCCAACCCTCACCACATTTGCCCTTCTCGTCAAACACTTCGATGTCAAACCACATCTTCCGGCGCTCGATTTCCCGGAGGGTGGCGGTAGCCCACACCTTCATCCCAACGGGTGTAGGGGCCAAATGCTTGACGTGCGCTTCCGCGCCTACGGTGGTCATCCCATCGTCCAAAAATTCACGGGCCAATTCCAGAGCGGCCCCTTCCATCAGGGCCAGCATATTGGGGGTGGAAAGGATCTTGGCGCCGGCGGTTCCGATGCGCTTGGCGGTCATATCGTCTGTGACTGTCCAGGTCAGTGTATGCTGCTTCTTCTCCTCCATGGGTATTCTCCTCCTGTGTATTGTGCCCCTTCAGCGGAAGGGAGTTCCATCTTTGTCCAGTACCTCTCGGCGGTGGAAGGTAACCATGTCTGGCCGGAATTGAGGATATTCCTGGCAAAAGGCGCTGTGGATAAGTTCGGGGTTCAGGCCGGGATTCTGGGCTGACAGTACCGCATCTAGCGTCATAGTGTCGCTCTGACATTCCAGATTCCAGCCGCGGATCAAAGGAATGAGATCCACTTCTGTATATCCCTTTTTGGCTTTGTTAGATTTCTTTTGCATAATCAAACTGTCGCGGCCCAGCAGCTCCCGCATGGCAGACTCTGTCTCCTGGGGACGGCCTGCCGGATATTCCATATTCATGATGTAGTTGACATAGGCCAACTCCTTGAGTTTTCGCTGTGCTGGATAGCACTGATGGACCACGATCCCCTCCGGCATGGCGGCGGTCAATCTGCCCGGCACCTCTTCCCTGCCGGTCCCCTCCATCAGTCCAAACTCCAGTATTTCACACTGGCTGGAGTAGCCCACCGAGAGGGGCAGCGCAATGGAAACAAAGGGATGTGGATTAAACCCTTCTGTATGCTTGATCGGGATCTTGGCGCGAGCGAAAGCACGCTGAAAGGTGCGCATCAGATCCAGATGAGAGATATATTTGGCTCTCCCTGTCTTGGAAAATAGCAGGCGGTCAGCCACAGGTCCTACCTCCTGTCAGCATTTTGTTGGCCCCACAGGCCGAGCAGCGTGACCGGCAGTCTGGAGTGGTGACAGACTGGTAGCAAAGCTCCCGCTCCCGCCACAGGAATTCCCGACTGACCCCGACGCTTGGTACTGCCCAGGGGAATAGCTCGTCCTTTTCCCGGACCCGGTGGGCATAGAAGTCCCCATCCAGCCCACAGGCGGACAGAGCGTCCATCCATCGCTGGTAATCGAAATATTCGCTCCAGGCGTCAAATTTGGCTCCATGCTCCCAGGCCCATTCCAATACATCGGCTAAACGGCGGTCTCCCCTGGAGAAAATGGCCTCCAGATAGCTGGTCTGGGGGTCGTGCCAGTTGTAAGTGATCGACTTGTCCCGCTTCAGCGCATCCCGCAACAAATCCACCCGGCGCTGGTACTCCTCTACCGGGATTTGGGCCTCCCACTGGAAGGCGGTGTGCGGCTTTGGAACGAACCAGGAGGTGGATACCGTGATTCGTACTCCACGGGCCTTGTTTGGAGTGCACTCCCGCCAGGTAAAATAGACCTTACGGGCTAGGTCGGCGATGCCCAGGACATCCTCATCTGTTTCTGTGGGCAGTCCCAGCATAAAATACAGCTTTACTCCACTCCAACCGCCGGAAAAGGCGGTGCGGCAGGACTGGAGAAGGTCCTCCTCCCGGAGATTTTTGTTGATGGCGTCTCTTAGGCGCTGGGTCCCAGCCTCCGGAGCGAAAGTCAATCCGCCCTTTCGGACCCGCTGGAGCCGCTCCATCAGATTCATGGAGAAGGTATCCGCCCGCAGGGAGGGCAGAGACAGGCCAATATCCCGTGGGGCGCAGTAATCCAGCAGGTCATCACACAACTGCAGCAGACAGGGATAATCCGTGGAGGACAGGCTGGACAGTGTCATCTCCTGATAGCCGGAGTCCTCGCAGGCTTCCTTCCCATATCTGGCCAGCAGTTCTGGGCTGCGGCTTCGGACAGGGCGATAGGCATATCCAGCCTGGCAGAAGCGGCAGCCCCGGATACATCCCCGAAACAGCTCCAGCATCACCCGGTCGTGGACGATCTCGGTGGAGGGAATGATGGTCTTTACTGGGAAATAGGCTTTGTCCATGTCCTGGATGATCCGTTTTGTCACGGTGGCGGGGGCACCCTCCTTTGGAGTGATGGCTGCCACCCGTCCGTCCTCATGGTAAGTTACCTCATAAAGCGAGGGGACATAGATACCAGGGATACGAGCCGCTTCCTGTAGAAGCTCCTCTTTAGACCATCCTTCCTCCTGGGCCCTTTGGTACAGGTCTATGTACTCCAGGGTGACCTCCTCCCCTTCGCCAAGGACGAAGAAGTCAATAAAAGGGGCCAACGGTTCAGGATTATAACAGCAGGTGCCACCAGCTACCACAAGCGGAGTAAGACCTTTCCGGTCCGCGGATCGGAGCGGCAGTCCCGCCAGATCCAACATATTCAAAACATTGGAGTAGGCCATCTCATACCCAAGAGAAAAGCCGATGATATGAAAGTCTGCGATGGGATCCCCGCTCTCCAGCCCATAGAGGAGCAGTCCCTCCCGGCGCATTTCCTCTTCCATATCGCCCCAGGGGGCATAGCAGCGCTCGCACCACACATCGGGCCTCTGATTCATGACGCCATATAAAATGCGGCATCCCAAATTGGACATCCCAATCTCATAGGTATCCGGAAAACAAAGTGCGAAACGAGTGGTCACAGAACACTTCTCTTTGACCACTGCGTTATACTCGCCGCCAGTATAGCGGGCGGGCTTTTGTACTTTTGGTAAGATATGCTCTAGTGTGCGATTCATATTGATCCTCCAGTTGAAACGCCTAGGAGCGAATCAATATGATTTTACCTTTTTCTTATCTATAAGGCAAGCCCTATTTCCCCTCTTTTTTCCTTTGGAAAAAACAGCCAGCAGCCACAGCCCAACAGATAACAGGGTGATATTTCCGTTTTTCCAGGCCAGCAGCGCCCCCGCCAGAAGCAGCGAGCCTACCAGACATCCGTCCAGCAAGGCTCCAATTTGCTCTGCCACATTCAGGCCACAAAAGACAGCCAGCAATCCATGTAAAAAACGGCCGCCGTCCAGCCTCCCGACCGGCAAAAGATTAAAACAGCCTAGAGCCAGATTCAACCCGGCGAAAAGTGTTCCCCAGCTCCAGCGGCAGCAGAGGACAGCCAGCAGCAGATTCACGCCCGGTCCCGCTAGAGCCGCCACCATCTCCTGGCCATATCCCATCGGCCTACACAGTACCATTTCCGCTCCAACAGCTGTAAGGCGGATTAGCTTGATATCTCCACTCAACAGCCGTATCGACAGGAGATGCCCCAGCTCATGGAAACAGCAGGCCAACACGCACAGCGGGACCAGCCCCTGCCGGTCCAGGTAGTTGAGCCACGCCAACATGAGGAAAAAGGGCGCTGTTACTTCCAACTTTCCAATGCGCATTAGTTTTCCAGGACCTGGATATAGTAAATTGGATCCAGATGAGTTTTATTGAATTTAAGTTCCAAATGCAGGTGTGGCCCAGTGGCGGCGCCGGATGAGCCCACCTCCGCAATCTTCTCCCCCACAGCCACAGACTGTCCCTTACTGACACAGACCTTGTTACAATGAGCATAGAATGATTTGACGCCATTTCCATGGTCCAGTTGGAGATAGAGCCCATAGGAGTCGTCTTGGCCGACATACTCTACCGTGCCGGTGGCAAAGGCGCTGATTGGATCGCCTGTCTGTCCACCAATATCCACGCCGCCGTGAAACTGATACACACCATTAATAGGGTGGTCCCGGTATCCATAGACAGAATTTAAATGGCCAAGAACAGGGGTGACTGTTTCGAGATCTCCCAGTGAGAGCTTATCCATGGTATAATTATTGGGCAGTTCCTTCCCACTATAATCAGATTTGAGGAGCAGCGTACCCGCGGCCGGCACCACGGCTGGCTCCTCCACTGCCGCTGGCTGCTCCGACTGTTCCACAGGCTCCGTATCAAAGGAAATATCCAGCTTTGGGAGATCGGAGGAAAATAGGTTCTGGGTCAATTCCTCCGGATCCTGTCTGCCCCCTGTCAGGAGCACGATCTTTGATTTGGAGGAATCATACAAATTTTCTGCCTGCTGTGGATCTACGTCGGAACTAGAAGAACCGCCGAATACTTCTACGCAAAATTCACCAAGTTGGTCCAGCAGCGTGCCTTCCCCCCCAATCGTGGCACCAAGTTTGGAAAAAGCAGCTTTAAAATCGATATTATAGGTGATAAGCTGAACGATATCGTCCCGCACCTGAAGCAGTTTGGCTGGGAAAATTCCCTTCCCTAAAAATACGGTTAGAAATAGGACGACACAGACCAACAGCTGACGTAGACGTGTCCTCTCCTGGCTGCTGGATCCTCTACTATGCCGGCCTGCTCCGGTAGGTGAGAAATGGATATTTTTTCGGGCAGTGTGTGCGGCGCGATACATCCTGGCCCCTCCCTTTTCAGATATCGGTGATAGGTCAGTCTATTCTGAAGCGGTTTTGGATATTACACTTGACATCTTTGATGAAAGATTTTATAATATAGCAGTTAGAACTCCGGGTGTGGCGAAGCTTGGTATCGCGCTTGGTTCGGGTCCAAGAGACCGTGGGTTCAAATCCCGCCACTCGGACCATCAGAAAGACCGTTGACCTTTGTCGGCGGTCTTTTACTATTCCTGTATTTATGCGGGTTTACAGCCAAAATATTTATCGAAAATCCCATAATTACACTCGAATGTAAAATCGAGTGACAAGTTTTTTCAATATGATATAATAAATTGGAATATGATTTTAATGGAGGTACGCATGGATAAGAAAGTTACATCAGATCAGTTGATTGTCCCTGTCTATTTGAATGAAAAAACTGTATTAGATATGCTTGCTATTATTGAAGATGGTTTTTCGATGGTAAGTGAAGTTACCTCCTCAAATCAGGACACGTCATCAAGCGCCGGGAAACTATCTGGTGGTGTATCTACGAAAGCTATTTTAGATAAATTATTAAAGATCCAATTGGAAGGTAATTTTCAAAAAGATAAGTCAACAACTTCCGGGGTGGACACAAAACTCGAAAAAGTTCACACCAGTGTTTCTTTGTTGTCCAAATTTAGGTCCGAACTTATTGATGGCAACTTATTAACTTGCAAAGCTGGTGACAATTTAGACATATCAAATATAAATACAGGTGATTTTATTGAAATTGAAGGAGAACTTCAGAAAAATCCAATGATTGACATCATGGAAAAATTTATAGATGTATTTAGAATGGCAGATATTTTCACAGATAAGCCTCAGCTTGGAAACAAAAAAGCTGCTTCTGAAAAGAAGGCAACTGACAATATAACGGTACGGCAAATGCAGTCTTTCCTAAACGAATTAAAGCATACAGGAACAGTGGACTTTATTTTAGAAAGTAGTAGTGGTGGAACTGCTGTTTTATCTGCGCAGGAACAATATTTGGCTAATGATAATATTTCTGAACTCATCGGTGGCACCTTCAAGGTTTTAGGTAAAATCATTCGGGTGTGCAGAGAAGATGAGGATGGAATAAATCTGCTAAGAAAAACTACATTAAACATATTAGACAGCACTACGCGCGAGCAATTTTTAGCAATGTTTAAGGCCGAAGAGCTTGCTGCATTTAACCTTCCTGATGTACGATTTATGATTGCTCCTCCCGCTGTAATTATTATTCCGGTTGCAATTTATGCGTAATGTATGGATAAAAACCTCTTGCTGACAGCTTGCAAACAATTGATGTGGCTGGACTTTTCCAAGTCCTATAATTACACTCCGACCAAACAATGATAATCCGAACTACATTCTCTAAGTGATGAATGTGTTCGGATTTATCATTTCTGCTGAAAATGTACTTTGATTAGCAAGAATTGGGGGATTGGGAACAACATTCCAAATCCTTGCTTTTTGTTGTGCTTCTTATTATAATTACATCAACAATACATCATTTTGTCTGCCGATTTACTCCAAGAAATTCCTCAAAAATGTTACATTTAGAGCAGTATGATATCGCTGAACGGAGGTTAATATGAAAAGAAACGTAGTTATTGTGACCATATGTTTGCTTGTATCATTCGCATTTTCCGCTTGCGTACCTGCAACCCCTAGCGACCAAACACCTGAATTTTTTAATGACATTGGAAAAACACTTAGTGAATTAAGAAATGAGTATCCCGAAGGCGAATTTATTGTAAGATTAGATGGATTCCCGGATTGTGCTGCTATATGTTTTGGGGATCCGGAGGCGGAATATGTTTCCTACTTTTTCGGAACACAGAGCGGTAATGCTGAAAAGGCTATGAACGAATATGAAGACCAGTTAAAATGCGCTGGTTTCATCACAACAGCAAATGTACTTTTTCCAGACATGGAAGATGACATGTCCTTTGAAGATTTCTTCTCCTTGATTGGTGTCGATGATTATGAGTACTTCGGAGAAGACACGATAACCGCAGAAGGCTGGTTAAGATTCATGTATAGTGGTATGGAAGTAATGGTGAACACAAACGAAGCCGTTGCTGGCGGCGGATGGGATATCACAGGAGCAGAAAGAGTAAAGAGTAATGCTCCGGTATCTGTTGTAGACCAAGAAATATCAAATACCAATCTAGACTTAGCTGAGACGGTTATGTTCGATTAGACTGTGGCATGAGAACACATCGCTACAGCTGGCGTGTATTTAATCCTTGAGGGATTAGCAAAAAATAATGGTTGCTAAATAAGTAAACCAGGAGGGAACATCATTTCAGATGTCCCCTCCTTTATCATGCGTGTTTGTATTATTTAGACTTTAGACTGTTGCCGTGCTTTCCACTCTGCAAACTCTTGTTTCCAGGTTATCAGTGGCCGTATTTTTGGCAGAGATACTGGATGGCGCGCCGGTAGCCCTCGAAGCCCAGTCCGATAAAGGACTCCTCGCAGGCCATGCCCGCATAGGAGATTTGCCGAAATGGTTCCCGGCTGTTCACATCGGAGAGATGGACCTCTACCGCCGGCAGCGCCACCGCCTTTAGGGCGTCCAAAATAGCTACGCTGGTATGGGTATAGGCGGCTGGGTTGATTACGATACCGTCCATTCTGCCATAGGCAGATTGAATTTTATCCACAATCGCTCCCTCATGATTGGATTGGAACAACTCCACAGACGCCCCACTCTCCTGGGCTGCTGCCTGGATAAATCGTTCCAAGGCGGAAAAACTCTGGTCGCCGTAAATGTTCGGCTCCCGGATACCTAACAGATTCAAGTTTGGACCATTGATTACAAGTAGATTCATAGCTCCAGCCTCCTGATGATCTCGTCCGCTGTTTCCTCTACCGTACCTTGGTTGTCAACCGTAAGGTCAGCCAACTGACTATATAGAGGTGCGCGCTGCCGGTAGAGCTCCTCCAGAGAATGGAACTGGGATACCGGACGTCCATCCGTGGGGAGCAGTTCCAAGTCCCGGCGGAGATAAATAACTGTGGAATTTTGGCGGATAGGGTCCCAGTTCTCACGTTTGGTGACGATTCCGCCGCCGCAGGCAATGACTTTACCTGACTGCTTGGCCAGCTGACAGATGGCCTGATGCTCCCTGCTTCGGAAGCCCTCCTCCCCTTCCCAGGAAAAGATCTCCGGAATAGAACAACCGCTGTTGGCAACGATATGCTGGTCAATATCTTCCAGGGGCCGACCCAGACGGCGGGCCAGCGCCTGCCCTATCGTAGTCTTTCCGCAGCCCGGCATCCCAATCAGAAGAAGATTGAGAGCCTGACGTTCAATACAGGCGGTGATTTCCGCCACCCTGCTGTCCTGAATCGTTTGGCCTAAAAACCGCTCCGCTGCCGTTTTGGCCTGGGCTACCAGCATTCCTAAGCCATTGGCCCAGAGCATTCCTCGTCTAGCACCATCCAACAGGAACCGGGTCCGGCTTGGGTTGTAAATGAGGTCAAAGACCTGGCCGCAATGTGGAAATTGCGCCAAGTCCACAGGAGAAGCCCCTACATTGGGATACATCCCCACTGGCGTAGCGTTCACAATCAGTTCCGCATCCTGGTGCCGCTCCAGATTTTCGTAATTGTCCGGTCCTTTGCGGGATATCCCTACGGCCTGCCCAACGCCTAAATCCGAAAGGACCGCATGGACAGTGAGCGAGGCTCCTCCACTTCCAAGTACAAGCGCTTTTTTTCCTCTTATCTGGGCCCCGGCTGAACGAAGCAGATACAAGAAACCGTCATAATCGGTATTATCCCCATACAGGGTCCCATCAGGTCTCTTGATAATGGTATTGACACTGCCGATCCGCTGGGCCGCAGGGGAAAGCTGGTCACAGAATCTCATCGCTGTTTTTTTGTAGGGAATCGTCACATTGAGTCCGCGAAACTGCCCTTGACGCAGGAAGGGCCCCACCTGTTCTGGAGACAGCTCCACTAGTTGGTAATCATAGCCCCCCAACTGCCGATGGATTGCTGGGGAGAAGCTGTGAGCAAGATGCTCCCCCAGTAGTCCAAATTCCAGATGACGCGGGACCATCAGCAGATGACCTCGTTATAGGTCCCAAGGTAGCGGAAGTACTCGCTCTCCTCATCCAGATCTTGGAACAGACGTTCCATCTCCGGGGCGTATACAGAGCACTCCAGATCGAAGTAGAACATGAACTCAAATTCCCGGTCCGGAAGCGGGCGGCTCTCCAGCTTGCGAAGGTTGATCCCCAGAGCATAAAATTTGGACAGTACATGGTAGAGCGAGCCTGGTCTATGGGGCAGGGTCATCATCAGCGAGGTACGGTCCGCTCCGGGATATATTTCAGGGATTTTTGAGATACAAATGAACCGGGTATAGTTGTTATCCTGGTCCTGAACATTGGTCTGAACCAGATTGAGACCATACTCCTCGCCACAGAAGCGAGAGGAGATAGCGGCAACATCGGTACGGTCAGATTGTGCCACCATACGGGCGGCCACCGCAGTATTTTCTACCATGGTCACTTTGATGTTCTTCATTCCAGCCAGATAGTCCGCGCACTGGCTGATCGCCTGCTCATGGGAGAACACCTCTCGAATGTCACCCAGCTTCGTCCCGTGCTTGGCAAGCAGATTGTGGCTGACCTTCAGGCGGACAGAGCGGACAATGGAAAAGTTGTGCTGGATCATCAGATCATATATCGCGTTGACGGAACCGGCGGTACTGTTTTCGATGGGCAGTATTCCATATTGGCACATGCCGCTCTCCACCGCTTTGAATACATGATCGAAGGTATCAAAATAGAGAATCGTAGGAGATTTAAAGATGCTGTCGCAGGCCATCTGGGAGTAGGCGCCCTCTATCCCCTGGCAGGCCACGGTGGCCCGCTGGGGAAAGAGCGCCGGGGTCTCAGCCAAGGCCGTCCGGATGGTTTCATAGACCTGGGACTTCACCCCGCCACACTGGTTCTGATAGGAGCGGCCCACCGCCAGGATGGCACGAAATACAGACTCTGTGTAATCGGCCAGCTCCTCACCAGCCTCCGCCCCTACCTTGGCCAGCAGCACCCGTTCTCTGCCGGCATCTAAGGTGGGCAGTCCGTTTTTCCTTTTGTATAGAGCTACATCTCTGGAGACAGCCATCCGCTGTTTCAGCAGGTCTACCAGTTGGCTGTCAATGTGGTCAATTCGCTCCCTTAAGTCATTCAGATTGTGCTCCATGGGAAATCTCCTCCTAAATTTTTATCCTAGATATGGTCGGTATTTTGATCCAGCAGGGCGTCCAGTACGACGGCGGCAGCGACAGCCTCTACCACTGGCACCGCCCGGGGTACGATACAAGGGTCATGGCGGCCGGTGATGTGAAGCTCCTCCTCTGTGTGGGTAGAAAGGCGGACCGTACGCTGAGACTGGGCGATAGAGGGGGTAGGTTTAAAGGCAACTCGGAACAGGATAGGCATCCCATTTGATATCCCACCCAGTATTCCACCGGCATGATTTGTTTCAGTCCGGATAGCCCCATCCTCCAAAATAAATGGGTCGTTGTTCTCTGATCCCCGCAGGTTGGCGGACTGAAAGCCGGTGCCAAACTCCACGCCCTTTACAGCCGGGATGGCGAACAGGGCCGCGGCCAGTTGGCTCTCCAGGCCCTGAAACATGGGAGAGCCTACCCCGGCCGGCAGCCCGGTGACCATGCACTCTACAACACCCCCTACCGAGTCCCCTTCCCTCTGCGCCTGGAGGATGACCGCACGCATCGGCTCCTCCACATTGGGGTCTAGGACTGGGAATGAGGCCGCCTGAACCCGCCGCAGCACTTCTGTCTGTTCTCCCAGTGGGTCAAATGGCTTATCTTCTATCTGTGCGATAAAACGAATATGGGCCCCAATGGCAATCCCGCGTCGGGACAGGAGCTGGGCGCAGATGCCGCCGGCGATACAAAGGGGGGCTGTGAGCCGCCCAGAAAAGTGTCCGCCGCCCCGCACATCCTGATGGCCACCATATTTGATCTGGGCAGTAAAGTCTGCATGTGCGGGGCGCGGCTTATCGCATAGGTCATTGTAATCCTGGGACCGAATATTGGTGTTCTCGATGATAGCGGTCAGAGGCGCTCCACAGGTCTCTCCCTCCAGCAAACCACACAGAATACGAGGGATATCTCCCTCCTTTCGAGCGGTAGCGGTAGTGTCCCATCCAGGGGCGCGACGATGGAGAAAGCGTTGGAGTCCCTCCAGATCCACGCTCTCGCCGGCTGGCAGTCCATCCACTGTCACGCCGATCACCTGGGAATGGGACTGCCCAAAGATAGAGATATGGATATGCTTACCGAAGTACGAGGCCATGTATATTCCCTCCTAACACTTGAAAATGCTCCCAGAAATTGGGGTAGGACTTGTTTACGCACTCCGCACCTAAGATAGTTACTGGCTTCTGGCAAGTCTGGGCGGACACAGCGGCCATCATTGCAATGCGGTGATCGTTTTGGCTGTCAACCATTTCGCCTCCCATCAGGCTGTCCCGGCCCCGGATGGTAAGGCTGTCCTCCCCTTCCCTAATATCCGCTCCTAAAGCAATCAGAGCTGCCGTTACTGAATTGAGGCGGTCACTCTCCTTCATTCTAAGCCGCCCAGCGTTATTAAAGCGGCAGGTCCCTTTCCGTACCGCGGCCATTGCGGCCAGAGGGGGTACAAGATCAGGGTACTGGGACACGTCCAGATCCACATCACCTGGCCGCGCCAGTTTCCAGTAGAAGGAGGCCACAGCCTTGTCTCCCTGGGCGGAGGTGGGGTTCAACCCCTGAATCGTAATCTGTCCACCCAGAAAATTGGCGGCGTACCAAAAGGCTGCCTGGGACCAATCGGATTCCACAGTATAATCCATCGCCTTGTAAGCAGTCTTTCCTGTGATGTGAAAATACTTTATAGTATTGTGAAGCTCGGTCACTGTTACCCCTGCGCCTGCCAGGGTATCCAAAGTCATGGCGAGGTAATCCCGGCCCTCTATGTGGGTAGTAGGTACAATGCGTGATATCCCTGACACCAGAGGTAGAGCATAGAGAAGACCTGTAAAAAATTGGCTGGACACATTTCCGGGTAGCTCGTAGTCCCCTGCCTTCAGTTGTCCAAGGACTGTCAATGTATCCCCCTCCCTGTTCCAGGAGATCCCCTTTTCACGGAACAGGTGGATGTAAGGCTCCTGGGGCCGCTCCATCAGCCGGCCCCGGCCGGTAAATATCCCGCCTCCTGCTACCGCCAAGGCAATCGGGATGAGAAAGCGCAAGGTAGAGCCCGACTCTCCACAGTCAAAGTGTGGCAACTCCTTTCCCGGCTGGAAGATCCCCCCCATACCGGTCACCTCTAAGGTCCGCTCCCCCTTCCGCTCCCAATGTGCCCCCAGGGCACCGATACAACTCAGGGTAGCGAGGATATCCTGGGAAATGGCCACATTCTCCAGCCTGCTCCTGCCCCTGGCCAGGGCAGCGGCCAGAATGACCCGGTGTGTCTGACTCTTACTGGGTGGCGGAGTTACCCTGCCCTGTAGTTTGTTTGGAACAATGGTCACATCCATAAGCTCATCTCCCGTACATACACTTCAGCAGTCCCAGCAGCTCATCCCGAGCCATCTTTCGGTGTACCGCCTGCCCCAGCTTTTCCAGGACGATGAGGGATATGTGGTCCCCGGCGTTCTTCTTATCTAGTCCTACCGCCTCTGTCATAGTCTCCCAGGGGCAGGGAATGTCCAAGGGTAAGTCAAATTTTTTCAGAAGCTCCTGAATGCACTCCACCGTTTCCGGTGGCGTGACGCCCAGCTCTACGCCAAGTTGGGCGGCCCAGTTCATGCCAGCGGCCACTCCCTGCCCGTGAGTCCAGGTTTCATAATGTCCGGCCAGCTCAAAGGCATGGCCGACAGTGTGTCCAAAGTTCAGTAGCTGGCGCAAGCCGGTGTCCCGCTCGTCCTCTACAACCACCCGGCGCTTCAAGTCGCAGCAGGTATAGACTACATCTACAATGCGCTCCATCACTCTCACCCGGCTCCCGCACCGATTCAGGAGTTCAAACAACTTCCGGTCCAAGATACAGCCGTATTTGATGACCTCGGCCATGCCGTCGGAGAAGGTCCTGTCAGGCAGGGTATCCAGGCAGCCTGGATCGATGATTACCAGGCTGGGCTGCCAGAAGGCTCCTGCTAGATTCTTGCCAGCCCGCAGATCAATGGCCACTTTTCCGCCTACGGAGGAATCGACCTGGGACAGCAGGGTGGTAGGGATCTGGACATAATCTACCCCGCGTAACAGGGTGGCTGCCGCAAAGCCCGCCAAGTCCCCCACTACGCCGCCCCCAAGAGCTACCACAGCATCCGTGCGGGTCATACCAAAGGCCATCATCTTTTCCCAAAGGATAACAAGCTGCTCCGCGCTTTTTGACGCCTCCCCAGCAGGGACGGTAAGGCATTGAATCTGAAAGCCCATCTGCTCCAGGCTGTCTGCCGTCCGCGCCAAATACAGGGGCAGAACTCTGCTGTCGGTGACGATTGTCAGCTTCCGGGCGTTGGGGATCGCCTGACGGCACAGTACACCAGCCTGGTCCAGAGATCCCCGCCCAATCTTGATCTCATAGGGCCGGGAGGTATTGACGGCCAATGTTTTCATAGTCAGACCTCCTGGGCCGCCGCCCGAATGGCATAGACGGCCTTGACCACATCCTCAAACTGCTCTGGACGAAGGGACTGGGCCCCGTCGCATAGAGCGCGTGGAGGGTCATTGTGGACCTCGATGATCAGGCCATCCGCCCCGCAGGCCGCCGCCGCCATAGCCATGGGTTTGACATAGCGGGCCACACCAGTTGCGTGGCTGGGATCCACGATGACAGGCAGGTGGGTCAGCTCATGGAGCACGGTCACGGCGGACAGATCCAGTGTGTTCCGGGTCGCTGTTTCGAAGGTCCGAATCCCCCGCTCACAAAGAATGATGTTTTCGTTGCCGCTAGCCATAATATATTCTGCGCTCATCAGTAGCTCCTTGATGGTATTGGCCAGACCGCGTTTGATGAGGATCGGCTTCTGGGTCTTTCCCAGTTCCTTGAGTAGCTCGAAATTCTGCATATTCCGAGCACCAACCTGAATCACGTCCACGTCCTCGAACAACGGCAGGTGGTTGGCGTTCATGATCTCGGTGACAATAGGCAATCCAGTCTCCCTCTTCGCTTCCAACAGCAATTCGATGCCATCCGCCTTCAATCCCTGGAAATCATAGGGAGAGGTCCGGGGTTTGAAGGCTCCACCCCGGAGCATGGTGGCCCCAGCGGCCTTGACGCTTTTAGCCACGGAAATGATTTGCTCCTCGCTCTCCACCGAGCAAGGGCCGGCGATCATAACAAAGTTGCCGTGCCCCACCTTGACGTGCTCCTGGCCTACTTGGATAATGGAGTCCAGGGGATGGAATTTCCGGTTGGCGCTTTTGAAGGGTTCCGACACACGCTTGACTCCCTCTACAATATCCAGCCCACTGACCAAGCCCTCGTCTAGCTTGCTGGTATCTCCAATCACACCGATAATTGTCGAGTAGTCCCCGGTAGAAACATGGGTTCGGAGGTCCTGGGCCTCGATCCACTGAATCAGATCCCGGATTCGCTCTTCCTTTGCGTTCTGCTTAATGATGATAACCATGATGCGCTTCCTTCCTTTCCTCTGCGCTCTCCACCGGGTCATAAAAAATGACCTGCGGTGAAGCGTTTGTTCACCGCAGGTCATTCAATGTTCCAACACTCCACCTAAATTGCGGAGGGGAGCCGTCTGTTTGCAGCAAAAAACACTTTTACCTTTTTTGCACGAAAGCCAAAAAAGTAAAAGTAGCTAAAGAAGTAAGCTGCAAACTGCTTCATAAAAGCGTGGCTCCTTTCCTCAAAATGTATATTGGTTATTTTTATGGTAGCACTGGTCATTCCGTCTGTCAATTCAAAAAATATATTATTTTTTACAAACAATTTTATTACACTGTCAAAATTATATTCAAATAATACAATTCAGAGTATCAAGACGATTGTATTGACCGATAGAATACTCAGGTCGCAGGATATCCGTTAGCAGTCGCCCGTCCTCCTGCTTTACTCTATTTTTACTGTCTATTCAACAATCACTCCTGAGCCTGACTGTGTTGGTGGCGATCTTCTGCCGGAACATCTGGTCGTGCTCTACAAAAAGCAAGGTAGGCTGAAAGTCCAGAAGCAGGTCCTCGATTTGAATGCGGGAAAACAGGTCGATATAGTTCAGCGGCTCGTCCCAGATATAGAGGTGGGCGCTTTGACACAGGCTGACCGCCAATAACACCTTTTTCTTTTGACCCTCGCTGTATCCGGACATATCCCGTTCAAACAGAGCACGGGAGAAATCCAATTTTCGTAAGACAGTGAAAAACCTCGTCAGATCTATCCCCTGTCTTTCCGCCCATTCTAAAGGGCTGCCCTTCAGATGGTCCGTTTTTTGGGAGACATAGGATATCTTCAATCCAGACGCCCGCCAGAGTGTTCCGATATGGGACAGATTCTCCCCCAGGACAGCCCTGAGCAGACTCGTCTTTCCGCTTCCGTTTCCCCCATCCAAACATATCCGATCACCACGTTTTAGTGTAAAGCTAACTCCCTTGCAAGCAGGACTTTCCTCATAACAAACCGCAAAATTGCGCAGCTCCAGGATTCGCTCACTGTGATAGTCCAGCGGTGTTAGCTTCAAGCTGTCCGCACACTCTACATCCCGGAGCAGGGCAGACTTTTCCTGGATGGCGCTCCGCTGCCTGGCCTCAAGGGTTTTGGCCCGCTTCATCATTTTAGCTGATTTATGGCCGATAAATCCACGGTCTACCCGCAGTCCTGAATTCTTACTGTTAAATTTGCTCTGTTCCGTCCGCTCCGACCAATCGGATGCCCGGCGGGCTGCCTGTTCCAGTCGCCGGATATCCCCTTTCAGCTTCTCATTTCGCTCCTGCTCTCCCCTGTCCCGGGCCTCTTTTTCCTGAAACCAGGTAGAAAAATCTCCACGCATCAGTTCCGGGCCTGTCTGGTTCAGCGCCAGCACATGGTCGATACAGTGATTGAGGAAGGCTCGATCGTGGGAAACCAACAAAAAACCCCGGCGCGTATTTTTCAGATAAGCGGCTACCAGTTCCCTTCCCTGGACATCTAAATGGTTGGTGGGCTCGTCCAGCATGGGATAGCTGTCCTCGTCAAGGAAAATGGCGGCCAGAGCGGCTCGTGTCTGTTCTCCCCCGCTTAGACTGTGAAACGGCCGGTCCAGTAGATCTTCCCCCAGTCCAAGGCGTGAAAACTCCCTGATTAACCGCCACTCGTCCACATCCTCCATCCCATCTAACAAGACCTGCCGGGTAGGAAGGTCCATGTGGAGCACCGGTTTTGGATAGCGGCGGCATCGTCCAGGGAGAATGATCTGGCCCACGCCCTCCAATTCTCCCTCTAACAGGCGAAGCAGCGTGGTCTTGCCCCTGCCGTTGCGGCCTACCAGCCCCAGTCTCCAGTTGGTGTCTAGCTGCAGGTCCAACCCTTCAAATACCGGCGTATAGTCGCCCTCGTAGGTAAATCCAAGGTCTTGTATCATGATCTGTGACATAAGACATTCCTCCTGTCGTATCAAAAGTAAAAGCCGCAAGAGGGTATTCCTCTCGCGGCAGACAACGACAGAAAGACAGCCGGAAATTCCGATGTCATTCCTCCTGTTTGACCGAAAGCAGGTACGAATCCCTCTTACGCCTGGTACGACAGACCAGGGCCACAGAGGTGGCCCGAAGTTGTCATACCATATTCAGCAAGAGAGATTGCGCATTTTCCCGCCTCCGTTTCTTTCATATCGCGCCTATCATAGCACAGGAAAAAATTGATGTCAATAGAGTGGAAAAAGCTCCTTCTTTACATTTGGACTGATTGGTTTCCAACTCCGTCGATTTCACTATGCATTAAATAGAGCAGAAAAATATGATAAAATAAATTTGAAACTGATATCAGTGGATAATAAATTTCATTGCAGAGGAGCATAGGATATGGATTATTGGGGAGCAATCTTGTTTGGTGTGTTTATATATGCTGTTCTGTGCCTTATTATCGCTGTTATACGGTCACTGCTTTCTCAAAGAAGCACTAAGAAACAGAAATTCAAAAAAACATTTTGGACTTGGTTCCTTGAAGCACTTAACCCATTCCATTGGTTTTGGTGATTATTGATTAGCTCCCTGTGGACAATATGCCTCTCTTTGTCTTTTCGACAAAGGGAGGCATTTATATCCTAAATCAGCCCGAAGGAAAAACGGGAGAAAAAAGCCAGGAACTAAACAGTTCCTGGCTTTCACGCTCTAGGGTGGGCTTTGAGATAGACATCTTTGAGCTTTTGGTTCAGCAGTTTGGAATATATCTGAGTGGATGAGATGTCGGCGTGGCCCAGCATCTCCTGGATGGAGCGCAAATCAGCGCCGTTCTCTAGCAGGTGTGCCGCAAAAGAGTGCCGCAGGGTATGTGGAGTGATGTCCTTTTGGATTCCAGCCTTCTCCTGGTAATATTTGATGAGTTTCCAGAAACCCTGACGGCTCATCCGTTCCCCGTTCATATTGACAAAAAGGGCGGTCTCTTCCACATCCTCCACCAACTGGGGACGGACATTATGTACATATTCGCTCAGTGCACGAATGGCGGTCTGGTACAGAGGGATGATTCGCTCCTTCCCCTTACTGTAGCATTTAAGTACCCCGCCCGGAAGATTGAGATCATCCAAATCCAGGTCGATCAGCTCACTGACCCGGATGCCGGTGGCATACAACAGCTCCAGCATAGCTCGGTCCCGGTAACCCTTCAAATCTGTACAATCAGGCTGCTCTAAAAACAGCTCGACTTCCTTTCCAGTCAGAACTTGGGGCAGTTTACGCTCCACCTTGGCCGGGGCCACCCCCTTGGCCGGATTACGGTCCACTTTCCCAAGGGCGATCAGACAGTTATAAAAAGATTTGATAGACGCCACAGAGCGGGTTACCGTGGCGGGAGACTTCCCTTTTCGTACCAAGGATTTGGTGAACCCCTCTACATCTTTGGGTAACACCTCAGTCAAGGACACACCGCTATCCTCCATAGACTGAGCGAATTGATGAACGTCACGGACATAGGAACTGACCGTGTTTGCCGAGGCGTGTTTTTCAGTTTTCAAATAGTCCTCATACACTGTCAAAAGCTCAGACACGTTCCTATGCTCCCCTACAATGATTTTACAACACAACACGGGCAGCTGCCCGAAGAAGAACTGGGATCACATGGTATTCTACTAGGCCACACAAAAGGATCAGGATGAAGCTGACTGTCAGCTTTCCCCAATAGACTGGCGCGAAGGGTAGTGCGTCGCGCCCATCACCAAGGCCACGCAAAAGCAGCTTGCGCGAACCATTCAGCCCTTGGACGCCAGAGAGAAAAAGAGCCGGTCCCCACAACAGCGCTGGCAAGCCAAACAAAAACAGGGCGGGCAGCAAGCCAGAAGATCCGAATACACGGCAGAAACAGGCCACAGAAAAAGCGAAGAAAAAACCCCGCACCCCAAAAAGTAACGGCAGACCCACCACACCGATCCCAGTAAGGCCGAGCAAAAAAACAGCAAGCAGGTACCGAAGCTCCTCCCACAAGCCGGACCAAAAGTTATGAAAGAGGGCACCATCTCTGACCAGCCCCAGGTAATCCCGCAGATAGTCACACAGCTCCTGTCCACCCTGCCCGTCTGCCAGACTGGCAAAGATGGAACCGCAAAGTCCCCCCAATAAAAAGAAACCTGATAAAATAGCCAAGGGGACCCATTGTTCCGACGGCAAGTCCCATTTTTTTCGTTCCCTCTTTCCCATCGCTGTCACCTCAAGATAACCTTATGAGAAAGGGGAAAAAAATAGACATGGAAAGCTCAAAATAAGGCCCACCATTTTCTATATTCTTAATATAGCCTCTTCTTCCGCTTCGCGCAAGTGTTTTCGGTCATATTTTCAAGAAATATTTTTTCTGCTCCAATTTTATGTAAATTGCGTTATGTAAATTTAGGAACCAAAAAATGAAGTGAGGCGCTAAAGTGGCGCCTCACTTCACAAAATGCAGTACATAAAACACGCCGCCGACACTATATGTTGAAATTCATTTAGATTCCACTAGACTGCACTCAATACAATCTGTATTATTACAATTCGTATTTCTTTTGCTTCCCATACCGGCTTCAATGGCGTTCAGAGCGATGGCACATTCCAGCCGCTTGCGTTCCATCTGGCAGGCTACATCATTCGATTTTGTTATGTCGCCATTGACAAGCAGGTTAGATGCGGAACAGCCGCCGCTGCAATAGAAACGGGCCCAGCACTCCCGGCAGGCCGGGCGGGTATAGATGTTCTGCTGTGCAAAGGTTCCGGAGATATCCATATCAAAGGAGCCATCGAACACGTTGCCCATACGGTACTCCTCCTTCCCTACGAACTGGTGGCAGGGATAGATATCTCCGTCAGGCGTAATGGCCACATACTCACAGCCAGCGCCACAGCCGCGCAGACGCTTAATCACGCAGGGCCCCTGGGCCAGATCTACATTGAAGTGGAAAAAGTTGATGTCTGGCCGCTCCATCAACTGGCCGGCCAATTTCTCATATTCTGCTTCTACCTTTTCCAAGTCCTCCTCTTTAATGGCGAAAGGATCATCCAGCGGTCCGCTGGCGGGCTCTACCGATACATGGCGGAAACCCAGATCCCCCATGTGGAGCACATCCTGAGAAAAGTCCAAGTTATCCCGTGTAAATGTCCCACGAACATAGTAATCCTTGGTTCCACGGCCGGCCACCAATTTTTGGAATTTTGGAACGATGACCTCATAGCTCCCCTTCCCGTTCACAGTAGGCCGCATCCGGTCGTTGACAGGCTGACGACCGTCCAGAGACAGGACAACATTGGACATCTCCCGGTTGATATATTCTATCGTCTCATCATTGAGCAGGACACCGTTGGTCGTAATCGTAAAGCGAAATACCTTGTTGTGCTCTTTTTCCAGGGAACGGGCGTATTCCACAGTGCGCTTCACCGTATCCATCGCCATGAGAGGCTCCCCGCCAAAGAAATCAATCTCGATATTTCTACGCTTTCCGGATTTTGCCACGACCCAGTCGATGGCCCTTTTGGCCGTTTCAAAGTCCATGGTCATCCGATGGCCAGTGCCGAAGTCGCCTGTCGAGGCAAAACAATATTTGCACCGCAGGTTACAGTCATGAGATACATGGAGACAAAGCGCCTTGACCACTGCCGACTTGGGCAGGGCCATAGCGGCCTCCGGATCGATGTATTCGTCATCAGAAAAGAGAAGGCCCTGGTCCTGAAGACCTCTCAGCTCCTCCCAAGCCTCGGATAGCTCCTGTGGATCATATTGGTCCAACTGCTCCGCCAGTTTTTGAGGTAGCCTCTCTCCCATTGGCCCTTCAATCAAAGAGAGCAGGTCAAAGCTCAACTTATCCAACACGTGGACCGCGCCACTGTTCACATCAGCGGCCAGATACTGGCCGAGCGCCGTAAAGGTATGTACCATATCGAACTTCCTTCCTCGATTTCCCTATCGATATCATTTGGACGGAGAAATAGACATGAAAAAGGGTAGGCTGACGCCCACCCTTTTCAGGTATGTTGAGAACTTACTTATTCTCGCACTTCTGATTGGCAACAGTGCAGGAAGTCTTGCAGGCAGACTGGCAAGAAGTCTGGCACTCGCCGCAGCCGCCCTTGGCGGCACTGGCCTTCAAAGTGGCCCCGTTAAGGGTCTGGATATGCTTCATTGGTATCTCCTCCTGAATCGCTTAGTGCAACAATTATACCACAGTTTTTCTCTGGACGCAAGTCCGGCAGTTCCTTTGGTGGAAAACTGAAGCTGGGCAATATCGCTGCTATCAAGTGGTATTGTAGCATAGCGAACCGGATATTTCAATCATCTTTTCCGCTTTTTCTTGGGCTTTCTTCCCAGTATACCGGCTATCGCTCCCCCACACAGGCAGGCGCAGAGTATGCCAGCTCCCCCCTGCTCTAACGATGCGGTATCATAGGCCAGAAGGCCTGCCGTCAGCAGAAGCAGGAACAGGATTGCTCCTACTCCTGTCCCCACTAGCAAAGATTTGGAGCGGATCCTTTTGATGCTGTATATCCCGCCAACAGCCCCGCCTAAGACACAGACCGCTAGTACCGCTCCCTGAGCCCACTGTTCCCGCAGGACTCCTGTTGAAATGAGCAAGGCGCACAGCAGAAGTGCTAGCACGGCCGAAAAACCGGCGAGCACCCCACCCTTGAGCAGTTCACACATACTGTTGACCCACTGTTCGCCCGATTCCTCTTGCCGTCTTTCCCTCTTTTTCATAACACAATGCCCTCCCCGCGGTCTTCTGTTTTCACGAAAACCTATGCGAGAAGGGCATATAGTATGTCTATTTTCTGTGATTACTTCTGCTCCGCAGCAGCGGCAGAGGAGTTCTTAGTGGAAACAGCCCACTTGGTGAACTCGATGCGGACGCGATCAGCCCCGGTCTCAATCACGATGGTATTCTCCTTCACAGAACAGATGGTGCCGATGATACCGCCGATGGTAGTAATCTCATCGCCGACAGTCAGCGAATTGCGGAGGTTCTGAGCCTCCTTCTTCCGCTTGTTCTCGGGGCGGATCATAAAGAAGTAGAGCATTGCGAACATTAAGGCCATCAGTATTAAGGTTTCCAAAATTCGTTCCCTCCAAAGTTGTTGTCAGCTGTTTCCAGTCAGACGCATTAGTGCTATTATAGCGGGTTTTTTTCCTGTTGGCAAGTCCTTTTGTCAAATTCGAGGACTATATTCCTGGGTCTGCTGCGGGTCTGTCCAGCTTTCCAGAAAATTTCTGTCGGAATGCCTCAAATCGTCCCTGATCCAGTGCCTCGCGGATGCGGAGCATCAATTCGTTATAGAAATGGAGATTGTGGAGCACTGCCAGACGCATAGCCAGCATCTCCCCGGCCGTCAGCAGGTGCCGGAGATAGGCTCGGGAAAAGGAGCGGCAGACCGGGCAGTTACAGGTGGGATCAATGGGACGGGAATCCAGCTTGTACTTCTCATTTTTGATATTTATGGTGCCCTCCCAGGTATACAGCTTTCCATGGCGGGCGTTTCGTGCCGGCATAACACAGTCAAAAAAATCCACGCCGCGGGCTACTCCCTCAATGATATTGGAGGGGGTTCCCACTCCCATCAGATACCTAGGTTTCTCTTTCGGCATATGGGGCTCCACCGCTTCGATAATATCATACATGGTCTGTGTGGGCTCCCCTACAGCCAGACCGCCGATGGCGTAACCGTCACAGTCCAGTTTGGCGATCTCATCCATGTGCCATTTCCGCAGGTCTGCATAGGTCCCACCCTGGTTGATGCCAAATAGCATTTGACCGGGATTGACGCAGCCAGGCGCCTCATTGAGCTTTCTGTGCTCCACTGCACAGCGATCCAGCCATCGGGCTGTCCGCTCGCAGGAGGCCTTGACATAGTCGTAAGGCGCCGGGTTTTCCACACACTCATCAAAGGCCATGGCGATATCACTGCCCAGATTGGATTGGATCCGCATGGACTCCTCCGGTCCCATAAAGATCCGCTTTCCATCAATGTGGGAGGCGAAGGTAACGCCTTCCTCTGTGATCTTCCGCAGTCCGGACAGAGAGAACACCTGGAATCCTCCGCTGTCAGTGAGCATGGGGCCATCCCAATCCATAAATTTGTGGAGTCCACCCATCTGTCGGACTACATCGTCACCCGGACGCAGGTGGAGATGATAGGTATTAGACAACTCGATCTGACAGCCGATTTCTTTCAGGTCGTGGGCGGACACCGCCCCTTTGATCGCTCCGCAGGTGCCGACATTCATAAAAACAGGAGTCTGCACAGTTCCATGGGGGCAGGTAAATACTCCCCGGCGGGCCTTCACCTCGGTTTTTAGTAATTGAAACATAGATTTCTCCTTAAAGTGTGTGATACCAGCGACTTCATTCCGCCTTACGCGCTGGCTGCAGTTGGCTGTCTTGGGTCCCGGTCCTTCGCGCCGGTTAGCGCCTCCAACTGCTGGAGTCACGCTTCGGGATCCAAAACATTTCTGATTTTTTTGGAACACTCCTTCCGATCCCATCGCTCGAAGCTGCTCTGTAGCGGATATTACCGCCCCCTCTAGGCCGACCACGAGAGCCTGACCGATATTGGACAAGTCTATCAGCCATGACGCGCTTTCTAAGAAATGAACATGGCGTCTCCGAAGCTAAAAAAGCGGTATTTCTCTTTCACCGCCTCTTGATAGGCGTTCAGTACATGTTCGCGGCCCGCCAGAGCGGATACCAACATGATAAGGGTGGACTGAGGTAGGTGAAAATTTGTGACCAGCGCGTCCAACACCTTGAAGCGATACCCAGGATAGATAAAGATATTTGTCCATCCAGACCGCTGTGTCATGGTGCCGTCCTCCGCCGCAAAGCTCTCAATGGTGCGGCAGGAAGTGGTACCCACACAAATCACCCTGCCTCCATTTCTTTTGGTTTCATTGATGATGTCCGCGGTTTCCTGAGATATCATGCAAAACTCAGAATGCATCTCATGGTCGCGGATGTCCTCCGCTTTGACAGGCCGAAAGGTACCAAGGCCGACATGGAGCGTAACGTAGCATACCTTCACACCCATTTCCTGGATATTATCCAGCAGTTCCGGAGTAAAATGCAGTCCGGCGGTGGGCGCTGCGGCGGATCCTACGACTTTAGAATAGACCGTTTGATAACGCTCCTGGTTCTCCAGTTCGGCCTTGATATAGGGCGGCAGGGGCATTTTCCCCAATTCCTCTAATATTTCAAGAAAAATTCCCTGGTAGTGGAACTGGACCAGCCGCTTGCCGTCCTCCAGCTCCCGTTCAATCGTTGCAGTCAGCTGCCCTTGTCCAAATATTATCTGGGCGCCTGTCCTAAGTTTTTTTCCTGGACGGACTAAGCATTCCCAGCACCCCTCGCCCCGGTCCACCAGCAGCAATACCTCACAGGTCCCTCCCGTAGGTCGGTGCCCGATCAGACGAGCGGGCAGCACTCTGGAGTCATTGAGGACTAGGCAATCCCCGGGGCGCAGGAAGTCCGGCAGATCATAAAAGTGGTGATGTCCGACTGCTCCTGTGTTCTTGTCCAGTGTCAGCAGCCGGGAGGAATCACGCCGCTCTAGAGGAGTCTGGGCGATCAGCTCTTCTGGCAGTTCAAAATTGAAATCAGAGGTCTTCAAAACAGTTTACGCCTTTCTCTTCTTTTAATAGGCGTCCACTTGGACGCCAGGAAAATAAAATTTCAGTATCTCGTCATAGTCAAACCCTTCGCGGGCCATGGCGTTGGCACCAAATTGGCTCATTCCCAATTGGTGCCCCCAGCCCGCTCCGTCAAATACATAAGTATCTCCAGAGACGGTCACTGTGCCGCCTCCCACATTGGTCCCGGAGGCACCGGTATTCCCCTCCGACAGCGAGCTAATCTTTCCAGAACCGGAGATCACATACAGATCGCTTCCAGCTCCAGATACCGAACCGGTACCAGAAATCACATATACATCGTCCGTACCACTCAGTGTACCGGAACCATTGACCGCATAGCTTCCAGATCCGTTTCCGGCTGGCTGGCTGGCCATCTTTCCATTTACTGTAAACCGGATCGACTTAACACCAAAATTTCCTCGGATACCCATATCTATGCCGCCAGAGGATGCACTTGGCTTGAACGTGTTGCTGTTCCCATTTTTCCAGTGTACCTGAAGTCGAATGACGTTTCCCATCTCAGAGTAGGTCAGTTCTAGGTAATCGATGGAAGTACCAACCCCAAAGCCGTTGCTCTGAAGTTTACTGGTCAGCTCCTCTGAGGTATAGGTAACCGTCCAGGGAGAATAGGGATTTAAGTCGTCTACTAGGGATTCGTAAGGATCTATCACACCCTTCAGGTAGGGATGGGTGTTGACTGTATCCGTCCCCCAGACATTCTTTGCGTCCTCTGTGGCTCCGCCCGCGCTGGAGGAATATACGGTCTCTGCCAATTTTCCGTTATAGAGAACCACCTGGCCCGCTGTTTCCTCTACCGCCTGGTCGCTTACCTCACTGGGGCCGGAGTTGGAACGTCCATCTCCGCAACCATGGTATGCCTGACATTCCGTACTGCCACATACGTCAAATCCGTAGCTCTGGTGCCGGCCCATGTTCCTCAGAACATAAGTCCTGGCACAGGTGGCTTGGGCCTTCAGGGCCTCCAAGGGCCAGGTGCGGCCCATCTCATAACAGACCACACCCTTTACATAGTCCTCCAGCTCCACCACATTGACTACCGAGATATTTCCTCCATTGAGGCGCTGATAAAGAAAGCCACCTCGGTATTTATAATTGGAGAACCAAGTCCTGACATCCTCTGCTCCGGTCACGTCTGGCAGGATCGCCAGGATACCACCTGTTCCCTGGTCAAATTGAAACAGGATATGATCCGTCCCTGTTTCCACAATACTCATTCCGTAGGAAGTAGTCCCTACAACGGTCCCCTCCCCTAAGGTATCGATTGCGTCCAGCGCCTCGCCCTTTGAGAGATAGGCTCCCACCCGAACCTGGTATTCTCCATCTATCCAGGCCACGAAGCCATCCTCATAGTCTTCCGCGTCCCGCCGTGCGTCCTCGTAGTCTCCATACCCGCTATCGATCAAAATATGATAGCAGCCCACCGCGATATTGCTGGTAATGGAGGAGGAGTAGGTAGTCTTGCCCAACGAGGCGTCCCGTCCATAGTAGAGGTTTTGTGTCTTAAGCACCGCCACCTGGTCAATGTCCTTCTCCGTCCGTCCCAGCTCAACGAAATCCATATTCCCGTCGTAGTAGCCGAAGCGGAAACCGGCGCCATACCCTGTATTATTTTGGAGGTGAGCGGCCTCCAGCTCTCCCGTTTCTACGTACTGGTACGAGGATGCCAGCCCTACACGGATCATAACCTCACCGTCACTGTTGGTTCTTACGGCCCATCCGGTGGGGACTGCCAGGGTTATTGCAAGTACAGCGGCGGCAAGCCGCATCCAATTTCTCCTCATGGTCTGCTCCATTTCTCCACTTCTGCGGTTTTGTACTATTGACACCGACCTTCAAACGTGATAGGATAGGGTCAAATTCTGCAAGATAGAGGTGCGGCTACATCAGTAGACATGGCCAGGGAGCCGGTTCCCGCTGATCCATGTTCAAAGGGGACGCCGCCGAAGAGCTGCTCTTCCGGTCAAGAGTTTGCTCTGGTCGTCTGGTTAACAGCCAGCCGACTGTCATCAGGGTCAGGCTGATGGAGAGCTGTCTGCTTTTGTGAATATTTTGCCGGTCGAGCAATTTGCTCTTAGTCGACATTATAGTACAAAATCAGCCGCTTGAAAAGCCGCTGATTTATTTTTTTCTTTTCCCTGGTCGACTCATCTATGTTCAGACTTTGTCATACCCTTATATAAGAGAGATTTGGAGGTTGCTTTACATGGAAAAGTATAAAGTAGGTATCATTGGCGGAACCGGTATGGTTGGTCAGCGTTTCATCACACTGATGGAGGGTCATCCCTGGTTCCAGCTTACAGTCATCGCAGCCAGCCCCCGTTCTGCTGGAAAGACCTATGAGCAGGCTGTCTCCGGACGTTGGGCCATGGAGAAACCCATTCCTGAAGAGGCCAAGGGCTTGGTTGTCATGGATGCTCAGGCCGACGTGGAGAAGATCGCCGGTCTGGTGGACTTCGTATTCTGTGCTGTTGATATGAAGAAGGATGAAATCCGCGCTTTGGAGGAGCGGTACGCCAAAGCCGAGTGTCCCGTGGTCTCCAACAACTCCGCCCACCGTTGGACCGATGACGTGCCAATGGTGGTCCCCGAGATGAATCCTCAGCATATTGAGATCATCCCCGCACAGCGCCGCCGCCTAGGCACCAAACGCGGCTTTATCGCCGTCAAGTCCAACTGCTCTATCCAGTCTTATGCTCCCGCCATCACCCCCCTGCTGAAGTACGGTGTGGAAAAGGTCCTGGTCTGTACCTATCAGGCCATCTCTGGCGCCGGCAAGACCTTTGAGCGTTGGCCCGAAATGGTCGATAACCTGATCCCTTATATCGGTGGCGAGGAGGAAAAGAGCGAGCAGGAGCCGTTGAAGATCTGGGGACGCATCGAGAACGATAAATTTGTCAAGGCGGATGGCCCCTCCATCACCGCCCAGTGTCTGCGCGTCCCAGTATCCGACGGACACACCGCCGCCGTATTTATCAAGTTTTCCGGTGAAAAGCCCTCCATCGAGCAGATCAAGTTAGACTGGGCCAATTTCAAGGGCAGAGCCCAGGAGCTGGAGCTTCCCTCCGCGCCCAAGCAGTTTATCCATTACTTCGAGGAGCCAGACCGTCCCCAGGCCAAGCTGGACCGTGAGCTGGAAGGCGGAATGGCGGTTTCCATGGGGCGGCTCCGTGAGGACACACAGTATGACTATAAGTTCGTGGGCCTGTCCCACAATACCCTGCGGGGTGCTGCAGGCGGCGCTGTCCTGTTGGCCGAGCTGCTGTGCGCCGAGGGCTATATCGATCATAGGTGAGCCAGGAGGTCACCCTCCTTACTTCCCGCATTTGAAGAAAGGGTGTATTGTTTATGAGAAGTCCTGTTTTTACCGGTTCCTGTCCCGCGCTGGTCACTCCCTTTGACCAAAACGGCAGCATCAACTACGACGCCTTCGGAAAGCTGATCGACGACCAGATCGCCGCCGGCGTGGATGCGGTGTGTGTCTGCGGCACCACTGGTGAGTCCGCTACCATGTCTATTCGTGAGCACATTGCCGCCGTGGAATTTTGTGTCAAGCGGGTAGATCACCGTGTCAAGGTCATCGCTGGTTCCGGCAGCAACGACACCTCTGCCGCCGTCTACCTGTCCCAGCACGCACAGGATTCCGGTGCAGATGCCCTGCTCCACGTCACCCCCTATTATAACAAGGCAAGCCAGACCGGTCTGATCAAGCACTATGAGTATATTTCCGACCGGACTGACCTTCCCATCATCCTGTATAATGTTCCCAGCCGCACCGGCGTATCCTTTACTGCCGACACCTATAAGGTGCTGTCCGAAAATCCCAAGATCAACGGCGTCAAGGAGGCCAGTGGCAATTTCTCCCTCCTGGCCCATACCCGGTATCTGTGCCCTGACGACTTCTATATCTGGTCCGGCAATGATGACCAAGTGGTCCCTATGATGGCGCTGGGAGCTAAAGGCGTCATCTCTGTGGCCTCTAACATCATCCCTGAGGTCATGGTACAGATGAGCCACTGGTGCCTGGACAATGACTTCGAATCCGCGGCTAAACTCCAGATCGAATATATGGATCTAATCGACGCCCTGTTCTGTGAGGTCAATCCCATCCCCGTCAAGGCGGCTATGAATCTAATGGGGATGGAGGCTGGTTCACTTCGGCTGCCTCTGTGCGATATCTCTGACAAGAATCTGGCCGTACTCCGCACCTCGATGGAGCGGATGGGCCTGCTGAAGTAAGGAGCGTCCACACGTGCTAAAGATAATCATTTCCGGCTGTAATGGTCATATGGGCCGGGTGGTGACCTCTCTCTGTGAGGCAGATCCCCAGGTCCAGGTCGTCGCTGGCTTTGATGTACTAGGCGCCAGTGACCGAGAATTTCCGGTGTACTCCTCCCCTGCCCAATTTCATGGAGAAGCGGATGCTGTCATTGATTTTTCCTCTCCGGCCGCGCTGGATGGTCTGTTGTCCTTTGCCAGGGATACCCGAATTCCCATGATTTTGGCTACCACCGGATATACTCCTGAGCAAGTCGCTCAAATTGGTGCGGCCGCTCTAGAAGTTCCAATCTTCCGCTCGGCTAATATGTCCCTTGGCATCAATGTACTGCTTGAGTTGGTCAAGAAGGCTTCCACAGTATTGGGAGACAGCTATGATATCGAGATCATCGAGCGGCACCACCGCCGCAAGGTAGATGCCCCTTCGGGAACTGCCCTTATGATTGCGGATGCTGCCGCCTCCGCCTGTGGGCATGAAACCGAATACGTCTTTGACCGACACTCCGTCCGTCAACCACGGGATAAAAAGGAGATTGGCATCTCTGCTGTACGTGGAGGCACCATTGTAGGAGAGCATGAGATCATTTTTGCCGGCCACGATGAAGTAATGGAGATCCGTCATATCGCCCATTCCCGTGAGATTTTTGCCAAAGGGGCTCTTGAAGCCGCAAAATTCATGGCCACAGTGGATGCTCCGGGCCTGTACGATATGAGTATGCTAGTCAAATAAGTCCATCAAAAACGCTCGGATGCCGATGTGGCGATCCGAGCGTTTTTGATGGGGCAAGAAAAAGGACGCCCGATTGGGCGCCCTTTTTTCTTGGCAGATATCAGCCCTGCTGCTCACGCATCTTGGCGAAGCAGTCGCTGCAGTAAACAGGACGGTCAGACTTGGGCTCGAAAGGAACCTTAGCCTCACCACCACAGGCAGCGCACACCGCAGTAAAATACTCACGGGGGCCGCGAGCAGCGTTCTTGCGGGCATCACGGCAGGCCTTGCAGCGCTGGGGCTCGTTCTGGAAGCCGCGCTCGGCATAGAACTCCTGCTCACCAGCGGTGAAGGTGAACTCGTTGCCACACTCTTTACATACCAGGATCTTGTCTTCGTACATGGACTTTCCCTCTCTTTGACTCGTTGCCCAAATCAATTCGCTTGGGCGATTGTAATATGCGATCAGCTCACGCTGGATACGCCGGGGATAAAATCACCGCGCCATTTTGCGGCGAATGCGTTGGATGGCGTTGTCTACCGACTTTTGGGAGCGGTCTACCTGCTTTGCAATCTCTCCACAGGAGAGGCCGTTTAAATAGAGCGGCAAAATATTGGCTTCAAGCTCAGACAACTGGCCCTTCAGAGCATCTAGCCGCTCTTTCAGTTCCTCCCTGCCGATGATGACGTCCTCCGGGCTTTCCACGATGGAAAACAGTCGCGCGTTGGTCCCGTCAAAAAGAGGGGGTTCAAAAGAGATGCTGTGATTCAATGGGGAATGCTTGCCGCCTTGGGCGGCTCGGACAGCAGTAATCAGACGGCTTCGGATACAAATTTCAGCATAAGTGCGAAAAGCCGTGTCCCGCCGGAGATCAAAGCCACGGATGGCAGTCAGTAGGCCCAACATACCTTCCTGGATCAGGTCCTCGCTATCCCCGCCTGCTAAGAACAGAGGGCGGGCACAAGCACGTACCAGCTGACCATATCGAAGGACCAATTCATCCTCCGCCTCACGGCAGCCATTGGAGATCTGCTGACATAATTCCTCATCGGACAAACTCTGGAATCGCGTTACTTCCATATCAATAGGATGGCTCTTAATCATAATAAACAAAATCAACGGATTTGTCAAGCCCTTGGCAGAAATATTTTGTCAAAACCTCCAAGCTCGACCATATCCGATTCATCTTTTATAGTTGGGGGATCAGATCTGCCAGCCGTTTGGCAGCCGCCTGGGCAATCTCCTCTGTCTTGGCCTCCACCATCACCCGCATCAGGGCCTCGGTTCCTGACGGGCGGACCAGCACCCGGCCCTCGCCGTTTAGGGCGCTCTCCTCCTGCTGGACAGCCTGGGCCAGTAACGGGCTGGCCATCGCCGACTTTTTTACATCGTTATCCGTGACCGGAACATTGATAAGCACCTGTGGGAAACGGGGACAGCATCCAAACAGCTCCGAAGCCCTTTTTCCACTCTCCTTCAGCAGGGCCAACATCTGTAACGCAGTCAACTGGCCGTCGCCAGTAGTTGCGTACTCCAGGAAAATCATGTGGCCAGACTGCTCGCCGCCTAGACGGTACCCCTTTTCCAGCATCCGCTCTAGAACATTCCGATCGCCTACCGCAGTACATTCCAGGTCCATACCTTTTTCCTTGCTGTAAAGATGTAGGCCCAGATTGGACATGACAGTGGCCACGATGGCATTCCCAGGCAGCTTTCCCTTGGCTTTCATATCCAGTCCACAGGCGGCCATGATCTGATCCCCGTCGATGAGATTTCCCAGTTCATCGACCGCCAGACATCGGTCCGCGTCCCCATCAAAGGCGATGCCAATGTCGTAGCCGCCTGCCTTGACCATAGCGGCCAATCCATCAATATGGGTAGAGCCGCACTTTTCGTTGATATTGATTCCATCCGGGTCGGCGTTGATGACGTCGGTACGCAGCTTAGAGAAGCGGTCAAACAGCCGCGCGGCAGTGGTAGAGGCCGCTCCGTTGGCACAGTCTACAAGGATACGCAGGCCACCCAGGGTGGAGTCTATAGTGCTCTCCAGGTGGTCGATGTAGTCCTCGCTGGCCTTGGGGGCCACATAGCTCACCTTGCCAATATCGCCACCTGTTTTCATAGGGACATTGTTGTGGCCAAAGAGGACAATATCCTCGATTTTTTCCTCCAGTTCATCGGACAGCTTGAAGCCCTGGCCGTTGAAGATCTTGATGCCGTTGTGCTCAAATGGATTGTGACTGGCGGAGATAACGATGCCAGCGTCCGCCCCCTCGTCCACAGTCACCCAGGCCACGCCTGGGGTGGGAAGAGTGCCCAAGTCCAGCACATCGGCCCCAGCAGTGCACAGCCCAGCGATGAGGGAGCCTTTCAGCAGATCCCCGGAGATCCGGGTATCCTTCCCGATGGTAACCAGAGGCTTCTCCCCCGGTTTTTTGTCCTTGGACAGCACAATAGCGGCAGCCAGTCCTACTTTATACGCCAAATCGGCATCAAGCCCGGCGTTGACTACGCCGCGGATTCCGTCAGTCCCAAATAATTTACCCATAAATTCGCACCTCTATCATACAAAATGTGTCAAGTCAGAATGTCAGTTGATCCAGCTGGTCCACGGCTGCCGCTCCCGCGACAGGCAGTCCTAAATGTCGATAGGCTTTTTCCGTGACGCACCGCCCTCTTGGGGTACGGGTGAGGAAGCCAAGCTGCATCAGATAGGGCTCATAAACGTCCTCTAGGGTAACAGCCTCCTCGTTGATGGTAGCGGCCAGAGTATCTAACCCCACTGGTCCCCCCCGATAGTTTTCAATAATAGAGCGAAGCATCCGGTGATCGATGGAATCCAGCCCCAGGTAGTCGATCTCCAGGGCGGTGAGGGCTTCATCAGCCACCTTCTTGGTGATGACACCGCCAGCCCTCACCTGGGCGAAGTCCCGTACCCGGCGTAGCATTCGGTTGGCGATGCGGGGGGTTCCACGGCTACGGCGCGCGATCTCCATGGCCCCGTCGGCTTCAATGGGCACCTCCAAGATGCCGGCGGATCGGGTAACGATCAACGCCAGTTCCGCCGGGGTATAGAGTTCAAGCCTTAAGGTCACACCGAACCGGTCCCGCAATGGGGCAGACAGTTGGCCAGCCCTGGTAGTAGCCCCAATCAGGGTAAACTTGGGCAGGTCCAAGCGGATAGAGTTGGCCGATGGGCCCTTGCCGATGATGATGTCGATGGCGTAGTCCTCCATGGCCGGGTACAGAACCTCCTCCACCGAGCGGTTGAGGCGGTGGATCTCATCCACAAAGAGTATGTCGTTCTCATTCAGGTTGGTGAGCAGGGCAGCCAGGTCCCCAGCCTTTTCAATGGCGGGGCCAGAGGTAATGCGCACATTGACCCCCATCTCGTTGGCGATAATGCCGCTAAGGGTAGTCTTACCTAATCCGGGTGGTCCGTGGAGGAGCACATGGTCCAGGGGCTCATGGCGCATCTTGGCCGCCTGGATGAACACCTCCAGGTTTCCCTTTGCCTTCTCCTGGCCGATATACTCCCGGAGGGTTCTGGGCCGAAGAGAATACTCCCCCTCGTCCTCCCTGGTGAGAGAGGTGGTCACCAGCGGTTCACCCGGCTCCTCACGGTCAAATTCTATGTTGGAAAAATCGATTGCCATGGGTTCACTTCCTGTTTTATTTTAGAGCTTTTCCGCCAGATCCCGGAGGGTATCTAAAAAGGCCTCCTCCCCCCAGGTGTTGAGCTTAAAAAACATGGCCTGGCTGCCGCCAGAGGTGATGGCGGACAGGAACAGCTCATCCCCATCCCCTGCCAAAGTCATGGCCAGGGACACTCGGTTACCACCGCCGAAGCTGTACCGCTCGTACACCCGTACACAGCAGCGCACTCCGGCGGACTGGAAATAACTCTCATCCTCAAAGCTTGCCGACATGCTGGCGTTCAAAATGCCCTCATGGATATACCGCAAGGTGTCGTCAAAGTCCCCATGAAGCCTTACTTCATACTTGGCCATAGCGTTTCACCTCAATCTCTTTTTTGAAATCAGTCCGCCCATAAAATGGCACAAGGTGCCTTGCGTCATATCGGGCCTTCACTACCTCGGAACTCAAGTCCGGCGCTCATCCCTTCATCATCTTTTTCAGGGCCTGCTTGATAATCTCCTCCAGCGCCAGGCTGTCCAAATCGATTCCCTTCAAAGCCAGATTGATCTCTCCCTGGGAATAGCCCAGTACCGCCAAAGCGGCGGACGCCTCTGACAGCTTATTCTCCGGGATGACGGTGATGCCAGTTCCGCCATAGGCCTCTCCCTTGGCAGAGATGGTCTGTCCTTTGGCCAGTTTATCTTTTAATTCCAAAATCACCCTCTGGGCAATTTTTTTGCCGATTCCTTGGGCGCAGGTAAGAGCCTTTTCGTCCCCAGTAATGATGGACAGCGCCAAATTGGCCGGTGTACTGGCAGACAGAATAGACAGCGCCGCCTTGGGTCCCACGCCGGACACAGAGATAAGATGCTGAAACAAGTTCAGCTCCTCCTGGGTGGCGAAGCCGTAGAGCTCCATGGCATCCTCACGGACATTCAGGTATGTAAAAAGTTTTCCCTTGTCTCCTTTTTTCAGCGCTGACAAGGTGTAGCTGGTGGTACGGCAGGCAAACCCTACCCCGCCGCAATCAATCACGGCCAGGTAGGGCTCAATATGGGCCACCGTGCCGCTGAGATAGTAAAACATAAGTTCCTCCGCATACCGCCTTTTGGGCGGTGTTTATTCTTTTAGCAAATACCGTATTTCCCCGGTATAGTAGATCTCCAGTTTAAATTCTAATATGTGGTCCTGCAGATTCAGAAAACCGCTCAACATGGTCAGCCGAAAGCCATAGCTCTCGTCCATAATGTCCAGGGTACCGTCGGAATGCTCCAGCAGGAAGGTCTCCAGGGTCATTTTTTTGCCAGTAAAAGCTCCACAGTTGCCGCACAGGACGTCCTGGTACTCTATTATGTAGATGTAAGAGGACTCCCAGTCCACCCCGGTGAGCTCCACATCCCCATCCACCTGTCCATAGGGGGCGGCGGTGCACACATAGCCGTACTGGGTCACCAGACGCAGGGTATCCTTCTCCGCCTGCAGTTCCATAATATGGGCGTCATGGAGGCTGTACTCCGGTTCTGAAGCGGGCTTTTTGACGATCATCCTCATCCCATTACCTCGTATCGTACTTTTTGGGGTCAAAGACCCGCTCAGTGTTCAGCAGAGATGTGGCCGCCCGGCTGTGGCAGATGGCGATGGCCAGGGCGTCGGCGGCATCGTCAGGCCGGGGGATCTCCTTCATGTTGAGAAGCCGCTGGGTCATGAGCATGACCTGCCGCTTGTCCGCCCCTCCGTAGCCAGCGACAGCTTGTTTCACCTGCATAGGGGTGTACTCAAAGACGGGCACGCCCAGCTTCTCCGCGGCCAGCAGAATGACTCCCCGTCCATGGGCTACGGCGATGCCAGTGGTAATATTTTTGGTAAAAAACAGTTCCTCTACGGCCATCTCGTCCGGATGAAAGGTGTGGATCAGCTCCTCCATATCGTCAGATATCTGACAAAGGCGGCGGGACAGAGGGAGCCCCGGCGGTGTGGTGATGACACCATATTGGAGCAGAGCGTTCCTGCCCCGATCAGCCCGAATGAGGCCAAAGCCAATGGTAGCGACCCCAGGGTCGATGCCTAAGACGACCATAATTCCCTCCGTGTCCATATCAATACATTGTAATGATAACATACTTTTGTTAGAATTGGAAGTTGGAAATAAACTTTGTTTTCAGAGGTGGTCGTCACAGGACTTCAGGGGCTTGCGATCTATCCGTCTAAAAATATTTCTTAAAGCGGTGACATTTGGCCTTCCAGAGTTGAGTTATGGTAGAAAGGAGGTTTTGCCGATGGACGCTAAACCGCTGCGTACGGGCGGCCAAGTGGAGGATATCCTGGTCCGCTATCAAAATACGGTATACGGTCTGGCTCTGGCTAGGACCGGCAGCCGAGCAGACGCAGAGGATGTATTTCAGGAGGTCTTTCTCGCTTACTTCCAATCAAACAAAGCTTTTCGAGATGAGGAACATCAAAAGGCATGGCTGCTTCGGACCACGATCAATTTCTGCCGGCGGGTCACCTCCTCCAGTTGGAGGAAAAGGACGGTCCCTCTTTCCCAGCGGGAAGACAGGCCTCTTCCCTTCCAGTCCGCGGAAGAAAACTCCGTGTGGCAGGCTGTGATGGAGCTGGAGGAGTCCCTCCGTGTCCCCATCTACCTCTTTTATTTTCAGGGGCTGACCACACAGGAAATCGCCCGCGCTCTGTCTATCCGTCCTGGTGCGGTCCGAATGCGGTTGTCCCGTGGTCGGGAGAGGCTGCGCCAGACTCTGAAAGGAGATTATTTCGATGAATAAGAATCTGTTTTGCTCCATGCAGAGAAAACTGATACCCAGCCAACAGGCAGTGGACCAACTGAAAGAGCGGCTTGTCCAATCCGCTCCCGCCGGACGGCAGCCCATCCCCTGGAAGTATGGGGCGCTGGCTGCCTGCGCCGCTTTATTGATCGCCGCGTATCCCATTTATCACACACTCTCCCCCACACTTCATCCTGTGTTGGATGGTGGTCAGGGCGGATATGGCACCTATGAGATAGCCAACGAGGATGCCTATGGCGAAATCGGGACGGAGCTGCCCCGGCTTAACATCTGGGATACCCAGGCACCATCCCAAGCCAGCGCGCACAGCTACGCCGCTGGAGAGGGGGTAAACCGAGAGGTTACTCAGTCCGACTTGGAGACCCTGCTGGGCGGCTTTATTCCCCAGGTATTGGGGTGGGAGGGGTTTGACCAGCTCTCCGGTATGTTAGCCTTCGGACCGGGGCACGGCGACCCCTTGGACACGCTGTTTTATGGTCACTTCTATGCCGACTGCGACTGGGGTAAGCTGACCCTAATGGTAGGAGGTCTAGGCACCAAGGTCTCTCCTGATGCCATTGGCCGCCCGGAGGGCTATCCGGGGGATGCCCTCACAGTCATCGAGGGTATCGAGGTCTTGGCAGCCCGATTCACCGATCTGGACGGCACAAACTATGGAGAGGTGTCCTTTACCACTAGGGACGGTTACAGCGTTTTTTACGCGGTAAACACTCCATCCCCGGAGCAGACGGAGGAACTTCTCGCCCGGCTGGTTCAGCTTGCGGTGTTGGAGGACGGCCTATCCCCTGAGGCTCTGGCCCCCGACCCTGACGCCTATGCCCAGGGCAGAGGAGAAACCGACCCCATGGAATCCAAAGACGCGGCCGCGCCGCCTCCTCTAGCCGGGGTATCTGCCTGGCAGAGTCAGCCTTGGTTCGGTGGATACTATTATGACAATGACACTGGCCGGTACGTCATCGTGCAGGTAGAGGGTCAGCCGCTCCCTGACCTGGACTTCGGAAACGCCGTCTTTGTCCCTGGAAAATATTCTTACACCTGCCTCAGCGGGCTGATGGACCAGCTCAACGAGCTTGTCCGTACTGACCCAGTGTGCAAGGCTGTCATGTCTGGCTGGTGGATCAATGAGATCGACAACCGTATCGACCTGACCATCACAGAGGAAGATCCCCATCTGCTGGCCATTCTGGCCCAGCTGGACCCGGAGGGGGACGCTGTCCAGGTCTCTCTGGGCGGTTTTGCTGCTACAGACGAGGATGTGTCCGTGTCCTATCAGGTCCTTCCCAGCGCCCTTCCAGGCAGCCTACGAGACGGAGATCCGGCAGGCTGCCCCACTTCGGAGGAACCAATAGTCATCGAACCTACCGAGCCACAGGACGGTGGGGAAGTCAGTCAGCCGGCCCGTGAGGATTTAGCGCAGGAGCCCTTCTGTAATCAGACTGCCTCCTCCTACTCCGGCAGCATACCTTCAGGCGCACGGGCGGCGAATACCGGGTCCTATGAGCCCCAGGCTTGACAATCCCTTTCGGGCGAGATACCATGAATACAGCTTATGAGAAAAGGAGCGTGTCGATATGGACGCCCAACGGTGTATTTTGACCCGGCGCAGCGTGCGCCAGTTTGCTGACCGGCCGGTCAGCCGCGAGCTGCTGGAGAAAGTCGTTTCTCTGGCCTCCTATGCCCCAAGCTGGAAAAACACTCAGATCAGCCGCTATATCGCCATCGAGGATCCGGCCACACGGGAAACCATCGCTTCGGAGTACTGTCTGCCAGGGGCTAACAACCCCACCATTATCCGTGCTTGTCCCCTGCTTGTGGCCCAAACCTTCGTGAAGGCACGCAGCGGCTATGAGCGGGACGGCAGCTTTACCACAGACCGAGAGGCCGGTTGGCAGTATTACGACTGCGGTATCGCAGCCCAGACCTTCTGCTTGGCCGCTCATGAATTAGGGCTAGGTACCGTCATCATGGGAATCTTTGACCGGAAGAGGCTTCAAGCCTATCTAGAGGTGCCAGAGGATCAAGAGCTGATGGCCCTCATCGCGGTCGGCTGGCCAGGAGGGGCCGAGCTGACTGCTCCAAAGCGGAAGGACGTAGACATTCTGCTCTCCTATCGATAAATTGAGACAAAAAGCTCCCCAGTGCTAATTTAGCACCGGGGAGCTTTTTTTACCGTCTGCGATTTCCCAGGAAACGAAGGAGATATAAAAACAGGTTCAGGAAATCCAGATAAAGCTGCAAAGCGGAGAAGATAGACGCCTTGGCCAGCATGTCGGGATAGCTGGCATAATATTGATAGAAAGCCTTGATCTTCTGCGTGTCATAGGCGGTATAGGCCAGGAACACCGCGATGCCGAACAGGCAGGCCACCCGGTCGAACATTGCCAGTCCGGGGATAAACATGGATAAAAGGCCAAAGGCGATGAGGAAAAGCAACCCGAAGAACAGAAACGGCCGCAAATTGGACATGTCCCTGCGTGTCAAAAAGCCGTAGGCAGACAGGGCGCCAAAATAAAGCCCCGTGAGCAGGAAACTCCAAATGACTGACTCTATCTCATAGACAAACAGGTAGATGGACAGTGTAAAACCAAACAGGACGGAGAACAGAACGAATATCAGAACAGCCGTGCTGACCCGCATCCGCTCGATCCTTCGAGCCATGGTAAAAGATAAAATCATTGTAGCCACCAGAGCCAGCAGATGGAGATAGGGGACAGAAACCAAAGCATAGATGGTGAAATAGGACATCCGGCAGGCCAGCGCCGTACCAAAGGTGATTAATAGGCCCAGCATCACCCACAGGAAGGTCTTGGCTGTATACTGACCAAGGGGCTCAACATAACCGCTTGCGTAGCTGCGGTCAAATTCATTGGGATCAAAACTCAATGGAAACACTCCTTTCAGGTCTCATGATCGCTGACATGGAATTGTTTTAAGTTGCCGATCTTGGTGCTGCGGCGATCCAGCTCCTCCATGACCGCCTCCAACGGGATATCCTGTTGGACCATCATAACAGTCAGATGATAGAGAAGATCGGAAATCTCCCCCACCGTTTCCTCCTGCCTGCCGTTCTTGGCGGCAATAATGGTTTCCGAACACTCCTCCCCTACTTTTTTCAATATCTTATCCAGGCCCTTTTCTAACAAATAGCAGGTGTAAGAACCCTCTTGCGGTTGCGCTCTCCGGCTCTCTATCACCCGGTATAGCTGGGCCAAAGTATCATTCATCCTTATCGCTCCCATCCTAGGACAGTTTTCCCTCATTGAAAAAGGATACACTGTGTTTTTATTATATCTCGATTTCCCGGAAAAAGCAACTGTGTGCTCCGGTGTGGCAGGTAGGTCCATCTGGAATGCACAGGTAAAGCAGGGTATCGGTGTCACAGTCTGTCATAATGCGCTTCACATGGAGAAAGTTGCCGGAAGTGCTCCCCTTGTTCCAGAGCTCCTGCCGGCTTCGGCTCCAGAACCAAGCCGTCCCCGTTTCCAGTGTCAGCTCCACCGCTTTTCTATTCGTGAAACCCAGCATCAGGACATCCTTGGTGTCCACATGCTGAATAATCACCGGAATCAGCTCTGACTTTTGAAAAAGGAGGTCTAAATCAAACATATCCATCACCTCACCGGGATATTCTTGCCCCGGAGAAAATCCTTGACCTGGGGCACCGTCAGCTCGCCAAAATGAAACAGGGAAGCCGCCAGGGCCGCATCGCAGCCTGTTTCCTGGAAAACCTGAGCAAAATGCTCCAGAGTGCCGCAGCCGCCGGAGGCGATCACCGGGATCGATACCGCCTGAGTGACCGCACGGGTCATTTCCAGGTCAAAGCCGGCCTTGGTGCCGTCCGCATCCATGGATGTAAGGAGGATCTCCCCCGCGCCCAGAGCTTCCCCCTGTTGAGCCCACTCCACAGCGTCCAGGCCAGTCGGAGTCCGGCCTCCGGCGGTGACCACCTCAAAGGTGCCGTCGGTCCGCTTGCGGGCATCGATGGCCAAAACGACACATTGGGAGCCAAAGCGTTCCGCGGCTCTGGAGATCAGAGTCGGGTCCTGAACCGCAGCCGAATTCACAGATATCTTATCCGCTCCCGCCCGGAGCAGACGCTGAAAATCCTCCAGCGTGCGGATCCCGCCGCCAACGGTCAGCGGAACAAAGACCTGGCTGGCTGTGCGCTCCACCACATCAGCCACCGTATCCCTTTTGTCGCTGGTGGCAGTGATGTCCAAAAAGACGATCTCGTCCGCCCCCTGATCCGAGTAAAATTTGGCCAGCGCCACCGGATCGCCCGCGTCCCGGATGTTGACAAAGTTGACTCCCTTCACCACCCGTCCGTCACGGACATCGAGGCAGGGAATGATTCGTTTGGCTAACATGACAGTCCCTCCAAAAATCGATTGATGGCCCTCTGGTCGTTCAGAACCACCGTCTTGTGGGGATACCGCAAGGCAACCGCTCTATAAAAAGCTCGGTTCCGCCCCTTCCACAGCAGCCAGGCAAGGAATTCCGGGTCCAACTTTTCCAGGCAACCTTCCGCCATATCCTCCCGAGTGCGGCCGTGGTAGATAACATATCTTTTGACCGACCTTACCAGACAGGAAAAGCGGTTCAAAAGTAGGATTATAACACAGTCCGCCTCTTCCAGTCTTCGTTCTTGGAGAAAGGCACTATAATTTCCATCTATAACCCAGCTCTCTTGGGACATAAACTGTTCCACCTGGGACAGGGCTTCTCCCCTGTCCCGTTCTATCCATCCAGCCTCAAACTGCACCTGGTCCAGATGAAGGACAGGACAGCCGTACCGCTTCCCCAACTCCCGGGATAACGTGGACTTTCCGGCCCCGCTGTATCCCAGGACCGCAATCTTCATTCCTGTGTGCCTCCGTCCGCCACCGCCCGCGCCAGATCAATCGTTCCGGCGTAGTACGCCTTGCCAATGATAGCGCCGTACAGTCCCATGGCGGCTAGTACACGGATATCTCCGTTATTCGATACGCCGCCGGAGGCCACGATATGGCAGCCGACGGTCCTCTGCAGCTCCTCCAGTCTTCCAAAGTTGGGGCCGGACAGAGTCCCATCTGTCTCAATATCTGTAAAGATGATCGTCCTTACACCGAGCTTCTCCATGGACCGCGCAAATTCCAGGTAATCCAGGCCAGAGTCCTCTACCCAGCCAGCGGTCTTGACCCGTCCGTCTTTGGTATCGACGCCCACCGCGATCTTATCTCCCCATCGTTTCACAGCGTCGGATACCAGTTGGGGATGGGTGACAGCGGCGGAACCGATGACGGCCCGAGATACGCCCAGGTCAAAGACCTCCTCCAGATCCGACATAGAGCGGATTCCCCCGCCCAGTTCGACATGAAGCCCCACATCTGACACCGCTTGGACGATCTCTCCATTTTTTCTGGTTCCATCTCTGGCTCCATCCAAATCCACAATATGGACCCAGCGAGTTCCAGCGCGCAAAAAGGCCCGTGCCGTCTCCACCGGATCTCTTGCCACCTGGTGGACTGTATCAAAATCCCCCTTGTAGAGTCGGACAACCTTTCTGTCTTTCAAATCGATGGCGGGAAGTATCTGCATAGGACAGCTCCTCCTTTGATTCAGATAAAAGCGGGACGGGGCCACTGGTCCCGCCCCAGCTTATTTAGCCATTCCCAAACACATAGCCGTAAAAATCATTCTCTATGACCAACGCTGTGCTGTCCAGCTTATATTGTACTAGCTTCTTCATGGCGGACACATAGTCCTCCTGTTCCTCTGCGGTCATGGAGACTCCCGCAGCCGGGGTAAAGGTACTGGTATAGCGGTCATAGAACCCCCGATCTGACCTCCAGCACTTGGAGGAAAAGACCACCAATCCCTCGTTGTCTGACAGAATATCGCTTCCGTCCAGCATCCGTGAGTCGTACTCCAGCCCCAGAAGATTGGACACCGTAGGCAGGATATCCACCTGGCAGCACACCTTATCTACCTCTACAGGCTCCTCCATGCTGGCCGACCACAGGATCAGGGAATTTCTGTATACGTCAAAATTGATGTTGCCCTCCTTCAGATACTCCAGGTCCTCTGAGCTTCCAAAGGATTCACCCGCCAGCTCCTCCAGTGTCGCTACATCGAAGTAAGGGATATGGTCGGGGGCAGCAACAATCAAGGTAGAGTCCAGCTTGCCCGCCTCCTCCAGCCGCTGGATGAGATACTCCAAAGCCCGATCCACTTCAATCACGGTGGCCACATAGTTCTTGGTGGTATCGCTGTAAGGCAACGGGTCCACAAGATCTCTGTACTGATTGGCCACACGGTTGTTGGAGTATGGCATGTGGCCGCTGATGGTCAGATAGTACACATGGAAGGGCGCCTCGCTATTGAGATAGTTGTCGATGCTGGCTTGGATCATATACTTGTCCCGCTGGGGCCACAGCAGCTTGCCGCTTTCGGACAGCTCCAAATTGTCAAAGCCCATGCCGAACTGTCGCCAATCGTAGCCCAGGTTAGGATGAGACTTCTCCCGGTTATACATATTGGAGTTGGGGTGATAGCCCTGGACCAGGTATCCCTCCCGTCCCAACTGCTGGGCCAGGGAGAAGTACAGGTTGGTCCCCAGGTCCCCGGTCCGGGGCAGGGTGGCCGGATTCCCGTTTTTCGGGTATAGTCCTAGCAAGTTCTGACACTCGCCGCCGGAGGTGCTGGTAAAATGGAGGGCGGTATAGAAGTTGTTGAATACAAAGCCCTCGTGGGTCAGCTTATAGAGTGTAGGGGTCAGCTCCGGGTCAATAGCGTAGCCAGAGAAACCTTCCAGTGTCAGGAAAATCACGTTATAGCCCTCGAACATCCCGGTATATTCATTCTTTCTGGTGGGAGTCACGCTGTTGAAATAGTTGGCTAACCACTGGATGTCCTGATTCGTAGCCGTTTCCGCAATTTGGGACAGGTCCACATCCATCACGTTGGGTGATGTGTCGATGACCGGCTCCGGGTCCTCTAGATTCTGGGAGGAGCCGCCCTCTTCCGAGGAGGAACTGCCTCCCAAGTCGCCCAGACCACTAAAGTCCGCATCTAATGTGTTGTCCGCCGGGAAAAAGAGGTGCTTCACATCCAGTCTCAGCGATGTCCACATACCGAGCTGCTCTACCTGGTCATCCATATTGGTGTCCATGCGGTACAGCTGCTTCGGAGTCAAATCCCCCTTCCAGGGCAGATGGACCATACCCAGGCCAAGCAGATGAAAAATTACCGCCCCGGCCAACACTACCCCGGAAAAACGGATATCAAATCGTCCAAAGCCCAGTAGGCGCCCCCCAAAGGCGATGATCAAAATCGCCGGAAGGAAAAGCAGCAAAATGATGGGAATGGAGCGCACTAGGGTAGATACGATCACGTCGGCGTAGTCAATGAGCCGATTTCCCGCCGCCATTTTCACAGCGCTGAACCCATAATAAGTGGTCAAAATCTTTTTTGCGATAATCTCCACCACATAAATCAGAGAAAACAGGAACGCCAGCACTTTGGTGATAATACAGTTGGCCAGCCGAGAGAACGGCAGGGTAAATGCGGCCACAAAAAGGCCTCCCGCCAGGCTGAACACCAGATAAATAGGCAAGTACCCTAAATAATTGCCCATATAAATATGAAGCACCAGCTCCAAATAGAGGATCTGTAGGGGAAAGAACATCACTCGCCCCAAAGTCTGCCCAGAGCCGGACCCTGTTCGGCTAGACCGGCGCTCCTGATAAATGCGTTTACCACTGTAAGGACGGGACATGGGAAATTACCCCCTGGAAATTCAATAGGTTCAGCGGGTTAAACCCGCAAAATTTTGTAAGATAGCCAGCCCGGTCTCTCCGCTCTTTTCCGGGTGGAACTGACAGCCAAAAAAGTTCCCGTTTTGGACGGCGGCAATCACAGGGACCCCATATTGGGACACAGCACTAACCTGGTCTGGATCTGTGTGCTGTGCGGAGAAGGAATGGACAAAATATACATAGCTGCCCTCATCTACCCCTTCAAACAACGGGGATCGACTAGGAAATGTCAGGCTGTTCCAGCCGATATGGGGCAGTTTTTCTTCCGTGGGGATCCTGGCACAGACTCCTTTTATGACACCCAGACCTGGGCAGGGTCTGACCTCCTCTCCCCTGTCCAACAGCAGCTGCATTCCAAGGCAGATCCCCAGCACAGGCTTTTTACGGCCCTGTTTCACCACAGACTGATCCAAGCCTGTGGCCCTTAGTTTGTCTGCCGCATCCGGAAAGGCACCCACTCCAGGCAGGACGATGGCCTGAGCCAGCTCCAACTCGTCCGGGTCTCCGGTAATTTTCGTTTCTATTCCCAGATAGGCAAAGGCGTTGGATACGCTTTTCAGGTTGCCTACACCATAATCTACAACAGCGATATAGCTCATAACTAGTCTCTCTCCCGGCTTACAGCAGCCCCTTAGTGGACACCACCTGATCCCCTTCCACTCTGATGGCCTCTTTGACGGCCAGTCCCAAGGACTTGAACAGCCCTTCTGTGATATGGTGGGCATTGGACCCGTAATGGCACTTCTGGTGCAGTGTCAGCCCACCGTTCATCGCTAAGGCACGCATAAACTCGACCGTCAAACAGGAGTCGTAGCCACCGATCATCCCCTGGGGCATCTCCGCGTCAAAAACCAGGAAGGGCCGGTTAGAAAAATCCAGGGCGGTAAAGCACAGGGCTTCATCCATGGGAACAAAGGCAGCGCCAAAACGCCGGATGCCCGTTTTTTCCCCAAGCGCCTGCTTCAGTGCCTGGCCCAAGACGATCCCCGTGTCCTCTACCGTGTGGTGTCCATCCACATGAAGGTCGCCCTCTACCTCCAGTTCCAAACCCCAGCCGGCATAGAAGGCCAGGGCGGTGAGCATATGATCAAAAAAGCCGATTCTTGTTTTTATTTCAATTTTTCCGCCTTCTAAGGTCAACTTGACCTGTATATTTGTCTCCTTTGTCACACGGGAAATTTCAGCCGTCCGCACAGCACGACCCCTCCCTCTATGTTCTATTCTGATTCGCTTCTCGGGACTTTGTCCCGGCAGTTTTTTAGTCAAGAAGATTAAGTGTAGTAGCGGATGTCTATCCACCGCGGTTTTACCCCCGCCTAATCTCAGGCTCCCCTTCCTCAAACCTCACACGGATCGAGTTGGCATGGGCGGTAAGCTTTTCTGTCTGGGCCAACGTCATGATCTCGGAAGAAATAGGTGCCAGACTGGACCGGTCAAACTGAATAACACTCATTGTTTTCAAAAAGCTGTCAACGCTCAGTGGGGAGAAGAACCTGGCCGTCCCACTGGTAGGAAGCACATGGTCAGGTCCCGCCAGATAATCACCCAGGGGCTCCGGACTGTAGGCCCCCAGGAATACGGCTCCAGCGTTTTTGACGCGGGGCAGCAGCTCCCGTGGCTGGCAGGTCATGATCTCCAGGTGCTCCGGCGCGATTTCATTGGCCAGCTCCACACACCAGTCCAGATTCGGGCAGACGATGGCGCAGCCGAAATCCCGCAGAGACGCCTCCATGATCTCAGACCGCTCCAGATAGCCGGTCTGGCGGATGATCTCTCGGTCCACGCTTCGAGCTAACTCCATGCTGTCCGTCAACAGTACCGCGGATGCTAGTTTATCATGTTCCGCCTGACTTAGCAAGTCCGCCGCCACATATTTCCCATCGGCTGAACCGTCAGCAATAATCAACACCTCAGAGGGGCCGGCCACCATATCGATATCCAGCGTACCATAGGCCATCCGCTTTGCCGCGGCGACAAAGGCATTGCCAGGGCCCACCAGTTTATCCACCTTGGGAATAAAGCCGGCGCCATAGGTCAAAGCGGCCACAGCCTGGGCCCCACCCACAGCGATAACCCGGTCCACTCCGGCGATCTTAGCAGCAGCCAGAACGCCGTCATTCAGATTATCTGTAGGAGGAGTCACCATAATGATCTCCTCCACACCAGCCACCTTGGCGGGAATGGCGTTCATCAGTACGGAGCTGGGGTAGGCGGCTGTTCCACCGGGAACATAGATTCCAACCCTGGTCAGTCCCCGTACGATCCTCCCAACAGTGCCACCGTCCGGAGAGGTCCACTCCACTGTTTTGGTCAATAATCGCTGATTATAGTCACGGATATTGTCCGCCGCATGTTCCAGGGCAGATATCAACTCCGGCGGGCAGCTCTGATAGGCCTGTTCCAGCCTCTCATTAGGTACCTCATAGGGCATCCGGTGGTCAAACTCCCTGGTATATCGCTCTACTGCCGGCAGGCCTTCTTCCTTTACATTCTCCATAATGGAGGAGACAGCCAGTTCTATCGCTTCGTTCTTTTGGGCAGCCCGGGCCCGCATGGCCTCCAACTGCTCACGCTCTCGCCGTCCATCCGCTTCGATAATAGTAATCATAGCTCTTTCTCCAATCCAGTCTCACATTTGGCAATCAAATCGTTGATCTGACCCTTATAGAGCTTCATACTGGCCGTGTTGATGATAAGGCGGGCGGATACATCAGCCACTGTCTCAATGGGCTCCAGTCCGTTTGCCTTTAAGGTAGCCCCGGTCTCCACGATGTCCACGATGGCGTCAGTTAGGTCCAGGAGCGGGGCCAGCTCCACACTGCCCTCAATCTTGATGATATCTACATCCATCCCTTTCTTCTCAAAAAAGGCCCGTGTCACCTCAGGATATTTGGAGGCCACCCGGCGGGTCTTATACGTCCCATAAAAATCGCTGCCTGACTTCACTGCCAAAGCAAAGCGGCACCGTCCAAAGCCCAGGTCCAGGACCTCATAAAAGCTGCCGCCCTTCTCCAGAATGGTATCCTTTCCCACGATGCCCAGATCGCATACCCCATGCTCCACATAGGTAATAACGTCTGGAGCCTTGGCCAGCACGGCATCCAGCGGATAGTTAGGCAGCGAGTGGATAAGCCGGCGGCCCGGGTCCCGGATGGGTCCGCAATCCAGCCCGACCCGTTCAAACAACTCCACAGACTGGTCCAGGAGCCGCCCCTTTGTGATTGCGATTCGCAGCCGTTCGCTCATACCAACACTCTCCTCTCTCCGTCCTTATCAAAGACTAGCACCATCTCCGCCCCCTTCTCCCGTGCCATATTTCTGCTGGACTCCAAGGTACGGCAGGGGGACAGCTCACAGGTGCCGGCGGGGCGCCCGTCCACAGCCTCCAATGCCTGGGATAGGTAGCCGGGCTCATAATGGACCACCGCCCGAAGCTGGGGCAGCGCGGTCTCCGGCAGGGTACGGGCCACAGCATCCACATCCACCGCAAAGCCAGTGGCCTGGGCCTCACGGCCAAATATCTCTACCAGCGCGTCATACCGGCCGCCTGACAGGACCGCGTCACCAGCCCCCTCTACATAGCCCCGAAAAACGACACCAGTATAGTAGTCGATCTGGTGGACCATCCCAAGGTCAAAACGGACATACTGTCCGTATCCAGCGGCGGACAGCTCGTCATAGAGGGCATGGAGATAGTCCACCGCCTCTGTTTTCCCCGCCAGCCTCTCCGCTTCGGCCAGGACCTCTGTCCCGCCGAAGAGTCGGGACAGCCGCTCCAGCGCGGCACAAGCCGGGTTACCTCTATAAGGAGATAAAAAGGCGTTCAGTGCCGCAAAATTTTTTCCCTCTACCAGGGTGCGTATCTCCTCCTCCTGGCCATCGTCCAGGTCCAGACGGGCGGCCAGGTCCCGGAAAAAGCCGGCGTGTCCCAACTCCACATGGAAGCGGGGCGCTCCACAAGACCGCAGGGAGTCAATGGCGGTAACGATGATTTCCAGATCAGCTTTCAACCCTTTGGCTCCAATAAGCTCAACACCACACTGGGGAATCTCCCGGCTGCTGCCGTTGTGGGCAGGGTTGGCCCGGTAAACCTTCTGGTCGTAGTACAGCCTCTGGGGCAGCGCCATAGAGCGGAGCTTTGTGGCAGCCACACGGGCGATTGGAGTGGTTGAGTCTGGCCGCATCACACAAATTTTTCCACTTGGATCCCCGACTTTTAACATCCGCTCCTGGGGAATCGCACTGCCAGACAGCGCAAATAGATCATAGTACTCTGTTTCCGGTGTAGAAACCTCTAAGTAGCCTCGCTGCCGAAACAAGCGGATCAGACGGCTCTGGACTTGGCGGCGCTCCTGGCACTCCGAGAAAAGACGGTCCCTCGTTCCCTCTGGCGTATTGACTGTCAGCTTCATGGTATCGCTCCCTCTGTCTGGTGAGAAGCTTCCTTCTCAAATTCTTTACCACGCTAATATACTACCATACTAAAAATATGTCAAGAAAAATAAAAAGCAGGGCGCTTAACGCGCCCTGCTGACACAGCCGGTTCAGCCCTTCCAAAAGGTATTCCAATATCCCATCACGAAAATGAACAGCACAATCAGCGGCAGGACATAGGTGACATAGAAGCGAGTAGCGGCCGGAAAACGCAGTCCGCTGCCGGCGTTGGCCTCGGCAAGGAAGGCGTCCCAGCCCCATCCCCGTTTGGAGACGCAGAACAATAGGTAGAGCAGCGAACCTAGGGGCAGAATGTTCTGGGACACTAAAAAGTCCTCTATACCAGAGATATCCATTCCAAGGGGCCGGAAAGCTGCCCACAGGTTAGAGCCCAGCACACAGGGCATGGACAGGATCAAGACCCAGATAAAATTGACCAGCACAGCTTTTTTCCGGCTCCATCCCTTGTCCATACAAAAGGAGATGATATTCTCAAAGACAGCAATGATGGTGGACAAAGCCGCAAAGGACAGGAATAGGAAAAAGAGAGCTCCCCACAGCCGCCCCATTGGCATATGGTCAAAAATATTGGGCAGGGTAACAAAAACCAGAGAGGGCCCCTCTCCGGTGGGGACTCCAAAGGCGGAGCAGGCCGGGAAGATGATTAGCCCGGCTACAAAAGCTACGCAGGTATCCAGTACGCCGATCCGCAGAGCCTCCCCGGTCAAGCGGTGCTCTTTGCCGATGTAACTCCCAAAAATGGCGATGGCGCCAATTCCAAGCGACAGGGTGAAGAATGCCTGCCCCATAGCGGCAAAGATCGCCTCACCCAAAATCCAATTTCCTTGGGCGTCATACATCAAATTCCGAAAATTGGGCTGAAGATAAAACTTCAGCCCCTCCCCCGCTCCCTCCAGAGTGATGGAGTTGACCGCCAGCACCAACATCAGCGCCAGCAGGCACAGCATCATGACCTTGTTAACTCGCTCCACTCCATTCCGCAGCCCCTGGGCACACACCAGCATTCCGATACATACCACGATCACCATATATATGGTCATAATGCCGGGGCGGGCCTGCATCTGGCTGAATTGCTCTGCCACGCCGGCGGCATCCAAACCCATAAAATCGCCCCGTAGCATTTTGACAAAGTAGTAGAGCAGCCACCCAGCTATGACCGTGTAGAACATCATCAGTAAATAGTTGCCCGCAAAACCGAGATAGCTGTACCAATGCCATTTGGAACCGGCCGGCTCCAGAACGTGGAAGGACAAGGCCATGCTCCTCTGGCTGGCCCGGCCGACCGCCAGCTCCGTCACCATGACGGGCAGTCCAAGAATGACCAAAAACAGCAAATAGATCAGGACGAAGGCCGCACCTCCGTACTTTCCTGTGATGTAGGGGAATCTCCATACATTCCCTAGCCCAATCGCGCACCCGGCTGAAATCAAAATAAATCCCAAGCGGGACGAAAAGCTTTCTCTCTCGTCCATGGCTCCTGCCTCCTAAAATTTGTCTGATTATCCATAACACAGTGACTACATTGTACCGAAACTCTCCAGCCAGGTCAACTCAATGACTTATGTTTGCCCGATTTTTCTTTTCAGAAAAAGACCTTCTGTGAAAAATATCCATTCCCTCCCGCCGGATATTCTGATATACTTGATTCTATCCAGAGGGAAAAAGGAGGGATACCATGGCGAAAAAAACTTATACCGTCCAGGATCGGGAGGATATTCGGGAGCGGCTGCTGGATCTGGGGCAGCGTTCTTTTTCCCAAAAGGGATATCGTGAGGCCTCTCTAAAGGAGATCTATGAGGCCGTCGGGATATCCAAAGCGTTTTTCTATACCTTCTTTCCCTCTAAAGAGGCTCTAGCAATTCAAGTGCTTCGTCGTCAGCGGACCAAGATGCTGGAGCGGGCCCGGAAGGTGGCACAGGAGAGCGCCTCTTGGAGAGGCAGTCTGGAGACTGTGTTTGACCTGTTCTTCCACGGCGACCGGCATGGCGTATTTGTATTGGAGTTAGATGATCTCCCCCATCTGTGCCGCCATATGTCCCAGCATGAATTGCAGGATTTCGAAATGGGACTTACTCAATTTTATCAGGCGCTTTTGGAACTTTGGAACATCCCCGTCACCGCTGGTCAGTGTCATCTGATCCAGAACATGGTCAATACGCTCTTACTCAGCTATCATTCCCATCTATACTCCTCCTTTCCCTTCCATCCTGGTGTCGATGAGGAAACGGTGTCCCTCCAGATTCGGCTGATCATTGACTACTTAGAGGGAATTTATCGAAACGCATAACTCGACTCCGGGCCCGGCAGAGTCGCTGGGCTTTGTCTTGACAAATAGACCTTCTGTTATTATACTGCATTTATAAATACCTTTTTATAAAAAAGTATTTATAAATCAAAGAATAGAAAGAGGTTTTCTCATGGGACTGTTTGGCAAGCTATTCAAAGGGCCTGAAGTTGATCAGGAGAAAAGTGAGAACAACAAGAAAAAGATGCGTGCTCTTTTTGACCAGGTAGTGGAAAACGGGGCACAGTATAAGCTGCTGGCCTGCTACACGGAGGATGTACGCCGGTTCAATTATGGTCTGGTCCACGGCAGCAAAAGCACCATCGCCAGTCTGATCGTGGGATGGAAGGAGGAGGACCCAACTGTGGTCATCCTTCCAACTGTGCCGGACTTGTCCGGTTGCGGTGACCCTCTAGTCTATAAAAAGTCCGAAATTGAAAAGGCGTATCGGGAAAAAATGCTGGATAGCCTTGTGATCTATCCCGATAAAAAGGGGTATACGGCACTCAAAACATTCAGCTGGCTGGATGACGAAAATTTGTATATCTATGTAGACCAGGAACAGGAGGAAAAAGACTTCCGCAACTTCTTCCTCAACGTTTACGCTACCAAATAAGGTATGGAGCATCTGATTTTATTTGGCGGCCTGTTAGCTGTCCTGCTTCTGATCCTCGTCGTGGGAAATCTCTGGTTCCATCTGGTAGAGTGGGCACTAGCACGAATCAAAGAGCTCTTCCTTCCGCAAAAGAGAGAAAACTGGCATACTTTTTCAGACCATGAAGAAAAGAAGTAAAAAGGCCCGCCCCGCTTTCAGCGGGGCGGGTCTCTATTTTCCTTCTGGTCCCTTACAGTGTCAACGATGGGGCGGTATAGGTCCGGCCGGCCATCTCGCTGTTCAGCGCATACAGGCTTTTAGCATCGTCGCCAAAGAGCCTCATCTTCTTAATCATATCCTCAGCTGTCTTTTCTTCTTCGCCTTGCTCCTTAACAAACCAATCCAGGAACTGCATGGTCCGGAAATCCTTGGCGGAATAGGCAGCCTCATAAATCGTGTGGATCAGGCTGGTAACATATCTCTCATGCTCAAGCCCCAGTTCCAGCACCTGCAATTTGTCCTTCAACTCCTTGTCAGGCTTGGCAATAGCCTCCAGGGTGACCTTCTCACCATTATTCTGCAGGTACTGCAGCATCAGTACGGCGTGGTCTCTCTCTTCCTGGGCCTGGATCATATACCAGTTGGCGAAGCCGTCCAGCCCCACCTCCTCATAGTACACAGAGAAGTCCAGATACAGATAAGCGGAGTAAAACTCCTTATTGATCTGGTTATTGATGAGTTCCGCAACTTTTTTATCCAACATAAAAATGACCCTTTCTTTGCATGATTACCCCTTATGAGGCAGATGTATCCTATCACAGCAGGTAAACTTTTACAAGTCCCTTTCTTCCCCTTCCCTGGAAAAGAAGATCGTCCAGTCAAATGCTCTAACCAAATAGAGAAAACAGATCTATTTGACTGGTTTCCGGCATATCTCCGAAGGCTCCGGCCTCCTTCAGCATCTCAATGTGTGTCTTGGACACTTTGGGGCAGGCCGCTGTCACCTCTTCAATGGAGATAAAATGCCGGTCCCTGGCCTGCTCCGCCAGAGAGATGGCCGCTGTTTCCCCCAGTCCAGCCACAGACACAAATGGGGGGATCAGAGTTCCCTTTTCCTCATCCATAGCGAAATGGATGGCCTGGGATTTATACAGGTCCAGCCGCTCGAAATGGAAGCCCCGGAGATAGAATTCATAACAGACCTCCAGGGTGATAAGCATATCCTGCTCCACCGCTGTGGCCTCCTTATCCTTGGCGATGATCTCTCTCATCTTCTTTTGGCACACATCCATGCCCCGGCACATAAACTTCTCGTCAAAAGCCTTGGCCCGGATGGAGAAGAAGGCCGCGTAGAAAGCCAAAGGGCGGTGGGCCTTAAACCAGGCGATGCGAAACGCCATCATCACATAGGCTACTGCGTGAGCCTTCGGAAAGAGGTAAGCAATCTTTTTACAGGAGTTGATGTACCAGTCAGGGACGCCTGCCGCCCGCATCTCCTCCTCCGCTCCTTCGGGCAGGCCCCGGCCCTTTCGGACCGACTCCATGATCTTGAACGAGCGCTTAGGCGGCATCCCCTTGGAGATAAGGAACAGCATAATGTCATCACGACAGCCTACGCACTCCGACACGCCGCCCGTACCGCTCATGATAATATCCCTGGCATTGCCCAGCCATACATCCGTACCGTGGGTAAAGCCGGAGATCCGAAGCAGCATATCAAATTGGGTAGGTTGCGTTTCCTCCAGCACCCCACGAGTAAATCTGGTGTTGAACTCCGGAACGGCTACGGCGCCAGTGGGCCCCAATACCTTGTCGTTCTCAAACCCAAGGACCTTGGATGAGGTAAACAGTGACATGGTGTCTGGATCATCCAGCGGGATCTCCCTGGCATTCACCCCCGTCAGATCCTCCAGCATACGCACCATCGTCGGGTCATCGTGTCCAAGCATATCCAGCTTGAGCAGGTTGGACTCCATGGAGTGGTATTCAAAGTGGGTCGTGATGATGTCACTGTTCGGGTCGTCCGCAGGATGCTGGACGGGACAGAAGTCATAGATCTCCTTATCCTGGGGAATGACCACCATTCCGCCCGGATGCTGTCCGGTGGTGCGTTTGACGCCGGTGCAGCCGATGGCCAGCCGGTTCTCTTCCGCCTTTGAAACACTCTTTCCTTTTTCCTCAAAATATTTTTTTACATAACCAAAAGCGGTCTTCTCCGCAACGGTCCCGATGGTGCCCGCCCGGAACACATGGGTCTGACCAAAGAGCTCAAAGGTATACTTGTGGGCGCTGGACTGGTACTCGCCGGAGAAATTCAGGTCGATATCTGGGACCTTGTCGCCGCCGAACCCCAGGAAGGTCTCGAAGGGGATGTTGAAGCCGTCCTTGACATATTTTGTCCCGCAAACGGGACAGACAGCGTCCGGCATGTCCACTCCGCAGCCATAGAGGTGAGCGGGATCCTGGGCATAGTCAAAGTCAGAATGCTTGCACTTGGGGCAGCGGTAGTGGGCTGGCAGGGAGTTGACCTCGGTAATACCGGACATGAAGGCGACCAGAGAGGAGCCCACCGATCCCCGTGAGCCTACCAGATAGCCATGCTCCAAGGAGTTTTGAACCAACTTTTGGGCGGACATATAGATGACGTCATACTTACACCGAATAATGTCTCCCAGCTCGGCGTTGATCCGGTCCACCACAATCTGGGGCGGCTCCTCTCCATAGAGCTCATGGGCCTTCCCCCAGACCAGACGGGTCAGCTCTCCATCAGAGTCCTCAAGCTTGGGGGCAAACAGCCCCTTTGGGAGCGGTTCGATAGGATCGCACCAGTTGGCGATCAGATTGGTGTTTTCCACCACCACCTGATGCGCCTTCTCCTTTCCAAGATAGGAAAACTCCTTCAGCATCTCGTCCGTAGTCTTGAAATAGATTGGCAGGGCCTCGTCGGCATCCTCAAACCCCTTAGAGGCCAACAGGATGTGCCGATATATCTCGTCCTCTGGGTCCAGGAAGTGGACGTCGCCGGTGGCGCAGACTGGTTTCCCCAGCTCCTCCCCCAGCTTGACGATGGTACGGTTGAAGTCCCGCAGCTCCTCCTCGGTGCGGACCATCCCCTTACGCAACATGAACATATTGTTGCAGATCGGCTGTATCTCCAGATAGTCATACCAGGAGGCAATACGCTTCAGCTCTTCCCAGCTCTTCCCGTCCACCACGGCCCGGAACAGCTCTCCCGCCTCGCAGGACGAACCGATGATAAGCCCCTCCCGATTCTCTTCAATAAGAGATTTGGATATGATAGGGACTCGCTTAAAGTGCTCTAAGTAGGACAGGGAGATCAGCTTGTATAGATTGCGAAGGCCGGTCTGATTCTTAGCTAGAACAATCAGGTGCTTTGGCTGGCGCTTGGCTCTGCCGCCCTTGCGCAGCTTGGGCATGTAGCCGTTGATCTGGTTAAGGTTATCAAGGCCGGCTTCCTCCAGCATTTCAAAAAAGTGGGGCAGCATATAGGCCACTGTGGCTGCGTCATCGCTGGCCCGATGATGGTTAAAGGCCGGGAGATGCAGATGCTCCGCCACAATATTCAGCTTGTGCTTGTTCAGCTCCGGCAACAGGTTCTGGGCCAGGATCAGGCTGTCAACGGAGGGATTGTGAAAGGGGATGCCATATCGCTGACACCCCTCCGCAAGAAAGCCCATGTCGAACTCGGCGTTGTGTGCAGCCAGAGGCCGATCACCGGCAAACTCCAAAAAGGCACGAAGTGCCTCCTCCTGGGATGGGGCTCCTACCAGCATTTCATCCGTGATTCCGGTCAGATTGATAATGTCGGCAGACAGGATACGGCCTGGTGAAACAAAGGTATTGAAGGTATCGGTGACCTCGCCGTTCTTCAGCACCACGGCACCAATCTCAATAATGACCTCATATTTTTTATGAAATCCGGTGGTTTCCAGGTCAAAGCATACGATTTCTTCCTCAAATCCCTGGTCCGGTGTCCCATGGATGGCCACCCGGTCGTCCACGTCGTTGACAAAATAGGCCTCTACGCCATAGAGCAGCTTGATCTTTTTGGCCGAATGCCAGGCGTCTGGGAAAGAGTGGGCCACACCGTGGTCGGTGATAGCGATGGCAGGATGTCCCCAGGCCTCAGCCCGTTTTACCACATTTTTGTCCGGCCCCAGCTTTGGTCCCACAGAGGTCAGCGCATCCATGGAGGACATGGTAGTATGCAGGTGGAGCTCCACCCGCTTCTCCGGTGCTGTATCCTCCTTCATTTTCTTTTCCACAGCGGTAACGGCCACAGGTTCCAGCACCATATCACCATAAAACCGGTCCATGTTCAGCCGGCCCTGGACCTTGACGTGCATCCCTTTTTTGATCCCATCCACCAGCGGTTTTCCCTCATCGCCTGGAAAAAATTTATTGACGCGGATAGAGCCGGTATAGTCGGTCATATCAAAGGCGACTACCCAGGCTCCCCGCTTTTTCAGCTCCCGGTTATCCACAGCAAAGACATCGCCTTCCACCACCACTGTACCCATGTCCAGCTCCAGGTCCCCCATAGGGGTGGGAGCTTTGGTGATAGTCTTGCCGAAGATCGCTTTGCCGGTGCTCTTCTTCTCCCCCTTAGGAGCACAAGGGCCTGAGGGCTTTACGCCGGCCCGCTTCAAGGCTGCCTGCCGAATGGCCTCGGTGCGTGCGAAGGGATCCTCGTCGCCGCGGGGTTCGCATCCTTCGCTTCCGGCTGTTGGCAAAAGCTCACTTACTTCGCCGCTCCTTTTCTCCAAACCGGGCCCGCTTCTCTGGGCTCCAGTTTGGGATACGGAGTTGTCTGCCGGAGCTGCCGCCTCGATTTTCACACTGCCCAGGCCATAGGCTCTGCACACCGCCTCCTCCGCCTGGGCTATTAGGTTCGGCCCCGCGCCTTCCGCTCTCTCCACCAATATTTTAGCGCTTCGGCTGCCTTTGTCGATGGCGGCGGATACGATCAGCCAGCCCTCCACGCCGTTGGACAGCTCGGTCCACTGGCGCAGGGCGGCAAACATCTCTAAAAAAGGTATCTTCTGGGACATTGGTGCTCGATTCTCCTTGCGCTTCTTACCTGGAACGCCCTCACCGCGCCCAGTCCATCTGTTTTTATAGTGTATCGATCAGTGCAAACAGCTCGTCCACCAACTGATCCTGTGGGACCTTTTTGACGATCTGCCCCTTTTTGAAGAGCAGGCCTTCCCCCTGTCCTCCCGCAATCCCACAGTCGGCGGCGGAGGCTTCCCCAGGACCGTTGACTACGCAGCCCATGACCGCTACGGTGATCGGCTTATCCACCGCCTTCAGACGCTCCTCCACCTCCCCAGCCAGGGAGATCAAATCGATACGAGTACGACCGCAGGTGGGGCAGGAAACCAGTTCCGCTCCCTCTCTTCGGATGCCTGCCGCCTTCAGGATATCCCGTGCGGCCATGACCTCCTGTACCGGGTCGGCGGACAGGGACACCCGCATCGTATCACCGATGCCCAAAGCCAGCAGCCCACCTATTCCAATGGCCGACTTTAGAGTGCCCATACGGACCGTGCCCGCCTCAGTTACTCCAATATGTAAAGGGTAATCACTTTTCAGACTCATAAGCTGATAGGCTTTCATAGTAGTGGGGACACCGGAGGACTTCAGGGACACGCAGATATCATCAAAGTCAAATCGGTTCAGCAACCGAATATGGCCGAAGGCAGATTCCACCATCGCCTCTGGGCACACCTTGCCGTATTTGGCCAGAATATCCTTCTCCAGCGAGCCGCCGTTTACCCCGATGCGGATCGGGATGTTCCTCTGGCGGCAGGCATCGGCCACCGCCTTTACACGGTCCTCACTCCCGATATTTCCGGGATTGATTCGGACCTTGTCGGCGCCGGCCGCAATGGCTTCCAGAGCCAGCCTATAATCAAAGTGGATATCCACCACCACAGGCAGCGGACTGCGCTCCTTGATTTTTCCTACCGCATGGGCCGCCGCCTGGTCAGGGACAGCCACCCGGACGATATCGCACCCGGCGGTAGCCAGAGCCCGTATCTGGGAGAGAGTGGCATCCACATCATCTGTACGGGTATTGGTCATAGACTGGATGGAAACCGGCGCCCCGCCGCCTATAGGTACGCCTCCTACATGGATCTGTCTGGTCATGTCACAAATCCTCCCTTTCCGGACACTTCTTATCTTCCGAACAGCTTGCCCACATCACTTAGGGTGACCACCAGCATCAGGCACATCAGCGCAGCCAGACCGGCCATGTGAACGTATCCCTCGTACCTGGGATCTATTCTCTTTCGGAACAGTCTATAAAGCACGGTGTTAAGCAACAGGAAAAACACTCTCCCGCCGTCCAACGCTGGCAGCGGCAGAAGATTCATGACCGCGAGATTGACCGCGATGAGGGCCGCAAAATAGGTCAGGCTGTAAAAGGCCGCATAGGCAGACGTAGCCGAGCTCCCCACTTCCGTCATGGTATCCACGATGCCGACAGGTCCGGACAGGTCGCGGACTCCCACAGATCCTGAAATCAGGTCCCCCAGACTGATCCACACCAGGCGGACAAAGTCCAGAGACATATTCCAGGCGTATTGCACCTTTCCAAATCCGGACAGAGGCGCAGCCTCCGAAGCCACCAGGATTCCGCGGCGGTTTGTGGTCACTCCTTCTTCGTCGGTACGCTCCTGACGGGGCAGATAGAGGCCGTCCAGTCGCACCGTCTGCCCGTCGCGCTCCACTACGATGTCTAGCGTATCCCCCGCCCGCTCCAGATACATCTGGGCATTGCCGTAAACCAGGATTCGGTGACCGTCAATAGACAGAAACCGATCCCCTGGCAGGAGCCCGCATTCTTCAGTTCCATAGCCGGGGGTAGAACCTCCGTAGGTTTCCACAAGGACAGCCTGCTGTGGAACATAGAGAATCAGGATCAGAAGCAGTCCAGTGAGAAAATTCATTGCGGCTCCGGCGCACAGAATGACCATTTTCTTCCAACTGGCCGCCTTTCCAAAGGCCCGCGGATCAACGGAGTCATCGTCCTCCCCCTCCATGGCACAGTATCCGCCAATAGGAAGGATACGGACGCTGTAAAGGGTGTCGCCTCGCTGCTTTTTCCAGATAGCTGGGCCCATCCCCACAGAAAACTCGTTGACCTTTACCCCCAGCAGCTTTGCCGTGGCGAAATGGCCCAATTCATGGGTGGCGATCAGGACGCCGAAAATCAGAATTGCGACGATGATATAGAGCATAGAACCTCCAAAAAAGGTAAAATCAATCAATGGCCTCTCGCGCTGCCCGGTCAGCCTCCAGGACGTCGTCTAACCCAGGCTCCCGAACTACTGGTACCCGCTCCATGGCCAAGGCCACCTTCTCAGCGATCTCCAGGAATCCGATCTTCCCGGCCAGAAACTGGGACACCGCCTCCTCGTTAGCGCCGTTGAGGATGGCGCCGGCTGTTCCCCCTGTTTCGGCTGCCTCCATCGCCAGCTTTAGGCACCGGAAAGTATCTGTATCCGGTGTCCCGAAAGTCATTGACCCACAGTTCCACAGGTCCAGTGGGACAGCCGGACCGGGCGTCCGCTTAGGCCATGTCAGGGCATATTGGATGGGCAGACGCATATCTGGCGCGCCAAGCTGGGCAATCATGGCATTATCACAGTATTCCACCAGCGAGTGGATAATACTCTCCCGGTGGATCAGGACAGAAATTTTCTCCGGTGGCATCCGATATAGGTGCATAGCCTCAATAAATTCCAGCCCTTTATTCATCAGGGTGGCCGAATCCACAGTGATCTTCGCCCCCATTGACCAGTTCGGATGCTGTAAAGCATTTTCCCTGGTCATTCCTTTCAATTCAGCAGGTTTTTTGCCATAGAAAGGGCCACCGGAGCAGGTGAGAATCAGCCGTTTGACCTCTCCCCTGTCCCTGTTGCCCTCCAGACATTGGAATAGGGCGGAGTGCTCTGAATCCACAGGTATAATCTGGGCCCCATAGTCCCGAGCCTCCTCCAGTACAAGCTGGCCGGCACATACCAGCGTCTCTTTGTTGGCCAGAGCGATCCGCTTCCCCTCACGAATCGCGGCCAAGGTGGGACGCAGACCGATCATTCCCACCACAGCGGTAATGACAGTGTCAGCGCTGGAAAGGGAAGCTGCCTCCAGAATGCCCTCCATACCACCTAACACCCTGACGTTCGTATCGGCAAGTTTGACCCGCAGATCGCCGGCCGCTCTCTCGTCCATCAGAACAGCAAGCTCAGGCCGGTATCGGCGCGCCTGCTCCTCCAGCAGTTTCACACTGGAATTGGCTGTAAGCGCCACCGCCTCCATACCGCAGGCGGAAATCACCTCCAGAGACTGCCGCCCGATGGAGCCTGTGGAGCCTAAGATTGTGATTCGTTTACTCATATTAAAATACCCTCAAAATCAAAACGGCAAGGCACACAACAATCCCGGTCAGAAGGGAGGCAATCACTGTGTGCGGGTCCCACTGTTTCTTCTGTGCCGGGGTCTTATAGCACGCGGCAGCTCCAGAGAATATGGCAACGAAGATTGCCAGCCAAAGAAACCAGGGCAAACCGGCAAATTCCAAGTTTATCCTCCTTACAACGCCAAGTACACGAAGTTCGCCCGACCAAAATTTTCTTTACCTCTTTTCTTTTCTAAAAGAGAGGAAATTAGAAGGCCGGAATCAGCTCCACTAAAATCAACAGCATGGGTGCGGCGAAGATCATAGAGTCAAACCGGTCCAGCATCCCTCCATGTCCTGGAAGCAGAGTCCCATAATCCTTGATGCCGAACTGCCGCTTTACCAAAGAAAAAGACAGGTCACCCAACTCAGTAATAGCGCTTCCCAGTATCCCATAGAGCGCCATGATGTGAAGTTCCACAGACAAGCCTGCGAATTGCCGCAGAAGCAGGCCGTAACCCAGGAGGAACAGACCTCCGGTCAGCAGTCCTCCAATATAGCCTTCCACAGATTTATTAGGGCTGACCTTGGTGACACCCCGGTGTTTCCCAAGAAATACGCCCGCAAAATAGGCTCCGATGTCGGTAGTAAAGGCGCAGAGCACAGGCAGCAGCACTAAAAATCTGCCGTTCTCCATCATTTTGAGGGGTATCAGTGAGGACAGAAACAGGGGAACAGCGATGCCCCCAAAGAGGCAGACAACAATCTCACTGAATTTGATCTCTCGCTCTGTGCCGTACTGGCGGACAGCAAAGAAAAAGGCCACAGCCATCAATGCGAGAGAAACCGCCCGGATATACCAACCACCATAGCCCCACCGCCAGCATCCAAAGGGAATCATAGCCGCAGCGATGGCAGTAAAAATATACAGTCCATTATGGTGAGCTACCTGTGTCGCCCGCAGCAGTTCAAAAGAGGCAAGGGCCAAAATAAAGGCCAGCATCACGACCAAATAGATTGGCGGCAGGAAGAATAGCACGCTTAGAAAAAGGGGGGCCAGTACCACCCCGACACAAATACGTTTCAGCAAATCACACACCTCCAAACCGACGATCTCTATTCTGATACGCCGCAATAGCCTTGTGGAGCTCAACCTTAGAAAAGTCAGGCCAGAGTACATCAGTGAAGTAAAACTCCGAATAGGCAGACTGCCACAGGAGAAAATTGGACAGCCTCAGCTCCCCACTGGGGCGGATGACCAGATCCGGGTCCGGGACTCCTCTGGAAAAAAGGTATCGTCCAAACTGCTCTTGTGTCAGATGGTTCGGGTCCGCCTTTCCCTCCAGGCAATCTTTGGCATAGTTCATGGCCCCCCTAAGCAGCTCGTCTCGCCCCCCGTAATTTAGGCAGATATTGACCTGGCAGCCCTCGTAGTGGCGGGATATCTCTCTTGTCCGCTCACACAGCTGTCGAAGCTCAGGGGTCAGAGGGGAAAGATCTCCAAAAAATTCCATTTTTACTCTATCCCGCTCCATCTGCCCGATGGCCTCCAAAAGATATTTCTTCAACAGGCCCATGATGGCAGATACCTCATCCGGAGGCCGCTTCCAATTCTCTGTAGAAAAGGCATAAACTGTAAGGTATTCCAGTCCAATCTCCTTGCAGTAGGTGGCTATGGTACGGAAATTCTCTGCGCCGGCGGCGTGGCCGGCTGTACGCGGCATTCCTCGTTTTTTTGCCCAGCGACCATTTCCGTCCATGATAATCGCGATATGCCGGGGCAGCCGCTTCAGGTCCACCGCTGGCGCTCTATCCGCTTTTGATCTGAAAAAATCCATAAATTGATATCCTATCCGCACAAATGCAGAATGCAGAAGAAAAAATCATTCCGCATTCTGCATTGTGCATTTTCAGTTCATTAAACTGCCATCAGTTCGGCTTCCTTTTTGGCTGTCAGGTCATCGATATCCTTGCATCGCTTATCTGTCAGGTCCTGCAGCTCCTTCTCCATGGATTTCTGGTCGTCCTCGGTGAGCTCGCCGTTCTTCTTCATCTTTTTGAAATCTTCCATGGCGTCCCGGCGAATATTACGGACGGCCACCTTGCCCTCCTCGCCGTACTTGCGGACCTGTTTACCCAGTTCTTTACGGCGCTCCTCCGTGAGCTGGGGAAAAGCCAATCGAATCACACGCCCGTCATTCTGGGGGTTAATGCCCAGGTCAGAGGTCTGAATTGCCTTTTCAATTGCCCTAAGCAGGGTGGCATCCCAAGGCTGGATCACCAGGGTCCGGGGATCGGGAGAGGACACGGCAGCCACCTGATTCAGCGGCGTGGGCGTTCCATAGTACTCTACCATGATCCGATCCAGCACGCCGGCATTGGCGCGGCCCGCCCGGACAGAGGCAAAATTGGACTTGACTACCTCGATGGTTTTGAGCATCTTATCATCGTATACCTTATTCTCTGGACTCATGGTCTTAACTTCCTTTCCTTGTTCCATTTCTCTGTTCAGGGCTCATCCGCCCACAATAGTACCGATCTTCTCCCCCATAACTACTCGGAGGATATTCTCCGGGTCCTTGAGTGCAAAGAGCAAAACAGGGATCTTATTGTCCATAGACAGAGATGTAGCAGTGGAGTCCATCACCTTCAGATGCTGGGCTAGCACATCGTCATAGGTGATGGCGTCATACTTGACCGCACTGGGGTCCACCTTGGGGTCTGCGGAATAGACACCGTCGATATTCTTGGCCAGCAGGATGACATCGGCGTCGATCTCCGCGGCACGAAGGACCGCCGCAGTATCGGTAGAAAAGAAGGGATTTCCAGTGCCGCAGCCGAAGATGACCACTCTGCCCTTCTCCAGATGGCGGATGGCACGGGATCGGATATAGGGCTCTGCCACGGACCGCATCTCGATTGCCGTTTGGACCCGAACTGGCACCCCCTTTTGCTCCAGCACATCTGCGACCGCCAAGGCGTTGATGGTCGTAGCCAGCATACCCATATGATCAGCGCGGACCCGCTCCATCTGGTCGCCGCCGTCTTTTACTCCGCGCCAGAAGTTTCCGCCGCCGACGACCACGCCTACCTGGACACCAAGCTCCACACACTTCTTCACTACATCACAGACACTGCCGATCACATGAAAATCCAGGCCGCGGGAAGCTTCGCCAGCCAGGGCCTCACCGCTGATTTTCAGCAGGACTCTTTTATATTTGGGCTGCTCCATAGGAACCACTCCTCGTGTTTCATTTTTTCTATTTTAATATAATTCTTTCCATTTGCATAGAGGGAAAGACAAAGTTTTTGAAAATATCTTTTTGTTCATGGCGGCCCCTAATCACGCTTGCAGCCCGGTCTCCTGCTCTGCTATAAAAATTCCTTGCCTTTTTCTTTGTTGCGCCCCATAATAAAGCTTGAGGTGACACCATGGAAAGTCTGTTTTGCTGTCCTCTCTGCTTAGGAAACTTGGAGCGAAGCGAGGGACGATACCACTGCTCTTCCGGACACAGCTTCGATGTGGCGTCGGCCGGCTATACTCATCTCTTGCCCGCCAACCGCAAGCACTCCAAGAATCCCGGTGACGACAAAGAGATGGTGGCCGCTCGTGCGGCCTTTTTGGAGCGCGGGCACTATGCCCCGCTGCTGTCTGCCCTGTGCGCCGCCGTGCTAGACCAGGTGACCGCCTCCTCCCCTGTCCTGCTGGACAGCGGCTGCGGCGAGGGCTATTATACCGCCGGACTGCACAATGCCCTTACTCACTCCGGGCGGCAGCCCAGAACAGCCGGCATCGATATCTCCAAATTCGCCCTGCGCCGTGCGGCCAAGCGGATTCCCCAGGGGGAGTTCGCCGTAGCTTCAGTCTACCGGCTTCCCCTTGCCGCCCGGAGCGTAGACCTAGTAACAAATATCTTCTCCCCGTTGGCGGCGGAGGAGTTTGCTCGGGTGCTTCGGCCTGGTGGACTATTCTGCTACGTGGTCCCCTCAGCCCGTCATCTTTGGGAAATGAAAGAGATCCTATACCCCGTCCCCTATGAAAATCCTGTAAAGCGGGAAGACTATCCAGGCTTTGATTGGGTTGGGGCGGAACAGGTTCGCTATGGTCTCCACTTGGATCGCCCTGAGGATATTATGGCACTGTTCCGCATGACTCCCTATGCCTGGAAAACACCCCGTGAGGGCATAGAACGGTTGAGCTCACTAAGCCAGATTGACACACAGATTGGATTTGACATCCACCTGTATCGCAGAGAGTAAAGGAGCGTTATATGTATCATCCTGTCCTATGGGCGGCCTTTGGCACCGGAATTACCTGTCTGTCCACGGTTCTTGGCTCCGCCACTGTTCTATTTGTCCGGGGTAAGACTACCCCCACCCTTCAGCGGATGTTTTTGGGCTTCGCGGCCGGGGTAATGGTGGCCGCCTCAGTATTCAGCCTGCTCCTGCCCGCTATCGAGGAGGCGGAGGCCGCTGGCGGGGTTGGGTGGCTCCCAGCAGCAGGAGGCTTTATTCTGGGGGTGCTGTTCCTGTGGGGACTAGACTCCCTTCTCCCCCACCTACATCCGGAGTCAGACGCTCCAGAGGGTCTCCCTTCCTCCTGGCGGCGGACCACCCTGATGGTGCTGGCTGTCACCCTCCACAACATCCCAGAGGGAATGGCGGTAGGCCTTTCCTTCGCCCTGGCCGCCCAGAGTGACGGCGGAAGCCTGTCTGCCGCCATGGCGTTGGCGGTGGGCATTGGCCTTCAGAATTTTCCGGAGGGTGCCGCTATCTCCCTCCCCCTTCGTCAGGAGGGGATCAGCACCGGCCGAGCCTTTCTGTATGGCGCTCTTTCCGGAGTGGTAGAACCTATTTTCGGCATTTCAGTGGTTTTGGCCGCGGGAACCATCACCCCCTTTATGCCCTGGCTGCTCTCCTTCGCCGCCGGCACCATGATGTATGTAGTCACAGAGGAGCTCATCCCGGAGGCGCATTTGGGAGAGCACTCCAATACCGGCACGATGAGCGTGATGTTTGGCTTTGTCGTAATGATGATCTTAGACATCGCACTGGGATAGAAAAGCTTATAATTCTTATATGTCAACGCCCGTCCATCTACTTTCGTCAGATGGGCGGGCGTCTCTGTTTCCTGGGGTAGATTGAACACTGTTACGTCGGCCCATTAGGGAACGTTTCAGAGGGGGCTCCCACTTCTGCCTTGTTCAGCTCAACTTCTCCAGCCCCAGCTTCAGCCGGCGAATCGTTTCCTCCCGACCGAGGATCTGGCAGATCTCTACCGCTCCTCCAGGTGTCACCGCCTTGCCGGCGGCGGCGATGCGAATGGGCCACATCAAGGTGGCGTTCTTGACCTGCAGCCCCTCCGCCAGACCGACCAGGCTGTCGTGGATCATCTCCTGGTTCCATACAGGGATAGCCTCAAGCATGGGGATAGCCGCGTGGAGCATATTCCGGCAGACACCGGGATCGGTTTTTGATTTCTTGTTGGTAAACAGCGCCACATCATACTCTGGCAGAGCATCAAAGAAGTCCACCTTTTCGGGAATGTCTATCAGTTTCTCGCATCTGGCCTGAAGCAGGGCCGCCACGGCTTCTGCCGAGATATCCGGGTTCTTCACCCCCTGGCGGATATAGGGCTCCGCCGCCCGAGCAAATGCTTCGGGGGACATGGCCCTGATATACAGGGCGTTGAAATGGGTCAGCTTCTCTATATCGAAGATGGCCGGGGACTTGGACATCCCCCCAAGATCAAAGGCCCGTGCCAGCTCTTCCAGGGAGAATACTTCCTGCTCGGCCAGTTCTCCTCTGGGCGACCAGCCTAACAGGGCCACATAGTTCAAAATGGCCCCGGTCAGGAACCCCTGGGCCTTCAGATCCTCATAGGAGGGGTCTCCGTGGCGCTTAGACATCTTGTTCTGGGCGTCCCGCATGACAGGTGAGCAGTGGACATAGGTGGGAATGTCCCAGCCAAAGCCCCGGTACAACAGGTCATATTTTGGGGCGGAGGACAGGTACTCGCTCCCACGGACCACATGAGTAATGCCCATTAGGTGGTCGTCGATGACATTGGCGAAGTTGTAGGTGGGCATCCCATCCCTCTTGATGAGCACCTGGTCGTCCAGCGTGTCGTTCTCTACGGTGATATCGCCAAAGATGGCATCGTGGAAGGTGGTGCTCCCACCATGAGGGATCTTCTGCCGGATGACATAGGGCTGCCCGGCGGCCACACGGGCCTCCGCCTCCTCTTTGCTCAAGGAGCGGCAGGGGTCATCGGACCGGTCAAAATCACCGGAGTCCTCCTCCGACTCGCACTTCTCGCAGAAGCAGTAGTAAGCGTGCCCCCGCTCCACCAGTAGCCTTGCATATTTTCCGTAGGTATCCCTTCGCTCTGACTGGATATAGGGAGCCACAGGGCCACCCACATCCGGGCCCTCGTCATGATCCAGCCCGCACTCGGCCAGAGTCTTATAAATGACCTCGGTGGCTCCATCCACCAGGCGGCCCTGATCGGTGTCCTCAATACGCAGGATGAAGGTTCCGCCGGCGTTCCGGGCGATCAGCCAGGTATAAAGGGCTGTTCGCAGATTACCCACGTGCATATATCCTGTGGGAGAGGGGGCAAATCGGGTGCGTACCTTCCCTTTGGGGATTTTAGCCTCCATCTCCTCAAAATAGTTTCTATCCAGTTCCATATCTTGTTTCCCTCCGTCGCAGCGGTCATACCGCTTTCTCGCCAAGTGGTCTGCCGTTATTATATTGGATTTTTTTGCTCTTGGCAAGTGGTCAAGGACTCTGGCGCACCAGATACTCCCGTTTTTCATAGAATGGAGAAAAAACGGAGGTATCTCTATGCCCATTATCTATCTCTCCCCCTCCACCCAGGAGTGGAATTACTTTGTCACTGGCGGCACGGAAGAGCAGTACATGAACCAACTGGCTGACCTGATGGTACCCTATCTGGATGCCTCAGGTATCCGGTATGTCCGCAATACCCCTGATATGACCGCCGCCTCGTCCATTGCCGCCTCTAATGCCGGAAATTTTGACCTGCACCTGGCTCTTCACTCCAATGCCGCGCCGGAAGGACAGTATGGCACCGCACGGGGCTCCCTGATCTTCTACTATCCCGGCAGTGTCCAGGGAGAAAAGGCGGCACAAATCGTGGCTGATGGTTTGAAAGCGATCTATCCGGTCCCTAATCTGGTACAGACAGTTCCCACCACCTCCATTGGTGAGGTGCGCCGGGTCCGGGCTCCCTCTGTTTTCATTGAGCTGGCATTCCATGACAACCTGGAGGACGCAAACTGGATCATCGACAACTTGGGCGCCATCGCCCGCAATATTGTTCTCTCCCTCACTGAATATTTCCAGATTCCCTTTTTTGAATCAGAAAACCGCCATCCCGGCGTAGTAGATGTCACTTATGGTTACTTGAATATCCGCTCCCGTCCCACTACCCAGGCCCCTGTGATCGCCCAAGCGCCGGACGGAGCTCCCATCACCATCATCAATCAGTGGGATGGCTGGTATTTGGTCAACTATCAGGGCTCTATCGGTTACGCTAAGGACGATTTTGTAACACTGAATTAGCTTTTTCCTAAGAAAGGAGGCTTTCCTATGGATATCCATGTAGTCAAGTCCGGAGATACTCTCTATTCCATCGCCCTCCAGCATGGCGTGCCCATGTCACAGCTAATCCTTGATAATCAGCTGCCGGAGCCGGACCGCCTGGTCGTAGGGCAGGCCATCGTAATCCAATACCCGGAACAGACCTACACGGTCCAGGCGGGCGATACTCTTTTTTCCATCGCTGCCGCGCACCAGACTACTGTGCGCCAGTTGCTGCGCGATAACCCGGCGCTGGGCGGCGGGGACCGGATCTTCCCCGGTCAGGTCTTGATTCTCTCCTACCGTCAGACGAGGGAGGGCACCTTATCTGTCAACGGATACGCCTATCCCCATATCGACCGTGGACTGCTCCAGCGCACGCTCCCCTTCCTCTCCGATTTGACGCCCTTTACCTATCGATTTACAAACCAAGGGGCACTCATTCAGCTAGACGACCAGTATATGATCGATGCCGCCCAGTATATGGGAGTTCGGCCTGTCTTGCATCTCTCCAACCTTGATGACACTGAGGGAGCTTTTTCCCAGGATCTGGCCCACATTGCCCTCACAGACCAGCAGGTCCAGACTAGGCTGATCCATGAAATACTGGGAACTTTGCACAGCCTTGGCTATCAGGGACTGGATGTGGACTTTGAAAATGTGGCCGCCCAAGACGCTCAGGCTTATGCCCAGTTCATCAGCCGCCTCCGTGAAGCCCTATCTCCGCACAACATCCCTGTCCTAGTGGCCCTCACAGCCAAGACCTCACGGGATCAGCCCGGTTCTCTCTACGAGGGCCATGATTACCGCCTGCTGGCCCAGGCGGCGGACTATGTTCTGCTGATGACCTATGAGTGGGGCTACTCTTATGGACCTCCTATGGCCATAGCGCCTATCCGAAACGTACGTCAGGTGATAGAATACGCGCTAACGGAGATGAAAGCAGAACAGATCTTTTTGGGTATCCCCAACTACGGCTACGATTGGCTGCTCCCCTATCAGCAGGGGCGGCGCGCGCCCTCCATTTCTAACCAGGAGGCAGTCCAACTGGCGATCCGCCATTACGCCGCCATCCGCTATGATCAGGAGGCTCAGTCCCCCTGGTTCCGGTATGTGGATGGAAGTGGGCAGGAACACGAGGTCTGGTTCGAGGATGCCAGGAGCATCAAGGCCAAGCTCGCCCTGGCTCAGGAATACGGTCTCTATGGAGTGGGGTATTGGAACCTGATGCGGCCCTTCCCGCAGAACTGGACGGTCCTCAATTCCCTGTACCACATCCGGGAAGAGCTTTCATCGGGGACTGGATTTTTTTCCTCCTCTGCTGTATAATAGGCATTGATTTATACAAAGGAGGACGTTTTCATGTCTGTCACGATTGGAATGAAAGGCAGTGCAGAGGCCCTTGTCTGTGAAAGCAACACAGCTCAGGCGGCCGGCTCCGGCACGCTGCCTGTCTTCGCCACCCCGTGGATGTGTGCTTTGATGGAACAGGCATCTTGGACCGCCGTGGCCCCCGGACTAGAGGAGGGGGAGAGTACCGTAGGAACTAAGCTGGACGTCTCCCATGACTCCGCCACGCCCTTAGGTCTGAAGGTGTGGGCTGAAAGCGAGGTCACTGAAGTGGACGGCAAGCGCATCCTTTTTCAGGTAACCGCCTACGATGAGAGAGGGCCCATTGGGAAGGGCACCCATGAGCGGTTCATTATCACGGACCGGCGTTTTCTGGATAAGGCCGCCCGGAAGCTGGAGGGCTGAGTCCATGTCTATCGAGAAGGTCAAAGCCTACTTCCGTCCACTGGGCCGGGAACAGGATATCCTGGAGTTCCCGGTATCCAGCGCGACAGTGGAACTGGCCGCACAGGCGGTCGGTGTTATCCCTGCCCGGATTGCCAAGACGCTCTCTTTCCTGGTGGACGGGGCGTGTATTCTGGTGGTCACCGCTGGAGACGCAAAAATCGACAACAGCAAATTCAAGGCTTTCTTCCATACCAAGGCCAAAATGCTGACTCCGGAACAGGTGTCCCAGCTCACCGGACACACGGTCGGCGGCGTCTGCCCCTTCGCCAACCCTCCGGGGGTGAAAACTTATCTGGATATTTCTCTCCGCCGGTTTCAGAGCATCTTCCCTGCCGCCGGCAGCTCCAACTCCGCCATTGAGCTGACCTGCCCGGAGTTGGAGGAATATTCCGGCAGTCTGGAGTGGATCGATATCTGCAAGGGCTGGCAAGAGGAATCCTAAACCATTTCACTTCCCCACAGCATGAAAAAACAGCGGACCCGACGTTTGTCGGGTCCGCTGTTTTTATGTAACTGTTCCAAGGCTCAACCAAAGTAGGAGGCGCCGTTGATGTTGACGTCCTCACCAGAAATATAGGAGGCCTCGTCAGAAGCCAGCCACACAATGGTATTAGCCACCTCACGGGCAGTGCCGGCGCGGCCCATAGCCTGCTTGGCGCGGGACTCCTTCTCCGCCTCATCAGAGAGTTCAGCACGGATATCAGTGGCAATCAGACCGGGACACACACAGTTGACGGTGATCATATCCTTGTACCGCTTGCACAGTTCCATGGCTTGGGCACGGGCAAAGGCTATGATGCCAGCCTTCGCAGCGCAGTAGTGAGCGCCGCCGTACACACCGCCGCCGCACTTGGCGGAAACGGAGGAAGTATTGACAATACGGCCATAGCTGTTTTTGACCATGTAGGGCACGACTAGCTTGGAGCACAGGAAGGTACCCACCAGGTTAACGTTCATAATGCGAATAAAGTCATCCTTGGTCATATCAGCGATGGCGACGGGCTGGGTGATACCGGCGTTGTTGCATAGCACATCGATACGGCCGTACTTGGCAAACACAGCCTCAAACATAGCGGTAACAGAGTCAGCATCGGTAACGTTGACGCTGACGGCCATGGAATCACAGCCAAATTCCGTCTTCAGGTCGTCGGCGTTCTTCTGGGCACCCTCCAGATTCATATCAGCGACCACGACGTTACAACCCTTCTCGGTCAGAGCGCGGGTGATCTCCCGGCCAATCCCGTGTGGAGAGCCGGAGCCGGTAACAATGGCGACCTTACCTTCAAAATCCATGATGATTTCCTCCTGTTCAGCTTTTTTGATACTCCACAGTCCGAGCCCATGGAGCGGTTACACAGGGAATCTCTCCCCCGGTTCCCTTCAGCTCATGAGTATCATATCATTTAAATTATGAAATTTCAATCATTATATTTTAAAAATATTGAAATATTATTTCATTTATAATGCACAAAGAAATTTGTAGGTTGCCGCCGCCTCTCTGGGGACAATGGACCGATATGAGGCTGTCATCCTTGACTTTACATTGAAAAGCAGTATAATTTCACTATACTGACCATGTCTTGACAGAAATAAGCCGGATAACAGGAGTTTTATTCATGGAAGAATCCTTGCTTTATATCCAGCGCATCAAAGCTATGTATCAATCGCGGACCTTCTCCAAATCTGACCGCCTGATTGCCGACTATATCCTAGCGCATCCGACCTGTGTTGCCTCCACCACGGCTGCCGAGCTGGGAGAGGTCACCGGGACGAGCTCTGCAACGGTGGTCCGTTTCTGCCGGAAGCTGGGGTTTTCCGGTCTTGTTGATTTGAAAATGAGCATGGCCTATCGCTATGCCAACGGTGAAAACATCATCATGGACCTGGACCGAGGGGATAATGTCCATCAGATCAAGCAGAAGGTCATCAGCTTTACCAAAATGGTGGCAGACCATTTGATGGAAAGTCTGGATGATCAGGCCCTGGCCTGCGCGGCCCAGGAGATTCTCAGGGCAGAACAACTGGTTATCGTTGGCGAGGGGGGCTCTGGCACCATTTGTAGAGCTGCTTACGACATCTTTCTAAAGCTGGCGATCCAATGCCGCTATGTATCAGATCCCCTCTTTCAAGCCATGGAGATCGGGTCTATGAAGCAGACAGATGTACTGCTCCTAATCGTCAACTCTGGCCGTACAGCCAACATGGTCCAAAATGCCCAACTGGCCCATGCCTGCGGGATCAAGACCATCGGCATCGTCGGTTCCTCCAATTCTCCCATCTCACAGTATTTGGACATTGAGATCCGGACAAGCCTTTTCCGCAGCGACTACTTCAGCGATCTGGCTGCTGCCAGGACCTGCGAGTTGACCGCCATCTCCATTCTCCATTCTATCATCGCTCTGTCCTGTGACGAGGCGCGGCTGGCAAAAGGACAGCGGATCGCCGCTTTCATGGAGAAAAAAAGACTGCCAAATAGCTGACCCACCGCATGATGCTACAAATATAATAAGGCGGCCGCCCCTGTGGGGCGGCCGCCTTATTATATTTGAATATTGACACGTTATTGCTCAGAAGTCTACAACAACCTTGACCACAGGTTCCGGTCGCTTATCGGCCCACTCCATGGCATCGTGGAACTCCTCGACAGGGAACCGCTTGGTGATAAAGCCATCTAACTTGATATCACCCTCATTGATTCCGTCAATAACTTCCTTAAAGTCATCAGCGGTGTACATATTGGAACCGCACAGCTTCAGCTCCTTGATCTGGATCAAGTCAAAGGGAGCCTGTACATTGGCCATAATGGCAATTTCAGAAATAATGCCACCGCGCTTCGTAATCTCAGCGGCCTGCTGCACACAGGGCGCATTTCCGAAGGCCAAGAAGGTCATGTCCACGCCATAGCCATCCGTTTCTTCCAAAACACGGTCCAAAACCGGGTCCTTCATCGAATTCAGCACCAAATCGGCGCCCATTTCCTTGGCCTTCTCCAGATTGAAGTCCACCACATCAATGGCGATGATCTTCTTCGGATTGAATCTCTTTGCACTGAGCAGAACACCCAGCCCAATGGTGCCACAACCAATGATGGCGATAACGCTATCCTCATTAACCTTATGCTCTCGGACTGCGTGCATACCAACAGCCAAAGGCTCAATCAGCGCGCCCTGGTCAAAGCTGACGTTCTCCCCCAGGGGGATCACGCATCCCTCAGGAGCTACAATATACTCACCGAAGGAGCCGCTCCAGTAATAAGCGCCCAATATTTTCTTATCCTGGCACAGATTATATTTACCGGCCTTACAGAGCTCACAGTGACCGCAACCGTACTGGGGCTCTGCGGTAACACGGTCGCCAACCTTAAACTTCGTGACGGCGCTGCCAACTTCACAGACCTCACCCGCAAACTCATGTCCGGAAACCAGGGGGGGAACACGCCAAGCGTGTTTTCCATGGTAAGCATGGACCTCGGACCCACAGATACCAGTCACCTTGACCTTAATTTTTACATCAGTAGGGTTGTTGATCTGCGGTTCTTCAGTCTCTTTAAAATAGGCGACTTCCGGCTTTTCGATAAAACCAGCTCTCATGACCACGCTACCCCTCTCTTACCAATTCTCAGCCTGGGCGACAATGTTCTCAACAGTGATGCCGTTGATTGCCAGCAGGCGCTCATAGGGGGCAGACTGGCCGAACTGATCCTGGATGCCGACGCGCTTGACCTGGCCCTTGCCCATCTCGGCCACGACTTCGCAGACAGCGCCGCCCAGGCCGTTGATGATGTTGTGGTCCTCCACTGTGATAATCTTACCGATGTCGTTGACACAAGCCTTGACCGCCTCTACGTCCAGAGGCTTGATGGTGTGCATATCCAGCACTCGGGCGGAGATTCCCTTGCCAGCCAGCACCTCGGCGGCCTCCAGAGCCAGACGGACGGTGTCGCCGTTGGCGATGATGGCCACATCCTTGCCGTCCTTCAGCAGGTTGGCCTTGCCGATCTCAAAGGTGGTGTTCTCGTCATAGATGACGGGGATCGCGTCACGGGTAAAGCGCAGGTAGCAGGGGCCTTTCATCTCCGCCGCCGCGGCCACCAGCTTGCGGGCGGACCAGTAGTCAGCCGGCATAATGACCGTCATGTTGGGCAGGGTGCGCAGAACACCCATATCCTCGATACACTGATGGGAAGCGCCGTCATTGGCGGGGGTAACGCCGCCGTGAGAGCAGGCAATCTTCACATTCAGGTTGGGATAGCAGATCTCCTGACGGATCTGCTCGCACATACGCAGGGAGCCGAACACAGCATAGGTAACCACGAAGGGGATCTTGCCGCAGGTAGCCAAGCCGGCTGCCAGACCGGCTCCGTTCTGCTCCGCGATGCCCACGTTCACATGCTGCTCCGGATAGGCCTTAGCAAAAGCGGTGGTTTTGCAAGACTTTCCGATGTCTACGTCTACTACATAGATGTCCTTATTGTTCTTTCCGAGCTCAACCAGCTCGTCCCCCAGGCCATCGCGGGTAGCGATCAACTTTTTATCCATCTCAGATACCCTCCTCAAGCTCACGCATAGCCTGCTGATACTGCTCATCGTTGGGAGCCATACCGTGCCAAGCCAGTTGATTCTCCATGTAAGACACACCCTTGCCCTTTACGGTGTGGGCATTGATGAACTTAGGTCTTCCATCCTTGGCAGCATGGATCTTATCAAAGGTCTCCATGATCTGCTCCATATTGTGGCCATCGATCTCATAGGTGTCATAGCCGAAGGCGTCAAACTTCTTAGTCAGATCCAGCTGAGGCATAATTTCATCTGTGGTGCCATCAATCTGCAGGCCATTGTTGTCGATGATGACCACCAGATTGTCCAGATGATACCGGTAGGCAGCCATCACTGCCTCCCAAATCTGGCCCTCATCAGCCTCGCCGTCGCCTACGACAGCGTAGACCATGTAGTCTTTATGATCGCGCTTCCCAGCCAGAGCCATACCCACGGCGCAGGACAACCCCTGTCCAAGAGAGCCGGTAGAGATATCGATGCCAGGACACTTGTTCATAGAGGGATGGCCCTGGAGCTTGGAACCCTCCTTCCGCAAGGTGTGCAGGTCTTCCTCTGGGAAGAAACCCAGCAGACCCAGCGCGGAATACTGGATGGGGCATACATGGCCCTTTGACAGCACAAAGCGGTCACGGTCTGCCCACCTTGGATTCTTGGGGTCCACATTCATTTCACGGAAGTAGAGACAGGCCACGATATCAGCGATGGACAGAGACCCTCCTGGATGACCAGACTGTGCCTCGTAGATCATGGTCACAGCAGTATTCCGGAGCTGCTTGGCGTACTCTTTTAGCTCCTTTGCACTAATGTTTTTCATGACTTCACCTCATAAAATTATTTCATTTGAGCAGAACACCCAATGTCCTAACATGGGATGTTTTTTGGGAAAAAAATTTGTTTCTTCCCTGCCTCTCTCCCCTGCCGGCACACCCAATCGTGTACCGGCAGAGAAGCTTGGCAGATCAGAACAACGGTTTAACCCAACAAGTTGGGAAGCGTCATAGGAATGAAGGGCAGGTAAGTCGTCAGCAACAAGGCTATGATGGATGCCACCACAAAGGGCAACACCGACTTTGACATTCTCTTCAAGCTGATATCGGCGATACCGCAACCCACATACAAATTGACGCCCACAGGAGGAGTAACCAGGCCAATCGCCAGGTTCATGACCATGATACAGCCCAGGTGTACGCCGTCGATACCCAGAGCCTCAGCAACAGGGTACAGGATGGGGACGATAATATACATGGCGGAGTTTGCGTCGATGAAGCAGCCGGCAATCAGCAGGATGATGTTGACGATCAACAGGAAGATGTACTTATTGCCCGCGGAAACCTGAATCAGCAGGTTGCTCGCATCAGCAGCCACACCAGTCACGGTCAGCACCCAAGCGAAGAGGCTGGCTGTACCGACGATAAACATGACCACGGCGGTCTGAGATACAGAATCACGCAAGATGGGCATGATGTCCTTCAGGGAAAGAGTACGGTAGATAAATAGACCGACAATCAGTCCATACAGAGCGGAAACAGCAGCAGCCTCAGTAGGGGTGAAGATACCACCATAGATACCGCCCAAGATGATGACAGGCATCAACAGACCCCAGAAAGCCTCCTTAAAGGCTGCCCAGCGTTCTTTCCCATTGGCCTTCGGCAACAGGACCAACTCACGGCCCCGGCTGACAAACTGCATGGCGAACACAAGGAAAATACCCATCAGGATACCAGGGACGATACCGGAGGCGAACAGAGAGCCCACAGACTTGCCGGTAACGGAGCCGTAGATGACGAAGGTGATAGACGGCGGGATGATGATGCCGATGGCACCGGCGGTAGACATCAAGGCGGCAGAATCGCCCTTATCATAGCCAGCCTTCACCATAGCGGGAATCAGGATCATGCCCAGAGCAGCCACTGTGGCGGGGCCGGAGCCGGAGATGGCAGCAAAGAAGCAAGCCACGATGACGCAGACCAGAGCCATACCGCTCTTTCGATGGCCCACCAGGGTCCGGCAAAAATCGATCAGCCGGGCGGAGATCCCGCTCTTTTCCATGACGTTGCCGCCCAAGATAAAGAAGGGAATGGCCAGCAGTACAAACTTACCCGTAGAAGAGTAGAGGTTGCTGGGGATCATAGAGAAGGGCAGATTCTCAGCAATCAGAGCGGCCACGCTGGAGATTCCCAGTGAAAGTCCAATCGGCACATTGAGGAGCAGAAGGACAAAGAAGGAGCCGAACAGAATCAGTGAAACCATAGCTTACTTCTCCTCCTTCTTCACCAAATGGGTAATGAACAGCTGAATATAACGGATGACCAGCACGCCACCACTGATGGGTACAAACATGCCAAACATCCACTCAGGCCACTGCATACCAGCGGTAAGCTGACCCAAAACGTACTCCTGCTTGGCCATGAAGAAACCAAACCAGAGAATGAGGACACCAAAAACAATCCCCATCAAGTCGCCCAGCAGAGTGCAAAACTTCTGCCCTTTCGCTGGGAAAAAATCGGTCAGAACAGTCAAGCCAAGGTGCGCGCCACGCTTGGCGGCCACAGCGGCGCCGGTCAGGCTTAGGATGATAAGACCCAGACAGGTCAGCTCCTCAACAAAGGGCATAGAAGCCTTCAGCACATACCGGGCAACTACGTTGACACAGGTCAACAGCATCATGACGAGCAGGATGATCGCACAGATGTTGTCTTCCAACAGTGAGAAAAACTTTTTCATTTGTGGTCCCTGCCTCCTTAATTACTTAGAAAACTCTGGAATCACTCGATGCCAAAGGCAGCGCAAGCATCCGCACCGTAGATCTCCTTGTACTCGTCAATGACAGGCTGAACAACAGCGGTAAACTCAGCCACATCTTCGTCGGTGAACTCGTAGATCTCACAGCCGTTCTCCTCGGCAAACTTAGTCTTCAGGTCCGCCTCCTCGGCGATGAGGGTCTGGTTCATTTCCTTGCAGGCCTCCTCCACACACTCGCGAATCAAAGCCTGGGTATCAGCGTTCAGCTTGTTGAAATTGTTGGAATTGGCCATCCAAGTAAACGCCTCGTACACATGGTTGGAAATGGAGATGTACTTCTGGACCTCCTGGACGTTGCCGGAGTTGATGGTACCAAGGCTATTATCATGGCCGTCGATGGTGCCCTGCTGCAGAGCAGTAAAGACCTCACTCCAGCTCATGGCCTGGGGGCTAGCGCCAAAGGCGGTATAAAAAGCGGAGAAGAAGTCACCGCCGGGCACACGGATCTTCAGTCCCTTCAGGTCATCAGGATCCTGGATGGGATGCTTGCTATTGGTCATAGCTTTAAAGCCGTTGTGGACAGCGCCCAGATAAGTGATGCCTTTCTCAGCCAGAACAGAGCTCAGGAACTCACCGCCCTCGCCAAAGAAAGCGTCCTCCGCCTCCTGATAGTCGGCAAAAATCCAGGGCAGAGTGCTTACCATCATTCGGTTATCCAGGTTGGCGATGATGGAGGTGGAATGGATGTCGATATCCACAGTACCGTCGGCCAGCAGTTCCAGGCCCTTGCTCATATTGCCGCTGGCCAGCTGGTCATTGGGGAATACATCAACAGTGACCAGTCCGCCGGACTTCTCCTCAATCTTCTCGGCAAACAGCTTGGCAGTACGGGTGTCGTTGCCCAGGTCCGTACCGTTACAGCTCAAACGCAGGGTCACTTTATCATACTGAGGTCCAGAAGCGGTACCCCCATTGCTGCCAGTGCTATTTGTGTTTGTGTCATTGCCACTGCCGCATCCAGCCAGCAGGGACAGCGCCATGGCAGAAGCCATAGCCAAAGCTAAAATTTTCTTCTTCATGTGTTTCCCTCCAAAAAATGTGTTTCCCTTTCCTCATTCTTCCATCCGCTGAAGCGACCGCTTTTAGTAGATTTGACAGCAAACTTCCGAACATAGGATGTTACGACCATCATAATAGACTATCTTTTAGGGAAAGTCAATGTCCTTTTTTTCAACTCGGGCAACTTCGTTGAACTAACTAATTTTTAAATCTAAAGCTGTATAATTTCACCAAAGCAGGCTTTCTGAGTTAATTTCTGGACATTTTCGCTTTTTATTTCAATCTTTTCGGAATGTCAGACAAAAAAAGAGGCCCAGGCCAAAAGCCGGACCTCTTTCCTTTGGTACGAATCGAAACACTGTACCCTATTGATCCTTATAAACTCCACGCCAATAGAAGTAGCTGTCATTGATTGCCTGATACAATTCTTCCATATTTGTACCAGCCAACTTATCCAGCAGATTTTTGTGCGTATCGATCAGGTACTGCCTGTCCCCTTTCTGAATGACTGTTTCAATAGTCTTTAGTCGAGATGCCTTGGTCAGCTCCACGATATTACTATGTACAATCATGATGGCAGCGTTCTCGGTGGACCGGGCCAGCTCATCATGAAACTCGATATCGGCGTCGGCAATCTTCTGAAAATCCGGGGGATCCTCCATCAAATAGCCTCTTAGTTTCTCATACTTCTGGTAAAGCACCTTCCATTGTTCCTCTGAAATGCGCTTTTCCAGCAGCATCTGCATAATACCGTTCTCCACCACTTCACGCAGACCAATCAACTCATTAAAAGAGCTCCCACTGCGCAGAATGATGCTGTATACCATTGGATTGAGTACCTTGGGAGAAAACCCGTCACATACATAGGTCCCTTCGGCCCGTCGAATCGTCAATACGCCATAGGCGACTAAAATACGAACCGCTTCACGCACTGTATTTCGCCCGACGCCAAATTTCCGGACCAGTTCCGACTCCACTGGGATCTGGTCGCCAGGTTTTAACTCTCCACTGATAATCGCTTCGGTCAGTCTGGACACCACAATATCCACCATCGATTTACTTGCAATCGGCGCAAGATAGTTTTTGTCCAGCTCCTTCATATAATCACCCGCGTCTGCTTTAATAATTATATCCTTACGATACCCCATTCTATGATATAATTTCTTTTACATTATACCTTCAAATTTTTTATAATACAAGAGCTAATTCCGAAAGGATTTCGCTCAATCTATTTTGTGCTAAAAATTTTCTTTTCTGTTGTTTTAACTTGAAACACCCAGAAGCGGGTCTTTTGTCTCTTTTAGAAAAATCGCGCCTCTCCGGCAGATCTGCCGGGGAGGCGCGGGCTATATCCTTCATTCTCACTACAGGATGATGCAAATCAACCCTCCAGATCCCTCGTTGATGATACGCTGGAGGGTCTCCCTTAACTTGGTCCGGGCATCCTCAGGCATCCGTTTGATCTTGGAATTTAGATCCTCATTGACCAGCTCATGGAGAGACTTTCCAAAAATATTGGCCTCCCAGATCTTGCTGGAATCACCCTCATATTCCTGAAGGAGATAGTTAATCATATCCTCGCTCTGCTTCTCTCCCCCTACGATGGGCGAGACCTCTGTTTCAATATCTGCTCGGATCATATGAATGGAGGGGGCGCTGGCTTTTAGACGTACCCCGTATCGTCCTCCCTGCTTGACGATTTCAGGCTCCTCCAGCACGAGGGAGTCAATAGAGGGCACCACAATTCCGTATCCCGTCTGCTCCACCTGCTCTAAGGCGTCCGATACTTTGTCGTAGGCGCATTTCACCTTGGCCAGTTCTGTCAGCAGGGCCATCAAATCTCCGTCATCCCCTACCTGGAAGCCAGACTGCTGGGACAGTGTAGCGTAGAATAGGCTACGGGGCAAGTCCAGTGTGGCCGCGGACAGCCCTGTGCCCAAATCGATTGAGGTGATCCGCGCTCCACTTACCACTTCGCAGTTCTGGAATGAGGAGACGGCCTGCTCCACGTCCCGTATCCGGCGCAGTTCACTGGTCCCCTCCCGGATGGCGCTGTATAGCTCCGCTTTGATGGGATGCTCCTGGGGCAGGGCATCCACCCAAGGCGGAAGAAACAGGTCCAGCTCCTTAATGGGGAACTCATAGAGGACGCCCTTGAGTAGATCGTTGATCTCCTCTTGGCTCAGTTCCAGGCAGTTGACCGCTACACAGGTAACGTCGTACCGTTGCGCGATATCCGCCCGGATGGCCTGGGCGCGGTCAGATTCCGGATAGGCGGAGTTGAGCAGTACAACAAAGGGCTTGCCCAGCTCCTTCAGTTCGGAGATGACCCGTTCCTCAGGCTCTAAATAATCCTCCCGCTGGATGTCGGTGATCGTCCCATCTGTTGTGATTACGATGCCAATCGTGGAGTGCTCTGAAATCACTTTTCGGGTACCGATCTCCGCGGCCTCAGCCATAGGGATCTCATGGTCAAACCAAGGAGTGGTGACCATGCGCTCATTCTCCCCCTCTAGCTGGCCCACGGCCCCACTGACCATATAGCCTACGCAGTCGATCAGCCGGACCTGAAAGGCAGCTCCCCCCTCTACCTGGACAGAGACGGCCTCCTCGGGGACGAACTTTGGCTCGGCGGTCATGATGGTGCGGCCGGAGCCGCTCTGAGGCAACTCATCCCGTGCCCGTTCCCTCCGGTATACATTCTCGATATTGGGAATCACCAGAGTCTCCATGAACCGCTTGATAAAGGTGGATTTTCCTGTACGAACCGGCCCCACGACGCCGATGTAGATATCCCCTTCGGTCCGCAGGGCAATATCCTCGTAGATTTTGCGATCTTCCACTGCAATTCCTCCTTCGGCTCTTTGGTCAGCCGGTAGTTTCCATACAATCTATGAGGATAAGCTGTATAATATAACAGCAGGAAACCTCTTTTCCATAAAAACATAGAGAGGATGGCCGCAGAGCGCATCCATCCTCCCTATTCTCTATGTCCGGAGCACAAGCACTCCTTTCACCGGGTACTGGGAATCAACAGCATGATACCAGTGGGCAGTGTGCCCTCTTCCAACTCATTGGCCTGCAGTATCTCTTGGGTAGTTGTGCCGTAGGCCTTGGCAATATCCCAGATATCCTCTCCGGGGGCAGCCAGCCTCAGCACCACAGAGGGTCTAACGCCGCTGCTGCACCGTGCCTCCCCAAGTCTGGCGCCACGAACCACAGGCACAGAGATGCACTCCGTAGTCAGGCAGTGGAATTCGACGGTAAACCGTACCTCCACGCCGCCGGCGGAGGGGGTGGCAAATACTTCGCCTGAGGTGGAACAGCGGCAGCTGCACCGACTGCCCTCGGAACAGTTCAGGCGGCACTGGACTGGAATAGTCCGGCGGACACACTGGACCATCTCATTTTCATCCAGGTACATGACAGTGATCCAAGCCTCGGCGGTCAGGACTAACTCTTTCCCCTCCCTGCTCTGGCTCACCTGGCCCAGAGCCAGGCGGCTGTCTACCACGCTTCGTACCATCTCACCTGTCTCCAGCAGCTCCCGGACGGCCTGGGGACGGATCGACTGCTCCCCCAGCTGGAACAGCTGCTGATTGTCCCGGTCCGCCTCCAACTGCCAGCTGGTGCTGTATAGGTCTTGGAGCAAGGTTACCGGACGGTGGCAGCGCACCTCAGCCTGGGCCAGCAGCTCCAGCGTCACCTCCAAGCTGCGGCTGTCCTCACTGCTGGGACCGCACCGGAAGTCTGTAATCTCCACCAGGACCTGGCAATCTCCCTCTTCTCCAGCACCTGTTACCTCCAAAATCTGAGAGAAAGGCATGGACTCGTGGTTAGTGGTCAATCCGCCGCCCGCCTCCAGAAGGAGCAGCTCCAGCTCAACCACCCCTTTCAGAATCAGTTTGGTTCCTATGAGCTTGTTTTCTGAGCATACAGCACTGGCCCGGCTGGCCAGAAGTTGAGGAATCTCTCCTTGGTTTCCCTGAAGTCTGATCTGTTCAGTAAATGTAAAGGGTTTTTCCTGGACAGATGAAATCTGATAATTTTCTCCCTGATACTGGCGCTGGCACAGTGTATGGTCTTCAGTATCAGACGCGCCGCTACAGATAGGGATTTCTGTTGGCTGGAGTGCTGTCACATCTACCGCTAGATCCACCCGGAGCAGCACCTTCCTGGGGTTTAGTGCTCTCGCTTCAGCGCAGCGCAGGCGAGGACTGGCCTCTACATATCCCTGGTCCGTGAGCCCTGGGGCCTCGGCCTGACAGGTAAATGGAAGTCCCACCTCCATACGGCGCAGCCCGGCAGAACCCTCAGGCTGGTACAGAATGACAGCCCGGACCATGCCGGTTACTACCGCCATACCCTCTTTGGCTGCCTTAGAGCTGAGTGTAGCCTGACCGCACACATCCACGATCCGCAGAATATCCGGACAGGCGTCCGGAACAATGGACTCCAGCGTTTCCTCCTGGCAGAGCGTCACCTCAGTCAGTGTTTCATAACATACGATCGTATCCCGTTCAAATTCCAGTTCCATGGTCATTGTCCTCTCCTTATCATGGTGTCAGGCCGGCGGAACGCGGCCCCGGCTTTGTGACACCATATGAGAGAACGGCAGAATGTATGACTGCTTTTTCCCCTCTCAGGACTTATCGCACCCCGAAGATCCTGCGCAGCAGTCCCCGCAGGCATTTGGGGGAACGCACCACTACGATACCCATGAACACGCCTCCCCTCCCCTAAATTGACCGTCTCCGGCTGTTACCATTATATGGCGGAAGGGCTGGTCCGTGTCACTGATCCTCCTCTTTTCTCTCCATCTCCTCCACTTTGGGATTTAGAAATAGGAAAGGAGCGGATGACGAAATCGTCATCCGCTCCTTTCCTATCCGCGCTCCCAATCTGGAATCGCTTTGGCCTGTTCATACAGGCGTACATAGCTCTGATGCCGAGTTGGTTCAATCTCTCCCTCTTTCAGAGCCGCCAAAACGGCGCAGCCCTTCTCCTTCACATGAGCGCAGTCTTGAAACCGGCATCGTCCCAGGTAGGGCGCAAAGTCTGGAAAGGCATACTGCAACTCCTCTTTGCGGGCCAGCTCCATGCGGTCCACATCGAAGGAAGAGAACCCCGGCGTATCCGCTGCCAAGGCGCTACACGACAGGCGGTACAGCTCCACATGGCGGGTGGTATGCCGGCCCCGGCCCAGCTTTTGGCTCACATCCCCGGTGGAAAGGGCAATTCCAGAGTCCAGCGCGTTCAATACGCTTGATTTCCCTACCCCCGAATTTCCTGTAAAGGCAGATACCTTTCCGGTGATTAGACTGCGAAGCTCCTCCAGTCCCTCCCCGGTTTCCGCGCTGATGCGAAGGGTTGGAAAGCCAGCCCTGTGATAGATTCCAGCCAGTTTCTGGCCATCTGCAAGGTCGCATTTATTGATGCAGATGATACACTGGCAGTTCCTGCTCTGGGCGATGGCGGCCACCCGGTCGATAAGGAAAGGGTCTGTAACCGGTACAGCTTCCGAAGCGATGATAACCAGTTGGTCGATGTTGGCTACCGCAGGACGGAAAAACTCATTTCTCCTAGGCAGGATCTCATCCAGCGTGCCCGGGCTGCCATCTAAGGATGGGGTAAACCGTACCCGGTCCCCCACCAGAGGCGTCATCTTAATATGGCGAAGCCTGCCCCGTCCCCGACAGGTATAGACGCTCGCTCCGTCATCCACATAATAGAAGCCGCTGAGGGCCTTCATGATCGTACCTTCCGCCATCATCCTTCAAAACTTTCTGTCCAGCTGTTCTGTAGGACGCCATCTACATAGAGGGACATATTCTTGCTTTCTCCCGCTTTGGCCGTCACCGATACTTCAACCAGCATTTCCATTGTGGTGTCTATATCGTCGGAAAAAACGACCTCTCCGTCCGCCAGGATCTGAATAAACGCTACTCCACCAGTTTCCGGCAGAGGGACGCTCAACGTCTTGGTGACATCCTTAGCCTGGGTGCTGGGGTCCGGTCCCTGGCTGACCTGAAGACTGACAACGCTTCCAGCCTCGACCTCTTTATACGCCTCAGGATACTGCCACACTACCTGCCCCGCCTGAGCGGTATCGCTGTACACAGGGGTGACAGTCCCCACCTTCAGCCCAAGGGCGGTAATATCTTCTTCCGCCTTTTCCTGGGTTAAGCCTACCAGGCTGGGCATGGAAAAGGTCTCCGTAGCTGGCCCCAGGCTGACTACCATATGGACCTCCGTTCCCAGGGGAACCGGATTATTTTCCAGCGGCGTGAATGATATGACATGGTTGTAGGCAATCGTATCGTCATGCTCATAGGTGGGGGTGGCCACCTTCAGCCCCATCTCTGTGACCGCCAGATAGGCTTTGGAATACTCCATATTTTTTAGGTCAAGCATATTCACTGTTTCCGGTCCGCCACTGACAGTCACGGTGATAGGTGTCACCTCATCCTGGACCTTGGAGTCCGCTGCCGGGTCCTGGTGGAGGATTACACCTGCGTCGGTGTCCTCGTCGGTCTTTGTTTCTCCCAGGACCACCGTAAAATGCTCACCCAGTATGGACGGGTCCGTCATCACTTCCTCATAACTCTTACCAATCAAATTTGGTACATCATAGCTGATCTGCGGTGTAAACAGGCCGGACAGGAAGGTATTGTAGAGGAAATAGACAACCACGCCGATAAAAGCCAGTATAGCTACCACAGCCCCCACCACCGGCCAAGGGAAGCCTCCCTGCGGCCCATCCTCGTCCTCCTCCTGGCGGCGAGGGCGGTGGTCCTCTCTGTGGCCGCCGGAATGGCGCCGCTCTGGTCTTGCCTCCCGGCTCCGATGTGAGGCCGATACCGCATGGATCTGAGTCTTGTCTCTGTCTTCCTCTTCAGGGGATGCGACGGAAAATTCGTTGAGATTATACTCAAAATTAATGGTAGGATTCTTCCGAAACTCCTCCAGATCCGCCAGCATTTCATCCGCGTTGAGGTATCGGTTGTCCGGATTGGGGGCCATCGCTTTCATAGTGATGGCCTCCAGTGCCTCAGGGATTGATGGATCGATCTCTCTGGGAGACAGAGGGATCGAGTTGATATGCTGAATGGCCACCGAAACCGGGGTATCCCCTTCAAATGGAAGCCGTCCGGTGATCATTTCATAGAGCACCACACCGGCGGAGTACAGATCGGAGCGTGCGTCAATAAAGCTACCCCTGGCCTGCTCCGGAGAGATATAGTGGACAGAGCCCAGCGCCTCCTGGGTCAAAGTGCTGTGGCCCCCGGAGGCCACCCGCGCGATGCCGAAGTCGGCCACCTTTACGCTCCCGTCCCGGAGCACCATCACATTGTGGGGCTTGATGTCCCGATGGATAATGCCCCGGCTGTGGGCGTGGCCCAGCGCCTTGGTAATTTGTGTGATGAAGTGGAGGGCCTCACGCCAGTTCAGCTTGTTCCCCTTCTTCTGCATATATTGCTTCAGGGTAATCCCGTCGATCAGTTCCATGACGATATACTCCAGCTGGGAGGAGCGGCTCACGTCATAGACAGCCACGATATTTGGGTGGGACAGCATGGCTACAGCCTGGGACTCGTCGTGGAAGCGGCGGCGGAACTCGGCGTCCTGGGCCAGATCCTCCCGCAAAATCTTGATAGCCACCAGCCGGTTCAGGCGGTGGCACCGTGCCTTATACACCCTGGCCATGCCGCCGGAGCCGATAAGCTCCAGTATCTCATATCGGTTGTCGAGTAATTTACCTATGTATTGATCCATGGTAACATCCTCCCTATCTTCTTGTTCATAACCGGGGCCGTCAGCAGCGGATCAGGACCGCTGTCACGTTGTCCGGCGCGCCCCGGTGAAGGGCGATGTCCAGCAGACGCTGGGGACAGCTTTCGCTGTCACCGCCGTGGATCACCTCGTAGAGCATCTCCTGCTCTGTGACCAGATTGCTCAACCCATCGCTGCACAGCAGGAGAAAATCACCCTGGGCCAGCGGCTGGCGAAAGCAGTCCGCCAACAGCACAGGCTCGGCGCCCAGGGCCCGGGTAATCAAATTTTTATGCGGATGAGTCCTGGCCTGTTCTCTCGTCAGCTCTCCCCGCTCCACCAGGTCCTCGACCAGAGAGTGGTCCCTGGTGATCAGCACGATGCCGTCCCCATTGATATGATAGGCCCGGCTGTCCCCCTCGTTAAGGATGACCGCCTCCCCCGCTCCGGCCAGAGCAGCCACCAGTGTGGTGCCCATCCCAGTGCAATCCTCATCTGTGGCTGCCTTTTGGAATATCTCTTGGTTGGCCTGGGAGGCCGCCCGCTGCATCCGCTCCTGGTCATCGCCACTCTCCCGGAGAAAGCGGTCCATAAACAGGTCCACAGCCATAGCGCTGGCCACATTGCCTGCTCTGGCGCCTCCCATTCCATCACAGACCAGAGCGATCACCCGTCCGTCATCCATTGTCCGGGCAGAAAACGCATCTTGATTTTGTTGCCGAACCACACCCCGATGGGTGATCCCCCATACTTCCATGGAATGTAACCTCACTTCTTAGCGGTACACCACCGGCACCGCTTCGTCAATTTTCCTCTCTCATGGCCTTTCTCCGCAGTTGGCCGCAGGAGGCGTCGATATCTCCCCCCAGCTTGCGCCGGACGGTGACGGTAACCCCCTGGCTCTCCAGCCGCTTCTGGAAAGCCGCCACTCGCCTGCTTGGTTTCAGAGGACTCTCCTCCACGTCGTTGAGAGGAATTAGATTCACATGACCGGGTGTTCCCTTCAGCAGGCTGGCCAGCCGGTCGGCCTGTTGGTCAGAGTCGTTAACTCCGTCGATCATGGCGTACTCATAGGAGATCCGCCGTCCGGTGGTCTGGAAATACCGGCGACAGCAATCCATCAGCCTTTCCACCCCTATGCCCCGATTTACTGGCATGATTTTCGACCGCGTCTCGTCATCGGGCGCGTGGAGGGAAACGGATAGTGTTAATTGTAACCCACGCTGGGCCAATTTGTCAATTTTGTCTACCAAGCCGCAGGTGGACAGAGAGATATGCCGCATCCCAATGTTCAATCCGTCGGGATGGTTGACCAGGGTGAGGAACTTCATCACCGTGTCATAGTTATCCAATGGCTCCCCGATGCCCATCAGAACGATGTTGGAGATTGGCTCACCGCTGTCTATCTGGGTAAACAGGACCTGGTCCACCATCTCCGCCGGAGTCAGATCCCGGACCTTTCCAGCCAGGGTAGAGGCACAAAAGGCACACCCCATGCGGCAGCCCACCTGACAGGAGATACATACCGTATTTCCATGCTTGTACCGCATCAAAACTGTTTCAATACAGTTGCCATCGGCCAGCTCCCAGAGGTATTTGATCGTCCCATCCAGGGCGGAAACCTGCTTCCGGGCCACCTTGGGCTTGGACAGAAAGCACTGCTCCTCCAGCTTTTGACGAAGGGGCTTGGACAGGTCGCTCATCTCCCCAAAGGAGGTGGCCCCCCGGTAGAACCAACGAAAGACCTGCTTTCCCCGAAAGGCGGGCTCTCCCTGCTCTTGGAGCCAAGCGGTCAGCTCCTCCAGTGTCATGGATTTTAGGTCGATCAAAGGGAATCCTCCCCCTTCCGAAGCTTGCAAATAAAGAATCCGTCGGTGTCGTGGCGATGTGGCCACAGGGTTATCATCCCCTCCGGGGCCGCTCCTACTGGGTCAGGCAGTACAAAGGGCTCCTTTTGAAAGGAGCTGTCCCTTGTTAAAAAGGTCCCAATGACCTCCTCGTTCTCCCGACGGAGAAGCGTGCAGGTAGAGTAGAGCAGCGTCCCACCGGGCCGTACATACCGGGCCGCATTGGACAGGATGGCCAGCTGGATCTCTGGAAGTCCCTCCAAAGGCGCCGGGTCCTTGTAGCGGATATCCGGCTTTTTACGGATGACACCCAGCCCGGAGCAGGGGGCGTCTACCAGTACCAGGTCAAAGGCACGCTCCCACTCCGGGTGAAATACTTTGCCGTCGGCGGTCTGTGGGGTAATGATGTCCAGACCCAACCGGTCCGCGCCGGCCTGGATGAGTTTCTTTTTATGGGGATGAAGGTCGCAGGAAATGACCTGGCCACAATTTTCCATCGCAATCGCCGCAGCGAAGGACTTTCCTCCGGGGGCGGCACAGCAGTCCAGCACCCTCATGCCGGAGATGGGGCCTGCGGCGAGGACGGCCAGCCGGGACGCTGGGTCCTGCACATAGAACAGACCCTTTTGAAAGGCATCAAGCTCCTCCAGATTACCCGTCCGGGCCAAAAGCAGACAGTCGTTCAGCCATGGGTGGAGTCGTGCCTCCACCTCCGCCTCCTCCAGCTTATCCCGCAGCTCCTGGGCCGTAATCTTTGTTGTGTTCACCATAACGGACATAGGTGGCTGGCTATTATTTGCTGCAAGCAGCTTGGATGTTTCCCCTGTCCCGATGGCCAAGAGAAATTCCTTTACCATCCACTCCGGATGGGAATACAAAATAGACAGATAAGAGGTGGGGTCCCGCTGAGGTACCGTGGGAAGATCGTCCAGACTTCGGACCAACGCCCTCAAAATACCATTTACCATCCCCGCCGCCCTTGGGTTTTTACAGTGCCGTTTGGCCAGCTCCACCGAGCTGTTTACCGCCGCGCTCTGGGGAATCTTATCCAGAAAGAGAAGCTGGTATGCCCCCAAGCGCAGGGCCTGTACCACCTTTTCCTCCATCCTCTTCAGGGGAATATTGGAAAACCGGGACAGATAAAAGTCCAGCAGCATCTGATTTTGAAGCACGCCAAAGCACAGTTGGGTGGCAAGGGCCGCATCCCGTCTGTCCGCTCCGTGTTGAGCTAGTTGTTTCTTCAACACACCATCCGACCAGCCCCCTTGCTTGTAGCAGGCATACAGCGCCTGCAACGATACCTCGCGTGCGTCCATGCTTCTCACCGGCCTTTCTTCTTTTTTTCTTGAAAGAAAAAGGAGGGGAAAACTTGAGAAAAACTTCGTTTTCTCTCACTTTCTTACCATTTCTCTCAGCGTTAACAACAGAATGCCAATCAGGTCCTCCTATCATAGCAGCCGGGATGACTATAAAATACAGGCAAGTCTCCCTATAAATTGGCAAATGCCATGATAAATGACCGCTCCCATGGCGTTTCTCCTTTTTCGATCACAGGTGAATGGGATGGCCAGCCAAATAGGAGGCGGCGGACATGCGCTTGCCGCCAGGAGCCTGCAGCTCCAGGATACGGAGGAGCCTTCCGTCCCCACAGGCCACATCGATGCCTTCCTTCCCCGCGGCGACCACTGTACCAGGCTGTTTGTCCGTCCCCTGGTCCAGAAGGGTGGACTTGAACACTTTGACTGGCTCCGCAGAAAAGATGTCCGTGGAGGTGGCGGGCCATGGCACCAGCCCTCTGATCTGGTTATGGATGTCCCACCCGCTCCTGCTCCAGTCGATGGGAGAGAGCTCTCGGGACAGCATAGGAGCCAGCGTAGCCTGGCTGTGGTCCTGAGGGATCCGCCGGGCGGTCCCGGCAGCCAGCTCCGCCACAGTTTGGACCAGCAGCCGCCCACCCAGGTCAGCCAGCCGGTCGTGGACGTTCTCCACCGTTTCCTCCGGGTCGATATGGGTTCTCTCCTGGGCGATGATATCCCCGGCGTCCAGTTCCCCGGCCATATACATAATGGTCACACCCGTTTCCTTTTCCCCACGAATCACCGCCCAGTTGATGGGGGCAGCCCCCCGGTATTTGGGCAGCAGAGAGGAATGGACATTGATGCAGCCCATTGGAGGCAGAGCCAGGATATCGTCAGGTAGGATACGGCCATAGGCGGCCACCACCACCAGCTCCGGTGCCAGCTCCCTGAGCTGGGCTAATGCTGTGCCATCCCGAAGCTTGGTAGGCTGGTAGACCGGGATCCCATGAGCTGCGGCGCAGGACTTGACCGGTGTAGGCTGAAGCTTGTTCTGGTGCCGCCCAACCGGCTTGTCCGGCTGGCTGAACACCCCGCACACCTCATGTCCCGCGGAAATCAGCCCCTCTAGGGAGGGAACAGCAAAGTCTGGAGTGCCCATAAAGACGATCCTCATCCCCGCTCCTCCTGCTCCTCTTCCGACATCATCTGGTCCAAATCCTCGTTAGTATAGAGCTTGTCCGTCAGTTCCGTGTACAGATGGCCGTCCAGATGGCTCAACTCGTGACAGAAACAGCGGGCGGTGAGTTCCTGTCCCTCCACCTCAAACCAGTTTCCATCCCGGTCCTGGGCCTTTACTTTAACCCAAGCCGGCCGCTTCACATAGCCCCACAGTCCAGGGACAGACAGGCAGCCCTCCAGTCCGTCCTGTTCGCCCTTCTGGTCAACGATTTCAGGGTTGACCAGCTCCAGCATCTCTCCATCATCATTCACCACGATGACCGCACGGCGCAGGATGCCCACCTGAGGAGCGGCCAGCCCAAGGCCGTTGGCCTTTGCCAGCGTCTCCTTCAAGTCGTCCAGCAGCTCCCACAGCTTCTGGTCAAATTTGGTGACGGGATGGCACATCTTATTCAGGGCCGGATCGCCCTTGGTTAGGATCGTACGAATCGCCATGTTATTTTCTCCTTTTATTCTTCTGTCGGGGCCTCAAAGCCCAAGTCTAACTCTGATAGGGATCCCAATCTCCATACACGGACACCCCCCGGTTGTCCTTATCCTGATGGACGGACCGGATGAGATGAGCAATCAATCTACGGACTTCCCTGGTACAGGGGCCAGTCAAAGTCAGGCGATAACGGTAGCGGTTATTCACCTTCGCCACCGCAGCCGGAGCCGGACCCAGCACCTGCCAACCGCCCGGAGCGTATCGCTTCAGCTCCTGGTCAAGCGCCTGCCGCAGTCGGTCACAGCACCGCAGGACAGCCACCTCATCCACACTGGAGGCGGTGAGTACGATGATATCCTGAAAAGGCGGGTAGCCCCGCAGCCGACGCAGCAGGATCTCGGACTGGTAGAAACTGTCATAATCCTGGCTTGCGGCACATCGGATCACATCGTTTTCCGGGGTAAAGGTCTGGATGACCGCTCGCCCCTGTTTGTCCCCCCGCCCTGCGCGGCCTACGACCTGGGTCAGCAGAGAGAAGGTGCGTTCCCCAGCCCGGAAGTCGTCCACATACAGGGACAAATCGGGAGCGATGACCCCAACCAAAGTCACATTTTCAAAGTCCAGACCTTTGGCTACCATCTGAGTCCCCACTAAAATGGGAATCCGTTCCTTCTGAAAGCGGTCCAGCAGCTCCTCATGGGGGTGGGCCGCTGAAACTGTATCCGTATCCATCCGCAGGACCTGCGTGCCTGGAAACAGCGTCTCCAGCTCCTCCTGGACTCGCTGGGTCCCCACCCCGATAAAGTTCAGCAGTCCTCCGCAGGAGGGACACACCGGGGGCAGGGGCTGGGACCAGCCGCAGTGATGGCACATGAGCCGGCCGTTGGCCGAGTGATAGGTCAGCTTCACTGAGCACCGGGGGCACTCAGGCACCTGCCCGCACTCTCCGCAGGAGACCATTCGGCTGGCTCCCCGGCGGTTGAGGAACAAAATCGACTGCTCGCCCCGCGCTAGATTTTCTTCCAGCTCCCGCCGGAGCACGGAGCTGATGGCGGAGGCGTTGCCTTGACGCAGCTCCTGCTTCATATCGGCCAGGATAACCTGTGGAAGCGGGTGCTGGTTATAGCGGTTCTTCAGCTGGAACAGGTGGTATGTCCCCTCCTGCCCATGGTACATGCTCTCCACAGAAGGAGTAGCGGAGCCCAGCACCAGCAGAGCCCCGTGCTGGACACAGCGGTATTTCGCAATATCTCGGGCGTGGTACCGTGGAACATTTTCTGATTTATAGCTGGCCTCCTGCTCCTCATCCAGGATGATGACGCCGATGTTGTCCAGAGGGGCAAAGACAGCGGACCGGGTGCCAATGACCACGGCAGCTGTTCCTTCACGTACCCGCTTCCACTCGTCATACCGCTCCCCCGCCCGAAGTGAGCTGTGAAGGACGGCTATCTGATCCCCAAAGTGAGAAGTGAATATTCTTAGCAGCTGCGGTGTCAGAACGATCTCCGGCACCAGGACTAGCGCTGTTTTCCCCTGCTTTCTGGTTTCCTGGATCAGTCGGATATAGATCTGTGTCTTGCCGCTGCCTGTCACACCATAGAGCAGCGCGGCAGCCGGCTGACCGCTCCGGCGCAGCTGGTCAAGCCCCTCAAACGCCTCCTGCTGTTCCCGGTTGAGCACCAGGGGCTGGGCCGGCTCCACCTGGATGGCAGGCAGGCGGCGGAACACCTCCCGCTCCTCCAAGGTCAATATTCCACTTTTTTCTAGGGATTTTATGGTAGGCATAGAAGCCCCGGTGAAATAACACAACTCTTTGACCGAAGCCGCACCCAGTGTACACAGCAGTTCGGTTACGGAGTATCGAAGGGGAGCCGTCTTTCGCTTGGGCGTGACCATCGCCATAGCGTCCTCCGTGGGGACCGCCAACACCGCCAGCTTCTCCCGCTTATCCCCTACGCCCCGGCGTGTACTTGTTTCCAGCCGCGCCACGCCTCTCTCCACCAAAAGATGGATCGCCGGATTGGGATCCTTGGGGCCGAAGGCCATACGGATCTGTTCCATATCTCCCCTTCCGCCCCAGTCATACAACAGGTCCAAGAGCTGTACCGCCAGGGCCGCCCCCTCCGCCGTCTGATAGGCCGCTTCCTTGTCTCCCTGGACCACTACCTGATCCCGGAGTGAGAAATAGAGCCCTGCCGGCAGCATGGCTTTGACGCAGTCATACATCGTACAGAAACAGCGTTCCCGCATCCAAAGGGCCAGTTGGATCCCTTTATAGTCCAGCACCGGCGCATCATCTAACTTAGATTGGATGGCTTTTAGAGAGGGGCCACCCTCCCCCTCCTCACGGATGGAGAGGACAATGCCGTCCGTCCCCCGGTTTCCGCTTCCAAAAGGGACGAGCACCCGCATACCAGGCACCAGTTCCTTCTCCAACTCCTTGGGGATCCAGTAGTCATAGGGCTTATCAATAGCGTAGACGGCCCTGGAAACAGCGACTTTTGCGATTTTCCGTCCCACGGTCCGACCACCCCCTATCACAAGGAAAGCAAGCGCAAGGTTCCCCTTCGCCTGCTTTCTCTCCCTTTACTCCTGGTCCAATTTTCCTTCCGCCACCTCCCGGATGGCAATGCTGACCGGCTTGTCGTCCAGCGGCACACCAGCCGTCTCCGCCTCGCTGGCGATCTTGCGGGCCCGGCAGGCCACAACGTTTACCAGCTCATAGCGGCTGGGCACCTTCTTCAGTAAATCCTTCATAGCGGGATAGAGCATCATGATAAAAACCCCTTTTCAACCATAATCGTTAAAACTTTTTCGCTCAGATAAACTGGGAGAGCATACCGCTCCGGTTCTCCACCCGGCATTGGGCGGCGGTCAGGATGGACTCGATTTCATAAACCGCATTTGACACCTTGTCGTTGATCACCAGGTAGTCATAATTCGGTATCTCCCGAAATTCGATCCGAGCCTTTTCCAGACGCCCGGAGATAACCTCCTCACTGTCGGTATTCCGGCCGTGGAGACGTCGGGAAAGCTCCTCAAAGGAGGGCGGAATGATAAAGATGGACAGTGCGTCTGGGCACTGGTCCTTTACCTTGGCCGCTCCCTGAACCTCGATATCTAGCAGCACATCAATGCCGGCCGCCAGCTTCTCCCGTATTACCTTGAGTGAGGTCCCATAGTAGTTATTGACATACTCGGCATATTCCAGCAGCTCCTGGGCGGCGATCATCCGCTCAAACTCAGCCCGGTCTACAAAGTTATAATTGACCCCATCTTGCTCCCCCACACGGGGTTGACGGGTAGTGTAGGACACAGAGAAATAGATGTCAGGGCGCTGTCCCAATAGTTCAGCAATCACCGTGCTCTTGCCCACACCAGAGGGCCCGGAGAGGACGATCAGTTGCCCCTTTTCTTTCTTTATGGCCATGTGGCCCCCTCCTCTTCCTGTCTGTCCGCCTTTTCTCCTTCCAGCCGGCTGGCCACAACATCGGGCGAAAGAGCGGACAAAATCAGATGGTCATTGTCCATTACCAGCACGGAGCAGGTCTTACGCCCATAGGTGGCGTCAATGAGTACGCCCCGCTCTCTGGCCTCCTGGATCATGCGTTTGATTGGGGCTGATTCCGGCGCGATGACCGCCAGCAGCCGCTGGGCGGAAATCAGGCTGCCAAATCCGATATTAATCAGCTTCACAGCGCCGTTCCTCCTTATTCGATATTCTGGACCTGCTCCCGAATCTTTTCAATCTCCGCCTTGATATCGACCACCTGACGGGCGATGTCAATATCGCTGCATTTAGATCCGATGGTATTGGCCTCCCGGTTGAACTCCTGAATCAAGAAATCCAGCTTCCGTCCAATCGCTCCACCCTTGTCCAGCATCTCCCGGAGCTGTTCGATGTGGCTGCGCAGCCGCACAGTTTCTTCGTCCACGGCCACCTTGTCCGCAAAGATCGCGGCTTCTGTCAGGATGCGCGCCGGATCGAGCTGGGTGTTGGACAGCACCTCGTTCATCCTACTCTCCAGCCTGGTCCGATACTCGGAAACGGTCTGAGGGGAACGCGCCTCCACCACCCCCACCTTCTCCTCGATCAAGGCGGCACGGGCCAGAATATCCTCCCTAAGCCGTCCCCCCTCTCGGGTGCGCATCTGGTCAAAATCAGCCAAGGCCCGGTCCAGGACCGCACATATGTCTTTTGCCATCTGCTCTACATCCTCTTCCGCCTTTTGGGCCAACAGCACCTCAGGGAAACGCGAGAGTGTCTCAGGGGTAATATGATAGGAGCCCGCACCGCAAAACTCTGCCAGCTCTCTCAGAGCAGCGGCGTATTGGGCGGCCAGGGGCCTGTTTACCGACACCTGTATATCGTCGGCGCCCGTGCTGTCCATCGTGACAAATACGTCTACCTTTCCCCGCGAAATGGCGCTCTGCACCCGTGTCTTGATGGCATCCTCAGAAAACAGATACAGCCTTGGAATGCGGACATTACAGTCCAGATAGCGGTTATTGACGGAGCGCAGCTCCACTGTGATTGTGCAGCCGTTGACCGTCTCCTCCGCCCGGCCGTAACCGGTCATGCTCTTGACCAAATCAGGTCACTCTCCTTGATATGGATTATAGCTCAACGCCTTCCTCCCCGACTCAGACGATGTCCCAGCAAACCGATGAGCCTGGATAGGCCGATGTCGTAACAGATAAATACCAGGTTTCCCCCAGCAAAAAAGATAGCGATTCCCTCCTCCAGCCACTGGGGCGGGTCAGGGAGAAGCAATCCCTGAAATAAAAACCAGCACAGGATCAAAGCAACATTAAAGAAAATCAGCTTCAAGAGCCACTCTACCGCTCCACGGCGCAACCCCTCGATGCGGCTCTTTACCACCGGATAGAGGCCCAGAAACACCAGATAGAGCAGAGGTATCCCCTTATTTGGCAGCAGGACCAGTCCCAGCAAGGAACCTGCCGCCCAGCACATATAGCCAGCCGCGCGGCCAGCATACAATGTCGCAGTCACTGGAAACAGGCCAGCCACAGCTGTAAGACCCAGCCAGCCCGAAGGTACGATACAGGCCAGCCATAAAATGACCAGGCTCCCCGCCCCCAGCATACCGCCCAGAGCAATTCTGACGCTCTGTTCACGATCCCGACGTGACATTTAGCAGTGTCCTCCCCCACACAGACAGTTCAGACACAGCATTGAGGTACAACAGTCCATCCCGTCTACTGTATTGGTATAGCCATAGGGGCGATAACCCACATTGCCACGTTGCATGATAGACAGAGCCTGGCGGTATTCCATATTGTTGGGCTCCATCTGGACCGCCATGGAATAGTTCTGCATGGCCTCATCCAGCCATCCCTTGCGGTAGGCGATGCTGCCGGAGAGGAAATACCACTCCCCGTTTTTCTGGGGCACCTCCAATAAAAGGCGTTCCGCGGTCTGGAGATCACCGGCGTTAATCAGATTGCGGATCTGGGCAAAGGTGGGGTTTGCGGAGCCGCCATAAGACCTCTGCTGGCTATAACTCCCGGAGGACTGCTGATAGCCGCCACCACCGGCACGGCTCTTGGTGATGGCGTCATAGGCCTCGTTGATCTCCTTCATCTTCTCTTCCGCCAGATCTGCCAGAGGGTTGTTTTGATAGTTGTCGGGGTGGTATTTTCGTGCCAGCTCACGGTAAGCTTTCTTAATCTCCTCATCGCTGGCATTCTGGTCCACACCTAAGACGCTATACGGATCTCTCATCAGTTGTTACTCCAAATCTTTTGTTTTTTTATCTCTCGCCAGCTGCCATCAAAGACAGCCCGCTGCACCATAGGCAGCCCCAGGTACAGGATATTCTCTAAAATCGGGGTTCGGCAGCCAAACTCCCCTAATTGGAGAGCAGCGCCCATCAGCCCCAGGGAATGGTCTAAGGTACGCCTTAAGTTTTCATCATCCCCCTGGGGGCCAAATCGGGCTATCACCGGGTTATACCGCCCGGCTGCCCGGTCCTCCTCCATGTCGTCCCTCGCGTCCACCAAATAGATCCATCGCCCAAGCTGATAGAGCAGTTGGGATAACACCCGGTCCTGTTTTCCCTCTTTCGATGCCGCTCCCTGGAGCAGCCGGGCAAAGGTATCGGCCGACTGGTCCATCGAAGGACAACTCGCCCGCTCCAGCTGTTCCAATTCCACCAGGCTGTCCTGGACTTGCTGGTCAAAGGCAGGACAGCGAACCGCAGCCTTCCGGTAAGATGGACGCAGCAGAAGGGAAAGTCCTCTCGCGGGCATGGCTTTCCAAAAGCCCTCGTCCTTGATCGAATCCCGCAGCTTCCACCATGCCAGGATGACACTCTCATCCGCCGCCAACTCCAGCGCCTCGCTGTCAGGACACATGGGCTTTTTGACCAGAGGATTGGCGTGGCACCGCCCCTGACAGGGAGTAAAACGCTCCTCCGGCTCCCACAGCAAAAGAGCCAGAAAGGTGAAATCAAAGTTCAGGAACATAGGGGCCAGCAACCCATAGCGCCGGCGCAAGCAGCGGCACAAGCCGCAGTAGGTTGCCCGGTACAGGTCAAACTCCCTGCATTTCATCTCCGGGCGGCAGGGCCTTACATATCCAAACACTGCACGTTTCCGTCTTTAATGGAGCAGCTTCAAAACAGCAAATTCAGGGGCCTTGCTGCGGAGGATCGCCCGGTTAATCAGCCACGCGGGAACAAAGCCGAGTACCAGTCCCAGCAACGCGGTCCCCAGAGCGGCAATATCGCCCAGATGCAGAAGGGATTGGCCCAGCATATAACCCGCACCTAACCCAACGCAGGGCAGCAGGAACACCACCACGGAGGTGCTGATGTTGTGCCCAGACGTGGGTTCAACCTCCACCACATCGCCGGGCTTGGTCCCAATGGGATCGCTGGCCAACGCCAGGATCTCCTGCGTGGGTTTTTGGGTACAGCCAGCACAGGCTCCATCGCAGTGAAGTCCGCACTCCATCTGCCGCAGGAGGGAGACCTGGACCACTCCCTCACCTATCCGCTGTTTTACGATTGCGTTCTGAACCATGGTATTTTGCCTCCAAATTAGCTCCGACTCACATTGACTACAATGGAATAATCCCCGATGACCCCTACGCTCCCGCCGGCGTCCAGATAGACTCGGGCGGTGACCGGGATCAGCCCAGTGGTGGTCACCTCCGACACGTCCGCTACGATCCGGATCTGGCTGGCATCGATCTTTTCCAGATCCTCCGTTCTACCCCGGATAGTCACTGTACGGTTTTGCGTGACCGACTCGGCCGTATATCCATCCGGCGGCTGGCTTACCGTAATGTTGCCCACCTCGAAGGTAGCAGTTGACAAGCCATCTACCTTAACAGTCACTTTAGCAGAGGTAATCCCACTGACATTCTCTAATCCAGGGTCCAGTGTGATGGGGAAGGTATACTCTTTCGTCCCCACGACCTTGGATAAATCGACACTGCCCAGAGATATCTCCTCCAGACCCTCTATATCTGTTTCAGGTCCGGTCACGGTAATGATATCCGGCTCGATCTCGATAACCGCGTCATCCGCTGTGGCTCCGCCGCCAGGAATCACATTGACCGTCAGACCCACATCCTTCTGCACCACCACAGGAACCACCACATAGGCGGAGTCCGCGCTGAGGGTGACATCCAGATCAGTCAGCGGATTCCCTTCCCGGTCCAGCAGGGTGAGAGGAAGATCTCCGGCAAAGCGCTCGTCCAAATTTTCATCCTCAAGGATGGCAACCACCTTGGCGACCTGGCTGACCTGCTCTACCGAGCCGCTGACGGTCACACTTTCCGGACTCACAGCCGCGGTGCCCATCTGATAGTTCTCCGCCACCTGCCCTTTCAGTTGAAACTCTACGTCAAAAGAGCTTGTATAGAGTTTATCCACTGTTACGATAATGGTCGCCGGGTCCTGCTCCTGCAAGGTCACATCAGACACATTGACATTGGCGGGATAGCTGGGCTTGTAGCTTAACTCATTCTCCCCCTCCACACAGCGGGAAACATCTAGAGGGATATAGAGATTTGAACGGTTCTTCAGCAGGTTGGCCGCCACGCTGGTGGGCGCCTCAATCCGTAAGTTCACAGTTTCAGTGGACAGACCAGCCACGGTCAGCCCCTGGCTGGTCAATACATTGGTCCCAGTCAGCTCTACCCGCACATTATGGATGGTATAAGGCTGAGTGGGGTCCACCTCCGCCCGCACATAAAACCAAAAAAGCACTGCCAGCAGGACGGACAGCAGGACATATACCCATTTGCTCTCTCTCAGTCGTCCCATCATGAGCGGTCACCCTCTTTCCTGTTTCCGCCAAAGAGCTGGCTCAACAGAGGGAACTGGCTGCTCTTCTCCTCCTCCTTGCTCTCGCTCAACAGCTCGTTCCGCAGCAGCCGCTCTAAGGTCTCCGGTGCCAGATGCCGCTTGAGCATGCCTCCCACGGCCGCGGAGATGGAGCCCGTTTCCTCCGACACGATAACTACCACCGCATCCGAATGCTCGCTCATCCCGATCCCTGCCCGGTGGCGCATCCCCAGGTCGCGGCTCAGGTTCACATTGCCGGACAGGGGCAGCATACAGCCAGCGCCCACGATACGGCCCTCCCGAACAATGACAGCACCGTCATGCAGAGGCGCTTTATTCCAAAAGATGTTCTTCAGCAGTTCGCTGGATACACCGCAGTCCAGAGCCGTCCCTGTCTTAATGACATCGTCCAGGAGATTCTTGCGCTCAAAGACCATCAGAGCCCCAACCTTATCTCTGGAAAGGTCGGCATATGCCTCGGTCGTCTGGGTAATAGCGGTTTCGATCTCCATAGGCGTGGCCCTGTTGCTGGAAAAATTCAGTCCCAGGCGGCTGCTCCCCATCCGCTCCAAAAAGCGGCGTATCTCGGGCTGGAAAAGGACAACTAGGACCAGAACGCCCCACTCTACTACCTTGTTCAGCATGAAACTGGTGGCCGTCAGTGGGAGCTCCGAGGAGATCCACATGGCTACCAGCAGGATCAGGATTCCTCGTAAGACCCGTCCGGAGCTGCTTTTCCGGAGCATCCAGAGCAGTTTGTATATGATCAGAGAGAGGATGGCAATATCCAGCAGATCAAAAAGACGTATGGTGCTGATAATCGGAAGCTCATTTTGGAGCAGACTCGTGATATCCTGAAACACATGTATCACCTCTCTCAACGGCTGTCTTCGCATACCCGGCCGCAATTTTCCTATTTTGTTATTATACGATATTCCCGCCCGGTTGGCAACACGAAAGGGGGCGTTCCCGGAGAAAAATTCATGAATTTTCTTTTAATTTTCTTTGTTACTTTTTTACCCGTTTTTCCGGCGAAAAAAACGCTTCAAAACGGAGCTCATTCGCCTGAGTCCCACTTCAAAGCGTTTTTTTCATGATTCAACGTCTGACCATATCTCCAATTGCCCGCAGAAAGCGGTCAATTTCCATCTCGGTGTTAAAGGCAGATACACTGGCACGGACGGTCCCTGTTTCCAGAGTCCCAGCGGTGCGGTGTGCCTCCGGGGCACAGTGCAGGCCGGCTCTGAGCGCAAATCCTCGGTCCCCCAGCGCCTCACCTACGTCCTCACAGTCCCTTCCCTTAATTCGAAAGGAGAGCACACCGGACTGCGCCTTGGGCATAGACGCCTGGAACACCTCCACACCCGGCAATCTGGACAGCCCGTTACCCATCCGCTGGATCAGCCGGCTCTCATGTCCCGCAATCCACCGTATGTCCCGGCGGCGCAAAAAACGCAGGCCCTCCAGCAGGCCGGCCACACCGGCAATGTTGTGGGTCCCCGCCTCCAGGCGGTCAGGCAGGAACTGGGGCATGGACTGCTTCAAGGATTCACTTCCTGTCCCGCCCTCTAGAATCGGAGTCGGGTCACGGTTGCAGAGCAGCAGGCCGGTGCCCTGTGGGCCGTAGAGCCCCTTATGGCCCGGCATCGCTACAAAGGCGGCGCCCAGTTCCTGGATATCCAGCGGCAGGACGCCTGCGGACTGTGAGGCGTCAACAATCAGAGGCACTTCCCGCTGCCGGCACAGCTCCGCGATCTCCTGGATTGGGAGGATAAAACCGAACACATTGGATACATGGGTACATATAGCCGCGTCCGCCCCCTGGTCCAGACACTGGCGGAAGGAGTCTATCATTCCCTGCCTGTCAAAGAGAGGCGATCGGGCCACCAAAATTTCCACCTCCGGAATCGCGTGGAGCGGCCGGGTGACCGCGTTGTGCTCATAGCCGGAAATCACCACTCTGTCCCCAGGATGGACCAGGGTTTTTATGGCGATATTGAGTCCATGGGTAGCGTTAAACGTAAAAACCACCTGATCGACGCTGGTCACATGAAAGAGGGCAGCCGCCTCCTCCCGACAGGCGAAGGCAGTATCGGCGGCAGCCATAGCCGGCCGATGTCCTCCCCGTCCAGGGCTGGCCAAGTGGTCAATGGCGTGTGCGGTGGCGCGAGCCACAGAGGGCGGCTTCTGCAGGGTGGTGGCCGCGCTGTCCAGATAGATCACAGCTCCACCTCCTGATAGCTGCCGTCCCCGGCGGTGATATAGATACGCTTTGGCTCAAGATTCGTCCGCTGGAGGACCCGGAGGGCGTCAGGCAGACTGCGTTGGGATATCTTGACCGAGTGGCTGCACCCCTCCCCCGCCACGCTCTTTGGCGAGCGGAGAATCCGCGCCGTGATGCCCGCCCGCTCCAGGGCGGCGGCTGTCCGCTGTGCGTAGGTCAGAGAGCGGCATACAATGAGATAATAGAGCATGACTTGGTTCCTTTCTCGGGACAGTCTGTCGGCCGCCCCTCGGAAATAGCTGGGAGGGGAGCCTGCGTTCCCCTCTCATCTCCATTGTATGCTCTTTTTCAGGCGGTGACACCGCAGACTTGCTTTCTCTTTACAATGGTCAAACAGCCCATATCTCCATTTTCGCCATTCGCCAGGCGAAAATGGCCCCCCCCTGATACTTGCCGGAGTCGAACTATTTGCAACGTTCGTGCTTGCCGTTCAACCTTTCCAAATCAGCACTACTGCGTGCGCCGCCATCCCCTCACCGGAGCCAGTAAAGCCGAGACCTTCTTCCGTGGTAGCCTTTAGATTGACCTGCTCCGGGGACACTCCCATAGCTCTGGCCAGCCGCTCCCGCATCTGCGGAATATGGGGCGCCAGCTTAGGCCGTTGAGCCAGGATGGTGGCGTCGATATTCCCCACCTTCCAGCCCCGGTGATCCAGCAGGGCGGTCACTCTCTCCAGCAGTTTTATGCTGTCCGCCCCGGCGTAGGCGGAGTCTGTATCGGGAAAATGTGTGCCGATGTCCCCAAGTCCTGCCGCTCCCAGAAGCGCGTCCATCACCGCGTGGGTCAGTACGTCCGCGTCTGAGTGGCCCAGCAATCCCTTTTCCCAGGATATCTCTACCCCGCCCAGGATGAGCCTGCGCCCCTCTACCAGCCGGTGGACATCGTATCCGTGCCCGACCCGCATCTTCATAGCTCTCCCCTCACTCTCGCTTCCAGGATAGCCTCCCCCAATATTAGGTCAAAGGGGGTGGTGATCTTAATATTTTCCTTGCTTCCAGTGGTCAGGGACACCTTCATCCCCAGCCGCTCTACCGCCCCACATTCGTCTGTCAGGCTTTCCCCGTCAACCGCCGCCTTCTCCACCGCGGCCCGGATCAGCCCGGCTTCAAAGACTTGGGGCGTCTGAACCGTCCAAAGCTCTGAGCGGTCTACGGTTTCCTCTATCAGTCCCTCTCTAGCTCTCTTTACTGTATCTGTGACCGGTATAGCGGGGGCGGCTGCTCCCGTTTCCGCCGCCCGCTCCACCACCTCCTCCAGCACCTGCTGGGGGGCCAGTGGGCGGGCGCCGTCGTGGATTGCGATAAGGTCCGCATCCGGACGCACCTCCCTGAGCCCAGCCAGCACGGAGTCGGTCCTCTCTCTGCCCCCTACCACCACTTTGGACACTTTATCCAGTTGGAAGTCTTTGCAGATCCGGCTGACTTCAACCAGCAGGTCCTCTCTCGTGACCACCACGATCTCATCAAACCGGGGGCAGTCCTGAAAGGAATAGATCGTGTGCACCAAGACGGGCAGTTCCCCCAAAGGCGCCAATACCTTGTCTATCCCCTCCATCCTACGGGCGGAGCCCGCCGCCACAATCACAGCGGAACAGATTGGGGGATGAGCCTTCTTCTTCGCTAATTTTCGCAATACTTCCAGCATCTTAGGGACCTCCTACACAAAAAAGGAGCCGGTGGGCTCCTTTTCAGGTCAGCTTTTATCAATCACTATGTCTGGGCAGGACAAACTATGCCAGCGCTGTATCCAACTGCTCCTCCACTGTCTCGTAGCTTAGACTCTTGGAGAGCACGATCTCGGAGATCAGCATCTGCCGAGCCGAGTGAAGCATTTTCCGCTCCCCAGTGGACAGCCCCCTCGAGTGGTCCCTGGCCGTGAGCCCCTTGATGACCCAAGCGACCTGAAAGAGATCACCGCTTTTCAGGCGCTCCATATTCTCTCGGTAACGGCGGTTCCAATTTGAGGTCATCTCCGCCTGGATGGAAGGAATCGCCGCCATAACCTGATCGGCCTGATTCGCGTCCACTACTGGTCGGACGCCGATATCCTCGCTATGTTCTGTGGGGATCATAACCACCATGGACCGATTGGGGAGCTTCATCATGTAATAATCTCGCTCTACACCGTCAATTTTTCTCTGGACGATACTCTCTAAAACGCCTGCTCCGTACATTGGGTGGACGACTTTATCCCCAATCTGGTACAACTTTTACACCTCCATACCGATCATGACCCCGTCCTTGCCTCTATTTTCACACTAATTATAGCAATTTAAACGGCTTTACGCAAGCAAAACCCCTAATGATTTTAAAATTTTGTCATTTTTTACATCATATAGGAAACGGCCCTTGGTCAAAAAGACCAGGGCCGTTTTTAAATCAAAATTACTCCTCGGTTTCGGCAGGAGCTTCCTCGGCGCTATCTTCCTCCACAGCGGGCTCCAGCAGGGCACGGATGGAGAGGGAGATCTTCTTGTTCTCCATGTCCACATCGGTGATCTTCACGTCCACCTTATCGCCCTCAGCCAGTACGTCGCCGGGCTTCTCGATGCGGTGGTCTGCGATCTGGGAGATGTGGATCAGTCCGTCCACACCGGGAACTACCTCGGCAAAGGCACCGAAGGTCATCAGCTTGACGATGCGCACATTAGCGGTGTCCCCCACCTGGTAGGTAGAAGTAAATACGGTCCAGGGATCCTGGCTGTGGTCCTTCATGCCCAAGGAGATCTTCTTCTTCTCCTTGTCGGCGGAGATGACGTACACCTCTACGGTATCGCCCACCTTTACTACCTCAGAGGGGTGCTTAATGCGGCTCCAAGACAGCTCGGAGATGTGGACCATGCCGTCCACGCCGCCAATATCTACAAAGGCGCCGTAGGAAGTCAGGGACTTCACCGTGCCGGTATAGCGCTTGCCGTCCTCGATCTCGGCCCACACCTTCTCCGCGGCGGCAGCCCGCTCGGCGCGCTGCACCTTGCTGATGGAGCCCACTACACGGCGGCGGGCCCGGTTGACCTCTGTAATGACCAGACGGACCTTGTGCTTCAGCAGTTCAGCCATGGGAGTCTCCCGCGGCAGGCCCGTCTGGGAGGCGGGCACAAAGACGCGGATGCCCTTGACGGAAACAACCACACCGCCCTTGTTGTCCTCAGTCACAAAGCCCTCAACCACTGTCTCGTTCTCGCTGGCGGCCTCGATCTCCTCCCAGCCCTTGACCATATCCAGGCGCTTCTTGGACAGCTTGACCTGGCAGTCCCGGTCGCTGACCTGCATCACATAGGCTTCGATTTCGTCGCCTACCTTCACCAGGTCCTCAGGCTTGACGGTGGGGTCGTCGCTCAACTCAGCCAAGGGGATATAGCCGGGATACTTAAAGCCCAAGTCGACTTGGATCTCAGTGGGGGTAATAGAATCCACTATGCCCGTGACCTTATCTCCATTATTTATAGGCTTGATCGACTCCTCCAGCATCTCCGCAAAGGATTGCTCGATCTCCATGATTTCTTCGCTCATTTTGTCATAGACCTCCTTTATTATCCACGCGGGCGTGGACGCGCCCGCCGTGATGCCGACCATATCCGCCTGGGGCAGCCCGGTAAGATCCAGCTCCTCCGCGCTCTCAATCAGCTGAACGCGGGGACAAACCTCCCGGCAAAGCTCCGCAAGCCGCTTCGTATTGGAGCTTTGACTGTCGCCTATGACCACCATCATGCTGCATTTTTCAGCCAGCTGACGGGCCTCTTCCTGGCGTTTGGACGTCGCTCCACATATTGTATCAAAAAATTCTGCGTTTGTACACTCTTTTTTTGCTTTTTTCACGCAGTCGTCCCAAATTTTCCTGGTAGATGTGGTTTGCGATACCAAAGTGATAGGCAGGTTTCGCCGGTCCGGAGCCTCTAACAGCCATTTTTCCAATGCCTCTGCCCCCGATACCACAACTGGTTCCCGACACCAGCCAGCGATAGCCGTCACTTCCGGATGGTCAGGAGTCCCTACGATTACGGGCCTTCTCCCTTGCTCCTCCGCCTGGCGCACGATCTCATGGATTCGGGTCACATTGGGGCAGGTGGCATCCAAGATCTGGGCGCCCCGACTCTCCAGCGTTTTGTAAACCGCGCGGCTCTCGCCGTGGGAGCGGATAATGACCGACGCGCCATCCGGCACCTCCTCCGGTGTTTTCACCGAACGAAGGCCCTGCTCCGCCAACCGGCCGATCACCGCCTGGTTATGGATAATGGAGCCCAGCATAACGCAGGGCGTGCCCTGTGCGGCAGCCTGCTCCGCAAGCTCCACGGCCCGCCGTACACCATAGCAGAAGCCAGCACTCCTGGCCAATTCCAGCTTCATCCGATCCCCTCCCCCAGGGCCTGCACCCGGTTCATCACTTCCTGGGCAATCGACTGGAGCTCCTCCGCCGTAGGTTTACGGCCCTCATACTTGGGATAATAGGGCTGTCCGATGACCACAGTATTCGGTCGGAACAGCCGCTTCTTCCGCTGTATGTACACCGGCAGCAGGGGGACACCGGCTCGGGTTGCGAAGAGGGCGGCACCCGTCTTGACCGACACGTTTTCCCCTTCGTGAACTCTGGTCCCTTCCGGGAACATCAGCAGCTTATCCCCGCCCTTTAAGAATTTCAAGGCTGTCTTCACTGCCTTCATATCATTGTTTCCCCGGTCCACCCCAAAGACGCCGGCCTTGGACAATATCCAGCCGACAAATGGGACACGCATAATCTGTATCTTGGCCATGGCCCGCATGGGACATTTATGTCCAAAAGCAAAGACGACATAAAAAGGGTCCCCCGCGGTGGTATGATTGGGACAGATGACTGCCGGGCCCTTCGGAATATTCTCCCGTCCAACCGCCCGGATTGGGCGGAAGAGGTTAAAGAAGGGCCAGATGACAGCGTATAAAAAGGAAAAGTATCTGTCTAGGCTTTTGCGCTGGAGCTCATTCTTTTCCTGGGGTTCTTTCACCGATTCTTCGCTCACAGATGAATCTTCTCCTTTATCAAGGAAAGCATGGCCGCCAAACTCTCCTCTAAATTCAGCCGGGTGGTGTCCAGAAGGACTGCGTCCTCCGCCTGGCGCAGCGGTGCAATCGGGCGATTCCGGTCCTGTTCATCCCGCTGGACAATATCTCGCAGGACAGTTTCAAAATCAGTCTTTTGCCCCCGCCCTTCCAGCTCCAAGAGACGGCGGCGGGCACGGGACTCCGGTGCCGCAGTGAGAAATATTTTCACATCTGCCTGAGGCAGCACGACGGTTCCGATATCCCGGCCGTCCATGACCACATTGTGCTCACGGGCCTGAGTGCGCTGAAATTCCAACAGGAAGTCCCGCACTGCCGGGATAGCGGATACCTTAGAAGCCAGTCCGGAGATCTGATGTTCCCGGATCGCTTTGGACACATCCTCGCCCTCCAGAAACATCCGCTGCTCCCCGTCTGGGCCATAGTCCATAGAAATATCCAGCCCATTCAGCAGGGGGATCACCTGGCTCTCTTCGGTCGGATCCGCACCCGCCCGGAGGACCTTCAGGGCCACCGTGCGGTAGATGGCCCCGGTATCTACATATAAAAAGCCCAGCTCCCTGGCCGTCTTTCGGGCCAGGGTGCTCTTACCGGCCCCGGCGGGGCCGTCGATAGCAATGCTGACACACTTCATACAACCGCTCCAAACACTTCTGTAGTTTCCATAGAACAAATTAAAAAAGTTCTTGAAATTCCTTTTAATTCGGGATACTATACCTAAATCACCGTAATTTTATTGCAATATGGAGGTCCTATGATACAGGAGAGATTTGAGAACATTACCCTGGCATATCAAAGGAGCATCGGCCCATACGGCCAGCACAACCGGCATTTTATGGAGAACTTTAAGCAAACCTTAGACCGGGAGCAGCTATTGGACGCCCAGTCTGTTATTTTTGGCATCGCCCTGGACGATCCCGCCCGTGTGGCGGCAGAAAAGCTCCGATATGATCTGGGTCTGGTCCTCCGCCGGGGACAGTCCACCAGTCTGGAAACAAGGACCTTGGAGGACGGCCTCTATGTCGTCTTTGAAGTGCCCCACACAGAGGCCGACATTCTCTCCTTCTGGAAAGACCTGCCTGTCCTGACCCAGGGCCTGCCGGCCGACTGGAGGCGCCCCATCATCGAGCGGTACGCCGCCCCGATGATCGCCCGGCACCTGTGCGAGATGTGCGTCCCCCTTATCCGGCCCCTATAAACTCCACTGCCCCTTTCCCCGCCGCTCGGCCGGTAGCCCATGCGATCTGGAGGTTGAAGCCGCCGGTATAGGCGTCCACATCCAGCAGCTCCCCGGCAAAAAACAGGCCAGGCACCTTTTTGGACTGCATGGTCTTTGGGTCTACTTCGCCCACCTTGATACCGCCGGAAGTGATGATGGCCTCCTCAATAGGCCGTGGTCCGGACACGGGTACTGTAAAATGTTTCAGCGCTTCCAACAGGCGGCGGCGCTCCTCACGGGTCACATTGTGGGCCTTTTTGTCCCCTGGGATGCCGGCACGCGCCAGCAGGACAGGAATCATCGCCTTTGGGACCAGGCTACCTAATAAATTGCCCATATCTCTGTTGGCGTTTTCCCCCAGCTCCCGCAGCAGGCGGGCATCCAAAACGGACTCGTCCAGTGCTGGCTTTAAGTCGATGGAGCAGACATACTTAACTCTCTCAAAATCCCGCATATGAGCACTGGCTGACAGCACCAGCGGACCGGACAGGCCAAAGTGGGTGAACAAAAGCTCACCCTGCTCACGGTATACTATCTTACCCTTTTGTCCCCGGACCGTCAACTGAACATTTTTTAGAGTCAGTCCCTGCATCTGCCCACAGCAGGAGTCTGGGGACACCAGCGGAACCAGCGAGGGACACGGCTCCACAATGGTGTGGCCCAATGCCTCCGCCATCCGATACCCGTCCCCAGTGGAGCCAGTGGCGGGATAGGAAACGCCTCCCGTAGCAAGGATGACCGCTTTACAGCCAAATCCAGTCCTGCCCTTATCTTTTCTCACTTCCACGGCGCGCACCGCGCCATCCTGAATACAGATTTCAGAAGCCCGCTCATGAATCACCGGAACCTTCAGCCGTTTTAACTCCTGGAATAAGGCGTCGATGATATCCGAAGCCCTATCCGACCGCGGGAATACCCGATTCCCACGCTCCACCTTCAGCTCCACGCCCAGTCCGGTAAAAAATTCCTCTACATTGGCGGGTGTGGTGCGGCTTATAGAGCTGTATAGAAAACGTCCATTCCTGGTCGTGGCGGCTAGTGCCTCCTCCGGCGTACAGTGATTGGTCACATTACACCGGCCCTTGCCAGTGATATACAGTTTCCGGCCCACTTTGGGGTTGCGCTCCAACAGGCAGACCTCTGCCCCCAGACGGGCGGCGGTGATGGCCGCCATCATACCCGCGGCCCCACCGCCCACCACAATCAGATCATAATGGGTACCGCTCACTCCTGCACCTTCTCATAGACGCCGTACTCCTCCCAGATTTTCTCCAGGTCCTCAAAGGTATTGGCCAGGTCGTCATTTTTCTTCCGGCTCACCGCCACCAGCAGGGCGTTAATCAGTGAGAGGGGCGCCACCAGAGAATCGACAAAGGAGGCCATATCACTACGCGCCTTCAGTGTGTAGGTGGAGATGGGCGACAGGGGGGATACCTCGCTGTCTGTAATGGCGATGGTAGTTGCCCCCCGGCTCCGTGCAAAGTTCATCGCCTGAACCGTGCGGCTGGAATACCGGGGAAAGCTGACGCCGATAACCACATCCCCCTCCCCCACTCGTAGGAGGCTCTCAAAGACCTCGCTGGCTGTAGTGGCGGATACCTTGACTACATTATCGAAAATCAAATTGAAATAGAAGGACATGAAGGTTGCCATGGCCGCGCAGGACCGGACACCGATGATGTAGAGCTTCCGGGCAGACACGATGGCGTCAACAGCCTTCTCAAAGCTGTCCCTGTCCAGCTCCTCCAGGGTAAGACGTATCTTCTCGATGTCAGATTGCAGGACCATAGACAGCAGATCCTGGTCGCCCAGCCGATCATTGGTCACCTCAATCCGCTGAACGGATGTCAGCCGGTTACGGATCATCTTTTGCAGCGACCGCTGCATATCCGGGTATCCATCATAGCCCAACTCAGCAGCAAACCGGACCACGGTAGACTCACTCACATTCACCTTCTTGCCCAGCTTGCTGGCTGTCATAAAGGCAGCCTTATCATAGGACTCCAGGATAAAGCTAGCGATCCGCTTCTGTCCCTTGGAAAAGGTATGCATATTCTCCTGTATCAGGGCCAAAATGTCACGATTCATATGGTTCTCATCTCCCGTTTATATAGAAACCCCTCTGATACTATACGTCAGTCAAAGCGTACACGCCTTTCGTGGATTATCATACCCGTTTTCCTGCAAAAATGCAAGCGCTTTTTGCAAGAAATTCATTTTTTCTTGCAAAAAGCGCCGAGCAGCTTGTTCAATTATCTGTAGTTTCTTCTCCCGTCAGCAGGAGCACCTCCTGCTCCGTCAGCCTACGCCATGTTCCGGGGGCCAGTGTCCTGTCCAGGTGCAGCGCCCCCTCCCGAATCCGCTTCAGCCGCAGCACATTGAGTCCTGCCTGGGCACACATCCGGCGCACCTGCCGGTTTTTCCCCTGGTGGATGACGACAGACATCTGGGACACCCCTCCGCTGGTCCGCCCCCGCCGAACTTGGGCGGGAGCCAGCTTCTCCCCGTCCAACACCATTGGGCCGGACAGAATGGGCAGGGCTTTCTCTACATTTCCAGTCACCCAGACCAGATATTCTTTTTCCACCTCGTGGCTGGGATGGAGGAGCCTGTGGGTGATCTCCCCGTTATCGGTCAGAAGGAGCAGCCCTTCCGAATCCAGGTCTAGCCGGCCGATGGGCCACACTCGTGCGCCGCAACCGGACACCAGATCCGCCACGGTCTTTCTCCCCTGCTCGTCAGAGAGGGTGGACACATAGCCACGGGGCTTATTGAGCATCAGGTAGGTCCGTGCTCCCCCGGGGCGCAGCCTTTTGCCATCCACCAGCACCTGATCCCGGTCCAGGTCCGCTCGATCCCCCAGATGGGCTTTCTCTCCATTCACTGTGACCCGTCCAGAGGAAATCCACTCCTCCGCCGTTCTCCGGGAAGCCAGTCCGCAGGAGGATATCAGCTTTTGCAGTCGTTCTTCCATGGTCCGCCTTTCTCTTTCTCTATCTCTCCGAAAGCTGGGCCAACCGGTCCGACAGCCTGTCCCACAGCCCGCGGACCGATACGCTGTCCCGCGGGATATCGGCGCCGGCTACCAGGGGGATATCCGCCACTTCTTCCCCCTTCAAGCGGAACACCACCCTGCCCAAAGGGGCCCCCCTCTCCACCGGAGCGGTCAGAAGTTCCTGGTCCAGCAGAATATCATACTGGAGCTTCTCCCCCTCTGCCAAGGCCACAGAACAATCCTCGGCCGCTGATATGGGACACACTGGGATCAGACTGTCCGCCACCGGGAGCTGACAGACCTGTTCCCCCGCACGTGTCAGTTCCTTCGCACGATAGTGGGAGAAACCCCAGTCAAAGAGACGGGTGTGGTCCGCCCAGTCGTTGGGGTCACTGAGAGTGACGCAGATCAGCGCAGTCCCTTCCCTTCTGGCCGCTGACACCAATGTGCGCCCTGCCTTCTCGGTATATCCTGTCTTCAGTCCAATACAGCCCTCATACTGCCACAACAGCTTATTGTGGTTAGTAAATGTTCTGGTCCCTATGGTGATGGATTTGGTGGACACTATCTGCGCCAAGGTATCATTCTTCAGGCAGGCTTGGGCCAGCAACGCCATATCATAGGCAGAGGAGTAATGCCCCTCCGCGTTGAGCCCATTGGGATTGGCGAAATGGGTATCTGCCATCCCCAGCTCCTGAGCCTTCTGATTCATCCGGTCCACAAACCGCTCCACCGTACCGCCGCAGTATCCGGCTACCGCCAGAGCGGCATCGTTTCCAGAGCGTAGGAGCATCCCGTAGAGCAGCGCCTCCAGACTTACCCGCTCCCCCGCCCGCAGGTAGATGGAGGAGCCCTCAGCCCCGGCCCACTCCCCGGAGATGGTCACTTCTTCTTCCAGCACATGGCCTGATTCCAGGGCCACCAGGGCGGTCATCAGCTTGGTGATGCTGGCGATAAGACGCGGCTCATGGGCGTTCTGCTCATATAGCACCCGCCCGCTCTCTCCATCCATCAGGACTACCGAGGCGGCGGAGGTACCAGGCGCTCCGGAGGCCGCCGCGGCCGCGGCAGGTGCAACAGCCGCTGTCAGCACCGCCAGACACAAACTCATGATCCGTTTCATATCGGTCACCTTCTTCAAAAACATAGGTGACCATAGTATGGCAGTCTAACTTTTTTCGTTGCCCGGAAATTTTTGCGAATTTGGCTTTATTCGGCAAAATCCGCCCGCTCCGCCTCCTGTGCCTTTTTTTCCTGCTGCTTTTCAATAAAGTCCGTTACCTTGTCCACTACCTCGGGCACCGCTTCAATGACCCGGTCCACCGTAGTGGCGGGAGGAGGAGCCACAGGCAGCAGCTTCACGGAGCCTCCCCGGAGGATCAGAAAGGCCACCGGCTCCAGTTTAGCACTGGCTCCGCTACCCCCACCGAAGGCCGGATCGCTGGCTGGCTGCTTTTTGGTAGAAAACTCGGTCCCGCCGCCCGCTATCCCAAAGGACAGCCTAGACACGGGGATCAGGGTAACTCCATCTGCTTGAATAGGGGTGCCAATGATTGTGTTGGCGTCCGCCATGGCCCTCACGTGCTCCATGGTGACGCTCATCAGTTCACTTAGATGGTCCTTTTTTTCCATACCCTCAGGCCGCCTTTCTCACATTCTGCTCTTTTTGTTCCCCACGCGCCGCCATGACAGCCCGCAGAGCTTTTATCCCAAAATACACCGCCAGCCGGCATATCTGCCCCAGCTTCAGGGACAAGGAGGCCCTTCCCCGCAGACTGACGGCAGGAGCCTCCAAATCCAGCCTGACCCTAGCCCGGCCATCTACTATATGGAACCCCTCTACCAGGGGATACCACAGGGCGCCCAGGGCCCCGTTTGCCCATCCATAGGCCATTGCCGCGTCCGCAGGGTCCTGACCGCCTATGGTCAATTCCAGATCCAGGATATCTATTTTCAGCTTCTTCTGAAACTGTCCCGCCGCCTCCAGTGCGATGGGGAGCAGCCTTTTGGCATACTCCAGCCCCCCGCCCTTCACGCGGACAGGTTTTTCTTCTGTCAGGTCCGTTCCCATCTTTTTTCCCCGGACAGGCTTTTCCTTCTTTTTCCGCTTCCAAGGGAGCACTCTGATTCGGACAACCCCTGTTCGCAGCCAGAGGAACAGCCCCTCCTGCTGATAGGACACAACACAGCCCACCCGGACCTGTCCCAGCAGGAGCAGGGCCAGCAGGACGGCGGCCACCGTGAACAGGAGCTTCATGGCCCGTCCTCCGCCGGCAACCCGGCCCCCTGCTCCTCCTCCGCCCTAAGCCTGGCTACCGCCGCCTCCAGCTCCAGGGTCATCTGACTCCCCTCCTGGGAGGAGTCGGGGAGCTCAGGCAGCTCCTCCAGGCTGGACAACCCAAAGGAACGCAGGAAGTTCTTGGTGGTCCGAAACAGGAGCGGCCGTCCGGGGACAGCCAGGCGGCCCGCCTCCTCAATCAGCTCCCGCTCCAGCAACAGCCCCACCGTATAGGAGCTGTCTACCCCCCTCACCTGATCCACATAGGCACGGGTCACCGGCTGATAATAGGCGATAATCGCCAGTACCTCCAGGGCGGGCTGAGACAGGCGGGCCGGCTTGCGGCTCTCCAGCGTCTTTCTGATATAGGGGGCGAACTCCGGCGCGGAGCACAGCTGATAGCTGGTATCCAGCTTGATCAGCCGTATTCCCCGCCGCTCATAGCTGTACTGGTCCATCAGCCGCTGGGCCACAGCGTCCAGGGTGGGCCTGTCCACCTCCAGCCCCAGACACAGCCGCTCCACAGCCACCGGCTCTCCAGAGGCAAAGAGGACACCCTCCAGAGCGGATTCCAATTCCTTCAGTTCCACAGAGCTATCCTCCTCTTAGTAGCTGTCGGCGGTAAACTCCGCCGGCGTCTCCCCCTCCGCCTGGGTGCAGGTGACGGTACAGTCCGACTCGGTACCCGCCAACCTGACCCGGCGCGCTTTGCACAGTTCCAGCACTGCCAGGAAAGTAGCCACCACTTCGGAGCGGCTCCGGTTCCCCTTGAACAGGGCCCGAAAGCGGGTAACGCCGAACTGGAGCAACCGCCGGACGATCTCTCCCGCTTTGTCTGTCACGGGGTAGGGCTCCCGGCCCACGATGCCTTGGAAGGCGGAAACAGGAGGCGGGAGTTTGTTGTCTGTCCGGGACAATACAGCGGTCATAGCCTTCCAAATATCCTCCCTGTCATGGACATAGCGATAGGTCCTGTCCGGCTGGACCGGCTCCGGCACTTTGGTCAGATAGTCCCGCCCATAGTGGAACCTGGTATCCAGCACAGGGATGACTTCCTTGATTTTCAAAAAATTTTCATTTCTCTGATGGGCCTCTAGTGTAGCGATGAGCTGCTCCACCTCGCTGAGTGCCTCTTCATCGTGGATGGACAGGAGCATCCGAGTCTTGATATAGATCAGATGAGAGGCCATTGTGATAAACTCACTGGCCACCTCCAAGTCCAATTCCTTCCGCTTGTTCATCCATTCCAGATACTGGTCCAGGATCAGCGATATCTGAATGTCCTTGATCTCCATCTTATTCTTGCTCAAAAGATGGAGAATCAGGTCCAGCGGGCCCACGAAGTCCTCCATATTTTCTTCCTTGGCCTTCACCACCCCTTCCAGGTGGTAGATGGGTGCTTCCATGGGCTCACCTCTTTTGGGAAAATTGTGTCAGAATATTATACCAGCTATGGAGCCAAAACACAAGGCGTGAACAGCGGTTTCCCAATATAGAGAATAAAGTCTCTCCTGTACAAAGATCCCCGGTATGCCGCAGGGCATACCGGGGATCCTTCAGCTCACTCCGGCGCCGGACAGGATAGCCGACAGCAGTTCCTCCCTGCCGGTCCCCTTCTCAGCCGAAAAGGGGATAACGATGGTCTCCTCGTCCAGCTCCAGGGTTTCCCGGATCCTCTGGAGGTTGGGACCGATCTCGCTCTTTTTCAGCTTATCCAGTTTGTTGGCCACCACTACCATGGGCCGGCCTGTGTCACGGAACCATTGGGCCATGGTACAGTCATCGGCGGTGGGGTTATGCCGGGAGTCTACAATCATCACCCCCAGGGTCATCAGCTCCGGATGGGCGAAGTAGGACTCCATCAGCCGCGCCCACCGGTCTCGTTCACTCTTGGACACCTTGGCGTAGCCATATCCTGGCAGGTCCACCAGGTAGAAGCCCCCATCAATCAAAAAGTAATTAATGTGGATGGTCTTGCCCGGGGCGGCACCCACCCGTGCAAAATTCTTTCGGCCCAACAGCCGGTTGATGACCGAGGACTTACCCACATTAGAACGGCCGGCGAAGGCCACCTGAGGCAGCCCGTCGGTCCGGAAGTCCCTTGCGGAAGCGGCGGACAGGATAAATTCCGCCTTTTGCAGGTTGACAGGCATCCTATCCCCTCCTCACTGGCGCAGCCGGGGACCAGGGGCTCTCTTTGCAGTCCCCAGGACTGGAGCGGACGGCTCCCTCTGCTCCTCCGCGGAGGACAGCGGGTGTGAGAGGGCTGCCGACAGCACCTGGTCTGCCCGCTCTACCAGGATAAACTGGAGAGCCTTCCGTACCGTCTGGTCGATCTCCTCTAAGTCCTTGCCGTTGTCCGCTGGCAGGATGACCGTTTTGATGCCGTTTCGGAAGGCGGCCATCGTTTTCTCCTTCAAACCGCCGATGGGCAGGACACGGCCGCGGAGGGTGACCTCTCCGGTCATGGCGATGCCACGGCGCACCGGGCAGCCAGTCAGGGCGGACACCATGGCGGTAGTGATGGCGATGCCGGCAGAGGGCCCGTCCTTGGGGACGGCTCCCTCCGGGAAGTGGACGTGGATATCCTTCTCCTTATAAAAATCGGCGGGGATCCCCAGCCGGTCTGACTGGCTGCGGATAAAGCTGAGTGCGGCGTAAGCACTCTCCTTCATCACATCTCCCAGATTTCCGGTGAGCTCTACCTTTCCGGCCCCTGGGACCACATTCACCTCCACCTCCAGCAGCTCGCCGCCCACAGAGGTCCAGGCCAGGCCATTGACCACGCCTATCCGCTCTTCCAGGGCCTGCCGCTCGGGGTAGTAGCGTGGGACCCCCAGATACTCCTTGAGATCTTTTTCTGTAATGTGAATCGACTTTACGCCATCTGAAACCACTCTCATTGCGGTTTTGCGGCAGATGGCAGCCAGCATTCGCTCCAGCACCCGAACTCCCGATTCCCGGGTATAGGCTGAGATGATCTCCCGCAGGGCGCTGTCGGATACCTTCAGCTGGCTCTTTTCCAGGCCGTGGCGCTTCATCTCCTTCGGAAGCAGATGCTTTTTCCCAATCTGAACCTTCTCCTCGTCGGTGTAGCTGGACAGCTCGATGACCTCCATCCGATCCAGCAGAGGCCGGGGAATGGTATCCAGAGTATTCGCGGTGGTAATAAACAGGACTTGAGACAGGTCAAAGGGGACCTCCAGGAAGTTATCCCGGAAGGTGGCATTCTGTTCTCCGTCCAACACCTCCAGAAGCGCGGAGGAGGGGTCGCCCCGGTGGTCCCGGCCCAGCTTGTCGATCTCGTCCAACAGGATCAGCGGATTGCAGCTGCCCGCCTGCTGGATTGCGGTGATGATGCGGCCCGGCATGGCTCCCACATAGGTCTTGCGGTGCCCCCGAATCTCCGCCTCATCGCTGACGCCGCCCAGGGAGAGACGGGCCAGCTTCCGGTTCATAGCCTTTGCCATAGACATGGCGATGGAGGTCTTGCCCACTCCGGGCGGGCCCACCAGGCAGAGTACCTGTCCTTTCAACGCCGGGGCCAGCTGCTTGACTGCCACAAATTCCAGGATGCGCTCCTTCACCTTATCCAGGCCGTAGTGCTCCTGGTCCAGCACCCGGCGGACAGCCGGGACGCTGATCTTCTCCTTGGTGTATTTTCCCCAAGGCAGCTCCAAACATACGTCCAGATAGCTGCGCAGAACAGTGGCCTCCGAGGATCCGAAGGGCTGCTTGGTCAGCCGGTTCAGCTCCTTGGTCAACTTCTCCCGCACCTCATCAGGCAGGGCGGCCTTGGCGATCTTCTGACGGTACTCCTCGAACTCGTCGGCCCCATCACCCTCTCCAAGCTCGTTCTGGATGGCCTTCATCTGCTCCCTGAGGTAGTAATCCCGCTGCTGGTCGGACATCTGCTCTCTGGCTTTGCTCTGTATCTCGTTGTCCAGAGCCAGTATCTCCACCTCCCGGTCCAGCAGCCGATGCAGCTTCTCCAGGCGGCGCAGGGGCCGCCGCTCCTCCAGGATGGTCTGCTTGTCGCTGTTTCGCATGGGGATGTTTTGGGCGATATAGTCAGAGATATAGCCTGGGTCCTGGCTGGCCAATACATGGATCAGCAGGTCTGGAGATACCTTAGGGGCCAGCTCCGTATACCGCTGAAAGAGCTCGTAGGTGGAGCGCATTAGGGCTTCGGTCCGGGCGCTTGTTCCAGTCCGCTCCTCCTCTGGCAGTTCCAGTATCTCCCCCTCCAGATAGGGCTCGGTCCGCAGGAGGCGGAGCAGCTTGCCTCTGGCCTGCCCCTCTACCATAACCCGGACATTGTCTCCTGGCATACGGAGGATCTGGCGTACATTGGAGATGGTTCCTACCACGTACAGGTCGCGCTGGTCCGGCACCTCCACGGAGATATCCTTTTGGGCCACCAGAAACACAGGGCTGCCGGTCGTCATAGCAGTTTCCAAGGATTTGATGGAGATATCCCTGGCCACATCAAAATGGATCAGCACATTGGGGAAGATGGTCAGCCCCCGCAGAGCGATGACCGGCATAGTGCTGGTGTGGAGGATATCCTTCTGTGTGGTCGTCATGTGGTCACTTCCTCTCTGGTCGATATAGCGAAATGCCCCGGGGCCCGCCGATCCGGGGGCTCCGCGGGGCATTCAAGATTTCTCTTTTATCCGGCGTTGGTGCCGGGGACACCGCCGCGCTCGGCCTTAAGCGCCGCTTTCCCCAGACGGGGACGGCGGCAGCGTTCCGGGTCATAGGTCAATTCAGCCGGAGCACCATCCTGCACGGTAGCGGCGGTAATGGTTACCTTCACGATGGTTGGGTCAGAGGGCACGTCGTACATAACCTTGGTCATGATCTCCTCCAGCACCGCGCGGAGGCCGCGAGCACCGATGCCCCGCTTTACTGCCACGTCGGCCACCGCCTCCAGGGCCTCCCGGCTGAAGTCCAGCTCCACCTGGTCGTATTCCAATAGCTTCTGGTACTGCTTGACCAGGGCATTTTTGGGCTCCGTCAAGATCTGGACCATCTGGTCCCGGTCCAGAGACTGAAGGGTAGTGATGACAGGCAGGCGGCCTACCAACTCCGGGATGATGCCGAATTTCAGCAGGTCGTGGGGCTGGACCTCGGCCATCAACTGGCCCACGTTGCGCTCCTTCCTGCTCTGGATCTCCGCCCCAAAGCCAAGGGTTCGCTTATCCAGGCGGTTCTCAATGATCTTGTCGATGCCGTCAAAGGCGCCACCGCAGATAAAGAGAATGTTCTTGGTATCAATCTGGATAAACTCCTGGTGGGGATGTTTCCGTCCGCCCTGTGGGGGGACATTAGCCACGGTACCCTCCAGAATCTTCAGCAGGGCCTGCTGCACCCCTTCGCCGGACACGTCCCTGGTAATAGACGTATTCTCGCTTTTGCGGGCGATCTTATCCATCTCGTCGATGTAGATGATGCCCCGCTCCGCCAGCTCGATGTCGTAGTCGGCCGCCTGAACCAGACGCAGCAGGATGTTCTCCACATCGTCACCCACATAGCCCGCCTCAGTCAGTGTGGTGGCGTCAGCGATGGCAAATGGGACCTTCAGCACTCGAGCCAGTGTCTGGGCAAACAGAGTCTTCCCGCAGCCGGTGGGACCCATGAGCAGAATATTGCTCTTTTGAAGCTCCACATCCTCCGCCCCGCCGAAGTAGATGCGTTTATAATGGTTATACACGGCCACAGAGAGGGCCACTTTGGCCTTCTCCTGTCCAATAATATACTGGTCCAGAACAGCGTGTATTTCCTTTGGGGTGGGGATTACATCGGGGATATCGCTGTCTAAGGCATCCTGGATGGGGTCGTTGTCCTCGTCCAGAATCCCCATACACAGTTGGACACACTCGTTGCAGATATAGGCCCCAGGCCCGGCAATGATCCGGCGGACCTGGTCCTGATGCTTTCCGCAGAAGGAACAGCGGATGCTTTTTTCATCATTTCGCGCCATTGGTACACCTCATAAACTCTATGGTGGGAAATCGGGGCTGACCCTGAGCGTTCTCCAGGTCAGCGCTTATCGATGACCTTATCGATCAGGCCATACTCCATGGCCTCCTGAGCGGTCATAAAGTTGTCCCGCTCACAGTCCGCGGTGACCACTTCAATGGGTTTGCCGGTATTCTCCGCCAGAATGCGGTTCATCCGGCTCTTGACTACCTCCAGCCGCTTCAGGTGGATGGCCATATCGGTGATCTGGCCTTGGGTCCCGGCGGAGGGCTGGTGGATCATGATCTCAGCGTTAGGCAGAGCCAGCCGCTTACCCTTGGCTCCAGCAGCCAGCAGGAAGGCGCCCATAGAGGCTGCCAGCCCCACGCAGATGGTGGACACATCGCACTTGATATACTGCATGGTGTCATAGATGGCCATTCCGGCGGTAACAGAGCCACCGGGGCTGTTGATATAGAACTGGATATCCTTATCCGGGTCCTGGGCCTCCAGATACAGCAGTTGAGCCACCACCAGGGAGGCTGTGGTGTCATTGACCTCCTCTGACAGCATGATAATACGGTCGTTGAGCAGGCGGGAGAAGATGTCATAGGACCGCTCGCCGCGGTTGGTCTGCTCTACTACATAAGGAACTAAACTCATAATCACATACTCCTTCTTTTGGGACGGTGATACCAGAGTATACCCGTCCAGCCGGAAAATGATTCCTCCGGCCCACCAGAGAAAAAGGGACGATCTCAGGAGCGGGCGGCGTGCCGCCCTGCTCCATGGCCTCACCGGCGCCTTGTTACTCCACGTCTGCAAAAATATGGACACGCCCGGAGCGGTTCCCCACCCCGGACGTGACAGCATCACTCAGCCTTGGGCTCCTCGGTCTTCTTTTTGCGGGCGCGCTTAGGCTTCTCCTCGGCAGGGGCTTCCTCAGCAGCTGCCTCGGCGGCCTCCGTCTTCTTGGCAGCAGCCTTCTTCTTGGCCTTTCCAGCCTTGGCCTCAGCAATGACCAGACTGCTGGCCTTCTTCAGCCGCAGGTCCTTTTTCAGGTCCTCGGCGGGAACCGCTGCCTTCACCTGCTCAACCTTCAGGCCGTACTGTTCAGCCAGACGGCTGAACTCAGCCTCCAGCTCCTCCTCAGTGACCTCCAGCTTCTCGGCGTCGGCCACGGCGGTAAGGGCCAGCTCAGTCTGCACCTGCTTCAGGGCGGCGGGACGTGCGGAGGTGCGCAGCATCTCCGGGCTCATCCCCATCATCTTCATATAATCGTCCATGGAGATGCCCTGACCCTGGAGGCGCATGGCGTAGTCGTCCATCAGGCGGTCCACCTGGACCTCCACCATGCCGTCCGGGATCTCGCACTCCATATCCTCCACCAGCTGATCCATCACGGCGTTCTCAAAGTCAGCCTGAGCCTGCTGCTGGCGGCGCTGGGTGACCTTCTCCTTCAGGTCGGCCCGGAAGGCCTCCAGCGTTTCAAACTCGGACACATCCTTGGCAAACTCATCATCAACGGCGGGGGCCTGGGACTCCTTGACCTCGTTGACCTTCACATGGAATACCACAGCCTTGCCGGCCAGATCCGCATGGTAGTCCTCCGGGAAGGTGATATCCAGGTCCTTCTCCTCGCCGGCCTTCATGCCGATAATCTGCTCCTCAAAGCCGGGAACAAAGGCGCCGGAGCCCAGCTTCAGGTCGTAGTTCTCGCCCTTGCCTCCCTCAAAGGGGGTGCCGTTGTCAAAGCCCTCAAAGTCGATGACGGCAGTGTCGCCCTTCTTGGCCTTGCGCTTGACGCTGACCAGGCGGGTCGCCCGCTCGACAAAGGGCTTCATCTCCTCGTCGACGTCCTTCTCGGTAATCTTGGGCTCCTCCTTAGGGGCAGTGATGCCCTTGTAAGTACCCAGCTTGACCTCGGGTCGGACAGAAACCAGAGCCTTGAAGGTAAAGCCCTCCTTACCCACCTCAACGATCTCCATCTTTGGATAGCCTACATCGTCCAGCCCCTGTTCCTTGACAGCCTCCTCATAAGCGGAGGGGTAGACGTCGTTGATAGCATCCTCATAGAATACGCCAGCGCCGTACATCCCCTCGATGATCTTGCGGGGGGCCTTGCCCTTGCGGAAGCCGGGGACGGAGATAGAGCCGCGGCTCTTTAGATAGGCCTTCTGAACGGCGGCCTCGAACTGGGCGGCGTCGATCTGGATGGTCAGCTCGACGGTGCTTTTCTCTTTCTTCTCAACACTGGTGACCTTCATTTGTTTACTTCCTCCTGTGGGCGCATCTCCATCCCAAAGGGGGAAAGAACAGCGCCTTTTTACTTTCGCCACGATATTTTACCAGATATCTCTCTGTTTGACCAGAGGATTTTTAAGAATTTTCCATGAATTTTTCAATCTTCCACCAACTTTTCCGGTCGAAACCCCAAATAATCCGCCGAAACCAGGTGGTACTCAATGCCGCCATGCTTTCCAGAGGCCGCCAGACGGTGGCTTCCGCCGTGGAGGTGGCCATAGTAGCAGCGGGTAACGCCATACCGCTCCATCAGGTCGATGATCTCCTGGCAGCGATAACCCTGATAGAGAGGGGGGTAGTGGAGAAAGCAGAATTTTTCCTTCTCCCCCCCGGCCTTCAGGGACGCCTCCAGCCGAATCAGCTCCCGGTTGAAAATCTTGGTGCCGTGCCCCTCCCTGTCCTCCTCATAAAACCATCCCCTGGTCCCGCACAGGGCGATGTCCCCATAGAAATGGCAGTTATTGTGGAGCAGATGGAAGGTGGTAAATCCATTTTCCTGGAAGAACCGCTCCATTTTGGCGGCGGTATTCCACCAGTAGTCGTGATTGCCCTTCATCAGCAGTTTCTTCCCAGGCAGGGCGTTTAGAAAAGCGAAGTCCTCCCTCGCCTCCTCCAATCCCATGGCCCAGGATAGGTCGCCGCACAAGACCACCGTGTCCTCCGGGCGGATCTGTGAGAAGCCCTCTTTCAACTTATCCACATACCCCGTCCAGCCCCCGCCAAAAACATCCATAGGCTTTCCGCTGGAGAGGGATAAATGGGTATCTCCAATGGCATACAGGGCCATGGGCTCACACCAGCATGGACAGCACCGCGTCCACCATATTCTCTTTCTCCACCGTCCTCGTAAAGCGAATTTCCTTGTTACGCAGAGAGGACAACGGAGCGGGAGCGGGCAGTCCGGTCTTGGCGGACAACTGGTCCAGAGCGTCCAGCCCCTGTTCCACTTCCGTCACCCCCAGGGCTCCCAGCACATTGTCGCAGAACTTGAAGGGACTGGCAGTGGACACCACCACACAGGGGGTATCATCTCCGCTCTCCTTCCGATACTGGTCCAGGGCAGAGAAGGCCACGGCGGTGTGTGGATCGATGAGATAATCGTGCTGACGGTACACCTCACCAATGACACGCTGCGTTTCCCGGTCATCACAGCAGTAACCTTGGAAGAGCTTCTGCAGCCGCTCCAGAATGGGCTTGCGAACCTCATACCGGCCGCTGGTGTTCAACTGCTCCATATATTGCTTGACCTCCTGGGTGTCCTGGGTCAAAGCAAACAGGAGACGCTCCAGGTTACTGGAAATCAGGATGTCCATGGAGGGGGACATAGTATTGTGAAATGGACGCTTGCGGTCGTACACGCCGGTACGGATGAAGTCAGTCAGGACGTTGTTGCTGTTGGAGGCGCAAATCAGTTTGCCGATGGGCACTCCCATCTCTTTGGCATAGTAGGCGGCCAGGATATTGCCAAAATTGCCGGTTGGCACGCAGACATTGATGGTCTGGCCCGGAGCAATCTTCTCATCCCGCATCAGGTCGCAGTAGGCGGAGATGTAGTAGACGATCTGGGGCAGAACACGGCCCCAGTTGATGGAGTTGGCGGAGGAGAAGAAAAATCCCCGGTCCGCTAGAGTTCTGCGCAGTTCCCCATCGGAAAACAGCCGCTTGACGCCGCTCTGAGCGTCATCAAAGTTGCCTCGCACCGCGGTCACCCCCACGTTATTCCCCTCCTGGGTGACCATCTGGAGCTCCTGTACCTGGGACACGCCGTCCCTTGGATAGAACACCATGATGCGGGTATGGGGTACATCCTTAAAGCCCTCCAGGGCTCCCTTGCCTGTATCGCCGGAGGTGGCCACCAGGATGCAGACAGTCTTTTCCTCCTCCCTCTTGGTCAAAGAGGCAGTGAGCAGGTGGGGCAGCATCTGGAGCGCCATATCTTTGAAGGCACAGGTAGGGCCATGCCACAGCTCCAGGCAGTGGGTATTCCCATCCAGAGAGCGCACAGGGGCGACTGCCGGGGTGTCAAACTTCTCCGGGCCATAGGCGGCCGCCGCGAAGTCGGTCAGCTCCTTAACGGAGAACTCCTCCAGAAATTGCTTCATGATGTAAACCGCCCGGTGCTGGTAGGACATGGACTTTAAGTCCTCCAGGGCTTTACCGGGCAGCTTGGGGATGTAGAAGGGGGTCATCAGGCCCCCTTCTGGAGCCAACCCCTGGATAATGGCCTGGGAGGCCATATAAGAGGTACTTACATCTCTTGTGCTGACATATTGCATCTTGATCATTCCCATCTTGATTCACAAAGTCAAAAACGGTATTACCTGCCATCCGACAGGACCACTGTGCTCTATTATGACAGTTTCCCGGTCCCAGGTCAAGTTCTGAGGAAAGAAAAACCGAGAGAAATGTGGATGGCCTAAAAGGCGTTTTCCACTCTAGAAATCTGGGGGCGGCACGTTTCCGTCCCCTGAGGGGCATAGATCTCCACCACATCAAAACGGGGCTGGAGCTGTGTGGGGTTTTCGGCTAGGTAGAGCTGGGCGGCCAGACGCAGCTTCTCCTGCTTCCGGCTATCCACAAAGGCACCGGCACGAGCAAAGCTGCCACTCTTGCGCAGCTTTACCTCCACAAAACACAGGAAGTTCCCCTCCCGTGCGATCAGGTCTATCTCCCCTTGGCGGCATCTCCAGCCAGCGGCCAGGATCCGGCAGCCACGTTCCCGCAGCCATTGAGCCGCCAAGGCCTCCCCCCATCGGCCCAGCAATCTGCTCTCCTGTCCGCTCATAGGCTTTTCAAAAATGTGCGGCGGTGGATTGGACTGGGGCCATACCGCCGCAGCAGCTCATAGTGCAGCTTGGTACCATAGCCCTTGTGCTGGTCAAATCTGTATTGGGGATACCGCTCCGCCATCTCCAGCATGAAGCGGTCCCGGCTCACCTTGGCCAGCACAGAGGCGGCGGCGACAGAGGCCGACAGGCTGTCCCCCTTCACGATACAGCGGTGGGGCACGGTGATGGAGGAGGTCCGCCCCCTGTCCCGGTTGCCGTCGATCAACGCAAAGTCAGGGTGGACAGGCAGTCCATCGATGGCAAGCTGCATAGCCCTCATTCGGGCGCTTAGGATATCCGTAGCGTCTATCTCGTCGGCATCCACCCAGGCGACCGCGCAGGCCAGAGCCTGCTCCTGAATAAAGGGAAACAGGGACTCCCGCTTCTTTGCCGTCAATTTTTTTGAGTCGTCTAGCCCAGGGACATCCAGACCCAAAGGCAGGATAACGGCGGCGGCGTACACCGGCCCGGCCAGCGGTCCGGCCCCCGCCTCATCGCAGCCACAAACCAGCCCGTATCCAGCCGCCAGCGCCTCTCTCTCATAGGTATAGCGGTCCATTCACATTTCCCTTTCCGGCGCTTCCAGTGTGAAGCGTCCCAGCTTGCCAGCCCTGTATTCATCCAGAAGGACACGAGCCATCCGCTCGGTATCCAGCCCCCCCCCGGAAATCCGCATCCCCCGCTTCTGTGCGCAGGTCTCCAGCAGTCGGTAGCCATAGGCCACGTCATTTTCCTCCCCATCCCGCGGGGGCAGAGCGGCCAGCTTATAGCCGGCCATCAGGGCGTCGGGATAGCGGTGAGCCAGCAGGGTCATCAGATGACAGCCCAGGGTCTCTACATCCATGATATCGTCCTTCACCGCTCCAGTAAAGGCCAGATGGAGCCCGGTCTGTTCGTCGTCAAATTTGGGCCATAGGATCCCCGGAGTATCCAGAAGGTCCAGGGACTGATCCACATTAACCCACTGCTTGCCTCGGGTGACTCCAGGCCGATCACCCGCCTTGGCTGACTTTTTTTTCGCTACCTTGTTGATAAAGGTAGACTTGCCCACGTTGGGTACTCCGACCACCATAGCCCGGACTGGGCGACCCACTTGGCCCTTCTCCCGCCACTTGGCGATCTGCTCCTTCAGCGCCCCTTGCACGACCGCAGAAAACTGGTTGACGCCCCGGCCGGACTTGGCGTCTGTTTCCAGTACGCTGTACCCCTCTCCTTTGAAGCAAGCGGTCCACAGCCCAGTCATGGACGGGTCAGCCTGGTCCGCCCGGTTCAGGACAATCAGCCTGGGCTTCCCGGCGCAGATGGCGTCAATGTCCGGGTTTCGGCTGGACACCGGGATGCGGGCGTCGGTTATCTCTACCACAATATCAACATACTTCAGGTCAGCCTCGATCTGCCGACGGGTCTTGGTCATGTGACCAGGATACCATTGAATATTCATATGGGACACCTCCCAAAATTTCAGAAATTTGAAAGAAAGACAACCAAAAATTTGTAAGATTTCCATGTTATTCTCTTCCTCGAAACATATTCTGGAGGAAGATAATATGAGCTTTTTTACTCTTAAACTCGTGGCCCTGCTGTCCATGCTGTTCGACCATGTAACCAGTGTCTGGCCAGTATCCTGGTTTGTCTGGGACCTCTTTTTTCCCCACGCCACAGAAACGCCCCATATCGCGCTGGCTATACAGTCCCTTACGGATTATATCGGCCGCATCGCAGCCCCAGTGTTTCTGTTTTTCATTGCCAATGGCTACCGATACACCCATAGCGTCAAGCAGTATGCTCTGCGGCTGTTGGTCTTTGCCTGTTTGTCCGAGTGGCCTTATTACCTCTTATTTGGGATGCATGGGAACATCATATTCACACTTTTTTGGGGCCTAATCACCCTGTGGCTCTTTGAGCATGGTAATCGACTGCATCCTTGGCTGGGATGGACCTTGGCGGCGGCCGTCATTCTGGTAGCGGAGGTCCTGGCGCTGGCGGAGGGAACGGGCCGGTACCTCATCTTGATCCTTGCCTTTTATCTGACTGACCACTGGAGCGTAAGTCGAAAATTCCTGCTGTTCCTCTTTCTTCTGCCCGTGACCCGTTACGCTCTGACTTGGGATCTCCTCTCCCAAGCCGCCGCCGGTACATTGACCTGGCGCTGGATACACCTATGGGCGGTCAACACCATCGGTCCTCTCCTTGGAGTAGCTCTCACCTTCCGCTACAATGGCAAAAAAGGCCTCACCTTTCCGGTGGGTAAATATCTGTGGTATTTCTTCTACCCCGCCCACCTGCTAATTTTAGCGCTGATAGCCGGATAGAAAAAAGGAGCGGCACAAACCGCTCCTTTTTTGTGGATCACAGGGCCTCTTTGATCTTCGCAGCCTTGCCCACGCGGTTGCGCAGGTAGTACAGCTTGGCGCGGCGGACCTTACCGTGGCGGACCACCTCAATCTTCTCGACAGAGGGGGCGTGGACAGGAAATACCTTCTCCACACCGACGCCATAAGAGATACGGCGGACGGTAAAGCTCTCCTCGATGCCGCCGTGCTTCTTGGCGATGACGGTACCCTCGAACACCTGGATACGCTCACGGTTGCCCTCCTTGACCTTCAGGTGGACACGGACAGTGTCGCCGATGGCCACGACGGGGGGTTCAGCCTTCTTGTACTTCTCGGTAAAAGCCTGCATTAGATCCATATTACATTTCCTCCTGTTATATAGGCGTTCATGCCGGCTTTTCTGGCGCACACACGATTAGAGCGCCGCCGCAGAGGACCACCCGTTTTCAGACTAAGGAATCATATCACAATTTTCAGTGGATTGCAAGGACTTTTTCCCCTTTTTTACAAATCAGGACAGCTGTTCCGGCCGGAAAAAGTATCCGACACCGTCCTCCTCCCGCACCACACCCAGAAGCCGCCCCTCCTGGTCATAGATGGAGCACTCCGTCTCTCCCTCTTTCTCCAGCACCGCCGGTATCAGCTCCGCCCCGTCAAAGTAATAGAGGTGGTCAAAGGTATCCGGCCGGTTGGAGGCCGCGTTCCACTGGCGGTACATGGGATCGGTGGGCAGAGGTGTGACATTCCAGGAGCGCGAACCGTCCAGACTGGTCATCAGGCCCTGAAAGGCCCAGGCGCTCTCGGTGCAGCCATGGATGTGCTCATGATAATAATAGGTCTGGTTTGACAGATATGTAGGCTCTACCGCCAAGATGCCGACCCGGCCGTTGTCCTCCGGCTCCAGATCCTGTTGCAGGGCCTGGACGGTCATCTGGCCAATATACTGGTCTGTTTCCCAGGTCTGGCGATAATCGTGGATATCAGCGGCCCCAGCCCAGCAGAATATCAGCGCGGCCAGGGTAGCCAGCACCGCCGGCCCCTGCTTGCGGCCGGGGAGCCTGGACCAGAGGGCCATTACCGCGGTATCGCACACCAGAGCCAGCCCAGCAAAGGAGGTGACGGCTCCACGGAATGAGAACCAGGGATTTGCCAGCACAAAAAAGATACTGATGGGCGCCAGGAAGAGAAGTACCCCTGCCACAATCGCAAGCCAGGGGGACAGTGTTCCCCGCCCCGCCTCCTTCTTTGGAAAGAGGCGCCAGCACAGCACAGCTAACGCCGCCGTGAGGAACGCCCAGAACAGCAGCTGTCCGGAGAGGATCCACTGGAAAACGCGGGCCAGTCCCTGAAACAGCGTGGCCCCCATCCCTTCCACAAAGACAGACCGCATCTGGTCCAACACCTCTGGCAAAAAGGTATCCCACCAGTAAGGGGTGTTGACCGTGACCATTTCCGTCCGTCCGCTGTACACCCCATCGGAGGCCAGCAGCGCAGTCATCTCCAGGTAAAGCTTCATGGCGGGCAGGCCCCACAGGGACAGGAGCGCCCGCTTCCACCTCCTCCAGTCCCGGATTATCTCTAAAATAGCCATGCCTACGATAAGAGCTACGGAAAAAACACCGGATTGCTCGTAAAACCCATAGGGCAGTAACTGGAGGAAAAGGAAAGACAACGCCCAATACCAACGTCCCGTGTCCATCCACCGCAAAAAGGCCTCCGCCGCCAGTACCGCCATCAGCAGGCCGCACACCACCCGAGTGGACGCGGACATCCAATAGGTCCCCTCCACACCCAAGGGCAGAAGGGTCATTACCACCAGAAAAAGAGGACCAATAGAAAAGTACCGGCTCAACTGCCGTTTGAGCAGTACGGCGCTCACAGCCAGCGCAAGGGAGATCATCGCTACACCCAGGATCATATAGTCGTACATAGAGCCCCAGATAAAGTAGTCCGCCAGCCCCGCCAGCGGTCGTGAGGCCAGGAGCCCCATCGATGTCTGGAGCTCCCAGAAACTTTCAGACAGAGCGTAGTTGTGGTACTGGATGTAGTCGTCCAGCTGGGGCCAGTACTGGACGCCAAAAGCACAGGCCCTGGCCATCAGGAGAAGGAAGATCGCCAGCACTTCTTTCCCCATCTCATGGCGAGCGGACCGCATGTCAGACATTCCCATAGACCTCCCTGTGTCCGCTGGACAGCCGGACCTCCATGTGTGGGAATCGCTTCTCTAGGAACTGGACCAGTTGGGGACAGACCACCTGCTCCGTGGCGTAGTGGCCCGCGTCCATCAGATTAATCCCCAGAGCCTTCGCCTCTAAAAACACATCATATTTTACATCGGCGGTCACAAAAGTGTCGCACCCCGCAGCCAGAACTTCTGACAGCATGGACCCGCAGGAGCCTCCGCCCACCGCCACCTTATTCACCGGCACTCCACCATCCACATAGCGGACTGACGCGGCACCCAGTCGTTCCTTTACAAAAGCGGCGTACTGGCACGCATCCAGCCCCTCCTGATGGGCCCGGCCCACCCTGCCGATTCCGTAAGGACGACCCTGACAGTCTGTTCCGTCCTGGTGGAGCATCGCTGTGTCCACCAACGCCAGCCTGTGGGCCAGCACGTCGTTGACTCCCCCCTGGGCCGCGTCCAAATTGGTGTGGGCGCAGATGGCGGCGATACCCAGCTCTGCCAGCCGAAGCAGGGTCCGTCCCAAAGGTGAGGCGTCCGTAATCGTTTTTACCGGATGGAAGATGACTGGATGGTGGGACACGACCAACTGCGCGCCCCATAGCCCGGACTCCTCCACCACTTGTTCCGTGATGTCCAGCGCTACAAGGACACGGCTCACTGGCCGCTCCCCCCTGCCCACCAAAAAGCCGGCGTTGTCAAAGTCCATCTGTGTTTCAAAGGGCGCCCAGCCGTCCAGGGCCCGGTAGACCTCCATCACATCTGCCACTCTTGCCACTCCCTTTTCATCTCCAGCAGTCCCGCCCGGACCCGCTCCAGTTCTACACGCCGGTGGGCCGCCCGGTCCTCCCTGGCCTGTCCCATCCCAGACAGGGCCCTCTCTACCCGCTTCAGCCACTGGTCCAGCCACTTCCCCCGCAAGGGATGGGGGCTGTTCCTCCCCACCCAGCGTTCAGCGTCAGTCATTGGACCCATCTCGCCCGCCCTGACTGCCATAGCTGTATAAAGTGTATCTCCTTCACAGGAAAGCTCCTCCGCCTCAATCCGGTAGCCGTGGGTCCCCAGCCACCCCCTCAGGTCCGCCATAGACGACATGGGCTGAAGGACCAATAGGGTCCCCATGTCCCGTGTCCAGGGAGCAGCGGCCAGGATGGCGGCAATCGTTTCTCCCCCCATCCCCGCGATGGCTACGGCGTCCGCCTCTCTCGGCGAGATTTCCGCCAGACCGTCACACAGGCAGAACTTGACTTTTCCCTCCAAGCCGAATTCCTCTACGGTAGCTCTGGCCCGATTCAAGGGACCGGGTCGCAGGTCAGCGGCGATGGCCCCTCTGATCTTTCCCTCCAGCAGAAGAACGGCGGGCAGGTAGGCGTGGTCTGTGCCCACGTCAACCAGAACGACATCTCTGGGGAGCAAATCAGCCACCATCCGCAGCCGCGGTGTCAATTGAATCGTTCTGCTCATACTTCCTCCATCCGGATGGATAAGTAGATGGCCTGGGCAAAGTCTCGGACTCCAGACTCCTTTTCCTCATCCATGAAAGGCACAGATTTCCCCAGATCCCGGCGGCAGAACATCCCCAGATACTCCGCCTTCCCGTGCTTGCACCAGCGGCGCAGGCCCTCCTCCCAGAGGTCGGCCCCCCGATCCGGCCGGTATCCGCAGGTAACGATGGAGGCCACCCGTTTGCCGTTCAGCAGGGCTGCCCCTTTCGTCCTACCATAGTTCTTATTGCCCGCGTAGATGGCCCGGTCCAACAGAGCCTTCATAGGCGCGGTGCAGAAAAAGGCATAGACAGGGGTCGCCAGCACGATCACGTCGCAGTCCTCCATCTCCTGAAATATCTGGGCAAAATCGTCCTTCTGAACACAGCCCAGACTGTCAGGTACATCCTGGCAGGCCATACAGCCCAGGCAGGGCCCTACCTTTTTATCATACAGGTGGATACACTGGGTCTGTATGCCCAGGAAACGGCACTCCTCCAGAAAGGGCGCCAGCAAAGCAGCGGTGTTGCCCTGGGACCTGGGGCTACCCATCAATATGGTAAATTTCATCTCTGTTCCCCCTGACCAGAAAAAAACGGGGACGGAATCGCTCCGCCCCCGCTTTTCAAACTTTACTCACCGGCGGCGATCATCTCGTTGACCTTCGCCAGCAGAGCATCACAGTCCACCCCGTGGACCATGCAGGCCTGCTCCACGGTCTCTCCACGGGAGGAGGGGCAGCCCAGACAGTGCATTCCAATGCCCAGGAACAGGGGAGCGGTCTGGGGGGCGATGGTCAAAATATCACCGATGATGGTGTCTTTTGTAATGGTCATAGCAGGATTCCTCCATTTTCTGAGATAGGAGTATTATACCCCATCTTCTCCCCTTTTTCAATGGAAAATCGGAAAAAAGTCCTTTCCTTTGATGGTATGGCAGATACCCCTTCCTTGCCTGTCTATCCTATCTTTCCATACTGTTCGAGAATTCTGTTTAGCGCCGCTGTTTTCTCGCCAATCCTATTTTGTAAAATTACCAGTGTCTTCTCCCTTTCCATGACCCAATGGATATGGTAAAATAAAAATAAAATATCCGCGCCTCTCCATATGGAGGAGCGCGGGGCAAGGAGCGACACCATGTCCGATCCATTTATCCGTACCCGCCTACTCATCGGCGAGGAACCGCTCGACCGGCTGGCCGCCGCCCGGGTCGCCGTCTTTGGCGTGGGCGGCGTGGGCGGTTTCTGTGTAGAGGCGCTTGCACGGGCAGGCGTTGGAGCTTTACACCTATATGATGACGATACCGTGTCGGAGAGCAATCTCAACCGGCAGATCGCCGCCCTTCGGTCCACCATTGGTCAGCCAAAGGTGGAGGTCATGGCCCGGCGGGTACTGGACATCAACCCCGGCTGCCAGGTCAAGGCCGTCCCTATGTTCTATCTGCCTCAGAACGCCCATCAGGTAGACCTGTCCCAGTACGACTATGTGGCCGACTGTATCGATACTGTGGCCGCCAAGCTGGAACTGATTGCACGGTGTACGGCGCTAGGCATCCCCATCATCAGCGCCATGGGTTCGGGAAATAAACTGGACCCCACCGCCTTTGAAGTGACGGATATCTCCAAAACCCAGGGCTGTCCCCTGGCCCGCGTCATGCGTAAAGAGCTCCGTCGGCGGGGTATCCTCCATCTGAAGGTGGTCTACTCCAGAGAGGAGCCCCTCTCCCCCGCCCAGCTTATCGAGGCAGAGGCTCCCGCCGGTGAGGGTACCCGCCCCGGCTCCTCCGCTCGACGGGCCACCCCCGGCTCCATCTCCTTTGTTCCCGCCGCCGCTGGGCTGGTATTGGCCGGGGCGGTTATACGGGATCTTGGCGGCTTCTAAGCATAAAAACGGCGTGGGAAATATCCCCACGCCGCTTTTCGTTTCTGCTGTCAATCAGTCCTCGGCCAGCTCGATACGGATGTTCTGCGCTCCCTCGTACAGGGTCTTCCTCCCCAGTTCATAAAGCTGGTCCAGCCCTTCGGTAATCGTTAGAACATGGTTCCCCGCCAACTGTCCCACCTTGCTGGCAAAGGACACGCCGCCATAGGCCAGGATCATCTCCATCTCGCTGATGCCCCCTGGATAGATGAGCAATTCCCCCTTGCTGGGGTAGCTGGTGTGGTTCTCAAAGTCCAGCCCCTCCCACCGGGTGTCGCCCATGGGAATCCACATCCCCTCTCCACTCCAGCGGACATGGATCAGCCTGTCCTCGATGGGAAGCATCTTCTTAAAAATGGCACAGGTCCTGGGGGCCTTTTCTTCTTCCAACCGCGCGAAAAATTGATAGTCACCGCAGGTCAACATTACCTTGGTCATATCCGCCGCTCCTTTTCTGGCCTTTTCCCAAAAACGTCTGTCGAGCCCCTGTCCGGCCGTGCAACTTTACAGAGACACCTTGTGGAACACTTTTTTCCCCTTGCGGACCATTAGGCCGTCGGAGAGCTGCTGGGCGGTATAAGCCGTATTGACATCCGCCACCTTTTCGTCATTGACAGTGACGCCGCCCTGCTCCACTAGGCGGCGGGCCTCCTTCTTGGAGGGGGCCAGCTTACACCTGACCATCAGGTCTAAGATCCCGATAGAACCGTCGGTCAAGTCAGCCTCGGTTAGTGCGGTGGAGGGCACATTACTCATATCTCCCCCGCCTACGAACAGGGCCTTGGCGGCCTCCTGGGCCTTTTGGGCCTCCTCCTCTCCGTGGACCAGCTTGGTCAGCTCGAAGGCGAGGATCTCCTTGGCGGTATTCAGCTGGCTTCCCTCCCACTTGTCCATCTCATCGATCTGCTCTATGGGCAGGAAGGTGAGCATACGAAGGCACTTGAGCACATCCCCGTCGCCCACGTTGCGCCAGTACTGGTAGAACTCGTACGGGCTGGTCTTGTTGGGGTCCAGCCACACGGCGCCCTTGGCGGTCTTGCCCATCTTCTTGCCCTCAGAATTGAGCAGCAGAGTGATGGTCATGGCGTGGGCGTCCTTCCCCAGCTTGCGGCGGATCAACTCGGTGCCGCCCAGCATGTTGGACCACTGGTCGTCGCCGCCGAACTGCATATTACAGCCATAGTTCTGGAACAGGTAATAGAAGTCATAGGACTGCATAATCATGTAGTTAAATTCCAGGAAGCTCAGTCCCTTCTCCATCCGCTGCTCGTAGCACTTGGCCCGAAGCATATTGTTGACGGAGAAGCAGGCACCCACATCCCGCAGCAGGTCGATATAATTCAGCTTCAGCAGCCAGTCGGCGTTGTTCACCATCTGGGCTTTGCCCTCGCCGAACTCGATGAACCGCTCCATCTGCTTCTTGAAGCAGTCGCAGTTGTGCTGGATGGTCTCAGGGGTCATCATGTTCCGCATATCCGTGCGTCCGGAGGGATCCCCGATATATCCGGTACCGCCGCCGATGAGGGCAATCGGCCGGTTCCCTGCCATTTGGAGGCGCTTCATCAGGCACAGGGCCATGAAGTGGCCCACATGGAGGGAGTCCGCGGTGGGGTCAAAGCCGATATAAAAGACAGCCTTCCCCTCGTCGATCATTTTGGAGATCTCCTCCTCATTGGTCACCTGGGCGATGAGGCCTCTGGCCTTCAGTTCTTCATAACAGGTCATATCTATACTTCCTTTCCTTTCTTTTCTCCATGGCTGTTATCTTCATTTTGTTGGGATATTGGAATGCTGTGCTTTCGCGCCCAGCTTGAGCTTGAGTACATTATAGGCCACCACCCCGCCGATGACGATGGCCGCTCCCACCATGGCATAGGCTCCGATGGCCTCTTTATAAAAAATCGCCACCAAAATAGGGTTGAGCACCGGCTCGATGCCGGAGATCAGGCTGGCCGTCACCGGCGGGGTGGTCTTCAGGCCAATGCACAGGAGCACATAGGCGACCCCTACCTGGAAGGCCCCCAGAATGACCAGGCTGAAAACCGCTGTGGCAGTAAATTCCGTTTCATGCGCCAAAAAGGGAAGCCCTGTCACGGCGGACAGCACATCTCCCCAGAATACGGAGGAGATGGCGTCGCTGTCCGGCATATCGTTCATCAGAAACACTCCGGCGTAGCTCACGCCGGACAGCAGGGCCAGAACATTGCCCAGCCCTCCCCCCATCTCCAGGCTGTCCAGAAAGAAAAAGAGGATGCCACCCAGCACCACCGCACAGGCTGCCAGGTCCAGCTTTTGGGGCTTTTTCCGAAAAAAAAGGGCGGAGAACAAGATGACGAAAATGGGCACTGTGAATTGAAGCACAATGGCGTTGGCGGCGGTTGTCAGCTTGTTGGCCAGAGAAAACAGGGCGTTGGTCCCAAACACGGACAGGGCCCCCAGTGCCACCCATCGGTTCAGGCGCAGAGGGTGCTTGGTCCACAGCAGATAGGCCCCGATGACTACCAGGGCGATTGCGGTCCGTCCGCCATTGATAGACATTCCGTTCCAGGGGATGACCTTGATGCAAAGCCCGCCAATGCTGTAAAGGGCGGCTGAGATGGCTACGAACAGTGTTCCCCTTTGGCTGGCTGTCATGCGTAGGCTCCTCTCTGCTCTGATATGAGGAAAGCCCTCTGTCCAAATTGGACAGAGGGCATGAAAATGCGGTACCACCTCTGGTATGCTTTCACCTCGCGGCGGAAGCCTCTCGGAGTACATGACTCCAGCGCTGTAACGGGCGCTCTCCGGCCTGTCCCCTACTAGGCCGTTCTCGGCGGTTCAGGCGGCTGCTCCGAGGGGTATTCACAAAAGCTTCCTCTCCCCCGTTGCACCGATCCGGGGGCTCTCTGGGCAGGAATTGCCTCTGCTACTCTTCCTCATCTCCGCAGTGTGCCAAATGTATCACAGTTTTGTCCCTTTGTCAACACCGGGTTTTCTCAGCCTTCGGACAGAAGACCAGCTATCCCGCAGGAACTGTCCCCGTACAGCCCGCCCGATCCGGCGGCGGATCAGCCCAGCCTGGGCCACAGTGTCGCTCCGGCCGGCAGGGCTGTAAAGGGCTGTCTCTACCGCAGGAATCAGTCCATCCAGGGCCGCGGCCAACTCCAGGTCCTCCCCTGCGCTTCGGCGCAGACGGAGCAAGAATTCCCGTGGCGTTTCCCCAGTCCGCTTACGCCAGGGGCTGAGTCGGCAGCGGCGGACCAGGCCGTAAAACATCCCCACAGGGGTGTCCCGGTGACGTGTCAGGAACAGATGCAGACGAATCCGGGTTCTCCAGCTCTCTAGCAGCCGCTTCAGCCCACTCCACAGGGAGATACGGCGGCGCTGAGGCGCCTTTGCAGCCTTCGGCACCTTCCTCCCACCAATTTTCAGCCGTCCCATCAGCCTTAACAGCCACGCCAGGAAAAGGAGGAGCGCCACCGCCGCCAGCACCAGAAGGATGATGGTCAACACAGGGTTGGCTTCCGCCTGAACAAGCTCCTCCTCCGGCAACTGGATCTGTGCATAGGGCTCCTCCAAATCCCCGGCGGCCATCTCCGGCAGCAGAGAAGACAAAAACAGAAGCAGCCGCCACAGCAGAGCCAATACTCCCTTTGCCATGGTAACCAGCCCATTCCACAGCATCACGATCCCCTCTCCGGCCGGGGCTGCCGCCACTCCTACCAGCAAAACCATCAGTCCAAAAATGCCCACAAAGGCAATCCCCAAGAGAGCCCAGCCCTTGATTGTGATTGGGCCATACATCCGCCTGGCCGCTACGCCCAAGCAGGCGGCGGCAAAGCCGGCCGCTCCAGGCAGTACCCATAGGATACCGCTCCCCATGATCGAGGTGTAACCCATCAGGAGGACCAGCATTACGGCGCTTGTATCCAGACTCAGTATCATTTCGTGGAGTGTAGGTGCGTGGAGACTTCGGTATCCCCCCTTCATGGTTATCCAGAGACAGAATCCCGCGGCAAATACCAGCAGCAGCATCTCCTTCTGCTCTCCCAGCAGAAGAATAGACAGGAAAAAAAGGGCTCCCACCGCTGTATTCAGCAACACCAGTCTCCTCATAGTCTGTGGCCTGCTCAAAAACAGCTTGTTCAACAGATAAACAGCAGGAGAGTAGACCAGCATCGACAGCGGATAGTATCCATTGGGTGTTCTGGTGGACAGGGTCATCAAATAGAAAAAGGTGCACAGGTTGGCCGCCAGAGTGAACTGGAGCACCAGCGATGAGAAGGTCCGCCGCTCATCCATGGACAGGTCCCTCCCTCAGGCTGGACAGACAAACCAGCTCAAATTCTCCAAACGGCTCCGGCTCCCGGTAGGTCAGCACCGAGGTACATTCCTCTCCCAGCCGGCGCAGCAGTCCCCGGTCCCCCAGGCATGCCGTATCATAGGCGATGTAATAGAAGCGGCCCACCTTCTGGGCGCTCTCGTAGATGGGGCCCTGGTCAAAGACCGGCTGCTGGAGGATAAACTCCCCCCCGTCCTCTTTGCGCACCCGCGCACAGGGCTCGTAGGCGGCCAGGGCGCAGAGCAGCTCCTCCACATGGCTGACAGCAAACAGATTGACCGCCCTGCCGCTGAGACCCCGGCAGAGGCTCAGGCCGCATTGAACCTGGTAGTCAGCCAGCAGGACGAATTCAGAGGCCAGGATACTCAAAGTTTCCTCCAACTCTTCCCAATGGGGGACGTTCCCTCCAAAGCTCTCCCCGTCCAGGAGGAAGTGGACATTTTTGGGCAAAATATCCTCATACACATTGACGGACAAAGGCAGCCCCCGTGCGGCCAGACGCCAGTTGATATGCTTCAGGGAGTCGGTGGTCATGTAGTTCCGGGTGGAGCGGATCACCGTCAGGTCCTCCACGACGCCCCTGGTCCCGGTATCCGCGTTCCACAAGTTGCGCAGGAACAGGTCCGGGACCACCCGGACCAGCCTTGGGTAGACAAAAAACTGCCGTGCGTCCTCTTTGGGAATGAGGCACTCTACCTGACTTAGTCCAAAACCGTCCCCCGTCCTCAGTCGCCACCCTTGTGTGGAATAGACGCCCCGGCGCTCCGCCGTCCACCTGGAGGAGAAGCGCAGCCGCTCATACCAGAGAAACATGGTCAGCCGCTTCTCTCCCACCAGTTGGGTGGAAGCCCCCTCTTCCTCCAGGGCGGTCATCTCCCAATCGTCGGGCTTGCGGCTGTTCTCCGGCTTTAGGCAGAGGTTTCTGGACAGAGGAAAAAATACCTCCAGCCATACCACAGGCAGAAACTTGTTGTTGCATACCTCGATATCAAAGGTCGTCTCTTCCCCAGGGAACAAGCCGCCGCTCCGATTGGTCACCTGGATGGACACCTTTCGTGCGGAGGCGAAAGCCCATATCCGGGAAACTGCCGCAAGAAGGAACAGGAACATGAGGACACTGGCCAGGGCACTCTGTCCAAAAAAGGCGGCCAGCACACACAGCAGAGCCGATGTCGCTATAACCGGGATAGACACCAGAAGGCTAGAGCGGCTGAATACCAGCTTATTTTTCATGGGCGACTGCTTCCAGCTCTGGCGCTCCCTGGAGCCGTTCCAGCACATCGTCCAAGATGGCGGACACAGATACGCCGGAGAATCGGGCCCCGCTGTCCAGGATCAGGCGGTGCTCCAGCACTGGGGCGGCCAGTGTCTTTACGTCGTCCGGCGTCACGAAATCCCGGCCCTCCATGGCGGCCCAGACCTTTGCCGCCCGGTAGAGCCCCCGGGTGGCCCTGGGGCTTGCCCCCATCTTCAGTTGGGGATGGCTTCGGGTGGCGGCGGCCAGCGCCACGATGTAATCGGCCACCGCGTCGGACAGGTGTACCTGGCTGATCTGCCGCTGGGCCTCCACCAGCTCCTGGGCATTGGTGACCGGCCGCACCTGGTCAAAGGGAATCTCGTCCCCCAAATTACGGAGCATCCGCCGTTCCTCCTTCGGAGTTGGGTAACCCATGCTGATGCGGATAAGGAAGCGGTCCATCTGGGCCGCAGGGAGCCGGAAGGTACTCTCCGACTCCACCGGGTTCTGAGTAGCCAGCACCAGGAAAGGGGCGGGCAGAGGGAACTGCTCGCCGTCGATGGAGATCTGCCGCTCCTCCATGGCTTCCAGCAGGGCGGACTGAGTGCGGGGAATGGCACGGTTGATCTCGTCTGCCAGCAGGAGATTGGTCATTACCGGCCCCTGGCGCAGCTCAAAATCCCCGGTTTTTTGATTGTATATCCGCATACCGATGATATCGCTGGGCAGCAGATCCGGGACAAACTGGATTCGTCCAGACTGACAGCCCAAGGCGATGGAGATGGTCTTAACCAGGGTGGTCTTTCCCACGCCGGGCAGATCATCCAGCAGGATATGTCCATTGGCCAGAATCGACATCACGATCAGTCTGATCCGGTCCGATTTTCCTACGATGATCTTTCCTGTTTCTTCCTGGATGTTCTGTGACAGCTTGCGGATATCCATAGCTCTGCTCCTTTTATATCAATACGCCTCTTCGGGGTGCTCCGGGCACCTGCCTCGCGCAGCAGGTCAATAGTATGTATTATAATGGTATTATTATATCGACTGCCTCCCGCAAAATCAAGGCCCAGCGGCCCCTCCGTCCATTCACCTTTGGATATGGAAAAGGAGAGCGGCCCGCCATTTTCAGCGGACTGCTCTCCCTATTCTGGTTCAGATGCGGGCTACCCCGGTGCGGCGGGCCGCCTCCGCTACCGCCTCTGCCACCGCCGGCACCACTCTGGGGTCAAAGGGTTTCGGGATGATATAGTCCTCCGAGAGCTCTTCCTCGGAAATCAAGCCGGCCAGGGCCTGGGCCGCAGCCATCTTCATCTCCTCATTGATATCTCTGGCCCGCACGTCAAAGGCACCCCGGAACACACCGGGGAAGGCCAGTACATTGTTGATCTGGTTTGGAAAATCGCTTCGTCCGGTAGACACCACACGGGCGCCTCCCAACCGTGCGTCATCCGGGAATATCTCCGGTGTAGGGTTGGCACAGGCAAAGACGATGGCGTCCCGCTCCATCGTCCGAACCATGTCCGGAGTTACAAGGCCGGGGGCAGATACGCCGATAAACACATCAGCGCCCACCAGCAGGTCCGCCAAATTCCCCCGTCGTCCCTCCAGATTGGTCACCTTGGCAATCTCCTGCTGGGCCCAGTTCAGCTGAGGGCAGCCCTGGTAGATGGCCCCGAATTTGTCGCACAGCGTGATATCCCGGTAGCCGGCCAGAAGGAGCAGCCTCGTAATGGAGATGGCCGCCGAGCCGGCGCCGGAAAAGACGACGCGCACCTCCTCCTTGTTCTTCCCCACTACCTTCAGGGCGTTGGTCAGTCCGGCCAAGGCGATGATGGCGGTGCCGTGCTGGTCGTCGTGAAAGACCGGGATATCACACTTCTCCTTCAGCTTCCGTTCGATCTCAAAGCATCGGGGCGCGGCAATGTCTTCCAGATTGATGCCCCCAAAGGAGCCGGAGATGTTATACACCGTCTGGACAAATTCATCTACGTCCTGAGTCTTGACACATAGGGGAAAGGCGTCTATCCCGCCAAAGGTCTTGAACAGGACACATTTGCCCTCCATGACGGGCATTCCGGCCTCCGGACCAATATCTCCCAACCCCAGAACCGCCGAACCATCGGTGATGACGGCGCACAGGTTGTGACGCCTGGTCAATTCATAGCTCCTGTCAATATTGTCACGGATGGCTAGGCACGGTTGAGCCACACCGGGCGTATAGGCCAGGGACAGAGACTCCTGGTCATTAGCGGGTACAGTAGCCACTACCTCTATTTTTCCCCCCCACTGCTGGTGGAGGCGGAGGCTCTCCTTCGCGTAGTCCATAGTGTTCTCTCTCCTTCTCTCATGCGGCTGGAATGTGGACAGCCGTCTCTGTTTTTATTATATATCAGCTATCAAAAAAGGCAACAGGGAACAGTCGATTTTTCCGTCTCCTTCTAACGCTTCCCATCCCTATAAAAATGCAATTCTACATTGACACGTCTTTCATATTCTGTTACAATGTTTTTTAACATTCTATTTCAGGATGTGTTGTAAGGGATATTTATAGAGAATGGGAGGATCATTATGGAACATCACAGAGGACAATGGGGCAGTAACATCGGGTTTTTGATGGCTACGGTAGGCGCTGCTGTCGGACTGGGCAACATCTGGGGGTTTCCCTATAAGATGGGTGCCAGCGGCGGCTTTCCCTTCCTGATCATCTACATCGCCCTTGCTGTCCTGGTAGGCTTTCCCATCATGCTAACCGAGCTGGCAATCGGCCGGAAGAGCGGCAAAAGCGTCCTGGTAAGTTATCAAAATGTAGCTGGAGGCATGGGCACCTTCTTGGGGTTCCTAGCCATCATCTCTCCCCTGCTGATCCTAAGCTTCTACACCGTTCTAGGCGCCTATTGTATCCAATATGTGTGCCTCAACTTTGCCGAGTTGATTGGGGTATTTTCCCTGTCCAGCATCTCCGGCGCACAGTCTTTTACCGATATGCTCAGTAACCAGCCCTTGGCCATCGGTTCTACTGTGTTCTTCATCGCTATCTGTTACCTCATCATCCGCGGCGGCATCAAAGATGGTATTGAAAAGTTCAACAAAATCGGTATGCCTGCCTTGGCGATTATGCTGCTCATCGTCATCATTCGGGCTGTAACACTTCCCGGAGCTTTCGAGGGATTGAAGTTCATGTTTTCCCCCAACTGGGAGCCCTTCTCCTCTGTTCAGGGCTTCCTGAAGGTACTTTCCACCGCTGGCGGCCAGATGTTCTTCTCCTTATCCCTAGCTATGGGTATCACCGTCACTTACGGTTCTTACCTGAGCAAAAAGGAGAGCCTTGTAAAAAACTCCCTTATTATTATCATCTCTGATACCTGTGTGGCCATTATGGCTGGTCTTGCGGTTCTCCCCGCCGCTTTCGCTCTGGGCGGTGAGGGTGCTGAACTGAGCGGTCCCAAACTGCTGTTCATCACCATGCAGGACGTCTTTAACTCTATGGGCGCCTTTGGCCCCATCTTTGGTATTCTCTTCTTCCTGTTTGTCACCCTGGCGGCTATCACCTCCGCCATCGCCCTAGTCGAGGTGCTGGTCACCTTCGTCATTGACCATCAGGTAGCCAAGGGTAGGTCGCCCAAGCGCAGCAGAATCGTAGCGATCGCCTGTCTCATCGTGCTAGCGGAGGCTGTTCTGGTAGCCGCCGATGGGCTTGGCTCCAATGGACTCTGGATTCCCTTCCAGGATACTGGTATGACCCTGGGCGGCACCTGGCTCGACTTCATGGACTTTATTTCTGAGGGCGTGGCCATGCCTCTGGGGGCCTTGGTCATGTCTATCTTGGTGGGCTGGGTCATTGGCCCCAAGGTCATCCGCAACGAGGTCAGTTTAGAAGGAAATACCATGGGGGACGGTCTGTATTCCTTCTTCAGCATCTGTATCCGCTTTGTGGCCCCTGTGGCTATGGCCTTCATCCTGTATGGCCAGGTCACCACCTTTATTTCTCCCGCATGATTTCAGTCAAATAAAGATAGCGTCCTGTATCCAGATTGGGTACAGGACGCTTTTTTATCTGTGCAAGAAAATGAATAGAATCGAGAACACCAGGCCAAGTCCGGTCAGGATCAGGCCAAAGGCCAGCGAACGCATGACTCCATTCCCCCGCTGGGGCTGGTCGTCGTACAGGCCGAAGCTAGAGTCATCCACTACCTGTTCCAGGCTGGGCCGTGGTGTATATTCCTGCCCCGTAAGGGCGCTCACCAGCCGGCTTCGTCGGTCGATCAGCCATCGGCTCCATCTTAGGAACAAGGCAGGCAGTCCCCGGAACAAAAGCCGGAAGCCCACCCGGTCCACAAAGGCAGCCGCCAGCAGCAGTACCTGGGTGGAAAATTTCAGGAGCGGTCGGTACAGCCCGTACTCCAGATTGAGCCATCCTGGAATAGGGTCTCGGTAGTACCTTCTCCCGCTCTCTCCTTTGGGCATCAGCAGGGTACGCACCACCAGGAGGTAGACCACCAGGCCGATGGTCAGTGAGATCGCCGCCCCCTTCAGATTGACCACAGAGAAGTAATCTACCGCGTGAGACGGCACCGCTCCCTGGAAAAAGGAGCGGCCAAAGGCAGCGATCCTATCCATAAAACGGCCGGGAAGGAGGCCCAGGAGGAGCATCACCCCCACATATGTCAGCAGAACAGCCGCGGAGGCCGGAGCGATATAGCCGCCATGGCGGCGCCATTTTTTATCCAGTACCTCCTGGGGCAGCCGGTTTCTCTCCACAAAGATGCAGAGAAACAGCTTCAGCATATAGGCCAAGGTCAGCCCACCCGCAAAAAGAAACAGCCACTCCAGCGCCGTATAGGCCCAGGCCCGCTCTCCTGACAGATGGATATATTCCACGATGCTCTCGTGGAGCAGTGTTTTGCTCACATAGCCGTTGAGCAGGGGCAGCCCCGCCAGACTGAGCATGGGGATCCCCATGATAAGGGCCAACATGGGCTTATTTCGGCCAAAGCCCCGTATATCGTTCAGGTCAAAGGAATGGGTAGACAGATGGATGACGCCTGCAGCCGGGAAGAGCGCCAGCTTGATTAGCGAATGGTTGACGATATGGAGGACCGTCCCGTCCACCGCCAGGGCGTTATGGCTGCCCAGCAGACACTGCATCGCCAGCCCCACCAAAATAAAACCGATCTGGGAAACTGAGGAGCAGGCCAGTGTCCTTTTGAGGTCCACGGAGCAGAGGGCCAGCACAGCCCCCAAAACCATGGTGACGGCCCCGATGGCTGCCAGCATGGCGCCCCAGCTTCCGTCATGGAGAAACAGGGTTGTGGACAGCACAGCTACCCCGTAAATCCCTGTCTTTGTGATAACACCGGACAGGACCGCCGAGGCGGGGGCAGGTGCAGCCGGATGGGCGGTGGGCAGCCAGATGTGAAGTGGAAACGCCCCCGCCTTGGCGCCAAAGCCCACCAGGGTCAGCAGGCCGCCCACCCAGAGCAGGGTACGGTCAGAAGCCTGTGCCGCCGCCTGTGCCAGCTGGTCAATTTGAAGGGTACCCAGTTGGAAGTGCAGGAGAAATAACCCTGACAAGGTAACCAGACCGCCGATGACAGCTACCGCTAAATAGGTGCCTCCGGCTCGCAGGGCCTCCTCCTCCTCTGTCTGGACCACCGACACATAAGAGGTAAAGGACATGACCTCAAAAAATAGGAAGGTAGTGTACAAGTCAGCAGATAAAAATACGCCCATGGCAGCCCCTAATGTGACCAGCCAAAACAGATAGTAGCGGTTCCGCCTTTTGATGTGGGCAAAATACTCGTCAGACAGGATGGTCGCCGCCAACCACCCCGTAGCAGTCAGCATGGCCATAAGCGAGTGGAACCCACCGGAAGCAAAGGAGATGCCGAGCCCACAAAAGCCGTCCAACCGGACTGCGGTGTCCTCTCCCATGGCCATTGACAGCACCAGCAGAAGCTCCAGCGCGGCGGCAGACTGGACAAAGATATCCCTCGCCTTTTTCCAGACTCGACCGACCAGATAGCTGACCGGCCCGCACACAATAGGCATTGCGACCAGCAGCAGCAGAATCCGTCCCACAGGTTCCTCTCCCCCTCTCCAAAATAATGCATGCCCCTATCTATGCTCGGTCATAAGAACAGCAGCCGGCTGATGCCCAGATATACCTCCTGGGCCATCAGCCCAAGAATGACCGAGGCAAGAGCCAGTACGACCAAGGGAATGGTCATCCTCACGCCAGGGTCCCGCCGGGCCTGCCTTGGAATACGCACCGAGATAGCTCGGTGCTGTCTGGGGAAAAAGGCCAGCATGACGATCTGCATCAGGTACAGGGCGGTCAGGATCGCCGAGGCGATAAGGGCGGCGCCACCCAAATATCCCAGCGGGGTACCCAGAGCCACACTGGAAGTCGCCAGCAGCCATTTGCTTGTAAAGCCGGCCAGTGGAGGCACTCCCATCAGCCCCATCGCTGTGACGGTAAAAGTGCTGAAAACCACCGGCATCAGCGGGCCACACCCTTCAATATCTGGGACGAAGTCCCGGTGCATCTTATAGTGGACCGCACCCACCCCAAAAAAGAGCGTGATCTTTAGAACCGCATGAAACACCATATGGGTCATGCCGGCTACCAAGCCAGCCGTAGACAGGGTCATCACGCCCAGCAGCACATAGGACAGGTTGCTGATGGTGGACCAGGCCAACCTCCGCTTCAAATGTTTGGTCTGGAGCGCCTTGGACGAGCCGAAGACGATGGTAAAGAGAATCGCCGCCAGCACCAGGTCCTGCGCCCATGTACCCCGCAGGATATCCGGGCCAAAGCCATACCAGGTCAGCCGGACTACCGCGAACACCCCCGCCTTGACCACAGCTACCGCATGGAGGAGGGCGGTCACCGGTGTGGGGGCCACCGAGGCCCGCAGGAGCCATTTGTGCCCTGGAAATACCGCCGCCTTCACCCCAAAGCCAAAAAAGCCCAGCACATAGGCCACCAGCAGGGTGTCTAGGCTGGTCCCCTCTGAGATTAGAGTGCCTCCCAGGCGGAACATCCCGCTGCCGTATTGGAGGAGAAAGACCATGGCGATAAAGCCCAGGGCGGCACCGCTCATGGAATACACCAGATAGACTCGTCCGGCGTACCGCGCCTTGCCGTCCATACCGTGCATGACCAGGGGAAGGGTAACCAGGGTAAGCAGCTCATAAAAGAAATACATGGTCAGGATATTTGCCGAGAAGGCGACGCCCAACGTCACTCCAAAGGCAGCCAGATAGAAGGAAAAAAAACGGTCCTCTCCCCCCTCCCTACTCATATATTCCAGGGCATACAGGCAAGCCAGCGGCCACAGCAGAGACACCATTGTGCCAAAGACACAGCCCAGTCCGTCCACCTGGAACGCAACAGACAGCCGCTCCCCCAGATGGACCAGGACCACGGCCTCTGCCCCCTTCATCTCCGAGATGGCAGTCAGGGACAGGACGGCGGTCATGCAGGATACGAACAACACATAGTGCTGCCGTCCCCGCCGGCCCCTTGGCTTCCAAATGGGCAGCATCCCGCCGCTCAGGATAGGAAACAACACTGCTAGCATGATCCACATAAGGAAACACCCCCTTTCCTCACAAGGTCTGAAGGCTCAACCAAAAAGCGGAGCCAGGATATCCTCCACCGCGGGAGAGAGAAGGCCGGGATACATCCCTAAAATCACCACAGACGCGGTGAGGAAGCAGAGGGTGATCCACATGAGCCAGGTATCCTGCTGTTTGACGATCTGGCTCCGGTCAAAGCCCTTGCCGGGGAAAAAGGCCGAGGTAATGATGGGAAGCAGATAGCAGGCGGTAAGCAGAGCGGAGAGCATCAGAACCCCGATGCCCACATAGGACACCGGCCCCAGCCCGGCCTCCAGCGCCCCACGGGCCAGCATCCACTTGGCCACGAAACCCCCTGTGGGCGGAATCCCGATCAGGGACAGAGAGGCCAGCGCAAAGCACCACATAGTGATGCCATACACCGTGCCCACACCGCGCATCTGAGAAACCTGGGTCAGGTGTGTTTTATAGATGATGGCGCCTGTGGCCATGAACAGGGCATTCTTTCCAATGGCGTGGAACACCACCTGGAAGAGCGCGCCTTCCAATGCGGCAGGGGTCAGCAACATCAGGCCGAAAATCACATAGGACACTTGGCTGACCGTTGAGTAGGCCAGCCTTTTTTTCAGTGTGTCCTCCCGCAGGGCCAGGGTGGAGCCCATGAGCACCGTGACCAGAGCCAGGATCAGCACCGTTCTCTGCACCCAAGTTCCGCTGAGAAAATCCCATCCATATAGATAGTAAACCACCCGGATTATGGCAAAGACGCCCATCTTAGTAATAAGGCCAGACAGGACCGCGGAGGCGGGGGCAGGTGCTACCGGGTGGGCGATGGGCAGCCATGCGTGGAGCGGGAACATTCCCGCCTTACAGCCAAACCCCACTGCCATGACCAGGAACACGCACAGAAGCCACTGGCGGTCCCCAGAGGCCAAAGAGCTGTTCAACACGCCGCCTGGTGTAAACAGGTCTGTGGTACAGTAGCCCTGGAGCATGAAGAGTCCCAGCAGTCCAAGCCCTGCCCCGGCCACAGAAAAGGCCAGGTAGCGATAGGCGGCCTCAAATGCCTTCTTGGTGCCGATGTGCAGGACCAGAGGGACGGAACACAACGTCATCAGCTCATAAAACAGGTAGAGCGTGACTAAGTTGCCCGCAAAGCAAATGCCCATCAGAGCGCCCAGCGTCATGAGGTAAAATCCAAAAAACCGCTCCCGGTGGCCCTCATGATTCATATACTCATAGGCGAAAAAGGCCACTGCGAACCAGATGATACAGATCAAGGCGGCAAAAAAACGCCCCAGAGCGTCCCCCTGCAGGACGATGCGGAGCCCTGGGGCTAAATGCAGCATGGTATAGGGTGGTGTATCATAAATGGCCGCAGGCAAGACCAGAAGGATCTGAAGGATCAGGATGGTGGAAACGACGGTACGTCGCGCCCCAAGGGTATGGATGCGGGCCGCCATCAGGCCGCCGAATATGGGAAACAGCACAGGCAGCACCAGCCAGTTTCCATACAGCATTTCCATCCTGTCACCTTCTTTCTCTTCAAATGGTCAATCAAAACAGCGCGAGTCCTGTATGAATCAGAGCAAGGATCGGTCCTACCCCCACGCCCAGCACCAGGTTGAACGCCACGAAGCAGAGGGTAGCCCAGCGGTGGGCCGATGCCTCTTTTGCGGGCAGGAAAGCACCTCTCTCCCCGTCCCTCCTGCCCCAGATGACCAAAATAGCGGGGATATAATACATGGCGTTGAGGACGGAGCTGACAGCCAGGCTGAACAGAGTCGGCATCGTCTGCCACTCTCCCGCCAGTGCCGCCACAGCCAGACTATATTTGGATGAGAAGCCGGCCAGCAGCGGTAGGCCGCACAGAGACAGGCCGCCCACGGTAAACCCGATGCCGGCCACTGGAGCCCGCCAGGCCATACCCCGCAGGTCACTCCAGTAATGTCCTCCCTCCCCGGCCCGTATCAGGGCCCCGGCACCCACAAATATCATGGGCTTTGTAAAGGCGTGGGTCAGCAGTTGGAAGCAGGCCGCGGCGGTCCCCGCCCGGCTGCCCAGCCCCAGGGCAAGAAAGATATAGGATATCTGGGCCGAGGAGGAGTAGGCGATCATTCTCTTTACCTCCTCCTGCCGCAAAGCAGCCACCGAAGCGAACAGCATACCAGCTACGCCCAAAAGGAAAAGCAGGTCATGGAGGTACATTTCGATCAGTACACTGCTGCCAAACACTCGCAGGATCAGCTTTATAATCAATACAATGTAACCCTTCAGCACCAGTCCAGACAAAATGGCGCTGGAGGCGGTCGTCGCGCTGGCGTGCGCGTCGGGCAGCCAGGCGTGAAAGGGAAACTGAGCACTTTTAATCGCCAGCCCCAGAGTCATCAGCAGTGCCGAAGCTGTCAGTGGAATCGCATATCTGCCGGTTTGGGCCAACTGTGCTACCGCCCGCCCCAAGTCCTCCATCAGCAGATGTCCGGTGACGCTATACAGCATGGAAATGCCCAGCAGGATCAAGCCGGAACCCAGGCAGCTGAACACCAGATACCGGATGGCCGCCACCACAGAGCGGCCGCTCTCCTTCGCTACCACAGCGATACAGGCGGTGACCGCTGCGATCTCCACAAAGACATAGGCGGTGAAGAGGTCATTGGTATAAACCATGGCCAGCAGAGCCGCATAGAGAAGTTGCATCAACAGGCAATACTGCCCCTGGCGCTCCTCCCGAATGTCCCGGCGGATGTCCTCTGCGCCACCAGTAAGAGAGAGAAACATCACCAAGCTGAAGGCCAGGGCCAGCAATGCCTCCAGAGGACCAGCCCGCAGTTCGTTTCCCCAAGGGGCCGGAAAATGTCCCATCATAAAGGTGAAGCTGTCCCCACTCCACAGGTGGGCCAGCAGAGCCGCCGACAGGGCTGCCACCACGGCCTGGACCACCCGGATCATCCGAAGTGCCTGCTCTCCATTTTTCAGGAACGGAACTGACACCGCACTGAGCAGGGCTAGAAAAATGCTGAAGAAAGGAACGTTATATGTAAAGGGCAAAAGCTTCACCTCCATTCTGTCTCTGATTTATATCTCCCTAATTATGATGTTCTTCTTTGGAACGCATCAGAATGACATCCAGATTCAGGCTGTGATACCTCTTGTACAGCCGACAGGTCAGGGCCAGAAACAGTGCCGTCGTACTCACCGCCACCACGATACCAGTCAGCACCAACCCTCCCGGTACCGGATTGATCCGTACAGCCCGCTCCATCCCCTCCTCCAAAATGGGGGCGCTTCCTCCCTCCACATAGCCCATGGCCGCCAAGAAAAGGAATACTGAGGTATCCATAAGATTGAGTCCGATAATCTTTTTGATTAAATTGGGATGGAGAAATAGCGTGGTGATCCCTATGGCAAATAAGAGGATCGCCGCTATGTAAAACCGCTGCTGTAAAATCAATTCCGCCAAGGCTTACCCCTCCTTTTGTGAAAACAGGGTAAAAAAGGTGTACATCGTACAGGCCACGATGATGCCTACACAGATATTCAGGGGCAGGATGAATCCGGCGCTGAAAATGGCGCCCGGCGTCCCCTTGGGCACCTCCCACCCCAAGTGATTGGCCCCGGTAAAGAAGGAATATCCTTTCATCAGGCCATAGGCTAACAGGCAGGTAACCGTCACCGCCGTGATGCGTCTGGGCGGGAGCAGGCGTTCCATCTCTTCACTCCCCAGGATCATGGAGCAGAGGATCAATCCGCACCCAAGCACAGTCCCTCCGGAAAAGCCTCCGCCGGGACTTAGGTGGCCATTGAGGACCACATAGACGCCAAACATCATCACCGCCGGCAGGATGAGCCGCCCCATCTGAGCCAGTACCGAATCACAAGGCGCAGTCTGGCCGTCCTCCTTCCCAGTCTTACGCAGCAGCAGGACCACACTCATAGCAGCCGCAAAGAGGACCGTAGACTCACCAAAAGTGTCAAATGCCCGGTAATCCAGTATCATTCCGGCTACGGCATTGACCGCGCCTGTTTCTTCCACGCCTTTTTCCAGATATCGCTGAGATACCTCGTTGATTGCCGGGGCTTCCGGGTCCCCAAACCGCGGCATGGAAAGAACTACCAGCAACAGGGTAAGCATCAGCACCATGGTCACACATACGGACAGAATACGGTAGACACGCACCAACTTTTTCAGTGTGCCTGGCCGGTACCCCCTCTTTCGACCACCCGCTCTGACCGCTCTCTGTTCCACGACGGCATGATGGCCTGGTACCGCAGGCTGAGGGATCCCTTTTGCCGCTCGCTCCCGCATCCGCATCAGCCGGTAGGCACCGAAATCCATGGGCTCGTGGGAGTCAATATATTCTAGATACTCCACGAACTCTGCCCGCTCCGGGTCCTCGGCCTCCTCCGACCCCTGATCCGCTTCTTCCCCCTCTGCCCAGTGGAGAAACCGCTCAAAGCGGCTTTCTTCAGTATGGTCACTCCTCATCCTTGTCCACCCCTTTCAGGGCATTCACCCTTCTCAGGGCCAGGAAGAACAGCAGACTTGTGACACCCGCCCCCACAGCGGCCTCTGTAATGGCCAGGTCGGGGGATTCCAGCAGAAACCACAGGATGGCCATAACCGAGGAATAGGACATAAAGATGATGACCGAGGCCACAAGTCTCTTGGTCACCACCGCGGCCACGGCGCAGAACACCAAGAACAGCAGCAGAATGATCTCCAGTACGATCACAATTCCCGCTCCCCCTCTCCGGTCAGCTGATCTGGTTCGATATCCCGGCCGGTAATCAGTTCCATTCTGGCAATCAGGTGGGAAGAAATGGGATTGGTGGCCCAGAGGACCACCAGCGTTGCAGCCAGCTTAATCCCATGCCCGTTCCAGCCACACAGAAGGATCAGTCCCCCCAGGATTAGCAGCACACCCAGGGTGTCGGTCACCGCTCCCGCGTGGATACGCTCCAAGGCATCCCGGAAGCGGAACAGCCCCAGAATGGAGATGGCTACCACCAGGGTTCCCAGAAGAATCAGCCCCAGGGCAGCTATGGTACGGATAGTCATTTCTTTCCCTCCTTCCGGTTTCGGTGGCGTTCCACGGTAACGCGGCTTAAAACAGCCACCGCCAGCAGATTAAGTAGTCCGTAGAGGATAGCCACATCCACCAAGTATGCCTTTCCCAGCAGATAGGACAAAATACAGATCACAAAGATGACCAACGTGCATATCTCATTGAGGGCTATCACCCGGTCCGTATACCTGGGCCCGCGGATAGCCCGGATCAGGCATAACAGAATACCCAGCGCCAGCAGGCACAGTACAGCAGTCAGAACTGCCCGCAGCATCGGCGTACACTCAGCCATGGCGCTCCTCCTCCAGCTTTTTCAGTTTCTCCGCAAAGGCAGATTCCTTTAGTCCTGCTCCAAACTCAGGGTCCAGGGCGTAGACACACAGCATATCCGGCCCCATGGACACCGTCACTGTCCCGGGCGTTAAGGTGATAGAATTCGCCAGGGCCAACTTGGCCAGGTCACCCTTTGTCCCAGGCTGAAACCAGATCAATTTTGCCGGAGCTTGTTTCTTCCCAGGGGTCAGGATACGGCCGATGACCTGGATGTTGGACAGCAAAATCTGGCCCATCAGCCACATCAGATAACAAAATACCTCAGGGAGTCTGCGCAGAACGCGCAGTTCTCCCTGAGGCGAAATATGGAGCACCCGATGGGCAAAACAAGTCAGCGCCGCAGAAACTGCCGCGCCAACCAATATGATCTCAACGGTCACCTTTCCGTTCAGCAGCAGCCAAAACAGGAACAGCAGCACAAATACCAAACGGTCTTCTCTCCCTCTCATCCCCAGTTCGTTTTCCAAAGAGCCAGCACCCACACTCTCCCTGCGGGCTGTCTTAAATAGTATAACAGATTTGTTTCAAAAACGGAAGAGAAAATATGTCTTGTCCCCATAAATTCCTTTTTTAATTCAAAAAGAAATCGGGCCGCCTATTTCAGCGGCCCGACTGGGCACCTGCATCTTTTAGACCAGTTCGTGGACGATATCCCGCAGTGTTGTCACCTCTCCTACATTTCCTGGGAAAATAATATAGGACATACCGGGGAATCTGCTCTCCTCTCCAGTCTTCCAAACCGGAACTCCAGGGGCGGCCTGCCCCAGCACCAACGCCTTTTTGACGCCCAGTGCCTGGATACCCACATCGCTGGAGGTGATGCCCCCCTTGGCCACGATAAAGGACGGCCTTTCTCTCAAATCGGACACTACCCCAGTAAGGGCCCGCGAGATACGCACACTCAGCTCCAAATTGGCGTCGGCGCTCTCTTGACTGACCCGGAGGACCTGGCGGCTGGTATAGACTACAGCGGTCCGTCCTGCCCGTATCACCTGCTGGGCCCTGGCCGACACTCTCGCCCGCTCCTCCTCCAGACCACCCGGCTGGAGGGCACTCTCCGCCTGGAAACAGATCTCCTCCAGGCCATCCACACCATCCAGAAGGCATTCCAGCTGCTGGCTCGTCTTTTTCACATGGGAGCCCACCACCACCAGGCCTCCATTCGGGTTATCCCGGTCACGCAGCTCCGCCCGGCCCAGGAGTGGACGATGTTCTACACCGCCCATTACCCGGACCAGTCCGGCGGCACAGCGGTAAAGAAACTGCTTTCCCTGATTCAAGGCCGCCATCAGAGCGGTGACAAAAACCTCTACGTCCAGGTCATCCGCGGCGTTGACCACCACCTTCTGAAACCCGGACACGCCCATCAGCTTCCTGGTGATACCCGGATAATCCAGGGCCCGGAGCTCCTCCAGGGAGATGGATACCATCTCCTCCGCCCGGTATCTGCCCCCGGTTCTCTCCTGGCACCAGTCTTTCAGGTCGGAGGAGGTGTAGGCAAAGGTGGTATCCTTGGCAAATTCCGTCATGCCGGCGGGCACCAGCTGTTCTCCCATCTTCACATAGTGGACATCTCCAATGGTGAGCCGGCCCCCTTCCTGGAAATAGGGCATGATGATCTCGCCGTCATAACAGGTCTCCAGCTCTCTCTCCAGGGTCTGCCGCAATGTCTCCGTTTCCAAGGGATAATGGCCCCGCAGCGTGGAGTCTCCCCGGCTGATTAGGACAAAGGGCTGCCCCGCCTCTCTGGCCGCCCAGGCCAGATTCTTCCCGATCTCCTGGTGGGCGCGCTCTGTTTCTTCCGCGGTAAAGCCCCTGGAGTTGGTCAGAACAAAGAACATGGGCTGTTCCGACCGCAGGCCCTGGAGCAGTGTTTCCCGCTCCCAGTCTGTATAGACATACAGGCCGTGAACCGTCTGGACGCCGGTGGGATCGTCGTCCAGCACCACCATCTTCCGCCGGCACCCTTCTAAGGCCCTCTTTAGCTCCTGGTGGACCTGCTCCTTTGCGGACAGAGGCCACTGCCGCGCCAGGTCCGCGGGCTCAACTGCGACTTTTCTCTCACTCATATCTATAATATCCTCCTATTTACCTGCTAAAACTTGTGGGAGTCCACTTCAAATCCCGCGCTCCTTTACAGGGCTTCTCGGAGGACATTCCGGTACTTTTCTCCCTCAGCAAGCAGTTGCTCCGCACTCTGGCGCAGCAGGTCTGTCACCGAAGATCCCCCGATCAGACGGGCCAGCTCCTCTCCTCTTCCCGCCCGGTCCAATCGTTCCACATGGGTATACGTCCGGCCATCCTGCTCACCCTTTTGGACAGAGAAATGGGTGTCTGCCATTGCCGCAATCTGGGGCAAGTGGGTGACGCACAGCACCTGCTTTCGTCTGGCTACCTGGGCCATCTTTTCCGCTACCTTTTGGGCCGCCCGCCCGGAAACTCCGGTGTCCACCTCGTCAAAGACCAGACTGCCCACTCCGTCATCCTCCGCCAACACGTTTTTCAGTGCCAGCATGATACGGGCCAGTTCACCACCAGAGGCCACCTTCTGAATCGGCTTCAGCGCCTCTCCCGCGTTGGCGGACATCAGGAACTGAACCTGGTCCAGCCCTGTGGGTCCCATCCCGTCCTCCTCCTCCTGCTGCCCCAGAAATTGAGCCTGGAACTGCACTTTCGGCATATCCAGCTGGCGCAGCTCCTCCTGCACCCGCTGCTGCAGGGACAGGGCCGCCTCTTTTCTGGCATGGGACAGGCGCTCTCCCTTCTCCCTGGCCTGTGCCCGGACCTGGGACAGCTCCTTCTGGAGTCGTGCAATGGTGTCGTCCGCATCTTGGATCTGGTCCAGCTCCTGGCGGCTCCGCTCCAAATAGTCCAACATATCAGCCACTGTGGAGCCATATTTCTTTTTCAGCCGGTAAAGGATGTCCAGCCGACTCTCCAGTCGGTCCAGCTCCTCCGGAGAAAAGTCAAGCTCCCTGCCCTGGTCCCGCAGGCTCTCCAAGGCGTCCTCCGCCGCGGCCCGCAGGGTGGACACCTGGTCCGCCAACGCCCCAATCTGTGGGCTGAGACGGGCCACGCCCCGCAGCTCCCCCTCGGCGTCAGCAATTAGGGCACAGGCCCCTTGGCTATCCTCATCGCCCCCCAGCGCATATTCTGCCGCCTGGAGCGCATCCATCAGCTTGCCGGCACTGCGCATCAAGGTCTTTCGAGCGTCCAGCTCCTCATCCTCACCCGGCTTCAGCCCGGCCCGCTCCAGCTCCTGAATCTGATAAGTCAGCGTGTCCACCCTCCGGCTCCGCTCCGCCTCGTCCATCTCCAGCGAAGCGATCTGCCGCCTTTTCTCACTCATGGCCTGATAGCTGCTCTGATAGTCTTCCAAAAGGTCCCCGGTCCTGCCGAAGCAGTCCAAATAGTCCAGGTGGCTATCCGGGTCCAGAAGCTGCTGCCCGTCGTGCTGCCCATGAATATTCAGCAGCTGCCGCCCCAGCTCCCGGAGCTGGGCTACGGTCAAAGGCCGTCCGTCTACCCGGCATACATTCCGGCCGTCCCCCTGGATCTCCCGTTGGAGCAGCAGTTCCTCCCCCTGTGGTGGAAAGCCGTTATCCTCCAGCCATCTGAGCTTGGGGAGCCCAGTAAAAACGGCTGTGACCAGCGCCGACCTGGCCCCGGTGCGGATGAGTTCGCGGCTGGTCCGCTCTCCCAGAACAGCGCCAATTGCGTCGATGACGATGGATTTTCCCGCGCCGGTCTCGCCGGTAAGCACATTGAAGCCGCCATCAAATCGGATATCCGCCGACTCAATGATAGCGATATTCTCAATATGGAGCAGAGAAAGCATGGTATACCCCCTTTCTGTCCACAAATCAAATTACTTCAGCAGCTTGTGAACCTCGCTGTTAAAGGACTGGGCGGCAGCACTGTCGCGCATGATCAAAATGCCTGTGTCATCCCCTGCCAGACTGCCGACGATTCCAGGAATCTCCATATTGTCCAGAGCGGAACAGGCAGCTGAAGCCAGTCCCGGCATCGTCTTGACCACTACGATATTCTGGGCCACATCCACCGAGATGACCCCTTCTTTGAAAATATTGCGCAGCCTGGTGTCAGAAGTAACAGCGCCCTTCCGCTCGCTAGGGGCGTAGCGGTACGCACCTTTTCCGGTCAAAACCTTGACCAGCCGAAGTTCCTTGATGTCCCTGGAGATCGTGGCCTGGGTGGCCGAGATGCCTCGGGACTTCAGCTCCTCCAGCATCTGCTCCTGTGTCTCTATATCCACCGACTGTACGATATTTAATATTTCAGCCTGACGCAAATTTTTCACTTTGTGAATCCTCCCAGCTTCTGGTTAATGACCTGATAAAAGCTCCGGCCAGCCAGTTGGACCAGCTTGGTGCAGTGGGTAGACCGCCGGACTTCCACTCTGTCGCTGCCTGATAGTCGGATTGCTTTGCCTCCATCCACTGACAGGTACAAATGCTTGCGGGTTCCCCGGGGCAGGGTAACGCTCACCGTCCGTTCCGGAGAGAGTACCATCGCACGGGCAGCCAGTTGGTGGGCACACACTGGAGTGATGATGATGCTTCGAGAGGTAGGTTCTACAATGGGGCCTCCGGCGGACATGGAGTAAGCCGTAGACCCCGTTGGGGTGGCCACGATGACGCCGTCCCCCATGATGCTGCTCACCTGGACCTGGTCGGCCCACACCTCCACCTCCGCCACCCGCGCCATGGAGCCCTTGAACACCACAGCGTCGTTCAGCGCCAAGTCCTGGCTGATAATTTTTCCGCCCCGCACTACCTGGACATCCAGCATCATCCGCTCCTCGATAGAAAAGTTTCCCTGGGCCAGCGGAGCCAGCAGAGGGAGCTCGGACCGCTCCAGTTCCGCCATAAAGCCCACGCTGCCCATATTGACCCCCAGAATCGGCACATCGTGAAGCGTGGCGTCCCTGGCCGCGTGGAGGATGGTACCGTCTCCTCCGAAGCAGATCAGAAGATCCGCACTGGGCAGCTCCCGCTCCAGAGAGGACAGTGTCAACTGGCGCGGCACATCGACCCGGTCCCCCTTCTTCGGGACGAAGGGCAGGCAGAGCGCCGTCTGGGCACCAGATCGTTCCAAAATGCGCTGTGCCTCCAGCGCGGCCTTCAGACCCCGGTCCCGGTATGGATTTGAGCTGAGGATAACTTTCATTCCCGCCCCTCCTTCCACACGTTGTGAGATCGCTGGACCAGCTCCCACAGGTCCCCCCCATAGGGCACGCCGGCCCCGGCACGCAGATGACCCAGGTACTCAATGTTTCCCTCTGGACCCTTTATAGGTGAAAAGGTAATATCCTTTACAGTGAAATCCGCATTTTCCGCGTGAATCAAAAACTGGCTCAATACCTCCAGATGGACCTCCGGGTCCCGAACCACCCCTTTCTTCCCCACCTTGTCCTTCCCCGCCTCAAACTGGGGTTTCACCAGGCAGACGCCCTCTCCGCCTGGAGCCATCAGGGGCCGTAGAGCGGGCAGGATCAGATTCAGGGAAATAAAAGACACATCGACTGAGAAAAAATCCAAAGGCTGAGGGATCTGCTCCGCTGTCAGGTATCGGGCATTGGTGCGCTCCATGCAGACGACCTTTGGATGAGTCCTGAGCCGCCAGTCCAGCTGGTTATAGCCCACATCCACCGCGAATACCTTAGCCGCCCCGTTTTGGAGCATACAATCGGTAAATCCTCCTGTGGAAGCGCCGATATCGGCACAGACTGCCCCCTCCAGACAAATCGGCCAGCAGGCCATGGCCTTTTCCAGCTTCAGACCGCCCCGGCTCACATAGGGCATCGTCTTGCCCCGGACCTCGATGCGGGCACTCTCACCCACAGGCGCTCCAGCCTTGTCCACCTTCTGTCCATCTACATAGACCTGTCCGGCCATGATGACCGCCTGGGCCTTCTGACGGCTCTCCGCTAACCCCTGCTCTGTCATGGCTACATCCAGTCGCTTTTTATTTGACACAGCCCAGCACCTCCATGGCCCGTCGGGCGATTCCAGGCCCGTCCAAATTCAGATCCCGCTTCAGCAGCCGGACTGCCCCGTGGGGCACAAATTCCTGTCCGCAGTCGATCCGATATATCCTGGCCGGGATCTGCTTCTCCTCCAGCGCCGCGGCCAAACGCTGTCCCACGCTGCCACTGGCCACGCAGTCCTCGGCTACCAGCAGGGCTCCAGTCTGACGGACGCAGTCGGCTACAAGCTCAGTCGGGAGAGGGGTAATCTGGTTCAGCTTGACCACCTGGGCCTCGATCCCCTCTTTGGACAGAAGGTCAGCCGCCTCCAGCAGATCGTTGATCTGGATGCCGTAGCCCGCCAGGGTAAGATCTCTCCCCTCCCTTAGCAGTACAGCAGGCCCGCTGCCTGAACTGCCCGTATACATCCCCTCGCCGCCACGTGGATAACGGACAGCTACCGGCCCCTTGATTTCCAGCACGGCCCGCTCCAGCATCTCCTCCAGCTCCTGGAAGCTGGAGGGCGCAAAGACTGTCATCCCCGGGACGCTATCCAGATAGGCCACATCAAAGACGCCATGGTGGGTCTCCCCGTCCTCTCCCACCAGTCCGGCCCGATCCACGCCCAGCACCACATGGAGGTGGTCAATGGCCACATCGTGGATCAGCATATCGTAGGACCGCTGGAGAAAGGTGGAGTACACTCCAAACACGGGTATCGCACCCTCCTTGGCCATTCCGGCTGCCATGGAAACGGCGCAGCCTTCGGCGATCCCAACGTCAAAGAACCGGTCCGGGAAGGCCCTGGCAAATTCCTCCAGGCCGGTGCCCCCCATCATAGCGGCTGTCAGGCCGCATATCTCCGGGTGCTCTCGTCCCATTTGAGTGAGTTTTCTGCCGAACACAGCAGAGAAATTGTCGCCGCCCACCTTTTTCATCAGGCCGGTCATGGGATCAAAGGGCCCAACTCCATGGAAGGCGTCCGGATTCTCCTCAGCGGGCAGATACCCCTTTCCCTTGACGGTCCTCACATGGAGCAGGACCGGCTCATTCAGTTCCCTGGCATATTGAAGAATCCTGGTCAGCTTTGGCAGGTCATGCCCGTCTACCGGACCAAGATAGGTAAATCCCATATTCTCAAACATACTGCACGGCAGAAGGCTCTGCTTCAGCGCCTTCTTGACCCGGTGGGTAAATTGGTATATCCGCTGCCCCACCCAGGTCTTCCCCATGATGCGGCGGTAGTGTTTCTTAAAGGTCAGGTACTGGGGCTTTAACCGCTGTTGAGCCAGATGCTCCGCCACCCCGCCTACGTTGGCGGTAATGGACATCCCGTTGTCGTTGAGGATGACCAGCAGCTGCTGGCCGCACTCCCCAGCGTTGGACAGCCCCTCGTAGGCCAATCCGCCTGTCAGGGCCCCGTCACCGATCAGAGCCAGTACCTTATAGTCCTCCTTCATCGCTGTTCTGGCCCGAGCCATACCCAGCGCCACCGCCACCGAGTTGGAGGCATGGCCGGCGATAAAGGCGTCGTGGCCGCTCTCCCCCGGCTTTGGAAAGCCAGCAATGCCGCCGTACTGGCGCAGAGTGGACATCGCCTCCCTCCGTCCGGTAATCATCTTGTGAGGATAGCACTGGTGCCCCACGTCGAATACCAGCCGGTCCCGGGCGGTATCAAATACCCGATGGATGGCCACTGTCAGCTCCACCGCACCCAGGTTGGAGGCCAGATGCCCTCCTGTCTTGGATACCTCCTCCACCAATTCCTGGCGCAGTTGCGCACAGAGGGCCTCTCCCTCTCTGTCTGTCAGATCCGCCAACAGCGGTCTGTGCGGACCGTTTTGTTCTCTGTTCAATCCTATGCGACTCCTTCGCTCCCGCGTCCCGGATCTTGTAGACCGGGGCGGCGCTTATTTCCAAAGCAGGGTCAGAAGCCCCACCGAGATACCCAGCAGGGCGCCCATCAACACCTGGAACGGCGTGTGTCCCAGTGCCTCCTTCAGCCGGCGGCCCTTCAGGTCAGGAGGGAGGTCCTCCAGGCTGCCGAGCAGCTGGTTGAGCGCCTTGGCCTGCTCGCCAGTGGACCAGCGCACATTGAAAGCGTCATACATCACCACTGCCGCCAAGCCAGCGGCCAGAGCGAACAATGGACTATGCCAGCCGTAGGCGATACCCATAGACACCGCCAGCGCGCACACAAAGGCCGAATGTGAGCTTGGCATCCCACCGCTGCTAATAAGCGCGCTCAGGCTGGATTTACGCCGGATAGCCAGATCGGTCAACACCTTGATCATCTGGGCAGCGAACCAAGCTGTAATGGCCAGATCCAACATCAAATTCCCAGTGAGGAAGCCCTGATAATGCTCCATGCCTGTCCCCCCTGCTCTTAAATCGCCCTTAGTTGCTTCTCTGGGCCAGATGATCCGCCAACCAGCACAGACAGCCGATGCTGCCGCGCCATCCACCCCGCTCCAAAGCCTCTTTCGCCAAGCGGGTATGCTCTATCACCTGTTCCCGGCAACCCTCCACCCCCAGCAGTGTCACATAGGTGGTCTTGCCGTTGGCGCTGTCCGATCCCACCGGCTTACCCAGCTCCTCTGTGGTGGAGGTGGCATCCAGCACATCGTCCCGAATCTGGAAGGCCAGCCCCAGATGGGTGGCATACTCCCTGGCCGCGTCAATACAGCTGTCATCTACCTCTCTATGGCCGGAGCAGGCCAGAACCCCCATGACACAGGCGGCCCGCAGCAGGGCGCCGGTCTTTTTGTCATGGATGGCCGTCAAGTCCTCCAAACTGTGGGGCTGTCCATCCCCAATGGTATCCCAGTACTGGCCGCCGCACATCCCCTGCACGCCTGCCGCCTCGGCCAGCACACCGGCGGCCAGGGCAGGAGCTGCCGCTCCCTCACCTGACCAGGGCCCCTTCGCAAACAGCACAGTACGGAAGGCAGCCGCCTGAAGGGCATCCCCGGCCAAGGTGGCTACACACTCGCCAAATACCTTATGGCAGGTGGGCTTCCCCCGCCGCAGGTCATCGTTGTCCATACAGGGCAGGTCATCGTGGATGAGGGAATAGGTATGGAGCATCTCTACCCCGCAACCAAACTCCAATCCCTCCTCCAGCTCACCGCCGGCTGCCTGACAGAACAGCATGGTCAGGATAGGGCGGATCCGCTTTCCTCCGGCCATGAGGCTATATCGCATGGCCTTTTCCAACCCCTCCCCCTGGAAGCAGGAGGCAAGGTATTCTTCTGTTAGGGCATAGGCCCGGTCCATCTGCTGCTGGTAGTTCATTTTCCCTTACTCCTCCCGTGCGAAAGGCCGCTCCTGTGGCTGTCCGTCCTCACCCGCAATCAGCAGGCTCACCTTCTGCTCCGCCTTGTCCAACTGGGCAGTACACTCCCGCAGCAGTTTAGCTCCCTCTTCAAAGAGGGCCATCGCCTGCTCCAGCGGAGCCTCTCCCCGCTCAAGGAGGGCTACAATCTCCTCCAGCCGAGCCATAGAAGCCTCAAAATCCAATTTCTTATTTCCTGCCATCGGGCACACCTATCCTTTCTTCTACACGGCATTCCAAGCTGCCGTCCGACAGACGCAGGGAGAGCCTGTCACCCGGAGCGGCTCCTTGCGCCGAGGTCAGCACATGGCCATCCTCTCTTTGCGCGATGGCGTATCCACGCCCCAAAACCTTCAGAGGACTCATTGCGTCCAGAGAGGCCGCCAACCTGGCCGCACGCTCCCTCTGTCCGGAAACATTCCTCTCCAGTCCGTGAATCAGACGGCTGCTCTGGTAGTCCAGCAGCAGCCGCTTGTCCCGGAAATAGGAGGCGGGGTCGGTCATAGTCCTGCTCTGAGCCAGGCGGTCCAGCCGCTGCCGGTATCGGGCTAGGCGGTGGAGCAGTCCTCCCTCCAGCCGCTCTTTCCCTCCCATCAGGGTGGAATAGATCTCATTTTGATCGGGTACCGCCAATTCAGCGGCGTTGGAAGGGGTGGCGGCTCTCAAATCGGCCACGAAGTCGGCAATGGTCACATCCGGCTCATGTCCCACGGCAGAAATCACCGGGATCTCCGACTGATAGATAGTCCGGGCCACGATCTCCTCATTGAAGGCCCACAAGTCCTCCATAGAGCCGCCGCCTCGGCCCGTGATAATCAGGTCCGCCACCCGCTTCCAGTTGGCCCACTGGATGGCGGCGGCGATCTCCTCGGCCGCGCCCTCGCCCTGGACACGGACCGGCAGTACCTTCACCTGGGCCATAGGCCAGCGGGTACCCAGGATTCGGAGCATATCCCGGACCGCCGCCCCGGCTGGCGAAGTCACCAGCGCGATGACCTTTGGAAATTTGGGGATTGGCCTCTTATGCTCCTGGTCAAACAGCCCCTCCCGCAGCAGGCGCTCCTTTAACTGTTCAAAGGCCATGGCCAGGTCCCCCGCCCCATCAGGCGTCAGGCGGACACAATACATCTGGTACTGGCCGTCCCGAGGGAATACGGTGATACGGCCAGCGGCAACCACCTGCATCCCGTTCTCCGGCCGGAAGCGAAGAGACTGGGCGTCGCCGCGGAACATAACACAGCGCAGGGCGCCCTCACTGTCCTTCAGGGTGAAGTAGTGGTGTCCCGAAGGATACATCTTGTAGTTGGACAGTTCTCCCCGGACCAGAAGCGAGGACAGGAGCCGGTCCCGGTCCATAAGGTTTTTCAGATATCCGCCTACCTGGCTGGGGGTCAGGACGGTACGATCTCCCGTCATACCTGTCCCCCCTCTCTCCAAGCCCGCCAGGTAAGGATCGCTGTCCCCATAGCGTTGTCTGTGGCAAACTGGGGCTGGGCAAAGATGGCCTGGCAGAACTCTGTGAGCACATGGCGCAAATGGCGGTTGGAGGCCACACCGCCGGAGCACAGGACAGGCAGTCCGGGATACTGGTCCTGGGCTGCTACTGTGGCCCGGTGAACCACATCACACACAGTATTCAGCGCGAACCGGGCGATGTCGGCCGGTTTCTCCCCCCGCTCCAGCAGCTTTTTCACCTGATTTTCCATTCCGGACAGGGAGAAGTGGAGACCGTCCAGCTTCACCCGGTAGCCCGGACCGGCATCCGTTTGTCTGTATAATTCGTCCAGTGCCTTCCCTGCCGGGAAGTTCAGGCCCAGCAGCACACCAGTACGGTCGATCAGTTGTCCAGCAGAGATATCGGTGGTACCGCCGATGATCTCCCCTTTGACCGAGCAGCCCTGCGGCTCCACCCGCAGCAGCTCCGTAGTTCCGCCCGACAGGTGCCAAGCCAGAAAAGGGCCATCCAGCAGATCCAGCCGTCCGGCGGACCAGGCGGCGGCAGCCAGATGCCCCTGTTGATGGGAATGGGCAAAAAATGGGACGCCCAGAGTGTGGGCTAAACCCCTCCCCTGAGAACTCCCGGCCAGAAAGCATGGCATATAGGAGCCCTCCACCTCTCTAGGACGGGTGCTGGCTCCTACCGCGGCAATCCCCTCTAACAGGCCCTGCCGCTCCAACTGCTCAAACAGTCCGGGCAGCTCCCGCACATGTTGGAACAGGGCGTCACTCTGCCTCAGGCCAAGCTCCCCCGGTCTGACTTCCAGCAGCTTGCTCCTGTTGCAGCCGGTCTGACCGTCAAACACAGCCACTGAGGTGGTATAATTGCTGGTATCCAGCGCAAGGACCGCCATTTCAGTCCTCCGCCTTGTCGTCCGCTCTGGCCGCTTTTTCCGGCTTTGGCGGGGTGTCGGCAAACTCTGCCCGGACAAACGAGCCTAAGATCCCATTGATAAAGGCTACCACGTCCTGAGACTCATAGCTCTTGGCGATCTCCACCGCCTCATTAATGGCAGCGGCGTTGGGGATCTCCTCCATATACAGGACCTCATACATAGCGGTACGCATAATAGCTGCCGCCATACGGGGGATACGGGAAAAGGACCAGCCCACGGCATAGCGGCTGATGTAGTCGTCCAGCTCCGGACCATGGGCAAAGACCCCCCGGACCAGGTCCCGTATGTACTGGGCCTGCTTCTCATTGGGGAACTGGGAATACAGGGGCATATCCTCCGCCAGCTCCTGAAATCTCTCCTGGGTCAGTTGGGTGTCGAGGACCTCATCCGCACTCAAATTTCCAAATCCCAGAGAAAATATCATCTGTACCGCGATCTCGCGGGCGTTGCTTCTCGTCATCGTTTTGTATCCTCCCACAGGCCGTAATGTGGCCATAATAAGGTAGCTATATTATATACATGAATATACAAAAAAGGAAGCCCCAATTTTGTCTGTTCAGCATCTGCCTATGGTGCCCGCCATTTCCTTGGAACAAATAAAAAAGACGGCCCGCAGGCCGTCTTCTCAGTCATAAAATTTGTGGCCGCCTATCACGGCGATGCAGTTGCGGTTTCGAGAGGCCCAGCTACCCACGCTAGAATCAAAATACAGGGCTCCTCTGGTCTCCTCCACCACCCCGCCATCCAGCACCAGTTTGGCAGCGATGACACTGGATTCATTTGGGGTACGCTTGGCCAGGCTTCCGGATTGATAGGTAGAAAACTGGTTTTTCTGTGCCAGCACCCCTTCGATGGTGTTGGGATAGATAGGACTGGCCACTCGGTTGAGCACCACATTTCCCACAGCCATCTGGCCCTCCAGAGGCTGGTTGCCACTCTCGGCATAGATCAGGCGTGAGAGCCAGAACAGATCGTTCTGATCATAGTAGCTTTCGCCGGACTGGATCGCCCCACTGCCCCGTGTAACAGTCACGGTCCCGGTAGCACTGTCCCAGCCCACCTTGGCGTCAAAGGCCTCGGCCACCGCCCAGAGCGGGACCGTGAGCCGGCCCTCCACCACCTGTGCGGACTCTGGCAGATAGAGATAACGGCCATTGGCCACCATATACAGTTGACCGACCTTGGCGGTCACATTCAAATTGGCGGTAGTCACAGTGGCCACACCGGTCCCGCTATCCCACTGGACCTGAGCCGTGTCATCTAGAGCCTTAGCCATACCAGCCAGAGACACATAGGTGATACCGTCCTTCTGCATCCGGGCCACGTCGCTAGGCGCTGGCACTCCGTCAATCAGGAGCTTACTATCTGTATTCTCGGCCAACTCGATCAGGCTGGCCCCGGCGGCCCCGTGGACTGCCTCATCACTTACCTTATCAGTTTCAAGCGTTACACCACTATTGGTGGGAACGCTCCCCTCCTCTGCCACGATGGTCACAGTCTGCTCTGGAACAGAGCTGGCACCCATCAGGAGGAGCAAGGCAAAGGCGCACAGCGTTACGGAAAACAGCTTGCGTATCATTGTCTTCACTCCTTTCGATACGGTTTTGTCATAATTATGACAACCAAAAGCAACTGCTTGTTACTTTTGTTACCATATTGTAACCAATTCAAAGGAGCGGCGCAAGGGCAAAATTGCCCAGACTTCCAGCTTCAATCTTGTGTATTTTGTCTGTATTGTTTAGTAATATCGCGGTTTTTTATCCTTTTTTACATTTTTATACCAGCTTCTGCTTTTTCGTGCAACTTCTTCATCTGGAAAAAGCTCGGGCCGCCCAGAGGGCGGTCCGAGACAGTTAGACTAGATATCAGGTTGAAGGCGCTGCCATCCTCTCTTATCACTGGTGTGGCAGACAGTACAAGTCATAGGGGAAGGAAGCATCCCGTCCCTCACTTCAGCTCTGTCTTCTCCAGGTCCAGCTTGCTTAGAGCTCCCCTGTCCCCTACCAGCACTACATTAGGATGCAGTTGGAGCACCGAGGCCGGGACCTGGGGCACCACAGGGCCCTGGAAGGCAGCCCGCACAATATCCGCCTTGGCGGCTCCATTGACCACCAGCAGGATGCTCCTGGCGTTCATAATGGTGCCGATACCCATGGTGAGGGCCTGCCGGGGCACATCGGCTTCGCTGGCAAAGAATCGCTTATTCGCCTCGATTGTACTGGCGGTGAGGTCTACCAGGTGGGTCCCCACGGGATAGCAGTCCGCAGGCTCATTAAAGCCAATATGCCCATTATGGCCCAGGCCCAGCAGTTGAAGGTCAATCCCCCCCAGCGCCCGGATCATATGGTCATATCCGGCCCCCTCTTTCTCAGGGTCCCCGGCCAGCCCGTTGGGTACATGGGTATTCTCCGCCTTAATGTCCACATGGTCGAACAGGTTTTTCTGCATAAAATAGCGGTAGCTCTGGTCGTGCTCCGGGGCCAGGCCATAATACTCATCCAGGTTGGCCGTCTTTACCTCGGCAAAGGACAACTCCCCATCCTGATACCACCGTACCAGTTGCTCATAGGCACCGACCGGCGTGGACCCGGTGGCCAGCCCCAGGACACAGTCCGGCTTTAGCTGGATCTGGGCGGCTATTATACTGGCCGCCTTGCGGCTCATAGACGAATAGTCGGCACACTGATAAATCCTCATAAATAACTCCTCCATTTCAAATGGGCTGCTCCAAGCCCCATATATCATCTGTCCTCTTTAGGGCAGATAGGACCTTATCTCACAGCAGTTTTATCATACCATTACCATCGCTGTTTTTCAATCCATATCAATCGAAAAAACAGCGTTCTCACAGGTTAGCAGACCGGCTGATTTTCGGGCAGGAAATAAAAGTGTCCCGCTTTAAAGCAAGAAGGAGCAAGGAAGCGGGCGGATGACGTCTTTTTTGCCCCAGGCATAAAAAGACGTCGGAGCAAAGCAGACTTTGCTCCGACGTGGCAAGGGGTAACAATTTGAATCCTCCCGGCAGGCGGTTGCTCCAGCCGCAATCCGGCGAAACGGCTGTGGTTTGGGCAGGAGAAACATCAAGAACCCTAACTTATAAAATAATCGCTTATATCGCTTGCTCCGGTGCGGCACGTCTAAACACTTTCAATGCTCCACACAGTCCGGGGCCCTGCACAGCGGGGCGGCAAACCCCAAAAAGAAGGACACACCTACTGATGGTTCCCATAGGTGCATTTTCTGAACCGGGTGAATTGTCAGGCACAGAGGCGGACGGCTTCCGCCGTCCGCCTCTGTGTTTTCATGCCAGCAACCGCATGATTTCGTTTTCTCTGTGATTTCTTTTATCATGTGCGGTGCGTGGTCGCCCTCCCGCATGGGCGTATCCAGCGCACCGATACCCCGGTATACGATTCGGACGCTCTGACCGGCCGAGCGGGAGTGTTTCTTCGTTCGCTCCCCAATCTCGATACGATGGATGAACAGTCGCAGTAGCTGGGGCGTCAGCTCGTCGATGGCGGTGTACTACTTGGCCTTCTCAATGAAGGAGTCCACATTGTTGACCGAGGCTTTCAGCCGCTCTAACTGCTCCTCGTTGTAGTCGGCGGAGAGCATCCGGAACTGCTCGTTGGTTACACGGCCCAGTACATTGTACTCGTAGAGCCGCTTGAACAGGGCGCTCAGTTCTCCGTTCCTGCGGCGCATGGCATCCAGCTCCTTCTGCACACGGTTGATCTCCCGTCGCAGTTCCAGGGTGTTCTTTTGGTTGATGTACTCCGCGAACTGCCACTCCTTCATCCGGGCGAAATGTGTCACCCTGCGCAGATCGTCCAACACGATCTGTTTCAGATCCACCTCCCGGATCTGGTGAGGGGTGCAGGCGTCCTTCCCCCGCTTGCCGTAGGTGGAGCACCGGAAATAGTACTGATCCTCCCGCATCTTCTCCGTCCGGCAGAGCACCAGGTATTGTCCGCAGTCGGAGCAGTAGACCAGACCGGAGAACAGGTTGGGCTCCTCCATGTGCTTGGGCGGACGACGCTTGTGCCGGCGAACCTCCTGAACGATCTCCCAGAGCTCCTGCGACACCAGCGGCGCGTGGGTGTTCTTCACCAGGATCTGCTTGCTCTCCGGCCTGCGGATCTGCTTTTTGTTCTTGTAGGAGAGCATTGTGTGCTTCATGCTGAGCGTGTGGCCGAGATAGACAATGTTCTCCAGGATATTTGCCACTGTCTTGCCGCTCCAGTTATAGGGGCGGGTCGTGTCCAGGTGGTTGTAGGCCGTCCCGGTGGCCTGGTAGTACTGGTTGGGTTCAGGATCTGCTCTCTGGTCAGGATTCTGGCAATCTGGTTGGGTCCCTTCCCGGCGGCGCATAGCTCAAAGATCCGGCATACCACAGGGGCCGTTACTTCATCCGGCACGATCTCCGTAGAGTTCTGTCAGCTGACCCACCTGCAGGTATTCCCGCCCCATGCGGCTGAGATCCTTGACGATCAAGGTCTCCACCTCGCCGTTCTCGATCATCTCCACGATCTTCTTCCACGCAGGCTGGTCGAAGTTGGTCCCAGAGTATCCGTCGTCGGCCAGAAACAGGGCGTTGTCAAATCCGTTATTAGTTGCATATCGCTCGAGAAAGAGCTTTTGGGACGAGATTTGTCAAGGTAAAATTCTGCGAAATGTTCAAAACTAATAAATAGCTAGATTTCATAGAATATCAGCTCCTTTTGTGTTGATTTTCAGTGGTTATAAGGTTTTTTGACTCCTTTCTTACAACTGCTTTTCAATTTACCACAAATGAGCCGCAGTCATATGTACTTAGATGGCAGAAACCACCCTTTACATATTAACTCTTGGTTATGGATGGAGTTAGATTCGCTCTGCCGCTCGTCTTCCTGACTGAGTCTTGCGTAATAAGATATTGTATTTTTGGCTTGCCATATTCTGTATCCTCCTTTTCCAGGGGCAAGCCGGTATTGGGTAGCAACAGTATACCCCACCGGTTCCCTCAAGTCCACTGAAACATCAGGCGCTGTGACTCCAATCGGAAAACTCTGCATCAATGAGGGAGAGCAGCTTGTCCGTGGGCGTCGCTATAGCCTCAGATGGAAACGCAGAGGTCACATAGAATACTTTCCCCCGGATGAGCATCCTCCGCTGGCTCTCCAGGAGATCCTCCTGTTGCTGATAATTAGTGTCCCGGAATGTGGTCAGGACCTCGCCGCCGCGCTACTCTCGCAACACAGCCATCTCAGGATGGTAACTACCTAAAACGCTGGTGTCTCGGTATTCCTCGTAATCTTTTTTCATATTCGCCTTTCTTCCCATATCAGGGAACGGTTGGCCTCAGCCCTGAGACCGTTGCCAAGTCTGTTCTTCCTCATGATCGTCCTCCTTATGACCGAGGGCGATCTCCTTTTCCTGCTCTCTGCGCAAGGTCTTGCGGTCGGAGCGGTGATGCATGGTGGAGCTGTCCATCACGGGATCAGCACCCTGACCGCGCTCCAGACTGCGGCCAAGCCGGACCAGATGGTCTGCAAGACCACCATGCCCACCAGCGTCCCCAGCAGGAGCAGGATCAGCCAGGCCAGTACGGACAGCGCCGTATCCAAACCGGGCGGCGAGATAGAGAGCTCTTTCCTCCTCCCAGCCTGTTGTAGCATCGCCTGGACCTGGGCTACATCCCGCGCCAGAGCCTCCATCTGTGCCCAGATGGAGGTGTCCTCCCCCTGCACGGACAAACGCTCCAGAGCGGCTGTGTGGGCCGCTCTGCGCTCCGCCATCTGCTTCAAGATTTCCTGATTCTCTTGCCCCTGCCGGTACAGGGCGCTGGCCACGGCCAGCAGATTTTCCATTTCTTCCGGAAAGCGCTGTTCCTGTGGTCCAGAAGTCTGCGGCAGGTTCCGCCCCTTCAATTACTCCAGAGACAATCTCTGCCCGGATCCGGAACTCATCTTCCATGACCTCCTTGGTGTACTTTGTATCGTGGAGCCGGTCGTCCCGGCACTTCATGCCCGTGGGAGTGGTGTAGGTGATGTTCTTCCTGCCATCCGGCCGGCGCACCTGATACCCCTTGCTCTCCATCAGGGAGAGGAAGTCATCTTTGGTGGAAGCGTACCGCATGCACTGGTCGATGGTGTTCATTAGCCGGAACTTCCAGCTTTGCCCCTTGGTGGTGGAGCGATACTCCCGACTGCTCATGCCCCTGGACTTTTTCGGCTGCTGCTTCGTCAAAATGGAAAGCCCATATTTCATGCAGAGCTCGTCAGAGATCCCGCGCAAGTTTTTCAAGGTACTGGGCCCCTGACGGAGCATCCTTCCTGATTCCCAGCAGACCGCATTGACGAGGAAGTGGGAGTGGATGTGCTCTGTGTCCAGATGGGCGGTAATGAGTACCTCGCTGTCTGGCCAAGCCTGCGCCGCAAACTCCCGCACCGTCTGATGCGCCAGTGTGCCGGTGATCTCTTCCTCCGGTGAGAAGGACTGGACATAGTGATAGAACCAGACCGGGCCATCCTTTCGGTGCATCTGCCGGGTGGCAAGGAACTCTTGCGCTACCAGCTACGGTGTGCAGCTCTGCCCACTAACCAACTGCTGTCCGTCCTCCTGGACCGTCTTTTGCTTCTGGGAGACATACCCCGCCACGCCATGGATTGTTCCCGCGGACTGCTTCTGGACTTGATAAAGGTGACGTCCCCACCGACATCTGCGCACTTTCCGCTTTTGCCTGTATCGTATCATACTGTTCCGGCGTGAGCCGGATCGTGATCCGTTTCTCTTTCTTTTGCTTTATTTGCACCTCCGTAAAGTGGGTCCGGGCTTCCGCCCGGAATCCGCCGGTTCCTGGCGGTGCCAAGTCCGACAACGTCGGACAGGCGCTCTGCTTGCCCTCCCTAAAGGGAGGAATCTCCGTCGCCGGGGCCGTGATCCTCTCGCAACAATGATTCGCAGAGGAGGAAGGCTACAAGGGTGCAAAGCCCTTAGGCCGTTACATCCTTACAGCCTTGCGCTGGGAGCCGCCAGTACCACTGATTTCCCCGTTTCTCTGAGATTACACCCAGATTCTTCTTAGCGATTATCAGCGTGCGCTCTGATACGCCCAAGTCTCTGGCCCGGTCCAGTACCGCTTCTGCCGGGACAGGATCCGTGAGTATCCGTTCCAATTCTTCTTCCATCTGAGTGGTCTTGGTCTGGAGCTTTCCACCGTCGCTGAACACATCATCCACCGTGAGATTGCAGACGTCCTTCTACAAAAATCCCCGCTCACCGTCCAACTGGAACGCCACAGGTCTCCCCTCGGGGGCCAGACTGTTTTTGTCCTGGGCCACGATCCGGATCGTGGGGTCTTCCTTAAGACGGCCTACCACCAGCACACTCCGGGCCGCAACCCGGAAGTTGATGGAGCCCAGCCCTCGGTAGCCGGACTTCAACCCCTGCGCCTTATTCATGTGTCCAATGAGAATGACAGCGCAGCCTGTGCGCTCCGCCATAGCCGCCACCCGTTTCAGGATGGGGCGGACTTCGTTGGCCCGGTGCATATCCACATCGTTTCCCAGGTACGCCTGGATCGTGTCCATAGAGATCAGGTTTAAATTCGGTTCCAACGGTTCCACATCCTTTCTGATCCGGCTGCCCTCTTGCTTTGAGGGCAGTTCCCTTTTCTTCATCTCCATGGTCAGATAAAAAAGCAGAGAGATACACGGGAAAGGGACTTTTCGATTTTTACACAAAGTTCCTGCAACGGTGAGGTGAGACTATGGACCGAAAAAGAAGACCCGGCATCTATCTTCTGACAGATACCGGGAAGGAGATCGACCTGATCGGCGTGATGCCGGCGGAGATCGGCAGAGCCTGTGCGTACTGTCGCCCATCATGGAACTGGTCAACTTCGTGAACTTTGATTTTTCTGCTTACCTCGCCTGCGTGGAACGGCTGTGGGAGGAGCACGCTGTGTTTGAAAAACGCCGAGAGGTCCCCTACGCCGATTACGAGGACTTCGCGCGGCAGGCGCTCCCTCTGGCAGAACGGCTTGTGGAGACAGCGCCCACGGCATATTGGGACGTCCTGTATCATCTGGACCCCACCACGAAGATGCTGTACAACGGCAAGCCCATCTTCCTCTCCCGGAAAGCGCTGGCAGTCCTGAACACACTTCGCCGGCCTTATTTTCTCCAGAATCGTATGAGGAATGTTTTTGAGATCGGCTTTGCGGACTACGAGCGGGGGCCCCAGCAGGATCGTCTCCGTGCGCTGGAGGATGCCTGGCCGGGCTTGATCGACCGGGCGTTCTCCATTCGATTTCTGCCCTAGGCGGATGGGTTCCCCATTGGGCAGGGAGTATGCCCTGAGCGACCTGTACGAGCTTCTTCTGGCAGGGCTGTCCCTCTGCTTCCAACAGGATGAGCAGAGGATCGCCCGGTGTGAAAACTGCTGGCGGTATTTTGTGCCTAAGACAAAAGCGGTATCGCTATACTGCTACGGCGAAGCGGACAGTGTGCTCTGTAAAGAAGCAGGACCGAACCATATGCGGCAGTTCCGCAAAGATACCGATGCAACATATGCAGATCATACGCAGCTGTGCCGCAGACTGGAGGAACGGGCCAACCATCTGGAGCTAGCAGGGCCGGGAGATTCTGGTAGCCTGATCCAATTTGACAGAGGGCAGTATGATGCCTGGATGGACGACACCCGCAAGATAAAAAAGGACTATCGAACAGGCCGGATCTCCGCGCCGGAATTCCTGCAGCGGATTGATCCAGGCGGCGAGTCAGATCCCCACGACACAACTCAGTTCAGCCTGCCGGAGCCGGGCCGGCCGCTCTTGCGGGAACAGATCAAGCAGGACATGGATTTTGTTCCCGGCCGGCGGTTCACGGACATGCTGCACCTGGATCTGTCGGCGGAACATCCAGAGTGGATCATGATCACCGCTGATGAGCAGATCCGGCGGGCCAGAGGGGGGCATACCAGCCTGCGGAATCGGTGCGACAAGGGATCTGCGGATGACTATAAGACCCATGCAGAGGTGATGGACAACATATTTGCGTCGAAAGAGATGAGGCCGGATGAACAGGCTGTGGCGAATTTTCTCCATGAGGCGATCCAACTGACCATGAGCGGTGAGCTGGACAAACTTGCACGGGAAAACGGCATGCGTCACTATGGAGACGAGGATTCTCCAAAACGGCGATGATCTCCCCCGATATTCGGCGACCTGTAAAAAGGAGGGCGGAACGGCACAGCCGTTCCGCCCTCCTTTCATTTTGGAGTCGCAATGAAGTAATGCCCTCTTGTTTTCCTACAGGTCGTTCATAGCGAATTGGCTCATATGACCTTTTAATCAGTCCACGAGGCCCGTCCATTTCTCCCTGCCGGAGGAGCTTCTATACTCGTGGGCATTGGTGGCCTCCATGATCTGCTCATAAGCCCAGCAGCTTGCAGGTACATCAGAGAACTTGCGCAGCTCATCGGCGTGAGCGGCCACAAAGTCCGTATCTGCCGCCCGGCCCAGCATCCGGTTCACAATGACAGTGACCTCAGCGCGGGTGATGGTGTTGTTGGGTTGGAAGGTGCCGTCTTCGTAGCCGCCGATCCAGCCGTACTTGATTGCGCCCACCACCTGATCGTAGAACCAGTCGTCCGCCTTGACATCGGTGAAGATATTGCTCCCGATGGTATCCTGCCTGCCGAAGCGCATGGCGATGACTGTGAACTCCGCACGGGTGATCTGGCGTTCAGGCGCGAACTGGTGATCGCCGATGCCGTTTACGATGTCAAGAGAGGCCAGCGTATTGACAGCTGTGGCGTACCATGCGTCAGCCGGGACATCGCTGAACTGCACCGTAACAGGCACATCCTTCTCCAGAAGCAGCCGGTAGAACATCTGGGCGACCTGGGCGCGGGTCATATTGTCGTCTGGTCCGAAGTTTCCATCCGCATAGCCGAACAGGTAGGCCATGTGGTCATGGGTGTTCAGCCAGCGGGAAACGCCGGTGTCATCCGGGGTGACCGCCGTCTTGACCCACTGGGCGTAAAGATGGGAGCTGGAGGCACTGACTCGGTAGGTGTCTCCGGGGTCGTAGTCCTTGCCGCTGCCGTCTTTCTCAGTGTTCCAACACAGAAATTCATAGCCAGCCCGGGCGGGGAGCTGCTTCATGTCCCCGTAGTCCCGTACCTTCATAGTGCTGCTACTCTGGGCCTGGTAGAAGCGCTTGTCACTGCCAAAATTGGAGTGATAATACAGGGTGTAGTCATCATCATGGTCGCCGCCCCCGGGGGTGGGGTCTATGGTCCCGACCGCCTTGAAGGTGGCGTTGATGGTGTGGTCGCCGGTCACGTTGGTAAAGGTATAGGTGTTCACCGCACCCTGACTGAACCCGTCCACCTCCACATCAGCAATGTTGTAGCCGCTGTCCGGGGTGATGGTGAAGGTCTCCTCGCCAGTGTGGCGCACGCCGACCGCACCGCTGGGGGAGATGGAACCGCCGGTCCCGGCAGTGGCGGTGATGGTGTGCTCGCTTTGCTGCCAGGTCAGAGCCATTGCGCCCAGACGGCCGTTGTGCCCAATGGTGACTTTCAGTCCGAATTCGGTGGGAGTTACCTCCAGCTCACTGACTTTGCTGCTTTCAATGACGTTCTCCACATTCGCACTGTAGTCTTTTTCGGTGTAGGTACGGTCAAGATCATCAAAGCAGAACATCTGGAACTCGTAATTCTCATCCGTTCCCGTGGGATAGGGGATGTAGAGGTCGTAGGACTGTCCGTATTTCAGGTTAGGCGTGACGATGAGGTTGCTGTCGTGGGCGTCGATGAGGTCCAGATACTTCATGGCATACTGCCGGGGTGTTTCACCTGGTTTTACCGCCAAACCAGGCTGAACAACTTCCAGCCGCTCACGCATCATTCGGACATATTGGTCCTCGTCATCACCGCCAGCAGAGAGCACCTCGTCCTGCAAAAGTCGGATGTCCGCGCCGGGGTTAGGAACCTGTCCGGTGATGCCGTTTACCAGATAATTCACATTATCAGGCATCACGGCCACCGCCTGATCTACCGATTGGCTTGGCTCATCTGTGGTGACCTGACTGGAGATCTCCTCGATGTTTTCAATCTCTGTGGCGTTGGAGGCGGCCCGGATGGACAGGGTGCCGGTGCCGAAATACATGCGCTGACCGTTGATTAGAATATCTGCGGGACGTGCGCTCAGACCGGGCAGGATCTCCACCTTGGCGATATAGGTGCCGGGCGCGTGGTCATCCTTGATCTGTACGCCATCCTGCTCGTAGTAGTTGATGGTAAAGGGATATTGTGCGCCGCCGTGAGCACCAGGGTCCCAAGGTTGTCCCGCAACAGTGATCGAGGCATTTTCCGGGATCCCCTCATAGCGGGGATCGGGGAAGCAGTTGACATAGCTCTCCCCATCGTGCTTGTCGTCGCCGGTGACATACTTGGCAAGATCCACAGGGCGGACGATAAGAATGGGGGACTTGATCAGCATGAGGGCGTAGGGCTGATTGGGTGTCAAATTGCTTAGATTGACGTCCAGCGTGTCTGTAGTCGTAACGGATCCGGTGGCATCGTTGCCCTCCAGCTGGATCAGGGTCAGCTGGGCATCAGTCGCAGGAGCGCCGTCCGCCTGTAGCGGGATATATCCGGCGTAGAGGATATTGTCCACATCGGGCCGGGGCATGGTGAAGTGGAAAGACTCCGTAGTTGGCTTGAACCAGAGGGCGGAGTAACTCTGGTTTTTCCAGTCGGCTCCTTTTTCAGAAGCTACATCGCCCTTAATTTTGTTTGCGGCATCAGCGGATGCCTTGCCCAGAGAGATGTCTGCATGGTCTTCGTCCAGTGTGACTCTGCCGAAGGCGAGATTGATGCAGCGGTTCCCCTTCAACACATCCTTTTTTAAGAGCAAATAGTTCTTGCTGTCGTTTGCCGAGCCGCTGGAGGCCGAGATCTCATAGTTGCCCCCGTTGCCGGAGATCTCGCCGCCGTTCAGCTGAATATAGGTCTTGTTGCCGAAGGTATGGGAGATACCCGCACTGCGGTTGTTGATGATCTTGCCGCCATTCATGATAAAATGGTTGGTCGCCTTTTCGCGCATAGAAACGCCGGTTCCATTGCCGGAGATCTCTCCGCCATTCATCAAAAAGTATGCGCCGCTGTTTGCGCCGTTGATCTGAACGCCGGTGCTGCTGTTATTTGCGATTAGCCCCCCCGCTTCCAGAGTGGCATAGGTCACACCGCCGCCCCAGTTGCCAAGGTACATGACGCTCGAAGCGGTGTTGTCGATAATTTTTCCTTGAATCGTGTACTGGGAGCCGTTGTGGGTGTACAGCAGTCCCCCAGCGCCCGTAGCCTTGCACTTTTCAATCACGCCAGTAGGACCTACCATAATATTTGCGTAAAAAGAGCGCATCAGGCTGCCGGTGGTGACACAGTCTGTAATGGCACCGTTCAACAGCATCTTATGGCGATAATCATTGCCTTGGTCGTGGGCATATACCGCCATCATGTTTGTGATCTGCGAAATAGCGGAGCCGTCTGCCGCCTCAAAATCAGAGCTGATCGCTTCGATCGCAGTGTTATCAAGACTTGGCGCTGTGATATCTACAACTACGCCTGTCAGCGTGACATTTGCGCCGCCGCGGACATGGATGGCAACGCCGCTGGCACCCTGCCACATATCCTTATCCCCGGCGATACCGCTGATGGTACCGCCGATGCTGGCCGTTCCGCCATCGGCATAAACTGCCCGACCGACCACATTCTTGACCTCCGCGCCGTTTTCCATGATAAATTCAGCGCCCTGAATCCAAACCGCACCGGCAGGACCGTTGCTGCCGGTCGCTCCTCTTTCACGGTCCTCTACGGTGGTATCCTCGATTACGCTGCCTGACAGCATTACAAGTTTTGCAGAGTCGGTCACCCGGACAGCGGACATACCGCCGAAGTTCTGGAGCACCGCACCCTCACCCAACGTAATGGTGCAGGGGATGGTGGCGTTGGAGGACACGATGGCATCCTGGGCGTATTTAGTATTTCCGCTGTTGCTACTGCCGCTGATGGCCTGGGCAAAGACGGTGCCTTCGTGCTTGCCGCCGTCATTCAGAACAATGTTTTCCAGCGTCAGGCCATAGGGGGCATTCCCACTGTTTGCCTGTACTTCGATTATGGCGGGGTTATAAGTACTCCGAGCATTATCCTGTATAGTCTCAAAGTTTTCCCCACGGGTAAGGGTATAAGGACCGCCCTCGCCGCTGGTGATGGTCAGGCTCTTGTTATAAAACCGGGCGCACGTAGTCATAGTCAGGTTAGACATGACATAAATGGTAGCTCCGTCCTCGGCCTTCTTGACCGCCTCTGCCAGTGTAGCGTAGGGCTTCGTTTGGCTGCCGTCATTCTTGTCATCATCACCTGAGTCAGACACATAGACAGCCTTTGCCGCCACAGGGGCGAAGATTACAGCGTTTTGCCTCTCAGCGTCAAGCAGGGCTTCATAGCCCTTTGCCACATCCTCCCGGGCCTTCTGCTCCCCGGTTAGCGCCTCATAAGTAGTCCAAGCGGCCTCAACGGTATCCGGCTGTTCCGGATTCAGAGCCTCTACCGCATCCAAAAACGCCTGAATCTCCTTGGGAATCTCTGGGGAGATCACTCCCAAGACCGGAGTGGACGGCTCCGCAGGGGCCGTATACAGGGGGCACTCCGGGTCATGGGTCCCGTCCACACAACCGGAGAAATTGCCGCAGACCTTCTCCTTAGCAGTTGACTCCTCCGGCCCTGTCGGGGCCTCATAGGTACAGACGGTATAGTCCGCCGCGTAGACGGGGCAGGTTTCATCCACGGTATCCTCGGCACAACGGATCTTGCAGGTGCAGGCCTGGGGCGGAGCATTGCCCGGTTCCTCCACTGCCAGCACCGCCGTGGGCAGTAATCCCACGATTAGGCACAGGGTCATTAAGCTTGCCAATATTCGTTTTTCCACTTCTCATTCCTCCTGTTGCAATTTTCTGGGCCGGGAATTGGCTGACCGACCCTGTTTTTTATTCCATCTCCGCCAGCGTCTGCCGGTAGCGTTCCAGACGCTCCGGACGGACTTTTCCGGCGCAGACGGGATGATCGCATTTCTGCGGCCCCGCTCTGGAAGAGACGACGGCCTTCCAGATGTGCCCACTGGGGCACGCCCACCATACGGTTCGGCGGCTCCCCAACGTCACATGTTCCGGGATAAAGGGGGCATTGAGAGCGTGGTGCCACTGGGTCGGCAGGTCCAGCTCGTTTCTTCCTGCGCAGTAGTCATAGACTGAGGTTCGCAACCTTCATCCTCCCTTCATCACAGAATTCACATTCCACTTCCTATTTGCTGATTCGTGATGGACAAATAGGTTACAAGCAGGAAAAAACGGCTTTCTATTGCCTGAAGAGCAGATAGAAAGCCGCAGTAAAGCAGGCCACAAAAGGATTTCTTTTTGTGGCTTATATTTTCATGCCCAAATATGGCCGGTTTGCTTGTGCTTTTGGAAATGTTATGGTAAAATGACCATATAATATGTAGTTTTATGATTTAAGCGCCTATATTATTTTGTCAGAATGTGAATTCTGTGATCATGAAACCAGCCCCAGCCGGTCCAGCTGCCGCTGATGCTCTGCCCCGGAGGTCAGGAGGTAGATGCGGGTAGTCTCGATACTGCTGTGGCCCAGAACATCCGCCAGCTTCACGATGTCCCTGCTGGCCCGGTAAAAGGCCGTGGCAAACAGGTGGCGCAGGTTGTGGGGGAATACCTTGGACGGCTCTACCCCCGCGTATTTGCACAGCCGCTTCATTTCCGCCCAGATCTGACGGCGGCTGAGGTGCGTTCCGTTTCTGTTGAGAAAGATCTCGCCGGAAGCGGTTTTTTGCTGTTTGGCGTATTTCAGCAGCTTGCGGCACAGTTTTCCGGGAATCAGAATGGTACGGATCTTGCCTTTCAGAGCGATTTCCGCCCGCCCCGCTTTGGCCGCCTCCACTGTGATATACCGCACCTCGGACACACGGATGCCGGTGGCGCAGATGGTCTCCATCAGCAGGGCCAGCCGGTTCTGGCTGCGCTCCTGCGCTGTGGAAATCAGCCAGTCATAGTCGGCGCGGGTCAGGTCTCGGCTGTCGTCTCGGAACATCCTCCGTTGGAGCTTGAGAAATTTCACCCGGCAAGTTCCAAGTTCCAGAAAGTCCAGCAGGCCGTTCAGGGCGGAGAGCATTGCATTGACGCTGGCGGGAGCGTAGCCCCGCTCCACCAGATGGGCCTTCCACTCTGCCGTTCGCTCCTTGGTGATCTCCCGCCCATCCAGCCAGCAGGCAAAGTTTCGAAGATCCCGGAGATATTTTTCGATGGTCGCCGCGCTTTTTTCCTCCAAGCGAAGGTGGTTTGCATAGGTCTGAATGTGTTCCGATATTGATTTGTGTTCGTTCATTTGATCCCTCCTCGATCATCCTTATAACTATTGTAAGGGTACAACAAAGCCCACAGCGGCATATCCCGTTGTGGGCTTTCTGTTCCGTTTGCCGTATGGATAGGTTACCCATCGGCAGAGGGAAATCATGCACTTTTTATGATTTGACTTTGAAGCGATTTTTGAAGCATCCTTGATCCTCTCTGCTCGTTGTGACTGGTAAACAAACCATACTGGAAGATGGTCGGAAAGTCGAGAGAAAAGTGTTCTTCAATACATACAATATCAGAATCTGCAATTTCAGAATATAAAAATCGTTGGGGAGAGTTGCACCTGCAACTCTCCCCAACGGTTCCGTATCGGTTCGTATGGAATCCCCAGTCCCAAAGATGTCCTTATTATGTTCTGTCTTGACACGGCGGCTGGTCTTTGATGATGATAAAGAACGCAGAGGAGTATAGGTTGTCACATCCCTCTGCGTTTCTGTTCTTGTGTGAATGTTGCTGTCTTGGGTGAACTGGAACTTATCCATCCCTTTGCCGATGGAAACGGGCGCATCGGGCACCTATGGCATACTTTGCTCCTGATCCAATGGAAACCGATGTTCGCTTGGCTCCCGGTGGAGTACATGATTCACGACCGGTAGCACAGAATATAGGAACGCAGAGGAGCAGCATTGGTATCAAATCAAACACTATTTCCAAATCAGGCACCGCAGTCCGTGGGCAGAAAACTTGCCTCTCTGCGGGAGCGTACGGTTCGCATCCATATGGACGCACATCATTCACCCCTGTTCCCCCACGATTTAGCAGTCCGATTTCCTGGGCTTTTCCTCAAAATCGAATATCTCAAAAATCCATTTTTCGCAACTTTTTTGATTGAAAAGTGGCCAATATGGGCTCGTAGCTCAACTGGGAGAGCTGAAGGTTTCCCTACTCCAAAAAACTAAGGCCTGTGGTGCTCCACAAGCCTTAATTTCCTCCATACACGTCGTGTCCTTCTTTTTGTAACATCGCAACACTATAAGCTATCGCGAAGTTCGCTCAAAAATCTACACAGCAACTTTTATTAATCGTTTGGAAACGCACCTTTCTACACTCAGAATGGCAACTCTGGTTCTGGCTCAACAACTCTTATCGTGGAAATTTTTGTAGAATTACTCCCTGATATCATCGTACGCCGGCTCATACTTTTTGGCAACGAACAGTTCATCAATAAATGGATCCTGCAACAAAACAGTTTTTCCAAATGATCCACCACCGAGATTGTTGTTAACCATAATATAATCTTTCTGTTTTATAAAAGGGATGACATCCTCATTTTGCTTAACAATTGCCATTATTATAGGGTCTCTCCTTTTAAATTAGTTTTTTAGTATACCATAACCCTTATATTGGGGCAATAATGTAGCTACCATTTTACTTAAAAAGGAGATTTCAAATCCGGAAATATAAAAAGCGAAAACCTTGTAGTACAAAGCTATCCGCATACAATATACAATAAGCCGCGCTTCTCGATAAAACAGTTCAAAAAGCGCGACTCATTCACCGAATACAAAAAGCTGAAAATCCTACCAGTAGAATAAAAAGTTCAATTGGTTAATTGCTAGTATAGATTCATATACAGAGGAGGTCGAACCTATGCTGTACACCTATCCTCTGGAGTTCAAAATCAAAGCTATCCGCCGCTATGAAAAGGGTGAGTCCAGCCAATCTCTGTGCCAAGAGTTACATATTGCTCAAAGCACAACCACTGGCAAAAGCAGTTTTCTTCCATCACAGCTCCACAAAGATCATTCACGCCGAAAGAATTTGATGCTATTTCACGCCAGCTCTAAAAGCTGGAACATATGATGGATGTGATCTGGTTGTCCGGCTTTATTCCAGCCGTGCCGCTTCAAAAACGGCTTGCTACACTGGAGCATCTCTATAATCAACCGGACAATCCTTTTAGTGTACATGAGCTATGCGACGCTCTGGGCGTTGCAAGGGGAACCTTCTATAACCATTTTTTCAGATGTGTGGCAGAATACATTAGTTTTACAATGAGGTGCGTCCCTATCTAACTCTGAGATACCAAACACCGCAAGCCTTTGAGGAGGCTTATTACTTGTCTCATATCAAAAAGTCCTGTTCAACTAACAGTGAACCGCAAAAGTTTTGCATTTGCGTTTGACGAGTTTTGATTCATATCAAAAATGTATATAAAAGACAAAAGCCTTGATATGTCAAGGCTTTTTACAACGGAGAATCCCGCTTTTCGAAAAAAGTTCGAGAAGCGGGGTCCATTCATTTTGGCAGGGGGGAACAATTCCGAACCCTCTCAAGTTGTTTGCGATTTTGCTTTAGAAGTACCAACCAGCCTCTGACTGACGGCGGATTTACGCCGTGCAAGTATTTTGGCCGGAGGTTAAAGCCTTGGCGCAGACGGAATTTACTTCCGCCGAGCATGTGAAAATTCTTACGGTATCTATAAAAAAGATGTAACGACTTTAGGTCTGTACCAGAAACCAAATCGAAGCCCAGCGTAGCGGGTTCGATTTGGAGAGGAGGAGCAGCAACATGAGCGCGTTCTGACTTATAAAATAAATCGGAGCAAGCGATACAAAGCTTACTCTGACGTGCAAAGGGCGGTTAAAATCGATATTTGCACCCTCTTGATTATTCCGTCCAAGATGTGTAATTGATATCTTGTCGTTCTTTTAAGATTACAGATACATCTCTCTCAAAAGTGCTGTAATTCAATCTATTCTTGCATTCCTTGATATAGTCATCACGAATGCCTACAACCTTGTATACAATTGAAAGTAGGACATATCTCAAAACTCTGTTAGCGGCAGATATTTCTTCAAACGATGGTTCAGTATACCGTTGCTCGTTGTAATGCGTAAAAAAGTTTCTATCATTGCTGATTGCACGAGCCAACCGTCTTCTTCCCTCTTTTGAAATCTCAAGGGTGCCATTGATCTGCGCTAAAACATCTTCAATGCGATATTTCAATGGAATTGGTTTCCTCCTGCAACCATCCGCTTGTGCAATATATTTTGCAAGTTCATCTCGATAGTGGACAGAGTACAATTCGATAGCCTGCGTTAAGTTCAGAAAACGGTTAATACGAGTAGAGCGGTTACAGATGATCTCGTAAAAGAGCGTTGGAATATATATGCTATCAGTGTAAAATTTCAACCAATTAGTCCACACTTCAGAAAAGTTTTCAGAAAACTTATTGGTCATAATTAGAAAAGGTTCCTCTGGGACTTCAATATCCTCCTTATGATTTAAATATAATTGACAATCACAATATCCAGGGAAATTTTTAGCATCAACTGTTTGTTCATCGGAAAACAACAGATTTTCTAATGGCAGGTAATAGTCAGCAAAAAAAGATAATAGATTTCTCGCACAAGCAATTTTTGCAATAGCATCTCTGATTCTGGTCGGTTTTGAAAACGCATAGTCAATATATGGAAGGTACCTATACTCAATTCCATGCCTTGACCAGTTATGAGAAAACCCTCGGTACAAGCGAAGGGTTCCGTCCGTGTCCATGGCCTCGATATCTTCCGGATAGGCAAAACTCAATACAGTGGGATTTTCCTTTGTGAAGCAAACATTTTCGTTAAATACTCTATCAGAAAACATATTATTCATTGTTGCTATTGAGGCAGAAATGTTCGTGACAAATAGATCACCGTCATAACTTCTCCCAATAACTATTTCTGACGGATCTGCAGCAATCTCTATATAATCCGAATGAGCGTAGTATGAGGTTGTAATAATATAATTATCAAGTAATGTAACATTTGTCCCGCTAATTTCACCCCAAATTTGAAATGGAGTTTTCTGTTCCATACAATCCAGATTTTTCTTTTCGATTCGCGCTTGAACTATTACATGGTTATCCTTGTTAACCAAAGTACCAATAAAATCAACCTTATCTTTACCACCTTTACCACTTTGGAAATGAAAGTCCCTAATTTGGTTGAGCAAATCTTTTAGTTTTTTCATTTTGTTCCTCACCCGCACACTTATTTAGAACCTTTCTGGTATTATATCACAATGTCTGCTCCATTTGTACTGTGTGTTTGATGTGCCCTATCATTTTCTGTACCCAATCAAAAGTCTCCCGGTCAATGATCGCCTCATGAGCATCCTCTACCAGGTACATATCCAACTGCCCATTGTTTTTGACTTGCTTTCCGGTCAGGAAATCCGGCGTATAGCTTTTCTGCATTAGCACCTGCCCGATGTACTTCTCGTTACTCAACATCCGATCGATGGTGGAGGTGCTCCACTCCCTCTTCCCTGTCACGGTTTTGATCCCGTGTTCTTCCAGGTAGCGTTTGATCTTCCGTACACCGTTCCCCTGCACATAGAGATCAAATATCTTCCGTACGATCTCCGCCTCCTCCGGGACCACCCGCAATATACCGTCTGTTCCTTTTGTATAGCCAAGAAATTGAGAATGGTTCAGTATAGTTTTCCCGCTTTTCATCCGCTGACGCAAACCGAACTTGATATTGTCGCTTTTGTTCTGGCTCTCTGCTTGATTAAACGTGGTATACAGATCAACGACACTGTCCGGAGATGTCAGTGTATGGATCCCGCCCAGTTCAATATACACTCCAATACCCATTTGCTTCAATCTCCTGATCGTAGTCATGGTTTCTTTTGCATCTCTTCCGAAGCGGCTCAGAGATTTCACAAGGATCAAATTGATTTTTCCTTTTCTACAATCTCTCAGCATCTTTTGGTATCCGGGCCGATTCTTCGCGTGGAGCCCGGAGGCATTGTCCGCATACACAGCGACAAACCTCCAAAAGGGATTTCTCTTGATGTATCGTGTAAAGTACTCAATTTGCTTTTCCAAACTTTGCTGTTGTTCTTCGTAAGGGGTGCTGACCCGACAATAAGCAGCGACTCTTAATTGCTGACTCCAGATAGAACCGTTCTCTTTCTCCTGTGGAATCTCAATCACATAGCCAGACATAGCAAAACCTCCATGATACCACTGACCAGCAGTATATCACGGAGGTTTTACAATAGAAAAAGCTACATTTCAGTCTTACTCCCAAGACTAAAATGTAGCTTTTAACTTGGCGGAGTAGGAGGGATTCGAACCCTCGAGCCGTGTTAGCGGCTACACGATTTCCAGTCGTGCTCGTTATGACCACTTCGATACTACTCCATAGCTGAAAGGGAAATCTACTACATTCCCTGCTGTCGACAGTCACAACGACAGCGTATTGTATTATACCAGTTTTTTTCGTTCCGTCAACCCCTTTTCGAAAATTTTTCTCGTTTTTTCTCGGATAGAGCTCCAGATCAAAAAACGTCTCTATTCCAAGCCCCTGTGCCTCTTGACTATGGCTCTCTTTCCTTTTATATTTTTATTGGAATTCAGAATATCGATCCAGGAAGGAGCACATCATGAATCTGTGCGACATCGACCAGATCAAAGCCCTGCTGGCCCGGCACGGCTTCCGTTTTTCCAAATCCATGGGACAAAATTTTTTGATCCAGCCGTGGGTACCGCAGGATATCGCCTGTTCTTCTGGCGCCGGCTCCGGTAAAGGGGTGCTGGAAATCGGTCCAGGCATCGGCCCTCTCACCCGGGAGTTGTCCCTGCTGGCCGACCAGGTGGTTTCCGTGGAGTTGGACCGCTCCCTTCTCCCTATCCTGACAGAAACTCTGGGGGACAGGGACAATGTGGAGATTGTCTCCGGTGATATCCTGAAGCTGGACATTCCGTCCCTGGTCCGGGAGCGATTCCAGGGGCTGGAGCCCATCGCCTGTGCCAACCTGCCCTATAACATTACCACTCCTGCCATCACCGCCCTTCTGGATGCGGGCTGCTTCTCCTCGATCACTATCATGATTCAGCGGGAGGTGGCTCGGCGCATCTGTGCCACTCCGGGCAGTGGAGATTACGGCGCCTTTTCCGTCTATTGTCAGTATCACGCCGAGACGGAACTGCTTTTTGATGTCCCCCCGGACTGTTTCCTCCCCGCACCCAAGGTGACCTCCTCCGTCCTCCGTCTCACTCCCAAGGATCCGCCCGATGAGGTGGATGACCCGGACCACTTCTTCCGCGTGGTAAAGGCCGCCTTTGCCCAGCGGAGAAAAACCCTGCTAAATGGGTTAAGCGGCACCTTCCGTTCTAATTTTTCCAAAGAACAGCTATTAAGTGCCATCTTAAGCTGCGATCTCCCCGCTGATATCCGGGGAGAACGGCTGTCCATTCCCCAGTTCGCAGCCCTGTCAAAGGCCCTAAGGCAGCGGGATATCAGGCCTTAGCTCGGGCAAGGGCTCCTTTATTTTCCAAAAAGCAATAAGACCTATAACTAAATTGTCGTCACCAATAACATTGACTTTATTCCTTTCAGCGTGTATGATTATATCGATTTTAAGCTATTCCCTGCCGCCCTGTGCAGGAAGATCATTTCAGAAAAGAGGTCACAAACATGGCAACTATTGATCTGAGCAAATATGGCATCACCGGCACCACTGAGATCCTCCACAATCCCTCCTATGAAACCTTATTCGAGGAAGAGATGAAGCCCGGGTTGGAGGGCTATGACGTGGGCCAGTTGACTGAGCTGGACGCCGTTAACGTCATGACTGGCATCTACACTGGCCGCTCCCCCAAGGACAAGTTCATCGTCATGGACGATGTTTCCAGGGATACCGTGTGGTGGACCTCTGACGAGTTCAAGAACGACAACAAGCCCGCCTCCAAGGAGGCCTGGGACGAGTGCAAGCGTCTGGCCATCCAGCAGCTGTCCAACAAGAAGCTGTATGTCATGGACGTGTTCTGCGGTACCAACCACGACTCCCGCATGGCCATCCGCTTCATCATGGAGGTAGCCTGGCAGGCCCATTTTGTTAAAAACATGTTCATCGCCCCCACCGCTGAGGAGCTGGAGAACTTTGAGCCTGATTTTATCTCCTATAACGCCGCTAAGGCCAAGGTGGAGAACTATAAGGAGCTGGGCCTGAACTCTGAGACTGCCGCCATTTTCAACCTCACTGAGCGCGAGCAGGTCATCCTGAACACCTGGTACGGCGGCGAGATGAAGAAGGGCATGTTCTCCATGATGAACTATTACCTGCCCCTCAACGGCATGGCCTCCATGCACTGCTCCGCCAATACCGACATGAACGGCGAAAATACCGCCCTGTTCTTCGGCCTGTCCGGCACTGGCAAGACTACTCTGTCCACCGATCCCAAGCGCCTGCTCATCGGCGATGACGAGCACGGCTGGGACGACGAAGGTGTGTTCAACTTCGAGGGCGGCTGCTACGCCAAGGTCATCAATCTGGACAAGGACGCCGAGCCTGACATCTACAACGCCATCAAGCGCAACGCCCTGTTGGAGAACGTCACCGTTGACAAGGACGGCAAAATCGACTTTGCGGATAAGTCCGTCACCGAAAATACCCGCGTGTCCTACCCCATCGACCACATTGAGAAGATCGTGCGTCCCAAGTCCAAGGGCCCCGACGCCAAGAACGTCATCTTCCTGTCCGCCGACGCCTTCGGTGTGCTGCCCCCCGTGTCCATCCTGACCCCGGAGCAGACCCAGTATTACTTCCTGTCCGGCTTCACCTCCAAGCTGGCCGGCACAGAGCGGGGCATCACCGAACCCACTCCCACCTTCTCCGCCTGCTTCGGCCAGGCCTTCCTGGAGCTTCACCCCACCAAGTACGGTGAGGAGCTGGTGAAGAAAATGAAGAAGTCCGGCGCCAAGGCCTACCTGGTCAACACTGGCTGGAATGGCACTGGCAAGCGTATCTCCATCAAGGACACCCGCGGTATCATCGACGCCATTTTGGACGGCTCTATTCTGAAGGCCGATACCAAGACCATCCCCTATTTCAACTTCGAGGTGCCCACCTCCCTGCCTGGCGTGGACCCCGCTATTCTGGATCCTCGGGACACCTATTCCGATCCCAGCGAGTGGGAGACCAAGGCCAAGGATCTGGCTTCCCGCTTCGTGAAGAACTTCACCAAATACACCACCAACGAGGCCGGCAAGGCCCTGGTAGCCGCCGGCCCCAAGGCCGAGTAAGCACTCCGCGGACTAAAATCGCGCCCCTGTCAGGGGGCGCGATTTTCCTGCTCTAGAGAAGGGAGTCAACGATGAAGCACATTCAACCCTCTGAATCCCTTGCCAATGGTCTACTATTGGCCTTCGCCGGTGGAATGATGGACGCTTACACCTACTTGTGCCGGGGGCAGGTCTTTGCCAACGCAGAAACAGGCAATCTGGTACTGCTGGGCATTCAGCTAGCACAGCGTAATTGGGGACGCGCCCTCTACTATCTCTGGCCTATCATGTCCTTTGCCCTGGGCGTCCTGCTGACCGAGTGGCTCCGCTCTCACTTCACTCCCCTGCCCGGCCTTCCCCACTGGCGGCAGTTGGTGCTGGTTGTGGAGTGCGGCGGGCTGCTTCTGGTCTCCCTTTTGCCTGTGGGACCGCTGGATTGGCTGGCCAACGTGATTGTCTCCTTTGTCAGCGCCATGCAGATCGAGAGCTTCCGCAAATTTGAGGGCAACCCATTTTCCACCACCATGTGCACTGGAAACTTGCGCAGCGGCACAGAGAAGTTGTATCGCTGCCTGTTCCTTCGAGAGGAACGGGCAGGCCGTGGAGCCCAGGATTATTACTCTGTCATCCTCCTCTTTGTGTTGGGCGCTCTTGTGGGTGGCCTGTGCGCCGACCTGTTGGCTGGACGCTCGATCCTGTTGGCCTGTCTCCCCCTGTCCCTCGCCTTTCTGCTGATGCTCCGCGAACCACAGTAATAATCAAAAGAGGTGTGGATATCTTTTGGTATCCACACCTCTTTTTGATTCAATACCCATAGCTCTTTCGCTTTGCCAGCAACAGGGTCACGGAGATGACCGCTCCTATGCCTTCCGCCGCCACAACAGCGCTCCAGATACCGTCGATACCGAAGATCAATGGCATCACCAATACCATACCTCCCCGTAGGAGGAAGGACCGCATAAAGGAGATAAACGCGGAGACCGCTCCGTTGCACAGGGCTGTGAAAAAGGCGGAGGCGTAGATATTCAGCCCGCAGAAAATATAACACAGCGCAAACAGACGGAATCCATGCACTGTCATCTTATACAGCTCCGCATCGAAGCCCACAAAGGCGGCGGCAAGGGGCGCACTGGCCAGCTCAGACACTGCCACCATCGCAGCCGACGTGATTCCAATCATCATTAGATTCCTTCGGCAGATTCCCTTCAGTTCTACGGAATCTCCGGCGCCAAAGTGGTAACTCACGACGGGGGCACAGCCAATGGAGTATCCCAGAAAAACAGCAATAAATATGAAATCCACATACATCATCACGGAGTAAGCGGCCACTCCCATCTCCCCTACCAGGCGCATAAGCTGGATATTATAGAGAATCCCTACTACCGATGCAGATATATTGCTCATCAGCTCAGAGGATCCGTTAATGCAAGCATCCCACAGAGCTTTAGGATAGAGGGCGGTAGGGACCAGGCGGAGCTCCTTCTCTCCACCCCTCAGGAAACAGGCAACGGGGAGCAGCCCACCTACACAGTATCCCAGCACGGTGGCAAGCCCCGCTCCGGCTATCCCCATATCAAACAGCGCAATAAATACATAGTCCAACACGATGTTGGTCAGCCCGGAGGCTATTGAGAACATCAGGCCCACATGGGGTTTCTCCGCTACTACAAGAAAACTCTGAAAGCTAGTCTGGAGCATAAAGGGTACACTGCCCGCCAGCAGGATGCGGCCATAAATGACGCAGTCCCCGATCAAAAGGTCGCTGGCCCCGGCCAGCCGTGAGATTGGCTCCACCAATATCACGCACACAACTGAGAGGGCCGCCCCCAATATAGCCACACAGAGGATAAACATAGAAAAGTAGCGGTCGGCCAGCTCCTTTTTCTTCTCCCCAAGCGTCCTGGCCACAATGGCGCTGCCACCCGTTCCCAGCATGAAGCCAAAGGCCCCAATAATCATCGCCACTGGAAAGATGATATTAACCGCCGACAGGGCCAAATCCCCCACCAAATTGGCAACGAATAGACCGTCCACCACACTGTAAAGAGATGTGAATACCATCATCACTACGGAAGGGAATGTAAAGCGCAGCAACTTTCCATATGTGAAATGATCCGATAATTTGATCATCATCTTTGCCATATCCCCTCTGGGCCTTCCCGTTTAAAAAGGGGGCGTGCGGCTTCCCACAGGGCGTCCAGGTAATGCCGCTCGGCTTGGATTCTGGACAGGCGCTCTCCAGCTCCCAAGTCCAGGAATGCCTTTTCCTCAAAGGCAACTACTTGGTCTACACTTTCCTGTGAAAACGCCTCTCCCTTTTCTGTTAAGCAGATCTCCTTGTTGCGCTTATCCTCTGACGAGCTTCTCAGCTTAAGCAAGCCCCGCTCCTCCAGACTTCTCACCCCGGAATGTATGGTCTGCTTGCTTAAAAACAGCGCACCCCCCAGATCAGTGGCAGACAGGGGCCGTCCCTCCTCACGCAATGTATAGAGGATCCAGAACGCGCTGTCCGACAGCCCGAAGTGTTTAGCCAAGGCGTGATAAAACTCGTTACATTCCTTATACATACGATTGAGCTCTCGATTGAATTGGCTAAACGTCAACTCTTTCATAGTTCCCTCCAAAGGTCCGAATTCAGACTTTTTTAGTATAGTCTGAATTCAGACTATTGTCAATCTCTTTTTTAGGATATTTTAAAAAAACGCTTGACTTGGAGTATACTCCAGTGTATACAGTAGGAGCGATCAAACTACACTGTGAGGTCTGCCAAATGAAACATGGTTTGTCTAATTCTGTAATCTTCGCACGCGGAGAGGAAAACACCGACTTTGCCCAGTATTTTGTTGGACGAAGCTATCTGAACATACTGTCTCTCCAAGGCGTAGTCATCGGCAACGTCACCTTTGAACCAGGCTGCCGCAATAACTGGCACATCCACCAAGCTTCCCAGAGTGGTGGTCAGATCCTGCTATGTACCGGAGGCCGGGGCTGGTATCAGGAGTGGGGCCAGGAACCCAGAGAACTCCATGCTGGTGATGTGGTCCATATCCCCGCAGGCGTCAAGCACTGGCATGGCGCAGCCAAAAACAGTTGGTTCGTCCACCTGGCGGTAGAAGTTCCTGGACAGGATACCTACAATCAGTGGTTGGAGCCGGTGGATCAGAGCCAGTATGACCTGCTGCCCTGACAATCAGTTCTTCATGGCAATACAAGGAGGAGATCACCTATGCCGCTGTCTGAAACCGCCCAAAAAAATTATACTCGGATGTTTGGAGATTTTCCGCCTCCCCTGGCTGACTCCGACCCAGAATTTACCCGTCTGTTTCTGGATTTTGCGCTGGATGAGGTACCAAGCCAGACAAAGCTAGACGACCGGACCCACTTTTTGACTGTTCTGGCTGCCCTCATGGGGTGCCAGGGACTAGACTGTTTTCAGGCCATGGCCCCTGCCGCTCTTCGTTCCGGCCTCTCTCCAGTGGAACTGAAAGAACTAGTCTACCAGGGAACCGCCTATCTGGGTCTGGGGCGGGTGCTCCCTTTTTTGAAGGCCGTCAATGAGGCTCTCACCGCCGCCGGTGTCCCTCTGCCCTTGGAGGAGCAGGGCACCACTGATCCCGACAGCCGTCTGGAAGCAGGCAATCAGGCCCAAGTGGATATTTTTGGGACACATATGCGTGGCTTTCAAAATAGCGGGCCCCAGGAAAGCCGCCACATCAACCGCTGGCTGGCCGGCAACTGCTTTGGCGATTATTATACCCGCGGCGGGCTGGATTACCGGGACCGAGAGCTTATCACCTTCTGCTTTCTGGCCGCCCAAGGTGGCAGTGAACCTCAGCTCACTAGCCACGCCGCCGCTAATCTGCGGCTGGGAAATGATAAGCCCCTTCTAATCCGGGTGATCTCCCAATGTCTGCCCTATATTGGCTATCCTAGGAGTCTCAACGCCCTTACCTGCATTAATCAGGCAGCTACAAAATAAAAGAACAGGAGAACTACAACATGAAATACCGCATACTGGGCCGCACTGGCCTTCGGGTCAGTGAGATTGGCATGGGCTGCGAGGGGCTGGTAGACAAGCCCTATACAACCGTGAAGGAATTTATTGACCAGATGGAGGAGAGCGGCATCAACTGCATCGACCTCTACTCCCCTGACCCGGATATGAGGTCTAACCTGGGTCGCGCCCTCCGGGGGCGCCGCAACAAGTTTGTCCTTCAGGCCCACCTGTGCACCATCTGGAAGAACGGTCAATACAAGCGGACCAGGAACATCGACGAGGTGCGCGAGAGCTTTGAGGATCAGCTCCACCGCCTGGAAACGGACCATGTGGAGATCGGCATGGTCCACTATGTGGATTCTCTCTCTGACTGGGAGGCGGTCCAGTCTGGGCCGGTCATGGCCTATGCCCAGCAGCTGAAGGCGGCGGGCCGCATCGGCTGCATCGGTCTGTCCAGCCACAACCCCCAAGTAGCCCAGGCGGCAGTGGGCAGCGGTCTTATCGACGTGCTCATGTTCAGTGTCAATCCCTGCTACGATCTGCAGCCCGCCAGCGAGGATGTAGAGGAGTTGTGGGCGGAGAAAAACTATGAAAAAGACCTAGTCAACATGGACCCACAGCGCCAGGCCCTCTATGAGAGCTGCCAGAGGCAGGGAGTGGGCATCACCGTGATGAAGGCTTTTGGGGGCGGCGACCTGCTCAGTCAGTATTCCCCTGCCGGAAAGGCTCTTACCCCCTTTCAGTGCCTCCACTATGCCCTGACCCGCCCCGGTGTGGCCTCAGTCATGTCAGGGGCCCGAACTCTGGAGGAACTGCGTGTTTGTTTGGACTATGAGCAGGCCAGCGAAGAGGAAAAGGACTATGCCGCCGCCTTTGCCTCCCTGCCTAAGATCAGTTGGAAGGGACACTGTATGTACTGCGGTCACTGCGCTCCCTGCCCTAAGGGGATTGACGTGGCCTCCGTCACCAAGTTTTTCAATCTTGCCAAGGCGCAGGGCCAGATTCCGGAAACGGTGCGGGAGCATTATATGGGCCTCCCCAGCCACGCTGGGGCGTGTATCGCCTGCGGCGCCTGTGAGAATCGCTGTCCCTTTGGCGTCCCTATCATCCGAAATATGGCGGACGCTGCCGCTCTGTTTGGACTGTAAGGAGGACTGTTCCATGACCATTGCCGAAGTGAGCAGACAATATGATATCTCTGCCGATACCCTGCGGTACTACGAGCGTATCGGACTCATTCCTCCGGTCCCCCGGAACAAGGGCGGCATCCGTGACTATGACCAGGAGTCCTGCGGCTGGATCGAGCTGATGAAGTGTATGCGTTCGGCCGGGGTACAGATCGAGGCTCTTATCAAGTATGTGGACCTATTTCAGCAGGGAGACGCCACTCTGGATGCCCGAAAGGCTCTGCTGATGGACCAGCGGGATCGGCTGATGGCCCGCATGGCGGATATGCAGGCCTCGCTGGACCGGCTGAATGACAAAATCCAGCGTTATGAGCAGGGGCTGATGTCCCAGGAGCGCCTGCTCCAGCGACTCCATACGGAGCGCCAGATGTAAAACTGTCCATAAAAGGCGCCCGGCCTATTGACCGGGCGCCTTCCCCTGTATTTTATTAATCGCCCTCCGGCCTCCCACGGAATTCTTTTGTCCATTTCCTCTGGAATATGCTATAATGAGAGCAAAGCACGTTCTCTTCTGGAGATGGAAGCGGACCGGGAGGTAATTTCTATGCAGTACATACTATATTTTTTGATCGCCATCGGCGCTACCACAGTGGGCTCCCTCACGGGGATGGGAGGCGGAGTTATCATCAAGCCGCTGATGGATGTGATGCACCACTTCGATGTGGAGACCATCGGTGTCTTGTCCTCCATCACGGTCTTCTCCATGTCCGCTGTTTCCATTGGAAAGCAGATGCTGGCCAAGGTACAGATTCCCTTTCAAATTGCCATTCCCCTCTCTCTTGGTTCTGTGGTGGGCGGCTACATCGGACAGTGGATGTTGAGCGCCATCGTATCCGGCGTTCAGGCCCAGGGCTTGGTCACCGTAGTCCAGAACGGACTGCTGGCCGTCCTCATCCTGTGTGTCTACCTCTATATGAAGCATAAGGCGAATATCCGGGGGCTCCAGCTCTCCGGGGTCCCGGTATCCCTGGCGGCCGGCTGCTTTCTCGGCATCTGTTCCTCTTTTCTAGGGATCGGCGGCGGCCCGATCAACGTAGCCCTTATCATCTACCTATACTCTGTCAGCACGAAAATGGCCACTGTCTGCTCTCTGATGACCATTCTTTTTGCCCAGATCTCCAAGCTGGTCACGGTGGCCCTTTCTACCGGGTTTCTGGTATATGACCTGTCTGTCGCTCCGGTCATGGTGGTGGGCGCCATCGCCGGCGGCTTTCTCGGCGCCAGCTTGAGCAAGCGGTTCTCCGAGGCGGGAGTCGAGCGGGCCTTCAACTGCGTTCAGCTCCTGGTGCTGGCCATTGCCCTGTTCAATATCGCCCGCAACCTGATTGGGGGGTGAGCATGGGAAATCTCACTTTCTTAGTCAAGCCCGCCTCCAGCCTGTGCGGGATGCGATGCCGCTACTGCTTTTATGAGGACATTTCTGCCCTTCGGTCCGTCAAGAGCATGGGCGTTATGTCACTGGAAACCGCGCACCGGCTCCTGGAGTCTGGCATACAGGCGGCAGGTCCTCATGGCTCCCTCCAAATCACCTTCCAGGGCGGCGAACCCACGCTGGCTGGTCTGGACTTTTTCCAAAGTTTTATCGCTTTGGAACGGGAGCTCTGCCCTTCTACAATCCAAATCAGCCACTCCATCCAGACCAACGGAATGGCGCTGGATGGAGACTGGGTCCGGTTTTTTCAGAAAAATCGGTTTCTGGTAGGCCTGTCTCTGGATGGAAGCCGGGAGATCCACGACCGCTTCCGGGTGGACGCCCAGGGCCGGGGAAGCTGGGACCGGGCGACCCGTTCCCTGGCCCTTTTGGACAAGGCCGGTGTGGAAACCAACCTTCTGTGCGTCATTACAGGTCCTCTGGCCCGCAGCGCCCAAAAGGTGTATCATTCTCTGAACAAGCTGGGCAGCCATGCCCTTCAGTTCATCCCCTGCCTGGACCCCCTGGAGGGGGAACGTGGGTGTATGCCCTGGTCTCTGACCCCCCAGCGGTACAGTCAGTTTCTTCGAGACCTGTTTGACTGCTGGTATCTGGATTTGCAGCGAGGCCACTATGTGAGCATCCGTCTCTTTGACGACTATCTCCGCATCCTGGCCGGGATGCCCCCCAGCACCTGTGCCTCCTCTGGTGCCTGCGGAAGCTACTTGGTCGTGGAGGGGGACGGCGGCCTCTATCCCTGCGACTTCTTTGTGCTGGACCGGTGGTATCTGGGCAATATCCACCAAATGTCTGTAGAAGAGGCCGTCCAGAGTCCGAGAGCCCTGGCCTTTCTGGATGAGGGCCGCCGCCGGCCCCGAGACTGCCTTGGCTGTCCCCACCTCTCCCTCTGCCGGGGCGGGTGTCCCCGGGATTGGACTGGACTTGGACTGGACAGAGCAAACTACTACTGCCCTGCCTTCCACGCCTTCCTGGACTACGCCCTCCCCCGGCTTCGGCAGGCCGCGGGAACCATTCTATCTAAATAAACAAAAAAGCCCTGAGCGGTCCTGTCTGGACTGCTCAGGGCTTTTTTGTTTCAAAGTTCCCGAATGGAGGTGCCGATGTAGATTTTGGGTTTCATCACATAGGTATAATTTTTGTCGTCACAGTCCCGGCGCTCGATCATAGTCATCAGGCGGGTAGCCACCAGTTGGCCCACCTTCCTACCCTGATGGACAGAGCAGGTGATTCCCTCTGCTTCCCAGTCATTCCCAGAGTAGTCAAAGCAGACCAAGGAACAGTCCTCAGGAACCCGCCTTCCCTGCTCCTCCAACACCTGGCGCACCAGGCGGTAGATCATATAGTTGCAGCATACCACCGCAGTATACTTGGGCAGGCTCCGCAGAAAGCGGTCAATGGAGCGGGCAAAACGGGGATCGTGGGCCTCGTTAGACACGCACCACTTGATATAGTCGTCCTGGTAATCCACCCCCCGCTTGATCAGGGCGGCGGTGGTTCCCTGGAATTTCTCAATGCTCTGATAGTTGTCATAGACGAAAATACCCGCAATCTGCCGGTGTCCCGCCTGTACCAAAAGCCCAATCAGCCGGTCAGCGCACTCCATGTCGTTGACGATGACCCGGGGATAGTGCAGATTTTTATAATAGTTGTTATAGAAGATGACCGGGATGCGCCGGCGATAAATTTCCTGATAGCAGTCCAGATTTGGGTTGAGCAGACTGGCCTTTACACCGTCGATAATAAAGCCATCAAAATGCTGGTGCACCACTGTCTGTAAGCAGCGCCGTTCCGTGGAAAACTTGTTGTCTGTAAAGAACACCCGCAGATCCACCCGGTCAGCGGGGAGCACGCTCTTTACCCCTTCCAGCAGACCGGAATTGGCGTTGGAATCCTGCCCCTGAAGGATCAGTCCAATCTTTTGGGCGGTGGATCCCACATCCAGTTCTCTTGACAGGGCGGCCTCCTTATTGATGTAAGTACCACTGCCCTTTACCCGGCGGATCAGTCCCTCCTGGTCCATACGGGCCAGGGCGGACCTGGCCGTCTCCCGGCTGATGTCCAGCCGGCGGCACAGGGCGTTCTCCGAGGGAAGCTTCAAATTGCCGGAAAACTTGTTTTCATCAATATAGGCCAGCAACCAGCGGTAGACCTGCTCCGACTTTTTATCGGCGCCTGCCAAGGAAATTCCCTCCTCAGTCAACAATGGCCGGCCGGGTCCCCTCCGCCCGCTCGATCCAGTCCGCCAGGCGGGCACGCATATCCTCCTTCACCTGGGCATAGGAGGGATCGGCTACCACGTTGTTCAACTGCCAGGGATCGACCTTCAGATCATAGAGGAAGTCGTCCGCGTAGAGGTCAGAGGCTGCCGCCTCGCCGCCGTTGACACCGGGGGCATAGACAGAGTAGAGATAATCGGCCGTACGGACGCAGCGGCCCACCCGGCTCTCCGAGATCTGGGCGAACACCTGGTTAGGTCTATTATCGTCCTTTTTCTCCACTACGTCAAGGAGGTTCTCTCCGATCATCTCATCGCCCACGTCTACACCAGCTAGGGCCAGAATGGTCTTGGGCAGGCTTTCGGTGGACACTAGCTCCTCCACCGCTACACCGCCCTTGAAGGGGCCGCCGGCGATGACCAGGGGCACATGGAGGGCGCCGTCATGGCAGGATCGCTTGTAGTCATCGTAGCCGTTGAGATGGCCGTCGGTGTTTCGGGTTTTGAAGTGGGAGCCGTGGTCGGAGGCAAAGATGATGACGGTATTATCGTACAGCCCCTCCTTTTTCAGCCGCTCCACCAGCCGTCCCAGGTTCTCGTCCAGGCTGGCGCACTGGCCCAGGTAGTCAGGGTACTCCTCCGCGGCGTTGCCTTTGAGCACCTCCAGATCGTGGGGCAGGACGAAGTTCCTGTACTTCTCCTTGGAGCCCTCGGGTCCCTCGTAGTGCTTGCGGTCATTCTGGTGGTGGGGCTCGATCTGGGAGATGGTCATAAAGAAGGGCTTTTTCCGGTCATAGGTGTCAAAGAACTCCAGCGCCATGTTGTTGATGCAGTCGGCCCGGTAGCCCTTGAAGTCGACGCGGTTGTTGTTCTCGTCGAATACATAGCCGTCATAGCCGTGGGAGGTAAACTCCAACACGTCGGCGGCCCTCCAGTATCCGGTATATCCACCCCGAAGCTCCTTGGGAATGGCAGTGATGGTGTGGTCAATCGTGGGGGGCTTCTCCAGCTCGCCGTCACTGGCCAGGTGCCACTTGCCGATGTAGGCGGTCTCATATCCCGCCTCCTCGATGTAGTTGGCCAGGGTCTTGACGCCAGCGGGTAGCATGATGTTGTTGCGGAAGCAGCCCGTCTCGGTGGGATATTTTCCGGTCTGGAACAGGGCGCGGCAGGGGCCGCACACCGGCTGGGGGGAAAAGGCGTTATCAAACTTCACGCCTTCCTGGGCCAGTTTGTCCAGATTGGGGGTGATGTCCAGAGGCTGGCCGAAACAGCCGCAGGTATCCCAGCGCTGCTGGTCGGTGAAGTAAAAGATAATATTATTGGGCATATCAATTGTCCTCCTTCTGGACGGCGGCCTTGGCAGCCTTGGCCTCTTTCAGCTTGCCGCGAATGATGGCGGCCAGCGCCACGACGATCAGCGCCAGGAATATCTTGCAGTAGATACTCTGGAAGAAAATGCTGGGGCTGCCGTCGGAGATGAGCAGGGCACGGCGGAAGTTGGTCTCGGTCATGCTGCCCAGCACCAGGCCCAGCAGGATGGGCACGGGAGGCAGGTCCAGCTTGCGCAGGACCCAGGCCAGCACGCCGAAGATGAGGGCCACGCCCACGTCAAAGTAGTTTTCGTTGACGGAGTAGGCGCCGGCAAAGCAGAAGATCACAATGATGGGGGTAAGAATCTCCTGGGGGATGGAGACCACTTTGGCAAACAGGGTGGTAAGGAACTTGCCCTGGAGCAGCATAAAGAGGTTGACCAGGATGAGTCCCAGCATGATGGCATACATGATATCGCCGTCTGTAGTGAACAGAGAAAGGCCGGGGTTCAGGCCGTTTATCATCAAGGCGGAGAGCATGATGGCCACCGTGCCATCGCCTGGGATGCCCAGGGTGAGCAGGGGGATCAGAGTTGCGCCGGTAACGGCGTTGTTGGCCGATTCGGCGGCGGCGATGCCCTCCACGGAGCCGTGGCCGAACTCCTCTGGATGCCTGGACAGGTTCTTGGCAGTGTTGTAGCTGAACCAGGACGCCTCGGAGGCGCCGGTGCCGGGGATGATGCCTACCATCACCCCGATGATAGAGGACATGATCACCGGGCGGGCCATGCGTTTATACTCCTCCCTGGTGATCTTGCCGTCGTCCTTGATCTTGGTGGTGTCCAGATTTAGGCTGCCCAGCCGCTTTTCCGCCTTGGCCAGGATCTCCACCAGGGCGAACAGGCCGATCAGGCAGATGGCCAGATCCAGCCCGAGATACAGCCGGGAGATGCCGAAGGTGAAGCGGTCATAGCTGGTCATGGGGTCCGTGCCCACGCAGGAGATGAGCAGGCCCAAGCAGGCGGAAATCAGGCCCCGGATGATACTCTTGCCGGAGACACCCGCGATGATGGTCAGACCGAAGACACAGACCATAAAGTACTCCGCAGTGCCCAGCTGGGCGGCCACCTTGGCCACCTGGGGCCCCAGAAACAGCAGCATCAGGGCGGAGAACACGCCGCCAAAGGTAGAGGCGTACAGGGCAATCTTCAGGGCCGCCTTGGTCCGCCCCTGCTCAGACAGAGGATGGCCGTCCAGCATGGTGGCCGCGGCGTGTGGCGTACCCGGCGTATTGATCAGGATGGCGGATACGCTGCCGCCATAACCGCCGGCGCAGTAGATGCCCAGCAGGAACATCATGCCCGGGATGGCGGTCATGGTATAGGTGACGGGCAGGAACAGGATGACGCACAGGATCACGCTCAGTCCGGGAATAGCGGCAAAGACCGATCCGACGAACACGCCGATATTGATCCACAGGATATTTTCCAGCGTGAAAAGAAGGCCGGTAGCGGGAACGATATATTGCATCATAAAACGTTCAGCCTCCTTCTAAAATTCCACATTCAGGACGAAACGGAAGCACGCCCAAATGACCACAGCCAAGGTGATGGTGATCACATAATAAGAGGGCTTTTTGCAGCGGAAATAGACCAAAAAGCCCAGACAGCAGAACACAGCGCCCACCACAAACAAGTCGGTGAAGCGGCACAGCAGATAGGTGATAACCAGAATGGTCAGGATAGCCAATGCTTTCAGCTCGGTCTGGAGGTTGATCACCTTCCAGTTGAGGGGCTGCTTGGTAAAGAGCTTATACAGCTCCTTGACGATCAGCATCCCGCAGCAAATCATCATCACGACCATCAGCAGGGTGGGGAAGGCGCGGCCATTCACTACGTCCTTTTCCGACACGATCACCTGCTGGGGCATAACGAACAGGATTGCCAGCGCAAAGAGAAAAAAGAGAATTCCCACCGTCAAGTCCACAGGGATGCGGATCTCTTTTTCACAGAGCTTTTCTCCCCATGCGTCCAGACGGGCATGGAATCGATTGATCCAGTTTTTCATCCGAATAAAAACCTCCTCAGTCTGCACACACATAAAACCGGGGAATGGGTGGGATATTTCCCCATCCCATTCCCCAGTTATTGTGGTTGGTCAGGATCAGCCGGCAACGATATCCTTGTACTCGTTGACGATGTTCTTTACATTCTCCACATGGGCGTCCACATCCTCCTGGGACATGGGGTCAACCTCCAGCAGCATAGTATCCTGCAGCCAGGCGGCAACTTCCTCATCGGCCAGGATTTTGCCATACAGCTCCTTCAGAGCAGCTACAGTGGCCTCGTCCGTACCAGCACGGGCCATGATGAAGCAGCGGTTGCGGAAGTAGGGATAGCCCTTCTCACCGACGCCCTCCACGCCCGCGAAGGGTCCATGCTCCAGAGCCTTCTCATCAAAGGCGCAGGGGATGGTCACGCCGCCCTGCTGATAGGTCTCCAGAATTTGGGACTGGTGGGAGACGGCAAACTGGGTCTCGCCCTTGGCCACAGCCTGAGCGGCCTCGGCGGCGGACTGATAGGGAGTCAGCTTCAGCTTGTCACCGGCGCCCATCTTTCCGAACAGGGCTGCGGCCAGGAATGCCTCAGAGCTGGTGGCGCCGTTGACAGCCACACTGATCTCATTGCCGGCGGCTACATAGGCCTCCAGGTCGGCGATGGTCTTGATATTCAAATCAGCGGAGGCGGAGAGCACAAAGATGGAGGAGTAGAGGTTTTCCACATAGGCAAAGTCCTCAGCGGTAAACTTCATTTTGGCAGGATCGATGATGGAGGTAATAGACAGCAGGCCCTCGCCCACAAATACCAGTTCTGGATCATTGGCCTTGGTGTCCATGACCCAGGTATTGACAGTGGCGGCGTCGCCCTTAATTGCCTCGGCGACCAGAGTAATCGCGTCGGAATACTCAGTGGACTTAGAGGCGGCCTTCTGGCTCACCATAGCCGCTACGCCGGAGGGGGCCCAGGGGCAGGTCACCTTCCAGCTGGACTTCTTGACAGTAGTGGAGGGGGTGCTGGTGCTTGTACTAGAATTGCTAGAGCTTCCGTCATTGGTTCCGGTGTTTTTTCCGCTGTCGCCGCAGCCAGCCAGCAGGCCAACGGCCATTGCGAGAGCAAGAGATAAGCTAAGTAAACGCTTTTTCATGATTCATTCTCCTTTTTCATAAATTTTCCAGAATTTGGTTGTGTGACTACCACACCTGTTGTCCTCAATATATCATGGTGGTTTTTCTCAATCAACAGATTTAGAATAAATTCTTACAAAGTTGTATGGGAATAACCTTTTTTTAGAAATGCTGTATTCTTTTTATTGAATTTTTGTTTGTTTTATACAATTTTTATGACCCATTTTTGACAGAGTCACTCAGTGGCTGATAAGAAGTTTTCATATTCAACAGATCTATTTCATATAAACTCTTTTGAATGAAAACCCAACAATTAATTGAAAGAAACCGCACTCTTTATAGTTTAAGAAAGCAAAATCTTAATCTAGTGTGTGGTTAGAATGCTGAATGCAAAAAAGATAACTTACTCAGATTGGCTCAACCTCTTTCTGAGTATTTAATGCTCCAAAAGTACAAACCGCCCTTCCGGCGGAAACACAGAAAAACCTAAGAAGTAGTCCATACAATAGTTGAATAAAATTTTTAGATGCAATAAAAAAGACGCCGAAGCAAGACTTACTTACTTCGACGTAAAAAATAGTTAAAATTGATATTGCTGCTCAATAAAATAAGAGCGCCACAAATCGGCGGCCCTAAAGCACCTCAACAACCAAGAGTTCTATCTGAAGATGAGAAGCAACTATTTAGGAGCGCTTTGACTTTAAAAAAGTCGGAGCAAGCCATTATAGCTTGCTCCGACGTGGTACGGCTGAAGGGATTCGAACCCCCGACCTACTGGTTCGTAGCCAGTCACTCTATCCAACTGAGCTACAGCCGCATACCGCAAAGAGGATTTCCTCTTGACAGCTTGGTTATTATAGCACAGTCAGATTTAAAATGCAACCATTTTATTCAAATTTTTTGACTAATTTCTTTTTTTCTTTACACTCATAATTTTTTCTTCCAAATTACCTTGGCCTTCGGAATTATTTTTAAAATAAAGCGGCCCCACGGCGTTTGCCGTGGGGCCGCCCTGCTTATCAAACAGAGGATCAGCCACCGAATACCTTGATCATAAAGCCAGCAGCGCAAGCGGAGCCGATAACACCGGCCACGTTGGGGCCCATAGCGTGCATGAGCAGGAAGTTCGTGGGATTCTCCTTCTGGCCGACGACCTGGGAAACACGGGCGGCCATAGGCACCGCAGATACACCAGCGGAGCCAATCAAGGGGTTGACTTTACCGCCAGTCAGGACATACATCAAGTCTCCCAGCAACAGACCGCCAGCGGTAGACAGCAGGAAGGCAGTCAAGCCCAGAGCAACGATACCCAGAGTCTGGGGAGTCAGGAACTGATCAGCAGTGGCTTTAAAGCCCACAGACAGTCCCAGAGGAATGGTCACGATGTTGATCAGAGCATTCTGAGCAGTATCGGACAGGCGCTCGGTGACGCCGCACTCACGGAACAAGTTACCCAGCATCAGCATACCGATCAGAGGAGCTGTATCGGGGATCAACAGCACCACGAAGATGGTTACAGCGATGGGGAAGATAATCTTCTCCGTCTTGGAAACCACACGAAGCTGGCTCATCTTGACCTGACGCATCTTCTTGGTGGTCATCAGCTTCATCAGCGGAGGCTGGATCAGAGGTATCAGAGCCATGTAGGAATAAGCCGCAATGGCAATCGCCGGCAGTAGATTCACAGACAGCTTCGATGCCGTCAGAATGGCCGTCGGGCCATCAGCACCGCCGATCACGCCGATAGCGGCCGCGTCAGCGGGAGTAAAGCTGATCAGGCCGTTGGTAATGGGACCCAGAGCCAAAGCCATCAGGAAGGCCGCAAAGATACCCAACTGGGCGGCGGCGCCCAGCATCAGAGATACGGGGTTGGCCAGCAGAGGGCCAAAATCCGTCATAGCGCCAATACCCATAAAGATAATGGATGGGTATATGGCGTATTGGACGCCCTGATAGAGCACCCACATAAAGCCCACCGTTCCGCTGTGGGTGGCGGCATCATAGACGGGCTCGTTGAACAGCCCGGTGACCGGCAGGTTAGCCAGCAGCATACCAAAGGCGATGGGAACCAGCAACAAAGGCTCGAAGCCCTTGCCAATGCCCATATATAGCAGGACACAGGCAATAAACAGCATGAGCGCGGTTTTCCAATCCAGAGCGGCAAAGCCAGAACCCTGCATGATCTTAGTCAAAACTTCCGTTACAAAATTCATACTTTACCCCTCCTTTCAACCGATGGTGACCAACAGGTCATCGGTATTGACAGCGGTACCCACCACAGCGGAAACGGACTTGACGGTGCCGTCCGCAGGGGCGGAAACTTCGATTTCCATCTTCATGGCCTCCAGAACCACCAGGACATCGCCTGCCTTTACGGACTGGCCTACGGAGCACTCTACCTTAAAGATGTTGCCGGGCATAGGGCTCTTGACCGCTGTCTCACCAGCCGCCACCGCAACGGGGGCGGCGGTCGGAACCGCGGCCGGAGCAGGCGCAGCGGCGGGAGCAGGGGCGGCAGCCACAGGGGCAGCCGCGGCAGGAGCCGCAGGGGCGGCGGCAATATTGGTGATGCGGAAGGAGTTGGGCGCCATCCCGGACTCCTCAGCAACCGCAGCCATCATAACCGCAACCAGCTCACCCTCATCCACAGCCGGTGCGGCAGGCGCAGCCGCAGGGGCGGGCGCGGGGGCGGCTTTCTTTTGCGGAGCGGGAGCGGCAGACTTTCCCTCGATGGCGTTCACGATCTTGGAAATAACCATGATAACCAGCATCAGGATGGCCAGCATCAGGAATACCACAAGCAGACCACAAACGGCGACCATTAGCGCCTCCGGGACTGAAAGCGGTTCAAATGGATTCAGGATTGCGATATCTGCATTAGGCATAGATCATAGTCCTCCCTTAACCCAGAGTGACCAGCAGATCGTCCGTATTGACAGCGGTGCCTACCACAGCAGAAACAGCCTTGACCGTACCATCCACAGGTGCGGAAACCTCAATTTCCATCTTCATGGCCTCCAGAACCACCAGGACATCGCCTGCCTTCACGGACTGGCCCACAGAGCACTCCACCTTAAAAATGTTGCCAGGCATGGGGCTCTTGACTGCCGTCTCACCGGCGGCCACGGTGGCGGCAGGAGCCGCAGCGGGAGCAGGCGCTGGGGCGGGAGCGGGAGCGGCGGCAGGAGCAGCCACAGGGGCGGCCACGGGAGCGGCAGCCACAGGGGCGGCGGCAGGAGCAACGGCCGCGGGAGCGGCGGCGCCAGTTTTCTCCACGGTCACGCTGTAAACCTTGCCGTTCACTGTAACGTTGTAGTTCATAGCTTGTTTTCCCCTTTACAATTTATTAATCGGCCGCTTAAATACTGACACGGGTATTTCTACTCCAGTATTCACGGCTTATGGTTCTCTCCCGCCTGTTTTAGAGGCGGGAGAGAACTTAAAATCGTGGATATTATACCAGTTTTATCCGTCTTATGTCAAGGTCCGGGTAAATGAGATAAAAATATCTATATAGAAACTTTACAGCACGTCGGCAAATGCCTGGATCGCGGTGCTGGCCTGGCCAAAGTCCCGCATCTGCTGGTCCACACCCAGCTTGATGTGGGGGATGCCCGCCCCATCCAGAGCTTTCTTCAGGTAGGGATACTCCATCTCCTCGGGGTCGCAGAACTGCTGCATGAACAGGACCAGACCCTGAGCGCCGGAGTCCTTGACCAGCTTGACCACAAACTCGCCACGGCGGTTCTGGTTAGAGTGCTCATCGTACAGCAGCACGTCGTAGTCCTGATCAGCGAACTGCTGGGCCAGCGCCATCATGGGGTCGCCGGTCTCAGCAGCGTCCACCAGACAGGGACGGCTCTCATGGGCCACATCGTCGGCGACAATGGCGATCTTATTGTCGTCAAAGATTTGCAACAGCTTGGGGTTGTCGCAGATGATGCCGGAGGTGACCACCTTCTTACCCTTCCAGTTGCAGGCGGGCAGCTTGGACAGCTCCGCGTTCAGCCGCTCCAGCAGATCGGTGTGCTCATCCTTCAGCATGAACCAAGAGGAGCGGAAGACTGCGGAACGGTTGACAGCGGAGATTACATCAGGGTGCTGGCCGGCCAGCTTGGCAAACTCCCTGCGGGCGGCCCGGCTGCGGTTATACACCTTGATAGCATTCCGCAACGCCTCGTCCGTAATAGGAGCGCCGGAGATCTTCTCTAACTCGTTCTTCACATGAGTGTACTGGTCCACGCAGAACTGCAGACCGAAAGCGGGCTTGCGGTGCTGAGGGTGGGCCAGGAAAATGCAGGGCAGCTTGCCCTCCATAGCAACCCGGAAGTTCTGGCTCATGGGGCGCAGGGTGTCACAAATGGTGGGGGTAATCAGGCCGTCCAGGTCGTCCAGTGTGCCATCCAGCAGCATCTCCAGCGCCAACTGGGCGATGGTGCAGTAGAAGGTGGCACAATACTCCTTGGCCTGGGCGATGGTCTTGCTGTTGCTGCCCCAGATGCCCATGGGCACCATCCCAGCGGCATAGACCAGCTCCTCAGGGGCGTAATAGGGCAGGACGCCGATGACCTTCTTACCCTGCTCCTTATAGGCCTTGATCCGACGATAGGGGTGGTCGGAGGCCTCCTTAAACTGATTCAGCAGTACCTCGATGCTCATTTCTCAGCAGCCTCCTTCGCAGCTTTGTTAGCCTCCATGGCCTCTACCAGGCCCTGGACACGGGTCTCATACTGGGCCTCGTTGAAGTTACGGGGATCGGCCTGGTCGCCGTCAAAGCCGGCGCAGGGCACACCCAGATCCTTAGTAAAGCGGCGCTGCATCTCGGCCATGTAACCGGACCAGGGCTTGCAGGAACGGTTATAGTGGACCAGCACGCCGTCCACCTTGTTGTCCCGGCAGATGCCCTCACGCCAATCCACGCCCTGCTCGATACACACAGAGTTGGGGGCCTTGCAGTAGGCGCGGACCATCTCGTCCATGTTATTGTACACGAAGCCGAAAGCGGGGGCGTACACAACGGCGGTGACGTTGACGCCATGCTCCTTCAAGGGCTTGAACAGGGAGGGCAGCTTGGGCCAGCAGGGGATGCCCTCGAACATGACGCGGTACTGCTCCGGGAAGGGCGTTGTAGACTTACCCTCCTTGATGGCCTCATCCAAATCGCGGGAGAGCTGCTCAAAAGCCTCGGCAGCCTCCACACGGCCGCGGGCGGTCACAACGTCGGCCATGTGGTTGAACAGGTCGAAGCCGGAGTAAGGAGCGGGCTTGTACTGCAGATAGTCGCACACCTTCAGCCAGGCCTTGGCGGTCCGATTGGCGTTGGCGCAGGCTTCGTCAAACTTCTTCTCGTCAAACTTTTTGCCGGTCAGCTTCTCCAGATCGTGAATAGCGTTGTCAAACTGGCCGCGGATATAGGCCACATAGGTATCGTCTACTTCTACCGTATTGTTATAGGGGATATCGATCATGATCAGTGGGATATCGCACATACGGGCAATATTCTCATACCACTTGGTCATGCAGTTGCAGATGTTGTTGCAGCACAGCACAAAGTCGGGCTGAGGCATGCGCATCTGGCGGTAAGGCTTGATGGCCTCCCGGCGGAAGTTCTTATAGGCGATCTCCTTCTCGGTGGTTTCAGGCAGAGCCTCGATCTCATAGATGTCATCCAGCACGGTGTAAGGCTGCATGGTTTTGGGATCCTTCTTGGGCTTGCCAGTCTCAGGGTCGATGACCACCTTGCCGTTCTCGTCCTTCAGGGGCTTTCCGCTGTTGGGGTTGATGACAAACTCCAGCGTTTCAGGGTCAAATTTGCGGCTGGCGCGCTTGCCGGCGGCATAGGCCAGGCTAATACGGGCGTAGCCGCAGATGTCGTTGTCAAAACCCAGGTCCTCGGCGGCCTGACACATGATCTCGCCGTCCCGGTTGGCGGCGATACCGGCGGCCTGGTTTTCAGGGTACATTACGTTCAGGTCAAAGGCGGCGGCCAGCTCACAGGGGAACTTGGAGCTGGACCAGCCCACCAGCTTGCCCTCTTTCTTGGCCACACGGGCATCGGCGTAGACGTCCTCAACGACCTTACGCAGAGCCTTTACGCCAGGACTTACTTCTTTAGCCATTGTAAATTCCTCCTTACCGGAAAATCAATTTTGCGATCGGCCGCCGAGACAGCGGCCATACTGCGTTACTTCTCTTTGAATGCGCCAATTCCGGCGATCACCAGACCGATGACCGCTATCAAAACCGCAAACTCTCCCCTGCTCATCAGGTCTCCCACAATTGGGAGCCATATCTCCGACAGCAGTAAGACCAGCGCAAACAAAATCAGCGCGATTCCAAAGAAGATCTGTTTCATCCCTTCTGCTCCTTCAGATACTTCTGATAGGCAAACAGGGCGGCGCCCAGGGCGCCGTTATACTGGGTCAGAGGCGAGGTATGGATGGTGTGGCCCAGCTGCTCCTCCAGAGCACTGACGATACCGATGTTCTGGGCCACGCCTCCGGTCATAACTACCTGGTCCCTAATGCCCACCCGGTGGGCCAAACCGGCCACCCGGTTGGCCACAGAGTGGTGGATGCCGTTGATGATATCCCGCTTATCCGTGTCCTGAGCCAGTTGGCTGATGACCTCACTCTCGGCGAAAACCGTGCAGGTGGAGCTGATGCCCACGTTTTTGGTGGACTGGGCGCCCAGAGTGCCCAAATCCTCCACCTTCACCTCCAGCACTCGGGCCATGACGTCCAAGAACCGGCCGGTGCCAGCGGCGCACTTGTCATTCATAACGAAGTTGGTCATCACGCCGTTCTCAATCTGGAGGACCTTTACATCCTGGCCGCCGATGTCGATAACCGTGCGGACCTCAGGGAAAAGGAAGGAGGCCCCTTTGGCGTGGCAGCTCAACTCGCTCATCTGTTGATCGGCAAACTCCTCCAGGGAGTTGCGGCCATAGCCGGTAGCCAGGATATAGCTCATCTCCTCCCGTGCCTTGCCCGCGTTCTCCAGCACCTGGGAGATAGCCCGCTGGGGCCCGCTGGTGCCGGCACCCACGGGAATCAGGGACTTGGCGACGATGTCTTTGCCATCGGCCAGCATAATGCATTTGGAAGCGGTGGAACCGATATCGATCCCAAGGGTATAGATACTCATACGGTCAATTTCTCCTTGTATTGCTTAGATCGGCCGGATCGCAGCGCGGCAAAAAGGCCGCTCCCCCATCGATCCCATCCACACCCGCATCCGGGGACCTGCCGGCTGGGCAGCTCCCCGGCCGGATGATAGCGCAGGTGTCAGATCACCGGTGGCCCTCGTCGTAGTCCTTGATGGTCCGGGGCAGCAGCATCTGGTGGAAGGGGCAAATGCTCTCAGGATTCTGATAGCAGGAGTCGGTGAAGGCCACGATGTAGTTGCGCATCATGGGCAGGTCCACCACCTCGTCCACCAGACCGGCCTGGGCGCAGAACAGGGGCTTGGACTTGACATCGTAGTCGTCGATCAAGGCGTTCATCTTGTCGATGGTGGGCTGCAGATCCTTGCCCGCCTTCTGGTCCTTGGCCAGACGGCCGGTGTACATGGCGTTGGCGGCGGTCTTGCCGTTCATGACGTTGATCTCGGTGGCGGCGGTGCCCAGGGAGAAGGCGTTGTTGTCGTTGCCCTGGGGCCCACCCAGGACATAGTGGGCGGCGGCGGTGCCGCGGCGCAGGGTAATCTCCATCATGGGCAGCTTGCTGCTCTGGATGGAGTAGATCAGGGACTGGCCCAGGCCCAGCAGCTCGGCCACCTCGGCGTCGTCACCCACGTCGATGCCGGTGGTATCCTGAATCCAGATCATAGGCAGGCGGTCACGGGCACACAGGGTGACAAACTCGTTCATCTTGATCAGCCCCTGGCGGTACAGCTTGCCGCCCGCGCCCATAGACTGGCCGTATTTGGCCACTTTATACTCAGGGTAGTTGGGGAACACGCCCTGCTGATTGGCCACCACGCCCACCAGCAGGCCGTCCACCTTGGCGATGCCGGTGATCATCTCGGGGCCGTAGCCCTTCTTGTACTCCATGAACTGGCTGCCGTCAAACAGGCGGCCGATGACAGAGTACATATCATAGGGACGGTTCTTGTTGTTCAGCACCAGGTCGTACAGCTCGATATCGGACATGGCGGGGGACTGGGGCGCGTCCACACGGAAGAACTCCAGGTCGAAGGTGGGCAGCATATCCACATACTTCTTGATACCGGCGATGACCCCCTCCTGATCGGCGTACACCTCGCGGAAGAAGCCGGTCTGACCGTAGTGGATGGAGACGGATCCGGGAGGATCGGCACGCAGGCCCTTGGTGGCCTCGATCTGGGCCAGAGCGGCCTCCATATCCACATGGGGCTTGGGATTCATGCCGCCTACGATACCGGCGCCGCCTACGGCCATATTGGCCTTCTCATGGGCGATCAACACGGTGGGAGAGATGGAGTGGTAGCCGCCGCCGGCGGGGTTGGTGCCGTGAATGCCTACGATAACGGGAATACCCATCTGGTTCAGCTCAGAGTTGCGGTAGAAGGGGGTGCCGCCGCCCCGGCGGTTGGGGTACACCTTCTCCTGCTTGTCCAGCTCCACACCAGCGCACTCCAGCAGATAGATCAGAGGGATGCGCAGCCGCTTGGCAGTATCAGAGCCACGGAGCAGGTTATCCGCCTGACCGGGAACCCAGGTGCCGGCGTGCTTCTTGTTATCGGAAGCGATGATGCAGCACCACTTGCCGTTGACCCGGCCCAGGCCCTTTACGATGGAGGTAGAGCCGTTTTTGTTGTGCTCGGGGTTGTACAGGCTGTTCAGGGGGCACCAGGTGCCGGCGTCCACCAGCAGCGCGACACGCTGCATAGCGGTGAGCTGTCCCTTGGCGTTCATGTCCTCGTCCGCCTTGCCGGCAGACAGGGCGTCTACAATATGGGCGTGGATGTCGTCCTCGATGGCCCTCAGCTCGGCCACGTTCTCGGCGTTGACCTTAACAGGCTTGCCCACCACAGGCATGTTCTGGAAATAGCGGGGCATGGAATAGTTACCCAATGTAATTTCCTCCTTTTATATCGTATCATCTCTGATGCGCGCCGTGCCACCCAGGCGACCATAAATTGTATTGGGTCGCCGACGCCCCCGATCAACACTTGTGTCGGCGGCAGTACGGGCAGGGGAACACGGTCCGAAAGAAAGCATTTCTTCCCATCAGCAACTTATTTTTTACTCCTTGGGAACCTTAATAAAGGCCTGACCGGGATCGATCTCCTCGCGGATGACCTTGATGATCTCGGGAGAGGGGCCCTCAAAGAGCTGGGCGCGGGACACATCCACCTCGAAGCCGGTGTTCTCCTGAACCATCTCAGGGGAGGAGAAGGGATAGTAGTAGGCCAGGTACATCCGCTTGGTCTCCTCATCGAACTTCATAATGCCCAGATCGGTGACCACCATCTGGGGGCCGCGGTTGCCAGGCAGGCCGGCGCGCTCGCGGCCGCCGGGGCCATCCATCCAGCCGCAGGAGGTAATGTAGTCGATCTTCTCCATAAAGCGGCGCTTCTGGTGCTGCATCATGATGATGGTGTTGCAGTAGGTGGCGATGCCGTTGGCGCCGCCGGAGCCGGTAAACCGGGTCTGGGGCTTGATGTAGTCACCCTTGCCGTAGATACAGGTGGAGTTCACATTGCCATAGGGGTCGATCTGGGCGCCGCCGATAAAGGCGATGAGCCGGTCCTCGTCGTGGAGCCACTCGTTGGCCTCAAACCCGATGAAGCGCACGTTGGGCCACTGGACAGCGCAGTGAGCCATAAAGCGGTTGTCACCCACAGAGCGGGGGACCTCCACAGGGGAACAGTCCATCAGCCCGCTCTCCACGATGGGGTGGCAGGAGGGGCATACCACCCGCTTGGCAAGGGAGGCGCCGATCAGTGGAAGACCGGTGCCCACAATGACGATCTGGTTCTCTTTGATGTTCTTGGCGATGGCGTAAGCCTGCATCTCCTGCTTGGTATACTTGGTATAATCAGCCATGTCTATGTACCTCCCTGTTCTTAGTGTCTGGTGGAGTAGCCCAGATGGGGCTCGTTCTTCAACCGCATCAAACGGGAACCGCCCACCTTATCCAGCAACTCATCGTGGTCCTTGACGGAGTAAACCCACTTGTCTACATAGTCCTTAAAGGTCTCAGGGATGGCGATGCCGGCGGCGGCATCGTCAGCGGCCTTCTTGGCCTTGGCGGCAGCCTCGGCCAGCTTCTCATCCTCAGGCTTGGCGGCGGCGGCCTTCTCAGCCTTGGCGGCGGCCTTGGCCAGCTGGGCCTTGGCGTCCTCGGCATCCTGGTACTTAGATGCCTTGTCATACTCCTTCAAAGCATGGGAGTCGTTGTCATAGTAGTTATAGCACTGAGAGGGCCAGGCTCCATAAGGGGCGTGGACTACGGCGGAGACACATTCACCGAAGATACGGGTCAGAGTGGGGTCGCGGCGGATATACTCGTCGCTGACCAGCTCCTCACAGGTGACAATGACCTTGCGGGCAGCCACGGCGATATCCACATCGTGGAACTCGTCGCCCTCGACGATACAGGTGCCGTCGGGGCTGGCCTTCTGCACGTGGATGATGGCGGTGTCCAGCTTGGGCACAGGGACGGCCACCACCTTCTCGCCAGGCTTGAAGGGATTTTCGATCTCGACGCACTTCAGGTCGTCTACCTTGTCCATGGTCTTGCGCTGCTCCTCGCTGATGCCCCAGTATTTCATCAGGCCGGAGCCCTGCATCAGACGGACAGGCAGGAAGGGCAGGCCCAGGGAGGCGGCGTGGAGCTGGAGCATCAGGACGTCCTGGGAATAGTCCTCATAGGTCAGTTCGCCCTTCTCGATGGCAGCACGGAAACGACGGGAGACATTGGTATAGCCGGAGTTGGCGGTGTAGCAGTTGATGTACGCTTTGACGCGGCCCTCGCCAATCATCATATCCCAATCACCGCCGGCGGGGCCGGCCCAGACAGTAAAGTCCTTCTGACCCTGGCGCAGGATCTCACTCACAGCGGCATAGGGCTTGCGGTTGGTGGTGAAGCCGCCGAAGCAGATACAATCTCCGTTCTCGACGAATTTCGCCACGGCGTCATGCAAGGAATACACTTTGTTCATGGTAAAACCCCCATTACAAAAGATTTTTTCATTCGCTTCTTTTTCTCAAATTTTCAAGGTACTGATATGCGCTCTATATCGGCTATTATTTTAACACAACTGACACAAGAGGTCTATCTTTAATTTATCAAAAAGTTTGCATATCTTCGCCTGCTGTGCTATAATGCTCCTGGCCCTCTCCCCCACGCCGGCCGGGGGGCCTTCCAGGGGCGCTTTGCCCTGAGAAATGAGCCATACAAACGGAGGTTTGCCGTATGACCAATGTGGAGTTTCATCTGCAGCTCAACCACAACGACACCTGGAACATGAGCCGGCTCCATTTTCATGACCACTTCGAACTCCTCCTCCCTCTGACCAGCCCCGGCAACATCTTTGTCAACGACCAGGTGTACCCCCTTCGCCGGGGCACCCTGTACCTCATTGGGGAGAACACCCTCCACCGGACCATGGCCACCGGGGCGCACGCCAGGTATGTCCTCCACATCAGCCGTAAATCCCTGATGCAACTGTCCACCGTTCAAACCGATTTCACCCAGCTCACCCACGACTCCTTCCGCCGGGCTAACCTGAACGGTATGCAGATGACCGAGATCATCGAGCTGTTCCAGGCCCTGGAGCGCAATAAAAACGACGGTTCCTTCGGCAGCGACATCCATCAGATGGTGGCCCTGCTCAATCTGCTGATTCGGGTAGCTCCTACCTTGAATGCCGCCACTGCCGGAGAGGCCATCCACAACAAGGACTTCCTCCGGGTGGCCCCCATTCTAGATTATATCCGGGACAACCTGTCCGAGCCCCTGTCCCTGGATCAGATCGCCAGCCAGTTTTTCATCAGCAAACACTATCTATGCCGCGTCTTCAAGGCGGCCACTGGCTTCTCCGTAATGGAATATATCATCTACAGCCGGGTACTGCGGGCCCGCCAGCTTCTCCAGGAGGGCACCAGCGTCCAGCAGGCCGGGGAGTTGTCCGGCTTCTCAGACAACTCTCATTTCATCCGCACCTTTGGCCATCTCACCGGGGTCACGCCCGGCCGGTATGCCAAGGAGTATCAGAGCAGCGATCAGATCCTGCTCCGTGAAAATCTGAAGCATAGATAGGGACAGGCCCCTTTTTTTCCCGATTTTCCCAGATGAGGCCCCCACTACGGGTCAACATCTGCAAATCAGCTTCTTCTCTTCCTTTTGTCTATTTTGACCGGATATATCAAAGGGCGCTGTGTGCCGCGGCACACAGCGCCCTTTCTTTTTCAATCCCTTGGCCTTCGATAGAACTTCCCGTGGACCCGTTCAGTCCGAATGACATTGACAAAGGCTTTGGGGTCGGCCTGACGTACCTTACGGACCAGGCCCTTGCTTTCTCCCACGCTGACCACCGTATAGATCATAACGCAGGGCTCCCCATTGTACAGGCCAACCCCCTCGATCAAAGTAGCGGTATGGTGGGTATCCTGTATCTGGGCACACACGCCCCCCACCGTTTCCCGTCCCGTGACGATAAACAGGGTGGCCCGGCCGCTGTCCGGGTCCAGCAGACGGATGGTCTGAGTGCTGGTAAACTGGAAAATGATGGAATACAGGGCCCGCTCCCATCCGAAAAGCAGTCCGGCCACCGTCAGCATCACCGCATTGCCCGCCAGAATATAGTTCCAGGCATCGATATTCTTCCGTTCGGACAGGGCGATAGCAATAAAATCAGTACCTCCGCTGGTGGCTCTGGCCCGCAGGCAGAGGCTGACCGCGAAACCGGTGATCAAGCCGCCGAACACACAGATCAGCAGCAGGTCCTCTGTAATGGGGATGGTAGGCACCAGGTCAGTGAAAATGCTGACCAGGACAATACACTGACAGGAATAGAGGGTAAACTTCTTTCCCACAAACCTGAAGCTAATAGCGGCGGGCACCGCATTGAGCAGCAGATATACTGGCGAGAAGGGGATGTCTACTCCCCAAAACTCCCAAGCCGCGCGCTGGGTCAGACGGGCAAGCCCCGTAAAGCCGCCGGGAAACAGGTCGCCGGCCTGGACAAAGCTTTTCATATTGACGGCGATGATAAGCGACGCCAGCGTCACCAGGACCAGGCGGAACAGGATATCTCTGACAGGGGACCGCACCGCTTTTTCCGACATAGCCGCTTCCTCCATATTACTGGTCTATTTCACATCGGCCAATACGTCCAGGTTCTTCATAAAGTATTCCACGCCGGAATAGATGGTAGCCAGCACGATGACAGCCACACAGATATTGTTGACCCAGGGGGCGATGGGCAACAGCATCAGCACGATGCACACCATAGTGGAGGCGGTCTTTACCTTGCCGGACCAGCCGGCGGCGATGACTCTGCCTTTGTCAGCGGCCACCATACGCAGGCCAGACACCCCGAACTCCCGGATGATGACCACCAGCAGCGCCCAGCCGGGCATCTGGCCGATCTCTACAAACCAGAGCATGGCGGCGGTGACCAGACATTTGTCCGCCAGAGGGTCCATAAACTTTCCAAAGTCAGTGGTCTGGTTATAGTGGCGAGCGATATAGCCGTCCAGGGTATCGGTGAGGCTGGCAATCACAAAAATGGCCAAGGCCCAATAGTTCGCCCCAGGCACATCCAGATAGAGGACCAGCAGGAACAGCGGGATCATAACGACCCGCAGCAAAGTCAGCTTGTTGGCGGTATTCATCTTATCGTTTCTCCTCTTTTTCCGGAACATACTCTATCAATGTCCTCGAATTGGTCATCCAGGTAAGCGCAGAGGTATTCAATGACGCGGGATTCCACATAAACCTTTTTCCATATGTATAGTCTCCAGATCAGACACCTCAGCCGCTTTATCTTTTCTAATGACATATTTTTTCAGGCCCTTTTGTTTCAAGAGCTGGAACAGCTTATTATCGAGCAAGGACACCCAGATCACATATATGTTATCATAGCACATTATCAGCACTGGACAAAGCTGGATTCAACATAAAATCTCACTTTGATTCTGCGTCAGCCAAAATCACGCTTCATCCAGCGCCGCGTTTGTATCAGTCCTCAATTTCGCCGGTCAAATCTCCATCAGACACGCCGGTGATACGCACCTTGACAAATTCCCCCGCGGGCACCAGCCCGGCGGCGGTAAAATACACATGGCCGTCGATATCCACCGAGTCGGCATAGGTGCGCCCGACGTAACAGCCGGCCTGACTGTCAAAGCCCTCGCACAGCACTTCCATCACTGTTCCCAGGCGTTCTTCGTTGTACGAGTCCATGATCCGGGACTGGAGGTCCACCACCAGCTCTACCCGGCGGGCGGCTACCTCTCCATCCACCTGGTCCTCCATGGCGGCGGCCAGAGTGCCTTCCTCGGGGGAGAACTGAAACACACCGGCCCGCTGGATCTTTTCCTCCCGCAGGAAAGCACACAGCTCCTCGAACTCCTCCTCCCCCTCTCCAGGCAGGCCGCAGATCAGGGAAGTACGGATGACCACGTCCGGCATCGCCGCCCGCAGCTTGGCGAAGAGGGCCCGTATCTCCGCCTTGGTGTTTCGGCGGCGCATGGCCTTCAAAATGTTGTCGTTGCAGTGCTGGATGGGGATGTCCAGATAGTGGAGTATCTTGGGTTCAGAGGCGATGACCTGGATAAGCTCGTCGGTGACGGCCTCAGGATAGAGGTAGTGGAGTCGGATCCAGTGGAAGTCCAGCCGGCACAGCTCCTTCAACAGTTGGGCCAAAGTGGCTTTCTCCTCCAGGTCCAGGCCATACCGGGTAATGTCCTGGGCAATGACGATGAGCTCCTTCACCCCGGAGGCGGCCAGCTTTTTGGCCTCAGCCACCAACGACGCTACGGTACGGCTGCGATAGCGACCACGGAGTTTCGGGATGATACAGAAGGCACAGCCATTGCTGCACCCCTCGGCGATCTTTAGATAGGCGGTGTAGGGGGGCGTGGTGACAATGCGCTCGCCGTCCTCATAAGTGCGGTGGATGTTGCCGAAGTGCTCCGCCTTCTCCCCCTCCATCAGTTCCTCTACGGCGGCCACCACGTCGCTGTAGCTGCCGGTGCCCAGCATCCCATCCACTTCGGGCAGCTCGGCACGGATATCGTCGGGGTACCGCTGACTCAGACAGCCCGCCACTAACAGCTTCTTCAGCTTACCTTGGTCCTTCAGTTGAGCCAGCTCCAGGATGTTGTCAATGGCCTCGCTCTTGGCAGACTCGATGAAGCCGCAGGTATTGAGGACGGCCACATCGGCCCCCTCTGGGTCGCCGGTGACGATGTGGCCCGCCTGGCGGCACAGGGCCATCATCTGCTCGGTATTCACCAGATTCTTGGCGCAGCCCAGAGACACAAACGCTACTTTATAAGTCATAGGATCGCTCCGTTTATCATTTATTTCCCCCGCCAGAGGGGGTCATCAGTAATCCCTAAAAGATAGTCAGCAGAAACCTTATAAAATTCACAGAGCTGATACAGCCGGTCCAAGTTCGTCCCAGATTTTCCATGCTCCATATCACTGATCTGTGTCCTAGTCACTCCTAGTAGGTCCGCAACTGCCTGTTGGGACATCTTGGTATCTTCTCTTAGCTTATATAGACGCGCTCCAAAAATTTTTTTATCTAACATGGTAGATACCTCTTGACAGTGTAGAATAAATCTTCTATACTAAATCGTAGATTAAATCTACTCTCCGGAGGTGCTAAAATGTACGATTATATCTCCGCACTCTGCCTGGGCGAAAGCCTGCGGGATCCCCCGGTCAACCCCCTTGAGAACATACCGTCCAGCCTGAAGAAGCAGTTGGAGCGCATCGCTCCGGCTATGGGCGAGCAGTTCAACCAAGAGTTCCTGCGGCAGCTTCGGCTGGTCCTCACCCGCACAGAGCTAAAGAGCTACCGGGACGGCTTTCAGACCGGGGCCCAGCTGATGCTCTCCATGCTGGAGGACTGCGGCAGCTAGTCCAGCTCCACCTCCGCCCCGCAGCGCCCCAGGGCCTCGTTGATCTCGCTCCAGTGGTAGCCCCGGCGGGCCAGGGCGTCAGACAGCTTCTTCAGCTCCTGACGGTCAGGCGTCCTGCCCCCCAGCTTTTTGGTCAGGAAGGCGTCGATGGCCGTGGAGGAGTCCTGCGCCTGGTCGAGGGCATCCTCCCACAGCTCCCTTGGGACGCCCCGGCAATACAGCTCGTCCCGCAACTTCCGCTCCCCGTATCCCTTAGCGGAGTAGTAGCGGACTACTTGGGCAGCGTAAGCCGCATCGTCCAGGTAGCCCAGCTCCGCCATCCGTTCACAAATGGCGGCGGCCTCCTCCTGGGTGGCCTCCCACTGGGACAGCTTTCGCTCCAGTTCCTTTCGGGACTGGGGCTTTCTTGCCAGCAGGGACAGTGCCTTCTCCTTCAGGCCGCTCCGGTGGAGAGAGGCCATCAGTCCCTCGGCCTCCTCTTCGGTCAGCTCCTTCCCGGCGCAGAGGGCAAAATCAATGATTTCGTTCTCCCCCAGACGCAGGATGGAGCCGTCCTCCAACACAGCCAGCCACCGGCCCTGGACCCGCTTGGAGGGCTTCAACTCCTGGATGACCACTTAGTCCTCTCCATCCTCGAAATCGTCCGCAGCCACGTCCACCGCCCGCCCGGCGGCCCTGGCGGCAATCTGGGCCTGCTTGCTCATCAGCTTGAAGGCGTTGGCCCGTACCTGGGCCTCAATGTCCTCGGCCAGCTCCGGGTGGTCCTGGAGATACTGCTTCACCGCGTCCCGGCCTTGCCCCAGGCGCAGCTCACCCATGGCGAACCAGGAGCCGGACTTCTGGACGATATCCAGCTTGACCGCCAGGTCCACCAGCTCGCCCCACTTGGAGATGCCCTCGCCGTAGAGGATGTCAAACTCCGCCTCCCGGAAGGGGGGCGCGACTTTATTCTTCACGATCTTGGCTCTGGTGCGGTTGCCGATGATCTCAGAACCGTTCTTCAGAGCCTCCACCCGCCGCACGTCGATACGCACTGAGGAGTAGAATTTCAGCGCCCGACCGCCGGTAGTCACCTCGGGGTTGCCGTACATGACCCCCACCTTTTCTCGGAGCTGATTGATAAAAATAACGATACAGTTGGTTTTGGAAATGGAGCCGGCCAGCTTGCGCAGGGCCTGGCTCATCAGTCGGGCCAGTAAGCCCACATGGCTGTCCCCCATGTCCCCCTCGATCTCCGCCCGGGGCGTCAGAGCGGCCACGGAGTCCACCACCACCACGTCGATGGCTCCGGAGCGGACCAGAGCCTCGCAAATCTCCAATCCCTGCTCGCCGGTGTCCGGCTGGGAGATGAGCATGGAGTCGATGTCCACCCCCAAGGCCCTGGCATAGCCGGGATCCAAGGCGTGCTCCGCGTCGATAAAGGCCACCTCTCCCCCCCGTTTCTGAGCCTCGGCCACAATGTGGAGGGCCAGAGTGGTCTTACCGGAGGACTCCGGCCCGTAGATCTCGATGATGCGGCCCTTTGGAACGCCGCCAATGCCTAGGGCGATATCCAGGGACAGGGATCCAGTAGGGATGGAGTCCACCACCACATCGGCATTCTCTCCCAGGCGCATGATAGAGCCCTTGCCATAAGCCCGCTCGATCTGGGCCATAGCGGTCTCTAATGCCTTTTTCTTGTCAGACGCGGGAGTTGCCGACTCCACCACGGGTTTTTTAGCAGCCATGTACATCTTTCCTTTCTCGCCGGCGGCTCTCAGCCGCCGGCCTCTGTCTGTCCCATATATTACCCTTTTATCTATCCGATAAACGGTACTTTTTGTGGGGGGCGGCCCCCTGTTCTACCTCAGCTGTTGATGGTCCCCTCCACCACCCGCCAGATCCCCTGGGTATCGGCTGTGGTCTTAATGTCCTCAAAGCCGTTTCGGGCCAGAATCTCCTCCACCTCGGGCGCCTGGCCGATCCCCACCTCGAAGAGCAGGGTGCCTCCCAGCCGGAGGGCGGATTTCCATTTGGCGGAAATGAAGCGGTAAAAGTCTAGCCCGTCTTCGCCGCCGTCCAGAGCCATATGGGGCTCGTAGTCCCGGACAGAGTGTTCCAGACCCAGAATGTCCGCGGTAGGTATGTAGGGGGGGTTACAGACGATGGCGTCAAAATCCCAGAGTGCGGAGCTGGGCGGCTCCATCGCGTTGACGGATAAGCAGGTGACTCTGGAGTTCAGGTCGTTGCGGCGGACATTCTGCTTGCACAGCCGCAGGGCTCCCTCGGACAGCTCCGCCAGCACCACCCGGCAGTTGGGCGCATTGGCGGCCACCGCCAGCCCCACACAGCCGCTCCCGGCGCATAGGTCCAGCACTCTGGCACCCTCGCCGGCCTCCCGTGCCTTCAAAATCCCCCGCTCGGCCAGCACCTCGGTGTCCATCCGGGGGATAAGGACATCCTGGGAGATATTGAGCGGCAGGCCATAGAACTCCCACTCGCCGATGATATAGGCCACCGGCTCCCCGGCCAGACGGCGCTGGACCAGCTCCTCTACCCGGCGCTCCAGCTCGGCGGACACATAGAGGGACATATCTCGGTACAGCTGCTCACGGCTCTTGTCTGAGGCGTAGCACAGGATTTCTCTGGCCTCCAGCTGGGCCCCCTCCACTCCGGCCTTTTTCAGCCGGGCCCTAGTATCCAGAAACAGATTGTTATAGGTGGTGGCCATACTATCACCTTCCCCGTTTATTTGTATACGGACATAGGCGCACAGGGCTCCCGTTAACGGCCGGAGACGGCCTATCAAAACGGAGCCCGCTTTCCTTTGGCGCTACCAGGCGTCCTCCCCCTGCTTCTCCGGCAGGACCAGCTCCAGGGCCCGGATGCCCACCTCGATCATGGAGTCATCCGGCTCGAAGGTAGTGAAGTTCTGAAGCCACAGGCCGGGGGCGGTAAGGAGCTTGGTCACAGGTCCGTCATGGCGGCCTGCCCAACGATTAAACTCATAGCTGATGCCCACGATAAGGGGCAGCATGGCCAGGTGGGCAAGAAAGCGTAAAAAGGCATTCTCCACCGGCCAGATGGCAAAAACTACTGTGGACACTAAAATGGAGACCGCGATGACCATAAACAGGAAGCTGGTACCGCAGCGCGGGTGGTGCCGCGGCTGTTTTCTCACGTTCTCCACCGTAAGGGGCAGCCCAGCCTCATAGCAGAAGATAGTCTTGTGCTCCGCCCCGTGGTAGGAGAATACCCGTTTCATCTCCTTCATCCGGGAGCACAGGGCCAGATAGCCCACAAAAATTACGATCTTCAACAGACTCTCCGCCACGTTCCGAACCAGCATAGACGGGGTAAAAAACCGGACCGCTGTGCCCAGCAGGGTGGGCAGCAGAAAAAACAGGGCAATGGACATCCCGATGCCCAAAATCACGGCCAAGGTAGTGAAGAACGCGGTGGCCTTCTCGCTGCCCAGCCTGTTGTTGAGCCAATTTTCAAATCTGGAGGGCTCTTCTTCCTCCCCGTCCTCAGGGTAGAAATCCGCCGAAAACATCAGGGCGGTCACTCCGTTGTACATGGAGTCGCAGAAGGTGACCACGCCGCGGATCAGGGGCAGCCCCAGGATGGGATATCGGTCCCGGATCAGCTTAATATCTTTCTCCTGTATCTCCAGCTCTCCGTCCGGCCGGCGGACCACCACAGACTGCTTTTTGGGGCCCCGCATCATGATGCCCTCAATCAGAGCCTGTCCACCGCACATGGTCTTAAAACCCTTTTGGCAAGCCCCTTGTCTTTCTTGTTCTGTCTGAATCGACATTTGATTCTCCTTATGTTGGCACTGATAGAATAGGTATATCCAACTATGTCCGGGGAGCTCCCGGCAGTTTCGCCCCCTGTTCTCCAGAGGTCTCACCGTCCCATTCTGAATATTCTCCCCGATATTGTACCAGAGTTGAACGAAAATAGCAAGGTAAAATAGAACTTATGTTCTCATTTGTCCAATGGGAGCCGGATGACCACCAGGCACCCTCCCCCTTCGGCATTTCCAATGAACAGCTGTCCCTCATGCCGAACCACAATCTCCTCACACACCGCCAGACCGATACCGGAACCCCGTGCTTTAGAGCTGCCTTTATAGAATTTATTTTTAATAAATGGCAGCTCTCCCTCCGGGATACCGGGTCCATAGTCCCGGATGCGGATGACGGCTTCCTCCCCCTCCCGGGCGATAGACACATCAATGCGCTTTCCAGAACCTCCATGCTTGGCGGCGTTGTCCAGCAGATTACAGAACACTTGCCGCAGCCGGTGGGGGTCACCGGAGATCGGCAGCATTTCCTCCGGGCAGTCCGTGTACTCCAGTGCGATCCCCTCTCTACGGAAGAACTCGGTATAGGTATACACCGCGTCCTCCAGCTCTGCCTTCAGATCCAGGGGCTCCACCGACAGGGTAAAGCGGCCGTCAGAAATACGGGAGAACTCCAGCAGCTCCTCCACCATATTGGTCAGCCGCCTGGCTTCGGACAGGATGATCTCCATTCCTTTCTTCATATCCTCCGGGTCCCGCAGCTCGCCGCTCTGCATGGTTTCAGCCCAGCCGGTGATGGCGGTCAGGGGGGTACGCAGCTCATGGGACACCGAGGAGATGAACTCACTCTGGGTCTTTTCCGACTGGCGTATCTTCAGGGACATATCGTTGATGGTGTCGGTCAGCTCCCCGATCTCGTCGTCAAATTTCTTCTCGATCTGGACTCCATAGCTTCCGTCCGCAATGAGTCTGGCCGTTTCCGTGATGCTGGCCAGAGGCTCCACAATGGAGCGCACAAAATAGAGGTTGGAGAAATAGACCATGGCAAAAATGGCCAGAGCGACCACCGTGATGAGGGACACTGTCAGGATGAACTGGCGGTCGATACCTGACATGGAGGTGACATAGCGGATCAGCCCCTCGGTATGGCCCTGATAGACCACTGGGCTGCAGGCGGCAGCGATGCGCTCCCCCGTACTCGGGTCCCGCCCAATCCACGGTGTCGTCTCCTGATCCTCCAGCGCCCCCTGGATATCCGGCGTATCCGGCGTAGTTCCGGCCGCCAAGTCATTTCCTGAATAAAGAACGGCCCCCGTCTCGTCCAGGAACTGGAGCTCCAGCAGCCCCTTTTCCTCGTATTCGCTGACTGTGCGCTGGGCCACGGTACTATACTCACTGCTGGTATAGTTGCGGAAGCTGTACGCCGTGGAACTGGCCCGGCTCATCAGATCGTCGGTAGTGCCTGTATAATAGTAACTCCGCAGGCTGGCAATGAAGGTGCCCAGGGCCAGAGCTAAAATCAACAGCACTACGCCGACGCTGTTCAGCAGCCAGCGCCGACGAATGCCTCTTATCTTACCCTTATCGTGAAGTTCCATCTTTTTTGCCACTGGAGCACCTCCTTTCCCGTTTTCTGTCCCCTTATGGAGCGGTGGCAACAGTTCTTTTTCAGCATCAGCTTCCTTACTAATAGCCGCAGCCCCAGACCGTATTGACAAACACCGGCTTTGGGGCGTTGCTTTCCCATAGAGCAGGTACCCAGAAGTAAATTCCGCCTTCGGAAATTCTCCAGCCCCCTGGGCCTAAGAATTTATGGCCGGACCCGTCGAGCGGGGAGGACAACGCCCAAACGCCGTCAGGCTTAACTGCCCCACTTATAGCCGTAGCCCCAGACCGTATTGACAAACACCGGTTTTTGGGCGTTATCCTCAATCTTGATCCGCAGGCGGCGGATGTTCACGTCCACAATCTTTAGCTCCCCAAAGTAGTCTTTTCCCCACACAGTATCCAGGATCTCTTCACGGGACAGGGCCTTTCCTGGGTTCTCCATAAACAGCTTGACGATGGAATACTCCACCTGGGTCAGCTTTACCTTCTGCCCATCCTTTTCCAGTGTCCGGTTCCTAGTGTTGAGCAGAAAGGGGGGATCGCTAATCTCATCAGGGCTGGCCGCCGTCTCATCCCCGCCTGTACGGCGAAATAGGGCGTCCACACGCGCGGTAAGCTCCGCCGGGGAGAAGGGCTTGGTCACATAGTCATCCGCTCCGGTCATAAGCCCGGTTACCTTGTCCATCTCCTGGGTCCGGGCAGTAAGCATGATAATGCCGATTTTGTTGTCCATGGCCCGGATACGGCGGCAGACCTCAAACCCGTCGATGTCAGGCAGCATGATATCCAGCAGGGCCACCTTAATCCCTGGATTGGCCTTCAGTGCGGCCAACGCCTCTTCGCCGGTTCCGGCCTCTATCGTCTGGTAGCCCGCCCGCTTCAAGTTGATGACCACGAAGCTGCGAATATTCTCCTCGTCCTCCAGGACCAAAATTTTTCTCATCTCTGTTTTCCTCCGTCGTCTGTCACTGGCTATACCAGTCTGCCTGGATCGTCCTGAAATACTCCAGCAGGCTGGTCTCGTCCAAGCCGCAGTCCCAGTCGCTGTCATAGAAGGCAGCGGAATAAATCACATTCTCCTCCTCCCGGAGAACAAACCGGCCCTCTCGTGTGGATCGGGCCGCCCGGTTCAGCCCGGTCAGCCGGTAAATGCTTAGGAAGGGCACAGGCTCCTTATCCTCGCCCTGCCAAAGAGAGAAGATAACCTCACGCTGGCCGATGACCTGGTCGTTGCGGGAAATGGTAATCTTGCCCTCCCACTCCTGTGGGATGACCAGATACCAAGAATCAGTCACATTGTGATAGGTGGTCATCACATGGTCCCGCTCCCCTGTTTCCTGATACTGATACCAGTCGATCAGCCAGAAATTGGTGGCGGCATTGTCTCCGTATACCGGCAGGCGGCTGGGAGAGGGCAGCTCTATCACATAGTCGCCGTTGATGTCAGTGGGGTCCACCTCAGTATAGCCCAGCATGACTTCCCGGCTTACCCCGGTCAGCGGATCCATTGTTAGATTGGTCAGCCGCCCATTCTGATAGGAGAGCACATCGATCACCCGCCGGCCGTCGGAAAGGGTGCTGGTCACATAGAGAGCCGGTGGATAGAACTCTCCTCCCAGGTAATTGGCTCGGATACGGGTCAGGGACACGATGCCGGCAGACAATGGCACGCTGCCCAAGCTGACCATGGCTCCATCTCTCCATCCGTAGACCTCCACATGGCTGCCCACGCCAGCGGAGTCAATACGGACCACTGCTACCTCGCTCCTGGTGTCCCGGTCAATATCCAGCAGACGGTAACCACTGGAGAAGGAGGAGCCCTCCGTAGCGGCACTGCACCGAGTCAGCAGCAGTTCAGTGGCCAGCAGCTCCGCCCGTTCGGCAGGAGCCGCGCCCCATACCGTGGGGCCGGCCTCCGCAGCCTCCGTTCCTCCGGACACTGGAAGCATCAGCTCGTCCAGAGTATAGACACCCAGCTGATATACGCCAGTGCTGATCTGCCAGTTGACCACCAGCTCCTTATATCCGCTGCCGTTCAGGTCCACATAGTCTATGGAATAGATGGCCGAGCCGTCCCCCTCTACCACAGCGGACACCCGGTATTCCTCTCCTATCTGGGTAAAGATAAATATTTTAATGGACTTCTCAATACTGGGGATACGCAGGAAGGTGATCGCGCTCTCCCGGGTCCCATCCCCGTCCAAATCCTGGAGCTGGATGGTGGCAGTATTGTCGCCTGCCAGGATGACTGCTGTTTCCGCACTGGCGTCAAACTCCATTTCCAGGGCGGTGCGCACCTCCTGAATGACTGCGTTCAGCTTCTCATAGCCGGCTGACTTCTCCGGCTGGCGGTAGAGGTCCTGGGGAGACTGGAACAGGCAGCCGGACAGCAGCAGCATCAGCGCCGCCGGAAAGAGTATCTTATACCATTTTCTCCTCATGCCCTCCACTCTCCTCTCATTTCAGCCTTCTGCCGCTTCCCATAAAAATCCTATTTATCATCATACCACAAACCCGGTAAAAAGGATATACTTTTTTATTGGTTTTCTAAGCTGGCAGCGGCGGATGTCCTTGGGAGCTCGCTCTCCGGTACGGCTTCCCTCTTATATGCAGCCGGTATGGATATAAAAGCAGACCGCCCGCGAGATGCGGGCGGTCTGTCAGTTTACCCTCAATTCGCCTGGGGCAAGGTGATACACGCTTTGAACAGGTCCCCATCCACCTTCAGCTGGAAAATGCCCCCCTGAAGCTCAGTCAGGCTTCGGGCGATGGATAGTCCCAAGCCGGAACCCTCGGTGGTGCGGGACTCATCCCCCCGGACAAACCGCTCCATCAGACGCTCCGGCGCCACGTTCAGCGCCTCTCGGGAGATATTCTTCACCGATAGGACCACCTGTCCGTGCCCCCGCTCCAGGTCCAGGTAGATTCGGGTACCCTCCATGGCATATTTGGCACAGTTGGACAGCAGATTATCGATGACCCGCCACAGATGACGTCCGTCAGCATAGACCCAGGTTTCCCCATCCTGAAGATTCCTTACCACGGTCAGATGGCGGGCGGCCAGCTTCTCCTCCCACTCCCCTAGGGCCTGGTCGATCAACTGGACCATACCGATCTTCTCCCGGCTGACGGACAGCACGCCGGTAGACGCCTTGGACGCCTCCACCAGATCCTCCGTCAGCTTCTTCAGCCGCTGGGATTTGCGGTCCAGCACCTCAATGTATTCCTGGGCCTTGGGGTCGGTCTGCTCCGTAGTTTTTAACAGGTTGACATAATTTATAATGGAGGTGAGCGGCGTCTTCAAGTCGTGGGACACGTTGGTAATCAGCTCCGCCTTAAATCGCTCGCTTTTCATCTTCTCATCCACAGCACTGGACAGGCCCACCGAGATGTTATTCAGGTCCTCGGCCTGGAGACGCAGGTCATGGAACATCCTGTTGGTGTCGATCTGATGCTCCAAGTCCCCTGCGGCGATAGCCCGGCTCCCTTTTCGCAGGCGGTGGAACCCGATGGCCCACCAGGCCAGAAAGAGGAACACCACACCGTTGAGGCCAAACCACAGCAGCCCCGCCAGGCCGTTGTAGCGGGCCGAGGTAAACAGCATGACATTGGCAAAGAAATAGATCAAAAAGCCCAGGAGCACCTTCCAGATGAAGGGCAGGTTGACAATCAGCTCGTGGACAGTGCGCACTGTCCACCCGACCACCCTGCACAGCAGGGTGGTCCGCGCCAACGCCCCGGCCTTAACTCGGACCACCAGGGTACGCAGTGCCAGACAGATGACCCCGACCAGCGCCGCTGTGAGCAGGGAGAGGGCCAAATATATGACCCAGAGCACCCACTGCTCCTCCTGGGAATAGAAATGGACTTGCACGATGAATTGGTACAGGTAGTCCCCAAAATAGAGGCCTCCGGCGGCCAGGGCGGTCCCCACAGTCAACAGGAAAAACCAATGGAACTCCAGGAATATCTTATCCTGCCAGGAGAGTATGATCTCCTCTTTTCCCTCCTTATGTCCCGCCGACCACAGCAGAAATAGCAGGCACAGCAGACTGGCCGCCATCAGGGACAGAGCGGCGGTACACCGGGGGCGGAAGCTCTCTAGGGCCTGGTCAAAGCTGGTGGATAGCTGGTAAAATTCGTCTGCCCGGCTCTCATCCACGTTCAGTGGGAGCCCGCACTCAATGACCATCTGTTCCACGGCGCTCTTGCCCTCAAGCTCCGCCTCACCCGGCACCTGCTCGCTCCCCTGTCCCGACACGCCGATTGAGAATACATAATCATTTTCACTGTTATAGAGGTCGTATTCTTCCTGTGTAAAATGCTCGCCCACCACAAAGGTGGAGTACCACACGGAGGACACCGTCGCAGAGAGAGTCTCCCCCTCCTTCAGATTGGTGGCCAGGACCTGGCCGCCGTCGGCGGTCTTGACCTGAAACCGAAACCAGGTGCTTTCAGCGTCCATCCGCTCCTCCAGCTCCTCCAAGCTCTCCTGGATAGACTGGACAGCCAGATAAGACAGGCTCTCCCCATTTCGTTCCAGCTGGATGGCATCCGCCACCCCGCCGGCCAGCTGGCCCTCTCGGTCTCGCAGCAAAACATAGTAGATACCTGTCTGCTGCCAGTTCTCGGCACCCACGCAGGACAGAGCGGTCAGTGCCCTGTATCCGAACCAGCTACTAGAAAAAGCAAGGGCCAGCATCAGAAAGGCAGCCGTCAGTTTAGCCCATGGGCTCTTCCGTACCGCTTCCATTCAGGCCCCTCCCTTCTCCATCTTGTAGCCCAGCCCCCACACCACCTTCAGCCAGCGGGGGTCCGCCGGGTCGATCTCGATCTTCTCCCTCAGATGGCGGATATGGACGGCTACCGTGTTCTCCGATCCGTAGGCCGGATCGTTCCATACCTGCTCATAGATTTGGGCGGAGGAGAATACCTGGCCGGGGTGGGAAATCAGCAGCTTCAAAATATTGTATTCAATGGGCGTCAGCGCCACGGGCTCTCCATCCACTGTGACCCGTTTGGCACTGTCATCCATGGACACCGGGCCAACGGTGATAAGGCCAGTGCTCTTTTCTGAACCTCCCAGGCTGGTATAGCGCCGCAGCTGACTCTTGACCCGGGCTATGACCTCCAGGGGGTTAAAGGGCTTTGTGATATAGTCGTCCGCCCCGATGTTTAACCCCAGTATCTTATCTGTGTCCTCGCTCTTGGCCGTCAGCAGAATAATGGGCACATTGTTCTCCTCCCGCAGCTTGGCTGTGGCTCGAATCCCGTCCAGCTCCGGCATCATGATGTCCATCAGGATCAGATGAATCTCCCTCTGCTCCACAGCCTTGAGCGCCTCTCTCCCATTATAGGCCTTGACCGTCTGATAGCCCTCACTGGTCAAATAGATATCCAGCGCCGACACAATGTCCCTGTCATCATCGCAGATCAGGATAGTATACATGGTCCCTCTCCTCCCGCTTTCCATGCTTGTTGCTCTAAGGATAACATACAGAGTTTAAGTTGCAAGTGGGAAAATATTAAGAAGTGCTTAAATTGAGCAGAACAGGGGGCGGACCAGCAAAGCCAGTCCACCCCCTGCTGTTCTTTTTTAAGACGCCTTCTCCCTCGCTTCGTCCCCGGATCGTCTTCTTCCGCCGCGCCTCCGCCGCCGGCCGCCCAGCGCCTTGCAGGAATGGAGTTGACCCTTCATGGCCTCGGAGTATGCCTGGATGGTGGCATCCGTCAGAGGTGGGAGGGACAGCCTGCCCCGGAACAGCCCGTCCTCCCCAGGGCTCATCACAAACCGAACCAAGAACCTGCCGTGTTCGCGGCAGGGGAAGGTACCGAAATAGACTCCCTCCCGTCTGGAGCGCCACTGGATGACCCAACCTTTCTCTCCGCACAGCGGGCAGCTCATCAGACGGCTGGTCCGGCTATTCAGTCCGCTCCTGGCCGTTTGAAATGGCCCGATCTCGCGGCTGCTCCCCCCCGGTTCAGAGGTCCAGGTAAATTTTTTTACCCAAGCGGGCGACGACAGCTCGTCGATAGCCGCCGGGGAGATCCACTGGCTGACCACCGCCGTATAGACGCAGTCGTTCAGCGCGTTGTGAAATTCAAAGGGCGCTGGAACGCCGCAGTATTCCACCGCCCGGTACAGAGCAACGCTCTGGCCTGTGCCCACAGTGATGGAGAACGCGCGCTGGAGGTCCCACACCTTTTTTGACAGGTCGGCCTCCATCTTCCAGTACCGGCAGTTCTGGGCCAGCACCTCCATATCGCCGCTGCCCCAGGCGCCAAATTCCCGCTCTTCGCCGCACCAATCCAGGAAGGCTCCCATGGCCTCTGGAAAGGTGGTCTCCGAATCCAGGGACCGCCGCAGCTCCGGCAGATACCTGGCCATCTGTTTCATCTTCTTGTGGACGCGGGGCCGGATAAAGGCGCAAAAGGTATCTGTAATGGGGCCACCCAGCCGGTCTACCCGCACCGCGCCGATCTGGAGGACCTCGTCTAAAACGGTCTTGTCATATCCCTGGTTCCACTCCAGGTCCAAAATGATCATCCTGTCACCTGCCTGTATCTTCTGTATACGACCATACCACATCCTCCTGGAAACGTCAATGGATATCCATGGTTCACCCGTCCCGCGCCTTCGACAAGGCGGCGCGAAAAACCACCCCGGCGGCCAGCGCATAGAATGACCGGGGGGTGGTTGTATTGGGTCAACTTTTCCGCGGCGGCAGCCAGGAGCTGCTGGCCATAGCCGTCATACTGGCCCTACTCCTGGCCCAGGACCAGGACAGCGGCCAGTTAGGCCGTATGTCCGCTTTTTTTACCGTGTTGGGAGATATCCTGGCCCTTTTCGCCCTCCAGCCCGACCTTGTAGGGCGGTATCAGGGGCTCTGCTCCCTGCCGGCCGAGGAGCCGGACTGCCCAGCGGACGGGAGGCAGCGCCTCATCGGCTGAAAAAGTCCTGGATCTCCTCCAGCCGGTCCACAGCGTCCTGATAGCCGGCCGCCCACAGCAGCCGCAGCTTCTCCGTGTTCCGCTCTGTCCGTGAGACGCCCAGGGTGGAACGGGGCGCGATGACCAGAAGCCGGCCCTCCCGCTCCGCGCGGAAGAGCTCCTCCCGGTCCTGGTTATAGACCTGGGCCCGCTGTTCCATAGCCGCCACAAAATTGGGATATTCCCGGTACTTCTTCCGCACCAGGGGCAGCAGCTTATCTGGCCTGCGCCGGTATTCCCTGGGCCTGGTCAGCACCACCAGAACACGGTCACAGCCCTGCTCCAGCGCCCTCCGCCATGGGATGGCGTCTCCAACACCGCCGTCCAGATAGGGCTGACCGTTGATATGATAGATGGGAAACATCAGAGGCATGGCGCAGGTAGCCTGGAGCACCAGGGACTCCCGGTCCTGCCGGGGGATCTCCAGATAGTCCGCCCCGCCGGTGTTCAGATTAGTGACCACCGCCTCCGCCTTTCCGGGATAGGCCTGAAAGGCGTCGTAGTCAAAGGGGACCAGCTCGTTTGGGATAGTCTGATAGGAAAACTCCAGACCGAAATAACTCTGATTCTTCTTATCCGCCAGATTACGCATCCCCATGTAGCGCCGGTCGGGGGCAAAGCGAGTGACCACCTCCAGATTTCTGCGGGGCTGCCGGGACAGATAGCTGACGCCGTAGGCCGCCCCTGCCGACACCCCGATGAAATAGTCTGTCATGATACCGCCCTCCAGCAGGCCGTCGCACACCCCGCTGGAAAAAATGGCACGGAGGGCCCCGCCCTCCAGGACCAGTCCTGTTTTCATAGGTTTTCCTTTCTTGACATACTAAGAGATAAGAGCATTATACCCCCTATCTCCCGACCTTTGCAATCGAATTGACAAAAAACTCTGCCGGGGGTATGATTTTTAATATCAGGCAACTGGGACAGGCAGTGCCTATCCTCGGTTGCTTTGTATCATTTTGAATGGAGAAAGGTTGGTCATCATGGCCCGTATCTATACTGGAATCGAGCCGCTGGTGGGAGGAACACCTCTCCTGGCACTGACACGCTACGGAAAAGCCCACCACTTCACCGCCACTGTTCTGGCGAAATTGGAATACCTTAACCCAGCCGGCTCTGCTAAGGACCGGGTGGGGCTGTCCCTCATTCTGGACGCGGAGGAACGGGGTCTGCTCAAGCCAGGCGCCACCATTATCGAACCCACCTCTGGCAACACTGGCATTGGTCTAGCCTGTATCGCTGCCGCACGGGGATACAAGGTCATTTTAACCATGCCGGATACCATGAGCGCAGAGCGGCGGTCCATGCTGGCGGCCTATGGTGCCCAGCTCGTCCTCACTCCTGGCGCCCAAGGGATGCAGGGAGCGGTGGGAAAAGCCCAGGAGCTGGCCGCCTCGATCCCCGGCAGCTTTATCCCCGGCCAGTTTGAAAATCCAGCCAATCCCCGTGCCCACTACCAGACCACCGGGCCGGAGATCTGGCGTGACACAGATGGAAACGTGGATATTTTTGTAGCCACTGTTGGGACGGGTGGGACTTTGTCCGGTACTGGCCGGTATTTGAAGGAGCAAGATCCCAATATCAAGGTAGTAGCGGTGGAACCTGACGCCTCTCCCCTGCTGTCCGGGGGCCAAGCCGGCCCTCACGGCATACAGGGCATTGGGGCCAATTTTATTCCCCAGACCCTAGATCGTTCTGTCTACGACCAGGTTATCCGTGTAAGGGATCAGGACGCCTTCCAGGCTGGGCGGGAGCTTGTCCGGACCGAGGGAGTGCTGGCCGGCATCTCCTCCGGCGCCGCCCTGTGGGCGGCGGGAGAGCTGGCCCGACTGGAGGAGAACCGCGGGAAGACCATCGTGGTCCTCCTGCCCGACTCTGGGGACCGATATCTCTCCTCCCCCATGTTTGCAGACTGACCGGAGCTCCCCGCATCCGTTGCTGGATGCGGGGAGCTTTGTCTGAAAGGCAGGATCTTTTCTGGTAATTTCTGTGTTCGCATAATTTGGCTCCAATGGCAAAAGAATAGGGATACACCTAATTTTGAAGGAGGTATCCCATGAATCGCTTTCATCCGTTCCGCCGGGTCATGGCTCCCATCCTAGCCCTGGCTCTGGCCTTTACCCTGTCCCTTCCCGCCTCCGCTTTCTTCTGGAATAAAAAGGAGAGCGCCGCTGTCAACGACTTCTCCAAAAACGGGCTTATCGGCACCATCATCTCCTTCTCTCTGGAGGACTTCGCGGTCACCGGAGATAAGAAGACCCAGCTGACTGCCATCACCATCGAGAGCCTGCCTGACCCCGGCGCTGGCACACTAGTCATCGGCGGCCAGCCCCTCCAGGTAGGCACTGTGGTAGACTGTACCGCTCTGGACGGGCTCCGGTTCCAGAGCTCTCCCGTCCCCACCGTGACCACCACCACCTTTACCTTCACCCCCAGCCTCGCCCCCACGCAGGACTGCGGGCCCGTTACCGTCACCTTGTACCTTCTGGACCAGGAAAATCAGGCCCCAATCGCTCGGAATATGGAGCTGTCCACCTATAAAAACGTGGCCATCACCGGATATTTCGACGCCGTGGACAGCGAGGGGGACGCCCTGTCCTTCCAGCTCACCTCCACCCCCGCCCGGGGCGCTGTGACTCTGGCAGAGGACGGCTCCAGCCAGTTCGTGTATACCCCCTATGAGAACAAGACAGGGAGCGATTCCTTCACTTATGTAGCCGTAGACCCCGCTGGCAACACCTCCGCGGAGGCCAAGATCACTGTCCACATCGAAAAGGCCGACACCAAGGTGACTTATGCCGACATGGAGGGGAATCCCGCCCATAAGGCTGCGATTCACCTGGCCGAGGAGGGCATCTATGTGGGCCAGTATATGAACGGCCACTACTTCTTCGACCCCAAGCAGCCCGTCAGCCGGGCCCAGTTCTTGACCATGGCCATGGCCGTGTCTGGTCTGGAAGCCATGGAGGGCGTAACACTCACCGGCTTCTCTGACGACAGCGCCATCCCCACCTGGGCCAAGGGCTCTGTTTCCGCGGCTCTGAAGGCCGGCACCATCCAGGGCTCCAAAGATGAGAGCGGCGCCCCCGTCTTTGGGGCGGATACCCCGATCACTCGTGCCGAGGCCACAGTGATGCTAAACAACCTGCTGGACGTGACTGATGTGCCCGTAGAGGTATTTTCTTCTGACAGCCAGGGTCACTGGGCCTCCCAGGCCGCGGCCAACCTAGCCTCCTCCGGCGTCATCCGAATGGAGAGCACCGGCGCCGCAGCTCTATCCAATCAGCTGACCCGGGCCGAGGCGGCCGAGATGCTGGACGGGGCCATAGATGTGCTGGCTGACCGGGAGGACGGCTGGCTGCCCTGGTGAAGCTAAGTCTCCATTCGCCCCCACTTCGCCGTGATCCCCTGACTCAGACAAAGCAGCGCCGCTGGAAGCTTCCTTCCAGCGGCGCTGTTTCATTTTGTTCTCAATCCTCGTCAGCCGCGGCGTCATAGATAGGCCGGGAGCCGGTGCTCCCCGCCTGGGGCACAGCAGACGCTCCAGCGGCAGCCCGGAAGCTGGCCCGAGACTTCTTGATCTCATCATAGGCGGCAGCCACTGCCTCCTCCGTACGACGCAGCACATCTTCGCAGTATTCGTTGGCCGACCGCTTCAGATCCCGGCTTCGCTCCTCAGTCTCCCGCTTCAGATCGTTGGCCTTCTGCTTGGCCTGGAGGGTGATGACATCCTCCGCCAGCAGCTGGCGCGCCTTATCCTCCGCCGCCTTGCGGATGGAGTCGGCCTCGCGTTTTGCGGAGGCGACCAATTCAGCCCGGTTGGCCATCATCTTTCTGGCCTCAGACAGCTCTACCGGGAACTGGCTTCGGATATCGTCGATTAGATCCAGCGCCCGGTCCCGTTCGATCATACACTTATCACCGGAGAGAGGGACGTTCTTCGCCTCGTCAATCATCTCAAAGAGCATATCCAGCAATTCTTCTACTCCGCTTGCCATGCCATTACCCTTCCTTTCTTTCCATCTGCCCCATGCGCTGGTTCACATCGTTGACGATCTCTCTGGGGACGAAGTCCGCCAGATTGGCTCCGTAGCGGGCCATCTCCTTCACGATGGTAGAGCTGAGGTAAGTATATTTTTCACTGGAGGCCAAAAACATGGTCTCCAACTTGGGATTCAGCTTGCGGTTAATGACCGCCATCTGGACCTCCTGCTCAAAATCCGATACCGCCCGCAGGCCCTTGACCACCACATGAGCCCGACGGCGCTTGGCGTATTCCGCCAACAGCTCGTTGGAGGAATCCACCTCTACATTGGGGAAACGGGCGGTGGAGCGGCGCAGCAATTCCACCCGCTCCTCCGGGGTGAACATCCCCTGTTTTTTGGAATTGACCATGACGCACACGATCAGCTTGTCAAAGCAGGCGGCAGCCCGCTTGATGATATTCAGGTGCCCCAGAGTCACTGGATCAAAACTGCCGGGATAGATGGCAGTACTCATCGTCTATCACTCCCCGCCCGGCGGCAGACTGTCAGCCTGATCTTGCCGTAGCGATACTCTCTCCCCCGTTCATAGGGGGGCGGCAGGGCGGGCAGCTCCCGTTCCGCCGCGCTTTCACAAATCATTATACCATGTTCCCGAAGAATGTCAAACTCTGTGATCCGCTTCACGCTCTTTTCCAGCAGCTCCGTGCGGTAAGGCGGGTCCAACAGGATCACATCAAATTTTTCCCCGCAGGAGGAAAGGAAGGACAGGGCGTCCCCTTGGACTACCCGAGACCGCTCACTCAGGCCGGTCAGCCTCAGGTTCTCCCGAATCAGGGCGGCGGCCTCCTTTCTCATGTCCACAAAGGTACAGTGGTCCGCACCCCTTGACAGGGCCTCGATGCCCAGCTGACCAGTTCCGCCAAAGAGATCCAGCACCCTTCTGCCCTCAATCTCGAACTGGATAATATTGAATAGGGACTCCTTGACCTTATCTGTGGTGGGGCGGGTATCCATCCCCTGAAGCTCCTTCAGTCTTCTGCCTCTAGCCGAGCCGGAGATTACACGCATGGTTTTTCTTCCTTTCCTTTGCCGTACTTGGACAATGTTTCAGGCTTCTAATCCATTTTCTTCCAGAGCCTGTCTAGTATCCACATCCTCAAGTTCCCGTGGGGTGTCCACCTGGATTCGCTGACACCGTTCCTCACAGGCCTCCAGGACAGCCCGTCCACCCCGGTCGCCGGTGAGATCCAATAATCGGGGTATCAGCTCCGCTGAAAAGAGGGTGGGATTGCCTACCCTATCTCCCCAGGCGGCGGTGGCGGCCAGCAGTCCGGGCCGGGCCGCATCCAGCAGTCGGGACACAGTCCCCGCCCCCAGCCAGGGCTGGTCCGCCACGGCAAACAGCAAAAAATCCTCTGGCGCTAATCCATCCAAAGCCTGGATAGCACTCTTTATTGTAAAGGATAATCCCTTGTCAGTTTCAGGGCTATCCACAACCCTGGCGCCTAACGCGGCGGCCATCTCCCGAATCTCCAGATAACTGGAGACCACGGTCAAGGTACAGTCTTCCCGCCTTTGGACCAAATCAGCCAGCATATCCAGGCTATATCTATAAAGTGATTTTCCTTTCCAGTTGTAGAGCAGCTTGTTGCTTCCAAACCGGCGGCCGCTGCCTGCGGCCAGATAGAGGATGTGCTTACTCATCCCGGCCAAGGAGCACCTTTTCCGGCGTGATGGGCAGGGAGTGGTGCCGCAGGCCGGTGGCCCGGTACACGGCATGGGCGATAGCCGGGGCCGGCGTATTGATGACGATCTCCCCGATTGACTTTGCGCCAAAGGGGCCAGTCTGCTCATAGCTGGATTCAAATTCCACCTGAAGACTGCCCATATCCAGACGGGTTGGGATCTTATAGCGCATGAGGGAATCCTCCCGGATACGCCCCTCCCTGTTGTAGGTCACATCCTCAAACAGTGCCATGCCAATCCCCTGAACAATGCCCCCCTCGGTCTGGACTCTGGCCAGATTGGGGTTGATGGGCGTGCCGCAGTCCACCACGGCCGTATAGTTTAAAACCTTTACAGCTCCAGTTTCTTTGTCCACCTCCACCTCGGCCATGCCTACCATAAAGGGCGGCGGCGAGATGGGGGAGGAGTGGGAAACCGTGGTCTGAACCGCTGTTCCGTTTCCGCACATGGACTTGGTAGCGATATCAAAGAGGGATACCTGGGCGGATCCGTCCAACCGACGCACCGCCTTCCTGGCGTACTCCACTTCCTCTCTGGGGCAGTCCAGCAGCTCCGCCCCAATGGCGCAAAGCCGCTCTTTTAACTCGGCACAGGCTTTCTCCACAGCCTTTCCGGTGACATAGGTGGTGCTGGAGGCATAGGAGCCGGAATCATAGGGGGAGGCGTCGGAGTCAGCGCCAAAGACAGCTACTTCATCCACCTCGCACTCCATACACTCGGCGGCCATCTGGGCCAATATAGTATCGCACCCAGTCCCCATGTCCGCGGCGCCGATGGTCAGGTTAAAAAATCCCTCATCACTCAGCTTGATAGTGGCGGAGCCCACGTCCACCCCAGAGATTCCGGACCCCTGCATGGCCATGGCTACGCCTGCCGCCCGAATCTTTCCGCCGCCCAAATCCCGGACGGGGTACTTCTCCTCCCAGTGGAACAGCTCCTTACAGCGGGTCATGCACCGGTCCAGGGCGCAGGCGTCCGCCCGCTCGTTATAATAGGCGGGCATGACCTGTCCCTGGCGGACCATATTCTTCTCCCGCAGGGCCACCGGGTCCACCCCAAGCCGGTCGGCCAGCTCGTTCACCGCCGACTCCACAGCAAAGATGCCCTGAGTGGCCCCATAACCCCGGTAGGCCCCGGCAGACTGGACATTGGTGTACACCACGTCATAAGCGAAGCGGAAGGCCTCCAGGCTGTTGGTATACAGGGGAATGGATTTGTGGCCGGACAACCCCACTGTGGTAGGGCCATGCTCACCGTAGGCCCCGGTATTGGATAAGGTATACACATCCAGGGCCCGGATGGTCCCATCCAGGCTGGCTCCCAAGCGCACCTTGATCTCCATCTCGTGGCGGGGAGAGCCGGCAGTCTGGCACTCCTGCCGGGTATAGATCATCTTGGCCGGCCGGCCCGTCTTCCAGGTGACCAGAGCGGGGTATACCTCGGCCACCACCGTCTGCTTGGCCCCGAAGCCGCCGCCGATGCGGGGCTTCTCCACATGGATCTTGGATTTTGGGATATCCAGAGCGTTGGCCAGAATACGCCTGACATGGAATACGATCTGAGTGGAGCTGACCACATGGAGCCGGCCATAGGGGTCCATCTCCGTATAGGTGCGGAAGGTCTCCATCATGGCCTGCTGGCAGGCTTTGGTGTGATAGGTCCCCTCTACCACGATATCACACTGGGCGAGCACCTGGTCCACATCCCCGTCCTGGCAGCTCTCGCTGGCGCACAGGTTGCGGCGGTTGTCCGCCCCCACAGGGCACAGGGACCGCCAGTCCTCCTCAGGGTGGACCAGGATCATGTTGTCCTTGGCGGTGTGGTAGTCCAGTACAGGCTGGAGGACCTGGTAGCGAACCCGAATGCGCTTCAGCGCCCGGTCCACCGCCTCTTCGTCCTCCCCGGCCACGATGGCCACAGCGTCTCCCACAAAGCGCACCCGCCGGTCCAAAATGAGACGGTCGTAGGGGGAGGGCTCTGGATAGGTCTGTCCGGCCATCGTGAACCGCTTTTGGGGCACATCCTTATAGGTAAAGATGGCAACCACGCCGGGAATGCTCTCGGCGTTTTCCGTGTCGATCTCCTCAATTAGAGCGTGGGCGTGGGGGCTGCGCAGCACCTTGACCACCAGACAGTTCCGTGGCGTCACGTCGTCCACATAGGCGGGCTTGCCCAGGAGGAGGGCCATGGCGTCCTTTTTCCTGACCCCCTTGCCCACGATCTTAAGCTCCTGCTGGTCCATCACGCCTTCCCTCCCTTTCTGCTGTCCAGATAGGCCCGGATGCCCCGCAGTTGCCCCTCATAGCCGGAACAGCGGCACAGGTTGCCCGCCAAAAATGTCCGTATCTCCTGGTCCGTGGGGTCCGGATTCTCCCGGAGCAGGGCAATGGTATTGACAACAAAGCCGGGATTGCAGAAGCCGCACTGCTCGGCGCCCTGGTCGGCAATGTAGGTGACAAACGCCTCCGCCTCCCTCTGAAGGCCCTCCAGGGTCTGGACCGTCCGGCCATCCGCTCTGGCCGCCAGTACGCTGCAGGACAAAACCGGTCTGCCGTCCAGCAGCACTGTACAGGCGCCACAGTTGCTGGTCTCGCATCCCCGCTTCACACTGTAGCAGCCCTGGTCCCGCAAAAAATCCAGCAACAGCGTATCCGGCCGCACCGAAGCGCTGACAGCCCTTCCATTTAGATTCAGGTTGATCTCCATATGTCACTCCACCCCTTCCAGCTTCAGCAGTCCTCGGCGGACCAAAACCGGACAGAGCGCCCTTCGGCTCTCTTCGCTGCCCAGGGCGTTTCCCCCTAGCTTCACTCGCTGGGACAGTTCAAGGGCGAATGCCTGGGCGATTTCCCGGGTAATACCTCCGGCCAGCAGGCCTCTCTCATCGCTATAGGTCCGGGCCACCATAGGACGGGCGCCCACCGCCACCCGATATTCCTCCTCCCGGCGGACAATGGCGCAGGCGAGGAGAGGAAAATCAGTGGCGCTGTTTCGCTGGGACAGGTATACCGCCCCTGTCACACCTTTGGGGACAATGACTTTGGTAAGGATGTCCCTGGAAATATGACTCTCACAGAAGTCAGCCAGCGGCATCACTCCGGCGTGATACAGCTCCACGCGGGCCCCCAGGGCCATCAGAATGGTCAGGACATCGGAAAAGCCGAAGCGTCCAAAGACGCTTCCTCCCACAGTGGCACAGTTCCGGAACTGTACCCCCACGATATGCTCCACGCTGTTAGAGATGGCCCCCCCTGTCAGTTCGTTGAGCCCAGGGTGTTTCTCCAGCTCCCGCAGGGACACCATGGCCCCTATCTCAAAGGCGTCCTCCCTCTCCGTGATCTGGTCCAGCCCTAGGCCGCACAGATCAATGGCGGCGCCCACCTTTCTGTCCTGCATCTTCAGCCAGAGCATTCCCCCCAGCACCACGTTATTGCGCTTCTGACACAGCTCATAGGCCTCCTTCAGACTTTGGGCCTTGACATACCGGTCGATGGTCAGCAAAGCGTTCCCCTCCATATCTTGATCGGCACAGATGTCCGTCATAATCCACGGGATGCCGCAGCGGCACAGCCAAATTGGCTCTTGCCTGGCGGCATCATCATTCAGCGGCTATTATACCATCCTTTTTCTCCTTTGACAAACAAAAAACGACGCCCTATTAAAGGGCGCCGCTTCCCGTTCAATCGGGCAGACAGTAAAACCTGCCCTCCGCCTCCCGGCGGACACGGATGGAGGGATACAGCCTTCTCAATGCCGCCTGGAGTTCCTCCTCCCTCCGTTCGGCCACTATAATATCGTCCACCAGCCTTCCTCCGTCCAGCAGGAGCAGCCGGTGACAGCGGTCCAAGGCCAGAGCCGGGTCATGGAGGACCATCAGGGCGCACTTTTCCCCCTCCACCATCTGAGTGATCCGGTCAAAGAGCAGGGCGGTATTGTCAAAGTCCAAGGCAGTGTTGGGCTCGTCCAGCAGCAGGATTGGGGCGTCCTGGGCTGCCAATCGTGCCAACTGGACTAGCTGGCGTTGTCCCTCGCTGAGTTGGGCACAGTCCCGGTCCAGCAGGTAATCCACTTCAAACTGGGCCGCCGCCGCCCGAACTCGTTCCCGCTCCTCTCTGTCTCCCCCGGAGAGGGGACCCGTCCAAGGGTAACGGCCCATGGCGATAACCTCCCCCACCAACAGACCGGGAAGCAGCCGTGCCCTCTGGGGGAGCAGCGCCACCTTCCGGGCCTTCCGCCTCGGGTCCCAGCCGGCACAGTCCTGTCCATCTAGGAGTACAGTCCCCTCCATCACCTTGGCTCCGCCAGTCAGGCCTCGGAGCAGAGTGGTTTTTCCACACCCATTTCTCCCTAGGACAGCGGCCAGCTCCCCCTTGCGGATAGAGAAAGAGATGTTCTGGACCACCGGCCTTTGATAGCCTGCGCTGAGGTCCCGTACCTCCAGCAGCTTATCCATCCCGGCCTCCTCTCTGCCCCACCAGCAGGGCCAGCAGTACCGGCACACCAAAACATACTGTCCAGATGCTCAAAGGCAGCTCTCCCCCACCAGCTAGGCTTCGGGCCAACAGATCGGCGGCCAGCAGGATATCTCCTCCCACCAAAGCGCACAGCGGCAGATAGGGGCCGCCCCGCCGGCCCAGCAGAAGGAAGGCGATGTGGGGGGCAATCAGCCCCACAAAGGCCACCACCCCGGCCACTGACACCACCGCCGCCACCATCAGCGTGGTCAGACCAAGCAACAGACTCCGCCACGGTCCAGGGGCAAGGCCCATGGTCCGGGCGCTCTCCTCCCCCATGGAGAGGATGAGCAACCGCTGCCGGAACAGAAAGATGAGAAGGGCCGGGATAAGGATGGCAGCCGCCGCAGGCCACACCTTATCCGCCGTCATAGCGGCCAGGCTGCCCATGGTCCAAAACTCAATGGCGGCCAGCTCTCCCTCCGGGTCAGCCACAGTCTTCAGCACCATCAACCCGGCATCCGCCGCCGAGGAGATGATGACCCCCGCCAAGATATAGGTCCCTGTCCGCTCCAACCCGGCCCAGCGCACCAGGGCCAGGACCAGGACCAGCGAGGCCATTCCCATCAGGAAGGCTCCCCCCATGATCTGGGCGGAGGTTCCGGCCCCCAGCACAATAGCGCAGGCCGCTCCCAAGGAAGCCCCTGAGGCTACCCCTGTCAGGTCCGGGGAGGCCAGAGGATTGCCGAACAGCGTCTGATAGACTCCGCCAGCCAGACCCAGGGCCCCGCCGGCCAGCAGCCCCATCCACACCCGCGGCAGACGGAGTGTCCACAGCACCTGGGCCTGGGTGGTCCCCTTCCGTCCCCCAGCGAGGATGTCCCATATTTCATTGGAAGAAAGGGGGAAGCTGCCCACCTGTACCGAAACTAGGACCAGAGCCGCCATTAGGACGGCTGCTATCCCCAGGGCCTTCCCACTCCGACCAAACCGTTTCACAGGCCGCATCCCCCTCCTTTCGTTACTTGGTGATCAGGCTCCCATCCAGTTGAAAGCCGTAGAAGGTCTGATAGAAGTCCTGCGCGTCGGCCACAAAGTCCGCAAAGGGATAAACGTCCTCATGGAGGACGCTGGTCAGCCACATTGTGCCCAGAATGCCGGAGGGGATGGGAGAGTCCCACTCCTCAATGCCGCTGGGCATGGCGTAGACCGCGCCGCTCTGGACCGCTGGAAGGGAGGCCAACTGGGGATCCCCTAGAATATCCTCAGCCGTATACTCCGCTCCCGCTGGGATAATGACCACCTCCGGCGCCATGGCCAAGACGCTCTCATAGGATACTTCGGCCCAGTAGTCCCCCTCCAGGCCAGCGGCCACATTGGTCCCTCCGGCGCCCTCGATCAGAGAGCTCTGATACATAGCGTCCGGGGCGGCGGTAAGGTAGGAGGAGTTCCCCGCCAGATAGACCAGCGGCCTCTCCGTGCCCTCGGTGAGCTGGGCCATCCGGTCCAGCTGTTCCTCATAGTAGTTTGTCAGCTGGGCCGCCCGGTCCTCGACCCCGCAGGCCTGCCCCAGCAGCTCCAGCATAGTCACTAGTCCTTCATGGGTTTCAGGCTCCACGACCATCACCGGAAGGCCCAGCTCCTCCAGAGTATCCGCATAGTCCATCAGCTTCTTTGGCATGACCACCAGATCCGGAGCCAGAGCGGCCACCGCCTCTACATCCAGTTCTTTCATGGTGCCCACCTGGGGCTTCTCCAGCAAGGCAGAGGCCGCCATATGATAGATCGGACGGGTATCCGCCTTTTTTTCCAGACCTACCACCCGGTCGGCTACGCCCAGAGCAATCGCCGCGTAAGTGGTCACATAATAGCAGCTTACCACCGTCTGGGCCGGACCCTCCAGTTCTACCTGCCGCCCGGCCTGGTCCGTAAAGGCGACTATCCCCTCCTGCCCGCCGCTTTGGACCTCAGCGGAGCCAGCGGCCGCCCCCTGGCTCCCACTGGAAGCCGCGGGGCCGTTCTTCTGGCCACAGGCGGCCAAGGAAAGGGTCATCACAGCTGCAATGGCCAGTGCCAGCAGCCGCTTTTGAAAGTTTATCTTCATCTCTCTATCCCTCTTTATCTTTTGTCGATCTCTGGTCGGCAAATGCCGAGCGTTATTCTAACACAAGAATATCCCTTTGTCAAAAACACCCCTGCCCGTCGGGCAGGGGTGCTCTCAGCTACTGAAAATATTGTGCAAACGCCTTTTGGGCCGCCTGCTCTACTTGGGCGCACATGGCCTCATACCGCTCCAGCAGATCCCTGCCTTCCGGGGTAAGTACGGAGCCTCCTCCTTTGGGGCCGCCGGGCTGGCGGTCCAGCAGGGTAAAGCCCCACTCCTTTTCCAGCTTACGCAGCAGGGTCCACGCTTTGGAGTAAGACATCCCCATGGCCTCCGCCGCCTGGTGAAGAGAACCGCCCTCCTCCACACCGCGGAGCAGCCGCATGGGGCCGGGGCCAAAGCTCTTGTCCTGCCGGTAGAGCCTCACGGTCAGATGATAGCGCAGATGATCCATTTCTTACCCCCTTAAAATTCGATCCCAGGGCGAGCCTGTGTCCCGCGGTCAAAGGGGTGGCTGTGGCAGACCATCTCTGTTGAGTAGTGGGCCGCCTCCTTCATCCAATCCGCGGGCTCCCGGCCAGTAAGCACTACCTCACAATGCTCCGGCCGGCCCAATACAGCCTGACGGAGCATTTCCCGGTCTACCGCGCCAAGCTGCCAGGCCGCACAGGCCTCGTCCAGGATCAGCAGGTCACAGGGGACCTGGAGAGCCTGATGAAGCAGTCTGGTCTGCGCCTGCGCCAGTTCTTTTCGCTCCGCCTCCGACATCTGGAAGAAGAACCGATCTCCAGCCGCCCCAGAGTATATCCTGGCCCCCAACCGCTCTAAAGGGGACAGTTCCCCGCTCATTCCCCCTTTTAAGAACTGGACTACGGTGACTCCCATACCTTTTCCAAGGGCCCGGAGGGCCAGCCCCATAGCCGCTGTCGTTTTTCCTTTTCCCGTTCCCCAGTAAAGGTGGACCATTCCCCGCTCCATGCTTGTCCCTCCCCATTTCCGCCTGCCTCCAAAAAGCCTTCTCCGCTCCGGAAAGGGCTAAAGCGCCGTTCGCGGCACAGGCATCTCGATATCAGATTGATTTAACTACATTTTCTGAGAAAAATCAAGCTTTGTGACCGGCCGACTGGGAACAAGGCCATCCCTCTCCTGTCTGTATCTTGTTGGAGTCCATGTTTCCTTATGAATACCGGCCCCTCCCCCGGCGCTTTTTTCCCTCGTCCGCGTACTCATAGCTGGCCAGCTCATCTGTCCGGTCGAACATCAACTTTCCCCGCTCCCACAGGCGGTAGCGGACGGTGGCGCAGAGGCTCTCGTGGATGGTCCGCTCCATCTGTCCGGAAACAGGGGCCCGGAGGGGCTGTCCGCTCTCCCGGACCAGATCCACTGATAATTCCAAATCTCCCTGTCTTAGACGCGCCCCCTCTTTACCCCACTGGACTACTTTTACTCCCTGGTAGGTGGCCATCCGGTAAGATCTGCCTCCGAACCATATCTGACAGATACAGCCGGTAAACCCTCCCACCAGAATAGGGATGTGGGCAATAGACAGCATGATGCTCCCCTTCTGGCGCTCTTGCCAGCAGCACTGCGTCCACAGGTAGGTCCTGGGGAACGACCTCCCCCTGTCCCCCTCGATATATCCCGTTCCATGGGAGAAATCCAAATACCGCCCGTTCAGGCAGAGCAGCCCCTCCAACGGGTGGGCCATACTCAGCACCGTGTGGACGCACTCCATGGCCGGCACCCGTCGAAAGGGGCCCATAATGTCTGACTCCAGCCTGGTAAACGGGCCGTAACGCAGCTCTCCTTTCAGGGAAAAATCCCCTTCCTCCAAATCCACATAGACTCCGTCCTGGGAAAACCAGTTTCCGCTGACTCGAACCTTAAACTGGTCCGCCCATGCCTGAAACGCCCGTTCTGGGAAAGAGAATATTCTAGTCTGGTCCGCAGTGATCACCTGGATGGTGGCAGAGCGTTCCCCGCCGCGCCGCTGGTGAATCGCCGGGATCAGGGCCAACTCCCCCTCCGGGCCCTGATGCTTTAGATACCAGCCCTCAAAATAGGCCCCACGCCGGCCCGGACCATGGTAGTATTCCATGCTCTCTCCACCTTTTACTCTGTTTAAGATCCATTCCCCCATAGTATATCCCCGCGGGAACAAAATATCAGCGGGACAGGAACCACGCCCCGTCCCGCCAAAGACCTATTCCATTTGAAAGTCCGCCAGATTCTCTTTGGTCACTTTCTGGTAGGAGAGCCAGACGTAGTGGTCCCCGGTCAGCTCCACAGTGTCCCCAGAGTCCTTCACACCGCTCAGTGCCAGTGTGAGGTCCAGCATCGCCCGTGCGATCCCCTCGGCGTCGTTGAGGACCGTGCCGTACAGTGTTCCCTCCGCTACGGCCTGAAGCGCCGGGGCGGTGGCGTCTACCCCCACCACCAGAGGCAGCTCCCAGTCCGTCTGTCCATAGGCGTCTATCGCGCCCAGCGCCATGTCGTCATTGTTGGCGATGACCGCCTCGATCTGGTCCCCAAATTCCTCCAGCCACTGGCCCATTTTTGTGGCGGCCGGACCCCTCTTCCAGTTTCCGGTGTCACTTCCCAGTTTCTCCAGCTCCACCCCAGCCTCTGACAACACCTGGATGGAATACTCGGTACGCAGCAGGGCGTCCTGGTGGCCCGGCTCTCCCTCCAGCATCACATACTGGAGGATACCGTCTCCGTTTTTATCCAGCCGCTCCCGGTCGGACAGCCATGCCTTCAGCACCAGTTGCCCCTGAAGGATGCCTCCCTCCTCCGCTCTGGCGCCCACATAGTAGAGCTGATCCCATCGCTCCATATCCTCCGCCACCGGCTGGCGGTTGAAGAAGATCAGGGGCACCCCGGCCTCCTCCGCCTTGTCAATGAGAACCGCCGCCGCGGTGCGGTCCACGATATTGACACACAGCACATCGCAGCCCCAGGTAATCAGCCGGTCCACCTGTTCCAGCTGGGTCGTCTGATTGCTCCTTCCATCAGCCACAGAGAGGTTGATCTTGATGTCCCTGGCCAGTTCCTCCTCCTGGGCGATCCGCTCCAGGTCCTGTACAATGGTGGAGATGAACGTGTCGTCTTGGGTATAGAGCGCCAGCCCCACCCGCAAGGTCTCTGTTTCCGCTCCCTTTTCTGGGCCGCAGCCAGACAGAGGCGCTATGGCTAGCAGGGCCAGCAGCAGGACGGCAACTCCTTTAAGATGTGACTGGGAAGAGTAATTTTTGGTTGTCCGGCTCATAGATGTCCTCCCCTCGGATCAGGAAAAAGGGCGGCGGCTTCATTTCGCTCCGCTCCCCCCTGGCCAGTTTGGCGGCTCCGTCCACCGCCAGATAGCCCGCGGCGTAGTCGCTCCAGGCGGCCACGGCGGACAGGGCGCCCTGATCCAGGGCCGCTACAACGGCGGCGGTCGCGCCTACACCGTAGAAATCCGCCGAAAGCCCCTCCAGGCTTTTCACACTGGCGGCCGCTTCCGTGGCCGCCGGCTCAAACGTCATCATCTGGGCAGGGCTCAACTGCCTAAGCAGCTCGGGCAGCCGGCTCGCCAGGCTGTCTACAGAGACTGTCTCAACCTGTGTCTCCACCCCAGCCCCGGCCAAGAGATCTTTGGCCGCCGCCAGGCGCTGGGCCACAGCGGTACAGTGGGGAGCGGTGTCAAGCAAAAGCACCGTTCCACCCTTCCAATCCTCCAGTGCCGCCTGGGCCAGACTGGCCCCCATCTCAGCATTGGGGACTACCACGCTCAAATCAGCCCCCTCCAGCGGGGATTCCAATGTGACCACCGGAACGTCCCTGTCCAACTCCCCCAGGCTTTTCTCCAGCGCCGCCGGGTCCGCGGGGGCGACCACCAGAGCGTCCGCGCCCTGCTCGATCTCCCGCTGTAACAGCTCCCACTGCTCCCTGCCGTCGTTGGCGGTGGCCAGGGTCAAAAACCGCAGTTCAGCCCCCAGCTCCCCGGCCGCCTGCTCCATCCCCATACGGGTGTTGGTCCAGAAGGAGCTGTCCTGCTCCCGAATGATGACCGATAGCTCCAGCGGCTGTGGACGCCTGTGCAGTCCAGACATCTGAGGCAGCAGAAGGGTGAGGGCCACAGCGGCTCCCAGGGCTGTCAGGATGGCCAGCTGGATCAGCGCGCTTCTTCTCTTTTTCATGGCACGTCCTCCCGCTGGTACTGGGCCGCCCCGTCCTGATCCAGAGCGGGGAGGCGGATCCGCACAGTGGTCCCCTCGTCGGGTTCGCTGAATATGGTAAGCCCATATCTGTCTCCGAAGGTCAGCCTAATCCGCCGGTGGACATTCCGCACTCCAATCCCCGATCCGCTGGTGCGGATTTCGGGCCTGTCCTCATCCAGCAGAGAGGCGGCCACCTCTGGACGCATCCCCAGCCCGTTGTCCGCTACATCAATGACCAAGTCCTCCCCCTCCCGCCGGGCTGTGACGGTGATGAGGCCGTCGTCCTCCGCTGAGGCCATCCCGTGGTAGATGGCGTTCTCCAAGATAGGCTGTACAATAAGCTTCATGGTATATAGGCCATCGGTCCCAGGCAGGGCATTGATTTGTGTGGTAAATTTGTTTTTATAGCGTATTTGCTGGATATTCATATAGTGGCGGGCGTGCTCCAACTCGTCCGCCAGGGGGATGATGCTCTTTCCCCGGCTGAGAGAGATGCGGAACAGCCGGGCCAAGGAGGTGACCATTTGGATGGCCTCCTCATAGCGGCCCGCCTCGGTCATCCAAATGACGGAATCCAGAGTGTTATAGAGGAAGTGGGGATTGATCTGGGACTGGAGGACCTCCAGCTCACTTCGGCGCTTCTGCCCCTCCTGCTCGATGATGTCGTCCATCAGGTGCCGCATGGTGGACACCATGGACCGGATCGAGTGGCCCAGGCGCTGCACCTCATAGCAACCTCCCTCCTCGATCTCCACGTCCTCCCTGCCCGCCTCCAGCTCCTTGATGGACTGCTCCAGACGGCGGATAGGATCCGAGATATGGGCAGATATCCGAAAATTCAAAAAGGCCATGAGGAAGATAGAGAACAACAGCAGGGACAGCCCAAAAAGGAATATCTGCCGGGAGTCGGAGACAAACCCTCCCTCCACCGGCACGACTCCCACCAGCTTCCAGCCGGTATAGCCTACGGTCTTTACGGTCACCTGGCGGCGTTGGCCCTGGAACTCCTCGCTGTGGGTGCCATCCCGGTAGCGTGCCGCTGCCTGGTTGTTCTCCTCCTGCAGCCCGGAATAGATGAGCTGCTGCCGGGGATGGTAGATCAGCTCGCCGCTGCCGTCAATGAGATACAGGTAGCCCCCATTGGGCAACTCCACGTTGCGGCACACCTGTTCAATGCCAGCAAAGCCCATATCCACCAGCAGGACACCCCCCTCTGTGGCTCCGTCCCGGGTCAGCTGGACATAGCGGCTGAGGGAAACCACCCACTGGTAGTGGTAGTCCGGGTCCTCGAAGAGATCCTGGACATGGGGTGTAGAGAAATGGAGGTTCTCCTTCTTCTGAAGCGCCGAGAGGAACCAGCCCGTCTGCGTCAGGTCCGCTGGCTGTTTCAGGGTGCTTAACGGAACGGCGGACACCAACCCTCCCCGCAGGTCAAAGAGGGCGATGGACACCAGGGAGTCCCGGTCGTCCTCATATAACAGCTCCATGGGTGCGGTCAGGCTGTCCCGCCCCAGGTCCGCGCTCTTGATAACCCGGTAGTACATGGTGTCGGACACCCGCATCATAGAGCGGAGATAGCTGTCCAGATTCAAATTGACCTGAGCCAGCACCCGCTGGCTGTTCTCCGCCACCAGTTCCCCGGTGGCGGAAGAAAAGCGCCAAAACAGGCTCAGGCCCATAAAGATCATCCCCACCACCGCCACCGTGGTAAAGGAGAGGGAGATAACCATTTGGATGCTCATTTTCTGGTATCGCTGGGCCCAGCGGCTGGTAAACCGCTTTAATATAGAGGTCACTCTCCCCCTCCTCTCTTTTCGTTGACCAGGTCCCCTTTCCTGGGAAAGGGGCAGCGGGCCATGGCCCGCTGTTATGCCCATCCGGCGGATGGTGTCAGCCCGTCTGTCCCGCCCTGAATTTGGAGGGGGACACACCGAACCGGCGTTTGAACACATAGCTGAAATAGTTGGGGTCAGTATAACCTGTTTGCTCCGCGATAAGGTAGGTCTTTTCCTCTGTTTCCCGCAGGAGCTGGGCGGCCCGCTCCATCCGCACCTCAGTCAGATAGGCGATGAAGCTCATCCCCACCTCCCGTTTGAAGAGGGTGGAAAAATAGGTGGGCGACAGGTGGAGATAGGAGCAAAGGGTTTCTACGCTCAAATCCCCATCCCCATAGTTCCGGGCAATAAAATCCTTGGCCCGCTCCACCGTCTTCCAGGTGGAGTCTGTCCGCTGCTGCCCCAGCAGCTCCCGCAGCTTCAGGCCGCCCTTTACCAGCCACCGCTCCAGTTCATCCAGCGAGGAAAAATCCGTGATGGAGATCGCCCCGGTAAAGCCGGACCCAAACACCCGCTCCAGCTCCACCCCGCCTCCTCTGGCTAGTTTGATCAGACAGGTCATGGTTTCCAGGAAAAACAGGTGGCACTGGGGCAAAGAGAGCCCCGCCTCGCGGACCCGGTCCATCAGTGTACGAATGGTCCGCTCCACCTCTTCTTGGCTTCCCAGCTTGATCGCCGCTGTCAGTTGGCGCTGGTCCTCCTCCTCGAAGGCCAGCCGGACCGTGTGGTCCGGCTCCATATCGCCGATATAGATGACCTGTACGCTCCCCTTCAGCACACGGTAATCCAGGGCGGAACGGGCCCCCTCGGCCGAGGAATGGAGCTCCTCCGGCCCATCGCAGGGCAAGCCCACCCCCACGGTCAGCGACATCCCCAGATAGCTGTAAGCCAGGGCACACAGCCGCCCCAGCTCCTCGATCAGGGGATATATCCCCTGATCTCCCATATGGGCCAGCAGAGCCACTGTATCATTATACAGGATGGCCCGGATGGTACAGCCCTCCAAGGCAAAATGCTCCTCCAAAAACGCCCGGACAGACAGGAGGAGCAGTTCATCCCGCTCCGGCTTTCCCGCTTCGTTGAGGCAGTCCACCTGGACTAGCGCCGCCGCCCAAGTCCCCTGAGGCAGTTCAATCTCGTATCGGCCCGCCCGCTCCTGAATCAAATCAGCCCGTATCTGTCCATCCAGCAGCCGGGCGTAGAACATTTCACGCAGCACGGGCAGGCTCTCCTCATACCGGCGGCGGAGGGTCTCCATATCCCGCCGCTCCAGCCGCTGCCGGTCCAGCTGGTCCTTCAGCTTGTTCAGCACATCCATCAGCTCAGGGGCGTTGATGGGCTTCAGGATATATTCGGATACGTCCATACCGATGGCCTGGCGGGCGTATTCAAAATCGTCAAAACCGGAGAATACTACTAGTTTAGCCGCCGGAAGGGACTGTTTCAAGCGGCGGCACAGCTCCAAGCCATCCATAAATGGCATTTTGATATCAGTGAGGACCACGTCCGGCCTGAGCTGCTCGGCCAGCTCCAGGGCCTCCTGGCCGTTCTCCGCTTCGCCCACCAGGGCGAAGCCCAGACTGCTCCAGTTGATCTTGCGGCTGATGCCGGCGCGGATCTCCTCCTCGTCGTCGGCCAGCAGCACACGGTAGGGCTCCATAGTGACCCCTCCTTTGGAAAGAGTATAGCACAGGTCTGCCAAGCTATTCAAGGGCCTCCCTTCTTTCCCACAGAAGAAAGGCGCCCGTCCGCCGTGTGGTGGATGGGCGCCCAAAAGGCCAGAGGAACGTGCGGTAGAAATTACTTTTTCACCAGATATTTGCGCATATCCAGAGCGCAGGCAAAGAGGATGATCCCGCCCTTGATGGCATACTGCAGGTTCTGGTCCATGCCCACCAGAGGCAGGGCCACGAAAATCAGGCGCAGCATGATAACACCGATGACGATGCCGCTGATCTTACCGATGCCGCCTACAAAGGACACGCCGCCAATGACGCAGGCCGCGATGGCGTCCAGCTCGTAGTTGACGCCGGTGTTGGCGGTGTTGGAGGCGATACGGGCGGACTCCACGAAGCCGGCCCAGCCGTACATGGCGCCAGCCAGGGCAAAGACGGCGATGGTGGTGGCAAACACGTTGACGCCGGACACACGGGCGGCCTCCTCATTGGCGCCCAGGGCAAACATGTTCTTTCCGAAGGTCGTCTTGTTCCAGATGAACCACATCAGAACGGTCAGCAGCACAGCGTAGATCACATAGTTGGGGATCTGAATGGATCCGAAGGTCAGCAGAGGGGGATTGCCCACCACGAAGTTGCGGTAGCCCTGATCCAGACCGGAGATGGCCATGCCGTTGTTGTTGCCCTGCTGAACATATAGCAGAAGGATAGTGTACAGGATCAGCTGGGTCGCCAGGGTGACGATGAAGGGGTGCAGCTTGAACTTAGCCACAAAGAAACCGTTAAAGGCGCCGATCAGAGCGCCGATGCCCACCACGATCAGGATGACCAGGGGGATGGGCAGGGTGCCGATATTGGGCCACATCTTGTTGGCGGCGTCGCTGGCCTGGAGCAGGGAGGCGGCCACACAGGCGGTGATGCCCACGGCCCGACCGGCGGACAGGTCGGTGCCGGTCAGCACGATGCAGCCGGCGATGCCCAGCGCCACAGGCAGATAGGCCGCGGTCAGGGACAGCAGGTTGACCAGAGAGCGGGGGGCCAGGAAAGAAGGCTGGGTAATCGCCACATAGGCGGCCACCGCCAGCATAATGATGATCAGGGCATTGTTCAGCAGGGCGTTGCCGACCTGCTTGGCGTCAATGCCTTTCGCCTTGGCGGCGAGCTGCTTGGATTCGTTACTCATGAATCGTTTCCTCCTCTTTACACATACTTCGCCGCCAGGGTGAGGATCTCCTCCTGGCTGGTGTTCTTCGCGTCTACCTCACCGGCTACCTGACCGCCGGACATGACGATGATGCGGTCGCATACGCCCAGCAGCTCAGGCATCTCGGAAGATACCATAATGACCCCCTTGCCCTCGTTGGCCAGGTCGATGATGAGTTGATAGATCTCGTATTTGGCTCCCACGTCGATGCCACGAGTGGGCTCGTCCAGCAGAAGGATCTCCGGCTTGGTCAGCAGCCAGCGGCCGATGATGACCTTTTGCTGATTGCCGCCGGATAGAGAACGAATCTGGGTCCTCTGGCTGGGCGTTTTGATGTGCATGGCCTGGATGGCCCAGTCGGTGTCCTCTTTCATCTTCTTGTCGCTAAGATAGGCCAGACGGCCAAAGCCCACCAGGTAATTTTTGATATTGGAGATGACGGTGTTCTCCTTGATATCCCGAATGCCGAAGATGCCGGTGGCCCGGCGCTCCTCGGTAAGGAGGGCAAAGCCGTTTTTGATGGATTCTCTGGGGGTCCGGTTCTGGATCTGCTTACCGTGGAGGGTAATAGTTCCCCCCTGTCGGGTCATGGCGCCGAACAGATTTTCCAGCACCTCGGTCCGGCCGGAGCCGTCCAGACCGGCGATACCCAGCACCTCACCCTTTTTCAGTTGGAAAGTAGCGTCCTTCAGCCGGGTATATTTTCCCGCAATATGCTGGACGTCCAGGATCACCTCTCCCGGCTTGTTGGTCTTGGGCGGGAAGCGGTTGGTCAGCTCACGGCCCACCATCAGCCGGATGATCTCGTCCATGGTCAGCTCCTTGGCCGGTTTGGTAGCCACCCAGGTGCCGTCCCGCATAATGGTGACATCATCGCTGATCCGCAGGATCTCCTCCATCTTGTGGCTGATATAGATGATGCCGCAGCCCCGGTCCCGCAGCATATTGATGATCCGGAACAGGTGCTCCACTTCAGTCTCTGTCAGGGAGGAGGTGGGCTCGTCAAAGACGATAATCTTGGAATTATAGGATACTGCCTTGGCGATCTCCACCATCTGGCGCTGGGAAACGGGCAGCGTGGACATCACAGCATTGGGGTCCACCTCTACCTCTAAGGTCTCAAAAATCTCCTTTGTGCGCTGGTCCATAATGCGCTCGCTGACCACAAATCCGGCTACTTTAGGATACCGGCCCAGCCACAGGTTGTCCTTCACCGTGCGGGTCAGGGCCTGGTTCAGCTCCTGGTGCACCATGGCCACACCATTCTCCAGGGCCTCTTTTGAGCTTCTGAAATTGATCTCCTTGCCGTCCAGCGTGATGGTACCCGCGTCTCTGTGATAGATGCCGAACAGGCACTTCATCAGGGTGGACTTGCCGGCTCCGTTCTCCCCCATCAAGGCATGGACTGTGCCAGGACGGACAGTAAGGTTGACGCCGTCCAGCGCCTTGACGCCCGGGAATTCCTTGCAGATGCCGCGCATCTCCAGCAGTGCTGGCTGCTCCATATTGTTCCTCCTCTCTCTTGGTGAAGCTTCCGCTTCATACGCGCCCGGTACAGGCCGCGTCTCAAGCGGGAGCTTCACTTGGAGAGCGGGGCTGCCATCCGGCAGCCCCGCTCGCTTTGGGTCGTTTCTATTGGGGCCGATTCAGCTTTGCCACCAGTCCTTAGTCCTGGGTAGTAGCGTCATACATGGCGTAAGGCACGCGGATCTTAGCCACATCAGCATCAATGGTGAAGGAATCGGTATTGGCCATCAGTTCAGCGCCGTCCTGAACGTTCTTGACCAGGGTGACGATGGTGGAGGCCATGCCCACGGCGTCCTGCTTGATGGAGCCGGTCATGTTGCCAGCCTTGATCAGAGCCTTGGCGGAGTCGGTGGCGTCAACGCCGAACACGGGGATGATGGTGGTGCCCTCGCCGTTGTTATAGCCCACGTTCTGCAGAGCGGCGATAGCGCCCTCGGCCATACCATCGTTGTTGCAGATGACCAGCTCGATCATGTTGTTGTTGCCCTCGTTATAGGAGCCCAGCAGAGACACCATGTAGTCGTTGGCAGCCTGAGCGGACCACTTGCCGGCCTGGTCAACCAGGTACTTGGTGGAAGCGGAGGCATCGTAGTAAGCCAGCTCGGGCTTGCCGCCGGCAGTCAGGATGGCGTTGGCGTCCTCAACGGCGAACTGGGTGCGGGCCTCAGCCTCAGCGTTGGCCTCCTGGCCCTTGAACATCACATAGGAGATGGTGCCGTCGCCGTTCAGGTCCACGGCGTCGTAGTTGGCCATCAGGTAGTTGCCGATCATCTCACCCTGCATATGGCCGGCGTCGGGGGCGTTGGTACCCACGAAGGCGCACTTCTCATAGCTGTTGATCACCTCATTGTCGGCGACCTCGCGGTTGAAGAAGATGACGGGGATGTCAGCGGAGCGGGCGGCCTCAACGATATCCTTGGCGGGATCGGAAGTGGAGGTCTCCACGATGTTGACGATCAGAAGATCGGAACCGGCGGTGATGGCGGTGTTGACCTGGTCAGTCTGGGTGGGCTGGGAGCCGGCGCCGTCCCAGTTGTTGGGCTCAATGCCCAGGGCCTTCAGCTGCTCGTCCATGGACGCACGGACGCTGGAGATATAGATATCGGAGAAGTCATAGTAGAACACGTCTACCCGCATATCGCTGGCGGGAGTGGCAGTCCCCTGAGAGGTGCTGCCGGCGGCGCTGCCAGCAGAGCTGCCGGCGTTGCTGTTCGCACTGTTGTTGTCCTTGCTGCCACATCCGGCAAACAGGCCGATCATCATGACAGCGGCCAGAGCAAGTGCAAGCTTCTTTTTCATTGTTATTCCTCCTGTTTCGTTCAGTTGGCGTCTTACGTAGACTCGCTGAAAAAACCGATGTTTCTTTCAGCGTCCTTATTCTAATCGTTTCTCGCCGCAAAAACGATAGAAAAAACTACGAACTTCTATAAAAAAACTTGGTTTCGTGAGCAAACAAGAGAAAAATTTTTCGAAAAAAGACGAACCCAGCCCTTTTACCCTTACAGTATACCCCTCATTTCTCCTGCCTTACACCACAAATTGAAGCAGTAAAAAAGACGGCCTTGAACAGGTCGTCCTTCGTGCAGGGGAATTAAAGCAGATCAGACTGATCAGGGTGCTCCTTGAACCACTTTGCCGCGTAGCTACAGGTTGCCTTGGCACGCAGGCCCTCCATCCGGATCTGCCGCACGGCAGCATCCAGCAGCTGGCCGGCCACCCCCTGTCCCCGCAGGGACTGGTCTACAAAGGTGTGGTCAATGTCAGCCACCCCCTCTGAAACGGGGAATGTGACCTCTGCCACCAGCTTTCCCTGTTCATCCAAGGCAAAAATGCGCTCCCGCTCATGCTGAAACTCCATATCCATCACCTCTTAAAAGGTAGTATACCTTACTTTCAGATTGAAGGCAAGACAGGACCATCTTTCTTTTTTGCTTTCAAAATAAAAAAATAAAAAAATTCTATTGACAATTTTCTATCCTCTGCTATAATAACATTCGTGCTTGCGACAGCAGGCGCAAATAGCGGGATTGTGTAAGGGTAGCACGACAGACTCTGACTCTGTTTGTGAGGGTTCGAATCCTTCTCCCGCTGCCATGTCGGAGCAAACGTTATGTCGTTTGCTCCGACTTTTCTATTTAAAATTCAGAGCGCACTCATTTTGTTCCTCCTCTTTTCCAAACCGAACCCGCTGTCACTGGGCTTCGATCTGGGTCCATCGCTTTACAGCGGTTTGGTCTTATGACGAGAAAACGCCTGTTTTACCGTCCTTTACAAGCTAGAACCCCTGAAAGTGCTAAAAAGCACTTTCAGGGGTTTTTTACTGATCAACACTATTTTTTCGCCTGTTGGTGTTGGAATAAATCGGCTATTCTACCATTCTACCATCTTATGTATATTCTGTGCAATTTTCCTCTCCTTATTCTCAGCATCGTATATCTCTTTGTTTACGGTGTAGTGAGCAAGCAGGCCAAGAAAAGAAAGGGAGCAAAGGCTTAATCTTCTCATATCAGATACTGGGACAGTTGAGTGATGATAGTTTCATTGACAGGCCCAACACAATACTCAGCAGCATATGATCTTAACCCGGCCTCCCCGCATCTCCAAAATTAGGATTATCTTACAGATAGAATCTCGAAACGCAAAAACGTTACACTTAAACGGCGACAAGGAAAAATATAATTTCATTATATGGAAGCAAACAGCAGATATATCCGTATGCCCTTCTCATACCTTCCCAGCTCTCAGGATCAGCTGGACGTTTGACTTGAGCTCTGCCGAATTGTCGGCAGCTGCGCTTTCGCATGGAGGTTTAAATACGTCAGAATGTTTTTTAGTCCTGCCCCAGCTCATCCAGGCGGTCCTGCAGCTCGTCCACCAGGTCCTCCAGTTCCTCATGGAGCTCTCCCCAGCGTTCGTGTTCCTCTGTACCCATATGCTCTGGTTCCTGTCCATCTAACCGGTCTATCTGATCCCTCACCCGGTCCAGCCAGGCCAGGAGCGCCCTCCGGTCCAGGCCTTCCGGGGCCTCTCTGCCACCGCGGAAGGTGATAATATCCGCCATATTTACCCCTTCTTTTTCACCCGCAGCTGCCAAAAGGCCACCGCGCTGGCTGCTGCCACGTTGAGAGAGTCCACCCCGTGTCCCATAGGGATGCATACCGTATCGTCACACCCGGCCACTGTGGCAGGAGCCAGGCCATCCCCCTCTGTTCCCAAGACCAGGGCCAGCTTGTCCTCCGCCATCAGGCGCGGGTCCTCAATGCTGATCGCCCTGCTGTCCAAAGCCAGGGCCGCTGTCCGGAAGCCCAGCTCTTTCAGCCGTTCCAGTCCAGGCCTGGGCCACTGGGAGGCGTCGCTCCCAATCCAGGTCCACGGGATTTGGAAGACAGTACCCATACTTACCCGGACCGCCCTGCGATGGAGCGGGTCGCAGCAGGTAGGGGTGACCAACACGCCGTCCAGGTCCAGCGCCGCCGCCGAACGGAAGATCGCCCCCACATTGGTCGCGTCCACGATCCCCTCCAGGACAGCGATTCGGCGGGCGCCGGCGCACACCTTCTCCACCCTGGGCAGTACCGGACGTCCCATGGCACACAGCATCCCCCTGGTGAGGTGATAGCCGGTCAGCGCCGTCAAAATCTGGTCGTCCGCGGTGTAGACCGGCACCTCCCCGCACCGCTCTATAAGAGCCCGCCCCGCTCCCTCCAAATGTTTGTGTCCCATCAGCAGGGCGATGGGCTGACAGCCGCTGTCCAGAGCATGTCCAATCACTTTGGCGCTCTCCGCGATAAAGATCCCCTTTTCCGGCTCTCTCCGGCTACGAAGCTGCCCCTCTGTTAGTCGGGCAAAGAGATCCAGCTCTGGCGCCCTCCAGTCCGTTATCTCGATCACATGGGCCATCGTTCCGCTCCTCCAATGTTTAGGAAGGGAGGTCAGCCCCGCTTGTCTCGCCGGTTCTCCCCTCGTTTCTGTCATTTTACCACAGCCCGCCACAGGGTACAAGGGACACCTAGGACGCTGCCCTATACCAGTCCACCCCGCCGCCCGGCAGCGTATCTGTCCGAATTTGTAAAAAGTTTAGATTTTCCCCCTTCTTTTTTTACAAACAGGCACTATAATAAAATCATTATTATGGGAGGTGTCTGTATGAGCATCAAGCGACACCTATTTTTCTATAATACTATATCGGTGTTTACGGCTCTGGTGGTCATGTTGCTGGTCAGCGGGGTAACCACCCACTTTACCGCAGAAAACTACCGGCGGCAGAGTATGGCATCCATGGACGTGACTGCTACCATTGAGGTGCAGGAACTGCTCCAAGGGGAGGAGATCATACGAAAAGACTGGCCCGCCCTGGACCATCAGCTTCGGACACGGGGATATGCACTGACCGTCACCACACAGGAGGGGGATCCTGTATTCTCCTCTTTGGATCCGGCCCAGGACCGGCTATACCATGAGGTGGGCCAGGAAGCGAACTGGGTGGAGGCCACCCCTATCACTATCCAGAGTGCTGATATGGTCATGGTAGGCACAATCAGCGACAACTACTCGGTTGTATCAGTCTCCACCCCCGCCATGCCCATGTTTCTGGGCAGCAAGAGGCCCCCGGCTGAGATTGCCGTCCTTTCCATGGTCCTTAGCGGAATGGCTGCCATTGTCGTTATCGTGGCGCTCAATCTGCTGTTTACCCGCCGGCAGGTCAGAAGGCTGCTGGCACCGGTGGACGCCCTTGCCAGGGCTGCCCGTCGTGTGGAGGAGGGGGACTTCTCCCAGCCGGTGGACTATGGCGGACAGGATGAGTTCTCCTCGGTGTGTACCGCCTTTAACCAGATGCAGGAGCACCTGTTGGCCGAGCGGGAGAAGTCCGCGGCCTATGAGCGGGCCCGCACCGATCTGGTATCTGGTATCTCCCACGACCTCCGCACCCCCCTCACCTCGGTCAAAGGATATATCAAGGGACTGCGGGACGGGGTGGCCCAAACTCCCGAGCGCCAGCTCCAGTATCTGGATATCGCCTACCGCAAGGCCTGTGATATGGACATACTGCTCCAACGGCTATTTGATTTCTCCCGCCTGGAGACAGGGAACCTCCCCCTCTTTCCCGAGCCCGCCGATCTGGGGGACTTTGTATCCCACTTTGTCCAGGAGGCTGGCCAGGAGTTGGAACAGGAGGGCGGCCGGGTGGAGCTCCACATGATCCCCTCCGCTCACCCGGTGTCTATGGACTCAGAGCAGATCTACCGGGTACTGAACAATCTGAAGGACAACGCCCTTCGGTACGCCGGGGCCAATCCGCTAATCCTCACCCTGACCGTATGGCGGCAGGGCGACATGGAATGCGTCCGCTTCGCTGACAATGGTCACGGGGTAGCGCAGGAGTGTCTGCCCCGCCTGTTTGAACGGTTTTGGCGGGAGGACCAGGCCCGGAGCAGCCAGAACGGCGAGGGCAGCGGCCTGGGGCTGTATATCGCCAAATGCATCATCGAGGCCCACGGAGGGACTATCCGGGTTAAAAACGACGGGGGGCTGGTCTTTGAGATCGCCCTGCCCCGAAGGGAGGACGACTGCCATGGCTAAACTTCTGCTGGCTGAGGACGACCAGGCTATCTCTATGCTGGAGCGGGACTATCTGGAGATGGAGGGCTATGAGATCACGGCGGTAGACAACGGACAGGCCGCCATCACAGAGGCACTGAAGGGGGAGTATGACCTGATCCTGTTGGATCTGATGCTTCCTGGCTGCAATGGGTACGACGTTTGCCGTCTCATTCGGGACAAAATAGACATTCCCATCCTGATGGTGACTGCCCGTACCGAGTCAGTAGACAAGGTCCGGGGGCTGGGTCTTGGGGCGGACGACTACATCGCCAAGCCTTTTGACCCGGCGGAGCTGGTGGCCCGTGTCAAATCCCATCTGGCCCGCTATGCCCGGCTTACCGGCGGCCAGGAGGAACAGGAGGCCCTCACGGTTGGGGATCTCCGCATCCTGCCCCAGAGCTGGAAGGTCTTTAAAGGGGAGCGGGAGGTCAAGATGCCCAACCGGGAGTTCGCTCTGCTGAAATTTCTGGCGGAGCACCCCAATGTGGTCTTCTCCAAGGAAAAGCTGTTTGAGGCCATCTGGGGCTGTGACTATCTGGGGGACAGCGCCACTGTCACCGTCCACATCGGCCGCATCCGGGACAAGGTGGAGGACGACCCAGCTCACCCCACACTCATCGAAACCGTATGGGGCGCAGGCTACCGCCTAAACCGGCAATAACTGATAAAACGCCGCTGAGAAGTCTATCGCTTCTCGGCGGCGTTTGAAATTGTTTGAGTCCTGTTTATCTTTTGTTGTGATTTTCTCCTCCCCCCGTTCAAATTTGTTAGATACACTGGACCTACCTTATGTTGGAAAGGACAGTGTCCCATGATGAAGTTACCGGTTTTATTGAAGCGAGAAGTCCCGTCACCGGAGGATACCCCTCCCAAGTCGGGCTCCAGTCCGTGGAAAAAGAGACTGCTGAGGAAAAGGGTACTGATCCCCGCAGTGGCCTGTGTGGTGGCCCTCTCTCTGGGGATACACTTTTTCGGGGGCGGCCAGACCGCCCTGGCCGCCGACTTGACCTATACCACCGCGGCGGTGGAGCGGCGGGATATCACCTCCAAGATCACCGGAAGTGGGTCTCTGGAGGCGGCCAACTCCTATTCCGTCACCTCCCTGGTGGATGGTGCCATCCTCGCTGACTATTTTGAGGAGGGGGATCAAGTGAACGAGGACACTGTTCTCTACGATATCGACAGCTCTGACATGGCCAGCTCTCTGGAGCAGAGTGAGATCTCTCTGAGTCAGGCCCAGCGCAGCTACAACAATAAGTTGAAGGACCTGGCTGACCTGACCGTCACCGCTCCCAAAGCAGGACAGGTGGTGGATATCGCCGTGGAGGCAGGGGACGATGTGAGCGCGGGGCAGACCGTCGCCACCATCCGGGACTCAGACACTATGACTTTGAAGGTCCCTTTCCTGGCCGATGAGGCAGCCGGTTTCTATGTGGGCCAGAGCGCCCAGGTCACCCTGGACAGCACCTTCGAAGTGCTGAATGGCACAGTCACGGAGGTATCTGGCGTGGATCAGGTGCTGACAGGCAACGTCATTGTCCGGGATGTGACCATACAAGTCAGCAATCCTGGCGGTTTGTCCACCAGCCAGACAGGCTCTGCCACAGTGGAAGGCTGCGCCAGCGCCAGCGGAGGCAGCTTCTCCTATCTGGCAGAGCGGTCAGTAACTGCCGAGGTCTCTGGCACTGTCGCCAGCATCCACGTCAGCGAGGGCGACCGTCTCTCCCAGGGGGGAGCTATCCTCACGCTGACCAGCGATAATCTGGAGGATGAGCTCCAAAGCGCCGCCGAGGCTTTGAGAAACGCGGAGCTTTCTCTGGAGAGCCGGTATGACCAGCTGGATAACTACACCATCACCTCCCCCATCTCCGGCACTGTCATCGACAAGAACTACAACGCGGGGGAAAACATCGAGACTGGTCAGACCCTGTGCTCCATCTACGACCTGTCCTATCTTACCCTGACGCTTAATGTGGATGAGCTGGACATCTCCAATATCCAGGTGGGGCAGCAGGTGCTTATCACCGCCGAAGCGGTGGAGGGCCGGACCTACACAGGAGTAGTCACCAAGGTCAGTGTGGCCGGCACCTCCTCCAGCGGGACCACCACCTATCCGGTCACCATCCGCATTGACGAGACAGACGGTCTTCTCCCCGGCATGAATGTGGATGCCACCATCACACTGGACAGCGCCGGCGGCGTACTGGCCATTCCCAGCGCCGCCCTTAACCGGGGGAACACCGTTCTGGTCACCGCCGACTCCCCCAGCGCCGCCAATGGCACTCTGATGGAGGGCATCGGCGGGGACAGCGAACAGTATTATTCCGTCCCTGTGGAAGTAGGCGTCAGCGACGACAGCTACATTGAAATCATCTCCGGCCTGCAGGAGGGGGACACCGTGGCCTATATCCCAACCACCTCCTCGGGCAGCTTCGAGATGGGCAGCATGATGATGATACCTGGCGGAGGCATGGGCAGCGTTACCATCAGCGGCGGGCCCGGAGGCGGTATGGGCGGCGGGCCTGGAGGGTTCTGATATGAGCGCACTGATCACCTTTCAGAACGTCTGCAAGTATTACCATATGGGGGACGCCACGGTAAAGGCCGCCGACCACATCTCCTTTGAGATCTGCAAGGGGGAATTCGTGGCCATCGTAGGTTCCTCCGGTTCTGGCAAGTCCACATGTATGAATATCATCGGCTGCCTGGATGTACCCTCGGAGGGCACCTACCTCCTCCAGGGCCGGGATGTGGGCCAGATGAACAAAAATGAGCTGGCAGAGATTCGGAACGAGATGCTTGGCTTCATCTTCCAGCAGTACAATCTCCTGCCCAAGCTGAATCTGCTGGAAAATGTAGAGGTCCCGCTGATGTACGCCGGGGTGTCTAAGGGGGAGCGCCGGGAGCGGGCCCACCAAGCGCTGGCCCAGGTGGGGCTGGACGACAAGTGGCGCCATAAGCCTATGGAACTGTCCGGCGGCCAGCAGCAGCGGGTATCTATCGCCCGTGCTTTGGTCGGCCATCCCTCTGTCATTCTGGCCGATGAGCCCACCGGAGCGTTAGACTCCCGCACCGGGCGGGAAGTGCTGGCCATGCTCCAGGACCTCCATGAACAGGGTCACACCGTAGTGCTCATCACCCACGACAACTCCATTGCTGTCCAGGCCCAGCGAATCATCCGTCTGGAGGACGGACATGTGGTATATGACGGCCCCTCCGACGATCCGGAGGCGGTAGTCACCCCCCGGGCCGCCGGAGCAAGGAAAGGGGGACAGCCCCAATGAGAATCACCGAATCTCTCTCCCTAGCGCTGAAAAATATCGTGTCCAGTAAGACCCGGACCCTCCTCACCATGCTGGGCATCATCATCGGTGTGGCGGCGGTCATTGTCATCGTGGGCCTGGGAAACGGCCTGGAGGGCTATGTGGCCGACAGCTTTGCGGACATGGGGACCAACACCCTCACCGTATCTGTCCAGTCCCGCGGAGCCACCCGGACTATGGAGGTAGAGGATATGTACCAGATCGTGGATCAAAATCCCGACTATCTGGACCTGTGCTCCCCTACCGTGTCCATGATGGGGGTCAAGATCGGCACGGATCTCACCTCTACCTCCGCCACCGGGGTCAGTGAGGACTATTTCAGCATCAAGGGCTACACGCTCTCCCAGGGCCGGGGGTTGCAGTACAGCGACATCGCTTCCCGCTCCAAGGTCTGCGTAGTCGGAGCTTATGTCAACCAAGCCTACTTCGGGGGCAGCGCCGTGGGCCAGACCCTGCGGGTCGGTGGACAGGCGCTGACCATCGTGGGAGTTCTGGACCAGCAGGCGGAAACCATGGAGGAGGGAGGAAGCGACGACTGCCTCTTCCTCCCCTACTCCACCGCCGCCCGTCTGGGGGGTGGACGGGTTTCCAGCTATGTCATCACCATGGTGGACGAGAATCTGATGGACGCCAGCCAGTCTGCCCTGGAATCGGCCCTGCGCAGCTTTTTCGGCAGTGATGACTATTACACAGTCGTTACCATGTCCGAGCTGCTGGACTCCATGACCAGTATGATCAATATTTTAGTGGGTGTGCTGGCTGGGATCGCCGCCATCTCCCTGGTGGTGGGAGGCATCGGCATTATGAATATTATGCTGGTATCCGTGACCGAGCGCACCCGTGAGATTGGCGTACGAAAATCCCTGGGGGCCAAGGAGCGGTATATTATGGAGCAGTTCGTCATCGAGGCGGCGGCCACCTCCGCTCTGGGAGGCGTCATCGGCATCGTTCTAGGCTATCTCCTGTCCGCGGGAGCCACGGTGGCGGTGGTCCGGCTGATGGGCGAGGCCCTCACCGTGTCCCCCACCCCCACGGCGGTATTGGCGGCCTTCGGCATCTCCGCTGGTATCGGCGTTTTGTTCGGTTACCTCCCGGCCAAGAAGGCCGCCCGCCTCAACCCCATTGACGCTCTGCACTACGACTAAACCAGGGTGGAGCGTGAAGAACAGTATGGAAACAGCTTGTATATGGAGTCTCTTCACTCTCCACTCTCATCAAAAGGAGTTTTTACCATGAAATTAACTCGCCTTCTCTCCACTCTGCTGGCCGCCTGCCTCTCCATGTTTCTGCTGTGCACCGGCTCCCTCGCGGTCAGCGACAGTGCGAAACTAGAGACCATCCAGGTGTTGGGCATCCTGTCCGGGGACGGCTCCGGCAATCTGAATCTGTCCAGTTCTGTCACCCGGGCCCAGTTCGTCACTATGATGGTGGCCGCCTCCAGCTATAAGGATGCGGTGGGAAGTTACGGCAGCTCCCTGTTTAAAGACCTGAAGGGGGACCACTGGGCCAGCCCCTATGTGAAAGTGGCGGTGGAGCAGGGTTGGATGTCCGGTTATGTGGACGGCACCTTCCGCCCGGACCAGGGCATCACCTTGGAGGAGGGCTGCACAGCCCTTCTGCGCCTGCTGGGCTATGATTCCAGCACACTAACCGGGGCCTACCCCACGGCTCAGTTGTCCAAGGCCAGTGCTCTGGGGCTGCTGGACGACGTAGGCGCTGTCCAAGGTCAGCAGCTCACCCGGCAGGACTGCGTAGACCTGTTCTACAATGCACTCACCGCCCAGAACAGCGCCGGGACGATCTACGGCACCACACTGGGCTATACTGTCACCAATGGACAGGTGGACTACTCGGCCCTGGTGACCGCAGATACCAAGGGCCCCTATGTGGCGGAGAGCGGTGCTCTCTCCCTCTCTTTTACCCCCTCGTCCGTATACTACAACGGGGCTCTCTCCTCTCTCTCCTCAGTCCAGCAGTATGACGTATACTACTATAACGCCAATATGAAAACTGTCTGGATCTACCACGACCGGGTAACCGGAACGCTCACCGGCGTCTCCCCCAGCAAGAGCGCCCCCACCTCCGCCACCGTGGCCGGGGTGAGCTACGACATCGGCACTTCCGAGGCCACTTATCAGCTCTCCAGCCAGGGCTCCTTCCAGGAGGGCGATCTGGTCACCCTCCTGTTGGGCATGAACGGCGAGATCATATCTGTGCTGGACGCCCAGGAGAGCGAAGCGACCTATTATGGCAGTGTGGTATCCAGTGTCAAGGGGGCCTCCAGCTCCTCCACCAGTAGCTCCTCCACCACCAGCGCCCAGGTGACCACCCAGGTAGCCTGTACCGACGGAGTCGTGCGCACCTTCTACCATAGTGGCTCCGCTTTAAATACAGGCCGTCTGGTCACGGTGTCAGTCACTCAATCCGGGACCAAGGTGACTTCTCTGTCCAACAAAAAGTTGGAGGGGAGCGTGAGCAAGGACGGCAGCAGCTTCGCTGGCCACGACTTCGCGGACGGAGTCCAGATCCTGGACACCGACGAAAATGGCGGCTACGCCCGTATCTACCCCTCCCGCCTGGCGGGCGCCAAACTGTCTGGTGACGACGTGCGCTACTACAGCCTGGACGCCAATGGAGATATCGACCGCCTGGTCCTCCATGAGGTCACTGGAGATACCTGGGAGTATGTCTATGTGAGCAGTGTAGTAAACAACTCCTCTGACATGAATATCTCCGCCTCCTACACCTATGTCCAGGATGGGCAGACCCAGACGCTGAACAGCAGTAAGCTTTACAGCGTCAAGAGCGGCGGCGCGGCCATGATCTATGAGGACGGCCAGGTGAGCTCCATGCGGCAGTTGTCCTCTGAAACGTTGGACAGCGTGTCCTCCCTGTCCGCCATGGCCGGCAATCAGGAATATGCCCTGGCAGAGGATGTTCAGGTCCTGCTTCGGGACGGCTCAAAATACTATCAGACATCCCTGTCCCAGATCAACGGCGAAGGTTACCGGCTCACCGGCTGGTACGACAACCTGGGCTGTCCCGCCGGAGAGCGCATCCGCATTATCGTGGCTACTCCCCGCTGACCTCCCTCTTCTTTATACGAAAATGGCCGGGCAGGATAAAATCTCCTGCCCGGCCGGTTCTTTTCTATTCACGTCACCGCAGCATCAGGGCAACCAGTTGACGGAGCATCACAGCCGCCTCGGCTCTGGTGGCGGTGCCTCCAGGGGCCAGTGTCCCGTCCGGATGTCCGCTTAGGATGCCGCTGTCCACTGCCCAGGCCACCGCCTCCCGTGCCCAAGCGGACACGGAGCCGCTGTCCGTAAAACTGGTCAGCGTATCCCGCCCGCTGGTGACCATATCCAGTGTTTCAGCATAGCGGAACAGCATCAGGGCGAGCTGTTCTCGGGTAACGGGGTCGTCCGGTCCGAAACGGCCGTCACCATAACCGGAGATGATGTTCTCCCCAGAGGCCCAGGAGATGCCCTGGGCGTACCAGGCTCCCTCCGCCACATCGGCAAAGGGAAGGTCCGCTGTTTTTTTCTCTGGCTCCTCCAGTTGGAAGAGAACTGTGGCCAGCATCCCCCGGCTCAAGGTCTGCCCAGGGGCAAACTGGTCCTCGCTCACGCCGGAGAATAGCCCACGGCCCGCCACGAAGTCCACCGCCGGGCTGTACCAAACTCTGTCCGCCACGTCGGTGAAGGCGCTCTCATAGTCCACCAGCCTCACAGTGGCCCCCTCCTCCAACAGGAATACGGCCTTTCCATCGCTGACCAGGGACTTTTTCACCACTTCCTCCCTGCCGTCAGCGTGGACGATGACCACCAGCTTGTTTTCCTCCGCCTGATCAATGACCACCCTCTGGAGGCCCTCGCTGTCTTCGGGGAGGGTGACGGTGTAGGTGCCGTCAGACTTATTTTCCTCCACCTCAACGGAAGTCTGGCCCGATTCCCCCTTCCCGCCGGAAGCTCCGCCGCTTGAGGGGCGGTGGTAATCCGGGTCCACCTTGCTGGCGTCCTCGGTGTAAAACACCTGGATCTCATCCCCGCTGTGGAGGGAGCAGCTCCCCATGTACACGTCGGGAAATTCTCCGTTTACCAGATACATCCAGCCGGAGTCCTCGCCATGCTCCTTCTCCCGCAGGGAACCCCGAGGGCCGGAGATGGACACGATGTAGGTGCCGCGGCTTCGCTCCGCCGTGTAGCCGTACTCATCCAGCATCTCGGTGAACACATCGTAGACTGTGTAGGTCTCGCTCAGTCCACTCAGGGCAGTAGTTCCGATCCACTCCTCGCCATCCAAGCCGGACAGGGAGAAAGTGACGTTGTCGATGGTGTCCACCACTGCTGTGGTGCTGGTGGGGTCCGCGGTGCCCCGAACCAGCAGCTTCAGGCCGGGCAGGACGGCCTCATTTACCGCCGCTCTGGCGGCAAACGCGGCGACGGCCTGGGAGGTATCTGCGGTGACCTCCTGGTAATACAGGTCGGCCAGTTCAGAATACTTCGCATATTTCACGGTATCAATCTGGTAGAGTTCACCATATTTACCCAGCGCTTCGCTGGACAGATAGCTGGTGATGACGACGTTCTTGGGTTCTTCCTGCCGGGTAACCAACAGGTTCTCGTGGCTGATGACATTGGGGTTGCTGGATTTGAACAGCCGCCAGGCCTCCAGTTCCTCCCACCCCTCGATGGGGGTGGGGACGATGCCATAGCCCTTCATGTCCTTCATATCCCGGACCCAGACCAACTCGCCGTTCTCCTCATAGACCTCCTGGAAGGGGGACAGGTCGGTGGTAATGTTGTCGATGGCCTTGTTCTCTCCCCGTATGCCGTTGAAGTAGTTGGCCTTGACCTTCTCCATCAGCGCCAGCTCGTCATCGATCTCCTTCTGTGTCAGGGCGGGGACCTCGATGGCAAAGGACCGGGCGGCGGTGACGCTGGTTTCATCGTCGTGGAGAGTGACCGTTATGGTGACCTCCGCCGGCTCCTCCCCCACTCCGGGGCGGTACACCCAGAGCCGGGCGGCATTGTTCACACCCGGAGACTGGATGACCTCCTCGTGATCGCTGGACAGGGTGACAGGCATATACTTTCCGTCTACGCCGAAGTCCCGTGTGGTGGGCAGCTGGATATCGTTGATGGCTGTGTAGACGCCATCCTCGTCCGGAACCAGCCTCTCGCCGGTCAGGGCGTCGGAGAGGCCCTTAGCCGCGAAGCCCTGGTCCAGTTTGGTTAGCAGCTCCTGTTCGATTTCGGCATACTGATCCCCGTCCATAGCTGGAACGGTCACTTCAAATGTATTGACAAGTTCAATGGGGGCTTCCTCGCCAATGACATCGTTGGTATACTGGAACGTAAATTTGGCCGTGAGGATAACGGTCTGATCTTCCTCCCCGCGGCGTACCACACCTACATAGGGGTTAAAGAGCGTGTCGGCAGTATTCTGGTTTTCTCTGCTGATGGAGATAGCTTCCTCGTTGTCAGACTCCCAGGATATCTGGGTCCAGTATTTCTTGTCCACCACCTTGGGCAGGGTGAGGTTTTCGGTGACAGCCAAGCCGTCTCCGCCTCCGATGGAGGAAAGGGTGACCTGGCTCATGATCTCCTCGCTCATAGCCGCCCTGACCTTGGCTGCATCCCAGTAAAGGATAACCGGCACATCGGAGAGCGTGGCGGCCGCCCCATCCTTCTCCAGCGTAAAGGTCACCTTGCAGCTTCCAAATTTGACGGCCGGAACCGTATTGGGGTCCTTATAAAAATAAGTGATGTCGCCGTTATCGCCAATACCTGCCCCTCCGTAGACTTCGGTGACAGACGCGACGGAGACGGTGATGTCATCAAAGCCCTTCTCCGCCAGATCGGCCAACACCATGCGGTTGAGGTTGGTGTCCGTGTCGTAGACCGGGCAGAGCCTGTAATCGTCGCTCAGGGCGGTAATGGCGTGCTGCAGTTCATTTTGTTTGTCCTCATCTGCGGCGGTGTCGGACCAAACTACAATTTTGTACAACGTATTGTAGAAAGCATCGTTGTATGTATATTTTGCAGACAGAGTTACAGTCACCGTCCCCTGAGTTGGGCGGATGACGGTACCGTCTGCCGCGATCACATCATTAAACCCGCCCCACTGGATCTGGGCAGTAATCCCGTTTTCTGTGACCACAGCGGGAAACTCCAGCTTGGTATCCTCTTTGATCTCGTCAGGCAGTCTATTTTCCTGATAGGCCACCGGGTACAGCTTGCCGTGGTCGGCAGTACGGACGGTTGCCTGGTGATCCTGGCAGCTGTGAATCACCCTGCCGCCGCAGGTGATCTCAACCCCGATTTTATATTTCTGGTCTTCTGCTCCAAAATCATCTTCCGAAATGGTATAGGTGGCTTCCGTGGCCCCGGCGATTGGATGAGAGGTGGGATATGCGGCCATAGGCTCATACTTGTACCACTGATATTTCATCTCCAGTCCGGGATACTGTTCCGGGGAATAGGTGCCGCCGCCCTCGATGTTAAGGGCAGCTTCTACCGTCTGCCCTACGGCCACCGCGCCGGGCTGACTTATATTTTGAATGGTGACAGTTGTAAAATGCGGGATCACCGTCAGGGTATAGTCATCTGTGTACTCCTCCCCATCGTAGGTCACCGTGGCTGTTACATTCACCACGCCGCCCTTGCCGGCGGTGACCACATAGCCTTTCACATCGCTGTCCTGGGTGGTTTCCACCCAGGCGGCCGCCCCTTCATTGCTGGCGGAAAAGCTCCACTGGACCTCTGGGGTCTCGTCCCCCATATTCTGATAGTCTACATAGAGAATGGTATCATTTTTGTCGCCGCCGCCCGTCTGTACCCAAATTGTATCGCCGTTGGTAGAGCGGATGGAAATACTGGGCTCGGGGGGCTTGGGAGTATTCCCAGCCTGCCAGACGAGGATTACATTACCCTCTGCATCGGTGGTGAAGGCATCGCCCAGCAGAGAAGCGTCGATTGGAAGATCAGAGTTGTCAAAGCAGTTGAACAGTTCGCCGTTGAAGCCGCTGATGGCATCCGATGTGGTAAAGCAGTTGCGAATCGGGGTAGTTGAATATACCTGCCCGACGATACCCCCGGCCCTGTTGGAACCGGAGATCGTGCCGGTGCTATAGCAATTTTCAATGCTTGTCCCATTGGCGGAGCAATAGCCTAGAATGCCCGCCGCCGCGCCGCCTCTGATGTCTGCGGTGTTGGCACAGCCTGAGACGCACACAGATCCGCTGTTGACCCGCCCAATGATGCCGCCGGCCCCCGCATTTACTCCGGTCTTGGAAGACTGGACGCTGCCAGAAAAGGAGCATCGCTCGATGGTGACAGTGCCGCTGGTCTTGCCAACAATGCCGCCAACATAACCACTCTTGGTTGCTGACACCGTTCCTTCAACCTTCAGATTTTTAATCGTCGCGCTGTTCACGGTGCCGAACAGTCCAACGCCGTTCGTGCTGCTGTCGTTGATGGACAGTCCGCTGATAGTGTGTCCAGCTCCGTCAAAGGTACCGGCGTAGGCGCTGGTGACATAGCCATTTTGCGGATTAAACGGTATCCATTCCTCATTTTCCAAATCAATGTCAGCCGTCAGCACAGCGGAGAGAGTTCGCTCCCCGCCATTGACCCGATCCCGGAACGCTTTTAGCTCCTCCGCAGAACTAATGTTTACAGAATCGTCCACAGCATTTTCTGCCGCCCACGCCGTCCCCGGCAGCAGGCCCAGCGCCATGACCAGGGTGAGCAGCAGGCTCAAGGCCCTTGTCCTTATTTTCCTCATCAAATCTCCTCCATTTCTCTCATTCAAAACTCAAATAATATAAAAAACGGCCGCGGCAGACCATAACAGGCCTGCCGCGGCCGACTTTTCCCGCGGTGCATTTGGGCATACCAATGCCCTGTCATATAAACACCATAGGTCTTCCGGCTTGTGGGGTGTGGAGCACCGCTCCGCGCCTGTCGCTCCGCCTTCTCAGGATCGCTCCCAATGACCGGCTCACGCCATGAACGACAGCCTCCCCCGCATACGGCAACGGGTATTGCTCCGGGTTCTCACCGGATTCCCTCATCCCCGCCTCTGCCCAAAGCAGACACGAGGTCATGATGCTTTTTTTGTCATTATAAAATGATGTTCCGTCCTTGTCAATCCGAATTCCGTTCTGCCTCTTTGCCCAGACTATTATTTTACAAAAATCTCCGCAACGGGATGGTAAGTACCCGCAGGACCAGATAGAACGCCTTTTTCCCAAAGCTCAACTCCTTCGGCACATACTTTTCCCCATACTGATACTCTCCGTCCTCTCCCATTGTCTTACTGTACGTCTGATCGCGCTCGGCCTCTTCCCGAATCATCCGGTTCAATTTGGGAGAATCCACCACCAGCATCAGCTCCGTATCCTGATAGGTGCTTCTCATATCCATATTGTACGACCCGACTACGCTGAGTCTGTCGTCAATTACCATAGCCTTTGTATGGCAGGAATGTTCCCCCATATACTCATAGACCTGTACGCCCGTATCCCAGATTTTCCGCCGTTGGTTCAGATAGTCGGTACATCCCCAGGGATTTGCGCCGCTGGCTACATCGTTTGTAATAATCTGAATCTCTGTGCCCCCCGAGGTCAGCCGCTCCAGATCATGATACATCTCCCGCCCACAAATAATATAAGGGGTATAAACGATCACCTGTTTCCCCTGAGACATCAGCCGGTTGAGAGAATACCACATCCAGGGCTCCTTATTTTCCGCCTGAATCGGATTTGTCAAAAGGCTGATCCGCCCGGTTTCAAATGTACGCTCCCTCCAGTCCACGGGGACAAATAATTCTGGCTCTGCCGCCCTCATAGCCTGCTCCCGGCTGCGTAACGACTCCTCCTCTCGCTGCCGGTCTTCTTCTCCAAGGCGGCCCTGAAACAGTCTGCTGTCTGGAAGCGCCCAAACCGACTCAAAATAGTTCACCAGCTGATACAGCGAGGCCTCTGGATCCTGTCCAGACCGCATCACAAGAAGCTCCCGGTCGATGTTCGGCTTGACAGAGGGCTGCTCTCCCAAAAACAGATCCGTTGTATTTCTGCCGCCCAGAAGGTAGACCTTTCGATCTACGATCAAATATTTATCGTGGAGCCGCGCCTGCAGCTTCCAGGGCTGGAGCAAGTCAATCGGATTATAAATTTTCAGTTCCACGTTTTTGTGGCCGGCCAGCGCCTTGAATACCGGATCCTTCTTCACATCCAAAAAACCGCTGGCGCCGTCCACCAGCACACGGACCTGAACTCCTCTTTCCGCGGCACAGAAAAGGGCCGAGACCATGTCTGTCCCGCTGCTGTCCCCATTGAAATCGAAGGTCGAGAGGATGATCTCCTCCTCCGCGTTTCCAATCAGATTCATCCGGCAGAACAGCGCATCCTTATTGTTGTCAATATAGGCCGCCCGCTCCGGGCCGACGCCTGTCCCATAAAATCGGCGGTCTTCAAAAGCAGCTCGATACTCTGGTGAAACCTCCTTATGCTCTATGTACGGCACCACCACGGCCAGTATATACAGCAGAATCAGCAGAAACGGAAGCGCTTTTAGACAACAACGCAATACGGAGCTTTTCACCATACTAGTTCCTTTCTCCAAGCCACTTTAAGCTACTATCTTTCTCCTGGGATGTAGACAGTACTATATCAACAAACCATATATCCCGCAAGGGGAAAACCTCCGTTTTTACAGAAATGTCATACTTTTTGTCGAAGACGCTCTGTTATTCCGGGAATCCTTGTTAGGCATCCGCCGTCAAAAACTAATAATGTCAGGCTGACCATCAGGAAAGTGCCAAGGGACTCCGTTACCGTAGTAACCATAATTTGAGAGGCCGTTTTTTTCGTCTGTTTCCAGATGATCTCTGTACCCATCATCGAGACAAAGATAAAACACTCTTTGATACCTTACCACTGCGTATCCATGGTACCTCTTATCAATAAGCAGAGAGTGTGCGGGGCAATCAAAATTCCAGTAAGCAGCCAGCACCAAAATAAAAGGTAGTCTTTCCTTTATTCAGCATTTTTGTTGAATAACATGGCAACTAGAAATTGTCAATCTATGTCTCCATCTGTTATACGGTCCATTTGGACTCTGTCTGGCCGTACAGAGCCGCACTTACGCTCCATGATTTGAATGCGCCTTCTTCCATCCATTTTTATCCATTTTATTCATAAATAAAGCTTTATTATATACTTCTTTTTTGTCTAATTAAACTTCCAATTATGATACATTTTCGCCGTTTTTCTAAAAAATATTCTTCATTTTTCACACTTTAAATCCGTTTAAAAGAGGTATATCATCTTTATATTCTTTCTTAGAGGTGAATATTTATGAACTTCTCAAGCTTTGATTTCACGACCCTGCGGGATATACCAATATCCCACCCCTATTATGACACCCCGCGAATCTCCATCTCCGCAAAAGGGAGCGTTTCTATGAACGGAGCTCTGAAAAAAGCAGTAGGAGAACAGAGAGCGTTTCGGGCGAAACTTAGCCCTGATGGCTGTCTGTTTGCGCTTTATCCCTACGAATCGCCTAATATCCGTTTTTCTCCTAAAGGTGGGCACATCATGCAGCCAGCTCTCGTTGAGCATCTGGAGCAGCTCGGTCTATCACTACCTGTTTTGTATACGTTAGAGTGGAACACCGAGCAGCAAGCCTGGGTTGGCTGCTGTGATGAGTTACCTCAACCCCCATCCATTTCTAAACTAAGTCCTCCTCCAAGAGCCTCTAAAACTAGGAGGAAAGTATGAAGCGTAAAAAAAAGAGTTTTTCTCTCCGTGGATATCGATTCATCGACGGTTTTATCTGGGAGATCTTCGATTTCTTCCATCTCCCTCATCAAAATAAAGATTTGTATCAGTGCGCCTGGGTCGCCTTTCTCTCCGCCTACCAGGAACGACCTTTTTCCTTTTCCCGTACCAATTCCCCTGGATGGAAGCGGGCCTATCATATCATCTGGGACGCGCTTGCAAAAGAACAAAAGTGTACCAATATTTGGCGCTATAAATATACCTCCGCAGACCAACCGGCACGGTATGATATCCCTACTCCCCTCATTGAATTGCAACATTCCCGCCATGGCGACTTCCAAAACAGTGTCTGTTTCCATGACTATTTGGCACACCTAGGTCCTGATACCCGCCTTATGGCCTATGGCCTGATTCATGGGGATACCATAGAGGAAATCCAATCCTATCTCCGCTGGGACTATGACCACACTCATTTTATTTACAATGATCTTCGGGAAAAGATGGAGGAGTATTTGCGTATATGAGTATCAAGGAGACACCTATATCGTCAGATTCAAGGGCAGCTTCAAAGCATAGGACTTATATCACTATATTAGAGACCTATGTGGCTATTTTAGGGACAATTCTCGGTCTTGTATTTACCTGGAGCCAACTTCGCCTTTCTCAAAATGAAGACGATCGATCTCGCCGTGCAGAACCACTTTCTTACACTTTAGAAGCTGTCAACACACATTATCAATATGATATTCAACAAGACGGAGTCGCCATGTCCATTTCCGCACCCTCCCTCCGCCTTTATGTTACCCATGGCAGCTTGAGTTCTATTACTGCTATTTCTTTTGATGGATCAGCCTTCCATGAGTTGTCTGACCTTCCTATTTTAGATAGATGGGAGGGCTGTACAGTAGATGTTACTATGCCGGCAGAATCTCTGATCGTCGACGGAAATTTAGTATATGTCTACTTTTTTCTTTTCCTCCAACCTACAGAGGGAGAAAATCAACTGGATTTGATTTGCAATACTATTTCTTTGGACACTCAAGAGGTACAAACCAGTATATTCCACCCTATCGCTCTAACCCAGCTTTCATACCTTGCTGATAGTCCACAGAAAGAGCTGCTCCTGGTATATAATGCACTCCTAAACGACTTTAAAGGTTTAGGGCTATTATAATCTTTTTCCATTTTTCATTTGACATCCTAAGGGGCGACAGACCTACTCTGTCGCCCCCCTATCTATATATAAACCGGTTCCCATTTAACCGCGTATCATTGCTCTGTCTTTTGCTCCCTGATTGGGGCATCCGCCTGCTGAAACACACCAAATAAGATCATATCCAGCAGCTCCTCTGTGGCTTCCAGCATAGCATGGATATCCTCCAAAGCGCGGCCTCGCAGCAGCATATCACTGAAGGTATAGACGATACTCTCCAGATAACGATTTACCTGCTCCTCCTTCAGTTCTGGGCGCCGCCTCATCCCAGACACGACTACTCTCAAAAAACGCCGATTCATCTCCTCCAGCGGTCTATGTAGAATCTGTATTTGTTCTCTAAGCTGTTCCGGTGGACGAAGCATGGCGTTTTCAAAAACGCGCTTGTGCTTGGGCTCCAGTTGAAAAAAGTATTCCCGAATCATAAAATATTTTTTTATCGCGTCAAAATTTTTCTGCCCGGCCAATTTCTCAGCCTCTCGTTCTACATAGGCTCTCAGCGATAAAAATGTATCCTGGACACAGAGCAGAAACAATTCGTCTTTGTTTGCGTAGTAGTGATACATCATCCCCTTGGATATCCCATGTCCAGAGCAAATGCTTTCCATGGTCACCTGACCATAGTCATGGCTCCCAAATTCTTCTCGTGCCGCACGGAGTATTTCCCGCCTACTCCGTTCTTGCCTTTCCTTTTGAGTCATGCTCCAGCTCCCCCTTCCACTGGAGACACCGTTTTCTTCGCTCTGCCCAACTCACCTGCCCACTCAAAGCCTTTTTTGGCCATAAATACCGCGATCAGTTCATTGATAACCGCCGCGGCCGCAATAGTCCCCTGCACAATAGCCGCGCAATCTGGTGCCGGTCCTGCCAACACAGACACTGCGATACCAGTAAACACCAGTGACACTCCAGAGTGCGGCAACAGTGTAAAGCCCAGGTATTTTCTCACCGGTTTGGGGGCATGGGTGACCGAAGCGCCAAAATAGGCGCCGAGATACTTTCCGATGGCACGGGCCACAATATAGACCGCTGTATAAATTCCGGCGCCGAAAATCAAATGGTAGTCCAGAGGTGCGCCCAAACTCAGAATGACCACTATCATGGCAACCCCGATGATAGGATCCATCACCTTCATGATCCCTTTCAGCTTTTCCTCCGAGACCATATTGGCGAAAACAGTGGAAAAAGACATTCCGATCAGCATAAAGTTAATCACCGGGGCTGGCAGCAGGCTGTTTAAGGCAGCCCCTATCCCCACAGAGACCAGGAGCATCAGGATTACGACAGACAACGTGCTGTTCTGAGTGTGGGTCATTCTCAACAGCTCTCCAGTGATAAACCCGGTAATCATTCCAAGCAGCACTGGGAGGAACACTAAAAAGAGTACCACGGGCACTGGAATCCCCTGGGTGGAAATATGGGCAGACACAAAAGCGATGACTAGAAAGAAAACTAAGGCACCCACCAGATCATCTAGAGCTGCCATAGGAATCAGTGTCCTAGTCACAGGTCCATCCGCCTTCATGTCCCGCACAACAGATAAAGAGGGGGCTGGAGCTGTAGCTAATGCGATCCCGCCGAACACAAACGCCAAATACAGCGGGATATCCACCACCAAAAAAATAACTCCAAATACCAAACTGACCACCAGGAAAGTACCAAGAGATTCAGTCACTGTAGTAATAACAATCTGAGAGCCAGCTTTTCTCATCTTTTTCCAGATGAGCTCTGTGCCGATCATCAGGCCAAAGGTACACTCAAAAACACTCTTTAACATCTCAAACCACCGCGCATCCAGGATACCGTTTCCCAGTAAACCCAGAGCGTAAGGTCCAAGTAACATCCCAGCAATTAACCAGCCCAAAATAGAAGGCAGTTTTCCCTTTGCAATCAGATTTCCAGCTAAAAACGCAATCAATATCGAAACAAGCAGCCTCAATACATCCAGCAGAAGTTCCATTGGCGGTATCCCCTTTTGTTCTTGAGATTTATAGACGGCATCGTCCACAAGTTTAGATTATAGCATTTATAGACGATATCGTCCATAAAATTTTTGTAAACTTTTGCAACGGGTGAAACTCCATATCTAAGACTTTTTGAAATTTATTGTTTTGACCATCTTATCTATCAATGTGCGTACGCTCTGATTTTTCTCAGGAAAGTTGGAGCAAGCTATATACAACTTGCCCCGATGCGTAAAGGACGGTTAAACTCGATATCTCCATGTACCCAATAAAAGCGCCACGAAGCGGCGATACCAAATCACGCCCCAGCGCAGCGGTTGTAATTTGGAGAGGGGGAGCAACAAAATAAGTGTGCTCCCACGTGCAAAGGATGGGCAAAATCGATATTTAGGACAGAAACGAAAAACAACCGTCCATAGGGCAGCACCAAATCGGAGCCCAGCGACAGCGGGTCTGGTTCGGAAGCGAGGAGCAGCAGAATGCGCGCGGTGAACTTTGGAATAAAATGAAAAAGCCGCCCGCAGGGCGGCCCCAAACCGGAGCCCAACGAAGCGGGTCCGGTTTGGAAAGGAGGAGCAACAAAATGAGTGCGCTCTGACTTTTATAAAAAGTCGGAGCAAACGATATGACGTTTGCTCCGACGTGGTGCGGGCACGGGGACTCGAACCCCGACGGATTGCTCCATGAGAACCTAAATCTCACATGTCTACCAATTCCATCATGCCCGCATATAAGAAACTGATACTAGACAATGATACACAACACTCGATAAAATGTCAATGGGTATGCAAGTCAAAATCGATATCCCCTATGGCAAACTTCACATTTTTAAATTAAAAAATGAACGAAATCTGAACGCTTGCTCCCTTGACTTTTTCGAAAGTTAAGCCTATGATTTGTCTGCAAAACAGGTAACGGCCTTACGGCGGTAAAGACGGTCCGTCGGATATGATAGTTGTGGCCCGCCTCTTTGCACAGGAGGTATTTTATGGACTCTTATACAATTTTCAAAGATATCGCCATCATTCTGGTGGCTGGCAAATTTTGCGGCCTGTGCGCGCGAAGGCTGAAAGTCCCCAGTGTGGTAGGTGAGATCGTAGCTGGTCTTTTGGTTGGGCCCTGTGTCTTTGGTCTGGTCCAGCCCTCCGATTTCTTGACCCAAATGGCCGAGATCGGCGTTGTGCTCCTCATGTTCTCGGCCGGTCTGGAGTCTGACACCCAAGAACTTCTGCGCAGCGGCCCCAAGGCCCTTGCTATCGCCACTTCCGGCGTTCTGCTCCCCCTAGTTGCGGGTACGGGCCTTTTCCTGCTGTTTTATGGCGGGGACAACTCAGAGAGAAATCTGTTCTATGAAGCGCTGTTCATTGGCTGTATCCTGACCGCAACCTCTGTATCTATTACCGTGCAGGCTCTGCGGGAGCTTGGCCATCTAAAAGAGCAGGTCGGCACCACTATCCTGTCAGCCGCTATCATCGACGATGTACTCGGCATTATCGTCTTGACCCTCATCAGCGGCCTGAAAGATCCCGATTCCTCTTTGTTCATGGTAGCCTGGGGAACTTTGATGTTCTTCCTTTTCTCTGCCGTGGTAGGTTATCTAATCTATCAGTTCTTTGATCGAATGGATGCTCGTCACCCACAGACCAGGCGGTTACCCATCCTTGCTCTGTCCTTCTGCTTGGCAATGTCCTATATTGCCGAGGAGTATTTTGGAATTGCCGATATCACCGGCGCCTATGTAGCCGGATTGGTGTTATCCAATCTGCAAGACGCCCCCTATATCGAGCGCAAGATGGACATTAACTCGTATATCATTTTTGGCCCCCTGTTCTTTGCTTCCATCGGCTTAAGTACCGATGTGGGCGAGATGAATCCTAAGCTCCTTCTGTTTACCCTCGCCTTCCTTGTGGTCGGTCTGCTGTCTAAAGTGGTCGGCTGCGGCGGAATGGCCCGTCTATGCCACTTCTCCGGCAGAGACTCCCTCAAGATCGGTGTCGGTATGATGAACCGGGGCGAAGTGGCCTTGATTGTGGCCCAAAAGGGGCTACTGCTGGGCCTTCTCAATTCCATGTTCTTCACCAGTGTTATCATCTTGATCTTGGTGTCTGCTATCATCACCCCCATCTTTTTGAAGATCCTATATAGCCGGGACTCTCGACTAGAACCGACACCTCCGACAGCATAAACGCTCAAAAACGCCGCCTCGTTTTTCCCAGGCGGCGTTTTTATGTCAGAAATCAGGATACCCCACCAGGGGCTTCCAGCCGAAAAATTCCCGCAGCTGGCGGCCATCATATAGATAAGCGCCAGCGCTGTCCGACCAGGTCAAACAGTCTCCGGTCCACACCGGCCCGCTGGAGCTGCTGGATATCTGTGGGCACTCAAAGTGGAATCTCGGCTGGCTCCCATTCACAGCCGAGGACCATATCCCGTGGTGCAAGAGCTCTTTTCCAGGACCAGACCTTAAAGCTGCCTCCCGAGGGCAGCACAGCCTCAGACTAAACCACAGACGCCCCCCGCTGATCCCCAGCAGGTCCATCTCTTCCCACACCTCCTTCTCCCGCTCAAAGGGAGCCAGGATATCCGGGGCGCTTCCCCACCGCAGGATATCTCTGTAACCTCGAAGTATCGTGGTGCATCTGCCGGTTTTTATATCCAGTGCCTTCACCCCACTTGACTTGGTATATACCACGCTTGTTTCATCCAGCCAATGGTAATGAAAGATGGAGCATTTCGTATCCCGAACCTCTCCGGTATCCAGATCATATAGGTGCAGCACCTTGTTTCCGGAGCGGTATTTATAGTAAGACAGGTACCGACCCTCCGGACTGATCCCCAGTCCCATAGGGGCCCCTTTGGCCTGTTGAAAGCGAACCAGCTTCTCCCCCTGCCGCTCCCCCAATCTCCAACGCCAAAAGCTATTCCCGTCGCTAAAATACAGCGTATTCCCCGGTCCCATAATCGAATCCGCGGTAAAGCAGTCCTCTTTTGTAACCTTGATGGGAACCGTGAGTAGCTGTCCTTCCTGCTGGTCATAAAGCCAAAGGCCGTGGGCCTCCTCAGGCACATATCTCAGCCCTTCGGCAGTGGCTCGGGAATTCCCTATGGCCGCATAGCGCTCTCCGCCCACTAAGTGGGCATACACGCCGGGCGCCAGTGGTCCCGGCAGGGGCACATGCGTGATTTTCTCTCCGTCCAAAATCTGAAAGTCGCTTCCCATTAGGCGGTAAAAGCGCATGATACCGCTCTCCTTCTATCCCGTCTCCGCATCCGTCTTTGTCCTGCGGCTCTGGTCAGGTCCTACGATGGGCTTATATTCCGGCTCCGGATTCATCGCTTCCTTCGTTCCTACGCAACGGTTGATAGGCGTCCCCATTTGATAGAATTTTTCTTCATAATCCGTCATTACCCCGTTGATACCCTGTCCGTGGAGATCACGAGTAACTTCAGATAGTATGAATCCAGCCTTTGGAAATTGGAAAAGGGACCACTCAAACAGATCCCGGTTGTCGCTCTTGAAGTGGATCTGCCCCCCCTCTCTAAGGATCCCACGATACAGAACCAGGAATTGCTCGTGGGTCAATCTGCGGCGGGCGTGTTTCAACCCTGGCCATGGATCGCAAAAATTGATATACAGCAGATCCACCTCTCCTGGCGCAAAATAATCCCGGAGCTTGGCTGCGTCACCATCAATAAAAAAAATATTATCCAGTCCCTTTTCCATGCTTCGCTCCATAGCAATGACCATGGCGTCAGGCACCCGCTCCAAAGCGATATATAAGACATCTGGGTTCCGTTGAGCGGTCTCCGCAGAAAACCGCCCCTTTCCACAGCCGATCTCTAGCCTAATTTCCTTGGCGTCCGGCTTTAACTGTCTCCAATGTCCCCGGTAGGAGGACGGTTCGCGAATTAAAAAACGGGCACACCGCTCCATTCGGGGAATTAGATTGGGCTTTTTTCTCATTCTCATAGGGATGTCACCTCTCAGGTTTGTTACAAAAATATCTTATCATATTGATAGGAATACTTGCAATCTTTTTCAAAATATACTATACTATATTTTGTTAGCTGATTGTCAGTCTGTGAGCAAACAATATGCCGGTTTGTTGGTATGTATCAAATGTAAAATGAAACATCGAATATCTGGATATAGTGAAGGTAGTATTGCGCTTGATTTGGGAGGATAGACGACCTATCCATTCCCCTGAAAGCGAAATCCCGGAAGTCCTTGGGACAGTAGCTTGTGGCGAAAATTCCCCGGTTGAAAAATTCCCGCAAAATCGGGCTTGACCACAGCGCCGCCCACAGACACGAAAAACTTGCTTTTTCTTTCTCAGCATGGTATCATGCAGAAAAACTGAATATCCGGGTGTAGCGCAGTTGGTAGCGCGCTTGCTTTGGGAGCAAGATGCCGGGAGTTCGAGTCTCCCCACTCGGACCAAAAACCGCCTCAAAACAGATGTTTTGAGGCGGTTTTTATCACTTTTTAAGCAATAGTTTTCTTGACGTTCTGCACAAACACAATCTCAAATGTGGTCAACGCACTGTTTCGGATTCGTTTTAAATTTTCCTTGTAAACATGATTTCTTGCCCATCTCCGTCACGCTTCGTTTCGAAAAACGAAAAGGCAAACTGCACAGATTTTGAAATATGCGGCCATGACTACCCATTCATGGCCGCCGTACGCGGCAGAAGCCTTATCTTTGTATCTTGCGCCGCAAAATCTGATAGGCCCCTCTGCGCTTCCCGGCCTTGTTCCTCCCGATCAGGCCGTGTATAATGATAGTGGAAAGCAGTGAAATAAACGAGTAAGGAGCAGTGCCATGCGGATTCTCATGCTGGGCAACAGCTTTACCTTCACCAATGATATGCCTCAGATGCTTGCTGACCTGACTGGGGCGGAAGTCGTTCACCACACACGGGGCGGGGCGCGGCTGTCGGAACAGCTGAACCCCAACACCAAGCTGGGCGAGCGAACTCAAGCGGCACTGGTGGAAGAGCGGTGGGACTATGTAGTCCTCCAGGAGATGAGCCACGGCCCCATCACCGCCCCTAATAGCTTCTTCTCCAGCGTGGAACGGCTCTGCGGGCAGATCCGGGCAAACGGAGCGGCGCCCGTTCTGTTCGCCACCTGGGCCTATCAAAAGGGCGGTGCCAAGCTGGCAGCCAAGGGCTGGGACTATGACGAGATGGCCCATGCTCTGTCCGCAGTCTATCAAAGAGCCGCCCGGGAAAACCATGCTCTGCTGGCCAATGTGGGACAGCGGTTTTATGCCCTGGCCAATACCCGGGACCTTTACGCCGCCGACGGCGTCCACCCCAGCGCGTTGGGCTCCCGCGTCGCGGCGGAGGCCATCGCAGCCGTGATCCGGCAGCAGAAGGAGGAGCGGCTATGACGACAGGAAGAAAACCCCGCCGCAAAAAGTGGAAGATCGCCCTCGGCAGTTTGCTGGCGATCCTGGTCCTGACGGCGGGCGGCTTTTTCTGGTATCTGTCCGACTACTACCGGGCAGAGGGTGTGGCTCTGGAGGTACTTGCCACAGAGGACCATCTGGAGGTGCGGGATGATCTGACCATCCTCTCCCTATCCTACCCCACGGATACCGCCACCATCTTTTATCCTGGGGCCAAGGTGGAGGGCGCCGCCTACCTGTCCCTGCTGGATCGGCTCCGGCAGACCGGCCTCACCTGCATTCTGGTGGAAATGCCTTTTCACCTGGCCATTTTCGATGTAAATGCGGCGGAGGATGTGATGGCCCAATTCCCAGACATCCGGCACTGGTACCTCGCCGGCCACTCTATGGGCGGGGCTATGGCCTCTCAGTTCGCCTCGGAGCACCCGGACAAGGTAGAGGGACTGATCTTGCTGGGAACCTACCCGTATGGCGACTACCCGGTAGAGGACACCCTCACCGTCTATGGTTCCCTGAACCAGAGCGTGGAGGACAAGATCGACTACACGGAAAATGTGGTGAAGATCGAGGGCGGCAATCACGCCCAGTTTGGAAACTACGGTCCCCAGAAGGGGGACCTGCCCGCCGCCATCTCAGCGGAGGAACAGCAGGCGCAGACGGTGGCAGCCATCACGGACTTCATCGCCCGGCAGCTGGAGTGAAAGAACTATACTGCAACAAACGCCACCTGAAATCTTCCGATTTCAGGTGGCGTTTCCATATATCAGGATATCGATCGCAAAACCTTTCTTCAAAACAGACGCACTGCCACCGTCACCATTCCAACTCGGCCCTGAGGTCCTCCAGATGGGCGGTGGTCTCAGCCCGCTGCTGTCCCTCCTGTTCCATCGTCTCGCCGAAGTCCCGCCCCCCGTTGCCGTTCAGGCCAAAGAATTTATCCATAAGACGCCTCCATTTTCTACCGGTTCAGCTGGCAGCCCTCACAGGACAATATGCCCGGTCTCCCTGCTGTCAATGGCAAACTCCAGAAGGGTTCCCTTGAACACGGCCGCGAAATAGCCGCTCTCCTCATACTGTCCAGCGTAGTACTTCCCGATGAGTTTCAGTGTCTCCTTGAGTTGCAGCATGGCGGCAAACTGGTGCTTGCAGGGGTAGCTGCAAAAGCAGCCGCAGGTCAGATCCCGAATCTCTCCATTGGCGTATTCAAATTCCAACTCATAGGGGTGGGTTCCCTCCACGATAGCCCGGCCATGGCTCCCATCCACGGCGATGTATCGGACTCTGTTTTCCAGGAAGTAGTCCCGGCCCCGCTCCGCCGTGGAGCCGCTGATCCCCATGGTGCCCAGATCGTCCAGCCTGAAGCCGGTCTCATCCTTGCCGGACACATAGACCTCTCCCTCTTTCTCCGGTGCTTTGAACCAGGTGATGACCTGCTCATAGGTCAGGGTCTCCTGATCGAAGGTGACGAAGTGAGAGCCGGCAAAGTGGAGCTTCCCCTTCACCGCCGTGTCCGCCACGCTGATGACCCGCTTGTAGTCGGAGAGCCTGATCTTGAAGCTGTACGTCACATCGACCACCCGGCCCCGCAAGTCCTCCAGCTTGCCGTCTACATACACAATGTCCCCCCGATGCAGGTCAAAGGCGTCGTTGTAATAGGGCAGCGTCATATTACGGGCAGGAAAGTGGATGAGGACAACGGATTTCCTCGGCTCCGCGGCAGGCCGGGTCAGAATCTTCCCCTGCTTCACAGTGGGATTTTCCGTGTCGCTGGCATGGAATCCAATCTTGAACATACAATCTCCTCCCTTAGATGGTTCCTTTCCTTTTTGTTGGTCTTATTCTACCAAAGGAGCTGTCCCATAAACCTCCCTTTTCCATTGTGCGGACAGTACAAAAGAGAGCCCTGGCAGGAAAGATAAGGATTAGCGCGTGTTAGAAATCAGAACAATATTATCCCACCTTCTTCTATTCCTGTGATATAATAAAACCACATAAGGAGGGATCTCTATGCGCAAAAATTTTGGAGCCAAGCCCTGGACCTATCCCCAGCCGGTCTTTATTCTGGCCCGCAAGGCGTTCACCGTGAGCATGGCCACGGCGGAGCAGGCAGTGGCCTGCGACTATGTGGGCATCGAGTCCGGCAACAAGGTGGCGGACAAGGTGGCAAAGGCCGGGTGGCACACCACCAAGTCGGAATTTGTGGATGCTCCCCTCATCGACGAGCTTCCCATGGCGGTGGAGTGCCGCCTGGTGAGCTACGATCCGGAGACCTGCCGCCTGGTGGGCGAGATCGTCAACGTCAGCGCCGATGAGTCCGTGCTGGATGAGAACGGGAAGATCGACCCGGACAAGCTGCGGCCCATCACATTCGACCCCGTCCACAACACATACCGCGTGCTGGGCGAGAAGGTGGCCAACGCTTTCCAGGACGGCGCAAAGCTGAAATAATTGCCCAGGCATGAACAAGGGACGGAGGTGTGACCTCCGTCCCTTGTTCGTTTTATCGACCACTCATCGCCGCTCTCTCTTCTTCCGTTTGCGGAAGTCCTCCTCAATGGCGTCCTTCCAGTGGGCGTCCAAAGGCGCGCTGCACCGAACAGCGGCCACAGCCTGCCCCACCACCTCGTAGTTCAGCCGGGTTCCCTCGCTGTCACAGTGGTAGTTCACCGCCCGGTCAGGGGCAATCCCCAGATGGCCCGCCGTCTCCACCGCGTCGATGTTGGCCCCCAGGAAGAGAAATTCCCAGCCGTATTTCTCCTTCTGGCACCGGATCATCTCCTTCACCTCTGGGGCTGAGTAGCGGCGGCTGGCGTTTTCCATGCCATCGGTGGTGATGACGAACAGGGTGTGCCTCGGCACATCCTCTGGTTGAGCGTACTTGTGGATGTTGCCGATGTGGTGGATGGCCCTGCCAACGGCATCCAGCAGGGCGGTACAGCCCCGGACATAGTACTCCTTGTCAGTGATGGGCCGGACCTCGCCTAATTTCACCTGATCGTAGAGTACCTCGATCTGATCATCGAAGAGAACGGTGGAGACAAAAGCCTCACCGGGTTCTTTCTTTTGTTTTTCAATCATGGCGTTGAAGCCGCCGATGGTGTCCCCCTCCACCCCCCTGCATAGAGCCGCTGCGGTCCACGATGAACACCAGTTCCGTCAAATTCTGCTTCATAAAACATCCCCCTAAACTGTGTTGTTTGGCTTGCAAGCACAGTATAGGGGGATTTGTATATTGAGTGGTCGCTTGGCAGGTGACAATTTACCGCAGGATTTTAAGACAGACAGCAACTGTGGGTTGCTTGCTGTTTTGACGCTTTTGCTGTATGATCGTCACGAGGTGATCTTCCATGGATACAAAAGATGTGATCCGGGAACTTAGGATAAAAAAGGGGTTCTCTCAAGATGAGCTTGCTGAAACGGTATTTGTCACTCGCCAAGCAGTATCCCGTTGGGAGAATGGCGAAACTACACCAAATATCGATACACTCAAGCTGCTTTCCAAACTGTTCGATGTTTCCATCAACACACTTCTCGGTTCTCCGAGAGAGCTTGTTTGTCAGTGTTGTGGGATGCCTTTGGAGGACACCAGCATCAGTAAGGAGATCGATGGTTCCTTTAACGAAGAATACTGCAAATGGTGTTATGCAGACGGAACATACATATACCATGACATGGATGACCTGATCGATGTCTGCGTACAAAACATGGCAAACGACCAGTTGACGCCCGAACAGGCACGCGCATATATGAAAGATATGCTCCCGAAGCTGAAGTATTGGAAGCAACACACCAATTTGGCTGGGGCGGAAGCATTTGAACACTTCAAAAAGCAATTGATCGACGAGATCAATGCTTTACACATAGAAGGCATGCCGAGGGTCGAAACGCTCCATGCGCTTGTGGGTGGATACATCAATCTTGAGTACAGGCTCCCCAATGGAACACTCGCTAAATTTTTGGATGATGGAGCAACTTACTTAGGAACTCAGCTGGAATGTAAATTTGGTGGAAACAGGTGTTTCGGGATTGCCGCCAATATGGATTTTATTTTGGTGTGCACTTATGAAGAAAATGGCGAAGCTCCCGAATTGGTAACTTACAAGAAAAGACAGCACAAAGAATGAGGAAGTGAGTCAATCACTTCCTCATTTAGTTTGATAGGGCTCTATGCGCCCAGCAGGCTCTGGTCAAAGGCGAACAGTGCCTCGTTAATCTCGAAAATGTTGTAGTTCCGGTAGGTAATAAAATACTCCACGATGATGTCGAACTTGCTGGCATGGGAAAAGGCAAAGCCAGCCTTCTCCAGCATCTCCCGTACCTCCTCCATGGATAGTTCCAGCGCCACGGCGAAGGCCATGGCACTGGACTTGGAGGGCTTGTAATGGACGTCCTAGCGGATCTTGGAGAACAGTTTGCGGTCGATATTGGCCTTCTTATAGCACTGGGCGTCGGTGATTCCGGCTTCGTCGATCTTCCGCAGCAGCATCTGGGAAAAGCTATATAAAAGCTATTAAAGAAGTTAAGATACAGCAGCGAATCATTGTATCAGCAATATTACTGTGGACTGGGCGGCAGATGACCTGTTTAATCATTCGCCTAATTCCAGAGTTTGAAATCTACCTGGTTACTTTTGATGCTCTGAAGAAGCGGGCAGCATTCGTCATTCGGACGCTTACCATAGACAACTTAAGTATTAGTAACAGAAAGAGATCAAATGGTTTTGATTTCAAATAAAAGTTGATTGAACTAAATGTCAGTGCAGTCAACGCTGGAACAGCCGGGTCCTAGCCTACCATATCGCATACTCTGTGGCAAAACTACCGGACGGCATCTTTGCCCGGGTGAAGCTAGTCCAGCCGTAAGCTCAGGAGGACCAGCGGATAATCAGGCAGATGCACTGTAAACAGAGGGATGGATCAAAAGATCCATCCCTCTACGTTTTATCCTGATTGACTTTATACCCAATAGGGAACCACAGTGCCCTTATTGGTTTCCACCGCCTTACGATAGCACCGGGTAGTCACCGCCAAATCCAGGATACCGGTACCCACAGCGTTGAAGTAGATGATCTCCTGGTCGTTCTCACGACCGGTCTTTTTCCCGTCCAAGATCTGGCCCAGCTGGGCGTGGATGTCCTCATCCTTCACCAGTCCGTCCTTCCACATCATGGCTACAGTGCTGACCATACGGTGCTTGATGGTATCCCAGTTATCCACCACGATCTTACTAGCCCGCTTGACACAATCATAGCTGACCTCATAGTCGGCCATGTTCATTAGCAGGCAGCCCTTTTTCAGCCACTCCGCTTGGACGATGGGCTCGTTGGCTAGGGTAACGCACACGGTGATGTCACTTTCCCGCACCGCTTGCTCCGGCCCCTCCACAGGGAGAAACTCTACTTGGGGATACTTGGCCCTAGCCTCCTGAGCGAAACGTTGGGAGCTCTCCATTCGGATATCGTAGATATAGACTTTTTTGATGGTCGGCCGGACAATCAGGGCAGCCTCCAGTTGGGTGCGGCCCTGGGCACCTGCACCGCAGATGGTGAGGACGGCGGCGTTCTGCCGGGAGAGCAGCTTCATGGCCACACCACCGGAGGCCCCGGTACGTTTGGCACTGACCTCAGTACCGTCGGCGATACAGACTGGCAGCTTGGTATCCGGGTCGTTGAGAATCACCGTAACGCTGGCCCGGGGCAAACCTTTCTTATAGTTCATGGGCCCACTACCGATCCATTTGATCCCCGCCATAGCATACTCTCCGCCAATATAGCCAGGCATGGCGTTAATACGGCCATAGATATTCTCGTCTTCTGGGGTGGTTCCCCACCGCATGACACACTTACCCGGGACCAGAACATCTCCCTGCTCTGTGAGAAGATAGGCCCTCTCTACATCGTGGATGACCGCCTCCATGTCTCCGCAGCCCAGCTCCTCCATGTCCCTGTTGTTCAAAAACAGGATATCCGCCTTGCTCATATTCCTTCATCCTTTCTCGTCCCCGGTCTGGGGAATTTTTTCAGTGTAGTTTCTCGCCGGTCTCGAAATAGTGGGCCACCTGTTTTTTGGTCATTCCTTCCAAACCCAAATTTTTGGCGCAACGCCCCTCTGTTCGGAAGTCCCGACCGTAGATGGTACTAGTTAACTGGATTACCGCATCAATGTTTGGGGTGGGCACCTGGGCCATCCAGCCCAAGGTGGAAATGGGCACCAGGCTCATGGGTACATCCTCTGTGACATAGCGGGCCTGAATGGTCTTGGGGGCCTGGATGTCCTCGTAGGCCCGGTTGTGCTGGATCAGCTCGTACAAGTTCTCCCCCTGAGTGTCATAGGACTGGCGTAACCACTCCTCTGCGCTGGGGACGCTGACACCATAAGCCCGGGCCACCGCCATCCGCTCCTGATCAATCTCCCCTACTAAGGTGGCCACCGAAGGGGTGATTCCATCCCAATAATAGCGAAAGCCTTGGAGATCGTTCTCGATACGCCCGATGTTCAGCAACACCGGAGTGGGGTGAAACAAGGCGCCGATATTAGAAAGACTGGTCTCCAGACAATTGGAGGCAGGGACGAACTGGGGATAAAAGGGGTTAAGCAATTCTATCACTCGGTCCGTCCGATCGGCGGGTAAGGCCCCCAGGGCCACCGCTTTCTTTACCCCGTAGATTTCTACCGATGAGGGCCCTGTCTTGCGGCAGGAGTATATCAACGTCTGGGCCTCCGCAATGGTGATATCCCCATGGCCCCCCCCCGCCCGAACGGTGTTGAGGAACTCCAGTGCCCCCCCAGTCCGTCCGGGGTTGAGGACCACTACCTGCCCGTCTGCCAGTGCACCACAGCAGGCCTGGGCAATCATTTTATGGGTGAAAGACGGGGTGACCACCATGATCAAATTTACTCCCTGAATGGCCTGGACCACGTCCGATGTGATCAGATCCAGAGACTGGTGAGAGGTTACTCCCTCCAAGGTCAGGTCAATGCCTCCGGCGGCCCGGATGCCCTCCAGATACTCTGGAAACAGGTCGCACAAGCGGACGTTCGCCCCCACGCTGGCCAAATAACCAGCAATGGCGGTGCCGCCGTTGCCGGCTCCAATTACCGCAACACTCATTTCCATGCTTTTCCCTCCAAAATTCGCTTTATGTTCTCCCCGCCCCGCCGTCTTCCCGGCGGAACAGGACTTGTAATATCTCCAGACTGTTCAACGTTGCTCTCGTTTGGCATTTTTATTCCAGAACAGGAGACGCAGAACGATTAAAATGGCGATGGAAGCACCGCAGAAAATCAATCCAGCTGTCATCGAACCAAGGCTCTGTATGATGTAGGGATAGGCTGTGGTGACCAGACCGCCGCCGATGAAAGGGCTCATTAAGGGACAGCCCAAGGCGTAAATCGTGCCGGCCTCGGTCTCCATTTTCGGGTCAGCGGTGCGCAGGAGCATGTAGCCCACCGCAGCCACGCCGGTGAAGGCACCGTACCGAATGATACCCTGCTCGAACCAGCAGTCCTGGAAAATGTGAGGGCTGAGCCAGAAGAACCAGAGCAACATAAACGCCATCACAACAATGGTTCCAATCAGCAGAGGGGCCCAGTAGGCCAACACTACAGGAACCTTGATGGAAGCCATGGCCCCCACCACCAGGATTTCCAGTGCCATGCCCTGGATGCGTTGAAAAATACCTCGGTCCAGCAAATGACGCAGAGAGGTACGCTGCACAATGCTGTTGATAATCCAGCCGCCTATCATAGCGAAGGGGAACAGGGGTAGGCCCGTATATCCGAAGATCACACCGAAAGCCCACACAATGGCCCGGCCAATCAAGATCGCCGCTCCGATCACCCCTAGGTGGAACGCAAAGGGCTCTACCACATCCTGGCTCACCGTCATATAGGCTGCAGTCTCCCGCTCTCCTTCGGCAAAGATCTCCTTGGCATCGCCGGAGGTGGCGGGCTCGGTGAGGACCTTGGTATATTTTTTACGGACGCCGTAGTTGATGATGATCATGCCGCCGAAAATACCTGCCAGCAGACCAATCGTGGCGGTGGTCAGACCGAGGTCGGCCCCGTCCGCCCAGTTGAGCAGCTCCGGGTCCTGGAACACGGTGGCCATTCCGCTGGCGGTGCCGTGTCCGCCGGCAAAGCCGATCTCAAACAGAGATCCGAACAGGGGATTCACCCCAAACACCGGGGTGAACAGAAACGCACACAGCAGGGATACTATCCCCACCTGCATAAAGCTGTTCGACCACAGCCAGCCCAGACCGGCGGCAGCGTCATGGAACATGGTTTTGCCGGACTCCTGCTTTTGAACGCCCAAAAGCATACAGGCAAATACCACCGTGATCATCGGAGTAGGCAGAGCTCCGATTGAGTTCATCATATCGCTGGGGATGATCTTCAGTGCGTAAGGTCCAAGGGCCAGGCCGATCAGTCCGGCCAGGAGGGAGGCGGGGATAAAAGCTTTCCGCAGAATAGGAACCTTTAGACGGATCAGCGCGGCGATCACCAGAAGCAGCCCCACGATGCCGACGTAAAGGACCAAGTTGTTCAACGTACCGCTTGCGATTTTTTCCACTGGTATCATCAGAAAATCTCCCTTCTCAGTGTGATGCTTTTATTCAAATACACCGGAGACTACACCTGTGCGGCCTTTGCCTGTTGAGGTGGCCAAGCTCAGATCAGGCGGCGCGCTTGGGCTTAGTCATTCTGTCTGCGCTTCGGTGTAATTTGACTAATTTTACCAAACTCCGTTAATAAATAAAGAAATTTTTTTATTGTAATTATATCACTAAATTTTTTTATTTCAATAGATTTAAAAAATTTTTTATTTCTTTATGATCTTTTTTTCTTTTTCGATTCTGTTATAATAGTAAAAAAGAAAAATACCGCTTCCGGCCTGGAAAGCGGCTCAAAGAGGCGAATAATATGACTTTGCAGGAGCTTCTCAATCAAATCCGTGATACGCAGACATCCCTTTCAGATGCCCAGCGGCTGGTTGCGGCCTATATTCTGGAAAATTATAATCAGATTCCCTTCCTATCTATCTCTTCCTTGGCAAAAAAAATCGGGGTCAGTGACAATACCATCGTAAAATTCTGCAATCGGGTTGGATTTAGTAAATTTAAGGAATTCAAGAATGTCTTTGCCGACTACGCCCATTCCGAACTGGTAATGTTCAATAAGATCTCTGAGGACACCTCAGATACTGACAACAAAGATTTTTTTGCTTGTGAGATGGAAGACGACGTATCTGCCATCCAAGCGGCTCTCTTAAGCCCTGTCAACCAAGAAAATCTCCCCAAACTGCTCTCCCAGATGGATCAGGCTAAACATATCTACATTACCGGCGGTCGGGCATCCGGCATCGTAGCCAGCCTGTTTGCCAATCTTCTGCGCTATCTGGGTCTAAAGGTATATGACGTACCCTTCGGCGTGGGGGACTATTTGGACCGCCTTACTATCGTGGAACCGGAGGACCTGGTTATCGCCCTAGCATTTCCCAGGTACACCGCACAGGTGGTAAGCGCTCTGGCCGACCTGCACAGCAAGGGGATCCCCATCGCCCTGATCACCGATTCCGTCCTTTCCCCCGCACAGCCTTATGCGGACTTGGCCTTCCATTGTCCCGTATCTTCTGGTTATTATTTTCCCTGCTACTCTGGCTGTCTCTCTCTGATCAATGTCATCTGCAGGGCTGCCGCCGCCAACCGCAAGTCCGAGGCCGCAGAGCACCTCCGCAAGCTGGAGGCCCACCTGCTGGAGAGGGGGGTATTTCTCTGATCGTACCTTTCTGGCCCCAAAAACCAGCCCCACAAGCACAGTACAGGGCATACGCTGTACTCTAAAATTAGTTTCCGAGGCATTTTCTCAAACTCGTCCCAGAAAGTGGGGCAGCGGATGCCTCTGGCTCCGGAGTGAGAGGGGATTGTGTCAGGGCACTTTCATGCCGACAGCCTGTTAGCCCCCGAGGACAGGGCTACCCGGTGAAAAACGGCCATGATACTCATTCGGTATGTGCCCCCCTAAGGGCAGGCGACAGGAGGAGGACAGAAAGGCCCAAGAGCAAAATGGAAAAAGAGAATACTCTCCACCACCAGAAAGCGCCCTCTTAGTTTGTCAAAAAGGTCTGGCAGGGTTTCGTGCCATCTCCGCACTCAGAGCCGTCTTTTGGGGGGTTGCGCTCCAAAATGCGTGTGCAGGTATAGCACAGGCGAAACAGAATAAAAATTTATTTTCTTCGGCGGCAAGTCTATCAAAGGGAATACATTTCTCCTCGCAGGTGTGGAATCTGTCCGCTATAGGCGGGCAAATCACAGGTGCAATGGTATGGGGACCACTCGAAGAAGCGGCAGAGTCCCTTTTTCCACCTTGCTGCTCGGAGTGATTGTGTGCCCTGGAGCCTTAGTGTAGGACTACCGTCCGAGCCCATAACGGCCGTCTCCTTCCAGGATAACCAAGTCCCGAGGGCGGCTTCTATCGGTAAGGGCTATGATTCTGGTTTTCTCAGAGAGTTGCCTTATGGTGGGGCCCTGTTCCGTACTGCCCTTCATTGTAGAGAGCATGGCTTTTATGTCGCCGGGGGTGCCCCAAAAACGGGCGGCGCTTTGCGCCGAAAGGGGCTCCTCCCCTATCACCATGGTTGGAAAGGAGCGGCTCAACATCACTGACAGAAAAAACGGGAGCTGGAAACGTCAGGGCCAAGCAGTGCGGCCTGTCCCTGTCCGGGTATCTCCGGCGAGTAGGAGTTGGCAAATCCACGGCAGCGTTCCCTTACCAGCGGTTCCATGCCCTCTATCAGCGGTCAGCCGTGTACGCGATCAACTCGGACAGCCAGCCTCTGGAACCAACAGTGGCCCAACTGGACGAACTGTCGGGACAGATTCTGTCCGACTATGCAGGCTGAGGTGCGGACAGTGACGACGACTAAGATATGGCCCGCCAAAGACAGCCTCTCCTGTATGGTGGACTATGCCCAGAACCTGGACAAAACCATCTATTCGGACCTGCGATCCGTGCTCCACTACGCTGCCAATATGGACAAGACCGCTGAAGGCAGGGAACGGGCTATGTTCGTCACCGGCGTAAACTGCAACCGGGATACCGCCTTTCAGTGGATGCAGGCAGTCAAAGAGTGATTTGGCAAGGCGGGAGGGAATGTGGCCTACCACGCATACCAGAGTTTCAAGTCCGAAGAAGTCACTCCGGAGCGGTGCCACCGGCTGGGCGTGGAACTGGCAAAACGGATGTGGGATGAGGAATACCAAGTGCTTGAGACCACCCACTTCAATACCGGCACCTACCTACCACAACCATTTTGTGGTCAATTCCATAGGTCTGTGGGATGGCAGGAAATTCAACTGTGGCAAACGGGCCTTCTATCAGTTTCACCAGTTGTCGGACGATCTATGTAGGGAATACCATCTTTCCACCATCCAAAATCCAAAGGGGAAAACGCCCCGGAGCATCTACTTCGCTGAAAGGAACGGTGAACCCACCCGGTACAACCTCATGCGGGAGGCGGTGGATGCCGCCCTCTGCCGTATCTCGTCCATGACGTTGGAATATGTGTTCAGCGTGGTAGCCCAGAATAGTGGACAGTGTCTTCAAGTTTATTCCGTGGGATAGGACTTTGGTTGAGAAAATGTGGCGCAAATCGTGGAAGCTGACCCTCTCACACCTAGTATGGCCCAAGAGCCGGTGTAGCCTCTGGTGTCCCACAGAGAGCCATAACGGCAGATTCTCTTTCTTTGAAGAAAGGAACATCCAACGGGAGTTTACCCTGATTTTATACTCCGCCATTGCTTTTCTGACTGCTTGCGGCTAGATCATGGTTCGGACCGCCCGCTTTGGTCTTCAGTTCGTTGACTACTAGCTCCGAGCCCACGATATTCACTTGCTTGTTGATCCGCAGTTCCTCAGTCATCATGTCCAGATCGTCCCACTGGAGAGCCATCAGCTCCACCAGATGAAGCCCTGTTGCGAGTTCCAGAAGAAACAGCTCGTAGTAGTTTTCTTCTTTCACCTAGATCGGCAGCCTCTACATGACCTCCCTAGAGAGGATCTTCATCTCCTCCAGCTTGCGTACCACGCCGTCCCCCTCGAATCTCGATGCCGCTCCGACACGTTAGACACGCAGTTTTCTCAGTTGTTCCTCTGGGATCTCCATGGACTCTGCCAGAATGTTCATCATCATATCCATCTCCACTGCCAGCTTGAACAGCAGACTGCGGACGTGTTTCTCGTTGCCCTGTGCCGTCGTTCGAATTGCCGCGGCGGGCACAGACGGCAGGACGGAGAAGCAGTCCTTTGTGGTCATGTAGTCACAGTAGAACCGGGGACTTCTTCCACGAATTCTTTCGGCTCTTACTCTCGACCAGCGGTATGGCGCTTTTGTTCTTCTGGTCTGTATCAGGTCTGATCCATATCTCCAGTCCGCATTGTAGGACGGTGTTCGAAGCAGCGAGAGTACCACTTTATCCCGCGCACTTTTCGCCTCCCGGTTTACCCACCTTTTTGGTCCTCAAACTGTGTTCCCGCTCATACCCATCCACCCAGCGGATGAACTGCTCCGTGGACACCACCTCGTCGTCCTCTCCCCAGTGAAACCACTTCGTTGGGTTTTGCCGGCGGCCCCATTTTTCGTATCGGGCAACAACGGCAGGTTTTTGTAGGTAAGGATGGTGTACCTAATTTTGTCCTTTCATATTCAAGTAAAAAGGGCTGTCGCAAAATACGGTTTCCAGCCTTGGACACGAAATTTATGCGCTAAAAAAGTTGCCAAGAACCGCAATAACAGGCAGTTCTTGGCAACTCTTTATTTAGTCTATTTTTTGAGGTTCCGTTTTGCAACGGGCCTCTTTTTATTGTTTATTCGGCGCAGACGTTGTTTGGCAGGTCCCGTTGAGTGAGGAGGTGACATCATTGTACGCCCCGATACATAAAGGTCACGATCTGGCCGCGGGTGCAGGCTGCATCCGGGCTGAACGTGGTGGCGCCGGTGCCGGAGGTGATGCCCTCCTTCACGGCCCAGGCCACGGCGTCGGCGTAGTAGGCGTCAGCGGCCACGTCGGCAAAGCTGCCGCCGCTGACAGCCGGAGCGCCGGCCGCGCGGTACAGGAAGGTGACGGTCTGGCCGCGGGTCACGGTCATATCGGGGGCAAAGGTGGTGGCGGAGGTGCCGCTGGTGATGCCCTCCTTCACGGCCCACAGGACCGCGTCGTAGTAGTATGCGTCGGCGCTCACATCGGTAAACGGGTTGGCCCCGTCAGCCTTGGGGGAGCCGTTGGCACGCCACAGGAAGGTGACGATCTGGGCGCGGGTGCAGCTCATGTCGGGACTGAATGTGTTGGTGGAAGTACCGGAGGTAATACCCTGCTCCACAGCCCACTTCACCGCGTCGGCGTAGTAGGCGCTGGCGGGTACGTCCGCAAAGGCAGGGGCTTCCGGTTCAGTCTCGATCAGCTTGAAGCTGACCTCCACCTCTACACGGGTGCCGGGCATCTTGAAGGTGTACTTGCCGTTCCCCTTGTCGGTCAGGTCAAGCTCCTTGCCCTTGCTGTCGGTCACGGTCAGCTCGTCCAGCTCATAGCCCTTGTCGGGATCGACGGTGATGGTGACGGTGTCGCCCTGCTCGGCGTAGCGGTGGCTGGTCTTGATCTCGCCGCCCTTCACGTTCTTGGGCAGGGTGACGCTGTAAGTGGGGTCGTCATCATCGGAAGAACCGCCGCCGGAGCTCGCATGGGAAACGGTAACAGCACAGGTGGCAGTCTTTCCGCCGTCCACGGTGGTGACGGTGATGGTGGCGGTGCCGCTGGAAACGGCGGTGACTTTGCCGTTGCTGTCCACAGTGGCAACACTGGAGTTGCTGGAGGTCCAGGTGACAGCCTTGTTGGCAGCGTCCGCAGGCGCCACAGTAGCAGTCAGAGTATAGGTGTCGCCCTCGTCCAGAGACAGGGTGGACTTGTTCAGCTCCACGCCGGTGACGGAAACCGTGTTCTCCTCCACGTTGCCATCCGGGTCCACGCTGCCGCCGTTGGGCAACTCGGTGGTATTGCCTTCGGGATCGGTGACGGAGCTTCCAGCGCCCAGGATAAAGTTGCCCTGGTTGTCCACATAGCTGCCGCCAGCCTCGCCCCCGTCGTTCTTGCCCACAGTGATGGTGTTGCCGCCCTGCTGGACTTTCGCGCCGCCAGCAAGATCGACAGCCTTGCCACCGTTATTCTCCGAGGTGATTTTTGCATTGGGATTTTTAGGCAGGGTCAAGGAAGCGTTTTCCTCAACTTTAATTGCGGGCTGTCCATCGCCAGTTGAAGAAATAGCGAGTTGACCTCGGCTATCTTCATCAGCGTTTACCGTCAACTGACCATCGCCTTTTACCTCAATAGCTGGGGCGGCTCCGGTGTTAGAAACTTCTGTGACTTTGTTGCTAAATATGCCGCTTTCCATTGTAACACTGCCCGAAGCAGAGATCACAGGCGCATCGCTATCACTGGTCAGCTTTACATCAGTCAGTGTTGCGGTAGCGTCAGCCTCAACCTCAAGCAAAGATCCTTCGGCTTCCTCACTGAGCTGATAGACCGTAGAGTTTGAATCGGTGGTGGGGTCCACACTCTCCATCGTCAGACTGCCGCCAGCCTCTACTTTAATCGGTCCGCCAAAAGTAATGGTGACATTTTCGGGGTAGTAGCCAAGCATATCTGACACAAAGTTCAGGGAACCGCCGCTCTTAACCGTTATTCCAGAGTTGAAGGTATGAGCAATATCCTCCGGTCTGGCTGCACCGCCGCTGGTAAACGGCGCTACAACGATGTTCACGGTAACTCCGTCATTGACCGTTAACTCCTCCATGGTCACGGTTTGGGGCTTGGACATCACAAATTTGAGCTCGTCTGGAAGCTGAAAGAAGCTATCTTCTGTCCCTATGGTAGTCTCATCCAGCATGAACTTACCATCTACTACAACGGCTTGCCATGCGTCATCAAAATCCGAGAAATAGGCAGGCAGGGCGGAGGAAACATAGAATTTAACCCCCCATTCCCCGGATGGACTTTGCGATGCTTGAATCAGTTCCTCATTTGATGTGGTATCGGTGGAATCGTTACTATTTACTGTCTGCTCAACTGGCGGCGTGTCTGGAACATCAGTGTTATCTAAAGCAAATGCCGCAGGAATCATTGTAGTTACCATACACAGTACCATCAGACTTGCCAATAATCGTTTCTTCATGTTGTTTCTTTCCCCTCTCTATCTATGTAAAAATTATTTGCGCCTGCCCCCACAGGCCGGGAAAACGCGAGGTCACTTGACTGTCCCGGCAACGCCCCCCAGTTCTTTTGACAGGCTCCCGCCCGTCTTTTATGCGGAAAGAACGTCCGCAACAACATTCTTTCCGTTCTGTCGTTTTGGGCAGAAAAAAAGACCACAACAGAATTTCCGTTCTGTTGTAGTCCTGCCAATATATGTAGCATTACATAAGTGGATTATAGCCTTAAAGTGGGAAAATAGCAAGTGATTTTCCGATTTTCGGCGTGCCAATCAGACGGGGCAGGTGGTTTGTTCTGCGCCGTCTGCTTTGGCGTGGGAAAATTCAGTTTTGGCTGGTGCTTTTTGTCGAAATGGGGTATAATGGGCCTGTCCCAAAGGGCCTTTGGGCCTTTATCTAAAAATGGACTACAACAGAACGGAAACTATGTGGTCAAGACAAGGCCCATGCGCTCCATCTGCCGGGCGTGGACGGCCCCGCTCTCCATGGTGTAGACGCGGGTGGTGTTGACGCTGGAGTGGCCCAGAATGTCCGCCAGCCGGGACAGATCCTTTTCCAGCGTGTAATAGGTCCGGGCGAACAGGTGGCGCAGGTTGTGGGGAAAGACTTTTCCCGGCTCCACCCCGGCGCTGTCGCACAGGCGCTTCATGTCCCGCCAGATGTTAGAGCGATCCAGGGGCTTGCCCGTCCGGGTGGCGAACACAGGATTTTTGAAGTCCGCCGGTTGGGCGGTCTTTTTTTGTGCCTGGAGGTATGTTCGCAGCAGGCGGCGCAGCTTGTCCGGGAGAAAGACGGTCCTCCGCTTGCCCTTGTTGGCGATCTCCGCCCGGCCTGTCTCCACGGCCTCCACAGTGATGAATTTCAGCTCGCTCACCCGGACGCCGGTGGCGCAGATGGTTTGCAGGACCAGAGCGAGGCGCCGGTTCCCGTCCAGCTCCGCCGCCCGGACCAGCCGGACGTACTCGCTCCGGGTCAGCTCCCGGCCCTCGTCGCAGAACGGGGACTTTTGAATGTTCAGCAGCTTCACGGCGCACTCCCGCCAGCCCATGAAGCGCAGAAAGCCGTTGACGGCGGCGATCATGCTGTTGACCGTGGCCGGGGCGTGGTGCCGGGCCAGCTCCTCCTTCCAGCCGATCAGGGCGGCCTTGGTGACGGGCCGCCCCGCCAGATGGCGGCCCAGGGCCTCCAGGTCCCGGACGTACTTTTCAATGGTGCTGTCCGCCCGCTCCTCCTCCCGCAGATGGAGGGCATAGCGGCGGAGCAGGCCGGGGGTGAATTTGTGGCATTTTGGTTCCATAGCGGTATCTCCTTTGGTGTCCAGATATCGCTATTGTACAGGATCAGGGGGACATGATACGAACCGGAAGGTAAAAGCTTTTTCCTGTTAAGATTAATGTAAATTTTGGTTGATTATTTTCTCGTAATTCGGTATGATGAAAATAAACGATTCCAGCATATCATTTCCTTTGAACGAATCCTCCAGCCGTACAAGCATTGACATGATAAGAGTGTACACTGTATGTATAGAATCTGGAGTAATACATCTGGAACCTTTGGAAAATGCGTATGAATCATCCAATAACGGCCTCGTTTCTATATAAAAAACTGATTTTCTCCCAAGAAGAAACCACATCCGCCGGTGGATGTGGTGTTTCCCTCGCGGCCTTTTCACGCCCCGCGTCAGCCTGTCCAAGTGACAGAGCGTCGCGGGGCGTTTTTCTATCATCGGAAAGGAGTCGAAAAATATGAGCCTGAAATATACCTGCCCCGGCTGTGGGACCCCTTTGGGCTATGACGGATTGTGCTGGAAATGCAAGTGTGAGCAGGAGCGAAAAACTGCATTGGCCTGGACACCGGAACAGATTGCCGAGAAGCAGAGAAACCTGATCCAGAACATCCATCGGCTTGCTGATATGGAGGACCCCGAATGTACCGACTTCTGGCAGCTTCTGGGCTACCGGGATGCCATCACCCCGGAAATCCAGCGGGCGGCGCTGGCCGCAGGGGTGTTCTGGCCCTGTGAGATCTATTATCACGCTCCCGCTGATGTGGGGGAGGGCCTGATCCACGCGCTGCTGTCCACGGAGGATTCCAGTGAAGCGTCCAACCTGATGTGCTGCCTTGCTTTCCAGGGCGATGACCGGGCACTGGAAACACTAGTAGAACTGGAGAAACATCCTCGCCCCTGGCGCAAGAAGCTCTATGTAGACCCGTCCATTTACGCCCAGTGCGGCGGCTGGACCTTTAATAAAAAGGGACAACGGACCCAACTCAACTTCGACACCTGCTATGCTATGGTCAAGGGAGCCCCCGGTGAAGTGTCCCCCGTCCGCATCGGGCGGGCACGGGAGGAAACCTGTCCCCACTGCGGCGGGCGGATGGCGGACATGCTGGTGCTGGACGGCCAGGACGAGCGGCTGAAGTTTCTGGGGCTTGACGGCATTCTGACCGCCACCTGCTGTCCCAACTGCGTGGGCTTTCTGAAAGGCCCCGCTTTCAACCGCTTTACTCTGGACGGCGGCGTAGAGGTCTTTCCCTCCGAGCTCTTTGACGGGGCGGGAAAGATGGACTGCTATGTCCGGCCGGAGGACTACAGGTCCCTTACCGAAAATCCCTTCGTGCTGGGCGGTGCGCCTGTGCCCCTGTTCTATGGCGCCGCCTGTGACGATGTGAACACCGTCGGCGGCTTTGCCAACTGGGTTCAGGACTGGGAATACACCGCCTGCCCCCACTGCGGAAAGCCCATGAAATATCTGGCCCAGATCCAGTGGGATACTTTGATGGACGGCACAGAGGGCACACTCTACATCGAGTTCTGCCCTGACTGCCAGATCGTATCCATGCAGCACCAGCAGACCTGATAGGAGGAAATCGCTATGAATTTGCCAAAGTTCAACAGTGCGGACGGGCGCTGTTACTGGATGAAGCCCGAGGTACAGGAGGAACTGCAGCCGCTCTTTGACCAGTGCATCCAGGATGCCATTGACGGGAGAATCACGCGGCTTGATTCCCTCTGGCCGCCGGTAGTGGTCAGCAGTCAAGGTGCGCCCTTTGAGGTGTGGCAACTGCTTAGGGCGTGGACCGAAATACAGCGGGCCGAGACCCTGGATGCGGAAAAGGCCATCGCCTTCAGCGAAAACCTGCGCCGCCAGAGCCGGTGGGGTGAAATTGACCACCATCTACTTGATATGCTGAAACGGGAGCTGCAAGAGAAGTATTTTGTTGCAACAGGCAATGAAGATGATCACTTCTGGGATCGGGAGTATTCCCTGAAACCAGGCATTCGTGCAGAGGAGGTCCCGGAGACGCTGCTGCGTTTTGCCTGCTATGTGGCGGTGAGCTATAAGGTATATGGTATGGACTTTCAGTATCTGGACACCAATTACCTCTTTGGATTGGTGGAGAAAGTCCGTCCGGATATGGTGAAAAAGCTCCGGGAACATGGGACCGGCAGGCTGCCGCGCTCTCTGCAAAAGCGGAAAACAGAGCACTTCACCGCATCGGCCAACGATGCCTTTGCCGTGATCCGTATTACTGCCAGGGACAGTACAGAGGAATGCTATGCCGAAGTGCTGAACTACCTGTGCGAGCTTCTGGAGCAGGAGGATTTTCCCCGCAGCTATGCGGTGGAGTTCAAAGGACCGGAAAAGAGTTATCTTCCCATCACAGGACTGCCCAAAAAGGGAGTAAACCAGTTCTTTGCCTGTGCCGTACAGTACCCCGGCCTCCATCCCCTGATGGAACGGTACGCCCGGCTTGCCATGCGGCAGTATGAGCAGTACACCAATCTCAGTGATGAGCAGTGCGCTCTCCCGGGAAGTTTTGCCGTGTTTGCCCTGGGAATGCTGGGGCAAGAGTGGCGGCAGCTTATCTGGGATTATCTCGACCTTTGTGATGATGAGCACTCCCACTTACAGGAAAAATTCCTCAGAGAGTATGTAAAACAGTTCGGATTTACCGCCGATACCGTCCCTGTATTTGTCCGTGGGGTGCTGTCCATGCAGAACATGAAGTATTCCAAGGACTATGCCGCATGGATGGCAAACTCAGAGAGCCTGGACGCTCTGCTGGAGGCAAAAATCCACCTGTCCGAGATCGTTCCAAGCGGTTTTTCCTCCGACGAGGATGATGACGAGGACGAGGAACCCGCTGAGGAAACAGAAGCCAGCCCGGAGGAAGTGCTGCAATACGCATGGGAAACGGTCTGCTATGTGATCTGGGGCAAAGCCAGCGCCAAGGGTGGTCAGAAAGTGGTGGAAGCAGCTTCGGAGGAACTGAAGGAACTTTACCGACAGATTTTTATTCCGATAACGGAGAACCTGGAAGAAAGTGGTGGCCTGCTATGAGCTTGCCAAAGCGTGACGGCGTGCATGGCCGCTACTACCTGATCCATAAACCGGATACTGACCCCGAGGTGCTGGAACACGCCGATCAGTGCATCCAGGATGTGTTGGATGGAACTGCAAAAGAAAACCATTCCGGCTATCCGGTGGTCGTTCGGACCCAAAGCGGAACACCCTTTCTTCCCAGCCAGCTGCTGGAGCGGTATCTGTCCAAACTGCCTTTGCAGGGATTCCCCTATGAGGAAGCTGTTATCTTCTGCGATGCCCTGCGGCGGCTGGTTGGCTGGGAAGAGATCCGCTATACATTGGAGAAGTATATAGAACAGCAGGTGCAGGAGCGGTTCTTCCTTGTGGGAGAGCGGGACGATGGGTTTACAGTCTTTCCGCCCTGTACGGTATGGCCGGAGTTGCGGCCGGAGGATGTGGACGAAGGGCTGCTGCGCTTTGCCTGCTATGTGGCGGTCTGCTGCACGATGTATGGGCAGAGCTTTGAATCTCTTAAAACCGAACACATCCTCGGTCTGGTTTCCCAGCTCCGTCCCAACATGGTAAAGGAACTGAAAACCAATGGCAGCGGCAAGCTGCCGAAGGACATCCAGCGGCGTAAGACGGAGCATTTCACCGCATCGGCCAATGATGCTTTCGCCACCATCCGCATTACCGCCAGGGACTCCACCGAGGAATGCTATGCCGAAATCCTGGACTACCTGTGCGCGGTGCTGGAGCTGGAGGAATTTCCCCGCAGTTACTCGGTGGAGTTCAGAAGAAAGGAGAAAATCTATCTGCCCATTCCCGGCCTGCCCAAGAAGGGAGTCAATCAGCTCTTTGCCTGTGCTGTGCAGCACCCCAATCTGCATCCGGCTATGGAGCGATACGCTCGTCTGGCTATGCGGGAGTTTGAGTGGTACAACAACCTCCCCGATGAAGCCTGCGCCATGCCCGGTACCTTCGCCGTGTTTGCTCTGGGGCTAGAGGGAGAACAGTGGGCACCGCTGGTGACGGAGTATCTGGATCTCTGTGACGATGAGCACTCCTCCCTGCAAGAGAAATTCCTTCATGCCTTGATCCGGAAGTTTGGTTTTCAACCATGGACGCTGGGGGTATTGGTGCGGGGCGCATTGTCTATGCAGTGGCTGGAGCCTGCCAGGGAATTCCGCAGCCTGATCGCCAATGCGGAAAGCCTGGATGCGCTGCTGGCAGTCAAGCGCCGCTTTTCCGCTTATCTCCTGCCGGAAGAAAACGAAGACCCGAAATTCCGGGCCATCGCTTGGCAGAGTCTACTCTGGGCCATCTGGGGCCCGTCCTCCGAAAACGGCGGCAGTAAAGTCATCAAGTCGGCGCCGAAGGAACTGAAAGAGAAATACCAGCAAGTATTTTCGTAAGGAGGGTTCTATCATGTGCGAGCACTGCCGAAACATTCAAACATGGAGAAAATTTGACGCCCCAAAGGACTACCTGGCCTGCATTGCTTATATTCAGCAGTTGGTGGGACAAGGCCAATTTGAACTGATGACAGAGGAGTCCACCTGTCCGCTGGAGAAGGTAAAGACTGAGGATGGATGGGCAGACGAAATTATGGCTCACATGATCCGGTGCAAGCACTGTGGCCAGATCTTCACCTGTGTAGTCAACACCTGGCGGGGCAGCGGACACTTCAAAAAAGGCAAAGGATGACACAGAAAAGGCGGTGAAACGATGAATCAGACAGAAGAAACAAAACTGCTGGAGTATATTGAGCAGTGGAATGATGCGGACGAGTTCTCCCGATGTATTGAGGCTATCGAAGCCATCCCGGAGCAGGAGCGAGGTTATTTGCTGACCGTTAAACTGAGCAGGGCTTACAGCAATCTGGCGGTCCTGGGAAATCATGGAGTGCATGGGACCGACGGTGAAGTGGACGGGGATCTCATCCGACACGCCATTGATCTGCTGGAATCCGTCCGCACCCAGGGAGAGGACGATCCCTACTGGAACGCCCGGATGGGCTATTCCTGCCTGATGGCATACCGCTCCGCAGCCACCGCCTATACATACGCAAAACGCTGGCTTGCCCTGGCCCCGGATGACCCGGACGCCCAAAAACTGGTCCGGGACTGCGAGAAATATTTAGAAGAAGAAAAAGCCTTGGAGATGGATTGGAAAGAGCGGGAGGAGATCATCCGAAAGGAAACTCCCGATGATGCAAAGGGGGTTAATTGTAAATGAACAGCGAGCAGATCACAGCATTTTTGCAGGAGCATTGGTACATTGCCTCGGTGCTCATCGGGGCCGTGATTTTAATTGGGGCGATCCGCAACTGGAATTGGCTCTGCGACCCCACCGGCACACGGGATGCCCACCGCCACAGCAGAGGATACCGGCGGGTGGTGTTCTTCCTGCTGGGCGTCCTCCTGATCGTAGTGAGCATCTGGGGATTTGTGCTGAAATTGAAGTAGGAGGAGAAAGACTGTGATGACTGAAAAATATCCTACCTGGCTCATCGGACATGTGAAAGGATGGGCGGAGAATCGTCTGCCCACCGTGACGCTCTGTTCTACCACCGGCAGTGAACTGCTGGAGGTTTGGTATTACGGAGATCTGCTCACGGTGAAGGGAGAGCCTCAATCCTATATTGTAGATGGGGACGAGGCCCCCGGACTGGTGGCGGCCCACGATCCGGAGAGCGGCGAGGAGTTCGTCATCTTCGACGGCGGGCGGCATGGCTACGACAATATGTTCTGCGATGAACACGATCCATCTGAATTGGAACACCGCCCCCTCAAGCGGTATGAGATCCCCGCCTCCAAGCTGGTGCTGGAGCTGGGGTACAGCGTGGACTACGAGGATGAAAAAGAGGACTTCGAACCGGATGAGGCGGATACCGTAGAGCTGATCAACGGCGGGCGTATGCCCTGGGAGCAGGTCAAGCGGGACGGCATCGACTATATCGCCCTTTACTATGTGAACGAGGACGGGAAACAAGTCCAGATTCTGGATGCAGAGCTGGCGTGAGTATAGCCATTCCATCCTTCGGCAATCTGAGGAGGTGCCCCATGAACCAAGAAGAACAAATCCGCCTCTACCGGCTGATGGAAAAGCTCAACTGGTTCTTCCATCAGGAGATGCACTATTTGAACCGGGATATTGCGGAACAGACCGCACGGGAGTGTTACCCGGAGATTCGGGAGTTTACATATGATATTTTATGGAACGACCTGCCCAAAGAGGCGCAGGAACAACTTGAGGAGGATTAACTCCAATCACTTTACACTGACCCAGGAGGTAGAACCGCAATGTCCATAACCGCCTATAAAGTTGAAGCCGTCGGACATGACCGAACCGGCGAAGACTATGGCTATGTGAATATCATGTACCGCTATGGCAACAAGCAGTCCTGTCCTCGGCCAGATCAATGTGAAAAGATAGAGGTTATGTGGGCGGATGAGAGCGTCTACGGGCCGCCTGCTCCTGGCAGCAAGGTGGGCGACTTTATAAAGACATGGCTGATGGGCTCCTGGGACTGCGGGGTATTTACCCACCGGGAGATCGCCCAGCGGCTCATGGACACCTTCACCGGTCTGAAGCGCAAGGAACTGGCGTGGTTTGAGAACCCCAGAGAAAAGACTCTGAAAAATGGCAAACCGCGTGCGCGCCGGGCCAAGTGGCTGCCGGAGCGGGAGGTGGATCTGGTGTATCTCTACTCCGACTACTATATTGACGCAAGAGAACCTACTTCTGCCCAAACCGACTTTTTCACCGTTACAAGGATGGACGCCTGGGGCGTGAGCACCTGGTTCATGTGTACCCCAGAGGCCGCCGGGAAGCTGATCGCCATGAATTACGACAATCTGGCCGTCAAGGAAACCACCATTGTGGGATAGGAGTGATACAGCATGATCGGGACAGATGAAAACCGGGCGGTGCTCCATGTGGAGGTCATCTTCTGGCACGGCAAGCGAAAGACTCCCCCCAGCCTGGTCAGCGGAAAGTATTGCCCCCATTTTGTCGTCACAGGAACCACGGAGTATCTGGGGATATGCTTTCTGGACGGAGACGACTGTTCATTTGATGAACCGGCTTTGGGAAATGCCCAACCCCTCTATCCGGATACTATTGACTACGCTCCGCTGGAAAATAATGCGGAATTTTTGATCTATGAGGGAGCCAACGCTGTTGGCAAGGGCCGGGTACTGGGCCGGACAATCCCCTATCAAGTGAAACAACGACGAAGGTAGGTGCCTTATGTACCAAATTGCATATATTGGCCGCTGGGAGACTCTCCCGGAAACGGCTGCCGCCATCTGTGACCATGACACTCCCAGGCTGGAGGCGTTGCTCCAAGGCGGTCTGGATTTAGATGTTCCCATCCAGCTTAGTGAGTATATCAAACTGATGCCATTAGAGATCGCGGTTTTTCGGAATGATGTGCCCATGATCCACTTCCTGCTGGAGCATGGAGCTGATCCCGGTCTGGCAGAGGAACAGCCCCTTCTGCTCACCGCTGTCCGCTGCTGCGGGCCGGAGGTAGTCGCTCTCTTTGCTGGACAGGCCGCAAAATTCAGCCCGAAGCAGAAAGAGCGGGCCTTCCAGGAAGTGCGCTGGGGTCAGCGAGCGGAGAATATCCCGGTGCTGGAGCAAGCCGGGATCACAGTGGACAAGTTTGGCGGCGAGGCATTCCGGGCGGCGGTGTCTGATGGGCAGGCCGAGCTTGCAAAACTGCTGCTGGAAAAAGGGGCGGACATCAATTACCACAAGCCGGACATGGTGTTTCCGAACGCCTCCACCCCTGTTACTGAGGCCGCCCGATCCAACGATTTCCCCATGGTGCGCTGGCTGGTGGAACAGGGGGCGGATATCACCATCGTTGACAAATACGGCGACCGGCCTTACACCGTGGCGGTGCAGAACAAAAATCAGGAGCTGGCTGACTACCTGAAGGCCCTGGAACCGGAGGACTGGCACAACGAGCAGGAAAAGGTCCGGCAGCTCATGCCCTACAAGCTGCCCGTCAAGCTGGTGGAATACTTGAAGACCGGCCCCCTGCGGCTGGAATTCCCGGAGCAGGAGTGGGTGAAGTGGGCGGAGCTCTACTCCTTCATGGATGTGCAGGAGATGACCTGGAAACGGAAGAAGCTGCTCTCCCTGATGGTGCAGATGGACAACTACAGCGACTATCTGCTGCTGTGGAGCCCCAGGGACAAAAAGCTGTGGTATCTGGACATCGAGCATGAGGAATTCCACCCTCTGGCCAAATGGGATGACTTCATCGCAGATCCCGGACGGTATCTGAACGGGATGATCGAGGGTGAGTTTGAGGAGTAAATCCATGACATCAATAGACTTTCTGAACAAGGTACATAAAAACCTGGACTCGCAGGAATACAGCCTCTCTTATTCTCCGGCCAAGTCCAAGAATTATATGCTGTACTGCAACGGCAGCTTTATCGGCGGCCTGTTCGATGAGGAGCTGTGCTTCGTCTACGCCGACAGTGTGAGCGAGCTGCTTGGGTGGCCGGGCCCCGTCTACCGCGGCTACTCCAGCACCGCCCAGCACAGGATGCTGGTGATTCCGGAGGAGCACTGGGAGAAGGCGCTGAAACTGCTCTATGCCGAAAAATTTGACTGGAACCGTTTGGTGTACGACATCACCTACACCAGCATTGGCGCGGCTGTGGTGGAGGACTTCTACGACGAGAATGTGGTATTCCTGCGCTTCTGCTTTGAAAAGGAATTGCTGAAAAAGAACCCTCTGGACCGGCAGGGCCGTATCCTTCGGATGGTCTATCTCAATCAGGATTTGACAGAAGCGGGCAAATATCTATTCCCCAGACTGATGCAGAAGTTTCTTGTTTTTACAGACCGCAGCGGGAAAACCAGCCTGGAAACCATGCTGAAACGGTGGTACACCGCGCTGGAGAAGGAATACCGCAAGCAGGCGGCGGGATAAGGAGGGCAATAACATGATGACAGAAGAAAACAGAACCTATATTACTCAACTCAAGGTCACGGATGTTCCGTGGCACCGGCTCACCACCGCCTATGGCCGGGGGACGGAGTTTCCCGCACACCTGACGGTACTGGAGCAGATGTGTGACTTGGCGTCCGTCAAAGAGTCCCTCTATGAGCTCACCACCAACATGGAGCACCAGAGTACCCTTTGGCACGCCACCCCTTTCGGCATGGTGTTTCTGAGCCGGATTCTGGGGAAGGCCCTCGCGGAGAGCGGACAAGACTCCGTGGCCCATTTCCTGGCCGGGGAACTGCTGGACTTCTTTGCCTGCATCCTCCAGTGCTTCCACGATGGAGATGAGTTGGAGCACGCCTCTCCCCTACCCCACTTCTCCGATCTGCTGAAGGAAGAATACCTGTGGTCGGAGGAATACGACGAGGAAGAAGATGAGATGCGCTACGAGGAGGACGAGGTCTTCCCAGATGACCTGTTTTACAGCTTCTATTACTACTCCTGGCAGGCGGTGCTGGCCTACCAGGGCGCACTGGAGCAGGAGATTCCTCCGGAGTTTACCCCCAAGATCGCGGCAGTTCTGGAAGGGCTGTAAGGGAGGCTGCACCCATGTTTGAAGAATTTTATGAGATGTACGAGCCCGAGGAGCAGGAAGTGGTGGCTTTGATCCGCAACTGCATCGGGGGCGGATACAACAATAGGGGCAACTTTTGGCAAATGACCGTCGTGACACTGGGCGTGGTGTTCTGTGACACCGGAAAGGTCAGCACCAAAGAGGAGCGGCTGGAGTGGCCGGTCACCGATGAGGAACGAAACAGCGGCAAGGGCTGGGGACGCTTTCAAAACGAGCAGATCTGCCGCCTGAAGATCCGCCGGATGAAAGAAGACTGGGCAAAGGATCTGGTGGTGCGGCCCTGGTGTATCTCCCAGGTAGTCAAGGCCCATGAGGACTGCCCGGAGCTTCAAGCCGTTCTGGACGAGTACCACAAGCCGGTGGTGATTCAGGACCAGGTGCTGGGAGAACTGACACTGGATAAGGACCATGATACCTTTGAGGGCGAAATCCAGTGGTGCGGAAAGGATGTGCTCCTTTCCCTTGAGGTCAATGCGGAGAGCAAGCCCTCCTGGACCCGCGCCCGCAGTGCCGCCAAGAAGCTGCTGGCCGACTGTGAAACCTGGGACAAGGCCATGCGGGAGCTTGCGGCCAAGAACCTGACTGGGCTGGCCAACGACTGGCTCTCCCAGGATGAGGACAACCCCCGCGATCCGGAAACAGACCCCATCACGGAGGAAGAACTTGCCCGGCGGATCAGCATGACCAGCCTGTCCGTCACCTCCGGCGGCAGCTTCACCGCCTGGTTTGACTGCGACGAGATGTTCACCGACCATGCGGTGACGGTCTATGGCTCCTTGAAAAAGGGCCTTAAAGCTGCCAACATTGAGGGATAAGGAGGCGCAGAGATGAAGCTGAACTGTAAACGCATTGATTTACCATATACCCCCGGCGAGGAAATCTTCAACTTTCCCGAAGAATCGGGACTGCCCTTTCTCTTCGATGTGGAGGAAGAACTGACTGCTGATCCTGCTGCTATGGATGCGGTGGGAGAAATGCTGGATGAGGCGGAGAAATTGGCGGAAAAGGCCAAAGCCGCCATCAAAGCGGCGCTGGCGGACGAGGACAGCCGCTACCATAGCATTGTGACATTTTTCATGGAGTTCCACCGGGACGAGGTAGGCCCGGATATTGCGGCGGAACTTTTTCCGGGAACCGACCCATCCAAGCTGTCCTTTGCCAAGATGGTGGACTTTTTGAAGCTCAAGCGGTTTGGCAGCCTGGTGGATAGCGAGATGAATCAACAAGTTTTCATTATGGATCTGTCCTTCAACCCGGAGATCACCGACGAGCTGATGGTGGTCTACTTTGATTTGAACAAGGAGATTTTTTGTATTACTCATGAGAGCTGAGGAAAGAGCGTTACCTATGGAAAAAGCGGCTGCTGTTAACACCTGCTTAGGTGTTTTGAAGGGACGGGACTGCATCTATCTGGATCAGGTGAAACAAGATGATCTGAACAATCTGACCTTTATGGGGGACATCAATGGCCATCTAATCTCCCAGCACAGTGACGAAAAAGACTGGTTTCCCTACACACTCACCTTCCGGCGGGTGCTGACCTATTTTGCCTGTGAATTGGACACCTATGAAAGTCTGGCTGGGACGGGGCGTCTGGATGGCAGCTCTTTTGATTTAATTGAGGATAGCACCTGGCTGAAGTCTTTGCCGGTGCGGGAGGACTTTGACAAAGGCATCTATCGGCACTACCGGCTGTTTACATACGATGATGTTTACAACATCATTGCGGTTTCCTATGAGTTTGCGGCAGAGTTGTAAATGTCTGAAATATGGATAATCATTGAAAGAATCAAGCCAGGAAGGGGGCGCGGCAATGAAACAGAATAGCAAACGGCGCAAATATCTGCCCACACTTCTGGTTCAGCAGATCCGCCTGCAATGGTATAAAGACTGCCGGGGCGGAAACGCGGCCGCACAGCGGAACCAGTATCCCAAAGCCATGCGGCTGCCGAAAGACTTCTTCTCTTACTATTCCTTTGGCCTGCCTACACACTTTGTATCGATCTTACAGAGGCCCGATGGATTTCAGATCGATAGGGACTGTCGCAGGCTGATGGAATGGAAGCCGAATGGCACAATGCGGCTTCACCCTTTTGAACTGATTCAGCAGGAGTCCGGAATCCAGGTGCGTTACCGCTATGATTGGCATATTGGTGCGATACCAGAGCGATATACCTACGATAAGGCCGGGCAAAAACAGCCCCTCAATGAACTGGCACTGGATTTGGCTCCCGGTGAGTATGGAAGCGCTGTCTGCAATGGGCGGTTCCGGGACTGGGATACAGGAATCTGGTATTATGTACTGGATATTTTGAATGTGATGCCGCTTACAGAACCCACTGACTCATTGACCAGTTTTACGGACAGAGAGCCTAATAAGATATATACCCAGATCGACCGACTGTGGTGACGAAAGACAGGAGGATAACCACATGATTTCCACAAAAGATTTATCCGGCCTTCCCAATGCGGAGCGCCTGAAAAACTTCTGCAAAGGGCTGGCAGCTCTGGACATCATCATGGTGGAGGAGGAATGGAGCTTCATCCGCCACTATACATACAACCCCGCATGGCGCAAAGGCAAAGAGGCATTCTTTGCCACTGATGGCAGTGACCAGAGCATGATCGTCATGTTTGCGCCGGAAGGCTGTGTAATCAACGGTGTGGACTCTGAACTCTATGACTGGGAGGAAAAACTTCCCCGTATCGAAGACCTGACAGATGGGATGCCCCCTGCTTTGCAAAAACTTATGGGCAGCCGTGAAGTCAAAAAGATGAAAAGCACCTTCTGCGTCTGGACGGAAGATGGCACCACCTGGCACTGCAATCCCATGGACGGCGAGGACGCATCCATGGATCTGCTCTCCACGATTGATGGCAATCCGTTGAGCTATGCGGAGTACGGGAAGTGGTTTTATCCGGCCGATCTGCCTTTGGAAGCTGTGCGCCAGCTTGCGGACGGGGTGCCGGTGACAAAAGAACTGGTCACTGCGTTGAACCCTAAGCGCAATGAATGGGAAGAAATCAAGGCGGGCCTGGGCAAGATTGGGTATCCAAATGAACTTTGATTCACAGCAGACAGGAGATGAATTGAATGATCAAAGAACGCATCCCCATCTCCGGCGATCTCAAAAGCAAGGTTAAGCAGCTGATGGAGTACGCCGGATGGCAGGAAGGCCGCAGTGTGGATATTTCCATTGCGGAGCAGTATTACGCCGCTCATGGCATCCCGATGATGAAGACCACCCAGCGATTTTACCGTAAGTATTTCGGCCTGTGCTGTGAGTGGTACCTGGCGCAGAAAAAGCTGAACTGGGCGGCTGACTTCCAATTCGCTCTGTTCCCTTACCTAGTCAATGGGATCAAAAATCATTTGGAAGAAGCCTTTTTTCGGGATATGTCCGGCTGTGAGCTGGCGGAGATCGAGCAGGCAGCTGGTCAGAAGTGCCAGCCCATCGGTCACATCGGCTATTACTACCCGGCAGAGGTTTGGATCTCGGAGTACGGGAAACTGTATGCAAAATATGAGTATCAGGACGAGATCGATTGCTTTCCCGATGTGTTTGCCCTGATTGAACGGGAACTGCGGCAGTGCAAATTTGATTCCGCCGCTATGAAAACCGTTGGGGCACTGGACGGAAAACTATGAAACAGGACTTTACGATTTGGCGCAATCAAATATTGCAGAATCCGTGGGACATTTCACCGCTGAAATTCGGAATGTTACAGGATGAGGTCATAGAAATTTTTGGGAATCCCGATGATGTTTCCACCATGGGAAGCGGCGGGAAACCTTTGATCCTCAAATATCATGACATTGAACTGCATTTCGATAGAAAGGCCCCTCATGGGCTCTGCTTAGTGTATAGCGACGACGAAATCGAACTGAGCTTAACAAATCATCACGAAGAACTGCTGCAGCCGATCACCAACACAGAGCCGGTGGACAACGAATTTTTTCTTCGGGATGGAGCCGTCTATTTCTCTGGCCTATATGAAAACGGCTTGTTGAAGGGTGTTTCGCCCAAATACTTCTGCTGTTGGCATTACTGGGGCAAATCCTCTACGGCCTGCTTTCTCGGCGGGATTCGCCTGCGTGGAGCAGACCCGGCATCGTTTCGGGTGTTAAACTATGCCTACGCAATGGATAAAACAGCCGTCTACACCACCAGCGGGAGAATCCCAGATGCAGATCTGGCAGCCTTCCAGGTGTTGGACAAGGGCCAGAACGATTCAGGCGCGCCCCAGGGATATGCAAAGGACAGCCGGCAGGTCTACTTCCATAATGGGGACGGAAAGGTGAAGATCATCAAGGGGGCGGAAGTTTCCTCTTTCCGCTCGTTGGGCGATACCTATTTTGCCAGGGATGAGAAACGGATCTATGCCTACGGCAAGCAGCTTCCCAATGTAGAGCTGACTTCCTGGGAACTGCTTGGGCACTGGTATTCCCGCGATGTCAAGCGGGTGTATTATCTCAACCGGGAACTCAAGGGAGCGGATCGGGACAGTTTCACAGTCTACACTCCTATGGACGCAGCTCCGCTTGCCGATCATCTGGCCCGTGACAAGGAACATTTTTACCAAAACGATGAGGTAATTGAAGAAACGCTGTGGCGGGAAAGGCTGCACGAGTTAATACAAGAACAGTAAACGGAGGGAAAACGGCTATGGACTATTTGAAGATACTGCATGAAAACCCTGATTTGGCAGAGGAATTTGATTCGCTGTTTGACTTCTTCCTGCTGGATGAGTTGTCCCCGCGGGATGACGCAGAAGGCCGATGCACCTTTTCCCTGCCCGGCATGGTGTTTGCCAGGGATGGCTCCGGCGGAGAATACCACCTGTTGGAAGATGGCTCCATCGGCTATTACAGCAGCGAAGGCGAGGCAGGCCGTCTGGCTGAGAGCATGGATGACCTTTTTTCCCTGCTTGTGAGCTGTATTTGCTGGCACGACTGCTGTGACACAAAGCTGTATGTGGATTCCAAAACATTGGAGGAGTATGGGCAGAGGCAGCGCAACTGTAACTTGGAAGATATGGATGTGGACAGCTTACGGCGGGTGTCTGATACCCTCGGCATCCCTACTGGTGAGCCGCTGGCTCCGGTTCTGGAGCGGTTCCGCAACGCAACCCAGCGTGAGCCTCTGTATCAGTGTATATTTCACGAGGACGACGGAAGCCTGACCGAATCATACGGTCTGATGTTTGAATGAGAAAGGAACAATCCCTATGAAAGCATTTGACCCCAATTACAAACTGCTGGACGAGATGTATCAGGACGATTACTATCCTGCTTTTCTGGTAGACAAGGTAAAGGACGAGCTTCAGAAGGTCATCGACCTGCTGGAGAGCGGCGAAACCGACACCGAAACGGTGCAGGAAACGCTGGACGAGGCGGTCTGCGGCATCAACGATCTCCAGGAGGAGTTTGACGAGCACGACAGCGAACTCGAAACGGTGGCACGGGAGTGTATCGCGGCAACTGTGGCCTACATTCTGGCGTGGTTCAACATCCCCATTGACACTGAGGAAGCCATCCGGGAACGGGACTGGTGATCCCTATGACAGAAAAAGAACTGGCCGTTTGTGATGAGTGCGGCAGTCTGTTTTTCAAAGGCTCATCACAGATGATAGGGCTGTGCCCGGAATGTGCCCATATTCTATATGGCTACCCGAATTGTGACCATCATTTCCAGAATGGCCGGTGTGTGAACTGCTGCTGGGACGGCTCAAAGAGTGTGTACATCAAGAAACAGAATCAACAGGAGGAAACTGATATGCCTACAACTGAATGGCTGAACAAATACGAATCCATCAAGGATAAACTGACCTGTAAAGATGACTTGGAGGCCCACTTCACAGAGAAAGTGATTGGGAACATGGGCGTGGATGTACTGGACATCGGCGCAGTCCATTTCACCACCGGGCAGATCTTCGCCTGTGATCCGCTGGTGGAGCTGGAGGACACTCTGCCGTTCCTTCAAACGATCCCCGCCGGAACTTATCCGGTGAAAATCTGCGTGGTGCCCAGCGAACAATACGGCGACCGCTACGCCTGCGTCAAGGTGGAGGTCAGCCAGGAAAAGCCTGTCCGCTATGAGCTGGGCATGACGGGCAACGAGGAGTTGGACGCGGCGCTGGGAGATGACGACTACTTCGGTTTCGGCGTGGATGCCGGGATGGGGTGTATCGCGGACATCCAGACCCAGGCGGCCTTCAAGACATACTGGGCCAAGCGGCTGGAGGAGGACCCGGACATCGACCCCTACAACGACTTGTTCTGCGACTTACTGGAGGAAAACGCCCAAGCCCACCCCAAATATCAGGGAGACTGCGGCGACTGGCTCAACTGGACAGTACCGGACACGGACTGCAATCTGCCCATCTTCTCCTCCGGCTGGGGTGACGGTTACTATCCCGTCTACTTCGGCTATGACGCCAAGGGAGACGTCTGCGCCGTGTATGTGCGCTTCATCGACATTGAAGCCTGTTATAGAGAGCAGGAATAAGGAGGCACGCTATGGAATGGCCAAAACGGGCGCGGACAGCGGACTGGGAAAACGGTGTCCTGACCTTGGATGGAGAGAAGCAGTTTGAGATCCCGGAGCTGACCGCCGAGATCATAGGGCGGCTGGCCGGTTATACCCTGGCGGGTTTCCACACAAAGGGATTCCCGGTGACGGATGAACTGCTTGCCCCCTTTGCCGGGCATAAAAGCATGGTCAACTTCGGCGTGGAGAAGGGCGCGCTTACCGACGCTTGTTTCCCCGTCTTTTCCGCCATGCCCAAGCTGCGCTATCTGCTGCTGGACGGAAATGCCGCCATCCACGGCGGCGGCCTGTCCGCCCTGCAAAGCTGTAAGCTGGACCTTCTCACCCTCAACCACACCGGGCTGGACGACGTTGGACTGCTCCAGGCGTCCTCCATCCCCAAGCTCTCCCACATCCAGATCGACCATACCGCTGTGACATACGAGGGCCTGCTGGCCATCGCCGGCAACAACTACATCCATCCGGTGGCCCATAAGCAATTCACCAAAGAGCAGATGGAACACTTCTCCCAGCTCCAGCGGGAAAAGGCCAAAAAGCCCGCCCAGCTGGATGAGCAGGCAGCGTCGGAATGCCGCAGTGTGTTGTCCGCTTTCTTTGCCGAAATGACAGAATGGGAGCAGTATATGGAGCAGGTTGGGTTTGAAGATCCCGAGGCTGTGCCCCGCCTGCTGGCGATCTGGGAGAAGTATGTGAGCGAAAAGCCCCGTCCGGGCTATCTGCCTCTGAATCTCTCATACAGTGCCCAGGGCACCTACAAGGGCGAGCAGTTCCTGGATGCAGAGCAGATCACCAAGAACAAGCTCTATATCTATACCAGAGAGAAAAACACCGGCTTTGACCGCCGCTTTCTCATGAAGCGTGTGGGCGGGGGCTGGATGATCGACGCGGTGCAGGAGCGGCTGGACGGCTGGCAGCGCACAGGATTGTGAGGCATCACATGGCTTGGGAATATGAAACCTTTGGCCCGGACGGTCAATGCAAATTGTTCGGTGTGAACATCTTTGACTACGACTGGCAAACCACCGGCAAGCAGGTAAAAGTACAAGACCCGATCTATCGCCAAAACCACACTTTCGAGGTCTGGCAGGTAGAACTCGGCGGGCAGATCCACCGCTTTGCCGCCGGAGAGTTCTCCAACTGCGTATGGGGATTTTATTTAGAGAAAGACGGATGAGAGGAGCGTGAACCCATGAAAGCCAATGCCGGAGAGGTCTATACCGTTTACAACCAATATCTGAAACGCTACACCGCCTGCCAGGTGGCCTATATTGCGCTGCCGGACTCGGTGAGCAAGGAACCCTGGGCGGTGGTCCTCTCTCTGGACTGGGTGGGGGACGCCCCTCTGACCGCAGAGGAACTGCCCCATCTCCGTCCGCTCTACAAGGACTTCATGTACTGGTCCCGTGACCTTCACCTGCTGCGGGTGCCGATGGAGGTCCCGCCCCAATATAAGTTGGTGGGCACACTTCCGCCCTTCACCGACCAGCCCTGCCGCTCCTACGGCGGCTGGAATGACGGCTATGATGTGTACCTCCAGATCCGGTGGCAGGCCATCCCGGAAAAGCGGCGGCGGGCCTTCAAGGAGGCCATGGAGAGCGACGAGCAAACGGAGATTGGCGGTATCCCGCTGAAGGTCAACAGTCATCGGGTGATGGACCAGTACGCGCCATTCGATTCGGCGCTGGAACTAAAGGCGCTGCCCTGCCTCTCCGACCTCGTCTGCCAGCGGTGGCACCCGGATCTGCTGGAGTTTTTGCGGGAAAACCCCTTCCTTGATGAACTGACTTTGCTGAACCACGGTCAGAGGACGCTTGATCTGCGGGGCACCAGCATCAGAAAGCTGATGCTGGACATGACCGGGCTGGAGGAGCTGTGGCTGGGTGAGGATACAGAGCAGCTCCTGTTCCAGAACAAGGAGCCGGACACCTGTGCCATCCATGCCCCCGAAGATGGCGGCGGTCTGACCCTCCAATTTATCGGGGAATACCGCCCGCACACGGAACTGCCAAACCTTTGGGGGCTGCATGGCATCCAGCTGAAGGACTTTGATCTGAGTGGACTGGCCGCTGTCCATCCCCATCTGAAGGAGCTGCGGCTCTGGGGCGCTCCGGGAAATCTGAGAAACTTCTCCGCCGTGGGAGGGTTCCGGGAACTGACGAACCTCTCCACCTTTGACCTGTTCGGCTTCGGGGCGGACGACATCCCCACCCCGGAGCAGATGCCGGAGCTTCGCTGGTTCTGGATGACCAGCCTGCCGGAGACGGCAGCAAAAGCGGCAAAGCAGCTCTGGAAAAGCAAGCCGGGAATGGACCTGCGAATCACAAAGCCCCGGAAACCGGAGTGGCTGGCGCAAAATCTGGACAATCCCTTCCGAGGCTGGGACGGCGCGGAGCATATCCCTGCCGCCGCCGCGAAAAAAGCAGCCAATCAATACCGCAAGACCCGCTCCCAGCTGATGAAGCTGGCCGCTGAACCGGGCGAGGGCGCCCAGGCCCCGGCGCTGGATGCGGTGGCAGCCTACACCCAGACCTTCAACAAGATGGGCTTTATCGAAACCGAGGAACGGGATGAAATTTACATGGCCCTGCGGGGTATCCTGGATGCCCTGCCGGGCGATACGCTCCAGAAAGAAGCCCTGATTGAGAAGTTTGAGGAACTAAGAGATTTTTGAGGAGAACAAGTAGCATGATAGAGTTCAGCAAGGATCATAGCTCGGCATGGATGGAAATGATGTCGGCCTATCAGGTTTTTCGGGCAAAGCTGTTTGATTGGGCCCACGAACCAGATCAGATCAAACAAAAGGATTTGCTGCTGGAGCTGGACTCTTGGCAAAATCGGGATTTTCACAGAAGGATGCTGGTAGTAGATCTTCTGCACAGCACAGAGATGTGGGACGAAAAAGCCCTCCTCTTAGTTCTGAAAGAACTGACAGCGATTGCCCTAATGGAACAGGATGAGATTGCCGCTTATGCTCGAATGGCATTGTCTAAACTCAAAGACCAGTCGGAGCGGCTTACCATTGCCGATGAGGTGCTTCGTCTTGCAGCGGTCGAGGAAGAAAAGGCGGAACCTGATCCCGTTGTATTCCACAACGGCTGCCTGCTGCTGTATGAGTTGCACTGTGAAGTAGCGTTCTCGCAGTATGGAGATCGGTATGCGAATCTGATTGAGCAGGCATACGGTTTAGATGAAAAAGACTTAGCGGGCATGAAAAAAGCGCTGTCCGCCGAGCCTTGAATTGAAAGGAATGTGTGGGCGCATGAGCCGAATCATTGATGAGCCCTACTTTACATACAGTGCCTACAACGCCCTCACCACCGGCATTCAAGTGAAATGCCCCAAGTGCCACGGTGCGGGTGTGGTGACAGTGGATGATGACAACGCCTATTTCCTCTGCCTGAGCTGCGGTCATCAGGAAATCCGTGACCGGACGATCTACCGCTATGATGTCCATAACCAGTGCAAAAACTGCGGCAGGTACTACCGGGTGGATATTGAAGATACTGCAAAACAGCACTTTTCCGTTCTCCATGTGGCCTGTCCCTATTGTGGGACAACCATGTCGGGAGAAGTTCATAAAACAGCGGAGGCTTTCTCCTACATTGCTGATATTCAGAACGGACGAGAGCCTTATTTTGGCCTGGAGCTGTGGTTTTTGACCTCATTCCAGGGTAAGCCGGTCTGGGCCCTCAACCGGGAGCACCTTGCCTATCTGATCAACTATCTCAGCGCCGGCCTGCGGGAAAAGCCGTTTGGAAGTCCGAAAAAGACCCAGGCCGACCATCTCCCCACCTTCATGAAAACCGCAAAGAACCGGGAGCGGATCGTGAAGCTGCTGAAGAAAATGCAGGAGGAATGAGGATGGAACAGAAAGTAATTTACAACGGCCAAATTCTTACTCTGACTCACTTTTGGGCAACGGGAGAGCCCTGCCTGTGGATCACAGATCCAGAGCAAATTGAAATGCCTAAAATGGAGTTTGTGGGAGGCCACCCGGACGAATACTGCATTTTCCTGAAAAATCTGACGGAAACAGAGTTGGCACAGATCACATCCCTGGACGGCGCTCCACTGGATGTGAAAGAAGAATTACGGTAGAAAGGACAAACCCTATGGCGCTACAAGATAAGAAAATAATGCCTCCCCCCTGGCTGGCCCACCGGGAGATCGAGCGATACTCCATTGGCTGGCGCATGGGCTATGGGGAGGATTACATATACCGATTTGGCGATTGGCTGGATACCCTCTCACCGGAGGAGCGGGCGGAATACCGCACCCTCTTTCCCGAACCGGTGACCTGGAAGGGCTGGTGGGATAACGAGGACAGCAGCGAGGTGCTGGAGCATGACGGCTTCTTTGTGGAGGTGTGGCAGCCGGAGGGCCAGCCCAAGTACACCCGGCAGTGGCTCCAGCAGGAGTTTGCCGCCGGGAGAACGCGGGAGCTGTGCCTGTTCTGGGGCCATCAGCCTTCCGAAGATGGCCAGTTGACAAAAAGCTGCCTCAGCCAGTGGTGGATGGAGGACTTCTATACGATGGCTGACTCCTACCTCTGCATGGAGCAGTATATGATGGCAGGCAAAGCCGGGCTATTTGGGGATAGTGAAATCCGGGAGCAGATTTTGAAATGCAGCGATCCTAAACAGATCAAGGCCCTGGGCCGCAAGGTGCGAAGCTTTGACCAGAAGGTGTGGGACAGGTTCAAATACGCCATTGTGCTGCTTGGCAACTGGTACAAATTCAGCCAGAACCGCGAACTGCGGGAGTTTCTCCTCTCCACCGGGGACAGTGTGCTGGTGGAGGCCAGCCCCTACGATGCCATCTGGGGCATCCGGCTCTCGGCCAGCTCCCCGGAGGTCCAGGACCCCATGAAGTGGCGTGGACAGAACCTGCTGGGCTTTGCGCTGATGGAGGTACGGGACGAACTGCGCCGGGTGACGCAGAATGAAATGCTTTGCGATTGGAGTACAGTATGGGAACAATGAAACTCTATGAACTGGTCAACCACTACCACATCGGCACAGACCTGACCTGTGCCGAGGCGATGTTTCTGGCTTGCAATGAATATTACCATCTGAATTTATCCGAGGAAACCCGGAAGATGTTCTCCGTCATGGGCCTTGGGATGCAGACTGAGCAGTCCTGCTGCGGCGCTTTTACCGTGGCGGTGGGGATCATCGGTCTGACGACCGCCAAAGAGGGCCAGACGGATGTGGACAACATGGAAGGCTACCAGATGATCGCTGAATTGACGGAGTTTATGCTGGGCTTCTACGGAACGCTCCACTGTATCGAGCTGCAAAAGCTGGAGATCGTGGGATACGAAAATCCCTGCCACGCCATTGTGGAGGCGCTGGCCAAAAAGCTGGAGGAGCTGCTGGCGGGCCGCAGGATCTTCCGCCCGACAAACGGGGGGCAGATTGGTTCCTGATATGCCGGAAAAGGAGAACACCATGAAAGACCTTTGCCAATACGGAAACAGGCAGGATAATGAATGGGAAATCCTGCCCTGGATACCTGATCCGCGCCCGCCATTCAAAATTTGGGTGAAACCAGAGCAGATCGCGCCATTCTTTCTCATTCCCCACCACCCCTATGCAATCTCCCTTCTGCTGAAGATCAGCGACGGATTCCGGGCAGAGGAATTCTGCCGGCTGGGACTGACCGGCAGCAGCGGGGACTGGGAGCGGCTTGTCCGGGGCGTAATCCGGGAGTTTGAGGAAAACAACAGCGGCAAGGACCTGTTTCACTTCGACTCCGACAAGGATGTGTTCTGCGTGTATTCCCAATACATCGACGATTTGATGCTGCTGTCCAAGATGATCCGAGCGGCCTGTGACGATGAAAAAACGATGGGGGCTTATCTGGGCAAAGGAGAGGTGGAACATGAGAAATAAGGAACAGGAGCTCGCATGGCAAAAAGTAATAGAAGCCTGTATGGAGGATGTGAAAAAACACTTTGCTGATATAGAGCAAAGTGTCGAGTTCGGCGCATACATACAGCCGGAAAACTACTTCGTGTCCTACATCTTTGCCACCGACGTACAATTAGAAGCGGCACAGCAGAGCGGACTGACGGAACAGGTCAATTCCTATCACAGAGAGCAGCTGACAAAGCGCCATTACCCCATTGAGGGAATCAAGGACTGCACCTTTGCCTCTCAGGAGGAATGTGACCGGGAATTTGGCGGGAATTGGTATTACTATTTCAAATGATAGGATGAGGGCATCAAGATGATTGAATACATCAAGCTCTTTTGGGAGGGCGCACCGGGGGAAGAACCGCCGGTCATCCTCTATGAAGTGGATACAGAAAATGAGCGGCTGGTCCTCCGTTCCATTGACATCTTTGCGGATGGCAGCACCCGCAACATCCCTGACCTTTACGACGGTGCTATCGAGATCACGCCGATTCCCACCGTGGAGGAATTGAACACCCATGTCTGGGGCGAGGAGTTCCACGCCTGCGTCATAGAGAAAGCGGAATTTGAGGCTATCTGGCAGAATCACACCTACAATGAAGAATTAAAGGGGACGGGAGAAATTGGATGAAACAGACCGATATTTATACCGAGGCTCTAATCTGTCTGCGGTCGATTTTACAGACGGACCACCCGGAATTCAAAAACTGGATCGACTGGCTGGAGCGGGATATTGAGGACTGGACCCAGCGGCGGGAGGTCGCCCACCATCTTCAGGCATACGGCGGCATGGGTTCCTTCAACGACCTGCCCAGTATGCGTGGAAATCATGACTATATTTTCGACTTTCTCAAGTCCGTGTGCTATGCCTTCGGCCATCTTTATGGCAAACGGGAAGGCATTTCTCCAGAAGCGTTGATGAAAGAATGTGTCCATGATGCCGAACAAGCATCTTATCACCCCCGTAAAGAGCTGAACCAAGCCATTGCCCAGCACTTGATGCAGGGCGATTTGCAAGAGAATCTGGATCGGATGTAGGAGGACAAACGATGGTTCAAGCGTGGCGCAAGGTGAATTTTGGCACTGGAACAGTCACCTTTTTGGATGACACACAAAAAGAAGATATGCTGCAAGTGGAATATCCAAACGGATTTTTGTTGGATATGGGCTGGTATCAGGACAGATACATCATTTCCATCATTCATAATTTTGATTGGACGCATCCAGTCAAGCGGTATGAAACGACAGACGGAAATCAGCTTCCTGCGCTGTTGACAGAGGCAGTTCGCTTTGTAGAAAAGAAATCGCGGACTGCCGAACGGGAGAAATCATGAGGTGAACATGATGCTGGTAAGCAAATTGGAGAGATACCGTGACAAAATCAAGGCCGCTTATGAAGCAAGTGCCTTCACAAAGGGTACCTGCCCAGAACCGGAGGATGCTGTGAAACGATTTGAAAGCAGGTATACTCCCATCCCAGCAGAGTACCGCTGGCTGCTTTTGAACTTCGGCGGCTGCTATTTGGCGGAGCCGTGGATCTTCACACTGGAAGAGTTGGAGGAAGCCTACCCGATTTTTCAAGAGGCTTATGAGGATTACATGAGCGAATATGACCACGGCCCCGCCTTTCCAATCGGAGGATTGGGTGACGGGAGTATCGTATTTCTTGACTTGGAGAGCGGCAGGGTCCGGGGCTATAACTGTGACTATGCCGATTTGGAGGAGATCGCAGAGAGCTTTCCCAGCCTGCTCCTGAGCCTTGTGGAACAGGCATTGGAACTGGGAAAACTGTGCAGAGAATCGTGAGGTAAGCATATGGCAAAGGACATCAGGGAGTGCCTGCTGGAGCAGGCAATAAAGTTCCATCAATGGCAGGAAGCCACTTATCCCGGCAAAACCAGCGAGGAACTCGGCGGTGAGTGGGAAGTCGATTATCCATACTGGAATGACACTTACAGCGCCTTTTGCCATGTGTTGACCCAAACGGATGCAGAAACGGCAGACAGCGTCCTACTGGATGAGATGGTCTATCTGATCGCCAGGGACAACGAAGCGGAGGGGTTTATACAGGAGAGCACTTCCCATCCCCAATGGTTTGAGTGCCTCTGCCGCAGGGCCGCAGCCTCTAATGAGAATGAAGCCAAGTGGCAGTTTGCCGCGTATCTGCCGGAATGTCCGTGCAGCCAGGAAGTCAAAGACATGATCCTGGACTTCGCAAAGGACCCCAATGAATATGTGAGCCGTCGGGCGCTTTTGGCGATGCCCGCTCTGCGTCCTGACTGTGTGGAACAATTTGCTCCGCTGTTTTGGGAGCGCAACTGTTACTCTCCTGAACTTCAGGAATACCAGCGGATCGCTGTTCTGATTTCGCTGGACGCCATCCATTCCGACCTGCTTCCACAATACTTGGAGCGGGCCAAGCAGGATGGTCGGAGCTATCTGCTGGAACACGCAAAACGAATCGAAGGAGGACTTGCCATGAACGAAAAACTGTCCCGTCCCCAATTCAATCAAATGGGTACCACCGAAAAGCAGGCGCTGATGGAAAGCTTGGCTGCTCGTTATGATATGACCTTTCTCGGCCTGCGTACCTTTGACCGCTGGGGCCAGAGCTGCACCACCGGCATCTTCGAGAAAGATGGCCGGGAGTTCGTCTTTGTCCCCGGCGATACCGTCACGCTGGGCTGGGAGCAGTTTGCCGTGGGACTGAATCAGGAGAGCCGGGAGGAGTTGGAGTACCTGTTCCAGGAGTGGGAGATGGAACCGCAGAACCCGGAGGAGATGATCCGGGAAAGCATGGCTCCCGTTCGGCAGGCGGCCATTGGTCCCATGCTGGTGGGCCGGGAGCTGGAGGAACTCTGCTGGGAGCCGGTCAAGATGGACGATTCCAGACTGACCGCCCATCCTGACTGGCTGAAGAAGTTCCGTGAGTTTGCCTGGAGTGACAGCAGCAGTCTTACCTTGCATCAGTCGGCCCGCATAGAACGGACGGAAGATGGATTTCAGACCTGGATCTATAACCATACAAACTACAATGCGCTTCTTGCCGGGCTGGAAAAACAGGGGCTTTCGCTGCCCATAGCGGACGAGTGGGCCTACCTGTGTGGCGGCGGGTGCCGCACCCTGTTCCCCTGGGGGGATGGAATGGACTACTCCATGCACCTGCACCACTTTGAAAGCCCAGAGGATGAGGACAAACCCTTCGATATGGAGGAACCCAACTTCTTCGGCCTGTCCATCGCCTACGATCCCTATATGCGGGAAGTGGTGCAGGCTGATAGACTTACCACCTGCGGCGGTGATGGCGGGCGCAGCATCTGCGGCGGACTGGGAATCTTTCTCGGTTTCCTGCCCTGTTCTCCCCACTGTAAGCCGGAAGTGCAGGAGGACAAGGAACTGAACGGAGATTATGACTTTTATCGGCCCATTATCCGGGTGGAGTTTGATGGATAGACCGGAGTGATACGAATGGAAAAAGAGAATCTTGTTTGCCCCTCCTGTGGTCAGTTGGCGGCACAGATGAAGGAGGACGGCAGCATCTCCCACCGCCAATATGACCAGCTTCTCCAGAAACTCATGGAACTGGAGCGGCAAGGTGACATGGAACTGTTCGCCGGTGACTGCCCACTGGAGGATACCGGCGCGGTGCTGGACGCTGAACAGCACTATACCGCCTGCCACTATATGCAGTGCCGCAGCTGCGGAGCCCTCTACTTTGTGGGAGCCTGTATCCGGGGTGCGCCGGTCTTTCGGCAGGTGGCAGACATCAGAAAGGAAAAACTGGACACCCGGCTGTGGGGCCGATGTGGAACCTACTACTTACAGAAAAAAGACTGAAGGAGGTATCAACATGGATGTCGTGAAACTTCCCAAGAAAGTCCGCATGGTCTGCTATGAGATCATGGATGGCAAAGAAGGGGCCTTGGACACTCTGGAATCCTTTGCGGATAAATACCCCCATCAGATAGCGGCGGTCAAGGCCGAGGTCGCCTATTTCAACATGGACTATGAAAAGGCGCTGGCTTTGGATCTGACCATCCTTCCCTGGCTGGAGGAGTGGTATTACAGCAATGTGAGCGATGAACACATGATCGCCATGACAGTGGCCGCCATCCAGCTCCACCGTGAGCAGGAGCTGATTGAGGCGCTGACAAAGGAACAGGCTCGCATCCGGGCTGAGAACGGCCTTCCCCAGCGGGTTCGGTTCTGTGACATCCTGATGGATTACTTCAAGCGGGGCGTTATGCCCTTTGCAGACAACGACAAGAACTACCCCTACCATGAACCGGAGGAACCACAGACAAAGGAGCAGCTCTGGGCAAAGCTGGCGGAGCAGCATAAAAAGCTCTCGCCGGACGATCCCGATGCCAGGCGGAAGCTCTATAACTACTGCTGTATGTTCGGAACCGCCAGGGATGCCGTAGATTTCTTTGAGGAGATTCAGGGCGTGCCCCTGGCTGACTCCTCCTATCGGGACGCAATCGCCCGCTATCTCTATCTGGGCGAACGGGAGAAGGCGGTCCAGACAGCGGAGCGGTTGGCAACATCGCGGCTGTGGGCGGTTGCCGGGCCGACCCAGGTGCGTCCTATGTCTTTCTTTGAGGACCCGAACTTGCGGGAGTTCTTGCTGGAACCGGAATCCCTCCGGCGCATCCGGGAGGCTGCAATCATTGATGACGGGAACTTAATCCGAAAGTAAATTACTTGGGAATGGAGGATTTAACATGAGTAAGGAACTTGAACTATATAAAGCATTTATCGACGGTCTTGTGGAGCGGAAGGATAGCATAACGGCCCGGTGGGTCAAGGGGGATGGCTTTCCCAAGACGGAGGACAATAAGACGAAAAACGATTTTTTAGCCACACTGACCCCAGAACAGAAAGGTATAATAACCGAGATGCTTCAGGACGAACATATTGCGGGTATCCACAATACCCTTGCATATATCAATGAGATGATGGATCTGGAGGGGCTGGAGCTTCATCAGGACGGTGAATCCTATCCCAACGACTATTTTGAGAGCCTGCACTATGACTTCATCAGCCGTTGCGACGGCGATGAGTGGCCGGAATAATAGGAGGTGTGACAAATGTATATCAAAAAATACTGGGGCAGCTTTATTGGCGGTTCCGATGACAGTCTGAACCTTGTGGCATTTTTAGAGGACCAGAAAAAGGAGGAGATCCCCCTCAGCGAGATTTTTGCGAAGATCGGTCTGGACAAGCAGAACTGGGACTTCCGCCAGACTGTGGAGTATCTGGAATTCACCCACTCCAATGGCGTGGAGATGGACTTTCATTTCGCCATTGATGTGGTCACCGATCTGGCCGCCGTCCTGCTGGAGTGCAGCATCAGCGGCGGCGTAGACCTCCACGACCTGGATTCGTACCACACCCCCCATCGCCGCATCCGCGTCACCGCCACGCCGGAGGAGCACGACGCCATGAACAAGGCCCTGGCGGATTTTGCGCAGAACCCGCTGGAATATGACCTCAGTGAGATGATGGACGACGAGGAGATCCAGGAGATGGCTCGGGATGTGGAGGCCCTGCGGAAGGAGCTGTATGAGTCCGCCGGCCGCAACCGCAGCTACCATGTGAAAGCGGAGGATGTGAAACATCTGCTTCCCGACTGGGAGGGCGCCGATGGCTGCATCGCCACCAACCGTATCACGGTGGAGGGCTGCAAGGTTGGCTACTGCTACCGGGAGGAGCCGGACGGCGACTGGGACAGCGGCTGGCGCTTCACCGCCGGTGATGAGAGCGACGAATATATGGACGACCCAAACAACGCCGGGATCTACAAGCTGAATACGATCTGCAACGACGATCCCGACATCATCCCTCTGCTGAACACCCCCGCTCCCTGCGCCTTTGAGCGGGATGAGCATGGTGTGTTCCAGCAGATCAAAGACTGGAAACCGGAACAGGACGAGGAGGAGCCTGATATGGACATTTTGAAGCAGTGCCAGAAGTGGAATGAAAACGACGAATATCAGAAGATCATTGACGCGCTGGAGGCCATCCCCGCCCAGGAGCGCACCCCTGAGGAGGACAGCGAGCTGGCCCGGGCTTATAACAATTTGGCAGACCCATATAAGCCAGGTGGCAAGGATATGCTCAAGAAGGCCATCGCCCTGCTAAAGCCCCACGCGGAATATTTCGAGGGCGACCACTGCTGGAACTTCCGCATGGGTTACTCTTACTTTTATCTGGATCAGGAGGGCCGGGCTCTGCGATATTTTGAAAAGGCATTGGAAGCCCGCCCCGGTGATGAGGACACCAAAGAGTTTATCGAATGGTGCAAGAAGGGCATTTCCCTACCTCAGTTCTCGGAGTGCTTCCGGGAGCGGACAGAGGACTGGTGGGAAACCTTTGCCGAGATGGAAGCAGAATTGCGCCAGATGATGGACGAGGACAAAGACCACACCCGCGGCGCAGAACTCGTGGCCCAAATGGAGGAAACCCTGAATTTGGTTTTTGACGAGATTTCCTTCGAGATGGGCTTCAACGGCGAAAAGCATGAGCTGATCCTCACCCCGGAGGGTGACAAGGTCAAGCTGTTTGAGCTGGTCTATTTCCAGAAGCACGCCCCCAAGGAGGTGCTGGAGCACTGGAATATCCTTGTGGGCCGTCAGCCCCTCCAGAACATCGGCCTTCGCACCGAGGATGGCTGGGAGATTTCCGGAGAGGATGTGCAGCTCTGGCTGGAGGAGCAGGGGGAGAACAGCTTCGCCATCTCCGTCTACTGTGAAAAGCTGCTGCCCATGCTCCGTGAGGCGGAAGGCCGGGCCTGGTGGATGCTCACTACCCTCACCGATCAGGTGCTGGGCGAGATCCCCCACATGAGATACATAGACAGCTTTGATGTGCTGGAGGAACCCAAGGCAGAGCCGTCCTTCCTCCTGTCCCAGCTGCCCGACAAACTGCGGGAGCAGGGCCTGGAGCTCTCCACTGATCCGGAAGCCTATCTGGAGAGCTATCTTGGCTACGAAATGAAACCCAAACAGGACCCGGACGCTGACTGGCGGCTGGATGTAATGGCCGGTTCCACCTGCTGTGTGCCGCTCATCAACGGCTATCTGAATGCCGACAATGATTTCATGGACGATCTCCATGCCGACGGCGCAGTAGCGGGCTTCTTCTGCTATCCTCTGGATACCCTGCGGGAGGAGGAAGGAACGGAGAAGATCTTCGACTTCCGGGACAAGCTGGAGGAAGTGCTCACCGCCGGGGACGGCCCGGAGGTGCTCACCCTCACTGGCGGAGCCACCGGCCTCTACTGCGGCTATGTGGACTTCATCGCCTGGGACATCCCAGAGGCACTGAACATGGCGAAAGCGTTCTTTGAGGACAGCGACATCCCCTGGGCCAGCTTCCACACCTTCCGCCGTGAGGCAGGTACAGTGAGTCTGAAAACGCCGCCCGAGGAGCCGGAGGACAAGGAAGAGGAGGACGAATTGGACGAAACCCTGACAGGCATGGACTATATCCCTTACACCCCCCAGAACGCCGAAGCATTCTTCACTCAGCTGGAGCAGTGGAACGATGAGGACGAGTACACCCGCTGTATTCAGGCATTGAATGCCATCCCGGAGGACTGGCGGAACTACCGCACCGCCTACGCCCTGGCCCGGGCGCTGGAAAACTATGCCATCATCGGGGACCATGACGAGGGCACCCCCAACTACAAGGGGGACAAGGCCCTGCTGCGGGCCATCGAAGTATTGGAGTCCGTCCGGGAGGAGGGCCAGGACAAGGCGGAGTGGAATATGCGGATGGCCTATGGCTATCAGTATCTCCACGCGTGTGAGGAAAAGGCCATCCCCTACGCCCAGCGTTGGGCGGAGCTGGACCCAGAGGACGAAAATGCCCCGGCGGTGATCCGGGAATGTAAGGCGGAGATCCGGAAACGCCGGCGCAGCCGGAACAAGAAGGCCAAATTCGTACCTGGCAACACCCCGTTCGAGGGCTTCGACCTCACCAACTTCTGGGATGATAATTGGTATGCGCTGAAAGAATATGTCAGCGAGCCCCCCTCTGACGAGCTGATCGCCAGCGTGGAGGAGGAGCTGGGCTACAAGCTTCCCGCCGCCTATATCTGGCTGATGAAGCAGCACAACGGCGGCATTCCGGTGAATACCTGCTATCCCTGCGATGAGCCCACCTGCTGGGCAGAGGACCATGTGGCCATCACCGGCATTTTCGGCATCGGGCGGGAAAAGAGCTGCTCCCTCTGCGGAGAGCTGGGCAGCCAGTTTATGATCGATGAGTGGGAGTATCCCGCCATCGGCGTGGCCATCTGCGACTGTCCCAGCGCCGGACACGATATGATCTTCCTGGACTACCGGGCCTGCGGCCCCCAGGGAGAGCCTGCGGTGGTCCATGTAGATCAGGAAAATGACTATAAAATCACCCATCTGGCAGATAGCTTTGAGGAATTTATCCGGGGACTGGAGCATGAATCCCTGTATGATCCGGATGAAGAAGATACAGACGATCTCGACGAGGAAGATGTCGCTGACGGGGAGGAAAACAGCCACACAGGCGTCTTCACCGGCTTTGTCCTCCTGTCCAAGGCAGAATGGGATAAAGAGCAGTTCATCCGGGACATGAAGGAAAAGTGGGACATCACTGTGGATGAATACGACGCCAGCGAGGAAAAGGACGATGACGCCCTGGTGTTTGAAGTAGGCGATATGCTGGCCGCCGTCAGCCTGGCCTCCTCTCCTATCCCCGGTGGTGAGGCTGAGGTAAATGCGGAAAACAACTATATGTGGGAGGATGCAGTCCAAGTGGCCAAGGAACACCGTGGCCACATCATGGTAGCGGTTCTGGGCAAGGAGGAGAAAGTTCTGGAGAAGGGCAAGCTGTTCACCAAGATGGTGTCCGCCTGCTGCCGCCAGAAATATGCCACCGGCATCTACACCAGCGGCGTGGTATTTGAGCCCCGGTTCTATGAGGGTTTTGCCGATATGCTCAAAGAGGACGAACTGCCCATCTTCAACTGGGTCTGGTTCGGTCTGTACCAGAGCGAGGGCGGCTTGAACGGCTACACCTACGGTATGGATGTGTTCGGCAAGGAGGAGATGGAGGTGCTGAATGCCGACGCTGAGCCGGGGGATCTGCGGGACTTTTTGGCCAGCCTTGCCTCCTATGTGCTGGCGTGTGATGTCACGCTGAAGGATGGCGAAACCATCGGCTTTTCCGCGGATGATAAGCACACCATCACCCGCAGTCCCGGCGTTTCCCTGCCGGAGGAGCAGATGACCCTGAAAATCAGCTGGGAACCACTGGATGACGACCCGGATGATGACGGCGGGGACGGTCCGGAGGGTGAAGGACCTCAGGATGAGGAGCCCGGCCAGCCCGAGACAGGTTCCCTCCTTTCAGCGGAGGATATCGAAGTTTTGGAGTCCTTTGATGACGGTGCATCGGGCTATTTCGGGAAAATGATTCAGTGGCTGGATAACTTTATTGAACAAGGCATTCAGGAAGGAAGATTTACAGAAAAACAGGCCCGTCAGGATCTTCAAATCGCCCTGTGGTACTCCTTCGCTTACAACAATCTGGACTCCTACCGCTGCTACTGCAAGGCAGCGGAGTGGATGAAGGACTCGGAACAGAACGCCAAAGGCTGCGCTGCTTGGTACTACCGCTACTCTGTGGCCCTCATGTACTGCGGGAAACTGAATGAGGCCATGGAATATGCCGAAAAAGGCGCTCGGGAGGAACCAGACTACCCCTGGGTGTGGCTTCAGGTGGGCAAGCTGCGGGCCCACTTTGGAGATAAAGCCGGGGCTTTGGAGGCGGTGGAGCGGGGCCTTGCCATAGAGCCCGGAGACCACGAATTTACCGTCTTACGGGAAGAGATCGAAACCGGTGCCACCCTGGAACAGATGGAGTATCACTGGATCAACCCGGATCTGGATTGGAAACTCCAGATGGGGTTGGATGAGGACGCTGATGACAAGCAGCGCTCTATTTCCTGCATCACGGTCAGTCAGAAGGGGCTGGAGGACTTCTGGAAGATATTCGGCCCTAAGCCGGAGGAATACGAACCAAATGATCCCTTCACCCATTTCCCTTACAGGAATATGGATCTGGTATTCCAGATGAACGAGGGCGGCATGTCCAAACTGAGCCCAGAATGGCTGTGGAAACTAAAAGGTTGGCTGGATAGCGGGGACTGGCTGGAGCGAAAACACCCAGACGGCAGGGTTGCCCGCCTGGACACAGTATTGGTTGGGCTGGACTGCCGCATCGGTCTTCTTTACAAGTTGACGGATCAGGAGGAATACTTCCAAATTTTTATCAATCCAGATGGCACGGAGCAGACAGACACCCTCTGGTCCTCGGAAGGAGGCAGCCAGCCCGAGGTCTACACCGAGGAGGAGATGGAGGCCGTCGAGGGGCACATCCAGCAGTATTTCGGCAAGTTCGAGAATGTGTTCCACGAGCTGGTTTCCCCCGACATCCATGTGGACATCTGCGTGGTGCCGCCCACAGAGGAGCGGGATTACTACACCCTGGTGACGATGGGCATGGGCGCCCACCGGATGAATGTGCCGGAGGAGCTGGCGGAGTACAAGCTGGAGCGGGCGGAGCTAGCCATCGCACTGCCTGCGGACTGGAAACTGGATCAGGAGTCCATGAAAGACGAAAAGTGGTACTGGCCCATCCGTCTGTTAAAATCCCTGGCCCGTCTGCCCATCAACTGTGACAGTTGGTTGGGGCATGGTCATACGGTGGAGAACCGGGAACCATTTGCAGACAACACCAAGCTGTGTACTGCTACCCTGATCGGTCCCCAGGGTACGGAGGATGGCTGCGAGGTCTGCACCCTCCCAGGCGGCGAGGAAATCAACTTCTATCAGGTCATCCCGCTTTATGCGGATGAATTGGACTATAAACTGGAACATGATGCAGACGCTCTGCTGAACAAGATGAGGGGGATCAGTTTTGTGGTAAACCCCACCCGCCAGGATGCTGTCACTCGTGGTACCCTTTCCAATAATGATTTTGACGGTGAGATGGACGACGCTTCCTATCACCTTGAGAGCATTGAGGAGAAGGAACTGCCCATTGACCCCATCAATGCTTATAACCACATGGCTATCTACTTGCGCTGGTGCATGGAGCACGACCTGATGGGCGAGGACTTTCTGAAAGAATACGGCGAAGTGGCCAAACAGGTCAAAGCCGACCCTGCTAGCGTGGATCTGCGGGCGTTTATCCGGGATGAGCTGGACGGCTGTCTGTTCTCTGTGCTATTCAATCAGCAAGGCCGCGCCTTTGCGGGCTATTACTACGGAGAGGGCGACAGCCCCTACTATCCCGCCGATGTTGACGACAATGCCCACCGCTTCTTCGGCCCGGAGCGGTATCACTCCGATGAGTTCCGGGATGAAGCCTACCTGTTCATCCCCTTTGATGAGGACTACTACCAGGCCATGGCAAAGGCGATCGAGGAACGCTTCACCAACTGGCAAGGACAGGACTTCGACGAGGACACACTGGAACCCTCCGAACTGGCTGAGGCGTTGATGGAGTATCTGGACTGTGAATGCACCTATTTCCCCTCCATGAAGGACGATGACCCCATTATGGCCGCTTACGGTTATGCCAAACGGGAAAGTGTCAAAGAAGGCTTTGTGCCGGTGCTCATCAAGGCGGATGACGAAACGCTGTTGGAGTGTCTGGTAATGAACGCCGACCCGGAGCATGATGCGGATTGCTATGAATTTGACCTCAAAACCGTGGAGGAGTACCGTAAAAAGATGCTCTCCGCCCCCATCAAGGACAGCAAGGCAGTTCTGGAGGAACTGGTCGGCCAGCGTAAAGCGGAGGCCGAGGATGACGATATGGACTGGGATGAGGAAGTCCTGGGCGAGATGGAGGGCGGCTATGACAATGACCGCTTCTCCTGCTATTGGGATTCGGACAGCCACATGACCTATCCTCTCATTCTGGCCAAGATCCCGGTGAAGAACCCCTGGGAGATCTTCGCCTACCTGCCCTTTGGAAACTGGAATGAGTGTCCTGACACCCCGGACCTGATGGCAGTGGCGAAATACTGGTTCGAGCAGCATGGTGCCATCCCAGCCGCCATGAGCCACGATGAACTGGAGTTCCTGCTCCCGGCCCCTGTTTCCCAGGAACAGGCTATGGAAGTTGCCGCAGAGCAGTACGGCTTCTGCCCGGACATCGTGGACCAGGAGCAGGATGACCCCACTGTGGGCAATCTGGCGGATGTCCTGCGGCAGTCCACCGTCTGGTACTTCTGGTGGGATTGATGGGCTGTATCGGAATGACAGAATAGCAACGATAGGAGGAACGTTATGAAAAACTTGCAGATGCTGATAACGTGCTGTTTCCTGGTACTGCTGACTGCCTGTGGGCGGGAGGGCGGCGGCACGGCCCAAACCCCTGTTGCTTCAGAGGAGATCACAGAGAGTATCACGCAAATGCCGGATGAACAGGAGAGTGAAGCCATGCCGGAAAATATGGAATTGGGGATCACAGTGAACGACGTCTATTATCCGATTCCGGTTTCTTTGAAGCAGTTAACCGAGGATGGGTGGAAAATCAGCGGGCAGACACCCTATTTCCTGGAGCCGTTTGTGGGTGAAGAGTATTACGAAACGCGGGCAGATTGGTCCCTGACAGAGGATGGGCAGGGGATTTTGCCGGGTGGGTCCATCATCCGGCTCCTGGAAAAAGACGGGGTGTTGTTAGAGGTGACCATTACAAACCAGGTGTCCACAGGGTCGGATACGCCACCTCAAAAAATCGAAGATGGTGTGGTAGATTCTATGGTGGTTTTTTATGATGAGAAACACACCAGCATCAAATTGGATAATCAGGAACTGAACCATGTAACCCAGGATTATTTGATTGAGAGGTATCCTTCCAGTGATGGTTGGACTCATCTTCCCAACACATACAGCGATCATCCAGAGTTTGGGATTTCCACAGAATATACCATCGAAAATGATTTGAACCAGTACAACAACAGTATCACGATCTATTTCGATTTGGAGAACAGACCGTTCAAAGTAAGTGTATGGAACGAGACCCCTCTGGACCAGGTGGAGCTGCCCCCACAAACATGACGGGCGGACTCATGTTTCCAGAGAGTGGTCTACGGTTTGGTGCTTCTGGTGGGATTGATGGGAGGTACGCCCGATGACAGAATATCAGAAAACCTACATCGAACTAAAAAAGCAGTTTTCCGCAACCGACGGCGGTCCGGACAGTGTCCGCGCTCTCTATGCCTTTAAGGAGGAACTGGAGCAGACCGAGGACCGGCAGGCCAAGGAAGTGCTGGTAGATGTGTATGATCTGCTGGACTTCAAGAAGGATGCCTATGAACTGCTCTGCCAAATCGGCAAGCGCTCCGATAAAAAGACCCTCAAGCGGCTGGGCGTCTTGAAGGACTATGTGGAGAGCTGGGGCAACCACTATGCCATCCCCAAGCCCAAAACACCGGAGGAAAAGCAGAAGGAGAAGGAGCGGCGGGCCCAGCTGGGCCTGCCCACCTTCCGGTATCATCCGGACCCTCTGGAAACCGGCGCTTTTGAGGAGTCCGCAGATGGCGTTGTCTGCGACTGCTGCGGCAAGACGACCCGCATTTTCTATACCAATCCGTTCTTTTCTGTGGAGGAAGTTGCGTATCTGTGTCCGGCGTGTATCGCCAGTGGCGAGGCGGCCCGGAAATATGACGGCAGCTTTCAGGACGATTACTCTGTGGATGATGGTGTAGACGATCCGGAGAAGCTGGACGAGCTGATCCACCGCACCCCCGGCTACTCCGGCTGGCAGCAGGAATATTGGCGCGCCCACTGCGGTGACTACTGCGCCTATCTGGGCCATGTGGGAGCCAGAGAGCTGCGGGCACTGGGTGTGCTGGAGGGGGTGCTGGACGACACCATGTGGGACGAGGAACAGAAGGAACTGATTCAGGAATCCGTCAATGGCGGGCATCTGCAATGCTATCTGTTCCAGTGCCTCCACTGCGGAAAGCACCTGGTCTGGATGGATTTTGATTGAGAAGTTTTCAAAAGGTGGGATACAATCGATGACAACCAAAACACTGACTATTCAATGGAATGAGGAACAACTGCCCATCCTTCCATTAGAGCCGGAAGCCCACCTCTCCTTTGCCACCCATGATGACGGAAATGAGTTGGAGCTAACAGGAAACCGGGCTGGGCTGCTCCTATTGGCGAAAGCCGCTCTTGGTATGGCGGAAACCATTCGTGAGGATGGATTCCACATCCATCTGGATGACCTGTATAGCATCAACGCCGAGGGAAAAAGCATCCTGATCCGAAAGGAGGAACGGTCAAAACCATGATGGAAAAAACCTTCCTCAACCCCGCTACAAATAAGCAGTGGCGGATTGAAATTGACGGCCATACCATCCGAACCTGCCCCAATGGCGGGAAGGTCAAGGAGATCCTGTGTGACTCCGCCTTCCAAGTCAAGAGCAAGGCAGCCAGCGCCATGATGGGCCAGATGCGGAAAGGATTCGTCTATCAGAATCCGGACGCCGCTGTTGGGCAGGCGCGGTGCCATCGGTTTGTCGGAAAGGACAGCAACGGCTTCATGCCTCTGGCCGCCGCCCTCACACGGGATGACTTCTTCCTGACGCGGGTGGTAGGCGATTTTGAGGACGAGCTCCTCTATCACTTCGATGGCAATGGGAAGATCCTCGAAACGATCTCTCTGGGCGCCAAGCGGATGACCTATGAGCAGGTCCTCTGCCCCAATGATACTCTGCTGCTGAACAACAGCTATCTTTTGGAGCAGTTCTCCCTCCGCACCCATGCGGTCACCCCCTTTGCCAGCAAGAAAAACAGCATGAAGGCCATGCTGGACCAGAGCGGCGACCTGGCCCTGTGGTACACAGGCGAGGAAATCGTGGTCTTTGACTTTGGCAGCAACACAGAGGTGTGGCGGGAAACGGTAAAATGCAAGAAGTCGAAGAATCCGAATTTTGCCTATTACTGCTTCGGGATGCTCTCGCCCCGGCAGAGCAAAGCGGCCTGGCGTGTCACCGAGGGTGAGTATGTGCTGGTCGATTTGAAGTCCGGCCAAAAAGTAGTGATCCCCAATGCGGGCTGGCACCCCTTCTTCTCTCCAGATGACCAGTGTTTCTCGGTGGGCGGCAGGTTCTATCTGACCCAGACCGGAGAGGAAATATCCAATCCTTTCCCGTTTTCTGTTCGGCAAGGGCTGAGTTTTTCGGATACCTGTGCGGTGCGGACAAGGGGCAGTCTGATGGCCGTTCAGCAGGATCGGAACAGTTCCCCCATAGAGGTGTGGGATACCGGCAGCGGTCAACTGCTGGCCACCATTGACGACCCCTTTGTGGTGCGGCAGGTGAATTTTTCCTTTACCAAGAGCGGACTGGTCCTCCACACCGATTACGGGGCCATGAGCATCTATTCCTGCCCCCTCTGAAACGGAGGGATGAACGATGGATCATGAGAGAAAAGAACTTTTGGCACAGAAAAAGGCACAGCTTAAAGTAAAACAGCAAAGAGAAGAGATTCAGCAATACAAAGACCATTTTGCAAAAAGCATCCAACATTTTTCTCAAAAATGCCGGTACGCAGATGAAGCGGAAGCGGTCAAACTTGGAAAATTCATCTCAAAACTCGATTTCGCACAGCCGGGACAACTGTCAATCCAAGAAGTTTGCCCGTACCCCCACGAAAATGTTTACCTGTGCTTTTTGATGGGAACAGAGGCACTGTTTCAAATCTTCATATTCGGAAAATATGATGACATCCTGCGCGATTATGATGAATGGGCGGTTTTCAGCCCCTGCCTGCTGCTTGTGGATGAGGATTTTATTCATTATACTTATATCAACAATGATGGCGAAGTCAAAGAATCACAAGTATCGTGACGGCTGAGAAAGAGAGTATACGCCTATGAACAAAGAAACATTGACGACAAAACTCCTGGACTTGGTCGAGGGGCGGGAAACGCCCGAAAGCTGGCGAGGCTGGTGGGACGAACATGAGTCTGAACTGGAAACCCTGCTCAATCGTGGTGAATTCCTGAAACTGAAACCCTGCCGACACGGTTTTAAGTGGGTCCCGGTGTTTGGCAGCCAAAAGGGAGCTATCGCCATTCTGGAAAAGAGCGGCACAGCATTTGAGGCCAGCGATCTCTACCAGGATCGGTATCTGGCGGAGCTGGACGCTTTCTGCAAGGAGCAGGAGCGAGTGCAGCGGGAAAAGCAAAAGGAATTCAAGACCAGCAACCCGGAGCTGTTTCGACGCTACCCCAAGTTCTCCAAGGCGTTGGCAAAGGCGCTTGACCCCTCTGATGAGATCCAGCCCGCCGCCACGGAGGAGCAGATCGCAAGTCAAGAAAGCGTGCTGAACTTCACGCTCCCGGCCCAGGTTCGGGAGTTCTTCCTGCTGACCGCAGGCATCAATGTATCCACAGGCGTGACCATTGATTTGTCCGACTTGTTCGATCTGACCATCCACGGAGAGCGGTATTGTGTGCTGGGCGAGTTCTGGAAAGAAGCGGACGGCGACCAGCTCCTGCTCCGCCCCGGAGAGGAAACCATCTGGTACTACGCCCATGAGCAGGACAAGGTCAAGCGACTCTGCAATGATATGACAGAACTGCTGGAGAAGAAATTGGCGAGGTATCTCAATGAGCAATAAAAACAGCGCGGTGATTGAGGGCCGAACTGTAAATCAGCGAAGGAAGAATGGAAATGACATTAGAAGAAATGTTCTGTGATCTTTATGATAAATATAGTAAGGATTTTAACTGGTATATGATCCCCTTCACACAGGCGGACGGGGCATTTGTTGCTGAACTAAACAAAGAAATAGGACAAGACCACTTCTTATACGGCAAAAAAATCTGGGCGGTTGCGAAGTGCGAATCCAATGATGATGTGTTATATGTTCTCAGAAACGGAATAGGAAGAGACATTTACTATCTGTTTCATTTGACTTATTCGGCACAAAATGCGGACGGATTTCCCCGGTATGAGGAGTTTGCAGATATATTTGCAGTAAAAGAATTTATAGAACGATCATATATCGAGGATTATATGTAATCTTCAAATTTCAATTTATTGGGAATCTACCTTACCCGCAGCGGCAGCAGAAAGGAGGCGGTCACTATGTCAACTTGGAGCGGAATGCGGAACAAACTGGAAAGTGACTATCTGTGTCCGGCGCTCCGGGGCCACATCCAGTATTTTGCCACCAGTTACAGCAAAAGTGCTGACCATGAGGGCCGGGCAGCCATTCGATTGGACGGCGTGGAAGTGCTGCGGAGCAACTACTACACCTATTTTGAGAATGTGTGGACGAAATTTTATCAGTTGCGGTCTACAACGCTGAAAGATTGTGACTCCGCAAAGGAGGCCATCGACCGGGCTTATGCCTATGCGCTGGAGCAGGGCACCTTTGACCAAAAGGTGTTCTATGAGGCGTTTGGGATCTTTGATAACCAAAGCATTGAGAAAAGCCTTGTCAGCAAGAATCCCCTTGTCCGTATCTTTGCCCTTCTGGACCGCAGGCTGGGAAAGCGCCGCCTGCTGGCTTTGGAGGAATCCATGGAGCAGGAACTGGACTGGGTGCGGGCTTTCTATGTGATCCGGTTGCAGGCCGAAGGATTGATGGAAAAAGAATAACATTTAGGAGGAACTGCCATGTCACAGATTGCATCTTTTTATCTTCTCAAAGGCGGCCAGCGGCAGGAATTACCCAACGGTAACTGCTCCGGCTCGGTCTATATGGCCATCTGGGACTGGTGTGAGCGCGAGCTTGATCTGGATGTCCGTTTTCCTGCTCCCCAGACGGAGGACACCCTGGACTGCGCTCTGCTGGAGGGAGAGCTGGCGTCTAAACTGCTGGCAGTTCTGCGGGAGCAGGACCTCCCGGAGCTGACCGCTGAAATTGCCCCAGACTGGGATCTGCCCACCGAGGCGGTGCAAAGCGGACTGGAAACGCTGCGCTCCCATTTGGAACTGGTGCGGGGCAATACAGCCCTGCTGTATGAAATGTTATAAGACGGAGGGATACCATGCTGGCAAAGCGGTTTGAACACATTTTACATGATCTGGGCATGGCTGGGCTGGAACACCCTTTGTTCTACCATGCGCCGGTGGGCATTCGGTTTGAGATTGGCGGAGATGAACCAGTCTATCTGGAATGCACCTATTTGGACGAGAACACCGAGAAACTAACTCCAAATCCCGCCTATGTTCAAGGCGCACTGGAGCGGGCGATTATGATCTACCGGAACCTTCCAGCGCCGCCGGGTATTCTGCGAATTGACGGGTATCCCGAGGAAAAACCTGTCGAGTCCCTGCTGACGGCCATCCAGCAGAGAGTCGCACTTCCTGCCCCGCATGAGCAGATCACAGCGACCATGATGGACGAGGACGGGGATACATATGCTCAAGTACAGTTTTACTGGGATCTCAGCAAAATCAGCTTTCAACCGGAGCGGCTTCTCCAGGAGATCATTCTGGGGGACATCGGCGGCTGGAACGGCTTTGTGTCCAGCGTCTATCTGACCGGGCCGGGACCATTCCTCTACCACCTGTACGATGACCGTGGGTTGGATATACTGGGCGGCTCACGGGAGCTGCTACTGCCGCTCTATCATCAATTCCATGACTGGATCTTGGAATACAATCTGGAGAAGATTGACCGACTGTTCGCTCCGGCAAAAGAATGACCGTACAGACAAAAAAGGAGGCATCACGATGGGACTTGATATCTACGCCGGAACATTGACCCGGTACTATTCTCACAACTGGAAAACCGTTGTTCAGCAGTGGGCGGAGGAAAACGGATACGCCTTTAACCGGATCACGCCGGATGGAGAACCCGCTGACAACGAGGAGGATCTGTCCCCGGCCGAGGTCCAGGCGGCGGTGGAGAACTGGCGGGATCAGATCTTGAGCGCCATTTCTCAGCCGGACCAGCCCCCCTACACCCCCTGGCCGGAGGATAATGAGAAGCCCTATTACACGGACAAGCCGGATTGGGATGCCTTCGGCGCTATGCTGCTGGTGGCCGCCTGTCGTATATACGAGGAACCGGTGCCACCTACTGTGGAGAAAGACTGGGACTTCATGGGGAACCCTATTATCGCCCGTCTTTCGGCAGATAAAGAACGGGTTTGGTCATTGTTTCGCGGTGCTACATGGTGGATTCCTTTGTCGGCCAGCTTCCTGTTCCAAGGACCGCTTCCTACCAACGATACAGCCACAATTGGTACGGTAGGAGGGCTTCGAAAAGAGCTGGAGAAGCTGAACCAGCTGGCGTGGCAGGCCGATGAGGATACCATCCTTGAATGGGCGGATACGGAGGGATACCCGGTAGACGGAACCATAGACGCAGATGGGCAGTACAGCAAGGCGGACATCCCGGAACACACCCAGTATGACACCCAATCCCTGGCCAAGTTCGCCTTCTCCATGTTCTGGCGGGCCATGCGATTTGCCGAGGAACAGCAGGTTCCCATTTTACTGGATTTTTAGGGAGGTTTTTATGGGATACGACGTGAGTTTTCACCCGATTTCGCCGGAAGAAATGCGGGAATGGTATTTTACTCCCCTTACTTGGATACAGCAGGGACAGGAGGAAAAGGTACTGGCCCTTGCCGCACGGCATGGAATGGAGGATTTCTATGCGGAAAAGTATCTGGATACCCTGCGGGTCGGGGCGGGGACAGAGCCGGATGAATTGTTTGATAAGAGCCACGGCTTTTATATTGCGGTAATCCAGGGCTTTTTCCGGGATTACTATTACACCAGAGGCAGTGCCTTTTCTTTCTTGGTGGAGCAAAAGCCGGAATATGCCCGGTACTTCACCCCATGGACACAGGTGGTACCAACCTTCTTTCCCAATCCAGCAAAAAATCGGATCATCGAAAACTACTGCTCCGGTGTATACTTGTCTCCGGATCAAGCCGCACAGCTTCTCCGGGATATGAAGCAGGGGCCGAAGGTTCTCGAAGATATGGAGAGGCTTTGGAGCGATGGGCAGCTTGCGGTGCTGAAAAAGGCCCTCACCGCCGCCGTGGAGCTGGGTGCTGGCCTGCTGGAAGCCACTGAGGTAGTGGAGCCCAATCCCATCCGACCCAATGAGAGTACAAGCTATTCCAACCTGTACCACTGCGACCGGGATGGGGTATATCTCTACATAGACATGGCTCTGAAACAGATTAGCCAAACAATGGAGAGGAGTAAAGACCATAGTTGAAAACAGAAAATTGATAAGAAGGAGAAGCGATGGATGAATGGAATCATCCTTTTGGTGGGCGTTTTATTGTTCGCGATACTGATAATGTTGCTTCTTACAAAGCAATGGGGTGGTCTGATTCTCTTTTTCCTTGCCCTGTATTTGATTTTCAAATAGTGGATGAACTTTGCCTGGAGGTGGGTACTATGGAACAAAGACGCCCTGCGGACATCTTTGCGGAGGCCCTGGACTACCTGTGGAACGGCCTGGGCCTGGAGGAAAAGGGCTGGAAGCGGCTGAAAAAAGGCGACTTCAAAAAGAGAACAAAAAACGGCCTGACCTATCAGATCTGGTTTGATAGGAGCCGATACAACTACCTGGACTATGAGATCGGTCATGGAAATGTGGAGGTGGGCTTCACCTGCATCATTAAGCTGGGGGATGACCGCCTCTATTCTTTTAAAATAGAATCCACAACAGGCGGTTCGTTCTTCCGGATGCTGACAGAGGACCTGCGGCTGAACACCGGACTGCTGGACACCTTTCTGCCCCTGATCCAAGCCCACTACCTTGACTTTATCGACCGATTTGAGGCGGACCCGGCAGAGGCGCTCCAGCCGGTCTGCGCCCCCTTTATCCAGCCGGAGGACTACATCTGGTGCATCCATGTGAATGAGCAGATGGTGGAACGGTACGGAACGGCGGAACAGCTGGCGGAGTACCGCCATCAGGCGGAACTGCGCGGAACGCCGGAGCACAAGGCAAAGAACTGGATGGGCTCGATGTTGTTCCACCTCTCCCACTCCGATGATGTGGATCACGCCTGGGCCTCAAGCCGCACCAGAGCGGAGCTGGACCAGGTGGTGGACCCCTTTGTGCAGGCCAAGCGGCAGACAGGACAGTGGTCGCAGGAGGATGAGGCGGGCTATCAGCTCTACCGGCAGGAGACAGACCCGGAGAAACGCACCTTTCGGGTCTGGTATCTCATCGCCAACCCCCGGGGCCTGCCGAAAGAGTTTGTCCAGAAAGAACTGGAATTCCGGTGGAAGCTGTTCCCTCAAAAGAAGGAGGAGACCAAATGAGCAATAAAGTGTTCCAGCAGAACCTGGATGACAAAAAAGGCCCCCAACCCGGCGGCCCTTATCTCATTCAGATGCTGTTCAAAGAGCCGGCGGATATGCCGGACAAGGATGAAATGACCGCTGTGATGGAAAAGCACATCGGCGCTGTAGAGTGTTTCTGCCGCGACAAAAAGATGGCCGGCTATGCCGCCCTGGATCATATTGCGGAATTTCAGGACGGTAAGTGCCCGGTACAGTTGATGGTGATGAAATGCGACAAGTTCAAGGGCAAAGGCTTTGACGCCTTCCTGATGAGTCAGATGTGGGACTGCCAGGAGGACCGGGAGCGGATCTTCCGGGAGTGCCGGTATCAAGTCGTGGCCACCGATATGCTGGCTGCGGCGCTTCCGGCGCTGGAGCGGGCCAACCTGGACGCCAACTTTTTGGAGGCTCTGGCAGAGCTGTATCCCACCTGCGAGGCGTTCTATTTTCAGAACTGTGGCAAGCTGTTTCTGGCGGAAGATGTGCGTTCCCACCAGATTGAGGGGCCGGACCGTTTCATCCGTTTCGGGGTCAATGTCCGCTTTTTCAACATCGAGGGCACCGAGGATATGCTCATCGATACGGTGGGCATGAGCACTTTGTTCCTGCCGGATCTCCAGTACCACTTCCACGGCATGGACCCCAACTGGGTGGTCAATCATACCTACAATGTAGCGTCATATATTCTGGGGAACGATAATCCTATTAGCAACGGGGAAACCGTAGACGGCGTAGTAGACGGGAGAGTGAGCCGAGAGATCCAGTGGAAGTGCCAGTATGAGGATGCCCTGATCCAGCCGCCCAGAGGGGTGCTGGACATCAATATGGGGAAATATGCCTCGGGAGGACGATGATTTGATAGGCCGACTACCTGAGCAATCTAAGGGGATCTTTGTGTGTGCCAGCGCGCAGAATGGCGCACACAAAACCGCCTGATTATCCCTCTTATAAATTGCCCATTATCTCGGAAACAGACAGCGAAAAACGGTCCGTTAGGGTTTTCCTTCCCTAACGGGCCGTCCTGTTTTATTAGCTCGGTACAGGCTTTCATATTCATGTGCGTTGCCCCACTGAGTTGCCTGACACATGGTGAAGCCGGGCACAGGCCAGCATCAGATACACTAGGAATGGCTGGCGTTTTATCCCAGATCTACCTCCCCATTTTGTACGACACACATTTACTCTTTTACTCTCGTCCACCAGAATATCGCACACCCTGCCGGTAATTCAGGTGCGGTCAGGATTCGCAGCGGGGCTGTTTCACCCCTTCCCCGGCCCCAGCCTCTCAGCAAGCTCTGACCAAAAATGGACAGGGCCATGTTGCTTGCATAGAAATTGTAATTCCGGAGTATGAAAAAATAATTTTATGAAGATATTGAATCCGCGCAGAGTCTGGGCAAAACTTGGAATCGATGTTAGTCTTTTTTGTCGTATTGGGGCCTCGTTCATTTATTTTCCGCAACAAGACAATGGTCTTCAGTATCATCGGCAAGGTCCGCAAAAAGCTTCCTGGCGATAGAAAAGGCCGTCCGGTCAAAGATCACCAGATAGACCGTCACGTCGTGGTCCAGCACAAAGTGCCCGATGATGTCCACAGCCACCTTCAGCGCCTGCTCCTTGGGGTAGCCGTACACTCCAGCGGAGATAAGCGGGAAGGCCACCGTCTGGCAGCCATGAGCCAAGGCCAATTCCAGGGAAGAACGGTAGGCAGATTCAAGCAGTTCCCGCTCCCCGTGGCGGCCGCCCCGCCAAATTGGTCCCACCGTGTGGATCACATATTTTGCAGGCAGCCGGTATCCATTCGTGATTTTTGCCTCTCCCGTCTTACAGCCGCCCAAGGCGCGGCACTCGGCCAGCAGTTGAGGCCCGGCGGCACGGTGGATGGCGCCGTCCACACCTCCGCCCCCCAGCAGGCTCTGGTTCGCGGCATTGACGATGGCATCCACCTTCAGCGTCGTAATATCATTTTGCACAATGCGCAGGGGCATAGAGGCGCCTCCTTCATTTCTATCAAAATCAAATTTCTGCCCATCCTTCTATTTGACCACAGTATAGCATCCTTCCTATGTTTTGTCGATAGAGGGCCTGGACTTTGTCTGCCCCTATTATCCCTGGGACGCCTTTGTAAATGTCATGGGGGTCCACCTAAAGTCTGTCATTTTATGGGTTGTTCAAATTGATATGGAAGATAGGCTTCTTCATAAGAAATTCATAAACCTGTACTATACTAGTATAGAGGTGATCTCACATGAAAAAAATTTTGGTCGTAGAGGACGAGCCGGACATCCAAGAGCTCCTGGGCGCTTATCTCAGAGACACTGGATATGACGTAGAGATCGTGGGAGATGGGGTTGCGGCTCTGGACCGCTTTCAAAAGGGGACCTTTGATTTGATCCTTCTGGACTTGATGCTGCCAAAAATCGACGGCTTCGGCGTATGTGAATTGATCCGGCGAGAGTCTGATGTGCCCATCCTGATGCTCACCGCCCTGGATGGTGAGGAGGAGCAGTTACGGGGCTTTGGTCTGGATGTGGACGACTATGTGACCAAGCCCTTCTCCATGCCCATCCTTCTGGAGAAGATTCGGGTAATCCTCCGCCGTTTTGACGTTGTGGAGAGTGACAGCCGGCTGCACTACCGGGAGCTGGTGATAGACCCAGACGCCCGCGAGGCCCTTCTGAACGGCCGACCGCTGGAGCTGACCGCACGGGAATTTGAGCTGCTACACACCTTTGCCGCCGCCCCCGGAAGAGTGTTTACCCGGGAAATGTTGCTGGCCAAGCTGTGGGGTTATGACTTTTACGGGGATGAACGGGTGGTGGACAGCCACATCAAAAACCTACGCCACAAGCTGGGGGCCGGCTACATCGAAACGGTAAGGGGGGTGGGCTATCGTGCTGGGAAAACGGCTCGCTGAAAGCCTGACTGTCCGTGTTTTCCTCATTACTGTCCTAATTCTATTCGGTGCGGGGGCAGTGACCTTCGGTCTGATTGCCTGGGCCACCCCCAGCACCTATACCGCTGTTGTCAACGATGACCTGACACGGCAGGTGAAGGTCCTCGCGGCCAAGCTGGAGCAGTCCTCATATAGGGACTGTGGGCCTCTGTTGGACGATTTCATCCGTGCGTCTGGAGCCCAGGCTATGCTGGTCGGTCCGGACGGCGCGCTCGCCGACACTGGTGCCCAGTTGGCCGTCCAACCGCTGTATGAGGACAGCACCATGGTAATCACGGCATCCGGCAACTTGGGAGAGGCGGACGCCGCCATCGCCCGGGCAGAGGGTACCTCTGTGGCCGGTGATATGGTTTCCGTCACCATGTCCGAACAGGACACCATTGTCACCGAAGTACGGTTTTCCGATGGAGAGGATCCCTATTCTCTCTATGTCACCCCGCGGATGGAGGCGGAAAATCTGGCGGTGCGGGCGCTGGTCCAGATGGCCCCGTGGCTGTTGCTGGTGCTGCTGGTCTTTTCCCTTCTGTGCGCCTTTGGATACTCTCGCTATATCACCCGACCTATCGTCCGACTCAGCGGCATCGCCCAAAAAATGGCCGGGCTGGACTTCCACTGGGAGTGCGGAGAGCGGCGCCGGGACGAAATCGGGCAGCTGGGACGCAGCCTGGACCAGATGTCCCATCGGCTGTCCGCCTCCCTGGCTGAACTGGAGGCAGCCAACCAGACCCTGCGCGGAGAGATCGAACGGGAGCGAGAGCGCCAGCGGCAGCGGACGGCCTTCTTTTCCGCCGCCTCCCACGAGCTGAAGACCCCGGTCACCATTCTGAAGGGACAGTTGACCGGGATGCTGGAGGGGGTGGACGTGTACCGGGACCGGGACAAATATCTGCTCCGCTCCCTCCAGGTCACTGGACGGATGGAGAGCCTGATTCAGGAGATGCTGAACATTTCCCGTGTGGAACAGGGGATAGTAACCGTGGAGAGGGAAGCCGTGGGCCTGGCAGCCCTGTTGGAGAAACAACTTTCCCAAGATGCTGGGCTGCTGGAACAGCGGGGGCAGCGGCTCTCCGCCTGTCTGACCACCGAAATCACGGTAGAGGGGGACCCCTCTCTGCTGGGTAAGGCGGTGGGCAATCTGCTCTCCAACGCCGCCCTCTACTCCCCCGAGGGGGCCGAGATTCGGGTGTGGTGTGGCCTCCTGGATGGCTGCCCCGCCCTGACGGTGGAAAATACCGGGGCCCATATTGGGGAGGAGGCTCTCCCCCACCTGTTCGAGGCCTTTTACCGGGCGGAAGCCTCCCGGAACCGGAGCACCGGCGGCAGCGGCCTGGGGCTCTATCTGGTGAAAATGATCCTGGAGCGGCACGGAGCCACCTGCACCATTGAAAACACCCCAGAGGGAGTACGGGCGTCTGTCCGCTTTTTAGAAGAGGTATCATGAGAAAACCATTCCCTTCTCCCCCACTTTGGCCCCCGAATCATAACCACTGGCTGTGCCGGTGATTTCGATTGTAAAAAACACCGCTAGAAAAATCCACACATTGGAACGCTGATAGACACAATATACGGCCTTTTCCCAGCGCGAGAATTGAGCCGTGCGTTAATCGTCCCTCTGTTCAGCGAAGACAGCGGGAGAAAGCAGGCCGCAAAATCAGGAAACCACCATTCGTCAGGCCTCATCTCCCCAATCTACCGTTGGCGGAAGCATATCACGCTTTGTATACCAAATCCATATTCCCTCTGAATCTCCACACAAAACACACACCCGCTCCAAACCGTCTCCATATGGCGCTGGTATCCTAGCCGCATCCCAAGCAGAAAGGAACCTGACACATATGGAGATCAACATTCAAACCGTCGGCATGACCTATCCCAACGGAAAGCAGGCTCTTAAGGGCCTCTCTCTGGATTTGCGCTCCCCCAGCCTGGTGGGTCTGCTGGGCCCCAACGGGGCGGGCAAATCGACCCTGATGAAGCTGCTGGTGGCCGCCCTGCTCCCCACCACCGGCTCCATTCTGGTGGATGGACAGCCTCTGACCAGGGTGGAGCGGCAACTGAAGGCCCGGCTGGGCTATCTGCCCCAGGACTTCGGACTGTTCGACGAACTCACTGTGGAACAGTTTCTGGACTACATGGCAGCCCTCAAGGGATTGCGGGGCCCCAGAGCCGTCATACGGCAGGTAATCCGCTCCGTCAATCTGGAGGAAAAGGCAAGGGCCAAAATCCGCACCCTGTCCGGCGGGCAGCGCCAGCGGGTGGGCATCGCCCAAGCTCTTTTGGGGGATCCGGAGCTGCTGATTCTGGACGAGCCCACAGTGGGCCTGGATCCAGAAGAGCGTATTCATTTCCGCAATCTCTTTTCCCAGACCGCCCAAGACCGGCTGGTGCTGCTGTCCACCCACATTATCGAGGACATACAGTCCGTGTGTGGGCAGCTTGTGGTCATTAACCGGGGCCAGGTCCTGTTTTCTGGCACCCCAGAGGCGTTGATCCAGACCGCCACCGGTCATGTGGGTATCTTTTGGGAGAAGGACGCCGCCCAGGAGGATGGACTTCACATCACTGCCCGAGTAAATACCGGCCAGGGAGTCCGCTGCCGGGCGGTGGCTGACGTGCTCCCTCCCTTCGCCCAGCCGTCGGACCCCACCCTGGAGGACGCCTACCTCTATCTCATTTCCCAGGAGGCGGTCCAATGAAGCCCCCGCGTCTGTTTTCTCTGGAGCTTGGGCGGCTACTGAAAAGCCGTCTGACCTGGCTGGTCCTGCTGTTGACCGTCCTCTCTCCTGCCGCCGGGTTGGTGCTCTACCGGCCTGCCGCCGCCAGCACCATGCTGTCCACCTATCTGGCCAACCCAGCTCTGGCCGGCGGCGTTGTGGGCGGCGTCCTGTTCGGCCTTCTGGCAGTGTACGAGCTGGACCGGACGGAGCGCGGCCGGGTCAGCCTGCTGGTGGACGGGGCGGTCTCTCCCCTGATGATGGCCCTGGTGCGCCTGCCCGCTCTAATGGCAACAGCGGCACTGGGACTGGGCCTTACTGTTGTAGTGTGGTTCCCGGTGAGCCGGCAACTCATCGGCTCTGTCTTTGATGGAGCCGACTACCTGTTGGCCTACGGGCTGCTCATGGGGCTGGCCCTGTGGCTGTCCATTTTGGCGGCAGCATCCGCCTATCAGTTCACCCGGCGGGTGGACCTATCCCTGGTTCTCTTTACCTCCTTTTCCGCTTTAAGTCTTACGGTGTGGGCCGGGGACTGGCAGTTGTGCTGGCTCAACCCCTGTGTGTGGGCCCTGTCCGATGACTTTTCTAACCTTCGTATCTTCCGGTCCGTGGCTTATATGCGCCTGACCTGGCTGGCAGCCCTGGCTGGGATATGGGTTGTTTCCTACCTGTGCGTCCGGCGGTATGAAAAGGGGCTCCTGGGTTCTCTGGCCCAGAATGCCCGGCGGGCCTACCGCCCTGCTGTGGCCCTGCTGCTCCTGATCGGCTCCGGCGCCGCCTATGCCGCCCAGCCCTTCGTAGACCACAGCAACCCGGACCTGATGGCCATGACCTTTTACGAAATTCCCTATGCCGAGGGGGTGGTGTGCACCGGCCGCTCCGCTCAGGTGTTTCCAGATACCGCCTCTGGAACAGTTTTCGGTCGGGCCAGCTATCAGTTTGAAAATACCTCCCAACAGGAACGAACAGCGTCCTTTGGCGTGACCCCTGGCTACACAATCTCTAATGTGCGGGCCAACGGTGTGGAGGCTCCTTTCTCTGTAAGCGACTACCAGGAATATAACGAAGCCCTGCTGGAGGTAACTCTCCCCGCTGATGAGCAGGTGGAGTTAATCATGGAGTACAGCGGCTTTCCCCAAGAGAGCAACGTCATGTCCACGATGCAGGGTGGCGCGGAGATCAGCGGGGAATACCTGTGTCTGGAAAACGCAGCCCTGTCTCCCCGGCTGATGAATGTGCTGCCAGGCGAGGCGGGTTATCCCACCACCATGGAGCTCACCCTGCCCTCCTCCATGACGGTCATCCCCTTCGGCTCCAGTGAGGCGGAAGTGGTGGCCCAGCACGACGACGGCACCGCCACCTGGCGCTATCAGTTCAGCAGCACCGGCGGAATTGTCTATGCTGGGGACTATATCCGGGAGGACATTCAGGCCGGGGGTATGACCATCCAGTTCTATTACGGCCGTAAGCACCAGGCTGTGATGGCGGAGGCTGGCGCGGCAGATGCGGTAAAGGCGGTGGTGGACTACTGCACAGAGCATTACGGTCCCCTATCTTTTGGCGCCGGGAAAACCCTGAAGCTTGTCCAGAGCCGAGTGTCTGGCGGCGGCTATGCCGCAGACGGGGCCAGCCTGCTGGATGAGGCGGACTTCACCGCCGCCAATCTCAGCGATGGAGGCAAGGGCGCCGCCCCCGGTGAGGTAATGATACACGAATTGGTCCACCAGTGGTGGGGCCTGGGCAATATGTTTGATTTGGCGGCCCCTGCCTCTCCCTGGTCTGCCGAGGGCTTGACCGTGTACACCACCTACCGTATCGTAAAGGAGCTCTACGGCGAAGATTACGCCCAAACACACTATGTAGACCAGTGGAAGCGGGAGGTGGAGGACTACTACCTAGATTTCTATGTCCGCAATCCCGAGTTCTTGGCCAAGTTGCCCCAGGAGGAGCAATTAGCGATCAGCAACAGCCTGTCCTTCATACGTCAGTACCACGAGATGCCCTTGAAGATCCTGAAGGCGGAGAAACTGGTCGGCGGAGAAGAGGCCATGGACCAGGTTCTGTGCGGCCTGTTTACCCGAGAGCTGGACCCCATGTATCCCTATCTCACCTATCAGGAGTTTTTGGATGCCTGTGGGCTGACGGAGGAGGCGTTGGATCTTGGCTAAGATTTTCGGATATGAGTGCAGGCGGCTGCTGTGGAACAAGTTTTTCCTGGGCCTGTTGGCAGTCCTGCTGTTTTACGGGTGGCAGGTCCTGGATCGGGTGACCATCCTGGGGGTGTCCCACACTGCCCCCTTCTCCCCTTGGAGCTTTGGGGACTACCTGTGCCGGCTGCTCCCCCTGATGTGGATCGGGGCCCTGTTTTTTCTGACCTTCTTTACTTCGGGAAAGGCCCGGCGGGCAGCGGTGCTCACCGATGCCGCCCCGGCGGAGCCCTATCGATACGCCCTGGCCCGGTGCGCCGCCGCTCTGGTGGGGACGGGGCTGCTGGCCTTGGCCTGCCTGGGCGAAGCGGCGGTGTTTTACGGTCGATACTTCGGCTGGTACCGCTGGGGGGAGCTGGTCCTCCCAGCCCTGGCTACCCTGGCCCCTCCTTTGGTGTTTGCCCTGGGAAGTGGCTGGCAGTTAGGGAGAGTACGGCCCTGGCTGATCTTCCCGTGGATGCTCCTTCCCATTCTTCTGACGGCGCTGCCCCTACCTGAATCCCTTGGACTGTTAAATGGCAGTATCTTTGTAAGCCGTCCTCTGGCCCTGGGCGTGCTAGATCCGGCCTTTTCCTTGCCCGTGGGCGCCATTGTGACCCAATGTGTTCTTCTCCTTGTAGGCGTGTTATTCCTGATCATCCGTCCTTCCAAGAGAAAAATACGCTGAACCTGTCCGGTACAGGCAGGATCTTATAAGGGGAGCGATTTCATCTCTCTAATCTAAAAATCTCCCATTTCAATCATTGAAATGGGAGATTTTCCTCTCTGTTTAAATATCTAATTCTTTTCCTTCCAATCTTAGGAGGTGACATCCCTCGATTTACTGTCCGCTGCTGGCACCATCTACCGGGATAGCTTCCGTTCAAAGCGGTCCTTCCTGGTATCCGAGGGTATTGCGGTGGGATATCTGCCGCTGAAACAGGCGTCACAGCAGTTCCCTCCCCCGATAAGTTCCCCCAGCTTGGACAGTGGAAGATACCCCAGCGAATCCGCCCCTATCATGTCTGATATTTCCTCTGGCGTGTGGCTGCAGGCAATCAGATTTTCCTTCGAGTCGATATCTGTGCCATAGTAGCAGGGATTCAAAAAGGGTGGCGCCGAAACACGCACATGGATCTCACAGGCTCCCGCCTCTCGTAGAAGGCTGACAATACGGCCGCTGGTAGTACCCCGGACAATGGAGTCGTCAATGAGGACTACTCGCTTGCCCCGGACGGTCTCTCCGATGGCGCTTAACTTGATCTTCACCTTGTCCAGACGCTGCTCCTGTCCCGGCGAGATAAAGGTGCGCCCAATATACTTGTTTTTGAGCAGTCCAATTCCGTATGGGATACCGGAGGCCTGGCTGAATCCAAGGGCGGCGTCCAGCCCTGAGTCCGGCACCCCTACCACCACGTCCGCCTGAGCCGGGTGCTCCTGTGCCAGGATCCTTCCGGCCCGGAGTCGGGCGGCGTGGACGGATACCCCATCGATGACCGAGTCCGGACGGGCAAAATAGATGTACTCAAAAATACAAGGCCGCCTCGCGGCTTTTCCACAGTGCTCCCTCCGGGCGACCATTCCTTCCGGACTGAATACCAGGATCTCTCCTGGCTCTACATCACGGACGAACCGCGCTCCTACGGCAGTCAGAGCACAGCTCTCCGAGGCTGCCACATAGCCCCCGCCAGGCAGTTCCCCATAACACAGGGGACGGAACCCATAGGGATCTCGGGCGCAGATCAGCTTCCTGGGAGACATGAGTACCAGAGAGTAAGCCCCCTCCAGCTCATCCATGGCCTTGCTCAGAGCTTCCTCAATGGAGGGGCAGGTCAGCCGCTTTCTTGTAATGGTATAGGCAATAATCTCTGTATCGCTGGTGGTATGAAAGATGGCTCCCTTCAGCTCCAGTTGCCCCCGCAGTTGGGCGGCGTTGCTGAGGTTTCCGTTGTGAGCGATGGCCATGTGCCCCTTCACATGGTTGACCTCAATGGGTTGGCAGTTGCCGCGATTTGCGGCCCCGGTAGTGCCGTACCTCACATGGCCCACCGCCATGGCTCCCTTGGGAAATCGGGCCAGCTCCTCCTGAGAAAAGGCCTGGCTCAACAGCCCCAGATCCTTTCTTGAGAAGAATACACCGTCGTCGTTGACCACGATGCCGCAGCTCTCCTGTCCCCGGTGCTGGAGGGCATACAGTCCGTAATAGGCCAGGCTAGCCGCCTGGATTGGGGCTTGGCTGATGACGCCGAATACACCGCACTCCTCATGGATGCTCATTTCTATTCCTCCCGCTCTGAAGCTGGCGCCGGCCCGCGCGCTTCCTTATTCCCTATTCCCTGTTTTTCTCCTTCGCCGCGAATATAAATTCCCGAAACAGCGGATGTGCCCGGTTGGGCCGGGCGCAAACACGGGCTCCCCCCGTGTTTGTCCCGGTGTTTCAATGCCCTCCGGCTCTCCGCTGCCGCGGAAACCGCCGGAGCTGGCAAAAAGCCGGCCCGCGCACGCTCTTACGCTCCGCTTTTCTCCTTCGCCGCGAATATAAATTCCCGAAACAGCGGATGTGCCCGGTTGGGCCGGCTTTTCAGCTCCGGGTGGAATTGGACGCCTACAAACCAGGGATGGGAGGGCAGCTCTACTATCTCCACCAGCCGGCCGTCCGGCGACAAACCAGACAGGCGCAGCCCAGCTTGGGTCAACCGCTGGCGATATTCGTTGTTGAACTCATAGCGGTGCCGGTGCCGCTCCGAGATGTCCGACGTTCTGTAAGCTTGGAACGCCGCTGTGTCTTCCCGGTCAATGCGGCACGGGAAGGCGCCCAGGCGCATGGTGCCTCCCTTGTCGGTCACGCCCCGCTGGCCCTCCATCAGGTCGATGACGGGATAAGGTGTGTCCGGGTCCAGCTCGCTGGAGTGAGCCCCCTTCATGCCGCACACATGGCGGGCAAACTCCACCACCGCCATCTGCATTCCCAGACAGATGCCCAGAAACGGTATTTTATGCTCCCTGGCATAGCGGATGGCGGAGATCTTGCCCTCGATCCCCCGGCTGCCAAAGCCGCCGGGTACCAGGACGCCGTCCACTCCGGCAAGGAGCATCTCCACGTTGCCCTCTGTGACCGCTTCGCTGTCTACCCAGCGGATGTGTACCTTTACCCCGTTCTCGATCCCTCCGTGGGTCAGCGCCTCCACCACAGAGAGGTAGGCGTCATGGAGGGCCACATACTTACCCACCAGTGCGACCTCCACTTCTCCTTTTGGGTGCTTGGCCCGCTGAACCATAGTATCCCACTCGGTCAGGTCCGGAGCGTGGCACTCCAGCCCCAGATGCTTCACCACCACCTGAGCCAGTCCCGCCTTCTCCAGCATCAGCGGGACCTCGTAGAGCAGGCCGGCGGTCAGATTTGGGATGGCGTTTTCCACCGGGATATTGCAGAACAAGGATATCTTTTCCAGGATCTCCTGGGGCACCGCCTCATCACTACGGCACAGGATAACATCGGGCTGGATGCCCAGCGAGAGCAGCTCCTTGGCCGAGTGCTGGGTGGGCTTTGATTTCAGCTCCCCGGTCCCTGGGATGGATACGATGAGGGATACATGGAGAAACATGACGTTTTTTCTCCCCCGCTCGGCGGCCACCTGGCGGATGGCCTCCAGGAACGGCTGGGATTCGATATCGCCTACCGTACCACCGATCTCTACAATGGCTACATCGGTTTCAGGCCCCTCCAAGGTATAAATACACCGCTTGATCTCGTCGGTAATATGGGGGATGATTTGGACCGTTCCACCCAAATAGTCCCCTTTCCGCTCCCGATTCAGTACGTTCCAGTATATCCGGCCCGCTGATACCGAGGAGTTTACCGTCAGATTCTCATCGATGAAACGCTCATAGTGGCCTAGGTCCAGGTCAGTTTCCGCCCCATCATCGGTGACAAAGACCTCCCCGTGCTGATAGGGGGACATGGTCCCTGGGTCCACGTTGAGATATGGGTCCAGCTTCTGGACTTTTACCTTCAGCCCCCTCTGCTTCAGGAGCCGGCCCAAGGACGCCGCTGTGATCCCCTTGCCCAGGCCGGACACCACGCCTCCAGTCACAAAGATATAGTTTGTCATAGCCCCTTCTCTCCCTTCACTGGCCGCAGCCTGTTCTCACAGCTCGATCCGGGCAGTCTCCCGCTCCAGATCCGCAAACAGCGGACGGATGCTCTGGACAAAGTCCTCCACCTGCTGGGCACACCGGCCGGTATACAGCTCCGGGTTCAGCAGCCGCTCCATATCCCCTCGTGACAGGCCGAAGGACGGCTCCCCGGCCAGCCGGTCCAACAGGTCGCAGTCCCCCCCATCTTTCATCCGGGCGGTGGCTGCCATGGAGCAGCGGCGGATGATTTCATGGAGCTCCTGCCGGTCTCCCCCCCGCTTTACCGCCTCCATCATCAGATTTTCCGTGGCGATGAAGGGCAGGTACTCCTTTACCGTTTTCTCAATCACTCTTTCATTGACATGGAGCCCGTTTGTTACATTCTGGGCCAGACGCAGGATAGCGTCAGCGCACAAGAAGCCCTCGGGCAGGGCAATGCGCCGGTTGGCTGAGTCGTCCAGCGTCCGCTCCAGCCACTGGGTCGAGGCAGTCATAGGGGCATTCATAGCGTCGGCCATCAGATAGCGGGCCAGGGAGCAGATTCGCTCACAGCGCATAGGGTTGCGCTTATAAGCCATGGCGGAGGACCCAATCTGGTCCTTTTCAAAGGGCTCCTCCACCTGCCTGTCGTGCTGGAGCAGGCGGATATCATTGGCCATACGGTAACAGCTCTGGGCGATAGAGGAGAGGCAATTCAAAATGCGGCTGTCCAGCTTTCTGGGGTAGGTCTGGCCGCACACCGGGAAGCACTCCTCAAATCCGAAGTCAGAGGAAATCTTCCGGTTCATTTGACTGATCTTCTCCTGGTCCCCGTCAAACAGGTCCAGGAAGCTGGCTTCAGTGCCGGTAGTCCCACGGCAGCCCAGGAACTTGACGTTCTTCAGGGTGAAGTCCAGTTCGGACAGGTCGGACTCCAAGTCCTGGAGCCAGAGCGCCGCCCGCTTACCTACCGTGACCAGCTGGGCAGGCTGATAGTGAGTGTAGCCCAGGGTAGGCAGGGCCCGATATTGCTGGGCAAAGTCGGCCAGATTGGCCATCACCTGAAGCAGCTGCTGGCGGAGATAGCGCAGCCCATCCCGGTAAAGGATCAAATCGGCGTTGTCTGTGACATAGCAGCTGGTGGCCCCCAGATGGATGATGCCGGCGGCAGAGGGGGCCGCCTGTCCAAAGGCGTAGACATGGGCCATCACGTCGTGGCGCACCTCTTTCTCCCGCCGCCTGACACAGTCATAGTCGATCTCGGAGATGTGGGCCTCCAACTCCTCTACCTGCCCCTGGGTAATGGGCAGGCCCAGTTCCATCTCCGCCCGTGCCAGGGAAACCCACAGCCGCCGCCAGGTCTGATAGCGGGTATCGGCGGAAAAAAGCTGGAGCATATAGGGGGAGGCGTAACGGGTAGACAGCGGGGATTCATATCGGTCAGTCATTTGTCGTCCTCCTTATACTCTGATGACACTGTCCCGCTCCGGCCCCACCGAGATATAGGCGATAGGACAGCCGATGGCCCGCTCCACATGGCCCACATACTCCTGGGCCTGGCGGGGCAGATCCTCCCACCTACGGGCCGAGGAGATGTCCTGCTTCCAGCCCGGCAGATACTCGATCTCCGGCAGGGCTTTGCCCAGGGCCGTGGGGAAGGGAAAGCTCTCTGTAGGCTGGCCGTCCAGCCGGTAGCGGACGCACACAGGGATTCGGTCCAGATAGCTGAGTACATCCAGTTTGGTCAGTGCGATCTCTGTGGCCCCCTGGATTTCCACCCCGTACCGGGTGGCCACCAGGTCGATGGGGCCTACCCGCCGCGGCCGGCCGGTCTTGGCGCCGTATTCCGCTCCCGCCTTCCTCAGTTTCTCCGCCTCCGGACCGAACATCTCACAGACAAAGGGCCCCTCCCCTACACAGGTGGAGTATGCCTTTACCACACCTACCACCCGGTCAATTTTGGCGGAGGGCAGGCCGGAACCGATAGGGGCGTAGGCCGCCGTGGTGTTGGATGAGGTGGTGTAGGGGTAGATGCCGAAGTCCAGGTCCCGAAGGGAACCCAGCTGGGCTTCGAAGAGGATGCTCTTTCCCCGGCTCTGGGCCTGCTTCAAATAGGCCCCGCTGTCACAGAGATAGGGCTTGATTTTTTCGCAGCTGTTGGCCAGCCACTCCTCCACCCTCTCCATGGTGAAGGGCTCTGCCCCATACACCTTAGTCAAGGTTAGGTTCTTCCACTCCAGAAGCTGGGCCAGATGGTCCCGTAATTCCTCCGGATAGAACAGCTCTCCGGCCATAATGGTCTTTTTCTGGTACTTATCGGAGTAGAAGGGGGCAATCCCCTGCTTGGTTGAGCCATACTTGTGGTCCTTCAGCCGCTTCTCCTCCAGCTCGTCCAGCTCCCGGTGCCAGGGCAGCAGAAGCGAGGCCCGGTCGCTGATCTTCAGATTCTCCGGGCTGATCTCCACTCCTCTGGACATCACATCCTCTATCTCTGTCCACAGGTTCTCCGGGTCCAGAGCCACCCCGTTCCCCAGGACATTGACGACCCCCGGGCGGAAAATACCCGAGGGAAGAAGATGGAGGGCAAATTTTCCATACTGGTTGATGACGGTGTGTCCGGCGTTGCCGCCCCCCTGGTAGCGGACCACAAGGTCATAGTCCTGGGTGAGCAGATCCACCATCCTTCCCTTGCCCTCGTCCCCCCAGTTGATGCCCACGATGGCGCAGTTTGACATATCGTTCCCTCCGTTTACAGTTGTTGGTTGAGCCGGTCCATGACCTGGCGGTAGGCCGCCTCCACGCCGCCCAGATCCCGGCGGAAGCGGTCCTTGTCCAGTTTGTCCCCAGTCTGACTGTCCCACAGGCGGCAGGTGTCGGGGCTGATCTCATCGGCCAGGATTATGGTACCGTCTGGCAGCCGGCCAAACTCCAGCTTGAAGTCCACCAGTGTGACGCCGCACTGCTTCCAGATCTCCCGGAGCAGCCTGTTGACCTCCAGGGCATAGCGCCGGATGACCGCTACCTCCTCCGGGGAAGCCAGCCCCAGGGCGAGCACATGGTCGTCGTTGAGCAGAGGGTCCCCCAGCTCATCATTCTTATAGGAAAACTCCAGGGTCGGCCGGTAAAAGACCGCTCCTTCGGCCACCCCGTACCGCTTGGAAAAGGAGCCGGCGGCAATGTTGCGCACGATGACCTCCAGGGGGACGATGGCCACCCTCTTTACCAGGGTATCCCGGTCGTTGAGCTCCCGGACCAGGTGGGTGGGGATTCCCTCCCGCTCCAGCCGGGCCATCAGCAGATCGCTCATCCGGTTGTTGATGACACCCTTACCGACGATGGTACCCTTTTTCAGCCCATTGAAGGCGGTGGCGTCATCCTTATAGGATACAATCAGCAGCTCCGGGTCATCTGTGGCGTACACCTTTTTCGCCTTGCCCTCGTAGAGCAGCTCCCGCTTTTGAGGCATTTCACTCATTTGTTTTCCCTCCCATAGACGCTACAAATCGGTCAAACAGATACTCCATATCCCTGGGGCCGGGGTTGGCCTCTGGATGGAACTGTGTGGAAAAGCAGTTGGGGCGGCGGTAGCGCAGTCCCTCGCAGGTTCCGTCGTTGGCATTGATGTGGGACACCTGGGCCACCACCGGGTCCACGGTATCGGCCAGTACCATATAGCCGTGGTTTTGACTGGTGATAAACACCCGGCCCCTCTCTACATCCCGGACCGGGTGGTTCCCGCCCCGGTGGCCATAGTCCATCTTTCCCGTCCTGGCCCCGGTGGCCAGTGCCAGCATCTGGTGGCCCAGACAGATGCCATACAGGGGCAGGCCGCTGTCATAGAGCTTTTTTATCTCCCGGATCATGTCTGTGTTCTCCGCCGGGTCCCCAGGGCCGTTGGACAACAGCACCCCATCATAGCCGCCGGAGAGGACTGTCTCGGCCGGGGTGGAGGCGGGCAGCGCCGTGACGCTGCATCCCCGGCGGCGGAGACAGTCTATCATATTCTGCTTGACCCCGTAGTCCATCATGGCCACATGGTACCGCTCCTCCCCTATGGCGGGAAACTCCTCCGGGGCGGAGCGGGTAACCTTCTGGATCGTATCCCGGACCTTATAGGCGTGCAGCCGCTCCAATACCTGCCCCACATCAAACTGCTGGGCACAGGTCAGCATGGCGTTCATGCTCCCCTGGCTGCGGAGCAACTTGGTCAGGGCACGGGTATCCACCCCCTCGATGCCGGGGATGTCATGCTCCTTCATATAATCCCCCAGGTCCATCTCTCGGCGGAAGTTGCTCCCCCTGGGGGACAGATGGCGAACCACCAGCATCTCCACCCAGGGGCGGCTGGACTCGTTGTCCTCGCTGTTCACCCCGTAGTTGCCGATGAGGGGATAGGACATGACCACGCCCTGTCCGGCATAGGAGGGATCGGTCAGGATCTCCTGGTAGCCAGTCATGGAGGTGTTGAACACCAGCTCGCACACCCGCGCCTCTGTGCTCCCGATGCTGGTACCGGAGAGGACGCTTCCGTTTTCCAAGATCAAAGTCGCTTTCAAACTGCTCACTCGCTTCCTATGTGATGGTCTTAAACTCCGCTCTGGCCGTAGTTGGCCAGCACACGGGCGGAGGGGTCATCCACGTCGCAGCCCTCCCACTCCCGGTTGGGCATCCAGAAATCCAGGACCATCCCGCTCTGCCCCGGATAGTATTTCTCAAATATCTCACGATAGAGCAATGACTCCTTGGTAAAGGGGCGCGCATGGACATACTTCTGCCTCAGCTTCTGGAAATCGTCATCGGTGTAACACTGTTCCGCGTATTCCTTCAGGTCGTCCACCAGTGAGTGGCCCACAGCGTCGGAGAAGGCCGCCTTCTCCCGCCACAGGATATCCTGGGGCAGCCAGCCGCCCTCCTCGAAGGCGTGGCGGAGCAGATACTTGCCCTTTCCATATCGGTTCCGCTTCCGCTCCGGGTCCACCGACATGACATAGCGCACGAACTCCAGGTCTCCGAAGGGGACTCGTGCCTCCAGGGAGTTGACCGAGATACACCGGTCTGCCCGGAGCACATCGTACATGTGCAGCTCTCGGACCCGTTTTTCCGACTCCTCCTGAAACGCTTGGGCAGAAGGGGCGTAGTCTGTATACTTATAGCCGAACAGCTCGTCGGATATCTCGCCAGTGAGCAGCACCCGAATATCGGTCTGCTCGTGAATGGCCTTACAGACCAAGTACATTCCCACGCTGGCCCGAATGGTGGTAATGTCGTACGTGCCCAGCAGATGAATCACCCGCTCCAGGTTGGAGATCACATCCTCCCGTGTGATGATCACCTCCGTGTGGCGGCTGCCGATGTATTCCGCCACCTCCCTGGCGTATTTCAAATCGATGGCGTCGCCGCTCATGCCGATGGCAAAGGTCCGAATCGGGGTCTTGCTCCGCCGGGCGGCGATGGCGCACACCAAGGAGGAGTCAAGCCCTCCAGACAGCAGGAAGCCCACCTTGGCGTCGGCCACCAGCCGCTTTTCCACCCCGGCGATCAGCTTTTCCCGGATGTTCCGGCATACCGTTTCCAGGTCATCCCGGCAGATCCGCTCCACCTGGGTCATATCCCGGTAACAGATAAATCTGCCGTCCTTATAGTAATGTCCAGGGGGGAAGGGCAGTATTTCTCCCGCCGCCAGGCCCAGCAGGTTCTGGGGCTCGCTGGCAAAGAGGATAACTCCTTGGCTGTCATATCCGTAATAGAGGGGGCGGATGCCGATGGGATCACGGGCGGCGATGTACTCCTGTCTCTCACCGTCATAGAGGATGCAGGCGAATTCCGCATCCAGCATCCGGAACATCTCCACCCCGTATTCCCGGTACAGAGGGAGCAGCAGCTCACAGTCAGAGTCGCTGGCAAAGGTATATTTTTCTTCCAGTCGCTTTTTTAGCTTTTCAAAGCCGTATATCTCGCCGTTGCACACCACGAAGCTGCCGTCCAGCGCAAAGGGCTGCATCCCGGCAGAAGTCAGGCCCATAATGGACAGCCGGTGGAATCCCAGCAGGCCCTTTCCTGTGTCAACGATCCGGCTGTCATCCGGCCCCCGACTGACCGTGCGCTGAAAGCCGGCCTGAAATGCCTCCAGGTCGAACACTGGGCCGCAATATCCCATAATGGAACACATAAACGCTCCTCCAATCTCTATTGGGCCCCGGTCCGAATGGAGGCCGGGGCCAGAAGGGATCTGGTCGTTACCGCACGCCAAACAGCAGGTCGCCGTAAGTGGGAAACGGCCAATACTTTTTGGGGGTCAGGGTCTCCGCCTCGTCGCAGGCCAGGCGCAGCTGCCCCATTTTACACAGGATCACATCCCGGACAGCGGCGGCCTCCTGGGCGATATCCCCGGCGGAGGACACCTCCAGCACCGCCTGCTCCAGCTCCGTGGTTTTGGCCGCCATCTGATCCGTAAGAGCAGACAGCTTTTTTACCAGCTCGGACTCATACCCGCAGGGGCAGCCAGGGACCAGTTCCCGCTTGGCGGCCGCCCCTCTGGCGGTGTCCAGCGCAAAGGACTCCACGGCTGGCAGGATCTCCGTTCTGGCCATATCCACCATGGTGTTGGCCTCGATCAGAATGGTTTTGCAGTAGTTCTCCATCATGACCTCATACCGGGAGGTAAGTTCCTCCAAGGTCAGCACGCCGTGGGAGGTGAGGAGCCTGACATTCTTCTCATCCAGCAGATGGGGGACGCAGTCCGGGGTGGTGCGGTAGTTGAGCAGGCCCCGCTTCTCTGTGGCCTCAGTGATCCAGGCATCATCGTAGCCGTTTCCGTTGAAGATGATGCGCTTGTGCTCCCGGATAGTCTGCCGGAGCAGCTCCTGCAGGGCGGCGGGGAAGTTCTCGGCCCCCTCCAGGCGGTCGGCATAGAGCTTGAGGCTCTCAGCCACAGCGGTGTTGATCATGATGTTGGCGCAGGCGATGGAGTCGGAGGAGCCCACCATGCGGAACTCAAACTTGTTGCCAGTGAAGGCGAAGGGGGAGGTGCGGTTCCGGTCTGTGGTATCCTTGCTGAATTTGGGCAGGATATCCACCCCAAGCTTCATCTTGGTCCGGGCAGCTCCCTGATAGGGGGTCTCATGGTCAATGGCCTCCAGCACACCGTTCAGCTCATCTCCCAGGAAGATGGATACCACAGCGGGAGGCGCCTCGTTGGCTCCTAGGCGGTGGTCGTTGCCGGCCGTGGCCACCGAGATGCGCAGCAGGTCCTGATAGTCGTCCACCGCCTTGATGACGGCGCACAGAAACAGCAGGAACTGGGCGTTCTCATAGGGCGTATCACCGGGAGAGAGCAGGTTGACGCCAGCGTCGGTGGAGATAGACCAGTTGTTGTGCTTACCCGATCCGTTCACTCCTACAAAGGGCTTCTCATGGAGCAGACAGACCAGCCCGTGCCGGGCGGCCACCTTCTGCATGATCTCCATGGTCAGTTGGTTGTGGTCAGTGGCAATGTTGGTGGTGGTATAGATAGGGGCCAGCTCGTGCTGGGCCGGGGCCACCTCGTTATGCTGGGTCTTGGCCAGGACACCCAGCTTCCACAGCTCCTCATTCAGGTCCTCCATAAAGGCGGCCACCCTGGGTTTAATCACGCCGAAATAGTGGTCATCCATCTCCTGTCCCTTGGGGGGCTTGGCGCCGAACAGAGTTCGGCCGGTAAACCGCAGATCCCGGCGCCGCTCATACATTTTGGCATCCACCAGGAAATACTCCTGTTCTGGACCCACCGCGGTGGACACCCGTTTCACCGTGTCATTTCCAAACAGCCGCAGGATGCGGAGGGCTTGTCGGTTCAGGGCCTCCATGGAGCGCAGCAAGGGGGTCTTTTTGTCCAGCGCCTCGCCGCTGTAAGAGCAAAAGGCCGTGGGGATGCACAGCGTTTTCCCCTTGATAAAGGCATAGGAGGTGGGGTCCCAGGCGGTGTAGCCTCTTGCTTCAAAGGTAGCCCGCAGCCCCCCGGAGGGAAACGAGGAGGCGTCCGGCTCCCCTCGGATCAGCTCCCTGCCTGAGAATTCCATGATAACCCCTCCATCTGGAGAGGGGGTGATAAAGCTGTCGTGCTTCTCGGCGGTGATGCCGGTGAGTGGCTGGAACCAGTGGGTAAAGTGGGTGGCCCCCTGGGCTACGGCCCAGTCCTTCATGGCGGCTGCCACAGCGTTGGCCACACCCAAATTCAATTTAGCCCCCTCGTCGATGGTCTTCTTTAAAGACTGGTATACGTCAGCGGATAAATTTGCCTTCATCACCCTGTCGTCGAACACCATGCTTCCAAAATACTCCGGAACAGCTGCCATTGTCTTTCACCCTTTCTACTTCTAAAAAAATGCAAAAAAGGCGAAGGCGCCTCTAAGGAAAATCCTTAAAGACGCCTTTGCCTTTATGTGCCGCATTATAGCCCCGTGGCAGCCGTTTGTCAATGAGATTTTGGACTGTTTAGTACATTCTGTAACAGTTTCCAAAAACATTTCGCCCTATTTTTCCTGTTTCTGTCTGGACCGCCAAAATTTTTTCCCATAGGAGACAACACTGGAAAATCCATTTTTACCGGTGCTATAATAGCAGCGGATCCCGTTCCACCAGGCTGCCAGCCGGCTTTGCGGCCTTCGCATATGCCCGGCGACGCAAAAATATCCATGAAAGTTGGTGTGACCGTGAAATATTCCAAGCGCGAGGTCATGCAGTATGTTCAGGAGGAGGAGATCAAGTTCATCCGCCTCGCCTTTTGTGACGTATTCGGCCGGCAGAAAAACATCTCCATCGTGGCCACCGAGCTGCCCCGGGCCTTTGAGTACGGCATCGCCATTGACGCCTCCGCCATCGCCGGCTTTGGGGACGTAGCCCATTCCGACCTGCTCCTCCGGCCTGACCCAGAGACGCTGATGCTCCTCCCCTGGCGCCCGGAGCATGGTCGGGTGGTGCGGATGTTCTGCTCCATTGTCTATCCCGACGGCCAGCCCTTCCCTTGTGATTGCCGGGTCCTGCTTAAGCAGGCTGTGGCCTGCGCTGAGGAGAGGGGGCTTCAGTTTCTCTTTGGCGCGGAGCAGGAATTCTACCTGTTCCGGCGGGATGAAAACGGTGAGCCCACCAAGATTCCCCACGACAGGGCCAACTATATGGATACGGCCCCAGAGGACAAGGGGGAAAACATCCGCCGTGAGATCTGCCTCACTCTGGAGCAAATGGGCATCTGGCCTGAGTGTGCCCACCACGAGGAGGGGCCCGGCCAGAACGAGATCGACTTCCGCTACTCCGACCCTCTCACTGCCGCCGACAATGCCATGACTTTACAGGCCATCGTGAAAATCATTGCCGAGCGGAATGGACTGTGCGCGGACTTCAGCCCCAAGCCCCTGGAGGGGAAACCGGGCAACGGCTTTCACATCAATATGTCAGTGAAGTCAACGGATGGACTGGACCACCTGCCCGAGATGGTAGCCGGTGTGCTGGACAAGGTGGGGGAGATGACCGCCTTTTTGAACCCTACCCGAGAGTCCTATTCCCGTCTGGGCGGCTATAAGGCCCCAGATTACATCTCCTGGTCCAAGGGGAACCGTTCCCAGCTGATCCGGATCCCAGCGGCGGCTGGTGAGTACCGTCGAGCGGAGCTGCGCTCTCCCGATCCTATGGCCAACCCATACCTGGCCTTCGCACTGATGATCTATGCCGGCCTGTACGGCATTGAGCGGCATCTGGAGATGCCTCATCCCGCCGAGGTGGACCTCTACCAGGCGGACGCAGAGACGCTGGTAAAATTCCGTCGGCTGCCTCAGAACCTCCAGTCCGCCTGCGCCACCGCCGCAGACAGCCCCTTTATCCAGACCTATATCCCGGAAGCCATCCTGGCGGAATACCGCAAGCGGGCCTGAAGCCCGTCTGCATAACAGGGAAAGGAGTGGGAAGCCATGAGCCTGAAGGAGCAGGTATACAGCGTTCTTTTTGTATCATCGGCGGAGCGGTTCAACATCGGCTTTTCCGCCGTCCTTCAGGAAACTCCCTGTGAGCCGGTGGTCACAGTGTCTAGCGTAAGCGCCGCCGAGCAGACCCTAACCCAGCGGTCCTTTGATTTTATCTTCATCAACTCTCCCCTTCCGGATGACTCCGGCGTTCGGTTCGCCGTTGACAGTTGCCGTCTGGGGGGGACTGTCATCCTTTTACTTGTCCCCAGCGACCTCCATGACGAGGTCTATGACCGAGTGGCAGAGCACGGAGTATTCACCTTGCCCAAGCCCTTTTCCCGGACCATGCTCCTCCGGGCGGTCAGCTGGATGGTCAGCACCCGGGAGCGGCTCCGGAGGCTGGAAAAGCGCGTCCTGCCTCTGGAAGAGAAGATGGAGGAGATCCGCCTGGTCAACCGGGCCAAATGGTTACTCATCAGTGAATTGAAGATGACCGAGCCGGATGCCCACCACTATATCGAGCATCAGGCGATGGACCGCTGTGTGTCCAAAAGATCCGTTGCGGAGGATATTATCCGTCTTTATACATAGCGGTCCCAAAAGGCCGGAGGGCGCTCCTCTTACCCCACCTGTGGCCCGCGTTCAAATCTCCTCTTGACATGGAGTGTACTCCAACCTTTATAATAGGACAAGTGAAAGTAGTCTTTGAGAATCATATTGTTCAGGAGGGAACCGATCATGGCAGAGTCCAAGGTCTATTTTACCGATTTTCGCACGATCGCCTTTGGCGATAGCCTGCCTATCAAACTGAAGAAACTCATCCGCAAGGCCGGCATCGGCCAAATCGACATGGATGGCAAGTTTGTGGCCATTAAGATGCACTTCGGAGAGCTGGGCAACATCAGCTATCTCCGCTCCAATTACGCCAAGGCGGTAGCCGACGTAGTAAAGGAGCTGGGCGGCAAGCCCTTCCTTACCGACTGCAACACTATGTACCCCGGCAGCCGTAAAAACGCTCTGGAGCACCTGGAGTGCGCTTGGGAAAATGGTTTCACGCCCCTCTCTGTGGGCTGCCCTGTTATTATCGGCGATGGACTGAAGGGGACTGACGATGTGGCTGTCCCCGTGGTGGGCGGTGAGTATGTGAAGGAGGCGAAGATTGGCCGTGCTGTGATGGACGCCGACGTTTTCATCAGCCTGACCCACTTCAAGGGACATGAGATGACCGGCTTCGGCGGGGCCATTAAGAACATCGGCATGGGCTGCGGCTCCCGGGCCGGTAAAACCGAGCAGCACAGCAGTGGAAAGCCCAGCATCTCCCCTGATCGGTGCCGGGGCTGCCTGCGCTGCCAGCGGGAGTGCGCCAACGGCGGACTGGTCTTTGACCAGCAGACACGGAAGATGCATGTGGACCACGACCACTGTGTAGGCTGCGGGCGCTGTCTGGGAGCCTGTAACTTTGACGCTATCTCCTTTGACAACGACAACGCCAACGAAGTCCTCAACTGCCGCATGGCGGAGTACACCAAAGCCGTGGTGGACGGCCGTCCCTCCTTCCACATCTCTTTGGTGGTGGATGTTTCTCCCAACTGCGACTGCCATTGTGAGAATGACGCCCCCATCCTGCCCGACCTGGGGATGTTTGCCTCCTTTGATCCCCTGGCGCTGGACCAGGCCTGCGTAGACGCCTGTCTGGCTGCTACCCCCATGCCCAACAGCCAGTTGTCCGACCATCTGGCCGACCCCGGCTTCCACGACCACCACGATCACTTCACCAACTCCTCCCCTGAGTCCGAGTGGCGCACCTGCCTGGAACACGCCGAGAAGATCGGTCTGGGGAGCCGGAAATACGAATTGATTCGCGTCTAATCCCGCGCACATGAATCATCCTCCCGCCTTACCAGCGGGAGGATGGTTTTTTCTGTTCCGCTGACTGGTTGATTTCCCATGCCCCCGGTGATACAATGATATTTGACCGTCGTCTTTCAATCCATCCGGCCGCGTTGACCTGAGGAAGGAGTTTTTATGGAACAGACCAAACTGTGCACCGTAACTGTGGGCGAGACTGCGCGCGCCTACCCCTATGGGACCACTTATCAAACCATTGCCGCTGACTTTCAGGAGCAATATGAAAACGACATTCTGCTGGTCAGCCGAAACGGGAAGCTCTGTGAGCTGAATAAAACATTGGACCGGGACTGCACCCTGGACATAATCACAGCAAAGGACAAGCCCGGCATCCAAACCTACGAGCGAAGCGCGGTCTTTCTGATGCTCAAGGCCTTTTATGATGTGGCAGGCAGCGAAAACGTGGAGCGAATTTCTGTGGAATACTCTATTGGCCCAGGGCTGTTTATTCGGGCCAAGGGCAGCTTTGTCCTCAACCAGTCCCTCTTGGATCAGGTCGGCGAGCGGATGCGGCTGCTTGTAAACCAGGCAATCCCCATTCAAAAACACTCTATCAGCACGGACGACGCTGTGGACCTGTTTCAGAAAAATCGGATGTACGACAAGTCCCGTTTGTTTGAATTCCGGATCAATTCCCATGTCAATATCTATTCTCTAGACGGCTTTTCAGACTATTTTTATGGATACATGGTCCCGGACACCAGCTATCTCAAATGGTTTGATCTTCAACTGTTCCAGGAAGGCTTTGTCCTTCTTCTGCCCAGCCAGAAAAACCCCCATGCGCTGGCGGAATTCCACCCCTCTGTCAAGGTCTTTCAGGCCCTTTATGATGCCACGCTTAGGTCCGAGAAGCTGGGCATTTCCAACGTGGCGGAGATGAATGAGACGATTGCCAGCGGCGGCGCCACCCAGATGATCCTGACCCAGGAGGCCATGATGGAGAAGCAGATTGGCGACATCGCCGAAGAGATCTCCCGACGGAAAGACGTCCGGTTTATCATGATCGCCGGCCCCTCCTCCTCTGGTAAGACCACCTTCTCTCACCGCCTGTCCACACAGCTGCTGGCCTGTGGGATGCGCCCCCACCCCATCGCCACAGACAACTATTTTAAAAACCGCGCAGATACTCCCCGCGACGAGAATGGGCAGTATGATTTTGAAAGTCTGGGGGCCATGGATGTCGAACTGTTTAATCAGGATATGACCAGGCTTCTGCGGGGGGAGAGCGTTGAGATTCCTCAATTCAACTTCAAAAAGGGGGCGCGGGAATATAATGGTGACTACCTCACCCTCGGCCCCCAGGATATTCTCGTCATCGAGGGCATCCACTGCCTGAATGACCAGTTTTCCTATTCGCTCCCCACGGCAAGCAAGTATAAAATCTATATTAGCTGTCTGACTACACTGAATATCGATGACCACAACCGCATCCCTACCACGGACGCCCGCCTCCTCCGCCGGATCGAGCGGGACGCCAGGACTCGGGGGTACAGCGCAAGAGCCACGATCCAGATGTGGCCGTCTGTCAGACGGGGCGAGGAGCGTTATATCTTCCCCTATCAGGACAGCGCGGATGTGATCTTTAATTCTGCCCTGATCTATGAAACGGCTTTGCTGAAGCCATATATCGAGTCTTTGCTCTTTGCCGTGCCCAAAGACTGTGACGAGTACACAGAGGCCAAACGTCTTTTGAAGTTCCTGAACTACTTTTTACCTATTCCTTCCGACGATGTGCCGAAGACCTCCCTGATGCGGGAGTTTATCGGCGGCGGCTGTTACAAGGTCTGAAGACAGGCCCTGCCGCCTGTGTTTTTTGGAATAAATATAGAGCCTGTGACTTTTGTCACAGGCTTTTTCTATTAAAAAGTTAGAAAACATGATATAATTTGATATTTTCTCTTCAGAATTTATACATCGCTTTTGTTTTTTCGGTCCAAAAGCACCACTTATCCAAACGAAGATTGTGTCATCGGTTAGAATCTTATAGTTTCTAATCGATGGCTTCTACTGTGATTTCTATTGGTGTTGTACTCTATTTTCCCAAAGCCTACTTTCTAACTTTCTGAATAAGCGCTTTAACCTGTTCTTTTTTTATCACTTTACCATAGGACACCACCTTGCCATCTACCACCAGCGCCGGGGTCGTCATTACGCCATAGGCGGCGATCTGTGTGAAATCCGTTACATGATCGATGGCGGTGTCCATCTCCAACTCGGCCAGCGCCTCACGAGTGGCCTCCTCCAAAGCGTTGCACTTGGCACACCCGGAGCCAAGCACCTTAACGCCACCGGAAGCCTTGACCGCCTCTGCATGGGCCATCGTTTCTGGGGTGCAGTTGCCGCCACAGCAGCAGGACGCAGGTTCTTCTTTCTTCTTGCTGAACAGTCTCATGTTTCATTACCTCCTAAAAATTAAATCAAAATGAATTGGAACACATTGAACAGATAGCCGACGATGACGATACCAATGGTGCAGATGGCGATAAACAACGCCAGCAGTTTTGGCTTGACGGCTTTGCGGAGCATGATAAGGGACGGCAGAGACAAGGTAGTAACAGCCATCATAAAGGATAAGACGGTGCCGAGTTGTGCCCCCTTAGAAAGCAATGCCTCCGCAACAGGAATTGTGCCGAAAATATCCGCATACATCGGAATACCAACGATAGTAGCCAGGATCACACCAAAGGGATTACTGCTGCCAAGCACCGTTTCGATCCAACTTTCCGGTATCCAGTTGTGGATCACAGAGCCAATCCCGACACCGATTAAAATATAGGGGAACACTTTCTTAAACGTACCAAGCATTTGTTCCTTTGCGTAGGTAAGCCGTTCCCGGATCCTCAGTTCTGGAGACTCAATATCAACACTGCCAGCCGAAAGTACAAAACTTTCAACATACTTTCCCATACGCAGCTTTTCAATCATGGTACCGCCGATCACCGCAATCACGAGCCCAAGGATCACATAGACAACAGCCACTTTTGCGCCGAAAATGCTCATGAGCAGGACCAGACTTCCTAAATCGACCATTGGAGACGAAATCAGAAAAGAAAATGTCACGCCCAAAGGAAGCCCCGCACTTGTGAAACCAATAAACAGCGGAATAGATGAGCATGAACAAAAAGGCGTTACGGTTCCCAACAGAGCGGAAATGATATTTGCCCAAATCCCACGGAAACGCCCTAAAATGCGTTTGCTCCGTTCCGGAGGGAAATAACTTTGGATATAGGAAATCGTAAAAATCAGCACACAGAGCAGCACCGTGATTTTCAAAACATCATAGATGAAAAACTGAATACTGCCGCCTATGCGTCCATTTACATCCAAGCCCAGCGTCGACAGCCCAACGCCAAGAAGTTCATTCAGCCATTTCATGCCAAGCACCTGGTCTTGAATGAAATCCCACACGCCCATACAAAAACCTCACTTTCCATAGATAGAAAATATATCAAAAATTTTTGATGTGTCGTGCCGATAGAAACGCCATCTTCTTAGATGGCGTTTCTATCCACACCGAGAACAGGATACCTCCTGCTCTATGTTTGGAGTTGTCAACTCCTTCAGCAGTTCCACCGCATAATCCCGTCCCGAAGAACTTAGGCGATAATGCGTCCATTTACCCTCCTGACGGCTGGTAACAATGCCAGAGTCACAGAGGATTTTCATGTGGTAGGAAAGGCCAGATTGGGTCAAACCTAACGGCTCTTGCAGGATACAGGCACACTTTTCACCGCTCCTTAACTGTTCCAAAATCGCAAGGCGCTTTGGATCGCAGAGAGCCTTAAACACCTTGGCCTGCTCCTGATACGCTGTCTCCATGTTTCACCTCACATCAAATTATTTTGATATGATTATTGTATGCGGCAAGTTGGCTTTTGTCAACAGTAAAATCAGAAATTTTTGAAATCACCGCCCACCACGGTCAAGAGAACGCCGGGGCCGCTTGCGGCCTTTCTCCGCCTGTTCCCGCTGTTTGCCGGCCTCCACCGCCGCCGCTATCTGCTCCAGCACAAAGGACCGCAAGTCCCAATAAAGGAGACTTGCGGTCCTTATGGTTCATTCCCACTCTATGGTACCAGTAGGCTTTGGTGTCAGGTCAAACAGCACTCGATTAACTCCCTTTACCTCGCTGGTAATGCGGGCTGTGATATGCTGGAGCAAGTCGAAGGGCACATTCTCCACTGTGGCGGTCATGGCGTCCACGGTATTGACAGCCCGGATAATGACGCACCACTCGTCGGCCCGCTTGTTCTCCCGGACGCCCACGCTCCTCAGGTCGGGAATGGCGGTAAAATACTGCCACACCTTCCCCTCCAAGCCGTTTTTTGCGAATTCCTCCCGAAGAATGGCATCCGACTCCCGGACAGCTTCCAGGCGGTCCCTAGTAATCGCGCCCAGGCAGCGCACTCCCAGGCCAGGACCGGGGAAGGGCTGGCGGTACACCATGGAATCGGGTAGGCCCAGAGCCTTACCACAGGCCCGCACCTCATCCTTGAACAGCATCTTTAGCGGCTCTACCAGCGCAAAGTTCAGATCCTCCGGCAGACCGCCCACGTTGTGGTGGCTCTTGACCGCCTTGACGGTTTTGGTTCCGCTCTCGATGATATCAGGGTAGATGGTCCCCTGACCCAGAAATTGGATACCCTCCAGCTTTCGGGCCTCCTCCTCAAAGACGCGGATGAACTCCGCTCCAATGATCTTACGCTTCTGTTCCGGATCAGCTACCCCGGCCAGCTTGTCCAGGAAGCGGTCCACCGCGTCCACATAGACCAGATTGGCGCCCAGCTCCTCACGGAAGACCTTGACCACCTGTTCGGGCTCCCCCTTACGCAGCAGGCCGTGGTTCACATGCACACAGGTGAGCTGTTTGCCGATGGCCTTAATGAGCAGAGCGGCCACCACAGAGGAGTCTACTCCTCCGGACAGGGCCAGCAGCACCTTTTTACCGCCCACCTGCTGGCGGATGAGCTCCACCTGGTCGGCAATAAAGTTCTCCATATTCCAGTTGGCTTCTGCCCCACAGATGGTAAAAATAAAGTTGGACAGAGCCTGCTTGCGTTCCTCTGCATTCTCCGGCCAAGGGGAATCTCCCTTGTGGTCCACCAGCAGCGCAGGGATATCACAGTTGTAGATGTCCTGGGACACGTCAATCTCCACACCATCCACCACCCGGTTGGGGCCCCCGTTCAAGATGATACCCTTGACATTGGGCAGGGCTCTCAGCTCGGCCAGCGTGATGTCGTGGGGGTGTATCTCACTGTACACGCCAAGGGCACGGATTTCACGGGCCAGTCTAGGATTTTCCTCACTGCCCAGGTCCAGAATGACGATCATATCCTGTTTCATTGGCAAATGCCTCCTTATTTTTCTCTCTCGAATATCCTATCATGCCGCGTCCCTTCCCGCAAGAGTAAATCGTAAAAACGTCCCTCGCCTCTTGCAAAAGAGTACAAAGTAGGGTATACTGCCCTTGGCATTCCAGCGTTCTTCTTGATATGAAGAACGCCCAAAAAATTGCGCTGCATCCGCAATATGGCGGAGCGGCAGCAGGAGGAACTGAATATGGAAAAGGCAAAAACCAATCTCACGTACCTGATCGAATTGGCCCTGCTCGTCGGGATCCTGCTGATGATGAACATTACAGGACTGGCGATGATCCCTCTACCTGGACAGTACGCGTCGATCATGACTGTACCAGTGGCTGTGGGCGCGATGATGCTTGGGCCTTTAGCTGGGGGAGTTCTGGGCGGTGTGATGGGCTGTATCAGCTTCTATACCGCCATCAAAACTGGGTTCAGCACCCTGTTGCTTGCGGGCTACACCGGCGGTATAGTGGTAGTTCTCAGCTTCATCAATACTATCATTCCTCGCATCCTGATGGGTATCTGCGTGGGCTGGGTATACCGGGCCGCCAGCAGACTGGACCGGGGAAACACGATTTCCTATTACATCGGCGGCATTGCGGCTCCGCTGCTGAACACCCTTTTCTACATGACGGTGCTGGTCCTGATCTTTTTGAACGCCCCCACCCTCCAAGCGCTTCTGGGCGAGGAGCTGATGGCTAAGTTCCAGGATAACATCCTGCTATTTGTGGCCGCCTACGTGGGGGTCCAGGCCCTGATTGAAGCCGCGCTGGGCTGCGTCATCAGTGGCTCTGTCTGTAAGGCCCTGCGCGTCGTGCTGAAACAGTGAAGGGGGAGAGGTCATGCAAGAGATCGGGATTATGGATGTGGGCGGCTTTCAGGTCGGTCACGCCCAAGATTTGGAGGGAGCCACTGGATGCACTGTCATCCTCTGCGACCGGATGAGCCCCGCCGGACTGGATGTCCGGGGCGGCGGCCCGGCCTCCCGCGAGTCCCAAATATTGAATCCTGTGGCTGCCGCCGAGGGGATCAACGCGGTACTGCTGTCCGGTGGCAGCGCCTTTGGTCTGGATGCCGCCGGCGGAGTCCAGCGGTATCTGGAGGAGCGAGGCATCGGCTTTGACACAGGGGTGGCCAAAGTCCCCCTGGTAAGTCAGTCTTGCCTGTTTGACCTGGGTGTTGGCAGCAAGGAGGTGCGGCCCACTGCGGACATGGCCTATCAGGCCTGTGAGAACGCCAGCCGGTCCGCCCCCGCCCTTGGGAATGTGGGCGCCGGCACCGGCTGCTCCATTGGAAAGTACCGTGGAATGGACAGGGCGATGAAATCAGGTTTCGGCACCTTTGCCCTTCAGTCCGGCCCTGTTAAGGTGGGCGCCCTGGTGGCGGTGAATGCGCTGGGTGATGTGTATAGCCCCGACGGAAAAGTGGTCGCCGGGCTGCTTGATAAGAAGAAATCAGGGCTGTCCTGCACCTTGGATGAGCTGTTTTCCGATGCTTCTCCAACCGGGAATCTGTTTACTGGCAATACTACGTTAGGCATTATCGTCACCAACGCACAATTTTCCAAAACCCCTCTGACCAAGATTGCTGGTATGGCCCACAACGGCTATGCCAGGGCCATTCGCCCGGTTCACACCACCGCTGACGGAGACAGCATCTATGCTCTCTCCGTGGGCTCTGTTCCGGGTGACGTCAATCTGGTGGGTGCCCTGGCCGCTCAGGCCATGGAGATGGCGATCCTTCGAGCTGTCCAGACGGCGAAATCCGCCTATGGACTGATTGGTTTGTCTGACCTTTCCCACTGACCATGGGGCCTCCCTTCTGTATTTCCACCAGGGAAATGGCTCTTTTAGGAGAGGATTACCGCTATTCCCAGAGATATAAGTTTTTTGAGAGTAAGTAAGCACGGCTGAAGTCTGTCGAGTGGAAAGCGCAGCAGGAACAGGACAAAGCGAAAAAGGACTAACGTACAAGGCGGGAACATCATTTTAATGGTGTTCCCATTTTTTCATAAAGCAGTATTTTTTTGAATAATAGTATTTATTTAGGATTTTCAAAAATTATAATGTTTATAACAGATAGCTCAATAAAATTTTCTAAAACGCTCCAGCGCAATACCAATGCATAATAATCCCCTTTGACTATCGGAAATATCGCCCATTTCTTGTTCCAACATCTGTTTACGGCTGCGAAAATCTTTCGCATATTCAAAAAATACCTGTCCGGCAAAGGTTCGCCATGGGATTTCATTGTTTTCCAGCTTGTATTCTATATAGCCATCGGAAGAGAACTTATTCTCCAGTAAATGGAATCCCCATGTAATATTTGATGTTTATATTATTATCTATCTGATATAGATCCAATTGTCCTTCATTACATACCTGTTTATGTTCCAAAAAATTCTGTACATAGGTCTTTTGTAGTTTCACACTACCTGTATATTTTTCGTTTTTCAGAATCTTTCCGTTCCTTGTCTCCTTGCGGAGATGGGATATCCATTTCCTTCAGTCTAAGGGATATCTTTGAAAGACTTTCTCCCTTACGAGCCATATCATAAATGAGCCGAATGATTTGCGCCTCCTCTTCATTGATCACGAGTCAGCCGTCTTTGTCATGAGTGTACCCATAACAGATTCTTTGATAATACCTGGACTCTGGGGTCCCCAATGCTTTTCTCAGCCCCCATTTGATATCTCCGCTTTTGGAACGGCCTTCTTGCTACGCTCTAGCGCAGATCACTGTCAGAAGAAACTCCGAGCTTTCGTAGAGAAAATGAATTTCCTCCAGCCCAAAATAAATGTCAGCCTTTCGCCTGTGTCCTGCTTCCGATGCCGGAAAAATGCCGGCGAATGTCCAATGAAGGATTCGCTTAATCCATTCCTCATAGTATTGTTCCTGTAAGAATAAACAGGTTCGTTGTTCTAAGCCGTTCGTACTGATGCGGCAGTATACTGCCACCTTTGGCTGTGTTGGTGTGAGTATGAGATCATTCGGCGGTATTATTCTGACAGGCCCCATGACTTTCCTATCAAAGTACACGCTGCATGAGAATGACTTTTCGCCCTGTTTCTACGACTTTTTTCTTGGCGGAGAACATCAAAGATAATTTCCTCATGATGACCATTTATGACTGTTTCAAGGAAGATTTTAAACAATGCCTTGCATCTCTCATCGAGTTTTACAACACACAGAGGCCGCATCGCACATTGAAAAACCGAACGCCCTGTCAGATGGAAGATACGTTCATGAGCGACAAATAAAGAGAGCAGCTTGCTGACATAACGGGGGTTCAAATCTCGCCATTTAGACGTTTTGCGTTTTCATTTTACTCGGTTTATATGATTGGTGAGAGTGGCACTCCGCATAAGAATGCCAGAACCCCTTGCCGCAAGAGGTTCTGGCATAAAACACCCCCAACTGATCGAAACCATGACAAGCATTTGTTCAGATCGGATGGGGGTGTTCATTCGCAGTTTACCGTTGTACACGGCCGGAGCCGTCTCCGCCCACCAGGCGCTTGACCTCGTCAGCGGTGGACAGGTTGAAGTCCAGCTCAATGGTCTGCTTGAGACAGGATGCGGCGGCGGCATATTCAATAGTCTCCTGGGGGCCGTAGTCGTTCATAATTCCGTAGAGCAGACCAGCGGTGAAGGAATCTCCGCCCCCCACCCGGTCTACTAGGTGGATCATGTACTGCTTGGAGAAGTAGGGCTTACCGTTTGTATACAGCATTGCGCTCCACTCATTGTCCGAGGCACTGATGCTGCGCCGCAGGGTGACGGCTACCATCTTGGTTCCGTAGGTCTGGCAGATCTGCTCCGCCACATCTATGTAGCCCTCCCGGTTGAGCTTACCCTGGGTCACATCAGTATCACGGGCCTTAATGCCCAACACCTTCTCTGCATCCTCCTCGTTGGCCACCAGCACGTCGATGTAGGGCATCAGCTGGACCATGCACGCATTGGCCTCAGCCTCAGTCCACAGATTTTTGCGGTAATTCAGGTCACAGCTGACGGTCAGTCCCATCTCCTTGGCCTTTCTGCACGCCTTGATACACACCGAGGGGATGGTTTTACTCAAGGCGGGGGTGATGCCCGTCATGTGGAAATGGGTGGCCCCGGCAAAAATATCTTCCCAGTCAAAATCCTCATAGGCGCAGGTGGCGATAGAGGTATATTTGCGGTCATAGACGATCTTGGAGGGGCGTTGGGATGCCCCCTTCTCCGCATAAAACACACCCATCCGCTCCCCGCCGTAGGCGATATGGCTGGTCCCCACATTGAACTTGCGCAGCTCCGCCACACCGCAGGCGGCAATATCGTTGTCAGGCAGCCGAGTCACGAATTCCGTGTCCATCCCCATCATCGCCAGGGAGACGCACACGTTGGCCTCCGCACCAGTATAATTGATCTGGAAGTGGTCCGCCTGGATAAAGCGCAGATACCCCTCTGGATTGAGACGGAGCAGATAATCTCCGAAGCCTACCATTTTCTTCATTGTGATCTCTCCTTATTTCTGGATACCGTTATACAGGCCCTGAACGAGCAGCATCCCGGCAGTGGCGCCCTGGTCCTCAGTTCCCAGGGCCTTGGCCGCAAAGACGGCGGCCTTGCCGTATTTGGGCGTCATCTCTTTGGTGGACTCCAGGCCCCGCTTTGCCCCCTCCAGGGCCGCAGCGGCGGTGTCCTCCAATCCGCTTCCAGATGTGGCCGCCTGCTCCGCCGCATCGGCAGCCGGGAAGATGGCGTCCAGCACAGTGCGCTCTCCGGGGACACACTTGCCCCGCTTGGCAATTCCATCCGCGAAGCCACGCAGGAATGCCGCAAAGGCGGAGGCGTCCACCTCTTCCTTCCCTATCAGGCGCTTACCGCCCTCCATCCATCCGGAGGACATCAGTGTACCCATGGTAGAAGGAACTACGCTGGACATCTTCATGCCGGCCTTAGACAAGCGCTTGCCCATGTCTGCTTCCTCCAAGCCAGCATAAATCTCCGGCAGGGCACAGTAGCCTTTCTTCATGGTCAGGCCCAGGTCCCCGTCGCCCATGCGGGCGTCCATCTCGCACAGGTGGTCTGCCTGCTCGGTCATTATCTGAGCTACCGCCTCCATAACAGCGGTCCAATCCTTCGCTTGAATGACTTTCATGGTCGACGCTCCTTACTTCTGGCAGTAGAAGGGGGTGCTGACGGGCATATCCAGCATAGCCTTAGTCTCGCTGTCCACCTTCATGATGGAGATGGACGCCCCCATCATCTCCATGGAAGTAGCGAACTCGCCCACAAAGGTGCGGTAGATGGAGATGCCTTTGTCCTCCAACTGCTGGGAAACGCTGTTGGACAGAATGTACAGCTCCTCAATAGAGGTGGCGCCCAGGCCGTTGATGAGCAGGGCGACCTCATCGCCGGAGGCAAGGGGCATATCCTTCAGCAGGGTGTCCAGAGATTCAGCGGCCAGCTCGTCGGCCGTCTTGATGGGGCCGTTCCACACGCCGGGCTCTCCGTGGATACCCATGCCCATGGCCATCTCGTTCTCGCCCAGGGTGAAGTTGGAGTGACCCACCTCAGGAATGACACAGGGGGTCAGGGCAAAGCCCACAGTACGGGTGTTGTCCTTGGCCTTCTGGGCCGCAGCCAGCACCTCGTCCAGAGTGCCCATCTGGGCGGCCTTGGCACCGGCGCACTTGTACATAAAGAAGATGCCGGCCACACCCCGGCGGGCGGCCGGATCGGCGTTGGAGTTGACGTCGTCCGCGCCCACAATGGAAGCAGTCTTGATATCCTCCAGGTCGCACATCTCGGCGGCCATGTCAAAATTCATGATATCACCGGTATAGTTGCCATAGAGGTACAGGATGCCGCCGCCGTTGTTGACCTCTTTGCTGATCTCAAAAATCTGCTCGGCGCTGGGTGACTGGAACACGCTGCCCACAGCGCAGCCGTCCAACAGGTTCTCCCCCACATAGCCCAGGAACAGGGGCAGGTGGCCAGTGCCGCCACCAGTGATGATGGAAACCTTACCGGGAACCTTTTTCTTTGTGCAGTAGCAGCGCAGATCGTTATTGACATATCCCACCTGGTCGCTGTGGGCACGGTAGATACCCTTGAGCATATCGTCGGTGTACTGGGCGGGATCGTTGATGATCTTTTTCATGGAACAGACCTCCTTCAAGCTTTTTTTACAATGTGGACGGCAAAGCCGCCGACTTCTTCCTCCAGGTAGACCGCCACCAGGTTGCCCTTGGCGTCCACGTTCTTAAACTCCTCCCGCGTAGGGATACCCTTGGCCTTGAAATAAGCCAAGGCCCGATCGGGGGAATAGGTAAAGATGCCGATGTGTCCGAACTTGCCCGGGAACTGCTGGTTGCAGCACTCCACATAGGTGCCGGCGAAGTTGGAGCGGCCGCCCTCCTTGACCTGGAAGCCGAAGCGCTCGGCGAACCAACGCGCGGTGGCCAGCCCCTCCTCCTTGCTATCCCCGTTGATGCCGATGTGGGCCAGGGAGAAGCCCAGGGATTTCTCCACTGACTTCTGGCACAGGGCGGTGATTCCTTCCCAGTCCTGGGCTTCCACCATGGCGGCGGGAGCCATGAAGCTGCCACCCACCGCGGCGATCTTGTCGCTGGAGAGATACTCCTCCATGTTACTCAGGTTGATGCCGGCGGTGGGAATGAACTGGATGCTGCCGTAAGGGCCGCACAACTGCTTAATGGTGGCCATGCCGTTCATGGGCTCGGAGGGGAAGAACTTAAAGGTGGTCAGACCCATCTCCAGCCCCGCTTCAATCTCAGTTGGGGTGATGCAGCCCGGAACTACAGGCATCTCCAGCTCCAGGCAGCGGGCTACCACCTTGGGATTGAAGCCTGGTGTGACAACGAAGTCCGCTCCGGCCTCCTTGGCCTGGTCCACCTGCTCGCAGCGCAGGATAGTACCGGCGCCAGCCAGCATCTGGGAGTCAGTTGACTTGATGGCCCGCAGACAGTCCATAGCCTTTTCCGCCCGCATGGTGACCTCGATGAGAGGCAGTCCGCCGCGGCGCAGGGCGGCGGCGACTTGGGGCGCGGTGTCCGGGTCCTTCAGGCCCAGAACGGGAACGACCCCGTGCTCCTTGATGATTTTTATTGCATCCATATGAAGAAAATTCCTTTCCAATGGCCGTGATGAGCTGCCGCGGGCAGCTCATCACGGACCACATACATTCGATTTAACTCAGCCAGCCTTCTGAGCGCTAGCCTCCTTGCGCTTGCGCAGGACAGCCTTCAAAACGGGCCAGCACAAGGTGAGGATGATGGCGATGAAAAGCACACAGGACACCGGACGGGTCACAAAGGTGGCCCAGCTGCCGTGGCTCATGACCAGGGCGCGGCGCATATTGGACTCCAGCATGGAACCCAGCAGCAAGCCGAGAACGAAGGGGCCATTGGGGAATTTGAATACCTTCAGGAAGAAGCCCAGAACGGCGGCGGCAAACATAATAGCCACATCAAAGAAGGTGTTGTTCAGGGCGAAAGACCCCACCACGCACAGGATACACACGGCGGTCCAGACGGTGGGCTGGGAGACATTGAGCACCTTGGCCGAGATCTTAGCAGTAGCCAGGCCGAAGATGAGGAATACCACGTTGGCCAGCAGCATCATCAGCATGATCTGGGCGGTAAAGGAGGCGTTCTCAGTAAACATCTTGATGCCGGGCTGCATTCCGTACATGGTCAAAGAACCAATCAGGATGGCGGTCACCGCATCGCCTGGAATACCCAGGGTCATCATGGTGGTCATGGCGCCGCCGATGACGGCATTGTTGGCGGTGGAGCTGACGGCCAAGCCCTCCAGCGAGCCCTTGCCGTACTCCTCGGGGTGCTTACTCATTTTCTTGGCGTTGCCCCAGGAGATAATGGAGGCGATATCGCCGCCCGCCGCGGGGATGGCGCCAATAATGGTGCCCTCAACTGCCGCAATCAGGGTAGGAACTGCAAGCTCCTTAGCCTGCTTGGCTGTGGGCAGGACGCGGCCAAGGGCCAAGTTGACTTTCCGAGCCTCCAACTCCTTCTCCTGGTCGGCCTTGCGGAAGGTGTAAATCTGATAGAACACCTCACCGATGCCGAACATACCAATCATGACTGGGATGAAGGAGATACCGCCCAGCAGAGCAGTCTGGCCGAAGGTGAACCGTTTGATGGACAGGATGGGGTCCAGGCCTACACAGGAAAGCAGAATGCCGGCCATACCCAGGATCAGCCCCTTGAGCACGCTGCCCTCTGAGACAGCCACCATCATCGACAGGCCAAACAGGGCCAGCATACAGTATTCGGGCGCATTAAAGGAAATGGTAAAGTTGGCAATGGGGGTAGAAAACAGAATGAGGCAAAAGGTGGAGAAAATGCCTCCAATGAAGGAGTAAATGACGTTGATGCCCAGCGCCAGACCACCTTTACCCTGACGGTAGAGGGAATAGCCGTCAAAGGACTGGGTAATGGACGCAGGGGTGCCGGGGGTGTTGACCAGAATTGCGGAAATACCGCCGGCAAAGATGGCAGCGTTCCACAGGCCCATCAGCATGGCGAAGCCGTCCGCCGGCTCAAACCAGAAGGTGATGGGCGTCATGATGGCAATACCCATGGTGGCAGACAGGCCGGGCAGAGCACCGATGACCGTTCCAATACAAACGCCGATACACAAAAACAGGATAACAGAGGGCTGCAGGCACAGCTGTAGTGCGCCGAGCCAAACTTCAGCAGACATTCGGGTTCATCTCCTTTTACTGCTCTACTGCCTTATCGGTTGAACTGGATGGAGAAGCCGACAACAAAGGCCAGGTAGATAAACGCGGTAAAGACCACGGTATAAATGATGTTGTACTTCAGCTTTCGGCCGAAAATGGCGTTCAGGGCAAAGCACAAAATGGGCACACAGACAATAAACCGCTTTGTGGTCTGCCACAGGATGAAAAAGATTACAATGGACACAGCAGTCAGGCCCAGGCGCTTGAGGTTAAACTTGATTTCGGGGTCGACTTGGAAATACTGCACGGATCCTTTTTGCAGGATTCCGCGCACAAACAAGATGGTACCTAGAATGCCCACAGCAAAGCCCAGCAGCACTGGGAAGAAGCCCGCACCGGGCACACCGTCGGAGGACTGGGCGTTGACTCGCATGGTATCCTCCAAAAGCGTATAAATCGCCACCGAGTATCCAAAAATGGCGGTAATCAGGCCGGGAATTGTATCGCCCTTATGCATGGGAACCCTCCTTTTTTTATCAGCGAGGAAAAGCCGCGCTCACGCCCGAAGGCCTGAGCGCGGCTTGCAACAGTTATAGGTTAGGCAATGCCCAGTTCAGGAATCAGTTCGCTGTAGTAGGCCAGCTCCTCCGCGGCCTTAGCGTCCATGTCGGCGCCGTTCAGATAGGCATGCTCATAGCCGCGGTCGGCCAGAGTCTGCTTAACGGAGTCGGAGTTGATAGCGACCTCGGAAGCTTCCTCCAGGATGTCCACGATAGCCTGAGGGGTGTCCTTGGGAACAGCGAAGCCGCCCCAGCCTTGGATGGTAATGTCGTAGCCCATCTCCTGCGCTGTCTCAACCTCAGGCACTACGGAGGAACGACTCTCGCCCAGGATACACAACACCTTGAAGTCACCGGAGTCCACGTTGTTCTTTACCTCAGAGGGGCTGACGGTAACAGCCTGGATATTCTTGCCCAACAGAGCGGCCACAGCGGGAGCCGCGCCGTCGAAGGGCACATGGGTAAACTCTACGCCGCACTCCTTCTCAATGGAAGCGGCAGCAATATGCCAGATGGAACCAGTGCCGGAGTTGCCGACCTGGACCTCACCGGGATGCTCTTTGGCATAAGCCAGGAAGTCCTCAAAGGTATCCCAGGGAGCGTCAGCACGGACAGTGACGGCGGCAGGGATAGTCATAGCACGGCCCACAAACTTGAAGTCGTTGGTAGACAGGTCAGTGAAGCCCAAGGCGCTAAGCATGGTGGACTCAACGGGCATATAGGCCATGGTATAGCCGTCGGGATCGGCGTTGCGGACCTGCTCCAGGCCGATGGCGCCAGAAGCTCCCTCAACATTGGAGACGATGACGCTGGTGTCAAGGGACTGCTCGAGCTCAGAGGCGTAAATACGGGCCACGGTGTCAGAGGCGCCGCCAGCAGCGTAGGGAACGATCAGAGAGATCTGCTTTCCGTTGGGGAAATTGACCTCTTCCTGCTGGCTGGTGTTTCCAGAATTGGAAGCGCTGCCGGAATTGCTGCTCTGAGAGGTCTGGCTGCCGTTGTTACCACAGGCGGCCAGTGACAGGGCCATCGCCGCTGCCAAGGCAAGTGAAAGAATCTTTTTCATTTTTCTGCTCCTTTTCTAGATCATAGTTATTTCACACGCTTACGCAGTGGAATACAAGGTAAGAATTAAATGTAGGGAGCAACTTGCTGCTTCAGCTGGGCAACCTGCTCGTCGGTCAGGTCCAGCAGGGGCTTGCGCATATGTCCTCCTGTCACACCGCGGAAGGTAAGGATGTTTTTAAAGATGGACATGTCTCCGCCAAACTGCATCAGCTTGACCAACTCGGTAGCGGCCACCTGCGCCTTGCGGGCTCCCTCCAGATCGCCGCTCTGGAATGCCTTGTAGACCGCTACAAAGGCTTCGGGGAATGGGCCGGAGCAGCCGGAGACAACACCGTCGCAGCCGCACACCAGGGCAGGCAGGAACAGGTCGTCCGCGCCGGGCACCACAGAGAAGTTTCCATTTCGCACTTGCAGATATTCGTTGATGCGACGCATATCGGCGAAGCTGTACTTGACGCCCACCACATTCTTGCAGGCAGCCGCAATCTGCTCCATCGTGGCAGCGCTGATGTCGTTATGCGCCAGCTGGGGAATGACGTACACATATACCGGGAAGTCATCAGGCAGGGCGGCGCACACGGTCTTGTAGTACTCCACCATGGCCCGATCGTTTACCGTAAAGTAGCTGGGGGTAACGACGCCCACGCCGTCGGCACCAATTTTGTGGGCGTGCTGGGCCAGGCGAATGGTCTCGTCCACCGTCATTGCACCCACGTGGATGAACACTGTAACTCGTCCCGCAGCCTTTTTCACAACGGTCTCGGCCACCAGTTCTCGCTCCTCCGCGGACATGAGGTACATCTCCCCCGTCGTTCCGCAGGGATACAGACACTGAATGCCCTTTTCAATCAGGTATTCTGTCTGCTCCTCCAGCGCCGCCGTATCTACCTTCCCGTCTGCGGTAAAGGGGGTAGTCATGGCGGTGATGACACCATATAGTTTCTTCAAGTTTCTCTCCTCCCAACAATAGGATAAAATGCTTTTGTGTTCAGTATTGCTGAATGATTATTCAGTTATTTCACACTTTATTTGGATTTTAGCACGGCTAGTTATCATTGTCAATATAGTTTTATTATTTTTGGAATATTTGTTCTCTTTTTCACTTTCCATTTGACAAATACGTCAATGGAGGTTAGGATAATATACGATAGCAGATGTAAATGCCTCTGCATCTGTATTTTATTTGGACCAATCGCGGGCATTTTTCTTCAATATGGATTGCAAAGGATGTTGCACCATGATTCTTTTAAAAGGGGATTCCGCTGAGATGGAATCCGCCTCTACTGTCAGCAGTAGAGTCACGTCTACCGCCAAAGCGCTGCGGATTCTAGACTGTTTTTCTCCTGCCAGGACTGAACTGACATTGGCCCAGATCAGCCGGCTGCTATCCATGCCCAAAAGCACACTGCTCAACCAGATTCGCACGCTGGAGGAAGCCGGCTATCTGCTGCGTATCCGGGACGGCCAGGCCTACCGCCTTGGGTACAAGGTCATGCAGCTCAGCTACTGCGCCCAGGCAGGCAGTCCTGTGGCCCAGTATGCCATCCCTGTGATGGAGGACCTGCAGTCCGCCACCGGAGACATCATCTACCTTACCTCCCATATTGACGGCAAGGTGTTCTATATGGAGTGCGTCTATCCCAGCCGGCGCTCCATCTCATACTCCGTCTCCGGCAAAACACTCCCCATGCACTGTACCGGCTGCGGGAAGGCCATGCTCAGTCAAATGCCCACCGAACAGGTGGAAGCCATCATTCGCAAGCATGGCCTGCCTCCCATCACACAGAACACCATCACCGACCACGACCAACTGATGGAGGCACTTGCCACATACCGCCGTAAGGGATATGCACTGGATAATGAGGAGGAAACCATGGGTGTAAAGTGCGTAGCCATGGCCATCCGCACCGGACGTGGAGACGTGGCGGGTGCCATCAGTATTTCCGGCCCCGCCATCTCTATCACACCCGAAGTAGTAGATCAATACTCCGACCTACTGGCCAGGGCCTGCAACACACTGACCCAGTGCGCCCACCTATTTCCCGCCATTCAGTTGGCCTCCAACTGAATGGCCGGATGTTGTCTGGTCGATCTGTACCTTTGAATTCTGAAAGGATGGTCGCTTATGTCTCGTATCCTCAGTTACGGCTCCCTAAATCTGGATTATGTCTATCATGTCCCCCACTTCGTTGCTCCAGGAGAGACCCTCGCCTCCTGCAGCCGGGATGTCAACTGCGGCGGGAAAGGACTTAACCAGTCAATCGCCTCTGCCCGGGCAGGGGCCACCGTCTGTCACGCTGGAAAAATTGGGCCGGATGGACAGCTTTTGGCCGACACACTAGCTTCCAGCGGTGTCGACACCTCCCTCATCTCACTCAGCAGCGGCCCCAGCGGCCACACTATTATCCAGGTGGATTCCCAGGGACAAAATTGTATCCTGCTATATGGCGGCAGCAATCAGAAGATCACACACCAGGAGGTGGACCTGGCTCTGGAAGGCTTTGGTCCCGGTGACTACCTGATTGTGCAAAACGAAATCAACTGCCTGGATTACATCATGGAACAGGGCGCCAAAAAGGGCCTGTCCATCGTATTCAACCCCTCCCCCATTGACGAACATATCTCCACCCTCCCCCTGCATCTTGTCTCGCTTCTGGTTTTCAACGAAATTGAGGGGGCCGCCCTAGCCGGCACCAGCGAGGAGGGGCAGATTCTGGATATACTGCGCAGCCGCTGGCCCTCCTGCCAGCTGCTGCTCACGCTAGGGAGCCGTGGATGCATATATGATGACGGCACACAGCGAATCAGCCAAGGCGTTTACCGTACCAAGGCTGTAGACACCACAGCTGCCGGAGATACCTTCACGGGGTACTTTGTAGCCTGTTTAGCTGCCGGTATGGATGCGCCGTCCTGTCTGAACCTCGCCTCCCGTGCCGCCGCCATTGCTGTCTCCCGTCCAGGTGCCGCTCCCTCTATCCCTACAATGGATGAGGTGCGCGGCTCCACCCTCTCTCTGGCATGATGCCGCAGACTTTATCTGATTCTCATCTGTTTGAAAAACGCAGGCAAAACGCCTGCGTTTTTTCCTGCCCCGCCCTTGTGTACTGCCTCATTTTGTGCCAGAAAACTTGTTATGGAAATATTCTGTAGACTCCCGCTTTGCTTCGATGTGTCTCCATTCATCAAATCATAGCTATATAAAAGTTTCATCGCTTTCTGACTTTATAAAGCATAAATAAAAGCAGGTTTGAATGAGAGCCAGTCTCCTCATACCTGCTTAACGATACTTTCAGTAATTAAATGTAAGTACTATCCTAATTTTTATGCATCTTCACTAATAAACACAAAACCTGTGTATAACAATAGTTATACACAGGTTTTGTCTACTTTGGTCCCCCGACCGATTGTAAATCCGAACTTTCAATATCCTTAAAATCAAGCCTTGTTTCACCATCTTTGTAGTTGAAAGTTATCAAAATGTAATCGTCAAAGATGGTCACGGAGTTTACAAAACTGTCAATCAGCCGCCGCCGTTCTTCCAGTTTGCTCACATCGAGTTTTCGGAAACGGCAAATCCAGAATGTCACATCTTCACGGGAGAGCAGGGGTTTTTTAATTTCCTCCTGAATGATATGCAGCTCGATTTCCTTTTTCCGTTCTTCCAACTCGTCAAGGCGCTGTTTCGTGGACTGGTTGATAATCCCCATCTGGATAGCGTTCAGCATATTTTCTATGCCCCGCTCTGTTTCCGCCAACTGCTGACGGAGGGCGGGGAGTTCGCTGCTTTCCTTGCCCTGCAACTCCATCACAGCGTCCGCTATGTACTCCACAAAATCATCATTCATCACTTTCGCCATCGTTGCGCTTACCACGGCGTTTTCCAACGGCAGCTTACGGACACTCTTATGTTTGGCGCTGCAAGTCTTGTTTTTCTTGGTGTTCACGCAGCGGTAATAATGGTATTTCCGGCCTTTGCTGGCGCTGGTGCCGCTCTCGCCCACCATCATAGCCCCGCAGGTGCCGCAAAAGAGTTTTGTGGTCAAGAGATAATCGTCCTCGGCCTTGTGACGGGCTGGCGCTTTCCTGTTCACCTCAAGCCTCTGCTGTACCCTGTCGAACAGGTCTTGCGGAACGATAGCAGGAATGCCGCCAGGGGTAACGATGTGGCGGTAACTGTATTCCCCGATATACTTTCGATTTTTCAGCAGACGGGAAATAAAATTCAGGTCGATTTTCCGGCCCCGTACTGTGGTAAAGCCGCTTTCCACAAGGTACTGCATGACCTCTTTCATGGTGGTTCCATTGGCGTACCGGGTAAAGCTCTCCAACACCACAGGGGCGGTGTGCGGGTCGATCTGATAGTATTTATCCTTGTCGATGACATAGCCGAAAGTGGGGGTGCCGCCGTTATACTTGCATTTCAAGGCGTTCTCTGTATGGCCCCGGATGACTTTCTCGGACAGTTCGGCGGAGTAGTATTCCGCCATGCCCTCCAGCATACTTTCCAGAATAATGCCCTCCGGGCCCTCGGAAATGTTCTCCGTGGCAGACAGCACTTTAACGCCATATTTCCGAAGCTGGGCTTTATAGTGGGCGCTGTCGTAGCGATTGCGGGCAAAGCGGTCAAGTTTCCAGACGATGATAACATCAAAAAGGCCCTTTGCGCTGTCCTTAATCATGCGCTGGAAGTCCGGGCGGTGGTCGGTCTTGGCGGACATGGCCCGGTCAATGTATGTCCGTAAAATGGTAATATCGTTCTTCTTGCAGTAGGCCGTACACTCCCGCAACTGGCCCTCAATACTTTCCTCCCGCTGGTTATCGCTGGAATACCGGGCATAGATCACAGCTTTCATTTCTGCTCTCCCTCCTCCATGATACGGAACAGCGCCTCTTTCAGACGCTTGTTGACGGGGGCTTTCGGGTCAAAGCACATTTCAATAAATTCTCGCATTTCCCGGCTCTGCTCCGTTTTCTCTTTCAGCGCCTGGGGCCGGTAGTCGTAGAGTTTGCCCCTGGGGTCGTCTGTGCGGCAATAGAGATAATCCATTGACACATCGAAATAATCGGCGTACTTGATGAAGATTTCCGGGGCCGGGGTGGTCTGGCCCGTTTCGTAGCGGTTGATCCGGGATTGCTGGACACTCAAAATCTCCGCCATGTTCACCTGCGTTAATCGGACACCCTCACGCAAGGCCCGCAGCCGCTTTCCAATCTGCTCCATAAAATATCCCTCCTATTAAATCTAAAATATCACAAATAAAGATAATTGTAAATGCTCAATCTAAAAACATTTTGCGGGTGTCAGCCAGCCTGCGGCTGACACCCCTTGATTACCGAAAAGCTCAGGGCACATCCCCTGTCAATGGCGGCACATAGGCCGTTTATCTTGACCATTGACAGGGGGGTGCCCTGGGCTACTGGCGAGAGAAGCAGAAACTACAAGATATAGATTCATTTACAGTTTATTCATCAATATATAGGAAATCTGTGGTAGTGTATAATAGCGGTCAAAAAGAATGTTTCTTGAAATTGAAACCATTAGTCGAATGAGAGAGCCGCTTTTGCGGCGCACAACGAGGACGCCGTCCTATGGACGGCATGGAGAAACTATGCGGAGGGTGGAAACGCCCCAACTACTCCCAAGATGCAGATGGGAAAAGTTTGCTGCACTTGCCAACCCAATATCTGCGGGACAGATGAACGGCGCAGTCTCGACTGTGCCAGACAGCTTTGATTAGTGAATGGGCTTTGCGTCGGAGGTGGATAGGAACTATTCACCAAAAGCGTATTCACGAAAGGAGGTGGTGGCTATGGACTACACTTGTATGATTGCCCATAGCATTTGGAAGTATCAACACTTACAGACCACCTCCGGCAATAAGCCCGCATAAGTAGATTATAACCAGAGGGACAGGCTTTGGCATGGAAACAGCCAAAGCAAAGCCCTGGTTATAAAGATGAAGCATCAACCCCGGCAAGGTTGATAAGGAAACGCATGAAAGAACTCGGTATGACACAAAAATTTTTGGCAGAGGAAACGGGTATATCTGAAGCCAAGATCAGCCGGATCATGCGAGACAGCACGGAACCCGGAGACTCTTTTGAGTGGACAGAACTGGATATAAACAAGATTTCCATTGTCTTGCAATGGGGCAAGCAGGGACGGGACAAGCTGCGTTATGCCATCTATCCCGAACTTGTCTGCTATGATGCGGCACTGGAAAACAGAGAAGGCATTGTCCGCCTTAATTGTCGGTTACAAGGCCACGGTTTCCCATTGATAGAGACGAAAATATGATGAAATACCGCCGTTCCCGGCAGCAAGGGGAACGGCGGTAAATTTTTTTGAAAAATTTCGCTGGAATTTCATCCGTGAAATTTTAGGGCAATTCCGGGTGCTATGATAGGCACAACACGAGGCCGAGTGTTCTGTACCTGTCAATCTATGGATAGCGCATCTACGCTGTAAAGAAAGGATTATTGCCATGAAAATTTCCGATTTGATTATCTCGCCCAAGAGCCTTGGGGACAAGCTGTGGCTGGTGGATGTGTCCCCGGCGTATGAGTACAAGGATGGTAAGCGTACCGATACCGTCCTCGGCTACCGCTACTCTGTCGCCCTCCCTGAAAAGGGCTTGGATAAAGTCGATGTACGCATTGACGGACAGCAGCAGGCAGAGGCCCCGGACGGTTATGTGGAAGTGCGCTTCGACAACCTTGAAGTGTTCATCTACTGGTCCAAGGGTGACTATCGTGTGGGAGCTAAGGCCACGGGTATCCATCTGGTAACTCCCAAGACCTAATGCTATGGGCGGCGCTGGGGCGCAGACGGGGATCAGATATTTTTCCTCAAGAAAAATGTCCCCCGGCGGCAGCGTCAGCGCCGCCCCCGTTGCCATAAGGGTTAGTATTACCCTTATGGCAACCATGTAGCATGTAGCAACAACAAAGGAGGCCAACATGGGAAACAATACACAATCCCGCAAGTGGTCGCTGGTCATTAACAACCCATTGGAGGCTGGACTTGACCACGCCGCTATCCGGGAAATACTGCACCGATTTTCTCCGGCCTATTTCTGTATGGCTGACGAGATCGCAACAACCGGGACATATCACACGCATATCTTCCTGTATTCTCCCTCGCCCATGCGCTTCGGTACGCTCAAAAATCGCTTTCCGACGGCGCACTTGGAAAAGGCATACGGCAGCGCAAGAGATAACCGGGACTACATCACTAAATCCGGCAAGTGGGCCGAAACGGACAAGTCGGAGACTTCTGTCTCTGGCACCTTTGAGGAATGGGGGGACCTCCCCACAGAAAAAGAAGAGGCCTCGCCGGATAAATACAGGCTCCTTCAATCTCTCCGGGAGGGCATGACCTCCTTGGAGGCGGTGGAGGACAATCCTGACCGTTTCTACCATTACCGGGAGATTGAAACTGTACGCCAGTCTATCTTAGAGGATACTTACAGTACCATCATGCGGCAGGTGGAAGTGACCTATCTCTTTGGTGCCAGTGGAACGGGCAAGACCCGTGGAATTTTTGAGCGCCACAACCCTAAAAGCATTTGCCGTATCACCGACTATGGCGGAAAAAATGGCGTCCGCTTTGATTCCTACCGTGGTCAGGAGGTACTGGTCTTTGAAGAATTCCATTCTCAAATCCCCATCAGCGCCATGCTCAACTATCTGGATATTTATCCCATCATGCTCCCGGCTCGCTATAATGACCGGGTGGCCTGTTATACCACAGTCTATCTCACAAGTAATATCCCTTTGGAGGCACAGTATCAGGAAATCCAGCGTTACCAGTTGGAAACATGGTATGCGTTCCTCCGGCGTATCCACAATGTGATCGAATACCTGCCGGACGGCTCCACCGTCCAGCGGAAGAAAGGGGGCTTTCCCTGTGACCCAAAATGATAAGTTCAACATCCAGCGCCGGACTGTCTGGCGTAATTTCTGGCAGCGTCTAAGCGGCGTTCCTGATTTGGCTGTCAAGCTGCTGTTCGTAGCTCTGTATCTCGCTGGAATGGCGTGGGTATGGAGCAAGCAAGAGGCGGTCAGCGCCTATGCTCAGAGCGTGGAATTTATGTCTCCCATCATGCTGGCCGCAATGACCCATGTTGTTCCCGCTTACCTCATCGTGGGCGGCGCTGTGCTGGCTGTCCTCATGATATACCCTTTTGGCAGAAAGACAGCCCAAGACCAACTACGGAGCATTGGACTGGTCAACCGTGCCGAGATGGTACCTGAACTGCTGCGAAAGCGGCAGGACAAAGAGCATCCCCGTGTGACAGTATGGGAGTTTAGAAATCAGAGCATCCCCCTCGCAGTCTGGGAGGAGAAGCAGGCAGCATTGGAAGCGGCCTTGGACGTTTCTATCATAAAAATCATCTATGGCAAGAGCAGAAGTCGGGTGCTGGTCTATGCAGCTCCCACCCGAACCAGTTTACCGGATATTCTGCGGTGGAGCGATAGTTACCTCTCATCAGACAGTTTCGTTCTGACGCTGGGTGAAAGTCTGCTGGGGCCTGTGACCGTCAACCTCGCTCACATCCCCCATATCCTGCTGGGTGGTTCCACAGGGAGCGGCAAGAGTGTCCTGCTGAAACTCCTGCTCATGCAGGCGCTTCACAAGGGAGCCGAGGTCTATATAGCCGATTTCAAGGGCGGCGTGGACTTCTCGAAAGTCTGGCACGAAAAATGCCGGATGTGCTTCACCGAGGCCGAACTACTGGACACCCTAGACAATCTTGTAAAGGAATTAGAGCAACGCAAAGGACTTTTGGCGAAAACGGGATGTCCCAACCTTGACGCCTACAACGAAGCCACGGGAGAGAACCTTCCCCGGCTTGTGTTCGGCTGTGACGAGGTGGCAGAGGTGCTTGACAGAACAGGACGGAGCAAAGGGGACAAGGAACTGCTGGCACAGATCGAGAGCAGGCTTGCAACGATTGCGCGGCTGGGGCGGGCGTTTGGTATCCACCTCATTCTTGCCACCCAGCGCCCGGACGCAAATGTAATTCCTGGTCAAGTCAAGAACAACATGGATTTCCGAGTATGCGGCAGGGCGGACAATATCCTCTCTCAGATCATTCTGGACAACACCAGTGCCGCAGAACAGATTCCCAAGGACGCAAGGGGACGCTTCATCACGGGGGACGGTACTGTGTTCCAGGGCTATCTGCTCGATGAGGGGCAGCTCTAACGGGGGTAATATCATGCCACGGAAAAAGAAGCCCAATGACCACGGCACCGGGATTCCCTATCACGAGGTGGAAGCACTGGCCCGTGTCCTGCTCCCGGAGATACAGGCGTTTTTCGAAAGCGAGGAAGGACAGCGGGAGTTTGCCGAGTGGAAATCACAACAGCGGGGCAAACAACAAGAATAGATGTAATCAAGGCGGGAATATGCAGTAAACTGCTCCCGCCTTGACTTATTTGGCACATCTTAAGAGTAAAAAGAAAAACGAAGCAATACTGCACAATTTTTTCAAGGACATCGCTCAATAGCTGCATCATGCTCCTCTTGCAGCAAGGTCAATATCTCTGAAATATTCCCGCTGGGATAGATTTTTTGGTACTGTTCAATAATTGAACTGAATTCTTGAGTATTCCCATACCAAAACACATCAGCACTTGCAATCTCGCGGCAAAGCTCCCTAACGGCAGTTTCGTTTCCGGATTGTCCTCCCCGTGCTACTTGGTCACCAATCAGAGCAAAATAATTCAATACTTTGGTGGGAGCATCCATGAATCGTTTATACAGAGTATCCCCAGAGCCTTCTGCACCAGCTCCATCAGTATATAGATGATACGCACAGAGTTTAGCAAGTGTGAATTCCGAAAAATTGGGTGGTTCAATAAATGCCAGCATCTCGTAGGTAATTCCATAATCTGACGGATTAATGCTGACCACATTCCAATCTACTATTTCATATTCAGGAAAAAGACTATGCTCGGCAACGGACTGCTTTTTTGCTGTGCAGCCGAATACTGCAACCATCATTATAAGAGCCAGAATGACAGAAAATACTTTTCTCATACATTTCCTCCGAAACTACCAGCTTCTATACTTCCCGCTATTAAAGACTGTGCAATTATTTCTTTATATACTCACTCAGTAGAGGGCTGATGCGAGAGAATATGCCAATTTTCGCCGTTCTTCTGGAGTACCAGCATATCCGAGATTCCACTTTCCGCACTGGGAGCACCCCATAACGTAACAATGCCGCCATTTTTTTCGCCGTAGCGTGGGATGAACATTCCGGGGCCAAAGTCACTGGAGAATGTATAGAAGCAGTCAGTTTCCGGGATGTAAAAAGATTCTTTCAACCAATCAGTGTGCATTTCCTCCACCGTAATCCCCGCATATTTCGTCAAAATCTCATTGATATAGTTGCGGGGCAGTCGATGACAGGGTACTGGCATTTCCTCCAGGGAGGCAAGGTGGTTGTCTTCGCCGACACGCCAGTCCGCCTTTTCCTGCACGATGCGGAACTCTGCTTCGTCCCCGGCTTCCAGAATCCCCTGGTCAGGACAATAGTAGAGGAACGCTCCCGCATCCATGTCCCTGGGATCGCTGTATCGGGAGGTGAAGAAGCAGCTGATGGGCGTGGCACCGCAAATAAAACCGTCCCATTCTTCGTCATAGGTGCTTCTCTCGGATGCAGTATACTCCATAAACCAATCTAGTTCATCCGCTGTGAGAGACACTCCTGCATGACCGTTGTACAGTTCTGCTGTGTACGCTTCTTGATACCATTGTTCAAAGGTGTCCCAGAGCATCCAACTTACCTGTTCAGTAGTGTAAGACTTTTCATCTCCGATGAAAGGGAGGATGAATATTCCGTCACCACATTCTGTTTTTACACGGAGGAGACATTCATTATCATAGCCACACTGATAGGCAGTGAGAGAAATACCGGGAGTTGTAAATACACAGCGATATCCATCACTTCCGTCCCATTCGGTCGGGATATGATATTCCTCCCATGTAAAATCTTGTAATTTCTCAATGTAGCTTTCGACGCGAATTGCAAAGTTGGCTTTGCAGGTATTAGTCGTTTCACCATAATAAGTTAACGTGCTTTCGGTCAGTTCTAAATTAGCAAGGATTTCATTCAAATCAGACACACTCAATTTGCCAGGGGCAGGTGTTAGATTTCCCGATACTTGTTCATCAGTGTTACTGCATCCTGCTGCAATGAACAAAGAGAGACCTATAATGATGAGAATACTGCTTTTTTTCATGAGATATCTCCTTTCCATTTGCTTTCATTTATTTATAGTCTCTACTGAATATTTAGACGATATTTCTAGGATTTTGTTCCGCTTATTTTGTTAAAAGTATACAGCAGCACAAATAAAAAAGCAAGGAGAGAAAGATCCCTCTCCTTGCTTTTCCTCGTCACAGAATGCTTTCGATAGAAATGATAAATCCGAACACATTACCCACTTGGATAATGTAGTTCGGATTATCATTGTTTGGTCCGAGTGCCGAGATTCGAACTCGGGGCCTCTTGAACCCCATTCAAGCGCGATACCAAACTTCGCCACACCCGGAAAGAGCTGCCAGAATTTTCATCAGTCAGACAGCTTGTATATATTAGCATACCGGAGAAAAAAAAGCAAGCCCCTTTTTCAACTTTTTTCATTTTATTTTTTGGGCAGGGAGCTCACCCCCTGCCCTGATAGCGGCTGCTGTCCTGCTGTTTTCTCTCTTTGACCACAAACATCTCGTACAGGCGGCCCAGCAATTCCCAGGTCTGCCGGTCCATAATTCCGCTCTCCTCTAGCCCCGCCGCCCTCTGGAGCCAGCGGGTATTGGCCACCGAAGCAGGCCCATGAAGCCCGTCTGCCTGATCTGCCGTAATCCCATCGAAATATCGGGCCAGTATTCGGAGCATCGCCTGTGGAATGATTAGGAACTCCTGCTCATTTCCTGGATAGACCCGGGCTTCCTGTCCGGGGAACAGGCGCACCGGCCGGGGCTCTGCCAGCTTCCGCTCCAGAAGGATCCACCGCTCCCGGATGTCGTTCCAAGTTTCCTCGTCCACCATACCGGTCACTGGAGGATGGAGCTCCCGTTGAAAGAGCATCACCGCCTCCAGCGTCCGCTCGCCAAACACACCATCCGCCACAATCTCAGGCAGGAAGGGATATTGCAGCGACAGCCTCCGCAGCATATACTGCAGGCTTCTGACCGGCTGTGCCAGCAATTCCCGCTCCAGTTCATCCCGTGTCATACCAACACCTCTCCTCTCCGGTCCGTCTGGCCAAACCGCACAGTTTCCCCTGGAAATTGCCCGACCCGTGGGGTGTCGGCATAGCTGCTAGCATCCGAGCCTACATTGATAACCGAGGCCGGCATAATCTCAGTGGCTGTTCTGGGGAAACGGACCATATCCCGGCGCATGAACTGGTCCGCCAGAGCAAAGTGGCCATAGATGGAGTTCCAAGTGACCTCCCCAACCACCCCATCAATCGTAAGCCCAACCAGGCCCTGGTATTGCCGGACAGCCTGGGTTGTGTTGTGTCCAAAGTCCCCGTCTACCTCGATGGGCAGCAACGCCTCGTCGAACTGCGCCATCACGGCCAGCATATATTGCAGGACTCGGACCTCAGGACCAGTATCCCCCTCCCGCAGAGTCCCAGGGAACTGGAACTCGATCCCATAAAAGGTCTGGCCCTCGCTGATAAGTTCAGCCAGTTTGGTGACACCTACATAGAGAGAGACCATTTTATACCAGGTTGCCTTTCCCACGATTCCGTCCGCGGTTAAATTGAATATCCGCTGGAATTTTCTGACGGCCTCCTCTGTCTTCTCATTAAAAGCGCCGGTAACCGGCCTAATTTTGGGAATCGCGGGATAATTTTGCGAGATGCGGTTAATCATGGTCTGAATCGCTACGACCTCCTCCCCCGCTGACCCCAACCGCAGGGGGTAGCCGGGATAGGAGCGAGTCATATCCTGGATCGGCGCTTCCACCACCAGCTCGATATCGTCGCCGTAGTAGCGGTAGAGGATCTCCATAGAGTTTGCTCCCTGCTTCGCCATGTCCTGGCTGCCCCATTGGGACAGTCCGTCGCAGGTGCTGGTGGTCCCATTGCAAAATTTGGCGGCCAAAGGCTCTACAAACCCCCGACGGCGGATATAGTCGTTAAAGATCTCATCCACTACCCGGCTGATGCTGTCAAAGAAGTTGCGCCCCCGGATGAATTTCTGGTCGTACTGGGTGGTGGAGGTAATATCAAACTCATAGCCCCGGCTGCGGTAGTACTCCGTGTACACCCGGTTGAGAGCAAAGGAGATGATTGCCAACACATTGGCCCGGATGGCCGACAGCTCCCAGGTAGGGTATATCTCGCTGGAGGCCACATTTTTCACATAGTCCGGGAAGCTGACCGTGATGTTTTCCGCCCACTGACTGGGCAGCCCCAGATGGACCGTAATGTTGGTTGGGATATAAGGAGTGATGATGACCGGCATTGTTCCACCTCACAGGCTCTGGGCGGTGATCTCCCGCTGGTCCCTTACCTGGAGGCTGGACTGGCCCTCGGCCAGCGGAATCAGCTCCATGTCCTGGGTCGTTTCCACCCCTGGGAATATCTGGACTCCATCTACCTGGAGCATAGCGTATCCGGGATGCTCCGCCCACACGCTGCATATGGCAAATGGAACGGGGCCATCTGTATGCGGGGCGGTACTCTCTCCCAGCAGCGGAGTCGATATCTGGAGCGGAAGAATGGCTCCGCTGCTGTCCGTGACCTGGAGGGAGAGCAGCTCCCGCCTGCCCCCCTTCCCCTCATGGGTGACCACCACGGTGGCTCCGCTAATTGGAATCTGTGCCCGCGAGGTATAAACCCTGATAATCAATGTACCAATATCGTCCATATGCGCCCTCCTGTCCGCGGGTTCTGCCCGCTTCTGTTTTCCCCATACTATGTCGGCGTACAGGTTGTTGTGCTTCGGGGTGGTAAAAAAAGCCGCCTGTTATAAAAACAGGCGGCTTTTAGCTTTTGATCTTAGCTCCAGCTCTCATCCAGTTCGGACCGCTTGGCGCGGCCCATCAGGTCCGTGATGACCGCGTGGACATCTCGGCCCTGGTAGAGCACCTCATAGGCGGCTTGGGCAATCGGCATCTCCACTCCGGCCTTTTCCGCCAGGGCCTGGGCATTAGCAGCAGCGTAGTAGCCCTCCACCACGGCGCCCACCTCCTGCATGGCCTCATGAATCTCTTTGCCCTGGCCCAACAGGATACCGCACCGGCGGTTCCTGGAGTGCATGGAGGTACAGGTGACGATGAGATCGCCTACGCCAGCCAGGCCGGTAAACGTCTCCTTTCTGCCCCCCAGGGCCACGCCCAGCCGGGCCATCTCGGCCAGTCCCCTTGTCATAAGCAGGGCCTTGGTGTTGTCCCCATAGCCCATCCCGTCACAGCAGCCAGCGCACAGGGCGATGACGTTCTTCAGGGCGGCGCAGATCTCGGTGCCCACCTTATCATCGCTGGTATAGACACGGAAGCGGGGGTTCATGAACAGGTCCTGGACCTTTTGGGCTACAGACAGCTCGTCCGCCGCCGCCACCACGCCGGTAGGGATACGGCGCCCCACCTCCTCCGCGTGGGAGGGCCCAGACAGCACCACCACAGGGCATTTGCCCTGAAGCTCCTCCTCGATGACCTGACTCAGACGGAGCGAGGTATCCTTTTCAATTCCCTTGGACACCGATACAACAATGGTCCCTGGGTCCACCAGCTCCCGCAGCTGGGCTGCGGTGGCTCGAACAGCGAAGGAGGGCGTTGCCAGCACCACCAGACCACATCCCTTGACCGAGGATAGGTCGGTGGTCAGTTTCAGTTCCTCCGGCAGAGGCACTCCCTTGAGCATGGGGTTCTCATGGGTGTCCCGCATCCGGTTAGACTCCTCCTGGTGATAAGACCAGAGAGTGACATCGTTTCCGTTTTCCAGTAACAGCAGGGCCAGGGCAGTCCCCCAGGCGCCGCTGCCTACTACGGTGATCTTCATCAGAGTTTACCTCCCAATGTAATATTGTAGGGGCCAGTGTCCACGACGGCCCTCCAGTTCACGGTCTCATTTCGTAGGGGCACAGCACGATGCGCCCCCGGGCGGGCAGCTCCATGGGGCCGCCCCCGCGGTCATATCATTTCTTTTTACGCAGAGAAAACTTATTTTCCGTTCCGGAGAGCAGCCGCTTGATATTGGCCCGGTGCATATAGACCACCAGCCCGCCGAGCAGCAGCCCCAACAGGGTGATGACCCAGTCTTGGTAAACAAACCAAGTGGCCACAGGGAAGGAGGCCCCAGCCCACACCGAACCCAGGGACACATATCGAGTGAGGACGGCCAGGATGAGAAAGCCGCCCCACACGACCAGAGCGATCCGCCAGTCGATCATGATGGCGATGGTTCCTCCGGACAGGATGCCCTTACCCCCCTTGAAGTGGAACATACAGGGAAACATATGGCCCAACAGGCAGAACAGGCCCGCCCAATACTTGAACAGGACTACATAATAGGCGACCGTAGCACCATCCAAAGGGAAGTCCGGCATGATGCGCGGGTCATATCCGCCGCCAATTTTAACCGCGATCAGAATGGCCACCACTGCCTTTAGCACATCGGTGAGAATAACCACAAAGGTCAATGGGCCGCCGAAGGTACGGTAGAAATTGGTCAGCCCCGCGTTGCCGCTTCCGTGGTTTCGCACGTCGTCCCGCAGGATATATTTGGATACGATCACCGCCCCATTGAAGCAGCCGCAGAAATAAGAGATGACTGCCACGATCCAAAAATCCATCCGGGTGAGGAAAAATAAAATCGCGGAACCCATTATCACTCCTCCTTATCGCTGCGCTGCCGCACGGTCAGCCGGACAGGGGTGCCCTCCAGGCCGAAGGTGGAGCGGATCTGATTTTCCAGATATCGCTGATAGGAGAAGTGGAACAGCCGGGCGTCGTTGCAGAAGCAGACGAAGTGGGGCGGACGGATGCCCACCTGTGTCATATAATAGATCTTCAACCTCCGCCCCTTGTCTGTGGGAGGCTGGACCCGGGCGGTGGCGTCGGCCAGGACCGAGTTGAGCATTCCAGTGGTGATGCGCATGGCGGACTGGTCGTTGACATAGTTAATAAGCTCAAAGAGCCGGTCCACCCGCTGGCCGGTCAATGCGGAAATAAAGACAATAGGGGCGTAGGTCATATAAGACAGGTCCCGCATGACCTCCTGACGCATCTTGTCCATGGTCTTGCCGTCCTTCTCGATGGCGTCCCACTTGTTGACCACAATAATGCACGCCTTACCCGCCTCGTGGGCCAATCCGGCCACCTTGGTATCCTGCTCAGTGACTCCCTCCTGGGCGTCGATCATGATCAGGCACACATCGCTGCGCTCGATGGCCATGGTGGAGCGCAGGACGGAGAACTTCTCGATCCGGTCATCCACCCTGGACTTCTTCCGCATCCCGGCGGTGTCGATAAAGAGATATTTTCCGTGCTGGTTCTCAAACGCGCTGTCCACAGCATCCCGGGTGGTGCCTGCCACGTTGGATACAATGACCCGCTCCTCTCCCAAAATGCGGTTGACCAGAGAGGATTTTCCCACGTTGGGCTTTCCGATAACTGCCACCTTGATGACGTCGTCGTCCTCCTCCTCGTCCTCCTCCTCGGGGAAGAACTGGAAGCAGGCGTCCAGCAGATCGCCGGTGCCGTGGCCATGGAGGGCGGACACGGCAATGGGATCGCCCAGCCCAAGGTTATAAAATTCATAGATATCCGGGTTCTCCCGCCCGGTCTGGTCTGCCTTATTGACTGCCAAGATCACCGGCTTGCCCGATCGGAGGAGCATATTGGCCACCTCCTGATCGGAGGCGGTCATTCCGGTCTTGATGTCGCACACAAAGACAATGACCGTGGCGGTGGAGATGGCGATCTCCGCCTGCTCCCGCATGAAGGCCAGGATCTGGTCGTCGGTGCCCGGCTCGATGCCGCCGGTATCCACAATATCAAAGGTGCGATTTCTCCACTCACACTGGGCGTACAGCCGGTCCCGGGTGACGCCGGGGGTGTCCTCCACGATAGACAGCCGCTGGCCGCACAACTTGTTAAAGAGCATGGACTTACCGACATTTGGTCTGCCTACAATAGCAACAAGAGGTTTCATGTAATCATCCTTTCATATGCCCCTATCAAAGCCCAGCAAATCGGGTTTGATGTGGGGAGGAGGCGCAAGAGAATGCAGCAAAAAATGCCCAGACGTCGTTATGGGAGAAGCGGCCTTCGCGGCGGCGAGGGGCGGCCTGAAATATGCCGGCCTTTCCACATTCGGCTCCCCGCTACACTCTTTGATTATATTGATAGTATTCTGTTTCTTCCTGGCTCTGGCGTTGGGCCATAGGGGTAATCTCCAGTCCGCAGATTGCGTCGCACAGCTCATAGCCGTCCTGCTCCACTGCCGCAACAGGAACACCAAGTTCCCGCTCCACATCGTCCACCGACACGTCGTCCAGAAAGACCCGCTCCCCGGAGCGGAGCATATTGGCCGGGATCAGCAGGCGCTCTCCCAGCTCCCGCCCCTTGAGCTGATGGATCAGATCGCCTCCGGTGACCAGTCCGGCCACCGTGATGGTCTCTCCAAAGAAGTGGTTGACGATGGGATAGACCCTGCCCTCTATTTTACCACATTTCTCCCTGGCCTGGGAAATCAATCTCTCCAAATATGGGGCGGCGGACACCCCGGTGGCGATGGAAAACGGGGTGGCGCCCGCCATCTCCTCCGGCTCCATCAGGTCCAGCGCCCGGCCAAACTCCCGGGAGAGCAGGGTGAGCATCCCCACCCCGTTGTCCAGCTGGGTAAACTCCTCAAAATACTCCTCCGGCGGGAGCTCCCGGCCAGCCAGGAGATAAAACTCATCCGAGCACCACGCCAGCCTGGTCCCCGCCCTCTCCAGATGGTGGGCGGCAAAGCCCTCCACCTGGTCGATGACCGCTCCGGCGGTCTCTGTGTTGTAAATGGACAGGGGATACAGCCCCTCCCGGTATTTCGTCACGCCTACGGGGACCACCGAGATGCTGTTCACCGCCGGATACATCCCCGCCAAGTCATGCAATGTCTTATCCAGAGCGGGGCCGTCGTTGATGCCGGGGCAGGATACGATCTGGCAGTTCATGGTGATGTGGTTTTGGGCAAACCGCTCCATGATATCGATGCTCTCCCCCGCCCGCCGGTTCTTCAGCATCTCCGCCCGGAGCGCCCGGTCTGTGGTGTGGACGGACACGTTGATGGGGGAGATCCGCAGGTCGATAATCCGCTGCACCTCCCGAGGGGACAGGTTCGTTAAGGTGAGGTAATTGCCCATCAGGAAGGACAGCCGGGCATCGTCGTCCTTAAAATAGAGAGAGGGTCGCATCCCAGGGGGCATCTGGTCCACAAAGCAGAAGATACAGTTGTTGGCACAGGAGCGGGCCCGGTCCATCAGATAGGTCTCAAATTCCAGCCCCAGGTCCTCCCCCTCCCCCTTGCGGATCCGCAGGGTGCGGGTGGAGCCGTCTCGCTCCCGGAGGGTCACTTCCAGCCTGGGATCATAGCTGTAAAATTTATAGTCCAGCACGTCCACGATCATGTGGCCGTTGATGTGGGTCAGCGTTTCCCCCACCCGGATACCCGCCCGGTGGGCCGGACTTCTAGGGTCTACTGACTTCACAGCCGTCATGCTCATGGATGCTCACCTTCCTTATGGGGTCTATCGTAGGGCGTTCGAATCATTTTACAATAGGTTGCCCGGTATTGCAAGATTTTCAGCTCTTTCTCCGCCGCCTGCGCCCGGAAAATTCCTTGGACAGATAGAGCCAGCCCATTAGCTCCTCATCCAGCTCGCCAAGATCGGCCACCGAGGTGTGGTGGGTCCAGCGGTTGGGGTAGGGCTCTGTCGAGTAGGGAATGCGGGGGCTTTCCACCTGAAATTCCAGAAAAAAAGACAGCCCCACATAGATCCGCCCGTCCGGCCTTTTCCACCGGGGCAGCCATAGGGCGGCGAAAGAGCCTGGGCCTTTCCAGGTAATCTGGCTCTTCTGTACCACCACTTCAAAGTCACCCAGCCTATCCCGGACAGCCCTCTCAATCTCCAAATAGAGGGGCAGCAGCTCAGGCTGTTTCATAAAAAACAGGTCCACCGAGAGGTCGTTCACCGCTCCATCCTCCGTTCTCTCAATTTGGGCACCTTTTACTTCCATCCTATCCCAATCCCTCCCCTCTGTCAACGAAAATTCACCCCTTTGTTTTTTTCCTATAATATGGTATGCTTACATCTGCGCAGGACCTTCCCTGTCAAAAAGAGAGAGGCGTGATCGAACATCCATGAAACATGAGAAGAAACGAGATTCCTGGGGCTCTAAGTGGGGCTTCATTCTGGCCTGTATCGGCTCCGCGGTCGGCATGGGCAACATCTGGCTCTTTCCGGCTCGGGTGTCAAAATACGGCGGAGCCACCTTCCTGATCCCCTATCTGATCTTTGTGGTTATCATCGGCTCCACCGGCGTCATCGGGGAGATGGCCTTCGGCCGGGCCACCCGGTCCGGTCCTGTCCACGCCTTTGGCGAGGCCACCAAGCTGCGCTTCGGCACCGATAAGCCTGGCAAGCTGCTGGGCCTTATCCCGGTCCTGGGATCCCTGGCCCTGGCCATCGGTTACTCTGTGGTCACCGGCTGGATCTTCAAGTACACCGCCCAGTCCATCACCGGCGCTCTGTCCGCCCTGGACGGAGTAGACGCCTTCAGCGCCAATTTTGGCGCCACCGCCTCTGGAAACCTGGGCTGGCAGATCGCCGGCATGGCGGTCACCATCGCCATCATGGCCTTCGGCGTGGGCCGGGGCATCGAGAAGGCCAATAAAGTCATGACGCCCCTGTTCTTTCTACTGTTTATCGGTCTGGCCGTCTACCTGGTCACTCTGCCCGGCTCCTCCGCCGGCTATCAGTACATCTTCGTCCTCCGCCCTGAAGGGCTCCTGGACCCCTGGGTATGGGTCTATGCCCTGGGCCAGGCATTTTTCTCCTTGTCCATTGCCGGCAATGGAACACTGATCTACGGCTCCTACTTGAGCCCTGACTCCGACATCCCCTCTGACGCCAAGATGGTGGCCCTCTTTGACACCTGTGCCGCCCTGTTGGCCGCTCTGGTCATCATTCCCGCAATGGCGGTGGCGGGCCAGCAGCTCAACGAGAGCGGTCCGGGCCTAATGTTCATCTACCTCCCCAATGTGATCCGCGGAATCCCCGGCGGGCCAGTCATCCTGGTGGTATTCTTTGTCGCGGTGGTTTTCGCTGCTCTGACCTCTCTGGTCAATCTGTTTGAGGCCCCCACCGCCACCCTCCAGGAGCTGTTCCACCTGCCAAGGCCCGCTGCCGTCGGCATCATCGGGGCCATCGGCATTGGAGTGGGCCTGCTCATCGCCCCTATCGTCTCCCATTGGATGGACGTGTGCTCCATCTATATCTGCCCCATCGGCGCCCTGCTGGCCGCGGTCATGTTCTTCTGGATATGCGGCAAGGACTATGTACTCAAGCAGGTAAACCTGGCCCGCCACAAGCCTCTTGGGTCCTGGTTCTATCCAATGGCAAAATATCTGTTCTGCGGCGTTACCCTGCTGGTTCTGGTTTTGGGGGCTGTCTTCGGCAGTATTGGTTGAACGCTCTCCCCACTCACAAATACAGAGAGCCGGAACACAGGCTTGTGTCCCGGCTCTCTGACCAAATGGGGAAAACAAATGTGGAGGCCGCTTCTTTAACGAGCAGCAGTCTTACTCCTGTCCCAGGAATATGCCTTTACAGACTTCTTATGGGCGGCAGACCGGACTATCCTAGATACCAGCTTCACGGACAGAGCCAGAACAGACGCTACTAAAATAACGATAGTGGCAATCACCAGTCGAAGCAACATATAATCAGCTATCATAACGACTCACCTCTGTACTTTATTATCCGAATCCTGCCCTTTCGGATGAGCCTATCCTATTCCATTTCATAAAAAAATGGGATTAAGCAAAATGCCGCCGCATTAAATCCGCATTAAACTTTCCTGCCGCCCACCTGAAATCATATTCTCAAACGAAACATCTTTCCAATTTGCCTTTCCAACCCCAGTGTGCTATGATACAAAAAATAGAGAGAGGACATGACCATGGAAAAGCTCTACGAACAAGACCCATTTCTGACCCGATTCTCCGCCCATGTGGAGTCCTGCATACAGGGCAAGCGAGGCTATGACGTAATACTGGACCAGACCACTTTCTACCCCGAGGGGGGCGGTCAGCCCTATGACCTGGGCGTCCTTGGGCCGGTCCAGGTATTGGAGGTCCACGAGCGTGAGGGCCGGGTAGTCCACACCTGTGACGGCCCTTTGGAGCCCGGCGCTCAGGTGGAGGGGCAGATTGACTGGGAACGCCGCTTCGATTTGATGCAGCACCACTCCGGCGAGCATATCGTGTCCGGCATCGCCCACGCTAAGTGGGGGTGCGACAATGTTGGTTTTCATATGGGGAGCGACTTCATTACCATCGATTTAAACGTACTGCTGGACGGAGACCAGCTCCAGGAGCTGGAGGAGGCGGCCAACCGCTATATCTGGGAAGACCACCCCATCTCCATCACCTTCCCTTCTCCGGAACAGCTGGCAACACTGGAATACCGGAGCAAAAAGGCGCTGACTGGCCGGGTAAGAATCGTTTCTTTCCCCGGCGCTGATACCTGCGCCTGCTGCGGCACCCATGTGGCCTCCTCCGGCCAGGTGGGCTTTGTGAAGCTCCTGTCCGTTCAGAAGTTTCGTGAGGGGGTACGCATCGAACTGGTGTGCGGCAGTCGGGCCTTGCGTTATGTAAACAGTATTTTAGCGCAGAACCACCAGGTGTCTACCCTTCTCTCTGCCAAGGCCTTTGAAACTGGGGCAGCGGTCCAGCGGCTGACCGAGGAGAACGCCGCTCTGAAGTCCCGGCTTCTATCCATGGAGGAGGATCGCTTTGCTTCCCTGGCCCGTCAGCTCACTGGGGCAGGAGATGTGCTTCTCTTTGAGGAGGGCCTGACCCCTGATAGTCTGCGCCGCCTGTGCGACGCCGTCCTCCAGACTTGTGGCGGGCGGTGTGCCTGCTTCTCCGGCGTGGATGGTCAGGGCTACAAGTACGCCGTTGGCCAACTGGAGGGCGACCTGCGTACCTTTGCCAAGGAGATGAACCAAAGCCTCAACGGCCGTGGTGGCGGCAAGCCCGGCTTTGTCCAGGGCTCGGTCCAGGCGGACCATGGGGCTATCCAGGCATTCTTTTCCGCCGCTGGATAAGGAGTTTCTATGGAATATACAGTATATCAGCTTCTCTGGTTCTTTCTGGCCTACTCCTTTTTGGGGTGGCTGGGTGAAACCGCTCTGGCGGCCGCCAAACGGCGGCGGCTTATCAATCGGGGGTTTTTGAATGTCCCCTTCTCCCCGGTTTACGGCCTGGCGGCTGTGTTGTTCGCCATCTTTCTGCCCGAACTGAAAAATACGCCCTTTTTTCTCTTTCTCTTTGGCCTGATTATTGCCACCGGCCTTGAACTGTTCACCGGCATCCTACTGGAACATCTCTCCGGCCAGAAGTGGTGGGACTACTCCAGATACCGCTTTCAATTCGAGGGTCACATCTGTTTGGGATACTCCCTTCTCTGGGGCGGGATGGCCCTTTTGTGCCTCTATTTTGGCAACCCCCTGCTGGTCAGGCTGGCCGGACTGATTCCCCGCTCTGTCGGTCAGCTCATCCTGCTGGTCCTGTTCTGTCTGCTGGCCGGCGACCTGCTTACCTCTCTGGCCGCCCTGCTCCAGCTCAATACCAGTCTGAAGGAGCCCAGTGAGCTCTCCCTCCGGCTCCGTCGTCTCACCGACCATCTGGATAACGCCGTCACCCGGTATATCCAGCGCCGTATGGCCAGGGCCTACGGCCTACGGCGGGAGCGGCTGGAGGAACAGGCCCGCCGCAGAGCCGCCAAAAAAGGAACGTCCGGAGTCTTTGCCCAGGGCTGCTGCTTTTACAAGCTGTTGTGGCTGTTTTTGATCGGCGCCTTTCTGGGCGACATGATTGAAACCATCTTCTGCCGTATCACGGCCGGGGTGTGGATGAGCCGAAGCAGCGTGGTCTACGGCCCCTTCTCCATTGTCTGGGGGCTGGGGGCCGTCCTGCTCACCGCTGTTCTGTACAAGTACCGGCACAAGAGCGACAGCTACGTCTTTCTTGTTGGAACCGTGGTGGGCGGCGTCTATGAGTATCTCTGCTCCGTTTTTACCGAGTTGGTCTTCGGCACGGTGTTTTGGGACTACAGCCACCTGCCCTTCAATCTGGGCGGACGCATCAATCTGTTATACTGTTTTTTCTGGGGCATCGCCGCTGTCGTGTGGCTCAAGTCCATCTACCCCCGGCTCTCCCAGTGGATCGAGCGGCTCCCTCTCCGGATCGGCCGGGTCCTCTCCTGGGTCCTCATCCTCTTTATGGTGGTCAACATCGCCGTGTCCTGTCTGGCCATGGGACGGTACACCCAGCGTCAGACTATGGACGCTCCGCCCGACACCGCGCTGGGACAGCTTCTGGACCGCCGTTTCCCAGACAGCCGCATGGAGCGCATCTATCCCAATGCTATTTTGGTGGACTGAGGTCCTCTAAACTCCTTGCGCCCCAATGGATTCCGGAGAATGTAAACCGCTGGTTAGCAGGATTCAAACCGCGAGGAGGTGGTCTTTTTCTCCCCTTTTTGCTAGGGTGAATGCAAAGGAGGCCGATGACCATGACGACCGGACAACGTATCGCCGCCAAGCGCCGGGAGCTGGATCTGTCCCAGGAGGGGCTGGGCGAGGCTCTCGGCGTATCCCGACAGTCTATTTATAAATGGGAATCTGATTCCAGTCTGCCCGATGTGGACAAACTGGTGGCTCTCAGCCGCCTGTTCCATGTATCCGTCGGCTGGCTGCTCGGTGTGGAGGAGGACCAGGAGGAGCACATCTCCAACGATCTTTCCCCTGCCCAGTTGAAACTGGTCGAGGAGATCCTGTCCCGCTATCAGCAGTCCAGCCAGCTCACCGCGGAACAGCAGGAGCGGGTGTCGGAATTGGTGGAGCAGAAGGTTCGGGAAAGCCGCTCCCCCCGCCACAGGCGCTTGCGCTACGGCGCCGCCTGTCTGGCCCTGCTGCTTGTCCTTCTGGCCGGGCGCTCCCTATTCGCCCGGTTGAAGGAGCTGGACCGCCAATACACCGACCTGGCCAATTCCGTGGGCAATATTACCTACTCGGTCAATAGTCAAATCGGCTCCATTACCAGCAGGGTGGAGGAGATCCTAAAATCCCAGAACAGTCTGGTGGCCGACTACGCTACCAATATCCAGTCGGCCGACCTGGCGTCCAATACTGTCACCTTTTCGGTCCGTGTGGTGCCCAAGACCTATACTGAGGGGCTGGAGATCCTTCTCCATGCTGATACCGGGGATGGGTTGGTGGACGTTCCCGCCGTTCCTGGACCGGGGCAGGAGTTCTCCGGCCAGATCACCTGCCCTCTGACAGACAGCATCACCTTATCCGCGGTCCTGGTGGACCAGGGAACACGCCAGACTCAACTACTGGGTAACTATTCCTCTCTCTACGGCAGCAGTCTACCAGTGGTAGATATCTCTCTTTTGGAGAGTGCCCTGTTAAATATTCCCCGTGGAGAGGACGGCCTGTTCCATGTGAGAGAGAATTATGGCTTCCTCACAGGGCTGTCCGCCTCCGCCTCTGCGGTCAACGAGGATATTGGTCAATCCCAAGTCAAGCAGGTCCAGCTCGGCCTGTTCCGAAACCGAGCACTGCTCTTTTGGCTGGAGCCATGCGGCCGTCCAGACAATCATCACGGCTTTGAGAAGGCGGAGCAGTGGTTCCACCTTCCCTCGGTAGAGCTGGATCTCCAGGAGGGGGATGAACTGGTCTTCGCCGCCCTGGTCACCGACCAGTACGGCCGGCAGATAGTCACCCCCTCTCTCCCCGCTTTCCGAGTAGAGGGGGATGAAATCACTTGGTTCAGCACCAGCTTTGACTTCCCCAGCGAGCCGGAAGGCTGGGAGCTTGCGGGATAAAAAGACAGCGGACTGGTCACAGTCCGCTGTCTTTTCCTATTCCTCTGTCTCCACCCGCCGGACCGCCAGATAGTAGTGCTCCTCCTCCGGATTCAGCTCCACGGTCCGTATCCCGCTCTCAGGCTCAAACCCAAAGTTTTGCCGAACGATCTCGATCCGCTCCCGGTCCTCCAGAACGGCGCTCTGGCCGGTAAAGGTGAGGGCGGAGCCCAGCCTGGTCACCAGGTCATAGCCGTATACGCCCTCGTTTTCGGTGTGGGCACAGTAGAAATCGAAGCTGGCATTCTTGACCAGTTGGGCAGTCACTTCCACTGTCCCGCCAGCGGGGATAGTCACTTCCCCCTCCAGATAACATACACGGTCTGCCACTTCAAAGTCCACCTCTTCCAGCCAGCCGGTTTCATACCGCTCCGCCGGGTCCTCTGACAGCAGGCCGTAGCTCATCAGATAGCCGCACAGCAGGCCGTAGTACATCTCAAAGTCCACCGTGGCCTGGGCGGGGTGGCGCAGGCCCCACAGGTCCTCGCTCCACCGCTCCATATCCGTCTCATAGAGCAGGGCGGCCGCATCCCGAAGGGCGGTATCCAGATCGCTCTCATACCGCTGGATATCCACCCCGGCCTCTATCTTTTTGTCCGTGTCCCAGCCCCCGGTGTTATAGCCCTGGGTGGTCATATTGGCCACGTCGTCCCCCAGGACAATTAAATAATAGGGTCGGTCGTGATCCCGTTCCCATTCCTGAGGAATGGAGAAGCTCTGGCCCATGATCCCCGCCTCCCGATCATAGAAGCCGCCATGGAAGCCGTAGGAGAGAACAGTAGTCCTGTCATAGTCCAGCTCGAACTCCACCCGGAGGGTAGGGTTTGGAAGGTCGGCCTTCTCGTCCTGCTCCGGCCCCCAGGGATCGGTGAATCGATAGACCGTCACCGGCACGCCTGTCAGGTCTGGGTAATCCCCCAGGGCTCCCTCCAGATAGGAGCCGTCGGACAGAAGATCCCGGTACGCCTCCCAGGAGTCCAGCCCCCGCAGGTTCAGCCGCTCCCCATCTGTCTGTCCCTCGGTGTCCTGAAAGCCGCCGGAGTATCCGCCGGGGTGAAGGACAGTTTCCAGTTCTTCGCCGTCCGCAGACAGGGTTGGCATCCGCTTCGTCAGGTCCCTCAGGGAGCTGACAAAGGGGTAGAGCACCTGGACCCTCTGCTCCTGGTCGGAGTGATTGGTCAGTACATAGCGGTCGCGGATCAGAAGGTCCGTGGACCGGCTGGAGTAACCCCCATCGGGGAAGCTCTCCCGGAGATCACTTAGGATCTTATCGTAGCTCTCCTCCCCCCAGGCCGCTTCTTCGGCGGCCATCTCCTCATTAGAGATCCACCGGGGTACCCAGGGTTGAAAGTCCAGAGTGATCTCCCGCTGGGCGGTGACAGCCCCGTTTTCCTCCGCCAAGGTCAGGGGAAACACCGGGCCTGCATAGGACATGAAATTGGTCACCCCGTCCGCTCCGCTCCCGCCCAGGCCGTTGTTGGATGAGCTCCCCCCCATCCGGGGCAGATACCACACTGCCGCCCCCGCCACCAGGCACAGACAGGCGGCCAGGGCGGTCCACCGCCTCCAACGGGGGGCGGGCCGCTTTCCGGCCGGTCTCCGGGCCGCCTCATCTACCTTCTGGTCTGAAATGTCGCTCAGAGATTGAAAGATCCTCTCACTCTTGTCACTCACAGCACTACCCCCTCTCGCTCCAGATACCGCTTCAGACCCGTCCGCAGGCGGAGCAGCCGCTGGCTCACCCGGTTTGGGGACCAGCCCAGCTGACCGGACAGCTCATCCAGCCGCTGTCCGTACCAGTATCGGCGGACAAACAGAACTCGGTCCTCTCTCGGCAGACCGTCCAGCCAGCGGTCAATGGTCCGGGAGAGCTCCCGCGCCTCTGTCTCCTCCTCGGCGCTGGGGACGGCTGGCACACAGTCCTCCAGCTCCAGTACCAGCGCCTCCAGCCCTTCTCCCCGCTTCTGGCTCTTCCGGGCCCGCCAGCGGTCGATGGACAAATTGCGGACCAATCGGACCAGATAGGCCCGCAGGGAGGCAGGCCGCTGGGGCGGCATGGTATTCCAGGCCCGGTGCCAGGTGTCGTTGACACACTCCTCCGCGTCCTCCCGGCTGGCCAGGATATTGTGGGACAGAGAGCGGCACAGCGTGCCGTATTTTTCGTCGGTGGCCGCAATGGCCCCCTCGTCCCGGGCCCAATACAGCTGGATGATGTCTGTGTCCTCCACGGCCGCACCTCCTTCCAAAATCCTATTCATCCTTCTAGACGTAAAAAAACGCGCGATATGACATCGGATTGATTTTTTATTTTATCATGGGCCGGTGAAAAAAGCTACGAGGGGCGGACCTCGGGTGCCGGTCCTCTGGCTGTATTTTTTTGTTTACTTTCACATGGTAGCCTGTTAAAATATAGAAGTATGGAGATATCCCCCACCCTTGGAATCATCGGGAGAAAGGAGCCTGTTATGTCAAAATTTTTGGATAAAGAGGCCAGCGATACCCTGTATCGCGCCATTTTGACCCTGAAGGACGAGGACGAGTGCCGCCGCTTTCTCCAGGACCTGTGTACCGTGTCCGAGCTGAAGGCCATGGAGCAGCGGATGGAAGTGGCCATGCTGCTGGATGAGGGCCTGATTTACAGCGACATTCTGGAAAAGACTGGGGCCTCCAGCGCCACCATCAGCCGGGTGAACCGGTGCCTCCACTACGGGGCGGAGGGCTATCAGCGGGTCATCCCCCGCCTGAAGGAGCGGCGGTGATGAACAGCTACCGCTTTCTGGCCGGTTGCTATGACCAGCTGACCTATGATGTCCGCTATCCCGCCTGGGCCGACTATATCGAAAAGCACTTCCGCCGCCAGCCCCTGCCAGGCAGGACGGTGCTGGACCTGGCCTGCGGCACGGGCTCCCTCACCCGGGAGCTGGCCTTGCGGGGCTATGAGATGATCGGAGTGGACCAGTCGCCGGAGATGCTGGCCGAGGCGGCGGAGAAAAACCGGGGCGCCGCCCCCATTGAGCCCATCTTCCTGTGCCAGCCCATGGAGAGGCTGGACCTGTACGGCACCATCGACGCCTGTGTGTGTTGTCTGGACAGCGTCAACTATGTTACCGACCCGAAAAAGCTCCAGCGGGCCTTTGAGCGGGTCCACCTGTTTCTCATGCCTGGGGGTCTGTTTCTCTTTGACGTAAACACGGTGGAAAAACTGGAGGGGCTGGATGGTCAGGTCTTTTTAGATGAAACTGAGGACGCCTACTGCGTCTGGCGGGCGGAGTACTCCCGGCGCGGCCGCATCTGTTCCTATTTCATGGATATTTTCCAGTTGGACGAAAGGACCGGCCAGTGGGCGCGGGGGGAGGAGCTCCACCGGGAGCGGGCCTACACCACGGAGGAGCTGACGGCCATGCTCCGGCAGGCGGGTTTTTCCCAGATCAGGATATTCGGAGAATTGAAAATGCGTCCCCCCGTGGACGGGGAACAGCGCATTTTTTTCACTGCGAGAAAGGACAAGTAATATCTATGCGCGACGAAATCGTAAGAGCAATAACCGGCGACGGCCTGGTCAAAGCTGTCGCTGTCACCGGACGGGACGTGGTGGAGCGGGCTCGAAACATCCACAAGCTGCTGCCCATGTCCACCGCCGCCCTGGGGCGGGCTCTGCTGGGGGCCTCTATGATGGGCGACATGCTCAAGGAGGAGCAGGGCTCCCTCACCCTTCAAATCAAAGGGGGCGGCCCCCTGGGCACCATTTTGGCGGTGTCCGACTATGAGGGCAACGTCCGGGGCTATGTCCAGCACCCCCAGGTGGACCTGATGGAGAAGTACCGGGGCAAGCTGGACGTGGGGGCCGCGGTGGGAACCGACGGCACCCTTACCGTCATCAAAGACATCGGACTGAAGGAGCCCTATGTGGGGTCTATCGGTCTGTTTTCCGGTGAGATTGCTGACGACTTGGCCATGTACTTTGTGGAGAGCGAGCAGATCCCAACCGCCTGTGCCCTGGGTGTACTGGTAGGGTTGGACCAGTCTGTCACCGCTGCCGGCGGCTATCTCATCCAGCTTCTGCCTGGCGCCGACGAGGAGATGATATCCAAGATAGAGGCCGGGGTCCATGCCATGGGCTCGGTCAGCCACGCTCTAGCCGATGGACTGGACGGCGAGGGATTGCTGAAAGCGGTACTGAAGGACTTTGAGCTGGAGATCCTGGAGAAGCATCCGGTGGAGTACCGGTGCTACTGCTCCCGAGACCGGGTGACCCGCGCCCTCATCAGCATGGGGCGGCAAGAGCTGTCCGGACTGATCGCCGAGCAGGGCCAGGCGGAGCTGTCCTGCCAGTTTTGCGACAAAGTGTACCGCTACTCCAGGGAGGAACTGGAGGACATTTTGGCCAATATGTGAGCATCAGGGCTGGCCCAGGCGGGTCAGCCCTGATTTTCTCTTTTCGTAAACAGCTTGTGAGGCTCCAGGACTCTGTTTTAATTTTAGAAGATGCCGGAAGGATATCCTTCCGGCATCTCTCTTTTCAGCAGGGCAGTTGGCGGTGCCGGGGCATCGGGCCCTGGCACCAGGGCCTCCACACCACCGTGGCCGCCGATGCCTCGTTGTCCTCGGGCCTCAACTCCAGGGACAGAGCAGTTACCGCCGCCCGGTTGACAAGGACGCCCTGGGCACAGGCATCCACCTGCCCGGCCAGCAGCAAGGACCGGGATTGCCCGGAGGGGATATCCCCCAGCTCGTAGCTGCCAATCCAGGGCTGCCAGGTGCCGCCGCCGTCGGGTGACACCATCACCCCATTCAACTCCGCCGGCAGTTGGTCTGTCACTACCGCTTGCAGCGCCGTTTCTGGCCCCAGGTTGGTCACCTGAAGCACATAGACCAGCGTCTGACAAGGCTGGACGTAACCTGGCGCCCACTTGCTCAACTGTAGATCCGTGCCGCCCGCGATGGGTACCACGCTGGTGGATGAGTTATTTGTGGGATCTGGATCCGGCGTAGTGCTGGACACGACGGCCGTGTTGGTGACACTGGTTCGGGCCTCCACCGCCAATCCACCCTGGATCAGGAAGGACCGCGCCCCACCCTCCGGCAGTTCTCCAATAGGATAGCTCCCGCTCCAGGGGCCCCAGGTGGCTCCGCCATCCAGGGAGAACTCTACATTGGACAGCTCCGGCGGAGTGATATCCGCCAATATTACCCCTTGGGCAGTGCTCGGCCCCCGGTTGGTCACCAAGATAGTATAGGTCAAGCTCTGACCGGGCTGGACCGGGTCCACGGGCCCCGTCTTGACCACCGCCAGGTCAGCCGTCTGGAGCACCGGAGTCACATCAGTGGAACTGTTGTTGCTGGGGTCCGGGTCCGGGGTAGTAGAGGCCACCACCGCTGTGTTGACCAGGGTATCTCCCGCAGTTGTGCTTACAGTGCCCCGCAGCAGGACCGAGCGGCTCTGTCCGGCGGGCAGGATGCCCAACCCATAGGGGCTGGACCAGGGTGCCCAGGTGGCCCCGTTATCCAACGAGAACTCCTGTCCCAGCAGGGCGGCCGGAACCGAGTCGGTCAGAATCACATTCTGTCCGTCCGAGGGGCCGCTGTTTCCCACCGTGATGGTGTACTGGAACTGCTGGCCGGGCACCGCGGGAGAGGTCCCGCCCTCCTTTACCACACTCAGATCGGCGGACTGCTCCACCTCCACCGGTGCGGTATCCGTGTTGTTGTCCGGATTTGGGTCCGGTGTAGTGCTGGATACTACCGCGGTGTTGGACAGGGGGCCAGCCTGGGCCGAGGGGGACACTGTCCCTCGGATAAGGACTGTCCTGTTGTCCCCCGGCAGCAGGGTACGCAGCGGATAGGGGCTGGACCAGGGTACCCAAGTGATCCCTCCGTCCATGGAGAGCTCGGGCCCCAGAAGGGCACCCGGCGTCTGGTCCGCCAGTTCCACGTCCTGGGCAGCGGAGGGGCCCGCATTGGTCACTATCATGGTATAGACCAGGGGCTCCCCCGCCCGAACCGCCACCGGCAGCCCCGTCTTGACCACCGCCAGGTCAGCGGAAACGTCTACCGGGATCCGTACCGTGTCACTGTTGTTGCCGGGGTCCGGGTCCGGGGTGCTGCTGGACACGGTCGCGGTGTTTTCCACCAGGCCCTCCGCGTCCATGCTCACCGTCCCCCGGATGAGCACCTGTATCTGCCGCCCATTGGCGATGGTCCCCAGGGCATAGCTTCCCGTCCACGGCTGCCAGCTGGCCCCGTTGTCCAGAGAGAACTCCTGCCCCAGCAGAAGGGCGGGCAGCATATCGGTGATCTGGCCATCCACCGCCGGGTCCGGGCCCAGATTTTGGACCAGGATAGAATAAGTCAGCAACTGACCATGGATAGCCGGATTCGGGGAAGCGATCTTAGTTACTGCCAAGTCGGCGGCAGTGTTTACTGGGGTCAGCTCCGTGGCTGTGTTGTTGGTGGGATCTGGGTCTGGAGTGTCGCTGGTAATGGTCACGGTGTTCTGGATGGTCTCAGCGGCATCCGCTCTCACCGTCCCCCGGAGGACAACGGTCCGTGCGCCGCCCGCCGGCAGGGTGCCCAGGGACAGAGACCCGGTCCAGGATCGGAAGGTCACACCATCCAGAGAATACTCCCCGTTGGACAGCTGGTCAGGTAGGGGGTCGGTAAGGCGGACGTTCTGTCCGTCCGCCGGCCCCAGATTGGAAACTTCCACGGTATAGGTCAGTACCCCGCCCGCAGATACCGGACTGGGCGCCCCGGTCTTGGTAACCGCCAGGTCGGCGGCCAGGTCAACGGGTGTAATATCCGTGGAGGTATTGTTACTGGGGTCCGGGTCCGGGGTGGGACTGGTCACGGCAGCCGTGTTGACAATGGTCTGGCCGGCCGCAGGGCTGACTACGCCCCGCAGCAGCACCACTCTGGCCACCCCTGGTATCAAAGTCCCCAGGGGGAGAGTTGGGCTCCACGGCTGCCAAGTGGCTCCGTTGTCCAGCGACCACTCCAGGCCGTCCAGTCCAGCGGGCTGCTGATCCTCTAAGGTGACATCTACCGCACTGGAGGGGCCGGCGTTGCCCACCGCGAAAGTATAGGTCACCCGGTCCCCCGGACGGGCGGGTTTGGGAGCGCCCAGCTTCAGCAGAGACAGGTCCGCCTCCTCCCCCACCGACACCTCCACGGTGTCTGTGTTATTGGACAGGTCCGGATCAAAGGTAGGGGAGCTAACTACGGCGGTATTGACGATGCTCCCCGTGGCCGCTGGGTCCACGGTCCCACGGATCAACACTGTGACGCTGTCCCCTGACGGGATGTCACCCAGAGGGGTCGAGCCGGCCCAGGGCTGCCAGGTGCTTCCCCCATCCAGGGAGAACTGGGGGGACAGCATCTCTGGGGGAACTGTGTCAGTGAGTTGGGCATCCTGTGCCGGGTCGGGGCCATTGTTATAGTTTTTGATGCTGTACGTCAGCGGTCCCCCCGCAGTAGCGGGATTGGGGTCCGCCGTCTTGGTCATCTGCAAGTCCGCTGTGGGCTCCACCACTGTCCGGGGGCAGATGGCCCCGTCGTTAAAGGAGGCAAAAAAGGTGGTGGAGAAGGGCACTCCTACGGCAGTGTTGCCACTGTGGGTATAGCGGTATACCGTTCCGTCGTTGTTGGCGATGGCGTAGACAGTCCCGGTGCTGTCTATGACCACCGCGCCGAAAGACGCATTTGGATTGGGGGCGGTGGTGGACAGGGCCGTGACCTGGCCAGTGGTGGGGACGATTCGAGTGAGCACTCCGTTGCGCTGCACACCGTACAGGTTTCCGTCCGCCGGGTCGTAGGCCCAGTCACTGATGTTGACCGCGGAGGACAGGGGCGTGCCATAGTTTGCCGTCTGCTCCACATAGCCCGCTCTGGGGTCTGCCAGCTTCAAATAGGTGGCCGAACCGGGACGCAGATCCACTGTGTAGTAGCGGGCCGCGTCATTGATATACAGGTAAAAGAATCCGGCCGCGTCAAAGGTCCCGGTGTTGTAGCCGGCAGCCGGCAGTCCGTTAGGGCGAGTCAGTTGGGTCAGGGTCCCGTCCCCATCTACACGCACCAGGTTGTTGGTCGTCTGGTCATAGCCATAGAGATAGTTGTCCAGGGGACTGTACCCAATGGCGTTTACATCGTGGGCTGGGTCTACCGCCCCGCGCAGCACCGACTGCCCCGTGACCAGATCGATGTCGTACCAGTTGGTGGGCCGCCCTACAAACTGAATCATCCGGCTGGAGCAGGGCAGCGGCGCGCTCAGGGCGTCGTGTCCGAAGTTCTGTCCGGAGAGCTCCGCATTGGATTCCACTTGAGCGGCAGTCACGGTAACATCCGCTTTGCGCGGAGTATTGGAGTGGAGATAGCCCGCCGGCTGTGGAAAAGCTGAGGGCGGACATGAGGTGGGTTGGACCACCGGCTCATATATCGTATAACTGCCGGCGGCCGCCACAGAGAAGGAATAGCGGCCAAAGGCGTCGGTCTGCACAGTAGTACAGCTGCCTACGGCCCTGTATAATGTCATGGAAACGCCGGGGATCCCCGGTTCGCCCCCGTCAAACTGACCATTTCGGTCCAGGTCGTCATAGACGACCCCGGTGATGGTGGCTGGCATTTGAAATACATCTCCCTGTTAAAATTGGCGGCTGAAAATTGGCCTACGCCGCCACTCCATATTATGCCATGCCGCCTTCTTAGGGCACTTGGACCGGGTATTCGAAGGCTCCCGCCTCAGAAACGGCTTCAAAAGGAGCGATCTTTTTTCCTGCCAGCAATAGCCCAGGCTCTATTTTCTCCTGAGCAATACACGATGGATGAAATGCCCTCTCACATGGAAACATCTTTTCATGTAAGAGAGCGTTTTGCCGTTCCAGGGCACAAGGTTCCTGTCCCTTTGGTAAGTTTGGTATCAATTTGCAACATAAGCCCTGCAAAAGAGGATACGAGCCGACCCTGAACGGTTACACTAAGAGGAAACATGGAAAGGAGCGGGACATGAAAAACAGGAGTATCAGCGGAGAGCATCTGATCCGGTTTCGGAAGCGGCTGGAAGATGAGGAGCGAAGCGCGGCGACGGTAGAGAAATACCTGCGGGATGTGGCGCAGTTCGCGTCCTTTCTGGCGGGCGGCGTAGTAACCAAGGCCTCCGTTGCCCGGTGGAAGGAGCGCTTGCTAGAGGAGGGCCAGTCTCCCTCTACGGTGAACGGCAAGCTGACGGCGCTGGACCGCTTTCTGGCCTTTGCCGGCTGGGCGGACTGCCGGGTGCGTCACCTGAAGCTGCAGCGGCGGCTGTTCCGGGACTCGGACCGGGAGCTGACACGGGAGGAGTACGGCCGTCTTGTAGCGGCGGCGGGCGCGGCCGGAAAGGAGCGGCTGGAGCTGCTGCTGGAGAGCGTCTGTGCCACCGGGGTCCGGGTGTCCGAGGTAAGATATCTCACTGTGGAGGCCGCCCAGCGGGGCAGAGCAGAGATATCTCTCAAGGGCAAGATCCGTGCCATTCTCATCCCTGGCAAGCTGTGCCGCAAGCTGCTGAAATACGCCAGGAAACAAAAAATCGCCTCCGGTGAGATATTCCTCACCAGAGGCGGAAAGAGCTTATCCAGGAAACAGATCTGGGCGGAGATGAAGGGGCTCTGCCAGAAAGCTGGGGTAGCCTCCTCCAAGGTCTTTCCCCATAATCTGCGCCACCTATTCGCCCGAACCTTCTACCGGGCATGCCGGGACGTGGCCAAGCTGGCCGATGTGTTGGGCCACTCCTCCATTGAAACGACCCGTATCTACCTCATCTCTACTGGCGCCGAGCACGCCCGCGCCTTGGAGCGGTTGAGGCTGGTGTCCTAGCCTTATAGACAGAATCAGCCTTCTGTCCCAAAAAATTGAGAGGAAAAGGCTGATACATCCATTACATAACAATAATCATATCAGGGGAAGGCCGAAAAAGCAAGTGTTTTTGCCTTCCAAGGCATGAAAATCAGGACCGACGAATCCATTTTTTCGCCGGCCTGTGTTTCCATGCCCATGATTTGACAAAAAGTCGCTCTCCAGAGCGGCTTTTTTATTTTTTCCGCCCCATGAAGCGGCTATTGAGGACAAAAGGGCCGCTCTCCCCGACCTTATCCAGAACAGAAGGCTGATTTTGTCATCCTTCCAAGTGTTAATGGACAAGGCAGCATTTTTAACACCTTATCCTATTATGACAGAAGGCTGATTCTGTCCTGAAGGCCGAGAAGGTTCTTGTAGGCTGGGCCTTTTTGTCCCGTGCGGAAAGGGGATGAGGATATTCGGAAAACGATGTATCAGTTGTGTCGGCAAACAGGCCGTGAGGAACTACTGGATCAGTGGCACCCCACGAAAAACTTGCCGCTGACGCCGGACACAGTAAGTGGCGGGAGCAGCCGCCGGGTCTGGTGGCGGTGCGGGAAGGGGCATGAGTGGCAGAGCGCCGTGTACGCCCGGGTGAGCGCGGGGGCCGGGTGCCCCTATTGCTCTGGGAAGCTGGCCGTCCCCGGCCAGACCGACCTGGCATCCCGCTTTCCGGAGGTGGCTTTCCAATGGCACCCCACGAAAAACGCCCCTCTCACCCCGGACCAGGTGCTCCCCGGCAGCCACAGGCTGGTCTGGTGGCTATGCAAAAAAGGGCACGAGTGGCAGGCCGTGGTCAAGTCCCGGACAGCCGGCAGCGGCTGTCCGGTGTGCAGCAACCGGGTAACTGCCCCTGGGGAGAACGATCTGGCTGTCACCCACCCGGAGCTGGCCGCCCAATGGCACCCCACGAGGAACGGGTCGCTGACGCCCCAGGAAGTGACGGCTGGGAGCCGCCGAAGGGTATGGTGGAAATGCTGTCGGGGGCATGAGTGGCAAGCCAGAGTCCTGTCTCGATCCTTTGGGGGCACAGGCTGCCCCTACTGTGCGGGCAAGCGGGTAATCCCTGGGGAGAACGACCTGGCCAGCCTCTACCCGGAGGCGGCCGCCCAGTGGCACCCAATGCGGAACGGCGCCCTGGCCCCAACTCAGGTGTCACCGTACAGCAACCGGAAGGTGTGGTGGCGGTGCGAAAAGGGCCACGACTACCAGGCGGTGGTGGCGGCCCGGACCATGGGTGGGAGCGGCTGCCCCTACTGCGCAGGGCGGAAGGCGCTGGCGGGCTTCAACGACCTAGCTACTCTGGCGCCGGAGGTGGCGGCCCAGTGGTACTGGACGCTCAACGGCAGCCTAACGCCGGAGCAGGTGACGGCCGGGAGCCGGCGGAAGGTATGGTGGGAGTGCCCCTATGGACACGTGTGGAAGGCGGCCATCTACTCCCGGACAGGAGAGCAGCACAGCGGCTGTCCCGTCTGCGCGGGCAAAGCCCGAAGCCGGCGGGCCCCCGCCCCAGCCGCCTGGGCGGCCAATCAGTCAAACAGCGGTATAGGCCGCATTTGAACCTATGAAACACCTTAATACGCAAGGAGGAAATGAGTACATGAAGAAACGATTGACAGCGATCCTGCTCACTCTGGCGCTGGTCCTCTCCCTGGGTCCGGTGTCAGTCTGGGCGGTAGGCGGGAGCGGGCTCTCGCCGGATGATCCGATGGCGGTGCCGGAGGAGGGCATGGTCATCGACGGGACTGCCTATAGGGGGGTCTCGAGCGACTGGCTTTTACGTGTTAATCCGAGTGGAGACGAGATGTATTTCTCCATCAAGATACCGAGCAGCGTGACGACTATTGGTTCGGGTGGTACGGTTGGTACGAATGTATTTTCGAACCTCGGAAAATCCAAAGTCGTGATTGACTTCTCCGAAGCGACCAGTCTGACCACCATTGAAAGTCAGGCGGCGATGGGTGCGCCCATTATCGGCGTACTGGATTTATCTAAGACAAAGGTACAGACGATAGAAAAGAGCGCCTTCAGCAGATGTACGGGTCTGACCGGCGTGATCCTGCCCGATACCCTTGAGGTCCTGGGGGCGGCTGACGGCAGCAGCGGCAGTGTTTTCAATGGGTGTTCAGGGCTGGAGTTTGTCCGCACAGCGAACAGCGAGGAGAGTACGGTCTTTGAACTGCCGGACAGCCTGAAAGCCATCGGAAAGCAGACTTTCAAAGATGCCTTTTCCGCCGGAATGGATGTGAAGGTCGTCATCCCAAAATCCGTGGAAACCATCGGCAGCGAGGCATTCTACAGCGGACGCATCTCCCAGATCGTGGTAAAACGGCAGGGAGACGGCTGGGACTCGAACTACACCGGTTATGACAGCAAAGCGTTCCATACCGGAAACAGCAGCCTGCTGATCATCTTTAATGACAACACGAGCTATCAGGATTACAGACTCAACTGCAGTCCCACAAGCACTTCCAGAAATGCCATGACCCATCCCCTGACGATTCGATTTGGCGACACAGGTATTCAGCAGGAAAAGCTGAACTATCAGTCTATTCAGTATATCCGGATTGAGGGTACTGACTTTTGGGAGAAGGATACAACATATACACTCCCCACTCTGGATAATACGCCGGATGAAAAGCCTGGCTACGATATACAATGGATGTTGGGCGGCAGCGCATTGACAAACACGGGGAAAGTGGATACCAATCAGACAAACCCGCAGGCCAAGGTGTCCTATTCCCTGCAAAACCCCACAGTCCAGTTTTCGGTGGACGGCGTCGCTCAGGCAAACGGGAACCTGACCGTAGAGCTAGATGACCAGGAACACACCGCCGGGGTACTGGTGTCCCATCCGCTGCTTCTGGAAAAACAGGGCAGCACGGAAGATGAATATGTCTACTTCCAATACTGCTGGTGGGACGAGTACGACCAGACCCCAAATGGCCCGCGCAGCATTGCGGAGCCAGATATCTTCTCTAACAGCGAGGGAAGCGGCATCCTGAATCGTGTAAAGACAGAACGTTCAGAAATTCCCATTGAGAGTAAAGACCATGAGAGAATCAGCCCCAACCAGTACATGGTAGAGATTTACGGCTATATCGTCAGGAATGGTGGAGAGCCAGAACTCTTCTATAAATCACATTATAATTTTATCGACTTCGGAAGCGACAACGATTACGAGGCGACAGTAACCAATTCTTACGTTTTCCAGGTGACGGTCATAGAGCCCAAGACCATCACGATTGAATCCCAGGACATTACGGCCTATACCGGCGGCGACTCCATCAACGACGACTCCTTCCCCACTGCCCGCTACAAGGTGACGGGTGCGGAAAACGTCACCTTGGATGAAATCGTTGTCACTGACAAAGCGGGCGAAGCGGGCGTAGAGTATGCCCTGTCTGACATTGAGGAGGGAGAAATCGTCCTTCTGCCCTGGCTGGAGGAGGGCTTTGTCCCAAAGGCAGAGGCAAACGCTCTGTCAGACGACGGCTTCGATACCGCAGATGATGACCGTGAGGCCGGCCTGTACGACATCGTCGCCACCAACCTGAACGAGCTCACTGTGAAAACTAAGGACGGGGACCCGGTGGATATCGACTTCTACCCCGGCACCCTGACCGTGCGCAACGTATCCGATCCGGACAAAGTTCTGGACAACACCGTAGACATTGCCCAGCCCGTGGTCCACAGCGAGGACGACGTGGATACCGACGACGGAATCGCTGTGGCCGTGATTCCCGATGGCGCGCATTTCTATACCAACGGCCAGGAGGACCTGGGCGTGCTGGGCACGGATACAACCGATCCCGATGCCAACCCACAGATTGCCCTGCTCTTTGACGATATTCTCGAACGGGACGCTGCGGCCCAGGCCGACACGCAAGCGTTGTTGGCAGAGCGCGCGGCTGAAACAGGCCATGCCCTCACAGAAAATCAGTATGAGTTCAAGTATCTGGACCTCATCAACGAGCACGACGGCAACGCCTGGGTAAGCACAGACCAGGATATCACCATCTTCTGGCCCTATCCCGATGCGGTCAAGAGCAGTTATAACGACTACACCTTTAGCGTCCTGCACTTCGAGGGTCTGCACCGGGAGTACCAGATCGATACAGCGGAGGATATGGAAAATCTGATCGATGCCTCCAACGTGGTTTCTATTTCCGCCGCCAAGACAGACAAGGGCGTGAAATTCAGCCTGAGCGGGGACGCTGCTAACGGCAGCTTCTCCCCCTTCGCCCTGGCCTGGACGAAGGAGAGCGGCGGCAGCTCCGGTGGAGGCGGCGGCACCACCCGTTACACCATCACGGCCAGTGCGGAGGATGGCGGCTCCATCAGCCCCAGCGGTTCCGTCCGTGTTGCCCGCGGCAGCGACAAGACCTTCACCATCCGGGCGGACAGCGGGTATGAGATCGCCGACGTGCTGGTGGACGGAGAAAGCGTGGGGGCCGTTCGCTCCTACACCTTTGAGAACGTCCGGGAGAAGCACACCATTCAGGCCCAGTTCCGGGCTGTCAAGCCGGTGGCTGACCCTGACCACACCGGCGTATCCAACTGGCTCAATGCGGAGGACCACATGGCCTATCTGACCGGATACCCTGACGGCACCTTTGGCCCCAACCGGAGCATGACACGGGCGGAGGTGGCCCAGATGTTCTACACCCTGCTTCTGAACCAGGATGTGAAGCTTACCGTATCCTTCTCCGACGTGCCCACCGAGGCGTGGTACGCCAAGGCGGTGAACACCCTGGCTTCCCTGGGTATGGTGGACGGCGTAGGCGGCGGCCGGTTTGACCCAGACCGGGCCATTACCCGCGCGGAGTTCACTACCATCGCCATGGGCTTCGCTCACAGAGTGAGCGAAGGAGAAGCCAGCTTCTCCGATGTGTCCGAGAGCGACTGGTTCTATCCCTATGTGATGAGCGCCTCCCAATATGGATGGATCGGCGGGTACAGCGACGGCACCTTCCGCCCCAACAACACCATCACCCGGTCGGAAGTGACCACCATCGTAAACAATATGCTGGCTCGGGCGGCAGACAAGGACTATGTGGACGCCCACGCCGACAGCCTCCGTCAGTTCCCCGACGTGGCCGAGGGCTATTGGGGTTACTACCAGATCATGGAGGCTGTCAACAGCCACAACTATACCAAGTCCGACGGCATGGAGGATTGGACTAGGTTGAAGTAACAGCGCCCATCTATCCCCTGCCCGCCTTCTAATTAAGGAGCACAAAGGAGGGAGCCGTTCCAACTGGAACGGCTCCCTCCTAAATTTAGATAAAATTTCACTATCGCTGACTTTTGCCACAATTACTCCCACTCGCTCCTGCCAGAAGTTTTCTAAACAGATTTGCTTACGGAGTTTAGCTCAGAGTATTAGTATTCTTTTCATTGTTCAGATAGTAGAGGCTATCTGATTTTTTGTTGCCATGGTGTTGCCAAAGAAATTGCGACATATTATCAAGCGGTATAAATAAAGGTTCCTCTTAAATCAAAAGTCTTTTTCTTTCCTTGGATAGCTAATCCAGCTTAAACATGCTGCATTTCATTTGTAAATAGTCGATTTTATCTAAAGTTAAACATCACAAATACTATTGACAATCAGACCAAACCTTGAAACAAGCATGTTTTTAAACGAGTCATATGTTTTACCCGATTGTGCACATACTTCATTGATATCAAACCACTTATCTGTTGAGGGAGATTCTGTAAGCAATTTATCTGCTTGTTTGTGTTGAAGTCCCACAAGATATATAACTGTCCATTTTTCACGCCAGCCCGCTTGACCTGCTTTTAGATGCGCTTTTTCAGCTTCTCCTGCACGGTTATGTACATTTGCAACATCCTGCCCACCTTTAATTTCAATACAAAGAATTTTTTCCTCAGGTTGCCCCTCCGAAAAAACGGAAATATCTGGATCAGAGCTTGGAACCACTCGGTATATATTACCTGCATTGTTTTTAAATCTCAAACATTTTTCTTCATCCGTGACAAGATCTACACGGAACGATTTTACAATTTGCTTAATTGTTTCAAACACATGTAGCGCTGCTTGAGTTCCTATTATATTTCTCCAAACTCCATCCGCATATACTCCCAGAGTCATTAGTGGCAATTCTGTAAGATCCTGTTCTAAATTTGAACGATTGACACCTCTTAACAGTAGTGCCATTGTATTATTTATAGCACAACATAAATTATCAAGTTCTTTTTCTGCACTTGCATTAACTTTACCATCATGTTCCATTGTTTTAAATACGGACAATCCTGTAGCACTCGTATAAAATTGTTTTTCGCTAATTCCCATAAGAAGGCGATAGTATCCCAAAAGTATTGGATTACTTTTTAAGACGCACGGTAATGCAAACATGACTTCCTCTCGGATACTTAGGCCTTGCAAAATCATCCGGCAGTCTTTACCTACAAACCTAGAAACTTCTGCCTGCAAAACATCTGGATCAATAGTTGATACTGTAGCTTTAAGATTTGATCCCAACATTCTTTCACGATAGTCATGAAGAATTTTTTGCGTTTGTATTTGCTTTGCTGTAGATGGGATGACAATGTCTCTCACATTTCTTCCTCCATAATACTCATTCCTTCTGAACATAAACGTTTTATTGATATTTGGTAATAGTCTGGATTAAGCTCAATTCCAACAAAACGCCGATGTAAACGTTTCGCAGCCACCGCTGTGGTTCCTGATCCCATAAAGGGGTCTAGAATCAAATCATTTTCATTTGTTCCGAATAGGATACATGGTTCAATTAATTCTACCGGATATACAGCAAAATGTCCTGATGTATCCTTATTCGCCTTAGTATTGATACTCCATACGTCTCGAATTCTTCGTCCATTTGGCCCTTTTTTTGCATCAACATAATATTTATATTTTTCATTTTTAGAAAATAAGAACATATACTCATGACATCTTGTTGGACGATCTCTAACACTTTCTGGCTGACAATTTGGTTTCTCCCATATTATATCAGAACGAAGATACCATCCTCGAGACTGCAGTGCAAATGCTAATCGCCAAGGTACACCTATCAGCTCTTTTGCTTTTAACCCTTCAGGTGTATCTGGTCTAATTGACATTGCGCGAGCTTTATTTTTGCCATCAGGAGCGCGCCATTTGCGCCCGCCTGATGTATAACTATCTCCAATGTTTAGCCAAAATGTTCCATCATTCTTTAATACTCTTTTTACTTGATCAAATAAATCAGCAAGTGTGTCTATATACTTATAGACGCTTTCTTCTAGACCAATTTGACCATCGATATTATAGTCTCTCAATGCCCAATATGGAGGCGAGGTAATTACACATTGTACGGATTCATCGCGCATTTGGTCTAAAATTTTTTTTGCATCCCCAAGGAATAATGAAGAAGTATCCGAAAGAATCTTCTCTACCTTACCTTTATTTATACCTGTACTCAAAACAACAGGACTAGAAAACAATGATTTTTGATAAATCAAATCGTCGCAAATCCTGCTACCTTTTTTCTGTGATTCCTCAATCAATTTCATTTTCCTCCAATTAAGGATAATCCGTACATTATACTATGCATATACATTCTAATCCGAAAATCAATTTTCTCTATAGTTAATGAGTGCAACATGGACAAAGCCAGCAATCACTCGTCTATAAACGCTACAATCTCACCTATATCGCATGATAAGGTTCGACAAATCCGATGAAGACTTTCCATAGAGACATATTCATTCTTGCCCATTTTGGCTAGTACATTGAAACTGATTCCCGCAACGTCTTTTAGCTCTGTTCGATTCATCTTTTTATCAATCAGCATCTTCCATAGTTTATCGTAACTGACTGGCATAATCAATTCCCCATTTGTTGTCGAATTATTTCACATTATACCACATCATGCACACAACGGCAAGATAATCTCATGAAACTGTGAGGATATATAAAATCTATGTGAGATTGTAGTTCAATCTATCTTACACTGTTATCTGTAAATGATTTTGACCTTTTCTCCTTCTTACGTACTCCACCAGCTCCCGCGCATTACTGGCAGGGTACCAGTCATAGACAATCAGATAGTCTACATAATCAACAATATAGCGGTTTGCTCTTATAATTGGAACACATTCTATCCCTGGCGGATAGAATGTTCCATCAAATCCATCGGGTGTTGGGATGGGCCGCTCTGCTGGATGGTATGGCAATAGCAAAGTGAGCTTCACCTCTGAGTAAAAGCACTTGGCTTCTTTGACTGCCGATGCTACAAGGTGGTCAAATCCACCGTAGTGACCGACGATAAATTCTGTAACGCCATATTCAACAATGTGCTGCTCCACAGCCGCATACAATGCCGAATAAATTTCTTTCGATGCCTCTCTGTGCCCAATGAAAAAGCAGGTTTTTCCTCCCAAAGTTTTCCTTCCTTTGCAGTCGTGCTTGTCGTTAAAATTATACGATATAAATGATTAAATCACAAACCATTTATCAAAGTATAATTTACGAAGAACACAAGCAAAGGAGTGATGCAGGTGAAGGATATTCTCTCGGTTATAACCGCGTATCGGGAGGAACGGGGCTGGACAGAGTATCAGCTTGCAGAATGCTCCGGTTTACCACAATCCACGATCTCCTCATGGTATCGTAAGAAAATGGTTCCGACCATTCCATCCCTGGAGAAAATCTGCACAGCTTTTGGCATTACGCTGTCTCAGCTGTTTGCCGAAGAAGATGCACCTGTTTCCTTGACTGAGGCGCAGAAAAAGCTTCTGGAACGCTGGTCAAGATTGAGCGAAGATCAACAGGTCGTTGTATTTGCTTTGATTGATAAGATGTAAAAAATCCGCCAGAGGCACACCTTTTAGGATGCTACTTCTGGCGGATTTTCTTTCTTGCCAATCTAATGGAGCTTTCTTTGTTACAGTCTTTAGATACAGTTCTGGCTCACCATTCAAAATCAGCTCGGCATAGACCAACGGATTGTTGTAAATCAGCCAGTCTAGCTCTGACCGTTGGTACATACTGTTCGCTACCTCGTTCTCTAAAGCTGTGCAGTCAATAGAGAGTAGCGTTCCGTCACCCATGCGCAGCTCCACGCAGGCGGTGTCCAGGTTAAACTTGCAGGACAAAATCTTTCTCATACTCGTTACCTCCCAACCCCTCAAATTTCGGTTAATTTGCCGCAACGGCACAAGGGTCGTTGCGGTTGTTTTAGTTACCGGCAAGCAATGCATGTGGCTATCCACACACAAATCCGGCAAGCAATGCGAGTGTTAATATACACTCACATTTCCTGCCGTCTGCTTGTTGAGGGCAGCGCCCCCAAGCCCCCTTGAACACAGAATTTCATTCTGTGGCTGCGCGTTCTCCGAACGCTTTGAAAGGGTACGACAAAACGCCGACCCCTTTAAGATACTCTGGAACAAATCGTTCCCCCCTTATTGCCTGATGGCTACCGCGAAACACAGTAGCCCTCGCTAGATGCGTGGGCAAAATGCCTACCCATCGTTCTCTTTTACTCCGCATCCTGTGCCCTGTTTTTGGGCATAGGGTGTCGTGAAACGCGACATCCTACGGTACTTTTAGGGTGCCCTAAAATGGGTCGCCCTCTTGAATAATGGGGTGGCAAAACACCACCTCGCATTTTCTTTCCCGCAACATGGTACAGGGGCGCAGCGGTACTGGGAGTACCCCTCAAAACACCGTCGTGACCGTTGCAAGCGTCGCGCTTTACTCGATTACTTCAAATGCGGATGCTTCTACCACCATATAAGTCAGCCGAATACGCCGCCCTTCATGTTTGATTTTGTATTCATACTTCACCTGATGTTCTTCCAGCAGACGACTGGCATTTACATTCAGATGCTTAGTAAGGTGGTTCACCACCATATCCAACCGGATGGCTTCGGCAAGATCTGTGTGGCTGCCTTCCCATTCGCAGTTCTCGTCAGATACGATCTTCGCTACCGCTTCCAGCACGGGATCCGGTGGCTACTTCCAGAGTTCATTCTCCGCATAGTCGAGGATCCATACCAAACGCTCCTGGTCTTTGCTTAGATACAGCCGCTGATCCGGCTGATCCCGTCCGCTGATTTCCAGTGTGGCCTTTCCGTCAGTTCGTTTTTCTTTCTGCATAATGAGTGCCCCATCTGCACAGCCTGACAGTCCGGTGGTGCCGGAAATCTTCTCAAAGCTATCTCCTGCAGGCTACTTTCTGGTGTGATGGACGATCAGGATGCAAATTCCATGCCGGTCTGCAAATTGTTTCAGTTTTCCAATCACCTCATAATCGCTGGAATAACTGTAGTTATCGCTCACCATCTCCCGGACTTTTTGCAGGGTATCTACGATAACCAGTTTGGTGTCTCGGTGTTCCCGGACAAATTTTTCAAGCTGTTCATCCAGACCGCTGCCGATCATCTTGGCACTGGTAGCAAAGTGGAGGGAGTTTGTCCCCTCCACACCGAACATACGGAACATCCGGCGCTGCAAACGACTTTCGTCATCTTCCAGAGCAAGATAGAGGACTGTTCCCTGATGAACCTTGTAGCCCCACAAATCCTGCCCGGTGCTGACATGGTGGGCGATCTGCGCCACCAGAAAAGATTTGCCGATTTTGGGCGCTCCGGCAAGGATATATGCTCCAGTATAGAGCAGGTTTTCAATCACTGCGGACTTTACCTCAAACACATTGTCCATCAGCTCGTCCAAGGTTACAGTATGCAGGTAAGCCGGGTCGCTCATGCGCTGTATCCTACGGTACATTTCCTCCAGGCTTTCCTGAGGATTTATAACTTCATCGTTGATTTCTTCCTTGAAAGTGGTTATACTAATGTCAGAGTTTTTAGAGATTGACTGCCCATCATCTGCGCCAACAGATGAAGCATGGGTGGTCATTTTCTTTTTTTCATCGGTCATAGGCAACATCCTCCTGCATTCCTTTCATAATGGTTGTGATCATCTGAATGGTGTCCAACAGTTCCTCATTTACGCCTTGCCCGGCTTCAATCCGGTGCAGCTCGTCCAGCACAGTAGCCAGCTGATCTCGCAGTGCCTTATAGACTCTTGGATTTCCCTGCACCACCACATCCCGACAGAGCAGCCGATGGATGATATAGTCTTGCTTGGTCAGTCCTGTGAGCTTGACTGCTGTTTCAATCTTGGTATCCTCCTCTGGGGAGACCCGGAAAGATACGGCCTTGTTCCTCCAACGGTTGTGCTTATCCAAATTCTTTGCTGATATTTTTAATTGCCCCTTTCCATATTTAATTTATCAGCCATTTCCGTTTGCTTGGACGGAAACAGGTGTGCATAATTGTAAGTAATGTCGATACTTTCATGGCCCACCCGGTCTGCTATGGCTGTAGCAGAGAACCCCATGTCGATGAGAAGTGAAACTGCACTGTAACGAATGTCATGGATTCGGATGCGCGGGACTCCAGCCTCTTTGGAGCCTCTATCCATCTCCCGGTGGAGATAACTCTTGGTGACGGTGAACATTCGGTCATCTGCTCCAATGCCGTAGAGCATTTTGAGGTAATCCTGAATTTCCTCGGCCAGGAACTGCGGCATAGTGATGATCCGATTGCTCTTTTCAGTTTTTGGAGTAGTAATCAAATCCTGCCCATTCAGCCGCTGATAGGATTTGTTGATGGAAACAGTGCGCTTCTCAAAGTCAAAATCTGCCGGGGTCAGAGCCAGAAGTTCTCCCTCTCGGATGCCACACCAGTAGAGCATCTCAAAGGCATAGAAGGACAGCGGTTTATCCATCATCACTTCCACAAATTTCAAATACTGCTCCTTAGTCCAGAACATCATTTCTCGGTTTTTCTTTTTCCCCATGCTACCTGCCTTTTTACAAGGGTTATCACGGAGATTGTAATACCGTACCGCATGGTTAAAGATGGCACTGAGTTGAGAAAGGATTTGTCAAGGGTAATTTCTGCAGAGCGTTCACAAATAATAAATGTCAAGTTTCTACAGAAGCAGGGGGCTACCGTGTTTTACGGTAACCTCCTGTTGTTTTCCAACTCTTATCGTATCAAATTTCAATAATGCCAATCTTCTTTAAATAGTTGTAAGTTTGATCATAGTATTCAGGATTTCTGGTAACATCTTCAGGATTGCCCTTTGGTACATAAATTATATAACCTTGCTGTGCACGAGTAAGCAAAACTCGATAAGAATTTTTCTGATAATTCTGAGCAATTGGATTATTAACCTTTGACCAAGAAGATCCAGCAAAATTATTGTATGTGAATTTACCATCCAAGTACCTGTAGTCCGCTTCCCATACAACAACTGCGTAGTCAATTTCCAACCCCTGAATCTTAAATTCCGATGCCGCAACTTCCATAAAGTATGAAGAGTTCACATCATCTTTTCCATTCAAAAACCATTTTTCAATCTCAATATCTTTGGGAACTGTGACACCATCTGCACGTAGCCGCTTAGCACCTGAACTCGCAATAATTCCATATCGTTCTGTGCCATGACTTATATTTCGCACCCATTCTTTAGCCGTCTGAAGATTTCTCGTTAAAAGAATTGGATACCGCATTTTGTTGGTAGCTGAGTCAGCTTGGATGATTTTCGGATAAAGTTCCTTTGCAGTTGCTTCATCTCCATCGATTATCGCCTTTGCAAAAGCAGAAACAAGCTCACTTCTAAAGCTTCTCATAGAAACCGACAGATGAAGTTCACGGCACTTATGAACTTCTGCATTGAAAAGGAGTTCATCAATCGAACTATTTCTAGCATATTCATAGCCTGCCATACGGTCTGAGCAAAACACCTTCCAGGAAGGAAAATGCTCATTTATTGCATTAAACCATTCTGCAATTCCTGCTTCCCCATCATGTATTTCCTGCCCTCCGCCAACTAAACATACAATAACCGCCCAATCTTTGTGCCTGTTCATATACTCAATAAGGCATTCAGGCTCAGACATATTAAAGTGGGACTGTCCCTTTTTTGTCCGCATGAACTTACTTAACTGCTCCTTTTTCCAAGCCCGCTGAGCTTCATCAAAAATCGCAATCTTGTCGATAGGTGCTGAATGTCCCTCCAAAAGTGAATCATCCCTAAACCAATGTATCATCTGAATAAAACTCTTTGTTTCAGAAAAGATGCCGTTTTTTGTAATATTATACTCACAGTTGGTACAGTTTCTGTTCAAATCTCTGGCCTTACAGTCTGTACAATACATTTTTTTCTTTTCTACTTTATCTCGAGTCAATGCCTCTCTTAAAACAGTAACCAAAGGTTCATTTCCCGAAAGAAACACGGCATGTTCTTCGTCTCCTTCTTGAAAATGATGTCGCCTATTCGCTATGTTCAGTCCTACCGAGATATTCTTTCTCGGTCTTGTACTGCCATTTTCCCTTTTCATCCAGCGGGCGCACCGTCAGCAGGATGTGAGCGTGGGGATTGTGACCGGGAGGGTATGAATCATGAATCGCCACATCCGCACACATTCCATCAGATACAAAGGTATCAGAAACAAAATCAGACAGCAGCCTTTCCCACTGTGCTTTACTCAGCTCAATCGGCAGAGCAACCACAAATTCACGGGCCAGTCGGCTGTCCTTTGTTTTTTCGTTTTCCTCCACAGCATTCCACAGTGTTTCTCGATCCTGCCACTCTTCGGGAGCGGCAACCGGCAGAGCATCCGGCTCCACGGCTGACCATTTTGGCCTCTAAATAATAAATTGCCATTGTCTACCATCCTTTCCGAAGGGTTACTGTGAAATGCAGTAGCCCTTCTTCCGCCCCTGTATCTGTGTCAAGCTGCCGGTGGCAGGTTGACACAGGCAGGCGGCGAGATGGGGTGGCAATATACCACCCCATAAATAGGGGGCTTACAAAATGGTCCCCCTTGCCGACTGCATGGACAAGGCTGGCAGTTTGACAGAAATGCAGCCTTGTCCAGCGGCGTCCGCAGATGCCGCAATCCCCCTCGGAAAGCGCACGATTTCCGCAGGAAATACCACCGCCCCTTCGGGGTGGTGAGTAAGTACGCCCTTCGGGAAAAAAGAGAAGCGCCCCTTCCTGGATGAGCCTACGTGTTCGGGCTTTACGTTCTTTCACTCGATCCCGTGCCTGAGCTTCCTCTAAACGGTGCTTAGCCTGTAATAACTTCTTTTCGTGTTCCGTCATAGATTTTCCCTTTCTGCCGTATCCGGCTGAAAATACAAAAAAGGCGGCTTATGAGATTTTATTCTCACAAGCCGCCTCCGTGCTGATCCTTATGCTGTTTTCCCTTTTTGATCCGACTCTTTAATGGCGGATACTTCTATACTTTTCTGTTCGTTTTTCTTTGCCGCTCTGCGCTCCTTCTGTCTTTTATAGACTGCTTCTTTCATGCAATCCTCACAGCAGTATTTCACGCCGTTTCTGTCTGTAATAAAGACAGTTCCGCAGTTTCCACAAGTGCATCCTCGTTTTCTTTTTTTCGCCGCTTCCTGCCGGTAATATTTAGAGCGACAATTTTGATCGCAGAACATTGCATTGGACATTTTTGATTCAAAGGTCTTCCCGCAGCACTTACACACAATCTGAAACGGTTCACCTACTTTCCGGGTGCCATCCTTCAGTGCTTTGTACCGCTCTCTGCTTTGCATACGATGCTTACACAGGTATTCCTGTCGCATTTCTTCCTCCGGTGTCAGTTCCGGCACAGGTGCCGCAAAGTATCCAATAAAGTTTAGATAGATCTCCACTTCCTGCACTCGATCCCCATCCACCTTTTCCGGGGCATAAACAAGGATTATGTCTACAAACTCGTTGATCATCGGCGTCGTCAATCCGGAAAAGTCCGTGTACTTTTTCGCCAGTGCAAGGAATTGTTCGGCATTTGCGGTACTTTCTTCAAAGGCCGCTACTTGTTTTTCAAACTCTGCAATCTCCGAGCGCAAATTTTTTTGTTCTGCTTCATACTCCGCCAGCAGACTATCAAAGCGTTCATCTGAAATTCGCCCAACCGCAAAAGACTCGTAGAGCTTTTTGATGATGACATCCTGCTCATCTGCTCGTTTCCGGTTCTTATTGAGCTTCCGTTTCGTATCTTTTACAGCTTCTTTCTAGCGGAACGCAAATGCTACTCTCACCTTTTCCAGAAATTCTTTCTGGTTGGTGATGGCATAGGTGCTGGCTGCCTGTATTGTTTCCAAGAGCAAAGTCCGAATGGCTTTAGTTGAAATATAGTGACTGCAGCATACATCCATCCTGTTTCTGGACGCCAGTTTATACGCTGAGTATTCGTAAGCATCATAAGGGTAATTTCCGTTTTCTAAATCACCTTGGAATCGGTGGTTATACATTTTCGTCCCACAATCAGCGCAGAACACGAGTCCTGTCAGCGGATTTGCTTCTCCAAGGGTATCCTTTCGCCTGGGGGGTTTCCGCAGCTTCTGCACCAGTTCCCATGTCTCTTTGTCAATAATCGCTTCATGGGTGTTTTCAAAAATCAGCCATTCCTCCTGCGGATTACGAACACTGCCCTTATCCTTATAGGATTCTTTATGAGAACGAAAATTTACAGTATGTCCGATATACTCCGGCTTAGACAGAATCTGCTCCACCATATAACCGCTCCAATTATAGGGGTTGGGAAAGTCTTCTTTGCTTTTCCAAAAGCCGATCCCTTTCTTCCCTAAATAGACAGCAGGAGTTTCCACCTTGTCCTCATACAAAATCCGTGCAATTTCATAAGGACCGATTCCTTCTGCATTCATGCGGAATATTCTGCGTACAACCTCTGCGGCTTCCTCGTCGATCAGCCAGTGGAATTTATCCTTGGGATCTTTTTTGTAGCCATAAATGGCGATGTTTGTGGTCGGCTTGCCAGATTCACCTTTAATCCGAATCGCTGTGCGCTGTTTTCGGCTCAAATCCCAAAGATACCATTCGTTCATGATATTGAGAAACGGAGCAAATTCGTTGCTGTTCTGGTCGCTGCTGTCCACATTATTCGCAATTCCAATAAACCGGATACCATGCTGACGGAAGAACACCTCCGTATAAAAGCCGGTTTGCAGATAATCACGGCCAATGCGGGACATATCCTTCGCAAGTACGGTGCTGACCCGGCCTTCCTCAATATCGTTCATCAGCCGTTTCCATGCAGGCCGGTCAAAATTGCCGCCGGAATAGCCATCGTCCGTATAGTGAACGCAATTCTGGAAACCTTGCTACTGAGCATAGCTTTCCAAATATTTTTTCTGATTCACGATCGAGTTGCTGTCCCCAACCTGTTCATCGTCACGGGACAAACGCTCATAAAGAGCTGTAATTTTTCCTTCAGTCTGTTTTACGCTCATGATGCGCTCCTTTCAGACTGACGGCTCATTTGTGGTGATTCCATTATACCACAAGAACCACAAGGATTTGCAGCCTCGTTTTGAATCAGTCTTAAAATTTTATCTTCCATCGTTTCTGTTGCTGTTTCACTGCCGTATACTCTCACCCGATAGATAGTGGAACCGATACGGCGGTTTATCATATAAAAGCCCTGCTTTTCCTTTTCATTTCCCATAGGCAATATCCTCCGGCAAGGTTTCAGCTCTGTATTCCTGCTGTGTAACGCTTTTCTTCGCTGTTTTCATGGTTTTGATAGAACTCCCTTCCAAACGCAAAATGCCCTCCGAAAACCCTTGTGCTATCAGGGTTTCGGAGGGGCAAATGGTTACTTTCTCTTGTTTCTGAATTTCCGTACTCTCGCTGCATTCTGCTGACGATGGGCAGACTCCGCACACTGCGGGGAGCAGTACACCCGCTTCCCGTCAGCCGGAAATTTCTGGCCGCAATACTGACAGGTGCGGACAGGCTGGCTTTCCAGTGATGCTTGCAGCTCCGGGTCATTGAGCAGAACCGATCCCCGAAAGTAGTAGCACATAGCACTGTTTGTGTAGCAGATGCCGAACATGGGACAATCACAGTCCAGCGGCAAGCACCCGTACTCGCTGTCATAGTTGGCGCAAAGCCTTGTGACCAGCTTTTTGATGGAGCATTTCTTTTTTGAAGTCAGCTCCCTGTTTTGGTTTGACATCATTGTTTTTTCCTTTCTTTCATAAAGTGTAATCGGAATAATTATTTTCAGATTACTTCCTGACTGATAGGAGAAAACAGCGGTGTAAATCGGAACTGTTTTTCAAAAATTAAAAAATAAATTATAGACAGCACAAGTTTTTGAAATAAAATAGGAGGCAGAAGGGAGGCGAAGTCATGGGCGAAGAACAGAATGATCTGTGGTTGGAAGAAGAAAGCGAAGAAAATTCAGAAGAAGTCTCCTGGGCAGAATCTATCCTTGACTTTGTCGACTGGAATCAGGACGAGGACGCTCCTATCTGCGATGAAGAACTGGAAGAAGCTCTGGCAGAAGAACGGAACGCTGCTTTGGAAAGTGAGCTGGGGCAGGACGAGCATCCTTTAGAAGCAGAGGATGATATTCCAGAAGATGCCGATTCAGCCGAATCTCCCATCAGCCTGAATACACTCCGACAGCAGATGGATGAAACATCTGTGGAGCGCATCAGCTTAGCCGCAAGAACAGAGACAAATTTTTCTGTGGCTATTGGGGAAATGAACCGATTGGATCGCAACTGTGAACGCAGAGTGCGGTATCACGAAAATCTTCGTGGAGATGTGCCGCTGGAGTATAAGAAGGCAAACTATGGATTGGTTTTCCCTGAGTGCCTGAATACGCCGGAACAGCAGCTTTTGGGCAAAGGCAGTTTTCTGGACTTGATCTTTGACTGTCCTTATGAGATGCACCAGCTGACTGCTGACCCATTTCTCTCCAAAATTGTGGAACGGCTGAAGGACGAACATAAGGAAGTGCTGTACTTTCTCTCCCTGCGGTTGTACAGCACTGCTAAAGTGGCAGCCATGCGGGGGCAATCTGATCGAAATATCCGCAAGCTACGGGATACTTACACACGAAAATTACAGCATCAGCTATATGAACATCTTTTGCGGAAGAACAGCTTGACCTTGCGGGAGAAAGAATTTGTTGCTCTGTATGCTACAAGTTTAGAGCAGAGCGGAAAGAGTGCGGCGAAGGTCAAAACGCCGCCCCGTAAAAAGAGCGGCTTGACAGAATCCGAAAATTGATTTTATACTTGTAATATGATTATAATATATCAGATTACACATAGAGGTGAAGCCATGCAGAATCTATTTGCACACGCCAGCTCCTATTGGGTGCGGTACAATCAGTATGAGATAAAGACCGAAAAGAATGGCAGACGATATATCATGGCCGCTCCTGCGGCAGAACCGAAAGTTTACGATCCTCTAAAGGATTCCGAAAAACTGGTTGTGGATGCTCTCAATGTCGGGATGCTCTGTATGGGCTGGAAAAGTGAAGCGGTCATTGAGCAGGCTGTACTGGAATTTGTTCATCAGTATGGGCTGCTGGGACTGATGACCGCACTGCCTACCACACCGTCCTTTATGGACTATGAGGCAGTTTATCTCCCGAAAAACAGATTTTAAAAGCAGAATCCATGCAGACAGAAGCATTTTTGTCTTTATTCTATCCTTTTGAAAAATTAGATGTGGTAAAAGAAGGCATTCAGTCAAGCTGGAACATCAATCGGGACAGAGCGATGATGGCGCTTGCTATGACCTTTGCCGAGCAGCCTATGGCGATGAATATGCAGTTTCAGCGTCAGTATGCGGAACCGTATGAATGGATCGTACAGCAATTCAAGGATTGGGCATTTACGCTGACCAGCAGCTTTTTGTTTTACCATGACTACGACCATCTGGATGAGGCATCCAGAAACACCTATCGTATGGGCATGGCTGCTTTTGGAGGAATTGCACCGACTTATCATATTGCCCTGTTTGACAAGCCCGCAGCCACCCCCACGATTGTCTGGGACTTTCACTCGCTTCTAACGGCAATTCAGCTCATGTTCAGCTTTATGCTGACTGACCAGGAAAAACCGCTGCGGCTCTGCGAACACTGCCAGAAAGCTTTTGTTGCCAGCCGAGCCAATAATGTATTTTGCAGCCCACAGTGCAAAAACCAGCATAATGTGTATAAGAATCGGGCAAAGAACCGGGATAGAGACGAGAAATAATAAAAAAGGGGGGCGCTTGCCGCAGCTGATTGCTGTCAAAAGCGTCCCCTCTGTCTATTTTATGTTATACTTCATATACCAGCTCATACAGCACGATTTCTTCTGCCCTGTTATGGATGCTGTTCATGCGGCGCATCCATTCCATCTGGTCTGCCGCTTTCAGGGCTTCTGTGACACCTTCCTGTTTTTTCATAGCAGCTATCATCACTTCCATGCGGGCATTGCAGAGCTTGTCGATCTCGGCCAGGTGATCCCAGAGCCGTCCTTCTACTATGAGATCCGAGTAATGGGCAGGATGATGCTTTTTCAAAAAGTTTCGCCGCATCTGGCCATATTTGCCAAGTTGATACTCCTCCTGCTCTGGAAGTTTTATGTTTGGGATAAGATAATCCCCCTCCTGACGGTATGTGCCGCCCATTGCTTCAAAGATAGATTTCATGACGACCTCCTTTGTGTGTTTTGGTTTCGGCAGTTATTGGGATATTTTAACTCCTTTCCTATAACTGCTTTTCAATTCACCACAAATGAGCCGCAGTCATATGTATTAGATGGCAGAAACCACCCTTTACATAGTAACTCTTGGTTATGGAGCGTTTTCAGATACACCGGAGAATAGGGCTTGCCCTTTTCGTCCCGGTAGTTGAGCATTTCATTCTGCCACGCTATGACTTCCTTGGAGTGAATGTCGCACATCTTCCGCTTGCCGAAGTACGGCACCGACTTCTTATAGAGGATATGTTCTTTCGTCCCCCAGGTGTTTTCCTTGATGCGGCCTTTCATATCCGCCACATAGACCGCCACGAAGTTTTCAAAGGTCATTTCCAAATCGGCGGTCTGCTGTTGCAGGAATGTCCGCTCCCAATCCAGCGCCTCTCGCTTGGTGGGGAACCCCCGTTTCATCTTCTTGACCTTTTTACCTGTCCAGTCCTCGTAGTAAAGGGACGCATACCATGTTCCTTTTGCCTTATCTTTGTATGCTGGGCATTGTCGTTTCCTCCTCACTGATTATCCCGCAGTCCATAAAACTTTTCTTCAAAATAGCGTCTGCTTACTCGTCCGGGGATAGTGATGAAACCTTTCTGTTTCAGTTCCTCGTTCATTTCCCGTACCAGCTTGTAGGCGTAGGGCTTGGAGATACCCAACTCTTTGGACACCCTCCTCTGCTTTCACAAACAATTCCTTGCTCATGTTCTGCACCTCCTTACTTTGTATTCGCAAATATGTTAATGTCCATGTGCTCATTATACATTAATACAAGCGTTAATGCCAAGAATTTATTTCGCATTTTTGTTAAACTTTATCTTGCATATTTCGCTTTTTTGCGCTATACTATTTTCAAAGGCGGTGTGATATATGACAGTAGGAGACAAGATAAAGAAAATCCGCACCTTTCGAGGTATGACGCAAAAGGAATTAGGACTGGCTATCGGCTTTGATGAAAAAGGAGCGGACAACCGTATCGCTCAATACGAAACAAACTACCGTGTCCCCAAGCGGGAGTTGCTGGACAAGATAGCGGAGGCGCTGCGGGTAGACCGCCAGAACTTCTATACCATTCAACCCGGCTGTGCCGAGGACTTCATGCGGACATTCTTCTGGCTGGACGAGGACAGCCCCGGTTCTATCTGCCTGTTTCCGCTTGTCCGTGTCCCCGGCAAAACCAAAGAGGAAACCGTTGTCCAGTATAATGACAGTTACGACTGGCCCGCACAACCTCCTGTTGGTATTTACTTCAACTATGGGCTTGTAGACGAGTTCATGCACGAATGGCTCTTGCGTCAGCAGGAGTTACACGCCGGGGAGATCACCAGGGATGAGTATTTTGAATGGAAACTGAACTGGCCCGCTACCTGTGATGATGGCAGGGAAAGCCAATACTATATCCCGTGGCGGAAAAATAAATAAGACAAGCAAAAAACCGTCCTGCTGAATTTGTCGTTCAGCAAGGCGGTTTTGCTTGTCCTTTTGGGATTATTCTCTTGAGAGTACCGGGTAGACACGAATAGTATCAATCCAGTATCAAGAGCCTTATGGACGGGCAAAAAAGCCTGTATTCATGCGGGTTTGCGCCGTTTCGAGCGTCATTCCCACTCGATGGTGGCGGGGGGCTTGGACGTGATGTCGTAACAGATGCGATTGATACCCTTGACCTCATTGACAATTCGGGTGGAGATCTTGTCCAGCACGTCGTAAGGGATTCTGGCCCAGTCGGCGGTCATAAAGTCACTGGTGGTCACGGCGCGGAGTGCCAGGGTGTAGTCGTAGGTCCGGCCGTCTCCCATGACTCCCACAGAGCGGGTATTGGTAAGGACGGCGAAATACTGGTTCAAGTTCTTGTCCTCACCGGCTTTGGCAATCTCCTCCCGGAAGATGAAGTCCGCCTCCCGGAGCATATCGGCTTTCTCTTTGGTAATATCCCCGATGATGCGGATGGCCAGGCCGGGGCCGGGGAAGGGCTGCCGGGACACCAGATATTCCGGCAGACCCAGCTCACGCCCAAGCTGGCGGACCTCGTCCTTAAACAGCAGGCGCAGCGGCTCAATGATCTCCCGAAAGTCCACATAGTCAGGCAGCCCACCCACATTGTGGTGGCTTTTGATAACGGCGGCGTCCCCCGCTCCCGACTCGATGACATCGGGGTAGATAGTACCCTGGGCCAGGAAGTCCACGGCCCCCACCTTTTTGGCCTCCTCCTCAAAAACCCGGATAAACTCCTCGCCGATGATCTTCCGCTTGCGCTCCGGCTCGTCCACTCCGGCCAGCTTCAGCAGGAAACGGCTTTCGGCGTCCACCCGGACGAAGTTGATATCCCACTTGGAGAAAGCGGCCTCCACCTCGTCGCCTTCATTCAGGCGCATCAGTCCGTGGTCCACAAAGACACAGGTGAGCTGCTTTCCCACCGCCTCAGCCAGCAGGGCGGCCACCACCGAGGAGTCTACCCCTCCGGACAGGGCCAGCAAAACCTTTCCCTGCCCCACCTTTTCCCGGACGGCGGAGATAGCCGTGTTCTTATAATCCTCCATAGTCCAGTCGCCCTTGGCTCCGCACACCTCGTAGAGGAAATTGCGGATCATCGCCACACCATTTTCGCTGTGATTCACCTCCGGATGGAACTGAACGCCGTAGAATCCCCGCGTTTCATCGGCGATAGCCACGTTGGGGCAGGCGTCGCTGTGGGCTACCAAGGCGAAGCCCTCTGGCACTTTGGCCATATAATCCCCATGGCTCATCCAGGAAATGCCCTGGGCCGGCAGTCCGTGGAACAGCTTGCAGGCCGTATCGTAGTAGGTCTGGGTCTTGCCGTATTCCCGGGCGGAGTCGTCCTGGGCCTCGGTGACCTGTCCACCCAGAGCGTGGGCCATCAGCTGACAGCCATAGCAGATGCCCAGGATGGGCACGCCCCAGGTAAAAATGTCCGGATCCACATGGGGGGAATCATCCAGGTACACAGAGTTGGGACCGCCGGTGAAAATGATGCCGATGGGGTCCATGGCCTTCAGCTCGGCCAAGGGGGTCGTGTACGGCTTTACCTCGCAATACACATTGCATTCACGAACCCGGCGGGCGATGAGTTGGTTATACTGTCCGCCGAAGTCCAGAACGATGACAGTCTGATGGGACATGGAAACATCCTTCCTTGCTTCATAAAATGGAATAATTTACAAAGATTTAACCGTCCCCGCCTTGCTTTTTACCTCCAGCGGCGCTATGATAAACGCAGAACACAAGGAAAGGAGGTCATGCCATGAATGATTTTTACTGGAACAGCCGCTCTGATTTGGAGGATCTGATCTATGAGGACCAGCAGACCGTCGCCAGTGAGCGGTAACACGAACAGATTTGTGCAAGAAGCCACACCGAAGGGTGTGGGTTTTTTGTTTTATGGGATGTATCTCCCGCCCTCTACGCAGAACTGGGCATATGACTCATAATAGTCCTGTTCTTGAAGGGGGCCGTCGGAACTCCTGTGCCAATAGCCGAAGGTGATCCGGTACTGTCCGTCGGGCAGTTTTCCATAGGGCGACAGAAATACCTGTCCCTGAACAGTATCCCCCGGCTCCACTTCCAGTCCCACCCCGGCAGTGTCGTATTCCTTACGGGGGACCCAGTACCACTGTTCGTCCAGCAGGACAGCCAGCCCGGCATCGAACAAGAGCTTCCCCTCCCGGTCCACCGAGGCCCCCGACTCCAGCCGCGCATCGCTGAAATTGGAAAAGGTCAGATACAGCTGATATCCGGTGGTTTCCAGGGTCAGTTCCGCGCCAGAATAGGCTTCCATCGTCTCTGCCGGGGTCAGCTCCTCCGCCCGCAGGGACACGGGCCGGGAGGTAAACCAGGCAAAGACCGCCAGCCCTCCCAGAAGGATAGCCAGCACCCCACAGAAGGGTCCCCATTTTTTGACCGCGTTTTTCATCCTTTACGCCTCCCAAATCCTTTCTATTGTATAAGACGGAAATCATAGGGCGGAGTTGCGGACAGATGAAAAAGATTTTGAAAAAGATGAGCGGGGGAGGGAATTTCCCTCCCCCGCGGGGAGCTTAGATCTTGGTGATGTCTATGGGTGTCAGGTCCTCACTGCGGCTCTGCTGCCGGACGGTGAGAAGGGCCCGAGCGGTGTCGATGGCGGTAACACAGCCCACCCCATGCTCCACGGCGGAGCGGCGGATCCGGAATCCGTCAGAGTCGTGCTTCCGGCCCCGCGTCGGGGTATTGATGACAAGGTCCACAGTCCCGGAGGCAATCATATCCAGGATATTGGGGTGGGCCTGGGATACCCGGTTCACCCGCTTGCACTCAATACCAGCCTCGTTCAGCGCGTCACAGGTCCCAGAGGTGGCATAGAGCTCCACTCCCATGTCCTCAAAGCCCCGGGCAATGGAGATCACCTCGCTCTTGTCCTCATCCTTGACCGTAAGGATGACCCGGCCGCCCTTCTTGGGAGCCCGCATTCCGGAGCCCTTGAACGCCTTGAGCAGCGCCTGGGGGAAGGTCTCGGCTAGTCCCAGCACCTCACCGGTAGACTTCATTTCAGGGCCAAGGCCGGTGTCCACGTCGGTGAGCTTTTCAAAGGAAAAGACGGGGGCCTTCACGGCGAAGTAGCTGGCCTCCTTATAGACGCCCGTGCCATAGCCCAGGTCCTTCAGCTTCTGGCCCAGCATGACCTTTGTGGCCAGGTCGATGATAGGCACGCCGGTGACCTTAGAGATATAGGGGATGGTGCGGGAGGAGCGGGGGTTGACCTCAATGACGTAGATGTCGTCGTTATAGAGGATATACTGGGCGTTGATCAGGCCAATGACACCCAGGTGCTGGGCCATGTTCCGGGTGTGCTGGAGGATGAGATCCCGGTGCTTCTGCTCCAGATGAAGGGGGGGATACACGGCGATGGAGTCGCCCGAGTGGACGCCGGCCCGCTCCACGTGTTCCATAATACCGGGAATAAGGATATCCTCCCCGTCGAATACGCCGTCCACCTCCAGCTCCCGGCCCATCAGGTACTTGTCGATGAGGATGGGGTGCTCCTGGACGGTCATATTAATGATGCGCATGAATTCCTCGATGTTGCGGTCAGAGTAGGCGATCTCCATCCCCTGTCCACCCAGCACATAGGAGGGCCGGACCAGGACAGGATAGCCCAGTTCATGGGCGGCGGCCAAAGCCTCCTCGGTGGTATAGACGGTGCGGCCCTTGGCTCTGGGAATGTTGCACTTCTGCAAGATCTCGTCGAACCGCTCCCGGTCCTCGGCCGCGTCCACGCCGTCGGCGGGGGTGCCCAGGATGCGCACTCCCATGTCAGTCAGGGCCTTAGCCAGCTTGATAGCGGTCTGCCCGCCGAACTGAACCACGGCTCCCCAGGGCTTCTCCTGCTCCACAATGTTCTGCACGTCCTCAGCGGTCAGGGGCTCAAAGTAGAGCTTGTCCGCCACGTCGAAGTCGGTGGATACGGTCTCCGGGTTGTTGTTGATAATGATGGTTTCATAGCCCAGGCGCTTGAAGGCCCAAACAGAGTGGACAGAGCAGTAGTCGAACTCGATGCCCTGGCCGATGCGGATGGGGCCGGAGCCCAGCACCAGCACCTTCCTGCGGTCCCCCCCGTTGTCCACGGCCTCGTTCTCCCCGTCATAGGAGGAGTAGTAGTAGGGGGTGGCGGCGTCGAACTCGGCGGCGCAGGTGTCCACCTTCTTAAAGGCCGGAATAATGCCGTACTTCTCCCGCAGGGCCTTGACCTCCGCCTGCTTCATGCCGCAGAGGGTGCCGATATAGCTGTCGGCAAAACACATCTCCTTGGCCCGCTTCAGCAGGTCGGCGTCAGGAACGCCCTTGCAGGCCTTCAGCTCCTCCTCCATGTCGATGATGCGCTTGAAGCCGTCCAGGAACCAGACATCCATCTTGGTGATGTGATTGATCTTCTGGGGAGAGAAGCCCCGGCGCAGGGCCTCGGCCACCACGAATAGGCGTTCGTCCGTGACCTGGACCAGCATATCCTCGATCTCGTCGGTATACAGTCCTTCCAGCTTGTCCAGCTTCAGGGCACGAACATTCAGCTCCAGGGAGCGGATGGCCTTCATCAGAGCGCCCTCGAAGGAGTTGGCGATAGACATGACCTCGCCCGTGGCCTTCATCTGGGTACCCAGAGTGCGGCTGGCGGTGGTAAACTTGTCAAAGGGCAGGCGGGGAATCTTCAGCACACAGTAGTCAATGGTGGGCTCAAAGCAGGCCATGGTGGTGCCGGTCACCGCGTTGGGGATCTCATCCAGGGTATAGCCCAGAGCCACCTTGGCGGCCACCTTGGCGATGGGGTAGCCTGTGGCCTTAGAGGCCAGGGCGGAGGAACGGGACACACGGGGGTTGACCTCGATGACCGCGTACTCATAGCTGTCCGGATTCAGGGCAAACTGAACATTACATCCCCCCTCGATCTCCAGGGCGGTGATGATGTCCAAGGCGGCGGAGCGGAGCATTTGGAACTCCCGGTTGGCCAGGGTCTGGGTAGGGGCCACCACGATGGAGTCGCCGGTGTGAACTCCCACGGGGTCGATGTTCTCCATGGAGCAGATGGTGATGACGTTGCCGGCGGAGTCCCGCATGACCTCGAACTCGATTTCCTTCCAGCCGGAGATGCACCGCTCGATGAGCACCTCGTTCACCCGGGACAGGGCGATGCCGCGCTCAGAGATCTCCCGCAGGGATGCCTCGTCATAGGCGATGCCGCCGCCGGTTCCGCCCAGGGTATAGGCGGGACGGACGATGACGGGATAGCCGATCTCATTGGTGAAGTCCACCGCGTCCTGAACGGTGTTGACCACTTTGGACACCACGCAGGGCTGCCCGATGGACTCCATGCAGTCCTTAAAACCCTGGCGGTCCTCCGCCTTGTGGATAGAGGCAGGGCTGGTGCCCAGCAGGCGTACCCCATATTTCGCCAGAGTCCCGTTCTCATGGAGAGCCATAGCCATGTTCAGGCCGGTCTGGCCGCCCATGTTAGGCAGCAGGGCATCAGGGCGCTCCTTCTCGATGACCTGGGTGATAGAGGGGATATTCATTGGCTCGATATACACATGGTCGGCGATATCCTTGTCCGTCATGATGGTGGCGGGATTAGAGTTGACCAGCACCACCTCCAGCCCCTCTTCCTTCAGGGCCCGGCAGGCCTGGGTCCCGGCGTAGTCGAACTCGGCGGCCTGACCGATGACGATGGGGCCGGAGCCCAGCACCAGTACCTTCTTTATGTCCGTATATTTCGGCATTACTTGGCACCTCCCATGGATCCAACAAAGCGGTCAAACAGATACTCCACAGCCTTGGGGCCGGTATTGCCCTCGGGGTGGAACTGGGTGGAGAAGCAGTTGGGGCGGGCATATCTCAATCCCTCGCAGCTTCCGTCGTTCACATTCTCCAGGGACACCTGGGCCACCGCCGGGTCCACAGAGTCCCGGACCACGGCATAGCCGTGGTTCTGGCTGGTGATGAATACCCTTCCCAGCTCCAGATCCCGGACAGGCACGTTGCCTCCCCGGTGTCCGTAGGGCAGCTTCTCGGTCCTGGCCCCGGTGGCCAGGGCCAGCAGCTGGTGGCCCAGCCCCAGCCCAAAGAGGGGCAGGGAGCTGTCATACAGCTTCTTCACCTGGGCAATGAGGGCGGTGTTTTCGGCCGGGTCGCCCGGACCGTTGGACAGCAGCACTCCGTCATACCCGCCGGCCAGCACCTCCTCGGCCGGGGTGGAGGCGGGCAGAGCGGTCACCGCGCAGCCCCGGCGGGTCAGGCTGTCCACCACGCCCTGAGTGACGCCGTAGTCCATCACCGCCAGGCGGCATTTCTCCTCTCCCTGGGCGGGGAACACCTGTGGCTGAGTCCGGGTGACTTTGGACACGGCATGTTCCACTTTATAGGCTTTCAGCTTTTCCAGGGCCTCAGCGACATTAAAATGCTCCGCACAGGTGAGCATACCATTCATGCTCCCCTGGTTGCGGAGTATCTTTGTCAGCGCCCGAGTGTCCACACCCTGGATGCCGGAAATATTATGCTGCTTCAAAAAATCATCCAAGGTGTCCTCACAGCGGAAGTTGCTCCCGCGGGGGGACAGATGCCGGACCACCAGAGCCTCCACCCAGGGGCGGCTGGACTCGTTGTCCTCGCTGTTGACACCATAGTTGCCAATGAGGGGATAGGACATGACCACGCCCTGCCCCGCGTAGGATGGGTCGGTCAGGATCTCCTGGTACCCGGCCATGGAGGTGTTAAACACCATCTCACAGATCCGGTCGGAGGTGCTGCCGATGCTGGCGCCGGAAAATACGCTTCCGTTGGCCAGGATCAAAGTCGCTTTCATTGAATTCTCACACGCCTTCCGTTCCAGTTCTATTGTTTGGTTAAATCAAGTTATTTTATCGAAAAATCGTCTGGTTGGCAAGATGTATCTTTCCTTTTTTCAGCAGAATTTTCGGGGGAGCTTTTGGGCAATTTGCAGGATATTTTCCATCCGGCGGGGAAAGACTGAAAGAAAGAGCCGTCCATATCCCGCGGCCCTCCCCAAAGGGCGCGGACATCGATACCGTGAGGTGATCTTTTGTTCACAGGACTGATCCGCACTATCATCCTATACATCTTCATTATTATAGGAATCCGCCTGATGGGCAAGCGCCAGGTTGGGGAGCTGGAGCCCTCCGAGCTGGTCCTGTCCCTCATCATCGCCGACCTGGCTTCCGTCCCTATGCAGGATTACGGCATCCCTCTGCTCACCGGCATCCTCCCCATTTTGGCCCTATTGGCCATGACCATGATCCTGTCCGTCCTCACTATGAAAAGCGTCCGGTTCCGGGCCCTCATGTGCGGCCGACCCAGCATCGTCATCCGGGATGGGCTGGTAGACCAGCGTGAGATGGCCCGAAACCGGCTGACCATAGATGAGCTTTTGGAAGAGCTACGGGCCAAGGGTTACACCGATCCGGCCACAGTGAAATACGCAATCCTGGAAACCAATGGACAGTTGTCCGTCCTGCCCTATGCCAACCAGAAGCCCCCCACCGCCCAGCAGCTGCAGGTGTCGGCGGAGGAATCGGGCCTGCCCCTGGTGGTAATCAGCGACGGCCGACTGCTGGAGCATAACCTGCGGGCTCTGGGCCGGGACCGGAAGTGGCTGGACCAGCGTCTGGAGGAGCGGGGCTGCTCCGGCCTTGAGGCCGTCTTTCTGCTGCTGGTGGATCAAACGGGCAGCATCTACCTGGCCCGGAAGGATATGAGCGTATAAGGAGGGATCGCCATGAAGCGGCTCTGGATAGCCGTCGCCCTGCTGGCGGCCATGTGCGGGGCAACCCTGGTCAACGCCTACTACTGCCAACAGCTGGCAGACAGCCTGTCCGGCCGGCTGAACCAGGCCCAGACTCTGGTGGAGCGGGAGCAGTGGGACCAGGCGGAGGAGCTGACCCGGCAGGTCTACCAGGACTGGCAGGACAGCCACTTTTATCTCCATGTGGTCATGCGCCACTCGGACACCGATCAGATTTTACGGACCTTTCAATCTGTCCTCCAATATCTGGAGCTCCAGGAGCTGGACCAGTATGCCGCGGCCAACGCCGACCTGGCGGCACAGATCCAGCTGTTGGCCGAGATGGAGCAGGCCAGCCTGGTCAATGTGCTGTGATTTGCTTTCAAAAATTCACAAATATATATAAAATTCACTTTTATATCAACGATTTTATGTTCGATATTTACAATTTTATGTTAATATGGTAAAATTAAATTACTAAAAATAGTTATCAGCCCTATTATAGAAGAAAAGGGGCAGTGCTGTATGGAGACCCACAAAGCTGGGAGAAAACTTCTTCGCCCGGAGTATTTTCTTATGCTCGTCCAGCTCCTCGTCCTGGCGTCGCAGCTCTTCTATTGGCTGTGCGGCGTCCGGCTCCGGCTGTTTAAGCCCGGCTGGGAGGGAGCCGCTGTTGTCATCTTCGTTTCGTACAGCATCCTGTGTGAAATCCTGAGTTACTCCACCATTTTTGTCGGGCGGGAGCATCTGATCACCGTTTCTCCCCCCTGGCGGAGAAACTGGAGGCGCTGGTTTTTCCTGCTGTTCACGCCCCATGTCCTGTACAGCCTCTGGTATGGGCTGTGGATGACCTTCTTCAGCCGCTTTCCTCCGGCTCTTATTCTGTCGGCTTTGATCCTTGTCTTTCTCTATCTCGCCTACCAGCGGCTTTCGGAGCACGCATAAAAACGAGGGACAGCAGCGCTGTCCCTCGTTTCTGCTTGTTCCGGTATCAAAGCCCCTGGGCAATCATGGCCTCCGATATCTTCTTGAACGCGGCGATGTCGTTGCCGGCGATCAGGTCATAGCCCAGCCCATACTCCTGGGCTGCGGCGGCAGAGGCGTCATAGATGCCGCTCATGATCTCTCGCAGCTTATTGTCCACCTCTTCCCGGTCCCAGTTGTACCGTATGGAGTTTTGGGCCATCTCCAGGGCGGACACGGCCACGCCCCCAGAGCCCGAGGCCTTGGCCCCGGCTGTCAAAATCTTGGGACTGAGCCGGAGGAGCTTCAGCGCCTCGGCGGTGGCGGGCATATTGGCCCCCTCTACATAAAAGCCCACGTCGTTGGCCAGGATGCGTACCGCATCCTCCACATCCAGCTCGTTCTGAGTCGCGCAGGGGATGACTATGTCTGTCTTTATCTCCCAGGGCTTTCTGCCTGGGAAAAACTCTACTCCGAACCGCTGGGCATAGGGCGCCACTTTGTCCCGGCCGCTGGCCCGGAGCTCCAGCAGGAAATCCAGCTTCTCCTGGGTACACACACCCTCCGGGTCGTAGATATAGCCGTCCGGGCCGGACAGGGTAACCACCTTAGCACCCAGTTGGGCCGCCTTACGGCAGACGCCCCAGGTCATGTTGCCAAAGCCGGAGGCCGCAATGGTCTTGCCCTCCAGGGTATCCCGCTGATGCTCCAGCATTCTGGCCAGAAAATAGATAGTGCCGGAACCGGCGGCCTCTTGGCGGACCTTACTGCCCCCGTAAGTCAGTCCCTTGCCGGTCAGGGCGCTGCTCTCCGCTTTTCCCATCAGGCGCTTATACTGGCCATAGAGGTAGCCGATCTCCCGGCTGCCCACTCCAATATCCCCGGCGGGCACGTCGGTGTCCGCGCCGATATAGCGGTACAGCGCATTCATGAAGGACTGGCAGAAACGCATGATCTCTCGGTCGCTCTTTCCCCTTGGGTCAAAGTCAGCGCCACCCGCGGCGCCGCCAATGGGCAATCCAGTAAGGGCGTTTTTATAGGTCTGCTCAAAGCCCAGGAATTTCACCACCGAGGAGGTCACCCCCGGATGGAAGCGCAGCCCGCCCTTATAAGGACCGATGGCGCTGCTGAACTGGGCGCGGTAGCCGTGGCTGGTGTGGGCCACACCCCTATCATCCACCCAGGGGACAAGAAAGGTAAACATCCGCTCCGGCTCCACCATCCTGGTAAGCAGGTCCAGCTTCTCATACCTGGGGTCGTCAAGGGCTGGATCGATCATCTCCAGCCAGGTCAAAACACACTGGAGGTACTCGGGCTCGTGGGCGTAGCGCCGCCGCAGCTGGGCGGCCACCCGGACAGCGTACTCATTCATCGTATTCCTCCTTTACACGATGCCGTAGGCCAGCATGGAGTCGGCCACCTTCAGGAAGCCCGCGATATTGGCCCCCGCCACCAGGTCGCCTGCCATGCCGTACTGGGCGGCGGCATTGGAGGCGTTGCGGTACAGGTCATCCATAATGGTCTTGAGCCGCTGGTCCACCTCCTCAAAGGTCCAAGAGAAGCGCATGGAATTTTGGCTCATCTCTAGGGCGGACACGGCCACGCCGCCGGCGTTGGCCGCCTTAGCGGGGGCGAACAGCAGGCCGGAGCCCTGGATAACCTCCACCGCCTCAGGCGTACAGGGCATATTGGCCCCCTCCGCCACGGCGAAGCAGCCGTTGGCCACCAGTGCCTTGGCCGCCTCCCCGTTGAGCTCATTTTGGGTGGCGCAGGGCAGGGCAATGTGACAGGGGATCTGCCAAATGTTGGAGCAGCCCTCCTGATAGCGCGCGGAAGGCCGGCGCTGAACATACTCTCGGATCCGGGTGTGCTCCACCTCCTTGAGCTGCTTGACCAAGTCCAGGTCGATGCCCTCCGGATCGTAAATATAGCCGTTGGAGTCGGACATGGCCACCACCTTGGCTCCCATCTGGCGGGCCTTTTTGCAGGCGTAGATAGCCACGTTGCCTGAACCGGAGATGACCACGGTGGACCCGTCAAAGGACCGCCCCGCCTCCCGCAGCATATTGTCGGCAAAATAGCACAGTCCATAGCCGGTGGCCTCCTTGCGGGCCAAGGAGCCGCCATAGGTCAACCCCTTGCCAGTAAGAACTCCGGTAAACTCATTGCGCAGCTTCTTATACTGTCCGAAGAGATAGCCGATCTCCCTGGCCCCTACACCGATATCTCCAGCCGGAACATCGGTGTCCGGCCCGATGTATTTGAACAGCTCATTCATGAAGGACTGGCAAAACCGCATGATCTCCAGGTCCGACTTGCCTTTTGGGTCAAAGTTGGCGCCGCCCTTGCCGCCACCGATGGGCAGTCCGGTCAGACTGTTTTTGAAGGTCTGTTCAAAGCCCAGGAACTTGATGATGCTCTCATTGACTGAGGGGTGGAACCGCAGCCCGCCCTTATAGGGGCCGATGGCACTGTTGAACTGGATGCGGTAACCCCGGTTTACATGGATTTTCCCCTGTTCATCCTCCCAGGGCACCCGGAAGGAGATGGTACGCTCCGGCTCCACCAGGCAGTCCATCACACCCTGGGAAATCAGCTCCGGCCGGGCGTTTACCACAGGTGCCAGGGAGGAGAGCACCTCCCGCACCGCCTGGTGAAACTCTGGCTGGGCCGGGTTATTGCTTACCACCCGCTCCATCAGACCATTCAAATACTCATTTCGGATGCCCATATCGTTACCTCCTAAAAATTTTTTGCAGAGCTCCGCTCCTCATGTCCCCCTTCTCTGCTCTTTGGCGCTTTAGTGTGATACCGTTATAGCACTTCTCTGTTTTGCAAGTCAATGATTGTTTTCTTGCATTTTTAATCTTTGTAGGATCATTCACATTTCATATCCATCTCTCAATATTTTTCGTTTATTTTTTAACTAACTTGAAAATTATCCTGCAAGATGGTTCCTTTTTAACAGAATCCCTTCATTTTTTATGTCCCAAAATTTTCATTTTTTCCTTTTTACATTCAAAAGAGCTCCCCTGTGTAAAAACACAGGGGAGCTCTTTTAACCTAATATCAGCCCGCTGTTGTCCAAACAGCAGCCTATTCCACTGTAACGCTCTTAGCTAAATTCCGGGGCTTATCGATGTCACAGCCCCTCATCAATGCCACATAGTACGCGAAAAGCTGGAGGGGCACCACGCCCAGAGAGGGCAGGAGCAACTCATGGGTATCCGGGATGGTCATGACGCCGTCGGCGGTCTTTGCCATCTCCCCGCTGTGGCTCTCGGTGGTGAGGGCCAACACGTCGGCCCCACGGGCCTTTACCTCCACCACGTTGCTCATAGCCTTTTCAAAAAGCCTGTTGTATGTCCCCAGTGCCACCACCAGGGTCCCCTCCTCCACCAGGCTGATGGTACCGTGTTTCAGCTCACCGGAGGCGTAGGCCTCCGAGTGGATGTAGGAGATCTCCTTCAGCTTCAGCGACCCCTCCAGCCCTAGAGCATAGTCCAGGTTGCGGCCCATGAAGAAAATAGAGTTGTGGTTAAACCAGTGGGAGGCAAAGTACTGGATGCTGTCCCGTTCAGCCAGTACCCGCTCCATCTTGTCTGGCAGGCGGGTCATCTCATCCAAGATCGTGTGGTACTCCTCTGGGGTGACAGTGCCCAGCACTCTGGCAAACCACAGGGCCAGCAGGTCCAGCACCGCCAGTTGGGTGGAGTAACCCTTGGTGGTGGCCACGGCAATCTCCGGACCCGCCCAGGTGTACAGCACCTCGTCAGACTCTCGGGCGATGGAGCTGCCCACCACATTGACGATGGACAGAACCTTGGCCCCAAGCCGTTTGGCCTCCCGCAGGGCGGCCATAGTGTCCAGAGTCTCTCCCGACTGGCTGATGACTACCACCAGCGTACTCCCGTCTACGATGGGATCCATATACCGGAATTCAGAGGCCAGCGCCACCTCCACCGGCCTGCGGGTCAGCCGCTCCAGTACATATTTGCCCACCATGCCCACATGGTAGCTGGAGCCACAGGCCACAATGTACACCTTGCTCATCGCCCGGACATAGTCCTGACTGAGTCCAAAGTCCTCAAAGCAGACCTCTCCCTCCCGGATACGGGGCAGGATAGCCCGGCGCAGAGCCTGGGGCTGCTCCATGATCTCCTTGAACATGAAGTGCTCATAACCGCCCTTCTCCGCCGCGTCGATCTCCCAGTCCACATAGGATATCTCTTTGTCCACAGGCTCCAACAGCCGGTCATAGCACTGGATGCCCTCCCGGGTCAGGACGGCCAGCTCTCCATCCTCCATATAGCCCACCCGCCGGGTATGCTTGATGATGGCCGTGACGTCGCTGGCCAGAAAATTGCATCCGTCTCCATACCCCAAAATCAGCGGGCTATCTTTTCGGACAGCAATGATCTGGTCCGGATAGTCGGCACACAGGATGCCAAGGGCATAGGCCCCTTGGATCCGGTGAAGCACCTGCCCCACCGCCTTCAGCAGATCCCCCTGATAGAAATACTCAATGAGCTGGGCCACCACCTCCGTATCCGTATCGGACAGGAAGGAAACGCCCTTACCCATCAAAAAGGACTTCAATTCCCCATAGTTTTCAATGATCCCGTTGTGGACCACGGCGATCTTGCCGCTTTGGCTCACCTGGGGATGGGAATTGACATCGCTGGGCGCCCCGTGGGTGGCCCAGCGGGTGTGACCGATGCCCACGGTGCCCTTGACCGCCGCCCCGTTCTGGAGCTGGTCGGCCAGCACCTTCAGCCGGCCCTTAGCCTTGTGGACAGAAAGGGTGCCTCGATCCTGGTCATAGACCGCCATCCCTGCCGAGTCATAGCCCCGGTACTCCAGTCGGGACAGTCCTTCCAGAAGAATGGGAGCTGCTTGCTCCTTGCCAATATAGCCTACAATTCCGCACATATTCTGTTTTCCTCCTGATTTCACACGTTTGATTTCTTCAAGAGGACAAACTCGCAGCCATTTGCCTCGTCCCCCGGTCACAGCCCCTCTGTTTTGCGGTCGCCCGCATATTTCTGACTGTGTCACGCACCCGGAGCCCGCACGGAGGGGCATCCGCCGAATCTTTCGATCATGGCCGGATATTGAAGGAAACAGTCCTTCCCAGCCATTTTCCCCTCTCCTCGTCGTCCCCCAGTTCAGCCGGGGGCACTGGCGCTTCTGATGGGCCCAAGCCCATAGTCCTCCTTTCTTTCTGCGACATTTGGTATATAAAAGCCTATTCAGCTCTCATATCAAGCCTTTGATTCCCTTGGAAATTGAATCGTCCCGTCCTCCTGGGTGATAGGCCGAACCGGACGGCAGGGATTGCCTGCCGCCAGCACATGGGGCGGGATGTTCCGGGTGACCACGCTTCCCGCGCCGATGACCGCCCCGTCCCCGATGGTCACTCCAGGCAGCACCGTCACTCCGCCGCCGAACCATACATCGCTGCCCACAGTGATGGGGGCGGCATACTCCCAGCCGGCCCGGCGCCGCTCCGCGTCCATCGGGTGGCTGGCCGTGTAAAAGCCGCAGTTGGGGCCGATCATCACGTTGTCCCCAAAGGTGACAGGCATACAGTCCAAAATGAGGCAATTATGGTTGACATAAAAATTATCTCCCACTCGGATGTTATACCCGTAGTCGCACCAGAAGACCGAATTTACCACAATATTTCCTCCGGTGTGTCCAAAGAGTTGGGAAAGTACCCGCTCTCTGGCCGGACCGTCCCCGCTGGGCAGGACGTTGAGCTTCTCACACAAAGCCTTGGCCCTGTCCCTTTCCCAGACCAGCTCCGGGTCTCCGGCGTTATACAGGGCGCCAGAGAGCATCTTCTCCTTTTCCGTCATGGTTCACCCTCCTTTCCAAGCCGTCCTCTGCATTATAGTACGCGGTCACCTGTCCCGTAAAGAAAAAATTGCCGTGGACAGGGAAACGCGCGCGGAAGATGACTCCCCCGCGTGCGTTCTCCCTCTGTGCGTTTACTTGTCCAGCATGGCTCGGATGCGGTCCACCGCTTCCTGGGTGGCGTCCGCGTCTCCGAAGGCGGTCAAACGGATATAGCCCTCGCCGCTGGGACCAAACCCGGCGCCTGGGGTAGTGGCCACATTGGCCCGGTCTAACACCAGGTCAAAGAAGTCCCAGGAGCCCATGCCATCCGGCGTCTTGAGCCAGATATAGGGGGCGTTGACTCCGCCAAAGCACTCCAGCCCGGCGGCGGACAGCCCCTCCCGGATGACCTTGGCGTTGTTCTGGTAATAGGCGATGGCGGCGCGGGTCTGCTCTCTGCCCTCTGGGGTATAGATGGCCGCGGCTCCCCGCTGGATCACATAGGGGACACCGTTGAACTTGGTGCACTGACGGCGGTTCCACAGGCTGTTCAGCTTGACGCCCTGGCGCTCTAGTTCCATGGGCACCACGGTGTAGGCGCAGCGGTTGCCGGTAAAGCCGGCAGTCTTGGAGTAGGACCTGAACTCAATGGCACAGGTCCGGGCGCCTTCGATCTCAAAGATGGTGTGGGGAATCTCCTCCTCGGTGATAAATGCCTCGTAAGCCGAGTCATAGAGGATGACAGATCCGTTTTTGTTGGCGTAGTCCACCCAGGCCTTCAACTGCTCCCGGCTGGCCACAGCGCCAGTGGGATTATTGGGGAAGCAGAGATAAATGATATCCGCTTTCTCCTTGGGGGGCTCCGGGGAAAAACCGTTGGACTCCACACAGGGCATGTAGACCAGCCGATCCCACTTGCCTAACTCCTCCTGATAGCTGCCGGCCCGGCCAGCCATGGCATTGGTGTCCACATAGACGGGGTAGACCGGGTCACAGACGGCCACAATGTTGTCTACTCCAAAGATGTCCCCGATGTTGCCGCAGTCACTCTTGGCACCGTCGGACACAAAGATCTCCTCCGGCTTGATATCCACCCCGCGGGCGGCATAATCATGCTGGGCGATGGCCTGCCGCAGGAAGTCATAGCCCTGCTCCGGACCATAGCCGTGGAACCCCGCAAAAGTCCCCATCTCCTCCACGGCCTTCTGCATGGCCTGGATGACCGCTGGGGCCAGCGGCCGGGTCACATCCCCGATAGACAGCTTGATGATCCTGGCCTCCGGGTGGGCGGCGGAATAGACAGAGATGCGCCGGGCTACCTCAGAAAACAGGTAGCTGCCGGGCAGCTTCTGATAGTTCTCATTGATCTTTACCATGGTACCAACTCCTTCGTATGGCAGTTTCTAAGGTCTTAATGGTTGATATTATCCCTGATGGACAGGGGGTTGTCAATGGAAAACTGAAATTTTCATCCCATCTCTATCTCTCCCTCGAACACCGTCCGGGCTGGGCCGGTCATAAAGATCCGTCCCTCCCTCCACTCCAATCCCAGCGTCCCTCCGGGCAGACGAGCCTCCGCCCGACTTCCGCACAATCCCTGCTGTCTGGCCGCCTCAAAAGCAGCGCAGGCCCCGGTGCCGCAGGCTAGGGTGATCCCGCTCCCTCGTTCCCACACCCGGACGTGGAGATCATGCCCATCCTGACAGGACACAAATTCCACATTGGACCGCTCCCGCAGATTGGGATGACATTCCAGCACCGGGCCCAGTTCTTCCAGCCTGACCCTCTCTGGGTCTGGGCAGAAAATGACGGCGTGAGGGTTCCCCACTCCAACCTGGTGGACCGTGTACTGCTCCCCCATCGCCTCCAGCTCCACCTCTGGATAGAGAATCGCCTGCCCCATGTCTACGGTGACCTGTTCCGCCTTCCCTCCCCGCACCGCCAGCTCTAGCCCACGGGGGCCGGCATCGGTGTCAATAGTCAGGCAGGTCTTCCGGGTCAGCTTCCTGTCATAGACGTACTTGCCCACACAGCGGATGCCGTTCCCACACATGGCCCCCCGAGAACCGTCGGCATTGTACATCTCCATGGTAAAATCTCCGGTCCGCCCTGGTTTGATACAGATCAGTCCGTCCGCGCCCACTCCGAAGTGCCGGTCAGACAACCGGACTGCCAGAGTCGGTAAATCCTCCGGCTCCCCTTCCATGCAGTTTACATAAATATAGTCGTTGCCCAGCCCCTCCATCTTTGTAAAACGCATATTCTCGCCCCTTTCTGGGGTGAAGGCGCGCAAGCGCCGCCACCCCGGTCCAGCCTATGCGTCCCCCTCTCCTCTCATGCCGCCCTCCGGGTGGCCCCTTTGTGGATTTTCTCTACAACTTCTTTTGGCTCCGACGGGATATTTGCAAGATTTTTTCTTGCCATAGGGGGGAGAGATAGGCTATTATGGTAGTAATTTGAAAGGGGCTGATCAGCTTGAGCGACTGTATCACTGAAATTTTTGCTTCCAACGTATTCAGCAGAACCGTCATGCAGGAACGCCTGCCCAAAAAGGTATACGCCGAATTGGTAGATGTGATGGATAACGGCGGCAACATCTCCATGGCCACCGCTGACATCGTGGCCACTGCCATGAAGGACTGGGCCGTGGAAAAGGGCGCTACCCACTACGCCCACTGGTTCCAGCCCCTTACCGGCATCACCGCCGAGAAGCACGACTCCTTCCTCACGCCGCCGCAGGACAGCAGAACCCTGCTTCAGTTCACCGGCAAGCAGCTGATCATGGGAGAGCCAGACGCCTCCTCCTTCCCCTCCGGCGGCCTCCGGGCCACCCACTACGCCCGGGGCTACACGGCCTGGGACATGACCTCCCCCGCCTTTGTCAAGGAGATGTCCTGCGGCACCGTCCTGTGCATCCCCACCATCTTCGTGTCCTACACCGGCGATGCCTTGGATAAGAAGACCCCCCTCCTCCGGTCCATGGAGGCCATCAACACCCAGGCTCTGCGCATCCTGCGGCTGTTCGGCAACACCCAGGCAAAAAAAGTTACCCCCTCCGTAGGGGCCGAGCAGGAGTATTTCTTGGTAGACCGGGACAAGTACCTCAAGCGCCGTGACTTGATCTATACCGGCAGAACGCTCTTCGGGGCTCCGGCCCCCAAGGGGCAGGAGATGGACGACCAGTATTTCGGCGTGATCCGCCCACGGGTGGGCGAATTTATGGCTGACCTGAACCGGGAGCTGTGGAAATTGGGGATTCCCGCCACCACCCAGCACAACGAGGCTGCCCCCGCCCAGCATGAACTGGCCCCCATCTATACCACCTGTAACCTGGCCGTTGATCAGAACCAACTGACCATGGAGACCATGAAGCGGGTGGCCACCCGCCACGGCCTGGTCTGCCTGCTCCACGAAAAGCCCTTCGTGGGGGTCAACGGCTCTGGCAAGCACAACAACTGGTCCATCTCCACCGATCAGGGGGAGAACCTGCTGGCTCCAGGCGACACGCCCAACGAAAACCTCCAGTTCCTGCTGGTGCTGGCCTGTATCATGAAGGCGGTGGACGACCACGCCGACCTGCTGCGCTGCTCCGCCTCCTGCGTGGGTAACGAGAGCCGTCTGGGCGCTCAGGAAGCCCCGCCCGCCATCATCTCTATCTTCCTGGGGGACCAGTTGGACGACGTGGTGGCACAGATCGTGTCCAACTCTGAATCCATCAAGCTGCTGGCCAGCGGCAAGCTGGACTCCGGCGTATCCACTATCCCTGTCCTGGACAAGGACGGCACTGACCGGAACCGCACCTCCCCCTTCGCCTTCACTGGCAACAAGTTTGAGTTCCGCATGGTGGGCTCCTCCGACTCCATCGCTGAGGCCAATGTGGCCCTGAACGCCATCGTGGCCGAGGCTTTCTGCCAGGCTGCCGATATCCTGGAGGGGGCCGAGGACTTTCACGGGGCCTGCTCCAGGCTGATCCACGACTGGATGAGCCAGCACCAGCGCATCATCTTCAACGACGACGGCTATTCTGACGAGTGGGTGGCCGAGGCTGTCCGCCGGGGCCTGCCCAACCTCCCCTCTATGGTGGACGCCATCCCCGCCCTCACCACCCCCAAGGCCGAGGAGCTGTACTCCAAGTTCGGCATCTACACCAAGACCGAGCTGGAGGCCCGGGCGGAGATCATGTACGAAACCTATGTGAAGATGATCAAGATCGAAGCCAACACCATGATCCATATGGCCTCCAAGCACTACATCCCCACCGCTATCGCCTATACCACCCGGCTGGGCCAGTCCATAACCGCTGTGGCCTCCGGCTGTCCCCAGGCCGACCTCACCGTTCAGCGCAAGCTGCTCATCCAAGTCAGCTCCTATCTGGCCGACGCCTCCGCCGCCCTGGACCAGCTCAAACCTCTGATGGACCGTGTGGACGCCATCCAGGACATCAAGGAGATGGCCCACGCCTATCACGACGCTGTGGTGCCCGCTATGGCCGCCCTCCGCCACCCGGTGGATGAGCTGGAGCTTCTGGTGGATAAGGACCTGTGGCCTGTCCCCACCTACGGTGACCTCCTTTTCGAAGTATGATCTTGTCCGCAACATGAAGAGACCTCCCCGCCGCCGGCGGGGAGGTCTCTTATTTCCCTATTTGTCCTCCAGCAGCTTGTTCAGCTCATGCATGAAGGTGTTGATGTCCTTGAATTGACGGTACACCGAGGCGAAGCGGACATAGGCCACCTCGTCGATTTTCTTCAGCCGCTCCATGACCAGCTCGCCCACTTCGGAGGAGCTGATCTCCCGCTCCATCTTGTTCTGGAGGACCTGCTCGATCTCATTGACCATCTCCTCCAGCATATGGTAGGGCACTGGGCGCTTCTCACAGGCCCGGATCAGGCCGCTGAGTACCTTGTTCCGGTCAAAGCTCTGGCGGCTGCCGTCCTTTTTCACCACCATCAGGGGCAGACTCTCCATAGTCTCATAGGTGGTGAACCGCTTGTGGCAAGATAGACACTCCCGGCGGCGGCGGATGCTGGCCCCCTCGTCCGCGGGGCGGGAATCCACGACCTTGCTCTCCAAATAGGCACAGTAGGGACACTTCATACCACATACCTCCCAGGTATTGTCTTTCTCTCCGCCATCTCTCGCGGTCCCGACGAAGGAGCAGGGCAAAATCAAGTTTTTATAACCATTATATGGTTATTATAACACAGCAGGCCAGAACTAGACAAGGGTAAAAAACAGGACTGTCCCCTTCTTTTCCGGCATATCTGTGGTAGAGCGAGGTGATACGATATGGAATTTCTAGCCCGTCTGACAGACTTCATCTGGTCGCCCTGGCTGTTGGGGCTGTTTCTTCTTACCGGCCTGGTCTACTCTCTGGGTTCCGGTTTCTTTCAAATCTTCGGTTTCCGCCTGTGGCTGCGCTCCACGCTCGGTTCCCTGTTCCATGGTAGGAAAAAAGCGGGGGGCGGCCTGTCCTCCCTCCAAGCTCTGGCCACCGCCCTGGCCTCCACCATGGGAACGGGCTCCATCGCCGGGGTGGCCACCGCCCTGACCCTGGGCGGGCCTGGGGCCGTTTTCTGGATGTGGATCTCAGCCCTGCTGGCTATGATGACAGGCTGTGGTGAGAAGCTGCTGGCCGTAAAGTATCAGCGGCCGGCTCCCGGCGGGGGACTCCAGGGCGGGCCCATGTTTTACCTGCGGGACGGCGTGGGCTCTCCTCTGCTGGCAGGTTGGTTTGCTCTGGCCTGTTTGCCTGCTACTCTGGCCGGGGGCAACTTAGTTCAGTCCTCCTCCATCGCCCTCTCCCTGGAGGCCGCCTTCGGCCTGGAGCGGGTCTGGGCAGGCGTGGTCACCACCCTGCTGGCAGGACTGGTGATGGTGGGCGGCATCGGCCGCATCGCCAAGGTATCCTCCGCCCTGGTCCCAGCCATGGCTCTGCTCTATCTGGGCAGCGGTGCTCTAGTGCTGGCCGGCAACTGGCGGGCTATCCCTGAAGCTGTGGAGCTCATCTTTACCTGCGCCCTGTCCCCCTCCGCCGCTCTGGGCGGCGGAGCTGGCTGGACGGTGGCCTCCGCCCTGCGGTATGGGGTGGCACGCGGAGTGTTTACCAACGAGGCGGGGCTGGGCACCTCTGCCATGGCTCACGGGGCCGCCCAGGTGGACCACCCTGCCCGACAAGGGATGTGGGGTGTCTTTGAGGTATTTCTATCTACGCTGGTGGTATGTACCGTCACCGCTCTTACCATCCTGGTCAGCGGCGTGTGGGACCCGGCGAATCCATCCATGCTGACGGGTGCCCCGCTTACCGCCGCCGCCTTCGGCTCTGTACTAGGCCGGGCCGGGGAGGGGGTGGTGGCCCTGTCCCTCCTCCTCTTTGCCTTCTCCTCTATCCTGGGCTGGAGCTACTACGGACAGCAGTGCCTGCGCTATCTCTCAGGAGGTGATCGTTTACTCCCGGCCTATCGGACGGTTTTTCTGGCCTGTACTCTGGCCGGCGCTCTGTGGGAGCCGGGCGCTATCTGGCTGCTGGTGGACCTGTCCAACGCCCTGATGGCCCTTCCTAATCTGGCCGCCCTCCTTATGCTGGCCCCTGAGGCTCTCTCCACCCTGCGGCAGTGGACAGAGCTGCGGCACGCAAATTTAACCTCCATTTTACCATTTCATCAAAGAAAACCCCACCATGATATGCTATAATAAAATTTATCCGCCTGCCCCGGTTTGGCAGAGAGGATCGCTTTATTTTTGTCAGATCTGGGAACACTGTACCCATCGATCTTTCATATGGGAAAGGGGTATCTTCCATGATACACGGCGTAGTAGACCTTGGCTCCAATACGGTTCGACTGTCCATCTATCAGTGCGAGGAGGGCAGCGCCAGGCTGCTGATGAACCGCAAGGTGACCGCCGGTCTGGCCGACTATGTAGAGGGGGGCACCATGACGCCCCAGGGCATTCAGACTGCCAGCCAAATCCTGATGGAATATCAGGATCTGATGAAAAACCTGGGCTTTGACCAGCCTCATGTCTTTGCCACCGCCTCCCTGCGCAACATCTCCAATACCGAGGACGCTGTGGCCCAGCTCCAGCGGGACACTGGCCTGTCCGTAGATGTGTTGTCTGGAGCGGAGGAGGCCCGTCTCTCCTACCTGGGGGCTGTCGGCCCCACCGGGCCTAACAGCGGCCTGCTCATCGACCTGGGCGGCGGCTCCACCGAACTAGTCCACTATCGGGAGGGACAGATTTTGTCCTCCTGCTCCCTCCCTCTGGGCTCTCTATCCCTGTTTAGCCAGTATGTCGCTCACCTACACCCCACCAGGAAGGAGCGGAAGGCCATCCGGGCCCATATCAGGGAGCAGCTGGACCACTTTGTCCCCGCTCCCCCTTCTATCCCCCAGGCCTGCGGGGTGGGCGGTACGGCCCGTGCGGCCTGTAAGGTGGCAAACCGCCTGTTTGGCCGCCCTCAGGACTGCCATACCCTGTCCGCCCAGGAGCTTCGCCGCCTGCTGAAAACTCTGAAAAAGCCGGACCACGACCACCTGCATCTGCTGCTCAAGGCCGCCCCTGACCGCATCCACACGCTGATCCCCGGCCTTCTAGTGCTGGACACAGTGGCACAGGCCTACCAGCTTCAAGAGATTTTGGTCAGTTCCTGTGGCGTCCGGGAGGGCTACCTCCACCACAGGGTACTAAAGGGGGAAGCGGGATGAGCCTTCCAACGGACTACCGGTATACCCAGGACCGTGAGCTGTCCTGGCTGAAATTTAATGAGCGTGTACTGGCTGAGGCCAGGGACGAGTCCGTTCCCCTGATGGAGCGGCTGAAATTCGCCGCCATTTTCACCAGCAACCTGGACGAGTTCTTCATGGTTCGGGTGGGTTCTATTACTGATATGGCCCTGGTGAAAGAGGAGCACATAGACAATAAGAGCGGCCGCACTCCCCAGCAGCAGTTGGAGGCCATCTTCAAGGCGGTCCCTCCCCTGTACAAGCAGCGGGACAAGGTCTTTGACCAGTTAGACCTGCGGCTGCGCTCCTGTAACATCTGCCGGCTGTCTATGGAACAGCTGGACAGCAAGGCCAGGAAGCAGGCGGACAGTTGGTTTCAAAGCCAGGTGCGCCCCATCCTCTCCCCACTGGCGGTAGACCTGCACCACCCCTTCCCCCACCTGCCCAACAAGGGGCTGGCGGTGGCCCTATGCCTAAAGCGGGACGGCCGGGACTCCTTTGGCTTTCTCCCCGTCCCCACCAGCCTGCCCCCCTTTCTGCGGTTGGAGGAGCGGGGCTTGCACTACATTCTTCTGGAGGATCTTCTTCTCTCCTACGCTGACCAGATCTTCGACCAGTTCACAGTCACGGAAAAGGCCGTGGTGGCCGTCACCCGGAACGCGGATATCAGCCCGGAGGACGAGAGCTATGATGTAGATGAGGATTTCCGCCAGCACATGCGAAAACTGGTCAAAAAGCGGGCCCGCCTCTCTCCGGTCCGGCTGGAGTTCCAGGGGGGAAAGGGGGATAAGCTCATCCCATTTCTCTGCCAGCGCCTGGGCTTAAACCGGGATCAGGTCTTTAAGACCCGCTGTCCCATCCGCCTGGAGTATGCCTATGCCCTGGCTGCCCTCCTGCCGGCTGAAAGCGCGGCCGCCCTGTGTGACCCGCCCTTCTCCCCTCGCTTTCCCGCCTGCCTGGACCCCCAGAGACCCATCTTGCCCCAGGTATTGGAACGGGACGTCCTTCTTTTCTATCCCTTTGAGCAGATGGACCCCTTTCTCCACCTGATTCGGGAAGCTGCCTTTGACCCCCAGGTAGCCTCCATCAAAATCACCATCTACCGTCTGGCCTCCCGAGCCAAGCTGGCTGAATATCTGTCCGCCGCCGCGGAGAACGGCAAGGATGTCACCGTACTCATGGAACTGCGGGCTCGGTTCGACGAGCAGAACAACATTCGCTGGGCCGAGCGGATGGAGGAGGCAGGCTGCACCCTCCTCTACGGCTCCGAGGCGCTCAAGGTCCACTCCAAGATCTGTCTCATCACCCGCCGGACCAAAGCCGGAGTCCAATATATCACCCAAGTTGGTACGGGCAACTACAACGAAAAGACCGCCAAACTCTATACCGACCTATCCCTCATAACCGCTGACCCGGTCATTGGGGCGGACGCCGCCGCCTTCTTTCAGAACATGGCTATCGGCAATTTCCATGGAGAATACCAGCGCCTGCTGGCCTCTCCCCTTGGCCTTCGGGACAGAGTCATGGCCCTCATCGACCGCGAGATCGCCAAGGGCAGCCAGGGCTACCTCTTTTTCAAGCTCAACTCTATCACCGACCGAACGCTCATTGACAAGCTGGCCCAGGCTTCCCAGGCCGGGGTGGAGGTCGTCATGAACGTCCGGGGCATCTGCTGCCTGATGCCGGGGGTACCGGGACTGACTGACCGGATCACCGTCTTTTCCATCGTTGGTCGGTATCTAGAACACAGCCGCATCTATCAATTCGGCCGGGGTGAGGAGGCAGACCTGTACATCTCCTCTGCCGACTTCATGACCCGGAATACAGAGCGCCGAGTGGAGCTGGCCTGTCCGGTTCTGGACCCCTGGGTTCGAGGGCGGCTGTTCCACATCATTGACCTGCTCCAGCGGGACAACGCCAAGGCCCGGGAACTGAAGCCGGGCGGCGGCTACCATCCCCGTGAGGCAAACGGACAGGAGCCGGTCAACTGCCAGGAGGTATTTCAGCAGGAAACCGTTTCTCCCCCTGTCCTCCCTCCCCTCCACAGCAGCAGCTCAAGGGCAAATCGGAACAGGCTCCCCGCCTGGCTTCGACGGCTCCTGCCCAGAGAAAGGAAACGCAGAGGGCCCAGATCTGAGTGACCTGGGCCCTCTGCTTATGCTTCCGGCCGCTCCTCCCGTTCTGCCAGTGGGAAACGGAACACTGGGGTTCCCTCGGCCGCCGGAGCGATGGCGCACTGGGGAAAGGCAAATGCCAACTCCCCATCCTGCAGCCAGAAGTCACGGCTGGGCAGCAGCTTCCCTATGTATTTCTCCCAGCCCTGGTCCAGAAAGCAGTCTCCGCCCGTCTGGCGGGCCTCTCCCTGCTCTCGAATGGCAGTGGTCAGCCTGCCTTTCCACCGCCTTTCCCCAGGAAAAAAGCGTTTCAGGGGCTCTGGCCGCCCCTCTCTCACCTTCCACACATCTCCCCAGGTCACCCGGCAGGGCTTTCCGTCCCCACGGATCTCCTCTCCCTCCAGCCGGATGGACAGCAGCCCGCCCTCCAAGGCGGTCACCTCTCCTCCCAGCCGCCCCGTCCAGCACTGGAAGGGACGGGACCGCTCCCGCTTCTGGGCGAAAGAGAGGCAGGCGGCTAGGTACACCTCTCTCTGCCACCGCTGTTTCCAGGATCGGGCCAGCCGGTCGTAGTAACGACTGATCCACCGGCCGCTCAGGCCGGCGTTTTGGACCTCCGGCCAGGACAGGGTATATTCCAGCACCGGCTCCCCCTCCAGGGTCAGGCTCCCCTTCTCCTCATGCCACAGGACCTGGGGCTCTGTCCGCCCCGCTCCCCTTTCCTTCATCGCGGTCCCTCCTCTATCCTTCTTGGTACATCCTATGTACCACCAGAGCGAAGGGTGAGAGGGGGGGCGCTGCAGCGCCCCCCCTCTTGGTCAGTTCAGGCAGAACATGGGGCGTGCTTCGTCAAACAGGTCCACCATGCCGCAGTAATTCAATATCTCGTACTTTCGGAGCCACTCCCGCTGCTCCTCGTTCAATTCCTTTTCCTCCAAAAATTCTCCACCCGCCGTGCAAAAGCCTACCGGAGTGACTGCCGGCAGCACCTCGTAGCAGTCGGCCAAAAACTCCATATAACCCGTCAGCGGCAGTCCAGCGGTCTGGGCAGTCAGCACTCCCAGATAGTTGGGGCTGATGACCACGTCTCTCCGCTCCTCGATATCGTAGTTGGCCCAGATGAAGAAGGGAACAGCATACTGCCGCATGACCTCCTCGGTGGTCCGCTCTGACAGCTTCTTGCCGTACAGTTGCTCATAAAAGGCATTTTTCAAAGGGGGCTGGTGGTCACCGAAGAAAACGATTAATGTGGGCTCCTCACACTGACTATAATAAGCGATCAGCTCCTCCAGGGCCTTGTCACTCTCCCGGGCCAGAGCCATATACTGTTCCGCTGTGCTGTCCGCCTGTTTCAGTTCGTCCGGCAGGAGGATAGTCCGCTCCAGATTGTTCCATCCCTGGGCGTATCCGCTGTGGTTCTGCATGGTCACGTTGAAGAAAAAGCTCCTATCCTCCTCCTCCGTGGTCTGGAAAATGGTCCGGTAGTCGGACAGGTCGGAAACATAGTGCCGGATATAGCAGGGTTGGACCACGTCCTCCTCATAGAGCTGGCTGTCAAAGTCCAGATAGTCATAGGCCAGCACTCGGTTCCACCCGGAGGACTTATAGGGATGGAAAGCCGTAGTGTCATAGCCCTGGCTCCCAGCCAGGGCAGCCAAGGAGGGCATGTCCTCCTCCACATACAGCTGGTAGGCCACGGTGTGCGGAGGCTGGAACAGGCTGGTGAAGCCAGTCAAGAACTCAAACTCCACAGTGGCGGTCCCTCCGCCTGTCACCGGGGAGTACATCCAGCCTTGGATGGTGTTTTCTTCCATGGAATGGAGGAAGGGCAGAGGGTCCTCCGAGGGCGCAAAGCTGTCGAAGATGGAGAAGTCACCAAAGGATTCATTCATGATGCCGATGATGTTTACTGGCCGCTCCCCCTGTGATGTCCCGTCTGTCCCTGGATACTCCTTCATCAGTTGGAGCACAGTTTCCTCCGAGTATCCCTCCGGCTCGTCCACCGAGGAATAGCGCAGAGCGATGGTGAAGTTAAGTAAAAAGCCGTTGCGCTGAGTGACCCACTGCTGGGTATAGATTCCCAAGGCCGGGAGCATACCAGTGAAGAAAAAGGCATAACTGTACCCCAGCACGGCCGTCCACAGGACCAGGGCGAAGGGCAGGCGTATCTTGGCCCGTCTTGTCTGGGGGACGCAGAAAAACACCAGTGCCAGATAGGCCACCAGCAGGATAGCCGCCTGGGTAATATAGAGATCTGGAGAGTAGTCAAAGCCATCCGCCACATTGGCGGCGGTGCGCCACCCGGTGATATCCGCAGGAAACAGGATACGGCCCCGGAACCGTAGGACATAGTGGTTGACCAGCCCGAAAGTGAAGGCCAGGCAGGCCCCCAGAGCGGCGGCCCGGCGGTTTCTGCCCAGAATAAGCCGCAGAACGAAAAATAGGCCGTAGTACCACACCAGGTTCATCAGGACCTGCCAGCCATCCAGATCGGAAAATATGTCGTTTTCATTCAGGATCTCCACCATCCACAGACAGGCCCAGGGACCCAGCAGAAATACCAGCCGGGACAGCCATTTGCCGGGCCGCTCCCTCATGTCAGCCAGCAGACGGGGAAAAGTATCTTTGTACAGCAGTGCTTTCATTATGTTCCTCCAACGGCCCTCAAAACCGCTATTTTATAGCATAACTCCCCCGTGGGAAAATGCAAGGGTTCTGTTCCTAATTTCATAAAAAATTTAGATTTTTTCTTCAGGCGCCCAAGTATATAGACGCAGGCCAGAACGAAATGTTGCGCAGAGGCCGCAGATTTTTTATTCATTTGATTTTGAATATTCATTTTGTCTCATCACTCGGTCTGCTTCTTTTGAAATTTTGATGTATCGTGTCTTAATAATCAATTTTTTACCCAAAAATCAAAAAGTTTCATTCACAATTTTGCATATTTATCTATTGACGAAAAATAGCCTCTGGGGTATACTCATCACAACGTCCCGAATCAGTCCGGGGCCCCATTGAAAAGGAGATTTTTAAACATGAAAAAACTGCTTGCTTTGACCATGGCTTTGGCCATGTCCCTGTCTCTGGCCGCCTGTGGCAACAGCGGTGACCAGAACGCCCCTGGCTCTGCCAGCTCCAACGGCAGCGCCTCCACCTCCCAGTCTGACGCCAGCACCTCCACCGGCGATGCCAGCAGCGCCGGTGACGCCTCCTTCACCACTGTGGAGGAGGGCAAGCTGATCATGGCCACCAACGCCACCTTCCCTCCCTATGAGTACATCGAGGGCGGTCAGGTAGCCGGCATCGACGCCGAGATCATCACCGCTGTGGCCGAGAAGCTGGGCCTGGAGCCTGTCATCGAGGACATGGAGTTCGACGCTGTTATTGAGGCTGTCAAGGGCGGCAAGGCCGACATCGGCCTGGCCGGTATGACCGTCACCCCCGACCGTGCCGCTGAGGTGGACTTCACCGTCAGCTACGCTACCGGTGTTCAGGTCGTCATCGTGACGGAAGATTCCGCCATCACCAGCGTGGACGACCTGTTCGCTGAGGGCGCCAACTATGTGGTCGGCGTACAGCGCAACACCACCGGCGACATTTACGCCACTCAGGATATCGAGGACGCCGGCCTGGGCACCATCGACCGGTACAGCAAGGCTTCTGACACCGTGCAGGCCCTGGTGTCCGGCAAAGTGGACTGCGTGATTATCGACAACGAGCCCGCTAAGGCCTTCGTGTCCGAGATCGACGGTCTGAAGATCCTGGACACTGAGTACATCACCGAGGACTACGCCGCCGCCATGAATAAGGAGAATACCGCCCTGTACGATGCTGTGAATACCGCGATGCAGGAGCTGCTGGACGACGGCACCATCCAGAGCATCATCGACAAGTACATCACCGCCGACTGATTTTCGTGATAAATACATAGACCGGCAAGGGGCCCAGGACACTGGACCCCTTGCTTTTCAAGTGAGGAGAGGAGCAGAATGGGACCATCGGCATCTAAGTTGTGGCCTACTGTAGCCCCGGACTGGATCATGAACGGCCCGGAATGGCTCAATGATCTGGGCTATGACATCTATAAAAGCCTGATTTTTGACGACCGCTACATGATGTTTGTGGACGGTCTGATCAACACACTGAAGCTCACTGCCATGGCCCTGATCCTGGGCGTGATCCTGGGCGTGGTCGTGGCCTTGATCCGGGTCACCTGGGATAAGACCTGCCTGGAGATACGTGGGCCCCGGCGGATCGTCCTGGCCATTGCCAATTTCGCCGCCAAAGTCTATTTGACCGTCATCCGCGGCACCCCCGTGATCGTCCAGCTGCTCATTTTGTACTATGTGGTCTTTGCCTCCAGCCGGAACAAGCTGCTGGTGGGCGCCCTGTCCTTCGGCATCAACTCCGGCGCCTATGTGGCAGAGATCATCCGCAGCGGCATCATGTCCATCGACCCCGGCCAGATGGAGGCGGGCCGCTCCCTTGGCTTTGGGTATGTGGCCACCATGCGGCACATCATCCTGCCCCAGGCCTTTAAGAATGTACTGCCGACTCTGGCCAACGAATTTATTGTCCTGTTGAAGGAAACAGCCGTGGCTGGCTATGTGGGGCTGAATGATCTGACCTATGTGGGCAATATCATTGGCGGCAACGCCTATGACTACCTCTTCCCCCTGCTCATCTCCGCGCTGGTCTATCTAACTCTGGTCATGTTCTTCACCTTCCTGGTAGGAAAGCTGGAGAGGAGGTTGAGAAACAGTGAACGATAATGTGATCATCCAAGCCGAAAAGGTGCAAAAGTACTTCAACGGCGGTGCGATCAAGGCCCTAGACGGCGTTTCCGCCCAAATACAAAAGGGCGAGGTAGTCGTGGTCATCGGCCCCTCCGGGTCAGGGAAGTCCACCTTCTTGCGCTGCTTAAACCTCCTGGAGCTCCCCACTGGAGGTAAAATATTCTTCAAAGGTGCCGATATCACGAACCCCAAGGCGGACATCAACCTGTACCGTCAAAAAATGGGCATGGTATTCCAGCATTTCAACCTGTTTCCTCACATGACCATCCTGAAAAATATGACTCTGGCCCCTACACAGCTTCTGAAAAAGAGCAGGGAGGCGGCCGAGGCCCAGGCCATGACCCTGCTGGAACGGGTAGGGCTGGCGGACCGAGCCAGCGCCTACCCCAGCCAGCTCTCCGGTGGCCAGAAGCAGCGGATCGCCATTGTCCGGGCACTGTGTATGGACCCGGAGGTCATGCTTTTTGACGAGCCCACCTCCGCTCTGGACCCGGAGATGGTAGGCGAGGTTCTGGACGTTATGAAGGAGCTGGCGCAGGATGGTATGACCATGGTGGTGGTCACCCATGAGATGGGCTTTGCCCGTGAGGTGGGCAGCCGGGTGCTGTTCATGGACGGCGGACAGATCCTGGAGGAAAATGAGCCCAAGGCCTTTTTTGACCATCCCCAGCATCCCCGCACCCAGCTCTTTTTGTCCAAGGTACTATAAGAATAAACGAAGTCCGGGCTGTTTACAGCCCGGACTTCGTTTCCTTTTCGAGAATGTGGTTTCTTACTAGCTGAAAAAGGCTTCCAGTTGTCCCAGCAGCTCCATACCCTTGAATTTTAGCACATAGCCCTCGCTCTCGCCGGTGACTAGTTTGACCTGGTCCTGACTGAAATAGCCAGCCTGTGCGGCGGTATCTACGGTTTCGCTGGCCGCCCCCAGGCACAGGGGCGGGAAGGCCACACACCACCAATTCTGCCCCTCGCCTTCCCCAATAACCACCCGGAGAGCCGTATAGTTCCCGGCGGGCAGGGCGAAGCCGTCGTACTCCTTGGTAGGGAACCAGCACTGGGTCAACTGGGCGGACACCGGGTAGTCATAGCCCTGCTCCTCCACCACCTGTCGCCCGGCATCCGCCAGTTGGGTCAGACTGCTCTCCAACGCGGACCGGGCACTTTCCAGGGTCGCGTTGGAGGGGTAGACCGCTTGTGCCTCCTCCAGCACCCGGTCCCGGACTGCCAGCTTCAACGCCTGGTCCTGGGCGCTGTCTGAGTTTGCGATCACATGAAAGCGGATAACGCTGTCCGCCAGCTCCTGCTGCTCCTGACCCAGCCAGCTCCCTCCCACCAGAGCACACAGCAGGCCCAGCATCAGGGCCATCTCCCACCGCTTCAGTTTTCTGTCCATAGGTCCTCCTTGGGGCCTTAAAAGGCCGTCCACACTGTAAGTAAGTGCTTACAGTATGGACGGCCCCTGATGTTCTTAAACCGTTTCCGCCAAAAAAGTTTCCCGGTACTGCTCCCGCAGCAGCTCGCAGGCACTCTTTGCCTTCTCAAGCTGAGTAAAAAGGCCAAAGGCAGAGGGTCCGGTCCCGCTCATGGTCGCTCCCAGCGCCCCGCAGTGGATCAGAGTGTTTTTGATGTCCGCTACCCGGCTTCGCTGCCGGTCAGGTAAGACATCCTCAAATACATTGTACATTCTTCGAGCAACCCCCTCCAGATCCTCCGCCGCCAGAGCGTCCATCACCCCCTGAGTGTCCGGGCGCCGTGTCACCCTGACCCGGTCCAACTGGGCGAACAGCTCCGGAGTGGAGATGGGAAAGGGCGGTTTACACACCACAACCCAACAGTGGGGCAGAGGGGGCAGAGGGGTTAGGACCTCTCCCCTGCCCTCTGCCAGAGCGGTCCCCCCTAGCACACAGTAGGGCACATCGGACCCCACCCGCTCCCCGATCCTAGCCAGTTCCAGAATAGAAAAGGGCTCTCCCTCCATCTGATCCAGGGCCCGGAGGACAGCAGCGGCATCACTGCTCCCTCCGGCCATACCGGCACAAACAGGAATGCGCTTTTCGATGGTGATATCCAGCCCCTTTACCCCGATCCCCCTGGCCTCCCAGAAGCGGAGAGCCGCCTGGGCTGCCAGATTTTTTTCGTTGTTGGGCAGGAAGTGGAGGTTGGTCCCTACCCGCAGCCCCCGGCCACCATTCTCCTTTACCGTCAAGGTATCAGAGAGAGTGATGGACTGCATGACCATCCTCATGTCGTGGTAGCCGTCGGGCCGTTTTCCCAGCACGTCCAGGGTAAGATTCAGTTTTGCGTTGGCCTGGACCTCCATAGTTTCCTCCCCGGCGGCTCCCGCCGCCCTCATTTTTTTCAGCGGATCTTTCTGGCCTCCAGATAGAAGCGTTTTTCCTGTGCCTCGCCCATGGAGAAAGTCTTTCTGGGCAGCACACCGTCGTGGATGACTGTGGGGAACAGGGACTCCTTGGCCATGGGAGGCAGCAGGAAGGCGATGGCATCCCGCCGGTTCCGGGCCAGTTCCCTGGCCACCTGCTCCCCATGGATATAGTCGATCTTGACCCCAGGTCTGGCGGCTATGTACTGGTCCAGGAAGGTCTGAAGCGTAGCCACCGGCAGCTGGGCACTTGGGTGGGGGACCACCACCTGTCCCTGCCCATCGGCACAGATATAGGGCAGGATATGTGTACAGCCATCCGCCTCCCCGCCTCTGAACGCACCGGGATAAAATCCCTCCAGGGCGGACAGCAGCTCCTCCGGTCCCGCGCCGAACACCACTCGGTGGATAGGTTCAAACTCCAGGGACTCGTCGTGGAGATTGACCAGCTCGCACAGGGCATACCGTGAGGGCAGGCTGTCCCACTGATCCTGGGGGACCAGCTTCTTCTGCCGCTCGTAGCACTCCTTGGCTGTGGCCAGGGAGTGATTGCCGTCCCCGGCAGCAAAGAGCATAACTGGAAGCGCATCCTTCAGGGCGTATCTCTCCCGGAACGCAACTGGGTCAGCCAGGGCAACCAGAGCCTGTTCCACCTGCTCCAGCTGCTCCTGAGTCAGCTTCCAGCCCCTGATATGGCCGCCGCCCTCCATCAATTCAAAGTCGTAGAGGAGCTCCATTCCACCTGTCTGGCCAGCTAAGGGCTCTATGACGGTCTTTTCCGGGTCATCCGACAACAGCATAATGTGAGGCAGTTCGATGGGGGCGTTCTTCCGCACCGCTACCCGGGGCGGGATACGGGAGAGGACGGTCCCCTCCGTAGCCCGGACCATGGCCCCAGAGCCGGGCTCATAGTCATACTGCTCCAGGTCCACCATACCTACCAGTCCCCGGCGGATCCTGCCGCTGGTCATGGCACGCTCCACATAGATCATGCTGTGAGGGTATTCTACAAACTGGTTTTCCCGAAGATAGCGGGTCATGGTATTGTTGATCTCCATGATATCGGTTTCCACATTGGGCCCCTCCAAGCAGCTCTCCGGCAGGATGAGCCGTAAGGTCGAGGGGGCTTTTCCCACCCGCTCCTCTACCCGCTGCCAATACTCGGGCTGGGAGGTGTACTGATCACAGGCCACTACCGACCACAGAGTCATGTCGCAGTCTCTGGGCAGCAGGATGTTGGCAGGGCGGAAGGGCAGATCAATCTTTTTCATCTTTTCTCATCTCTTTCAGCAGAAGGTCCAGCTTTTCCTCCAGCCGATCACATCTGTTTTTCAGATACCAGATGGCCAGCATCGCCGCTGCGGCCGCCAGGAAAATGAGCAGAATCTCCCTAAATTTAAAACCCAACCAGCTGAGCACAGCCAGCAGTAGGAGTACGCCGAGGGCACACTTGGCAAACACAGGTCCACGCTCCCTTCCCCATGCAGGGGCCGCCACAGGCGGCCACCATTCCGGCGGGGAGACGAGGGCGTCTCCCCCTACGCTCCTTTCCTCGGATCAGAGGACATCCTCGATGGCAGACAGCAGCTCGTCAAACTCCTCAAATGCGGGCAGCTCCGGGTGGGCCGCCTTGATGGCATCCGTGGACTTGAAAAGGAACCCGGCCTTACTGGCCTGTATCATCCCAAGGTCGTTGAAGCTGTCGCCGGCAGCGATGGTGTCAAAGCCACAGGACTGCAGCGCCTTTACTGTGGTAAGCTTGGATTTCTCACAGCGCATCTGATAGCCGGTGATGGCCCCATCCGGCCCCACCTTCAGGGTATTACAGAACAGAGTGGGCCAGCCCAGCTTGGCCATCAGGGGCTTGGCAAACTGCTCAAAGGTATCGCTCAAAATGATCACCTGGGTCTGGGCCCTCAGCTTGTCCAGGAATTCCTTGGCCCCAGGCAGGGGATCTATGGTGGAGATGACCTCCTGGATCTCCTTTAGGCCCAGACCATGCTCCTTCAAGACTCCCAACCGCCAGGTCATCAACTTGTCATAGTCGGGCTCATCCCGTGTGGTGCGCTTCAGCTCCGGGATTCCGCTGGCTTGGGCAAAGGCGATCCAGATCTCTGGAACCAGGACGCCCTCCATATCTAAACATACTACATTCATGGCAGATACCTCATTCTCTTTTATTTTTTCAGAAGGCCGCTGGAGTCATGGGCTCTCATCTGTCCACCTACCCAGGGCCCCGTCAGCGGGCTTTACTGCCCCACATGTCCCTGCCGGCGGCGCAGGTTGACCAGGAAGTTATCCAGCCGGGAGATAGACTCGGCAATGTCCTTCATAGATGCCGCGTAGCAGGCCCGGACAAAGCCCTCGCCGCCAGGGCCAAAGGCGTTTCCAGGAATGACAGCCACCTTCTCTTCCATGAGGAATCGCTCACAGAACTCCTCACTGGATAGACCGGTGGAGCGGATATCGGGGAACACATAGAAGGCGCCCTTGGGCTCGAAGCAGCTCAGACCGATCCGGTTCAGGTTTTCCACCAGGTATCTGCGGCGGCGGTCGTACTCCTCCCGCATATGCTCGATGTCTCCGTCGCCGTTGCGCATGGCCTCCACCGCGGCATACTGGCTAGTGGTGGGGGCGGACATGATGCCGAATTGATGGAGCTTTGTCATGGCTGCAATGATTGGTTTGGGGGCACAGACGTAGCCCATACGCCAGCCGGTCATGGCGTGGCTCTTGGAGAAGCCGTTGACCACTACGGTCCGCTCATACATATCGGTCAGGTTTGCGGGGGACACATGGCGCTGGCCATAGGTCAACTCCGCGTAGATCTCGTCAGAGATGACCATGATATCGGTGCCGCGGAGGACCTCAGCGATGGCCTCCAGATCCTTGCGCTCCATGATTCCGCCTGTGGGGTTACAGGGAAACGGCAGTACCAGAACCTTGGTCTTATCTGTGATGGCCGCTTTCAGCTCCTCCGGGGTCAGGCGGAAATTGTTTTCTACCTTTAGTTCCACATACTTGGGCACGCCCCCGGCCATTTCAGTCAACGGCCCATAACAGACAAAGGAGGGCACAGGCACGATGACCTCGTCGCCAGGGTTGACCAGTACCCGGAGGGCCAGGTCAATGGCCTCGCTGCCGCCCACAGTGACCAGAATCTGGTCGGTGTAGTCATATTGCAGATCAAAGCGGCGGTTAAGATAGGCGGCGATCTCTCGCCGGAGCTGGAGCATACCGGCGTTCGAGGTATACTTGGTGTGTCCCCGCTCCAGGGAGTAGATACCAGCGTCCCGGATGTGCCAAGGGGTAACAAAGTCAGGCTCTCCGATGCCCAGAGAGATTGCGTCTGTCATCTCCTCCAGGATATCAAAAAACTTGCGGATACCAGAAGGCTTGACCCCTTGGATCTTCTCATTCAGAATATGATCGTAATTCATGTAAAGATATACTCCCTTTCCTCCGGATCCTGGGGCCGGAACACCAAGTGCTTCTCTTTGTATTTCTTCAAAATAAAGTGAGTCGCAGTGCCGGTGACTCCCTCAATAGGGGCCAGCCGCTCGCCTACAAACTGGGCTACCTCCCGCAGGGTGCGGCCCGAAATGATAACCGTCAAGTCGAAGGAGCCGCTCATGAGGTACATGCTCTCCACTTCGTCATATTGGTAGATACGCTCCGCGATACGGTCAAAACCGCTGATGGTCTGTGGGGTGACCTTGACCTCGATTAGAGCCGTAACATTCTCCCTGCGTACCCGGTCCCAGTCGATGATGGCCTGATACCCCAAAATCGTGCGGTCTTCCTCGTATGTTTGAATGGCTGCCTTTGCCTCTGCCTCAGGCACTCCAGCAGCCGCAGCCAGCGCGGCCACCGGCATGGTGCAGTCCTGTTCCAACAGTTCCAACAGCTTTTCCATGAACGCTCTCCTCCTGTTTCTCTGCCCGCAACCGGGTAGGATCTGCGTGAGATTAAAATACCCGTTTATTATACATGTAACTGGAGAGAAAAACAATCCTGCGAATAAAAATAGCGGATAAAAAGGCGCCGCCCATACTTTCGTATGGGCGGCGTTCTTTTGACTGGCGATAACAAACAGGCAAAGGCCTTTTCCAAATGGACTATCCTAGCCGAGACGTGTTTTCTTGCGTTTTGGGATCACTTGATAGCTTAGGCTACGGCCTTCTTATCTTTGTGCAGGAGCTGGAATACAATGACCACAACTACTAAGCCCACACCGATCAGGTCGGTAACGGTGCCGGGAATCAGCATAGCCAGACCGCCTGCGGCTACCATGATCCGCTCCAGTACGTTCATGTTCTTAATCAGATAGCCCTCAAGGCCAGCGGCCACACCCGCCATGCCGATAAAGCTGGTGATAATGATCTGAACAACCTGGAAGGGAGTGGAGTTAATGAACAGCATTGCGGGATTCAAAGCAAAGATATAGGGAATCAGGAAAGCGGCGATAGCCAGACGGGTCGCCTGGAAGGCCGTCTTCATGGGGTTCGCCTTGGCGATGGCAGAACCAGCGTAAGCTGCCAGAGCCACAGGAGGCGTAATGTCCGCCACAATGCCGAAGTAGAACACGAACATATTGGCAGCGATGGGGTCCATGTTCATACCAGTAACTAGGATAGGGGCACAAGTGGTAGCCATGATGATGTAGTTGGCTGTGGTAGGCACGCCCATACCCAGGACGATACAGGTGATCATGGTGAAGAACAGGGCGATCATCAGCTGGCCATTGGCCACACCCACGATGGCACTGATGAAGATCTGGCCCAGGCCGGTCAGGGTGACCACACCGGCAATGATGCCGGCCACACCGCAGGCAATGCCAATGGACAGACAGTTACGGGCGCCGTTCTCTAAAGCCCGAAGGAAGGTGAAGATGCTGGTATCGTTCTTCTGATGATAGAAGAAGGTGTCTACCGCTTTATCCACCAGGCTGATAACGATACAAAGGATGGTCGCGATAATAGCGGAGCGGGCCATGGTATAACCGCTCATAATGATGACCACCAGTACCACCAGAGGAATCAGCAGGTAGATCTTCGGGAGCAGCTGACCCCACTTGGGCAGCTCGTTTCTGGGAATACCCTTCAGATCCAGACGTTTAGCGCGCAGATGCACCTGGAGGAAGATGCCAGTAAAGTACAAAATAGCAGGCAGGATGGCCCGTCTGATAATATCGCTGTACGGTACACCCACCATCTCCGCCATCAGGAAGGCGGCAGCGCCCATAATGGGTGGCATGATCTGACCGCCTGTGGAGGCCGACGCCTCAACAGCGCCCGCGAATTCGGGGGGATAGCCGGTCTTTTTCATCATGGGGATGGTAACAGAACCAGTAGTCACGGTGTTGCCCACAGAGGAGCCCGACACCATGCCGCACAGTGCGGAGGAAATAACGGCCACCTTAGCGGGACCACCGGTGGCCCAGCCAGCCAGAGCATTGGCGCAGGAAATAAAGAAATTACTAATTCCGGTAGCCTCCAGGAAAGCACCGAAGATGATGAACAGCGCGATGTAAGTAGAGCACACGCCGATGGGGGTGCCGTGGATGCCGTTGGTAGTATAAAACAGGTCATAGACGATGCGCTTCAGCGACTTTCCATCATAGAAAGCGTAGGCGATGAAACAGGTGGCCACTACCAGGATGGGCAGGCCTACCACACGCCGGCAGCATTCAAAGAGGATCAAGGCTCCCACAATGCCCAGCACAACCTCCAGCTGGTTGATGCGGGTAGCGCGAATCATCAGATCCTGCTCATTGAAGAAGAAATAAAGGTAGGGGCTGGCCCCAACGATGGCCAGAATAATATCGTACCAAGGGATACGGTTGACTCGCTGAACAGCGCCCTTGCGCATAGGGAACACAATGAATACCAGCAGAATCACCAGACCCAGGAACAGGGGACGGCGCTTGGTTTCGCTCCAGGTGGATACCAGATTCATCCACATCAGGAACAGGCTGAATGCGATCAGCAGGCCACTGACCACATACTTCGGCACACCTTCCCAAATACGAACGTTTGACTCACGGTCGTATTTTTTCATAATCTCATCAACATCGGCCTGCACATTTGTGCCATTTTCTGCCGGTGCGGTGTTTACAGTTTTCTTATCCTGATCTTCCACAGAGATGCCTCCTTTGCTAAAAATCGTATCTTTTGATAAAAGAAACTCTGCTTCAGGTCCGCTCTTTGGCCGCACTCGGCTGCGTCTTCCATTCCCTCTCCGAGATCACAACCAAATTTTTACAAAGCGTAAAGCTGGGGGCTTCTTTGATCTTCCAAAACGCTATGGAAAGATACGCGAATTTTCGTAGCTGATGTGGACCTTGGTATTCCGTCCGCACACATCCCGCAGACTGATCTCCTCTCCGCCAATCGATAGCGTGTGATCGGATACTGTGCCCACAAAAAGATAAAAGCTGGGAAGCTCCATATCAATCTTAGAGACCACCATGGCGCCTGTTCCCTCTTCATAGGTCAGCTCCATTTTAGGGTCCAAGTCAGAGGGCACCCCGGCACCAAACCCATAGTAGATGGTCTTCCGCAGCATGATTATGCCCCTCTCATCCACGTCATACACATCCGTCACAGGCGTCTTGTTGACGGAATGGATAAAGGTGATGGAAAATTCCTCTCCCCGCTCCAACGGATAAGAGATATAGGTTTCCCCAGTCTCCGCATCACGAATGACCAGATGGCCTTCCGGGCGGAGCATAAACACTGCGGCCGCGATAACCAGACAGACTATCGCGGCCGCGGCTACCAAAACTTTGTTCTTATTCACAAAGCGTTATCAGTCGCGTCTAAGAACAGACACTCAGCTCAGAGTGGCACCCTGCTCGGTCAGATACTTCTCAGCGCCGGGATGATAGGGGATGCTGACGCCAGCGACAGCGCCTTCCAGGGAGAGCTCCTTAAACTTGGCGTGACCGTCAGCCAAGCTGGCCTGGTTGTCAAACATAGCGGTCATCAGTTCATACACCACATCCTCAGGCACGTCATTCCGGCACACCAGCATGGCGCGGATGCTGACGGTGGTGGTATCGCGGTCCAGGCCGTCATAGGTGCCGGCGGGGATCACGGTCTTAGCATAGAAGGGGTAAGCAGCCATCAGGTTTTCAATGTGCTCGTCTTCCAGAGTGATGACATTCAGAGGCTTGTTGGCAGTCGCAGCCAAGTCCACCAGAGCGGTGGTGGGGGCGCCAGACACACAGAAAGCGGCGTCGATCTTGCCATCCTTCATGCCCTCGGCGGAGTCAGAGTAGGACTGGTAAACGGGGTTTACGTCGTTAAAGGTCATGCCAAACTCAGCAAAAATCTGACCAGCGGCGAAGTTGTCGCCGGAACCGGAAGCGCCGACGGAAACGGTCTTACCCTTCAGGTCAGTGAAGGTCTTGATGTCGGGATTCAGGGTGAACACCTGGACCACCTCGTCATACAGGGCACACAGGGCGCCCCAGTCCTCATAGGGGTCTTCGCCGTCGAACAGGTCAGTACCAGTAGCGGCATAGTAAGCTACGTCGTTCTGGATAATGGCGAAGTTGACCTCATTATCCTGGAGCAGCTGAACGTTAGCGGCGGAGGCGCCGGTAGAGGTAACACCGATGTTCCCCTTGGTCAGAACGGGATTGAGGACGGTGGCCATTACGTTACCGATAGCATAGTAGTTTGCGCTGGTGGAGCCGGTGGCGATGGTGATATCCACCTTCTCACCAGAGGGAGTTTCGTTGTTGGGAGTAGAGGTGCTGGCAGAGGTATTGCTGCCACCGCTAGTGGAGCTGGTGTTGCTACCCTTGTCATTGTTCCCACAGCCGGTCAGTGCCAGACTGAGGATCATGACCATGGACAGAGCAAGTGCTAGTTTCTTTTTCATGTTCTCTTTCCTCCAATTCCATTTTTTCGTTTGCTCTTTCCACTTGGAAAGAGCAAACGCCCTATAGGGCGTTTCATGGTTGGTCCATAGACCCGCTTCCTATACTGCGGTCCCATTATATTACATTCATGTCAAAAATGCAATATCATTTTTTCCTCCCCCCTCTCCTCCACTAATTGTCTTGACATTTTGTATAAAAAATTATTTATTACATCTACTTGTTACTCCTTAATTTCCCTATATTTTTTCCTGTTTCTTTATTATTTCCATAGCTAAACGCCTATGATTTCTATGGATATTTTTTTATGGCATCCAGCCATCCATCCCCTCCTGCAGCTTTTCTAAAGCCCTCTTTTCAATGCGGGATACATAGCGACACGCCTACTGTAAGCGATTGGCTCCGGAAAATTACGCCGTCTCAAACGGCGCAATCCCTTGCGAATTCTGGCTTGCCTCATCCAGTTGGGCGAAACGGAATTTGATGATGACTTCCTTATCCTCGGTCAGCTCCACCCGCTCAATAAGGCTGACCAACAGTTCCCGGCTCTCTCCTGCCGTCTCGATAAATCGCTGTACCAGTTCCCTGGCCCTGTCCTCACTGCGGACGGGGCTTTTTTTCTGAAACTCCAGGGCCTGCCGCTTTTCCTCCAGCTGCTCCCGCTCCAGTTTGACCCTGCCGAAGATGCGCTGGAAGTCCTCCTCGGGCAGCAATCCGTTGAGCCGGTCGGTGTACATCCGGTCCAGGTTGGCCGTAAGACTGTTGATCCTGGCCTGGATGGCCTGGAGCTCCGTTTCCAGACTACTCTGCTTTTGGGCATGCTCCACAGCTTCCTGGGCCATGGGCAACAGTTCGTCTGGATCCAGATATGCCCGACAGACTTCCCTCACCTTGCGAATGACCGCATCAGTGACCGTCTTCTCCTTGATGGAATGACAGGTACAGACACCCGCTTTGGTAAAGCGCTGGTAGGTCCGGCAGACGAAGTACAGCACATCCTCTCCCCTGGCGTTTTTTCGGTTGAGTACCGCCAAAGGGTAGCCGCACTCGTGGCAGAAAATCAATCCCTTCAGAAGAAAATCGTAGGTCCGGCTCCGTGTGTGCTTGCGGCTGTTCACCAGCAGTTGCACCTTCTGAAAGGTCTCCGCATCCACCAAAGGTTCATGGGTCCCCTCTACGATCACCCAGTTGGCCGGGTCCTGTTTCAGGCACTTCTTGGACTTGTAGCTGATCTTCACACTGCGTCCCTGGACCATATTGCCAATGTAAGTCTCGTTTTTCAGCATTTCAGAAATCCGCTCGCTGCTCCATAAGCCGGTGTAAGGTCCGGGGGTTCCAACCTTCCAGCCGCAGTAGGTGGCCGGTGTGGGGATACCTTCTTTATTGAGTGTAGTCGCAATCTTACGGCAACTCATACCTGAAAGGGCCAATGCAAAGATCCGCCGCACCACCGGAGCTACTTCCTCATCAATGACAATCTTGTTTTTCTCCGTGGGGTGCATCTTGTAGCCATACACTGGCTTTCCGCCGATGAACTGCCCCTTCCGCTGCTTATCCCGCTTGACACTCTTGATCTTCTTGGAAATATCCTTGGCGTACATGTCGTTCATGATGGCACGGAACGGGGTGATGTCATTGGCGGTAGAGTCCACACCGGTGTCGATGCCGTCCAGCAGGGAGATGTACCGCACCCGGTGTTCCGGGAAGTACCGCTCCATGTAGTGGCCGGTCAGGATGTAGTCCCGGCCCAGGCGGGAGAGGTCCTTGGTAATGACCATATTGACCTTCTTGGCCTCGATGTCGGCGATCATCCGCTGGAAGCTGGGCCGGTCAAAACTGGTGCCGCTCCAACCGTCGTCCACATAGGTGTCGTAGACGCTCAGCCGGTGCTGCTGCACAAACTCCCGCAGCAGAGACTCCTGGTTCTGGACGCTCTGAGATGGTCCCTCGCTCTCATCCTCCTTCGATAATCTGATGTATAAAGCCGCATGGTATTCCATGGGATTGCTTATCTCTAAGTACATTTGCTACCTCCTGAGATAAGCTGCCATTCATCATTGCAATTGTACCGCGTTTTGAACTCCTTCCGCAAGGCTCCGGGTAAGGAAAAGTCGAAAGGATCGCAGAAAAATCTCTCTCGCATTCTCTTCTCTGGAAAACTCGTATCGCACCTGTACCGCTTGTCTTTTCAATCAGATCACTCCTCTCACATACTTTCTCTATTCCTATGTTTGCAAGAAAGAGGATTTGCTTGTCCCAAAATTTAGGCATAAAAAAACCAAGCCCATCGGCTTGGTACACACCTATAAATTTTACAGGTATTCGCTGAGAATCTCCCCCAAATCAGTCAGTACTTCGCCCGCAAAATCTTTCGTCAGAGAACGTTCTCTTTGAACTTTCTCAAACAGCTGCGGGTACTGTATGTCAGACCACAAAATCAAGATATCGAGAACGATTGCCACTTCGTTCTTTGCCCCCAGTTCATATAGCCCCTCTAAAACCTGATAAAGTTCGTAGATAGCTGCAATGGGTACCCGCTGAGACATCGCTTCAAAAAACTGGAGTGTAATACTCCCTGATAGATCATTGAGCTTAATATTTTCCATTTTTATCCTCCTTTGTTGTTTAGGATAGAGTGGTCGCCTCCTAACATCTGGCAATCTCTCGTCCACCGGAACTGCACAATTGAATATTTTTGCATATGCCCCTGTAGATCAGTTGTATAGAGCGACCGCCTCCTAACAATCGAACCGTTCGAATCCAGGAGCCTTGTATAATTGAATAAATTCTGTATCTGCCCCCGTACCTCACCAGGATAGAGGGTCCGCCTCCTAAGCGGAATGTAGTGAGTTCGAGTCTCGCCGGGGGTGCCAAAAATGACCGCTGTAAGCCGTTTTTTGATGGTTTACAGCGGTTTTTTATTATCATTCCTTTTGAGCAGCCTTGCTGCGTTACCAGAACGATTTTATACATTTTCCGCTGTATCCCTGCTAATTGGCTTCGAACATTTTTTCCGGGTTTGCTAATGAAAATCACGGATTTGCTAACACGATTTTTCCGAACTATTTTCCGGATGGGGCCGACGCCAGTAATGCGGCCAGTGTGTTGGCAAGTTCCGGCGACTTGCGGAGCTGTTCCACCAGGGCCTCCAGGTCCAGCGACACACTTTCCGGCTCCTTCGGCCCCCTGGTTTTTGCCGGAGGGCGCACCGTCCGCAGGTCGGGATTGGCGCTGGCGTAGAAGGCGTCCTCGAACTTCTGGGCGTTCACCTTGCGGTCCTCGTCCAGAATGTGGGCATACACGCTGGTGATCATGTCGATCTGGGCGTGGCCCGTGTCGCCCTGGGTAGCCTTCAGGTCGCCGTGGTTGAGTTTCAGCTTGTAAGTGGTGCTGGAATGGCGGAGAGAGTGAAAGACCACTTTCGGGAGTCCAGCCTTCTCCCGCAGCTTTTCAAACTCCTTCAGGAGCACCCGGTCCTCACAGGGGCGCCCGTTGGGCAGTGCCACCACCAGGTCGTAGTCCTGATACTCGTCCCGGAGCATCTCTTTCAGTTCGTCCTGAGACTTCTTCCATTCCAGCAGAATGTAGGCCAGAGTCTTGGGCAGCCACACCTTGCGGATGCTGGAATCGGTCTTGGGCTTCTTCAGGATGATCCGGGTGCTGGTGTTGGCAAACAAGGGCGGGAATACATAGTAGACATCCCTATGCCCCAGCATTTCAATGGCCCGCTTGGAGGCCCGCGCCAACTCTTTGTCGATGTAGACATAGGCGTTGTCAGCGGCGATGTCCTCGTCGGAGATGTGGACATTGCTCCAAGTCAGCCCCATGATCTCGCCCATGCGCATGGAACAGGCAAAGGCCAGATTCATCGCCACATAGAGTTTCCCGTCCGTACACTGGTCCAGGGCGGTGCGGATCATATCGGCGGTCCAGATGTCCCGCTTTTTATGTTCCACTTTCGGCAGGATCACATTGTCGAAGGGGTTCTTGGGGACCAGCTCCCACCGAACCGCCTGCTTGAAGGCGCAGCGGAGGAGCTTGATGATCTTGTCAATGGTGGCGTTGGTCACGAACTCCGTTTTGGCATGGTGGTTCTTGGTGTTTACTGCAGGGGTTTTCTGCAAGGTCTGGATGTACTTGTCCACCACACGGGGCGTGATGTCCTGCACCTTCATGTCCCCAATGATGGGGTTGATGTAGTTGGCGATCAGCGAGTTTTGACTGTCATACATGGAAACGCCCCACCGCTTTTCGCCGTAGAGGGAGACGAAGTCCAGCAGGAACTCCGAGATACTTTGATTGCTGGGCGGGAGAAAAGACCGGGTGGTTTTCTGATTCTCCACCTCCGCCTTGCGCTTCAATGCGTCCTGATAGCTGGAGCGCGTCTCCCACTTCTGCTTGGTCTCGCCGTTCTCGTCCACATAGGTGTAGACGATGGAATAGTTTTTCTTTCTTTTGATGATGGATGCCATAACGAACCTTCCTTTCTTGTGTCACAGGTCAAGTGACTCCAGCCAGTGGTCGAACGACCGCTTGGAAATCCGTATGGCGTTGCCAATTCGTACGCTTTTGAAAAGGTCCTCCCGCACAAGGCTATATGCCCGTGCTTGGCTGACACCTAAAATCACGGCAATGTCATTGACCGTATAGGTGCGGCACTCCAAAGGCCTTTTCTCCGTACCGTTCTGAATCTCTGACACAGCAGCCTCCTTTCCGGTCAGAAACGGCACGCAAAAGGGTGTTCATTCATAACTTCCACCCTCATTGTACCGCGCCGTTTCGGGTTTGTCTGCTGCTAATGGAAAGTTTACGAACTATCCGTAAACAGAAAAGCAGAAGATTTATCTGAAAATAAAAGAGGCAAAAAACGGACGGCTGCTGGCCGCAGCTCCACGGGAATCTCACCCCGGCCCATGCTGATGGGTGCGCCGCGCAATGCTTTGAGGGCGTTCAACGCGGGAGTCTCATTATCCTGTCTGTGCATCCTCGCCCACAGGCTGCCACACCTGTTTCGCGGCCTGGTGATAATCGCTCTCTCGTCACGGGGCCCCCGAAAAGTCGGAGACTTTTTGGGGAGAGGAGGAGCAGCGAAATGAGTGAGCTTTCGCGCTTGCGCGGAAGCGAGGGATATGCAGCTTGCTCCGACGAGGTCATGGCGCACCGGCCGACCGGCTCCACACAGACAGATCGTATCCGTCTGCCTTATGCTGCCCGAAGGCTTTCTTTGTCAAGGTGGGGCCAGTCCCCGGCATCGGCAAAGGAGGAAAGGGTAAGCCGCTTGCCTTCTGCCAGGGCTGAAAGGATCAGGCACGCATCACGGCCCGGATCAGTCGGATTTCCAGACAGCGCTTCATGTGGGTATCCACGCACACATGAGGGGTTCCGTCCTTGTCATAGAGGGTACGGGTACACAGGCGGCTCATATAGTCGTCGTAGTACCGCAGCACTTGCTCCATGGCCTCGCTGTCACCGCCGGAGGCCGCATGGATCACCCAAACGGGCGGCAGGTCCTTTCCCTTGTGGATGGGCTCTGTCATCTTCCTCAGCCTCCTTTCGGCATCAGCGCCGACAATGCTTCGCGCAGCTCCTGCAGCGCCTTCGTCCGGTGCCGCTGAACGGCGCTCCGGGACATCCCAACGAGATTGCCGATCTCTCCGTCTGCCAGGTCCAGGGTGCAGTGCAAAATCAAAATGCTCTGCTCCATCTGTGGCAAAGCGGAGAAAGCCTCGGCCACAAGCTCGTTGTCGATATGTAGATCGTAACCGTGCGACGAGAACACAATACTGTCGCTGGGGTAACGATCCATGACACAGAGCTTGTCCAGTTCCGCCTGGGACAAGTCGCTAAAGAAGGCTTCACGCTCTCTCTGGCGTTTCATGTTCCGCAGGTAGGCTCTAGCCTCGTTTCGCAATACCTTCTTGCAAAAAGCATCGAACCGGCATTGCTCGCCATAGTCGCGGGGGTTAGATTCCATCAGTTTCACCCCCTTTCCATGGGGGGATCAGGTGGTTCTCTCCCTTTCCGCTACTACCAATCCTGCGGGAGCGTGTTCTGCCCGCCAAACGCCTCCTTTTTGAAGAAAATTTGAGAAAAGCAACGGCCAGCCATACCGACCGCAGGAAACGACAAAAAGCGCCCGGCAGGTCACAGACCCACCGGGCGCAATGGCAAGTGATATGAAGTTTATTTACATGGTATAGTTCATACTCATGGCCGAACCTCTCCGCCGAATGGAACGCGCTTTTTTTGAGCGGCTAGCCCTTGTCAGATCAGGCGGGGATAGTATCCGGCGCAGCATGGCGGCATCCTCCTTCTATGCCGCCGTGGAAGCTGTCAGGGCAAAGAAAAACAGCGGCTCGAATCGAACCGCCGTGAAGAAAGTGCTTTTGCGCGCAGAAAACCGTCTGCCCCGCGGCGGTTTTTTTCTTTTCTGCCGCCGGGCAGATTCAGTTTAACTATTCATATTACAGCAGGTGGTTACTTGCTGTTTTCCAACCTGCCGAATATCTTCTTTGAATAAAGAGAAATCAAAAATGCAGCTATTGCGGCGCCAAGTAAAACCACCCATGTATTCGCAGCAAAAATGTCAAACAGAACACCGTAAATCGCCTGTCCAATCGGTTGTCCACACATAGCAATAGAAATCAGTGCCGCCATGATCTTGCCGACTAATTGTGGTGGGGTCTGCGTCTGTACCAGTGTGTAAATCTGAACCATAAAGAGCGTAGAAGCACCCATAGCGGTGAAGCTCATCAAAGTGATTGCCCAATACGATACGATGGCGGGCACATTCAGGAAAAGGGAAATCCCCATAACCGCCACGGCAATCGAGCAAACCAGAAGCAACACATACGAATTTTGAATTCTCAGCTTTTCCGATACGATTGCGGTTAAAATTCCGCCGCACAGACCGCCTAGCGCCAGCGCCCCCTGTGTGAAGCCGTACATGGTATCAGACATACCCAGCACCTGTGTAATCAGGATGGGAGTTCCCACAATCATCACCGCGCTCAAAACCAAATTGAAGATGGACACCAGAAAGACCACCGAAAAGAAAATGGGCCTTTCTGTCTTTACAAACTGATAGCTTTCTTTCAAGTCCATTCCGACGACCTGAAATACGCCGACTTCACGCGGGCGTTTTTCGTGCGGGATGTGGATAAAGATTTCCATGATAGCGGAGAAAGTAAAGCACGCCGCACTCAAAAGCAAAATCGGATCAATTCCCCAAAGGGTGAACATCACGCCGCCGATCACCGGCCCCAACAGACCGGAAAGCGTATTGACCTGATTGATTACTGCATTTCCGGCCATCAGTTTCTCTTTCGCAATCAGAAGAGGAACGCTTGCCTGTACTGCCGGCTGATATGTGCCGGAAATACCATAAAGCAGCATCAAGACAACGATAAAAAGCGGAACCGTTGGGATCTTCCCCAGCGAAAAGTAAAACAGCATGATGATGGCCGCTGTAGAGAAGTCTAGCCCTACCATAATGTTGCGCTTGTTTACACGGTCAGCCAATACGCCTCCAACCATTGAAAGAATGACCATCGGAGCAAAGGAGCAGGCGGTCACAACGCCAAATAATGTTGAAGAACCTGTTTCCCGCAGCAGATACAGCGGCAAGGCAAATCGCAAAATGGCATTGCCGAAAAGGGAAATAATCTGGCCGATCACGACGAGAGTGAAATCCCGCCTGAAAAGTTTTGTCTGCATAAAGTACCTCCATGATCTATTTATTAAACCGACCGTCGGTTTGATATGTGACTAAAATAAACTGCCCATTTAGAGCAGCTCATTTTAGGGAGTCAGGCCGTGTGCTGGGACTTGCAGTAGCTGATATAGCCCTCTATCATTTCGTCGTCCAAAAGTTGGTTGATACCAACGCCTTGTAACAGGTCATTGAATGTTTTGCAACGATTACGCATTCCCGCTTCATCCGTCATACTAACCAGCGGATTGAGCCATACATTCGACAATACCATGATGGCCTCTGCCAGCTCACCGGGATTTGTCGCCTGAATGGAACCATCGTCAATCCCCTGTTGTAAGATCGGCTGGATGAACTTTGGAGCAACAATCTGATAGAGCTGGGCAATTTGCATCGCCAAAAAGCGCGGATTATCCAATAAGCAGGGCGTAACGGTCAGCATTAGGCTCTGATTAGAGTTAAACAAAGCGGCCTTAAAGATCGCCCTCAGCTTTTCCAGCCCGTTCAGGGATTTATCATCGCGTACTTTTGCCAAAGCGTTTGTATTTTCTTCCCCTATACGGTGAAAGATCGCTTCAAATATTTCTTCTTTGGACGAAAAGTGATGATAGATTGCGCCTTTTGAAAGTTTCGTTTCGTTGATGATGTCCTGCAAAGATGTTGCGTCATATCCTTTTTCAAAAAACAAATGGGTGGCAACATCCAAAATCAGCTTCACGGTTTCCTCCGGGTATTTGTTTCTTGCCATCCCGCACCTCCATACAAACCATCGGTCTGTATATACTATAACAATTCTTTCTTTGCTTGTCAATCCTTCTATCGCGTCGAATAAGAATTATAAAATGTAGTTTAAACACATATAGCAACATTCCACGGGCAAAGTATGAAATATACAATGTATGTGGGTGATGCTATATGGCGAACATCAAAGATTGCCCCGGTTTTGAAACTTTCGGTGCAGATGTAAAAGCTGCGAGGATCGCAAAGCATCTGTCGCGCAAGACATTGGCGGAGATCGTCAATATCGACTCCCGGTATCTCGCAAATATCGAGAACGGGGGGACGATCCCCAGCTTGCCGGTTATCATACAGCTTATCAAAGAGTGCGGACTTCCCGTGGAGCGGTACTTCAATCCAGAGGTCATGCGGGAGGAAAGCGCACAGCGGCAGCGTATCAGCCACAAACTGAAACTCTGTCCGGAGCAGTATTTGACCGTCATCGAGGGTGCGCTTGACGGGGCGCTGAAAACTGAAAAATCAGCAGATGAAACGGAGGGTGTGTGAGCATCCTCTGTTTTCGTTTCTCCAGGGCGGCTCTGCCGCCCTTTTCTTTTTGAAAAATCCGGGATTTTGCGGGCAGATAAAGGTGTTTCCGGCATTGTATTTACGGGGGAAGGAGCGTAGAGACCAGTTAAGCAAAGTCAAGAAAAAAGATTGTAAAGAAGGTGTGTAAAAATGAGCATGACAAAACAGGCGCATCCATTTCAAAATGCGCCTGATACGCCAGCGGCTGTTTAAGCCGCTTTTCTGCAGATCATGTTTGCATGGATTTCAGGTGCTCTCAGTTCAAACGGTGTCTGGTCGCGCAAGACGGCATAGATAATGTTGGAGAGTTTGTGCATAACAGCGCAGATTGCCACATTAGGCGGTTTGCATTGACATTTCTTCTGATAGAACTCTGCTAAAACAGGATTGCCAACAGAACCGAACCGATTGGCATGGACCGTATTATGGGCAATCATGTAAAGTACAGAACGAACATAGGGAGAACCACGCTTGGAAATCTGGTTTCGAACACTTTGTATCGTTCCCGATTGCCGTTCGGACGGATCAAGACCGAAATATGCGGCCAACTGTTTTGGCTTGCGAAAGAGGGAAAAGTCGCCAATCTCGGATAGCAGGACTGCAGCGGAAAACAGACCCACACCAGGGATTGTCTGCAGTAAGGTCACATTTTTTTGGATATAGGCCTCTTGTGCAGCCAAGGACTTTATTCTCTGGTCGATTAAACGAACGCTTTCAATTAACTGTCTCAGGACCGTTATGATAGCTCGCATCAAAATGGAGTCCCCTGGGGCGTGGATGCCGATCCGCATAGCCTGTTCAGCACAATTAAACAATAGAGCCACCTTCTGGCTGCCATATTCACTGCTTTTGCGGCTTGCTTTTTGTACGATCTGAGCCAATTCTGAAGGCGCTGCCGTTAAAATATCGCTGGGGGTAGGATACCATTCTAATACAGACAAGGCGCCTGCTGCAGCTGGATCACTGAAGATCTTGCTGAATCCAGGAAACGTTTGGTCGAGCAATGCTGTCAGACGGTTTTTGTACCGCGTGATGTCGCCCTTCAGTTCGTAGTGCTGCCTGCAGAGCATCCGAAGGCTGCGCAGCATATCGGTCGGGATCTGGGACCGACGGAGAACATTCATGCGATAAAGCAGAGCAAGCCGGTAGGCATCCACCTTGTCCGTCTTGATTTTGCGGACGCTGATGTTTTTGAGCGCATTGCTTTGCAGTGGGTTGACAACGATGACCTCATACCCTGCATCCGAAAAGAATTGAAACAGGAGCAAATGATAGTGGGAAGTAGATTCCATGACGATGACAGGCTTTGCGGCAAATTGCTGTTCTGCGCACTGCAAAAAGCCTAAGGCCCGATCCATACTTGTTGGATCATGATAGATTTTTACACGATGAAGGACTTCGTTGGTGGGCGTAAGAATACACATATCGCTGAAATGTTTGCTGACATCAACACCGGCTACAGGAAATGCGTTCATAGAAACAACTCCTTTTTGCGCGGGAGATCATCCCTTGCAAGAACCAACAGGCGCACTCTTGACACAGGTAAGCAGCGGAGCTGCACCCTACCAGCCAAAACATCGATGTTCTCACAGGATGAACGGACGGTCTATACAACGAGTAATTCCACATGGGAAACCCAGCAAGCACATTTGCCACTTTCATTCCCGCTTTTTTATCATGCTACAACTGGTTTCCTATGAGTACAACCCCGCTGCTTTGAAGGAGAAAAAGTAATTTCTCCTTTGTAGTTAGTGTATCAGCGAGCGAGCGAGCGAGCGAGCGAGCGAGCAAGCACAGCAAGTGAGTACCCACTTGCGATTTTTGGCTTTAGGGAACCCTGCCCCTAAACCTGAAAAATGCTTGTTGGGAACATCCCAAACCCTGATACGAAAAGAGGCGAGATACCACCATGGCAAACCGAAAACGAAATATCCAAATGAAGTTCTACGTGTCCGCCGAGGAAAAGGAATTGATGGAACAGAAGATGGCTCAGCTCCAGACAAAGCGGATCGGCGCCTACCTGCGGAAGATGGCGATTGACGGATATATCATCCAGGTGGACACCAGGGACATTAAGGAGATGAACAAACTTCTGTCCGCCATTGGCCGGAACATCAATCAGATCGCCAAGCGGGTCAACGCCGGAGGTCCCACCTATCAGGCCGATATGGAGGAAATCCGGGAAAGGCTGGATCAGATATGGCAGTTACAAAGACGCATCCTATTAAGTCAACGCTGAAAGCGGCGATTGACTATATCTGCAACCCCGACAAGACGGACGGGAAGCTGCTGGTGTCCTCCTTCGGTTGCGCCGCCGAGACCGCCGACATTGAATTTGAATGGACACGCCGCTATTCCATCGACAAGGGCACACACCTGGGTCGCCACCTGATCCAAGCCTTTGAGCCTGGGGAGGTGTCGCCAGAGGAAGCCCATGAGATTGGGCTGCAGTTGGCAAAAGAAATATTGGGTGGCAAGTACGAGTTTGTACTTACCACCCATATTGATAAGGGACATATTCATAATCATCTGATCTTCAATGCGGTCAGTTTCACCGACCACAAGCACTACCATTCCAACAAGCGCAGCTACCATGAGATACGCCGGACCAGTGATCGACTGTGCAGAGAACATGGCTTGTCCGTCATTGTCCCAGGCCGGGACAAGGGCAAAAGCTACATTGAGCATCAGGCCGTACAGAACGGCACCAGCTACAAGGCAAAGCTAAAAGCCGCCATCAACCGGCTGATCCCCGTATCCTCCAGCCTGGAAGATTTGCTTGCCCGGTTGCAACGGGAAGGATACGAAATCAAGCGGGGAAAGTATATCTCCGCCAGGGCACTAGACCAAGAGCGGTTCACCCGGCTAAAGGCCCTGGGCGCCGATTACACGGAAGAAGCTGTTGCAACCCGGATCGCTGGAGGTCCCAGGCCCTCCAGACAGCCCCGGCAGCGCAGAGGGAAGGTCAGCCTGCTCATTGACATTCAGAACAATATCAAGGCCCAGCAGAGCGCCGGATACCAGCGGTGGGCGACCATTGAAAATCTGAAACGGGCAGCCGCCACCATGAACTTTCTCACCGAACACGGCATCGGCAGCTATGAGAAATTAGTGGAACGGTGCGACGCCATTGCCGCCGCATCCATCCATACCAGGGAGAGTCTGCGGGATACCGAACAGCAGATCGCCGACCTTGCCATCCTGAGAAAGCAGATCGACACCTACCGCAAGTTGAAACCCGTCTATGACCGCTACAAGGCATCAAAGGACAAGGAAAAATTCCTGCGTGGCTTTGAGAGCGAGATCATCTTGTTCGAGGCGGCAGCCAGGGACATTAAGAAGGCTGGGCTCACCAAACTTCCTTCCTCCGAAAAGCTGAAAGCAGGGCTGGACGGACTGTCTGCTCGCAAGACCGCCCTGCAAGCAGAACTTCGGAAGATACAGCGGGAGGAAAAGGAGTATGACACCCTCCACCAGAATGTAGACATCTTAATCACTGGACTAACCGAGCCAAAACGAGCAAAGCAATACACACAAAATATAGAATAGTTTGGTATTGGCCTCTACTCTTCCATTGGATTGCCTGTCAGCTCAGTTGAAACCAGAGGGGTTTTATGCTAAAATATTATATCTATATCAGAAAATAATGCTATTGAGAAAAGTCGGCAATTTTGCGCTGTTGAAACCCAATACGATGCAAGCGCCTCAACCTCTTTCTCAGACAAGGTGAACTATGGGAAATAATAAAAAATACAAATTGATTGATTTGTTCTGCGGAGCCGGAGGCTTGTCGTTAGGATTTTCGAGTGCATTTGGACATCATTTTGAACCCGTCTGGGCAAATGACTTTAATCAATACGCTGCCGATACTTATAATGAAAATTATGGGAATCACTGCGTTGTCGGTGACATTATAGAAATATTGGAAAATCCATCCGTTCAAATTCCAAAAGCAGATGTTGTTATTGGAGGTCCTCCATGCCAAGGCTTCAGCTTGTTGAACAGGAATAGAACAGGTGATGTACGAAGAACGCTGTGGCGTCCTTATATGGAAGTAGTGGCTCGTTCTGAAGCAGACATTTTTGTAATGGAAAACGTTCCTCAATTACTAAACTCTGAGGAATTTCATGAAATTGAGAAGTGTGCTGCGGAGTTAGGGTTTACACATTTAGCTAAAGCGAAACTTTGCGCTGCCGACTATGGTGTTCCGCAAGTGCGCTACCGTGCGTTTATCATCGGCTGTAAATTTGCCGACCCAACCACGGTATTTCCACCGTTGAAAACTCATTACAATCCAGAAACCGTGTCGCCAAAAGAGTTTTCAGCCAAGGGATATGCCCTAGATGCAAAACCGTGGAAAACGGTACGGGATGCCATTGGGGATTTACCTGCACCGCAAGGAGTAGAGATTAGAAAAGATGTTACTGCACCATTGGATTTACACTTTGGGCGTACTCCCACAGAAATTAGCTTAAAAAGATACAAAGCGATTCCCGAAGAAGGCATGAATCGATTTGATTTGCAAAGAAATGCACCGGAATTAACTCCTAAGTGTTGGATCAATAAAAAGTCCGGCGGTACTGATTTGTTTGGCCGGTTGTGGTGGGATAAGCCTTCGGTCACAATACGAACAGAATTTTTTAAGCCGGAAAAAGGCAGATATTTACACCCCTCTCAGCATCGCCCGATAACGCACCGTGAAGCGGCTCGTATTCAGTCTTTTCCGGATTCGTTTAAGTTTAAGGGGAGTAAAATTGAAATTGCCAAACAAATAGGCAATGCCGTTCCGCCGCTTCTTGCTGCACAAGTAGCTGAATGCGTGGAGCAACTTTTGGAGATGAAATAAATAATGTCCGATGTTTTCAGTCCTCCCAAACGCCAGGAAATCATGCGACATGTTAAGTCGAAAGATACTGCTCCTGAAGTCAAATTGCGTAGTCTCCTTCACAAGAACGGCTTTAGATTTAGACTCAATCGAAAAGACTTGCCGGGGAAACCGGATATTGTACTACCCAAATTTAAAGCTGTGATTTTTGTCCATGGGTGTTTTTGGCATGGACATTCTTGTAATCGAGGACATCGGCCGCAAACAAACATTGACTTCTGGAACAAAAAAATTGAGAGTAACATCGCTCGTGATAAGAAAGATATTGCGTTACTGGAAGCACAAGGATGGCGAGTTTTGGTCGTGTGGCAGTGTGAGATTAAAAAGAAAAACGAGGATTCACTATTGGCCAAAATAAAGGAATTCCTTTATTCCGGTGATACATTCAAGGAATAATATTTAATACCTGTCCCATAACTGCTCAATATTATTTATAGATTTCTTTGTAAGTAGGTGATGTAATGCCCCGACGCTCACAGCCAAGAAATATACCTGAGGAACTCCGTCAATCATTGGTGGAACTTTTAACAAATTTTGCCGAAGAACTAAAAAAGAACGATCTTAGACAAAAAGTAGTGACCTTGGTTCCTGCATTTCATACTTTAAGAGATTTGGGAAGTTCCCTCATTCCAAAGAGCGAAGCTTCTTCTGCTCGTGATCGCATCATTGCCTATCTAAAACAGTATCCCGGCATCATCATTGATGGTGATGAACTAATGGTTGTATCTGGAATCAGTGAATGGGCTCGCCGGGTAAGGGAATTGCGAGTCCAATTTGGATGGTGGATCTATTCTGGGGTGACATTCAAACAAATGGCACAGAATCCCGACGATGCGGAAACCTTTAAAGCCATGGGAATTGATCCCTCCCTCATTAAGCCTGATCAGTATGTTTTAATGAGCACGACCCAGGATTTAGAGGCAGCCTATCGTTGGAATGTACTAAACGAGATTCGCAAGAAAAAGATTGGGGTTAAGGAAAAGATTATCGAGTATCTGCGAAAGAATGTAGGCAAACAAGTAACGGGAGAAGAACTTAGCTATTTGGCTGGGGACACCAAAGAATGGGCCCGAAGAGTTCGAGAATTGAGAACAGAAGAAGGTTGGCCGATCGTCACCAAAAATACCGGCCGAGATGATTTGCCGGTTGGTGTATATGTTCTTGAAGAAGATAGACAAGCCTATGTACATGATAGAAAAATTCCCGACCCCGTTCGAGTTGCCGTTTTGACGCGAGACCATTTCCGTTGTACTAAGTGCGGATGGTCCAGAGACGATGCTAGTCCGGACGACCCTCGGAAAATGCTTGAATTACACCACATCCATCAACATAAAGATGGTGGCGATAACACAGAAGATAATTTGACCACACTATGCAATGTATGCCACGATGATGAACATCGCTAATAAATTATCGTAAAAACGCCCTCAAAAATAGTATTTTGCAACAAAAAAGAAGCGCCGCCATCGGACCAATATCCGATGACGGCGCTCTTTTGGTTTGTCAAAAGGTGAAAATCCAGCTTTTTCCCTATGCGGAAACACCCTACTGCCCCACATGGGAAATCATACTGCCCCTACACAGAAAAGCCGCCACAGGCGGTTTCTCCGCCTGTTTTGAACCCTAATGCCCGCACTTTTTGGAACGGAGGGAAAGATAGTGCGGACAGGTCACCACCACCGCCCGGAAGCTCTGCTTGCAGGGATGGACACAGCCCTTGCAGAGCTTGTTATACTGGCGTCTGCCGTTCTCGCCCAGGAAGAACGCCCATTCCAGACGCCATTTCTTGCTCCGGCTCATAAGTCGCCCAGCTCCGGGGGCTTCTTCTGCGAGGCAGGCTTGTCCGGGCTTTTCCGTTCCGCGCACTCCCGTTTCGCGTCCTCCAACCGCTCCCGAATGGAGGGCTTTTTCTCCGGCGTGGTTCTGCGCGCCTCGGCTTGGGTTTTCTCCAGTTCCTCCCCGCGGCGGCCGTTGTTGATGATCCCGTCGATCATCCCATAGTCGTCCTCCAGGGTCATTTCTGCCGTGCGCAGCGGGTTTTCCGGCTCCACGGGAACGGATACGATCTGCCCATTGATGCTGGCGAACAACTCCGGCCGCTTGAATTGCTCGGTGTACTTCTGGATCATGTCCGGGGGCAGGGACGCAAAACTTTCCGGCCCCAGGCCTACCACCAGGAAGGTGCCTGCCACGATGTCGTAAATCTCCCCATGCTTGTCCCGGAGGGAACGGTTCAGGTCCAGGCCAATGAGCTTGCCTTCGTCGTTCAGCACCAGCCCTACCGGATCGTCAAAGGGATAGGAAGCGGCAATATCGCCGCCCACCTCCGCTTGCAGCGCATGGAGGCCTGGGTCAATCTCCTTCACATAGGGTTCCTTCATGGGCTCCACCACCAGAACAGTCAACTTCTCCGGTGCGGTATGTTCGGGGCCGTCTCCGTTGGGGATGGCAAAGGCGCGGCTGCCGTTGGCCATGATGAGATACTTTCCGTCCTCGGACTCGTGGTGGAAACCGTATCCGGCCGCCTCCATCTGTTCCCGGCTCATATCCGTCACATGGAAGGTGCCCCTGGGGGTCCGCACCGTCTCGCCGGTCTCACGGTCATCCGGGGTGGGCACCGCTTTCTGGTCGTATAACTCCGTTTCATACTCCTGGTTTGCCTGCTCCGCAAAGGACAGCATCTCGTCCACATGGGACTGATCCGGGTTTTCAATGGCCTCCCGGATCGCCTGGGGGTCCACATCCAGAAATTCCTCATAGCCGGTGGCGTCCTTGAACTTCTCAATCTCCGAAGGCAGATAGTCCTCCTGGGTCTGCCCCAGGGCGGCCAGTTTCTCGTCCAGGGCGGAGATGCGCCCGGCCATCAGGTTTTCGTAGATTTCTTCCTTTGCCGCGTGTTCCTCCGGGTGCTCGGTGGCATACTGCGGATCGTTCTGCTGGAAAAACTCGTCCATATCGTAGGCAAGGTCCATGGCCCATTCCGAAATTTCTTCTTCGGGGATGTCATCCTGGAAGGTCATCACCCGGTATTCCTCCGGGATGCTGCCGCGCTCACCATCGTAATACTCATGGAAACTGTCCCCGGTATCCCGCACATAGCCCAGGTCGGTGAACTGGCCGCTTTCCTCCAGGGCGATGTCCCGCCCGTAGGCCTCATAATCGATGTAGTTGCGCAGATGCTCCGGCACCTGCATGGCGTCCAGTTCCTCGATGTAATACCGGCCCAGATCATCGTGGTCGTGGATGTCGGGGTAAACATCGTAGCAATCCAGGTTTTCCGTCAGGTTGATAAGCTCCTGGATGCTGCCCGTATGGTCGCCGATCTCCATGGCCGCCTGGAACCGCTCATATTCATCCTGGCTCATGTCGTCCAGCTTGGAGGCCAGGTAGTTCAGTTCGTCCAGGTTGGCATACTCACCCAGCAGGTCATAGAGGCCGTCCACATAGCAGTCGTAGTCCGTGATGAACCATTCCTCATAGGTCTGCCCGAAGTCGTCTTTCGCACCGATCCCGATGCGCTCAAAGACCTTTTTCAGTTCCTCCGCCGTGGTGGGGAACTTCACCCATTCGCCCACAAGGGCGCCCTCGTTGTATTTGCCCAGGTTGGTGATGAAAGCGGCAAAGGGATAATCTTTGTCATAGTCATAATGGGGCATAGCGACACCTCCTTATCGCTCCGGCGCAGGCTTTTCCCGATGGGGCTGCGCCTTGCTCTGACCTGCACACTCATTCCGGCTCTGTTCCAGCCGCTCCTTGATGGAGGGCTTTTTCTCTGTCTGTCTCTCCCTGGGGCGCTCATGTTCCCACTCGTCGCCGGAGAGGGTGAGATACCCTTTACTGGTGAAGCACCCCTGTTCCTCCCGCATGGCATGGTTGCCGAAAGGAACGGGGTCAATGGCGTCCAGCAGCTCCGGGGGCAGAAGGACATCCAAATGCTGCGCCAGATAGCGCCAGCCCACATCCTCCACCTTGCTGATGTTGGGCTCCAGAATGAAATACTCGGTATTCGCGGGAAACTCCCGGAACTGCTCCAGGGTGGTCAGTCGGAAGGGAGACTCCTGGACAGCGGCCAGGAGGTCACGGTCCTCCGGGGAAAGTCCGGCAAGCGCCTGGGCCGCTGACTCCAGTTCGCTTGCGTCACCGCCTGCGGGGAGCAGCGGCTTCAAATGCTCCATGAAGTTGACCTCGGTTTTACTTTTTGCCATGCACACCATCCTTTCGTTTGGGAAACTCCAACTTGAAATTGACATACTTGCCGCCGGTATCGTCCAGGATCACCACGGCGTCATAGGTGGAATCTTTCTTCTCCGACCACATCCCCTTGACGGAGGTACGGCCCTTTTTCAGAAAGTCGGCCGCCATCTTCCGGGTCATTTCCTTGCGGCGGCTGGTCCAGAAACGGTCATTCTTCCACATGACAAACTGGCAGGCTCGGTCCGAACAGGCGAAATTCTTCTTGCCTTCATAGACCGGCTTGCCGCAGCGGGGGCAGAGGCCCACCGTCTCTTTCTCCGGCTGGAACAGCTTTTGCCCATCCTCGGAAATGTGGGAGTATTTCCGCACCAGCTCCGCCGCCATTGCCTCGATCCCGTCCATGAAGTCCTCCGGCGACGCCTGGCCCTTTGCCACCTCGTTCAACCGCTGCTCCCAATCCGCTGTGAGCTTGGGAGAGGTCAGCAGCTTCGGCAACACCGTGACCAGGTTGACGCCTGCCTTTGTAGGGATCAGGTTCTTGCCCTTGCGCTCCACGAACCCGCCGGACACCAGCTTTTCGATGATGGCCGCCCTGGTCGCCGGGGTGCCCAGGCCGCGCCGCTCCGCATCATCCGGCATATCTTCTTTGCCTGCATTCTCCATGGCCGATAGAAGGGTGTCCTCGGTGTAGGGCTTGGGGGGCGAAGTGAAGTGCTCGGTGACGGAGGCGGAGACCGGCTCAAAGACCTGCCCCTCGGTCAAGGCGGGAAGAACACCCTCGGCATCTTCATCCTCCGGCTTCTCCTTCAGGGAGGAACGGAACACCTCCTGGATGGCCCCCCAGCCCTGGGAAAGCACCTGCTTTCCCTTTGCCGTGAAGGTATGTCCGCCGCAGTCAAAGGTGGCCGTGACCGCCTCATACACGAAAGGCTCCGCCGCCGCACACAGCAGCTTGCAGCAGACCAGCAGAAGGATATTGCGCTCGCCCACAGGCAGCGCAGGCACATCCGCCTTTTCCAGCTCCAGAGTGGGAATCAGGGCATGGTGATCGGATACCTCTTTGTCGTTCACCAGCGCCAGAACATCGGGGAAAAACTCCGGGCAGGCATCGAAGGGCGGCACCCGCGCCGCCAGATGCAGGACCACGGAGGCGGTCTCCGCCATGTCAACCGTCAGATACCGGCTATCCGTCCGGGGATAGGTCAGCAGCTTCTTTTCGTAGAGCGACTGGGCGTAGTCCAGGGTTTGCTTGGCCGTGTAACCGAATACGCGGTTTGCCTCCCGCTGCAAGGTGGTCAGGTCGTACAGCTTGGGCGGCTTTTCCGTCTTTTTCTGCCGCACCACGGATACACAGGTTGCTTTTTTACCATCGCAGGCGTTCCGGATGGCCTGGGCATCCTCCATAGCCGGGATTTTTTCAGAAACCGCCTCGGCTCCCTCCAGCGCCAGCCGCACATGATGATATTTCTCCTTGCGGAACAGGACGATCTTGCTGTCCCGGTCTGCCAGCATCGCCAGGGTGGGCGTCTGTACCCGCCCCACATTCAGGGTGCGGTGGTAGAGGACGGAGAACAGGCGGCTCGCGTTGATGCCGATGAGCCAGTCCGCCTTTTGACGGCAAAGCGCCGACTGATACAGTGAATCATAGTCCGCGCCAGGGCGCAGATTGGCAAAGCCTTCCCGGATCGCTGCGTCCTCCATCGAAGAAATCCAGAGGCGGGAGAAGGGCTTGGAGCATCCGGCGGCCTCATAGACCAGCCGGAAGATCAGCTCACCCTCGCGCCCCGCGTCGCAGGCATTGACCAGCTCCGTCACATCGGGGCGCTCCATCAGGGAACGGAGAATGTGGAACTGGGCGGCCTTTTCCTCGGACACCACATAGCGGAAGGGGTCTGGCAGGATGGGAAGGTCCTCATACCGCCATTTCTTGTAGCGGTCATCGTAGGCGGCCGCGTCCGCCAGCCCCACCAGATGCCCGATGCACCAGGAAATGAGCCAGCCGCCGCCCTCAAAATAGCCATCGGCCCTGGATGTGACACCCAGGGCCGACGCGATGCTCTTTGCTACACTCGGTTTTTCGCAGATTATAAGTTTCACCTAATACCACCGTCCATATATTGTGTTGATTTATTCTTGCTTTCGTAGTATAATACCAGATATAGATTTTTGCTTGAAAGAAGGGGCATGATGGGAAAAATAAAAATCACTCGTAAAGTAACTGTTAAACAGCAGGTGCGCGTTCAACGCCGTGTGCAAGTTACTTCTCAACCCATAACATATACCCAACCCGCACCTCAAATTTCCACCGCCCCGGTTCAGAAGGCGTTGAATGACTTGTCTAACGAAGTTAAGAATGCGCAGAGGAAACTTGAATCTTCGTCTCGAAGAAGGACTCTCCCTTCTGGTGTTTATAGCAAGCCTGTTGAGGATGTTTTCTATGCTTTGGACGAGCGCCGGAAACCGGAAAATTTGGAGTCCCAAGCAATGTACGATGTGTTTATCTCACATGCCAGTGAGGATAAGAAGGAGTTTGTGGCCCCCCTTGTGGAAAAACTTCAGGATGCCGGAATCACGGTTTGGTATGATGCTTTGGAGTTGCAATGGGGCAAAAGTTTACGAGAGCAAATTGACAATGGGATTAAACGCTCAAAATTTGCTATCCTTGTGTTGTCTAAACACTTTTTTGAGAAGCAATGGCCCAGACGTGAGTTGGATGGCATTTTGGCAAAGGAAACCGTATCCGGTAATGCCCCACTTCCAATCTGGTACAATGTGACTCAAGAAGATGTTTACGAGTTTAGTCCCACACTATCAGGCTTATATGCTATCTCCACTGATAACCACAGCATCGATGATATTTGCAAGGCCCTCCAACTTGTACTCGAGAAAGAAACTGCATAAACATGAGGCCAACATTCTAACTCAACGGAATGTTGGCCTCATGCTTTTTGACTATCCCACTATTTCGTTATCAGTATCCTCGTCCTCATATTCCTCGTCCTCGAACTCGTAATCATCCAGGTCGGCGCTGACCTTTGCGCCCTGCTTGGGCTTGATGAATTTGATGTAGGCGAAGGCTCCACCGCCGCCCAGGGCCGCCAGCAGCAGGAGCAGAGCCAGGGCGCCGCCGCTGCCGGACTCCTTCTCCGGCTCCGGTTCAGGCTCCGGCTCCGACTCCGACTCTGCCTCCGGCACTTTCCCGGCGCACTCGCTCATATTTGCTGCACAGACCGGACAGGCGGTATTCACCGCACCGGCCTGGCATTTCTCGGCGCAGGTACAAGCCGCAGGAGTTTCCTCCGTCTGCCCGTCCTCCAGCAGCGCCATCAGGTCGGCTTCATCCACCTGATTTAAGAAGTGAACGGCGGTTTCCTTGTCCTCATTGGCCCGGTCAATCAGGATGTAAAAATAGTTGCCCGCTTTCGTGGTCACGGTAATAAGCTGCTTGTCGCCGTAATAGTCGTCCACCAGCGTGGCGTTGCCCTCCGGGGTCAGGGGCTGGCCCTCCGGCTCCATGCCCCCGGTGGCGGGCTCCTCGGTGTAGTAGTTGCCATCCCCACCGCCCGCAAAGGCGGTGACGGAGAAGGCGGTCATGCACAGTACAACCGCCAGCATCGCCGTAAACAGCCGGATCACTTTCTTATTCTTCATGGTCACTGTCCTCCATATCCTCGTCGTCGGGGTCCGGCGCTGCCTCCGCCTCCATCATCCCGTTGGGCAGGGTGATAAGGCCGCTGGCATAGGCCTTCAGGAAGGCAGTCAGTTCCTTGCTGTCCATCCGCACCGCCTTGACCATGCGGACGATTTCCAGGTTTTCTTCCTCGGTGAGCTGCGCCTCCAGCTCCCGAAGGCGCTTCTGCTGGGCGGAGATTTTCTCCTTCGTCTTTTCGATGTCTTTGCGAATCTTCTCAACCGTTGCCATGTGCGCAAAACTCCTTTCCAAATCGTTCTCTCCAGGAATAGTTCCGCCCCAGGCCCTTGACCGTTTTCAGGTTTTTCCGAGCATTGTCCTCCAGCGCCAGGGCGCGGCGGAACAAATCGGGATGCTGCTCCCGCAGGGCGGTGATCTCGTCGGGTTTCATGCTGGGGCAGAAAAAACAGGACGATTTTCCCGGCTGGGGCAGCCCTGCCGCCTCGATCTGCCGGATGCAATCGTCCCGTGTCCATCCCCATTCCATCAGGGGATACCACTTGCTGTATTTTCGGTCGGCCAGGTCTCCCAGCAGCACCTTGTCGCTGCGGTAGCCCTCGCCTGCGTCGTAGCCGATGAACTTGACCACCCGTTTGCCCGCTGCCCACGCCTTTTGACAGGTTGGGTAATGGTTGCAGAACTTTTCCTGCGGCCCGATCTTGTGTTTCAGGGAACACCGCTTGAAGCCGTAGGCAATGGACGGAAGGCTGCAACTTTGCAGACATTCATCCTCCAGCGTCAGCCGTTTTCCGTCACGGGTGGTCTTATACACTCTGGTAATGGGCGGCATCCCGTGCTCCTTCAGCCAGTCATCCATCACCTCCAGATAGGCGTAGGTGTGGGGATGCTCCGCCCCCGTATCCGCAAAGAGGATCAGATCCACCGGGATACGGTGCTGGTGCAGCCCAATCAGAAGGGCAGTGCTGTTGGCACCGCCCCCATAGGAAACCATATTGATGCTTCATCACCTCCATCAGTTGTACGGCGGCCTGCCGTATGCGTAGAAATGAGACTGCCAGTAGCTCGTGTTCAGGTTGGAATATTGAATGGGGTAGAGTAGGAAAGCGCCGCCTTGCCGCATTTCTACGGTAGGTCTGCGCAGACCCCTCCCAGAACCGTGCTTGCACCTCTCAATGCACACGGCTCGCTATCTTTGCTCCATTACAAAAACAACTTTTAGAAACCATGATGTATTTTCTGGTGGCAGTCATGGCAGACCGCCAGTGTTTTGCGCCGTTTCGCTATCATCACTTGCTCCCAGGGTTCTTTCCCCTTCAGGTTTTTTACCTTGTTCACATGATGGACTTCCAGTTTTACGCCTGTCCTGCCGCATAATTCGCATACCTTGGCCTTGAGACGGTCATCTATCGTGGTGCGTCCTTTGGCTACAACCGTAATGGCTTTCGGTTCAATATCCTCACACTTTTTCCCGTCAATCTCGTTAAACTTCGTGAGTCGGCGGATTTTTCTTCCGGCTTTTGTTTCGTAGGGGATACCCCAACGCTTTTCACCTATGCGATACTTGTCATAAATTTTAGACAGTTTACAGCGGTGCTTGCCGGACAGCGTTTTTAGGCAGCTGTATTCCATGAGATAGCTGAAATAGTTCAGGTTTCGGTAGTTGCTGGCGAGGTGATAGTAGTTGCAGATTCCCCGCAGTTCCGCGTCAAATACCGTCACAATCTCTAAATCTGTGTGGCGCAATAAAGATAGTCTGCTGGTTGATTCCAGCTTTCCGTTATCAGCTCTCTGCTTTACAATACCTTTTGAGAGCAGAAACTTTTCAATCTTGTCTTGTAGTGGGATAAGCAATTCCACGGTGTGATTCATTGTGCGCTGTTTGCATTTCTTCCATGGCTTTACCTGCTGGTCACGGCGTACCCGCACATCATAACCGAGAAATCTCGCAGGTGTGCTACTATGGGTAATCAGCGTTTTTTCCTGGCTTAACTCCATTTTCAGAGTATTTTGGATGAACTCCGTGAGTTTCGCTTTTATCCATTCACAATCCTGCTTGCTCCCGTTGACGGCGATCAGAAAATCATCTGCATAGCGAACATATTTAAGCTTCTTATCATCACACAATTTTGCTGGCGTTTTATGCAATTCGCTGGTCAGCTTTTTGTATTCCACAATCAACAAGTCACGTTCCGGGCCAGCTTCACGTCGGTCTATTTTTCTCCTTAAATTTGCCCGCTTTCGCTCAATCGCATGGTATGCCGGAGTGGTTCTGTACGGCGTTCTAACGTCAAACTCCTTTTTCAATTTCTCAATGTAGCTGTCCAGCTCATTCAGATAGATGTTTGCAAGGATTGGCGAAATAATGCCGCCCTGCGGACAGCCGCTGTAAGTACCGTAGTATTTCCAGTCCTCCATGTAGCCCGATTTTAAGAACAGCTGTATGAGTTTCAGAAATCTGGCGCCTCTGATTTTCCTGCCGATAACCGCAATCAGCACGGTATGGTCGATGTTATCGAAACAGCCTTTTATATCGCCCTCAACGAACCAGCTCGCACCGATAAACTCATGCTTGAGCTGGGCCAGTGCGGTGTGACAGCTTCTTCCGGGGCGAAATCCGTGAGAGTAATTCGAGAAAACAGGTTCATAGACCGCCTCCAAAATCATTCGCATGACTTCTTGAACCAGCTTGTCTGTGAAAGTCGGCAGACCTAACGGACGCATTTTTCCATTTGATTTTTGGATATAACTGCGCCGGACAGGTTTCGGGCGGTATGTCTCCGTTCTCAATGCTTCAATAATACGCTCCACATACTCCTCGCTGAATCCGTCCGCCGTATCTTCATCCACGCCTTTTGTTCCAGCACCTTCATTGGAGTAGAGGTGCTGGTAAGCAATAGAATAAATATCTGGCCGGAGCAGATAGCGATAAAGCCTTGTGAATACTTCATCATGGTGTTTCTTTGAGTTTTCTTGTAACTTAGTTAAAATCTCCATTGTTGGTTTCAATGAGGTTTTCCTCCCTAATCAATTTTCGATTTTAATACGCTCAGACTGCTTCCCTTCGCCATGTAAGCGGCTTTCCCGCATCCGATTTACGGCCTTCCCTGTCAATTCAGGGTTCTCAGACTACTATGGAAGCTCCGTTGCCATGCCAGATTTTCAGTGTCTGCCACATAGCCCTTAGGGGCGCTCTGGTTTAGGCAATCTCCAGTTAACGGAAGTAGTAGGTAAGTGTGAATTGTCGGATATGCTTTCGTTCCGTTGACACCGGTTCTCCGGCGCGCCGTGCATTTCTTTGATAACCTACCGGAAGGCGACCCTTTCCGGTATTCTGATAACAGGTCAGAAGGCTCCCCTTTCTGGCTCTGTTTGCACCATAGGTTTCAGGCAAATTTCCTATGCCCACACTGAACAGGGGCTGGGAACTCACAAGATTCAAACCCAGATTTATCCTCATATTCACTTATCCTCGCAGTTCAGTCGCACCCGATTGCCTTTAGGTGACTTACCGCTTTCCTGACGTGCTATGTTCCCGTATCAGCTTTCGCCTTTCGGTTAGTCAGGTGGATTCCCGCGTTATCTTACGGGGTAGTACCTTCAAACTGTCCTCCTTTCATCTACTTCTACTTCCGTCCTATCTGGACGCACGTCGCCGCAGTGCAGCATCATCCCGTCGCCCACATAGATGCCCACATGGGACACGCCGCTGGTGTCGTAGGTGCCTACGAAGAACACCAGATCGCCGGGCTGGGGATCGGATACCGGGGTGGAAACGTTGTAGAGCCCCTGGGCGCCCAGCCGCCCGGTATTGCACAGGCCGCTGTTGGTCAGCACATAGCTGACAAAGCCGCTGCAATCAAAGGAAGTGCTGGGGCTGCTGCCGCCCCACACATAGGGATAGCCCAGATACTTCTCCGCTTCGGTGATAAGGGTGTTGAACCGTTCGTCTGTCAGGTATTCAGCGGGAATCTCCCAAGCGGTTGGCGGGTTGTCGATGTACTTGTTCACATACCCGGAGGACGGGAACAGATCGGGGCGGTTGCCCAGGGTGGACATATAGGTGGCGTAGAGCGAAAGCTGTTCCTCACCCATCATGTAGACGGGAACATGGGACAGGTCGAAGTTTTCCAGCGTGACGGTGCAGATGGTCCAGGTATAGGGCACCCGAACCGTATAAGGGTTGCCCTCGCTGTCCGTCCTTGTTTCCGTCCGATAGCGGGTCTCCGTGGTCACGGTTTCGGTGAGAATGTATTGCTTGTCAAAGAGGGTTTGAAGGTCGCCCTGTACCTGGTCGATGGTGAACACCCCATCATGGAGCGCCGACAGAATGGAGATCAGCACATAGGGGTCATGCTCGATCTCGTCCAGGTCGAAGTGATACTCGTCATAGTCGTGGGTGGCCTCGTAGGTATCCAGGTACTCCCGCAATTCATCCTCTTTGGCGCAGTAGGCTTCTTCCGCCGCCAGCATATCGGAATCCTCGGACAGATAGGAAGATGCCATGATATTGGACACCCCGCCGCCGAACATGGAGGAACAGGATTGCAGGGAGCCCAGCAGCATCACAAGCAGAAGGCCGATGCCGCCCACGATCAGCGCGCCCTTCCAATGCCGTTTCAGGAAAAGGGCGGTGCGCTTGGACTCCTGGGCGGTTTTTTTGGCCGCCTTTGCCGTGGTTTCCGCTGTTTTTCCAGCCTGAGCGGTCTTGCCCGCCGCCCGGTATGCCGCCGCATATTGCTTTTGCAGCTTCCGTTTCTGCCACAGGCGGGAGATGGGATTGGACGCAAGCTGGGGGTTCTCCGCCACGGATTTCCGATAGTAGAAATCCGCATTGGCCTTGACCGCCGCCTGCTCCGCCTTTGCCGCATCCCGCCAGGGTTTCAGCTTGCGTTCCGCCCGCCAGTTCTGGACACGGCGGTTTCCGTAGCCCACAGCCTTCTCAATGCCGCGTTCTCCCAGGTGGCCCGACTGGACGCCGGAATTTTCCTGCTCCACCTCCCGAACCTTGCCGTGGATCGCTGCGCCTGCCTCCTGGATGGGGCGGGACAGTGGATTGGTGTGGGGCTTTCCCGGACTCTTATTGGGGATTGCATCCCTGACGGCATCCAGCCGGTCTGCCGCCTTATCCGACTTGCGGATGGCCCCTTGCAGCTCCGGCTTGGCCTGGTCCGCCTCGGAAAACTGCAATCGGGAGGATGGGCGGCCCGTTGCCGCCTCGCCCTCCCGATAGGCCCTGCGCTGTTTCCGACGCTTCTTCTTAGCTGCTGCCTGTTCCCGGTGCAGTTCCGCACAATCCACCGCTTTTCCAGCGGCGCCCGCCGTGTCGCCGGATGCAGAATGGTCCTGCTCCGGCGTCCGGTCAGAGGGATAGGTCGTCTCGCCCGTGACCAGATTGACGGATACCGCCCCGTCACGGGTCATCTTCTGCGCCTCCTTTTCAGGGGCTTTCCATTCTTTCAAGGTGCGTCACCTCCTGTTCCATAGGGGCAGATGTTGACACAGGCCCCGGTTTCGATCATGGCGATGTACTGGAAAATGGGATAGGCCTGGGGCGGGCAGACCGCATTCCCCAGGGTTTTCAGCCGCAGTGCCCGGTTGTCGATGTCCTCGGTCATGCGGGGGACTCCTTCGGGTTCGGCATGCCATAGGATACGTCCGTCCATTTCGGAGGGAATCCCATGAGCCATTCCACCCAGTCCGGGTTCAGCGCCGCTTTCTCGGAACAGGGCTGCTCCTGCCGGATCACCTGGGCCGACAGGTTGGAGGACGGGGATTTGTCCCGGAAGGCCGCCGGTTTCAGGGTAGAACGGTAGCCCTCCGATGCCGCCGGGGTCAGGTAGAATACCGCCGCCGACAGGGACAGGCTCCAGATCGACCCATCCTTGTTCCGTTTGCGGAATATCCCATTGTCCGACAGGAACACATCCAGGTTGGCAGCGTCCCGCCCCGTGGATTTGTCGGAGGCAAGGGGTGTGGGAAACATCAGCCGCGACGATAAAAGTTCGCTGGCGCTCATGCCATGCGCCGACGCCGCAAGCCGGAAATACGAATGGGAGAACAGCGTATCCCGCTTTTGCCAGGTCAAAAATCGTTTTGTCGAGCCCCATATTGATGAAGCCAGCAACATTTTCCCCAAGCACCCAATGGGGCCGCAGTTCGGCAATAACGCGGCACATTTCCGGCCACAGGTAGCGTTCATCCGCAAAGCCCCGCCGCTTTCCTGCGGTGGAGAAGGGCTGGCACGGGAATCCGCCGGAGAGGATAGTGATGGTTTCAAGTCCTGTTTTCTCAAAAAACGCCTCCTTCGTGAATGTGGTGATATCCCGGAATTTCGGCACATCCGGCCAATGCTTTTGCAGGATGGAATAGGGATAGTACGCCCACTCGCATTGACAGACCGTTTCAAAGCCCGCCGCCTCCGCCGCCAGGTCCAGCCCACCGATGCCGGAAAAGAGGCTCACATGGGTGAGGCGGTCAGGCATGGGTCTGGTCCTCGTCGTCCTCACCCTCCACATAGAAGGCATCCAGTTCGCACAGCTCCAGGGCTTTCAGCCGGGCAAGGTCGGCCTTGTCGCCGAACACCAGGTAGCGGCCGGGGATGCTCCAGCGGTCAAACATCTGGTCGGCAATCTCGCCGTACCGCCGGGCGGTGTCGATCAGGTTCTCCATGTCCCGGCGGTCCTTGATTTTCCCGGCAAGGAAGGCCAGTTGGTGGAGTAGCCCATAGAGATGCACCTCCTCGTCGATGTGGGCCTCGTAGGTCTTTTCCTCAATGACATACAGCTTTTCCTGTTCCATTTCATGCTCCTTTCTGAATTTTGGGCATAAGAAAACCCGCCTCGGTTGAGGCGGGTTTTTCAATTCAACTTATTTTGTAAAAGCAATCTGTTCGTATTTCTGGGATAAAATCTGTTCTATCGCATTTGCTCCCTGCGTCGGAAACAAGGATAGTGCAACAGTTAAATCCTCGTCTGTGATAGGAAGAATTAGCCCTCTATCATCTTCGTATGTGTCAGCGCATCGTTTCATAAAAGAATCATTTTCATCAAGTGTTCTGCAGGCAAGGATACCAACTTTTCCTCTGCGATTACTAAATCTTCCGCTTAATTGATCTAATTCAGGATTAGCTACTTCACCCGTGTAATTTTTGCACTCAACAAAAACAAATGGACATGGCAGCAAAACATTTTTGTTAGGGAGCGTAAAGAAAAAACCACTTTCGGCAGAATTATTAAATGTTATATCAATACGCTTTCTACCGTCATGGATTTCATGTTCTTTTTTGGGCGAGGAAAGATTTGGATAAAACAACAACTCAAAAATACCAATTATCAAGTTGTGATAGTTGGACGCATTTGCCGTGCCAGAAGGTATTTCTGCCAATTTGCGTGCTAAATATTCGCAGACTGCCTGAAGATTTAGATTATCAAGAACTGCACCATCTATATGCGACAGTTTTTTTGCTGTTTGCCGTTTAAAGTCTGCAAACACTTCCGGATGCTGCTCAGTAAACCTAGCAAGGTATTCTTTATCCATTACGCCTTCTTTTTCACGGATACTTTTTTTAGTTACATATTCTTCGCCACTTTTGTATTTCCTTACTAGCGAAGTATGAAGTTGAAGATTTTCATGTTGAAGGAAGTTGAGAACAAAATGTTGCTTGTATTGAGAAGGGGTGTACTTATCAGTAAATGAAACAATTCTTTTAGGAACAAGCAAAATAGGTTTTCCTTCAACAACAAGACGCTCGGTATATTGATTGTCCCACATGCGGTTTTGAGCATCCCAGTACATACCGGAAGGAACACTTGGTGTCAATGGGATTCCATGTAATTCGCACTGTTCTTTGGTATATTCAATAAGATGCCTTCTTATTATGTTAGCTGTCATATCAGACACTTTGTCCTTATCCACATTAGGGACAAAAATCCGAAAATCTTCTATATCCTCCATGATGCCAGTTCTAACTGCACGACTTGTCAAAAGCTCCTTGAAAATGGCCGCAGTATCTTCTGGACCCATGCCATGTCCGTTAGGTTTTCCTCTCGACATACCAAGGCAAACATCATTATTTTCTCCAAGATATGAAAATAACTCTTCGGCTTGACGAACCTTTTTGCCTCGTAGGAGTGCCAGCAAAAATTCAAAATATGAACGTAGGGTCGCATGTGCATCGATTGCAAATGGGAAGTCGCATTTTGAAATATAGTATGGGTCAAGAAATAACGGAGTATCTACGCTGGGGTCTATGTCAACAAAATCCAGTTCATACTGCGTTTTATTGAGGCTAAATATTTTGCTGATTTTCATCAGAGCACCCCCTTTTTTGTAATTATATCACCTCCTTCCATATTATTGAAGATCAAAGTTGGTTTTCCACCTCGCTGGGCTTGGTGGTGAGCAGTTTGTAGAGTTCGGTATCTTTTGGGAAGTCATCCGCAAAGGGCAGAATGACATTATTGAAGAACAGCAGCCCGTGACCCGGCTCGGAGTTGGTCACATAGGCAAGTTGCTCCAATGAAATGTTCAGCCGCTCCGCCAGTATCTTCCGGTCGCCCGCCGCCTGGTTGAGCATATAGATGAAATCGCTGTTCTCCAGGATGTTTTCAATTTCCGGGGAGGAAAGCAGGTCTTTGGGGTTCTGGGTCGCCCCGGTGGGGATACCGCCCCACTTGCGGAAGCGTTTCCAAATCTCGGCGCTGTACGCCGCGGTCTGTTCCTCCTTCAGCAGAAGGTGGAACTCGTCCACGAAGTACCAGGTGGAGCGGCCAATGGCTCGGTTGATGGTGACGGTGTTCCACACCGCATCCTGGACAATGAGCATCCCCGGCTTTTTCAGGTTCTTGCCCAGGCCTTTGATGTCAAAGCAGACAAGCCGGTTGGAGATGTCCACGGTGGTACGATGGTTGAAGAAGTTCAGCGAACCGTTCACATACAGGTCCAACGCCTGGGCCACCCGGTCGGCCTCCGGGATATGCTGGGACAGCAGGGCGTTCATCAGGTCGCCCAAAATCGGCATATTCTCCGGCCGTGGGTCGGCAAAGTAGGGCTGATAGATCATCTGCACCGCCCGGTCGATGACGGTTTTCTCGATGGCCTCCAGGCCGGTCTTGCTGCCCATGATGAGCTCGCAGAAGGACAGCACAAAGTCGGATTTCAGCGCCAGCGGGTTTTCTTCCTCGGAGTAGTTGAGGTTGATGTCCAGGGGGTTCACATAGTCGGTGCTGGATGGAGACAGCCGGATCACCTGACCGCCCAGCCGCTTCACCAGGGGCGAATACTCGTCCTCCGGGTCACAGATGACGACGTTGTCCTGGGTCATCAGCATGATGAAGGTGATCTCCCGCTTGCAGCTCATGGATTTGCCGCTGCCGGGGGTGCCGAACACAAGGCCGTTGGGACAGCGGGATTGCTTGCGGTCCAGCAGGATCATGTTGTTGGAGAGGGCGTTGAGGCCGTAGTACATGGCGTCGCCGCCCATGAACACCTCCTGGGTGACGAAGGGGACGAACACCGCCAGGGCCGAAGTGGTCAAACTCCGTTCGATCTTGATGCGGTTGAGCCCCAGGGGAAGGCTGCTCATAAGCCCGTCCTCCTGCTGGAAGTCCAGCCGGGTCAGCAGACAGTTGTAGGTCTGGGCGACGCTGGCCGCCTGGGATACGGCGATCTCCAGCTTTTGACGGGTCTCCGCCGTGTGCAGCACCAGGAAGGTCATGTTGAACATTCTCTCGTTGCGGGATTGCAGGTCGGTGAGAAGGTCCTTTGCCGCACCTCCATAAGTAGACAAGTCGCTGGGGAGTATGTCCATATCGTAGCCGCTGCGCACCGCCCGCTTCTGCTCCTGTATCTTCATGGCATCCAGGTCGGTGATCTTCCGCTTGATCATTTTGATGGCCTCGTTCTGGTTGATCCCCCGGATGTGCATGGTCACCATGATATTCCCCTCCGCCTCCATGAAGTCGGTGAGGATACGGTCGTGCATCTCCGGCGCCAGGATTTGCAGGAAAGAAACCGCCCCGTACCGTCTGCCGATGCGGAAGGTGCGGGTCTCCCCGAAGTGGAAGGAGGAAGGAGAGATGAAGTCCTTCACCGAAAGGCCACTGGCCGGGAGCCAGTCCCATTCAAAGGCAAACTGCCCTCCCTCTGGGTGGAGGATGTTGTAAAGCAGCTCCAGCCGTTCCTTTCCGTCCAGCACATGAGCCGCCGCCCCCATGACCTTGAAGCGGTTGAGGGTGTCGGTCTCAATGCGGGCAAACCGGGCCCTCGCCGCGGGAAGGTTTTCCGCCTCGATAGTCAGGGTCACATACTTAGTTTTCACATAGCCGTTGTTGCCCCGCTTATACTGCATCCGCAGGATGTCCACCGCCTCGTCCCGGATGGGGTCCAGGTCGTTGCCCTGCCGGGTGATGCCGAACATCTCATCGGCGGCGCTGCCTCCGCTGCGGCTGTCCAAAGAGACTTGGACGCCGATGGAGGGGTCATAGCCGTTGTAGAAATCGCAAAGACTTTCAAAGATGCTCCGCTGATCCTCCGGCCCCGCCAGGCGGTAATTCACATCCTCAAAGGCGATGGTCTTGGAGAAAGTCCCGCCCTCCAGCCTGCACAGGCCGTCGGGGAACATATTCTGAAACGGGATGCTGTCCTGCACCGTATGGGCTTTTCCGTCGCCCTTGGCCTGCCGGATCACTGCCTCGATCTGCTTGCGCTCGGCACGGGTGAGCTTACGCTTTGCCGGTCTTTCTGCCTTTTCCCGCAATCCGCTTCACCTCCTGTTCCAGTTGGGATTGCCGCACCAGGGCGGAATAAAGATTGTTGGTCTGGTAGATGCGTACCTTCGGCCGGATGAATTTGTTCTGGATCAGATGGCCCAGGAACACTTCCAGCGGCTGCCCGTTCTTCTCGTACATGGCGAACAGGAAAAAGGGCAGCATCACCAGGATCATGCACAGCGCCGCCGTGGTGGTCCCCAGGCTCGTCTTTGCCAAAAAGAAAAGCGGCACGCCTGCCAGCGCCGCCGCTCCGAAACAGATCACTTGTCGTTTGGTCAGCCCGAACAGGACCTTGCTCTGTATCCGGCTCAGGTCCTTCGGGATCGTTACATAAGCTATCGTAAACACCTCCCGGAATAAGAAAAACGCCTTTCCGGTGGGAAAGACGTTCTTCCTGTTTATGGATTTTCTTCTTTCAAGAGCCTTTTGAACAGGGTGGGATAGTTACTGGCTCCATGTGCAATATGATAGACGAACACATTTTCCGCAATCACCCGGTACACACAGATGTACTTCCCGGCAATCACATAGCGATAGCCGTTTCCACGCAATTCCTTGTCCTGCGGGATATGACCGGATAGCGGAAACATTTCCAGCCGGGAAAGCGTATCCAGAATAAGATCTGTGATTTTGCGTGCGGAATTAGGACCAACGAGATTAAGATGGAGTTGGGCAATTTCCTCCAGTTCCCGTTGTGCAGGTTCCAAAATGATAAGTTTAGCCACGCTGATAAATCGCCTCCAGACGTTTTCTGGATTCCTCCAGCGTGTAAGTGGGTGCGCCGGAAAGCCGTGCCTGCTCCGCCGCTTCCAGCTTGGCCCGCAGTTTCAAAGTTTCCTCTCGCTGCTCAAACGCCTCGATACTCATAACAACCAGGTCGCCTTCGCCGTTTTTGGTGATATAGATAGGCTCTGCTTCTTCATGCGCCAGATCAGAGATCATACCGTAATCATTGCGGAGCGCAGTTGACGATTTGATAATCACAGGTCACACCTCCTAAATTATTCTACAATAATTCTAGCAGAATTATTCGCACCTTTCAAGAGGTCAATGCGCGCCGAACAAAGATTTTGCCAGGCTGCCGGTCTTGAACAGCGTGTAGCACAGCAGGACCGTATAGCCCATGCAGCCCCAAATGGCTGCGGATATGTTGTCGCCGGATGTGGAGATGCCCTCCACCAGCACCGCATAAATGCCCACGCAGATCATAATGAGGAAGGCCTGGAAGCCCAGGGCCAGCAGGGAGCGAAGGTAGTTCTGCCCCGTGGAGCCCCACTCCCGGTTGACCATCGTGGCAAAGGGGATGGGTCCTATTGAGGTGACCAAATACACCTCAATCATTCTTCCATAAATAACCAGAAAGATGCAAATGGAAAGTATCTGCGTACACAGCCCCATGAACACGCTCTGGAACCACAGCCCCAGCAGGGCGCCCACGCTCCAGTCGGCAAGCTGGGTCTCCAGATCGCCCACCACGCCGGAGATGTCGATGCCCGCGTCCGAAATGATGACCCCCGCCGACTCATTGACCACATTCTGCGCCACATCGAACACCGCCATAACGATGTTCCAGGTGTTGGTGACGATCAGCACCGCGCAAAAAGTTTTGAAGATCCACTTGAAGAAGATCCAGGTGTCGAAGTCGTGGAGGTTGTTCTTCTCGATGATGAGCTGGATCAGCTCGTAGCACATGACGAAAGTGAGGATGATGCCCGCGATGGGGACGATCACCGTCTCTGAGATGCTGCGGATCATGTTGAAGATACCGCTGTTCCAGGCGGCGGGCGTCATGCCGACCTCCCCGGCGATCTCGCCCACCTTTGTATTCAGGGTATCGAACATCCCGGTCAGGTTGGAAATGATACCATCAATGAGCAGTTCCCTGAACCACTCCTGGATCATATCCAATATCAAGGGAGATCACCTCCTTTGCGGGGGCTCCCGCTGTGAAGCGAAAGCCCCCACCGGGTTTGGGATAACATCAGGTGGACAGCAGACCGGACAGCAGGGGGATCAGGGTGAGGCCGATGAGGGCGACGCCCCCGCCCGCCATGAGCTGCTTGATCCCTTGGGATTTACTGGCAGGATTATCCTGCCCATATCCTTCCAGAAGGTTGATGCCGCCCCATACGCACAGGCCGCCGCCCAGGGCGATAACAAGGGTCTGCAAAACGTCAATAGCGTTGGTAAAGAAATCCATAGATCACAGTTCCTTTCGTTGTAGAATTGTTATTGTAGGTCCGTTTCTTTCAATTCGTACAGATCGAAAGGCTCGTCCGGCTTCACGATGGCCGGTCTGCGTTTCATGTACCGTTCAATGTCAAAGGCGTTTTTCTTGTCGGCGTCGGCAAGGTACTTGTAGCGAGGATGCTTCGTTATATCAAACTTGTCGCTGAAAAACGGCCGCACCCCTCGAAGCTGCAAGATACACTTGCCTCCGTCCATCACTGCGATCTCGTCCTGAGTCATCAGCTCCTTTCCTAATTTCTGATAGTTGAGGCCATGGGAAACCTGGCTGCCCCGGTTCTCGGATTGATTGAAGCTGTCGATGGTCTCCTTGCCCAGCAGCTCCGAGATCTCTTTCAGGGTGGATTTCTCCTTGCCGCCCAAAAACAAGGTGGTGTCGCAGTTGCCCACAATGGTGTCCGCGGCGTCCTTGTAGATGGTCTTTAATTGACTTTGGGACTGCAAAATAATAGAAGCCGAGATTTCCCGGCTCCGGATGGTGGCGATCAGCTTGTCGAAGTTGGGTATCTGTCCGATGTTGGCGAACTCGTCCAGGAGGCACCGCACATGGACGGGCAGTCTGCCGCCGTACACGTCGTCCGCCTTGTCACAAAGGAGGTTGAATAGCTGGCTTTGCAGCATGGCGATGACGAAGTTGAAGGTGGTGTCCGTGTCGCTCATAATGAGGAACAGCGCCGTTTTCCGGTCGCCCAGGGTGTTCAGCTCCAGTTCATCGTCCGACATGATTTCCCGCAACTCCGCAATATCGAAGGGGGCAAGGCGGGCACCGCAGCTAATCAAAATACTTTTTAAGGTCTTGCCGGCGGCTAATTTGAATTTGCGGTACTGCTTCACAGCAAAGTGGTCCGGGTGCTCCTTCTCCAGCTTGGCAAAGAGCAGGTCAACGGGGCTTTGAAATTCCTCGTCATCCTCTCTGGCCTCGGATGCGTTGATGAGCTCCAGCAGCGTGAGGAAGTTCTTTTCCTCCGGCTCCGCCTCGTACCAGATGTACCCGATCAGGGCGCAGTACAAAAGGCGCTCGGCCTATAGTGATAGGTAATCCTTTGAAGTAATCGCCGGATTTTCCCCCACTCCACACCGGACATGCGACTTTCACCGCATCCGGCGTTCCATCGATTGTGTTATCAGGCATTTAATCAATCACCAATAGAAAGTCGTTCAGATTTCCGCCAATTTCGCGGCGGTACGCAGGTTGTTGATTTTGGTCAGTTGTTTTCTTGTTACAGCCAGTTGTTTGCAGATGCTTTTGAGAGCGGCAGCGTCCTGGCCGGTCAGCAAGGGCAGATACCGCCTGTGGAGCAGCACCAGATTGCCGTATCGCTCCTGGCCGCCTTGCTCCTTTGGAACCTTCATGTGACACACGATGCTGTCCGGATGCAAGAACCATTCGCCGCTGACAGCGCACTTGCCCTTCTGGGCGGACAGCAGGGAGAGCCTGCAATCGGCGTATTCCAGGCTGTGGCCTTCCGGCGGATGCTCCCGCAGATACGCAAACAGGGTTGTATCCATCTCCAGATTATCGTGTATCTTTTTCCGTCCCGTCGGGGAGAAGCAGCAGACGGCGGCGCTGATTCCGATTGCGGTTTTATACTTGATGAACGCAATAGGGTAGATTGGCCGGTTGATACCGGACACATACCGCACCATTTGAGAAGCGCCGAAACGCTCCTTTTCGCTGTCCGTCATGGCGCCGCCCTCCCGGATGAGCTGACAGCCGGTTTCCGTGTTCAGACGGTTGGTCAGCACTGTCATGACTCTGCGGTGGATTTTCCGGCAGTCCAGACTGATGCAGGTAGCAATCCTGTAGTAGTTCTGGATGCCCAACACCATTTCGTCAAACAGGCCGATTTCCTCTGACTGCGTTCGCCCTTGGGCTGGTTTTGCGATGCGCTTTGCCTGCTCCACGAGCTTGCTTTCTTCCAACTGTAGCTTTTTGTCACAGATATGGGACTTCACGACATACTTTCCGCCCTTGTGGTACACCATGATTTTGAAGCCGAGGAACTCGGAGTATCGCTTTCGCACATTGACAATGCGTGTTTTCTCTGGGGAGACCTCCAGCTTCAACCGTTCGGTAATCCACCTTGTGACAGCTTCCATGGTCTTCTCCGCGTCCTCTCGGTTCCGGCAGAAGATACGGAAGTCATCCGCATAGCGCACAATGAATATTTCTTTGAGATTGCTTTTCCGCATTTTCTGGTAGCCCTTGCTCTTGTCAAAGACCTCAGAGGTACGGATGGTGCGCCATGTTCCGTAGCGGTTTGCCACGGGATGTTCCGTCCATTGGCTGTCGATCCAGTGATCCAACTCATTGAGCACCACATTGGCCAGCAGCGGGGAAATGATCCCACCCTGGGGCGTTCCCTTTGTCGGGTAGACGGTGCTGCCGTCCGGCATACGGATGGGAGCCTTCAGGATGCGCCTGATGACAAACAGAAGCTGTTTGTCCTGGATGCCCAGCGTCCAGAGCTGCTTAATCAGTTTGCTGTGGTTCACATTGTCAAAGAATCCTTTGATATCAAATTCCAAAACATAGTGTAAATGCGCCCGTTGCAGCAGGGAGTAAGTGCGGGAAATTGCGTGCTCCACTGACCGATTCGGGCGGAACCCATAGCTGTTGTTGCTGAACTTTGCCTCGCAGATGGGTTCCAGGATTTGTTTGATGCATTGCTGTACCAATCTGTCCCAGATGCAGGGAATACCCAGCGGCCTGGTTTTGCCGTTTGGCTTTGGGATGTCCTTCCGACGCACTGGTTTGGAACGGTAGCCGTGTTCGCTGCCTGTGACGATTTTTCTAATCTTACCGATGACCTCAGCCGGTGGAAGCCGTCCAATGTCACCGATATTCTGTTTGTCTGTTCCTGCTGTGTAGCTGCCTGTGTTGGTCTTGATATTTCTGTAGGCCAGCATGATGTTGTCCGGATTTAATACCAGTTCTATCAGGCCGGTGAAAGTTTCTCCGGCTTTGCTTTTGGCGTACAGTTCGTCAAATGTCCGCTGCATACCGTAATACTCGGCGTGCCGCGGGGCGTCCATACACAGAACTTTTTTCCTTTCTTTTGGCATAAGGTATCACCTCCAAATTGGAAAAGTGACCCTTTTGGTCTTACTCGAATCCTTATGATTGGATTGAATAATGCCTGTTTCCACAATTCGACTTGTGACCATTCCTCCATCCCCATTACAGGAACTTCTTCGGTTCGATCACTACTTTTCAGCAGCGGTTCACCCGCTTATTGTTCTTCGCCGGGTTCTTCCTTGCGAAAGCCGCTGCCTTTCCTCGTTCCGGTAATTCTATCTGTGTATCTATACCTTTAGGTTTCTGCTATGAGCCTGCCGGCTGGGATGTGCCCGTAACACAACATGGTCGTTCGTAGGGCAAATTTCTACTAAACCACACCGGCTGCGCTTGAACGCACCCATACATTTCTATATGGTCTTCTTATAGACCCGTACATTCGCAGATTCGTCAGTCCGCCCGCTACGGCGAACATTCTAACCATGGGTATTTTGTAGACCCTTGGCCTATAGGCAACACAGTCTGCCTCCAGACCGCTTTCGGCCGCCGTTGGCGGCGGCTACGGTTGCTCTCAGCCGTTGTCGTGGGGCTTCGTACACCGGCTTTGCAGCCGATGCACGCCCACCGAGGGCAGGCGTTTCAGAGCGTTACCCCGTCATTCCACCTGTCGAATTACCAGTTATCCAAACAACTGTATTTTGTCGTTTGTCCGCTGACTTTTTACCGTCAGCGAACGAGTCGCACTGACCCAAAAATCTTCCGAGGATTTTTCACCATCGCCTTTGGTGTTGGCAATGATGACATTGACCAATTTGAGGATGTCTTTCTCCGACCGGATATAGGCGAAGGGGTTGTATTTCATACTCTTTTTGAAGTTGATGGTGTTGAGGGCCTTGATTCGGTACGGCTCATAGATGAACTTTCCGTGGACATCTCGCATGGGCTTTCCGCTCTCGTCCAGCTTGGGGGCGCCCCGGCGCAGCATGGTCCCCACCTCGGACAAAAGCTGCCCTTTGGGATCGGTGACCACATAGGAGCTGTGCATCTGCATGAGGGAGGGCTTCACAAAGAACCGGGTCTTGCCGCTGCCGCTGCCGCCGATGACCAGGATGTTCTTGTTCCGGGCGTACTTGGGATTTTTCGGGCGGCTGGACATGGTGAGCTTTTCCGTCTGGGTCAGAGGGATGTTCCAGTCGGGAACCGGATCGACATAGGGGGCAATATCCGCCGCTGTGCCCCACCGGGCGCTGCCGTACTCAATGCCCTTGCGATATTTCTTTGTATTCTTGCTCTTGGCATACACCGCCAGCCGGACGATGACCGCCCCGGCGATGCCCACCAGCAGGTTCAGCAGATGCAGGCTGGGCAGCCCAGAAGAAAACGCCTCCGTAAAGCCCTGGCTCAAATGCAGGAACTTTTCAGAGGCGTCAAGGCCGGGTGCAAGGCGCACCGCCTGGCAGAGCTTATCAAAGAGATACACGAACAGCAGATACGGGAGGTTGGGGAGCAGTTTTTTCTTCCAGTCAACCGTCATAATTCCACACCCCGGTCTTTGGTCTTGACCTTCTCCCGCTGGCGGTGCTGGGCTTTGGCCTGCTGCTTCGCCTGGGCCAGCTCCTTGCGGATGGAGGGCTTTTTCTCTTTCTCCAGGTTCTTTGCGGAGAACTCCCGGAAGGCCGCCGTGATGACGTCGGCATCCCGCCCCTTGAAAAACACCAGGTAGCGGGGGATCTCGCCGCTGGTGTCCTTTTTGAGCGCGAAGTCAATGCCGTACTTCCTGGCGGTGGAGGAAAAGGCCCGGATATTCTGGTCGGTGATCTCAATGTTGGAAACGCCGGTGTTGTGCTTCATCAGCTGCCGGAGGGTCTGCTTGCCGTGGTGCAGCTTGGTTTTGTGGCCGGTCACTCCTTTCTGCATCTCGTCCAACACTTTTTTCATGGCCTGTTGCAGCATCCCAGCGGAGAGCTTGGTGGCCTCCACACAGAGGGCAACGGTGCGCTGGGTGACTTCTTCCTGCATGAGCGATCATCTCCTTTTCGTCGTCGTTGGCTTCGTATCACTCGTTTCCGCCTGAAGGCGAAAAGCTCATTCACTCCGCAACTCCTCCTCTCCCCACAAAACTCCGTTTTGCGGGGGCCCCTATTTGCCGTACAGGTCGTGGTTCACCAGGGACGCATAGTAGCTGTCGATGGTGGCCGGGGCGTTATACAGGGCAGCCAGCAGGTATTTCTTGATGTTGCGGACATAGGTGGTGTTCTCCCGCATCCGGTCCAGCACATACTCGATGTGGGAACTGTTCAGCTTCAGGAACCGGGATTTGACCACCTCCGCCGGATAGTCGTCCCCGGCAATGCGGATCGTTTCCCTGCGGGAACAGACGGTATCCACCATGAGTTCCACCAGCTCGTCCAGACGGTCACGGTCCATACGCTCGTTCTGTGCGAGGATGTCATACTCGATGTTTTCCAGAATCAATTCCCGATAGCTCTCTCGCTCCCGCATCCAGTCCCGTCCAGTCCGTTTGGCCCCTGCGGGGGGTTGGGGGCTTGATGGGATAGGATTTGATCCTTCCGTACTTGGCGAATCCGTATTTTGTTCTTCAGAATTTCTTTTCTCTTTATTTAATTGCGGCCGGTTTTCCAGACATGGGTTATCCATATCCGGGTTTTCCGTATCTGGACAAGCCGTATCCGGCTCGTCCTCACACGGCTGGCCCGTGTCCGGGGGATGGGGCGTCTCGTAGATGACATACTCCACATCCACGATCTTGCCCTTGCTGTCACGCAGCCGATTGCGGACTATGTACCCGGCACGCTCCAGCTCCTTCAGGGCGGAGCCAATGCTGTCCGTACCCTCCTTGCAGATTTTGGCCAGGCCTCTGGTGGTGTAGTTCCAGTCCTCCGGCAAGGACAGCATCATGGAGAGCAGCCCTTTGGATTTCAGGGACAGCTCCGCGTTGCGCAGGTGGTGGTTGGACATCACTGTGTAGTCACGGGTTTTCTCAATGCGAAATACCGCCATGGTATCACCTCCTTTCGGCGGTCTGAAAAAGTGTTTGTTTTCGGGAAAAAGGCGACCTCTATGCCGCTTGGATGCCCCGGAGGTGGAAAAACTATGGGCGGGGGTCTTTCGGCTGATTGTGGCGAGGAAAACATGGGATTTTAACTCCTTTCGGTTCATTTTGGGGATACAAACTTTTCTCAGGGCAATGATGTGCAAAAAGGCCGCAATAAAGGGAAGAAGTTTGACGGCGATAAAAGAAGAAAAAAGCCGCAGTATTATTTCTGCGACTTTTGTCAGTATCAGTTATAAGAACAATCAAAATTCAATTTGGCTACATTGTCATGATTGGGGAGGCATGCTATAATGGAACCAATAATCAGGTCATTATGATGATCGAGTATATAATTTTTGAAAGGACCCGGTCATGAGTCAAATATTTAAACAAAAAATCCAAGCAATACGAGCTGGTTCAGTACCTCGAGTCTTAGATTTATTTGCAGGATGTGGCGGTATTTCTCTTGGTTTTCAAGCTGCAGGCTTTAAAATTTCCGCAGCAGTTGAGATTGATCAGTTTGCCGCAGCTTCCCATGCACTCAATTTTTTTGAGAAAGCTGAGTTTGAGCATCACAAAGTGCCAATTGATATAACAAGAACAGAACCTCAAGAATTGGCGGAAATGCTTTCTTTGGGGCCAGTAGAACGCGCAATAGATGTAATTATAGGTGGCCCGCCCTGTCAGGCTTTTGCGCGGGTAGGTCGTGCCAAACTCAGAGAGATTGATGCTCATCCCGAAGCGTATATTCACGACCCAAGAGGGAATCTATACCTGCGATATCTGGCTTATGTAAAAGCATTCAAACCGATTGCCCTTCTTATGGAAAATGTCCCTGATATGCTGAATTACGGAGGACATAACATTGCCGAAGAAGTATGTGAGACATTATCTGACCTTGGATATGTATCTCATTATACGCTTTTGAATGCCGTGCATTATGGTGTCCCGGAAATGCGTGAAAGGATGTTCCTTGTCGCTTTTGCAAGAGAAATTAATCCCACATCCTTTTTCCCTGAGCCAACCAATTACCACGAGTTGCCGAGGGGGTATGAGGGAACTCGACAAGTAGCATTGCAGACAGTTATTGAAAGTTCCAGAACTTCTATTCAAGAGACCCTCTTTAGAGAAAATACTTCTTTCATAATGCCACCGGAAGTGTCAGATGATCTCCCACCTGCGATTACAGCGAAAGAAGCCTTGGAAGATCTGCCGCCAATTTTTGATCACCTTTCCGGAAATATGAAACGTGGTGCCAGACGATTTGATACATTTCTTCCATATCCAACAACAGATTTTTCTAAAATATCAGAATATGCCATTAAAATGAGAAAATGGCCTGGGCATGAAAATCTTTTGGGAATATCAGATCATGTAATTCGATACCTGCCACGCGACTATGATATCTTCGAAAAAATGAATCCAGGGGATCAATATCCCGAAGCATACAGTATTGCGCTGGATATGTTTCATCGAGAATTAGCGGAATTGGGGAAAAAGGGAATTGATATTTCGGAAGGAAGTGATGCTTACACAAACCTTCTGAAAAAAATCGTTCCTCCTTATGATCCCGGAAAATTCCCTAATAAATGGAGAAAAATGGAGCCGGATCAGCCTGCACGAACGCTTATGGCACATTTGGGAAAAGACAGTTACTCCCATATTCATTATGACAGCAAGCAAAAACGAACAATATCTGTTAGAGAGGCTGCTCGGTTGCAGTCTTTTCCAGACGGTTTTAAGTTTTCTGGAACTATGAATCCGGCTTTCAAACAGATCGGTAATGCTGTGCCTCCGTTAATGTCAAAGGCTTTGGCCTCCAATATGTTAAACGAAATTCTAAGGGGGGATTATAATGGAAAAACTGGCGGTCAAAAAACTGACGCACTCTGATTTGACCTTTTTTCAATGCTATTATTACGCTCAAAAAGAGAAAAAGAGCAAACAAAAGGCACTCAACCTAAATAGTGATGTTTTGGTAGACGAATTATATCCTGAACTAAAAACTGTAACTGCAAATACCAGAATCCCCGTCTCTTTATATATTTATGGTCCCGGAATCGAGGAAGTCCATATACTCCAGAGAAAAATTTTAAAATCGCAGGGATCAAAAAACTGGAGGTTGAATGGCGAGCTGATATATTCTCCAGAGGATAATCCTGACCGGTATAAGACTTTAAAGCCAGGCGATATAGTTGTGTTGGGGTTTGATGGAAAACTAAAGCCATCTTCAATATTTGTGGATTTTCTTGCTGCCAGTATCGATGCAGATCATTCATTGTGGGAAAAGTTGAATGATTATTTGTCCGGAAAAACGATGAGAAGCATTGAATCAAGCCGATTGCATGAATTGTCTGAATCGGCTGATCTTCCCCCCGAACACTCTATCTATCGCTTTTTCCTTGATGATGATATGGTGTCTGTAGCCGAAGGCGATACAGAAGCTATTCTTCATGTGTATAAACGCAGTGGAACAGTGATGACTGCGGATGAACTGGTAACAGCAAAAGAAAAAGCTGCCCATATTGGTAGTTGTGGTGAAGAATTAGTATCACAATATTTTGAGCGGATGCTTGATAACGGGGAGATTGCAGATTTTACTTGGACTTCCCGAGAAAATGCTGTTGCACCATATGATTTTGAAGTCAAGGAACTGGACGGATCAACATACCGTTTGGATGTAAAATCAACAACTGGAAAATTTGAAACCAAAATACATATTTCTGGTGCCGAGCTTTTAACCATGGCAGACGATACAATTGGCTATAAATTATTCAGAGTCTATGAAATATCAGAAGAATGTGCCAAATTGAAAATTGCGCCGCAAATGTCGGATTATGCGAAAAATATCTTGAAGGTGCTTTCAACATTGCCAAAGGGGATTTCTGTAGACAGTGTTTCTTGTGATCCAAGATTACTGGACTTTATGGAAGCAGAGGATCTCATGGCAAAGGGAGACGAATAAAATGTCTGATGTACTTACATCGGAACAACGGCATAAATGTATGTCTCACATCAGAGGTAGAGATACAAAGCCTGAACTGATTATTCGTTCTTGGTTGCACAGACATGGATACCGTTTCAGAATACAATGTGGCCATTTGCCCGGAAAGCCAGATATCGTGCTGAAGAAGCATAAACTGATTATTTTTGTCAATGGTTGTTACTGGCACCGGCATCCTGGATGTAAATATACAACTACACCTGCTACTAATGCTGCTTTTTGGGAAGAAAAATTCACTCAAAATGTAGAACGAGATAAAAGGAACATTGAAAAACTTGAAGGTAGCGGTTGGAATGTATTGGTCATATGGGAATGCCAAGTAAAAGATGGCTCTTTTGAAGAAATTTTGGAGAATTACTTTGCAGAGCATTCTCGGAGCTAGCGGAGCTAAAAAGCACCATGGGATGTCCATGGTGCTTTTATAATTATATGATTTCGTCGTCCAGCCCCTCCGCTTTCAGCCAGTCCTCAAAGGACTTCCTGGAGATGCGGATCATGTTACCGATGCGGATCGTCTTGAACAATCCGGAGTTGGCGAGTTTATAGGCCGAAGCGCGGCCGATACCGAGAATGGCTGCGATGTCATTCACGGTGTATGTTCTGCTTTGGGGCGTCTCTTTTTCGTTGGTGCTCATAAAATGATCCTCCCTTGCTAATAGCATTTTGAAATGGCCCCTGGAAGCCCTCTGTCACAAGGGGTTCCTGCTAATACCTTGCTAATACGACATTTGAAAAGCCGTTGTAAGGCAGCATATTTCAGGGGAATTTGTGCAAATTGACCTGCCTCCGGGCAGCACAATTTGCGAAGAAACAACACGGGAAGATATGATATGAACCATTTACGAAATGGTACGCCGTACTCCTAAACGCCAGCGGTATTTCACCACTTTTCTGTATAATCCATAGCGTGTTGCATTGTCTAGTGCTATGCCGCCCTTTCCAGTGAAATTACAGGCGTTATGCACAAAAGGCAAATATAGTCAACTACATGCCCGTACGCAGTGAAAAAGCGATCATCTCTTTTTGCGGTTTGGAAAAGTAAAATTTTGCAGAAAAAGTCCCTGACCAAATAGCATAGTTCTAGATAGGAGATTCCTATGGGCGGCAACCTCGCCACCGATTGCGGAAGAAAAAACATAAGATTGACTCCTTTCAGTACAGCTTTGGGGAGGAGAGATAGAAATGGACATGAAAAAAGCCACAGGCGCAAACCTATGGCGGTAATACGCTTGGTTTGCCCTTACAGACGTATATAATCCCTTGAATTCGGCATAATATTAAGGGAAACTTCTTTCGAAGAGTTGAATTTTCCCTTGTTTCATGCTAAGATTTAAGGGAACAAGGGAGGGCATAAGGGAATGCGTACATTCAATTACTCCACAATTCGGGAGCAGAAGTGGGACTCGGAGATTCTGGGCCTGGTCGCGGCAATTTATAAAGAAGCCGGAAAGCAGGAACTATATCTGAAACAACGGCCAAAAGAATTGGAGAAACTGGTGGAGATTGCAAAGGTGCAGAGCACTGAGGCATCCAATGCCATTGAGGGCATCGTGACCACAAACACCCGTATCCGGCAGCTTGTAGAGGAGAAAACGACGCCGAGAAACCGGGACGAACAGGAAATCGCTGGTTACCGAGATGTGCTGAACCTTATCCATGAGAACTTCGACGCCATCCCCATCACCCAGAACTACATCCTGCAGCTCCACAAGATCCTCTACAGCCACATGAACAACCCCATGGCCGGCAGGACCAAAAGCGTGCAGAACTACATCAGCGCCACCTATCCCGACGGCCATGTGGAGACCTTGTTCACGCCCTTGGCCCCATACGAAACGCCGGAGGCCCTGGACCGGATCTGCGAGGAGTACAACCGGGTCATCGGAAACATGGAAGTGGAGCCGCTGATCATCATTCCTGTGTTTATTCACGACTTCCTCTGTATTCACCCCTTCAACGACGGAAACGGCAGAATGAGCCGCCTGCTGACCACACTGCTGCTCTACCGCAACGGATTTTATGTGGGAAAATATATCTCGCTGGAGGCAAAAATCGCAAAAAACAAGGATCTCTATTATGATGTCCTGGGTCAGGCGCAGATCGGGTGGCACGAAGGTACCGAAGATGTAGTTCCGTTCATCAAGTATCTACTGGGAACCATTCTTTCCGCTTACAAAGACTTTGAAGACCGCTTTGCCTTGGTGGAAACCAAGCTCCCGGCTTTGGAAACCGTGCGCCGGGCCACCATGGAGAAGATTGGCCGGTTTACGAAGCAGGACATCCGTGAGCTTTGCCCCTCGCTCAGCATCAGCTCCATTGAAGGGGCACTGCGGAAACTGGTTGCATCCGGCGAATTGAAACGGGAGGGGGCTGGGAAGAATATTTGCTATTACAGATTAAAATGATTCTTAATAACTATGAGGTGGTTCCTTATGATGCATAATATCTGTACCTGTTTTCATTGAATCTATTGCAAGTATGAGAAAGTTGAGATATACTTAAAATTAAGGAGGTATTACTATGAATAATTCGCAAATTGCAACAGCAATTGCTTTGCGTGATCTTCACTGTTATTCTCTTGATACAATTAATGATCGGATTTTGCTCCAAAAGAAAATTTTTCTTGCACAAGATATTGGACTTCCTTTGGGATATGGATACAGTTGGTATATTCACGGTCCGTACTCAACTGATTTAACTGCTGTGGCATACCAAGTCATACCAGAAGGAAGTGAATCAATAGAAACAAAATGTTTTAAAGAGCCTTATGCCAACATGATTAAAAAGGTTAATGATTTAGAATCTGAAATTGAGAAACATAAATTGAAAATTAGTGTAGTTCAATGGTATGAATTGGTCGCTTCTATTGCTTATTGGTATAAACGCAGCAATAAAACTGAAGACACAATTGTAGAAAAGATTAAACAAACTAAGCCGCAATTTACAGAAGAGCAAACAAAAGCAGCTTTTGCTTCTTATACCGCGTTTAAAGGTGTTGCATGAGTGGCAGGTAAGTCATGGGAACTTCAGACTTATATTCCTCTGAATTTAATTATAAAATAATTAATGATCCCATTTATGGATGTATCAGTCTCTCAAAAACCGAAGTGCGCCTTTTAGATACTCGTGCTATGCAAAGATTGAGACGCATAAAGCAAATGGGATTTGCCTCATATGTATTTCCTAGTGGAGAACATTCTCGGTTCGTCCACTCACTTGGCGTACTTTGTATTATGGGCAAGATGTGTGAGCATCTATATCGGTTGTATGGTGTTCCGCAGGAGAATGGAATTTCCTTTGGGATTGATGATGCTAAGAAAGTTCGTATCGCTGCTCTTTTACATGACGTGGGACATTTCCCTTTTTCGCATTTGAGCGAATGCGTGTATAGTTACATTGATAATGTTAAGGCAACAGACGATATGGTTGAAGGACTAGAGCCTGTTGCTGATAACAGTCAGTTACTATGTGATATTGCTAATTTTAAAAAGCGTAAAGAAAAAGACCATGAACACATGGGGGCAGAAGTTATAAATAAAGATCCCGAAATATCTGCCATTCTCCGTGAAGTGGAAATTGATCCTGACGAAATCGGACAGATAATTATAGGAGATACGCAGGCAAATCCTGTTTATGCACAATTGCTACATTCGAGTCTTGATGCGGATAGGTTAGATTATTTACTGCGTGATTCCCGACAAGCCGGAGTATCTTTCGGCAATGTCGAATTAGAGTATATTCTCCGACAAATGCGTATTGAGAAGTGTCCAATCCGCAGAGACAATGGAACTTGCGAAGAAATTGATCTTGTTGTATTTGACGTTCGAGGACAACATGCAATAGAACACTTTTTAATGGCAAGATATTTCCACTATACACAAGTCGTTCAACACAAAACTTCTAGTGCCTTTGAAGCAGTGACAAAGGCATTAGAATATAAAGTGTTAACAAGTGTTGACACCCCATATGGGGACTACGATAAAATAGTTCAATGCATCGGGAAAGAAGATTTTTATCTTTTTTCTGATGACTATATGTGGCAAACCATCTGCGCTTTCTGCAAGAAAACAAAAGACAAATTTACATCTGCTCTCTGGGAGTGTTTACGGCAGCGGAAAAAGCCAATCCATGTCTTAACCATGACGGACATTATACCTAAATCGGCAGCGAATTCAAAAGCCATCCCTGTAAATGATTCGACATATCATTTGGCAAAATGGTTAATTCAGAATATGCAAATTGAATTGGCCAAGGAAGCGGAAATATCTCCTGAATATATAGGGTATGTTGAATCGAAAGTAAATTTGGAATCTATACCATCACATTTACGAGCTGAGGATTGCACACTTGATAACTTTCCTGATGATGTCAGAGGAGCAATTCGAACGATTGATAAAGAAGGCATTATTTCTTTCTTGGCTTCCGATAACAAATCCTTAATAAACAAAATGGTGGATTACACCTCTAACACCCTTGATGTATTTGTAATTGGGGATATTGATAATGAAAGAGTCGATAAACTTAGGAAAGCAATAATGCAACGGGCACGAAAATCATAAAATCACGGATTATTTTAGTCGGCACTGGTTTTAACCTGCGGTGCTTGCTATTTTTCTTCAATTTCTTTTTCCGAAACCTCTATCTTCAACCAATCCACGAAGGTTTTTTTGAGATATGGATTATATTGCTAACGTGGATCGTGATATGGTAAGTTAAAGAATTTGTTGATGCTATCACATTTTAATATGAACACCGCCTCACACAAAGCGCCATAAGTGATTTTTGCAAGTGAACCAATGTCAAAGGGCCGCCGTAGGCTCAAAACTACGGCGGCCCTTTGAACATGTGCTGATTAATCTTACAGTTCCAGCTCCTCCAGCCATTCATCGAACGACTTCTTGGAAATGTGGAGCGCCGTGCCGATCCGCACGGTCTTAAAGTGACCTTCCTTTACCAGAGTATAGGCCGATGTGCGCCCAATGTTGAGCATGGCCGCAATATCTTCCACGGTATAGGTGCGCGCCTCCGGCAACGGACGCTTTTCATGATTTTCCATTGTCTGACCTCCATGAATCTGTTCAGTGACAAGGTGATAGAGTGTGATGAAAAGACGTTGTGGGCAAGGCGATTCCTGCTAAGAGTTTGCTAATTGGCCGCCTTAAAAAGCGCGGCAGCACACGGCATTTTGTGCAAATTGCACCACAAAAACCTTGTACCTCAAAATATATTACGAACGAGGAATCACCGTAAATTATGTCCGTTCCGTACGACATTGGTCACACCATACTCCTAAGCGAGAGGTGTACTTTATGAATCTTTTATTCTTTCCTCCTTATCGGTAATCTAACTGAGGGCGAAAAGGATACATGTACTCCATCTGCTCCGCCCTTTTGTTTTATCTAGCTTTCTTATAAAACCCTTGGCTCGCATTCACACATGTTGCTTCCCTATCCACATACACCCTCACATGTATACTTCCCTTCATTTGGAAAACACTAATTCCATGACTGTATTATGGGAGGACGCGGACATGAAATCAGTATGGGAGCAAACTTGGGAGTATACAGACTTTCCCTCATTCGAACGGGATGTAACCACCAATGTACTTATTGGCGGGGCGTGGCGGGAGTCCTGTGTGCCTACTTAATACACCAGGCCGGAATACCCTGTTGGTAGAAGAAAAAATGATTTGCAGCGGCATTACAAAAATACCACCGCCAAGCTGACCATTCACAGACTCATCTACCATAAGCCTATCCAACCTTTGGATTTGACTGGGCACAGCAATACCTTTCTGCCAATGAGGCGGCCCTCCAGAACTACCGGATGCTGTGCCAGGGCATGGACTGTGACTTCGAAGAAAAACCCGCTTATGTCTAACCGGGAAGCGTTAGAGACAGAACTGAGCGTCCTGGAGCAGTTGGGGGCCGGCGCAGAATTTGCTGACCATCTGCCTCTCCTCTTCCCCACGACAGGTGCGGTCATGCTTACAAATCAGGCCCAGTTCCATCCATTGCAATTTTTCTCTGCACTCTCCAAGAGTCTGCACATCTATAAGCACACCCTGGTGCGGGAGCTGATTGGTACCACAGCGGTCACTGACCGGGGCAGAATGCACGCAGAGAAAATCATCGTATCCATCATCGTATCCACCCACTTTCCCTGTTTCTTAACAAGCACGGCAGCTATTTTCTGAGGCTATATCAGCACCACTCCTATGTCATGGCTTTGGAACATGCCACAAATGTAGATGGCATGTATATTGATGAGTCAGAGAATGGCCTCTCCTTCCACAAACACGGAGACCTTCTGCTGGTGAGCGGCGGATGGCATGTGCTACAGGACTTTGCCGCAAAGCGTTACCCAAAGGCCACGGAGAAATACTATAGGGCTACGCAGGATTGTATAAGTCTGGATAGCATTCCTTATATCGGGCCTTACTCTGCTTCCACATCAGGTCTGTATGTGGCAACAGGCTTCAACAAGTGGGGCATGACCACAGTCATAGTCTCTGCTATGATTTTGAGCGACCTAGTCCAGTGCAAAACAAATCCTTATGCGGATGTGTTCTCCCCTTCCCGCTCCATACCCCGCCCCCAGCTGGCCGTCAACGGCTGGGAGGCCATGGTCAGCCTGCTCACCCCCACCACAAGACGCTGCCCCCATCTGGGCTGCGCACTGAAGTGGAACCCCCAGGAACACACTTGGGACTGCCCCTGCCACGGCTCCCGGTTTGCAGAGGAAGGCAAACGCATCGACGGTACCGCTGCAGGGGATCTGAAGCTATAAGATAACAGAAATATGATTTTAATAGAAATCCCCCGTTTATGTGCGAATTTGGCACATAAACGGGGGATTCCAGTTTTATTCCAGCTCAGTATATTTGTCTTTGCGGCCGATGCTCTTCTCGACAGGGTATTTCCGGCTGTTTTTTTCGAGCTTTTTCCTCACAATTTCGTCCAGGTCAAATCCCAGATCATCTGCCAGCATAGCGGCATAGATGAGAACATCCGCCAGTTCCTCCTGCAGCTGTTCGGTCTTGACGCCCACGACCTCCTCATTGCCCTTCCATTGAAATAGTTCCAGCAGTTCCGACGCCTCCAGGGAAATGGAGATTGCCAGGTCTTTGGGGTTGTGAAACTGCCGCCAGTGACGTGCGTCCCGAAAGCGATTGATTTCCTGTATCGTCTCCTGTTTCATGTCCGGCCCACAACCTCCATAAAATGCTCTTTCAATGCGGGATCCTCAAAATAGACCCTGATCCCGCTGATGCCCCTTGTCAGGAGCACATAATAGATCTGCCTCACATATGCGCTGAGTTCTGACAGAGAAAAGCTCTCTTTCGGTGGCGTCCCATTGGTGTCAAAATAGTTCTCCTTGACTGCCGTCACCTTCCCTCCCTGACAGGTCAGGTCCTTCGCGATCACGACACCCACATAGTCCAGGTCCACGCCCTGTATCGCATGGATCGATCCGACCTCATCCTCGCTCCCTGGCAACGCGATCCAGTTTTCATGCGTGTGATTCCATTTCCAACGATGTTCCTCATCCTCCGCCCAGTCAAATTCCGCATAATGCTTATGCCCCGGTTGATAATGGCTTCCCCAGGGACGTGCATATCCGGCCAGTACCCTGCATTGGGCTTTCGGATGATACTGCCGCCGCTCATCCACATAGTCAAACAATTCATGGATGGAATCCACGACGCCAAAATAGGCATTCTCGGATGGATTCTGAAATACACACGGATCAAATGTACGCTCTTTGATCTGCAGGAAGGAACAGATCCCATTGATGTAGTCATCCGCCGTGTAGGTTGCACCCTTGTCCTGAACCCGCACACGGAACTGCTTGGTGAGCATACGCCTTTCCATATGCTTTTCCTGAACGTAATCCTGGAAATCCCGGTATGGAATATCCGACGGACGAATCGCCTGAATGGCGTCATAGAGCAGCACCAGCCGGTCCGTCAGTTCTCCCAGCAGGAACAGCTCATTCTTCCGGGGATCGTTGGGATCAAAGATCCCTGTGGTCACATGATTTTGTTTCGGGCTGTTCCATCGCAGCCGGTGAGCCTCATCCACCACAAGAATATGGAATCGCTTCTTCTGACGGATCAACTGATAAGCAGTCCCGACCGTAATGTTTTTCCCAAGCCCATAGGCCCGAAAAATGCTGCGGGCGGTCTTGACCCAGTTTGACTTTACTACCACCCCTACATTCCAATCATGATGTTCACAGAGTCGGGCCGCCAGGTTGGTCAGCACTACGGTCTTCCCCGTCCCCGCCGTCCCTTCGATGAGAAAGCTCCGGGTCCCCTCTTCTATCTCACGGATCAGCTCAGACTGTTCCTCGGACAGTTCCGTAAAGGGAGAATACTTGAACAGAATGCTGTTGCGCAGACCATCCAGTGACCTTTGACGCACCAGTCCGGCTTGGTACAGTTCCTGTTCCCAGAACGGTGTCAGTACCCGTGCCAGCACTTCCTCCCGATTTGGATAATCCACAAATTGATTGCCCTTCGTTCTATTCCGGCGGACTCGTTTTTCCTTTCGCGGCAAACTTTCCTGATCCGCTGTGAGATAAGTAATCAGCAGCGCCTCCAGGTCATTTTGGGAATTCCCATTCACATACTGGCCAAAGAGGATCACCACTTTTTCAAACTGCCGGTAGTCTGTCTTGGCTTCCGCCATGTGCTTACTGTGCCGCATTAAAAACTGGTCTGTTTGTCCCACATAAAACGACCGCCGCCCATAATAGATGTAGATCACACACCCGAATGTCAAAATCTCCCTCTGTTCTTCACTGCAGTGATCGGTGTCCAGCTCCCCCGCCCGCATAGAAAGGTGGATAACCCCATATTTCTTGCCTGCCATTTAAAAACCCATTACCTTTCTCACATGTTCTTTCGTGTTCTGGTCCCGGAACCAAATATGGACGCTGCTCTTAGCTCGGGTAAGCAGCACCCGGTATGTATTCAGCACCAGTTCCACGATCTCCTGCTCACTGGCCTGACTGCTTCGGATCGCAGTCACAAATGCTGTATCACAGTTTCTGCTCAGATCGATGCACCAATCGTGGATATCTTCATCCCAGCGGAGGTCATCCCACCAGATCACACCAGTATCGTCAAATTCCAGGCCCTGTGCCGTGTAGATACAGCCTACCTGGTCCAGATATTCCTCTTTTTCTCCTACATACCATCGGTACTGTTCTTCTTTTGGCTGTGGATTCCATGGTTTCTTGAAATTTCCTGCAGCTTGTCTGATATGAATATCCTTTATTCTTGTATCAAAGCTCCACTTCCAGCAGAAGGGCGCATACCATTTCACATGGCGGCCCGCTGACCACAGGTCATGGAGGTATCTGTCCAGATCGTTCAGATCCTCCCAGCAACGCAGCTCCAGCGCAGACTGCCGCTTCAACGGCTGCTTCTGGCGGTCATAAAAGAGCTTATCCAGGTCGGAGACATAGCTGCCCAGGTACCCCGCCCGCTTTTGAGATGCCAAAGAGTAGGTGGCGCAGGAAATGCCGTGCGCCTGAGCAAACCGCCGAAAAGCATCCGCCGTCCCCTCTTCCGTTATACGGATCCGCTGCCGGTCGTCCTGCAGTACCACCACCATATTGGCCTTTTGAAACAGGCTGGTCATCGTGGATTCCAGCTGTTCAATCCGATGAGCCTCATCTACAACAACCAGATCCCGTCCCGGCGGGACCGCATCCAGATAGGCGGGCGGCACACCTGAGGCGCCCGCAATGACCAGAGAGAGTGTACGGCTTCTGGGCAGCGCAAAGATGCAGCCGCCCCGGTTCTGCCAGGAAGGGCCGAATTTCTGACAGTAGGCATAAATGGCGTGCAATCCCACCACGGTTTTCCCAGTACCAGGCGGGCCCGAGATGATCATCAGATGCTTGCCGAACTGCGGACTATGGAGCTGATCGATCATACCGCAGATCTTGCGGTTGACCTCGATCTGGTCATCCAGCATGGCTGCGTTTTCTTTTTTCTCCAATACTTTCCTTAAATCCTGAAAGCCGATCTGCCCCAGCACATAGGTGCCGGTAAGAAACTGTTCCACCACCTCTGGCTTCGGCTCGGAAGAGAACAAGCTTCTCAAGTCCGCAGCCAGCAACGCCTCTTCCCCTTTGGTGTAGGTTTCATGCCGCAGTGGCTCATATGCCTGATAACTGCCCTGGAAGAGCTGCTCCTTATCCTTAAAATTATGGAGGAATTGACGGCATCGCACATCCATCTTCCCATCTGCCACATTACTGTGGTTCATCCGCAGATGCTTGGCGTAGGTCAGCGTCTGCTGGACAGGATGGAGCCTTTCCTCAAAACGGTTTTCCGCTCGGGACAGGCAGATAGAGACACTGCTCTCCCGCCCTGCCGCATTTTCTTCTATAGCGCTCCACTGCTTGAGTTCGATGATCAGCACCAGCGGCTTTCCCGTTGTTTTCCCTTCCCCCAGGAGCACGGCGTCGATGCGGCTGCCAATTGGAGTCTGATATTCCAAAACCAATGTCAACGCATCCAGTCCTGCCTGATGCAGAACCTTGACCAAAATCGGAATTGAGTTCTCCCAGGATCTGTATTCTGATTTGGAAGGGTTCCCCTGGGATTCTCGTAGATGGCCGGCAATTTCCTTCCCGCTCATCGAATAGAGCACCCCTACGGTGCTGATATAACTTCCATCTGTTCTGTCCATAACACCCCTCCTTCTGACTGGATCGCTGTTTTTTTGATTATATCACGAATGTTTAGTAGATGCACCCCGCATTCTTTCGCAAAACGCTTTTTTCTTTTTTATGGTCAGTTATATACATCTGCGCCTTCGTGGGATATGCAGACCACACTTAGAGCATTTGTTTCGTTTTACAAAGGAAAGCATCGCTCAAACACGGGTCGATTTTGATTGATGAAATGAGTGATGCGTGATATAATGAAAACAACGATTGACCCAGTGAGGTGCTGCATGAGAAACCAAAAACCTCCCTTTGAAATCACGAACCAAATCATTGACTATGTGGCGGAGATCGCCGAGTTGGTGGGCCGTTTGACCGCTTCCCCTCTTCTTTCCACAAACCCTACTCTGCGACGCGCCAACCGCATCAGAACTATTCATGGTTCCTTGGCCATTGAGCAGAACACCCTTTCCTTGGAGCAGGTGACTGCTGTGCTGAATGGCAAGCATGTCCTGGCAGCGCCCAAGGATATTGCCGAAGTCAAAAACGCCTATGAGATTTATGAGCGGCTGGATGAACTTGATCCCTATTCAGTGGATGACCTGCTGACTGCCCATGGCATAATGACCCGGAGATTGGTGGAAGAATCCGGCGTGTTTCGCAGCCGCCCTGTGGGCGTGGTGGACAACGAAGGGCATGTCCTGCATTTTGGCACGCTTCCGCAGTATGTTCCGGATCTGGTGATGGAGCTGCTAGACTGGACAAAGACCAGCGAGGTGCACATGCTCATCCGCAGTTGTGTGTTCCACTATGAGCTTGAACTGATCCACCCCTTTGCCGATGGAAATGGGCGTGTGGGGCGGCTGTGGCATACACTGCTGCTTTCGAAATGGAATCCAGCCTTTGCCTGGCTCCCAGTGGAGTCTATCATTCACGACCGCCAGCAGGAATATTATGCGGCCATCAATGCCTCCAATGACGCAGGAGAGTCTACGGTATTTATCGAGTTTATGCTCTCAGCCATCAAAGCATCGCTTGTAGAGGTGATTAACACAAGCAGAGGAATGAGCGATGGTAAGATGGATAAGGTCACACTCCGTTGGAACAAAATTCAGGAGTATCTCAAAACTCACGACTATATCATGAACGCCGATGTTCGAGAATTGTGCGGGGTGTCGGCGGCTACAGCAAATCGAATTTTGGCTGGATTAGTTGTAAATAGTAAACTTATAAAATACCGTAAAAATGGTCATTGGGTATATAAATCATTAATCTAATAGTAACTTACAAAAAGGAGCATAAAATGAAAGATTCACAACGCTTTTTAGAAAGACATCCAAAATTAAATTTATTATTTAGTTTAGTTTTATTCTTAGTGATGGTTGCGGGTAGTTGCATCTTGATTCGTAGTATTTTATCTTGGTTATTCAATACAGCGGAAAAAGCATTCTCTCTTCTTAAAAGTATATCAACCTCTTTTGATGCAGTTGTTATTGTTGCATTAATCACTGGGACGGTATCCCTTGTTAGCGTTATTATAAGTTCTATCGTGTCAAAATTTATTGAGTATAAGAAAAATCGGCAAGACTACTTAGCAAAAAAGCGTGAACAACCGTATGGCGAATTTGTAGAAATGCTTTATAAAGTTCAGCAAAACGGGAAAAAAGAGGGAAGTTATACTCAAGAACAAATGATTGAGGATCTATCTAAATTCTCCAAGCAAATAACTCTTTGGGGATCTTCAAAGGTTGTAAAAAAATGGGTGAAATTTAGAGAAAACGGAACTAAGCCAGATGCTGGTAAAGCTAACCTTTTTTTAATGGAAGACATTATGAATGAAATGAGGAAAGATTTAGGCTTGAAGAAAGTTAAAAAGGGTGATTTATTGGCATTCTTTATTAACGATATAAAAACTGCTATGAAAAGGAAATAAACTATTCGTATATGCGCTTACATCTATATAGGGAACTAAAATGAAAAACAAAAAAACTCCTTCAAATTACTCCTTGGTAATATTTGTTATTTCGTCGATTATATAAGTACAGCTGTATCATTATTTGCATTAGAAAACGTCCAGACAGTTACTCGAATACCAACTTGAACAAGAGCGGCTCCCCCGCATTGTAGCTTTAAATTACAAATTGCCCGTGGAGATTGTGAATGTTAATGGAAATTATATAGACTTTTCTTGTATTTCAAATGACGTATACCCCATAAAAATTCCTGTTTATAACGTTGGTGTTGGATTTGCTCAGAATTGCAGTATTGTTTGGGACAAAAAAAGTATAAATGATGAATGTGCTAATATAGTAAATCTTTTGTCGTCTACTATTGCTGTTCATGAGTATGATCAGTCTGAAGTCGATAATGAATCTGGTATGTACTGGGCATCTCAAGATTTTATTTTTTCAATGCTAAACCAGGAATATACCACCGTTAGGTGTCGTAAATACTTTTCTTCAAATGACTGGCTTGGATATGATTATGAATTTGCAGAAATTAACTTAATGTGCGATGATATTCACATTCCATATATATTCCCCGTTTTAAATCAATCCACTCCATCGTATGTAGAAATTTCAGATGGGTTATCAATCCTCCTGTTAGGAATTGCAAATCAAGGAATTTCCGCTCTTAATATCATTTTGTTTTGAAATAAATTATCAAGATTTAATTGGTCTAGAATATTCTCACTCAATTAAAGTCGAATTGCTCTTAAATACTCAAGAAAACACAAATGAAAAATTCTTCGAAGTATCGTTCGAAGTCAATGGAGCAGAATACTGATGAACAGCCGCTTATCTTCCTAAAATTTTTGCCGTTTATAATAAGCGCGAAGCTACCCCAGTTACATACGAAGCCCGGAAAGCCTGTCTACATCAGGCTTTCCGGGCTTCGTTTACATTAGCGGCGTCGCTATACATAGGAGCGGCTGATGCCGCACAGAGACGCGATTTCCCGTTGGGTGCGAGGCGGGCGGTCATCCAGTCCATATCTCAAGGTAATGACAGTGCGCTCTCTGGGTGTCAGGCAGGTATCAACACAGCGGCGGACCCTTACGCAGGCATCCCTGGTATCCAACTCCTCCAGCATATTATCGTCTACGGCGATTACATCCATTAGGGACAGGGAACCGCCCTCTCCCGCAGACTCCAGAGTATCCGCCAGAGAGACCTCGCCCTGGAGCTTGCGTTGGGAGCGGAAGTGCATCAGTATCTCGTTTTCTATACATCGGCTGGCATAGGTCGCCAACTTTACGTTTTTGTCCGCCTTAAATGTAGATATCCCTTTGATAAGCCCGATAGTCCCAATGGAGATCAGATCGTCCTGGTCCCCGGTTTGGGCATAGTATTTTTTCACGATGTGAGCTACCAGGCGAAGGTTGTGTTCCACCAGCAGATTTCGGGCCTCCAGGTCACCCTGGGCGCACCGTTCCAGATATTCCCTCTCCTCCGCCGCTTTTAGTGGACGGGGAAACGAACCTCCACCTCCGGACAGCCGAAGGGTAAAAAAAAGTCCGTTCATCATCAGATAGATCACAGGCGACAGCATAATCGATAACACCTCCGCCCCACTCTATTCCCGCTCTGCCCGTCCCCATTCCCCAAATATCTCTCCTGTTCTGTCGGACAGGCCAAATCTCTCCGAGGATCCCGCCTCCATCTCAGTTCTCCTCCCTTCATACCCTACAAATTCCTGGAGATTTCCTCTCCTTTTTCTCCGTTTTCTTCAAAATTTTTGAAAAATTTCAAGAACTCCTTTACCTGCCCCACTTCTTCTTATATAATTTATAATGTTAAGTTTGTGTAAAATTTTGGAGATGAGGACAGGGTGTCCTCATGGGAGGAAAGAAAATTGGGGATTCGTGATGTCATTGCCCTGCTGGGCGCCCTGGCCATCTTCCTGTTCGGTATGTCAACCATGACTTCCGGCCTGGAAAAACTGACTAGTGGAAAACTTGCTTCCCTTTTGGAGAAGCTGACTGATAATATTTTTAAAGGTGTCCTGCTAGGCGCAGTGGTGGCTGGTATGGTCCACTCCTCCGCGGCTACTACCGTTATGTGCATCGGGTTTGTCAACGCTGGCATTCTTAAGCTGCGGCAGGCTGTCGGCGTCATCATGGGGGCCAACATCGGCACCACCATTACAGCCCAGATCCTGCGGCTGGGCGGCCTATCCGATGAAAATTTGTTTTTGGCTCTCCTGAAGCCTGAGATGCTAGGACCACTGACCGCCTTTGTGGGGATTCTGTTTTTCTCCTTCTTCAACAGCGGCCGCAAAAAAACAGTAGGTCAGATCCTGATCGGCCTTGGGCTGCTGTTCATCGGTATCAAATCCATGGAGAGCGCCCTAGCCCCCTTGACTGAGCTGGAGGCCTTCCAGCAGCTGTTCATCCGCTTCTCCAACCCGGTACTGGGCATCGCTGTGGGTGCGGCTATCACGGCTTTGATCCAGAGCTCCACCGCCTCTGTGGCTATTCTACAGGCCCTTTCCGCCTCCGGCGTGGTCACATTTTCCACCGCCCTGCCAATCATCATGGGCCAGAACATCGGCACCTGCGTCACTGCCATCTTGTCCAGCATCGGCGCCAGCCGGAACGCTAAACGGACCGCTGCCGTCCACCTATACTTCAATGTGATCGGCACCGTGTTCTTCCTGGTGGTGTTGTACGGTCTCAACGCCCTGATAGGACTGCCTTTCTGGCAGGATGTCATGGACTATGGCTCCATCGCGAACCTGCATTCCTTCTTCAATATCGCTTGTACTGCCCTTCTACTGCCTTTTAACCGGCAGTTGGTCAGCCTGGTGGAATGGACGATCCCAGACTCCGGTGCCGCTGATCCGGTAGCCACGGTGTTAGACCCCCGCTTCTTGTCCACTCCGTCAGTAGCTCTGGAACGGGCACGCACCGTGGTCCTCCAAATGGGTGAACTGGCCAAGAACAACTACCATCTGGCGGTGGAGCTTCTGTCCCATTACGATCAAAAGCAGTTGGATCTGCTTAACGAGCAGGAGGAGGCGCTGGACCATATGGAGAGCTCTTTGGACCAATATCTGGTCCAGCTCTCCCGCCACTCCTTAGATGACAAAGGCAGCGACCTAGTATCCGATCTGCTTCACGCCCTGTCTGATTTCGAGCGCATCGGTGATTATGTAGTCAACCTGTCCGAGTCGGCTACCGCGCTGAACGACGCCGCTCTCTCCTTCTCCCCCAAGGCACAGGCCGAGCTTGACTCCCTGTGCGCCGCCGTAGGAGAGGCCCTGAACCAGGTGCTGGAGGCCTACCGTGCCCACGACGCCTACGCCGCCTTCCAGGTAGAGCCTTTGGAGGAAGTGGTGGACCTAATCACCGCCGCTCTGCGGGAGCGCCATGTGGAGCGGCTGAAAACCGGAGAGTGTACGGTAGAGGTGGGCACCCAGTTCCTGGAGCTGCTAACTAACCTGGAGCGCATCTCTGACCATTGCTCCAATGCCGCCGTCCGCGTCATCCACCAAGCGGCCGAGAAAGGCTCCCTAGTCCGTTCGGACATCCACGCCTATCTCCACCAGCTCCACCAGGGCGGATCACCCCAATTTGACCAGCTGTTCGCCCAGGCCACTGAAAAGTACTACCAGCCCATCTCCTGACCTGTTTTCTACATGGCAAGAGCCGCCCGTGAGGGCGGCTCTTGCTTCTATTTCGCGAGGTCCTGGGCAATCAGCAGCCGAACAGCATCCACCCCAACTTGGATGGCGGAGGAGGTGTCGTGGGACTCCTCCTGATCCAAGCCCGCCTGCTCCCGCTCCTGGTTCCAGATCACATGGAACACAGATCCACACCGCACCCGGCGGCTGGCCGCCACAGCAAAGAGAGCCGCGGACTCCATTTCAGAGGCCAGCACCCCCAGGCGCTTCCATGCCTCCCATTTCTGCTTCAACTCATAGGACACCGGCATCCTGCCTGGAGAATGCTGACCATAGAAGGAGTCCTTACACTGGACCACCCCGGCATGCCAAGGGTAGCCCAAGGTCCGGCACGCCTGAACCAAGGCACAGGTGACCGCAAAGTTAGGGACTGCGGGCCACTCGATGGGGGCGTACTCCCGGCTTGTCCCCTCCATCCGGACAGCACCGGTGGCCACCACCACATCGTTGCTTCGGACAGCCAAGTCGATTCCCCCACAGGTCCCCACTCGGACAAAGGTATGTGCACCGATGTTCGCCAGCTCCTCCATCGCAATGGCCGCGGAGGGTCCACCAATGCCGGTAGAACACACCGACACTTTTTCTCCCAACAGGGTACCGGTATAGACCACATATTCCCGGTTGGTCCTTATATGGACAGGCTGGTCAAAACAGCGGGCGATGGACTCACACCGCCCCGGGTCACCCGGAAGAATACAGTATCCCCCCACGTCTCCCGGCCTGCACTGGATATGGAACTGTATGTCCCGCTCCTGCTCATTCATGGGAATGACCTCCTTTTTCCTGATATCTGGTTTATTTTAGCATGACTTTCCACTCGAAACAATATATTTGTGGCGGGCACCTAAAAGCCTATCTGTCAATCTTGACCTTTCTGTGGAACTATACTATAATTGGCCTTACTATAATTGTGCTATTTTACCCCTTCCTTGATTCATTCAGGGAGGGATGGGCCTGTCATTCTATTTACACCGCCATGAAGGAGGTCCTATTTTGAAGCGTTCTATATTCCCTGCGGCCGCAATCTGTCTACTGATTGGTTTTTTATTAGGTGGCATCTTTCCCTTTCCTTGGTCCCTTCGGGAAACTGTTATCCTTCCTCCTACCCCCAGCGCCCTGTCCAACGCTCCCGCCCCTGGCTCTTCTTCTGTCACAGACAGCTCCACCCAGACAGAATCATCTACCCCCCTGCCCCCGGACAACTTTCCCCTGCTCAACACCGCCTGTGCTGTTCTCCATGCCCTGAAAGAGGAGGATTACGGTCAGGTGGCCTCATTTGTCCACCCCGAAAAGGGCGTGACCTTTACCCCGTACTCTACCGTAAATCTTGAGCAAGACCTGACCCTTTCCGCGGCCCAAATCCAGGGGCTGGAAGAGGACCCCCGGGTCTACACCTGGGGCTTTGAAGATGGCCGAGGCAACCCTATCCAGATGACGATATCCCAATATGTGGACCGGTATGTATTCAACCAGGACTACACCCAGGCCAGTGAGATCGGCATCGACCAGATTATGATTAGCGGCAACGCCCTGGAGAATATTACTACGGCTTACCCCGGTTGCCGATTCGTAGACTTTTGTATCCCCAGTATTGACCCAGTGAACGAGGGGTTAGACTGGTGCTCCTTAAAGCTGGTATTCGAGCTGGGAGAGTCTGGCTGGCTGCTGGTAGGTGTAGTACACGGTGAGTGGACGATCTAAAGTCCGCTTCTCTGTCTCTATATGTTCTGAAAAACATTCCCTCCTGCTCTGGTGAAAGCAGAGTATGATATCATACGCGAAAGGATATTTTACATGAAAATCATCATTGTAGGCAGCGGAAAAGTCGGCTTCACGCTGGCAGAACAGCTGGTCCGGGAGCAGCACGACGTCACCATCGTGGATCTGCGGGAGGAGTCTCTGCGCCGGGCCTCCGATATGCTGGACGTCATGGTTATCCACGGGAACGGTGTCTCCACCTCCACTCTGCGGGAGGCCGGGGCGGATACCGCCGACCTGCTGGTCGCGGCCACCAATTCAGATGAGGTCAATATGGTCTGCTGCCTGACCGCAAAAAACATGGGCACCGGCTACACCATCGCCCGTATCCGTGACCTGGAGTACTCCAATAGCCTGGTAGAGTTGCGCCGGAATCTGAAGATCGACATGGTCATCAATCCAGAGAACGCCACCGCCATTGAGATTTCCCGCCTGCTCCGTTTCCCTCCCGCCGCCAACATTGAAACGTTCTTTCGGGGCCGTGTGGAGCTGATGGGCTTTCGCCTACAGGATGGAGATTTTCTCGTTGGCACCCCCTTCTACTCTTTGCCTCCCCAGGTCAAGGAACTGTCCCTGCTGTTCTGTGCTGTAGAACGGGGAAAATCGGTGGTCATTCCCAATGGCTCCTTTGTTCCTCAAATTGGGGACAAGCTGTATCTGGTAGGACGTCCGGAAAGTCTGGATCAGTTTTTCCGCCTGCTGGGCCGATACGCTCAGAAGGTCCACCATGTCTTTATTCTGGGCGGCGGCAAGATCTCTGTCTACTTAGCACGCATTCTGGAGAAGATGGGGATGAAGCTGAAAATCGTGGAATTGGACGAGGCCCAGTGTCGTCTCATCAGTGAAAAATTCCCCAAGTCCATGGTAATCCATGGCGATGGTTCCGATCAGGAGCTGCTGGAGTCGGAGCGTTTTTCCGCTTCTGACGCCTTTGTAGCCCTCACGGACCGGGACGAGGACAATCTGATCATCTCCCTATATGCCATGCAGCAGGGCATACCCAAGGTAGTCGCCAAGGCCAACCGCCAGAATTATGCCGGCATTGCCCGGGCCATCGGTCTGGAAAGTGTTATCTCTCCCAAGGCCATCACTGCCGCCCAGATCCTTCACCGGGTCCGCGGGATGCAGAACTCTCAAGGCAGCGTGATGAATTCACTCCACCGCATCGCTGACGGCGCGGCTGAGGCCATGGAGTTTACCGTGCGTTCTACTACCCGTTATCTGAATGTTCCCCTGAAGGATCTCCGTTTGAAAAGCGGCATTCTGATCGCCGTCATCATGCGTGGGCGGGACATCATCATCCCGGAGGGCTCCTCCTCTATTCAGGAGGGAGATTCCGTCATTCTGATTTCCCGCGGCAGACTCATCCTGGATTTAAACGACATCTACGAGGACGATGGCCCCTTCCCCCACCCTGGAGAGCCTTAAACTTATTTTGAAACTGTTAGGGCAGGCGGAGCTAAAAGGGTTGGAGTCGGTCCTTCCCCCTGCCCTGGCGTCTTTCGGTTGCTTTCCCCTCCTTCTACTGGGGACCTCCCTGATCATCTCTCTGGATGGGTACCCCTTCACTGTCTCCTTCACCTCTGCTTTGGCCAGTTTGAGCAACGTCGGGCCGGGTCTGGATCTGGTGGGACCTACCGGTAATTTTTCCTTGCTGTCCTCTCTGTCCAAGCTGGTCATGTCGCTGTGCATGGTCATCGGCCGTCTGGAAATCTTCCCCATCCTGGTCCTTTTCAGCCGTGAGGCTTGGCGGCACACCTGATCTTTTTTCCCGATATTATTTTCCCGGAGGCCCTATATGAATGTCAAGCTCATCCTGAAACTCCTTGGCCGCGTAGAGCTGCTAATTGCCGGCTCCATGCTGCTTCCTCTGGGGGTGTCTCTGCTCTATGGCGAAAGTCCTCTCCCCTTTTTGACCAGCATCGCCGTTCTCCTGTGCACCTGCCTTCCCCTCTCTCTAATGCGGACTGGGTCTGGCTTTTTTCTGCGGGACGGCTTCGCTGCTGTCGGCCTGATCTGGCTGCTGGTCAGCGTGGCCGGGGCGCTCCCCTTTTACTTCTCTGGGGAGTTTTCCTCCTTTACAGACTGTCTGTTTGAATCCGCCTCCGGCTTCACCACTACTGGTGCCACAATCCTAGCTGATATTGAGGCCTGCTCCAAAGGCATCCTCTTCTGGCGCTCCCTCACCCATTGGCTGGGCGGTATGGGCGTATTAGTGTTAGCCACTGCTATCGTACCCTCTCTCGGTATCCGCTCTCACTACCTGACCCAGGCGGAGAGCCCCGGTCCGGTCTTCTCCAAGCTGGTACCCAAGCAGGCCCAGACCTCTAAAATCCTGTACAGTATCTATTGCGTCCTCACCCTGACAGAGGTTGTGTGTCTGAAACTGGCCGGTATGCCGCTGTATGATTCCTTTATTCACGCTTTTTCCTCCGCCGGTACCGGGGGCTTTTCCAACCGGAATGCCAGCGTGGGCGCTTATGGCAGTGTGGCCATCGACTTGATTATTACCGTCTTTATTCTTCTGTTTTCACTGAATTTCGCGGTCTATTTCCTGCTGCTCACCCGGAAATGGCGGGAAGCCCTCTCCAGCGACGAGCTCCGGTTTTTCCTGCTAGTGGTGACAGGCGCCACCATCCTGATTGCCATAGACATCGCTCCCCTCTATACCAGTATTTGGGAGAGCCTCCGATATTCCGTGTTCCAGGTAGCCTCTATCATCTCTACCACTGGCTTCGCTACCGCGGATTTTGTACTCTGGCCCCATTTCTCCCAGACAATTCTAGTGCTCCTTATGTTCTGCGGCGCCTGTGCCGGCTCTACCGGAGGAGGCATCAAGTGCTCTCGGGTATTGATTCTGCTCCGTTCCATTCGGCGGGAGATCCACCGGGTTATTCATCCCCGGTCTGTCGAGGTAGTTAAGCTGGACGGCAAGGTGGTGGAAGAGGACACACTACGTTCTATTAGCGTTTTTGTCGGCAGCTATCTTTTCATCATACTAGCTGCCACCCTGATCATTTCTTTAGACGATTTTCCCTTCTCCGTATCTTTCAGTTCCGCCCTTACCTGTATCAGCAACGTGGGTCCTGGTTTGGAGCTGGTGGGTCCCACCGGTAATTTTTCCGCCTTCTCCCATCTGTCCAAGATAGTCATGTCACTGTGTATGATTATCGGGCGTCTGGAAATCTTCCCCATTCTGGTCCTTTTCAGCCGTCAAGCCTGGCGACACACCTGATTTTTACAAGCGGCCCGGCCATTTCCTTGGAAATGGCCGGGCTTTTTCGGCTCCTTCCGCCCTTTCTGTCACTGCTATCTTTTTTGAATCTCCCGTTATTTTGACTTGCAATTTTTTTGTTATGTGGTAAAATACTTTTATAACCTTACGATTAAGCAATTTGATTCTATATTTAGAATTTGCTTATCGTATCAAAGGAGCGTGTAAGATTTGGATAGATTGTTCTGGATCGGATTAGTGGGAGCTGCGGTGGCACTGTTGTTCGCCTGGCTCCAAAGCAACAGGGTCCGGGCCTTCTCCGAGGGCAACGACACCATGAAAAAGATCGCCGCCGCTATCCGGCAGGGTGCAAACGCCTATTTGAAGCACCAGTATGCCACGGTGTCCAAGGTCTTTTTCGTGGTGTTTTTGATACTGCTGGCTCTGGCAAGGTTCCATATGCTGGATAACTGGTTTATTCCCTTTGCCTTCCTCACCGGCGGCATCTACTCCGCTCTAGCCGGCTTTGTGGGGATGAAGATCGCCACCTCTGCCAACGCCCGCACCGCCCAGGCGGCCAGCGAGAGCCTGAACAAAGGGTTGAATGTAGCCTTTTCCTCCGGCGCAGTCATGGGCTTCACTGTGGTAGGATTAGGTCTGCTGGATATCTCGGTGTGGTTCCATATTTTGAAGTATGTGGCTCACTATGACGCCGCCAAAATTGCCCAGACCATGGTTATGTTTGGCATGGGCGCCTCCTTCATGGCTCTGTTCGCCCGTGTGGGAGGCGGTATCTTCACCAAAGCCGCCGACGTGGGCGCCGACCTGGTAGGTAAGGTAGAGGCTGGCATTCCGGAGGACGATCCCCGCAACCCCGCAACCATCGCTGACAACGTAGGTGACAATGTGGGTGACGTGGCCGGCATGGGTGCCGACCTGTATGAGAGCTATGTGGGTTCTATCCTGGCCACCTTCGCTCTAGGTGTGGCCGCTTATCCCGGCAGCAGCTGGGAGGCTATGCTGCTCCCCATTGCTCTGGCTGTGGTGGGCATTCTGTGCTCCATTTTTGGCTCCTTCCTGATCCGAACCAAAGAGGGAGCCAGCCAGCGTGAGCTGCTGGGCACCCTGCGCAAAGGCACCTATACCGCCGCTGTCCTGGCCGCTGTCATCGCCGCCCCCTTAACCTATTTCATCCTGGGCAGTTGGGGCGTTTACATCGCCATCCTCTGCGGACTGATTGGAGGCTGTGCCATCGGCTACTTCACCGAATACTACACCTCCGACACCTATAAGCCCACCCAGGGGCTGGCCGACTCCACAGAAACCGGCGCCGCCACCACCATCATCGGCGGCCTGTCCCTGGGAATGCTGTCCACCATCGCCCCCATCCTCATCGTGGGCGCGGCAGTCATCATCTCCTTCCTGGCTGCCGGGGGCTCTCTCACTACCTCTGCTGAAAACTATACCGAGCTGTTCTCCAAGGGCCTCTACGGCATTGGCATTGCCGCCGTCGGGATGCTGTCCACCCTGGGCATCACCCTGGCGACCGACGCCTACGGCCCTGTGGCTGACAACGCCGGCGGTATTGCCGAGATGTCCGGCCTGGGTGATGAGGTCCGTGAGCGCACCGATGCCCTGGACTCCCTGGGCAACACCACCGCCGCCACCGGAAAGGGCTTTGCCATCGGCTCCGCCGCCCTCACCGCCCTGGCCCTGCTGGTCAGCTATGTAGATATCGTGAAGGCCAAGATGGATTATGCCCCTGACCTCTCCCTCACCAACCCAGCTGTGCTGGTGGGACTGTTCATCGGCGCTATGCTCACCTTTGTCTTTGCCGCTCTCACCATGAGCGCTGTCCAGCGGGCCGCCCAGTCCATCGTGGTAGAGGTCCGCCGCCAGTTCCGGGAGATCGCCGGCATCATGGAGGGCACCACAGATCCTGACTACGCCTCCTGCGTGGGCCTTTGTACCAAGGGGGCCCTGCGTGAGATGGTGAAGCCCTCCCTGCTGGCCATCATCGTTCCCATCTTCACCGGTCTGATCCTGTCTGTGGAAGGTGTGGTGGGCCTGTTGGGTGGTGTGTCGGTCTCCGGCTTTGCCGTGGCAGTATTCATGTCCAACGCCGGCGGCGCCTGGGACAACGCCAAGAAGTACATCGAGTCTGGCCACCACGGCGGCAAGGGCTCGGAGCAGCACAAGGCCGCTGTCATCGGCGACACCGTGGGCGATCCCTTCAAGGACACCTCCGGTCCCTCCCTGAACATCCTGATCAAGTTGGTATCTACCGTGTCCATCGTGTTCTCCGGCCTGATCGTCAACTTCCACCTGCTATAAAAACATAAAAACCGCCCCCGCACAAGGTGAGATAACGTAAGGAAGTTACCTCTCTTAGCTATTATCAGATAGCCGAGAGTGATTAGATAGCAGAGATATTTAACAGATATGGGCAGAATTATCATGGGAAGGTCCGTATTTGAGCAGACGGAAGGAACCTACCGCCAAAAGTTGGATTATCTTCTCTCTAACCTCATCATTTCTGAATTCGCTTCTATCGGCATATGGGACCGGCGACACCTGTGGTGCATCAAAGAAAATCTATACCTATCTGCTGCTAGGCGGCAAGCTGAACAGCTGTTTGGCCGAAATAGGCCAGAAAATAAAGGAAATGTTTTCTCGACCAATAATATCAGATAGCTATGCAAGAGAGCATTACGAAAAAACTCAAAGCAGAAGATCAGATGGAATGGATGAGAAAGATGAACTCCATCTACATCTGTACAAAAGAAATATTCTATGACGAACTGATTTATCGTTAAAGGCAGAAAATAGGAGTGCTGGTGTAATGCCAGCACTCCTCAGTCTGTCAAAAGGCACGCCGGAGGCGTGCCTTTTGTTTTTTTGGATAGAAAGACAAATGACCGCTTGAAACGCCAAAAATACGTTTGTTGCTCAAATGGATCAAGTACATTTTTTCAGATATGTCCGTCTAAAAATAGTCCGCTGTAATCTTCGGCTGGTTTACAGGGTCAAAACACACTCACAACAGCGATAATCACTGTTGTGAGTGTGGGCAATGAAACGGGCTGGGGTGCACATCGCCTGGGACGATTCGCCGGATATGTCCAAATCCTTGGGGATCACAAACTTAATGCACTTGACCAACACATCCTTTTAGGAGGGATATAGACAATAGTCTGTAAAAGTCTACTGCACCCACCCCAATAAGGGATGTGGTCATCATGACCTGGTACTTCAAAAGGTAGAAAAAACCTCTAAAATCCAAAAAAATAACAGATTCCACCTGCAGATATTGAAATATCTACATGACAAGGTTTTTTTGTTGGTCAATACACAGAAAAACATACATAATTCGATTGTTTTGTTGACAAATATTCAACATATAAATAAAATGTAGTTATAGCAACAACATACCCAGTATATAAGAAGAAAGGATGTAGCAAAATGTCCATTGGAAATCGAGTGTTCCTAAAACGTCCTATGCCTAGCCGGGAGCTACTGGACGGTTTCGCCGGGCTGCCAGCCGCCAACATCGCAGATACCATGGGCCGCTCCTGTGCCATGAATCCCCGGATCAAGCTGATGAGCGGCTTTCGGGGCATCATGGTTGGGCCAGCTCTTACAGTAAAGGCACGGGCAGGAGACAACCTGTTCCTGCATCAGGCATTGGACATGTCTCAGCCGGGAGATATCATCGTGGTGTCCAACGATGAAGACCAGACCCGTTCCCTCATGGGTGAGATCATGTTCACCTATGCAAAGTACCAGCGGAAGCTGGGCGGACTGGTGCTGGACGGACCCGTCCGGGATCTGGATGCCCTGCGAGAGATGGACCTGCCGGTGTATGCTACCGGCTCCACTCCGGGTGGTCCACACAAGGAGGGTCCTGGTGAGATCAACGTCCCTATCGCCTGTGGCGGCGTCAGCATAAACCCCGGCGATATTATTGTAGCCGACGCTGACGGGATTATCGTGGTACCCCTAAAGGATGCCCCAGTGGTCTTAGAGGCGGCAAAGAAGTTCCATGAGCAGGACGCAGCTAAAGTGGAAGCCGCCAAAAACGGGACCTCCAACCGGGCGTGGGTCATGAAAAGCCTGGAGACAAAAAAGACCGAGTTTATCAACGGAACTTATGGGGAATAGAAGCAATCGAAGCAGGAGGAAGCAAGTAATATGACAATAGATGAAAAAGTTGAACAATTGGCACAGTACCTGCCCAGTCTTCGGGATGTAGCGGATCCGGCTACAGTTCAGGGTATTGTGCAGGTGTGGTACACAGCGCTGGATATGAGCCCTTGGGAAACCTTTGACCAGGCCAAATTCAAAGAGGGAATGGATGACATAACCTTGATCTCTCATGTCAACTCCTCGGTAGAATGCGCCTTGTCACTGGCCCGCATCATCCACAAGTATCACGGCTGCAACTTTGATGAGCAGCGAATCATTATCCTGGGCTTGCTCCACGACGTAGATAAGGTGGTGGAATATGTCTACGACAAAGACGGTAAACTGGTGGTTTCAGAAATTGGCCGAAAAATCCAGCATGGTGTGTTAACAGCGATGCTGGCGCGGGAAGCAGGGTTCGATGTGGATATGCAGCATCTGATCCTAACCCATACCCATGACCAGAATATGAAGCCCATGTGGAAAGAAGGTGTTTTGTTCAACTACGCGGACTTGTGCGACTGGGAAATGACCTGTCGATTTTTGGACGATTAAATTTGAAATGAGAGAGGAGAAAACATGATGAAAGCGTGGAAAAATATTCCCCTTTATATGAAAATATTTATTCTCTTGATTGCCGGATGTGTGATCGGTTTTGTGTTTGGCGAGAATGTTGCTGTGCTTGCTCCAGTGGGCGATGCCTATATCAAGCTACTGAAGATGCTGATTGTGCCGCTGGTATTTTTCTCGATTATCTCTGGCGTAACCAAACTGGCCAGTCCGAAGGAATTTGGCCAAGTAGGCATACGTGTGATTGTATTTTACATTGTGACTACCATCGTGGCTGCAGCTATAGGCGTGGTAATCTCCCTGGGCGTGAACCCTGGCATCGGAGCGGAGGGAATGCTGGGTACCGTGGAGGAGACCACCTCCCAGGCGTATAGTTTTGCTGACTCCATCCTGACGTGGATTCCTGAGAACATTGTTTCATCCATGGCCAAGATGGATATGATCCCCATCATTATCTTTGCGGTACTTTTTGGCGTGTGCATCATCATGGTTGGTGAAAAGGCGAAGCCCATTGTTGCTTTTATTGAGGCAGGCAACGAGGTAATGCTCCAGATGACCAACTTGATCACTGACTTAGCCCCCTACGGCATCTTCTTCCTAGCCATGCAGTTGACTGGTACCCTGGGAACTGAGATGTTAGCTGTGGCTGTTAAGTTCGTGGTGGCAATCTATGTGGCGTTACTGGTCATTATGTTGGTATTTTATCCGCTCGTTTGTAAGTTTATGGGGCGGTTTTCTCCTATCCAGTTTTATAAAAACGTCGGTCCTGCTCTGATGATGGCCTTCAGTACCGGTTCTTCCAATGCCGCTCTTCCTATGGGCTTCACCTGCCAGGAGAAGCGCTGCGGCGTACCTGAGAAAATTTACAGTTTTTCTCTCCCACTGGGCGCGACGGTCAACATGAACGGTTTTGCGGCCTCTCTTGGTATCATTGCGGTCACTGCTTTGGAGCTGTATAATGTTCCTCTGACTCCCGTTCTGGTGATTCAGGCAGTGGGCATGGGCCTAGTTTTATCCATTGGAGCCCCGGGTATCCAGGGTACTGCAGTAGTGATGTCAGCCATAATGTTTGAGGCTTTGGGTCTGCCCATGGGTATGCTGCCCCTAATCGCTGCCATCTGGCCACTGGTGAACATCGGTACCACTACCGTTAATGTGACCGGAGACCACATCGGTACCTGCGTTATTGCCTCTAATTTGGGTATGATAGACAAAAAAGTGTTTGATCAGAAGAATATGGATAAGTAATCCTGCGTGTAAGATTAGCATTTTATATATTAGGGAGAATCTGATACTATGGCAACTATACTTGCTGAACGCATGAGCAAATTCAGCGGTTCGCCTACCTCGGCGCTGATCGCCAAGGTGGCAGAGCTGAAGCGGCAGGGGAAAGATATCATTTCCCTGAACGTAGGGGAACCGGATTTTGGGACCCCGGACTACATCAAGGTGGCAGGGATAAAGGCTATTACGGACAGCTTTACTAAATACACCCCGGGCAACGGTATCTTGGAACTACGAGAGGAGATCATAAAAAAGCTAAAGAAAGAAAACGGCATAGAGTATGCCCTGAATGAGGTGACCACGGCGGTGGGGGCCAAGCAGGCCATTGCTAGCACCATGATGGTCATTGCTGGGCCAGGGGACGAGGTTCTGCTGCCCATCCCCTGCTGGGTAAGCTATACGGAGATGATCCGTCTGGCGGGTGCTGATCCGGTGCTCGTCCCGGTACGTGAGGACAACTATGAGCTAAATCTGGACTCCATTCAGTCGGCCATCACCCCCAGAACCAAGGCCATCATCATCTGCACCCCCAACAATCCCACCGGTGCGGTGTACAGCGAGGAAAGCCTGCGCAAGCTAGCCCAGTTGGCGGTGGAGCACGACTTCTTCATCGTAGCCGACGAGATCTACGAGAAACTGGTCTATGACGGCGCCAAGCACTTCAGTGTCGCCTCCATCTCTAAGGAGGTAAAGGACCATACCATCACCGTCAATGGCTTTTCCAAAGCTTATGCCATGACCGGCTGGCGCATCGGCTACGCTGCTGCCCGGGCGGATGTAATCAAGGGCATTATGGCGGTACAAAGCCAGACCACTTCCGCCACCAGCTCCATCTCCCAAAAAGCCGCTGTGGCCGCCCTCCAGGGTCCCCAACATGACCTAGAGGAAATGGTAAATGAGTTCAAACGTCGCAAGGACTATGTGACAAAGCGACTGAACAGCATCCCTGGGATCATCTGTCCCAACGTGAAAGGTGCCTTCTATGTGTATCCCGATATACAGTCTTATCTGGGCAAGTTTTTCGGAGTGAAAAAGATTGAGACATCTGTGGATCTATGTCAATATCTGTTGGACGAGGCGCTGATCTCCACGGTGCCGGGAGAGGCCTACAATGTTCCCGGAAAGATTCGGATCTCCTACTCCAACTCTATGGAAAATTTGAAAGAGGCCCTGGACCGGATGGAGTGTGCCCTAGCTGCACTTACTTAAGGAAAGATTCTGTTTCAATTGTGGGGTGACGCAATTTGCGCCACCCCACGCTGTATTTAAAGGGAGCCCCAGTGATTGACCGGGACGGTGGTTATGTGGTATCCTGTATTTATTAAATAAGGGTGGGGATATCATGGAAGAATTGGCAAAGAAAATTCAAAGCATGACACTGACCCGGACGGACGTGGAAATCGCGGAGTATATTCTAGCGCATTTGAGCACCATTGGGTTCCAGACCTCCACTACACTGGCCGAGGCTATAGGGGTGAGTGACACCTCGGTAATCCGCTTTATCCGGAAGCTAGGCTTTAAGGGCTACTCGGAATTCCGCAGTGAGATGAACGCCCGAGTGGCCAAGCAGATCGCTCAGGCCCACAAAGACCTTTCACCGGGAGAGAAATACGCCAAGAGTCTGGAGAAACTCAATCCTAGCAACCTGATTAACGATGTGAGCCGGTACACTCTGGAAAACCTGCAACGCACCTACTCTCAGATGGATCAGGACACTGTGGAGCGGATCGTAGATATCCTACTGAAAAGTGACCGGAAGTACATTGCCGGCTTTCGAGGAACCGCCTGCTGCGCCCAGTACATGGCCAGCAAGCTCCTGTTCCTTACCCCCCATGTAGTCCCTGTGGTCCACGGGGATGCCACCGCGGTAGAAAATATTTTGGATATTACCCAGCATGACTGCCTGTTCCTGTACAGCTTCCCCAAGTACTCCGAGATTAACCGCGCACTGATGGACATTGCCAGAGAGAATGGTGCCAAGATCATCCTGATGACCGACCGCCACACTAGCCCCTTAGCCAGCAAAGCGGACGTGGTGGTATTGGCCCAAGTGGAAGGTCTGGGATTCACCAACTCCTATGTGGCTCCTCTGAGTCTGTCCGAGGTAATCCTGCTGGCCATGAGCGACCGCAGAGATGTAACGCGCACAGTGCGCTTCAAACGTATCGACACAGTAATGGATAAGGAACACCTGTATTAATTTTCCAAAATGTTTTTACTGGTCAGTCAGAATTGTCAGAACTCAGTTTCATTGGAGAAGTTGTACACTTCTATTCAAAAGTTGGCTCATAATTTACAAATTTGCTGGTAATCTCCAAGCATAAACATCAAATAGTAGTCCCTACTGCTAGTCTGTTTTGTCAAGCTGGCACTCAGACTGTAGACAAAGCGGCTCTGGAATTTACATTCCAGAGCCACTTTGCTTTTATTAACTGAATTGCATTATAAAATAGAATTTTTGAGTGGGCCTTCTTCCCCAGAAGATCCCATTTTGCCTTAATTTTAAGATTCATGCAGGCACATGTAAGCCCGGCTTTCATTTCTCTTCTGGTTTTTCCAAGGATTTTTGACCGAACGGTGGCCATATTTAGAAAGTGTTGACAAACATCTGCTCTGTTTTGTGATAGGTCAATTTGGGGAAGAAAATTTTGTCCGGCTGAATATCCGCTATATTGTTATCATGGATAATATCGACATCGCAAATGGCATCAGCGACATCGTATCCTGGAGATGGAGGTCAGTTAGGAAGCCACTACGGACAAGACAGCTGACCTGCAGTGGTCCAATTGAACGGGCTAAAAAGGCGACCCGGTTGGCAGGCTTGACGTCTGAGATAATCCAATTTATTGAAAAACGTGGTGTCTAAGCCCGACAAGGTAGACAGCAAGCAGTATCACCAGGTGGACATTTACTACAACACCATTTGCCTACGAGCAGCGCCGGAGCCGGAACCGCTGGAACAGAAATATATGATCACCAAGCCAAAAAAGACATCGTAGCTGAAGCTATGCCGCTCGAATAGGTAATTTGTCATCTGCAACCCCGCCCCTTGGGGCAAATTCCTAACGGAATTTGCCCCAAGGGGCGGTTTTTTCAGGCCATTTTGGAAACCAGCTTGCTGAAGGCGCGGGGATCGACGTTGTCCTCCGCTACCACATGGGCCTTCTTCCCGATCAGGGCGAACAGCCCCAGCAGGGAGCGGGCATCCAGCATTACAGTGCCGGAACTGAGCCACACCTCATAGGGGGCCTTGGCCGCCAGCCGGTTTATTTTTTCGATCTGAGCACCATTCTTGATCTCGATCTCACAAATCATATCTATTACCTCCTTGATATCCGCCCGCGCGTTCTTAAGGTGCGGGCGGCCGTCGTGCCTCACCTCCATGCCGTCGGCCCGTGGAGGGAGGGGGCAGTTTCCTGTCGCTCTTGCCGTCGAGCGGACCGCCTCCTTCTGCGGTCGCCCGTATTGTATCAGGAAGGACTTGCCTACGTCAAGGACGATTTTTGTTGAAGTCGCATAATTTATATCTTCATTTTTTGTATATAAATCACAATTCAAATCCTCAGCCACAGTATGGCCGAGGGTCTGATACCTCTAATCTTCCGGTCCGGCCATGAGGTCCATCTGCACTGTTTTAAAGGTTTCATCGTCAAACAGATGGATCTGCCGGTGCTCCCAGGCCGACAGCAGGGGATAGCACAGCCAGCTATTCTGGTGGGTGTAGTCCATCTGGGATAAGAAGTATATCTTATCCTCCCCCTTGCCCCCCACATAGGACACATAGCCCCGGCAATTCTCTCCCCACAAGGGCAGGGAGAACTGGGCGGACATGTCCCGCTGGAGGTTCGGCCCAAAGGAAAAGCCTCTTGAGGTATACTCATCCCACCCCAGGCTGGTGTACTCTCCCGTAAAGGTCTGTCCCTCCCGGTCATAGAGCAGCCGTCCGGAGAACTCTGTGGGGTACTCCTCCCAAGCCGCATACTGACTTTCCGCCGTAATTGCGGCGATTTGAAGGCGGATGCTCTCCGTCCCCCGGACCTTGGGCTCCTCCTGCCAGAGGAAGTGCTGGATCACCTTCCACCGCCCATCAGGAAGTTCCAGCGCCACACTGGTAAGGCGCAGCTCATACACATCATAGACCCGGCTGATGTGGGTGCTGTTCCCCACAGTTTCCCGCACCTCACGGCCCTTATTCATGGGAAATTCCCTTTGCTCCACCACCGCCCGGATACTTTCGGCACAGTCAGCCAGATCCTCCGGAGCCAGGTCGGATGTCACGTCCTCCGGCACCCCCAGGTCCAGAAGGTGGGCTGCGGTTTCCTCCCATCCCGTCTGCTCCCCGGCAGGCCGCGGGACCCACTCCATAGGGAACCGGCCAAAAAGGAGGGTGGCCAGAGGCAGACAGACCAGCAGAGCCCCAAGCCAGGACAGGCACACCGTCCTATCAGACAGGCGGACAGGGGCCGCATTCACTTCATATCCGGCTCCGTCCAGGAGATTGGCCAGCCTGGCCAGGTTGCGGAGCAGGGCGATATAGCAGACCAGCAGGACCAGCAGCATCGGCCAGCCCTCCGCATCCAGGAAGGCCAGTCCGGTCAGGAGCAGATAAAACACGACCAGCGCGCCGGCGGCGCCGGCTCTTTGTTCCTGCCCGGCTTTCCGCTGGACAGCCCTGATCCCCTGCCACAGGCAGATATACTGCAGCAGAGGAATAAGCAAGGTCAGATACATCCAGGTGGGGGTCCCCTCGATTCGCAACAGGGTGGCGTTAGCCAGCAGCCGGAAAAATTGACCCATAACCCGGTATAGACTGATGGCCCAGCCCAGGGCAAACCACCCATTCTCTCGACGCAAAGTTCGGAAACCCAGCCACATCAGCATCAGGCCGGCGGTGGGCAGCAGATACTGCAGCCACAGGAAATGGATTAAAATGGTGGTCAGCCCCACGCCCCAGACAACACGCCTAAGGGCCCGCTTCCAGGGCGTGATCTCCTCCAGCACTTCCGCCGGAGGCGGTACAGCGGACATCCCATCCTCTACCATCTGGTCAAAGCTCCGGTCGTCAGACATTCCACTCACCTCTCAATTCCTTGCGCAGGCGTAGGCGGATTCGGCGCAGGCGCCCCTCTACGCCGCGCTCAGTCAGCCCTAATTCGGCGGCCATCTGGGCAGCAGACTGAAGGTAATAGTATTTCCGGTAGAACAGACTACAATCGATTTCACTCATCCGACGCACCGCCAGCAACAGGCGCTGGGTACGCTCCTTGCGCAGCAGCTCCTCCTCCGGTCCGGGGGCAGGGTCCAGCATACTGTCGTCCAGCGGCTGACAGTCCCCGGTCCCGCGGCGGGCGGCCCGCCGCCGGTTTAGGGCTGTATTCCGAGCAATGGCCGACAGCCAGGCGGTCAGAGAACCCCGCTCCGGGTCGAACTGGTCTGCCCTCTCCCATATCTGGAGGGCCACATCAGACAGACACTCCTCCCGTTCTCGCGGGTCGTCCAGGATTGGGCACAGGATATAGCGCAGCAGCGGGCCGTGCCGGACCAGCAGCTGATCCAGCCCCCGCTGATCCCGGCTCCGCAGCAGCCGGAGCAGCTCCAGGTCGTCCATGGGTTCCCCCCTCTCTGTTCTCTCTACCTTACTATACACCCATTGGAGGGGATATCCCACGAAAAATTATTCTTTTTAATAAATGGAGAGAGGACGCCGGTATGCGTCCTCTCCCCATTTGCTATTTCGCTCTTTAGAGCGCGAGATAGAGTTTTTCAATTTTCTCCACCGCTTCGTCAGCAGTCTGTGCGCCCATATCCAGCTCAAGATCACAGCCGCTTCCCCATTCCTGCCCTGTATAGTGCTCATAGTAGGCGCGGCGCCGCTTATCCATCCGTTTGACCATCCGGACCGCCTTGCCTGGAGAGAGCCCCTCTTGGGCCATCTTCCTCCGCACCCGGTATTCAAAAGGGGCACGGACAAAAACCTTCAGCAGCCGTACCTCCGCGTCCCGCAAAACGTAACCGGCGCAGCGGCCTACGAAGATACAGTCCTCCTCACTTGCCAGGCGGCGTATTTCATGGCTCTGAAGGGCAAAGAGCACCTCTGAGGTGGGCAATCCCCGGACAATGTGCTGGTTTCCCTCATATACTCCTTGAAACAGGAATGGGTTGGTCGCTGTTTCGTCCGCCTTTTCCAGCGTCTTGACCGCCAGCTCCCCATATTTGCAGGCCAGATGCAGAATGTCCCTCTCATAGACCCTGATCCCCAGCTTCGCTCCCGTTCTGACCGCAATCTCATGGCCTCCGCTGCCAAACTGGCGCCCAATGCAGATGATCTTATGTACCATGGTCATCCCTCCTCTCTCTTGACCGCCTCCTCCACTGGCGCCGGTATTGAAATCTCCTCCGTTTCCTCAGGGAAGGTAAAGCTTCCGGATATAGACACAGGGGCGTTGATAGATAGGACATGGACACTGCCACGAACCTGGAATGAGATACGTTCGATTCCCTGGTCTGTCAGTTCGATCTGGAGCTTCCCGGCAGTCAGGCTGGTGTCCAGCCCTTCCGCCTCCGGCAGGAGCGCCTGGATCACCTCTTCGATTTCCTCCTGCCGGAGGGAAAGGGTGTACAGACCGGTCCCGTTCCGCTCCTCATATTCCAGGCCGCCCTCCAGCCAGAGATGGAGCAGCACGCCCGGCAGGCTGACCAGCTCCTCCTGTCCAGACACGGAGCCTCCCTGCTCATCCAGGACCCCTCCATCCACCATATACAGGGTCTGGCCGCTTTTTCTCAGCCCGACCACCTCTCTGCCGTCCACATAGGTCCGGAACAGCTCCAGTTCGCTGTCCACTACCAGTGGGCCACAGTCCGCCTGGTAGGACAGTCTGGATACCAGTGGGTCCTCCGCGTTCAATCTCCGCCAAGCCAGGAGCAGCCGGAGCAGGTCTGGGGCCGTTTCCTTCTGGTCCCCGGCCAGGATACGGGCCCGTACAGGCTGGGGCAGGTCCACCTTCCCCTCCGCGGTGTGTATTCTCAGCTCAACGGCCAGGGATATACAGTCGTGATCCGTCGTATCTGCTGTTCCCTTCGTCCAAAGTCGGAGGGCAGAAAGCTCATTCCCCTTCGCGACCAAGTCTAAGTTTAGGCTCTCCAGGGAGGCCAGATACGATGCGGAATCAGGAAAGAGCGCTTTCAGAATGGAGGAGACCCGCTCACCGCTTACTGTAACGCTGTATATGTTCTCTCCACTGTTGGAAAAGGCGGAAATATCCCCATCCCGGTATAGCCCTGCCACTGTGTCCAGAAGGGCCGCGTAGTCCGGGAAGCCCATATCCACACGGACGGAGGTTCCATCTCCTAAATAGAGCATCCCATCACTGTAATATACCGCCGCTCCATCACGTTCTAGCCTCGTGGTAAGATGCTCCCCCACCTGAACGATGTCGATCAGGGCATCGATGCGGTAGCGCCGACCGCCTGCCTCCGCCTGGGCATCCATCTCTATCGTCAGATCGGGCTGTTGGGCATACCGGTGCAGCAGACGGACAGCGGCGACGGTATTCCAGCCTCCAGAAACAAGGAACCACGTCGCTCCCCCTATCAAACAGGCCAGCACCAGCACTGCGGCGGCCAGCCGAGTCCTTCGGGTCTTTTTTCCGCCGCCTGCTGATCCAGCCGGCGTTTCCCTGTCCTGTGCTACAGCCCTTTGGAGCAGCCTGCGGTGTTTCGCCCAGCCCACCGCACAAAACACGAGTCCGGCCACCAGGGCCGCCGCAATCGGCCAGACCCACCATATTGGAGTCCGGGTCACTACCGCAATCTCAGGGGTATCCCCCTCCAGCTGGACCAGCAGATAGCTGCCAGCCGTTTCTGTATCCAGACGGGTCCATCTACCCTCGGAAACAGCATAGAACTCCGTCCGCTCCGTCTTTCCGTTGGGAGATAGGTAGCGTACCGTATGAATAGACTGTCCATCCGCCGGTATGGTCACCTTCCACCGCTCTAAGACCCTACGGCGGTCCGCCAGGGTCTGGAGCTGTCTAGGATAATCCTCCCCCGTTTCCAGCAGCCTGGCTTCCAGACTGTCCCCCTGGTCGAACTCCCCCTCTACAAAGAGGACCGGCCGGCCGTCGTCCCGCAGTTGGGCAGAGGACAGCGCGGAGCGGTATGCGGTGTAGACCGCGGTCACATCTGTGTCAAACCGCAGATCCGTCAGATCCTCCCGGTCCCACACCGCAAAGCATCCCTCCTGGTGGGGGATCTCCGGCAAAATCGAATCGTCAAAGGAAGCGCCATAGTCAAAGGGGACCGTCTGGATCACTCGGCCATCCGCCCAGAAGCGCAGCTCCAGCCGCTTCATAGGGGTGGGGATATCCTCCATCTGGAGCAGTTGTTCGTAGGAAATAGGTTCCGCTCGGCCGGCGGCACTGACGCGGTTTAGGCCAGCCAAATCGTCTGACACAAATCGGTTATTCTGGAATAGGCCCTGATCTGTGCCGGATATCGCACCGGCATACTCCTCATACTCTGGGATAAGGACGAAGGAACAGCACCCGGTGACTGATCCCCCGGAGTCCCTGGCTCCGGCGGCCCCCACGATACCGCCCACATAACGCTTTCCGGACAGGGCGCATTTGGCAAAACTCTCCCGTATCGTCCCCACCGCATAGCCGGCGACACCGCCCACATAGTCTCCGTTCTCGCTCTCCGCGCTGCCGTAGGCCTCACACTCCAGGATAAGCCCCAAATCCATCCGGCCGCAGACACTGCCTACATGGTCCCGCCGGCCAACTACGGCTCCGGTGTTGGTACACCGCTGGAGGATGGCCTTCAGCTCATAGGCTCTCCGGTAGATAGGCGCGCTGTTGGAGATCAGGTCATCCTCAGGGTCCAGCTCATACTCCACTGCCATGGAGCCAGCCACTCCGCCTACATTGAGATCCCCGGAGATGGCCGCCGTGTTGGAGCAGGACAGGAGCCTGCCGCTGGTCACCTGGTCGATATTCTCCTCTGAGGTATCCGAGATACTGTCTTCCAAGTCGTAATTTTCGATCTCCCGGATGGCGTCAATCAGAGTATCTGTCACCACCCCGACCTGGGCACTAATGGCCCGGATGTCGCCGGTCAAGTCGCCTACTGAGGCGGCAGCCGTGTCATTCAGGAGGCCCATCTGGTCGTTCAGCCGTTCCATCGTGTCATAGAGGGCGTCAGAGGCGGCGCTGACCTCCTCCCCAGGGTGGGCGATCTGGATAGGGTCCACCCCAGCCAAGTAGCCGAACAGATCCTCCAGCCCAGCAAACACTTCTGTCCCAGTTTCTCCCGCCTGTTCAAACGAGCTCACGGCATCCGCCAGGGCGTCCAGGCCGTCACTCAGTTCCTGCCCCACGGCCTTCAACTCATCCAGGGCATCCCCCAGGCTGTCCACCGCCTTCATGGCCGCGCCGGAGGAGTCCACCACGTTTTTCACACCACTCCGGATCTGCCGCAGGCCCTCCCGGATATCCTCCAAATCGAAAGAGATGTTCAGACGCACGGTTTCCGCGCCGCCGCCCACCTGGGTCAGGGCATCAGAAATCTGCCCCATCTCTCCCCCCAGCTCCTCCATGCTCTGGGCGGCCACGTCTTCCACCACGCCGGACTGGGCCGCCAGATCCATGGCTCTTCCCAGCTCCTCTGCCGCCTGGGCGGTCTCTCCAACCCCCTCCTCAATCTTTTCCAGGGCCTCCCGGCTGCCAGTCTCATCCTCAATGCGGACGAAGTTCCGCAGCTGTTCCAACCCGTCGATGATCTTTCCTATGCCGCTTTTCAGCAGCCGGCCGGCCTTCTCGATGCTGTCCGCCGCCCGCTCCAGTTCATCTACCGCCTGAGAGCCATCGATCCGGGCCAAATCCCGCAGGGCATCCTCCATCAGGTCCAAACTGTCCGTCAGTTCTTCCGCAAAGCCGGTAGCATCGCTGGAGATGTCCGCCATCTGATCTAGGGCGTCAGCCAGGATGTCGCTGCCCCGGTTGATTTCTGTAATCACCTCGTCCCCGTAGTCTGACAGACGATCTGTCAAGTCCTTGGCGTGTCCGGTGGCGTCATCAACGGAGGCTCCGATGGCATCCAGATTGTCTGAGATCCGGCCGGCGGCTCCATCGGCGTGGTCCGCCGCCCGGTCTACCAGCCCTCCCAGGCGGTCCAGCTCCTTCTGAATGGTATCCAGCATATCCTCTGATAAATTCAGCACAATGTAGGGCTCTGCCTGGCCAACGATACCGCCGATATCCTTGCGGCCGAATACCTGTCCGCGGTTGACGCAGTAGGCCACATGGCCGCAGCTTCGCCCCGCAATGCCGCCTACGTTGTAGCCGATGTGGGGATATCCGACAACACCGGCATTGATGCAGCTGAGAACCAAACCAGATGAGTACCCTGCTATACCTCCAGTATCCGTGGCGATATTCACCGTATCCAGCGCGCTCAGGGTAAACAGGGACTTGGACACATCCAGATCCAAATTCGTCAGCTCGAGCCCAGGGTCTGTGCTGGTAATATTGACATAGCTATTGTTTCGGCATCCCGACAGCACACCGCAGTTTTCGCCAGCGATGCCGCCAGTCATGCTCTTTCCAGTGATACCTCCGGCGGCAGAACAACCCTGGATCTTACCTGTCAGCCCGTTCAGTCCGGCAATGCCTCCCACCCGGTCTGTCCCGGTAATCGTCCCGGAGAAGGAGCAGGCCGCGATCACGCCATAGTTCTCTCCCGCGATGCCCCCTATGGACGAGCCATGGCCAGACGGCTCAATACTGCCGGTCACATGGAGGTCCTTTACCACCGCGCCCTCCTGCAGGGTGCCGAACACGCCCGCCGGGGTCAGCCCGCTTGACAGGTCCAACCCGCTGATAGTATAGCCGCCACCGTCAAAGGTACCGCCGAACGTGGGGATCGGGGTATATCCCGTACCCGCCAGAGAGATATCCGCTGTCAGCGCCACGTGCTTGCCCTGGGACCAGGTGTCCAGCGCACAATTACGGGACAGTTCCAGAAGGTCCTCGGCGCAAGTGATCCGGATCACCCCGTCTTCCACCGCCAGTATAGGGCCTGCTGCCTGGGCACACAGGATAAGGGTGAGCAGGACACTGACCGCTCTCCTGATCCAATCAGTTCTCTTGCGTTTCATGCTCTGCCTCCTCCTGCGCATAACCTGAGATCAGGTTCAGATCCACATCTCCGTCTACGATGGCATGGACGGTGCCGCTGATGGTGCCAGATATCTCTCCCCGCACCAGCCCATCTACTCGGACCCGCCCGCTGGCCCTGTGTTTTTTCACCGCACTGGGCACGGAAAAGGATGTCTTTTCCACCACCGCGCCGCCAATCAACAGAATCTGAGGCAGGACAAACATGACCAGAACAATGGACAAAATCGTTCCCCGTCCAAGGCTTTGCCCGATACCCACGATGGCCGCCTCTGACGTCATCTGCCCGATGAGCAGGCCGGCCACGGTCAAAATACTGCCCGATGTAACAATGGTTGGAAAGGCAAAATTCATTGTTTCAATGATGGCCTGTCTGTGGTCCATTTGGTCTTTCAGCTCCATGTAGCGGCTAGCGATCACGATGGCATAGTCGATGTTAGCCCCCATCTGGATAGAACTGACTACCAGATAGCTGAGGAAAAACAGCGGGGTCCCGGTGAAGGCCGGAATGGAGAAATTGATCCAGATACTGCCCTGGATGACCAGGATCAACAGTACCGGCATCCCCGCAGATCGAAAGGTGAACAGCAGCACCACCAGGACGATGAGGATGGACACCACGCTGACCACCGTGTTGTCCGTGGCAAACGCGGCCTTAAAATCAGCCTCTGTGGTGGAGTTTCCAGCCAGGTAAATACTCTCTCCTGGGTAATATTTCTGGGCAGTTTCCTGGATCGTATCCAGAAAGGCGTAGGTCTCCTCTCCCCCCTCAGGCAGGGTCAGATAGACCAGCATCCGGTCATATTCGCTTCCTTGGAGCTGCAGCTTGGCATGTTCAATCTGCTCCCGCGCCTCGTCCAGATCGTCGGTCTGCTCCTTGTCTAAGGTGACATAGCCCTCGTCCAGCTGGTCACAGATAAACAGAAACATATCCATCAGCGGGACCCGGTAGGCGGAAATGCCGCCAATGATCCGTCCATAGTCCTCATTCTTGACCGCGTATGCTGTATAGACCAGCTTGGCCAACTCATAATCCAGATCCGCCAGTTCGGCAAACTGTCTGGGCGTTAGCCGGTCGGCCAGCATATAGCCGTCCATCGCCTCCACATTGGACAACCCCATGGTGTAGTCCACTTCCGTATATTGTTCCAACTCGTCCAGGATCATCCGTTCCTTCTCGTAGTCGCCGGTGGGCACCATAAGCGCCACAAGGTTTTTCGATGTAAAATTCTCCTCGATCATCTGGGAGGCAATCTGCACCTCATTCAGTTTCGGCGTTTCGATACTCCCGTACCCATAGACATAGGGACAGTCCGAGGAGAAATGGATACCCAGGACCACCAGGACCAGAAATACAGGCGGTATCACGAATCGGGACAGATAGGCAAATTTTCCTACAAAGGGGATCTTTGGGATAAAGCTGCGGTGCTGTGTCTTGTCCATCAGCGGACCGAACAGGATCAGCAGGCCCGGCATCACCACAAATACAGCCAGTAGGGCAAACAGGATGGCTTTAATCAGGCAGACCGCCATATCAGGTCCCAGCTTGAACTGCATGAACATCATGGCCACCAGCCCACCGATGGTGGTCAGTGAGCTGGCGCTGATCTCCGGAATGGCTTTGCTGAGAGCTATGATGGTCGCCTCCCGGATGGGAAGTATCTGATGCTCCTCTTTGAAGCGGTTACAGAAGATCACGGCGTAGTCCAGGGACAGGGCAAGCTGGAGGATGCTGGTCACGGAATTGGACACGAAGGAGATTTTTCCCAGCAGGAAATTGCTGCCCAGGTTCAAAATCATGGCCGTAACAAAGGTCAGGATAAGCACAGGGACCTCGGCGTAAGTCTGTGAGGTCAGCAAGAGCACCACTAGCACGATCACCGCCACATAGACCATGATGACATTGACTTCAGCGTCAATGATATCCCCCTTGGTGTTGCCCAGCTCCGTGGATACGAACACATCCCAGCCAGTGAGGCTCTCCCTGGCCCTGTCCAGGGCCTCCAGGCACCTCTCATCGTCCTCGTCATAGTCAAAGGTAAGCGAATAGAGGGCGGAGGCATGGGCATAGTGGTCTGTTGTGTCATCGAATTCCACGCTCTGCACGCCGTCCAGCTCCAGGAGCTCCGCCTTCACCCGACGGGCCTCCTCCAGAGAAATGTTGGCCACCATCAGATCCGCGGTACCGAAGGTGGTGAACTGCTCCTCCATCACATCCAGTCCCTGGCGGGTGGTGGAGTGGATGGGCAGATAGGAGGAGAGATCGTTCTCTACCTCCACCCAGTTCCTGGAAAACAGCGTGAATATGGTACCGATAATGACCAGCAGGAAAAACAGGTTCCGTTTGTCCACAACAAAGGTGGCAAGACGCACCATAACGCTCTCCTGATCCTTGTTTCCTTTTTTCATCTCTTGGCGGCTCCTTTACTACCCGCAATACACCATTATCATAACACTTTATTATATTCAAATAGAGGCGGCTCCAGCAAAGGTCAATCCCGCGGCAGTGTCATAAATCGGTCCTCTGTCCCATAGATCAGTTGAGCCTCCAGCCCCTTTGTGCTATACTAACAGGCACAGGAGGGCATTCTATGGAGAAAAAATGCTATGTCGCTTCCCAGCAGACAAAATGGGCTCTGGCTGCGGCGTTAAAAAAATTGATGGCTCAGAAGCCTTTGGAGAAAATTACGATCTCAGAGCTCACCGACCTATGTCATATCAAGCGGCAAAATTTTTACTACCATTTTGAGGACATCTACGACCTGATGCGCTGGATGTTTCAGAATGAAGCCGTATCTCTGCTGGAGCGACGGGAAGGAGCTCTCCTGTGGCGGGAGGGCCTTTTGGAGCTCTTTCACTATTTACAAAGCAATCGTGCAGTCTGCCTTTGCGCGCTGCGCTCTCTGGGCCGTGGGCATATCCGCCGCTTTTTTGAGGAACAGCTCCATACCATCATCTCACAGACCATTGAAGGCTTTCTTCCCGACCTGCAAGACCCATCGTCCTCAGACCATGTGGCTCTTCTGGCCCACTTCTATGTGGTGTCCTTGGCCAGCGTCATGGAGAGCTGGCTATTGGGAGAGATCGATCAGACTCCGGATGAGCTGATCAATTTTATCAGCACTGTTTTGGAAGACCACCTCCGGGGAGCCGCATTACGCCGAGGGCAGATCTCCTCTATCCCTTCTGGCGATCCCTCTTTTCCAAGAGGCTGCTCCTTAGAAGAGGAATAATGCAAAAAACGTCCCGGAACTGTGATTGTTCCGGGACGTTTCCTATTTCGATATCAGGTTGACCAGACAGCTGCCCCTCGCGCGGATTCTCTTTGTGTTTCAGTCCCAATCCGCTTCCCAGTCAATGATCGCGCCGGTTACGGCATCAATTTCAAACTCATACTCCATCCAGCCGCTTCGCATCTCACCTTCGTACAGCACACGCCCGTCGTCTACCTCCAGCTTGAAGTCAGTGTAAACCCCTGTGGTACCGGCAGCCTGTTCCACGATCTGCTTTGCCTTGGCCTCACCGATGTAATCGCTGTCCGTGGTGGAGATGGTGTACCACTCAATATCATAGTCAAAGCCCAAGATTTCCCCCGTAGCCGCGTCGATCTTGTAGTCGTACTCCTTATTTTCAGAGAAGAACTCTACATCATAGACCCGTAGTCCGTCGTCATAGTCCAGCTCCGCATAGAGGAACACCGTGTCCTTCGCCTTCACACCGGCATGGTCCAGAGCGATCACCTTGGCCTCTTCGGCGCCGATATCGCCGCTAGCCTGGGCCGGGGTCCCAACACCCATGTACCATTCAACATCATAGTCAAAACTCAGGATGTCTCCACTGGTTGCGTCGATCTCGTAATCATACTCCTTGTTGCCAGAGAAGAATTCCACGTCATATTCTACACGTCCATGGTCATGGTCCAGCTTGACATGGATCCAGGAGAGCTGGGATGCCTCTATCCCGGCGTGGTCAAGGGCGATTTCTTCCGCCCTGGATCTCCCGATAAAGTCTGTGTCAGCAGTCTGCCAGGGGCTGGATGCATTGGCACCCATTACGGGGGTAAGCAGGGCCCCAGTCACCATTACTGCGGCGGCGCAACCCACCAAAGTCTTTGAGAATGTCTTTTTCATTTTTATGTCCTCCGTCAAGTTGTTATTTCAGCAATTTTTGGGGGGCTGATTTGCTGTTCATCTATATAACGCACGGCCCTTCCATTTTATTGCACCAAAAGAAAATTTTTTCTATCGGCTCCATTTGCCCGAAGGTCTGCGCAGATCCCTAGCTGATGGCACGATTATATCGCAAATTCGGAACTGAATAAATAAACGGTGGTGGAGTCTCTGATTTCATAGCGAAAGCAAAATACGCAAGAATACCCAAAATGGTTTTCAGAAGAATAACAAAACCCCGGAGTCCTTTCAACGCAAGGATTCCGGGGCGTAAAGAGTACAAAAGACGGTTAAAGCCGATATTTTTTCAGAAACGAAAATAGCCGCCCATAGGGCGGCCCCAAATCAAAGCCCAACGCAGTGGGTTCGATTTGGAAAGGAGAAGCAAGGGAGCGGGCGGATGACGTCTTTTTGTGCCGTGGACATAAAAAGACGTCGGAGCAAAGCGGACTTTGCTCCGACGTGGTGCGGCTGACGGGAGTCGAACCCGTACGCCCATACGGACACAAGCACCTCAAGCTTGCCAGTCTACCAATTCCAGCACAGCCGCAAAGAGCGGTCTAACGACCGCTTGATTATTATACTGTCCCAGCGGAGATTTGTCAACGGGATTTTTCCCACTTTAGTCCTTTTCCGCCTTCTGGGCAGCAATGGCCTCCCGCTCCTTCTTCAGTTCCTCATAGAGCTGGTGGGTATCCCACTCCTGATTGGAAGCAGTCAGAACAGCCTTCAGAGGGATCGGAGGCAGCTTTGCCAGACGGATAACCTCCAGCACCTGGTTGAGCAGAGCGTTGTTCAGTCCGCAAAAAACCAGCATAGCTTCTGGAAGCGCCTCACTCATTTCTCCGCCCTCTCCTCTACCAGCAGCCAGATCAGACAGAGCTATGTGGTAACGGTCCGGCTCTACTACCCGCATCCGCAGCCGCAGCATGGCGAAAATCTGCCGCAGCTTAGAAAACTCCGGTCCGGAGAGGTTGTACATCAGGATAGTACCTGCGTTTCCTACACGCTTCATATCAAAAATCCTTTCCATGCCGGCACGGGGTTCGCCGCGCCGGGTCGTTTCTGATTCAGACTGCCTCCAGGGCCTGCTCGATGTCAGCGATCAGGTCGGCCGCGTCCTCGATGCCGCAGGACATCCGCACCAGGTCCGGGGTAATCCCAGCGGCGGCCAGCTCCTGGTCGTTCATCTGCCGGTGGGTGGCGGAGGCGGGATGGAGGCAGCAGGTCCGGGCGTCAGCCACATGGGTCTCGATGGCAGCCAGCTTCAGGTGCTTCATAAAGGTTTCAGCCGCCTTGCGTCCGCCCTTGACTCCGAAGGATACCACACCGCAGGTCCCGTTGGGCATGTACTTTTTGGCGACCTCATAATACTTGTCCCCCTCTAGGCCGGGGTAGGTGACAAAGCTGACCTTGGGGTGGTCCTTCAAAAACCTGGCCACAGCCAGACCGTTCTCACAGTGGCGGGCCATACGGACGTGGAGGCTCTCCAATCCCAGATTCAGCAGGAAGGCGTTCTGGGGGGACTGGATGGAGCCAAAGTCCCGCATCAGCTGGGCGGTACACTTGGTAATAAACGCGCCTGCCTGCCCGAACTTCTCGGCGTAGGTGATGCCGTGGTAGCTGTCGTCCGGGGTGGTCAGGCCAGGGAACTTCTCAGCGTGGGCCATCCAGTCAAAATTGCCGCTGTCCACAATGGTGCCGCCCACAGCCGCTCCGTGGCCGTCCATATACTTGGTGGTAGAGTGGGTGACGATGTCACACCCCCACTCGAAGGGGCGGCAGTTGACTGGAGTGGCGAAGGTGTTATCCATGATGAGGGGCACACCGTGGGCATGGGCCGCCTTGGCGAACCGCTGGATGTCCAGCACGGTGAGGGCGGGATTGGCGATAGTCTCGCCGAACACTGCTTTGGTATTGGGCCGGAAGGCGGCCTCCAACTCCTCGTCAGAGCAGTCTGGCTCTACAAAGGTAAAGTCAATGCCCATCTTCCGCATAGTTACGTGGAACAGGTTATAGGTACCGCCATAGATGGTGGAGGAGGCAACGATATGGTCGCCGCAGTTGGCGATATTGAAGATGGCGTAGAAGTTGGCCGCCTGACCAGAGGAGGTGAGCATGGCGGCAGTTCCCCCCTCCAGCTCACAGATCTTGGCAGCAACATAGTCGTTGGTCGGGTTTTGCAGCCGAGTATAAAAATAACCACTGGCCTCCAGGTCAAAGAGCTTGCCCATGTCCTCGCTGGTGGCGTACTTAAAAGTAGTAGACTGGACAATGGGGATCTGCCGGGGCTCTCCGTTTCCAGGGGTATAGCCGCCCTGGACACACTTGGTATTGATTTGATAATCACTCATAAAATTTCCTTCTTTCTTATGGGGCATGGCGGACAGGACCGCCCCAACATCTGGGGGATAGTTAAGCTTACCCTCCCGTCCGCGATTTGTCAAGTAGCCGAATCGGCCCCCTCCATCAGTTCTTCGGTCAGTACCGCCTCCCCAGCCTGAAGGAGCTGGTGGCTACGGTAGCTGGAGGTGTGACCCTCTGAACGTATCTCTACCCACTCTACGCCCTCTAATTGTGACAGGGTAAGGACGATGCAGTAGTCGGCAAGCGTCAGGGCCATATCGGTCAGTCCCCCGTATTGCTCTGACAGATAGACAGTGACCGTTTCACCCTCCCGCTCCCAGGAGCGCAGAGCTACTCCTCTGGGGAATGGGGAGCGCAGTCCCTCCTGTGAGGGACCGGACAGCAGAGCCAGAAGCAAGTCTTCCGGGGTGGGCCGTCCACGGTCCTCCGGCCAGTCCAGGGGCTGGGTATCCAGTGCCGGCCCGTGTCCTACCCCACTGCTCACGGCGAAATAGAGCTCATACTCTCCCTTCTCTTCCCCGCCGCTCCCGCAGCCCGGCAGCAGGCGCAAAGCAAGAAGGAGTACCAAAGCCAGAGCGAGGGTCCTTCTCATCCTTCTCCCTCCTCGTCCCGGTCCGGCTGGGCGGTATACTGGGGGAATCCCACGGTAAAGAGAGTCCCCTCTGGGTGGCGGGGCCTGGCAGTAATCCAGCCCCCGTGACGGCGGACCGTGTCCCGCGCGATGGACAGGCCCAGTCCGGTCCCGCCGGCCGCCCGGGAACGGGCCTTATCCACCCGGTAGAAACGGTTGAATATCTTGGGCAGGTCCTCCTCCGGGATCCCTACCCCCGTATCCCCCACCTCAAGCAGGACCTGATCTGTGTCCCGATAGACTGACACAAACACCTTACCGCCTGGGAAATTGTATTTCACGGCATTTTCGATCAGATTGAAACAGATTTGATACAGGTCGTCCCCTGTGCTTCGGACCATACAGTCCGCCTTCAGGTCCTTCTCGATGGTCACACCGGCAGCGTCAGCCACAGGAAGGAGCATAGACACCGCCCGGTCTGCCACTTGGGACAGGTCCACTGGCTCAGTCTGTCCAGCAGGCAGGCTGTCCAACCTGGTCAATGCCAGTAAATGCTCAGTGATGCGGGTCAGTCGGTCTGCCTCCGCGCCGATATCAGAGACAAACTCCCTTGCTGTGTCACGGTCAATCTGGTCGTTCTGGAGGATGGAATCCGCCAGTAGACGGATGGAGGCCAGCGGTGTTTTCAATTCATGGCTGGCGTCAGACACAAAACGGCGGCGGACCTCCTCCGTGGTCTGGAGCCGGTCGGTCAGCTGGTTGAACTCCTCAGCCATCTGGGCCATCTCGTCCCGCCCCTCGATCTGAAGCCGGTGGCCGTACTCCCCTTCGCCCACAATGCGGATGGCCCGCAGGAGGGCGGCAATCCGGGCGGTAAGCATCTTGGAGAAAAATGTGGACATGACCAGGGTGGCCGCGGCGATGACCAGTGAAATGGTGCGCAGGTTCTGCTGTAGGCTGCTCAAAAGCTGCCCCTGGGCCGCGTCTACCTCCAGAATATAGATGGAACCGATGATCATGCCTCGGTAGACGATGGGGGAGGCGGCGGTTGAGGTAAACACATCGTTCTCATAGCGGGAGTAGAACACATCCTTCCCCCGCAGCGCCCCCACCACCTCCTGGTAGAGGGCATACCGGTAGTGTGGTTCCTCTGGCTCCTCCTGGTTCTCCTGGTCCTTCTCCCCCGCCTCCAGGCTGTCATAGAGGATCAGACCTGCCGGATCAGTAACCAGGATACGGGACAGCCCCATGTTGTCCAGCATATTCATTACCCTGGCCACCTGGTCGGCGGAGAGAGACTCCAGCTCCATGAGAGCGGAGGCCATCACCGCCGTCTGGCTCTTCAGCGAGTCCCGTTTGGAGGTAAAGAGGAGATCTTGGGAGGCGATGACCGGATAGGTATTCAGCAGCACCAGCACCACGGCGAAAATGACCAGGTAGCTCATGGCATACTTGACCTGAAGAGAGGCAAAAAACGGCACAGTCTTGCCCGGCTTCTTCTGCTGCGGCCCCGCCATTTTGTCTCCCTCCTTCCTTAGTCTGTCCACCCACACCCACTCGAGGCCGTCGCTTAACGCTCCCGCTCCTCCGGCCGGTTAGACAGAAAGTAGCCCACGCCCCACTTGGTACGGATATACTCCGGGTTGGCCGGGTCCAGCTCCAGCTTCTCCCGGAGCCGGCGGACGTGGACATCCACTGTGCGGTAATCTCCAATATACTCATAGCCCCAGACCACATTGAGCAGATTTTCCCGACTGTACACCCGGCCTGGATTGCGCATGAGCAGCTCCATCAGGTCGAACTCCTTGGCGGTGAGCTCCACCATCTTGTCCCCCTTCCAGGCTGCCCGCTCCCCGGTATCCAGCCGAATGTGGCCTATGGACAGAACGCCGCCCGACTGCTTCTGTCCGGCGGCGCCGGAACGGCGGAGGAGCGCCCTCACCCGCGCCTTCAGCTCCAGGATGTTGAAGGGCTTGGTGATGTAGTCGTCCGCCCCGCTCTCAAATCCCATGAGCTTGTCCGCGTCCTCCCCCTTAGCCGTCAGCATGATGACGGGCACATTGGAGAACTCCCGGATACGCATACAAGCCTGAAGGCCATCAATCTTGGGCATCATCAGGTCCAGCAGGATCAGGTCAAAGCTCCCCTCCCGGGCCAGCTCAACCGCCTGCTCCCCATCGTAGCCCACCTCCACCTGGTAGCCCTCGTGCTCCAAGTTGAATTTGATGCCCTTGACCAGTACCTGCTCGTCGTCTACTACTAATATTTTCGCCATGGATAAAAACTCCTTATTCCCTGTCCTAGCCCACACAGGCATACTCCCGCAGCCCATCCAGGATCCCTGGTCCGATCCCGGACACATTGTCCAGCTCGTCCACCGACTGGAAGGGCCCGTGCGCCTCTCGGTAGTCTACAATGTCCTGGGCCCGCTTCTCCCCAATGCCGGGCAGGCGCCGCAAATCATACTGGTCCGCGGTATTGAGATTGATCTTCTCCCCGGGCAGAAGGCTGTCCGGCCTCCCCCCGAAGGAGGAAGATCCCTTTTCCGTCTCCTGGGGCTCCTCCCGGTCGTTCCGGGCGGCAGTCACCTGATAGGGCTGGGCCGCACTCCTCTGGGCCAGGAACCAGCCCCCAGTAAACAGCACAAACCCCGCGGTTAGCAGCAGTATCACCTTATCGAAGCGGGATATATCTCTCATCTTTCTCCCCCCTGCCGCTTGCGGACTGCCGCTGCTTTTGCTATAATACTGCTATCCGACTTTGCCAGATGAACGGATATAAAATTAGTATATCATACATACGGAGAATTTCCTATGAAAAAATATCGCTTTCTCTCTCTACTTCTGCTGTTCCCCATGGTACTGACTTTGTTCACCGCCCCAGCCGCTGCCCTGGAGGAGCCTGACCTGTTTTGCACCAACGCGGTACTGCTGGATGCCAATTACAACGAGGTACTGTACGACAAGGGGGCCTATGAGAAGGCCTATCCCGCCAGCACTACCAAGGTCATGACCGCCCTTCTGGTGCTGGAAGCCATTGAGAACGGTCAGCTCTCTCCCTCTACCATGGTCACCGCCGGCCCTACCCGGATGCAGGATATCCCCTCCGGCGCCGGCTATGTGGTGGCCAGCTTGAAGGAGGGCGAAGTCATGTCGGTGGAGGACCTGCTCTACTGTGTCATGCTCCCCTCCGCCGCCGACGCCGCCAATGTATTGGCGGTAGAAGTAGATGGTACCATCGAGGATTTCGTAGCCCATATGAACCGAAAGGCCGGGGAACTGGGTTGTCAGAACACCCATTTCACCAACACAGCCGGCATGCACAGCGAGGACCACTACTCCACAGCCTATGACCTGGCCCTGATCTTCCAGGCGGCCTTGGAATACGACCTGTTCCGCACCATCATCAAGACTGCCGCTTACACTGTACCCGCCACCAATCTGTCGGCGGAGCGGTATTTCTACAACACCAACGGACTTATCTCCAACCTCTGGTACTCCGGCTATGTCTATGACAAGTGTATCGGCGGCAAGACAGGCAACACGGACGAGGCTGGCCGCTGCCTCATCGCCGCCGCCGAGGACGGGGACACTCTGCTCATTTCGGTGGTGCTGGGCTCCGGCCCCATGGAGCAGGAGGGCTATGAGGACTTGCGCCAGGGACAGTTGGTAGAGAGCAAACGGCTGCTGGAATACGGCTTCAACAATTTTGAACGCGTCACCATCACCAAGGGGACCGAGCCCGTGGACAAGGTGGCGGTCACCATGTCCCGCCAGGCGGACGAGGTCAATGTCAAGCCCCAGGGCTCCATCACCCGCACGCTCCCCAAGGACATGGATTTGGACGCCATTGAAACCAAGATTGCCCTCTTTTCCCAGGAGGTGGAGGCCCCGGTGGAGGAGGGACAGGTGCTCGGCGTTATGACTCTGTCCTATGAGGGCGAGGTATACGGCAAGCTGGACCTGGTAGCGGTCAATTCCGTGGAACGGTCCGAGCTGTTGTATAAAAAGGAGCAGTTCATCTCCTTCTTCCAGGATACCTGGGTCCAGATCGTCCTGGCTGTCGTTCTGCTGCTGGCCGCCTTTATCCTGCTGAGGCTGCTGGTCTTCCGCAAGAAGCGGCGGTATCGCTCCGGCACCGGCGCCCGCTCCCGGAGCAATTATCGGGGCATTCGAAAATAACCTTCTCCTCCAGTGGGATAGAGCGGGACCTGTCAGCTAGTTTGACCAGGTCCCGGTCCACCCGTCAGGGCGCCCCTTTCCGCGGACCTCGCGCCCGTGCGACGTCATGTGCTCCAACATAAAAAAACAGGCACGGCTGGGCTGAGGACAGCTCCCTTCCGCGCCTGTTATCTATGGTCATCATGTCGAGCTCACCCAGCTCAAATGAGAGTTTTCAGTGCCTGGGCCATCTGGTCAGGACAGGAGGTGCTCTTAGCTCCGCAGCGGATGCCCTCCAGCCGCCCTATGGCTTCTTTGACTTCCATCCCCCGCAGCAGTGAGGACAAGCCCTGCAGATTTCCGCTGCAGCCGCCCTCTACCCGGACTGAGAGGATGCGTCCCTCCTCTACCTCTATTTCAAACAGATGGGAACAGACACCCTTAGGTCTGTATCTAATCGTCATATGGTTCACCCCATTTCCTCCGCTATCATAGCAAAATCGGAGGAAAAAGGCAAGTATTTCTCTCCTGTATCCGTTATGCCTGGTGTTTTCTCTGCAGTTGAAGCCGGTCGGCGATCATGGCGATGAACTCACTGTTGGTGGGCTTTCCCTTGGCGTTGGAAACGGTATAGCCAAAGTATTTCTGCAGCGTCTCTAAATCGCCCCGGTCCCACGCCACCTCGATGGCATGACGGATCGCCCGTTCTACCCGGCTGGCAGTAGTATTGAACCGCTTGGCCACTTCGGGATAGAGGACCTTGGTCACCGCATTGATCACGTCCATATCCCGGACCGCGATCAGGATGGCCTCCCTCAAATACTGATAGCCTTTGATGTGGGCGGGCACTCCCACCTCGTGGATGATGGCCGTGACCTGCTTCTCCAGATCGACGCCCCGATCACCCTCTGTTTCTATGGCTGTCCCACCGGTGAGGTCCCGAATCCGCTCACACAGGGCACTGCTTCGACAGGGCTTCACCATAAAATAGTCAGCCCCCTTTGCCGCAGCGGCATCCGCGATCCCGCCTCTGGTATAATTGGACAGCACCAGGATCTTGGGGCGTTTCTCCATCTTGTTCAGCTGTTCCAGCACCTCCAGGCCGTCCAGGCCCGCCAGCACAATCTCCATCACCACCGCGTCCGGCATCAGCTCGCTCACCATACGGACTAACTCAGCCCCATCGCCTGTCTGACCGGCCACTTGGATATCCGCCTCTCCGGACAGGCTGTCTACCAGACCCCGCCGGAAGTCCTCTCCAGCGTCTGCAATCAATATTCGTTTGATTGCTTCCATCATGATATCACTCCTACTGCTTCATATGTCCTCGTCCACAGTTGGGACGGGTTTCGACCGGCCACCTATAATCTAGCATAATCAGACAGCATATTCAAGCCAATTCTTCTATATTTTTCCATGAACTTTTCTTTAATTTTCGACATTTTTGGAATATTTTGGATGTTATCTGTGGAAGTTTGTGTCGTATTAGAAAGAAAAAGGGCCTCAGGTGTGGTATCCTGAGGCCCCTGGCTCAAGACATCTGGGCTTGGCGGCAGCTGTCGGCCTGTCGGATCATATTTTCCGCCAGGATGCCATAGCCCCGCTGGGGGTCGCTGACCAAGACGTGAGTCACAGCGCCCACCAGCCTGCCGTCCTGCAGGATCGGGCTGCCGCTCATTCCCTGGACGATGCCGCCGGTGGTCTCCAGCAGCTCCTGATCGGTCACCTGGACCATCAGGTTACGGGTCCCATCCCCATCCAGAAAGAGTTTGGTAATCTCGATGTCAAACTCTTCCACCTTGTCCCCCCGGATATTGGACAGGATCGTGGCTTTTCCAGTGTGGATCTGCTCCCTGTCAGCCACTTCTACCGGCTCCAACCCCTGGGTCAGCTCGTTTTGGTCCAACTGGCCAAAGATACCCAGATTGGTGTTGGCGTAGAGTGTTCCCAAGTCCCGGGTCAAATCAAATTGCCCATGGAGTTCACCGGGCTGGCCGCTGACCCCTTTTTTCACATCAGACACCGTCGCCTCCATGATAGCGCCCGATTCCAGCGGCATAAGCATGGCGGTATCCACGTCGTTGATGCCATGGCCTAGGGCGGCGAACACACCGGTCTCCGGGTCATAGAAGGTCACTGTTCCGATGCCCGCCATTGAGTCTCTCAGCCAGACGCCCAGTTGGTAATTCCCCTGACTGTTGGCTACAGGGGCGGTAGTCAGCTGCAACTGCCGCTGGCCCCGGACCGCCTGAATGGTCAGTTGCTCTCCCTGCTGCTGTGCCACCATCTCCTGTATTTCTTCGATGGTGTCCACCTCTTCCCCATTGATATGGGTAATCACGTCTCCCGCCTTCAAGCCGCAATCCCGCCCGGGGTATTGGGCGCCCCGCTCTGTTTCCACCGGTGAGAGGCCCACCACCAGCACACCGTCAGAAAAAAGCTTGATACCCACTGCCCGGCCCAGGGGGATCACCTGTTCGCCAATCTCGGTATCCACGGAAGCGGCGGCGGACAGTCTAGGCATTGTCAGCATGGCGGGCGCGGCCGCTTCCGAGGCCCTTCCCCCATCTCCGGTCAACAGGATAGCCGCTAGAAGACACAGCCCCAGCACACCCGCCAAAGCGCCGGCCATACCGGGGCCGCCCTTCTGTTTTGGTCCTTTCTCCATTTGTTCCACCCCCTTAAAAACGAAAGGGCGGACGGCACGTTCAAGCCGTCCGCCCTCTCATTATGACCGTGTCGGGGGAGATTCAATCAAGGGTAGACCTTCCACCCTTTCCAGCTGTCCGCGCTTCGTCCTATCTGGGACGGACAATGGAAAAAGGACCCTGGACCCTAATGTCAGCAAAGGAATATTTTTTAGCAAAGACAGACTGGAGGACCCCCAATGGAATCCCTCCAGTCTGTCCGATCCATTTCCTTTCCCTGAAGCTGGGCGCTTTTTACAGCCGCGCGGACCACTCCGCCTCTCGGAAGCCCACCAGCACAAAGTCATCCGCCACCAGGATGGGCCGTTTGACCAGCATTCCGTCGGTGGCCAGCAGTGCCAGCTGATCCTCCTCCGTCATGGTGGGGAGCTTGTCCTTCAGTTCCAAAGACTTGTACAATAGGCCGGAGGTATTAAAAAATTTTTTTAATGGCAAGCCGCTGGCCTGCCACCATCCGCGCAGCTCTTCCGCCGTAGGATTATTCTCCTTAATGTGTCTCTCGGTGTAGGACACGCCCCGGTCGTCCAGGAATTTTTTGGCCCGCTGGCAGGTGGTGCATTTGGGGTAACATACAAACAGCATGGTCGCCGCCTCCTTTTTTCCTATGGTATCATGTTTCTCAGGGCGGCGCAACCAAAAGAGAACATTTCAGCCAGAAGTTCTCTGCTGAAAAATATCATAGTTGGAATGAAAATCCTTTTTTACCTCATTTCGGGCGGTACGGTCGTATCCCGTCCCAGCTCCTCCCCCAGCTTTTGCAGCTCTCCCAGGGTCGATACGCTGATATCGCTCTCCAGCAGACGCAGCCGGGCCCGTGGGGGCATCTTGTCCCAGTAGGACAGCAGCACCGGGTCGTGGCCCACCACATCCTGTGGCAGACGGTAATATTGCTCCATAAGCTCTCCTCCTTCTCCCACAGCTTGCCCGAAAAAGGGGGAGAGCATACGAAAAAGAGCCTGCCATGTCAAATCATGGCAGGCCCCTAGCGGCGGTGTTATTCCTGGGGCGGATTCTCCTGGGCTTCTGTTTCCTGAACCTCCGCTTCCTGATGGGCAGACGGCTCCGCTGCGCGCTCCACAGGCTCCACCCGCGCGACCACCTCCACCTCATCGTCGGCAGAACTCTTCAGCTCGGCGATGCGGTCGTTGTTGGCCTCGATCGCCGCCTTGGCCGCAGTGATCTTCTCGCAGGAGGCGGCATAGGCCGCCTCAGGGGCGGCACCCTTCTCCGCGTAGTACAGCTTACCCAGCTCGATGTACGCCTTTTTGATGGTGTCCTCCTCGCCCATGTTGGCGGTCTTTAGCTTGGCGATCTCCGCCAGCCGCTTGGACTGGGCTACACCGGCCTGGGCCAGGTCAGTGGCCTTTTCCTTGAAATTATCAAAAAATCCCATGGTATCGTTGCCTCCTTCATTCCATACGGTCGCCCGTTTGATGGCTTCATTTTATCCTATTTTGTTTTCCCGCGCAAGGACCTTGCCCCCGATTTAATGTTTTTTTCATCTTTGCTATATCTTTCTTTCAGGAATGGAATAAAAACGGAGCCTCCGGACATTCCGGAGGCTCCCGTTTCCAACTACATGTATCGCTCAATACCGTCCAAAGTCACCGGAGCGGCCCTTGGTCACATCGGTGCCGAATTCATAGTCCTTGCCGGGCAGGATGGCGTTGAGGGCGATGCCAGCGATGGCCGCAATGGCCAGGGAGGTCAGCGTCACGGAGGCGCCGCCCACATGGAAGGTCAGTCCGGAGAACTCGTTGTTGTTGCCCCAGATCTTGAAGCCCAGGCCGCACACCATGATGACGGCCGCAATAATAAGATTGCGGGAGTTGGTGAAATCCACCCGGTTCTCCACCACGTTGCGCACGCCGATAGCGGAGATCATGCCATAGAGGATGAAGGACACGCCGCCGATAATGGCGGTGGGGATGGAGTTGATGACGGCGGCAAACTTGGGAGAGAAGGACAGCACCACCGCATAGACAGCGGCCAGCCGGACCACCTTGGGATCAAAGACCTGGGACAGCTCCAGCACACCGGTGTTCTCGCCATAGGTGGTATTGGCGGGACCGCCAAACATTCCGGCCAGGGAGGTGGCGATGCCGTCGCCAATGAGGGTGCGGTGGAGGCCCGGATTCTCAATAAAGTTCTCCCCCACCGTGGCGGAGATGGCAGACATATCCCCGATATGCTCCATCATGGCCGCCACGGCGATGGGGGCCATGACCAGGATGGAGGTAAGGTCGAACTTGGCCAAGACAAAGGGCTGCAGTCCGACCAGTTCCGCAGCGGCCATGCCGGAGAAGTCCACCTGGTTGGTAGCCAACGCTACCACATAGGGGATCACAACGCCCAGCAGAATAGGAATGATCTTGATCATGCCCTTGCCCCAAATGTTCGCCGCGATAACAACAGCGATGGACAGAAGGGCCAGCCACCAGTTCGTGGAGGCGTTATTGATCGCGCTGGGGGCCAGGGACAAGCCAATGAGGATGATGATGGGCCCGGTGACTACGGGGGGCAGGTAGCGCATGACCTTGCGCACGCCCAGCAGCCGGATCAGAGCGGCCAGCACCAGATACATCAGGCCAGCTATCACGATGCCGCCCAGGGCGTAGGGCAGCTTTTCCTCTCCGGTCATATTGGCATAGATGCCGGAATCTAGCTGGGCCACCGCGCTGAAGCCGCCCAGATAGGCAAAGGAGGAACCCAGGAACGCTGGCACCTTCAGCTTGGTACATACGTGGAAGAACAGGGTGCCCACACCGGCGAAAAACAGGGTGGTCTGGATGGAAAGGGGCAGCCCGTAGCCCTGGACCAGGATGGGGACCAGCACGGTAGCGCCGAACATGGCGAACATATGCTGAAGGCCGAGGATCAGCATTTTGGGCAGGCCCAACTGACGGGCGTCGCGGATAGGCTCGTGGTGATTCATTTACATTTCTCCCTTCACGTTTGGCACACAAAAAAAGACAACCACATTGTGATTGTCAGCGGCAGATAGAAATGAGGGCCCCGTCAAACTTAGGCCAGCTAAAAGGCTCATACATGGTCATGACGCGCTCCCCCTTTCTCGTTCCGAAGTATCATAACAGAATTTCCGACAGGACGCAAGAGAAAATGTTATGTTTTCGGGATTTTTTCTCGAAAGATAAAAGATTTTTTCTTCTCTGCCGGCTTGTTGGTCGTTCCGCGCATTGACTTTTTTCCCCTGGGGAGATAAACTAGTTTTGATTTTTCCCTCTTGGGGAGTTTTTTGCCTTCCCGCTGGGAAGGCTTTTCTCTGTCCCGCCCCATACCAAAGATAAAGGAGCGATCTGCCATGAAGCGGCCCTTCGTCACCCTGGAGCAGCTCCAGGAAATCGTCAAACAGTACCCCACCCCCTTCCACCTTTACGATGAGAAGGGCATCCGTGAAACCGCCCGCGGCCTGTACCGGGCCTTCTCCTGGAATCCAGGCTTTAAGGAGTATTTTGCCGTCAAGGCCACCCCCAATCCCCAAATTCTGAAGCTCCTGCGGGAGGAGGGCTGTGGCGTGGACTGCTCCTCCCTCACCGAGCTGATGATGAGCCAGCGGTGTGGCTTTGCCGGGGACGAGATCATGTTTTCTTCCAATGATACGCCCGCCGAGGAATTTCAGCTGGCCGCCGAATTGGGGGTCACCATCAATCTGGACGATATCAGTCACATCGACTTTTTGCGGAACACCATCGGCTATATCCCCAAAAAGATCTCCTGCCGCTATAACCCTGGCGGCACCTTTACCCTGGGCGAGAGCAAAGAGGGCTTTCAGGTGATGGATAACCCTGGGGAGGCCAAATACGGTCTGACCCGGCCCCAGATGACCCAAGCATTCCGCCGGCTGAAAGAGCTGGGCGCCGAGGAGTTCGGCATCCACGCTTTCCTGGCCTCCAACACCATTTCCAACGAGTATTACCCCGCCCTGGCCGCCATTCTCTTCCGCACCGCTGTGGAGTTGAAGGAAGAAACCGGCTGTCATATCACCTTTATCAACCTGTCCGGCGGAGTGGGCGTCCCCTACCGTCCGGATCAGCCTGCCAATGACATCGCGGTCATCGGCGAAGGGGTACGGAGGGCCTACGAGGAGATCCTGGTCCCCGCGGGGATGGGTGATGTGTCCCTCTGCACCGAGCTGGGCCGGTTCATGCTGGCTCCCCACGGCCACCTGGTCACCCAAGTTCTCCACGAGAAGCGCACCTATAAGGATTATATTGGGGTGGACGCCTGTGCCTCCAATCTGATGCGGCCGGCCATCTATGGGGCCTATCACCACATCACTGTGATGGGCAAGGAGGACCTGCCCTGTGACCACAAGTACGACGTCACCGGCGCCCTGTGTGAGAACAGCGACAAATTCGCCATCGACCGGATGCTGCCTGAGATAGACATTGGTGATCTGTTGGTCATCCATGACACCGGCGCCCATGGCCACGCTATGGGCTATCAGTACAATGGACGGCTCCGTTCCGCCGAGGTCCTGCTGTGCGAGGACGGCTCTACCCGCCTGATCCGTCGGGCCGAAACGCCGGAAGACTATTTCGCCACCGCTATTTGGGAGTAAGGCGTCTGCCGGGGACAGAGGGCTGTATACAACTCCGCGCCCATTTCCAGGGCGATTTGGAATTTGTACTCCATGTCCAGGCACAGCTGGTGCGTCAGACTGTTCATCAGCTGGTCCAAAAGCTGGCACCCCTCCTCATTCAGCCGCCCCTTCAACTGATTGTAATTTTTATCCACGATTTCACCACTAGCCCGATAGTCCGGGTCTTTCATCATTTCATTTCGGCATTCCAAGACATAGTCATACAGGATTCTTACCGTTTCTGTCATTTTTGTCTCTCCAAAAATACATCCAAACGGATTTATTTTATTGTAGTAAATCCGTTTGGATTTGTCAAGAGGTAAAATAATAAATGACCAAATTACCAGAAAGACTCCGCCTTCTTCGGAAAGAGCGCCACATGACCCAGGCGGAAACTGCCCAGGCCATGGAGATGGTCTATATCACCTACCGCCGTTACGAAACCGGAGAACGGGAGCCGGACGCCTCCACCCTGGTCCGGATGGCCGACTTCTACCAGGTCACCCTGGATTACCTGGTGGGCCGGTCTGAGAAAAGGAGCTAGTATTTTGAACATCATGGGTGAGATCGCCGTTGTGTTCGGCGTTTGTCTGATCTCCGAGGGCATCTCCTTTCTGCTGCCCTTCCCCTTTCCCGCCGGGGTCATCAGTCTGGTGCTTCTCCTGCTACTCCTCTTTTCTGGAGTGGTAAAGGAGCGGCACATTGGCCGGGTCTCCGGCTTCCTGGTGGACAATATGGCCTTCTTCTTCGTCCCGCCCTGTGTAGCCATCATAGAGCATTGGGAGAAGCTTCTTCCCTACCTGATCCCCTTCTTTTTTATTGCCGTAGTCACCACTCCCCTGGTCTATCTGGTCACCGCCTGGACCATCCAGCTACTCATTCGTCGGAAGGGGGGGAAAGGCCGGTGAGAGACATTCTTTTCTCCTCCCCCTTCTTTGGCATTGTGCTGACCTGCGCGGCCTGGAGCGTGGCTCAGTGGATCCAGAAACGGACCGGCTGTTTCCTGCTCAACCCCCTTGCCGTGGCCGTGGCTCTGATCCTGTCGGTATTGGCAGCCCTCCGTCTCCCGTATGAGGACTACCAGCAGGGCGGCGATGTCCTCTCCCTGCTCCTGGGCCCAGTGACCGCGGTGCTGGCCCTGAATATCTACCGCCAGCGTCAGCTACTAAAGGAGTATTTTTTCCCTGTCCTGGCGGGGTGCTTCACCGGCTGTCTCACTAGTCTTGGGTCCATCCTTCTGCTGTGCAAACTGCTGTCTGTGGACAGTGTCATTGCCTCCTCCCTCCTGCCTAAAAGCGTCACAACCGCTATCGCTGTTGCCATCTCGGACAGCAACGGTGGTATTCAGGGCATCACAGTCACCGCCGTGCTAGTGGCCGGAGTAATAGGCGCTATCTTTGCCCCCCTTTTCGCCAAACTGTTCCGCGTCACAGACCCGGTGGCGGAAGGGGTGGCCATCGGGGCGTGCAGCCATGCTCTGGGTACCTCCAAGGCCATGGAGATTGGCGCTCTCCAGGGGGCTATGAGCTCTATCGCCCTATGTGTATGCGGCATCATGACCTCCATCATCATCATGTTTTTCTAATCCGCATAAAAGCAGCCCGTGCCATCGGCACGGGCTGCTTTGTCTTTTATCATAAATTAGCGTTTCTTGCTGAAAATACGCTCCAAAATATCCCAGTCGTCGTCACTGACCTTGGGCTTCTCCGGTTCGGCAACAGGAGAAGCGGCCGACTGCCCCTCTCCAGCTGGCTGCCCAGCATCCTGGGACGGAGCCTGGACTGCGGGACGCTCCCCAGCAGCGCTGGGGGCAGTTGGAACACTGTTGGGCGCCTGGTCAAACCCGGTAGCGATGACAGTGACCCGAATCTCGTCCTCCAGGGACTCATCAAAGGCAGCGCCGAAGATGATATTGGCGTCGGGGTGAGCGGCCTCTTGGACCAGGTTGGCCGCTGTCTCTACCTCCTCCAGGCCGATATCCATAGAGCCGGTCACATTGATCAGCACGCCCTTGGCGCCGTTGATAGAAGTCTCCAGCAGGGGGCTGGAAATAGCCATCTTGGCAGCCTCCTCAGCCTTATTCTTGCCCGCGGCGCGGCCAACGCCCATGTGGGCGCACCCCGCGTCCTTCATGACGGCGGACACATCGGCAAAGTCCAGATTGATAAAGCCGGTGTTATTGATCAGGTCAGAGATGGACTGGACGGCCTGCTGCAGGACATCGTCCGCAATCTCAAAGGCGTTGAGCATGGTGATCTTCTGGTCCGTGGCCAGCTTCAGCCGCTCGTTGGGGATGATAACCAGTGAATCCACCTTGTTGCGCAGTTCAGCAATCCCGTTCTCCGCCTGCTTCATACGGCGCATTCCCTCGAACCGGAAGGGCTTGGTGACCACACCCACGGTAAGTATCCCCAGCTCCTTGGCAATATCGGCCACGATGGGGGCCGCGCCAGTGCCGGTGCCACCGCCCATGCCGGCGGTAATAAAGACCATGTCAGCGTCCTCCAGGACCTTGGAGATCTGGCTACGGTTCTCCTCGGCAGACTTGCGGCCCACCTCAGGATCGGAGCCCGCCCCCTGGCCGTTGGTCAGCTTCTCGCCGATCTGTATCTTCTGGCCTGCGCCAGAGAGCGACAGCGCCTGCTTGTCGGTGTTGACCGCGATGAAATCCACGCCCTTGGTGCCGGTACGGACCATACGGTTGACCACGTTATTGCCGCCGCCGCCGACGCCCACTACCTTGATGTTTACTACGCTTTCAGGACCCATATCCAATCCGAAGGCCATTGTCGTTCCTCCTATGTAAATGTGGAAGCTATCGCCGCAAAACAACCTGTTGTGGATAGCTTCCGCTTGTGAAGTCTACATTTTGTTATATTGTATCGCTCTTTCCTTTGCCGGTCAAGAGAAAATCTCGCTTCCGACGAAACTTTCCGTCATTTTCCAATACTTCCCATCAATCGGGAGAATACACCGCGGCGTAGTCCTGCTGTGTCAGGTCCATGGTGCCGGATGCCTGACTGCCAAACTCCTCCTCCGCCTTGGCCACCGCCTGCTCCAGCACTCGGAGCTTATAACTAAAGTCCGCGTTAAGGGGCATTTTTACCTCAAACCGCTCCAGATAGTGCAGTTTGACCTGGGTGTCACTCAGTTGGATGGAGGACACCCGGTCCACCGCCTCCATCTCCTCCAGAGTGGCCAGCAGATCCAGCAGGGCATCCAGTCTGGGCTGCTCCGCCTCTGGGATCTCCAGCATGGTACCCGCCTTTGGTGACAGGGCGGTGAGCCCTGTCACCTCGATGGCTCCGCTGTCGGCGGGCGCCGGCTCCAGCAGCTTGCCCCCCACACTGATGAGCCATGGCTCCGAAGCCGCCTGGAGGGTGGCCGGCTGACTGCCGGAGGAGCTGGCCTCTGGGTCCTCCGCCGGCTGCTCCGGTTCCTCCACTGTCACCGCCGCACCCGGTTCCGGGGGCAGGATCTGGGCGACAGCGTCCCACTCGGACACCGTAATGACGATGGTGCTGGGCAGAGAGCGGCGGATCAGAATCTTCTCCACATAGGGCAGCTGCCGCAGCACCTGATTCCCGATCTGATACTTATTCATTCGGTAGAGATTGTCGCCGATTTGGATGCCGGAGGCGTCTATCACCTCTTGCTGTGTATAGCGGCTGTTTCCTGTCACAGCGATGGTCTCCACCTGGAAAAATACTGTGGCCCCTATGGTCAGGGCGATGACCACAGCCAGGGCGCAGAGCAGCTTGAACAGAGGGCCAAAGCGCCCTCTGTTCTTCCTGCGTGTTCTGCTGTGGTTCTTTCTCGGCATACGATCCTCCCTGGCTCCGCCGGGCTCCCATCCGGTTCCTGCCGGAAGTCTGCACAGCTTCGCCGCTGGTTCTCTGTGTTCCCAATGGTCCCCCTCTGGTCAATCCGGAAGCTCCTGAATATCCGCTCCCAGGGCCCGCAGGTTCTGAGGCAGCTTCTCATAGCCCCGGCAAATATGGTGCAGGTCGGACACCTCCGTGGTCCCCTCCGCCCCTAGTCCGGCTACCACCAAGGCGGCCCCGCCTCTCAGGTCCGTGCTTCGGACGGCGGCTCCATGGAGCCTTCCTACCCCGGTGACTACCGCCACCCGGCCGTCTACCCGGATATCCGCCCCCATGCGGCGCAGCTCGTCTACATGGCCGTACCGGCTATCAAACATATTCTCCACAAACATGGTGGTCCCCTGCCCCCCAGTCAGGGCGGCCATCAGGATGGCCTGCCCATCGGTAGGGAAACCGGGATAGGGCGCGGTACGCACAGTTGGGATGCTCTGAAGCGGCCCCCGGCTCTCCAGCAGAATGTGGTCCGGTCCGGAAGTCAGGCGGCAGCCCGCCTCCTCCAGCGCACTGAGCACCGCGGTAAGCGTCTGGGGCTCCGCCCGGGTCAGCTCCACCTCTCCTCCGGCGGCGGCCGCCGCGCATAGATATGTAGCCGCCGCGATCCGGTCCCCCATGACGCAGTGCTCCGCCGGATGGAGCGGCACGCCGCCCCGGATGGTGATAACCGAGGTCCCTGCCCCCGACACCTCCGCCCCCATAGCCCGCAGAAACCCTTGCAGGTCCACAATTTCCGGCTCGCGGGCGGCGCCTTGGATCAAGGTGACCCCCGGACAGCCGCAAGCGGCCAGCATGGCGTTTTCCGTCGCGCCCACGCTGGGCAGGTTCAGGCAAAGCTCCCTTCCCCGGAGGGCTCCGCCTCCCTGGCAACGCAGGCACCCCTGGTCCTCCCGGATCTCCGCACCCAGACGGCGCAGAGCGGACAAGTGCAGGTCGATGGGCCGGGGGCCCAGCTCACAGCCGCCGGGATAGGTCAGCTCCGCTTCCCCCAGCCGGGCTAGCAGCGCGCCCAGAAAGATCACAGAGGAGCGCATCTCCCGCATCAGCCGGTCCGGAATGTCCGAACGGCACAGGGCAGAGGCATCCACCAGGACAGTATCCCCCTCCCGCTCCGTCCGGCAGCCCAGAAGGCGCAGGATGTCCAGGGTAGCAGATACGTCGGACAGGTCGGGACAGTTGTGGATGACACTCTGACCCGGGGCCAACACGGCGGCGGCCAGGATGGGCAGGACACTGTTCTTGGCCCCCTGAACGGACAGGCTGCCCGATAGGGGCCGTCCGCCCTCGATTCGATAAAAGCTCATGGGATAGCCTCCAAATTTCTTTGATTCAGGCTATCCTATGCGGAAACAGTCCATTTGGTTTATGAGGCGGTCCCGCCCCTTCTTATGCTTTGTCTCGCATGATTTCCCGCAGGGTCTGGTATATCTTCTCCCCGGCGTTGGGCACAGCCATGGCGTTGAGGGCCCGGACCATGGCGTCCCGCCGGTCCCGCTCCTGCATCAGCAGCTCCACAGTATCGTAGAGGGTATGCTCCCCGCAGTCCTGCTCCCGCAGGAGGATCGCCGCCCCCTGGTCAGCCAGCACCCGCGCGTTCTTTTCCTGGTGGTTGGCAGTGACATTGGGGGAGGGGACCAGCACCGAGGGCTTGGCGATGGCGGTGATCTCCGAGATCGTGGAGGCCCCCGCCCGGCACAAGACCACGTCGGCGGCGGCCATGACCAGGGGCATATCATAGATATACTCCCGGACCTCCACCCCGTTGTCCCCCAGCTTCAGCCCCCGGCGAAGAAGCTCCTCCCGCATCCAGGGGAAGTCCCGGCCGGCGCCATGGATATGGCGGATGGGAGCGCCCTCATAGCACTCCTTGGCGATGAAATCCACCATCTTCTGGTTCATGACCTCTGCCCCCAGCGAGCCCCAGTAGGACAGCAGCAGAGGCCGCTCGTCGGCGAGGCCCAACTTCTCCCGCGCCTCCTGGCGGGTATACTTGAAAAAATCGCCCCGGACCGGGGTGCCGGTGACCACCACCTTGGAGGGGTCGTCGTAGTGGGAACGGCTCTCCTCAAAGCCCACCATCACCCGGTCCACCACTCTGGCCAGGGCCTTTGTGGTCAGGCCTGGGACGGCGTTTGACTCATGGACGGCGGTGGGGATCTTCCGGCGGGCGGCCTCGTTGACCACAGGGAAGGAGGCGTAGCCGCCGGTGCCCACCACCAGGTCAGGCTTAAACTCATCCAGAATAGCCTGAGCCTGCTTTTTGGACTTCCGCATATTCATCAGGGTGCCCAGGTTGTGGGCGATATCAGCAGGGGCAAAGGAGCGGTGGAAATTGGTGATGGTAACGGAGCGGATCTCGTAGCCCTCCTTGGGCACCAGCTTATTTTCCATCCCTCCATCGGCCCCCACGAAGAGGACCCGGCAGCCTGGGTGCCGCTCCTGGAAGATATGGGCCAGAGCCACCGCGGGATTCACATGGCCGGCGGTACCGCCGCAGGTAAACAGAATGTTCATAAAACACCTCTTCTGTGAGCGTGAAGAACAGATGCCTTATCTTAGCTCTCCACGCTTTCTATCAGTCCTTTTTCGGCGCCGGAATCTGCCGGGAGATGCTCAAAATAATGCCCATCTCCGCCAGTTGTATCATCAGCGCGGTACCCCCGTAGCTAAAGAAAGGCAGGGAGATGCCCGTGTTGGGGATCAAGTTGGTGACCACCCCGATGTTTAGAAATACCTGGGCGGCCAGCAGCGTGATGATACCCACGATGGTCAGGGTGCCGAATTTGTCTCTGGCGTGGAGGGCCAGCCAATAACCACGCATGATAAGCAGGGCGAACAGGATCAGGACGATGGCCGCTCCAATGAAGCCCAGCTCCTCCACTACGATAGAAAAGATAAAGTCATTTTCCGGCTCAGGGATGTAGAGAAACTTCTGGCGGCTCTTGCCCAGCCCCAGGCCCAGCAGGCCGCCAGAGCCGATGGCATAGAGGGACTGGATGGGCTGATAGCCCGCGCCCTGGGGATCGGACCAGGGGTCCAGCCACAGGTTGATCTTCCGCGTCATATAGTCGGTGGCAAAGACCACAAAGGTAAGGGCGGCCACAGCAAAGGAGCCCAGCCCTACGAACCATCCCAGATTGATGCCTGATGCGAAAAGGACGGCGGCGGCCCCCACCATGATGAGGATGGTACCCGACATATGGGGCTCCATGACCACCAGTACCAGCACCAGGGAAAGCACTGCGCCGTAAGGCACCAGCTCCAAAAATCCGATGCGCTCCAGCCGATTCAGAGTCCGCCCGGTGAGCGTCCGGTTGGTAAACTTCTTTTTCCGCTCGGTGTCCCGCTTGGACAGCCGGGCCGCGAAAAACAGGACCACCGCCACCTTAGCAATCTCGGAAGGCTGAAAGGTGGGGCCGGCCACCAGGAAAAGATAGAGCCAGCGTTTCACCTGGTTGATCTCTACGCCGATGGGCGTCAATACCAGCACCAGCAGCGCAATCGCGCCCACCAGCACAAAGACAGACATCCAGCGAAAACGCTGGTAATTGATCTTGGATGTCACATACATCACCAGCAGACCTGCCGCGGCATAGGCGGCCTGCCTTCGGATGTAGAACATGGGGTTGTTCTGCACATTTTGGGACGAGTCATAGTAGGCCGAGGCAAAGGAAGCGGAAAACATCATGATGAGCCCGATCCCCACCAGCATGAGCACCAGCATCAGGAAGGGCAGGTCCATGGGGCCGCGGGCCAGCTGCTCCTCCATGGTCAGGTCACGTTTTGCTTTTCTGGCGATAATGTCCACCTCCTTTGATCAAATGGGGACGTACTCGGACAGGGATCCGGAAAAGCGCGGGGCTGCTCTCTCCCGGCGTCAGACCGGATAGCGGTTCATTACTCCCAGAAAGGCCACGACGCACAGCACCAACGTCAGTCCGGAAAAGACACAAAAGAGCTTGGTTTCGCTCCAGCCGCCCATCTCCAGATGGTGGTGGAGGGGCGCCATGCGAAAGAACCGCTTTCCGCCTGTTTTCTTGAAATAGACTACCTGGATAATATCGGACAGCACCTCAGCCACATAGACCAGGCCGATGATGGGGATGACCAGGGGGATATTCAGGGCGAAGGCCAGCCCGCACACCATACCGCCCAGAAAGAGGGAGCCTGTGTCCCCCATAAAGACCTTGGCGGGATGGAAGTTATAGAGCAGGAAGGCGGACAGACCGCCGGCCAGGGCAGCAGAGAGTACCGTCAGGTCATCCCGGCCGTACCAGGCGGATACGCCCACATAGAACAGGGCCACAGGGATGGTGACGCCGGTGGCCAGCCCGTCGATGCCGTCGGTCAGGTTGACGGCGTTGACAGTGCCCACCATGACAAAAGCGGCGAACACCATGTACACCACCCAGGGAAGGGCCAGCTCTACATTCAGGAAGGGGATATACAAATTGGGGGTCAGATAGCCGCTTCCGCGCAGCAGCACAGTGAAGACGATAGCCGCCGCAAGCTGGAGCAGGAACTTCTGACCGGCAGTCAGCCCCTCGTTGGCGTGGTGGCGCAGCTTCTGAAAGTCATCAATAAAGCCGATGATTCCGAAGACCAGAGCAAACAGAAACACATACAGGTGGTTTCGGCTTCCCCGAAGCAGGTCCTCCCACCCGGCTGTAAGCACGGCCACGCCGATGGCCAGGATAAACATGATGCCGCCCATGGTGGGGGTCCCCTGTTTGGCCATGTGCCAGGTGGGTCCATCCTCCCGGATGGACTGGCCCGCCTTCAGCCGGCGAAGCAGCGGAATCAGGATCTGGCCCGCGATAGCGGCCACGCCAAAGGCCACGATAAAGCTCAGTATATATGTCATGTCGGAACCCCTCCAGGTCGTCTTTCTCTCAAGTAAGTCAAACCGCGCATATGCGGCCTATTATTATACTATGCCCGCCGGAGTTTTTCCAGTCCTTTCTTGTCGTTCCGGCAGAGTTTTAAGCCTTTGCACACACTTTCCCGTCCCTTTTCTTGGAAATGGCACGCCTTTCTCACGGCTCCGCCCCACTCCCCGCCAGCGCCGTGCCGGCCCGCGCTTGGGCGGCCGCCTTAGGAGGCGTTTTTTGCGCGGCAAACCAGTCGGCTACGATCTCCCGCTCGTCCAGATGATGGAACACGCCGTTGATCTCCTGATAGGTCTCATGGCCCTTGCCCGCCAGCACGATCACATCGCCAAGCTGTCCCTGGGACAGGGCCCAGCCGATGGCCGCAGGCCGGTCCGGCTCCACATGGACCTTCTCCAGCTCCCCCTCCATACCGGACAGGATATCGGTGATAATGGCCTGGGGATCTTCCGTCCGGGGATTATCCGAGGTGACCACCACCACATCGGCCAGGTCCTGGGCGATGGCCCCCATAATGGGCCGTTTGGTTTTATCCCGGTCTCCCCCGCAGCCAAACAGACAGATGAGACGCCCGGCGGTAAAGTCCCGCGCGGTGGTCAGGATGTTCTCCAGGGCGTTGGGGCTGTGGGCGTAATCGATGATGACGGTATAGGCTGGAGGAACAGGGACCACCTCCACCCTGCCCTTTACCCCGTGGACCGCAGGCATGACCCGAGCCATCTCCTTCAGACCCAGGCCCAGGCACAGTCCGGCGGACAGGGCCGCCAGGGCGTTGTAGATAGAAAACCCTCCGGGGATGGGCAGGTGGACGCGGACTAACCTGCCGGTGGAGAGCGCGTCAAACTCCACGTGGCTGGGGAACAGGCGGATATTTTTGGCGCTCAAATTCGCCTGGGTCCTGTTTTCCGAATAGGTAAACACCGGACATCTGACCCGTTCCAGATACCAGCGGCCCGCTGGGTCGTCCAGGTTCAGCACCGCCTGGCGGCACTGGTCAAAGAGCAGTCCCTTGGCCGCTCGATATTCCTCCATGGTGTGGTGATAATCCAGGTGGTCTTGGGTCAGATTGGTGAACAGCCCCAGGTCAAAGGTCAATCCCGCCGTCCGGTGCTGGACCAGGGCGTGGGAGGATACCTCCATTACCACATAGGTACAGCCATTGTCCAGCATCTGGCGCAGAAGGGCTTGGAGCTCATAGCTCTCCGGGGTGGTGCGGTGGGCAGGCAGCTCCTCCCGCCCTATCATGTTCCGATTGGTGCCGATCAGGCCCACCTTGGCCCGGCGCGTCCCCTCCAGCAATTCTTTGATGAGGCTGGTGGTGGTGGTCTTGCCGTTGGTCCCGGTGACCGCCACCAGGGTCATAGCGTCCCCCGGATGTCCAAACCAGTTGGCCGAGAGAAGGGCCAGAGCCAGTCTGGTATCCTCTGTCACCAGCCAGGGACCCGGCCGATCCGGAGCCCGCTGGCACAGGACGGCCGCGGCGCCTCTCTCCAGAGCCGTGTCGATGTACCGGTGACCATCCGTCTTATCTCCGGGCAGAGCCACGAAGAGAGCGCCGGGCTCCAGGGTCCGGCTGTCATAAGAAATGGAATTTATTTCCATCTCCTGGTCAATGTTACCCCCCTTGAGGGGGACGCCGTTCAACAATTGGCGCAATTTCATGTCGTCACCCCTCAAGGGTGGGTTTGATTCTCTATAAATTTTGCCAAAATGATGCAGCAGTCTAGCGAGCCGGAGGGATCTCCCTATCTCGAGTCTACCGCACCGTCCTCCACAATGTTGGAGAACTGAACATCTACCACGGTGCCCATGGCGGCTGTTTCTCCGCCCAGGATGCTCTGGTCACTGGCAGTCGTGGTATTACTATAGTACACAGATACGCCGGAGGCCCGCATAAAGAACCCGGCCTCCTCCAGCCGTTTCTTGGCGCCCTCATAGCTCATGCCCACCACATCTGGGACAGTACCGCTCTCCTCGGGCACCGCGTCCCCTAGGTATAGCACCACAGTGGAACCTCCTGGGACGCTGGCCCCGGCGGCAGGGAGTTGAGCGGTAATGCTCTCTCCCTCGCCCACTGTGCGGTACTTCAGGTTTTTCTTGTCTAACGCCTTTTTGGCATCGGCCACTGTCATACCGGTGACTTTGGGGGTATTTACATCCACGGCGGCGGACTCGTCGGCGTTGTACTTCTTCTCCACTCCCATATAGTCCAAGATCTGGGCGATCAGGGGGCCAGCTTTTGGGGCGGCCATATTGCCGCCGCTGATGTACACCCCTGTGGTGGATTCTTTGGGGTTAGTGGCGCTCTCCTGAGGTTTGTCGTAGGCCAGCAGGACGATGACCTGAGGGTCGTCAGCCGGAGCGAAGCCCATAAAGGACACGATAGTGCGCCCCGTCTCCCCTGTTTCCGAGGAGCCCGTCTTACCGCCGATGCGGTACCCCGCCACATAGGCGTTCCTGCCGGTCCCCTTGGACACCACCTGCTCCAGGATATCGGTGGCCCGCTGGCTGGTCTCCTGGCTGACCACTTGACGGACGACCTCGGTCTCCGTGTTCTGGACCACGGTGCCATCCTTCGTACTGATAGACTGGACCACATAGGGCTTTACCAGGTTACCGCCATTGATGACGGCCGCAAAGCCTCGAATCATCTGGAGGGGGGTGACGTTGAATCGCTGGCCGAAGGAGGCTACCGCCAGGTCAGTGGGAATCATGTCTTCCCGCTCCCAGACCACGCCCTTGCCCTCTCCAGGCAGGTCAATGCCTGTTTTTTCCTTCATGCCGAAGGCCTCGAAATAGTCGTAGAACAAATCGATGCCCAGCCGCTGACCGATGGCGATGAAGGCGGGGTTGCAGGAGTTGCCCACCGCCTCCGCCAGGGTCTGGGAACCGTGGCCAGTGACCTTGGAACAGTGAATCGTGTGATCGGCGATCTTCACGCTGCCGGAGCAGTAAAAGGTGTCGCTCTCACTCACCACCCCCTCCTCCAGGGCGGCGGCCAGCACCAGGGCTTTGAAGGTAGAGCCCGGCTCATAGGTATCGTCGATGGCCTTACTCCGCCACTGGCTCATCACGGCCTGACTGTATGCCTGACTCTCTGCCTGTGCCATGAGCTCGGCGTCGGTCAGATTTTCCGGATTGTCCGCCTTCAACTGCTCGTAGATGGCCTGAGTGTTCTCATCCATCTTTCCATTCAGCATATCATCCAGAATTTTTGAGTAGTTATTGGGATCAAAGTCCGGGGAACTGGCAATCCCCAGGACAGCACCAGTGTTGGGGTCCATGGCAATGGCGAAGGCGCCGTTGCGCACGTCATAGTCCTGGATGCCCTCCTCAATGGTTTTTTCCAGATAGGACTGGATGGTAGCGTCGATAGTCAGGGTCAAGTCATAGCCGTCAATGGCGTCCACGAAATCAGAGTATGCGTTGTACATCTGGGTGCCCGCTCCGGTCTTGGTGGTGACCACCCGGCCGGCGGTGCCCTCCAGCACGTCGTTGTACGCCGCCTCGATACCGTAGGCGCCCCCCTCGTCATTGACAAACCCCAGGGCCTGGGCAGCTAGGCCGGAGTAGGGGTAGTAGCGTTTGGTCCCGGGAGTAAGGTATAGGTAGGCGGAGGTCTTGTTCTCGGTGATGTATTCCCGGATGGCCTGGGCCTCCTCCTCCTCGATGTTCTTCTTGATCTCACGGTAGGAATACTTGGTGGCGTGCACCTGGGTATCTACTCTCTCCTCGTCCAGGCCGGGGACGAGAGCCATCAGGTCCCGGACCATCTGGTCCTGCTTGGCGGCCACCGCCGCCTCGTAAGCCGCCTGGTCCAGATTGCCCTCCTCATCGGTAAAGTCCTTTTTGGACACGCTCTTTTCCAGGTCGTTGGGGGATAAGATCAGGTTGTATACTGTGGCTGACATGGCCAGCACGTTGCCGTTTCGGTCGTAAATGTTCCCCCGGCTGGAGGATACAGACAGGTCCAGCGTCTGCTGCTTGGTGGCCAGCTGCTGGTAGTAGTCATGGTTGACAATGGCGATGTTCCACAGCTTCCAAAACAGAGGGATGAACATAAGCACACCGCACACCGCCATCAGGAAGACCGTGCGCCGGAATATAGACCGTTTGGAGTGGCTGCCCCGGGTCCCGCCGCCCGCGCTCTGGCGGCTTTTTCTCCCGTATTCCTCCCGCATAACGCTTCCCTCCTTTGCGGTAGAAGGGCGCAAGAAATATCCTTTCTTGCGCCCCTTGCTCTATCTTTCGTCTTTCATCTATATGGCCGGTTCAGCGGAAATATTCAATCATTTCTCCCAACACTGTGCCCGCTGCCTTCAGGGCGCCGACGATGCCTCCGGAAGCCTCCTGCTCACCGTAGACCACCACGGTATCCGGCTCGGACAAATCGATGTACTCTACCTGGTCGCTGGTGGGCCGCACCATGCTCTCTCCCACCGCGGCCTGGATCGTCTCCATATCAAAGACCTTTTCGTACTGGGCGGACAAGGTAGCGTTCTCTGTCTGGAGTGTGGTCAGCTGGTTTTGGAGGGATACCACCTCCCCATTTAGGGCGGTAAACTGGGCAAAGCTGGTAATGAGCAGGGCCGCAAAGACTGCCACCGCAATGAATCCCACCACCGCGAAGGGAGCCACCTGACCGGCCTCTCGGACCTGGACCTGGGTGCGGGTCAGCTGCTTGCGGCGGACGTGCTCCCGTGTCTTGGGCTGGGGACGGCGCTGAAGCTCCTCCTCCCTTCTGGGGGCACGGACGGCAGAGCCGTCATAGGCGGGGGCATAGGCCACGCTGCCATAGGTGTTATATACGGTTGTGCTGCGACGGCGGGCGGCCATAGCGCTCACTCCTTCTCTTTGGTAGGAAGCGGGCACGCCGGACGTGCCCTTCACAATTTTTCCGCCACCCGCAGCTTGGCGCTGCGGGAGCGGGGATTCTCCTCCAATTCCTGGGCAGAGGGGAGAATGGGTTTTTTATTCACCAGCCGGATGTCCGGCGTCTTGCCGCAGACGCAGACGGGAAAATCCGGCGGGCAGGTACATCCCCTGGCAAAACCGGCCAGGCTGGTCTTGACAATGCGGTCCTCCAGAGAGTGGAACGTAATCACCGCCAGCCTTCCCCCTCTGTTGAGATGGGAGACCGCCCCCTGGAGCATCCGGTCCACAGAAGACAGTTCGTCGTTGACCGCGATCCGAATGGCCTGAAAGGTCCGCTTCGCGGGGTGCTGTTTTTCTCTCAACGCCTTGGCGGGCATAGCGCTTTTGATGATGTCCACCAGCTCCAGAGTAGAGAGGATAGGCCTCTCCGCCCGGCGGCGGACGATAGCAGCGGCGATCTGAGGAGCGCAGCGTTCCTCACCGTACTGAAAGAGGATGCGCCGCAGCTCCTCCTGGCTCCAGGTGTTGACCACCTCCGCGGCGGTCAGCCCCTCAGACCGGTCCATCCGCATATCCAGGGGGGCGTCAGCCATGTAGGAGAACCCACGGGAGCTGTCATCCAGCTGCGGGGAGGACACCCCTAAATCAAAGAGCATCCCATCCACACCGGACAACTCCAGCTCCTCTATAATCTGGCCCACCCGGTCAAAGTTGCTGTGGACCAGGGTGACCTTATCCATGTATTCGTCCAGCCGCCGACCCGCAGACTCCAAGGCCGCCTCGTCCCGGTCCACACAGATGAGCCGCCCGGTATTCAATCTCTTTGCGATCTCCCGGCTGTGGCCTGCCCGGCCCAAGGTCCCGTCCAGATACACGCCGTCCGGGCGGATATTCAGCCCCTCAATGCACTCATTGAGCAGAACTGGGTAGTGGGTAAACTCACTCATATCAGAATCCCAGCTCCGCCATACAGGCAGCCATCTTCTCCGGCGTCATTTCTTCCTCCTCCTGGGCATTCCAGGCATCGGCGGACCAGATTTCCGCCCGGTCATTGACTCCGATGATGACTACATCCTTCTCCAGGCCGGCATATTTGCGCAGCTTCTGGGGGATGACGATGCGCCCCTGGCTGTCCAGCTCGCACTTGGCAGCGTTGGCGAACAGCGGCCGCATGGCCTTGGACTGGCTCATTGGCAGGGAAGCGAATTTTTCAGTAAAGCGATCCCAGGTGGCTTGGGGATAGATGGCCAGGCAGGCATCCACGCCCATAGCCAGGTAGAAGGTGACCCCCAGCTCCTCCCGGAGCTTGGCGGGGATGAACAGCCGACCCTTAGCATCGATGCTGTGCTCGTATGTGCCGGTCATGTTCCTCACCTCTCCCCCACTTTAGTGGTTTATATAGGGATTTTACTCCACTTTACTCCACCTTGCCTTTTAGTATAAAAGGTGTTGACATAAAATGCAAGTCTTTTTTTCATGGTTTTTTATAGAAAAAACCGCCGCTTTCCTTCGAAATCGGCGGTTTCTTTACAAAAACATCTGTTCCATTTAGTTTACAATAACTTCCAACCAGTCCAGTCCCATTGATATCTTGTGCCACTCTCTTCTGTCCATCGCAATATGTTGTGCTTGTTTTTCTTTTCTGACAAAAAAAGTCCGTCCGCACCCGAAACGGGCGCGGACGGATCCATTGTCATCTCCGACAAACAGGGGTTCAGTTGACTTCAGCCTCATCCTCCAGCCTCTCCAGCTCCTCCAATCGCTGGGCTACGGGGGACTCTAGCGCGCTCTGGCTACAGGATGTCTGCATATAGGCGGCCACAGCGGTGGTGCTCTTCTTCACCGGAGTGATGGTTCCCGCGCCGGCCACACAGCCGCCGGGACAGCCCATCCCTTCCAATAGATAGCCATTATACTTGCCGGCCTTAGCCATTGCCAACATCTTCCGGCACTCCCGCAGACCATCGGCGTGCTCCACCAGAACCTCTCTTTCGGGGTCCAGCTCCTTGATGGCAGCCTTGACCGCGGCGGCCACTCCCCCCGTCACCGCGAAGCCACGGCCAGCGCCAGTGGCTCGCATAAAGTCGTTCTCGGGATCGCCGGGCATCTTGCTGGGGTCCACGCCCTTAGCGTCGAACACGCCCTGCATCTCCTCAAAGGTGAGGACGAAGTCCACATAGCTTCGGATGGTACGCCGGGAGGCCTCCAGCTTCTTAGCGGCGCAGGGGCCAATGAATACCACACGGGCCTCGGGGTCCTCCTTTTTGATGAGCCGGGCCGTAAGCACCATGGGCGTCAGGGCCATGGAGATGTTGTCCTTGAACTGGGGGTACAGCTTTTTAGCCATCACAGACCAGGAGGGACAGCAGGAGGTGGCCAGGAAGGGGAGCTCGTCCGGCACCTTCTCCAAAAAGTCCTTGGCCTCCTCGATGGTGCACAGGTCGGCGCCCACCGCCACCTCCCGCACATCGGCAAAGCCCACCTGGAGCATAGCCTCCCGCATCTGGGCGGCGGACACATTCTCACCGAACTGGGTGACGAAGGCGGGGGCCACAGCGGCGACGACTCGATCCCCCCGCTTGATGGCCTGGATCATCTGGAAGATCTGGCTCTTGTCCGCGATGGCGCCGAAGGGGCAGTTGACCAGACACATTCCGCAGGATACGCACTTGTCATAGTCGATCTTGGCCCGGCCCAGCTCGTCAGAGCTAATGGCATCCATGCCGCAGGCCTCGGCGCAAGGCCGCTCAAACTTGATAATGGCGTTATAGGGGCACTGGTCCACGCACTTGCCGCACTTGATGCACTTCTCCTGGTCGATGACGCTCTTACCCTGGACCACCTTGATGGCATCCTTAGGACAGACTTCCCGACAGGGATGGGCCAGACAGCCCTGGCACATATTGCTCACCCGGACCTGCTTTGGGGGGCAGGCGTTGCAGGCAAAGGGAATAATGTTGATCAGCGGGGGCTCATAGTACTTCTCCGCCACCACGCTGTCCTCCAGATGGTCGATGGTAGGGGCGTATTCATTCAGATCCCGCAGAGGCAGGCCGATGGCCAAGCGCAGCCGCTCGCTGACGATGGCGCGCTCCACCAAAATATTCTGGCGGTAACGGGCCACCTCGCCAGGGATGATCTTATGGGGCAGGCGTCTAAGCGTCTCCCCATAGTCGCCGCCCTCAAAGGACATCCTCGCCACCTCGGTAAAAACCTTGCGGCGAATGTCGTTGACTACGGTATGCACTCCTCGCATCCCAGTTTCCTCCTTAGAAAGATACAGATAAGATTCTTTTTCAATCGGTATCATACCACAATATCCTGTTGCTTGACAATGCCTCATCTGACAAGTATTCCCGTTTTTTTGCAGGAAAAATTGTATTTTTGTGTGAAGACTGGGATTTTCTAGGATGTGTTCTCTTTATTTGCAGAGTTTGATTCAGGAACTATCCTGTTTTTATAGGGTCTGGAGTAATCTTTTTCTTTGCGCGGCAGGTAAATCGTGTTATACTGAAAGCAAGGAGCTTTGAGATATAGAAAGGAGTGATCAGCGGTGGCGATGCTGGATTGGGGACCTCTGGAACAGGCCTGTATGTCCTGTCAGAAATGCGCCCTGGCGGACACTAGGCACAACGTGGTCTTTGGGGCAGGTGTGCCAAACGCGGAAGTCATGTTTATCGGGGAGGGCCCTGGAGAGAACGAGGACTTGCAGGGCGAGCCCTTCGTAGGCCGGGGCGGGAAGCTGCTGGACGATATGCTGGAGCTCATCGACCTGGACCGGAAGAGGAACGTATACATCGCCAATATCGTCAAATGCCGCCCGCCCCAGAACCGTGACCCTCTCAACTCGGAGCAGGACGCCTGCATCGGCTATCTCCGCAACCAGGTCGCCCTGATTCGCCCCAAAATCATTGTGTGTCTGGGGCGCGTCGCCGCCATCCGTCTGATCAAGGAGGACTTTAAGATTTCAAAGGAGCACGGCCAGTGGTTCGAAAAGGCCGGTATCCATATGACCGCCCTGTTCCACCCGGCGGCCATCCTCCGGGACCCCCGGCGGCGGCCGGAAACATTTGAGGATTTAAAGGGCCTCCAGGCCAAGATCCAGGCGATCTGTGAACGGACCTATTGACGTTGTTCTGCCGGCAGCTGCTCTGCCGGCAGATTTTTTTCGATACTGTGAAACGCCGCCCCACCCCCAGCCGTACCTATAAGCAGAACCAAACGTACGAATGGTCTACACCCTACTGAAACAGAGAGGAGGAAGCTCCTTGGACGAAACAGGTCTGGTCCTGGCGCTGGCCCAGGGCGACCGCGCCGCGCTGGAGGATACCATCCGGCGGTATACCCATTATGTGGCCGCAGTAGCCGCCAGGGCCCTGGCCCCTGAGCCGCTGAGGGAGGATTTGGAGGAGGTGGTCTCCGACACCTTTCTCGCCCTGTGGCGCAGCCGGGAATCGCTGGACCCGGTCCGCTCCCTCCGGCCATGGCTGGCGGTGACCGCCCGGAATCTGGCCATCGACCGGGTCAGAAGGCGGCGGGAAACGGACGCCATTCCAGACCATCTTCCCGACAGCCGGCCGGGCCCCGAAGAGCTGGCGGAGCGGCACCAGCTCCACAGTCAGCTCCGGCGGCTGGTGGACAGCATGGAGGAGCCGGACCGGACTCTGTTCCGGCGCTATTACTTTGAGGAGGAGCCGCTGCACCAGGTGGCCAAAGAGATGGGGCTGAACCAGGCCACTGCCCGGACCCGGCTGGCACGGGGACGGCATAAGCTGCGGGAGGCCCTGTGTGGGAAAGGAGGGACGCCCTGTGTCCAGTCACATTCATGAGCTGTGGAACGACTTAGGTCTGCCCGAGGAGTACCCCGAGCTGGACCCGGAAGCTATCCTCTCCCGTGTCGAGGCCGCACTGGAGCAGGAAGAGGCGGCTTCCGCTCCGCCGGAAGGTCCAAGGCAGAACAGTATGAAGAAAAAAATGAAATGGGCGGTCCTGCTGGCCGCCACCCTGGCACTGACCACGGGGGCCGCCCTGGCGGCGGCCTACCAGATGGGGGTACTGGACCTGTTTTTCACACGGGGGGATGCCAGCGTGGTGGAGCCCTATGTACAGGACACCATCAAAAGCGTGGAAAACGAGGACTACCGCCTGACGGCGGACAGTATGCTCTATGACGGTCAAAACGTCTTTGTTGTTCTCACTGTGGAAGGGCTGAATCAGCAGGCTATCGACGACCTGATGAGCAACCGGGCCTTTGCCGAGGCCCACCGAGAGCCCTGGGGGGAGGATATGGTAAGCAGGCTGCTGGAGAGCGGCAGCACCGGCCCCGATGGGATCTCCTACGATCTTCGCACCCATTCGGGCAGTATGGGAATCCATGACCTCCCCAATCCCAGCGGCACCAGCCGTTCCTGGCAGATCGACATTCAGTTCGGCGAGTATGTCGGCCCTTTGGAGGAGCCTCTGAATGTATGGCTGGCCTTTATGGGCCGGGATTACGCCGTACGGCTGCCTATGGATTCTGTGGTGGAGCCCATCCGCGTCACCCCGGACCTGGAGGTCATCTCCAATGAGTTTCTGGGGCTCCGGGGCCGGTTGAAGGAGCTTATCCTCACCCCAGTGTCCTACTCCTACGAGTTGGAACGCCTCGGGGACTGGTCCTCCTACGCCGACTCTATCACTGACCTGGGCGTTGCCACCGACCTGTTCTATCTGAAGATGAAGGACGGCTCCACCCTGACTCTGGCACAGTTGGGAGAAGTGGACCAGCAGTTTGAACAGGTGGTGGACCTGACCCAGGTGGATTCCATCGTCTTTGACCAGTGGGAGTTCCCCGTGGACGGCTCCCCCGCCAGAGAGGCGGAACTGGACCCCCGTCTGCGGCCCTTCCTGATGGACCCGCCCAGCCCGGTCTATGACCTGGAGGGGCTGCGCCTGGGCCATCTGTCCCTCCGCCAGCTCTGCGAGAGGCTGGGCGCGGAGTACCGCTGGGACGAGGACAGCCAGACCGCCACCGCTCGGTACCGCGGGGTGACCATCACCGCCACAGCGGGCAGTTCCACCATCCTGGTGGACGGACAGCCTATTGAGGCCACCTACTACTCCACCAAAACAGACGAAAACGGCGACGAGATGTATCTCCCCAACCCCGCCGTCCCCGTCCCGGACGGGTGCGACCTGCTGGTGGGGCACCATCTCCTGGAGGACGCCTGGAACATCTGGTGTCTGGGATGCTGGAGCCACGATGTTTCTCCCGAGGGCTTCCAGTTCGACGCCTGGCTCATCATCCCCTGATCCTGCCGCTTGCGCCCCTGCCTGAATCCAGGCGGGGGCGCTCTTGACTTTATTTTGCCAGTTCCTTATACTAAAAACGAATTCTGGCGAAGAACGCCGTCCATCACCCGGCTTCGGCCGGAGAGAGAGAAGTGTCCGCCTTGCACAACACCGCTCATCCGTCCGTCGGGCTGGAGCGTCCCCCCTCCCGCCTGCCTGTTTTAGATGACTTCAATGCCCTGTGCTGCCTGCTGGTCATCATGATCCACGTCATGTCTCTAGGCATCACCGACGCCGACCCCACCTCCTGGCAGGGGGCGGTGGTCTTTGTCCCCTGGCTTCTCAGCCGGTGTGCTGTCCCCGGCTTTCTGTTCAGCGGCGGGATGAAGATGGGGCTGGAGCTGGCGAGGGACACCCTGTCCCCCTACGGGCCCTATATCCTGCGCCGGGCCAAAAAGGTCTATTTCCCCTACCTCTTTTGGACTTTGTTCTACTATCTCTGCTTTCTGCCCATCGGCTATGTGCGGGGCAGTCTGGCAGAGCTGGGAAATTATTTATGGTTCGGCTCCCTGTCGGCCCAGTTCTATTATGTACTGGTGGTCATGCAGCTCTATCTCCTGCGCCCCCTGTGGCGGCAGCTGGTCCGGCGTGTGGGCTGGCTGGCCGGCTGTGCGGGCGCCCTGGTGGTCATGCTGGCCGCTCTCTGGCTCCAGGGCGCGGCCGCCCGGGCCCTTCCCTGGTTCGCGCCCTATCAGGGCAAGCTGTTCATTACCTATCTGTTCTATTGGGTGGCCGGTCTGTACGCCGGCTATCTCCGGCCGGAGCGCCCGGCCCCGACCCGCCGGCTGTGGGCCATCCTGGGCTCAGGGCTGGTGGTGCTGACCTATCTGGGCCTGTGCTATCTGGAATTTTCCGCCGGGGTGGTATTTTTTAACCTGGAGCTGATGAAGCCCCTCTCCAACCTCCTGTCCATTTACCTGCTGATGGAGCTGTGCGCCGCCTTGAAGAACTGCGGCCCTCTGCTCCGGCGGTTCCTCAACTGGCTGTACCAGGCCTCTCTCTTTGTGTTCTTTGTCCACTGCCTGGTGCTGACCTACGCCACCGCTATCCTGCAGAAGCTGGGCGTCCACTCCCTCTCTCTGCTGCTAATTGGCCGTCTAGTTGCCGCCTATTTGGGCTCCTTCCTTCTCTATTGGCTCTGGAACCGGCTGCGGCAGACGATTCACCCCCGCTGATTTTGTTCATAAACGAAAAAGAGCGCGGACAGGGTTTCTGTCCGCGCTCTTTATTAACGTCCATCTCACCTGGCCTTGGTTTCTCGCTGGAATTCCTCCATACAGGCGCTCTGGAGTAAATGGAATCGTTCCCGATCCCTGCCACCCACAGGGATGCCGTCGATGGACTCCACTCCCATGCACAGGGCGCTGGAGCTGGTGACAATGGCCTCGTCCGCGTTCATCAGCTCCACCATGGAGAAGGGTTCCTCCACCACCGGGACGCCGTTCTCTTTCGCCAGGGCAATCAGATGCTTCCGGGCGATGCCGGGGAGGATGAGCTCGTCTGTGGGGGCGGTGCGCAGCACTCCGTCCTTCAGCATGGAGATATTGCTGTGGGCGCACTCGGTGACTCGGCTGCCTCGATGGAGCACAGCTTCGTCACATCCCCGCTCCGCCGCCCGCTGGCTGGCCAGTACGCTTGGGATCAGATTCAGTGTCTTGATATGACACAGCTTGTACCGGTTATCCTCTAGGGAGATAAGCCGATAGGGCTGATTCAGGTCCTTCATCCTGTGGGGCCGCACATAGGCCAGCAAAGTGGGGGCCACCTCTGCCGGAGGGAAGGCGTGCCCTCTGGGGGCTACGCCCCGGGACACCTGCCAGTACAAGAAGTGGTAGGGGGCCTCCTCCGCCGCTTCGATGACCTTCTGCAGCTCGGCCCGCACCTGGTCCCGCTCCATCCGGAAGGGGATCTCCAGCAGCCGGAGGCTGTTATACATCCGGTCCAGATGGTCCTCCAGCGCGAAGGGGACGCGGTTAGCCACACAGGCGGCCTCATAGATGCCGTCGCCGAAGTAGAGGGCCCGGTCCCCCATGGGCACCTTCATCTCCTCCAGAGGGCCAATTTCTCCGTTGTAATAACCGACGTTCTTCCACATATCACTTGGCTCCTTTCCTATTTTCTTTCAACCGATCCGTCCTGTAACCGTCCAGCTTCAGTGCCACCCAGGCGCACAGTGTTCCGATCAAAGCCCCAGCCAGCACATCCGTGGGATAGTGGACTCCCACATACAGCCGGGACAGCCCCATCAGGACCGCCAGCAGTACAGCCCCGATCCGTCCCCAGCGCCAGGGCAGGGTCTTGGCCCAAGCCACCCCGGCCGCAAAGGCGGCACAGGTATGTCCGGAGGGGAAGGAATGGGGGTCGTTTTCCACCACCAGGGGAAGGATGGGCAGGTCCAGCCAGGGGCGGGTCCGCTCCACCAGCGGCTTTATGGTCACATTGGTAACCAGCAGTCCCAGCACCATAGCTGTCAGCGCCAGGGCCCCCGCCCGCCGGGTAGGCCGCCAGCACAGCACGGAAAGGGACAGTACGATCCACAGCAGCCCGGCGTTGCCAAGCTGGGTGTAGAAGGCCACGATGGGGTCCAGCCAGTCCAAGCGCAGGTCCTGAATGGCCAGCAGCAGCGAGGCATCCAAATTCAATAAGGCTTCCAGCATTCTCGTTTCCTTTCCAGACGGAGCCCCTGCCACCCCCGGCTCCGCCAGCCAGAGGGGGGCAGGAAAAACCGCCCGCTTGACGGTATCTCCCTCTCCATACTATAATAGGTAAAAAGGTCCCATAAGTCAATGTCATTTTACCGGGAGGTCTCCTCTTTGAAGCAGATCCTATGTCTATCCAATGAGCCCTGGAGCACCTCTCCGGGCCGGACCCAGCAGCTCCTCTCCCGGCTGCGGGACACACAGATCTTATATTTCGCTCCCCCTGCCGGCAGACGGGACCGGAGCTTTCGGCAGAAGGGGCAGAAGGTGCGCCCCAACGTGACGGTCTACACCCTTCCCCCCACCCTATTCCCGGTGTCGGAGCAGTATTCCCGGCTGTTCCTGCGCAACCAGAGGAAGCTGGGCCGATTCATCGCCGACAAGGCCGCCCGCCACCGTTTCCAATCACCCCTGCTGTGGACCACCAGTCCAGAGCAGGTCCACCTGCTGGACCACCTGGAATATGACGGGCTTGTCTACGACTGCGACCGGGATTGGGAGGAGCTGCCCCCACTGTGGGAGGGCGCCCTGGCCAACAACGCTGACATAGTCTTCGCCGCCTCCCCCCTGCTGGCCGACCGGCTGTCCCCCTGCAGCTCTAACATCGCTCAACTGCCCAATGGGGTCAACTACCCCATGTTTTCCGGCGAGGGGGGCTCTATTCAGTCGGACCCTCTGCCCCAGGTCCACGGCCCGGTGCTGGGCTGGGCCGGGGTCATCCACCGGGAACTCGATCTGTCCCCCATCCTTTACGCCGCCAGGGAGCGGCCTGGCTGGACCTTCCTGCTGCTGGGCCGGCAGGAGGACAATCCCCTCCTTCCTCGACTCAGGCGGCAGCCCAACGTGGCGCTGGCCGGCCCCTGCCCTCTCAATGAGGTACCCGACTGGCTGTTCCGCTGCGATGTGCTGTTGGAGCTGCTGCGGGAGGACCGGCCGGACAGCGATGTGATCTCTGGTCGATTGTATGAGTACCTGTCTACCGGGAAGCCCATCGTGTCTATGCTGTGGCCCGAGCAGGTAGAGATCTTCCCCGACGTGGTCTACGGAGCCCATGACGAGCGGGAGTTCCTCACCCTCTGTCAGCACGCCTTGGAGGAGGCCCCCGGCTTCGTCTCTCAGCGCCGCCAGAGCTACGGCGCAGCGGCGGCCTGGTCCCTCCGAGCCGCTGCGGTATCCCGTATTTTGGACACTGCCGGCCTGCTGTGAGCAGAGGATGCCAACTTTTTTGTCCCGTATTTCGCAATTCCTTGTACAAGCCTACGAAATTCATTCCCTCTCTTGCAAAGCCCGCGTTTTTTCGATAAAATGGAACCCTAATGGATGGAAGGGGGCTTAGTCATGGGCTTTATCCGGGTGTTTTCTCCTAGGTTCGTCACTGGCTACGGCCCCAATCTGCCCAAGGCCGAACACTAACATTCTATCAGGCTATCTGTACCCGCAGATAGCCTGAATCTTTTTTGACAAAGGAGAGGTTTTGATGAAAAAAGTCGCTGTCATCATGGGCTCGGATTCCGACTGGCCGGTGGTGAAGGGAGCCTGTGAGCAGCTCCAGAGCTTTGGCATCCCCTTCGAGGCCCATATCTTCAGCGCCCACCGCACCCCCGCCGCTGCCGCCGACTTTGCCAAAAGCGCCCGTAAAAACGGCTTCGGTGTCCTCATCTGTGCCGCCGGCATGGCGGCCCACCTGGCCGGGGCCTTTGCGGGCAACTCCACCCTGCCGGTCATCGGCATCCCCATGAAGGGGGGCGCTATGGACGGGCTGGACGCCCTGCTCGCCACCGTCCAGATGCCCAGCGGCATTCCTGTGGCCACTGTGGCCATCAACGGGGCTAAGAACGCCGCTGTACTGGCCGCCCAGATTTTGTCTGTCTCCGACGACGAGCTGGCCGCCCGGCTGGACCAGGCGAGGGAGAGCATGGCCGCCCAGATCGCCGAAAAGGAGAAGAAGCTCCAGGCCGAGCTGGGGTAGTAAGAGGCAGCCCGCTCACTGTGGAGGCGCGTCATGAAGAAGTCGATTCCTATCTGCTTGATTGGCGCTGCTCTCGGCGCCCTGTCCGCCCTGATCTCCCATCTGCAGAAGGTCTTTTACTGCTGCATCGCCCTGTGGTCCATCCCCGCGGGCATGGATATTTTCTTCGCCGCCCTCTTTACGGCTGTCTGTGCCGTGGCCATGGCCGCTCTCTATCTCCCCCTTGGGAGGGGACGGTATGGCGGGGTACTGCTCCTGTGGATCCTCTCCACCCCCCTCTGGGGAATGCTGTTCCCCACCCCGAATGAGATCTACCGGGCCGTCTTTCAGACAGAGGCCTCTCTGGGCGGTGGAGGCGGATTCGCCCTCCTCTTTGTTTCGTTGTGCTCCTTTTTTGTCTATATCCCCGTTTTCCTTTTCGCCTGTTCCATTTTTTATCCCAAATACACTCAGCATCCATTTCAATTTCATACATGGAGGAATGTCATCATGGAAAAGAAGCTTGTTTACACTGGTAAGACCAAGGACGTGTTTGCTCTGGACAACGGCAACTACCTGCTGAAGTTCAAGGACGACTGCACCGGCAAGGACGGCGTGTTCGATCCCGGCGAAAACTCTGTGGGCCTGACCATCGATGGCGTGGGCGACGTGAACCTTCGGATGTCCATTTATTTCTTTGAAAAAATCAACGCTGCCGGCATCCCCACCCACTATGTGTCCGCCGACCTGAAGAACACCACCATGGAGGTCAAGCCTGCCAAGGTGTTTGGCCACGGGCTGGAGGTCATCTGCCGCCACAAGGCAGTGGGCTCCTTCCTCCGCCGCTATGGGGAGTACATCGCCGAGGGTGCCGACCTGCCCGCCTATGTGGAAACTACCTTTAAGAATGACGCCCTGGGCGATCCCCTGGTCACCAAGGACGGTCTGGTCGCTCTGGGTGTCATGACCGAGGAGCAGTACGACGCCATCAAGGAGGAGACTCAGAAGATCACCCAGATCGTGGCCGACGACCTGAAGGAGAAGGGCATGGTCCTGTACGACATCAAGTTCGAGTTCGGCTACGACGCGGACGGCAAGGTTATGCTCATCGACGAGGTGGCCTCCGGCAATATGCGGGTCTACAAGGACGGCAAGTACATCGATCCCATGACCCTGTCCAAGCTGTTCTTCGCCTAAATCGTGGACGTCGGTATCATTGGCGGGCAGGACGGCCCCACCGCCATTCTTATCAGCAGCAGCCCCATCGCGTTGCCTTTCATGCTGCTGATCCTTGCGGGACTGGTTGGAGCTGCCTGGTTTTTCCTGCACAAACGCAAAAAGTAAGGAGCAAATAAATGGGTGGTTTTTTTGGGGCCGTTTCCAAGCGGGACGTGACCCTCGATATCTTTTTCGGAGTGGACTACCACTCCCATCTGGGTACCCGCCGGGGCGGTATGTTGATCCATGACCCCCAGGACGGATTCCAGCGCCAGATCCACTCCATCGAGAACACCCCCTTCCGCACCAAGTTCGAGAAGGATCTGTCTGACTTCCACGGTTGCAGCGGCATCGGCTGCATCAGCGATACCGATCCTCAGCCCCTGCTGGTCCGATCCCACTTAGGCCTGTACGCCATCACCACCGTGGGCATCATCAACAATGCCGAGGAGCTGATCCAGCAGTATTTCTCCGACCACGGCCATCAGTTTATGGCCATGAGCTCCGGCAAGGTCAACGCTACCGAGCTGACCGCGGCCCTCATCAACCAGAAAGATGATCTGGTGTCCGGTATCCTCCACGCCCAGGACGAAATCAAGGGCTCCATGACCCTGCTCGTCCTCACCGACAAGGGGGAGATCATCGCCGCCCGGGACAAGTTGGGCCGGCTGCCGGTCCTGGTGGGCCAGAACCAGGAGGGCTGTTGTGTGTCCTTCGAGTCCTTCGCCTACCATAAGCTGGGTTATGCCGACGCCTATGAGCTGGGGCCGAGAGAGATCGTGCGTATTACGGCTGACGGGTATGAAACCCTGTCCCCCGCCGGCGAGGAGATGAAGATCTGCGCCTTTTTGTGGACCTACTACGGCTACCCCAACTCCAACTATGAGGGGAAAAATGTGGAGGTCATGCGCTATCAGAATGGCGAGATTATGGCCCGGGATGAGGTTCTCCACGGTCTTCTCCCCAAGGTGGACTATGTGGCCGGTGTGCCCGACTCCGGCGTGCCCCACGCCATCGGCTATGCCAACCGCAGCGGCAAGCCATTTGCCCGCCCCTTTGTCAAGTATACCCCCACCTGGCCCCGTTCCTTTATGCCCACCAACCAGGACGTTCGGAATCAGGTGGCCAAGATGAAGCAGATTCCGGTACCCGAGCTCATTGAGGGCAAGAAACTGCTCTTCGTGGACGACTCCATCGTCCGGGGAACCCAGCTCCGGGAAACGGTGGAATTTCTCTATGAGTCCGGGGCGGAGGAGGTCCATATGCGCTCCGCCTGCCCCCCCATTATGTACAGCTGCAAATACCTCAACTTCTCCCGTGGCAACTCGGACATGGACCTGTTGGCCCGCCGTACGGTCCAGGAGCTGGAGGGGGACGAGGGCCAGCTCCACCTGGAGGAGTACTCTGACGCCCGCACTGAACGAGGCCAGTGCATGCTCAAGGCCATCTGTGAGAAGCTCGGTTTTGACTCTCTCGGCTACCAGTCTCTGGATGGCCTGCTGGAGGCCATCGGTCTGGACCGGGACAAGGTGTGTACTTACTGCTGGAGCGGCAAAGAATAGGCGTCAGCACGCCATCCCAACCGGAATGTGAAGTCAGAATGGCTCCGGTCCTGCCGGGCTGAACTCCACTGTTCCGTCTGGGGCGCACTCCACAATTCCTGACTTTTAAGTTCTAATTTGATCTGGAGGTCTGAAGATGAAAAACTCCCACTCCGCTTCCTATGCCGCCGCCGGCGTAGACGTCACCGCTGGCTATGAGGCTGTTCAGCGCATCAAGCCTATGGTGGAATCCACTTATATTCCCGGTGTCATGGGTACTCTGGGCGGCTTCGGCGGTATGTTTGCCCCCGACATGGCCGGCATGAAAAAACCAGTGCTGGTGTCTGGCACCGACGGCGTGGGCACCAAACTGCGGCTGGCCATGCTGCTGAACAAGCACGACACCATCGGCATCGACTGCGTGGCTATGTGCGTCAACGACATCATCTGCGGCGGCGCCTCTCCCCTGTTTTTCCTGGACTACATCGCCTGTGGCCGGAATGATCCCGCCCGTATTGCCGAGATCGTCGCCGGCATCGCCGAGGGCTGCCGCCAGTCTGAGTGCGCCCTGGTGGGCGGCGAGACCGCTGAACACCCCGGCGTCATGCCCGACGAGGACTATGACCTGGCCGGCTTCTCTGTGGGCATCGTGGACGAGGAAAATATCATTGACGGCAAGCGCCTATCCACCGGCGACGTACTCATCGGACTTGGCTCCACCGGCGTCCACTCCAACGGGTTCTCTCTGGTCCGCAAGGCTCTGGATGTGGAGCACACTGACCTGACCTCCCCCATGGAGGAGCTGGGCGGCCGGAGCCTGGGCGAGACTTTGTTGGCCCCCACCCGCATCTATGTCAAGGCGGTCAAGGCTCTGCTGAAGGCCGGAGTAGATATTCACGCCATCAGTCATATTACCGGCGGCGGGTTCTACGAGAACGTGCCCCGAATGATGACAGACGGCCTCACCGCCCGCATTGATCTCAAGACCTTCCCCAAGCTGCCCATCTTTGATCTGATCCAGCGGAAGGGAAACATCCCGGAGCGGGATATGTACAACACCTTCAACATGGGCCTGGGCATGATCCTGGCCATCCCCGCTGTTCAGGCGGAGCGGGCTCTCTCCACTCTGACGGATGCGGGCGAGAATGCCTATCAGGTCGGCTCTGTGGTTTCTGGCAGCGACGGTGTGGAGTTAGTCAAATGAAAAATATCGCGGTTTTGGTATCCGGGGGCGGCACCAATCTCCAGGCCCTCATCGACGCCCAGGGGCGGGGTGAGCTGATCAACGGTCGAATCACCGCTGTCATTTCCTCCACCCCCAGCGCCTATGCCCTGGAGCGGGCCAAGGCCGCCGGCATCCCCGGCTATGTGGCGGCCCGAAAGGACTACCCCTCCAGCCAGGCCATGACTGCGGCCCTGGTAGACAAGCTGAAGGGATTGGATATCGACCTGGTGGTATTGGCCGGCTTTATGGTCATTCTGACTGGCGAGATGGTCCGCGCCTTCCCCAACGCCATCCTCAATGTCCATCCCGCCCTCATCCCTTCCTTCGCCGGCCCAGGGTGCTACGGCCTCCATGTCCATGAGAAGGCCCTGGAGTATGGGGTCAAGCTGTCCGGCGCCACTGTCCACTTTGTCAGTGAGGAGTGCGATGGCGGCCCCATCGTCTCTCAAAAGGCGGTGGAGGTCCTCCCCGACGACACGCCGGAGGTACTCCAGCGGCGCATCATGGAGCAGTGCGAGTGGCAGCTGCTCCCCCAAGCCGTGTCCCTGTTCTGTCAGGACCGGCTAAAGGTGGAGGGGCGGACCGTCCGTGTTTTGGAGCATCCAGAACACGGAACGCGGAACGCAGAATGAATTTGCTTTTCTTACCCTTTTTTGCTACAATGTAACTGTGCGATATGACTGACGGTAAGTGGAAATGACCACGGGGAGTATCGCGTAATACAAGGCCGACCGTCTGGGCGCACCAATTCACAGAACTGGTGCGCCCTTTTTTTACAACAAAGGAGGAATACTGTGAAGACACATGATCTGAAGGAGATCCTTTCCAACCATCCCTATCCTGGCCGCGGCATCGTCCTGGGCCGCACCGCCGACAACAGCAAGGCCGCCATCGCCTATTTCATTATGGGCCGCAGTGAGAACAGCCGCAACCGGGTTTTTGAGGAAACCGAGGACGGCATCCGCACCAAGGCATTTGACGAGAGCAAGATGGTGGACCCCTCTCTCATTATCTACCATCCTGTGAGGGTGGTAAACGGGGCCACCGTAGTCACTAACGGGGACCAGACCGACACCATCCAGCGGTTCCTTCTGGATGGCAAGAGCTATATCGAGGCCCTTCGCACCCGCTGCTTTGAGCCCGATCCCCCCAACTACACCCCCCGCATCTCTGGTGTGGTGGAGGCCGACGGCAGTTATCAGCTATCCATCCTGAAGTCGGCTGACGGTGATCCCAGCTGCAACCACCGCTACTTCTATGAGTACGACGCCCCTGTGGCCGGCACCGGCCACTTCATCCACACCTATCAGGAGAACCTGGACCCTCTGCCCTCCTTCGAGGGCGAGCCCCGGAAGGTGGCCATCGAGGCCCCGGACGCTCAGACCTGGGCGGAAGAGCTCTGGGCCAACCTGAACCACGACAATAAAGTATCCCTGTTCGTCCAGTACATCGACCTGGCCAGCGGCGCCAGGGAGACCGTCATCATCAACAAGCATGGCTGAACACCGCCAGAAAGGAAGTACGCTCACATGAATGAACTGGAACTGAAATACGGCTGCAACCCCAACCAGAAGCCCGCCCGCATCTTTATGGAGCAGGGCGATCTGCCCCTCAAGGTGCTCAATGGCAAGCCGGGCTATATCAACTTTATGGATGCTCTCAACTCCTGGCAGTTGGTGAAGGCTCTGAAGAAAGCCACCGGCCTGCCCGCCGCCGCCTCCTTCAAGCACGTCTCTCCCGCCGGAGCCGCCCTGGGCCTGCCCCTGTCCGATACCGAGCGGCACATCTATTTCGCTCCAGAAGGGGACCTGTCCCCTATCGCCTGCGCCTATATCCGGGCCCGAGGTGCCGACCGGCTGTGCTCCTTCGGGGACTGGGCCGCCCTGTCTGATGTGTGTGACGGAGACACCGCCCGCTTCCTGGCCGCCGAGGTGTCCGACGGCGTCATCGCCCCCGGCTATACTGATGAAGCCCTGGAGATCCTGAAAATGAAACGCAAGGGCAGCTATAATGTGGTTCAGATCGACCCGGAGTACCAGCCCGCCCCTATTGAGCGCCGCAACATTTTCGGTATCACCTTTGAGCAGGGCTATAACGACCTGGATATCAGCGAGGAGATGCTCTCTAACCTGGTCACCGCAAACAAGGAGCTGTCCCAGCAGGCCAAAAACGATATGCTCCTGTCCCTCATCACTTTGAAGTACACCCAGTCCAACTCCGTGTGCTATGTCAAGGATGGCATGACCATCGGTGTAGGTGCCGGCCAGCAGAGCCGCATCCACTGCACCCGTCTGGCGGGCAACAAGGCGGATATCTGGTGGCTGCGTCAGCACCCCAAGGTTTTGGGGCTGCAGTTCGTAGACCACATCCGCCGCCCTGACCGGGATAACGCCATCGACATCTATATCTCCGACGAGCACGACGACGTGCTGGCCGAAGGCGTGTGGCAGAACACCTTCAAAGTGAAGCCCGATGTGTTGACAGAGCAGGAAAAGAAAGATTGGATCGCCCAGATGTCCGGCGTCACCGTGGGCTCCGACGCCTTCTTCCCCTTCGGGGACAACGTGGAGCGGGCCAGGAAGTCCGGTGTTCAGTACATTGCCCAGCCCGGCGGTTCCATCCGGGACGATCAGGTCATCGCCACGGCGGACAAGTACGGCATGGTCATGGCATTTACCGGAATCAGACTGTTCCACCATTAAGCACTTTCAGTGGGGGCTTTGCCCCTCTGGATACGGCGTCGGTTCTTAAGGGAGCCGCCGCCGATACCCCCCTTGCCTTTTCAATGAAAAAGATGCTTTTAACCGCCGCACGGCCAGGGGGCATAGTGTCCTGCGGCAAAATAAATTCGCTTTCGGACAGCATTAATATCCTTTCTGCCTTTGGTAGAAACTCCGCTAAACTGGATGGTCTATGGCCGCCCGTATGAAAGGAGCATATTATGAAAGTTTTAGTCGTCGGCGGAGGCGGGCGTGAGCACGCCATCTGCTGGAAGCTGGCCCAGAGCCCTAGGGTCACGGAGTTATACTGCGCCCCCGGCAACGGTGGCATCGCCCAGGTGGCCAAGTGTGTCCCCATCAAAGCCACCGATGTGGAGGGCATGGTCCAATGGGCCAGGGAGAACGCCATGGACTTTGTCATGGTAGCCCCGGATGACCCTCTGGCCCTGGGTATGGTAGACGCCCTGGAGGCGGCGGGCATCCGCGCCTTCGGCCCCCGTGCCAACGCCGCCATCATCGAGGCCAGCAAGGCCTTTTCCAAAGGGCTGATGAAGAAGTACCACATCCCCACCGCCAAATATGAGACCTTTACCGACTTAGACAACGCCCTGTCCTATATTCGGGCGCAGGGGGCTCCCATCGTAGTCAAGGCCGACGGCCTGGCTCTGGGTAAGGGGGTAGTGGTGGCCGCCACTGTGGAGGAGGCCGAGGCCGCCGTCCGAGACATGATGGAGGGCAGAAAGTTCGGTGACTCCGGCTCCACTGTGGTCATCGAGGAGTGTATGGTAGGCCCTGAGGTCACTGTGCTGGCCTTCTGTGACGGGGAGCACCTGGTCCCCATGCTGTCCAGCCAGGACCACAAACGGGCCTATGACGGAAACCAGGGACCCAACACCGGGGGCATGGGCGCCTTCTGTCCCTCTCCCAAGTACACCCCGGAGATTGCGAAGGAGTGCATGGACAAGATTTTTCTACCCACTGTGGCTGCTATGAAGGCGGAAGGGCGTCCCTTTAAGGGGGTCATCTACTTCGGCCTAATGCTCACCAAGGACGGCCCCAGAGTGGTAGAGTACAATGCCCGGTTTGGCGACCCGGAGACCCAGCCCATCCTGTCCATGCTGGACAGCGACCTGCTGGACATCTTCGAGGCCTGTGTGGACGGCACCCTGGACCGGTGCGAAATCAAATGGAAGAAGGGCGCCGCCTGCTGTCTGGTGCTGGCCTCCGGAGGCTACCCGGTGAAATACCAGAGCGGTTACCCTATCTCCGGACTGGATGAGGCGGGCAGGCTGGCCACCGTATTCCACGCCGGCACAAAGATTGGCAAGGACGGCTCGATCCTCACCGCGGGCGGCCGTGTACTGGGGGTCACCACCACCGGGTCCAATCTGGAGGAGGCCATCTCTAGGGCCTATGAGGCGGCCAAGCCCATATCCTTCCGGGATATGCACTTCCGCACCGATATCGGGAAGGTATGAACAAGAAAGAATTGGAGGGCGTAGTATTTGACGCCGACGGCACCCTCTTTGACACCGAGCGTCTGGGTTACTGGGCCTGGGAGGAAGCCGGCCGGCAGATGGGTTGCCCTCAGGCGGCAGACTGCTATCCAGAGGTAGTGGGCCGGGGCCGCGGGGATGTGCTGGCCCTTCTGCCCCGGCTCTTGGGGCCCGACTTTCCTCACGAGCCCTTTATGGAGCTCCGCTCCCGGTTAGCCACCGAGCGGATGGAGCGGGAGGGCGTCCCGGTCAAGGAGGGCGCCCGTGAGGTTCTGGAGTTTCTTCAATCACGGAAGATGCCCTTGGCGTTGGCAACCTCCACCTATTACGACCGGACCATGTACCGGTTGGAGCACTCCGGTCTGGGCCGATACTTCCAGGCCGTTGTGACCGGGGACCAGGTATCCAAGAGCAAGCCGGACCCGGAGATCTATCGGGCGGCCTGCCAGAGGCTGGGCGTCTCTCCGGCCAAGGCGGTTGCTGTTGAGGACTCCCCCAACGGTATCCGCTCCGCCCTCAGTGCGGGGATGACCGCTGTGATGATACCAGACCTGATCCCCTCTTCCCCTGAGTTGGATTCGCTGATCTGGAAAAAATTTGATGATCTGTCCAGCCTACTACACTATTTACAGCGAGAATTGTAAAAAAAACACCCTTCTGTCCTGGTCGCTCCAGGGCAGAAGGGGTATGCATCATAGTTGGAAAGATAAGCAGTATGTTTCTCTCCGGATAGAAATATTTTGAAAAGGTGTACCTTTACAAATTTTTGCTCCACACCTTTCCAGTTCCTAAATATATCACAAGGCACCTGATTGGGCAAGTTTTTTTCAACATTTTTCCATTTCCATCCCCTTTATAAAAGCACACCTTTTTAATTTTAAATCAGAGGATATTGAAAGGACTGTAAAACATGAAAAAACTTATCTCTATCGCGGCGGCACTGGCGCTCTCCCTCACTCTGGCCGCCTGTGGCACAGGCGGCACTCCCTCCACTGGCGGGACCGCTGACAGCAGCGGCAACGTACACGCGGAAGACGGCTATGGCGAGGGACGGATTGCGGACACTGTACACACTTATTTCTTTGATTATACGGTCAACAGCGCCCACATGGCCAAGGAGTACGAGGGATATCTCCCCGCTGAAGGCAATGAGCTTTTGGTGGCTGAGGTGACTGTAAAAAATACCAGCACCTCCAGCATTGAAATGTATGATACCGACTTCCAGGTCCAGTGGAACAGCGATGACGAGAACGCCTTCTGCTATCCCATCACTACTGACCCGGAGACGTTTGAGGAGTTGCCTCCTCTGACTGACGAGCAGCTCCCCGGTACTTACCCTCTGTCGGTGGACGAGGAAGTGACCGGCCTGCTGGTATACGAGGTACCCGCCGGCAACCGGGATTTTTCCATTTCCTATTTGGAGCAGTTTGACGACAACTCTGAGGGCGATACCTTCTTCGTGTTCTTCACAGCGGAAGACCAATAAGTGATATATAAAGAGCCTGTGTCCCGTGGGACACAGGCTCTTTTTGTTGTGGCAAGGATGTGCCGGGGATCTTTATTCCTCGTACATCTTCTGCAGACGGGTCAGCTTCTCGTAGCGCTTCTTGGCGGTCTCCTCGTTCAGGGCGAAGAGCTCCTTGGCGCGGTCGGGGAAGGACCGGGTCAGGCTGGAGTAGCGGGCCTCGTTCATCAGGAACTCCTGATAGCCGCCGGCGGGCGCCTTGCTGTCCAGGGTAAAGGGATTCTTGCCCTCCGCCTTGGCAGCGGGGTTGAAGCGGAACAGGTTCCAGTAGCCGCACTCCACAGCCTTCTTCATCTCAGCCTGGCAGTTGGTCATACCGCCCTTGATAGAGTGCATCTCACAGGGGGCATAGCCGATGATGAGGGAGGGGCCGTGATAGGCCTCGGCCTCGGCAATGGCCTTCAGTGTCTGGTTGGGGTTGGCACCCATGGCCACCTGGGCCACATAAACGTAGCCGTAGGTCATGGCGATCTCAGCCAGGCTCTTCTTGGCCACGGTCTTACCGGCGGCGGCAAACTGGGCCACCTGGCCGATGTTAGAGGCCTTGGACGCCTGTCCGCCGGTGTTGGAGTACACCTCGGTGTCAAAGACGAAGATATTGACATCCTCGCCGGAGGCCAGGACGTGGTCCACGCCGCCGAAGCCGATGTCGTAAGCCCAGCCGTCGCCGCCGAAGATCCAGACGGACTTCTTGGCCAGGTAATCCTTCTCCTGGAGGATTTCCGCCACCAGCTTGCAGGCGTCGCACTGACACAGCTTCTCACCCTTGGCCTGCAGCTCCTTGCCAAACGCCTGGATCTCAGGGTTGGAGTTAGCCAGCAGCTCGTCCACGGTGCACAGGCTGGCCTCCAGAGCGGCCACATAGGCCTTGGCAGCCTCGCCGTTAGCGGTGCCGTCCTCCATGGTATCCAGCCACTTCTGGGCGGCCTCCTTCAGTTCGGGACGGGCCCACTCCACCGCGATCAGAGCCTCGGTCTTAGCGGCCAGCCGGTTGCGGATGGCCTTCTGACCCAGATACATACCCAGGCCATGCTCGGCGTTGTCCTCAAACAGAGAGTTGGCCCAGGCGGGACCCTTGCCCTCAGCGGTAGTGGCATAGGGAGAGGTAGCGGCGGGGCCGCCCCAGATGGAGGAACAGCCGGTGGCGTTGGAGATATACATCCGGTCGCCGAACAGCTGGGTGATCAGGCGGGCATAGGCGGTCTCGGCGCAGCCGGCGCAGGAGCCGGAGAACTCCAGCAGAGGCTTCTTGAACTGGGAGCCCTTAACAGTCAGGTCAGCCACATCCTCCTTGACGGAAACATTGGCCACCATGTAGTTGAAGGCGTCCTGCTGGGGCAGCTCCTCCTCCTGGCCCACCATGGTCAGGGCGCTGGTGGGACAGATGTTGGCGCACACGCCGCAGCCCATACAATCCAGGGGGCTGATGGCGATGGAGAACTTGTACTGACCCTTGCCCTTGCCGGCCTTCACGTCCACGATCTTGGCGGAAGCGGGAGCCTTGGCGGCCTCCTCCTCAGTCAGGGCAAAGGGACGGATAGTGGCGTGGGGGCAGACATAGGAGCACTGGTTACACTGGATACACTTAGAGGAGTCCCAGGTGGGCACGGAGACGGCCACGCCGCGCTTCTCGTAGGCGGCGGCGCCCAGCTCGAAGGTGCCATCCGCATGGGGCACGAAGGCGGAAACAGGCAGGCTGTCGCCATCCATGCGGTCCACGGGGTCCAGAATGCTGTTGACCATGTCCACCAGCTTGGCGGGGCCAGTGTGCTTGCTGACCTTGACCTCGTCCTTGGCGTTCTTCCAGTCGGCGGGCACATCGTACTTCTTGAAAGCGGTGGCGCCCAGGTCGATGGCCTTGTGGTTCATGTCCACGATATCCTGGCCTTTCTTCAGGTAGGACTTGGTGGCGGCATCCTTCATATACTGGATGGCCTCCTCCTGGGGCATGACCTTGGCCAGAGTAAAGAAGGCGGACTGGAGAATGGTATTGGTACGCTTGCCCATGCCGATCTGCTGGGCCAGGTCGATGGCGTTGATGGTATACAGCTGGATATCGTTCTCGGCAATATACCGCTTGGCCTCGGCAGACAGGTGGTGGGCCAGCTCCTCGTCAGACCACTGGCAGTTGATCATAAACACGCCGCCGGGCTTGACGTCACGGACCATGGGGAAGTCCTTGGTCACATAGGAGGGGTTGTGGCAGGCCACAAAGTCGGCCTTATTGATATAGTAGGGGGAGCGGATGGGCTTATCGCCGAAGCGCAGGTGGCTGATGGTCACACCGCCGGTCTTCTTGGAGTCATACTGGAAATAAGCCTGCACGTACTTGTCGGTGTGGTCGCCGATGATCTTGATGGAGTTCTTGTTGGCGCCCACAGTGCCGTCGCCGCCCAGACCCCAGAACTTGCACTCGATGGTGCCTTCCGCGGCGGTGTTGGGCGCCTTGTGCTCCTCCAGGGAGCTGCCGGTCACGTCGTCCACGATGCCCATAGTGAAGTGGTCCTTGGGCTTGTCCTGAGCCAGGTTCTCATACACAGCAAAGACGCTCTTGGGCGGGGTGTCCTTGGAGCCCAAGCCGTAGCGGCCGCCCACGACCACCTTATCGGTGATGCCGGCGCCAGCCAGAGCGGTAATGACATCCAGGTACAGGGGATCGCCCAGGGCTCCGGGCTCCTTGGTGCGGTCCAGAACAGCGATCTTCTTGGCGGTGGCGGGAATGGCGGCGATCAGCTTGTCCGCCTTGAAGGGGCGGTACAGACGGACCTTGATCAGGCCAACCTTCTCACCGTGGGCATTCAGGTAGTCAATGACCTCCTCCGCCACGTCGCAGATGGAGCCCATGGCGATGATGACCCGGTCGGCATCGGGAGCGCCATAGTAGTTGAACAGCTGGTAGTTGGTGCCCAGCTTGGCGTTGATCTTGCCCATGTACTCCTCAACGATCTCAGGAAGAGCGTCATAGTACTTGTTGCAGGCCTCGCGGTGCTGGAAGAAGATATCGCCGTTCTCGTGGGAGCCGCGCATGGTGGGATGCTCAGGGTTCAGCGCACGCTTGCGGAAGTCAGCCACAGCGTCCATGTCCACCATCTCAGCCAGGTCGGCATAGTCCCAGATGGCAACCTTCTGGATCTCGTGGGAAGTACGGAAGCCGTCGAAGAAGTTGATAAAGGGGACGCGGCCCTTGATGGCGGACAGGTGGGCCACAGGAGCCAGGTCCATGACCTCCTGCACGTTGCCCTCAGCCAGCATGGCGAAGCCGGTCTGGCGGCAGGCCATAACGTCGGAGTGGTCGCCAAAGATATTCAGGGACTGAGCGGCCACAGTACGGGCGGATACATGGAACACCGCGGGCAGAAGCTCGCCGGCGATCTTGTACATATTGGGGATCATCAGCAGCAGACCCTGGGAGGCGGTGTAGGTGGTAGTCAGGGCGCCCGCGTTCAGAGAGCCGTGGACAGTACCGGCGGCACCAGCCTCAGACTGCATCTCGATCACCTTGACAGTGGTGCCAAAGATGTTCTTCTGGCCCTGGGCCGCCCACTGATCCACATAGTCGGCCATAGGACTGGACGGGGTAATGGGGTAGATGCCGGCCACTTCGGTGAAGGCGTAGCTGACATATGCCGCAGCATTGTTGCCGTCCATGGTTTTGAATTTTCTTGCCATGAGAGTTCCCTACTTTCTTCATATTTTGGCGGACGGGCGGGGAACGCTCGTCCATGTTCCAGACATTTCTGCCCTAAGCATGCCAATGCCCCGCCCTGTAAAACGCCTATGATAGTTATAGGTGTTTTCTTATGGGAGCACATGACAGTGCCGCCCCCCGGCAGTAGGGGAGCGGAGCAGTATTCTTGACCGCTCCTAGTTTATCATTTTTTCCCCCGTTTGTAAATCCAATGGATGAAATTTTTCTTGCTTTTTTCCTCGACATATATAGAAAAAGCTATACCTTCCATTGAAATTTTTGGGAGAAACAAGTAAAATAGAAATCAAGCAACCCATCCGGGCCTTCGGCCCGGCAACAGGAGGTTTTCCCATGGTCTTCACCATCCGTTCCCTGGGGCTCCATGGAGTGTCCGGCTATTCTGTTTCCGCCGAATGTGATCTGTCCAGCGGACTGCCCGCCTTCAATGTAGTGGGCCTCCCCGACGCTGCTGTCAACGAGGCCAGAGACCGGGTAAGGGCGGCCATCAAAAACTGCGGCTTCACCTTCCCGGTGAGCCGCATCACCGTCAATCTGGCGCCCGCCCATGTGAAAAAGTCCGGCACTCTCTACGACCTCCCCATTTTGGTGGGAATCCTGTGCGCCGGCGGCCAACTGAAGCTGCGCGACCGGGACTGCGCCTTTGTGGGGGAGCTCTCCCTTTCAGGGGAGCTGCGGCCCTGCGCTGGGATGCTGCCTATGGCCCTACAGGCCAAGCGTGAGGGCATCCGCGCCCTCTTCGTCCCAGAGGATAACGCTGCCGAGGCCACTCTGGCCGATGGTCCCGCCGTCTACCCTGTACGGGATGTGGCCCAGCTGGTACGCCACCTGTCCGGCGAGGAAGCCATCATCCCCGCGCCCCCGTGGTCCCCCTCCCCGGAATCCGACTGCTGCCCCGACTTCTCCGAGGTGAAGGGGCAGGACCTGGTAAAGCGGGCTCTGGAGATTGCCGCTACCGGGGGACACAATGTACTCATGTCCGGCCCACCAGGCTCCGGCAAGTCCATGCTGGCCCGCCGACTGCCCTCTATTCTGCCTGCCATGTCCCGGCAGGAAGCGCTGGAGACCACTGAGATTCACTCGGTAATGGGCCTGACCTCCAGAGAGCGGCCCCTGATCGATATCAGACCCTTCCGCTCCCCTCACCACACCGTATCCCCTATGGGAATGGCGGGGGGCGGCTCCAATCCCCGGCCAGGTGAAATTTCTCTTGCACACAACGGCGTGCTTTTTTTGGACGAGCTGCCCGAGTTCCCCAAGGAGGTGCTGGAGGTGCTGCGCCAGCCCCTGGAGGACGGCCAGGTCCAGATCTCCCGGGCCTCCGGCACAGTCACCTATCCCAGCCGGTTCATGCTGGTATGCGCCATGAACCCCTGCAAATGCGGCTGGTACGGCCACCCCTCCGGCCGATGCCGGTGTACGGAGCACGAGGTAAAAAAGTATCTCTCCCGCCTGTCCGGCCCCCTGCTGGACCGTATCGACCTCTTTGTTCAGGTGGATGCCCTGAATTTTGAGGAGCTGTCCCAGCGGGAGCAGGCAGAGCCATCCTCCGCGATCAAGGCCCGGGTGGACCGGGCCAGAGCGGTACAGACCCGCCGAAGCGGCTCCCCCTGCAATTCCCAGCTGGGCCGGGTGGAGCTGGACCGCTTCTGTGCCCTGGATGAAGACTGCCAAAAGCTGATGCGGGGAGCCTTCGACCGCCTTGGGCTCACCGCCCGGAGCTATGACCGAATCCTGCGGGTGGCCCGGACCATCGCCGATCTGGAGAGAAGCGAGACCATCCAGCCCCCACACTTGGCCGAGGCCCTGCAGTTCCGCCCACCGGAGTACCTGCGGCGGTGAGGTAAAACCAGGGCGTTCCCCCGATTACTTGGAAATTTATGGAGGAATATACCATGAAATTAAAAAATCCCATGCTGGTGGTCAGGGACATTGATCAGTCTGTGGAATTTTATAACAGGGTGTTTGGGCTCCATGTAATTATGGATTTTGGCGCGAATAAGACCTTAACAGGCGGTCTGGCCCTCCAGACCGCGGAGACCTATCAGGAATTTATCGGAGACAGGGCCATCTCCTTCGGCGGCAACAGCTTCGAGCTCTACTTTGAAGAAGATGATTTTGACCAGTTTGCTGACCGGCTCAAGGGGTTCCAGGTGGACTATGTACACCCCGTCAAGGAGCATAGGTGGGGACAGCGCGTGGTCCGCTTCTATGACCCTGACCGGCATATCATTGAGGTCGGGGAAAATATGAAGGCGGTCTGCAGGCGCTTTCTGACCAGTGGGATGACGCCAGACCAGGTCGCTGTCCGAATGGACGTACCTATGAAATTCGTAAACGCCTGCCTGCGGTGATCCTACATACCGATGCTCCCCCTTGTCCCCCGGAAAAAAATCTGCTATGATGGTTTAATCACCAGTGTTCAACAGGAAAGGAACCGACCAAATATGAATGAAATGATTTTGCTCAAGCTGGGCGAGCTGGTCCTGAAGGGTCTGAACCGCCGCAGCTTTGAGGATAAGCTCCAGGCCAACATCCACCGCCGCTTAAACGGCCTAGGCCAGTTCCGGGTATATACCCGCCAGTCCACCACCTATGTGGAGCCCATGAATGCGGACTGCGACATGGACGGGGCCTGGGAGGCCATGAAAAAAGTCTTTGGAGTCGTGGGGCTGTCCCGGGCCCGCTCTTGTGAGAAGGACAAGGACGCCATCCTGGCCGCCTGCCGGGAGTATCTGGACAGCCAGCTTCACTCCGCCAAAACCTTTAAGGTAGAGACCAAGCGGGCGGACAAGACCTTTCCCATGACCTCTATCCAGGTAAGCCAGTATGTGGGCGGTGAGCTCCATGAGGCCTATGACAATCTGGAAGTGGACGTCCATCACCCGGAGCTGACCGTCTATGTGGAGATTCGGGACTACGCCGCCTTCGTCCACGCCGACCCGGAGCCAGGCGCGGGCGGCCTGCCGGTGGGCATCAACGGCAGAGCGGTATCCCTGCTGTCCGGCGGCATTGACTCGCCAGTGGCCTCCTGGATGATTGCCAAGCGGGGCGTCGCACTGGAGATGGTCCACTTCTTCTCCTACCCCTATACCTCCCCGGAGGCCAAGGAGAAGGTGCTGGAGCTGGCCCGGCTGCTCACTCCCTGGTGCGGGCGGCTCACGGTCCATGTGGTCCCCTTCACCGCCATCCAGGAGGAGCTGCGCCGCTCCTGCCCGGAGGAGCTGTTCACCATCATCATGCGCCGGTTCATGATGCGCATCTCCCAGGAGGTGGCCAAACGGTGCGGCGCCAAGGCCCTGGTCACTGGTGAGTGTCTGGGCCAGGTGGCCAGCCAGACCATGGAGGCGATGAACGTCACGGGGGCTGTGGCCGCTCTGCCTGTTCTGCGACCGGTTGTGGGGCTGGACAAGGAGGAGATTGTCCAGATTGCCCGGAAGATCGGCACCTTTGAGACCTCCATCCTGCCCTACGAGGACTGCTGCACCGTTTTTACTCCCCGGCACCCCCGGCTCCGCCCCATTCTCACCGAGGTGGAGGCGGCGGAGGAAAAGCTGGACATCGACGCCATGGTCCAGGCGGCGGTGGAGGGCATTGAGCGCGTCCAAGTCTGATGGAAAGAGGGAAAGGAGCACGGTCAGCCATGACGATCCGACTTGCTGTCCCTGGAGATGCTCTGGCTCTGTTGGAGATTTACCGTCAGTATATTCAGACCCCCATTACCTTTGAATATGAGCTGCCCACCTTGGAGGAATTTACCCGGCGCATTTCCGATGCGTTGAAACAATACCCCTATCTGGTGCTGGAGGACCAGGGCAGGCTGTTGGGCTACACCTACGCCCATCCAGAGCGTGAGTGGAAGGCCTATCAGTGGAACGCGGAGCTGTCCATCTATTTGGCCCCTGCCGCTGTTGGAAAGGGCTATGGCAGACGGCTGTACCAAGCTCTGCTGGACCTTTTGTCCCTTCAGGGCGTCCGTACCGTATACGGGGTTGTGACCTCTCCGAACCCGGCCAGCGAGGCCCTCCAAAAATCCCTGGGCTTCCGGTTGATTGGCGTACATAAAAATACCGGCTACAAGGCTGGTCAGTGGCGAGACGTGCTGTGGTTTGAGAAGAGTCTGGCTCCCTACGACGCGGACCCCCAGCCTGTCCTCCCTTTCTGCCAGCTTGACCAGCAGCAGGTAGATCGGGTGCTGGCCGCTTACGGTCACGAGGATCCACCGGCATAGCCGGTGGATCTTTTTGTATACAAAAAGGCAGGACCGCTGAAGCGGTCCTGCCTTTTAACGTAAAATTGCTTACTTCAGGTTGAAGAATGCCTTCATGCCGGGGTACTCGGCGATGTCGCCCAGCACCCAATATGCACCCGGCGCACATTGGGGACCCGAAGGCTTAAAATGCTCGGCGGAAATGAATTCCGCCTGCGCCAAGGTTTTCGCCTTTGCGAAAACGCTTGTACGCGCTGCGCGCGCCCCATCTGCGATGGGGCCCCGAGGAGCTGGGCGACGGGAAAAGCAAAGCCGCCCGTTGGGCGGCTTTGCTCGGAAGCTTGGAAGCTTACTTCAGATTGAAGAAGGCCTTCATGCCGGGGTACTCGGCGATGTCGCCCAGCTCCTCCTCAATGCGCAGGAGCTGGTTGTACTTGGCCACGCGGTCGGTGCGGCTGGGGGCGCCGGTCTTGATCTGGCCGGCGTTGAGGGCCACGGCGATGTCGGCGATAGTGGCGTCCTCGGTCTCGCCGGAGCGGTGGGACACGATGGCGGTGTAGCCGGCCCGGTTGGCCATCTGGATGGCATCCAAAGTCTCGGTCAGGGTGCCGATCTGATTGACCTTGATGAGGATGGCGTTGCCCACCTTCTTCTCAATGCCGGTGGACAGGCGCTCCACGTTGGTGACGAACAGGTCGTCGCCCACCAGCTGGACCCGGTCGCCGATGGCCTTGGTGAGCATGGCCCAGCCCTCCCAGTCTGTCTCGGCCATACCGTCCTCCAGGGAAATAATGGGGTAGGTGTCGGCAAACTTCTTCCACATATTGACCAGCTGCTGCTGGGTCAGCTTCTTGCCGGACTTGGGCTGGACATAGCACTTCTGCTCCTCGTCCCACCACTCGGAGGAGGCAGCGTCGATGGCGATCTTGAAGTCCTCGCCGGGCTTGTAGCCAGCCTTCTCAATGGCGGCCACAATGACCTTCAGGGCGTCCTCATCCTTCTTCAGATTGGGGGCGTAGCCGCCCTCGTCGCCCACGCCGGCAGCGGGGGTGCCATTCTCCTTCAGAACGGTCTTCAGGGTGTGGAACACCTCGGCACAGCGGCGGAGGGCCTCACGGAAAGAGGGGGCGGAGACGGGCATAATCATGAACTCCTGGATCTCCACGTTGTTGGTGGCGTGGGCGCCGCCGTTCAAAATGTTCATCATGGGGACAGGAAGCTGTTTAGCGTTCACTCCACCAATATAGTTATACAGGCTGGTGCCCAGGCTCTCAGCGGCGGCCTTGGCGCAGGCCAGGGAGGCGCCAAGAATGGCGTTTGCGCCCAAGCGGCTCTTGTTGGGGGTGCCGTCCAGGTCGATGAGCATTTTGTCGATAGCCACCTGGTCCAGCACGTTGGTGCCAATCAGGGCCTCGGCAATCTCAGTATTCACGTTCTTCACAGCGTTCTCCACGCCCTTGCCCATGTAGCGGCCCTTGTCGCCGTCACGGAGCTCACAGGCCTCATAGATGCCGGTAGATGCGCCGGAGGGCACGGCGGCACGGCCCATGGTACCATCCTCCAGATACACCTCTACCTCAACAGTGGGGTTACCGCGGCTGTCCAGGATCTCGCGGCCGACTACGTCCACAATTTCGATCATCTGCTTCATATGATTTTATCTCCTTTCATTTTTCCGGCAGCACGCCAGGCGGTACAGGCCGCCCCTGCTATTGAACGCCGCCGGTATCCGTAGGGGCGGCCTGTGGCCGCCCGAATACGCTCAGGTCACAATCAGGGTCTCCCCATCCATCTCTGCTGGCTTTTCCAGCTTTCCCAAACGGGCAGGCCCGTTTGGGGGCCCTTTGATTTTGAGTCCTCGGGGCAAATAAATTGCCCCTCCGGAAATTCCTCGCTCCGCTCAGAATTTAACCGGCCTGGAAAAGCCCCTTTGACTTGGAACTTCAACTTCCCCGGGATCAGGTCACAATCAGGGTCTCCCCATCCATCTCTGCTGGCTTTTCCAGGCCCATGAGGTCCAGCATAGTGGGGGCGATATCGGCCAGCCGTCCATCCCGCAGCCGCACGTTGGCACCCACGATATAGAAGGGCACGGGGTTAGTGGTGTGGGCAGTGAAGGGCTCACCATCTGTATCCACCATCCGTTCCGCGTTTCCGTGGTCGGCGGTGATTAGGGAAATGCCCCCCATTTTAGAGGTGGCCTCCACCACCTTAGCCACACATTCATCCACCGTAGTCACCGCTTTGCAGGCGGCCTCATAAATCCCGGTGTGGCCCACCATGTCGCAGTTGGCGAAGTTGAGGATGATGACGTCATAGGCTCCGCTTAGGATTCGGCGCACCGCCTCCTCCATCACCTCGTAGGCGGACATCTCCGGCTTCAGGTCATAGGTGGCTACCTTGGGAGAGGCGATGAGCACCCGGTCCTCCCCTGGGAATACCTGCTCCACACCTCCATTGAAGAAGAAGGTGACATGGGCGTACTTCTCCGTCTCCGCGATGCGCAGCTGGGTCAGTCCCAGCTTTGAGATATACTCTCCAAAAATATTCTCCAGCTTCTGGCGGGGATAGGCCACTGTGACATTGGGCATGGTGGCGTCATACTCGGTGGTACAGACGAAGTGGACCGGTACAAAGCCGGTCGTACGCTGGACATCTGTAAAGTCCTCGTCCACCATAGTGCGGGTGATCTCCCTGGCCCGGTCAGGGCGGAAATTGAAAAAGATCACCGAATCATTGTCCTGGAACTGGGCCCCCTTGGCGCAAACCACGGGCTCCATGAACTCATCTGTGACGCCGGCGTCATAGGACTTTTGAACCGCAGCCGCGGGGTCCGGCTCATAGGGAGCCTGCCCGCAGACCATGGCGTCATAGGCCCGCTGGAGCCGATCCCATCGCTTATCCCGGTCCATGGCGTAGTACCGGCCCATCACCGTGGCGATCTGTCCCACGCCCAGCTGCTGAAGCTTGGCCTGGAGCTGCTCGACAAAGTGCTTGCCGGAGGTGGGAGGCACGTCCCGTCCGTCCAGAAAACAGTGGACATAAACCTTTTCAATTCCCTGCTCCCTGGCCATCTGGAGCAGGGCAAAAAGATGGGTGATGTGGCTGTGGACACCGCCGTCAGACAGCAGGCCCATCAGGTGCAGGGCAGAACCCCATTCCCGGCAGTTCTCCATCGCCTCTGTATAGGCGGTGTTTTTAAAAAATTCGCCGCTCTGAATATCACGGCTGATGTGGGGCAGGTCCTGGAACACCACCCGGCCCGCGCCGATGTTGGTATGTCCCACCTCACTGTTGCCCATCTGCCCCTCAGGCAGACCTACATCCAGCCCGGAGGCAGACAGACGGCAGCCGGGGCACTCGGCAAAAATACGGTCCAGATTAGGGGTAGGGGCATTGGCTATGGCGTTGCCGGCGGACTGGGCCCCGGTGCCAAAGCCATCCATAATGATAAGAGTCGTAGGTGTTTTCATAACAAACCTTTCTTTTCAGGGTACTCATGGTCACACCGCCTTTGGCGGCCTCCCATTCTAGGGCAGCTTTGCCGCCCGCCTTACACTCACGTTCACGCTGGTCCGGTATGGGCAGCGGCCGCAAGATTACTCCTGATTCGCCGCGTTGATGATCTGCACGAAATCGGCGGGCTTCAGAGAGGCTCCACCGATCAGGCCGCCGTCCACGTCGGGCTGGGCCAGCAGCTCGGCGGCGTTCTTGGCGTTCATAGAGCCGCCGTACTGGATGGTGACGGACCGGGCCACATGGGCGCCATACAGCTTGCGGATGACGGCACGGATCGCCTGGCAGACCTCACCGGCCTGCTCGGCGGTAGCGGTCTTGCCAGTGCCGATGGCCCACAGGGGCTCGTAGGCGATGACCACATGGCGCATTTTTTCAGCGGGCACATTGGCCAGAGCGCACTTGACCTGATAGGCGATCAGCTCCATGGTGACGCCCAGTTCCCGCTGCTCTAGGCTCTCGCCCACGCAGATGATGGGGGTAAGGCCGGCATTGATGGCGGCGTGGACCTTCTTGTTCACAGTAAAGTCAGTTTCGTTATAATACTGGCGGCGCTCGGAGTGGCCGATGATGACATACTTGGCGCCGGCCTCCTTAATCATCTCGGCGGTGATCTCTCCGGTATAGGCGCCGTGGTCCTCATAGTGGCAGGTCTCGGCGCCGATGGCGATATGGCAGTCTTTGAACAGACGGACAGCCGCCTGGATGTTGGTGGCGGGGACACAGAGCACCACGTTGCACCACTTGCCCTTGGGCATAATCGGCTTGATCTCCTCAGCAAATGCCTTGGTCTGGGAGAGGGTGTTGTTCATCTTCCAGTTGCCGGCGATGATAGTCTTACGATAACGACGATTCATGGCGATTACTCCTATCTTTTCCTTTTGTATATTTTGTAATAGAGCAAAGCAGCAGAGAGAGGAAAACAAAAGTACAGGCGTCTCCTGTGTCTCTCTGTTTTCCGCCGTTCACGCTCCTGACTTCGCTCTTTGTTCAGCGTCACCTGCGGGCAAGCCGCTTTGGAGGACTCCGCCTCCCTTTTTTATGACAGATCTCTCTGGTCTGTCGTGGGACGGGACAAAGCCTTACTTGTCCAGCAGGCAGGCCACTCCTGGAAGTTCCTTCCCTTCCATAAACTCCAGGCTGGCACCGCCGCCGGTGCTGATATGGGTCATCTTGTCGGCATAGCCCAGCTGCTGCACTGCGGCCGCGGAGTCGCCTCCACCGATAATGGTAATGGCGCTGGTCTTGGACAGGGCCTCGGCCACCGCCTCGGTTCCCTTAGCGAAAGCGGGGAACTCAAACACGCCCATAGGCCCGTTCCAGATGACGGTGCCCGCGTCAGCTACAGCGTCACAGTAGAGCTTGACCGTTTCCGGGCCGATATCCAGTCCCTGCCAGCCGTCCGGGATCGCCCCGGCCTTCACCACCTGGGTGTTGGCGTCTGGAGCAAATTTGTCCGCGCACACTGTGTCCACAGGGAGGAGCAGCTTAACGCCCTTGTCCTTTGCCTTCTGGACCATCTCCTTGGAGTAGTCCATCCAGTCGGCCTCCAGCAGGGAGTCGCCCACCTTACCGCCCTGGGCGGCGGAGAAGGTGTAGGCCATGCCGCCGCCGATGATGATGGTATCGGCGATCTCCAGCAGGTTGTTGATGACGCCGATCTTGGAGGACACCTTAGACCCGCCCAGAATAGCCACCAGAGGCCGCTTGGGGTTGGCCAGGGCGCCGCCAATGATCTCCAGCTCCTTCTGGATCAGAAAGCCGGACACGGCGGGCAGATAGCCGGCCACCCCGGCGGTGGAGGCGTGGGCCCGGTGGACGGCGCCAAAGGCGTCGGACACATAGACATCTGCCAGGGAGGCCATGGCTTTAGCCAGGGCGGGGTCATTCTTGGTCTCCCCCTTCTCAAAGCGGGTGTTCTCTAGCAGCAGCACCTGGCCAGGCTGGAGCGCGGCGGCCTTAGCCTGGGCGTCGGGCCCTACTACGTCCTCCGCCATGAGCACCGGCCTGCCCAGCAGTTCGCTCAGGCGGGCGGCCACCGGCTTCAGAGACAGCTCTGCCAGGGACTTTTTCCACTTCTCCTCGGTCAGAGAGGCGGGGTCTTTCCCCTTCTCAGTCTGCTTCTTCACATAGGAATCAAAGGTAGCCGCCGGCTTACCCATGTGGGAGCAGGCAATCACCGCCGCCCCCTGGTCCAGCAGATACTGGATCGTGGGCAGGGCGGCCCGGATGCGCTTGTCATCGGTGATAACGCCGCTTCCGTCCTTCGCCATCGGCACATTGAAATCACAGCGCAACAGGACCTTTTTCCCCTTGATATTGATGTCCTTCACCGTCTTTTTATTGTAGTTCATCTCTTGGCTCCTTTCTTAAAACAAAAGGGTTATAGAACTTGGGATCTCCCTTTCTCCGCCATCTCGCCTTCGCCCGACAGCCCCGGAAAGTCGAGCTGCCGCAGCGCCTCATAGGTGAGGACGGCCACTGAATTGGCCAGATTCAGGCTTCTGGCGTCCGGCCGCATCGGGATGCGGATACACCGGTCCGGGTACTGCCGGCGAAATCCCTCCGGCAGCCCCGCAGTTTCCTTCCCAAAGAACAGCCAGCAATTATCTCGAAAGACTGCCTGGGTATAGTCCCGTGGCGCTTTCGTCGTGGCCAGCCACAAATCCGGGGCAGGATTGACTTCAAAGAAGTGGTCCAACCCCTCATAGACCTGAAGATCCACCATATTCCAGTAATCCAGCCCGGCCCGACGCACGGCTTTTTCACTGATATCAAAACCCAGAGGCTTGATCAGATGGAGGCGGCTGCGGGTAGCGGCGCAGGTCCGTGCGATATTCCCGGTATTCTGCGGGATCTCTGGTTCTACCAGCACGATATTCAGCACAGCAGGACCCCCCTTGATTTCGCGGGTATCATTGTATTCCATTTTATCGGGAATTTCAACTGTAATTTGGTCGAAAAATTGCAAAAAATCAAAAAACAGGGCCATTTTTCATTCTGCCCCCAAAAAGCGGGGTTCCTATTTTTTTATTTCTTATTAAACTATTCTTTTCCCGTCCTTGCTCTCATCTTAATGTCCGGTTTTTCTCTTTAATACAGTTCCTATCCTTCTTCTTCCAACCCCATACCCAGTTTTTTCCGCCGCTCACTTAAAAATTTTGGCTCTTTTTTGCTCCTCCTATTCCCCTTTCTTTCAAACTCGTGCTATAATGGTGCCAGGTCTAAAAGATATGGGCATTTTCCACAAATCTATGCTTGCGGGAGCTCTGCTCCCCAAAAGGAGGCGGCATTTATGAAGCTTATCTGGAACGGGCATTCCTGTTTCACCATTCAATCAGAGGATGGCACCCTGGTACTGGACCCCTATCAGGACGGCTCTGTGCCCGGTCTGAGCCCCCTGTCTCTGACGGCCGACCTGGTGCTGTGCAGCCATGAACACCGGGACCACGGGGCCAGGGAGACGGTAGCGCTCACCGGCCGCACCGCCGCTTTTCAAGTGGATCGGCTGGACACCTTCCACGACGATTCCCAAGGCAGCCAACGGGGGAAAAACACCATCCACATCCTCTCCTCCCAGGGACTGCGGGTGGCCCATCTAGGTGATTTGGGCTGCTTCCCCACTCCGGAGCAGATGGACCGGCTGATGGGGCTGGACGCTCTACTCCTCCCTGTGGGGGGCTATTACACCATCGACGCCCAGCAGGCCCATGAACTGGTCCGCGCGTTGAGGCCCCGTGTGGTGGTGCCTATGCATTACCGCTCCGACTCCTTTGGCTTTGATGTCATCGCCCGGCTGGAGGATTTTCTGGACCTGTGTGACCACGTGGTCCGCTATGATGGCAACACCCTGGAGCTGACCTGTGACACCCCCGCCCAGACCGCTGTGCTGACCTATCAGGCGGGAAAATAGACCGGCTCCCATTCCCCGCATACCATAAACCAATGACTGGAGGTCTTTCCCATGTCTCACACTGTCGAGATCCTTTCCGTAGGCACCGAGCTGCTTCTCGGCAACATCGCCAACACCGACGCCCAGACGCTCTCTCAAGGGTTAAGCGAGTTAGGGCTTAACGTCTACTACCACACAGTAGTGGGCGACAATCCTCAGCGGGCCCGGGAGGCGGTGGCTATCGCCAAGAAGCGGGCGGATATCATCATCACCACCGGCGGGCTGGGCCCCACCTGCGACGACTTGACTAAGAACGTGCTGGCCGAGGCGTTTGGTAAAAAGCTCGTCTTTGACGAGCCCTCTGCGGAGCGTATCCGCTCCTACTTTGCCAAGACGAAACGGCCCATGACGGACAACAATCTGCAGCAGGCCATGCTGCCAGAGGGCTGCACCGTCCTGGCCAACGACTGGGGGACTGCCCCCGGCTGCGCCTTTCAGGCCGAAGGGGTCCATGTCATCATGCTCCCTGGCCCCCCCAGCGAGTGCCGCCCCATGTTTCAATACCGGGCAAAGCCCTATCTCCAATCCCTGTCCGAGGGCGTCATCGCCTCCCACACGCTGAAGCTGTTTGGCATCGGTGAGTCAGCGATGGAGGCCCAGCTCCGGGATCAGATGAACGCGATGTCCAACCCCACCCTGGCCCCCTACGCCAAGGAGGGGGAGTGCGAGCTCCGGGTCACCGCCAAGGCCCCCACCGACGCCGAGGCACAGGCCCTGCTGAAGCCTACGGTGGAACAGGTGAAGGCCCTCTTCGGCTCTAAGGTCTACGGGGTGGATGTGTCCTCTTTGGAGGAGGTGGTCGAGGGGCTGCTGCGGGAGAAGGGAATGACCATCGGCGTGGCCGAGAGCTGCACCGGCGGGCTGATGGCCAAACGGCTGACCGATGTGGCTGGAGCCTCCCAAGTCTTTCTGGGTGGCATCGTGTCCTACACCAACCAGGTGAAGGCAGGGATGCTCCATGTGCCCCAGCACCTGTTGGACCAGTTTGGGGCCGTGTCCCCCGAGGTGGCGCTGGCCATGGCAGAGGGGGCCCGGAAAGCCCTGGGGTGCGACATCGCTCTTGCCACCACCGGAGTTGCCGGGCCGGACAAGGACGATTGGGACAACGAGGTGGGCACCATGTTCGTGGCCATCGCCACCCCGGACGGCACCCATGTGCGTCCCTTGAAGCTGGGCAGCCGCCCGGTCCGGGCCCGGCTGCGTACCCAGACCGCCCATCACGCCTTCGATCTGGCCCGGCGGTATCTCACCGGCCTGCCCTATGAGGACGGAGCGGTCTGACAGAAAACGGGACAACAATGGACTGTCGAAAAAGTGGCTATGCCACTTTTTCGACAAACTGGGACGGGGCCTCTGTCTATGACAGAGGCCCCGTTTTCTTTAATCCTTCCGCAGGAAATACCGGACCATGGTCAGCCCCAGCAGGGCTATGATCCCCATATACACATAGAGCAAAAACTGCTCTGCTGTACCGATACCGCCGCCCCAGCTTTCTGTCACCGATCCGTCCCGGTACCGGCCGGTAATGTCATTTCCTTCCCTGTCCAGAAGGCGTATTTCCCGGACATCCAGCCAAAACACCTGATCCTGACCATCCCCGAATTCCCAGCCCAAGTCCCGGATCAATTCTTCCTGGTCATAAAGCCACAGGAAGTCAGGCTCCTCCAGGTCATAGGTCCGGGTGGTGGTCCACCGCTGGATCCCGTCCCAGCTTCCGCCCCAGAATTCCAGCTGGGCGGACAATATCTCCCGGCACCCATACCCGGCAATCATAAACTGTGTCCGGTCCGTCCCCAATCTACCGCAATATACTCCGGCGGTGTAAGGGGATGGAGAATAGGAGGCGCTGACCGGGCGGTATTTGCCAAATATCCCCCGCTTGAGCAGTACAATCCCATTTACATTATTCCTATTGTCCGCCTTGAAAAAAATTGCCAGTTGTCCTTCTATTTCCTGCCAGCCGCCCACATGGATCGGCGTTCCCTCCTGGACTCCCTTTGTATCCCGGCTGTCTGATGGACGGGATACATAATCCTCCACAGCGGCCAGCCGGCCGGCCTCGGTATTGGGATAGTGGAACTCCTGGTCATAGAGCCACCACATACACCACAGGGCCACCACCACTGACAGCGCGGCGGCCAGCAGCCTGGTCCGCTTCACCCGTTTCAGAAACTTCAGCGTCCCCTTTGGCGCCTTCTCCAGCGGCACCTGCGCCCGCATATCCTTCTCCAGCTCCCTGCAATTCTCACAGTCCTCCAGGTGCGCCCGCACCTGAGCGGAAGTTTCCTCCTCCGTCAGTCCCTCCAAATAGGCGGGCAGCAGGTCCCGCACCACACAGCAGTCCAAATTATTGCGACCGTTTTCCACCATATCCACCTCCCATCAGTTTGGCCAGTTCCTCCTTACCCCGGTAAAAGCGCACCCTGGCCCACACCTCGCTCTTTCCCAAAATGTCCCCGATCTCACGGAAGGAGAAATCGCCGGCCAGCCGAAGGTGGATCACCTCCCGTGTATCCCCGTCCAGCCGCTGCATGGCCCGGTACAGTGCCATACGGTCCTCCCTCCGCTCTGTCTCCTCCACTGGATCGTCAGAGGCAGCCAGGGTAGACAGCCGCTCCTCCTCCAGCGGAGCCGTCCTCTTCCGGCGCTCCAGTTCCTTGTACCACAGGCGCTTGGCGATGGCGCACAGCCAGACCTGGGGCGTGCTGTCCCCCCGAAAGGCATCCAGGTTCTTCAGTGCCTGATAGAAGGTCTCTTGGGTCAGTTCCTCCGCGGTATCCTGCTCCCCGGTGATGGAGAACAGATATCGGAACACCTGCCGGGCGTGCTGCTCGTACAGGTCCTCCCCCCTGTGTGCCATGGCCTTCACCTCCCTCTCTCTGACCGTTAGTTCCTTGTCAGGCCCTTTCGTTACAACATTTTACCCGTCTATAAAAAATACTTATTTTTCCATCTATTCGCGCAAAAGGTCGATTCCATCTTGCCTTTTGCCATGTCTATTGCTATAATCTAAAATATAACAATAAAAAACGCAACTGCTTTTTACAAGGTCGTACAGAGCCTCCCTCTGTGCGGCCTTCTATTCCCCAAACCAGTCTGGAAGGATGTGACAGTAAAATGCATCGGCTCGGGACCCGTCCCAAGCGGAGGGGCGATGTGGACATGACGCAGGGAAATGTGGCCCACCATTTAGTCATGTTCGCCCTCCCCCTTCTGGCGGGCAACATCTTTCAGCAATTTTACAACACCGTAGACACATGGGTAGTGGGCAACTTCGTCAGTAATGAGGCCTTCTCCGCCGTTGGTACCGTCACCCCCATCGTCAATATGCTCATCGGCTCCTTTATGGGCCTTGCCAGCGGGGCTGGCGTGGTCATCTCCCAATATTACGGCGCCAAACAGATGGAGCGGGTCAAGCAGGCCGTCCACACCTCCCTTGTCATGACTCTGGTGCTGGGCGTAATCATGACGGCTGCCGGCATCCTGCTCACCCCCTTCCTCCTGGGGCTGATGAAAACGCCCGCGGATGTCTTTCCAGAGGCCACGGCCTACCTCACCATCTATTTCTCAGGGGTGATGGGCCTGATGCTCTACAATATGGGAGCGGGCATCCTCCGGGCGGTGGGTGATTCCAAGCGCCCATTCTATTTTCTGGTGGCGGCGGCCGTGCTCAACATCGGCCTGGACCTACTGCTGGTCATTGTGTTCCATATGGGAGTAGAGGGCGTGGCCTACGCCACCATTATCTCCCAGGGCGTTTCCGCCCTGCTCACTCTGCTGCTCCTGGTCCGCACCAGCTCCTGCGTCAAGCTGGACTGGCGGGCCCTGCGGGCTACCCCCTTCATTTTGAAGCAGATTGCCCGCGTCGGCATCCCCGCTGCCCTGCAGATGGCCATAACCGCCTTTTCCAACGTATTCGTTCAGTCCTATATCAACTTCTTCCAGGCTGACTGCATGTCCGGCTGGACCGCTTATACGAAGATCGATCAGATCATGTTCCTGCCCATGCAGTCCCTGGCCCTGGCCGCCACCACCTTTGTGGGCCAGAATCTGGGCACCGGCCAACTGGACCGGGCCAAGGAGGGCACCCGGACCGCCTTTTGTCTCTCTTTGGGCATCACCGTAGCCCTCTCTGTTGTGACGTTCTGCGCCGCGCCCGCTCTGGTGGCCTTTTTCAACGATAAGCCGGAAGTGGTCTCTTACGGCACCCTCTTCCTGCGGGCCCTGGGTCCCTGCTATGTGCTGTGCTGTGTCAATCAGATCTATGCCGGCGCCCTTCGGGGGGCGGGCAAGAGTCAGGTCCCTATGTACATCATGCTCTTTTCCTTTGTGGTGTTCCGTCAGATCTATCTGTACGTCACAGCGAACTTCATCTCCAACACCGTCCTTCCTATCGCCATGAGTTATCCGGCTGGCTGGCTGATGTGCAGTGTGGTTACTCTGGTCTACTACCACCGGGTAGGTTTGGGCGGCAACCGTCTGGTAGACGACTCCGCCTCCATGCCGTCCCGTCCCTAGACCGCCAAAAGGCCCCGGCGCTCAACGAGCGCCGGGGCCTTTTCTTTTTTAGTCGTCCCAGTCCTTTTCGTATTCCAGGATCGCTCCGGAGGCTCCGTCGATGGTGTACTCATACTCCATGCCGCCGGACCGAAATTCCACCTCATACTCCAGCCGGCCGTCGTCATAGTCCCGCTCAGACCGCAAGCCGGCGACCTGGCTCTCGGACAGGCCGGCGTGCCCCAAGGCGGCAGACTTAGCCGCTTCCGAGCCGATATCCGTACTGGAGGCACTGGCGTGCTTCTCCGTATCATAGGCGACCACGGAGCCATCGACAGCGTCGATGGTATAGTCATATTCGGTGCTGCCTACCCAGAACTCCACCTCGTATTCCAGCCGCCCATCGTCCCAGTCCTGCTTCACCTTTACATCGGTGGCCTGGGACTCGCTGACACCGGCGTGTTTCAGCGCGGCGGACTTGGCCGCTTCTGCGCCCACATCTTGGGTGCCAGAGCCACCAGTGCCGGAACCGCTGTAATTCGGCGCCCGGTGGGTCTCCCGCTCCTGCTTCAGTACAGAGCCGTCGGCGGCGGCAATAGTATAGTCGTACTCGGTGGTATCCACCCAGAACTCCACTTCGTATTCCAACCGGCCATCATCCCAGTCCTGCTGGACCCGCAGCCCGCTGACCTGGCTCTCAGACACGCCGGCATGTTTCAGCGCCGCCTCCTTGGCCTTCTCCTGGCCAATATCACTGGAGCCGCTGCTGGGTTTCGTCCCGGCATCGCCGCTCTGCCCGCTGGCCAGAATATCCTTCTGGCCGCTCAGAACTTCTCCTGTCCAAGCGTCGATATGGTACTCAAACTCTCCCCTGGCTGTCTTAAGCTCCACCTCATAGTGGGGTACGCGGTCGTCCAACTCAGGATCTACATCGGCCACCACAGAGCTCACCGCCATCGTGCCCGCATATTCCTCCGCAGCGATGAACGCCGCCTCTTTTCCAATCGGCATCGCGGGGGCGCCGATCTTGGCCAGGTCCTTCAGCTCCTCCACAGAGAGCTGGGCCAGTTCTTCAAACTTTAAATCGCTGTTCAGCGCGATCACCTGGTTGACCAGACTGGCCTTTCCGGTGGAGATGTTATTTGCCTTCGCCTGCTGGTCCAGCTCCACACTGGCGTCCACTGTCTGGCTAAGGATAGACGCATTGGATGCCTGGGCCTGGAGGACTGCGTCCACGGCACCTGTCAGCTCCTGCTGGAGCTTGACCGCCCGTGCCTGGTCCTTATCCTCCACAGAAATCATGATGGCGGAGGAGATGCTGTCCAGATAACCGTTGCTCACCAGGGCACCGACGATGGCGTTCACCGCCACGTCCAGCTTTGTCCCCTTCAGGTCTGCCCCACCCCCCATACTGGACAGGACTGTACGGGCCTCCTCATTCAGGGGGGTGCAGGAGAGGACTTTCTCCCTTTTATTTACCTTCAACTCAATACTTGGATTCACATCCAGAGAAACAACAGAGGCCACAGCGTTTGCCTGATAATAAAACGCGCCGCCTCCGCCGCCAACCAGCGCCAGGGCCAGACAGGCAGCCATCAGATTGCGTATGGTCCTGCTTGGACGTTTCTTCGTCATAGGGATCACGGTTCCTTTCCGCGCCTCACAGCGGGAGAGCACCCCTTCCAGATCATCGGGGGCGGCAACGGACAGGGCCAGCTCCAGCCGGCGTTCCAGTTCCTTATCTGTCATCGGGCGTCATCTCCTTCCAGCCGTACTTTCAGCTTTTTCAGCGCTCTGTGATATTTGGACAGGACCGTGGCCAGAGGCAGCTCCAACAGCTGCGCGATCTCCCGGTGCTTCAGCCCAGTGACGGCGTGGAGCACCACGATCCGCCGCTCCTGCTCCTCCAGCGCCGCCAGGGCCGTCTGGAGCAGCTCCCGCTCCTCCGGGGAGAGGGCCGGACCCTCGGCCGGAATGGCGTCCCACTCCTCCTCGCTCAGATCCGCCTGACGTTCTCTCTGCCGCAAAGCCATCAGCGCCAGGTTCCGGGCCACCGCCAGGATCCACGCCATGGGCGAGCCCTGGGGGCGGTATTGGGGCGCCTTCTCCCAGATCCGAACAAAGGCGTCCTGGGTGAGATCCTGGGCGTCATGGGCGTTTTTCACATAGGACAAAGTGATACCATATACCGCCGTACGGGTACGGTGGTACAGCTCTGCCAGAGCCTCCCGGCTGCCGGCGGCTATCTCGATCAGCAGCCTGTCCAGCGCCTCCCGGTCCTCTTTGCCCGTTCCTTCCGTTGTCTGTGCCATAAGCAGCATCAGCATGGGCCATTTCTCCTGTCATTCAAGTAATGCACAAGCCGCTCGTTTTATTGCGCGGTGGAAAAAGTTTTTTTGACACCTACCTAGCGTTTGAGTTTAAACCTTTTTTCTAAAAAAAACAAGAGCCGCTTCGGCGGCTCTTGGCCAATTTTTATTTTATCCCTCCGGCTGGAGCCCAGCTTTTTTCAGCCGGTTCCGGAGCATCGGTCCTACCGCAATAGCCACTACCATCTTGACCAGGTCCCCGGGGATAAAGGGGAATACGCACATGGTCAGGGCGGGCAGCAGATCGCTTTCCGCCTGGAAGCAGAACCAGGCCGTGCCAAAGGCATAGCACAGGGCGGTGGCTCCAATCATTCCGGCCAGCTGTACGCCCCGGTTCCGGAATTTATCGATCACAAGGCCGGCGATCACCGCCATGGGGATGAAACCGACGATATAGCCGCCCGTTGGGCCGGCCAGCTTGGCCAGGCCGCCGGAGTACCCGGAGAACACAGGCATTCCCACCATGCCGATGAGCACATAGACCAAATAGCTGACGGTACCCCGTTTCCAGCCCAGAACATACAGCGTGATGTAAATGGCAAAATTCGTAAAGGAGATGGGCACCGGCCCCACGGGAATGGAAAGGGGGCCCAGGACGCAGATGACGGCAGCCATAACCGCGGTCATCGCCAGCGGATAAACTTTATTCCTTGTTTTGGTTTCCATATTTTCTCTCCCTATCTACCGTTCTAATTGATAGCCAAGCCGGATAGCCATTTCCATATCTCCCGCCACGCTGGTGCCAGTGGTGGTCAGCATATCCCCGGTAATCGCGGCATTGGCCCCAGAGCGAAACAGCGCCTCGCCCCCATCGGGAAATCGACCCCGGCCGGCCGCCATACGGATCCAGGCGGTGGGATTTATGTACCGGAACAGGGCCACCGCCCGCAGCACATCCTCCTGGGAGATCGGCTCGACCTGCTCCAGTGGAGTGCCTGGGATGGGGGTGAGCAGATTCAGCGGGATGGAGTCTACCTCCAGCTCCGCCAGGCTCAACGCCATATCGATGCGGTCCTCCCAGCTCTCTCCCATTCCTAAGATCCCCCCGGAGCACACCTGAAGTCCCGCCTCCTTGGCTCGGAGGATGTTGTCTATCTTATCCTGATAAGTATGGCTGGTGCATATCATGGGGAAATATCTACGGGAGGTCTCCAGATTGGCGTGGAAGCGGGTCACACCGGCCTCCTTCAGCGCCTTGAGCTCCTCCAGGGTCTGTAGACCGTGGGAGGCGCACAGGGCCAGACCCGTCTCCTTCCGCAGCCGGCGGTAGGCCGCCAGACCGCGCTCCAGCTCCTGGCCGTGGAGGTCCCGGCCGGCCGTCACAATGGAGTACCAGTGGACGCCGGCAGCCTCGTTTCGCTTTCCCTCGGCCAAAATATCCTCTTCCGGCAGGAAGGGGTACTCCTTCACATGGGTGTTATGGTGGCAGGATTGGGCGCAGAATTTGCAGTCCTCCCCGCACCGGCCGCTTCGGCCATTGATGATCGTACAAAAATCAAAGCGGTCGCCGCACAGCTCTCTCCGAATGGTGTCCGCTCCCGCCCGCAGTTCTTCCAGGTCCGCTGTCAAGAGTTGGGACAGATCGTCCGACCAGTTCAGGCGGCGGCCTGATCGGATCTCCTCAGCTAGTTTTTTCACTTTGATCCCCCCAGATTGTAAACCATTTTCATTGTTTAGTATACGTCTTTCCCCCGCAGTCTGTCAACCGAAAATTTTTTTAGTTGACGATTTGCGTATTTCGCCTTTCGACAACATCCGCCCTTGTAAATCTATTCTCTTTTGGGTATAATTTCTTTCACGTGTTTTCCATGGATGAAAGGAGTCTCCTATGATCAAACAAAACCGATGGTTGTGCCTGTTTCTGGCCTTCCTTCTATTCGCCGGACCGGCTCTGCCTGCTCAGGCCGCGGAAGCGGACTTTGCCTCCTTCCTGATCGACGGGGATGAGATGGACTTTCCCCAGCGCCCCCTGCATATCCAGCTCTACCAGAGAGATCAAACCGGGACGTTTGTTCCCTCCGACCAGGTAGTCGGAAGTTTCCCCCTTAATCGCACCGCAGGGAACACCACCTTTTATATCCAGCTCCATGCTGACGGGGTACAGGTGACAGTGGACTACCTGACCGACGCGAACAGTGATGGTGTCTATGAACTGTTAGACGGACAGGATGATCCCATCTGTGACGTAGTCACCGCCGACGGCCGGCTGACCGCCTGGGACGGGGTGGATCACAGGCTGGAGGAGGGCCAGATCTTTGCCCTCCCCGCCGATCTGCTGGCCAGCCGGGGGCAGGCTGTCCTCCAAGGCCGGCTGGCGGCAGGTCAGGAGGATGTGGACCCGGACCATCTGATCTACCTGCTCTCCCTTTCCTATGTTCCTGCCGGCGGGGGCGAGCCCCAGACGCTCCACTATTACCTCCAGCTGTTCCAGTCGGTGATCATCCCCTCCGATGTGCCCGTTGGCTCCTGGTACTACGAGGCTGTGGAATATGGTCTGGCCCAGGGCTTTTTCTCCGGCACCGGCGAGGACTCCTTCTCCCCCCAGGGCACGGTCACACGGGCCCAACTGGCCCAGATTCTGTGGCGCTTGGGCGGCTCTGAAGAAGGGCGGGAAGTTTCCTTCACCGACGTTTCCTCCGGAGATTGGTTCCTTGACGCCGCCTGCTGGTGCGCCCAGGAGGGAGTCATGTCCGGTGTAGGCGACCAGCGGTTTGGCCCGAACCAGGTACTCAGCCGGGAGCAGTTAGCCCTGATCCTGTACCAATACGCCCGCAGGACCGGGCTCCAGATGGAGGGTGGGCAGTCTTTGGCGCTCTTTACCGACGGTCCCTCTACCTCCTCCTGGGCACGGGAGGCCCTGGGCTGGGCTGTGGACCATCAGCTGCTGTCCGGTTATGAGGATGGTTCCCTCCATCCCGGACAGGGCGTCACCCGTGCGGAACTGGCTGTGGCTCTGTATCGCTTCTGTCAGGATCTCCTGGAGCTTTGACCTTTCCCATAACGGACCTGGCCGGTTTTCCGGCCGGGTCCGTGCTCTTTTTTCCCTGTGTGGTTAAAGGCTGGAATATTTGTCCAAACTATCCATACAATGGTCCACAGGAAGAAATGAAAGGAGCGTGGCTATATGGCGTTTTCTCTGTCCCGCCGCCGGTGTGATAGCGCACAGGAGTTGGAGCGGCAGGAGCTGGTGGCCTCCTTGGCCCATACCCGCACCCTCATCAATCAGGCCTACGGGGGGTTTAATACAGCCAGCGACGGGGACCTCATCGAGTCCTATGTTTTTGAGATCAATGCCCTCCAGGCGCGGTACAACTACCTGCTGCGCCGGGTCAAGCAGCTGGAGGGGGTTTCATGACAGGATTGCCGGGATTCGCAGCCTGGGGGCTGGCCGGACTGCTGGTCTGCACCGCCCTGTTGATCCTCCGCCGCCCTGTGGCCCAGCTGATCCGTCTGATTCTGCGCTCCTCAGTGGGACTGGCCGCCCTGGCCCTGTTTTCCCAGGTTGGTCAGGCATTGGGCGTGACTTTGGGGGTCAACCTGGTCAATGCCCTGGTGCTGGGGCTGCTGGGCGTACCTGGCTTCGGCCTGCTGCTGATGCTCCAGTGGGTGCTAAAATAGATGGCCTGACCAGGCTTTATATAGCCGCCTTTCACACTGCCGCCCGGCTTTTCTGGGCGGCAGTTCTTGTCGTTTTCAGAAAATATTTATATAATTGATTATATTCTTCTTTTTCTCTTGACTGTAAAGGGACTTCATACTTTACACTGGTCCCATCTAAGCCATTCATTTTCAGGAAGGAGACAGCTATGACCATCAAAGAAATAGAAGACCGCACCGGGCTGCCTCGGGCCAATATCCGGTTCTATGAGTCCCAGGGCCTGATCGCCCCAAGCCGTGGGGAAAACGGTTATCGGGACTACTCCCAGGAGGACTGTCAGACTCTGCTGAAAATCAAGCTGCTGCGGAAGCTGGACTGCTCCCTGGAGGACATCCGGTCCCTCCAAGCGGGAGAACGATCCCTGGATCAGCTCCTGGAGCAGAGGCTGGCCCAGCTGGAGGGCAGATACGCCGAGCTGGAACAGGCCAAGGCCCTGTGCCAGAAGCTGCGGGAGGACCGGGCGGACTGGTCCTCCATGGACCCGGCCCGCTATCTCTCCTGGGCCCCTTCCACCCCAGCGGATGAGGTGGCCGACATCCGCTTCCGCATCCCCTGGCGGCGGTATTTCGCACGTTCCCTGGACCTGCTGCTGTATGGCACTCTGTGGAGCGTACTGCTTGCTCTGGTCTTTCGGATCAACATCCTCTGGCGGGGCCCTTTGGGGGATCTGCTGGATACGGCGGCCACCCTGACCCTTATGGCGGCGCTGGAGCCCCTGTTCCTCCACCGCTGGGGGACCACCCCAGGCAAGGCCCTTTTCCGGCTGAAGCTCACCCGGTCAGACGGCAGCTATCTCTCCCTCCAGGAGGGCTTTCGGCGGACCTTGTCGGTAATCATTATGGGGCTGGGTCTGACCATCACGCTTTCCATTCTCGCCCTCATCCCTCTTGTGACTCTGATCCTGGGCTACGTCCGCTGCAAAAAGGGGCGGGAGCAGCCCTGGGCCCTGGAGGACGAGGCCTGGTCCGACGGTACCGACGGCACTCAGGGCTTCTGGGATCAGCCCCGCTCCGGACGCCGCGCGGCAGCCTATCCGGGCATCTACGCGCTCTGTGTGGCCCTCCTTATGGGCGCCGCTCTGTTTGCCGCTATCCCCCGGCACCATGGCGCCCTGACCCCGGAGGAATTTGCCGCCAACTACAACCATCTAGCCACCTTTGCCTCCGCCCCCGAGGAGCCCGGCTATATGCTCCAGCCAGACGGCTCCTGGCTCCGGACGGACCCAAACAGCTTCCCCATCTTTCTCTTTGGCTCCGGCCCTCTGGATATGGACATCCAAAGCCAGCAGGGGGCGGTCACCGGTCTGTCCTTCTCCATGGAGAACCGGGAGCAGGGCGGCGTCCGTTCCCTTTCCACCACTCAGGTATGGCACACGGTGAACGCCCTGCTGGGTCACGGCGAACTGCTGGCCCACCCCTCCCTGAAACCGGTGCTGTCCGCCCTGAAGGAACCCCGTCCCGGCACCCAGAGCTGGACTGTGGACGGCTGGCAGCTCACCCTGGAGCTAGAATTGAAGGGGTATGACAGCCACAAGGGCCAGTTGGTTTCCCTGCCGGGCCAGGAGCAGTATGTCCGATATGACTTCTCCATTCGGCAAATCTAAGAAAAGAGATCGTTTCCTGGCCCCTTTTCCCTGTTCAGCCATTGACACTCCCTTTTCAGTTGTCTATAATTAAAAGTTGCCCCGGTCCCTTCTGCGGAGCGGGGCAATTTTTTATAGGAAAGGGGCTCTTCAAATGAGCGACCAGCGTGTTTACAACTTCTCCGCCGGCCCGTCTATGCTTCCACTGTCCGCACTGGAGCGCGCCGGGTCAGAAATCACCAACTACCGGGGGTCCGGTATGTCTGTGATGGAGATGAGTCACCGGTCAAAAGTTTTCATCCAGATCTTTGAGGAGACCCAGGAGAAACTGCGCCGGATCATGAACGTCCCCCAGGGATATAAGGTCCTGTTTCTCCAGACAGGCGCCTCCGGCCAGTTCTCCATGATCCCCTTGAACCTCATTGGAAAGACGGGAAAGGCCGACTACGCCGTCACCGGCAACTTCTCCAACCTGGCTTACAAGGAAGCCCAGAAGTACGGCCAGATCCATCTGGCCGCCTCCAGCGAGGACCGGGACCACAGCTACATCCCCGCCCAGAGCCAGTTGAAGCTGGACCCAGAGGCCAGCTATTTTTACTACTGCGCCAACAACACCATTTATGGCACCGAGTGGCAATATGTCCCTGACACCGGCAGCGTGCCCCTGGTGTGTGATATGTCCTCCGACATCCTGTCCATGCCGGTGGATGTATCCAAATTCGGCCTTATCTATGCTGGGGCACAGAAAAACATGGCCCCTGCCGGCCTCACTGTGGTCATCATCAAGGAGGAGTTAGCCGGGCATGAGTTGCCCTATACCCCCCTTATCATGAACTACAAGACCATGATCGACAAGGATTCCATGTACAATACACCCCCCTGCTGGTGCATCTATATGCTGGGCCTCACTCTGGACTGGGTGGAGGAGAACGGCGGACTGGCCGGTATGGAGAAGCTGAAGTGGCAGCGGGCCAATATGCTCTATGACACGCTGGACAACTCCAAGCTGTTCCGGTGTCACGGGGAAAAGGGCTCCCGCTCCGGCATGAACGTCACCTTCCGCACCGGCAGCGAGGAACTGGACGCCAAGTTCGTTTCCCAGGCGGCCCAGGCCGGCTTTGTCAATCTGAAGGGCCACCGGAAGACCGGCGGGATGCGGGCTTCTATCTATAACGCTATGCCCGTCGAAGGCGTGGAAAAGCTCTGCGACTTTATCAAGGCCTTCGATAAAGCGAACTGACGGGGCCCCCATAGGAGCCCCGCGCAGTGGGTCCCATGGGGAGAGGAGGCGCAAGGAATCGCAGCGAGGAATACCTGCCAGAGCGTCCCGAGCGAAGCGAACTTTGCGCCAACCACAACGCCAAGCCTGTGGAGGGCGTTGAAAAGCTGTGCGATTTTATCCAGGCGTTTGACCGGAAGGACCGACGCGGCCGACATGGCCGCTCCTATAACATAAAATAAGGTGATCGTATGTACCGTATTAAGACTTTGAACAAAATCTCTTCCGCCGGGCTGGACCAGCTGGACAAAAGCCGCTTCCAGATTGGAACGGAAGTGGAGAACGAGGATGGCATCCTGGTCCGCTCCGCCCCCATGCAGGACTATTCCTTCCCCCCCGCCCTCCGGGCCATCGCCCGGGCGGGCGCCGGGACCAATAACATCCCCATCGACCGCTGCTCCGAGAACGGCATCGTGGTGTTCAACACCCCCGGCGCAAACGCCAACGCGGTGAAAGAGCTGGTCATCGCCGCCATGCTCATCGCCTCCCGGGATATTCTGGGAGGGGCGGACTGGGTCCAGGAGCAGGCCCACACCCCTAAGGTGGATGTGGCCGCCGCTGTGGAGAAGGGCAAATCCGCCTTTGTGGGGCCAGAGCTCTACCGCAAGACCCTGGGCGTTATCGGCTTGGGCGCCATCGGCGCCCTGGTGTGCAACATCGCCCTGGACCTGGGGATGGATGTATACGGCTATGACCCCTTCCTATCTGTGGACGCGGCCCTCCGGCTGGACCGCCATGTCCATGTGGTCAAGGACGTGAATGAGTTGTACCGGGTGTCTGACTACATCACCATTCACGTCCCCTATAACAACAACACCAAGGACTTTATCAACGCCGAGGCCATTTCCAAAATGAAGGGCCAGGTGCGCGTCCTCAATCTGGCCCGCGGCGGCCTGGTCAATGACGAGGATATGATCGCCGCCCTGGAATCCGGCCGGGTCGCCAAATATGTCACAGACTTCCCGGACGAGCGGATTACCACGGTAAAGAACGTCATCGCCCTGCCCCACCTGGGGGCTTCCACCCCAGAGAGCGAGGAGAACTGCGCTGTCATGGCCGCCCGCCAACTCCAGGATTATCTGGTCAACGGCAACATCACCAACTCGGTGAACCTGCCCAACGTGTCACAGGAGTGGAGCGGCATCGCCCGGCTGTGCCTGATCCATAAGAACGTGCCCGCCATGCTGACCCAGATCATGTCCACCCTTTCTGACGACCGCATCAACGTGGAAAACATGACGAATAAGTCCAGAAAGGACTATGCCTACACCATCGTAGATGTGAACACCCGGCTGACTGACGAAGTGGCGGATGAGCTGCGGGCCATCCCCAATATGATCCGTGTCCGGGTGCTGAACCACTGATGCGGCCCCATATCCAGTACAACTCCCCGGTGGTCCTCACCTTCGCCCTCCTCTCCCTCGGCGCTCTGGCCCTGGGGTGGGCCACCGGTGGCTGGACCACCCTGCATCTGTTCTGTGTCTATCGTTCTCCCCTGTCTGACCCCCTGACCTATGTGCGTCTGGTGGGCCATGTGCTGGGCCATTCCGGCTATGCCCACTACTTGAGCAACATGATGCTCCTGCTGGTGGTGGGCCCTCCCCTGGAGGAAAAGTACGGCTCCCGCCGCCTGCTCCTGTGCATCCTGGTCACGGCCCTTATCTCCGGGCTGGTCCAGTTTTTGTGTTTTCCTAAGACAGCTCTGCTTGGGGCCAGCGGCATCGTATTCATGCTGATCCTGCTCTCCTCCCTGTCCGGTATGCGGGCGGGGGCTATCCCTCTGACCCTTATTCTGGTGGCCGTCCTCTATTTGGGAGGCGAGGTGGTTGACGCCATCACCCTCCGGGACAACGTATCCCAGCTCACCCATGTGGTGGGCGGGCTGTGCGGGGCCTGCCTAGGCTTTGCCATGAGCCGGAGGCCATAACGATATCCATAAAAAAGCTCTCTGTCAGATAGGTTTGACAGAGAGCTTCTTTTTATATGGCCTGAGCCTGACCCAATGCCGCTGGCTGCTGCACTGCGGTCTGGGCGTCACTCTCCAGGCGGCGGTGGCTAGCCGCCTCCTGGATAATCCAGTTCCGCCGCTTCCAGTAGACCACCATGGTGACCAGGGGCGGAAACAGGTCGGACACCGTCTCCGCGAAGAAAGCGGCGGTAGCGCCAAAGACTGCTGGCAGCAGGAACAGGGCGGTGAAGTACACGCCCTTGCGGAGCAGAGACAGGGGCAGAGACCACTGCATCATCCCCATGCCGGTGAACCCGTCGATCAAGGTGTACTGGAAGGCCAGTGGGATGAGGCCAATGGTGCATATCTTGATGGCCTGGACCGCCAGAGCGGACACCTGGAGGTCGGGAGTGAAAATGTGGGTAAAGGGGGCGCACAGGAACTGGCCCACCAGGAACAGCACGGTGGTAAAGGCCAGACAGAGGGCCAGGATGTACTTCTGGGCCTCCAGAATGCGGTCGGGGCGGCCAGCTCCAAAGTTATAGCCCAGAATGGAGCCGGTAGAGCCGGTGATCCCCGCCATGGGCATGGTGATAATAAGCATGAAGGACTGGGCGATGGTAGCGGCGGCTACCAGCATATCTCCCTGCTCCGGTCCGCCGTAGTTCTGGAGAACAGCGTTCAGCGCGATAATCATCACATTGTCCAGCGCAATGATGAGGAAGGGAGCCAGCCCAGTGAGCAGGACCCTGGAGATGATCTTCCGGCTGTATCCCCCGAAGGTGATGCGCACCTGGGGTACAGGGCCAAAGAGAAAATGGAGGACAAACAGGCAACTGCCCAGTTGGCTGATTACAGTGGCGATGGCCGCTCCACGTACCCCCATGTTCAGCCCAAAGATGAACACTGGGTCCAGGGCGATGTTGAGCACCGCCCCAAGCATCACCGACTGCATCCCCTTCTTGGCAAAGCCCTGGCAGATGACAAACTGGTTCATTCCGTTGGCCAGCAAGGCGAATACCGTGCCGAACAGGTAGTAGGTGTAATAGTCCAGAGCATAGGGCAGGGTGGTCTCACTGGCTCCGAAAAGCAGGAGCAGAGGCCGCCTGGTCAACAGGGCACCGGCCATCAGGAGCACCGCCAGCACGTTAAGCAGGAGAAAGCAGTTTGCCAGTATCTTTCTGGCCTGGGCCAGGTTACCCTCGCCCATTCGAATGGACATCAGGGGGGAACCGCCGACCCCTACCAAAAAGGCCACGGAGCCGATCATGGTGACCACGGGACCACAGACGCCGGCCCCCGCCAGGGCCAGGTTGCCGATCTCCGGGATATTCCCGATGTAGATGCGGTCCACAATGCTGTACAGCACACTGACAAATTGGGCCAGCATACTGGGAATCGCAATATTCAGGACCAGCTTTCGGATGGGATCGCGGCCCAGATCATTTTCCAGTTTCACGTTCTTCGCCTCTCCACACACTTTTTCTAAGTCTTCTCTAGGCGCTGGCAATTATAGCACCGGCCTCTCTCCTTGTAAATTAGGCAAAACCATAGCATTTCCCGCTTTTTTTCCAGAAAACTGGCCAAAATGCTTAATGGCGGAGGCCGGATGTCTCCCATGCTCCGCCTTCCGCCATACCACTGCCAAAAAATTTTTTACCCGCCCTATTGACAACAGCTTTCTATTGTTATATTGTATATGTAGTATATATACAGAAAACACAAAATAACAGTGCGTCAGAGGGCGGGCGCTGGACCTGGTACCGGCCGGCAGCTCTCCCCTCTCTCCACTGTTAGAAGGGGCATGAGATGGACATCATTCTAAGTAATTCCAGCGTCAAACCCATTTACGAGCAGATCACCGACCAGGTGAAGGAGCAAATCATGGCCGGAACCCTGTCGGCGGGGGATGCCCTGCCCTCTATGCGCCTGCTGGCTAAGGAGCTCCGTATCTCCGTCATCACCACCAAGCGGGCCTACGAGGAGCTGGAACGAGATGGCTTTTTGGAGAACGTCCCAGGCAAGGGCTGCTTCGTGGCGCCCCAAAACCGGGAGCTGCTGCGGGAGGCCCAGCTCCGCCGGGTGGAGGAGAAGCTTACCCAGGCGGTGGAGGAGGCCCGGAAGGGAGCCTTCTCTCTCGATGAGCTCCATGAGCTATTGAATATTCTGTATAAAGGTGACGAATTATGACAAATAGTATTGAAGTGCAAGGGCTCCGCAAGTCCTATGGCGATTTTTCTCTGCGGGATATCAACCTGACCGTTCCCGGAGGGGCCATCATGGGCCTCATTGGCGAGAATGGGGCAGGCAAGACCACTACCATCAAATGTATTTTGAACCTGATCCGCCGGGACGAGGGGACCATCACCCTCCTGGGCCACGACAACCAGAGGGAGGAGCGGGCCGCCAAGCTGGAGATTGGCGTGGTGCTGGACGAATGCTTTTTCCACGACTCCCTCCGCCCCCGGGACATCGATTTGATCCTCTCCCGGATATATCAAGGTTGGGACAGCGCCCTCTACCAGCGTTATCTGTCCAAATTCCAGCTGCCGGAGCGCAAATTCGTCAAGGAATTCTCCCGCGGGATGAAGATGAAGCTGTCCCTGGCTGCCGCCCTGTCCCACCGCCCCAAGCTGCTGATCTTGGATGAGGCCACCTCCGGTCTGGATCCCATTGTCCGGGATGAAATTCTGGACGAGTTTCTCGGATTTATCCAGGACGATGACCATGCCATCCTCATCTCCAGCCACATCACCAGCGACCTGGAGAAGGCAGCTGATTACATCACCTATATCCACCAGGGGCAGGTGGTCCTGTCCGACGCCAAGGATCGTATTCTGGACAATTACGGTCGTCTGGCCTGCACCGCCGCACAGCTGAACTCTGTGGCCCCAGACGATTTGATCCGGGTACGCCGCAGCTCCTACGGCTGCGAGGGCCTGGTGGCCGACCGGGCCGCCTTCCGCCGCCGGTATCCAGAACTGCTGGTGGAGCGGACCACGCTGGAAGACATCATGCTATTCATCGCAAAGGGGGAAGCACAATGACCGGACTGGTTCTAAAAGATATGCTCGTGATGCGAAAGACCCTTAAGACTTATGTGCTGTTTCTGGCCTTTTACCTGCTGCTGGCCGTGATTGGACTCTTTCCCATCTCCACCATCACCGCCGTCACTCAAATCATTATCATGATGCTGCCCCTGTCCGCCTTCTCCTTCGACGAACTGGCCAAGTGGGACCGGTACGCCCTCACTTTCCCCACTGGCCGGAGGAGTCTGGTGGGCGCGCGCTACCTGTTCACCCTGGTGATGGCCGCCGCCGCAACCCTCTACTCCCTGGTGGCCTGCGTGGTCCTGTCCATTGGGAAAGGGCAGAGCGCCATGGCCGAAAACCTGTTGAGCCTGATGGTATCTCTGGGGCTGGGACTCATCATCGCTGATATTCTCCTCCCCCTGTGCTATAAATTGGGGGTGGAACGGGCCCGCCCCTATATGTATATCGTCATTTTCGCCCCCCTGCTCCTGTTCTTCGGCGCCTACAAGTTGGGGCTCTTCGAGGGCATCGACCTCTCCTCTCTGGACCGGATGCCGGAGAGCACTGTTCTGGCCGTGGGCTCCCTACTCCCTCTGATCCCACTCCTGGGACTTGGGCTATCCTACCTCATCTCCTGCCGTATCATGGAACAGAAGGAGTTTTGATATGAAAACCGGGGTCCTGATGGTATGGACGGGCTGCCTGGTATCCATCACCCTGTCTGTCCTGCATTTCGCCTGGATCGCTACCGCCGTGGAGCGGGTGCTGGTCCTGGCACTGCTGGCTCTGGCCGGAGCTTTCGCTCTGGCCCATCGGAGATAAGGAGGAACCTCTATGCCAAAAATTATGCCCCTGATCTGGGCTGGCCGCGCCGTAGCTGTCACCCTGGTGGCGCTCGCCTTTACGGACACCATCCCCAGTGGAAGTTTTCTGTTCTGGCTCCTCTTTGCCCTGGCCGCCGGCCTTGTCCTCCTTGGCGGCGGCTGGCGAAAGCGCCGGTGATTTACATTTTCTCCCTCCCATGCTATAATAGTAAAAAATGATTGAGGGAGTGTGACCGCTATGACCACTAAAGAAGCCATCCGGGAATTGGAGCACATGAAGCAGTATGCCACCGCCAAGTCTATCCCTGCTCTAGACCTTGCCATCAAGGCACTGCAGGAAAAGCTGGAGTGTGAAAAGGTCTAGCTCCCCAGATGTGAAGGCCGGACAGGAATCGGGAAAGGCAAAATCGGGAACGCACAACGTCCCCAGCAGGATTTGAAATCATTGAGAATCTTTCTTCTCCTGCCGCATCTAAACAAAGACGGAGCAGAAGCGACGCTTCTGCTCCGTCTTTGTTTATTTTATTTCTGCTTTCGGTCTGGATATCCCGCCGTTTTACCTCAGGCGCTCCTCCGAGCATTCTTTACGAAAAACAGGAAGCCCAGCATTAGGACGATGCCAACCGGCAGAGCGATGATACCGGGTAGGCCGAAGTAAGCCAACGCACCGGCTACCACATAGGAAATGCCGGCAATAACCGCGCAGGAGATTGCATAAGGCAACTGGGTGGACACATGGTTGACATGGTCACACTGGGCACCGGCGGAGGCCATGATGGTGGTGTCGGAGATGGGGGAACAGTGGTCTCCGCACACCGCGCCGGCCATACAGGCGGAGATGCAGATGATGGCCAGAGGGTTGTCCATGGAAAATACGTTCTGGACAATGGGGATCAGGATGCCGAAGGTACCCCAGCTGGTGCCGGTGGCAAAGGCCAGCAGACAGCCCACCACGAATACGATGACGGGCAGCAGCATCTGCAGGCCCTGGGCGCTGCGGACGAAGTCACGGACAAAGTACTTGGCGCCCAGTGAATCGGTCATGCTCTTCAGGGTCCAGGCAAAGGTGAGAATGAGGATGGCGGGCACCATGGCCTTGAAGCCCTCAGGAATACAGCCCATCATCTCCTTGAAGGTCATGGAGCGGCGGACGAAGAAGTAGATCAGGGCGAACAGCAGGCCAAAGGCGGAGCCCAGCATCAGGCCGATAGAGGCATCAGAGTTGGAGAAGGCGTCCACAAAATTCTCCCCGGAGAAGAATCCGCCGGAGTAGATCATGCCGATGACGCAGCAGACCACCAGCACCACGATGGGCAGCACCAGGTCCATCACAGTACCCTTGGTGTCGTCGATCTCCTCATCCATCATGGCATAGGGGTTGGAGCCGGAGAACAGGTCGCCGTTCTCTACGGCGTTCTTCTCGAATTTGGCCATGGGGCCGAAGTCTACCTTCATCAGCACCAGGCCCAGCATCATCACAATGGTGAGCAGGGCATAGAAGTTATAGGGGATGGCCCGAATAAACAGATTGAGGCCCTGACCGTCCTCGGCGAAGCCGGACACGGCGGCTGCCCAGGAGGAGATGGGCGCGATGATACATACCGGCGCGGCGGTGGCATCGATGATATAGGCCAGCTTGGCCCGGGACACGTTGTGCTTGTCGGTGATGGGCCGCATGACGCTGCCCACGGTTAAGCAGTTGAAGTAGTCGTCAATGAAGATCAGGCAGCCCAACAGGATGGATGCCAGTTGGGCACCGACCCGGGACTTGATGTTCTTCTTGGCCCACCGGCCGAAGGCGGCCGAACCGCCTGCCTTATTCATGAGACACACCATAGTGCCCAGAATGACCAGGAAGATGAGAATGCCCACATTGTAGCTGTCTGACAGGGAGGCCACGATACCGCCGCTGAACACGTGATTCAGCGTCCCCTCAAAGGAGAAATTGGAGTACAGCAGGCCGCCCACCAGGATTCCAATGAACAGGGAGGAGTACACCTCCTTGGTAATCAGGGCCAGGGCGATGGCGATGACCGGGGGCAGCAGGGACAGGGCGGTGTTGTAGGAGCTGCTGGGGGACTGGATATACCCCTCACCCCCACAGGTGGGACACACAAAGGTGCCGCCGCAGGCCTCACATTCAGCGTCAGTGCCCAGGCATACGGAACACCCGCCCGTAAGGCCGCAGTCGGGACACTCGATCATCTTGGTGCCCGATATCTCGGTGGGGTCGTCCGCCAGCACGGCAAAGCTGGTGGTGGCCAGGGCCAGCACCATCATCACCATGATGATCAGGCGCACAGGCCAGGATCTTCTCGTTCTCATTTCTTTTCCCTCCACATGATTCTCTCTCCGGGGCCGCAGCCCCCCGCGCAAACAAAAAAGCCACAGGCACGTCAAGCGCCCATGGCAAAGCCGGACGTCCCCAGGCGGACCCCAGGGACCTTCGGATAGCGCTCCACTTGTTCGTGACAGTCCGCAGGATATTCTCCTGCGGCCCAGGTTCGCCTCTCCAGGCAGAGAAGCCAGCCTTCGGCGGTACACCCTCTCCTGGGGACGGCTGCCTGGCCCTGTCCCACAGTACGCATGAGTACCGCGCCTCTATCCACTATTCATTTGGAATTGCAAGTATCCTACCACGGCCCTTCACTATTGTCAAGCCTCTTTCGAAAAAAAGCCCCTTCTTTTTCAATTTTCTATCAATCCATCATAAAAAAGGTGAAAGTGCCGGTGGCCACCACTACATCCTGGTCGTTGGTGAGCACCACCTGGATCACAGACAGGGTGCGGCCCATCTTCTTGGGCGTGGCTACACAGAATATCTTTTTTCCAGAGGCGGGGCGCAAAAATTCCATAGTGCTTCCCGCGGTGACGCAGACGCCGCCCTTGGAACAGGCGCAGCATCCCCCCACCGTATCGGCCAGGGTGGCCATTGCCCCTCCGTGGACATTCTTATGGGGATTGATGCTGTTAGGTCCCACCACCAGCTCCCCCTTGGCATAACCGGGCTCCACATGGGTCACGGTGATGCCGTTCTCATAGGAAAACTGGTGCGGCGTATTGACTGTGCGGAATATAAAATCGGTCCTCTCCTGGTCAGTCATGGAACCGCTCCTTTGCTCGTTGTCAGGGGACAGTGTATCACAAAAACATCTGTGGGGCAAGGCTGACGGGAAAAATTTCACCGATTTTCCCCCAAACGCATAGATTGGTAAGAACTCATACCCAAGGAGGAATCGCCATGGAAAAAAACTCGAACCCTGCCGCCCTGACTCCCCAGGGCGTGGACCAGGAGGCGTTTGACCGGGTATGGCGCCGTGTGATGCCCGATCAAGCGCAGAGCCCCATCGCCATAGGGCGGGCGGAAGTAGATGAGATCGCCCCCGCCGAAACCGCCCCCCAAGACCAGTGCGAGGCCGCGCCGGTCCCAGCCGAGACCCCGGTACAGCCCGCCGCTTCTCCTACGCCCCCTCCCCCGTCCCGCAGCAAAGCGGAGGAGGAACCCCCCTTCTGCCTCGGCAGCCAGTCCCAGGGGGAGGAACAGACGCTCGCCTCTCTCATGGACCTGGCCAAAGAAGGGGTCTTCATTGCCCAGGCCCTGGTCCGCAGGGGCGGAAGCTGCTCCAGGTCACTGAGCTGTCTGGCTGCCGACCACCGGCGGGCCCTGCGCCAGCTCTCTGCCGCCTACTTTCTCATCACCGGTCAGCGTTACCACCCACCGACTCCCTCTGTGGTCATTAACGCCTCTCTCCCCCTGGCCCTACGGGATCAGTTCGTCTGGGAGCAGCGATGGGAGCGGGCCAATCAGCAGGCCGCTGAGACCACCTCGGATGCCTGTCTCAAGGAATTATACCAGGAACTTGCCCAAGACGGGGTCCTCCATGCCGCCACCATTCGCTCACTGCTGGAACAGATGGGTTGACTGTTTTCTCAGCTTTGGGGTAAACTGGACAGGAAGGTGGGCGGCAGGGCCAGACCGCACGCGCCTCCGCCATCCTCCACATATCGATGAAAGGAGCGCGGTTCTATGACCCAGACCAAGGAGTTCTCCTATCCTTCCTCTGACGGCGTCCATACTATACACGCCCAGGAGTGGTTCCCCCAAAGCAGCCCTATCGCTGTAATTCAGATTGTCCATGGGGTGGCAGAACATATCGGGCGGTACCAGCATCTGGCCCAATTTCTCACCACCTACGGCTTTGTTGTGTGCGGCGAGGACCACCTGGGCCACGGCCTCACAGTAAACGACGGTCGATACGGTTACTTCGCCCCCCGCGGGGGATGGGACCTGGTCACCCAAGATGCGCGCCGCCTACGGGAGATAGAGGGAAAAAAGTTCCCCGGTCTGCCCCATGTGCTGCTGGGCCACTCCATGGGCTCCTTCCTCACTCGGACCTATCTGATTCGCTGGCCGGGAACGGTGGATGGAGCGGTTCTCTCCGGCACCGGCCAGGAAAAGGCGCCCTTAGTGGCCTTCGGTCGGCTTCTCGCCGGGGGGCTGGCCGCCCTCAAGGGCCCGGACTATGTCAGCCCACTGATCTATGAGCTTTCTCTGGGCGCCTACAACAAGAAATTTCAGCCCGCCCGAACCCGCGCCGACTGGCTCAGCAGGGACCGTGACATGGTAGACGCCAACTTAAACGACCCCCTGTGCGCCTTTCAGCCCACGGTATCCATGTTCCGGGATATGATGGAAGGACTGCAGTTCATCGCCAGCAAAAAAAATCTATCCAAAATGGACGTAGACACCCCCATCTATTTTCTGTCCGGTGACCAGGACCCCGTGGGCTCCATGGGCAGGGGGGTACGGAAGGTGGAGGCGATGTTCCGCTCCGCCGGGTGCCGGGATGTGACTGTCAAGCTGTACCCCGGAGGCCGCCATGAGATGTTCAACGAGCTCAACCGCCAGGAGGTCATGGAGGACCTGCTGGTCTGGCTGGAACAGCGGCTCTTTGACTAGAGCCCGGTTTTTCCCCAGTGTTTTGCCTCTTTGTGTCCTTTGGCGTACAGGGAGCCCAGAAAAATACGACAGTAAAAGAGCGGCTGTACGGCCGCTCTTTTACTGTCTTTCCCCTTTGAAGAGGAATACTGCTCTCATCGGAACCGCGACAATCATGGATGGTGAGATACAACGGGTGGTTTAGAGGGGCACAAGGCGCCACCCTAATCCCCCCACCTTCAGTTTGTCGCCAGCTCGCCTGTCAGGATGTGGTCTCTGGTCACGGTCTCTCCCTGGGGCAGGTCCACTGTAATCCTGTTCCAAAGCATCCCCCCCTGTTTCCCCTCCGTTCCCCTGTGGTGGTATCGGACAGAGAATCTGTGTATGGGACAATGGGCAGCCAGGACCTCATATGCCAACATGGCCTGGTCGGCCATTCTCTCCCGCATGACTGCCTCATCGGGGATGGGCTCATCCACACCGCCATAGAACTGCACATCGACGGATATGACGGCCTCGTCCGGCATCTGGGGGCTCCATCTGGCTGACCACATGGTAATATTCTGGTCCGGGACCCAGAGCCCTGTCCGGCGGATGACACTGTCGATGTCCAGTTTCTTCCGCAGGGCCTCTTCCCGTCCCTTATCCTCTACGACCAGCCCGCCATATCCCAGACTCCGCTTCTCGTCGCCGTCGGAGAAGGAGAGATAGTAGCCGCCGCCCACCAAATCATAGCCCGCCCAGTGGCCCTGCGCCCTCCACTCCGGATGGACCTGGGCCGCATATTCCTTCATCGCGCGGGCGGCCATCAGATTGCCGATGACTGGTGGAAAACCAAGAGGAAGGAGGACAAACACAATCAGGGGCCCCACCAGAAGCAAGAGGGTCAGGCCTACACCCAGCCGTTTCTGTCCCAATCCTTCCATAAGGTTCCCTCCCCCTTTTTCGAAAATGATAGCAGAAGGTGGGCTATGCGGTCAATGAAATTGGGATATCTGGTCATTTTCCCGAGATAAGTGGTCCAAAAAATTTCGGACCTTCTCTATCTGTCCCCCTTGGACCGGGATAGTCATTTTCCCTCCCGCAGCTTGCACCTGGAGGGAGTATCCCCGCCTCTCCGGCACCAGCTCCGCGCCGTCCATGCTCTCCCAGGGGGCATACAGGACACAGGTGGAATAGCTGTCGTGGCTGATAGCAGCCAGGCCCCGGTTCATGACTCCCAGAAAATACTCCGGGTCCGGGGTCCTCTGGATCAGCCAGAGCAGGCCGCCCGTCTTTCCCCGAAGGTACAGGCAGTCCTCCAGCCGCTCCCCCAGCCGGTAGCACAGCAAGGCGGTGTGGTACATCCCATAGCTCTCCTCCAGCAGCCAGCCCAGCCGCTCAGGCTCTGGGTGCTCGGTGGGAAAGGCCAGACCGGAGGGCCGCCCCAGCAGCAGGGACAGCACCGGCCGCAGTTGGTCCTCCTTCACCTTGTTGTAGGAGAAAGAGGCTTGATCGCCATTCTTTAAGTAGATGGTCAGGGTACATTTCAACAGCTGGACCTCATAGCGGATGGCAGCCGCCCCCTGGGGGATGAGCAGCCGGGTTACCCCTCCCCGCCACAGGGTCTGTAGGAGGACCTGGCCACGCCACCAGGACACGGCGTGCTCCTCCTCCCCTACTCCCTGCCGTACTTGGGGAATATAGGTCACGTTGCCGGGAGGCAGCCCTTCTCCCCGCCATTCCTCCAAAGCCGGGCGGAAAAGCTGGGGCAGCTCCGACCACTGATAGATACGCTTTGGCCAGGATGCCAATGTGGGTCGCCGGTCCTCTACTAATTTCACGGTCCTGCCCCCTTGATACAAAAGAGGTAAGACGCCTCGGAGAGCTTACGCTCTCCGAGGCGTCCCGTTCATCAGGTCTGGTCCTTGGTATCCTCGTCCTGAGACGGGGCGTGCTCCTGTTGTTCCGCCGGTCCCTGACCAGCGGGAGCGGTGGGTTCAGAGTCCTTTCGCTCCTCTGTGCCCTCCCCCTCAGGCTGACGGCCGCTGGCCTCCCCTTCGTCCAGAGCGGGAGGCTTGACCTCCTCGCTGACGATATGGATGTGCTTGGCCGGCGCCTCGATCACATCCGGTACGGAGGGGCGGAACGCCTTTTCGCTCTTGCGGGTAGAGGCGTAGGCGTCCTCCACCAGAGCGGGATCCCGGCCCTCGATGATGGCCACCATCTCGCCGCCAGTGATGGTCTCTTTCTCCAGCAGATAGGACACTACCTTGTGCATATCCTCCAGATTCTCCTGGATAACCTTTACAGCGTCCTCGTAGCAAACGTCCAAAATTGCTTTGACCGCCTTATCCATCACAGCCGCGGTATCCTGGGCGCAGTCCAGGCCGTAGCCCCCGTCCAGATACTGGTTACGGACCGAGCCCAGGGCCATCATGCCGAACTCCTCGCTCATACCGAACATGGCCACCATGTTCCGGGCGATATTGGTAGCCTCCTGGATATCCTGAGAGGCGCCGTTGGTCATGGTATCCATCACCACCTGTTCAGCGGCCCGGCCGCCCATGGAAACAGATATCTTGGCCATAAGCTCTTCCTTGGTCCGCAGGTTGGTCTTGTCCTCCTCGGGCATCAAGAGGGTATAGCCCAGAGAGCCCTCGGTGTGGGGGACAATGGTGATCTTCTGCACCGGCTCGGCGTTCTTCTGCTTATAGGCCACCATGGCGTGGCCCACCTCGTGGTAAGCCACCAGCTTGCGCTCGAATTGGGTGAGCACAGAATTTTTCTTCTCACTGCCGGCGATGACAAACTCGAAGGAGGCCAGCAGGTCCTCCTGGGTCACCATGCGGCGGCCGTGGCGGACAGCCCGGAGGGCCGCCTCGTTGACCAAGTTAGCCAGGTCAGCGCCCACAGTGCCGGCGGTAGCTAAGGCGATCTTCTTCAGGTCCACGTCCTCGCTCAGACGGATGTTTCGCGTGTGGACCTGGAGGGTGGCCAGACGTCCGGCCAGATTAGGCCGGTCGATGGTGATGCGCCGGTCGAAACGGCCGGGGCGGAGCAAAGCCTTGTCCAGCACCTCGGGCCGGTTGGTAGCTCCCAGGACGATGACGCCCTTGCCGGGGTCAAAGCCATCCAGCTCGGCCAGCAGCTGGTTCAGTGTCTGCTCCCGCTCGTCGTTGCCCCCCATGCGGTTGTCGCGGGACTTGCCGATGGTGTCAATCTCATCGATGAAGATGATACAGGGGGCCATCTTGCTGGCCTCTTTGAACAAGTCACGGACACGGCTGGCGCCCACGCCCACAAACATCTCTACAAAGTCGGAGCCGCTGATAGAGAAGAAGGGGACGCCGGCCTCGCCGGCCACGGCCTTGGCCAGCAGGGTCTTACCAGTACCCGGAGGGCCCACCAGCAGGGCGCCCTTGGGCAGCTTGGCGCCGATCTCAGTGTACTTACCGGGGTTGTGGAGAATATCGATGATCTCCTGGAGGGACTCCTTGGCCTCATCCTGGCCGGCCACATCCCGGAAGGTAACACCGGTCTTCTTCTCCACATACACCTTGGCGTTGGCCTTGCCCACGCCGCCCAGGCCGCCCATTCCTCCCTTGCCGCCTACCCCGCGGAACAGGAACATCATAGCGCCCACCAACAGCAGGATGGGAAGCAGTGTGGAGATGAGCAGGGACAGAATATAGGCAGAGCTGTCCACCGGGTCGCTGCCGTAGTTGGTCACCCCGTGCTCATCCAGCAGGTCGTAGATGCTCAGGTCGGATACTGGGGGCGGGGTTGTGACATATTCCTTCTCCTGGCTCTGGCCCCGGAGTGGGATCTGCATTCCAGCAAAGATTCCTTGGTCCCGCTCCTCTTCCTGGGGCAGATAGGCCTCAGCCTCTTCCTCCATCCCTTCCTTCAGGGTGATGACATACTCGCCGCTCTCCATCCGCACGGACTCCACCAGCTCCGCCACCACCCACTGGCGGAAGATGGAGTAATCCACCTGGACCTGGTTGGCGTTGGCATAGGATGAGGTGCAGCTTTTGAACAGCATGGTCAGTACCAGGGCCCACATAATAATGCTGATGAGGCCCAACGTGTTCTTTTTGTTGTTTCCCTTATCTGGTTTCAAAGGAGAATACCTCCAATTTTCTGCTTGATTTTCTCTTTTCTGTCCAAATCACATTTAGGACTAAATGGTATCATACCACATCCGCACTTTAAAAACAAGAAAAGCGGGTGTAAACTTTCTGTAAAAGGTAAGGGGGTCTGCTCGGACCGCGGAGCCCCTCGATCCCCGATCGGTTTTTTCCCCGTCCTGTATTTTTGACTTCCCCCTTTCGCCTAAATATGATATACTGTTTTTTATCGTTGGAAATTTTGACATCGGAGGGAACTGCCCCATGAATAATAGACCGCCTCTGCGCCGCTCCGCCCCTGTGGAAACGGAGAACGACGGCATCATTGAAGGCCGCAACGCGGTCATCGAGGCCCTGAGAGCCGGCGTGGCCATCGACAAAATATTTCTACTCAAGGGCGAGCGTGACTCGGCCCTGGGGCATATCGCCTCCACCGCCCGGGAGAAGGGCATCGTAGTGGTAGACGCCGACCGGCGGAAGCTGGACAATATGAGTCGAACCCACTCCCACCAGGGAGTCATCGCCCAGGCCGCCGTTCGGGAGTACGCCTCTGTGGACGACATCCTAGCCGCCGCCCGGGATAAGGACGAGCCCCCCCTTATCGTAGTATGTGACGAGCTATCCGACCCCCACAACCTGGGGGCGGTCATCCGTACCGCCGACGCCGCCGGCGCCCACGGAGTCATCATCCCCAAGCGCCGGTCTGCCGGTCTGACCGCCGTGGTCGCTAAGACCTCAGCCGGGGCTGTGGCCCACGTTCCTGTCGCCCGGGTGGCCAATCTGCCCACTGTGCTGAAGGAACTGAAGGAGGCGGGAGTCTGGGTATTCGGCACCGCCATGGATGGGTCCACCTCCCTGTACCATGCCGACCTGAAGGGCCCTGCCGCCATCGTCATCGGCAGCGAGGGGGAGGGGATGGGCCGCCTGGTGGGAGAGAGCTGTGACTTCACCGTTTCCATCCCTATGTTCGGCAAGATCAATTCCCTGAACGCCTCCGCTGCCGCCGCGGTCCTGCTGTATGAGGCTGTCCGCCAGCGAACAGGCAATTAGTCAGACTTGCAGGAGGAATTTTCTATGATGCCAATTAAGCCTTTTAACGGGTTGGAGGCCGCTATTTGCACCATCGCAATGGCTGTCGTCGGGTACCTCGTCGGGAGCCTGCTGGCCATCCCGGGTGCGGGCGCCGTAGTATTTGCTATTGCCACCATGGGTGGATTCCTCTTGAGCGCCATCCATCGTAACCAGTGACTGAATTTCAAATTTCAAGGAGCCTCCCATGAGCGACCGCGACGATAAAAAACGAAACGAGGACGACCTGGCGGAGATCCGCTCCCTCATCGGGGACACGGACACAGGCGGTTTCTCTCTGGAAGATATTTTGGCGGAATACGGGTCCGGCAAGGTTCCGGGCCGGGGTGCGGTCCCTGTTCCCCCCAAAAAGGAGCGGGAGCCGGAGGGACCTGACCTGCCCTGGCCGGAGGCTCCCCGCACCTCCCGGCGTGAGGGGAAGGTAGTTGCCTTTCCCGGGGGCCAGGTACAGCAGCCTCCTGATGAGGAGGAGCTGCCTGATGAGGAGGAGCTGCCTCCCGACGAGGCTTCTCTCCCCAGTGAGGAGCCAGAGGAGCAGTTGGACGGCCCGGCAGCTGACAAAGAAGTGATTCCTTTTCCGGAGGAGGAGAGCGTCCTATCCGCTTTTCTCAAGGACCTGGGCAAAAAGGCCGACGACTATGCGGACCATATGTTTGAGGAGGACGAGGCCATCGACCACTCCGAGGTCCGCCGCCTGGAGAAGCTGATTCCAGGCACGGACCGGGAGGAGGAGCCGGAGGAGGTCCCCCGGTCCCGCCGTCCCAGGCCCCAGGACCCCCCTCCCCCGGACACGGACCCCCAGGAGCTGGCCCGGAGCTATCACAAGGGATTGGGCGGGGCCCGGCTGCGGGTACTGGCTGTGTTCCTCCTCTTTGCCCTCTCCCTGGTCCAACTGCTGGTACCCGCCCTGGGACTTGTATGGCTCCCCCCTCTGGACGACCTGTCCATCCAGCGTTGGATCGCCGTAGGCCTGCTGGCCGCGGGCGTACTGCTGGCCGGTGACGCGCTGGTGTCCGCCATTGGTCGGGCCTTCCATGGCAGGCTTGGGATGGATGTTCTGGCGGCCCTCTCGTGCGCCGCCACTCTGGCGGACGGCGCTGTGCTGGCTCTCCACCCCTCTCGTGGAAATCAGCTGCCATACAGCGCGGTGGCCCTGGCCGGCCTATTCTTCCTGCTCCACGGAGCCTATCACAAGCGGTGCGGCCTGCGGCTCTCCTGCCGAACCGCGGCCGCCTCCGCCACTCCCTATCGGGTCACCCTGGACGAGGGGAAATGGAACGGCCTGGACACCTATACCAAATGGTCCGGCACCCAGGAGGGATTTGGCAGCCAGATCCAGGCTGACGATGGAGCCCAGCGTATTTTTCGCCGCTTCTGCCCCCTGCTGCTGCTGGGCTGCCTGCTGCTTTCCCTGCTGACCTCGGTGGGGATCGGCCAGCCTGAGCATCTGTTATGGTGTCTGTCCGCCACCTTTACCGCCACCTCCGCCTTTGGAGGAAGCTTGATCTACGGCCGCTCCTTCCACAAGCTGGCCCGGCGTCTGGCCCAAAGCGGTGCCGCCCTGGCTGGCTGGCCAGGCATCTCCCGCTCCCGGAGGGGGGACCGAGTTCTCATCACGGATACCGATCTGTTCCCCCCCGGCTATGTAGAACTCAACGGAGTGAAGGTGTTGGGCAACTTCCCTATGGAGCGGGTGGTGGCTTATACAGCCACTCTCATCCGGGACTCCGGCAGCGGCCTGACCAAGCTGTTCCACGACCATCTCCGCGCTCTGGGAGGCCTGATGCGGAATGCCGACCACCTGTGCTGCTACGAGGGGGGCGGCCTGTCCGCCAATATCCGCGGAGACCAAGTGCTGGTAGGTTCCGCAGCCTTTATGAATCTGATGGATATTCCCCTCCCTCAGGGGTTAAACGTAAAGAGCGCCGTGTTCTGTGCCATCAACGGGGAGCTGGCCGGTATCTTTGCCTTGAGCTATTCCCTCCACGACACCATTTTTCCCGCTCTGGAGGAGCTGATGCGTGAGAAGATCGGCCCTGTGCTGGCCACCCGTGATTTTAATCTGATCCCCGCCATGCTTCACCAGCGTTTCAAGCTGGCGGCGGATAAAATGGACTTTCCTCCGGTGGAACGGCGGCGGGAGCTGTCCGATCCGGAGCAGCCCCACAGCGATGTCCTCACCGCTCTGTTGTGCCGGGAGGGGCTGTTTCCCTTTGCCGAGGCTGTGACGGCCGCCAAGCGACTGCGGTGGGCAACCCGGCTGGGCGCCATTATCTGCTGTGCCGGCTCCCTGCTGGGTCTGCTGCTGGCCGCCTATCTCACCTCTGTATCCGCCTATTCCTCCCTTTCCCCTCTGAATCTGCTCGTTTTCATGCTCACCTGGCTGTTCCCGGTATGGTTCCTGTCCGGGTGGGTCCACCGCTACTGATGGGACCTGATCTGAACGAATGAGGTGATCCTTTTGATTCGACTGGCCTGTGCTGACGACCTGGACGCCGTCGACGCCATCTATGACGCCATCCTGACTCTGGAGGAGGCCCGCCCCGTATCCTTCACCAACTGGCAGCGGGGCAAGTATCCCACTCTGGACCACGCCCGCCGTGCCATGGAGGAGCACACCCTCTGGCTGGCCGGGGAGGATGGGAAGTATTACGGCACCTTTATCCTCAACGGCATCCAGCTTCCGGAGTATGCCCAGATCCCCTGGCAGTTTCAGGCTCCGCCGGACCAGGTGGCCGTGATCCACACCCTGATGGTCCACCCGGACTGGTCTGGCCGGGGCAAGGGCCGGGAACTGGTCGCCTTCTGTGAGGAGGAGAGCCGCCGCCAGGGAAAATCTGTCATCCGGTTAGATACCCCGGAGGGCAACACCCCTGCCAATCTCATGTATGCCCGTCTGGGCTACCGGCTGGCTGGGGCTGCCGAGTTTTTCTTCCAGGGATTTATCCATGAGATCCTGAACTGCTACGAGAAGAAGCTGTAATCGGAGATAGAACAGAGCGGCGGGGACACCCAAGGGTGTCCCCGCCGCTCTTTATTAGGCCGCCTGCCGCAAGGCCAGGACCACCAGCAAAAGCTGGACCACCAGCAGCAGAGGGAATCCCCAGCGGAAATACCAGTGCCTCGTCTTATGGTGGAAAAAGCGCATCCCCAGCAGCCCGCCCAGGGCGCCGCCCAGCACGGCGGGCAAAAACAGAGTCTTTTCCGAGATACGCCATTTTTTCCCTACCGCCCTTCTCTTGTCCACCCCCATCAGAAAGAAGGCAGCCAGGTTGACTGCCATCAGGTACAGGATCACAAGCTGTACAAGCTCCGGGGCCATCGCTCTCCCCCTCTCTTTCGCCATGTCGGCTTATATCGGGGTACAGTGTACCTCTTTTTCTCTCCCTTTGCAACCCGCTCTCCCGCGGCTCCCCAGCTCTTTTGGACCTCCTCCCTGCCAGAGCTGTCCTACGGGAAATTATTTTCCCTTTGGTCAAGATTTTTTCTCTTGTTTTACTTTTTAGCTAGACCTTAATCATCCTTTTTCATCCATTCTTCTTATGTTAATTTTCTTTGCTTTAATTCCCCTCCCCTTTACCCATGTTTTCCCATTTTATTTCTCTCTATTTGTTTACTTCGTCATCATGTCCATCCTTTTTATTCCGTTTTACAGAAAACTAAATATTTTTTTGTCCTTTTAGCTCTTTTTTCTCATTTTAATGTTTTTTCAGCAAAAAAGCTGTTGCAATATTTCCTGCAAATGGTATAATGATTCGTCAGCAAAATTATTGTACGCTCCCATGGAAAAGATATCTGGGAGGAAATGGTGGCGGCGTTGCGCCAGTTCTGTTCGGGCTAGGTCCGGGCGGCAGCAGATCGTCGTCGCGTAAGAAGAAAGGAATGAAGTTTACAAATGGCAACGAAATTCGTGTACCTCTTCTCCGAAGGCAACGGCAAGATGAAGGAGCTGTTGGGCGGCAAGGGCGCCAACCTGGCCGAGATGACCAGCCTTGGTATGCCTGTGCCCCAGGGCTTCACCATCACCACCGAGGCCTGCACCCAGTACTATGAGGACGGCGAAAAGATCAACGATGAGATCCAGGCTCAGATCATGGAGTATATCGTCAAGATGGAGGAGATCACCGGCAAGAAGTTCGGCGATCTGGACAACCCCCTGCTGGTTTCTGTCCGTTCCGGCGCCCGGGCCTCCATGCCCGGTATGATGGACACCATCCTGAACCTTGGTCTGAACGAGGACGTGGTGGATGTCATTGCCAAGAAGTCCAATAACCCCCGCTGGGCTTGGGACTGCTATCGCCGCTTCATCCAGATGTATTCCGACGTTGTCATGGAAGTGGGTAAGAAGTATTTTGAGGAGCTCATTGACAAGATGAAGGAACAGCGGGGCGTCACTCAGGACGTGGAGCTCACCGCTGACGACCTGAAGGAGCTGGCCAGCCAGTTCAAGGCCGAGTACAAGTCCAAGATTGGCTCCGACTTCCCCAGCGACCCCAAGGAGCAGCTGATGGGCGCCATCAAGGCCGTCTTCCGCTCCTGGAACAATCCCCGTGCCATCGTGTACCGCCGCATGAACGATATCCCCGGCAGCTGGGGCACCGCCGTCAACGTCCAGTCCATGGCCTTCGGCAACATGGGCGACGACTGCGGTACCGGCGTTGCCTTTACCCGTAACCCCGCCACCGGCGAGAAGAAGCTGATGGGCGAGTTCCTGACCAACGCCCAGGGCGAGGACGTTGTGGCCGGCGTTCGCACCCCCATGCCCATCCAGGAGATGGCCGACAAGTTCCCCGAGGCCTTTGCCCAGTTCCAGGACGTGTGCCAGCGCCTGGAGAACCATTACCGGGATATGCAGGACATGGAGTTCACCGTAGAGAACGGCAAGCTCTATATGCTTCAGACTCGTAACGGCAAGCGCACCGCCGCCGCCGCTCTGAAGATCGCCTGCGATCTGGTGGATGAGGGTATGATCAGCGAGCAGGAGGCTGTTGCCATGATCGACCCCCGCAACCTGGACACCCTGCTCCATCCCCAGTTCGACCCCGCCGCTCTGAAGAAGGCCGCCCCTGTGGCCACCGCCCTGCCCGCCTCCCCCGGCGCCGCCTGCGGCAAGATCGTCTTTACCGCTGACGACGCCAAGGCTTGGGCCGAGCGGGGTGAGAAGGTGTGTCTGGTCCGTCTGGAGACCAGCCCCGAGGATATCGAGGGCATGGTCGCCTCCCAGGGCATCCTCACTGTCCGTGGTGGTATGACTTCTCACGCCGCCGTGGTAGCCCGCGGCATGGGCACCTGCTGCGTGTCTGGCTGCGGCGCCATCAAGATGGACGAGGCCAACAAGCAGTTTGAGCTGGACGGCCGCACCTACCGTGAGGGCGACTGGATCAGCCTGGACGGCTCCACCGGCAACATCTACGGTGAGGCCATCCCCACTGTGGACGCTTCTATTTCCGGCGAGTTTGGCCGCATCATGGCTTGGGCTGATAAGTTCCGCCAGCTGAAGGTCCGCACCAACGCCGACAACCCCCGTGATACCGCCCAGGCCGTCAAGTTCGGCGCCGAGGGCATCGGCCTGTGCCGCACCGAGCATATGTTCTTTGAAGCCGACCGTATCCCCGCCATTCGGGAGATGATCTGCTCCGATACCGTGGAGCAGCGCGAGAAGGCTCTGGCCAAGCTTGAGCCCATGCAGCAGGGCGACTTTGAGGCCATGTACGAGGCTCTGGAGGGCCGTCCCATGACCATCCGTTTCCTGGATCCCCCGCTGCACGAGTTTGTTCCTACCGAGGAGGCCGATATCGCCCAGTTGGCCCAGGATATGGGCAAGAGCGTGGCCGACATCAAGGCCATCATCGCCAGCCTGCACGAGTTCAACCCCATGATGGGCCACCGCGGCTGCCGTCTGGCGGTCACCTATCCTGAGATCGCCGCCATGCAGACCCGGGCTGTGATCAAGGCCGCCCTCAATGTCCAGGCCAAGCACCCCGACTGGAAGATGGTCCCCGAGATCATGATCCCCCTGGTAGGCGAGGTCAAGGAGCTGGCCTTCGTCAAGAACGTGGTAGTCAAGGTGGCCGACCAACTGATCGCTGACGCCGGCTCCGACATGAAGTACCTGGTGGGCACTATGATCGAGATTCCCCGTGCCGCCCTCACTGCCGACGAAATCGCCAAAGAGGCCCAGTTCTTCTCCTTCGGCACCAACGACCTGACCCAGATGACCTTCGGCTTCTCCCGTGACGACGCCGGCAAGTTCCTGGAGTCCTACTACTCCAGCAAGATCTATGAGAGCGACCCCTTCGCCCGCCTGGACCAGAACGGCGTAGGCCGCTTGGTGGAGATGGCCTGCAAGCTGGGCCGTCAGACCCGCCCCGACCTGAAGCTGGGCATCTGCGGCGAGCACGGCGGCGACCCCTCCTCTGTGGAGTTCTGCCACAACACTGGGCTGGACTATGTGTCCTGCTCCCCCTTCCGGGTGCCTATCGCCCGTCTGGCCGCTGCCCAGGCCGCGATTAAGAATCCCCGCGCCTGATCCCTCCCCTGGTTTCTGAATCCGGTCCTCTTCAATAAGAATAACAGGCACACCGTCCAGTGGACGGTGTGCCTATTTCTTTGGTTCCGCCTTATTCCCGGCCAGGTTCTCCCCTGTCCTTTTCCTTTCCCGGTAGCCTGTTCATCAAAAATTATTTCAATTTTTTTAATTAAATTGATTGACGCTCCCCTGGAACAGTGGTATCATCAGTCCGTTCAATTTTGAAGAAGTAGGATTTGATATCACTATGCATCCTCTGAAAAAGCTTCCCTGCCGCACTTTTCAGCTGGCCTTCCGGCTGGCGCTCCCCTTTCTCCCCTATCGGGAGCCCAAACAGTTGGACGGACTGGACTCCATCCCTCCGCTGCTCAAGAGGAGTGGGGTGGGCTCCGTCCTGCTGGTCACCGACCGTTCCGTCCGCTCCCTGGGCCTTACGGCCCCTCTGGAGAAGTCCTTGGCCGAGGAAGGCATCATCTGCGCTGTCTATGACGGCACTGTGCCCAACCCCACTATCCAAAATGTGGAGGAGGGCCGGCAGCTCTATCTGGACAGCGGAGCCCAGGCCATCATCGCCGTGGGCGGTGGCTCGGTCATGGACTGCGCCAAGGGCGTGGGGGCCCGGATCGCTCGGCCCCATAAGCCGGTGCGGAGAATGAAGGGCCTGCTGCGGGTGCTTGTGCCCACCCCTTTGACGATTGCTGTTCCCACCACCGCCGGTACGGGAAGCGAGGCCACCCTGGCCGCTGTCATTACTGACCCGGAGAAAAAGCACAAGTACCCCATCAACGACTTTGCCCTCATCCCCGACTACGCGGTGCTGGACCCGAAGATCACCCTGGGCCTGCCCCCCTTTATTACCGCTACCACAGGAATGGACGCCCTGACCCATGCCATTGAGTCCTACATCGGCCAGACCACTACCAAGCTGACCCAAGCTATGTCCGAGGAGGCCGCCCGCCTCATCGTCCACAATCTGCCCCGGTCCTTTGCCGATGGCACGGATCTGGAGGCCCGCCGGGCCATGCTCCGGGCCGCCTACTGCGCTGGTGTGTCCTTTACCCGATCCTATGTGGGCTATGTCCACGGGCTGGCCCACTCCCTGGGAGGCCAGTACGGCGTCCCCCACGGGCTGGCTAACGCCGTCATCCTGCCCTATTTTCTGGAGGAATACGGCCCCGCCTGCTGGGAAAAACTGGGTAAGCTGGCCAAAGCGGCTGGGCTGGCCCAGGAGGGGGACTCTGCCCAGCAGAGCGCCCTGGCCTTCATCGCCTGGATCAAAGAGGCCAATCGGACCATGGGCATCCCGGAGACGATTGCCGAGCTCCGGGCCGAAGATATCCCCGCTATGGCCCGCCATGCGGACCAGGAGTGCAATCCCCTCTATCCCGTACCCCGGCTCATGGATCGTCAGGAGTTGGAGGTCATGTATCAAAAGCTGATGGCAAAGGAGGCGTCCCCATGGATATCCAAGCCCTCGTCCAGGACCAGCGGGCCCATTTCCAAACTGGCCAGACGTTTAGCCTAGCTGTCCGCCGGCGGGCTTTGGACAAGCTGCGTCAGGCCATTCTGGCCCATGAGGCGGACATCAATAGCGCCCTGGCGGCCGACCTGAACAAGTCCGCCACCGAGAGCTATATGTGTGAGGTGGGGATGACCCTGGCCGAGCTGAACTATGTAAGGAAGCACTTGGCCCGCTGGATGCGGGACCGAAAGGCAGCCACCCCCTTAGCCCAGTTCCACGCCAAAAGCTTCACGGTGGCCGAGCCCTATGGAGTGGTCCTTATCATGTCCCCCTGGAACTACCCCTTTATGCTGACCCTGGAGCCCCTCATCGGGGCCATCGCCGCGGGCAACTGCTGTGTGGTGAAGCCCTCAGCCTACTCCCCCGCCACCTCCAACCTCATCCGCGCCATCCTGGCGGAGTGCTTTCCCCCGGAATTCGTCTGTGTGGTAGAGGGAGGCCGGGCGGAAAACCAGGCCCTGCTGGACCAAAAATTTGACTATATCTTTTTTACCGGCGGGGTGGCCGTGGGGCGGGAGGTCATGTCCAAGGCGGCCCGCCACCTCACCCCCGTCACCCTGGAGTTGGGGGGCAAAAGCCCCTGCGTGGTGGACGCCACCGCCAAGCTGGACCTGGCTGCCAAGCGGCTGGTATTCGGCAAGCTGCTCAACTGCGGCCAGACCTGCGTGGCCCCTGACTATCTGCTCATCGATGGCCGGGTGAAGGACCAATTTCTATCCCATGTCAAAAAGTGGATGACCGCCATGTATGAGCAGAATCCCCTGGACAATCAGGGCTATGTGCGGATGATAAACCGCAAGCACTATGACCGGGTGATGGGCCTCATTGACCCGGCCAAGGTGGTCTATGGCGGCCGTGGGGACCCGGACACCTTGAAAATACAGCCCACTATCTTGGACGGTGTGTCCCCGGAGGACCCGGTAATGCAGGAGGAGATTTTCGGCCCCCTGCTCCCTGTCCTCACCTATGACACCCTGGACCGGGCGGTGGAGTTCATCAACAGCCGCCCCCATCCCCTGGCCCTATATCTGTTTTCCGAGGATCGGGCCGCCCAGGAGCGGTTCCTCCGCCAAGTCCCCTTTGGCGGGGGCTGCGTCAACGACACCATTATCCATCTGGCTACCAGCCGGATGGGCTTTGGAGGTGTGGGTGACAGCGGCATGGGCAGCTACCACGGCAAACTGAGCTTTGATACCTTCTCCCACCAGAAAAGCGTTGTGAAGAAGTCCACCTGGATGGACCTGCCGGTGCGCTATGCACCATATACCGCCCTTCAGGAGAAGCTGCTTCGCCTCTTTCTGCGCTGAAACCGTCCTCTTTCCGAGGCCTCCTATGGCCCAGGGCGGCCCGCATTTGTGGTCTTGCTCCTGCGGGTCCGAAGCCGCCAGCAGGACAAAAGGCCATTGCGGATGAAATCTGATAACAAAAACACCCATCTGATTTTACTCAGATGGGTGTTTTTTATCATGGTCGAATCATTCGAAGGGGTCACATGTTCTTTCCGCGCTCGATTGGGCCATTTTCTTTTTCGTATTCGTCAAGGTGCTTCAGCAGTACATATTCAATATAATTCGTCATAGAGCGGTGTTCAGCCGTAGCCAGGACCCCGATCCTATCAAATACATCGTCCGACATACGCAACGTAAACACTCGTTTGATAGTGGCCATATTGCCCGCCCCTTTCTATTTTCGAATATATCATAGTGTAATAACACAAAAATATATACAGTCTATTGACAGCTAAGTGCTATCACTTTATAATGTTGAAAAAATGTGAAAGGGGTTGAGTATCGTCGAAAAGTTGCAACAACTTGTCCGCCTGGGCAAAAAGCTCTCGAGTGTCGGCTCCGAACTCAGGCTTGCCCAAAAGGGACCGGAAAAATGGCGGATGACTATGGACTAAGCTCTCCTCAGGCCATCGACTTTTCCAAACACTGCGACAAACTGTCATCCAGATTCACCGCATTGGAAGATGATTATTTGACTTTGCGCCAAGAACTTATCCAGCAGTAAAAAAGCCCCGCCAGTCATGACTGGCGGGGCTTTTTTACTGCTCAATTTTACTCCGTGGTATAGTTGTCAAAATAGCCCTGAATATAGACGATAGGAGTTCCCTTGTCGCCGGAGCCGGAGGTCAGGTCGCACAGGGAGCCGATCAGATCCGTCAGGCGGCGGGGGGTGGTGCCCTCAGACACCATCTGGCCCACCAGGTCGCCGTCCTTCTTGTGAATGCGTTCCTTAATGGCCTCCTTCAGGGCATCGCCGGACAGGTCAGCAAAGTCGTTATCCGCCAGATACTTCAGCTTCAGCTCGTTGGGGGTCCCCTCCAGACCGGCGGTATAGGCGGGAGATACTACCGGGTCGGCCAGCTCCCAGATCTTGCCCACCGGATCCTTGAAGGCGCCGTCTCCGTACACCATGACCTCCACATGCTTCCCGGTCTTTTCCAGCAGCTTCTTCTGAATGGCCTCCACCAGATCCTGGCACTCCCGGGGGAATAGCTTGACCTGGTCCTCCGTAGCCTTGTTGGAGCCCAGCAGGCCGTACTTGGCGTTATAGCCGCTGCCGTCAACTGGGGCAGTCATAATCTCGTCCAGGCCAAAGACCTTCTCCGCCCCGCCCTGCTTTAGCAGACGCTTGGTGCGCTGACGAGTGTGGATGTCACAGCACAGCACATTCTTGGTGTATCCCAAGATAGCTCGCGGATCGTTGGCAAAGATTACCTCCACCTCAGCGCCGCTCTCCCGAATCAGCTGCTGATAGTATTCCACATAGTCCACGCCGGTGAAGGGGTGCTTCTCATAGCCGAACAGTTCCCGGTATTTCTCCAGAGACAGGACATCCTTATAGGGGTCCACGCCGCGCTCATCCAAGGCGTCCAAACTGACCAAGTGGTTGCCCACCTCGTCCGAGGGATAACTGAGCATCAGGACGATCTTCTTGGCCCCCTTGGCGATGCCCCTTAGGCAGATGGCAAAGCGGTTGCGGCTGAGAATGGGGAAGACAACGCCCACAGTCTGGCCGCCCAGCTTGGCCTTCACATCGCCGGCGATATTGTCCACCGAGGCATAGTTGCCCTGGGAGCGGGCCACGATAGCCTCAGTCATGGCAACCACGTCACGGTCCCGGATGGCGAATCCGTCGTCAGCGGCCGCCTCCAGCACGGAATTGGTGACGATCTCCACCAGGTCATCACCGCTGCGGATGATAGGGGCCCGCAGGCCGCGGGAAACGGTACCGACCATACGACTCATGTTGGAACACTCCTTATCGTTTCATGTGTATCATTTCATCAGATGGGGAACATCTGCCCCCAATTTTTTAGTATAGCAAGAAATGTTCAAAAAGTAAATAAAAAATAGCTCTCCCTGGGCTTCTTTGGCATCCAAAGTTTCACGGACAAAGGCGCCGCCCCTCTGTGCAAATGGACGGCCAAAAAATTTTTTGGACTGTGCGGGAACTTTTCTCTCCCTAATACGTCTATTAAAAGCAAAGGGACAGGAACGCCCCACAAAAAGGAAAAGGAGCGATTATAATGAACAAGAAGCTAACTGCCGTCGTACTGAGCGGTGCCGTCGTCTGGTTGATGGGCGCCCACGCGCTGGCCGCACAGCCGGCAGGCCAGTCTGATATCATTCCAATCTCCGCCCCTGTGGAGGACATCGCCATGACAGACAGCGCGCTTTACTACGGAACCGTGTCCGCCATCTCCACGGAGGAGGACGGAACCATTTCCCGCTTGACTATGGAGTCTGAGGCCCATGGACAGTATGTGATGAATCTCTCCCCAGACACCGTATGGGTAGACGCTGGAAATAAAACCGCCGCTGATCCCTCCACGGTGAAGGTGGGCGACAGACTGTATGTGTACCACAGCCACGTCTCCACCCGCTCTCTCCCTCCCCAGTCCGCCGCCTTCGCCGTGGTCGTTAACGTGCCCCAAGATATGGGTGCGCCCCACTACCACGTCGTAAATAATGTGGTGTCCCAGGAGGATGGCTCTGTGAAGTTCTCTGTGGACAATGGAGGACTCATTCTCTCCGTATCCGTAGATGCCGGCCTGTCCGCCTACGAGGGGGACGCCCCCGCCCTGGCTGATATCCAGGCCGGTGACCGCATCATGGCCTGGTACGATATCGTACTCACCTCCTACCCCGGTCAGAGTGGCGCCAGCCATATCATGCTCCTGCCCGCTAAGGCCGAGGATCTGCCCAAGCCTGAGGAGGGCGCCCAGCTGACTATGGAGCTGGACGGCAAAGTACCCAACATGGTAGGCCGCTATGAGAGCGGCGTGGCTATGGTTCCCGTAGCCGCCGTCGCCCAGGCTCTGGGCCTGGACGTGACTTACACCCCCAATACAGACGAGGGCGCTTTGGTCACCGTGGAGAGCGACCAGTTCCGGGTCAGCCTGTACCTGGACCGGCAGATCATCACCGGCGTTACTAAGATCGAAGGGGCCGTAGGCGCCACCGGCCCCCTGGACTATGGCAAGGCCCCCTATGTGGTCGCCCCTGGCACCACCTGGGCGCCCGCCGAGATCTTCAAGATGCTGGGCAGGACTGTCACCCTGGAGGGCACCAATCTTATCATTGAGTGATTTGAGCCTGAATCAAGAAATAGACCATACAAAAAGGGAGCCGCTTCCTGGTGAAGCGGCTCCCTTTTCCAATGTCCGGCCCGCTGGGGGGCTGACAAGTGAGACTCCAAACACAGGTACACACACGGGGTGATGCCAGGTTTATTAACATAAGATTTTATTTGCCTAGTCCTTTTGGTGGTACGGCCCGAATACTATTTCCAGTTGTTTGAGCGGCTGTGTGTGCTGTACGCAGCGTACAGGGCGTTGGCGATAAATTTTATAACACCCATTACAGGCAAAGCAGCGGCTCTCCGCCTCTGGATTTTCCTTCATGTGGGAGATAAAATCAGGCTGGCAGATCAGGCTTCGGCTAAATGACACAAAGGGGAACCCGGCTTCCAGCACCTGTTCCGCTGTCTTACGGGAGAAAACTCCTCCTACTGGAATCAGCGGCACCTCAACGCCCTCTCTGGCCTCCATGATCTCATGGAGAAAGAATGGCTTTTTCTCCCCTGCCCGGGTGGCAAAATCAAGTCCGCTGATCTCTATTCCATCTACGCCGGCCCTCTGGCAGAGCCGCAGAAGAGCACGCAGATCTCCGCATCCATTGGAGTCCACCTTGACCAGCAGCGCGAACTCCGGCCCACAGGCCGCGCGCACGCCAGCCAGAATTCTTGCCGGCAGGCGGAAGCGATTCTCCAGGCAGCCGCCATAGCTGTCTGTCCGGTGATTCTCCTGGGGGTTCAGAAAATTGGACAGGAGATAGCCGTGGGCATGGTGGACCTGCACCCCGTCCAGTCCGGCCGCCTGACATATCCGTGCTCCGTCAATGAACTGCTCTACCAGTTGGTCCAGCTCTTCCTCCGTAAAATCATCCGGTCCCTTTGGACGGCATCCGTTGACTTTCTCCATTCCCTTCAACCCGCTGTGACTGATCTGGGCCACAATCCGGCCACCAGCCCGGTGTACCTCCTCCGCGGCCTGGCGCAACAGGACATGGTCGATCCGCCGGTCCAACACCACCTGTCCCTCGTCGGCGCGCTGAGAGCGGTCTACCGTCATGTGGCCGGTAATAATAAGACCTACTTCCTGCTCGGCTAGCTCTCTCTGCACCTGGACCCAAGCTGGCGTGATCTGCCCATCCGGGGTCGAGAGGTGTTCATTGGTCGCTGAGCGGACCGTCCTATTTTTTAAGTGGAGAGGCCCAAGCCGGGCCGTTTCAAACAGTTTGTAATGCATAGACTCCTCACCATCCATCCAAATATTCCTGTGGGCTTACAGGTCTTTCCCAGTAATACGGGCAGTGCGCCCCAGCTTGTTCCACTCCCGGTTTCCCTGGTTGTGCTGGGCCACCAGCTTGGCAATCTGCCCCTGGCTCTCCTCCACCTCCGTCTTGAAGGCTCTGGCGGACAGGCGCAGAGCCCCGTGGCCCAGAATGATCATCTGCTCCAGCCCGTCGGAGGTGGCCACCCGCACCCGATGGTCTCTCCCCAGGTCATAGGTCGTTTTTTCAATATAGGCGTCGGCAGTTTCCGCCTCCTTGGTGTACACCACATAGATACCGTTGACCTTTTCCACCGAGCCTGGGTTCCCCTTCACTTTATAGGCGTCAAAGACCAAAATGACCACACAGTTTCGAAAGCCCTGGTAGTTGGACAGGATATCAGCCAGCGTAGAACGGGCGGCAGCCACGTCCTGCTGCGCTATCCGCTTCAGCTCCTCCCAGGCGAAAATGATGTTGTATCCGTCCACAAGCAGGTACTCCGGCCCAGTCTTTTGGGCACGGATGGCGTACTTCTCGTCGCTGAGGCTGGTCCGCGCCGGCTTTTTCTGGGGTTGGAAGGCCCGCGGCTCCACCTTGCCATAGGTCCGCTCGAAAATGGCCTGGAGTTCCTTGTCCTGCTCCAGACTTCCGCTAGAGTAGGTCCGCTGTCTGCCGGCGGGAGGGGCCTCAGCCTGCCGTGGGCGCTCCAGCCCTAGGCGCAGGCCGCTGTCCACGTGCATATGGTCCCGTACCTCGCTCCATTTCACGTTGACGCCTGCCCCATGGGAACAGAACACAGAGTCGGGGGTATTTTCCACATCCCGCTCCGGGTCGTAGCTAAATTGGGCAACGATGCTCTCCTGGTCAGCACAGGGTTCATAGCCCCGAAGCGCACAGTTTAAGCGGCCACGGCCTCGGGTGTAGGAGGCCACCTCCCGCCAGTAGTTCCGCAGGCCAGCCACCGGCCCGTGACCGGAGAGGAGGACCAGCTCTCCCTCCTGTTCTGGGGCGTCCACAGCTCCCCCCATGGCCTGGAGGTCGGTCATGGCCCGGCCCACACAGTCCGGGGGCAGCTCCAGTTGGAATTCGTAATGGGGCTCCAGCAGAATACTCTCCGCCTGCATCAGCCCCTGGCGCACCGCTCGGTAGGTGGCCTGGCGGAAGTCGCCCCCCTCGGTGTGTTTCAGATGGGCCCGGCCGGCCACCAGTGTGATCTTCATGTCCGTTATGGGGGAGCCGGTGAGCACTCCCTGGTGCTCCTTCTCTTCGAGATGAGTGAGAATCAACCGCTGCCAGTTCAGGTCCAGCTGGTCCGCCGAGCAGGAGGAGGCAAAGCGCAGCCCGCTTCCCCGCTCCCCCGGCTCCAGCAGCAGGTGTACCTCGGCATAGTGGCGCAGGGGCTCGAAGTGGCCTACCCCCTCCACTGGGCCAGAGATTGTCTCCCGGTAAACGATGGATCCAGCTCCGAAGGACACCTCCACCCCGAACCGCTCCCGGATCAGACGGGTCATCACCTCCAGCTGTATCTCGCCCATAAGTCGGAGATGTATCTCTCCCAGAGCCTCGTTCCACACCACCCGGAGCTGGGGGTCCTCCTCCTCTAACTGCCGCAGGTTCCGCAGCATGGCGTGGACATCACACCCATGGGGCAGGACCACCTGGTAGGTGAGAGGTGGCTCCAGCTCCGGCTCCCACCGCCCGGCTTCCCCTCCAAGCCCATCCCCAGGCCGGGTATGGGTCAGGCCGGTCAGGGCGCACACCGTGCCAGCTGGCGCCTCGTCCACAGTCTGATATTTGGGTCCGGAGTAGATCCGGATCTGGTTGACCTTCTCCTGCCAGCCCTCTCCTCCCAAAGCGGTCCGGACCCGGAGCGTGCCGCCGGTGACCTTCACATAGGTCAGCCGGTCGCTGCCGTCCCTGGCGATCTTGAACACCCGCGCTCCAAACTCCGGACCATACTGGGGAGCAGAGGCGTAAGCAGCCAGGCCGTCCAGCAGCTCCCCCACCCCCTCCAGCTTGAGTGCGGAGCCAAAGAAGCAGGGAAAGATGAGCCGACGGGTCACCAGATCGGCCGCATCCTCCTCTGTGACTTCCATTCCCTCCAGATAGTGTTCCAATAACGCCTCGTCGCAGGCGGCTAGATCCTCTTGAATTGAGCCGATCCCCTGAGAGAAATCCAGGCAGCCGCTGTCCAGTCTGGCCTGGAGCTGGGCCAGCAGGGCGTCTCGGTCGCTGCCCGCCAAGTCCATCTTATTTATAAATAGAAACGTGGGTATTTTGTGCTTGTCCAACAGCTTCCACAGCGTGCGGGTATGGCCCTGGATGCCGTCAGTGCCGCTGACCACCAAAACGGCGCAGTCCAGCACCTGGAGAGATCGCTCCATCTCCGCGGAGAAATCCACATGCCCTGGGGTGTCCAGCAGGGTGAAGGCTGTTCCCCCATAGGAGAACTCCGCCTGCTTGGAGAAGATGGTAATGCCTCTCTCCCGCTCCTGAGTATCTGTATCCAGAAAGGCGTCCTGATGATCTACCCGCCCCAGCTTCCGCAGGGCACCGCTCAGATACAGCAGCCCCTCGGAGAGTGTGGTCTTGCCGCTATCCACATGGGCCAAAACCCCCATGCAAATTCGTTTAGCCATTTTTTTCCCTGGTCCATCACCCATTACATTCACTCCCCACCTTAAGAGGATATACAAGCATTTAATAGAAAATTATAACACAGGAAAAAACATCAGTCGATAGATATTTTTATAAAAGCGTAAGAATGCGGAGACTGGTAAAAATGAGGATCTGCTTTTGTAGAATCTAGAGGAGATTTATGTGTAAAAACATCTATATATGATGTAACTTACGGATTAATCGTCAGATAACAGTTTTCATTGTATGTAAAAACTCCCATCTGACTTTTTGTTAGAAGTCAGATGGGAGTTCTCTTTTGTCGCTAAGGGTTCTCCTTTGCTAATACACTCGATTTTTCCACAAATTAACTTGGAGGAGCTAGAAAGGTATCCTTTTCGATACAAAAATCGAACTAGCTGAACACATTCATGAATCAGTTATGGCTCACTGGATGGTGCAAGGGTTTTCCTTTCAGAGCCCGAACCACCTCTTCCGCTGCGCTTTTTAGCAGGGTATGCATGGCCGTTTCTGAGTACCATGCGCAGTGGGGTGTAAGGATGATCTGCTCCAACCCCAGCAGAGCAGAATCTGCTCGAATAGGCTCCTCGTTGAGCACGTCCAGTGCCGCCCCGGCTATGTGTCCGCTCAGTACTGCCTCCCTCAGTGCCTGTTCATCCACCAGCGGTCCCCGAGCAGTATTGATGAGAATAGCCCCCGGCTTCATCTGGCTCAGTGTCTCCTGATTAATCATATGTTTGGTGTATCGGTTCAGAGGGGCGTGTAAGGAGAGGAAATCGCTATACTGCAGAACTTTCTCCTGGGGCAGCAGCCGGATGCCGTATTTAGTTGCCTCCTGCTCCGTCACACAGGGATCGCAACCTATAACATCCATGTCGAATACCTTAGCCTTCCGGGCTACTGCTCGGGCAATATTACCACAGCCCACCAGTCCTAATGTTTTACCATGGATGGTATCGGAAGGCTTTGTGATGGCGTAGTCCCACTCAGCCCGCTGGACCATTTGCTCCAGCATACAGAATCTTTTGGCGCTTGCCAGTAGTAGAAGTATCACATAGTCGGAGACCTCCTCAATGCAATAGTCGGGAACGTTGGCCACGGGGATGCCCCTCTGAATGGCGGCCTCTACGTCAATGTTTTCTACCCCTACAGCACTACGAATGATAATCTTACAATTTTTCAGGTTGTCAATAATCTCTTTGTCAATGTGGGCGTAGTGCGTCATCACACCATCGGCAAACTCCGTAGCTTGCATGATCTCCTGCTTATTCTTACACTGGAGAGGGATAAATTCCACTCTTGCCGCCTGGTATACATCATTAAAAGGCTGCAGGGTGTCATAGGCATAGTCAGTCAAAACAACTCTCATTGCCTTGCTCCTTTCTCTTTATCGGACCTTATCACATAGGTGTTAGCCAAGCGCAGCAGTCCGTTGAGGTTGTTTGGTACGATGGCCGCATGGCAAGTCTCCGGCAAAGCGGCTCTCCCCTCAATCAGCCAGACCTTTGCATCTTAAATCTTCGTCCTTATTATATATCAGCTTGCCAGCAGATCAGGCAGGAAGGTAGAAATCTGGGGCACAAAGACCAGCACCAGCTGTACGGCAAACATGACTAGTAGGAAGGGGATAATCTTGCGAGTCATACCGCTCAACTTTGCTCCGCTGACCCCTTGGGCCACAAACAAATTGATACCTACAGGCGGAGTCATCATACCCAGCATAGTTCCAACGGTCAGCACAATGCCAAATTGCAACGGGCTTACCCCCATGGACATGAGAGGTGGAAGGAAGAGAGGAGTATAAATAAGCACCTGAGATGCTGTCTCCAGGAAGGTACCAGTAATAAGTACCAGTACAGCGAATAGGGTCAGCAGCACATAAGGACTATTAGATATTCCCAGGATAAGCTCGCCTACCATCTTGGGGATATTTTGAATTGTCAGGTACCGGGAGAAGGCAATGGCAAAAGCCAGGATAAATACGGTGGTACCGGAGGTAACCGCTGTTTTATACAGCAGCCCCGGTAGATCTTTCATCCTCAGTTCTTTGGTCACAAAAAGGCCAATAATTAGCGAGTAGATCACTGCAACCACAGCGGCCTCAGTAGCAGTAAAAATACCGCTATAAATGCCTCCTAGAATAATGACCGGAGAGAGCAGAGGCCAGATGGCCTGCCGGAAGGATTCTCCAACCCGCCGCCAGGAGAATTTGCCTTCATCCGAACGGTAGCCATTCTTTTTTGCGATTACATAGGTAGTCACAGCCAGTGCGGCGGCCATAATGAATCCTGGGATAAACCCAGCCATAAACATTTCACCGATGGATACCTCACCGGCGATACAGTAGAGCACCATAGGGATAGAGGGCGGAATAAGCACGCCTAGGGAACCTGCACTAGCAATGAGGGCGGCGCTAAAGTCCCGGTCATAGTGTTTTTCCACCATGGGAGGAACCATCATGGCCCCTACAGCAGCTACCGTACCAGGGGAGGAACCGGATATAGCCGCAAAGAAGGTGCAGAACAGCACCGCAATGATGCCGAGCCCACCAGAAACATTGCCTACCAGGCTGGAGGCAAAGTGCATCAGCCGCTTAGACAGTCCGCCCGTCTCCATCAAATAGCCAGATAGAATGAACATGGGAATAGCGATGTAGGTATAAGAGTCAAGCCCTGTAAACGCCAACTGAGACATAAAGGCCAGCGGCATCCCAGTGGTCAACACGCCGGCCATTGTAGAGATACCAATACTGAAGGAGACAGGAACCCCCAAAAATACTAGCGCCAGGAACACGACCATCATCATAATAAAGGTACTCATGTCTCATCCTCCCCCTTCTTCATTAGATGTACGATCCGTTGTAGAAACCGTGCGGCAATCAGAACAAACATGACAGCCACCAGTACATACAGTACCGCCATTGGCAGACGCAGGGCAGCAGATTGTTGATTCATGCGGTCAGCATTCAAAATCATGTCTTTTAGGTTAAAGGCAATAACCAAAGAAATCAAAGCGCATAGAAGTTGTACTACGATATTCAATGCCTTGCTTGCCTTGGCGGGTAATACGCTGTCGATAATCTCTACCCGAACATGCTTGCCCTCACCTGCCGCGGCACTGGCCCCTACATAGACCAGCAGGATAAACAGATACCTGGACAATTCCTCTGTCCAAGCCAAGGGTAGGCTGAACACAAAGCGAAATAGCACCTGTAGAAAGCATACCAGAATCAGCAGAGTAAACAGTATAGTTGTGAGATAATATTCCAGTGGTTTTTTTGACTTTTTCACAGGTTCACCTCTTTCTTAAATTGTTCGAGGCAGTACCGTTTCGTCACAGCACTGCCTCGAAATGGCCTTGTTACGCGGCAGCCTCAATGGCCTGCATCATCTGCTGATACATCTCAGGATTGATAGCATTGCCGTTACGATCACGGACATCGGCCACAGCGTCACGGAAGCCATCCTTGGCCTCTTCAGTCAGTTCAGTCACCTGTAACCCCTCAGCAATCATGGCTTCCAAGGCAGTCTCATCTTCAGCAGTACATGCCTGGCTCATATATTCAGTAGCAATGTCCACGCCCTCACGGATAGCGGTCTGCTCAACCTCGCTCAAACTCTCGAACCAGTCCTTGGCGCACACAAAAGTGACAAAGGTAAAGACATGACCGTCCAGAGTCAAGTATTTCTGAACTTCGTGATACTTATTAGAGTAAATGTTGCTACAGGGGTTCTCCTGTCCGTCCACCACACCTTGCTGCAGAGCAGAAAATACCTCGCTGCTATTCATGGGGGTTGGGTTAGCGCCCATAGCCTCAAACATCTCCAAGTGGATGGGAACGGTCATAGTGCGGATCTTCAGGCCCTTCATGTCCTCCACTGTCTCGATGGGGCGTATATTATTGGTAACATGGCGAAATCCGAAATCACCAAAACCCAAGCCCACATAGCCAAGCTCATCCAACTTATCCAGAAGAGCCTGGCCAAACTCACCGGTCATTACCTCGTCTACCTGCTCAATGTCATCAAACAGATAAGGCAGGGAAAGTAAACTGTATTCTGGGCAAAAATTGCCGATGATATCGCTGCCACAGGGAAGCATCTGGGCCACTCCCAGAGACAGGCCCTCAAACACTTCCTGGTCGTTGCCAATCTGGTTGGAAGCATAGAGCTCTACCTTGATAGAACCGTTTGTCGATGTCTCAATGTGCTCCTTCATTTTCTCGCAAGCTACGTACTCAAAGTGCGATTCAGGTACACCAATGGAAACCTTCATAGTCTTGGCTTGGGTATTGGTGGAGGTAAATGTATCACCACTAGAAGTGGACGGGGCTGGACTACCTCCGCAGGCCGTCAGTGAGAGCGTCATAGAAAGGCTCAGGATAAGTGCGATTATCTTTTTCATGTTCTCTTCCTCCTTAAAATATTTGAAAAATTTTATCTTCTCCGATTACTCCACAATGGCTCCCTTAGCTGCTGAGGTGCTGATACGTTGATAGGTTCGCAGATATCCCCGTTTGATCTCCTTTTGGGGGAGTTCTAGCCGTGCCCGCCGCAACTCCAACTCCTGTTGGGACACGTGAAGGGAGATCGAACGCGCCTCAATGTCGATTTCAATCTCATCCCCGTTCTCAATTAGGGCAAAATCACCCCCCTCGTATGCTTCAGGGGAGATGTGGCCAACAAAAAGTCCACGGTTCGAACCAGAGAAACGCCCATCTGTAATCAGAGCACAACTGTCGGATAGGCCCATTCCCTCCAGATACTTCATAGTCTTATACATTTCGGGCATTCCGGGTCCCCCTTTAGGGCCTTCATACATCAGTACCATGCAGGTGCCTGGCTTTACGTCCCCCCGGAGCACCGCCTCATAGGAGGACTCCTCTGTATGAAATACCTGTGCCACCCCCCGGTAGTGGAACATATGCGCCGGTACAGCAGCCGGCTTGATTACACATCCATTCGGGGCAATGTTACCTTTGAGTACTGCCACACCACCGCTCTGGGAAAATGGGTCGCTTAAAGGACGGATAATCTCCCGGCGAGTGGTATCTGGAAACTTTTCCAGGTTCTCTTCCACTGTGTGTCCAGTCACTGTCATCTCTTCTAAGTGAAGCAGAGGCCGCAGTTCTCTGAGGATAGCAGGTACGCCGCCCGCCTCATAATAGTCCACCATATCATGCTCCGACGCAGGATAAATTGAAGCTACCTGAGGCACCTTCCGGCTGAGGGAATCAAAGGCCTCCAACTCCAACTCTCCCAGTCCCGCCTCATGGTAAATAGCTTGGAGATGTAAAATTCCGTTGGTAGAGCCCCCCATGGAAAGCAGGTGGATCATCGCATTTTCAAAGGTGTTGCGGGTAAGGATATCCTTGCTAGTAATACCACGGTGTACCAACTCCATAATAGCCTCACCGGTTCGCACCCCCGCTTCCATTCGAGCTGCCATCACGGCAGGAATGGCAGCTGTACCCGGTAGGGCTAACCCCAGACTCTCAGCCAGAGAACACATAGTGTTGGCCGTACCCAGCATAGCGCAGGAGCCAACACAGGGTTCAGCCAGATTTTCAATACGTGCAAACTCCGCCTCATCTATTTTCCCCTGGCGCTTCCAACCAATGGCCTCGGTAATAATATTGCCATCATAATGTTTTCCTTTGTAACAGGCGGGCATCATAGGGCCGCCGTTGAGAAAAATAGCAGGCATCTCCAGCCGCGCGGCAGCCATAAGCATCCCTGGGACGATTTTATCACAGGAGCCCAGCAGAACTAACCCATCGAAACGGTGGGCCCGGACCATACACTCTACAGTAGACGCGATCAGGTCCCGGGTAGGAAGAATGTAACGCATTCCCTCATGTCCCTCAGCTATGCCGTCACAGGGAGCCACCGTAGAAAATACCATGGGAGTTCCACCAGCAGCCAAAATCCCTGCTTTTACCTGTTCGCACAGTTGATTGAGTATATAATGTCCGGGGGTAGCGTTAGTATAACTGTTAGCAATGGCAATCACCGGTTTACGGAGCTGACTGTCAGAAAAGCCCATAGACTTATATAGTGCCCGCTTGAGTGCCCCCTGTTCACCAGATAGGATATTATTTTCTTTCATGGCTTCACCTACTCACATGATGCCGTATTTTTCAAAGGCTGCCTTGGCAGACATTCCCGACTTAATGGCTTCCCCCACCGTCTTTTCCCCAGTGGCTTTTTCATAAGCCCGCTGGATGATTTCACTCTCTTGGGCTTGGGGAATTACCAGTACGCCGTCGATGTCACCAAAGATTATATCCCCAGGATTCACTCGAACCTGTCCCACCAAAATGGGTACCCGGTAATCCAGTACCTTGCCCCGAGGAGCCTGATCCTGGGCATAACTGCCATAGCTAAAGGTGGGAATTTCCAGGTTCAAAATTCCCCATGTGTCTCGGATAAACCCGTTGACTGCAAAGCCGGCCGCCTTAAGGTGTTTAGCTCTAGTAGCCATCAGCTCTCCCACCAGAGCGTAGGTATCGGAGGATCCAGAACAGACATAGACCTCGTCCTCTTTTAAATCATCTAGAGCATCCAGCATCAGACCAAAGGAACTTCCCAATGCTGGATTGTGGGTACCGCAGCCGTCAGAAACCAGATCGCTCTCTAACACGGTCATCGCTCTGCCTGCCAGTATCATGTTCTCTTTCAATGGCCTAATCCTCTGGGGCAGAAACTGATTCTGCAGTCCTATCTCATCCATGATATCCCCTACCACGGCAGTGTAAAGGTAGGTTTTCATTAGTGCAAATAGTTCTTTGTCATTCTTCCATTGTCTCATCTAATCGCCCCTATTAGTTTTGTTGTACAAAACTCTTTTTTATTTTATATCTATAGTAAAAACATGATTTCCCATGTCTTTACTATAAACAACTTTATATAATACCCGCCCCAAACTCCTGGGATACCTGGGCTGTAATCCGCCGCAGAGCTTTGTGGCAGCTATCATCCAACTCTTGGGTAAAGCACTGAATCACTCCCGTCAGACTCAAAGCAGCCATGATTTCATGTTTTGCATCAAAAATGGGATAAGTAATACACTTTAGGTACTCCTCATTCTCCCCTACATTAACGGCATAGCCTTGTTGCCGGACCTTCTCCAGCACCATTTCGTATTCCCGCCGGTCAGTAATGGTATTGGGAGATTTACGTGCAAAACTACAGGTGTCTAACAGTCTTTTGCGAGTTTCAGGATCGGCAAAGGCACTGATTACCTTACCAACACCAGTACAGTGCGGTTCAATCTCCCCTCCAATAATGGAGTATAGATCATAGACAGAAAAATTGCTGTTTGGAAGCACTCGATCAATCAGCACAATTTTGTCCTCTTGAAGCACTCCCAGGTGGGCGACCAAGTTCAACTCCCGTGTAACACTCTCTGCATAGCTCCTTACCACAGAGGCTAAATCGTTAAATGAGAAGGCACTGGCGGAGAGCATATAAATCGCTACCCCCAACTGATACCGCTTCGTTCGGCCGTCGTAGCGCACAAAATGTTCTGCTCGTAAAGTCTCTAGAATACGTAGCATAGTCCCTTTGCGCATATCAGCCCGGTTGCTAATCTCTGTCAAGGTCATCTCTTTATGTTGGTTATCAAACAGTTTTAAAATTCGCAGTGCACGTTGGACAGATGCAATAGTATAATCATTCTTCTTTTCCATATTTTTCATAGTTTTGTTCTATAAAACTCTTTTTCTTTTTTTGCTTATTCTACACCTTGCTTTATTTACTGTCAATACAGAATCTTTTTTTCGACTATCTGAACAGATTTCCTATTCGTTTTTTGGCTTTTTCACACAACCACTGGAGCGGGCATTTCTACTTGCAAAGCTTGCCAAAGGTTCAGCACTTAGAACTTCCACCGAATCTGCTGTATTTGCTCATTCAGATATGGACTTAGTGTATTGTCAAAAATGTCTTGTCTTCTTCATTTAGCCAGGGAGAACGATTACTCCAGTTGTTATACCCAATAGGCCTTATGTACTCGAGATATTTTTCGAAAAACCGTCATCTTCTATAATACGATTTTTAGTGAAACCGTCTGTCCACATATACTTAGCCCTCCCTTACGATCTTTCTCATTTTTATCCAGCATACAATGTCCCCGGTCCACTGTCAAGGTAGTTCCCTTCCCATTTTTTCCACTTTCCGGCTACTTTCTCTGGACTTTTACATAGAAATGCGGTATACTATGTCGTTCTTACCATAGATCGCATTGGCAGGAGGTCCCCTGTGTATCAATTTTTATTTATCTTTTTCGTCTACGCCTTTCTGGGCTGGTGTACCGAGGTCAGCTATGCCGCCCTGGTCACGGGCCGCTTTGTCAACCGGGGATTTCTCAACGGCCCCTGGTGCCCTGTCTACGGCTTTGGAGTGGTCATCGTGCTGGCCTTTCTGGAGCCTCTGAAGAGCAACCTCCTGCTGCTGTTCCTGAGTTCCGTTGTCTTGACCTCCGCTCTGGAATGGGCCACTGGCTTTGTGCTGGAAAAAATATTTCACCAGCGCTGGTGGGATTACTCTGACCAGCCCTTCAACCTCAACGGCTATATTTGTCTCCGGTTTTCCATTGCCTGGGGTCTGGCCTGCTTGTTCGTAGTCAAGCTCCTCCACCCCTCAGTCCTACTGGTCATCCGGCTGGTACCAAGGGGACTTGGCTGGACGCTGCTGGCCCTTCTGGCCGCTGTCATGGCGGTGGACCTGGCCGCCACGGTCCGTACCATCGCCAAGCTCAACCGCCGCCTCTCTCAGTTGGACCAGCTGGCTGCCAAAATCAAGGACGCCTCCAACGATTTTGGAGAGGACCTGGCCGAGCGAGTGCTGGATGCCGCTGAGAAAGGATCCGACTGGAAGGAGGAACTGGAGGAGCTCACCGACCGCCTTGCCCAGCGCCAGGAGGGCTTGCGGGAGGACCTGGGCGATTTCAGGGAAGACCTTCAGGATCATTTGGAGGAGCGCCGGGAGCAATACCGCCGCCAGCTTCAGGATTGGAAGGAGAGTATTCAGGAGCTGCTGGACCGGGACAGCTTTGGCCAGCACCGGCTGTTCAAGGCCTTCCCTGGGCTCCGTTCCACCCGGTACAAGGAGGCGCTGGAGCGGCTGCGCCGACGCATGGGCCAGTAGCAAATATTCCGTTGTAATTTTTTCCGCTTTATGATAGCATAATGATAATCATAATCAAAAAGGAGGCCATTTCTGTGGAGGAACTGCTGGATCTCAAGGACCGTATGGAGCGGGAGCGTCCCACCCCCTGGGAGGAGTTGCCGGACCTGGCCCTGTATATGGACCAGATCATCGCCTATATGCCCCGGCAGCTGATCCGCTTTGGCGAGGGGGAGTCCCTGACCTCCGCCATGGTCAACAACTATATCAAGGACGGGTTGGTCCCCCGTGCGGACGGCAAGCGGTACGGCCCGGTCCACCTGGGCTACCTCACTGCGGTGTGCGCCCTGAAAAAGGTACTCTCTGTCCGGGATACCGGCGTTCTTATCAGCGCTGGCCGTAAGGCCAAAGGGCAGGACCCAGAGGCGCTGTACAACTACTTCTGTTCCGCTCTGGACCGGGCTTTGACCGATACTGCCCAGAGCTTTGACGCCGATGCCCAGCGAGAGGATCTGCCCCGCATCGCTCTAGACCTGGCCCTGCGGAGCTATGCCAACCAGCTGGCCTGTGCCCGGATCCTGGATATCCTCCAGTCCTTCGGACCGGCGGAACACAAAAAGCCCAAGAAATGACCTGTTGAAGACATCTTCTCCCCATTTCTTATCCTCTTCCCAAGGAGCGTGTTTATTATGTCAGACTTTGTTATCCTTACTGACTCCTCTGCCGATCTCAGCGCCGATATGGTTCGAGATCTGGGCGTTCAGGTCCTGCCGCTCAGCTTTGAGATGGACGAAAAGATCTACCATAACTACCCCGACAACCGGGAGATGGACCCCCACCAGTTTTACGAGCTGCTGCGGAACGGCCATACCGCCACCACTTCCGCGGTCAACGTAGCCCAGTATACGGAGCTCATTGAGCCCTTACTCCAGGCGGGACAGGATATCCTGATCCTGGCTTTCTCCTCCGGTCTGTCCACCACCTTCAGTTCCTCGGCCATCGCGGTGGATGAATTGCGGGAAAAATACCCTGAGCGCAAGGTGTATACTGTGGATACCCTGTGTGCCTCCCTGGGACAGGGCATGTTGGTGTGGCTGGCCGTTCAGGAACAGCGGAAGGGCCGCTCCATCGAGGAGGTCCGGGACTGGGTGGTGAGCCATAAGCTATCTATCTGCCACCAGGTGACGGTGAACGACCTCCACTTTCTGAAGCGGGGCGGCCGTATCTCCGCCACCACCGCCGTCGTGGGCTCCATGCTTCAGATCAAGCCCATTATCCATGTGGACGACGAGGGTCATCTCATCAACATCGGCAAGACCCGTGGCCGTGCCGCCGCATTGAAGGCCCTGGTGGATAAGATGGAGCTGACCGCTGTTGACCCCGCCGACCAGACCGTGTTCATTAGCCACGGCGACTGTTTGGAGGACGCCGAAATGGTGGCTCAGATGGTGCGGGACCGCTTTGGGGTCCAGACCATCTATATCAACTATGTGGGCCCTGTGATCGGCGCCCACACTGGTCCGGGCGTGGTGGCTCTGTTTTATGTAGGTTCTGAGCGCTGACCACACCCTACGCCGCAGAGCGGTGAAAAATGAACATTCAGGAGGATCAACATGGCCGATATCAAATGGCTGGAGATCACCGTCAATACCACCCCCGACCAACTGGACCAAGTGTCCGCCAAGCTGACTGCCGCTGGTATGGATGGACTGGTCATCGAGGATGAAGGAGATTTTCTCCAGTTTCTGGAGCAGAACCGGCAATACTGGGACTATGTGGACCAGGAGCTGCTGGACCGGATGAAGGGAGTCACCCGGATCAAATTCTATGTCACGGATGACACCGACGGCCGGGAGCAACTGGCCCGCTATACCCGTGGACTAGATCAAGAGTATACTGTCACCCCCCTTACGGACGACGACTGGGCATATAGCTGGCAGAAATACTACAGGCCTCTTGCGATTGGCCAGCGGCTGTATGTGGTTCCCCAGTGGGAACGGGAGGAGCCTATCCCCCAAGGCCGCAGCCCGCTGTATCTCAACCCCGGCCTCACCTTTGGAACCGGGTCCCACGCCTCCACCCAGTTATGCCTGGAGGGAGTGGAGGAGCACACCGCCCCCGGACGGCCAGTGCTGGACCTGGGCTGCGGCAGCGGCATCCTCTCCATCGCCGCTCTGTGCCTGGGGGCCAGCACCGCAGTCGCCGTGGACATTGATCCCAAGGCGGTGGACGTGGCCTATGAAAATGCCGCCCTCAACGGCATCGGGAAGGACCGGTATACCGTCCGGGCCGGGGATGTCCTCTCTGACCGCTCCCTGGCCGGCGAGTTGGCCCGGCAGCGGTACCATCTGGTGCTGGCCAATATCGTAGCCGACGTCATTATCCCCCTATCCGCCCAAGTCCCCCGCCTGTTGGAAGAGGACGGGGTGTTCCTGTGCTCCGGCATCATCGACACCCGTGCCCACGAGGTGGAAGAAGCCCTTGTAAAAAATGGACTGACCGTCACTCGCCGCCGGGAGAAAAACGGCTGGGTGGCTCTGGAGTCTAAACTGGGCTAAACCCCAACCTCCGCAGAAAGGAGCCCCTCCTATGGACCGCGCCATTGTCATTCGTCCCCAATTTCCCTCCAATAGAAGGGTCATCGCTGTCAGCGATATTCACGGCAACCTGCCCTTTTTTCAGGCTCTAATGGACCAAATCAGGCTGTCCCCTGAGGATATCCTGGTGTTGGTGGGGGATATGCTGGAAAAAGGGCAGGACAGTCTGGCTCTGCTGCGCCATCTTATGGAGCTGCCACGGACTCACACCGTCTATCCCCTGTGCGGCAACTGCGACGGTCTGGTCCACCGCTTCTTTGAAACAGACGAGCTGGATGAGCACTTTTTTTCCGTCTATCTGCCCCAGCACCCCGAATCCACTCTCCGGCAGATGGCTCGGGAGGGCGGCTTTGAACAGCTGGAGGATCTGCCCCGGCTGCGTGAGGACCTGCGGCGGGCTTTTCCACGGGAGCGGACCTGGCTGGCTTCGCTGCCCACCATTCTGGAAACCGAGCATCTGATCTTTGTCCACGGGGGTATTCCCTCCCTGGAAAGGATGGAGGAGTTGGACCGCTGGCGGTGCATGAAAAACGACGATTTTCTGGGACAGGGCCGGTCTTTTCCCAAGTGGGTCATTGTGGGCCACTGGCCAGTGACGCTATACGACCCCAACATTCCCTCCGCCGCCCCCATCCTGCTCCGGGATCGGAAAATCGCCTCTATCGACGGCGGCTGTGTGCTGAAGCTGGACGGCCAGCTCAATGCCCTGATCCTCCCCTCTGAGGACTCGGAGGAATTCAGCTGGGACGCCTTTGATGGACTGCCCGTCGCCGTTGCTCTGGATGGGCAGTCCCCCTCCTCCGACTCAGTCAACGTCCGCTGGGGCCGAAGCGGCCTGGAACTGCTGGAGAAGGGAGAGGACACCTCCCTATGCCGCCACCTGGAAACAGGCCGGGTGTTGCCCATCCTGAACCGTTACCTCCGCCGTGGACCCAATGGCCTGTGGTGCGAGGACTCCACCGACTATGCGCTTCCTGTATCCCCTGGCGACCGGCTGACCGTTGTAGCTTCCACCTCACAGGGATATTTGTGCAAAAAAGAAGGACGTACTGGCTGGTATTATGGCCGGTTATCGGATATACTGTAAAAAGAAATAAATAGACAAGGATTTGGATCTATGTTGGATTTCCACCCCCTGCAGCTGGAAGACTTCCCCAGACTGCGCCCATTTTTCGGATACAGCGGAAGCCGTATCTGCGACACCACCCCTGGCACCGTCTTTATCTGGCGGGATATGTACAAGACCGAGTGGGCTATCTATGACGGCTCCCTCTATTTCAAAGTGGACTACCCTGGACTGGGCCCCACCTTTACCCTGCCCCTGGGCGGCGGCCGGACGGAACACTACCGTCAGATTGCCGACTACTGCTGCCGGCGGGAAATGCCTATCCAGTTTTATCCGGTTTCCAAGGATGAGCTGGAGCGCCTTCAGGACTTTTTCCCTGCCAGCACCGCCGCCACAGAGCGGGACAATTTTGACTATCTGTACCGTGCGGAGGATCTGAAGTATTTTCGGGGGAAAAAGCTCAGTGGCCAGCGCAACCATGTAAACAAATTTCTCAAGACCTATGGCAGCTGGCTGTTCCGCCCCATCGCTCCAGAGGATATTCCATCGGTCAAGGGCTTTCTGGACCGCTATGCCAGCCGGGTAGACAAATCCGCGGCCTCCTTCCATGAGGATATCGCCAAGACTCATGAAGTGCTGGACAATTACCAGACCTATGACCTGCTGGGCGGTATGCTGCTGGTGGATGGGCAAATCGCCGGGTTCTCCCTGGGAGAGATCATTGGCGACACCCTGTTTACCCACATCGAGAAGGCGGACCGGGATTACGAGGGCTGCTACCAGATGCTGGTCGCCCAGTTCGCCCAGCATTTCGCTACGGAAGGCATCGCCTTCATCAACCGCGAGGATGATGCCGGTGATCTGGGCCTTCGTACCAGCAAGCTGTCCTATCACCCCATCGCCCTGTTGGAGAAGTACACCGTCACGGTGGAGGAGCCCTGCGCCTTCTGCCAAAAGTAAAAAACACCGGGTCCAGATTGGACCCGGTGTTTTTTCACGATTTGGAATGGTAAGCGTCGATGGCGGCGGCCTCATAGTCGTTGGCCACCAGCAGCAGGACGGTGTGTTGAAGCTGCTTCACCAGCGCGTTCTCCAGCTTGGGGATCTCGGCGGGGCGGTAGTCCTCGTTAGCGGTGATCTGACCGGCCACATAATCTTCCAGGGCCTCCACCGCCTTGGAAGCCTGCTCCTCGCTGTCAAAACAAAGCACCGCCATCTCCTCGCAGGTAGCGCCGGCGGAGCGGATCACGGAGGCATCGTACATATTCTCCCGCTCCAGGCCGTAGTCGGCCAGCTTATACAGAGCGAAGGCGGTGTCGGCGTCTACCTCCTCCAGGGACTCGGAGAAGGCGCCGGCATCCACCACACTCTGGACCTCGCTAACGCCGTAGAGGGCGGGGCTGCCAGAGGGGTCCTCCTTGCCCTCCCTGCCGCCGCAGGCAGCCAGGGTCAGTAGCAAGACCAGGGCTAGGGCGGCGGTCAAAAATTTTTTCATCGCGCTTCCTCCTTCGGATATAGGGTGTCATAGTCCACAGTGTGGGTCTGCAAATAGGCCAACCACTTCTGACAGTAAGCCTTACTTAGATGAATGCCGTCCTTGCTGGCATCCGCGGGCAGCTCCCCGTTTTCATCGACGAACTCAGAGTACAGATCCAGAAATACCACCTGCTTCTCCTCCGCCGCCTTCTTCATCAAATCGTTATACACTCGGAGGTGTTCGTTGGTCAAATAGTCCCGGCCCCCAGTCTGAGCGATGACACCCTCATTCAGCGGAATCAGCCCCTGAATATAGATCACAGCATTGGGCTGCAGCGTCCGAATCTCGTCGATGGCGCTGCAATAGCTGTCGTAAAAGCCCTGATCGTTAAAATATCCCAGCTCGTTGACGCCAAGAGAAAGGTAGACCTTGCCGTACTGTTCCAGTGCCAGCGCCTCCAGCAAAGTATACTTCTCCCCATTGATAGTCAAAGCCTTCTTCTCCCCCAGCTTGAAGATAGAAAGGCCATTGGAGGTCAGATTCTTGCCCGTCCCTATACCGCTGTATATCATAAATCCATCGGTACGGGAATCTCCCACGAAGGCCGCGTCATCAAAGTAGCTGTTATCCACCGGATCAGACTGGGGAGCGGGCTGGGAAAAGTCATAGCCCGCTTCCGGCTCATCCTTCTCCTCCGGTTGGTCTGGCTCCTCTGTCAGATCGCCTGACGGGTTGGAGCTGTCAGGGGGTATAGCGGAGGAATCGTCCACCTCTGATGCAGCGCCGCTCCCACTCCCCGTCCCCGGCTGGGTCGAAGTATCGTTCCGCCCCCCGGAAGCGTCTCCGCCGGTATCCTTTGGGGCTGACAGCCCCATCCCTACCGCGAGGGCCAGAACGACAGCCGCCGCTAAAATCAGGAATATGGTCCAATAGGTCCGGTATTTTCTACGACCTCTATACATATCGTACCTCCAAAAATCAACCTATCGCCCCAGGGGGGCAAATCTGGGCAGGATCGCCCGTAGAACAGAAGATGTAAGCATAGCCCCCACCGACAGGGCGGCGGCCATTCCAAACGTGTGCAGCAGCGTAGTTAGAAACAGCTGGGTATAACCACTCACACAATACTGCATGGCGTGGTAGATACCCGCTCCCGGCACCAGAGGCAATAGTGCTACCTGGAGGTACCCCGTTACTGGGCAGCGGCGCAGGCGAGCCATCCATTCAGAGTATCCTCCAATCACCACAGCCGCCAGAAACGCAGAAAGGATATCGTTGGCAGACAGCTCCATGGCCGCCAGATAGGCCAGCCAACCCAGCCCGGCCCCAAAGCCGCAGATCAGCACCCCCCAGCCCTGGATATTGAACACCAACCCAAAGCCTACACAGGCCAGCATAGCCCACAGGCAGGGCAGCAGATCGATCCCCTCTGTTTGCCCGCCCCCACCTCCTGGAGCGCCCTGACCCAGCAGCAGGGGCAGAGCAGTACCCAAGGCGATGGCGGTGGCCACCAGAATGACCTCTGCTGTCCGGTTCAGCCCGGAGAATACATCACCGGCCATAATTTCCCGCATAGCATTCGTCAGGGCCATACCAGGCACCAGCACCATCAGCGCGCCGATGGAGATGGCCTCCAGATCCTTTCCCAGCCCCAGTGTGACCAAAAGAAGCGCCAGTCCGGAAATGAGCGCGGCACAGATGGTCGTACGGAAAAAGGTATTAGAGCCAATGAAACGCTGTCCGTAGAGCAGACAGACACCGGCGGCCAGACCGCACAAGGCTGCGGCCAGCCATTCCAACAGCCCTCCGCCAAAAAACAGAGCAAAGAAGGCCGCTGTAGCCCCATAGGCCAATACTAAAATTTTAGGGGAAAAGCCGCGGAGCCCCCTTGGCAGATCGGCTACCAACTCCTGTGCCTCAAGGACCGGGACAGGCTGATTACACAGGTAGCGGCAGAGCTGGTTACACCGCTCCAGCAGTTCAATATCCGTTCCGTGGGCAGGGATGCGGCACATACGAGTCAATGGATGCCCCTCTGGAGTGTTGACACTGACGATTAGGCAGTTGGGGATGGCAAATACCTGTGGCTCTACGCCGTAGGCAGTCAGCAGGCGGCGGACGGACTCCTCGACACGGTATATCTCCGCCCCGCTCTCCATCAATCGGCAGCCCAGCTCGGTGCCTAAATTGAGCAGCTTGTCGTAATCCATCGAATGTCCCCTCTCCACTAGAACAGGATATCATGTTTTTACAAAATTACAAGTAACAATCCAATTACATTTTTGCCCACCTGGACATGCTGTATCGCCTATTCGCTGGGGCGGCTGCTCCAATGGCCCTCTTCCTCCCTTTTCTAAATAATGGGCGCTATGAAAAAGCCGCCCATGTGTCTAGCATGGGCGGCTCCATAAGATTTGCCGGATCGAAATCGTGGCTCGCCGGTTCAGGGCCTCACCACTCTGCGCATCAGCCCCACTCCAATAGGGGTTGGCCCGGTATGGACGCCGATGGTCACACCAATCTGATAAGGGCGGAAATCAGGCATATCAAATCCCCGTGTCGCAAGACCCTCGCGGATCTGCTGGGTGAATAGGTCATATTCCTCCCGATCCAGTCCGTAGCCAGTGGCCACTCTGTAATCGTCCAAATCCAATTCCTTGCGGTCCACATAGCGGAAAAACAGATCCCGCACCCGCTGAAGGGATTTTTTTCTCCCTTGGGCAATTCCGTCGGACACCAGTTCCCGGTCCTGATAGCCAATGAGGGGCTTAACCTTCAACAGTGTACCAGTAGCCGCGGCCGCCTTACCGATGCGGCCGCCGTGGCGGAGGTACTCCAGGTCATTGGTGGTAAAAAAGATGCGGCCAGTAGACCGTATCTTCTCCAGAGCATCTATGGCTTCCCCCAACGTGCTGCCCCGGTCCCGAAGGACCACCGCTTCCTCTACAAGCAGCCCCTGCAGCACAGTGGCCGACTGGGAGTCCATTACATAGATTCGGGCCTGAGGGTATTCCTCCAGCAGTACTGTCCTGGCATTTCTAGCGCACTGGGCCGATCCGCTGAACGACTCGTTCAGGCAAATACACAGTACCGGCATCCCTGCCTGGGCCTGTGGACGAAATGCCTCCAGATAGTCCTCCAAAGTAGGCATAGAGGTTTTAGGAAATACTCCGGGATTGTCCGCCATCTTCTGGTAAAAGTCGTGGGTGGAGATATCCCGCTCCTCCCGGTAATAGACCTCATCCCCCAGCGCCACATAATAGGACACCATATCCACACCAAGCTGCTGGAGCCTCTCCCGTCCTAAATCACAGGAGCTGTCACTGACAATATGAAAGTTCATACAGTCCCTCTATTTCCTCCTTTTCCCCATGTCCACACCCCGCCAGGCGGTGACAAGGGGCCTACTAGCAGATAGGTATTAGGGTAATCATACACCCGCTTACAAAAAATCTCAACTAGTTTTTATTTTTTATGATGAACCGCTGTTGCTCATTATAAGCGGTACTGACCCGGCAATAAGCGGCGATCCTTAATTGCTTGCTCCAAATAGTATCTTTTTCTTTCTCCTGTGAAATTTCGATCATATACTCAGACATAGCAAAACCCCATGATATCACTGACCAGTAGTATATCATGGAGGTTTCATCATAGAAAAAGCTGCATTTCAGCCTTGATTTCAAGACTGAAATGCAGCTATTAACTTGTAAATAACGGTTAAAACCGATATTTTTATAATGGTGAAAAGCGCCGCCCACAGGGCGCCCCTAATCGAAGCCCAACGCAGTGGGTTCGATTTGGAAAGGAGGAGCAGCGGCGTAAGCGCGCTCTGACTTATAAAATAAGTCGGAGCAAGCGATACAACGCTTGCTCCGACGTGGCACGCCCGAAGGGACTCGAACCCCCAACATTCAGAACCGGAATCTGACGCTCTATCCAATTGAACTACGGACGCATCTCTTAACAGCGCTCCGTTATTATATCAGAATCCTCCCCGTTTGTAAAGAGGATTTTCCCCTGTTTTATTTTTCATTTTCCAGACGACGCCACCAGCATATCTTCACCGGCGGCTGGGCCTCCCCACACACTGCGGCTACCCAGCCCGCTCCCCCGTAAGTCCGGAACCAGAGGCCATCCATCTGCCGGGTTTCCCCTTCTCCCATCATCGGGACCCGGATGGACCGGATGGTCCCCCTCAATCCCTGCCCGCTCTCTTTGACCCGGCTCTCTTTCAGTGACCATAGCAGGGAAAAGGACCTCCACCAGTCCGGCTGCCCTTCCAGCCAGGCCAACTCTTCCGGACCACAGACCCGGGCGGGCAGTCCGGGCCGCCACTCTCTGACCATCTGGACGTCTGCTCCGACCGGGGCGTTATCCAAAGCGCAGAGGGCCAGATGCCCGCTGTGGCTCAGATTGAATTCCAGCCCCTCCTCATGAGGAAAATAGGGCTTTCCGCCAGGTTTCCGGTCCAGTTCCGGCATCCGCGTCAGCCCCCGGCTCTCCCGGAGAGCCAGGGCCAACAGCTGATAGGCATCCTGCCGCTTCTGGATCTCCATGCCAAACAGTTCCACTGACCACCCGCCTCCTCTGTGCCATTGTACCATTTCCTTCTCAAGCAGGCAAGGGGGCTCACGGGGACCCCAGCATCAACAGGGGATCTGGTACCAGGCCCCAGTCTTGGACAAATCTATGAATAGGATATGGTCCGGGGGCCACAGTGTAAACAGGGCGATCAGGATGCCCATTCCCACCACGAGCAGAATGGGCACCATCCACTTTGCGCCATGGAAAGGTCCGGAAAATCGGGTGGAAAACCAGAAGCCGAAAACCATCACAGCCACAAAAATTGCAATATCCACCGCCATAGCTTCTCCCCCCAGGACTATGTGGTAGAGATAGCCTAGCAGCAGCATGAGTCCGCTCATGATCGGCAACGCCAACAGCCACGGTCTGATACCACCCGGCCTGCCACGGTTCAGCCAAAGGGCGGCAGCCAGATAGGGCCAGTATATCAGTTTGATATGCTCCCACAGGCTCTCATTGATTGGAGACAGCAGAGCCGTCACTGGGTTAGGCAGCCACTCATACAGAAAATGCAGCCCAGTCCCGGCCAGCATGGCCAGCAGGCAGGTCAGGATCAACGCGCGCTTGCCATAGAACATCTGGATCACCTCTCCGCTTCACCTTATGCGGAAGAAGAAGGATTTATTCTTCTAGATGGTATATTTTTTCTTTCTGGAGTCAAACTAGGGAAAATCTATTTTCCACGGGGTGTTTTTATGGACATGACCAATCAGGACTATGGCAAGCTGGTAAACGACCGCTCCAAGCCATCTCCTATGGGAAAAAATCTGGTATGGGCTTTTCTGGTGGGGGGCGCCATTTGTACCATTGGGCAGGGGCTCTCCAACCTCTATCAGAGCTGGGGGCTTGACAAAGACCAGGCGGGGACGGCGGTGTCTGTCACCCTGATCTTTGCGGCCGCCCTGCTCACTGGCCTGGGCTGCTTTGACAAACTGGCCAAACGGGCCGGAGCCGGTACCCTGGTCCCGATTACCGGCTTTGCCAACGCCATGGTCTCCCCAGCCCTGGAATTCAAAAGCGAGGGACTCATCACCGGCACAGCGGCCAAGCTCTTTGTAGTGGCCGGGCCCGTGCTGGTCTTTGGTATCTCTGCCAGTGTCATTTACGGCCTTATCTTACTTTTGTTCCAGCTGGTATGAGGCGGTAAAAAAGCTGTCTGTCCCATATGGGACAGACAGCTTTTTTACTCTTCAGCCCTCCTGGCGGGCCAGGGCCACAAGGGCACTGGCTCCGATGCGGTCGGCACCGGCCTCGATCATGGCCTGAGCCTGCTCAAAGGTGCGGATCCCGCCCGCCGCCTTGACGCCGATGTCAGGGCTGATATGTTCCTTAAACAGCTTCACATCCTCCACAGTGGCTCCACCAGTGGAAAATCCTGTGGACGTCTTAATAAAGTCGGCTCCGGACATGGACACCACCCGGCAGGCGGCTACCTTCTCCTCCTGGGTCAACTGGCAGGCTTCCACGATAACCTTCAGGATGCGGCCCTTGCAGGAGGCCTTTACCGCCTTGATTTCAGACAGCACGCCCTCCCAATCTCCTGATTTGGCCTGCCCCAGATTAATGACCATATCGATCTCGTCAGCGCCGTTGCGGATAGCGTCCTCTGTTTCAAAGACCTTTACCTCCGGGGTGGAATAGCCGTTTGGGAAGCCAATGACGGTGCAGATCTTCAGCCGGTTCCCCACATAGTCCGCCGCCTTCTTTACATAGCGGGGCGGGATACAGACAGAGGCGGTGGAATAGGCCAGCCCCTCGTCACAGACAGCCTTCACCTGTTCCCAAGTGGCAGTTGTGGTTAGGATGGTATGGTCCACCCGGTTCAAAATTTCCTGATGCTCCATCGGTTATGTTCTCCCTTACAAAAATCGGACTTGGTCCGGACAAATATCTCGCCGTCCCATTCTATACCAGTATACCCGATTTTGTCCAGCCTTAATTCGACCTTATCCGAGGATTCCCCGTTTCCAGTGTCAGCGGCTCACACACCGAGGGCGGCCTTCAGCTCCTCTACCCGGTCCAGCTTCTCCCAGGGCAGATCCAAGTCGCTCCGGCCAAAGTGACCATAGGCGGCTATCTGCCGGTAGATGGGCCTACGCAGGTCCAGGTCCCGAATGATGGCGGCGGGGCGCAGGTCGAAAACCCGCCCTACCGCCTCCTCCAGCCGGGCGTCAGAGAGGGTGCCGGTGCCAAAGGTGTCCACCCGGACGGAAACAGGACGGGCTACCCCGATGGCGTAGGCCAGCTGGATCTGGCAGCGGCGCGCCAGTCCGGCAGCCACCACGTTTTTGGCCACCCACCGGGCGGCATAGGCGGCGGAGCGGTCCACCTTGGTGGGGTCCTTGCCGGAGAAGGCGCCGCCGCCGTGGGGGGCGGAGCCGCCGTAAGTATCTACAATGATTTTCCTACCGGTGAGTCCGGAGTCCCCCTGAGGTCCTCCTACCACAAAGCGGCCGGTGGGATTGACATAGATCTTGGTGTTCTCATCCATAAGCTGGGCGGGGATAATGGGTTTGATGACCAGCTCGATCATATCCCGCCGGATCTGCTCCAGCTCGACCTCAGGGCCGTGCTGGGTGGACACCACCACCGCGTCCACCCGGACGGGCCGGTTGTCATCGTCGTACTCCACGGTGACCTGGCTCTTGCCATCTGGACGCAGATAGCTCGCCTTCCCCTCCTTGCGAACCTTTGTCAGCTGCATGGCCAGCTTCTGGGCCAGGGAAATGGGCAGCGGCATCAGCTCAGGCGTTTCATCACAGGCGTAGCCAAACATCATCCCCTGGTCGCCGGCGCCATTATCCAGCCCGTCGTCCATGGTGCCCTCCTTGGCCTCCAGCCCCTTGTTTACCCCCATAGCAATGTCCGGAGACTGCTCGTCAATGGAGGTAATGACGGCACAGGTGTCACAGTCGAAGCCAAATTTGGCCCGGTCATAGCCGATGTCCTTGATTACTTGACGAGCGATCTTGGGGATATCCACATAGCAGTTAGTGGTAATCTCGCCCATCACATGGACCAGCCCCGTGGTCACGGTGGTTTCACAGGCCACCCGTGACATAGGGTCCTGCTCCAGCATGGCGTCCAGCACCGCGTCGGAGATTTGGTCACAGATCTTATCGGGGTGTCCTTCGGTTACAGATTCAGAGGTAAACAGTCGCTTTGCCATGATATTCTTTCCTTTCTTTCGTTCCCCTTGGAGTACAAGGGCCTGGGAGGATGAAAAAACGCCCCGCGGCAGGCGGAGCGTTGCAGTTTGGCTTGCATCCTCATCTTGCGATACTCTACCGCCGGATTTGGCACCTTGCCAGAGGCAGGTTGCCGTGGTTTCATAGGGCCGGTCCCTCAACCACTCTTGATAAGGCTATTTAGTTTTACTGATTGATTATATCAACTTTTCTCCCGTTGTCAACTGGTTTCCGCAAATTTCTCCACAGGCCTGGTCCCTTGACCTATCAGCCCTCCAAGGAGTGGCGGCGGGTCAGCACTGGGTTGACCCCCAGCTTTTTGCCGTTCTCATACAGGTAGAAGCCGGCCCCGCTCTTGCGGCCCAGATAGCCGGCGGTGACCATCTTACGAAGCAGCAGGGAGGGGTGATACTTGGCGCCGATCTCCTTGTCCATCACGTTCATCACGTTGAGCAGGATGTCCAATCCAATCATGTCCGCCAGCTCCAGGGGACCCATGGGGTGGTTACAGCCCAGCTTCATGCCGTTGTCCACGTCCTCCACCGAGCCGATAAAAGAGCCCACGATGACACAGGCCTCGTTGAGCATGGGCAGCAGGGCCCGGTTGACGATAAAGCCGGGCTTGTCATCGGCCAGAATCAGGGTCTTGCCCATTTTCTCGCCCACCTCCTTGATGTCCTCCAGCACATCCTGGGCGGTGAGCAGGCCGAAGATGACCTCGCACAGCTTCATCTTGGGCACTGGGGAGAAGAAGTGCATCCCCACCACCCGGGAGGGACGCTTGGTGGCGGCGGCCAGGGCGGTCAGAGAGATGGAGGAGGTGTTAGAGGCAAAGATGGTGTGGTCGGGGCATATCTCCTCCAGCTGGCGAAAGACCGCCTGCTTGGCCTCCAGGTTCTCAAAGATGGCCTCCACCACCAGGTCTGCCTCCCGCGCGGCGGACAGACGGGTATCGATCTTCAGCCGACCCATGCAGTCCTGAAACTCCTCCTCACTCATGGTTCCCTTTTCCACCATGTGCTTCAGCCGGCTCTCAATGCCCATCTGGACCCGCTCCAGCGTCTCCTGCCGCTGGTCATTGAGGATGACATGATAACCGCTGGTCATAGCAGTCTGGGCGATGCCGCTGCCCATCAGGCCAGCCCCCACCACAAAAATATTCTGGATTGCCATATAAAAACTCCTTTTTCATCCGTATTTCAGTTCCGGACTACTCCCGCCCTTCCAATTACGGGAGGTCCAGGTTCTTGCGGGCCCTATCTTAGCATAGCAACTGTCGCAAGTCTTAGCATAAATGGCCATAAAATATGCAAATATTGTCCTAAAAATATTGATTGGGATGGCTGACAGCCATCCCAATCGTTTTTCCGATTTTTTCGCTCTTTTTTAATAGCGGTTCAACTGTGCCGAACCGTCGTCCGTCCCCTTCTGTATGGCCCTGACCACGGCGTAGTATCCGTAGTCCTGATTGACCTGGACGTAAAACCGCTCCCCCACTTTTTTGCCCAGCAGAGCCGCCCCCATGGGAGATTCCTTACTGATAAGCCCGTTGAGCACGTCCTGGCGGACCGTAGTCACCACCTGCCAGCTCTCTTCCTCCCCGTCCTCCTCCAGATAGATGGTCACCTTGTCGTACAGCCCCACCGTGTCTGGAGCGGAACGGTCCTCGATAACACGCGCCGTCTTAATCATATTTTCCAGATATCGGATGCGGCTCTCATTTTTGTTTTTCTCCCGCTTGGCCGCCTTATACTCGAAGTTCTCGCTCAAATCGCCGAAGGAGCGGGCCACCTTTACTTCCTCCAGAAGCTGTGGCCGGAGCGTGACACGGCGGTAGTCCAGTTCCTCCCGCATTTTTTGGATATCCATTTTGGTCAATTCATTATGCATGACAGGTCCCTTCTTTTCTTCCCGATTCGGGTACTCTGTGACAGCCCCTATTTATTTTTATTGAAAAAGCCATACAGCGTCAGGAGCACAGCGGGGATGGGCAATAGAACGCCCAGCACCGCGAACAGGGCCGCCTGATCCACAACTCCAAACAGATAACACCATACGCCAAGGAGCAGAAGAAAGATCCCCATTAACATCTGCTTCACCTATAGCCCCCCTGTTCCATGTCCTGCCGTTTCAGGCCTCCCAGCCCGCCAGATAATCCCTCTGCTCCTGGGTCAGCTCGTCGATGGCCAGCCCCATGGCAGCCAGCTTTACCCGGCCGATCTGGTCGTCGATCTCATCCGGGACATTGTACACCTTCTTTTCCAGCTCTCCCCTGTGCTTCGCCAGCCACTCCAGGGACAGGGCTTGGACGGCAAAGGACATATCCATGATCTCCGCCGGATGGCCGTTCCCGGCGGCCAGGTTGACCAGCCGCCCCTCGGCCAGCACATTCAGCGTGCGGCCGTCGGGCAGGCGGTAGCCCCGGATGTTGGCCCGGCGGTCAAACCGCTCCGCCGCCATCTCCCCCAGGGCCGCCACATCCACCTCACAGTCAAAGTGACCGGAGTTACACAACAGGGCGTTGTCCTTCATGACCTGGAAATGGCGCTTCACGATGATGTCCTTGCAGCCGGTGGCGGTAATAAACAGGTCACCCAGCCGGGCTGCCTGATCCATTGGCATCACCCGGAAGTTTTCCATGGTGGCCTCCAGCGCCTTGAAGGGGTCCACTTCACAAACGATGACGTTGGCCCCCATGCCCTTGGCCCGCATAGCAATGCCTTTGCCGCACCAGCCGTAGCCCGCCACCACTACCGTTTTGCCCGCCACCATCAGGTTGGTGGTGTGCATGATGGCGTCCATGGTGGACTGGCCGGTGCCGTATTTGTTGTCGTAGTAGTGCTTGGCCTTGGCATCGTTCACCGCCATCATGGGGCAGGGCAGAATGCCGGCCCGCTGGCGGGCGTACAGTCGGTGGATGCCAGTGGTGGTCTCCTCACAACCGCCGATCAGCCGCTCCCCATACTGGTTGCACCTGTCCCCCAGCAGACTGATGAGGTCGCCACCGTCGTCCACGATCAGGTGGGGGCGGCACTTCAGGGTTTCCACCAACAGATTCTCATACCCTGCCATGTCCACCCCATAGACTCCATAGGTGTCCACGCCCAGGTCCGCCATGGCGGCGGCTACATCGTCCTGGGTGGACAGGGGGTTACAGCCGGTGAGATGGACGTCGGCCCCCCCCTCCCGAAGGACCAGGCCCAGGTTGGCGGTCTTGGCCTCCAGATGGACAGAAACAGCGATGGTCAGCCCGGCAAAGGGCTTTTCCCGGCGGAACCGCTCCTCGATGCCGGACAGGGCAGGCATGAAATCCCGCACCCAGCGGATCTTCTGACGGCCAGATGGGGCCAGGGACATATCTTTCACGATGCTCATGGCATTTCCTCCATATCCTTGTTCTCCGGCCTATTCTATCACACTTTTATTCCCGGCAAAAGGAGATTTTTCTTTTCCGCTATTTGTTTACACTTTGGACGTAGACATTTCTTCTAAAAACGGTTACAATGTCTTTTATCTGACATCCAACAGGAGGAGGGCTTCTTCATGAGAGCCATATCCCGCGGCTTGAGCCGATTCTGCTACAACCATCCCAATCTGGGCATTCCCGATCTAATCAAGTACATCGCTTTGGGCAATGTGTTTGTCTATATCGCAGATATGCTGACCAACGGATGGGTCTCCATGTTCATCCGGTTTTACCCCGAGCTCATCCTTCAGGGCCAGGTGTGGCGCCTCGTTACCTTTATTTTTTCCCCCCTGAGCGTGGGCGGAGGGTTCTGGGGCCCCTTCTTCTTTGCCGTTACCACCTATTTTTACTACTGGATCGGCTCCTCTCTGGAGCGTCAATGGGGCTCCACCCGATTCACAGTCTTTTATGGCCTGGGCGTGCTGCTGAACATTGTAGTAGGCATCGTCACCTATCTGCTGATGCCCATAACTTCCAACCTGAGCGGCTATTATTTTGAAACCGCCACGATGTATTATGTGAATCTCTCCATGTTCTTTTCCTTTGCCACTCTGTACCCGGATATGCAGGTGCTGCTCTATGGCATCATTCCGCTGAAGGTCAAGTGGCTGGCCTGGCTGGACGCCATATTCTTTACCTACGACATCTTTGGCTACCTGACTGGCCACACACCCCTGCGGGCCCTTCTTCCCGTTATTGCCATCCTGAACTACCTCATTTTCTTCTGGGAGGACCTGATGTCTGTTCTGGGCCGGGGCAGCGAGCGAATCCGCTACAGGACCTCCCCCCAGACCATCAACTTCAAGAAGGCCCAAAAGGATGTAAAAGAGCGGAAGGGATATCTCCACAAATGTGCCGTCTGCGGTCTGACCGACGCGGACGATCCCAATATGGAGTTCCGCTACTGCTCCAAGTGCAATGGCTACTACTGCTACTGCATGAAGCACATCAATGACCACACTCATGTGCAGTGATGGCAGCCATTTTTGTCCAAAAATCAAGAGGGGCGCCCTACGGGGTGCCCCTCTTAATTTTATTCAGTTCGCTGCTCTATCCTGCGGTACAAGATAGGCACGTCATAGCCAAATGTCCGCTTTCCGTTAACTTCCATCGTCTCAGATACCGCTAAACACTCCGGAGAAAAGCGTTCAAACAAAGTAAATTTAAGCACAGGAGTGAACATACTGACACTGCCGCCCTCCCAAATGTCACCCTTTTTCTCATAGAGGGCCGGACTAAATTTGTCTGAACACTTCAAGCTGCTGTACTCTATCTCATCCATCTCCTGATAGGTGAAGTGCTCCTTTTCGCAGCCCTCTGGCAGTTCATAAGAAGTCAGCTTGACCCTATCGCCTTCCTCTGTGAATAGGAACAGGTGAGGGGATGCATGGGTCTTTCCTTCTACCGTGTAGTAACTCTCTTCCACTAAGAAAACGCCCTCAAAGTTTTCCGGAAGGTTCCTGATCTTGCTGTTGCATACGGTATTGATATGCTGGGCAAAAGGAAATTGGAGGTCCCCCTTACGCCGCATTTCCTCGAACTGCTGGGCGTTATCAAAACTTCCAGATAAAAGGGTCAAAAATTCATCCAACTGGTCCATATAAGCTCTCCTTTTGAAAATATCAGAATCCAGCTCCTGTCTGGTATCTGGATCGGCCCCTCCACACAGAAGAAGTCCTGTGGGGGGCCTTTTCTTTTCTGTCCTTGGGCGAAATAAATATTCGCCCTGCGGAAATTCTCCGCTTCGCTCCACATTTACGGCCTATCGGCCGCCCCATCCCCGATAGGGCCCCGGCGAGGGGGCGGCTCATCCCCGCGCCACCGCTTCGGCCACGCGAATACCGTCCACCGCCGCACTGACAATGCCCCCCGCATAGCCCGCCCCCTCGCCACAGGGGTACAGGCCATGGAGAGGGGACTGACAGCCCTCATCCCGTAAAATGCGGACAGGAGAGGAGGAGCGTGTCTCCACCCCGGTCAGCACCCCATCTGGTACAGAGAAACCCCGCAGCTTTCGGTCCATCAGGGGCAAGGCATCCCGCAGGGTATCCGACACAAAGTTGGGTAAACAGCCCTCTAAATCAGTCCAAGTCACTCCGGGTTGATATGTGGGAAGAATGGCGCCAGGGCCCTGTGAGGGCCGCTTGTGCAGAAAATCCTCCACTCGCTGGGCAGGGGCCCGGAAGCCTCCACCCCCCAGTTGGAACGCCGCCTTCTCCCATCGCTCTTGGAACCAGACTCCAGCCAGCACATCCGCCTCTGGAAAGTCCTCCGGCCCTACTCCCACTAACAGTCCACCGTTGATATTGGCCCCATCCCGGGCCCGCAGGCTCATACCATTAGTGACCACGCCCCCCTGCCGGGAGGCGGCCGCCACCACCTGCCCACCGGGGCAGACACAGAAGGTGAAAGCCGACCGGCCGCTGGGCAGGTGGCAGGCAAGTTTGTAATCCGAGGGCGGCAGCTTGGAAAAGGCTGGGCCGTACTGCTGGCGGCTCACCGCCTGCTGGTCGTGTTCGACGCGCACCCCAATAGCAAAATTTTTTTTCTCCATGGGCACCCCCGCCTCCTTTAGCATGGTAAAGGTATCCCGTGCGGAGTGGCCAGGGGCCAGGACCAGGGCGTCAGCAGGCAGGCGATAGGGCCCTGTCGGGCCCTCCACCCGTATGCCAGCCAGGACTCCGCCGCTGACGGTCAGTCCAGTCAACCGATGGCCAAACCGGACATCACAGCCCAGGGAAATAAGCTCCCGGCGGATATTTTTCACCACCTGGCGCAAAATATCGGTTCCGATGTGGGGTTTATGGGAATACTTGACATCGGCGGGGGCCCCCGCCTCCACCAGCACGTCCAGCACAGCGGAGATGCGGGGATCGTGGGTCCCAGTGGTCAGCTTCCCGTCGGAGAAAGTACCGGCTCCCCCTTCGCCAAACTGTACGTTAGACTCCTCGTCCAAAATCCCAGTGTCCCAGAAAGCCCCCACGTCCAGGGTCCTCCGGTCCACATCCCGCCCCCGCTCCAAAATGACAGAGGGAATACCGTTGCGGGCCAGAAACAAGGCGGCAAAGAGTCCTGCCGGGCCCATGCCCACCACTACCGGAGGCAGGGCCGCCTTCCGTCCCACACCGGGGAAGGCGTAGGGTCTCCGCTCCGTCAGAGAGATGTTTCGACCGGGGGCGGAACGGACCATGGAAGCCTCGTTGGCCATGGACAGCTCCACGGTATAGACATAGTGGACATCATCTTTCCTCCGCGCGTCAATGGACTGGCGGACGATGTCCAGCTCCCCTAGTGCCCCAGGGCGCACACCCAGCGTCCGGGCCGCGCGCTTTCTGAGCTGATCCAGGTCCCCGTCTACTGGCAGGGCCAGCCCTCCGATCCTTATCATCTCAATCACCTCTTTTCAGAGTATTGTATCACAGCCGGCGGCAAAGCGGAAGTTTTGGATCGCTCTTTTTCTCCTTTTCCTCCGCCTGGAGCTCGCATCCCGCCGCTCTGCCCAGAAGAGCGAATCCCCGTCTTTTTCCCAGAATTTGTCGAAATATGTTGAAAAAAGCAGTTTTTCCCATTTATTCTCTTTTTATGCCCCCGTGCCGAGGAAAAATCGCCGCATTTGTACCGGGGGGCCGACCGTCAGCAGAATACAAAGAAAATGGAGGCAATGAAAATCATGGCAAGAAAAACTGTGGAGCGCAATATCTCATACGACGACGCCCGGGATCTGTACTACGTCAGTATGGACCTGGGCCGTGATGAGGAGGGCAGGCGGATCAAGCAGTACCGTACCTTTCCCACCCTGACCGCCGCCCGGGCGGGACTGCGGGATTTCCTGGCCCATCGGGATCAGGAGCGCCAGACCCCCCGGCATCAGCTCACCCTGTCCGAGTGGCTGGAATACTGGATGGACACCATCGTGCGGCCCAATCGGGCGGAAACCACGGTGTATTCCTATCAAAAGATCATTGACAATCACCTGGGCCCAGCCCTGGGGGATATGCCCCTTCTGAAGCTGACGCCTAAGGACATCCAGCAATACTATACCCAGGTACAGCGGGATAACAGCCTCTCCTCCAACACCATGCGTCGGCACCACGACCTTCTTTCCTCCTCCCTGCGGACGGCGGTGCGGCAGGATATGCTGCTGGTCTCTCCCATGGACCGGGTGGAGCCCCCCAGGTCCAAGCTTTATGAGGCGGACTTCTACACCCCGGAGGAGCTGAAACGGCTCTACGCCCTCCTCCCCGGCCACCGGCTGGAACTGTCTGTCAAGCTGGCGGGCAGCCTGGGTCTGCGGCGGGAGGAGCTGTGCGGTCTGAAGTGGGAAAATGTAAACTTTCAGCTCCGGGTCATCTATATTCGGGAGGCCCGCACCGCCTTCGGCGCCACCATCATCCAAAAGGAGACCAAAAACCGCGCCTCGGTCCGCACACTCTATCTCCCCGAAGATATCTTCCGGCTGCTGAACCAGGAGCGGGCGCGCCAGAACGCGCTCTTCCGCGGGCGGGAGGAGCCTGGCCATGTGGTGCTGGACCACAAGGAGCTGCCCTACTCGCCCAACGCTCTGTCCCTGGCCTTTACCCGCTTCGTGCGAAAAAATGACCTGCCTCGGGTCACCCTCCACGGCCTGCGCCACTCCTTTGCCACCATTGCCTCCTTCCAGGGCGTGTCCCTCTTCGATATTGGCAAAGCCCTGGGCCACTCCACCCCCGCCACCACCGGCCGCATCTACACCCACCTCATCGACCGCACCCACGAGGAGACTCTGATGCGGGTGTCGGACGCGCTGAAATAACCGTTGTATTCCCTCTAAATTTGCGGTATCATTTGAGAGAGAGGAGGGAGTGTCTATGCGTATTATGGCCATTGACTACGGCGACGCCCACACCGGCGTGGCCATCTCTGACCCCACCGGACTTTTGGCCGGGACCACCACTACTATCCACAGCCGGAAGGGCGGGGTGGTGCTGGAGGAGCTGAAGAAGCTGGTGGATGCCTACCGGGTGGAGGAGCTGGTCATGGGCTTTCCCCGGAATATGGACGGCACCGAGGGCCCTAGGGCCCAGCTATACCGGGACTTTGCCGGCCAGGTGGAGGAGGTCACCGGTCTGAAGCCCATCCTGTGGGACGAGCGGAGGACCACCGTGGACGCCCACCGTATCCTTTTTGCGGCAGGACAGAACGCCAAAAAGCGGAAAAAGACAGTGGACGCCGTGGCGGCCTCCCTGATTCTGGAGGGCTATCTGAATTTCAAACGAATGACTCAACAATAGGAGTTCAACAGATATAAGGGGGAAAGAAATATGTACGGTATCAATGTGATCTACACCATGAAGTCCGGCAAGCGGGAGGAATTTCTGGCCGGAGTGGCCGCAAGCGGCGCTCAGGCGGCGGTGCGCGGGGAGGAGGGCTGTCTGCAATACGACTATTTCACCTCGGTGGATGACCCGGACAAACTGCTCCTGCTGGAGAAGTGGACCACTCGGGAGGCCCAGAAGGTCCACATGGGCCAGCCTCATATGGCGCTGATCCAGGAGGTCAAGGATCGCTGCGCGGCCGATACGATTCTGGAAACTTACGACCTGCCGTAAGCGGTTCAGGTTGAAAATGGTGAAGGAGGAAATACATATGGAAATCAAAACTGTTTGGGCCGTCTATTTCAGCGGCACCGGCACCACAGAAAAGGTAGCTACCCACCTTGCCAAGTCCCTGGCCGGGCAACTGGGAGCCCAGTACAAGTCCCATGACTACACCCAGCCCAAGGGCCGGGAAAACGCGCTGCAGTTCGGTCCGGATGAACTGGTGGTATTGGGTACTCCGGTCTATGCCGGACGAGTCCCCAACATGATGCTGCCCTTCGTCCAGAACAGCATCCACGGCGAGGGCACCCTGGCCGTCCCCGTGGTCCTCTACGGAAACCGGAACTTCGACGACGGCCTGATGGAGCTCAAACAAGTGATGTCTGCCAACGGCTTTCTGCCCATCGCCGGGGCCGCCATCGTGGGCGAGCACTCCTTCTCCAAGATCCTGGGCGCCGGCCGCCCCGACGGGGAGGACATGGCTCTGGTGGACCAGCTGGCCCGGCAGACCGCCGAGAAGGTCAAGGGGCTGACGGCCCTGCCCGAGGAGCCAGTCCAGGTGGAGGGCTGCGACCCCATCCGCCCCTACTACACTCCCCGAGACCGGAACGGCGAGCCCATCAAGGACTTCCTGAAGGCCAAGCCCGTCACCGACCTGGACAAGTGCGTTCGGTGCGGCCTGTGCGCCCGGCTGTGCCCCATGGGGGCCATCGATCCCAACGATGTGAGCCAGGTGGTGGGCAAGTGCATCAAGTGCTGCGCCTGTGTGAAGAAGTGCCCCATGGGGGCCAAGTACTTCGACCATGAGGGCTACCTATACCACCAGCATGAGCTGGAGGACCTGTACGCTGCCCGCCGGGCGGAGAGCAAGATCTTTATCTGAAGAACATGGGAGACTGGGGAATGGAACAGGACCGGGAAACTCTGTGTCAGGTGTGCCTGCTGCTCTATCAGCGGGGCTATGTGGTTAGCAACGACGGCAATGTTTCCGTTCGGATTGGGGAAGACCAGGTACTCATCACCCCTTCCGGTGTAAGCAAGGGCCGGCTGACCCCTGATATGCTGGTAGTATGCGACCTGGAGGGCCGGGTGTTGGCAGGACACCTCCACCCCTCCTCTGAATCTGCTATGCATCTGCTTGTCTACCGGGAGCGCCCCGATGTAGGCGCGGTGGTCCATGCTCACCCGCCGGCGGCCACCGCCTTTTCCATCTGCCGCCGCCCCCTGGCCCAGCACTATCTGACCGAAACCATTAGTGGGCTGGGGGAGGTGCCTGTGGCCCCCTTTGCCCTCCCCTCCACCAGTCAGGTCCCCGACAGCCTGCGCCCCTATGTGGCCGGCTGCAATGGGGCCCTGCTGGCCAACCATGGGGCCATCGCCTGGGGCAGAGACCTCTGGCATGCCTTTGACCGGATGGAGCAGGTGGAGCAGACCGCCAAGATCTTTGCCCTCGTTCACCAACTTGGAGGCGGGGTGGAACTGTCACCAGAGCAGGTAGGGGCTATCCGAGGGCTGGAGGGGCACTACCGGACGCTGTCCGGGTCCAGAACTCCCCACGAGGAACAGGGAGGTGGAAGAACATGACGCAGCCTTATCCAGACCATATCCGGCTGGGCCCAGGAGAAGACATCGTTATCCTGCTGGATCAGACCCAGCTGCCCAACCGCCTGGAGGAACGGCAGGTCCGTTCCCTGTCCGAGATGATAGAGGCCATCCGCTCCCTGCGGGTCCGGGGCGCCCCTGCCATTGGAATCTTTGCCGGGTACTGCCTGTATGCCCTGTCCCGTCAGCTGGAGGCGCGGGGGTGGAAGGGCCCGGCCCTGCTGGCTGAACTGGAGGGGCTGGGGGCCGCTCTGGCCGGGGCAAGGCCCACCGCTGTCAACCTGTCCTGGGCCGTGGATCGGATGCTGCGCGCAGCCCGGGGCTCGGCTGGCGAGCACATGTCGGAGGCGCTGGGCAGGGAGTGCCGGGCCATCCATCAGGAGGACCAGGATATGTGCCACAAAATCTCGGAGTACGGTTTGTCCCTTTTACAGTCAGGAGACGGGGTACTCACCCACTGCAACGCCGGCCCTCTGGCTACCTCCCGCTATGGCACCGCCCTTGGTCCTATCCTGCTGGCCCAGGAGCGCGGCATTTCTCTACGGGTATTCGCGGACGAGACCCGGCCTCTGCTCCAGGGAGCTCGGCTCACCGCCTGGGAGCTTCAGCAGGCTGGGGTAGACGTGACCCTCATCTGCGATAATATGGCCTCCATCGTCATGAAAAACGGCTGGGTCCAGGCCTGTTTCGTGGGCTGCGACCGGGTAGCTGCCAACGGGGACACGGCCAATAAGATCGGCACCAGCGGGGTGGCCATCCTGGCCCGCCACTATGGGGTCCCCTTCTATGTATTGGGGCCTACTTCCACCATCGACCTGAGCTGCCCTGACGGGGATCACATCCCTATCGAGGAGCGGGACGGGGAGGAGATCCGCTCTCTGTGGTACCGGGAACCCATGGCCCCCTCCGGGGTAAAGTGCTATAACCCCGCCTTCGACATCACTCCCCATACGCTGATTTCCGCCATTATCACCGAGAGGGGCATCTGCCGCCCTCCCTACTCCCTCTCCCTGCCAGCCCTGTTTTCTCCCTCTCAAGGCGAACCATCATACAGCCCATAACGAAGCGGCCGCCAATCTGGCGGCCGCTTCGTTCTCTATTTTTCTGGGCGGCCCTCACCGCTCCATCTTCCAGAACCGGACGCTGTACGGCGGCAGCTCGCTTCCTCCGCCGAAGTCGTGCTTTTCCCCGGAGATCAGATCCCAGGCCAGACCACAGCCGGCGTCAAAATGGGCGGTATAGGGCTGGCTGTCCCCGTTGACCGCCACCAGCACCCGCTCCTGTTCACATTTCCGCTCGAAGATGATCTGGCGGTTGGTCAGCACTACATTCCGGTAATTCCCATAACACAGAGCCGGGCTGTTTCTCTTGGCCGCCGCCAGTTTGGCGATATGCTCCGTCAGCTGGTTCCACTCCGGCCTCTCCAATGCCGGACGGAGCGCGTCGTCGCTGTCCGGTCCCTTCCGGCCCTCCAGCCCCCACTCGCTGCCGTAGTATACCGCCGGCACCCCAGGCATCCCAAACATCAGCCCATAGGCCGGGGCCAGATGATTTCGGTCGGTCAGTCGGGAGGCGATGCGGTCCACATCGTGGTTATCCAGGAAGGACAGCAGGTGGGCCCCCTTATATAAGGTCCACTGCTCCGGCCCGAACTGCCGGGCAAGGGAGTGGCCGATCTCAAACATATTCCTGGAGTTGAAGCTGGACCACAGCCCCTTGTAGCACTCGTAGTTTGTCACTGAGTGGCACAGCTCCGGCCCCATCCACCGGTTATAGTCCCCGTGCAGCGTCTCTCCCATCAGCACAAAGTCCGGTTTCAGCCCTTGGGCAAAGGCTCTCAACCGCTTCAGGTACTCCGGGGGTAAGCAGTAGGCCACGTCCAGCCGCAGCCCGTCGATGCCGAACCGCTCCATCCAGGACCGGATGGCGTTAAATTGGTGTTCTATCACCGCCGGATTCCACAGATTCAGCTTGACCAGCTCGTTGTGGCCCTCCCAGCCCTCGTACCAGAAGCCGTCATGATACTCGGTATCCCCGTCAAAGCTCAGGTGGAACCAGTCCCGGTATGGACTGTCCCATTTTTTCTTCTGTACCTCCTGAAACGCCCAGAAGCCCCGTCCCACATGGTTGAACACCCCGTCCAGCATCACCCGGATGCCGGCCTGATGGAACGTCCGGCACACCTGGGCCAAATCTTCATCGCTCCCCAGCCGAGGGTCCACCGTAAAATAGTCCCGGGTGTCATAGCCGTGGCGGTCGCTGTCAAAGACCGGGTTGAGCAGCACCGTGTCCGCTCCCAGCCGCTTGATGTGGTCCACCCAGTCCAGCAGCCGCAGGATGCGGGGGGTCCTCACCCCGTCGTTTTCCTTCGGCGCGCCGCACAGGCCCAGAGGATATATTTGATAGATGACCGCTTCGTCAAACCACATTGACAGGCCCTCCTTCCATCCCGCCCTTAGGGGCAGATATGGTCCTATCATATCCTATCCGACGCCTGGGAGCAAGCATTTTTACTCCTTTGTACGCCCAAACAGCTCCATCAGCCCCACCACGATGAGAAACGCTCCGAAGAATTTGCGCAGCAGCCCTACCTCCATAGCGGTGGCCGCCCACGCCGCCAGGGCGGCGCAGACCAGCCCTGCCCCGATGGCCGGGAGGAGCACTGGTTTCTCGATGTAACCGTTTTTGACATGGGCGGGCAGGGCCATCAGCCCAGCGGGCAGGAAATAGAGCAGGTTGATGCCCTGTGCCAGATGCTGGTCCACGCCGGCGAAGGCGGTCATATAGACCAGCAGGAGGGTGCCTCCCCCCACGCCGAAGCCGGACAGCACTCCTGTGGCAGCCCCCACTGCCAGGGGCAAAACCCATTCGCTCATAAAAAGCTCCTCACTCCCCCATAGATAAGCAGAAGGCCGAAGGCCCGCTTCAGCCAGACCATCTGTACTCCTTTGAACCACTTTCCCCCCGCCCAGCCGCCGACAGTCCCTCCCACCAGGTATGGCAGCGCGGCCCAGAAGTCCAGCCCGCCCCGCAGAAAGTAGACGCACACGGACAGGGCGCACAGGGGCAGGATGACCGCCACCGAGGTGGCAAAAGCCCTCCGCTGGTCCAGACGGCAGTACCCGGTGAGCAGCGGAACGAACACCGAGCCCCCTCCGCCACCAAAGAAGCCGTTGGCGACTCCGGCCAGTCCGCCGGCAATCAGATATCTCCATGTTTGACCGCGCAAAAAACCGCCCCCTTTTGGACCTAGTGTGCCAAAAGCGGGGCGGTTTATGTAAAAAGTCAGCTTGAATAAAAAGAGGGAACTACTCCTTCCGGAGCGGGTAGGCATAAATTTGAAAAGGTGTACCTTTACAAATTCAGAAATAAGATGAAAATTATTGTCAAATGGTTGCTTTTCTTCCCTGTTAATGCTATATTCTAATGTTGTATAGGTGTGCTCTCAAAACTTTTTGTAGGTACACTTTTTAAAACAAGTGAAGGAGGATGACAGTCAAATTAGTATATGTTTATTCCTTATTTTTTATGTAGAGGAGGAAATTTTGTGAAGAAAAAACTTTTGGCAGGATTCATGACTTTGTGTATGCTGTTGTCGCTTCTTCCCACTGCAGTGTTTGCGGTTGAAACAGAAGCTGAACCCAGCACGGAGCAGACCGTTTCGGACCCGGTTGACGTTGTGACCCAGACCGAAAGAAGTGGGGACAAATCGGAGCCTATGCAAACAACGGTGGGCGAGATCGATACCGCAGAGGCATTGCAACAGGCAATTAATGTTGCCCCAGACGGTGTCCAAACCGATATTATCCTAACTGATGGTTTTTCCATTGATACAGTGATTACGATTCCAGAAGGAAAAGAAATCTCTTTTGATTTGAATGGAAAGACTCTCACTGTTACAGAGAATTTTACTGGGCGTCCTTTCAAAATTGAAGGGACTCTGATTGTAGAGGGGGACGGAACTATTGATACCACTTCTGCAAAAGAAACGTATGGCGTATTTGACAATTACGGAGTGCTGACTGTTCTCAATGGCACTTATAAAAGCTATTTGTATGCAGGCGGAGCAGTTATTAAAAACCGCCCCGGCTCACAGTGTACAATCAGAAATGGAGCTTACTACGGCTCCCCAACGGCGGTATATAATGAGGGAATCACCAAAATTTATGGTGGTACCTTTGAAGGTCGCTCTTGCAGTTCGTGTGATAATAAAAACTGGGGGTACACCATTCAAAGCCACTGGACTGACAAATCGGCCGCAAAGCCTGAGTTGTATTTTTATGATGGTAAAGTGATTGGTGTTCAGGGGGCCTTCTCTACCTCTGCCGGATACTCAGAAATTCGTGGTGGCACTTTTACGACCGTTTCCTGTGAGACGCACAGTGGCGGAAACAGCGCATTTTATGCGGCCTATATCGCCGGCGAATCCGGAGAGGTGGAAGCCCATATCTACGACGGCATCTTCACGGCCTGCACGAAGCAGGCGCTATTTGTGGGTAATAGTGGGGATGGCGGAGAGAAAAAGTCTGCAATCGTCTTTGTACATGACGGTACCTTTGTTTCCCAGGCATCCGGTCAGCCCGCAGTTTATGTAGATAATCCCCTGGGTGGGCTAGAGATTTATGAGGGTAAATTCTCCAGTAATGAAGTTAAGACCAACCCCAAAAATAAGCAGTTGTCTGATTATACAAATCCCTCCAGTAAAGTGGAAGAGAGTGACGGGAGTTTTATTGTTGTCCCATTGACAGCTGAAAACTCTGTGGCAGAAGTTGGAGGTAAATATTACGCCACTTTGCCCGACGCCATCGCCGCCGCCAAGACCGGCGATACGGTGAAGCTGGTAAAGGATATCACCTCATCCAGCACCATTCAGATTTCCCAAAAGACTGATATTAAGTTGGACCTGAACGGGAAAAAACTCACGGTTACAAGCGGCGACGCCCTTCTTAACAATGGTGCGCTGACCATTCTGGATTCTCTGTCCGGCGGAAAGATCATTTCTGAGAAATCAGGTACAATCGGGGTCGGCAGCAATTCTACCACCACGATTCAGTCTGGTGAGTTTGAATCTGTGGAGGGTGCAGTATTTACTGGGCTCTCGACTGGCGCAACGATTACCATTGAGGGCGGCACTTTCAGCGCCTCTGATAATGCGGTTATTGCGGGTAACGGATCGAACCGGACTGGTGATCCCAATGTGATCAACATCAAGGGCGGTACCTTCAATGGCAGCATTAAGACTGCGGGTTATGTTGCCTGCGGTATCTATGCCCCCTGGAAGGATCAGATCACAGTTTCCGGTGGTACCTTTAACATTACCGGCGGAGCTGGCATTGTTGCCCGTGGAGGAACTATCACCGTCACCGGCGGCGAGTTTAAGACGACCGGAAATGTCACCGGCAAGGTCGGAGATAGCCGAGTTGTAGTTCCCTGTGCCGCTCTGGTATTTGACAGTGCGGCAAAGTATCCAGGTATGACCGAAACTTCCAAAATTGCGGTTTCCGGTGGTACATTTACCTCTGATTCTGGAGTCAACGCAGTGCAGACTGTGGCTGATGATCCCGCGGACACTTCCCGCGTTTCCATCATCGGCGGCACCTTCTCTTCTGATCCCAAATCCTACATTTCCACCGGCTATACTGCCAAGGAAAACACTCCTTCTGAGGGCCTCTGGACGGTAGAGGCCTCCAATGGCATGGTGGCCGATGTAGAGAAGCCTGCGGGCGGCACCTCTGCTTCCGCTACTGTCGGTGGCAACTTCTCTGTCAACCAGGGAGAAACCGGAACCGAAGGAGACGGTCAGGTGAAGCCTGAATCCGGTTCTGTCACTGTAAATGTGGCCACCGGCGAGGCTGGAGCTCCTGACGAAAGCGTCAAGCAGGTCACCGTATCTGTGGACAACAACGCTCTGACCTCCGTTCAGTCGGCCAAGGTCGATGTGGATATCGTCACCGACGTGGGCACCGTCACTCTGGACAAGGACGCATGGACCACCATCACCGACAACGCCGATGGCGGCAGCGTGGCCCTGACCGTGGAGGAGAAGATCGGTGGCGGCTGGACCGTGTCCGCCGTTAACGCCAGCGGCGACCCCGTGTTCTCCGCTGAGGACGACAGCCGCAAGGGCGAGATCACCGTTTCTGTACCCTATACTCCCGCACAGGAGTTAGCACAGGGCGACAAAGTCGTGGTCTACTATGTGAGCGAGGACGGCCAGCTGGAGTCTATGACCACCATCTATGAGGCCGGCACTCTGTCCTGGACCACCGACCATCTGTCGGACTTCATCGGCGTGATTATCGGAGAGGACGACGAGGCCGTCTGGGTGTCCAATGGCGCCATCACAACCGGGAAGCTGGCCACCGCTCTGGCTGATCCTAAGTTTGACGGCGGCAACATCTATCTGGTGAAGGATGCCGCTTTGGACAGCGCCAAGTTCACCATCAGCAAGAATATCACCATCCTCAAAGACGAGAATGCTGCGGCTGTCCCCGCCATCACCGCCACCGTCGCCGCTGGTCCTACTACCGGCGCCTTTACGATCACCGAGAACGTCGCTCTGACCTTGAACGGCGTGAAGCTGACGGTTAAGGGCACTGCTGATACCGAAGGAAAGGGCGGCAATTACGACGGCACCGGCTTCATTCTGAATAACAGCGCCAATGGCAACGGCGGCAAGCTGATCCTGAACAATGCCGAGGTGGAACTGACCGGGCTGCAGCGCGGCATGGTGTTCCAGGTGGCCGCTGAGAATTTGGCCAGCGTCGAGATGATCAACTCCAAGCTGACCATCCAGAACATCGACGGCAACGCCTCCAACGGCGGCGTGTGGAATATCAAGGATCATTCCACTCTCACCGTAAACGGCTGCGGCGACTATGGTCTAAGCGTACAGGATATCACCGTAGATAATTCTACCGTCAATGTCACGAATGTAGACAAGACCGGCGTGGTCGCCCAGGATGTAACTGTGTCCGGCGGCGGCTCCATCTCTGTGACCAACAGCGGCAAGGAATTGCCCTGCAAAGACTGGCAGGGCAACGACATGAACGCCGTGGTGGAATTGAAGTCTGACGGATCTTTGACAGTAGACGAGAATTCCAAGCTCACTGCCAGCGGCAACAAGGATAAGGACGGCAAGCCCGTTGACAAGATCGATATCAACGGTGGCACTCTGGACAACAAGGGCGCCATCACCGGCGAGATCGTCACCACCGCACCCGCAGGCTCCCACACCGTCAAGGTCGTGGTGAACGGCCAGGTCATTGACATTCAAACCGTGACCAACAACAGTTCCTTCACCCTGCCTGCTGCCCCTGCCGGAGGCAACTTCCAGGGCTGGTATGACGGAACCACAGTTCATGCCGCCGGTGCGACAGTGACCATTACCGCCGATGTGACCTTTACCGCCAGTTGGTACACCTCCGGCGGCGGTGGAGGCGGCGGCTCCAGCAGCTACTCCATCAGCGTGGACAAGAACATTGACAACGGCAGCGTGACCGTGTCCCCCAAGAGCGCCTCCAGCGGCCGGACGGTGACCATCACCGTCAAGCCCGACGAGGGCTATGAGCTGGACGAGCTGACCGTCACCGACAAGAATGGGGACGAGATCAAGCTGACCGACAAGGGCGATGGCAAGTATACCTTCAAGATGCCCCGGTCCAAGGTGACCATTGAGGCCTCCTTCGTGGAGATCGACCACCAGGATACCTGCCCCTCCGCCGGCTTCCGGGATGTGGACGAGGACGCCTGGTACCATGAGGCGGTGGATTACGCCCTGGACAACGGCCTGATGTCCGGTGTGTCCGGCCGGGAGTTCGCCCCCGGCAGCACCCTGACCCGTGCCATGGTGGCCCAGATGCTGTACAGCCTGGAGGGCAAGCCCGCGGCCGGCAGGGCTGACTTCGCTGACGTGGCGGAGGGCGCCTGGTACGCCGACGCCATTTCCTGGGCGGCCGGTGAGGGCATCGTGTCCGGCTACGGGGACACCTTCGGCCCCAACGATCCCATTACACGGGAGCAGCTGGCGGCCATCCTGTACCGCTACGCCCAGAACGAGGGGTACAAGACCAGCCAGAGCGGCAAGGGTACAGAGGGCTATCTGGACGCCTCCTCCATCTCCAGCTATGCCGTGAAGGCCATGGACTGGGCGGTGAACGCTGGTCTGCTGTCCGGCAAGGGGAACGGTATCCTGGCGCCTACCGCCGGGGCCACCCGTGCCGAGGTAGCACAGATCTTCATGAACTTCTGCAAGGATATTGCAAAGTAAGATTTTGAGGTACAGCAAAATGAGGAAATTCCCATAAGGAAGTCTTCCCATGGAGAACCCTCACGACAATTTAGATCTGCTTTGAAGGAGCCGGTGTGGATTCTACCACACCGGCTCCTCCTGATTTTTGGTCCAGGATTCTTCAATTTTCGTTTTACTTTCCTCGGACTGGGGCATACTAGCGGCCACTCTCTTTTGAATAAAGCATAATACCTATTGACATAGTAGGTAAATTATGTTATTATCTGCCTATCATTTATGGAAAGGAGTTTGCTTTATGCAAAGTATATTTCAATCACTCTTGCGTAGCAATTTCCGATGTGGACGAATGTTGTGCTTCCGGACGTGTGATCTGGCTAGGCGCATAACATTTTCTTGTTTGTGTCTTTGGTAAATACGATATCAATAGGTCCAGATACCTGTCCGGGAGTTGTGTGCTAACCCCAATTTTCCATATCAGGGAATAATGAAAGAGGTATCTGTTATGAACAACTACAAATTTGAAACGCTGCAAATTCATGTTGGGCAAGAAAAGCCAGACCCTGCTACCGATGCCCGCGCTGTCCCTATTTACGCCACCACATCGTATGTGTTCCACGATTCTGCCCATGCCGCCGCCCGGTTTGGGCTGGCTGACGCGGGAAACATCTACGGTCGTTTGACCAACCCTACCCAAGGAGTGTTTGAGGACCGTATCGCCGCACTAGAGGGCGGCGCGGCTGGATTGGCTCTGGCCTCTGGTGCGGCGGCCATCACCTATACTATCCAGGCTCTTGCTAAAAAAGGTGAACATATTGTAGCGCAAAAAACCATCTACGGCGGCACATCCAATCTGTTGGCTCATACGCTACCCTTATATGGGGTGGAGACTACCTTCGTTAACATTCATGATTTGAGTGAGGTAGCTGGGGCTATTCAACCCAATACCAAGGCCATCTACATCGAAACACTGGGCAACCCCAACAGTGACATTCCAGATATCGACGCCATCGCACAAATTGCCCATTCCCATGGTCTGCCCCTGGTGATTGACAACACCTTCGGGACACCCTATCTGATCCGGCCAATCGAACATGGCGCGGATATCGTCGTCCACTCCGCTACCAAGTTCATTGGCGGACACGGCGCTGCTTTGGGCGGCGTCATTGTGGACGGCGGCACCTTTGATTGGGCAACGTCGGGCCGGTATCCATGGCTGTCCGAGCCAAATCCCAGCTATCATGGCGTTAAATTCACCAAGGCCGCCGGAAAGGCTGCCTTCGTCACCTATATCCGCGCAATCCTCTTGCGGGATACCGGGGCCGCTATCTCTCCCTTTGCCGCTTTCTTGCTGCTCCAAGGGACTGAAACGCTGTCCCTGCGGCTGGATCGCCACGCAGAGAATACTCAGAAGGTGGTTGAGTACCTGACAAGCCATCCACTGGTGGAGAAGGTGAACCACCCCTCCCTGCCCGACCACCCTGACCACGCTCTATATCTGAAATACTTTCCTAATGGAGGCGCATCCATTTTCACCTTTGAGATCAGAGGAGGCAAAGAGCAGGCGTGGCAGTTTATTGATGGATTGGATTTGTTTTCCCTATTGGCGAATGTGGCCGATGTGAAATCTCTGGTTATCCACCCGGCTACCACAACTCACTCCCAGCTTACTGAGGAGGAACTGTTAGATGTAGGAATCAAACCTAACACCATTCGGCTTTCTATTGGCACAGAACATATTGACGACATCATCGCAGACCTTGAAAAAGGCTTCGCACAGGTAAAATAGGGGGAGGAGAGAAGATGAACAGGATTTACGCCGCGGCTGACCAGCTAATCGGGCATACTCCGCTCTTGGAACTGACACACATTGAAAAGGAACTGGGTCTGGAAGCGAAGATCATTGCCAAACTGGAGTATCTTAACCCAGCTGGAAGCGTAAAAGACCGCATCGCCAAGGCCATGATCGACGATGCGGAGGCAAAAGGCCTGCTAAAACCCGGCAGCGTCATAATCGAGCCTACCTCCGGTAATACCGGAATCGGCCTTGCCAGCGTTGCTGCCGCCCGCGGCTATCGCATCATTATTGTCATGCCGGAAACTATGAGTGTAGAGCGGCGGCAGATTATGAAGGCCTACGGCGCGGAGTTGGTACTGACAGAGGGAACCAAAGGCATGAAGGGCGCCATCGCCAGGGCAAATGAGCTAGCCGCAGGCATCTCTGACAGCTTTGTGCCGGGACAATTTGTGAACCCCGCCAATCCCGCCGCCCACTATGCCACCACTGGGCCGGAGATCTGGATAGATACCGAAGGTGTCGTGGACTACTTTGTTGCCGGAGTGGGCACCGGCGGCACTGTTTCCGGCGTGGGAAAATTTCTAAAGGAGAAAAATCCCGATCTCAAAGTCATTGCCGTGGAGCCGAAAGACTCTCCGGTACTCAGTGGGGGGTGCGCCGGATCCCATAAGATTCAGGGCATCGGCGCTGGCTTTGTTCCTGATACGCTGGATACTTCCATCTATGACGAAATCATCCCGGTGAGGAATGAGGATGCCTTTGCTTTGGGCCGGCTGACAGGCAGAAAAGAAGGCGTCTTGGTTGGAATCTCTTCCGGAGCTGCCCTGTGGGCCGCCTTGGAAATCGCCAAGAGGTCGGAGGCCAGGGGAAAAACAATCGTGGTGCTGTTCCCTGACACCGGAGACCGGTATCTCTCCACCCCCCTCTTTTCAGAATAACCAAAATCATATCATCGCATTGAAAAAGCCGCCGCATATGCGGCGGCTTTTTCAAGCGCACATAGTATGCATGGTCAGATCGGGCAGGCTACCTGTCCATCAGCTCTTATCAAATCAGCAATGGTAATACTATCGAAATAGTCATTGACCATCTGGTTCAATTTCTTCCACATCGGCAGGGTACGACATTCCGCCGCACGACGGCATTCATTGCTGCCGGAGCCCAGACAGGCCACGGGAACCAGGCTGTCCTCTGTACAGCGCAAAATTTCTCCCACCGTATACTGCTCTGGACCACGATTCAGCCGGTACCCTCCGCCTTTGCCTCGAAGCCCCGTCAGCAGATTCCCACGTACCAACAATTTCAGGATGATTTCTAGATACTTTTCCGATATCTCCTGCCGCTGGGCAATTTCCCGCAGGGGAATATAGCCGTCCGAAGGATGTTCGGCCAAATCAATCATCACCCGAAGCGCATAGCGGCCTTTTGTCGAAACGATCATTATCATATCCCCCTTTCGATAATCCTATTATACAACAGGGTTAATCATATATCAATGGCTTCATCAAAAAGTCATGGCTACTACTTGAAACTCAAAAAACATAGTGATATAATAGGTTTATAAAACCTACATTCCTACTATGATTAAGAAAGGAGCTAGATACCCCATGATCTACGCGGATAACGCCGCAACAACAAAACTTTCTCCTGTGGCGCTTGCGGCGATGACGCCTTATTTCACGGAGGACTATGGAAATCCATCCTCTTTATATAATCTCGCTACTCACTCGAAGGCGGCTTTGGACAGGGCCAGAGCTGACGTGGCGCTGTGTCTGAACGCTCAACCAGAGGAAATATTCTTTACTTCCGGAGGCACTGAGAGCGACAACTGGGCGCTACGCGGAGTGGCAGAAGCTCTTAACAAAAAGGGGAAGCATATCCTGATCTCCGCCGTGGAACACCACGCTATTCTTCACACAGCCCAATGGATGAGAAAGCAGGGGTTTGATGTGGAGGAGCTTTCGGTAGACGAATTTGGTACTGTACAACCGGAAGTCCTGAAAGACGCTTTGCGGCCTGACACGATTCTTGTTTCCATTATGATGGCCAACAATGAAATTGGGACGATTGAACCAGTTAAGGAACTTGCTGCCATTGCCCACGAGAATGGTACGCTATTTCACACAGATGCCGTACAGGCGGCAGGCCATATCCCGGTGGACGTAAACGATCTGGGGGTAGACTTACTCAGTCTATCTGGGCATAAATTTCATGGTCCGAGGGGGTGGGTGTCCTGTATATCAAATCCAGAACTCCTATTCTACCGCTGATCCACGGCGGTGGTCAGGAGCGAAACCGCCGTTCTGGGACAGAGAACGTGGCTGGCGCGGTGGGGCTTGCCGCCGCCTTAAAAGAGCGGTGTGCCGTTTTAGAGGAAGAAATTCCCCGTATCTCCACGCTGCGGGACAAACTGATCCAAGAGGTCTTAAAGTTTCCCCGAACCCGCCTCACCGGCGACCCGGTAAACCGCCTGCCATCCATCGCCTCATTTACTTTTGAGGCCATTGAGGGAGAATCCATTTTACTGAAGCTTGATGCGAGAGGCATCTGCGTTTCCAGTGGCTCCGCCTGTTCCTCCGCTTCTTTGGAGCCCTCCCATGTGCTTCTGGCCATTGGCCTCCCCCACGAGATCGCCCATGGCTCTGTACGGATCAGTCTGGGAAGTGATGTAACGGAAGATGACGTGGATACCATCATTCTGGCACTCAAGGAAGTTGTTGATCATCTGCGGGCCATGTCCCCCGTTTGGGATACCACGGCCCAAAAGGCGACTTGGTAAAGGAGAAGAATACCATGATTTATTCTGATAAAGTTATGGACCATTTTAATCATCCTCGGAATGTGGGGATCATTGAGGATGCGGACGGAGTTGGTACCGTAGGCAATCCAGTGTGCGGCGACATCATGAAAATGTATCTCAAAATTGACCATGGCGTTATCACAGATGTCAGGTTCAAGACCTTTGGCTGCGGTTCTGCCATCGCTACCTCTTCTATGGCAACTGAGATAATAAAGGGCAAGACCATCGAAGAGGCATTGACTATGACCAACGCCGCTGTTGCGGAGGCATTGGACGGTCTTCCCCCTCATAAGATGCACTGTTCCGTCCTTGCAGAAGAAGCAGTAAAAGCGGCTTTAGCTGACTACTATACAAAGCGGGGCGAGCCCGTACCACCAGAGTGTTCAGTAGAAGCCGATGGGCGCTGAATCCCTTTGTCGGTCTCCTTTAGAGCCTTTTAGTCTGATAAGGACCTAGGCTGGAAAACCGCACAGCCGATAACACGCAGATCTCATTGCGGTTATCGGCTCTTTTTATCGAAATCTTTTCAACGGCCTAATCGCTTGCGGCCGCATACAAATTTTTCTCTCTTGAAACGTCTGTTTTCTGTCATATACCCCTGGGAAGGCTGGACCTATCTGGCTCTGGATTGCGCCCGTTGGAGCCCCAGCTGCTCCACACAGTCCGCCACCTCCGGCCAGGCGGCCAGGAAGGTGTGTATCCCCGCTCTGCGGGCTACCTCCATTTTTCGACGCAGGGTGTCGCCATCATCAAAGAGGACAAAGTGGGCTCCACCCTCCCGGTTCATATAGGTAAAATACCGAGCGCAAAGCTCTCCGGAAAAGAACACCGAGGGGTTCATCTGCCGCCTTTTCTGGGCCAGTTCTTCCCTGGTCAGGGGCTGCCCGTTGCCTGTGGATGAAGGCAGGGTAAAGTCCTCCGCCACCCTCTGGAGCGCCAGAGCCACCCGGTCCGCCCCAAAGCAGCCGGACGCCTCCTCCAGCCGAAGGGCCAGAGAGCCTCCAGATAGGGCGGAGGATATCATGACTCTGGCCCGTTGAAGCCTGGCTCCGTAACTTTCCGGCACATAGAGGGTCCAGCCCCGGCGGGCAAATCCCTCCTCCAGTGTGGCGGCCATCCGCTCCAGCGGGGGCAGCTTGGCATCAAAGTCCAGTACCGCCCCCGTGAAGCCACGGGCGGAACACTCCCGGACCACCTCCTGGCACAGCGGGCCGGGGTCGCCCAGACCGTCGAAGCCCTGATCGTCCACCACCATGATCCCGCCCCTGGGCTGGACTGTGCCGCCGCCCGCCCGGAACAAATGCGGCCCCCTCCCCACCCGATAGGCCAGGTGACCTGGGGTCACATCCCACCCCTGTACTGACCGCAGAGTCTGAGGCGGCGTGGTAATGATAATGGTGTCCCTCGTCATGACGGCTCCCCCTTGCCCAGAATATTGTATCGTGATATACTTAACCGATGATTGTGGTCAGACCAAATGGAGGCCCGCTCCCTCCACTCTATGCCAGCGGGCCAAAGCATAGAACGAGACATAAAGGAGGACCTGCCCGTGCCCTTTTCACCCATTCCCCGGGGGGTATATCCCTCGGTCACCCACATCAGCCCCAGCGAGCTGGCCGCCAAAGGGGTCCGGCTGGTACTGGCAGACCTGGACAACACCCTTGTCCCCTACCATGTGACAGAGCCTTCCCCCGAGGTGGCCGCCTGGGCCGCAGAGCTGGCGGAGCAGGGGATCCAACTGTTCCTGCTGTCCAACAGCCGAAAGCCCGGCCGGGCGCAGAAGTTTGCCGAACAGCTGGGCATCCCCTATCAGGGGCACTCAGGCAAACCGAAAAAAGGGGGCTATCTCCGGGCTATGGAGCGGATGGGCTGCCGGCCGGAGGAAACGGTGATGGTGGGGGACCAGATCTTTACCGATACCCTTGGGGCCAACAACGCCGGGGTCATCCCCCTGCTGGTGGAGCCTATTCGGCTGGCGGGCAATCCGGGCCGATACCTCCGCTACGCCGCTGAAACCCCTTTCCGGATGCTGGGCAGAAGGAGGCCCTTCCTATGAGCGCCAAATTTGGCCCGGCGGGCAATTCCGACAGCTTTTCCAAGGCACACCGCTCCTCGGTGGAGGCCCCGGAATGGATCGCCGGCCTGGGGCTGGACTGCTATGAATACCAGTGCGGCAAAGGGGTCCATGTGGGAGAGGAAACTGCCCGCAGGGTGGGGGAGCGGGCCCGCCAGGCTGGCATCTCCCTGTCCCTCCATGCCCCCTACTTCATCAACCTGGCCAATCCCGACCGGTCGGCCCTAGAAAAGACCATCGGCTATATCTCTGCCGCCTGTCTGGTGGCCAGCCAAATGGGGGCCGGCCGGGTGGTCATCCACTCCGGGGCGCTGATGAAGCGCAGCCGGAGGGAAGCCCTGGACATCGCGCGCCGCTCCCTGCGGGATGTCATCGCCGCCTGTGATGACCGGGGTTTTGGCCACATCGCCCTATGCCCAGAAACAATGGGTAAGATCAACCAGTTGGGGGATCTGGACGAGGTGCTGGAGCTGTGTACCCTGGATGAGCGGCTGATCCCCTGCATCGACTGGGGGCATCTGTACGCCCGCTCCCTGGGGGCAGACGACGGGCAGGAGGCATTTTCCCGGATGCTGGACCGGGTAGAGGAGGTACTGGGGACAGAACGGGCTGCCCGGTTCCACAGCCACTTCTCCCACATCCAGTTCACTCCCGGCGGGGGCGAGAAGTGCCACCGTACCTTTTCCGACAATGACGGCTACGGCCCCGACTGGGCGCCCCTGGCCGCTCAGGTGGCCCGACGGGGCTGGAGCCCCACTTTTATCTGCGAGAGCGCGGGGACTCAGGCGGAGGATGCTCTGACTATGAAACGAATCTACGAGCAGTATGCCGCAAACCCATGAGAGGCTCTCATGGAGCTGCGCCGAAAGGAGAAACGGTATGGATATGGCAGGACGGGAGCAGGCTGTCCGCCGCTGGTTTTCTATGTGGCTGGAGGGCCGGGACACCGGTATTCTGCAGATTTTTGCTCCAGATACCCTGTATATCGAGAGCTGGGGGCCGGAATATCGCGGCGCCCAGCAGATCAAGCACTGGTTTGAGGAGTGGAATACCCGCGGAAAGGTACTGGCCTGGGACATCCGGGGCTTTTTTCACAGAGAGGACCGGACGGTGGTAGAGTGGTACTTCGAAAATAAAATGCACGACGGAACGGCAGAAATATTTGATGGCCTCTCTCTGATAGACTGGGATGGGGACGATAGAATCTGCCGCCTTCAGGAGTTTGGATGCAATCTTCACCGGTATGACCCCTATGCCGATGGCCCAGCTCCAAAATTCCGGGAAGCGCCCAACATCTGGTTTTGAGGAGAAACTATATGAACCATATTGCTAATATCGCAAAAAAACTCCCTGAATACGGCCTGGACGCCATGCTGATCACCAGCCCCTCCGGGGAGCGGTACGCTCTGGGCTTCCATGGTGAGGGTCTGCTCCTGGTCACCCGGGACGGGGCCCGCTACACCACCGACGGTCGGTATATCGAGGCCGCTCGGGAGCAGATCGTGGGAGCGGAGGTATCTCTAGTCACCGCCGGCAGCGGCCACCTGTCTCAGGCCAAGGAATTTATCCAGGTCCATGGGCTGCGCAACGTAGGCTTTGAGAGCGGTGAAATGACCGTAGACGCCCACCGCCGATACAGCCAGGAGCTGCCCTGCATCCTCACCCCCGCCCAGGGACTCCTGGATGATCTGCGAGCCAGCAAGGACGAGGGGGAGCTGGCCCATATGCGCCGGGCCCAGGAAATCACCGACGAGGCGTTCAAGGCCATTCTGAATTTTATCCGGCCCGGACTGACCGAGCGAGAGATCGCCGCCCGACTGGTATACGAACTGCTGCGTCGGGGCGGGGAGCAGGTGTCCTTTGACCCCATCGTGGCCGCCGGGCCCAACGGCTCCCGCCCCCACGCCGTGCCCGGAGATCAGGTGGTGGATGTGGGGATGTTCATTACCATGGACTTCGGCTGCAAGGTGGAGGGCTACTGCTCTGACATGACCCGCACGGTGGCCCTGGGACAGCCCAGCCCGGAGATGGAGAAGGTATATGCCGCCGTTTTGGCCGCCCAGCGGGCGGGCATCCAGGCCGCCCGGGCTGGGGTATCTGGTCGGGAGGTGGACGGCGCGGCCCGGCGGGTACTGAGGGAGGCGGGCTATGGGGATTATTTTACCCACAGCTTCGGCCACTCCCTTGGAGTGGATATCCATGAGTCCCCTAATGCCAGCCCCAGTGAGGACCGCGTTCTCCCAGCGGGGGCGGTCATCTCTGCCGAGCCCGGCGTGTACATTCCCGGTAGATTCGGCGTCCGCATTGAGGACGTGCTGGTCCTGAAGGACGGCGGATGTGAGGACATCACTCGCTCCCCCAAGGACCTGATCGTATTGTAAATGGGACAAGATGCATACCACCCGATATGCCAGGCCCCATACAGAGAGGAGGCCCCCGGCCCATGTCCATTGAATTGAAGCAGCTAGATACAGACGAGATCTTACGTTACATGGGCTGTCCCCCGGACCAGGCAGGAGCGGACCTGCGAAACCAGGCCCAGCTCTGTGGCCGGCACATATGCCAGACGGCCCGGCTCCGCTGGGCCTGGCGCTGTTACGATATACTTCAGGAGGAGAACGGCGTGCGTCTGTCCTGCGGCCTGCTCCTCCCCGGCCGGGACCTGAAGGCCCATCTGGAGGGCTGTGTAAGGGCGGTAGTGTTCTGTATGACTCTGGGGGCAGCGGTGGACGTGCTTATCCGGAAGACCCAGAGCGGAGATATGCTCCAGGGGCTGGCCCTGGACTGCGCCGCGGACACGGCGGTGGAACAGGGGTGCGACCAGATTGAGTTGGAGCTCCAAGCCATGTTTCCCGGCTGCTCCTTCCCCTTCCGGTACAGCCCTGGCTATGGGGATCTGCCCCTGACCGTCCAAGGGGAGCTTCTCTCCCTGCTGGACGCTCCCCGCAGGGTGGGGCTGACGGCCAGCGCCAGCCACATCCTCATCCCCCGGAAATCGGTGACTGCCATCCTGGGGGTATCCGACCGAGAGATTGCTAGAAACAAACGAAGCTGCCTGGGCTGTCCCGCCCAGGGCGGCTGCCAATACCGAAAGGCAGGTGGACACTGTGGACTTTTATGAGCTGTTGAAGGGCCCCGGCCCTGTAATCCTGGATGGCGGCATGGGCACCATGCTCCAGGCCAGGGGGCTGGGCCTTGGGGAGCATCCGGAGCTGGCCGCTCTTGAGCATCGGGACTGGGTGGTGGATATTCACCGCCAGTACGCCCAGGCCGGCAGTCAGATCCTGTGCGCCAATACCTTTGGCGCTAACCGGGAAAAGCTGCGGCGCACCGGAAAAACTGTGACCGAGGTGGTCCCCCCCTCCATTGACGCCGCCCGGGAGGGCGCCGCGGGGAATGCCCTGGTGGCCCTAGATATCGGCCCCATCGGCCAGCTTCTGGAGCCCACGGGCTCCCTGCGGTTTGAGGAGGCGGTAAACATCTTCAAGGAGGTGGTCCTCGCCGGGGTTCAGGCCGGGGCGGACCTGGTCCTGATTGAAACCATGACCGACCTCCAGGAGTGCCGGGCCGCCCTGCTGGCTGTCAAGGAGTGCTGCTCCCTGCCGGTGATGGTCACCATGACCTACGAGGACCGGGGCAGAACCTTTTTGGGCCACTCCCCCGCCTGCGCCGCTCTGGTACTGGAGGGGATGGGGGCAGACGCTATCGGAGTCAACTGCTCTCTCGGTCCTCGCGAGATGCCCCCTCTGGTGGAGGAGCTGACCCGGTGGTCCACTCTGCCCATCGCCATCAAACCCAACGCCGGCCTCCCCGACCCTGGCGGAGCCGGCTATGATATCACCGCGGAGGAGTTCGCCGCCGCTATGGCCGACCTGGCCCCCATGGGGGTCAAGCTGTTCGGGGGCTGCTGCGGTACCACCCCGGAGTACATCGCCCTGCTGAAGCGGGCCCTGATGGGGCAGGCCATCCGGGAGCCCTCCCGCCAGGTGCCCGCCGCCGTGTGCGGCCCCACCCTGGCCGTACCCATCGACCGGGTCCGTGTCATCGGCGAGCGTATCAACCCCACGGGAAAGAAGCTGATGAAGGAAGCCCTGCGCCGGGGGGATGTGGACTATATCCTGAACCAGGCTCTGACCCAGGTGGAGGCGGGGGCTGATATTTTAGATGTAAACGTAGGTCTGCCTGAGGTGGACGAGGAGGAGATGATGGTCCGGGCGGTGAAGGCCATCCAGGGGGTATGCGACGCCCCCCTTCAACTGGACTCCACTGACCCCAAGGTGCTGGAGCGGGCCCTCCGGGTCTACTGCGGCAAGGCCATCGTTAATTCGGTGAATGGGGACCGGGAAACCATGGAGGCCATTCTCCCCCTGGTCAAGAAGTACGGGGCCGCCGTGGTGGGACTGACGCTTGACAAGGACGGCATCCCCAAGACCGCCCAGCAGCGGGTGGACATCGCCCGCCGCATCCTGGAGGCGGCCCTGTCCTACGGCATCCGCCGGGAGGACGTATATATCGACTGCCTGACCCTCACCGCCTCGGCGGAACAGGAGGGTGCCTCCCAGACGCTGGACGCCCTCCGCCGTGTCAAGGACGAGCTTGGGCTGAAGACGGTGCTGGGCGTATCCAACATCTCCTTCGGTCTGCCCGCCCGACCCCTGGTCAACCAGACGTTTCTCACCATGGCCATGACCTGCGGCCTGGACCTGCCCATCCTCAACCCCAACACGGATGCTATGATGGCCGCTGTCCGGGGCTACCACCTGCTGATGAATGTGGATCGGGAGGCCCGTGCGTTTATTGCCGCCTACGGAAACGCCGAAATCAAGACCTCCATTACCTCCGGCGGGGCTGGAGGCCAGACTCCTGTACCGACGGAGGGCCGTTCTCTGGCCCAGATCGTGGAGGCCGGACTAAAGGGTGAGGCTGGTGAGGCCACCCGCCGCCTGTTGGAGACCACCTCCTCCATGGATATCGTGGACCACATCCTCATCCCCGCTCTGGACCGGGTGGGAGCTAATTTTGAGGCGGGCAAGGTCTTCCTGCCCCAGCTCATCCAGTCCGCCGGGGCTGCCCAGGCCGCTTTTGAGGTCATCCGGCAGGAGATGTCCGGCCCATCTGACCAGACGTCAGGCAAAGGCCCCATCGTGCTGGCCACCGTCAAGGGAGACATCCATGATATCGGGAAAAACATCGTCAAGGTCCTATTGGAAAATTACGGCTACACGGTCATCGATCTGGGCAAGGATGTAGACCCCGGCGACGTGGCGCAGGCGGTACGAAAGCATCAGGCCCCTCTGGTGGGGCTCTCGGCCCTGATGACCACCACGCTGAAAAGCATGGAGGACACCATTGCCCTTCTCCATAGCCAGGAATTGTCCTGTAAGATCGTGGTCGGCGGTGCCGTCCTGACCCCGGAGTATGCCGTGCAGATCGGCGCCGACTTCTACGCCAGGGACGCCAAAGAAAGCGTGGACGTGGCCAAGCGGGTAATCGGCTGACCCCTTCTCTTTCTCATTGTGCTTTGGTCCGTGGTCTGCTATAATAGTGCAAAATGCGACCTGCTTCCCCACACAGGGCCAGACAATGAGGTGAGATCATGGACCAGAACAAAATACCAGAGGCGCCTCGTCCCCCAGGACGGAGGGCGGCGCCCCGCTCCTCCGGATGGGGAAAACGCCTGGCACTGGTCTGCGGCCTGACCGCCCTTGCTCTGGGAGGCGGTGCCATGCTGCTCACCCTGTTCCTGGGCGGCAAGCAGCCCCCGCCTCCTGTCACCTTTTCCTACCGGGACCAGATATTGACCGCGATAGATGGTCTGGCTGTGAACCGCTACGGGACCAAAGGCTTCTCCACCGATCCACTGGGCCGGGTGTCCTATGAGCGGGATGGCCTTTTGGCCAAGGCGGGTATTGATGTGTCCTTTTACCAGGGGGAGATCGATTGGCAGGCCGTGGCGGCGGACGGCGTGGACTTCGCCCTCATTCGCCTAGGTTACCGCGGCTACACCGAGGGAGGGCTCTTCCTGGATTCCTTCTACAAGGCCAACATTCAGGGGGCCCTGGAGGCTGGACTGGAGGTGGGCGTCTACTTCTTCTCCCAGGCCATCACCCCCCAGGAGGGGATGGAGGAGGCCCAGTTCGTGCTGGACGCCCTGGCTGACTGCGACATCACCTACCCCGTGGTCTTTGACTGGGAGCCCATCACTCCCGGCAATGGTGCCCGCACCGACGGGCTGGACGGTCAGACTCTGACCCAGTGCGCCGTCTCCTTCTGCCGGACCATCCAGGAGGGTGGGTATCAGCCCATGGTCTACTTCAACCAGGACCAGGGCTATCTCACCTACGACCTGACCCAGTTGGACCAGTGGCCCTTCTGGCTGGCGGAATACGACCAGATCCCAGGCTTTTATTATCACTTTGATTTTTGGCAGTACACCCACACCGGCACGGTAGCTGGCATCCAGGGAGAGGTGGACTGGAACCTGGACCTGCGCCCGACTGCCCTGCCGGAGGAACCGGAAGAATAAATTTATTTTGGGAGGCGGCGACAATGCGGCTGAGAAATGACTGTAACACCATTGTCCGGGAGGCCATCGCCCAGGTCCGGCCGGATGCGGCAGTGGCTCGGGCTCTGGCCGGAAAAGAGTTCGGAGCGGGAAAGCTGATCCTTGTAGCGGTAGGTAAGGCGGCCTGGTCCATGGCCCACGCGGCCTGGGAAAGTCTGGACCGCAAACCGGATGGGGGCATCGTCATCACCAAGCACGGCCACAGCGAGGGTCCCATCGGAAACCTGGAGGTCTGGGAAGCGGGCCATCCGGTCCCTGACGACGACACCTTTGCCGCCACCAGCCGGGCCCTGGAGCTGACCCAGGATCTCAAGCCGGAGGACCGTGTTCTGTTCCTGCTGTCCGGCGGCGGCTCTGCCCTGTTTGAAAAACCCATCATCTCCACGGAGGAGCTGCAGGACATCACCAGGCAGCTCCTGGCCTGTGGAGCGGATATCACCGAAATGAATACCATCCGCAAGCATCTCTCCACTGTCAAGGGGGGCCGTTTTGCCCTCCACTGTGCCCCGGCCCAGGTCTTCGCGGTGGTGCTGTCCGACATCATCGGCGACCCGCTGGACATGATCGCATCTGGTCCCGCCTACCCCGACAGCTCCACCAGCGCCCAGGCGGAGGCCATTGTGTCCCAATACGGCATCAGGCTCTCCGCGCAGGCCGCCGCCGTCCTGGCTCAGGAGACGCCCAAGGCCCTGGACAACGTGGAGACTCAGATTACCGGCAGTGTCCGGGAGCTGTGCCGGGCCGCTGCCGACGTGTGTCGCCAGCTGGGATATGAGCCCGTAGTCCTTACCGACAGCCTGACCTGCCAAGCCAGGGAGGCGGGCTCCTTCCTGGCCTCTATCGCCCGGTATCACCAGGACAGCGGGCGGTCTCTGGCCTTCCTGGCCGGTGGGGAAACGGTAGTGAAGCTCACTGGGGCCGGCAAGGGCGGCCGGAACCAGGAGATTGCCCTTGCCGCGGCCGAGGGGATCGCCGGCCTGAGGGACACCGCTGTCTTCTCCGTGGGCTCTGACGGGACGGACGGCCCCACGGACGCCGCCGGCGGCTTTGTCACTGGGGAGACCCGTGGCCAGTTGGAGGAGAAGGGTGTGTCCATCTTCCAGGTCCTCCAGGACAACGACGCTTACAACGCCCTGGCCGCCTGTGACGGGCTGATCGTCACCGGGGCTACGGGCACTAATGTCAACGACGTGGCCATAGCCCTGATCCGCCGGTAATGGCACAAATACCTTGATATACAGAAGTCCCCGGTGTCCAGACAGGATACCGGGGACTCTCTTTATATTTTCAGGATCTCGTCCCCTACAGACTGTGCCATCTGGTCTACCAGTTGGAAATCCACAAAGGGGTTGTAGAGGGCCTCCAGGTCGTCGTGCATGGCCTTGGCCTGGGCCAGAGACTCCACCGCCTCCTCCGCCAGAGCGGCGGACACCTTTTTGGCGAAGCGAAGTCTGGGCCGGCTGTGCCGGAGGATCTCCCGATCCGCGGCCGCGTCCAGCCGGATCCGGCGGTATGGGCTCCCTGGGAAGGGCAGGACGGAGGTAGAGGTCAGGAAGGCAAGCCCCAGCTCCGGCACCAGCAGGTGGGCCAGCCGGTCAGGGGCCATGGGATCGGGGCAGGCCACTATGTCATAGCCCCCGGCGGCCCCTCCGGCCAGGATATGGACCAGCAGCTCATGGGCCAAGCCGTAGCTGTCCACCAGCTCATAGATCCGGTCACACTGGGCGGTCGCTGTATCAAACAGCGTCATCGCTCCCTTGTGTGTCACCGCGCCCAGGAATCTCTGCTTTACCTGTCCGCTCTGGACGCCTTTACGCTTTTTGAACTCCCGGGACAGGATACCATGGGCTCGTTTGGCCAGCTTCTCCCCCAGAACGTCAGTAAGTAGAGTGGACCGCACATCCTCGAAGATCTCCGCCGACGCCCCCAGGCATCGATAGGCCCGCTGGTAGCAGCCCTTATAGCCCGTCATACAGGACATGATCTCCTGGCGTCGGACCGCCAACCCCTCCTTGTCATAGCAGTCCCCCATGTTTACATACCGGTCCACTACGCCGGGATACTTGGGCTCCACCACATGGGGAGCGGTCCCGTCCACCAGGGCTACCCCTAGCTGGGGGAGCAGCAGCGCGTCCAGCGAATCCGGATCTCCGGAGCATAGGATGTACTCGGTATCCAGACCTTCCTCCTCCATCCGGGCCCCTACCCGGCGCATCAGGGTGGATTTTCCACAGCCCGGACCGCCCTTTAGGATATAGATAGTCCGGGCCCGTTCAGGCTGGATGAGTTCAGGGTAAAGAGAGTAAAAACCAGTGGGGGAATTGGCCCCCAAAAAATATTGGATTTTAGGCAAAGAAGTCATGACCGACCCTCCGTATCAACGAATCTGTACCCCAGACTATGCCGCGGCGGCCCAAAGGGTGAGGAAGCCGCCCCCCTCCCCTGTCTCTTTTTTATGTACAAAAAGGTCTTGACTTTTCTCCTCATCGGTGATATGGTTAATTACACAAGTAATTAACCAACGAACAGAAAGCGTATGGGAGCCTAAGGTCCAGAAGAGGGGCACTATCTCATGGAAAAATCAACGTCTGGATAAAAGAGCACAAAAAGTAGAGGGGCGGTATCGCCTGTTGCGCTATTTCATCGTTGCGGTCTATAGCATTTTGCTGTAACGGCTCCTGGATGCTCTCCGCCGCGCGGAGGAAACAATTATGGAGGTGATCATGTGCATGGAATCCTGAACGATCAGTCCCTGATCTATCTACAGATCGCCCGGATGCTGGAGGACGACATCTTACGGGGGATCTACCAGGAGGAGGAGCAGGTGCCCTCCACCAATGAGCTGGCACGGGGCTATAACATCAACCCAGCCACGGCGGCCAAGGGTATCAATATGCTGGTGGCCGATGGGATCTTATACAAAAAAAGAGGGATCGGTATGTTCGTATCCCCAGGAGCAGGTGATACTGTGAAACAAAAAAGGAAGGCCGCCTTTTACGACGGATTTGTGAAACCGCTGGTCAAAGAGGGAACCGCTATCTCTCTGACCGGAGAGGAACTGCTGTCTATGGTGGACCGTGCAATCAAGGAGGGAGAGCAATCATGCTGACCGGAATTTTAAAGGCTCAGGGTCTGTATAAATCCTATAAGGACAAAGAGGTACTCCATAATCTGGACCTGACAATAGAACCAGGCAAGATCTATGGCCTGATCGGCCGGAACGGGGCGGGCAAGACCACTCTGCTGGGCATCCTCACCGCCCAGAACACCAAGGACCGGGGCGAGGTGACCTACGACGGACAGCCCGTCTGGGAAAACCAGGCGGCACTGGACAACATCTGCTTCTCCCGTGAGCTGCAGCCCACCCTGTTCTCCGGGCAGAACAATCTGAAAATCCGCCACTATCTCCGCTCTGCGGCCATCTATTACCCCGGTTGGGATAGGGAATACGCCCAGCGGCTATTAGAGGAATTTAAGCTGGACGAGAAAAAGAAGATCTGTCAGCTCTCCAAGGGACAGATGTCCATGGTGACCATCCTCATCGCCCTGGCCAGCCGGTCTCCCATCACCATCCTGGATGAGCCGGCGGCGGGACTGGATGTGGTGATGCGGGAGCGGTTTTACCAGCTTCTGCTGGACGATTTCGCCCAGACCGGACGGACCTTCCTGGTGTCCACTCACATCATCGAGGAGGCCGCCTCCGTCTTTGAGCGGGTCATCATCCTGGATGAGGGCCGTATCCTGGAAAACTGCCCCACCGAGGAGCTGGTGGGCCAGTTCCGCTACATCTCCGGCCATGAGGATGTGGTAGATCAGGTATGCGCCGGGTTGGAGGTGCTGTCCACCCATCAGATGGGCCGGCACAAGACCGCAGCCGTCCGGGGGAGCGGAGTTAAGCTCCAGGACGCCCTCAAGGCCGATGTGGATGTGTCCCCCATGAACCTTCAGAACGTGTTTGTGGCCCTGTGCGGACATGGGGACACCCAGTGAGGAGGGACACCAATGTTGAAATCCTTTCGCTTTCTCTTCCAGTTCGCCTGGATCAATCTGGCCTGCCTGCTGGGCTTCGCCGTCCTTGTAGTAGTGGGCTGCTACGCCACCGGGGTGCCCGGTGGGGCGAGCAATCTGTTCGCTACCTACTATGGCGCCTTTCCCCTGGTCACCCTGTTCGTCCTATTCATTTTCGCCTTTTCCCTGTGCACCAGCAACCTGAATCTGGGGCTGTCCTTTGGGGCCCGGCGGCGGGACTTCTTCTGGGCCGTGCAGGGAGTGCTGGTCGTGTACACTGGGTTCTGCTGGGCCGCGCAAGTCCTGCTGGCTGCTCTGCCCCAGTTGGGCGGCTGGATTGAGGAGGGCCGTTGGACTTTGATTCGGGCCTTTTACGGAGGGACGCTGTGGGTGTTCCCTCTAGTATGTTTGACCATATTGGTGCTGGGCTGTCTGGGCGGGCTGGTGTCCGCCAAGTCCAAGGTCTGGGGCGCCGTCATCCTCTCCGTGTCCGTCATCGCCCTGCTCATAGGCTCCCTCCTCCTGGCCCTCATGGCCGATCTGGACGCCTGGTCCTTTCTGATGGGCAACGCCTGGAGTGGTATGTGGGGCAGCCTGCCCGCCATTCTGACCATCGGAATGTTAGCGACGCTGGCCATTGGTGAAGTCGTTATATGGCGGCAGATTTTCCGTTTTGCAGTGAGGTGATCGGGATGCTGAAAAAAGTGATACGGCTCAACCTGGACGACCTGTTTCTGTGTCTGGGCGTGGTAACCGGACTATTTGTGTTGATCCAGGGCGTGATAGCCGCGGTCCTGCTCCTCTCCGCTGAGAACAGCGGCATCATGATCTCCGGGACCGTACTTCCCATCGTGGCGGGTATTATGGCTCTGGTTGTAACGGTAGCGGCTATGGGGGTGAGCTTTGAACAGGCCATCCGCTTTGGCCAGACCCGCCGCCGAGCCCTGGGGATGGAGCTGGGGAGGAGCCTATTCATGGGTGTCTGCTCCATGGGCATGGCCGCTCTGCTCACCGCACTGGAGCATATGGTGTCCCCGGTACTGTGGCTGAAACTGACCGGCCTGCCGGGGCTGTCCCTGGAGGGCATCCCCCCTATGCCCGAGCCCAGTCTAGGCGCTCCCGTGGACCCCGCCTGGGAGAGCACTCTATTTATCGAGGACTTCACCCTGAACTGGTGGTGGTGGCCCGCCATTCTGGTCTTTGCTCTATCCTGCGGCCTCATTATCGGCGCAATCATGCAGCGCTACGGCGCCAAGGGTGGCTGGATCATCTGGGGTATCTGGATGGCGGCCTGTTTTGGCCCCCAGCTGGTGGGTAGAAACGCCTATTTCATCGGCGATATGAGCCAGATCATGGTAGTTTTCTGGGTGGCGCTGACTGTAGTAGGTGTAATCTGGTCCTTCTGGTCCCTGCTTCACGCGGCAGTCCGGTCATGACGCCACTTTTCCCTTGCTGTTCTGTTCAGGATAGGCTATAATACAAGAAAACAGGCAAAATGATCCTTAACACGGAACAAAAACAAGGAGGAAACAAGCTATGTCTTTTGTCACCCTTGAGCAGAAGGGCCCCGTGGGCATCATCACCATGAACCGGCCCGATGCCCTCAATGCGCTGAATGAGCAGGTACTTCGGGATCTGGACGCCGTCCTGGACCAGGTAGAGGAGCGTGAGGATATTCTGGTGGCCATCGTCACCGGAGCCGGCCGCTCCTTCGTAGCCGGCGCGGACATCGGCCAGATGTCCACCCTCACTTCCGTGGAGGCCAAGAAATTCGGCGCTTACGGCAATGGGGTCTTTCTAAAGCTGGAAACTCTGACCAAGCCCACCATTGCGGCCGTCAACGGCTTTGCTCTTGGAGGCGGGTGTGAGCTGTCCATGGCCTGCGACATCCGCCTCGCCAGTGAAAAGGCCAAGTTTGGCCAGCCGGAGGTAGGTCTTGGGATCACCCCTGGCTTTGGGGGAACCCAGCGTCTGGCCCGGATCGTGGGCATCTCCAACGCTATGGAGCTGATCCTCACCGCCAGGACCATCGGCGCCGCCGAGGCCAAGGAGTTGGGCCTGGTGAGCCATGTCTATCCCCCCGATGAGCTGATGGACAAGGCTCTGGAGCTGGCCAACGCCATTGCATCCAACGCCCAGGTAGCCGTCCGCCAGTCCAAGGCCGCCATCCGCCGGGGGCTCCAGACCGATATTTACACCGGCGCCGCCTATGAGAGCGAGGCTTTCGGCCTCTGCTTTGCCACCGAGGACCAGAAGGACGCCATGCGCGCCTTCGTCAATAAGGAGAAGCTCACCTCCTTCAAAAACCGCTGATCTCTCCAGAAAGAAAGCCCGCCTGAAAACGGCGGGCTTTCTCTTTTTCAAAATGGGCATAAAAAAAGAGCCCTTTGGCTCCACACCTCCAGCTCCCCGCCTGTCCACGGTGCTCTTTGAAAAAGAAATGACCCTTGACTGCCCGTTTCGTAATCCGTTGCAGCCAAGGGTCATTTCTGGTGGTTCTTGTTATCTAACATCAATTGTTTACCTCTCTTTCTACAGAATCGCCATACCACATCTCGCCGGTCCCGGTCCTTGTATCTCTCCCAAATCATTGTGGCCGCTTCTGCGGCTCTTCCTCATATGTGAGGCATCTTGCGGCGGAACATATACCTGACCTTGCTCTGTGGTATGTCCCTGTGCTGGTGTTTCCGCTCCGAGAAGATTCTTTCTGTCCGATGTCATTGGCATATGGGACTTTCCTCAAATGTTCTTCTGGTTCTCCTCTTTCTGATTTTTATGCTTCTCGGCCTTGCATCACAGCATCAGGTGCGGGGACTTTCTTAATACATTGGACTCATCCTTTCTGGCTATAATGTACCACATCTCCACTCTATTGTCAATAGTATTTGTGAGAAATTTTCAAAATTTTCTGTGCCGTCAGCTCTACAGCACAAGTCTTAAACCCCCATCCTGCAAAAAGCGCCCCAAGCCGAGGCCGGAGCGCTTTTTCTCTGTATTCAGATCTCAGGCGGAGGCGCGTCCCCGGCCAATGTCTGGAGATACTGGTAATAGGGCACCAGAAATCGAAACCCCTCCAGCACCTGGTCCGCCAGTTCAGGGCCGAACAGGGGGCCCTCACAGTTGTGGTCGCTGGAGATGACCAGCTGACGACTGTTATACCAAGGAAACAGAAGCTTTCCCGGGTCCCCCTTGGGCCGCTTATACTGCCGGCCCTCCAGCGCAAATTCCCCCTGCCTCTCCAGCCTTCGGGCCAGCTTCTCCAGAGGTTTTGGGTCCCGGTCGATGCGGGCCCGGAGCTTGGCCATGGTTACCGGAGGCAAATCCCAGGCTCCCATGCCATAGCTGTAATACTCCGGGGCGATCTCAAAGTAGAAGCTGGGCTCCGCCCCCTCGTTCTCGTTCCGGCGGCGGAGGGAAAACCAAAGGTGGTCCTTATAGGGCCCGCGGCCAAAGAGCCGCCGGGCATCCCGGTAGATACGGCTCACCTTCAGCTCCAGTCCAAGCTTGGGGAATTCTTCCGTCATGGCCTGACTCACCTGAGCGGCCAGCTCCCGCATGGGGGCGTCCACCAGAGTCAGGAATTCCTCCTTGTGGGCTAAAAACCAACCTCGCTCGTTGTTGAAACGGATGCCCCACAGAAAATCGATGGCACCCTGGGAAAATCCTTGGAACATCGTCCTCTTCCTCTCTGTCTGTCAGGTCGCCGCCTCCGTATTCTGGCCAGAGGATGCCTCCTCACCCTGGCTGGAGGGCCGCTCTCCACCACTCACTCCCTCCGTCTGGGTTTGGTCGCTCTCGCCGGCGTCCGTCTGCTCAGATGCCGGCTGGTCCTGTGCGGGCTGGTCCGTCCCAGCCTCCCCTTCTCCGGTACCGGGGACGGCTCCGCCCTCTGTGCCGGGGCCTGCTGTCCCTCCGGTCTCCGTACTGGGATCCACAGGAACCTCTGTCCCAGGGTCAGTGCCGGGCTGCGGCGGCTTGCCGTCTGGCCAGGTGCTGGGGTCGCCGTCGGCCGGGTTATAGTGATACAGGTTGGGGCGCATACTGTATTTGCTGCTCCCCATATCCTGCTTCTCCAACACATTGCCGTCCTTGTCGTAAATATACCGATAAGTGTGGGCGCTCCAGCCGGTGTAAGCGTACTGCTCCTTATCCAGCACCAGGGTACCCTGGGGAACACTGGGGTCTGGCTCATACTTGGTGGTGGGCGCCACTTTGTCAAAGACGCTGCTCTTGGGGATGGCGTAGATGCCATCGGGGTTGGTACCATAGATCTTCACATTCAAATACCGGCTCCCGTTGGAGTCATAGCTGCTGGTCACGATCTTGACGGGGTACTCGGTATTGTTTTTGAACCGGAAGTCCAGAGAACCAAAATATACCGTGGCGTCCATGCCCAGATCCACATAACCAGTATTGAACTGATGGTCGTGCCGCTCCACGATCTCTAGCGGGGTATGAAGGACGGCATAGTAAATGGTGGAGGAGGTCTGGCAGATGCCTCCGCCGATGTCGTCCACCGACTTTCCGGCCTGGTAGGTGGGGGCGTTTTTATAGCCCTTTTCCGGCGTGCGGCTGCCGGTGGTATTGTTGTAGGAGAACTCCTGTCCAGGTAGGAGGATCACGTTATTGCAGGCTTCGGCGGACAGCTTGACGTTGAACTTGCGGTTGGCCGAGCCAGTCACCCTGGTGGTTCCCTCCCCCAGCAGGTCCTGAAACAGCTTTTCTTCCAGGCTCGCCTTAGTCTCCTTGGGTTGGGTCAAGGTAACGGGGATAGAGAAGGTCTCCCCCTCCGCGGCCCCCTCATAGGCGGCCTTCAGGGCATCCACGTCAAAGTCCACCCCCACCACATGGTCGGTGATCTGAAAGGTATCCGGGTCCATCTGGGCACTGACCGGCTCGGTATGGAACTGAGTATAAATCTCATCAAAGTCGGGTTCCTGGGGAGGTATCTCCTCGGGGTAAAGCTGCCGCTCCACCTCCGCGTTCCCCTCTTGGCCGCCACCCAGCTTCTGCTCCATCGCCTCCTCCAGCGCGGAAAAAGCTCCCTCCCGGGCAGACTCCCGGTCCAAGCTCACCCCGGTGCGGCCCTTGGTCATCACCAAACGGTCCCCCTCCAGACGCCAGGCGGCTCTGGTCACATCACCGTCCAGATCCTGTTCCATCTGGTCCAGCAGGCGCTCCAGTTCTGTTGTTTCCATACTTCTGGTTTCCACCGACCACTGTTTGCCCAAAAGTCTGGCGGCGTACTGCCCTCCCTGGGTCAGAAAGTGATCTCTGCCGTCTGTATAGGCCGCCTGCGCCGAGGCGGACCAGTCATAGTTCATCTGGGAGGCGGTGATGGTGCCCCGCCACTCCCCGTAGGTGATAGTCCCGGCAATCTCATCTCCATGCTCCGCCATGGCCTGATCCAGCGCCTTCCGAGCCTGCTCCACGGTCATGCCGGACACATCCAGACCGGCGATGGTCGTGTTGGGAAAGATCCGGTCCATCGTTCCCACCCAGGCGCACAGCCCCAGATATGCCATCAGCAACGCACCCAGAACTACGCCTGTCACGATAAGCCACGTTTTCTTTTTTCCATTCTCCGGCGCCTTCATCACGCGCTCGCCTTCCATGCTATCCCTCCAAGGAAGCCCTTATTGTGACAGAGCCTCCCTCTATTTTCTATCTGGGCAAAAAGCCGACTGCGCTTATTATATCACCCAAACTTCCCTGATACAATTACAGAACAGTTACAACCTGATGCCTTTTTCTGCACCTTTTTCCCTTGTTAGGAAAAAAAGCGTCTGCCATTTACTTTTATGCGCCGCTGCTGTATGATAGTAGCGCTGGACCCATTCATTGATTTTTAAGAAAATTTAAATTCCATTTTGGGAAAGACCTGCTATGATAAAGATATAAGCATCCGCTGGGGGGACTGACTGTGGCAAACACCAACAAGGGAAATGAGAGATCGGGGGATATGGCCTATTGGGCGATTGCCGCCGTACTGCTGTTCACTGGAGTCGCCGCTCCCGTGGCAATTCTGATGATCGTACTCAAGCTGATGGGCAGGGGAAAGCGCGGCCGGCACCCCTATTACACCCAGCGAGACCAGGCCGCCCCTGTGGGGGCTAGAACGACCACGTTCCAAGAGGAGCCGTCCACATCCAAGGGAAAGGGAAGAAAAAAAGCCAAGGCCCAGCAGGACCTGCTGTCTAAACTGGCTAAGGACGGCAAACGGCTGACTCAGGTAGGCGGCGCTCTGGCCATCTGCTTTGGAATGATCACTCTAATCAACGGGGTAGAAAATCTGTGGATGCTTCCTGATATTAGCTGGTATCTGTCAGGCATCCTCGTTCCCCTGTGTTTCGCCTGCGGCGGCCTCGGCTGCCTATGGGCCGGCGTACGAAAAAACAAGGAGGTTCGGCGCTACCGCAATTACTTGGCTGTCATTGGGACCCGGCAGTCCATCGCCATATCCACCCTGGCTTCCGCTTCCGGGCTGCCTCCCCGCCGGGTCCGGGACGATCTGGCCGATATGCTGGGGGAGGGTATCCTGCCCCAAGGCTTTTTGGATTATGGTGGGGACCGGCTGGTCCTCAGTGCTGATGGGCTGTCCGATTCCCAGCCCAAGGAGGAGGCTCCCTCCCAGCCTCTCCACCAGGAGGAGAACGCCATTCTGACAGAGATACGGGCAGTCAACGAGGCCGTGGACAACGAGAAGCTGTCTGCCCAGATCGACCGGATCGGGGTCATCACCGCCAAAATCCTGGACTATCAGAAATCCCATCCGGAGAGTTCTCCCCAACTCCATAGCTTTTTGAGCTATTACCTGCCCACCACCCTGAAGATCCTCCGGGCCTATGGACAGCTGGAGGACCAGGAGGTATCCGGAGAGAACATCGCTGCCGCCATGGAACGCATAGAGGGTATGATGGATAAGGTGGTGGATGGCTTTGAAAAGCAGCTGGATCTCCTCTTCCAGGGGGACGCCATGGATATCACCGCCGATGTAGAGGTGCTGGAGCGGATGCTGGCCAAAGACGGACTGTCCGGCCAGGAGGGTATGACACTAGGACTGTAAAAAGATTCCGGTACCGCTGGTACCGGAATCTTTTTACTTACCCATGGTGATGACGGCCGCTGACGTGGTGTTCGCCCCGGCCGGGCGTCTGACAGCCTATCCAGTTGTCACAGACACCATCCCCATCCTCATCTGTGAAGTTCATATTCCGCCGGCCAGCACAGCGACCGTATAGGCCGTCGCCGTCCCCATCACAGTGGATCCAGGGGGCGGATATTTCCGTCCGGCCTTGATGGTGCGCAAACACAGTGCCCCCCACAGTCAGTGTCAGAGCACAGGCCAGCCCGGCCGCAATCAGTTTTTTCATGGTCGTCATTCCTCCTTTCGATAAGTCACATACCGGAACTTGACTCCATCTTCCTCCTGGGATTCGCTCTCCTCTGATATCCTCCACTCCGGACGGCTATCCAGGTCGGGGAACCAGCAGTCAGCCGCCGGGAAGGCAGCTTCTATTTTCGTCACATAGGCGGTGGAACATTGGTCCAGGAGGGCCCGGTACACCGAGGCGCCGCCGATTACAAAGCTATCCTCCGGCGCCGCGGCCAGCAGGGCGTCCATGTCGGGATACACCTCCGCCCCCTCCGGGGCGAAGCCGGGGCTGCGGGACAGAATCAGGTTCCTGCGTCCCTTTAGGGGGCGGCCGCCGGGAAAGGTGTCCAGGGTCTTTCGGCCCAAGATTACCGGGTGCCCAGTGGTCAACGCTTTGAATCGCTTGAGGTCCTGGGAGATGTAGATCAGCTGATCCCCTCCCCGCCCAATGGCCCAGTTCTGGTCCACCGCCACAATCAGTTCCATAGCAGATCCCCCTCTATACGGCTACCGGGATCTTTTGATCCAGGGCATGGGCCTGATAACCCTCCAGCCTCACACTGGAGGGGGTAAAGCTGTAAAAGTCTGTGACGGAGGGCTCCAGGATAAACCGGGGGGCCTCATAGGGCTCCCGCTCCAGCAGCTCCTCCACTACGGACACATGACGGTCATAGATGTGGGCGTCCGCGATGACGTGGATCAGTTCCCCCGCCTCCAGTCCGGATACCTGGGCCAGCATGTGCAGGAGAACGGCATACTGCATCACGTTCCAGCCGTTGGCGGTGAGCATATCCTGGCTGCGCTGATTCAAGATCCCATTGAGGGTGCGGCCCGACACATTGAAGGTCATAGAGTAAGCGCAGGGGTAGAGGGCCATCTCGGAAAGGTCGTGGTGGTTATACAGGTTGGTCATGATGCGGCGGGAGGCGGGATCGTGCTTTAGGTCCCACAGCACCTTGTCCACCTGGTCCATATCCCCCTGGGGGTAGTGGTGCTTCACCCCCAGCTGATAGCCGTATGCCTTGCCGATTGAGCCATTTTCGTCTGCCCATGCGTCCCACACATGGCTGTTCAGCTCATGGATGTTGTTGGATTTCTTCTGCCAGATCCACAGCAGCTCATCCACCGCTGACTTCAGGAACTGCTTCCGGACCGTCAGAATGGGAAATTCCTTCCGTAAGTCGTAACGGTTGACCACGCCGAACAGCTTGACGGTGTGGGCGGGCGTGCCGTCCTGCCATCGGGGGCGCACCTCCCGGTCCGTATCCCACACCCCATGGGATAGGATCTCCCTGCAATTCTGGATGAATATCTGGTCTGCGTAGCTCATGGGCCTTGTCCCCCTTCAAGATTCACATTCAGGCATATGATATCATAGGAGGAAGCAAAAAGCAATCGGGGCCGCCCGGTGGCGTCCCCGATCCACTGTCCGTTCTCAGGCCCCTTTGTATTTCTTCCGGGTGGCGATCCCTCCCCGAATGTGCCGCTCGGCCTTGTTCTCCTCCAGGACTCCCTTGACCTGGAGGTAGAGTGTCCTGTTGAATACAGGCAGCCGCTCGGCCAGGTCCTTATGTACGGTGCTCTTGCTGATTCCAAACTTCTGTGCGGCGGTACGGACCGTGGCCCGGTTCTCTATGATGTAAAGAGCTAGGCGCTGGGCCCGCTCCTCCATGTTTCCTTTCAAAAACAACACTCCCCGCCTCTTGTTGGTCCATCCTATGCGGTGGTGGGCGGGGATATGCGGGAAAGGGGGCTGGAGGACGCCGTTTTCCCCGGAAAGGAGCCTGAAACCTTTGTCCGATCTGTTCGACTACCTGGCCTGGCGGGGAGATATCCCCATGAGCCAGGCCCCCTTCAACCCGGTGGACGGCCTGATCCTGTCCATCCTGTCCTATGTCCACTTCGAAAACCTGGTCCCTCCAGACCTGCGCGGTCCTATCTCTCTTGGAAAGGCGGCGGAAACCTATCTGGCCCTGCCAGAGGGGCGGCGAGGCCGTGTCCGATGCCCTTCGGACCGAAAGCTACTGGCCGCTCTGGCCCGATGCCGCCGCTTTTCTCCCCTGGGATTGGCCTTCGCTCAGGACCGCTTTGTTCCGGAGGAGGAGATGCAGTTCGCCGCCATCGCCGTTCTGTTGGAGGATGGCTCCGCCTTTCTTTCCTTCCGGGGCACCGACGCCACCCTAGTGGGCTGGAAGGAGGACTTCAGCATGAGCTTCCTGGACGCTGTCCCCGCCCAACAGGCGGCCCTGGACTATGTGGAGCGGTTTGCCTCTCTCTTTCCTGGCTCCCTCCGGCTGGGCGGCCACTCCAAGGGAGGCAATCTGGCTGTCTTTGCCGGCGCCCTGGCCCGGATCAAAGTACGGGACCGGATCCTGGCCATCTACAACAACGACGGCCCCGGCTTCACCCGGTTGGTGCTGGACAGTCCGGGCTACCAGGAGCTGCTGACCCGGCTGCACACCTTCATTCCCCAGTCCTCAGTGGTGGGACTGCTGTTGGAACACGACGAGCCCCATACCGTGGTGCGGAGCCGCCAAATCGGCCTGCTTCAGCACGACCCTTACTCCTGGGAGGTGGAGGGGGGATCCTTCCTCCAGGCGGAAGAGATCACTCCCGGCAGCCGGATGGCCGACCAGGCTATTAAGGGCTGGCTGGCCGGTCTGTCTCCCCAGGAGCGGAGTCAGTTCGTGGACTCCCTCTTTCAGCTGCTGTCCGCCGGAGAGGCCAGCACCACCGCCGACCTGCTTCAGCCCAGGAGCCTCCAGGCCGCCCTGCGCTCTCTGGCGGACGACCGGGACGGGACCCGCCGGACGCTGGTCGAGGGGTTGATTCAGCTGGCCCGGTCGGCCGCTTCGGTATGGAGGGAAAACGTGCCCTGAACGCAAAAGAGCCGCCCATGTTTCCATGGGCGGCTCTGCTGCTGTTTTCCAGTTTTTCAGCGGTTGACCACGTTGATGGGGGCGCCGGCCAGATAGGCCTTGACGTTCTCCACCGCGGTATCCATGATGCGCTGGCGGCTCTCCTTGGGGGCCCAGGAGATGTGGGGGGTGATGATGCAGTTCTTGGCCTTCAGGAGAGGGTTGTCGGCACGGATGGGCTCGGTGTACACCACGTCCAGGCCGGCGGCTCCCATCTTGCCGGAGTTCAGGGCGTCGGCCACATCCTGCTCGTGGATGAGCTGGCCACGGGCATTGTTGATCAGAATGACGCCGTCCTTCATCTTGGCGATGGAGTCCTTGTTGATCATGCCGGTGTTCTCGGGCGTCAGGTTGCAGTGCAGGGAAATGACATCGGCCCTGGCATACAGGGTATCCAGGTCCACATACTCGGCGATGGCCCGGCCGGAGTCGTTGGGATACAGGTCATAAGCCACCACGTTCATACCAAGGGCCTTGGCAATCCGGCCCTCAGCCTGACCGATGCGGCCAAAGCCGATGATACCGATGGTCTTGCCCTCCAGTTCGATCAGGGGATAGTCCCAGTAGCACCAGTCTACACAGTTGGCCCAGTTGCCGGCATGGACGGAGGCGTCATGGTGGCCGATGTGGTGGCAGATCTCCAGCAGCAGGGCGATGGAGAACTGGCTGACGGAGGCGGTACCGTAGGTGGGCACGTTAGTGACGGGAATGCCCTTTTCCTTGGCATAAACATAGTCCACCACATTGTAGCCGGTGGCCAGCATACTGATCATCTTCATGTTGGGGCAGGCGTCGATAACCTTTTTGGTAATGGGAGTCTTATTGGTAAAGACCACCTCGGCGTCGCCGATGCGGGCGATAGCCTCGTCCTCGTCGGTGAGGCTGGTACGGTCATAAACAGTGAGCTCGCCCAGCTTTCCCAGCTCGTCCCAGCTCAGGTCACCGGGGTTTTCCGTATAGCCGTCCAATACTACGATTTTCATAAAATATTCCTCCTCTTGGCCCTGGGCCAAATTTTTGTTAATTGTATCATATCATCCTACCTAATGCAAATTCTTTTCCTTTGACATTTTCCGTCGAAGCACTATAATAAATCCAGTCGTGCGGGGCCACATCGGCCCCGGCTGGGAGGGATCGTCTTTGGCGGGGATTGGTACTGTGGTCAATGTTCTGGCCATTCTGGCGGGAGGGTGTGCCGGCCTGGTCCTGAAGGGAGGACTCAAGGCCCGCTATCAGCAGGCTGTGATCCAGGCCATGGGCCTGTGCATCATTTTCATCGGTGGAGCTGGCACCCTGAACGGGATGCTGTCGGTCCGGGACGGGGTACTCACTGGGCTGGACACCAGGGGCACTCTGGGCATGATACTGGCCCTCGCCGCCGGCTCTCTGCTGGGTGAGTGGCTGGATCTGGATGGCCGGATGGAGCGGCTGGGGGGCTGGCTGAAGGAGAAGGCCTCCCGTGGGGAGGATAGCCAGTTCATCCAGGGCTTCGTCACCGCTTCTCTCACGGTCTGTGTCGGGGCTATGGCCATCGTAGGCTCCATCCAGGACGGCATGACCGGAGACCCCTCCACCCTGTTCACCAAATCCGTCCTCGACCTGATCATCGTCATGATCTTCTCCTCCACCTACGGCAAGGGGGCTGTCTTTTCAGCTTTGCCCGTAGGTGTGCTCCAGGGCACAGTCACTCTGTGCGCCGGACTTCTGGCTCCGGTGTTCAGCCCCGCTGTGGTGAACAATCTGTCCTTTCTGGGCTCTATCCTCATCTTCTGTGTAGGCGTCAATCTTGCCTTCGGCAACAAGTTTAAGGTCGCCAATCTGCTCCCCGCGCTGGTGGTGGGGGCGCTATACACCGCCCTGGTATGAACAGCCGGACCGGCTTTTGCCCGGTCCGGCTGTTTTCCTGGAACTAACAGCAGAAAATTGAATTTCACACTGGGCTATGTTACAATCATCCCAATCAAACGATTATCCATTCCGGGAGGTAACCAATATGAGGACCATTTCTTCCGCCGCCGTCACCGACGCAGTGGCCCGGTTGTGTGTCCGGGCCAACACCCAGCTCCCCCCCGACATCGTGGCCGCCTTGGCCCGGAGCCGCCGTGAGGAACCTTGGCCCCTGGCTCAGGAGACATTGGGCCTGCTGTGGGACAATCTGGAGCTGGCCGGGGAGAAGGAGCTCCCCATCTGTCAGGACACAGGAATGGCCTGTGTGTTTGTGGAGCTGGGCCAAGAGGTCCATATTCAGGGGGACTTTGAGCAGGCCATCCACACAGGAGTCCAGCGGGGCTACGGGGAGGGCTATCTCCGCAAATCCATTGTGGCCGACCCCCTGCGGCGGGTAAACACCGGGGACAACACCCCCGCCGCCATCACCCTGCGGCTGGTGCCGGGGAACAGATGCACCATCACCGTGGCTCCCAAGGGCTTCGGCTCGGAGAACATGAGCCGGCTAGCCATGCTCAAGCCCGCCGACGGGGTGGAGGGCGTCCGGCGCTTTGTGGTGGACACCGTAAAGCAGGCCGGCTCCAACCCCTGTCCCCCTGTGGTGTTGGGTGTGGGCATCGGCGGCTCCTTTGACAAAGTGGCCGCCATGGCCAAGCACGCTCTCCTCCGTCCCATTGACCAGCCCAATCCGGACCCCTTCTACGCCGCCCTGGAGGCGGAGCTGCTGGAAGAAATCAACGGCCTGGGCATTGGGCCCCAGGGCTTCGGCGGCCAGACCACCTGCCTGGGGCTGGCCGTAGAGACCGCCCCCACCCATGTGGCGGGGCTGCCCGTGGCGGTGAATGTCAGCTGTCACGTCACCCGCCGGGCCTCGACTGAACTGTGAGCGCTCATCGGGAGGTGCCCGCCATGGAGGAAAAAATGATTGCCATAGACGGCCGGAGCCTCCAGGTATCCTGCACGGGCGTCCGGCCGGTCACCCTTCTCATTCTGTCCGGTTCCAACATTCTGTTCCCCGGACTGGAGTATGCCCCTCTGGCGGACGCTCTGAGCCCATGGTACTCGGTCCTCATCCCCTCCAAATTCGGCTATGGACACAGCGGCCTGACAGATGCCCCCAGAGATGTAGACACTGTGGTAGAGGAATACCGCGGCGTGCTGGCCGCCCTGGAGCGCCCTCTTCCAGTGGTGCTGGCCGCCCACAGCATGGGCTTTCTGGAGGCCCTTCACTGGGCCCGCAAATATCCGGAGGAGGTCTCCGCTCTGGTTGGGCTGGACCCCGCTGTACCGCAGGTCTATCAGCACATGGAGCTGGATGCTGTCCATCGCCGGCTGGAGGACCTCCATCGCTCCAGCTGGAAGCGCAGGCTGCTCTTCCGCCTTACCTCCCGCGCCCTGCTGAAGCGCTTCCCCGCCTCGGAACGGAGGGAACTGGCCCCTGCCGCCCGCCGGAACTTCGTCAGTGTCGTATGGGTCAATGAGGCAAGGGACCTGCCCCGCTCCATCCGGCAGGTACAGCAGGAGGGGCCGCCCGCCTCTGTCCCCGCGCTGTTCCTGGTTTCCAACGGCAAGGGCACCCCTCTTCCCCAGGAGGAATGGCGGATGTGCGCAAGAACGTATCTCTCCGCTTTTTCCGTCTCCTCTCTCCATCTGTTAGACCTTCCCCACGATCTGTACCGCTTCCGCCCACAAGAGCTCGCGGATACGATCCACCGCTTTCTGTCGGACCACCTGTAACCCTGTATACCCATCCAATCAGTTAAGGAGGCTGTTTTCATGCAGTATCGTCTGACCACCCCGGTGTCAAAGGATGACTTAGCCCCCCTCCGGGCGGGAGACACCGTTCTGCTGTCCGGGCCGGTCTACACCGCCCGGGACGCCGCCCATCAGCGCATGATGGAGCTGCTTGACCGGGGGGAGCCCCTGCCCTTCCCTGTGGAGGGCTCCGCCCTGTACTATGTGGGCCCCACCCCAGAGCGCCCCGGACAGGTCATCGGCTCCGCCGGCCCTACCACCAGCGGCCGGATGGACGCCTACTCCCCCCGCCTGCTGGACCTGGGCCAAGCCGTCATGATCGGCAAGGGCAAACGCAGCCAAACAGTCAAGGACGCCGTGGTCCGGAATGGGGCCGTCTACCTGGCCGCCCTGGGGGGCGCGGGGGCCTTGATGGCGTCCAGCGTGAAGGCGCTGGAGGTCCTCTGCTGGGAGGATCTGGGCTGTGAGGCCGTGCGCCGCCTGGAGGTGGAGGACTTCCCCCTTACCGTTATTCTGGACACCCACGGCGGGGATCTGTATGAGAGCGGCCCGGCGGCCTATCTGGCCAGCCGATAAAGGTTGACAGCGCAGCGGAAGGCGGCCCTGCCGCTATCACAGAGCAGCCTGCCCACCTCCAGAAGCTGAGTCGGAGGGTGGATGGGATCTTCCGTCCGGAAAGGATCGACTCCCTGGCCCCGGTTCTGGAACCCAGAGCCGGGGTTGACTTTTCCTCTCCCCTGTCATACAATCATTCTGTATCAAATAAGACAGTTTGGAGGTGCCTGTTCTGCCGCTGAACCAAGAAGATTGGGAGATTCTGGAGGGCTGCCCGCTCCTTCGGCACTGCTCCCCCGCCCTGTTGGACCAAATCACACAGGAGGGCCGGCTGGAGTTCTTTCCCACCGGGGCCACGGTGTATAGTCCAAGCCATTTTTGCCGCTGCCTGGGCATTCTGCTAGCCGGCAGGCTTCAGGTCACCAAGGGGACTTTGACCGTCAGCTATCTGGAGCCTGGGGATCTGTTTGGAGCCGCCGCCCTGTACACCGAGGCTCCGGAATTTGTTACCACCATTACCGCTCGGCAGAGCAGCCGCTGCCTGATGCTGCCTCAGAACAGCATGGACCGCTTACTGGCTCAGGACGGGCCGCTCCGGGAAAACTACCTGCGCTACCTCACCGGCCGAATCCGCTTTCTGTCCGGCAGGCTGCAATCCCTGGTCCAGTCCGGAGCCGAGGGAAAACTGGCTCGGTACCTGCTGGCCAATGTCCGGGAGGGGCAGCTCACCTGTGCCGCCACCGACCTGGCCCGGCGGCTGGGCTTGAGCCGTGCCTCCCTCTATCGGGCTTTCCAGTCCCTGGAGGAGAGCGGCCTCATCTCCCGCCACGGAAAGACCATCTCCATCTCCGACCCAGCCGGTCTGGAAGGGTTCCTGTGAGCTTCTGTCCCCACCGCTCTATCAGAAAGGATGATCCACATGAAACGAAAACTCTCTCTCTTGCTGTGCGCCGCCCTGGTGCTGGCCAGCCTAGCCGGCTGTAAACCAAGCGCCAGTGAGAACGACTCCTCCAGCTCTGCCTCCGGGGACATCTCCTCCGGCGGTTCCTCGTCAGGCGACTCGTCCCAGGAGATTCCCGGCCCGTCTGATATTCCGGAGATCAACTTTATGGTCCTCAGCGGTCCTACCGGCGTCGGGGCCGCTTATTTGGTGGACAGCTACGCTACCGGCAGCGCCCCCACAGACGCCCCATTTACTTTGAACACTACTGTTGTGGCGGACAACAATCAGGTCACCGATGCCCTGGTCAATGGCTCCGCCGATGTGGCCGCCATCGCTACCAACGTGGCTGCCAATCTGTACACCAAAAGCGATGGGGCCATTCAGGTGTTGGCGGTCAACACTCTGGGGGTGCTCTATATTCTGGAGAAAGGGGACAGCGTCCACTCTATGGCTGACCTGCGGGGCAAGACAATTTACGCCACTGGCCAGGGAGCAAACCCGGAGTATGTATTGGACCATCTCCTCACGGCAAACGGGGTGGACCCCTCTACCTTAGACATCCAGTGGATGACCGCCCAGGAGGTTTCGGCTAAAATGGTTTCCTCGGAACAGGCCATCTGTATGCTCCCTGTCCCCGCCGCCACCGCCCTGATGGTACAGGACACCGGCGTTCGTCAGGCCCTGTCCCTGTCTGACGAGTGGGAGAAACTGGATCAAGGGGTCCTGCCCATGGGCTGCGTGGTAGCCCGGACCGAATTCATCCAGGAAAATCCCATGCTGATCGACGCTCTGCTAGACCTGTACGGCGACTCCATCACCTTCATGACGGAGGAGGGCAACGCTGCTGACGGAGCCGCCCTGGTGGCGAAATACGGCATCGCTCCCAATGAGCAGGTGGCCCAGGCGGCCATTCCCCAGTGCAATCTGACCTTCTTAACGGGCCAGGAGATGCGCGCCGCTCTGGAGGGCTACTACGCCGTCCTATTCCGTACCGACCCCGCTTCCATCGGCGGCGGGATGCCCTACGACGCCTTCTACTATGGCGGGGAGTAAAGGGCGGCCCAATTTCATCCGCGCCTTGCTGCCCCCGGCCTTCTGGCTGGGGGCTTGGCAGCTTGCCGCCTGGTTGGTGGAGCTTCATGTGGAGGGCCGGGGGAACGAGCTGCTCCTTCCCTACCCCCTCACCGTGTTGGCCGCCCTGGCCGCTCTGGTAGGACAGGTTTCCTTCTGGGCCTCCGTGGGAGCCACCTTTCTCCGGGTGGCAGCGGGCCTGTTCGCCGGAGTGGTGCTGGGCGGACTGCTGGCCGGTCTTACCTGCGCCAGCTCCTGGTCTGCCCGGCTCCTGTCCCCGCCCATCCGAATCATCCGGGCTACCCCAGTGGTCTCCTTTATCCTGCTGGTCCTGCTATGGACGCAGCGGGACCAGGTACCTGCCATCATCTCCGCCCTTATGGTTCTGCCGGTTACATGGGAGAACCTGGTCCACGGCATCGAGGCCACTGACGCCCAGCTTCTGGAGCTGGCCCGCGCCTACCGCTTCTCGCGGAGCAAGGCCATACGGCTGATCTATCTCCCCTCTCTCCGGCCATACTTTCTCTCCGCCCTCATCACCTCTGTGGGTCTGGCCTGGAAATCCGGTGTGGCCGCCGAGGTGCTATGTACCCCCTCTTTGGCCATGGGCACTCAGATTTACAGTTCTAAGCTCTCTCTAGAAATCCCGGATCTCTTTGCCTGGACCGCTGTGGTGGTGGCCCTCAGCCTGGCGCTGGAGCGTGGACTCCGGCTGATGCTGGAGCAGAAGGGGGGGACTCAGTTGTGATCTCCTGTCGATCACTCAGCGTCTCCTTTGGAGAGAAAAAGGTGCTGGACCGCTTTTCCCTCTCCCTCCCCGACGCCGGCATCACCGCCCTGCGGGGTCCCTCCGGCTGCGGCAAGACCACCCTGCTGCGGGTGTTGGCCGGTCTGGAGCGGCCCCAGAGCGGCACGGTCTCCGGCATCAGTCCCAGGGAGATCGCTATCCTGTTTCAAGAAAACCGCCTTCTCCCCTGGCGGTCGGTGGGACAGCACCTCACTGACGTACTGCCCAAGGATCGCTGGAAGGACGTGTCCCAACTGCTGGAGTTGGTGGAGCTGGGCGGCGAAGCATCCGTCTATCCCCCCGCCCTGTCCGGCGGCATGGGCAGACGGCTGGCTCTGGCCCGGTGCCTGTCCCTCCCCGCCCGGCTCTATCTGCTGGATGAGCCCTTTGCCGGGGTGGACCGGGAGCGGGCCGGGCGTATCATGGACAGGATGAGGGCACTGGGCCTGCCTATCCTGCTGTCCAGTCACGAGGAGGATATCCTGTCCATGGCGGACCGGGTTATCCCTCTGGATGGCCCTCCCCTGCGCCTCCTCTAATAAAACGGGAGCCCCGGCTGTACCGCCGGGGCTCCCGTTCTCTATTTTATTCCGCGCCGTCCCACAGCACTGCCGCCCCCGCTCTCAGTGAAGCGGGCACGTCAATCAACCGCTGGTTGGACGATCCCCGGAACCGGAGGGACAAATCCTTCTTTTCCAGGACAAAGGGCCCGTCCACCAGTACATCCAGTTCCTTTAACAGCTCCTGGCTGTATTCTCCCACCTGGCTGTCCCGAAGGCTTTCAAACAGATAGCCGGAGTAGCACCAGATGTCCTTTTCTGGAAACCGGGCTCGGACCGCCCGGACCAGTTCCAGCACCGCCCGCTGGTTCTGAGGCTCGAAGGGCTCGCCCCCCAGCAGGGACAAACCACGAATGTAGGGTTTGGACAGGCAATCCAGTATCTCCTGTTTCTGCTCCCCGCCAAAGGGCTGACCGTATGCGAAGTCCCAAGTCTCCGGGTTAAAGCACTCTTTGCAGTGGTGGGTACAGCCAGACACAAAGATGGAAGTCCGTACCCCCGGCCCATTGGCCACGTCGATGGGGCGAATGTCGGCATAGTTCATGGCAAAACCTCCAAACTTTCCGGAATGAGGAATAAGGAGTTAGAAATGGGAACACGGGGGGGCAACGGACCCATCACAGCCGACCTCCTCAATTTCTAATTCACTTAAAGGTGCAACACTCTGGACTTGATCTCCTTGGTTTTGCCCACGTTCCAGTAGTTCTCTCCCAGATAGCCGCAGGTACGGCGGGTGACGTTCATCTTGGACCGATCCTTGTTGTGGCAGCAGGGGCACTCCCACTGGTTGTCGTCGTTGATGACGATCTCCCCGTCGAAGCCGCACACCTGGCAGTAGTCGCTCTTGGTATTGAACTCGGCGTATTGGATATTGTCATAGATGAAGCGGACAACCTCCTTCATGGCCTCCAGATTGTGGCGCATATTGGGGATCTCCACATAGGAGATGCACCCGCCGGTGGAGATCTTCTGGAACTGGCTCTCAAAGGTGAACTTTTCAAAGGCGTCGATGTGTTCCCGCACGTCCACATGATAACTATTTGTATAATACCCCTTGTCAGTTACGTCAGGTATCGTGCCAAACCGCTCCTTATCAATGCGTGCGAAGCGGTAGCACAGAGATTCGGCGGGTGTGCCATAGAGGGCAAAGCCGATATTCGTCTCCTTCTTCCAGTCGTCACAGGCCCGGCGCAGCCGGTTCATCAGCCTGAGGGCGAACTCTGTGCCGCCCGGCTGGGTGTGGGAGCAGCCCTTCATCAGCTTGGTCACCTCGTACAGCCCGATATAACCCAGAGATATGGAGGAGTACCCGCCGTACAGCAGTGGCTCAATGGGAGCCCCCTTGGGCAGGCGGGCGATTGCCCCGTACTGCCAATGGATGGGTGAGGAGTCGGACTTCACGTTTTTCAGCGCGTTGTGCCGGCACATAATGGCCTCGAAGCACAGGTCCAGCCGCTCCTCCAGCAGCGTCCAGAACTTCTCCTCATCCCCCCTGGCCAGAATGCCGATCTGGGGCAGGTTGAGGGAGACCACTCCCTGGTTGAAGCGGCCCTCGAACTTATAATTCCCATTCTCATCCTTCCAGGGGGCCAGGAAGGAGCGGCAGCCCATGGGCGAGAACACGTTGCCCTCATAGTTCTCCCGCATCTTCTTGGCGGAGATATAGTCGGGGTACATCCGCTTGGCGGAGCACTTGACGGCCAGTTCCGTGATGTAGTCATATTTGCCCCCTTTGAGGCAGTTGTGCTCGTCCAGCACATACACCAGCTTGGGGAAGGCGGGGGTGATATAGACTCCCTTTTCGTTCTTGATGCCCTCCAGCCGCTGGCGCAGCACCTCCTCCACGATCATAGCGTTCTCTTCCAGATAGGGGTCATCTTCCTGGAGGTTGAGGAACAGAGTGACAAAGGGAGACTGTCCGTTGGTCGTCATCAGGGTATTGATTTGATACTGGATAGTCTGGACACCGGATTTCAGCTCATCCCGCAGACGGTCGGCCACCAGCCGCTCCAGGGTAGCCTCGTCCACCTGTCCGGCACATTCATAGGCGATGTGCTTTTTGAATTTCTCCCGGCTGCGGCGGAGATACTTGCCCAGATGGCTCATATCCACGCTCTGCCCTCCGTACTGGTTGGAGGCCACGCAGGCGATGATCTGGGTGGTGACGGTACAGGCCACCTGGAAGCTCTTGGGGCTCTCGATGAGCTTGCCGTTCATCACAGTGCCGTTGTCCAGCATATCCCCAATGTTGATGAGGCAGCAGTTAAAAATGGGCTGGACAAAGTAGTCTGCATCGTGGAAGTGGATGGTCCCCTCGTCGTGGGCCTTGGAGATATGCTCGGGCAGCAGGATGCGCCGGGTCAGATCCCGGCTCACCTCCCCGGCGATATAGTCCCGCTGGGTGGCTGCGATCATGGTGTTCTTGTTGGAGTTCTCCTCTGCCAGCTCCTGGTTCTCGTTGCGCAGCAGAGAGAGGATAGACTCGTCGGTGGTGTTAGCCTTGCGTACCAGGGCCCGGTTATAGCGGTAAATGATGTAGGTCTTGGCCAGGTGGAACTTGTTTTCCTCCACCAGCCCCTGCTCCACCAGGTCCTGGATGTCCTCCACCAGCATCCGCTGGCGCTTGAGTCCCTCGATGTGGTCGATGATGGCGTCGATGCGCGCCCGGTCAAGCTGTTCCTCCGGCGGCACCTCGGCGTTGGCCTTTTCGATGGCGGTAACGATCTTGCTTCGGTCATAATCCACGATGGTCCCATCGCGCTTGATCACTTTCATAGCTGGTCTCCCTCTCCCGTATCTTTATGGTATACTATCTAACCGGCGGCATGGCCGCCAGACACTGTCAGGGGAGAAGTATACCATGTCCTTTTTGTTTTGTCCACTACATCTTGTATGTCGCCTCTTATTTTTTACCAACGGATACAACATATATTTTTTGAAGAAACGAGAGAAAACGGGAACTTTCTTTCCTCTTTCTGGCCTTTTTGGTTGATACAAGGGCCAAAGTGTGATATACTTTGTAACGAATTTCGGCAAATCGCCGGATTGACCCTTATTTGTCCCGGCAGGAGGTGTCCCCATATGCAAAATCGAATCGCTGTGGCCATGAGCGGTGGTGTGGACAGCTCCACCGCTGCCTGGCTGCTTCAGCAGGAGGGACACGACCTAGTGGGCGTTATGCTGAAGATGTTTGATGGCGCGCTGGTCAACGGGAGCCGGGAGGATGGCAGACCTCCAGATGGCGTGGAGGACGCCCGGTCCGTGGCTGGGAAGCTGGGTATTCCCTTCTATGTGCTTGATGCCCGCGCCCCTTTCCGCTCCCATGTTCTGGACACCTTTACCTCCGCCTATGAGCGGGGGCTTACCCCTAATCCCTGCGTGGTCTGCAACCGGTATGTCAAATTCGGCTTTTTACTCCAGCAGGCCTTGGAGTCAGGCCGGGATAAGGTGGCCACCGGCCATTACGCCCGGCTGGAGCTGGACCGGGGGAGCGGCCGCTGGCTGCTGAAGAAGGCGGCCCATCCGGAGAAGGACCAGAGCTATGTACTGGCTGGTCTAAACCAGGAGCAGCTCTCCCGCTCCCTGTTTCCCCTGGGCGCTCTGTCCAAGGAGGAGGTCCGCTCCATTGCCGCCCAAGCTGACCTCATCAACGCCAAGAAGGGGGACAGCCAAGACATCTGCTTCATCCCCGACGGGGACTACGGCTCCTTTATCCGCCAGTATACTGGAAAGAGCTATCCCTCCGGCCCCTTTTTAGATGAGGGCGGAGCGGTCCTGGGGGCCCACACCGGCATCATCGACTACACCCTGGGCCAGCGGCGGGGGCTGGGGGTATCCTCCACCCGTGGGCGCCTCTATGTCAAGGAGGTCCGGCCCCAGGATAACTCCGTGGTACTCTCCTGCAATGACAGCCTGTATGGCTCCACCCTCACGGCGGCGGATCTGAACCTCATCGCCTGTGACCACCTTTCTGCTCCTGTCCGCCTGCGGGCCAAGGTCCGCTACCGCATGGCGGAGCAGCCCTGCACTGTGGAGCAGACCGGGCCGGACACCATCCACCTCGCTTTTGACCAGCCTCAACGGGCCATCACTCCCGGCCAAGCCGTGGTCCTGTATGACGGTGACACGGTGGTAGGTGGGGCCACCATTACCCCCTGATTCCTCACAGATACGAAAGGAGCTCCCTGACCCATGAGCCACAAGAAGTATAAAAAGCGCCACTCCCAGTCCACCATCAATGCCAAACGTCAGGCCAATCAGGCCAAGCTGGCCGACGAGAAGGACCGCGCCAGGAAGCGGATGGACCCCACTGCCCGCACCCTGCTCTTTGGCAACCTGGTTTTTCTGTCCATTACCGTGCTGCTCGAGCGGAACGGGCTCATCTCCCCCCTGTTCAGCGGCGCCTGCACAATCATCGGTGTCATCTTGCTGATTCTGGCCCTGTGGTTCCAGTTCGGCGGGAAAGGCCAGGACCGCTGGAATGGCGGCAAATAGGCCCTCTTTTTCCAGGCCCGCAGCCCTCTGGTATATCTGTTGCTTTTTGGAGGAAACTGGTATATGATAGTGGGCACGACTTCTTTCTCCGTTTAAGGAGGCACACAATACAATGCGAAAAGAAATCATCCTGCCGGGTCTGGCCCTGGGGGGCGGCCTGGCGGGCTTTGGACTGCGCCGCTGGCAGTGGCTGTCCGCCTATGACGCCCAGACTCAACTCTATCTCCACGGGGCGCCGGCCACCTTTGCCCTGCTCGCCCTGACGGCTCTCCTGGTCCTGGCCTTTCTTGCCCTCTGCCATGGAAAAAGGAGGCCGGAGGGATTCCTGGACGCCTTTTTCTGTCCCTCTCCCGGTTTTATGGGACTGATGGCCGCCTCCGGCTTCTGTTTTTTAGGGGCCGGCCTGCTGGGCCTGCTGGAGTGGATGGACCAGTTCCAACTCTTCCGCATCAGCCGGGACGCCTACCTGTCCGCCTATCCCGCCGCCCTGCTGCCCGTCCTGCTGTTGACGGTCCTGCTCACCTTTGGCTCCGGAGCCGCCCTGCTGCTGGTCGGACGGGCCGCCTATCGGGGCCAGCTGGACCGGCTGACCTCCCTGCTCTCTGTCCTTCCAGGCTATACCGGGCTGTGCTGGCTGTTTGCCACCCACCTGCTCCACGGCACTGACCCCGTCGCCATGCGGTACGGCTTCTCCCTGGCAGCTACCATTCTGATGATGCTGTGCCACTACTTCGCCGCTGGTTTCTTCTTTGGCCGCTCCCACCCTCAGCTGCTTACCTTCTGCGCTTCGCTGGGCATCTCATTGGGGATAATCTCTCTGGCTGACGGCCCCAGTTGGTTCCAGCTAGCTCTAACCGCTGCCTTTCTCCTCTCTCTGCTGGGCTATGGATATGCGCTACTGTCCAACAATTCCTTCCCCGCCGGAGAGCGAATGCCCTCTGGGGCTGAACGCGAGGAGAGCTCCATTCCGGACGAGGAATAACATGATAAATTGGAGGCTGCTTTACTATGGATAAAAAGCGTTTTTATATCACCACACCCATCTACTATCCCAGCGATAAGCTGCACATCGGCCACACCTACTGCACCGTAGCCACCGACGCCATGGCCCGCTATAAGCGGCTGACCGGCTATGAGGTCCTGTTCCTCACAGGTACAGATGAACACGGCCAGAAAATCGAGGACAAGGCCAAGGAGGCCGGCGTTACTCCCAAGGAGTTCGTAGACGGCATCGTGGAGGGTCCCAAGGGAGTCAAGGATCTGTGGAAGCTGATGAACATCAGCAACGACCGTTTCATCCGCACCACCGACGATTATCACGTATCCGCCATTCAAAAGATCTTTAAAAAGATGTATGAAAAGGGTGACATCTACAAGGGTAAGTATATAGGCAAGTACTGTAAGCCTTGCGAGTCCTTCTGGACCGAATCCCAACTGGTAGATGGCAAGTGCCCCGACTGCGGGCGAGACGTCCAGGACGCGGAGGAGGAAGCCTACTTTTTCAAACTCTCCAAGTACGCCGACCGCATCCAGCATCTGCTGGAGGACACCGATTTTCTGGAGCCCCGCAGCCGGGTCAACGAGATGGTGAACAACTTTATAAAGCCCGGTCTGGAGGACCTGTGCGTATCCCGGACCTCCTTTACCTGGGGCGTGCCCGTGGACTTCGACCCCGGTCACGTGGTCTATGTGTGGGTGGACGCCCTGTTCAACTACACCACCGCTCTGGGTCTGTTCAACGACAAGTACCACGACTATGAAAAGTTCTGGCCCGCCGACGTTCACTTTGTCGGTAAGGAGATCGTCCGCTTCCACTCCATCATTTGGCCTGCCATGCTCATGAGTATGGAGATGCCTCTGCCCAAGAAAGTCTTTGGCCACGGCTGGCTGCTGCTGGACGGCGGCAAGATGTCCAAGAGCAAGGGTAACGTGGTGGACCCCTATATCCTGGCTGAGATGTTCGGGGTGGACGCCCTGCGGTTCTTCCTGCTGCGCACCTTCCCCTTCGGCTCTGACGGCAACTTCTCCAACGAAGCGCTGATTCAGACTATCAATGTGGACCTGGCCAACGACCTGGGCAACCTCCTCTCCCGAACCGTGTCCATGGTAGGCAAGTATTTCGGTGGCACCCTGCCCGAAGATCAGTCGGAAAACGGCGAGATGGACAGGGAGATGGTGGAGCTCATCTCCTCCCTGCGCGCCAGGTATGAGGAGCAGATGGAGCACTACGCCTTCCAGAACGCCCTGACGGAAATCTTTAAGGTCATCGGCCGGGCCAACAAGTATATCGACGAGAACGCCCCCTGGGTGCTGGCCAAGGACATGGAGGCCAACGGTCCCCGTCTGGCACGGGTCATGTATAACCTGCTGGAGGTACTGCGGGTATCCGGTATCCTGCTGACCCCCTTTATCCCCGGCTCCGCCGGAAAGGTACTGGACCAAATCGGCGCCTGCCAGGAGTGCCGCACCTGGGACAGCGCCGCCGTCTACGGCTCCCTGCGGAGGGATGTCACCGTCCAGCGGGGGGAAAACCTGTTCCCCCGTGTAGACACAGAGAAGGCCCTGGCCCAGTTGGAGGCGGCGGCTGAAGCCGCCCGGAAGTCCGCCCTCCCGGACCTGGAAATAGAGCCCCAGCTGGAGGCCAAGGTGGACTTTGACACCTTCTGTAAGTCTGACTTCCGAGCAGTCAAGGTCAAGGCCTGTGAGAATGTGAAGAAGAGCGAGAAGCTGCTGAAATTCACCCTGGACGACGGCACCGGTACCGACCGTCAGATCCTGTCCGGCATCGCCAAATGGTACAAGCCGGAGGACCTGGTAGGCAAGACCCTCATGGCTATCGTCAACCTGCCGCCCCGGAAAATGATGGGCCTGGAGTCCAACGGTATGCTCATCTCCGCCGTCCACACTGAGAAGGGCGCTGAGGTCCTGAATCTGCTTATGCTGGACGACAAGATCCCCGCTGGCGCCAAGATGTGCTGAGTGCATGGGCTGATGATCGAAAACTTCCTATTTTTTCAGAAAGGCACGACGTAAGTCGTGCCTTTCTTTACAATGAAAAAGCTCGTCGCAAGCGACATATCGCTTGCGACGAGCTGGCAGGGACGGTCAAAATCGATATTTCTTCATGGCGAAAAATGCCGCCCACAGTGCGGCCCACCAACTGTGTGCCCAGCGGAGCGGGCCGCAGTTGAAAAGGAGGAGCAGGGAAGCGGGCGGATGACGTCTTTTTTGCCCCAGGCATAAAAAGACGTCGGAGCAAAGCGGACTTTGCTCCGACGTGGAGCTAGTGGTGGGAATCGAACCCACGGCCTGCTCATTACGAGTGAGCTGCTCTACCCCTGAGCCACACTAGCGGATAACAAATGATATTATACCGATTCCGGTCCCATCCGTCAAGGGGAAGGACAGCAAATTTGCCCTATACTTTTTTTCTCTGGAATGTTAGAATAGGTGCGACAAACTGACAGAAAAGAGGACGCCCATGGTCATCTCGAGTTTTTCAGCTCTGAAGAGCCGGCTGCAACATCTCTCCCCCAGGGAGGCGGTGGTAGCCGCGGCCCATGACGAACACACCTTACAGGCAGTCTTTGCCGCCCGCCGAGACGGGCTGATCCGCCCCATCTTGGTGGGCCGACGGAACGAGATCCGATCCATTGCCCGCAGTCTGGGGGAGGAGCTCTCTCCAGAACAGATCGTAGACGCCCAGGATGATCTGGAGTGCGCTGCCCGCTCTGTCGCTCTTATCCGGGAGGGAAAGGGGGATATCCTCATCAAGGGGATGCTTCAGACCGGCACTCTGCTCAAGGCGGTGGTCCACCGGGAAACAGGCATTCGGGCCAGCCAGGTCATGTCCCATGTGGCTATTTTGGATGTGCCCCGCTACCACAAGCTGCTATTCATCACCGACGGCGGTATGGTAGTAGCCCCCAATCTGGAGCAGAAAGGCCATATCCTGAAAAACGCGGTGGACTTCTGCCGCTTCCTGGGCTATGAACGGCCCAAGGCCGCCGCCTTGTGCGCTGTGGAAACGGTGAATCCCGCTATGCCTGAAACCGGGGACGCCCTGTCACTAAAAGAAGCGGGAGAGCGGGGGGAATTCGGTCCCTGTATCGTGGAAGGGCCCATCTCTCTGGACCTGGCCACTGACCGCGAGGCGGCTCTGGTGAAGGGCTACCACAGCCCGGTGGCCGGGGACGCGGACATTCTGCTGGTCCCCGCTATCGCCGTGGGCAACGTACTGGGCAAAGCCCTATATGGCTTGGCCGGCGGCCAGATGGCCGGAGTCGTGCTGGGAGCGGCGGTCCCTATCACCATCAATTCCCGTGGGGCCACGCCGGAGGAGAAATATTACTCTATCCTGCTCTGCGCCGCCATGGATTAGGAGGAAGCTGACATGTCCCACAAGATCTTAGTCCTCAACCCAGGCTCCACCAGCACCAAGGCCGCTGTCTACGAGGATGAGCACCCGTTGATGCTCAAAAGCATCGGGCACACCAACCAGGACCTGTCCCCCTATCCTGCCCTCAACGACCAGTTAGACTACCGGGTGGCCCTGGTCCGAAGCTGGCTGGCCCAGGAGGGCTTTGACCTGACGCAGCTTTCCGCTGTGGTAGGGCGGGGCGGCATCATTCCTAATATCGTGGCCGGCGGCTATGTGGTGGATGACAACTTGACCGACTGCCTGCTCCACCACACAGTGTTTGACCACGCCTCCAACCTGGGTGGATTGATGGCCCGGGAATTTGCTGAACCGCTGCGCATCCCCGCCTATATCTACGACGCGGTCACCAGTGATGAGCTGCCCCCGGAGGCCCGTGTCACTGGCTTTAAGGAGGTCACCCGCACCAGCTTCTGCCACGTCCTCAACGCCAGAGCCACCAGCCACAAATACGCCCAGGCCATGGGCCGGAAATACGAGGATATGAATTTGGTCGTGGCCCATTTGGGGGGTGGAATTTCCATTTCCGCACACAGCCACGGGCGCATCATCGACTCTGTGTCCGACGACGCCGGCCCCTTTTCCCCGGACCGGGCGGGCAGTTTGAATATGCTGTATGTGGTGGATCTGTGCTACTCGGGCAAGTACACCAAGGCCCAGATGCTGAAAAAGCTTCGGGGGGAGGGTGGGATGTCCGCCCTGCTGGGCACCCATGACTGCCGGGAGGTGGAGCGCCGTATCGAGGATGGGGATGAGTGGGCGGCCCTGGTCTACCAGGCCCAAGCCCTCCAGATCGCCAAGGGCGTTGGAATCATGCTGGGCTGCTTCCATGAGCTGATCGACGCGGTCATCCTCACCGGGGGGCTGGCCAACTCCAAAAAGCTCACCAGCATGGTCATCGATTATCTCCACAACCTGTGTCGGGTGGTGGTCATCCCCGGAGAAAACGAGATGGAGGCCCTGGCCCTGGGCGCTCTGCGTATCCTCAACGGCCAGGAACAGGTGCATACTTTCTGCCCCGTCTGCCCTATGCCGATTCGATAACAATAGTCTGCGCTCTTACAGAATTATCGCTTAACAAACTGAGTCCCCCGCATGATCGAATTCATACGGAGGACTTTGTTATGCGCAGCACAGGTTTTTTCAGGGGGCCAGTGCCCCGGCAAATCAAAATCGCGCGATCAGGTTATCATCGACTTTTCCAAGAGCAATCGGAATAGGTACAAAATCGTAATGTGCAGCGGATAGAATACGTAAAAAAAGCGCTTCAATTTCAGTTTCCCCCGCCTGCCGTTATAGAGTAAAATGAGCAGACAGGCAAAAAGGATGCACATAGTCGGCTGATTTCCAGTCGCCCCCATATATGCCAGAAGGAACAGCAGCACTTGATAGACCCGATGGCTGCGGCAGACGTAGAACGCGGATATGAACAGGATCCCCTGTATCCCGTAATCACAGCGTATCAGTTCAGCAATTACAGAAAAAAGCGCCACACTGACAACTTGCAAAACCACTGACTTAATTTTATCAGTGCGCACCTGTGATTTGCACGAGCATCTTTCGAGACACGCTAATGTCAATAAGCCTAAAAACAAAGTGAAAAATACATTTTGATATTTTAAATAAAACGGAAATGTACCCTCCATAAGCGAATATCTGCTAAAAAATCCTATATCAAAAGGTATTTCGGAGATTAGCGCAAATACAAGCATTAACCCGATATATCGCTTCTTGTTTCTAGTATGTTGGAAACCCTCTGCCAGCAAAAAGCAAAACAGCGGAAACGCGATTGTACCTATGCTCTGCAGATCAAATCGAATGAAATAATCAATTTTCTCAAACTGCTCCCAGGATAGTTTCCCGGTATCCACCATTACGCCCCAGTAATTTGATAAGAGCCACTGAAGGACGATTTTGCAGGTGTGGTCAATAACCATCGCCATAACAGCGATCATTTTCAAGGAATTTCCTGTCAGGAACTGTACTTGCTCCAAACGTCTATCCAGGCAGTCCGCGCCACCGTTTATTCTTTCAAATAGCACCTTCAAGTCTGGTTCCTCAAATCATCCCACGGCATCCCTGGATCGATTCACTCATAAAGTTTTTTATAGTACCCGCTGTACAGAGCGGCCACCGGGTTATGGCCCAGCACCCTGTCCTTAGCGATGAGGGTAGTCACCGGCGCGTCAGAATACTTGCTGAACAGGGCGTCATGGCCTACACACAAGCCGATAGCGATATTCAGATCCGTTTTTTCCCGGTTGAGCACCCGTGCCTGGAGGATGGGGTTGCACATGGTCTCCGGATGGGCCCCCTTGCAGATAGTGTCCTCAGGGGCTAGCCCCATATTCGCCTTGTCCTCTCCCCCTACCTTACACACCACACTGACATACTTAATTCCGTTTTTCTGCAAGATTTTGGCAAAGATCTTAGCTTCGTTAATCAGTCCAAAACAAGTGGCGATTCCTACCTTTTTGGCCCCGATCTCCTTGATAAACAGGACGGTTTCTTCTACACGGGTCTTGGTACAGTAATACCGCCCCTCGATTTGGGCGGCGGCCCGAGCCATTTTCCCGTCTATGGTGTCGCCGCCATAAATCTGGTCCAACTCAGCGGTTTCCCCCGCCTCCACACATCCGGTGGTCAAACAGAATTCCGGGTACTGTTCCCCCCGGTTTCGACAGTTGTACAGGCCGCAGTCCGTACAGCTCAACCTCCGCTTCCTCTCCCGCTCCATGTGTACGCTCCCCTTTCTTTTCTTTCTATGTCCCGCAACCCACGGGGCAACCCCGCTCCTGATACCTCAGGCGGAGTTTCTCCATCAATTCCCGGTCCGGGTCCAAATACAGCTTGTTGTCAAATCCGTCCATCAGGCCGATCTGTCCCTCCCACTCCAGGTCCGGGGACAGGTCCAGCTCAATCATGCCTGGGATGTGATAGGCCCGCAGCAGGTGGGCGGTATGGCTGTCCTCATTTCCCCGCATAGCCGCCAGTCCCACCAGCCAGCGGCGGTCCAACTCCATCACCTCGCTGGGGAAAAACTCCTCACAGACCAGGATGGTCCCCGGCCGGGTCAAGGGTGCCTTTGGCCGGCGACCCAGCAGCGCCCGGAGCATTCTGCGGGAGATGTCCCTCATATCCACCGATCTGGCCCGCATATAGGGGCTGTCCATCGCTCCAAAGGCGGCGGCCAGAGCATCCCCCGCCGCCTTGACAGCATATTCTGCCGTGGCCCCCTCCCTTTGTATCATGTCCGTTATGGTTCGGACAAGGTCCTCATCCTCCAGCAGCATAGCGTGGATGGCAAAAATAGAGGCTGTTTCCTCCCCCACCTCGGCAAAGGCACGGTCGTAGAGGGCAGCCAACTGCAGTACGGCCTGTCTCTGTCCTTGTTGGAATCGCTCCAGTTCCTCTTGGGGGCCGCGTTGAGAGCGGGGGGCTAACACAGGGGGCTCACGCCGGTAAAAGTGCAGTTGTCCAATGGCGATCTGCTCTGCGATGGATCTTCCAGTCAACTCCAGCATGCCCTCACCTCCCCGTTCTCCACTGGTATTTCTTTGATTATAGCCCCCCATTCTCCGTTTGTAAAGGCGAGGCGTGGCTGATTTTGCCCCTCTTGTCATCGAACTTCCCCCCTTTTTCTTCCCTCTGACTCAAAATTGCCGCTTTACGCTGATAAATTGCCGTGGTATAATGGACAAGCAGGTCCGTTCCTGTTCTTTTTTCCCGATTTTTCATAAGGAGGTCATCCCCGTGGTTTCTGAACGTATGCTTGGACTGGGCACCGCCCGGTCTGTGATCCGTGAGCTGTTTGAGTACGGCAAGCAGCGGGCCGCTGTTGTCGGCCCTGAAAACGTCTTTGATTTCTCGCTGGGCAATCCCAGCGTTCCCGCCCCCGACGCGGTCAACGAGACCGCCATCCGCATTCTGCGGGAACAGCCCGAACTGATCCACTGCTACACCAGCGCCCAGGGCGACGCACAGGCCCGCCAGCGATTCGCCGACTCCCTGAACCGCCGTTTTAGGGCCAGCTACACCGCCGACCAGCTCTATATCACCGTAGGGGCGGCCGCCTCTCTCTGCTGTGTCTTCGGCGGACTGACCTGCCCCGAGGACGAGTTCATCGTATTTGCCCCCTATTTCCCCGAATATAAGGTATTCATTGAAGGCGCGGGGGCCAAAATGGTACTCATTCCCCCGGAGATTGACCACTTCCAGATTGACTTTGAGGCCTTTGAAAAGGCTGTCGGCCCCCACACCAAGGGCGTGGTGGTCAACACCCCCAACAATCCATCCGGCGTAGTCTACTCCAAGGACACCCTGGAGCGGCTGGCCGCCGTCCTCACCGCCAAGAGTCAGGAGTACGGACACCCCATCTACCTCATCTCTGACGAGCCCTATCGTGAAATTGTATTCCAGGGCTTCGAGGTCCCCTGGGTCCCTCACATCTACCGGGACACTATCGTGTGCTACTCCTTCTCCAAGTCCCTGTCCCTCCCCGGCGAACGGCTGGGCTATGTGCTGGTCCCCGGTGACATCACCGACTCTGCCGAGGTCTACGCCGCCGTGGCAGGGGCGGGCCGCTCCCTGGGCTATGTGAACGCTCCCAGCCTGTTCCAGCAGGTGACCTCTCTGTGCTGCGATATGACCTCTGATTTGAAGGTGTACGAGGAGAACTGCCGGCTGCTCACCTCCTCCCTGCGGGAGATGGGGTACCATGTAGCCCAGCCCGGCGGCGCTTTCTACCTCTTCCCCCGGTCCCTGGAGCCCGATGATCTGGCTTTCAGCGAGCGGGCCAAGAAGTTCGACCTGCTGCTGGTCCCCGGCTCCGGCTTCGGCGCCCCCGGCCATGTGCGCATCGCCTACTGTGTCCAGACCGAGATGATCCAGCGGGCCCTGCCGAAATTCAAGGCTCTGGCTGACTCCTACCGATAAAATGACTGCCCCCTTCCGCCTAAGCGGGAGGGGGTCTTTTCATACCTTCTGTGTCCGTTCACCATTCGGATAGCCCCCCTCCCATTTGTCGGATTTTTGGTCATGGAGAGGACATAATTTCATGGAATTGCCCCCTGTTCAAAGCCCCTCTTTTCCTGTATGATAGGGATGTACGAAGTCTGAACAGTTTGATTCCCACAGGAGGAAATCAATATGAGAAAAACAAAGATCATCTGCACCCTGGGCCCCGCGGTGGACAGCGAGGATATGATTCGCACCCTGATCCGCTCCGGAATGGACGCGGCCCGGTTCAACTTCTCCCACGGCAGCCACCCGGAGCACCTGGAGCGGCTTAGTCTGCTCAAGGCTGTCCGTGACGCTATGGGCCGCCCGGTGGCCACAATTTTGGACACCAAAGGGCCGGAGATCCGCATCCGCAACTTCGACACCAAGTCCATTTCCCTGGAGGCGGGGGATACCTTCACTCTGACCACACGGGAGGAGGTGGGGGACCAGACGCATGTTTCTGTCAGCTATCCCAAGCTCCACCAGGAGGTGGCCCCCGGCCAGGAGATCCTCATTGACGACGGCCTAGTGGCCATCCGGGTGGATGAGATCCGGGGTGAGGACATCGTCTGCACAGTGGAGAACGGTGGTACTTTATCCGCCAATAAGTCCATCAATATCCCCGGCGTCCATATCCATCTGCCCGCCCTGACCGAGAAGGATGTGGCAGACATCCGATTCGGGGTGGAGAATGACTTTGACTTTATCGCTGCCTCCTTTGTCCGTCAGGCCAGCGATGTTGAGGCGGTCCGCCAGGTCCTTCAGGACTGTGGCGGGGAAAGTGTGAAGATCATCGCCAAGATCGAGAACCAGGAGGGCGTAGACAACATCGACGAGATCCTGGCCGCCGCCGACGGCATTATGGTGGCCCGGGGCGATCTGGGCGTAGAGATCCCCGCCGCCAAGGTACCCATCCTTCAGAAGAAAATCATCCGCAAGGGCCTTCAGGCAGGCAAGCCTGTCATCACCGCCACCCAGATGCTGGATTCCATGATGCGCAACCCCCGGCCCACCCGGGCAGAGGTGTCCGACGTGGCCAACGCCGTATTTGACGGCACAAGCTGCGTCATGCTGTCCGGCGAGACTGCTGGGGGCAAATATCCGGTGGAGGCCCTCACAGCTATGACAGGCATTGTGGAGGAGGCGGAGGCCTCCATTGACTACTGGCGCCACTTCCAAAAGCAGAGGGTGGTCCCGGCCAGCAACATTAACGACGCCATCACTCACACCTGCTGTTTGACCGCCAAGGACTTGGACGCCAAGGCCATCCTGGCGGCCACTAACTCCGGCCGTACCGCCCGGATGATCTGTCGGTTCCGCCCCTCCTGCCCCGTGGCCGCCCTGACCATGCATGAGAAGGTGCGCCGCCAGCTGAACATCTGCTGGGGTGTCATCCCCTTCCTCACCGGAGAGGTCAACTCCACTGACCGCATCTTCTCTCTGTCCGCCGAGGTGGCTCTGAAGGAACGGCTGGTCCAGGCTGGGGACACGGTCGTGATTACCGCTGGGGTCCCCCTGGGCAAGAGCGGCTCCACCAACCTGATTAAAGCCCAAGTCATCAGCGGGGAGGATCTCTGAGCATATCTTTCCTTTCCCTTTCGTACATCTGATCCGTCCAAGCTGTGCTTGGACGGATTTTTTACTTCTTAGCATCTTTCTTTCTCCTACTTGACAACAATGTAATCTTCTGTTATATTGATTAAGCAAATTTAATTAAATTTGATTAACTATTTAGGAGGCACCTGTTTTATGGACCTGCGTGACAGTCTGTGCAGATTTTATTATGACTCTACCGTCAGTGACCTGCGCCAAGTAAACAAGACTGGAGGAGGTGAGTTGTCCTATAACAGCATCATGTATTTGGATGTCATCTCCTATCAGCAGGCCCTGGGCGTGTGCACTGTCACCACCTTGGCAGACACCCTGCACATCTCTCGCGCGGCAGCCACCATCAAAGTCGGGGAACTGGTCAAACTGGGCCTGGTAACCAAAACCCGGAGCGAGGAGGATCGGCGTGTCAGCTACTTGTCAGTTACCGGGCCGGCCGCCTTGGCGCTAAAAGCCTATGACCGTCCGCTGGAGCGTGCGGCTCGTCAGGTGGAGGCCGCCTACTCCCAGGATGAAATTGACCTGTTCTGCGCGATTTTAGACATATTCAGCAAGGAGTATCAAAAGGATCTTTAATATGACACAGCAAGAACGTATTTTTATCACCCTTTCCCCTACCCGGCTCTTTTTCCGATGTGCTCTGCCCAGTATGGTCAGCATGGCGGTCACCTCGCTCTATACAGTAGTGGACGGCATCTTTGTGGGCCGCTATGTTGGGGCCGACGCCCTGGCCGCCGTTAACCTAGTCATGCCCCTGCTTTTAATCAGCTTTGCCCTGATCGATCTGGTAGCCGTGGGCTCTTCGGTCCAGATCGCGATTCGCCTGGGGGAGCAGAAGTCCGAGGAGGCCAGCCGTATTTTCAGCTTCTGCTCCAAGCTCATCCTTCTGCTCTCTCTTCTAATCGGAGCGGCGGGTTTCTTCTTGGCCGGGCCCGCAGTGGCACTCATGGGCGCGGAGCGTCAGGTCACCGCTATGGCAGTGGATTACCTGCGGGTCTATGCTCTGCTGGCCCCCTTTATCATGCTCTTTTTCGCATTGGACAACTATCTGCGCATCTGCGGCCGGGTCCGGTACAGCATGGGAATCAATGTGTTCACCTCCCTTGTGAACATTGTACTGGACGCTCTATTCCTTATTGTCTTCCGTTGGGGAGTGGCCGGGGCGGCCCTGGCTTCCTGCATTGGGATGGCCCTGGGCACAGTCCTTGGCCTGCTCCCCTTCCTACGAAAAAAACTGCCCCTACGCTTTGTCCGGGGCCGGGTACCTCTCCATCAGCTGGCTGCCCTGCTGGCAAATGGCAGCTCAGAATTCTTCTCCAGCATCGCCGGCTCGGTGCTCATGGTCATCCTCAACAGTGTACTGCTCCATCTGGCCGGCACCCCGGCGGTAAGCGCCTTTTCCATCGTGATGTATGTGGACAGCATCGTCGGCGCCCTCCTTTTCGGCATGGCCGACTCCATGCAGCCCGCCATCAGCTATAACTATGGTGCCGGCAGCCGTACCCGTATGTTCGCCCTGGAGAAGCGAGTCCTGACGGCGGCGGCGGCTATCTCCCTGGCTGTGCTGGTCTGGATGCAGCTCGGAGGCGAACAGGTCATCCCCCTGTTCCTCAAGGAGGAGGACTCAGCTCTGCTGGACATGACCCTGCGGGCCATGGAGCTCTTCTCCTTGTCCTATCTCCTTGGGTGGGTGAGCACCTGCCTCAGCTCCTTCTTTACCGCCCTGAATCGACCGGGGCTTTCCCTGGTCCTGGCGTTCAGCCGGACTCTTGTCTTCCCCCTCCTGTCCCTGCTTGTACTGCCCGGCGCCCTGGGGCTGGATGGGGTGTGGCTCATCTCCACCTCTACCGGAGTACTCACCGCCATTCTCTCCCTTCTCTTTCTTCTCCGTGTCCTCCGGCAGGAAAAGCTTCTGTCCCGGACGGCTTAACAAGCCTCCAAGCCATTTTGGCTTGGGGGCTTTCCTATTTCTCTATCCTCCAAAGTGCTGACATATGGTAATTCGATATCCTCCAGCCTCTCCCCCACAAAAATATTTTCTTTGATTTTTCCCCCTGTCTGTGCTAACATATCCTCCCGAATGGAGAGATGTGTGTTGCAAAAGCTCATAGTATTTTTACGGCGGGAAACGGTGCTGTCCATCGCCTGGCTGCTGGCGGCTGCCACAGCCTTTCTGGTCCCCCCGGACCGGGCCTATCTGGATTATATCGACGGCGGCACCCTGGGGCTACTCTTTTCTTTGATGGCGGTGATGGCAGGGCTCCAGGGGCTGGGTCTGTTCCGCCGTCTGGGTGAGCATCTGCTGGAGCGGACGGCCACGACCAGACAGTTGGAGGGTGCGCTCATCTTCCTGCCCTTCTTTTTCAGCATGGCGGTGACCAACGATGTGGCCCTTATCACCTTTGTTCCCTTCGCAATGGAGGTACTAGAGCTAGCCGGAGAGGAGGAGCGCCTGATCCCTGTGGTGGCCATGCAGACCATCGCCGCCAATCTAGGCAGTATGGCTACCCCCATCGGCAATCCCCAAAACCTGTACCTCTACTCCCACTATCAGATGAGCCTTGGGGAGTTTTTCCGGTCCATGCTCCCCCTCACCGCCGCCTCCGGTCTGCTGATTCTACTGTTCCTTCTGTGCCGCCGCTCCACCCCCTTGTCCCTACCCAAGCTGACACCTCCCGCGATTTCCGAAGGCAGGCGTCTGGGCTTTTACCTCATCCTCTTTGTCCTCTGTCTGGCCGCGGTGGCGAAAGCCCTGCCTGTGGCGCTGTTATGCGTACTGGTGGCCCTGCTCACTGCCCTGGTAGACCGCCGTGTGCTGGTCCGGGTGGACTGGTCCCTGCTGGCCACCTTTGTAGGCTTCTTTCTCTTTGTGGGCAACCTAAGCCGCCTGCCCGCCTGCCATGACTTTTTCCAGGCCGTCCTCGCTCACCATGAGGCGGTATGCGCCGTCCTGGCTAGCCAGGCGCTCAGTAATGTGCCCGCCGCCCTGCTGCTGTCTGGTTTTACAGACAACGGGACCGCACTACTGGTTGGCACTAATCTGGGGGGACTGGGTACGCTGATCGCCTCTATGGCCAGTTTGATTTCCTATAAGCAGGTGGTCCGCCGCTCTCCCCACAAAAAGGGAAAATACCTGTTGTGGTTCACTGCGGCCAATTTGGTTTTTCTGACAATACTGCTGGGTGGCTATCTCCTCCTGGCCGTGTGACAAAGGGACGTTCCCAGTGTCGGGAGCGTCCCTTCAATCATCCACTTGCAAATCTGCCGCTTTCCCACCCAGTCCCCGCAGCCCCCTTCATCGCCCTGTTTCCTGGCCCCTTCTGATCAGGAGAATCCCAGCTTGGAAAAACTTTTTGCCCAAACAATCAAATTCTCTCTTGACTTTATCGCTTTTGTGCGTTAAACTTTAACGCATCAAACCAATAAATCAAATGTGTTTGATGAGAGGACTGGTTCAAAATGGGTATCAAGCTGGGTATGTTGCTGGTGTTCTTCGCCGTCATGGTGGGCATCGGTCTGTATTGCCGGAAACACGCCACCGATGTCAGCGGCTTTGTGCTGGGTGGGCGGTCTGTCGGACCATGGCTCACCGCCTTCGCCTACGGCACCTCCTACTTCTCCGCCGTAGTCTTTGTGGGATACGCCGGGCAGTTTGGGTGGAAGTACGGTATTGCCGCCACCTGGGCGGGCATCGGCAACGCTATCCTGGGCTCTCTGTTGGCCTGGGTCGTGCTGGGCCGCCGGACTCGCATCATGACCCAGCACCTGGACTCCGCCACCATGCCCGAATTTTTTGGCAAGCGGTTTGGCTCCAGGTCCCTGAAGGTCGCCGCCTCAGTCATTATCTTCATCTTCCTTATCCCCTACACCGCCAGTCTGTACAACGGCCTGTCCAGGCTGTTCGGCATGGCCTTTGACATCGACTACTCCGTGTGTGTGGTAGTCATGGCAGTGCTCACTGGAGTGTATGTCATCGCCGGGGGCTATATGGCTACCGCCATCAACGACTTTATCCAGGGCATCATCATGATCTTCGGCATCGTGGCGGTGATCGCCGCCGTCCTGAACAGCCAGGGGGGCTTTCTGGCTGCCCTGGAGGGGCTGGCCCAGGTGAGCGACCCGGAGGTGTCCGCCGCCCCCGGCGTCTTCGCCTCCTTCTTCGGCCCCGACCCCCTGAACCTGCTGGGCGTGGTGGTCCTCACCTCCCTCGGCACCTGGGGACTGCCCCAGATGGTCCAGAAATTCTACGCCATCAAGAGCGAGAAGGCCATCGACACCGGCACGGTCATCTCCACCCTCTTTGCCGTCATCGTGGCCGGGGGCTGCTACTTCCTGGGGGGCTTTGGCCGGCTGTTCAGCGGCCAGATCGATATCGCCGCCAACGGCTATGACTCCGTCATCCCCACTATGCTGTCCGGCCTGCCAGACGTTCTGCTGGCGGTGGTGGTGGTCCTGGTGCTGTCCGCCTCCATGTCTACCCTGTCCTCCCTGGTGCTCACCTCCAGCTCTACGCTGACTCTGGATCTGCTGAAGGACCACGTCTGGAAGGACATGGACCAGAAGCGCCAGGTCTTTGTCATGCGCTGCCTCATCGTGGTGTTTATCGCCATCTCCGTGGTGCTGGCCATCATTCAATACAGGTCCAACGTCACCTTCATCGCCCAGCTCATGGGCGTCAGCTGGGGCGCCCTGGCCGGCGCCTTTCTGGCCCCCTTCCTTTTTGGCCTGTACTGGAAGAGGGCCACCAAGGCCGCCTGCTGGACCAGCTTCCTGTTTTCCACCGTCTTTATGCTGGCTGTCATCAGCCCTCTAAAGTCCGTCCTTCCCGCCCTCCTTCAGTCCCCCATCAACGCCGGGGCCTTCTGCATGGTCGCTGGACTTGTGATCGTTCCCCTGGTCTCCCTTTGCACCGCCAAGCCGGACCGTGCGCTGGTAGAGGACGCCTTCTCCTGCTACGACGAGAAGGTGCTGGTCCGGCAAAGCCAGGCCCTGGGGGACAAATAAATTCCCTCTTTGCAAAAAGGCAGGCGCTGTGGTATCCTAAATAAGCACACGACTCTGTCAGGGCCCACTTTGTGGGCCCTGACGGTATGTTCTATCCTCATTTCCGAAAGGAAGTTTTCTATGGTCGTCGATATCCATACCCACACCTTTCCGGAGCGCATCGCCGCCTCCACTATTCAAAAATTACAGGATATTTCCCACACCCGCCCCTTTACCGATGGGACAGAAGCGGGCCTGCGGGCCTCCATGGTCGCCGCTGGAGTAGATTTCTCCCTGGTCCTCCCCGTGGCCACCAGCCCCCGCCAAGTGGTCCACATCAATGACGCCTCCGCTCGCCTGAACAGCCAGGGGAATGGCATTCTCTCCTTCGGCTGTATGCACCCGGACTTCGACGGCTGGAAGGAGGAACTGGGACGGGTGGCCGCCCTAGGTATGAAGGGCATTAAGGTCCACCCCGTCTACCAGGGGGTGGACTTTGACGACCCCCGCTACCTGCGCATCCTGGACCGGTGCGGAGAGCTGGGCCTCATTGTGCTGACCCACGCCGGACTGGATATCGGCTTTCCCGGCCAAGTAAACTGCTCCCCAGAGATGGTCCTTCGGGCGGTGGAACAGGCAGGCCCCCTCCAGCTCATTCTGGCTCACATGGGTGGGTGGAGAAATTGGGACCAAGTGGAGGAGCTGCTGCCCCATACCCATGTCTATCTGGACACCGCCTACGCCCTGGGCCGGATTGCCCACAGGGGGGACGGCCACTTCGCTCCGGAGGAGCTGGCTCTAATGTCCAAGGCCCAGTTTCTGCGCATGGTGGACACCTTTGGCGCACACCGGATACTCTTCGGCACCGACAGCCCCTGGCGTGGGCAGGAAGAGGGCATCGCCCAGCTCCGGGCCCTGCCCCTAAGTCAGCCGGACCTGGAGGCCATTCTGGGCGGTAACGCCCAGAGGCTGCTAGGGCTGTCCTAAGGCGCCGGATATTTTTGATTAGGAGGTCTTTTCCATGAGTGATCTCACACAACCTATCACCAACCCGGAACTGGCCCAGGCGGTCGCTGATATGGCCGCCCAGGGCAGCCGGGCGAGCCGGGAGGCAGTGCTGGACATCGTCATCTCCAAGGCCCGTTTTTTGGCCCCGGTGACCATCTCTCCCGCCCCGGAGCAGCAGGAGAGCGCCCCACTGGGGGAGGGCACTGCCATCCAGTTCCAACTGCTGTCCAACCAGGAGGGGCAGCCCTTTTTCCCCGCCTTCACCTGCTGGGAGGAGCTGCGCAAGCTGTGCGGCCCCAAAAACCAGCAAACCCTGGTCCTCACCTTTGACGACTATGCCGCCATGGTCCTGCGGGACAACCGGGCGGCGGGCTTTGTGGTGGACCCCTTTGGCTCCTGCCTGTCCTTCGACCGGGCCATGATGGAACATCTGGCAGCCAGGAAGCAGGACCGGCATTGAACAGAACAGAGCCCCTGTCTTATGACAGGGGCTCTGTTTTTCCGCCCGGGAGCAACACCCAGTAGTCCAGTCTCTGGTCTTGGTCCGGCGATCTGCCGTCAGGTGTGAAGTGGAAGTCGATAGTATTCCCCCAAAACCACCGCCGGAACAGGGCGTGGCACCAGGTACCATTCAAATCCTGAAACCGGACCGAGATATAACTGCTCCCATCCTCCGCCGCATAGAAAATTGTATCCTCGTCCCAGTCCGCCTCCTCTGCCATCATGGACCAGATCTGGTACCGCTCCATCACATCCAGGACATCGGCATCCAGGGCACGGTAGGGGCCCCCTGCCAGAAGAAAGGCAGCCAGGGCGGCGGCCGCTGCCCAGCCCAGGACAGTTTTCCTGTCCCCGCTCCGTGACGTCCCCGGCCCGGAGCTTCTGTAATCGGGCTGCCAGTTGGCAGCCTGCCGGACACGGAGGGCTGCGTCACACTCTCCGAAGGAGGTAACCCCACCCCATACTGGGCGGTCGCTGGCAAGCTCTACCAGAGTCCGGGCATAGCTCCGCCGGCCCTCCAAGTCCAGCTGCTCCAGCACCCCCTGATCACAAGCCAGCTCCATGTCTAAGCGGAAGGCCCGGTAGGCCAGCCACACCAGGGGATTCCAGAAATTGAGGATCCAGACCGCAGAAGCAATCCCCTGGAGCCAGGGATGGCGTTGTTTCACATGCTCTCGCTCATGGATGAGCACCAATTTCATCTGCTCGCCGGTCAGCTCTCTCTGAAGCAGGATGTCATGTCCGCCCTTGCGCCGGAGCACAAAGCTGGTGGGCAGGTCCGGACACAGCTTGATGCTCTGGCCCTCGGCCATGGTCAGCCCCAGCCGTTCATAGTCCTCCGTTTCCAGCGCCCTCCCCTGGCTGGCCAGTTTCCTGACTCCCCGGTCTGACCAGCGAGCCAGGCTAAAAATCACCACAAAATAGGCCGCTCCCAGCAGCACCAGAAGCACCATCCCCTGCCAGGACACCTGGATGGGAATGGAAAAGCCCCCAGGCAGGGCAAGGTGATAGGTCCCCTCCCCAGTAATCTCAGGCAAATACATAGGGAAATGGTCAAAGCCGCTGTCGCAATAAGTCCGGGGAGTCAGGAAAGAGCGGAGGGTGAAGGGCAGGGGCACCCAGTCAAGCAGGTTTATCCACTGGGGCAAGCAGAAGGACAGCCACACCACCCCCCACAGGGCTACCCGTTGCCGGGGCTCCAGGAACCGCCGGGTCATGGGTCTCAGGGCCAGAAGGGCGGCCAAGGCCATTCCCAGGTAAATACTCCAATTGAGCATCTGCAGCATGGCGCACCAGCAGAACCGCGCCACAAGCTCCACGGCTTTATCCCTCCCCCATTTTCTCGTCGATCAGCTCCTTCAGCTCCTCCGCCTCCTGGGCGGTAAGCTTTCGGCCGCTGAGGAAGGCGGTCATAAACAGGGGCAGTCCCCCTGCCCGCCTCACCAACTCCTCCCCTTGGGCCCGGATGACCTCCTCCCGGGTAACCAGAGGGGTAACCACTGTGTTCTGGTGGCGCACTAAGCCCTTATTCTTTAGCCGCCGCAGAACGGTGTAGGTAGTGCTCTTGTTCCAGTCCAGCCGCTCTCCGCACAGGGAAACCAGTTGGGTGGAGCTTACCGGCCCGCTGTCCCACAGCACCTCCATCACGCGGTATTCCCCCTCAAACAGCTTTTCCACAGACTCACCTTCTTAAGTTTATCACAATAAACCTCTCTCAATTAAGTTTACTATAATAAACCTCCTGTGTCAAGGTAAGTTTTTCCAAAGGGGCAGAGCTTTCTCGGACGGTCCCCAGTCCTGTCAGGGCAAAACGTCTTGCGTTTTGCCAGCGACAGTGTTATACTGTCGCAGCATTGGACGAAAGCATATACAAGGAGGACCCGTATGGAAACCAAACCGCTCTCCGCCATGCCCAAGTTGAAAACGAATCTGGACACTGACTTTCTTAAACTGATCGCCATTCTTTCCATGGTCATTGACCATGTGGGCACCGCCTTTTTTCCGGAGTACCCCGTCTTTCGATGGGTGGGGCGGCTGGCCTTCCCCATCTTCGCCTACTGTCTGACAGTGGGTCTGCTGTACACCCGCGACATCAGGAAATACCTCCTGCGGCTGGGGGCCTTCGCCCTGATTTCCCAGCCCTTCTACATCTTTGCCTTTCACCCCTGGGACTGGCAAGCGGAGTGGATGAATATGAACATCTTTTTCACGCTGCTGGTGAGCCTGCTAGCCCTGTGGGGAGTCCATACCAGACGGTGGTGGCTGTTCCTCGCCCTATTCCTGCTGGCCAGCTTTGTCAATTTTGATTACTCGGCCAACGGCATCGTGCTGATGCTCATTTTCTATCTGTGTCGAAACAGACGCGTCCTGGGGGCGGCCGTCTATGTGCTCTTCTGGCTGCCTGCCCTGTGGGGCGGACAAATGGAGGATCCCCTCAGTGTGAAAATCGCCGGACACGCCATCAACTGGACCATCTTCGCTGTCCTGTCTGCCTTTCCCATCTTTCTCCCCACCCACACAGGCATCAAGGTGCCAAAGTGGTTTTTCTATGCCTTCTATCCTGCCCATTTGGCAGCCATTGGCCTGGCGAGAGTGATACTAAATGTATAAATTTACAAAAAAGCTCCGCTTTGAAATCACTCAAAGCGGAGCTTTTTTCTCCAAAACACAGTCCGGTCATACAGGCCCGCTCCCATCAGCAGTATGCCAATCAGCAGCACAATCACAGAGAGCATTTTACATCCCCTCGTTCCGTTGCAGCCCTTCCCCTCTTGTGATATAATGGTATCAGACACCCCAAATCATCTCTTAGGAGCGAATTATGATCAGAGCTTTACAGACGGAGGATATCAGCGCTGTGTCCGCTATCTGGCTCAATACCAATCTCTCAGCCCACGCTTTTATTCCTTCCCAATATTGGGAAGGCCAGTTGTCCGAAGTAACGGAGGCCCTTGCCCAAGCCGAGGTCTATCTTTGTGAGAGAGAGGGAGCCATACAGGGCTTCGTGGGCCTCAACGGCAGTTACATAGAGGGAATATTTATCCGCCAGGAGGCCCAATCCCAAGGGGTTGGGAAACGGCTGCTGGACTTTGTAAAGGCCCGCAAAGACCGACTGGAGCTAAACGTATACCAGAAAAATTCCAGAGCGGTCGCCTTTTATCAGAGGGAACGGTTCGTGATACAGCGGGAAGGGCTGGATGAGCATACCGGAGAGATGGAATATCGGATGGTGTGGACTCGATAAGGCCAGCATGGATCTTCTATCATTATGGACCCGCCCGAAGACAAATCCTTCCTTTCACAACGGCAGAGGCCGCCCAATGGGCGGCCTCTGCCGTTGTGAAAGGTTTGGACACCCCGTCCTTACAGGTTGTTCATCTCCTCCTGGTCCACCGTCTTGATGCTTCGGGACGCAAGGGCGGCGGCAGCCGCCTCGTTGTCGGCCACCCGGAATACCATATAGGCGTTGGTGGTATCCTTACCGCCCAGGAAAGCGTACATATACTCCACATTGACTTTGGCATCGGTGAGTACCTGGAGCACTTTGTTCAGTCCGCCGGGCACATCAGGGATGGCTACCCCCAGCACAGGGGTGATATTGTGGACATAGCCCGCCTCCTTCAGTACCGTGGCGGCCTTATAGACATCATCCACGATCACGCGGGCCACACCGAAGTCGCTGCTCTCGGCCACATTCAGGGCCCTCATATCGATCTGGTTCTGAGCCAGCACCCCGGTCATGGCATACAGGGCGCCCGGCTTGTTTTCCACAAAGACGGAGATCTGCTTGATATTCATACCGCTTTCCTCCTTTAGTTTCAAATCTTGCGCTTGTCGATGACGCGCACCGCCTTGCCCTCGCTACGGACGATAGATTTGGGGGCTACCAGGGTGACCTTGGCGGCCAGTCCCAGCATGGACCGCAGCCCATCCACCAGTTCCTTCTGGCGGCGGCTGATCTCGCCCAGATTGTCGGTGAACATCTCGGGGGTCATCTCCACCTGAACGTCCAGAGTATCGGTGGACTTCACTCGGTCCACGATGATCTGGTAGTTTGCGGGGTAGCCATGGTTGAGGAGCACGGTCTCGATCTGGGAGGGGAACACATTGACACCCCGGATGATAAGCATATCGTCGGTGCGGCCGCGGGGCTTCGTCATCTTCACATGAGTGCGGCCGCAGGGGCAAGGCTCATGACTGAGCACGCAGATGTCCCGGGTACGGTAGCGCAGCAGGGGGAACGCCTCCTTGGTAATGGAGGTAAATACTAGCTCGCCCTGGCTGCCCTCGGGCAGCACCTCGCCGGTGTCCGGGTCGATGATCTCCGCGATAAAGTGATCCTCATTAATATGCATCCCAGACTGGGCGGAGCACTCGAAGGCCACACCGGGGCCGGACAGCTCCGTCAAGCCGTATATATCATAGGCTTTAATACCCAGTGTATTCTGGATGTCTTGGCGCATCTCCTCGCTCCACGCCTCGGCCCCAAAGATGCCCGCCTTCAGGGGAATCTGGTCGGGGGTCAGGCCCATCTCTTTCATAGACTCGCCCAGGTAAGCCGCGTAGGAGGGGGTGCAGCACAGAATGGTGGCGTTTAAGTCCCGGATAAACATGATCTGCCGCTCCGTATTGCCGGAGGAGGTGGGGATGGTCAGACAGCCAACCTTGTGGCTGCCGCCGTTGAGTCCGGGTCCGCCAGTAAACAGGCCGTAGCCGTAGGACACCTGGCACACGTCCTCGTTGGTGCCGCCGGCGGCCACGATGGCCCGTGCACAGCAGTCCTCCCACAGGTCGATATCGTGCTGGGTGTAGAAAGCCACCACCCGCTTGCCAGTGGTGCCAGAGGTGGACTGGATACGCACGCAGTCCTTCAGGGGTTTGGCCACTAGTCCGTAGGGATATGCCTCCCGCAGGTCGGCCTTGGTGACAAAGGGCAGCTTATGCAGGTCATCCACACCCTTGATGTCGTCAGGAGTCAGCCCCTTCTCCTCCATCTTCTTGCGGTAGTAAGGCACGTTGTCCCAGACGTGTTTCACCTGCTTGACCAGGCGCTCGTCCTGCCAAGCGCGGATCTGCTCCTGGGACGCGGTTTCGATCTCTGGCTGGTAATATCTCTCCATGGGTATCAGTCCTTTCCAGTTTTCTCTCGTGCTTTCCAGCTTCTTTTGATTCTTGCGTTCAGAAAGGCCCAATCCTGACAAATCTTCCAGGACAAATTGGGCGGCATATCAAAAAATATGGAAAAATAGAAGGGCGGCGGCAATCGCCGCCCTTTTGTTCCTGACATACAGGGCCGATTCAGGCATCCCCGCTCAACCTCTGCCCCAGGGCCACTCCCAGCAGGCACAGCGCCACGCTTAGAAACATATATCCCCCGCACAGAAGCCACTTTCCCCGCTCCAGCAGGGTGAAGCTCTCCAGAGAAAAAGTAGAGAAGGTGGTAAAGCCGCCGCACACCCCAGTCTTCCAGAACAGAGTCCAGCTGGGGGAAAGGCGGCGCGGCCCGGCCAGTCCGACGACAAAGCCGATGGCCAGAGCCCCCAGGAAGTTAGTACACAGGGTGAGCAGGGGGAACTCCCCCCGCCATGGCAGCAGGCTTATCCCATAGCGGCCAGCGGCACCCAAGGCGCCGCCCGCGGCAACCATTAAACCGCCCAACCCCATCAGGCGTTCTTCCCCAGCTCAAACGCTCTCTTATTCAGTTCCAGGAACTTTGGGGGCACCATGGCCTCCAGGGACTTGTGCCACGCCTCCTCGGGCAGTTCGAAGTAGTGGGACAGGCGGCCCATCAGGACGATGTTCACCGCCTTGGAGGAGCCAGCTTCCTCGGCCAAAGCCAAGCAGTCAAGGGCGTCCACCTTGGCGCCGGCGGCCTTCATCTTCTCCACCAAATTTTCGGGGTACTGGGCCGCGCCGGTGATGACGGGCATAGGATCGATCTGCTGGGTAGAGGTGACAATCTGTCCATCTGGCTTCAGGTAGGCCAGCCAGCGGGCGGCCTCCAGCAGCTCGAAGGACACGATATAGTCCGCTTCTCCCTTGTCAATGACGGGGGAGCACACCTTTTCCCCGTAGCGCACATAGGTGACCACGCTTCCGCCCCGCTGGGACATGCCGTGGACCTCGGACACCTTCACGTCATAGCCCTGCTCCATCAGCAGGTGGCCCAGCAGCTTGCTGGCTAACAGGGAGCCCTGTCCCCCTACGCCCACGATCATAATATTCTTGGTTTCCATGCCTTAACCCTCCTTGCCGGTGCTCTCGAAGGCCCCCACGGGGCAGAGCTGCTCACAAACGCCGCAGCCCACGCACAGCGTGTTGTCCACATGGGCCTTGCCCTCCTTCATGGAGATGGCGGGGCAGCCGATCTTCATACAGCTTTTGCAGCCAATGCACTTGTCTGTGTTTACCTTCAGCGGCGCCTTGTGCTTAACGTATTTCAGCAGGGCGCAGGGCCGGCGGCTGATGATGACGGAGGGCTCGTCCGCGGCCAGCTCCTCCTTCACTGCTTGGTCGGTGGCCTTCAGGTCATAGGGGTCCACCACCCGCACCCGGTTGAAGCCCATGGCCCGGCACAGGGCCTCCAGGTCGATCTTGCCGGCGGGGTCGCCCTTGATGTTGTAGCCGGTAGTGGGATTCTGCTGGTGGCCAGTCATGCCGGTGATGGAGTTATCCAGGATAATGACGGTAGAATTGGACTGGTTATAGGCGATGTTAGCTAATCCGGTCATTCCAGAGTGCATAAAGGTGGAATCGCCGATGACGGCCACCGTCCTGCCCTCACTCTCCGTGCCCAGGGCCTTGTTGAAGCCGTGGATGGCGGAGATGGAGGCCCCCATACACAAAGTCATATCCATGGCGGACAGGGGGGCCACCGCTCCCAGAGTATAGCAGCCGATATCCCCAAGGACGGTGCACTTGTTTTTGTTCAAGGTGTAGAACAGCCCGCGGTGGGGGCAGCCGGCGCACATGACCGGAGGCCGGGGCGGAATGGCGTCGTCCAGAGCCTTCCCGCTATGTACGGTCCCGCCCAGCCGGGCGGCCACCAGGTTCTGGGAGAACTCCCCCTCCATAGGCAGTACATCCTTGCCGGACACCTCCAGGCCCAGGGTGCGGCAGTGCTCCTCAATGATGGGGTCCAGCTCCTCTACCACCACCAGCTTGTCCACCTTGGCGGCGAAGTCCCGGATCAGCCTGACGGGCAGGGGGTTGGCCATACCCAGCTTCAGCACGGACACGCTGTCCCCAAAGACCTCCTTCACATACTGGTAGCTGGTGGAGGAGGTAATGATGCCCAGGCCGGTACCGCCCATCTCCACCCGATTGATGGGAGCAGTCTCCGCCCACTCCCGCAGCCGGCCGGTGCGCTCCTCCACTGCGGGGTGGCGGCGGATGGCGTTGCCCGGCATCATCACATATTTGGCGATGTTCTTCTCATAGGGGACGGTCTGCCTCTCCTCCCGGTCGGACAACTCCACCAGAGACTGGGAGTGGGCCACCCGGGTACACATTTTCAGCAGCACCGGGGTGTCGAACTCCTCGGACAGCGCAAAGGCCAGCCTGGTGAAGGCCAGGGCTTCGGCGGAGTCGGAGGGCTCCAGCATAGGCACCTTGGCGGCAATGGCGTGGCGGCGGGAATCCTGCTCATTTTGAGAGGAATGCATCCCCGCGTCGTCAGCCACGCCGATAACCATACCGCCGTTCACGCCGGTATAGCTCATAGTAAATAGAGGGTCAGCGGCCACATTCAACCCCACATGTTTCATGCCACAGAAGGCCCGCTTCCCAGCCAGGCTGGCGCCGAAGGCCACCTCCATAGCCACTTTCTCGTTGGGGGCCCACTCACAGTAGATATCGTCGAACTTGGCGGCCTCCTCGGTAATTTCAGTACTGGGGGTACCGGGGTAGCTGGAGATCACGCAGCACCCGGCCTCATAAAGCCCACGGGCAACGGCGGCATTACCCAGCATCAGTTGTTTCATGTTTCTTCCCTGCTTTCCTAATATTTATTCGTCGCTTCCCCTGTTGTGAAGAGTTTCCCGCTGAATAACCTCCCGCATAATACCGCCGGCGCCGTTGTCCAGCATGGACCGGCGGACCCGGCTAATGGTGGCACTGGAGGCCCCGGTTTTCTCCAGAATGTCCAAATAGACCAACCCCTGCTGCAAGTAGACCGCCACATCGAACCGCTGCTCCAGGCTGCGCAGCTCGGTCGGGGTGCACAGGTCGTCAAAAAACCGGCAGCACTCGTCTAGATCCTTCAGCTTCAAAATAGTTTCGTACAGGGCCAGGCTTCGGCCTTTCTTTTCCCCTTTCGCCATTGTCTTCGCTCCTTTTCCAAGTTTCTTCTCCTCCAGGAGAATTTACTTGTGTAAAGTGTAGCACACAAAAGCAAAAAAGTAAATGAGCCTTTCTCTTTTTACGGGGCCAAATTCTACTAAAAAACAAAAAACCCCCTAGCAGCCCAAGCCGCTAGAGGACGGGGAAACGTCTCCCGTGGTACCACCTCTGTTCACCGTCCCCATAGGGACAGTCTTATCGGGTGTCCAACAACACCCAGCCTCTGTAACGGGAGGACCCGATCCGCTCTACTCAGCCCAAAGCCTTTCCTCGGACAGCTCAGGAAATGAAATTTCAAACGCGAAGCTGTGCCCCTCACACCTACCGGGAACTCTCTGTACAGCCGGACCCGCGCCCTACTTTGTTTCCGTCCACACTTTATTGGTTCGCATTATACACCTCTGGCATCATTTGTCAAGTCCATTTTTGTTCTTTGAACGACTTTCCCTGTTTACTTCCGGGTACAGGGGCTGGACAGGACTGCCTACCTAATGCCGCTTTTATCAATTACAGCCTCGCCTCCATCCCCGTTGGCGTTTCCCTCTTGACAACAGGCCGCAAATGGGTTATGATACTTTAACGGTTTAAAGGTTGAAATCAATAAAGCACCTGGCCGAATCCGGCCTTGGAAAGGATATGAGCGCCATGCCTATCACGGATCTGTTGGAGCGCAACAGCAAACTATACGGTGAGGAAATCGCCCTGGTAGAGATCAACCCCGAGATCCAGGAGGAACAGCGGGTCACCTGGAAGGAGTACGAGTTGATCCAGCCCACCTCCTCCGTCCCCTACCGCCGGGAGATCACTTGGTCCGTCTTTGACGAGAAAGCCAACCGGGTTGCCAATATGCTCCTGGGTCGGGGCATCCGCAGAGGACAGAAGGTCGCTATCCTGCTGATGAACTGCCTGGAGTGGCTCCCCATTTACTTCGGAGTTTTAAAGGCCGGAGCGGTGGCCGTCCCTCTCAATTTCCGCTATACCTCCGACGAGATCGACTACTGCCTGAAGCTGGCTGACGTGGATGTGCTGTTCTTCGGGCCGGAGTTCATCGGCCGAGTGGAGGCCATTGTGCCCAAGATATCCCGGCAGATGCTCCTTTTCTTCGTGGGCGACACCTGCCCCTCCTTTGCCGAGGACTACCACCGAGCCACCGCCAACTGTTCCAGCGTCGCTCCCAAGGTGCTGATCGATGACGAGGACGAAGCCGCCATCTATTACTCCTCCGGGACCACCGGCTTTCCCAAGGCTATCCTACTCAAGCACCAGGCCCTGATCCAGTCCGCCCGGATGGAGGCCATCCACCACGCCACCACCCATGAGGATGTTTTCCTGTGCATCCCGCCCCTGTACCACACGGGCGCCAAGATGCACTGGTTTGGTTCTCTGTTCACTGGAAGCCGGGCAGTTCTGCTGAAAGGCAACACGCCACAGGCTATCTTCGAGGCCGCCTCCTCTGAGCGGTGCACCATCGTCTGGCTGTTGGTCCCCTGGTGTCAGGACATCCTGGCCGCCCTAGACCGAGGGGACCTGGAGCTGGAGGACTACCATCTGTCCCAGTGGCGGCTCATGCACATTGGCGCCCAGCCAGTCCCTCCCTCCCTCATCAAACACTGGATGCGCTACTTTCCCCACCACAAGTACGATACCAATTATGGCCTGTCCGAGTCCACCGGCCCTGGCTGTGTCCATCTGGGCATGGATCACCTGGACAAAGTGGGGGCCATCGGGGTTCCCGGCTATGGCTGGAAGGTAAAAATTGTGGACGAACAGAATGCCCTGGTGAAGCAGGGTGATGTAGGCGAGCTGTGTGTCAAGGGACCCGGCGTTATGGTGTGCTACTACCACAATCCGGAGGCCACCGCCGAGGTTCTGGAAAACGGCTGGCTCCACACCGGGGATATGGCCCGTCAGGACGAGGAGGGCTTTATCTATCTGGTAGACCGGAAAAAGGATGTGATCATCTCCGGCGGCGAGAACCTGTACCCGGTTCAAATCGAAGCCTTCCTGTCCGCCTATCCCAAGGTCCACGACGTGGCTGTGATTGGCCTACCCGATCACCGACTGGGTGAGATTGCCGCCGCCATCATCCAGTTGAAAGAGGGCATGACCTGTACCGAGAGCGAAATTAACCAGTACTGTATGGATCTCCCCCGATATAAGCGGCCCCGCAAGCTCATCTTCGCTGACGTTCCCCGGAATCCCACCGGCAAGATCGAGAAGCCCAAGCTACGGGAGCAATACTGCGGCGTCCGGCTGGTAGAGGCGCAAAACCGGTCGTAAGACAGATAGGCCAGTTCCGTGGAACTGGCCTATCTTTTTCTTCCCTTTTTTTCTGATTGTGCTACAATAGACAAAAAGGGAACTAGATAAGGTGGTATAGAAATTGGAAAATCTCATTGTATCTGTCAACTGTGTCATCCCCATGTTTCTCACTCTATGCACCGGTCTTCTCATCCGGCTGAGTAAAGTAGTACCGGAAGGGATGTTCGACCAGCTCAGTTCTCTCAGCTTCCACGCCCTGCTTCCCTGCCTCCTTTTTTCCAACATCTATTCCACCGACTTATCTACAGCCATCCAGCCGGACCTTCTTCTGTACCTAGCCCTGTGGCTGCTGGGCTGGTTCCTGCTCTGCTATTTAATCTATACTAAGGCAGAGCCCGATCACAGACGCCGGGGCGCCTATATCCAGAACTCTTTTCGCACTAACATCGCCGTGGTTGGAGTGTCCCTAGCCCAACAAATGATGGATGGGAATGGGGTAGCGCTGCTGTCCATGGCCATTGCTATTATGGTCCCCATGTACAATGTGATGGCGGTAATCACACTGGAAACCTGCCGTGGAGAGCGGGCAGATCTGAAGAAAACATTGACTAGCATCCTTCGCAACCCGCTGATCCTGGCCTGCCTGATGGGTCTGATCTGTCTGTTTCTGGAAGTACGGCTGCCCTCCTGCGTGGAAACCACTGTGGCCAGTCTGGGCAACGCAGGCAGTGTTACTACGCTGATCGCCCTAGGGGCCTCCTTCCGGCTGGGCGGGCTGCGGACAAATTGGAAGCCTGTCCTTTTTGGGGCGCTGGTCCGTTTGGTCATTGCTCCAGCCTGTGCGGTGATTCCTGCCATTTTGATGGGCTTCCGGGGCGGGGCGCTAGGCACTGTACTGGTCTGTATCGCCTCCCCCACCGCCTCTACCTCTTATCCTATGGCTCTGGCCTGCGACAGCGACCATCAGTTGACCGCCCAGTTGATTGTCACTACCTCTCTGCTCTGCAGCTTGACCCTATTCCTGTGGATTTTCCTGCTAAAACAGCTCGCCCTGCTGTGATACGTCCCATCTTATAAAAAGGCCTGTGGCTTTTTCGCCACAGGCCCTTTTATATTATAGTTTCGCCATAAGCTGTTCCCGGTCCAACCCGGCAATTCCTAGTGACTCCATCGTCCGGCCGGACTTCCAAAAATCCTGGCCGACCAGCGCACCCGTCAGCGTAATCACCGAATCGATGATCGGGGTGGGCACCCCTGCTGCCCGGCCGAGGGCGGAGATGGGCACCAGCCCCATGGGCACATCCTCCACGATCAGGCGGGAGTCCAGCACCCCAGGAGCCATAATATTGGCGTGGGCCTGGGACATATGACACAGGTCTGACATCTTTTCTGCCTGAACATGGTAGTAGTGGATATAAGCATCTCTCAGACTGAGAATATCCAGCCCGTAGGCCCTGCCCACAGCTACCCGCTCCCGGTCCATCTGCTCCACTACCTCGCCCACCGCGGGGGTGATGCCGTCAAAGTAGTGGCGGAACTTTTCCCCTCGTTCGATACTGCCCGCGTTGAGCAGAACTGGCAGAGGGTGGACGACCGTATTCATGTTGTTTAGGCTGGTTTCCAGTACATTGGCTGCGGGAATCAGCTGTGGGTACACATCAGACAAATCGTCAATGATAGCCTGAGTATCCTGTGCAGGCAGGGCCGCCAGAGACAGCTCATCCTTCACTCCGGAAATGGTAGCTACAGCATCCTGGGCCCGGGCAGCATAGAACAAGCTGTTCGTCTCACACAGGCGGACCTTGGACCGACAGCCGGCCCTGTCCCAGATTGCCCGGAATTCTAACGCGCCGCCGGTCGCGCCGGGACAAACGACGACCGTCTGGCCGTCCACCAAGCAGCCTGCCAGCTCCTGGGCCACATAGGCATGGGCAAAAGCGGGCAGTACTACAAAGATGATCTCCGCTCCGTCTACCGCCTGGGCCACATCCTCACAGATTTGATCCAGCTTGGCAAAACCGGTTTTGGAAACTCCCTCTAGCTGAATGCCGCCTCTGGCTCTTATCGGCGCTAAGACTTGAGGAAAGCGGTCATACAGGGTCACATGTTTCCCACACAGTTTCAAATAGGCGGAGATTACTTGTCCGCCGTTGCCGGCACCCAATACCGCAAAATTTTGCTTCATGGAGTCCGCCTTCCTTATTCGTCAAACGCGAAGGTCTCCCCCACACCCAGGGAGAATGCCTTGCGGTAGGCGATGCCAGCCACAGCTACATCCAGGCAGCCCATTCCGATGGGGACCACCAGCAGCTTCTGATCCGCCACGTCGCCCACCTGCTTCATGCCGGCAGCCAGTTCTCCCACGGTACAGTACACGCTATTCTCCGTAATCTTACCCTCTTCAGCCAAATGCTTTAGATTGCCGCGGTGGAGACACTGTCCCACATGGTCACAGATCAGCTTATCAGCACCCAGAATCGCCTGGTCGTCACATTCCTGGTAGGAACCCATGGCAAAATAGACGGTGCCCTTCTCCAGCCACTCTCCCTTCAGGAATGCCTGAGTAGCAGGAGTAACAGTGATGACCGCATCCGCCTTGGCCGCTTTCTGGGGGTGATCCACCACGATGATTTCGCCCTGGACATAGTCCTTCATGTCCTCTTTAAACTTGGCGGCGGCAGCGGGCACGGGGTCATAAACATACAGCTTTTGGACATTAAAGATAGCGGTCAGGGCTTCGGTCTGTGTACGGCCCTGGACACCGGCGCCATACAGGCCAACGGTAATATCCTTCTTATCCTTCAACAGATAGCGCAGGATAACGGCGGTCTGGGCACCGGTGCGCATATTGGTAATCCAGGCGCCATCCATCACGGCCAGGAAGTCGCCGTAGTTGGGATGAACCAGCATGATCAGGGCGTTGATAAAGGGGCGGCCGATCTCACGACGGCCCTTGCCCCAGCCACCGGCCCACTTCTGGCCAGCCATATCCTGCCAGGCAATATAGGCGGGCATGGCATTGAGGGATGCCTTATAGGGCAGGTTGGTAGGCTCGCTGTCCCCTAGGTTCAGGTTCAGCTTCGTAGGATTGATCGTCTTGCCCTCCCCCAAGTCCACGAAGGTCTTGTCCACTATCTCAATAATGTCCCGCATGGAGACCAGCTTTTTGATCTCAGATTCCTTTAACAGAATGGTATTCATCATAAACTCCTCCTTATTTCGGTAATCTTGTCGGCGGCGAGCACGGCCCGCCGCCGACAGTCATTCTGTCTTGGTTTCAAATTTTATCACTTTTTTTCCTGTTCTTCAAGCGCCCCAGAAATATTCTTATTTGGACTTCCTGGTAGCCAGGGCCACCACAATCAGGCAGAGGAAGGAAGCCAAGATTCCATAAATGGCATAGGGCAACTGAATCCCAAAGACAGCAGGCAGAGAGGCTTCAAACGCCTGGGCCAGACCGCAGCCAATCACTCCACCCACTACGCCCGCGACACCGCTAGCCGGAGTCAGGAAATTCTTATTTCGGAAAGCATAGCCGCAGTAGATAGGCACCAGCAGCCCGGAGGCTGAGTATGCATAAGAGGCGACGATCAGATCCAACACCCGTGGGAATACGATGGCCAAGGCCACGGCAGCCACGGCCACAAACACAGTGCAGATTCGGGACACGGACAGCAGCTTCTTGTCCTCAGCGTTGGGATTTATGAACTGTTTGTAGATATCCTGGGTCAGATTGACGGACACAGACTGAAGGGCGCTGTCCGTGGTCGATAGAATAGTAGTAGCAATAAAGCCGGAGAACAAAGCCAGCACCCAGGTAGGAATCTGGGTCAGGAACCAGCCGCTAGCATCCTCGGGGGCCAGGCCAGGATTGAGAACTCGGCAGGCGTTGCCTACTACCACCACCCACAACTCAATTCCAGCAATCAGTATACCGCCCACAATCAAAGTACGACGGGCATTCTTTGCGGAGTTTGCGGCGCACACCCGCTGAAGGGTCATCTGGTTGGTCATCATGCCAGGGGTGGCGGCGATGAACCACAGTGCGGTGGTGGCGAAGCCAGCGGACATCAGCCCTCCAGGAAGGGATAGTGTTTCAGGGGCGGGATGGTTGGCCACAATATTTTCCCAGCCGCCAGCCATATCCAGAGCCTGCACGCCGGTAAGGAGACACAAAGCCAGCATCAGCACGCCAAACACAAAATCAGTCCAGGCCACAGCCTTAAAGCCGGAGGGAAGGGTCAGCAACACACTGACTACAATCATCCCCACCACAAGGATCCGGCTGTCAATTCCGGTTATGGAAGTGTATAGTTTAGCAAAGGCGGTGGCCTGAGAGGCGATCCAGCCAAAGGGGACCACCATGGCCATCAGGGCACCCACTAACATAAGGAAGCGGTTTTTGCCATAAACTTTCTCAAAAATGTCGGGAATAGTGGTAAACTCATTCTCACGAAGCCAAGCTGCGATGATGGCCATGATAAAACAGCCAGCCGCGCCACATATTCCGTAAGTCAAGGGAGCCATACCATAACTGAAGCCGATGCTCACATGGCCCACCAGCACACCGCCGCCTACCAGGGTGGCAAACTGGGTAAAGACAATTACATAAGACGGCAGGCTTCGTCCGCCCATAGCCCAGTCCTCTGCTGTTTTGGTCCTGCGCTGGAAATAGAAGGCAATGCCAAAGCCGATCAGCATCACCAGGACCGTGCTGGCCAGCACCAGCATCAATCCGCTTGTAGATCCTTCCACGATTTTTCCTCCTCAACACACAAGGTATAAATTTGATCGCGAATCGCGTTCTGGATTATTATAGTTCACTTATCCGCGCAAGTCAAGACTTTAAACCGTTAAAGTGCTACAGTTTTTTTCTGCTGCAGCTCCAAAATTTCTCATCTGGTGTCATATTGATTCACAAGTAAGCCAACCGACAGGGCACTCTAGGTTATCCACAGAGCTAATAAAGGGGAAAAATCAATAGGAACCCCCTGGCATAGCCGGGGGTTCTTCATATGCGGGCAAAGCCCTATGTTACTAGCAGCGCCTGCTGGCGCTTTGTACGGTCTGTCAGCTGCGAGGGGCTTGTTACTTGTCCCCTTAAAAGGGTCTACAAATTCTTTCATTGTAATTTGATCCTGTATTTTATCTTTGTCCAGCTGGTGTTTGATATACTCTGCTATCGCTTTTGCGTTTTTTCCGGCCGTGTCCACATAATATCCTCTGCACTAGAATTGTCGATTCCCATATTTGTACTTCAGATTTGCATGTCTTTCATAAATTATCAGAGTACTTTTCCCCTTTAGGAATCCCACAAATCCAGACACACTAATCTTTGGCGGTATGCTTACCAACATATGGATGTGATCTGGGCATACTTCCGCTTCTATAATCTCAACTTGTTTCCACTCGCATAACCTTCACAATATTCCCCCGATTTCTTGCTTCTTTTTCTGATAAAATAGCTTCCTACGATACTTGGGGGCAAGCACTATGTGATATTTACAGTTCCATCTTGTAGGTGATAAACTACTGCTGTCATTCATTTTGGATGACCTCCCTTTGCTTCTTTGGTGCAGTTGCCAGACCGCACTTCAAGTATAGCAAAGGGAGTGTTTATTGCATACTCTCCGCTAAGCTTTTACGGAACCCCCCGGCATAGCCGGGGGGGTCAGAATACAAAAAAGAAAAGACACCCGAATGGGTGTCTTTTCCTGGTGGAGACAACAGAACTCGAACGACTTTCGTTATGTGTGTTATAGTGGTCGGCTGTGCTTTTTCGCGCTATTAAGTTTCATCTTAAAAATCGTTCAATCCATTAAACACCAATGAATATCGGGTTTTAATCCTCCCTTTCCGTTGGGACGAAAGAGATCGAACGGCAGTGCACCCATCTGCAACTTTTTTGTAAGTTTTTTGAGCATTTTTTGCGTATAACAGGCTCGCCTACCGTTCTTTATTATGATGATTACAATCAGAACGTCAACAGCTGGCTTTGAATGTTGCATTGGCCTTCATAAACACACGGAATAAACCCGTATGTTTAGCAGACTTTGCGCTAGAGACAACGGCTTTTATATATAGCGAGGAACCACACTCCACGGCCTTCAAAACCTCAGCAGGAATATTTCAACCATGTTATCCCCGATATCGTCGATGGTACCCGATGTATAACCTACCTCCAATAACTTTTCCGCATGGAAAACAAAAATCCAGGGGGGGCTGTGAGGAGTTTTTGCGGAAGAAGAATCGACGGGCAGAATCGTCAGGAGAGGTCGGAATCATATAAGCGTCAGAGGTGACGCCCATGAGGTCTCGGCTCCTGTTTATTTAGTTTGACGGTTTAATCATATTATAATTCTTCTGCAACTACTACGCCACGGACGTTCTTGATTGTAGAAAGCATATCATCGACAGATATGTGTTTATGTCGGCGGAGCAAAAGAATTGCACTGGCACGATGACGATCACTGCTAGTAGCACGCATAACTTCCATGTTCATTATGCGCACCTCCTTATTCTGAAGTATTTGTATCACATGTTCCAGGCATATCCGATCTTGATATTCAACATAAATATTCAGTTCAGGATTGTGTTCCTGAACACAATAACCAATTTTAGAAAGCACTAATTCCACCGCCAAAATTAGTATAGTTGTGAGAATTCCACCTTCATAAAAACCAGCACCCAAAGCAAGCCCGATAATGGCCGTTGCCCAGAGGCCTGCTGCAGTAGTCAAACCCTTAACATGTTGACGGCGTGTCACGATTATTGTCCCTGCGCCGATAAATCCAATGCCTGCTATAACCTGAGCCCCCAAACGTGCCATATCCGTTTCATAATTCATCTCCAAATATAGATACTGACTGGTTAGCGTTGTCATAGCCGCACCCATACATATGAGAATGTGGGTTCGGAATCCAGCAGGACGACGCTTATATTCTCGCTCAAGGCCTACAAGGCCCCCACACACAAAGGCCAAGACCATTCTGAGACAAAGTGCAGCAACAGAATACCTGCGCAAAGGTGTAAATATTTCAACCACGGTATTCCTCCTTACACTACACTTCTTCAATGAGTTTGATGTGTTCCAGTTTGAACAGGCCTGCGATAATCTCGGCATGAGATTGCTTGCCATTAAGCCGCATGGTAAAGACGGCGTTCGGGTACCGGAACTCTTCTTGCTTACCATGATCAAGATCAATGTCGTAAATATGAATACCATATTCTCGAAGACGGGTGGCAACAGCACGCACATCATCCATGGATTCAAATTCAATGTACAGATTCATATATCTGGATTTTTCGATGAGATGGGTCTCGATTGGGTTCAAGATCCGTACGCAGAAAAAAATCAGAACAAAGCCAAGAAAAACACACTCGTAATATCCAGCTCCAATGACCAATCCCATGCATGCTGAGGCCCACAGGGCCGCGGCAGTGGTCAACCCCTTCACTGCCTGATGCCCAGTGACAATGATTGTTCCAGCTCCCAGGAACCCGATGCCATTGATAACTTGAGCACTAAAGCGGGTGACGTCGGTGCGCATTCCGGTTACATTAGCATATTTAGCCCAACACATATTTAACATTTCGGACTGATACTGGCCCAAAAGCATGGTGATAGTAGCGCCAAGGCAAACCAGCATATATGTACGAAATCCTGCCGCTTTATGGCGACTCCCTCGCTCCATACCAATCAACCCACCAAAAAACAACGCCATTATCAATCGAAGGACTACTGACCAGAGACTTATTTCTCGCAAGAACGACACAGCATTAGACATTCTAGTTCTCCACTCCGTTCTAACTGCTTCCATAATAAAATAGCACACGGGGCTAGTCTGTTTATTCAGTCCAGCCCCGCGTTATTTGTTTTTGACTATTCGCAAGCACAAGACAAGTGACCAGAATCCCGGTTAATCCTGAATGTCAATTAAAACCTTCATTGTAGTCTCGCAGTTGGCATCAATATACTGATACGCCGACAGAAAGTCCTGGAAAGCGAAATGTTTGCTCATCAGAGGCTGGAGGCGAATTTTCCCTTCCTTCACCAACTGAATAGCACCTTCAAAGTCCTCCTGTCTATACATCATAGTGGTATTCAGGTCCAATTCGTGGTCGTTAAGCACTGCCAAATCTACCTTTGCCATGCCTGCATAAACACCCACTAGGATGATAGTGCTACCTTTTCTGGCATACTTAATAGCCTGCCCCATGGTAATATCATTGGCAGCGCAGTCGTAGATCACATCTGCTTTATCCGGTCCAAATGTCTCCACCAACGCTTCGCCAAAATCCTTATTCCGAGTGTTTACTGCAACATCTGCTCCGCACTGCTTGGCTAATTCCAATCGGTAGTCACTCACATCGGTAATGAGAACCCGACGTGCCCCCAAACCCTTAGCCGCTTGTGCAACCAGATTCCCAATCGGTCCAGCGCCCAAAATGGCCACATCTGCCCCTTCAATCTCGCCAAATCGGCGGACTGCGTGAACAGCTACTGCCAAAGGTTCCAGCATGGCGCCTTCATCGAAACTCATTTCTTCAGGTAAAGCCAACACCTTTTCCGCATCTACTACGAAGAACTCCGAGGCCATGCCAGTGGTCTGGAAACCCATAACTTTTAGCTCTTCGCACAGATTGTACTTGCCGTGGCGGCAAGGATGGCATTTGCCACACACCACCTGAGGTTGAATGGTAACTTTCTGACCGACCCGGAACATTTCCACCCCGGGACCTATGGCGTCAATAATTCCGGAAACCTCATGTCCTTGAGTAACGGGGTAAGAGGTGAAGGGATGCGTACCATGGTAAACGTGGATATCGGAACCACAGATACCCAGGCGCATCATTCGAACGGAAATCTGACCCGCCCAAGGTACAGCTCGTTCGATTTCCCGGAAAACAATCTCTCCCGGCTTGGTCATGACTTGCTGCAGCATATGTGTCCTCCTTATTTCTCGCCTACAATCACTTTGATAGATTCATTGCCCATCTGCATCAAAATGGCTTTCTTCACCTGTTCCACGGGATAGCAATGGGTAATCAACGGTGCCAACTGAATGCGCCCGCTGTTGATTAGATCCACTGCCCGCTGATGCGTGTCCGGATTGATAATGGAACCCACAATTGTTAGTTCCTTCTGATACACATCCTCCAGGCTGAGAGGATGTGCGGTCCCTGCCTTGGGCACACTGAACAGCAAGACAGTGGTGCCCCGCTTGGCGACCTGAAACGCCTGGGCGGTAGCAGTGGGATTGCCCACGCACTCGATGACCACATCTACACCGTCCATCCCCAACAACTCTTGAACGCGGCCGGTTAGGGATTTGTTGATAGGATCGATGACCCAGTCGACCCCCACAGACAGGCCGATTTCCCGGCGCAGAGCCACAGGTTCGCTGAGGATCACCCGGGAGGCGCCGGCCAGTTTGGCCAACTGGACCATCAGCAAGCCAATGGCACCGCCTCCGATAACGCAGACGGTGTCACCCACTTGGATGTTGGCTCGATCGATACCGTGCAGGCAACAAGCCAGAGGTTCCGCCATGGCACCGTGGGCCAGGGGAATGTCTTTGTTCATCTTGTAACACTGGGCTTGGGGGGCATAACAGTGGTCAGCAAAACCACCATCCCGGTTTACACCAATGGCAAATAGATTAGTACACAGCTGTTTTTTCCCCTTACGGCAGTAGTGACACTCGCCGCAATAAATGTTAGGGTCGATTGCCACATGGTCGCCCACAGTCAGGCTATCTACCTTATCACCTATAGCTTCCACCACACCGGCCAATTCGTGGCCCAAAATAACAGGGGGGATGACATCCGCCGAACCTTTGTCCCCATGATAGATATGCACATCCGTCCCGCAAACACCGCAGGCCGCCACTCGAATCAGAACTTCATCCGCAGCCAGATCATGTCCGGGCAGTTCGCGAGTTTCAAAGGCTTGATTCCCTAAAAAGTAAGTGCCTTTCATCCTTCGGCCTCTCTTTCTAACTGTTCTAAAATTTGCTCGCGATTTGGCATGGACGCAATCGCACCCCGCCCAGTGGCACACAGAGCTCCCGCCACATTGGCAAAGCGGATGATACGGCGCAGTTTTTGCTCTGGGATCCCCTCCAAATCCCGTCCGTAGTCCAACAACCCACTTAACAGGGCACCCAGGAAAGTGTCTCCGGCACCAGTGGTATCCACTGCATCCACTTTTATCGAAGGAATATGCCCCTCAATTCCGGATACAGAGGCATACCATGTTCCTTGCTCCCCGGCCGTCACGAGGGCCAGTTTAGCGCCACCGGACACCAGGCTCCGTGCTCCTTCCGAAAAATCCCTGCATCCGGTAAGCAATTCCACCTCGTCATCGGATACCTTCACTACATCAGCAAAAGCCAGTCCAGCGAGCATTGCCTGGATAGCTTCATCCCTGTGCGCCCACAAAGCAGAACGGAAATTAGGGTCATAGCTAACAAGCTTCCCCAATTCCTTTGCTCTCCGAGCGGCATATAAAGTCGCGTCCCGGGCGGGTTCGGCAGTCATGGAGACAGAGCCAAAGTGAAAAAGTTTGCATCCCGCCAATAGTTCCTCCGGTACCTCTTCTCGTCTGAGCATCACATCAGCGCTGTTTGCACGATAAAAATCGAATGAGCGATTCCCTTTCTCGTCCAGAGATACGAATGCCAGGGTGGTATGCTCTGTTTTGCTGATAGTGAGCCCAGCTATGTCGATTCCACTGTCCACCAGCGTTTTTTTCAGGAACAGTCCAAAGCTATCCTGCCCTACTTTTCCAACAAATGCAGTTTTTTTACCCAAGATGGACAGCATAGCCAGCACATTAGCCGGCGCACCGCCAGCGTTATGCGCTAACAAGGTTGCCCCCCGGTCAGTCAAACCCGCTGGGGTAAAGTCGACGAGTAATTCTCCTAGAGCAACAACGTCAATTTGTTTCATGCTACTTCCCTCCTTACGGCTGAGTCCGCTTGGCTCTGATTACTGCGGCAAAGCGTTCCTCGTTGGCGTTCAGGATGAGTTCTTCCGGAAAATGAATACTTTCCAGCATATCCATTGCTTCCTTGAAGTAGCCAATATGATTGACGAAATGGGCGTCCGAGCTAACCACGATAGGCACCTCGTACTTCATACAAGCCAGGGCCACCTTGCGGCAGCCCTCAGCTGAACCAGCCCGCCCCTCAAAGGAGTGGCTGTTAATCTCTACAATCTTTCCGTGTTGTTTAAAGGCTGGGATCACAGTATCCAAATCAAACGCATAGCGTGGATCACCGCAATGTCCAATCACATCCACTAAGGGATTGGCTGCAATTTCCAACCAACAGTCGGTATGTTCCTTCCGAGTAGCTGGAGTAATCACCAGATCATGTAGAGAAGCGATAACCCAATCCAGCCAATCCAGGGTATCATCCGGCATATCCATTCTCCCTGTATAATCCAGAATGTTTGCCTCTACACCCCGGACTAGCTGCACCCCCTCATGCTCTCTCGGGATAGAGCACATGCTTTTGAAATAAGCGGGAGGTGCTGCTCGCGGAATGGAATTAACATGTTCTGTAACACACAGAAACTTTAACCCTTGTTCCTTGGCTGCTCGCAGATTTTCCAACAGCGTACTGTGGGCATCTCCACTAACGATGGTATGCGTGTGTGTATCGGCAATGATCTTCATGATCTGCGCCTCCTAAACAAACTGTTTGTCGCTATTTACAGCTCCGCAGAATACTTTTCAACCCGACCAATCAGGTACCGGCCTACATCGTGGAGGTATTTTGCGGCAACAGGATAAAAGTCTTCATTGAACCCTTCGTACAGATGTAGCGCCTCAAAGGTGAAATCACCCTCGTAGTGAATCTCAGCCAAAGCCTTCATCACGTCTTCCCAGTCAATTTTTCCCTGGAAAGGAATTAGATGGCCGTCACTGCGGTAGTCATTGTCGTTGATGTGCAGGCCCTTCACCCGACTACCCAGCACGCGGATGGTATCACCGGCATCCTCACCAACGATGCCCGAATGGCCAGTATCCACCAAGCAGGTGAAATTTTCGCTGTCATCCAGTTCGTCGAAGAACTTTGCATACTCATGGGGATCTGAGAACATATCCGGAACCAAGCAACCACGGCGGTCATCCTCACCAAACATATTTTCCAGACACATCTTCACGCCGAACTGCTTGGCGTAAGGTTGGAGCAGGTGATAGTACTCCCGGTTCAACTTCCAGATGGTCTCCATGTTGGTCTGGGTCGCCGTCAAATGCTTGTTATAGGGAAGATGATGGACCGGGTGAACCACCATGTGGGGGATTCCCAACAGTGCACAGGCTTCCATACAGCGAATCTGCAGAGGCATGATCTCTCGGTTCCAATCGGGCAGATAACTGGTATGGAAAATAAAGGGCGCGTGGGCCTGGTTGAAGTGGATACCGTTATCTTTGGCAATCTGGTTTACTTCCTTGGCATAAGACACATAATCGTTTCCATTCCAGGGCATCTCTCCCCGTTCCATCCAAGGAGTAAAGGTATAGTCGATGGCATCGAACCCGGCCTTGGCCAGGATCTCAATAGCCTTACGTTCACCTACGCGCTCACGAAGGGCACCATTTTCCGTAGAGAGGATCATAATCAACCGTTCCTTTCATAATCAATTGGATCAGGCTTTCTCCTGCTCCTTGGCCTTTTTCTTGTTGGCGCGCATATTGCTGATGATGGGGAAAAACAGCATAAACACAGCCAAAATCAGGATGCCGCAGGAGATGGGGCGGGTGAAGAACACGAAGGGATTGCCCTTGGACAGGATAAGAGACCGGCGCAGATTGGTCTCGAAAAGCTTGCCCAGAACCAGAGCAATGCACAGCGGGGTCACGGGGAAACCAAATTTCTTCATAAAGAAGCCAATGATACCGAAGACAATCATGACAAAACACTCGAAGATGTTGTTGTTGATGGCGAAAGAACCCATCACACACATCACCACGATACAGGGAGTCATAATAGACTGGGGGATCCTGGACACCTGAGCAAACAGACTGATACACAGGTTTCCCTGCAGCAACATAAACAAGTTGATGAGAAACAGGCCGCCCATAACGGCGTACACCCAGAAACTGCCGCTGGAGAACAGGTTAGCACCGGGCGTAATGCCCTGCATGGTAAGTGCGCTAAGCAAGATAGCCATAACGGTATCGCCGGGGATACCAAGAGTAAGCATCGGGATCATGGCGCCACCGGAAGTGGCATTGTTCGCCGCCTCTGCTGCCAGGATACCCTCGATAGAACCGTTTCCGAATTCCTGGGGATTCTTGGACACGCGCTTGGCCTCGTTGTAGGCAATCATAGCTGACTCTGCACCGCCGGTGCCGGGAACGGCCCCAACAATGCCGCCGATAACAGAGGACTTTAGAATCAGCTTCCAGTGTTTCAAAATATCACGCATCTTCATGGTCGCCTTGGTTACTGGAGGAACCTTCAACGATTCGTCGCCCTCTACATACACGTCTCTGCAGTTAACCAGCACCTGACACAGGGCATAGGCGCCAAGCATGGAGCTGACCACTTGGATTCCGGAAAGCATGTAATAACTGCCAAAGGAAAAACGATTGGTACCAAATACGGGATCTGCGCCCACGCAGGACAAAATCAGACCAAATGCAGCAGACAACACACCTTTAATGACGTTGTTCAGGTTGTTGCCTTCCAAGCCGATGGCTGCAGCGATGCCAAAGGTACATAGAGCGAAATACTCAGGAGAACCGATTTTCAAAATAATCTTTGCCAGTTGAGGAGCGAAGAACATCAGCAGGAAACAACTGAATAGACCACCAATGGTAGACGCCACCAAAGCACATTTCAGCGCGTCGCCAGCCCGACCTTTCCGAGCCAAAGGGTAGCCTTCCAGTGCGGTACATACCGCGTTAGCAGTGCCAGGTGTGTTGATCAGGGTAGCCGTAATGGATCCTCCATACAGACCTCCGCAATAAGCACCCAGCATCAGATACATGGCAGGCAGTGACTCCATGTGGAAGGTCATTGTCATCAGGATCGTCACGGCAAAAGCCACGCTTAGCCCAGGCATAGCACCAATCATAATACCAACCGCAACACCAACATTCATCATCAGAAGGTTATTGACGGTAAAAATACTTTGTAGAATTTCCAACATAACGTCTTAACCTCCTTTTTAGCGAATGGGAACCAACAGAATATACCGGAACAACAGATACATCAGTGCAGCAAATACATAGTAAATGAGGAAGTAGTGACGTTTTCTACACCCAATTACAAATAAAATCATAGAAGGAACGATAATCGTCGCCGGAATAAATCCTATATTCATAAACAGAATCACATAGAGCAAAACCAACGAAAAGACGATGAGCGGCATAAAATCGCCCACAATTTCCCGGCGAGATCGCGGAGTAGTGTCCTTTTGCGGCTTGCCTTCCAATTGAACTGCTTTGTGATAGCGATGCACGGCCAGTACCAATCCACACAGAGATGCAATGACAAATAAAATAGTCACAGCGTTGGGAAAAGTATCTGGAGAAAATGCTTCGGCTCCGGCAGTTTTAGAAATATAAATCTGCCCCGGAATGATAAATACATAAAAAATAATGCCAACTAAGGTGAGTACCGAATAAAGGATGATATCACCACGTGCTTTTTTAGCTTCCATAAAAACCTCCCAAACAGAAAAACAAGTGTCAAAGAAAGGAAATGCTCCCGCCGCTTTGCGGCGGCGGGAGCACATAGGTTCCATCCATATGCTTGGAAATAATTGAATTATCAGCCCAGCAGGCCAGCAGCAGTCAGAACGGTACGGTTAGTTTCACGCAGCTGAATCAGCATCTCCATGGCCTCTTCGCCAGTGTAAATGTCTTCTTCAGTCAGAACGCCAAAGTAGTTGTCTTCGCACCACTTCTGATAGCCCTCAGTCACCACAGCGGCGTTGATCTTCTTGGTCAGGTACTCACAAACATCAGCGGGAGTGCCCTTCTTAACGGCAGCAGCCTTAAAACCGATGTTGGCACCCAGACCCTCGACGCCCCACTCACCAGCGGCGGCAACGTCGGGGAAGTACTGGCTGCGGATGTCGTTCATGACTACGCCGACGGTAACACTGTTGCCAGAGTTGGCATACTGAGCAGCAAAGTTGTCGTCAAAGGTGGCAAAGTCAATCTCACCGGACAGGTAAGCCTGATACAGTGCGGGGGCACCGTCGTAAGAAACCCAGGTCACCTTGTCCATGATACCCATCTGGTTAAACATAGAAGCGGCGGCCACATAGCCGAAGCCACTCATAGAAGGAACGCCAACGGTGAAGGGCTCGCCAGACTCCAGGAATGCCTTCATATCATCACTGTTCTCGATGCCCTTGGAAGCGGAGCAACCCAGAACAGCCAGAACAGGTGCAGTGGTGAAGGTCAGCACTTCCCAGTCCTCCAGGGTGTAGGTCAGGGTGTCGTTCAGCAAAGGCTGAGCGATGGTGGGACCATTGGACAGAATCGCCACAGTGTAGCCATCCGCCTCACGGCCAAAGGCATCCTGCAGGCCAATAGTGCCAGAACCACCAGAAATATTTTCGACCAGGGTGTTCACGGGGAATTCGGCATTCTCCAGCAGGGCGCGGGTGGAAGTATCCAGGCCGTCACCGGCAGCATAGGGAATGATGAAAGAAATCGTATCATTGGGGTAAGTACTCTCCTCAACAGGGGCGGAGAAAACGGCGGGGTCGGAGGAGGCTACAGAGGTAGAGGCAGCAGGATTGCTACCGCAGGCGACCAGAGACAGAGTCATGGTCAGTACCAGAGCCATTGCTAAAACTTTCTTAGCCTTTTTCATCGTTCCATACTCCTTCTTTTTAAAGTAACTTTCAGAAAGTAGCTTTCTTAAAGTCATATAAATAATACCACACAATTCACCTTACATCAATATCCTGTTTAGTAAAAAAATTGCAATTAATTTTGTGCATTTTTCCAGTGTTTTCAGTTGCATCCACTTGGTATAATAAACAAAACAACAATGCCATTCATTTGTTTGGGGTAAGTAAGGAAGCGAGAACAGACATGAGACGGGAAACCGGACACGAAAATATTCTCACCACACACGATAAACTTACACCAATCGAGTTAAAGAAGATTAATCTCCGAAAAGTATACAATTATATTTATGACGCTAGACTCACATCAAAGTTGGCAATCTCTAGAGCACTGGATCTCAGTCTCCCCACAGTGACCCAACATCTGGGAGACCTCGTTGATAGTGGTTTGGTTGAAAAGCGAGGCGAGTACGAATCTACTGGTGGGCGCAAGGCTCAGATGATCCACTGCAATGCCACCGCCCACTTGGCCATTGGCATCGAGCTACTAAAGGAGCAGGTGCAAATTGTGGCATTGGATCTCTACGGCAGTGTTCTGAAAGAGGATTCCTTGCCCCTTCAGTATGTAAATGAGGAGACCTATTACCAACAATTAGGTACCTGGACTAACAGCTTTGTGGATGAACTGAACTATCCAAAGGATAATATTTTGGGCGTGTGCATCTCTATCCAGGGATTGGTCTCCTCTGACGGAGAAACCATCACATTCTCTGAGATACTTCACTGTACCGGCACTCGCAGGGAAAACTTTCAGCGTTACATCGAATTGCCATGCTACTTAATCCATGACACAGAGGCTGCTGCCTTAGCCGAAATCTGGAGCAATTCGGATATTGATAACGCTTTCTATCTTGCTCTCAATCGAAACTTCGGTGGAGCCATGATTCTAAATAGTCATGTTCTTCATGGGCGAGAACTGAGCGGAGGCATCATTGAACACATGTGCCTCTCCCCCGATGGTCCAGTCTGCTACTGCGGAAAACAGGGCTGCATCGAAACGTATTGCTCCGCCGACAGTTTGAAAAAATCTGCCCATATGGAGCTACCCGAGTTTTTTTGCCGAGTTCATAGTGGCGATCCCCGATGTAACAAAATCTGGCGCAACTTCTTACGTCACCTGGCCATTGCCATCGATAATATCCGCATGATTGCCGACTTCGACTTTATCTTGGGTGGATTTCTTATTCAGTTTATGTCCCAGAGCGACATAGACCTGTTAACCAAATATGTGAAAGAGCAGTGTGCCTTTGAATCGCCCTCTTTTATGTTCCGTATCAGCCAAAATGGCAGTAAATCGGCCGAAATTGGAGCTGCCCTCGTTTTGGTAAAGCAATTTTTAGAGTCCATATAGCATTCATACTACAAATACGCATAGATACTACTTTATTTCTAATAGAAAAAATAGAGCCAAGGCCTTGCGACTTTGGCTCTATTTTTACTATTATGGCAAATACATTTCTCACGACGATGAGTGTTCGTATTTACGCGTTTTGGTTGAAGATAACGGCGAAACAAACACCCACGTTATCCCTAGCATCCCTGTTGGATCTGGCACTGAAGACAGTGAGAACACCTTATATTCCGTGACTATGGTCCGACATAGGACATAAATTGATTACTCTCACCAATGCAAGGTCATAGTGGATGCCAGCTTCGTAAAGAGCCAGGAACAGGTACCTGCAACCCTTTCATCCGACATTGCTTCTGGCCTACTATTATAACGCGATACTGTGGGCCGTGGAGAATATGAAATCGCAGTGAGTACTGGAGACGGTACTATCTTCAGCCCTAGCAATCCCGGTTTGCTCAACCAGACCGTCACATTCCTCTACTGCTATATGGGTAACTACATATGTGCCAGCCATCAAATGTTAGGATGTAACTTCATATTGGTTGTTTGCAGATTGTTTATGAAATCCATTGCAACATCTGGTATGATTTATCCAAACTCAAAGATTGCGTGAAAGCCCTGCACCTCGGATCATGGGACGGCAGGGCGGACACGGGAACAGTCTTTGGTACGAGACAGCCTGATCCCCGGCGTCATGACGGGACATGAGTGCATCTGGGATCCATAGATTATCTGTGCGTCAAAAGGTTGATCAGTCATTTGGTAGATGCCAACATGACCTTATTGTGGCCAGTAGGCTGGCAGACACGCGGGGGAGGCGAACCCCTTCCAATGTGTCTGGCAGTTGAAAACCGGTAGTTTCCCGAATTGATTGTGCCTGTGTCAGCGTCGCTGACATCGGGTGCGTACCTGTGCCAAATGTAAAGCGCTTGTCCTGTGGGCGATGGGCGGCGTTAGCGTTTCTGCATGATCCGCAGAATGAGGCGAACCAAGCCCACTGTCACATGAGGGCACGGTCACGCAGCCGTGTAACGCCGGTGATATTTTGAAGGATTATGGGGAAAGGTGGAATATAGAGACGCTTTGCGTCAGATTTGTGGGGTACAGCTTTTCAAAAGCCGTACTCTTTTTGTATTTATTTACGAATTTTGGATTACTTATGTCTCGCCGTCGGAGGTAGCTTATCCCTATCGACCGACGATCCCACAAAGGAGGTGGTGCGTATGCTACTTGTTCTGATCCTCATTACGACCGGCATCTTCCTTTCGCAAATGACCATCACCTCCGGCGGCGGGACCCTTTAACGACATTTTAATAGGCTTCGGGGATATTCTGCATGGGCGAACGCTACAAGCTTCGCAAAAGTAGAAACGCGCCTGAACAGTTGACAGAGACCACTCCCTATAAGGAGTGTGTAGATTATTATTCCAGGAGAGCCGGATTATCGGAAACGAAGCTGGCTCTGTGTACTCGTGAGAACCAACAGCGATTGAACAAGATCGCTCGCGGACAACTCAAAAATGTGGATGTTAAAACCCTTGTGAGGATCTGCCTGGTCCTCCGTCTAACCGAGGAAGAGACTATTGACCTGATGTCCCACCGTGAACGGGCCTTCTCCCCTGCGGAGCCGGTGCATCGGGTCTATCGGGAATTGATCCGGATCTATTCCAAAAAAGAGATCGATTATACGGTATCGGATCGGGAACTTGGGACTATTTTGGATGAAGCAGATGCGTATTTGATAGAGAAAGGATTTCCACCCTTCGGGGCTCCAAACAGTGGTTTATAAAAATTTTTGAAGAAAATGTTCACTACTCCATTTTGATGTTAGTGGCAGCTTTTTCTGCCTGTTATGATAAGCATGTGATTGAGATCACCTCCTATCCACCCAGCGGTGACAGGCCATCACCGCGCGGCACATTTCAGAAAGAACGAGCTTACTATCATGCTTAACATCAGAGATCTTCGCATTGACCCCGCCTCTCTCGGGGCAAAGAAGCTACTGGTCGATATCGTACCCGTTTACGAGTACAAGAACAACCAGCGTACCGATGCGGTCGTCGCATTCCGCTACATCGTCGCCCCGCCCGCCCTCCGTGTGGAGAAGATCGGTGTCAGGATCGACGGCAAGCAGCTCATGGACAAGCCCGACGGCTTCGCGGAAGTGGAATTCAGCGGCCTGGAAGTGAGCGCCTACGAGGCCCAGAGCCATACGCAGATCACTGCGAAGGCCACTGGCGTCATGCTCGTTGATAAGGTGAAGCAGACCCATTGATCGGTCGGCGGCGTCGGGTTGCTGGAGGGGACCAGATGATTTCCCTCAAGGAAAGCATCCCCCTTGGCAAGCATTGCCCCTTTTACATCGCATATCGCAATCGCAAACTTCGCAAGAAATGGAGGATAAGACGATGGTAGCAGTAGACCCCCAGTCTAAGAAATGGCAGTTGACCATCAACAATCCCCAGACCTGCGGACTTGACCGTGACTGTTTGCTGGATATCCTGAACCAGTTTTCTCTGGACTATTTCGCACTGTGTGACGAAGTAGGTGCAAACCGTATACCCCATACGCACGTCTTTTTGTGCGCGCACTCTAACCTGCGGTTTTCCACCATCCAGCGGAAGCTCCTGGTAGCGCATATCGAAAAGGCGCTGGGAACCGCGCAGCAGAATCGTGATTATATAACTAAGACAGGAAAATGGGCTGATACAAAGAAAGCGGAAACAACAGTAGAGGGCAGCTTTTACGAGTGGGGAACCCTCCCAACGGAACAGGAGGAGCGTTCTCCTGCCATGACAGAGCTGCTGCGAAGCATCAAGGACGGCTGCTCCACCATGGAGATCATCGAGGAGACGCCGGCCTTTGGCTTCAAGGTCAGGGATATCGACACGCTGCGTGAGACCGTGAACGCAGCGAAGTACCGCAGTGAGAACAGGGATCTGACCGTCTATTATTTGTATGGCACTTCCGGCGCAGGAAAAACATGGGGCATATACAAAGAGCACCCCGCCACCGATATTTGCCGCATCACTGATTACGGTGGCAGAAACGGCGTCCGTTTTGACGCATACCACGGACAGCCGGTTTTGGTATTTGAGGAATTTCATTCCCAGATCCCCATCGAGAGCATGCTGAACTATCTGGACATTTACCCGCTGACGCTCCCCGCACGGTACAGCGACAGGGTGGCCTGTTATACAACGGTCTATATCACCTCCAAGCTTTCGTTGGAGGAGCAGTATCGGAAGATACAGCGGTATCAGCCGGAGACCTGGCGGGCCTTCCAGCGGCGTATTCATGTGATACGGGAGTATCGGTATGACGGCACAGTACGGGAGACGATTTATGAAACGAGACGAAAAGCGGGACAGGCAGCGGAGAGCGGCTGGCCGGGATTTCCAGCGCAGTTTTCCCATGGGTCTGATTGATTTATCCGACTGGCCCATGAAGCTGCCTTTTGTGATACTTTATTTTATTGGCGCAGTCTGGGTGTGGGGCAAGCGGAATGCTACCGCAGCCTTGCTGGACAATGCGCCTCTGACCAGTCCTATGATGGAGGCAATTCCCCGAAACGCATTCACGTCCTACATGGTGATGGGAGCCGTAGCCCTCGTGGCACTGCTCCTGTACCCCATGGGCAGGAGAATGGCAGAGGAAGAATTGAAGCGGGTGGGCCTGACCAACCATAAAAGAGAATTACCCCGTCTGCTTTGCCGGAGAAAGGATCCGTAGCATCCCCGTGTCACAGTATGGACCTTTGACAACAGATGGATCCCCATTCAGGAGCGGCAAGATAAACAGAGCAGGATCGAAACGGCGCTCAATATCACCATCGCCGACATCAGGCAGGAACAAGGCAAACGGCACATTCTTTTTTATGCGGTTTCCGCAAAGAGCGATCTGCCAGACTTCATACCGTGGAAGGACAGCTGCCTTTCTCGCGATGAATTTGTGCTGACGCTGGGCGAGGGTATCATGGGGCCGGTAACGGTCGACCTTGCGAATATCCCATGTCCTTTTAGGCGGCTCCACAGGAAGCGGAAAGAGCGTCCTCTTAAAGCTGCTGCTCATGCAGTCACTTCGCAAGGGAGCGGAGGTCTATATCTCCGACTTCAAGGGCGGCGTGGACTTCCCAAATATCTGGTATAAACGATGCAAAATGTGTTTTGATGAAGCGGCGCTGTTAGAATTGCTCACCGGACTTACAGAAGAACTGGAGCAGCGAAAGACGCTGTTTGCAAAGCTGGGATATCCCAACCTTGCCGCCTACAACAAAGGCACCGGCGAAAACCTGAAACGGCTGATCTTCGCCTGCGACGAGGTGGCCGAGGTATTGGACAAGGCCCAGAGGGAACGTGTCGGTCAGATCGAGAGCAGGGTGGCCACCATTGTACGGCTGAACCGTACCTTTGGTATCCATCTGATTCTTGCCACCCAGAGACCGGACGCCCAGCTGATCCCCGGTCAGATCCGCGACAATCTGGACTGTCGTATCTGCGGCAGAGCGGAACGAGTCCTTTCGGAACTGGTTCTGGACAGCACGGCAACCGCAGAACAGATCTCCAAACACGCAAGAGGCCGATTCCTGCTTTATGATGGAACGGTATTCTAGGCATATTGGCTGGATGAGAGCACTTTACAAAACAGCGTAGGAATATTCCCCGAGGTAACACCATGATTCACAGCAGCACAGAGCACATTCCTGATATCTTAACGATTTCAGACCTTCAACAGTTTCTGCAAATCAGCAGAAGCACTGCCTACCGCTTGATCCGAGAGAAGAAGATCGGGCATATTCGAATTGGAAACAGCATCCGAATCCCCCGAAAATACGTTGCAGAATATCTTCAACAGGGCCTTGTCTCTGTTGAGGATAGCAACGAAAGGTGCTATAATTCGAATAAAGAATCGGTAGGAAATGCGAGCCTGTCAGAGGAAGGAGTACAATATGACAGGTAGCCTACAAGTAAAACGCGGTATCTACTATATGACCGTTTCTTTCAAAGATGAGAAGGGTGTTTGTAGGCAAAAGTCCAAGAGCACCGGCATCCCCGAAAAGCGCGGAAGCAAACGGAAGGCCCAGCAAATGTTGGACGAGTACTTGACCGAAATGCAGAAACAATCGGTAACGGCGCTAGTACAGAAAGACAGATTGTTTCTTGACTTCATGAGGGATTGGCTCAACGATGTGATCCGCATGGCTGTTCGTGCAAACACATTTGAGCAATACGAAAAAGTATTTAACAACAACATTTGCCAATATGTCCCCTTTCAGGGAGTCCGTCTTCAGGACATGACTCCCGCGCTGATCCAAAGCTATGTCAACCACAGATGCAGCAAAGGACTTTCCCCCAAGACCATGCGCAAATACGTCTCCAACATCCGTCAAAGTTTGGCCTATGCAGTCAAGCTGGATTTGATCTCATATAATCCAATGGATCGGGTGACGCTCCCGAAACTGCAACGCTATCAAGGGGCTGTCGCCCTCACCCCTGAGCAGCTAAACACCTTGCTTCAATTGTTCCGTGGGGACATTTTGGAAAGCGTCGTCTGGCTTGCGGTCAACTACGGTATGAGGCGAAGTGAGATCTGTGGTCTCCGGTGGGATGCAGTCGATTTCCAAGCAAATACCATTTTTGTCTGCCACACCACCATCAAATGCAAAGGTGAAGTCATCTTTACCGACAACACCAAAACCTCTACCAGCCGCCGCCACTTACCCATTACCCCCACTATGCGGAAGTACCTTCTCACTGTAAAGAAGCGCCAGGAGCAGAGCAAGGATCTCTTTGGAAATTGTTACACCGACAGCGGGTATGTCTGCACAAAAGAAAACGGAAAACCCATTGACCCGGATTTTGTAACGCACCATTTTCAGCGGATCCTAAAAGCCAATGGGTTTCCTATGTTTCGCTTCCACGATTTACGACATAGCGCGGTGAACACGTTGCGTAAGGGCGGCTGTGACGCCAAGGACATCCAAAGTTTTCTGGGACACAGCGACGTGTCTACCACCCTCAATATTTACGGTCATTTGATGGAGGGAGACATGAGCCGCATGGGTGACGTAATGGATCAAATGCTGCGCCGGAAAAGCCTTGCGGGATAAGCGATTTTTGCCCTTTTTAGGCCTTTGGAGAGTAAAGTGGTGAAAAAGATTGTGAAAGTAAAGCAAAATCGCCCAAAACCTTTCAGTTTTGGGCGACTTTGTGGTGGAGACAACAGAACTCGAATCTGTGACCTTCCGCGTGTGAGGCGGACGCTCTACCGGCTGAGCTATGCCTCCATATGGAAACGGCAATAAATAAGGTGGTGACCCGGACGGGACTCGAACCCGTGTTGCCGCCGTGAAAGGGCGGAGTCTTAACCGCTTGACCACCGGGCCGTTTTTATATGGGAACGGGAGAACTCCCGTAATTGATATGGTAGCGGCACCTGGATTTGAACCGGGGACACTACGGGTATGAACCGTATGCTCTAGCCACCTGAGCTATGCCGCCATGTTTTTCCCTTACGCAGGGCAAGAGTTAGTATATCCGATTTGCCAGCCTTTGTCAACAGGAAATTTCATTTTTTCCTCTGTTTTTTCCTGAGCAGGCCGGAGGCATCTCCCCCCGGCCTACCGCAGCAGGACAGACAGGGCAAAGGCTACTCCGGCCGGCGCCAGAGCAGACCAGTGGAAGGGGCTCTCCATCAGGCCCCGGAGGAGCAGGATAATTGCCGCAATCCGCAACAGCCAGGGCAAAACAGCCATGACGATGGCAAAGGGGATGCTAAACAGCAGCAGGGCTACTAAAATCACTGGAATCAAAAAGAGGCACAGCAGCGAAAGCGTTAAGAGTTTGATCATAGAGGATCCCTCCCTGTGTTTTACAGTGCTATCCTACCATGCTATTCTTAAAAACTCCCCTATGTTCGGATTAAAAAAAGATAAAAATGGAGGCGGCCCGTGGGGGCCGCCTTTGCCATGCGTTATTTGAAATACTCCGCACCCGACTCAAAGAGGGGTTGATGCTTGTTTCCGGGGATATTCCGGCCCACATAGGGGCCACGGCGCTCCAGATGCCCCATCTTGCCGAACACCCGGCCGTCAGGGGAAAAGATGCCTTCAATGGCCTCCAGAGAACCGTTGGGGTTCACATTGATATCCATAGCGGGATTTCCGTTCAGGTCCACATACTGGGTAGCCACCTGGCCCCGGCCGATTAAGTCGGCAATGACCTTGGGCGGCGCTACAAAGCGGCCCTCGCCGTGGGAGATGGGCAGGGTATGCAGATCGCCCACCTTGCTCTTGAGCATCCAGGGGGACTGGACCGAGGAGACCCGTGTGGTGACATACCGGCTCTGGTGCCGGCCGATCAGGTTATAGGTCAGGGTGGGACAGTTTTCATCCATATCCCGGATCTCGCCGTAGGGGACCAGTCCCAGCTTCACCAGAGCCTGAAAGCCGTTGCAGATACCAAGCATCAGGCCGTCCCGGTGTTTCAGCAGGTCCATGATGGCCTCCGCCAGGGCGGGGGAACGGAGGAAGGAGGCGATGAACTTACCGGAGCCCTCTGGCTCGTCGCCGCCGGAGAAGCCGCCGGGGATAACCATCATCTGGGCCGAGCGGATGGCCTTCTCCAGCGCCTGAGCAGACTGGGTAAGGAAATCGGTGGTCAGGTTGCGAACTACCACGATCTCCGGCTCGATGCCCGCCCGGAGGCAGGCCTGAGCGGTATCGTACTCGCAGTTGGTGCCGGGGAACACGGGGATGACCGCCTTCGGATGGGCCGACTTGTGCCTGCACACGGCCACGGAGGGCTTGTCCCAGGAGATGGGGGCGACGGTCTCGGTGGTGCCCGCCTTGGTGGGGTAAACTTTCTCCAGCACGCCCTCATTGAGGGAAAGCAGCTCCTGGATGGGGGCACGGTCACCGCCGCCCAGATCAACAGACGCAACATCCACGGTGAAGCCCAGGAGGAAAGTCCGTGCCAAATCTGTATCCACTTCGGCCACAATCCAACCAGGCATTGGAACATACCACATCTCCGGTCCGTGGACCGCAGCGGCAGCCTGGAAGCCAATCCCGTTGCCAAAAGCCATCTTCATCACAGCTTCGGCCACACAGCTCTCCACCGCATAGGCGGAATGAACCAGTCCTTTCTGACATAGGTTGTGGAATCGGGGCCAGTCCGAAGGACGGAAGAGATAGACCCGATGGCCCGCCTCCTTGAACTCGGGGGAGAGCACCTCCCCCGCCTTCACCGGAGCGATGGCGAAAGAGATGAGAGTGGGGGGCACATCCTTGTCCAGGAAGGAGCCGGACATGGAATCTTTGCCGCCGATAGCAGCCCGGCCGAAGTCCAGTTGAGCCTTCAGAGCGCCCAACAGGGCGGCAAAGGGCTTACCCCAGCGCCGGGGCTCGTCCCGGAGCTTCTCAAAGAACTCCTGAAAAGTCAGGTAGGCTTTTTTATAGTCTCCGCCGGCAGCTACTACTTTGGCCAGAGATACGGTTACGGAGTTGTAAGCGCCCTGGAAGGGATTTTCCATCATCTGATCTGGGTCGAAGCCCCAGGCCATGACGCTGGCCTGGTCGGTCTCCTGACCGGGCAGGACGGGGAACAGGGCGGCCATCGCCTGGGCGGGGGTGCGCTGATTTTTTCCGCCGAAGGGCATCAGGACACTACCCGCCCCGATGGAGCCGTCGAACCGCTCCGTTAAACCGCGGCGGGAGGCGCATTTCAGACTGGAGGCCATCTCCCGCAGGCTGTGGAAGGGTACATGCTCCCGTTTATGTTCCCCAAACCAAGCTCCATCGGGGTCCACAACAAGGCTGCCCAAATCGCTCTTGCGGGGAATAGACACGCTGGCGTGCTTCACCGCGCCGTTGGTATTCAAAAATTCACGGGACAGGTCGGCCACGGTCTGGCCCTTCCAGTGCATGACCATCCGGGGGCTCTCGGTGACCACGGCCACCTGATAAGCCTCCAGATTTTCTGCCTCGGCGGCGGAGATAAATCTGGCCGCGTCCTCCGGGGCCACCACCACAGCCATGCGCTCCTGGCTCTCGGAGATGGCCAGCTCGGTGCCGTCCAGGCCCTCGTACTTCTTTCGTACCGCGTCCAGGTCGATCTTCAGGCCGTCGGCCAGCTCACCGATGGCCACGGACACGCCGCCGGCGCCGAAGTCGTTGCACCGCTTGATGAGGCGGGTCACCTCACCGTTCCGAAACAGGCGCTGGATCTTCCGCTCCTCAGGGGCGTTGCCCTTCTGGACCTCGGAGGCCATCGTGGTCAGGGACTTCTTGTTGTGGCTCTTGGAGGAGCCGGTGGCCCCGCCGATGCCGTCCCGGCCGGTCCTTCCGCCCAGGAGGATGACCACGTCCCCGGGGGCGGGCCGCTCCCGGCGGACGTTCTCCGCAGGGGCCGCGCCGACAACCGCGCCGCACTCCAGACGCTTGGCGATATAGCCATCGTGGTACACCTCAGCCACATGGCCGGTAGCCAGGCCGATCTGGTTGCCGTAGGAGGAGTAGCCCGCCGCCGCGGTCTGAGCCAGCTTCCGCTGGGGCAGCTTGCCCTCCAGCGTCTGCTCAAAGGGGACTCTTGGATCTCCTCCGCCGGTGAAGCGCATGGCCTGGTGGACATACACCCGGCCGGACAGGGGGTCCCGGATACAGCCGCCGATACAGGTGGCCGCGCCGCCGAAAGGCTCGATCTCAGTGGGGTGGTTGTGGGTTTCATTCTTGAACATCAGCAGCCAGTCCTGCTCCTTGCCGTCCACCACAGCGGGCACCTTGATGGAGCAGGCATTGATCTCCTCGCTCTCGTCCAGCTCGGGGAGCAGTCCCCGCTTTCTCAGGGTCTTGGTGCCGATGGTGGCGATGTCCATCAGGGTCTGGGGCCGCTTGGCGGCCTTCTCCTCCCCATAGACCTCCACCCGCGCGGCCAGATATCGCTCATAGGCCTCCTTCACATCGGGATCGCTGATCTCTACCTCGTCCAGATGGGTGGAGAAGGTGGTGTGGCGGCAGTGGTCAGACCAGTAGGTATCCACTACCCGCACTTCGGTGATGGTGGGGTCCCGCTTCTCCTGGTCCCGGAAATATGCCTGGAGGAATTTCAAGTCATCCAGGTCCATAGCCAGCCCTAGCTGGGACAGCAGGTCGGACAGCCCCCCTTCGTCCAGAGCGGTGAACCCCTCCAGCACGGCCACATGGTCGGGGGCCTCGTGGGTGCGGACCAGGGTTTCCGGCTTGTCCATGGCGGCCTGTCGGCTCTCCACCGGGTTGATGAGATAATCCCGGATCTTGTCCAGGTCGGCGGAGGACAGCTCCCCCTCCAGCAGATACACCTTGGCATAGGCGATCAGAGGGCGGTCCACACCGGCCATGAGCTGGATACATTGGGCGGCGGAGTCGGCCCGCTGGTCAAACTGGCCCGGCAGGGCCTCCACCGCCAGGATGGAGTGGGGGTGGCCGGGGACAGGAAAGGTCTCGTCATACACCGTATCCACCTGGGGCTCGGAAAACACGATACTCTTGGCCTGGTCATAGACATCCTGACTGATTTGGTCGGCGTCATACCGGTTCAAAACGGTCACCGATTTCAGGCCCTGGACGCCCAGTTGCTCCTGGAGCGCCCTGCACAAGCCCCTGGCCTCTACATCAAAGCCGGGCTTTTTTACGGAATAACAGCGGTAAACACTCATTTCTCTTCCTCCACCTATCTTTCTTTCGATGAAAGGGCGCCAGCCCGCGCCCTGGATATAACAGCAGCTTTCTAGGAGATAACCCAGTTCTCCAGGTCGTAAAACAGGTTTCCACGCACCGGGGATAAACCGGACAGTCTTCCCCACTTCGTCAAAACGGAGTTGTTTTTAAAGCACACCGGCACCAGCGGGACCCGCTGCCCCAGATAGGCGTACAGGGCGGAAGCGGCCTCCTCCCTGCTGTCCATGGGCGCGGCAGCCAGAGCAGCCAGCAGTTGGTCGGTCTGTTCATCCTGCCAGCGGCCGTAGTTCAGCGCGCCATCCGAGGCAAGCAACGCGGACAGGTCAAAATCGGCGGTGAGCGCCACCTCCCCCAGATACAGGTCGAACCGTCCCGCCTCCAGTGCGGAGATATATTCCTCAAAGGGCAGGTTGTCCACACGGACCTTCATCCCCGCCGACTCCAGCTGGTCGGCGATCCACTGGGCAGCAGATGCCTTGGCCATATTCTCGGTGTTGACCAACAGTACCAGCTCCCGGCCAGCCGCGCCCAACGCCTCCAGCTCCTTCACCAGGGCCTCCGGGTCGTAGGACAGTTGGGAGGCAATCCACCGGTCGTACATGGGGCTGTCCGGGTGGACAGGCAGGGCGGAGGGGACCGCGTGGGTAGCGTAGGTAATGCGGGCGATGGACTCCCGGTCTACTCCGCGCCCCAGAGCCTTGCGCACCTCCGCCGACTGGCACAGGCCGGCCCTGGTATGGAAGCCCAGGTAGATCATGGACGTGGTGCTGTAATCCCAGGTCTCATAGCTGCCAGAGTAGCCCAGGGAGTTGGTCCCCATCAAATCTACTTCCACCAGGGAGATATCCCCAGCGTCAAAGGCGAAAATCATCTCGTCACTCTTGTTCATAATCTTCAGGGAAATCGTATCAGCAGGCATCTGTCTGGCCTGCCACCAGTTCTCCCGTGCGGTTAGCTCCGCCTCCTCCCCGTTTTCCGACAAAAGGTATGGGCCGGTTCCCACAGGGCGCTCCCCTGCCCCCAGGGCCAGCGGGATGTCCAGCAGCAGGGGGAGTGAGCCGTTTGGTTGGTCCAGTGTGACTGTCACCGTCCCCTCCCCAGCGGTGATTGAGGTGACATGGGACAGCCGGCCGCTGTAACGGGAGCCCTCCCCTCTGGCCAATTCCAGGGCGGCGGCCGCCACCTCTCCCGTTAGAGAAGTGCCATCGGAAAAGGTAACTCCACCGCGAAGGGTAAAGGTCCAAGTCAGCTTGTCCGGGCTGACTGTATAGCTCTCGCACAGCACCGGCTGGGCCGTGAAGGAGCCGTCCACGGCGAACAGCCCCTCGTACAGCAGAGGCGCTAATGTCAGGTTGGCCCGGTTGGCGGACAGCGCCGGATGCAGGCTCTGCTGAGGATAGAACGCCAGGGTCAGGGTCGCCGTTTCCGACTCCCGGACCTCCTCCTGGCTGGTATCCACGGAGCTGTCAGAAGAACTGGCCTCTCCTTCCCCGCCGCAGGCGGATAGGGAGAGGAGCAGGGCGGCGGAGAGAAGGCAGGCGCAAAATCGTTTCATACACTAACCTTTCACAGGGCAAAGATAGAGGTATCTTCTTCCCATCACGGGGTGGGGAGAAGCTGGATCATAGCCGCCATACTGCCCCTGGCATTCCCCTGGACCCGGTGGGACCAGAAGATGTCCAGGCGGCAGGCGGTACAGGCGTCACAGACGGAGATATGGTCCGGGTCCAGGCCGGCCAGCTCCAGCCAGCGGCGGTTTGCCCCCTTCAGGTCCACCTGGTACTTCCCCGCCCGTGACAGGGGGTGAATAAAGGGGTCGGCTTCCACTCCCAGGCCGCCGCGCAGTCCATCGGGCACGTCCACATGGGTCTCAAAGCAGCAGGGGCCAATCCCCGGCCCAATGGCGGCCAGGATATCCGCTGGGCGGCAGCCGTAGTCGCCGCACATTTTTTCCGCTGCCCGAGCGGCGATCCCCAGGGCGGTGCCCCGCCAGCCCGCATGGGCAGCGGCTATGCAGCGGCGGACCGGGTCATAGAGCAGCACAGGGATGCAGTCTCCAGAAAAGATGGTCAGGCAGACACCAGGCTCGTCAGTGACCAGGCCGTCCGCCTCATAGACGCCGGGGGCGGCTGGGTCGGACTGGATATCAGCCCGTGTCACAGGGCGGACAAGATCGCTGTGGACCTGATGATTTTTCACCAGGCTCCGGGCATCCGTACCGACCGCAGCGCAGAAGCGGACAAAATTCTCCCGGACATTGGCCGGGTCATCCCCCCGGTTAGCCCCCAGATCCAGGCTGTCCCATGGGGCGGGGGATATCCCACCCAGCCGAGTAGAAAACCCGTGGGCCGCCCCCCACCAGGCAGGGTCCATACAGGCATAAAAAAGGACGCCATGGCGCTGCTGACGTGTGATATCCATGGCCGTCCCCCCTCTTTTTCATGATGTTCTATTTTATCCCAAATTCCTGCCGCTGACAACCCGTTACATGGAAGAAAACCATCTTTCTTTTCCCCCGGATTCGGGTCACTTCCGCCAAAAGGCGGCTGGCTTGGGCGCTAGATCTGACTCAGTTCCCGCAGGGTATCCTGGATGGTCTTCTGAGGCAGATAGACCGCCGCCATCTCGGACAGCTGGCGCAGCGTCAGGGACCGGGCGGCCCCCACCATGGGATGTTTCATCAATTTTCCAAACCGCCGCTGGAAGACCGCCCTGGACTTGGGGTCGTCCAACAGCTCGCCCACGGTGATGGTCTGGTTACGCAGATCCATGTAAGATCACCTCCACTTCCCATTCTATGCCAGCAGGGCGGCGGTTTGACAGATGAACGATATTTTCTTTCCTGAACCGGGCGTGTTGTTTTCAGGGGAGCAGAGAGGAGGGGGAACGCCTACCCATTTCTTGACTTTCCAGCGCGGACATACTATACTTTCTTTTATATAAACTTATTATCAAGGAGGTCGGCCATCTTGGCAAAACATAAGATACGGGACCTGCTATCCTCCGCCAACTCCGCCCTGCTGCGGAAGCGGACGGTAGCCATGGTCTATGTTCTGCTGCGCTTTCTGGTCATCATCATAGCCGTAGCCCAATTTTTTAATGGCAACTACGAAAATGTGTTCCTCTGCGGCCTGACCCTCATTCTGTTTCTGCTGCCTACCATCTTCGAGCGGGCACTAAAGATCGATTTGCCCAACACCATGGAAATCATCATCCTGCTTTTTATTTTTGCCGCCGAGATTTTGGGGGAAATCCAGTCCTACTACACCACTTTCCGGGGGTGGGACACCATCCTCCACACCCTCAACGGCTTCCTCTGCGCCGCTATCGGCTTTGCGTTGGTAGATATGCTGAACCGGACAGAACGGTTTTCTCTGTCCCTCTCTCCTGCCTTCATGGCCATTGTCGCTTTCTGCTTCTCCATGACCATCGGGGTCCTGTGGGAGTTTTTCGAGTGCGCCATGGACCAGTTTTTCCTGTTGGATATGCAGAAGGACGCGGTGATCCACTCCATCTCCTCGGTCATGCTGGACCCCACCGGGGGCAATACCCCCACTATCATCCGGGACATTGCCGACGTTATCGTGGTCACAGGCAGTGGGGAGGAGATCTCCCTCGGCCTGGGCGGTTATCTGGATGTGGGGATCCTGGACACCATGAAGGACCTGTTCGTCAACTTTATTGGGGCGGTGGTTTTCTCCTTTATCGGTTATTTCTATGTCAAGAGCCGTGGGAAAGGCCGCTTTGCCCGGCGGTTTATCCCTCAGGTTGTGGATATTCAGCCCGAGGATCAGGAGCCTTGGACCCCAAAACTTTTAAAAAAATCGAAAAAGAATCGTTCTGATAAAGAATAATCCTGCCCCGGCAATCCATACTAAGGCCATCCACAGTAAGGGAGGTTTTAATATGGATAAGAAGTCCTGCAACACCAGCATCAAGTGCACTGTAAGCTCCTGCGCCTACCACAATGCTCCCCAGAACTGCTGTTCTCTGGATTCCATTAAGGTGGGCTGCTGCGACTGCACCCCCACCAAGTGCGAGGGTACTGAGTGCGCTTCCTTTAAGCTGGGCCAGGTCCGCTGAACAGTTTTTTCAAAGACAAAGAGAGGCCCGGAGCCGTTGGCTCCGGGCCTCTCTTTGTATCTTTTCAAGCTCTCAGTCCAGGTGCAGACCATAGTAGCCCACAAGGGCCATGGCCATCAGCCCGGCCGTAATGAGTTGAATGGGTATTCCCCGGAAGGATCTGGGACAGCTCTCCAAGTCCACCTCGTTTTGCAGACCGGCAAAGCTGGCCAGTGCCACAGTAGCGCCGATTCCTCCGCACAGAGCGAATATCAGCGCGGCGGGCAGGCTGTAACTGCGCTGTGAGATCAGCAGGGCTGAACCCAGGGCGGCACAGTTGGTGGCCACTGATTTCAGTTGTCCGTCAATCCGGCGGGACAGTTCCGGGATACATACCTTCAGAAATTTTCTCAGTCCGGCGACCAGCCCTGGAATGAGGAGTGCCAGGACCAGCAGCCGGTAATGCTGCCAGCCGAACCGCCCCAGCAGGAAAAAGTCGATAAGCCAGGCGCACAGGGCCCCCAGTACCATGACCGCGGTCAGGCAATATCCGGTACGCACCGCGTCCATTGGGTCTCGGAATGCCTCGGTCCTGGTGCCAATGCCCATGCAGCTGACCAGCACAAAGTTTTCGGACAGCAAGGCGGCCAACGCCACCCCCGCTAGTTCCAAAATAGAGGCCACAGGGCCACGCCCCCTCTCTCCAGAGCGGACCACTCAACCCGCTTCACTGTCTTCATAGTAGATGTCCGCTCCTTCTGTATCCAGATTAGCCACGATGGCCAGTGCCCGGTTGACTCCGGCGGTAATCGCGTGTGAGGTTGCGGTCGCGCCGCTGACCGCGTCCACTGAGTTGCTGCCCGAGGCACGGATGGTACCCGCCTTCCCAACATATCGGCTGAGGGCGGCAGGGGTCAGGGCTTTGGCTCCAGTATCCCGGTTCTCCCGGTGGTCGGTGACGGCCACGCCGGTAACCTTGCCGTCCAAGTCCACTCCCACCACCATAGTGATGGGGCCGCCGAAGCCCTGAGACTGGACCTCCACGCAATAGCCAAGCAGTTCATTCTCCCCGCTGTACCCACCCAGGATACTGAGAGCGCCGGCGGCCCGATAGGGTGTTTCCGAACTGAAGGAAGCCTGAGGCATAACTTGGGCCAGCAGTTCTCTCTGTTCCCTATTTTGCGCCCGGACAGTATCCAGGTCTGTATAGCGGTGCACACCGAAAATCATCACACCCACAGCAAGCACCACCACCCCCAGGCGGCTTAGGATGACAGCTTGGGACCGAATCTGGTCCAGATGGGCCTCACCGGGCATCTTGCCCTCCTGCAGCGCCTTGGTGAACAGGGAGAATTGAGGTTTGACAAATTTGATATCAGACATATGGGCCCGGAACCGACCCAGCCAGCTTTGGACCGCGGCCAGATTCTTTTCTCCAAAACGCCTGGGCATCCCCGCCCGGTCCAGCAGCCAGACGCAGCAGTTCATAGTCAGAATAGCCCAGCCCACCCCCTCGGGGTAGGAGCTGTGGTAGCGTAGCAACACGGTAAGCAGACCACACCCCACGCCAAACATCAGCTGCCCCCTGGGTGTCACCGGAGACGTAACCGGGTCGGTGGCAAAGAAGAAGGCGCCCAGCAGAAGGCCTCCGCCGCACAGCTGAGCCAGCATCCAGGCGACTGGGTCATTCCCCTGTGGAAACAAAAAGGTAAGCAGGGCGACTGTTCCCAAATAGGCCAGAGGGATACGGGGAGATATGACCTGTCGCAGCAACAGATAGCCACCCCCCAGCAGCAGCATAAAGGCGGATACCTCTCCCATGCAGCCCCCCCTTTGGCCCAGCAGAAGCTGGGACAGCTCCTGAGGAGGCAGGACTCCTTGGTGGAGGTAAGACATAGGCGTGGCGGCAGACACCGCGTCCACTCCCAGCAGGGGGAGGCGGTCCATAGCCTCCGACCAGTTGGTCATCAGCATGGGGAAGGTGGCCAGCAGCATCCGTCCCCCCAGGGCCGGGTTCATAAAGTTCTTGCCCAGGCCGCCGTAAAACTGTTTGACCACCACAATGGCGAAGGCCCCGCCCAGCACTGGCACCCAGTATGAGGCGGTGGCCGGCAGGCTCATGGCCAGCAGCAGCCCGGTGACACAGGCGGACAGATCCCGGACGGAGTCGCTTTCCCCCACCATCCGGCGGTACAGAAACTCAAACAGGACACAGGAGGCCACAGAGATCGCAGCCAGCACCAGCACCCGGACGCCAAACATAAAGACTCCCATAGCCAGCGCCGGCACCAGAGCCACCATCACATCGACCATCATGGCCCGCGTATTGGCCGGCTGCCGCAGCTGGGGGGACATCCGCCGGACCGGCATCAAATCAGGCCCCATGGCTGTCCACCCCCTTTCCCACGTGCTCCGCCGCCTGTCGTACCAGATCCACCAGCGGGATCTGGGCCGGGCAGATATAGGAGCAGCAGCCGCAGGAGATACAGTCCTCTACATGGAGGCGGTCCAGCTGCCTCCACTCCCGCTGACGGAGGGCACGGGCAATAAACATAGGTGCCAGGTGCATGGGGCAGGCAGCCACGCATTTCCCACAGCGGATACATACCCCTTCTGGCCCAGCCCGTCTTCGCTCCTCCTGCGTCAGACAGACGACGCAGTTGGTATTTTTTACAACGGGGGCCTCCAGGTCCTCTTGGGCTACCCCCATCATAGGGCCGCCGGTAAGGATCAGCTCAGGCCGCTCCCGCAACCCCCCCGCGGACTCCAGCAGAACGCGCAGTGGTGTGCCGATCGGCACCCAGAGATTCCGGGGCCGGACCACCGCTCCGCCGGTGACCGTCACAGCCCGGTGGGTCAGGGCCTTTCCTTTCACCAGGGCCTCCTGAATGGCAAAGACCGTGGCCACATTCAGCACCAGACATTTCTCCTCCCAGGCCGCCTTCCCCAGTGGGACCTCGCGGCCGGTGACGGTCTGGATGATCTGCTTCTCTCCCCCCAGGGGATAGCGGGTCCGAAGGGTACGTAGTTCCACTTTTCCGCCCCGTTTTCGAAGGCGGCGCTCAATGACCTCGGCGGCGTTAAGCTTGTCACCCTCGGTAACCACCACCGCCCGATGGGCCCCCAGGCAGCGGGCCAGGACCTGAGTGACCTGTAAGATCTGGTCACTGCGCTCCAGCAGCAGCCGGTGATCCGCGGTGACATAGGGCTCGCACTCCGCCCCATTGATAATCACAGTGTCCACTTTTCCGGCCGCCTGTTCCAGCTTTTGGACTGTGGGGGCCGCGCCGCCCCCCATGCCCACGACGCCAGCCTCCCGCACCCGGTCCAGCAGCAGATCTAGCGTGACCTCCTCCAAAATGACCGGCTCTGGCCGGCCAGACCAGGGGGTATCCTGTCCGTCGTTACGGATCACCACCGCCACCGACTGTCCGCCCCAGGGGTGGGGCTGTTCCCGGATCGCCGAAACCCGGCCGGATACGCTGGCATGGACAGCCGCGCCGCCCGGTCCCGGGCCGGCGATTGGCTGTCCCACCTCCACCAGGTCCCCAGGCTTGACCAGAGGGACAGATTCCTCTCCGGCACTCATACGCAGCGGGATAGCCACCTGCTCCGGCGGCCGGTCCAGCTGGGTCAGGTGCTTGCGGCGGGTAAGCTCTTTTCTTGTAACGGGGTGTACTCCCCCGAAAAAGGAACCTCGCATTGACTAACCTCCCTGTATTTTCCCTCTTTTGGAGAAAATACGTGGTAAAACTCCATTTTGTAGCAGAATATATCATAATCCAACCCAGCTTTTCTGTCCAGCCTTTTCACGAAAAGTTCACAATCCGATCCCCGTGTTTTTCTTCCGCAATAGGGAGGATTTTCTCCCTATGCGGCCAGCCCTATTGTCTAAAAATATTTTTTACATTATAATTTAAGTATATCTGCGCCGCCTTGCGCGCGGTAAAAATGGATAAGGGAGGAATTTTAGATGAAAAAAAACATGCGCAGACTGCTGTCCGCCGCTCTTGTGGCAGTCATGGTGACGGGCATGTGCTTCACCGCCTCTGCCTTCACCTACCCTTCCGCCTATTGGAAGCTCCACTCCGCCTGGGATGAGGCTGTGGCTGCCAAGAGCCCTGAGCAAGTCATCTCCGTAGCCCAGCAGACTTATGACCTGCTGATGCCCCTGGGCCTGGGCGAAGATGTGTGCTACAACCTAGAGCCCAAGGCTGGCCGGGCCTCCTGGGCCTGTGAGATGAAGGGCGACATCGATGGCGCTATCCTGTGGCTGGAACGGCAGCGCACCTTTGCCAGCTGGCTGGACCAGAACATTCGCAGTTACAAGGATACCTTGCTCAACGTGGACGCCCGGATGGCTTACCTGAAAGCCGCCCAGAATGTCACCATCTACGCCCAGAGCGACGACAGCGCCTCCCCCTATGCGGTAGGCCCCAAGACCGGGACCTGGTATGGCACCCCGGCGGACAGCTCCACCACCGGCGGCTCCGCCTCTCTGATCTATGTCACCTTCGGTGACAGCTACTCTGTGGACTACTGGATCGACTACTACATGGACTGCTCGCCCGCTTTCCGGGAGGCGGCAAACGGCGGCGTCATCGAGTTTGCCTGGAACTTCAGCCCTGAGGGCACCGCCGGAGCCCAGGCCGTTCTGTCCGCTGACAGCTATATTGAGGAAAGCTTACGGGCTCTGGGCAGCTTGGATGCCACTGTCCTGCTCCGGGTGGGCGCCGAGATGAACAACTGGTCCGACTGTGACCCCGCTACCTATATCCAGGCCTTCCGCAAGGTGGCCGACGCCGCCAGCCGGTACAGCAACATCCAGATGGTTTTCTCCCCGGACAATATCAGCAACCGGAACCGGACCATTGCCGATTTCTATCCCGGAGACCAGTATGTGGATTGGGTCGGTATGTCCACCTATCACAACACCAACTATGCCGGTTACAGCGGCACCTCCTCTTACAGCTTTGACTATACCGGCTACGGCAATGACGCCTACTACGGCCTTGGCATCTATGACCATGACCCCATGGTCACCATCAAGCCCATCATCGACTTGGCCGTGGCCCACAACAAGCCCGTTATGGTCAGCGAGTGCGGCTTTGCCTATCGCAACAGCTCCGGCACCGACCTGACCTCCTTCGCCGTGGAGCAGCTTAACTGGTTCTATTCCTATATCAACATGGTCTACCCCCAGGTAAAGGCTGTGTTCTACTTCAACGCCGACCCCGACAGCGGATTTAAGTATATGCTCAACGGCAATTCCTCCGTGTCCTCCACCTATCAGAACGCCATCCGCAACAACGGCGCCTATCTGGATGAGGTGGACGGCTCCGCCACCGGCTGGGAAACGCTGGACAAGACCGCCCTTTCCGCTGGCGACAGCACACTGAAGCTGGCCTCCTATGTCAGCTTCCCCGGCAAGAAGACCAACACAGTCAAATACTATGTGGACGATAAGCTGGTCCACACCAGCACCCAGGCCCCTTACTACTATGAGCTCGACCTGGCCGCTCTGGGCGGCGGCAGCCACACCGTCAAGGCAGAGGCCAGCGGCGGCCAGTTCTCCCGCTCCAGCAAGACCTACACCCTGAATGTACCCGGCACCTCCACCCAGCCTGCCGACCCCACGCCCGGCACACAACAGCCCTCCGCCTGGGCTGCCGAGCTCATCGCCGACGCTAAGGACAAGAAGCTAATCACCGACCGCACCGAGGGCCTGTATCAGGACCAGATCACCCGCCTGCAGTTTGCCGAGCTGGCTGTCAACCTGATTGAAGAGGCCACCGGCAAGGAGATCACCCCCTCTACCCAGTCCTTCACCGACACCAGCGATCCCATGGTACTGAAGGCTGTGGCCGCTGGCGTCACCTCCGGCAAGGGCGAGGGTATCTTCGCCCCCAGCGATAAAATCACCCGCCAGGAGATCTGTGTCATGCTGAACAAGGTCATTGAGTATGTGGACCAGGCCAATGACTCTACCACCCTGACCGACACCAGCACCCAGGTGGATGCCAGCCGGTTCAACGATGTAGACCAGATTGCCGGCTGGGCCAAGCCCGCTGTGGCCAAACTCACAAATAATAGTCTGATGAGCGGCAAGGGCGACGGCGTCGCTCCTGTGGCAAACACCACCGTGGAGGAGGCCATCATCCTGATTCGCGCCCTGTACGACAAGTTCTAAGCCCTCCCTCCCCTAACATTAAAAGAGGAGCGGGACCTCTGATGAGGTCCCGCTCCTCTCTTCGATTTTCGCAGTTCAGACGCATTCCATGCCCCTGGCCAAAGCGGTCATGTTCAGGTCCACCAGCTTGGCCTTAGGCCCAGTGAACATCTGCCGGATCATCTCCCGCAGAGTATCCGCCTTCAGGGCGCCGGTGGCGGCGATATAGGCGCCTAGCATAACCATGTTGGCCACCTTTCCGTTGCCCAGCTCGTTGGCAATGGTGTCGCAGGGGACTTGGATAACACGCAGGTCTTCCCGGTCCACCTTTTCCTTGATAATGGAACTGTTCAAAAAGACGGTGCCGCCGGGGACCACCTCGTCCTCAAACTTCTTCAAAGAAGGGCCGTTCATGGCAATCAGCTCCGTGGGGTGATAGACGATGGGGGAGCCCACAGGCTCATCGGACATGATGACAGAACAGTTTGCGGTACCGCCCCGCATCTCCGGGCCGTAGGACGGGACCCAGGAGACCTCCAGCCCCTCCTCCAATCCGGCCTCTACCAAAGATTTGCCGATGGACATAACGCCCTGACCGCCGAAGCCGGCAATCACGATCTCCTTTTTCACTGGTCAGCCACCTCCTTGATGACGCCCAAAGGATAATACTCCGCCATCTTATCCAGCACCCAGCGGTTAGCATCCAGGGTGGTCATGCCCCAGTTGGTAGGGCAGGCACACAGCACTTCCACGAAGGTGAATCCCTCGTTGTTCATCTGCTTGGTAAATGCCTTCTTGATGGCCTTTTTGGCCTTGACAATGTTGGGGATATCGGCCACGCACACCCGCTCCGCGTATACCAGGCCGTCCAGAGTGGACAGCATCTCAGCCACCCGTATGGGCTTGCCGTGGAGTTCCTCTGTCCGGCCCATGGGCGCGGTGGTGGCCCGCTGGCCGATCAGGGTAGTGGGCGCCATCTGGCCGCCCGTCATGCCATAGATGGCGTTGTTGATAAAGATGGTAGTGAATTTCTCGCCCCGCATAGCGGCGTGGACGATTTCAGCGGCGCCGATAGAGGCCAGGTCGCCGTCCCCCTGATAGGTGAACACAGGCTGGTCCGGGTGGGTCCGCTTGATGCCGGTGGCGGCAGCGGGAGCCCGGCCGTGGGCGGCCTCGACAGCGTCGCAGGCGAAGTAACTGCCCGCAAAGACAGAACAGCCAACAGGGCACACACAGATGGTGCTGTCGATAATGCCCAGCTCCTCCATGACCTCACCAATCAGCTTATGTACAATGCCATGGCTGCATCCAGGGCAGTAGTGCAGCTCCGTATCCTGGAGGCCGGCAGTCTTTTTATATACAGTCGTCATCTTACTTGCCTCCCTTCAGCGCCCGTTCGGCCGCGTCCACGATTTGGGTCAGCGTGGGAATGCTGCCGCCGGCACGGCCCTCGAAATAAACAGGCTTTTCCCCCTCGACAGCCAGACGAACATCGTCTACCATCTGCCCCAGGCTCATCTCCACGGTCAGCACAGCCTGGACGCTGGCCTGACTGGCTGCCTTTTTCAGCGCCGCATAGGGGAAGGGCCACAGGGTAATGGGTCGGAACAGACCGGCTTTGACGCCCCGCTCCGCCAGTTGCTCGATGGCGGACATGGCGATGCGGGAGGGCGTGCCATAGGCCACCAGCAGCACCTGGCAGTCCTGGGTGTTCTTCTCCTCCCAGCGGATCTCCCGCTCCTCAATCAAGTCATACTTGGCCTGGATGGCCAGGTCGTGCTCCTCGCAGGCCTGGGCCTCGATGAACAGGGAGGTAACGAAGTTGTTGTGGGCCCTTCCGTTTCGTCCGCTTGCCGCCCAGTCCTTGGGGGGCAGTTCCCGCTTGGGGATATCGTGCCATTCGATGGGCTCCATCATCTGGCCGATCATACCGTCAGCCAGCACCACCACTGGATTGCGGTAGCAGTCGGCCAGGTCAAATGCCTCTTGTGTCAAATCCACAGCCTCCTGGATGTTACAGGGAGCCAGAACGATGGTGCGGTAGTCGCCATTCCCGCCGCCACGGGTGGCCTGGTAGTAGTCGGCCTGGGAGGGCTGGATGGACCCCAAGCCGGGGCCGCCCCGCATCACGTTGACGATCACGGCGGGCAGCTCCGCGCCGGCCAGGTAGCTGATGCCCTCCTGCTTCAGGCTGACGCCCGGAGAGGAGGATGAGGTCATGGCCCGCTTACCGGAGGAGGCGGCGCCGTACACCATGTTGATGGCGGCTACCTCTGACTCAGACTGGACAAAGACCCGGCCCAGTTTGGGCATATGGAGGGACATATATTCCGGTATCTCATTCTGGGGTGTGATGGGGTATCCGAAGAAGCAGTCGCAGCCGGCTCGGATAGCCGCCTGAGCGATGGCCTCGTTCCCCTTCCAAAGTTCTTTTGCCATTTTCTTCTTCCCCCTTACTCTTTTTCCACAGTAATCACCGAGTCTGGACAGATCCTGGCGCAGCTGGCGCAGGCGATGCACTGGCTCAGGTCGGTGACTCCGGCCGGGTGATAGCCCTTCACATTGGCCGAGGTCATATCCAGGGCTAAAATGTGCTTGGGACAGACGGAAATACACAGCTCGCAGCCCTTACACCGGTCCCGGTCAAAGGTCAATCTTGCTTGCATAGGGACACTCCTCCTTTTTATTCATCCATTTCCCATGGTCTATTCATGTACAGCCGGACGGGGAACAGGGGGCCCGGCATCCCCTCTGCTTGGTCGATCAGTTCCTCCTGAATCACATGGCATACCACCGGCAGGCCGGTCTGGCTGGAAACTGTTCGGGCCAGGGCCGCTCCCGCCTCTAGGTCGGCCAGCTCTGTTTCCCGGCACAGGTGGGTGTTGTCTACCAGTCCGGTCACTCTCAATCCGGTGACCGCCTGGATCTCCTCCAGACTGGCCAGAGCTCCTTCCACGTCTCGTGTCTGAGGCCGGCGGGCGTTGAGGACAAATAGGACCCGGCATTGGGACCCCAGCAGTTGCGGCCGATATCGGGCCAGTACCCGTGCCCCTACGCCGCCCCCGCCGATATCCAGCACACCCCAGAGGTCCTGATCCTGGAACAGAAGGTTCACCTCCGCCGGCATGGCCGGCACGTCGGCGTCCACACATGCCTGGGAGGTAGCAATGAGCCGCACCCCCTCGTGGGAGAGCAGATCTCTCCGCTCCCTGGAGCGGAAGTAAGGGTTGACCACATCCAGGTCGGCCAGGGCAGTCCGCTTTCCCTGCCGGGCCAGGGCCAGGGTCAGATTGACGGAGAACTCTGTCTTTCCGCTGCCACTGTATCCCACGACTACGGTCAAGCGGCTCTGCTCCAGCCACTCCATTCTGTCCATTGTTGCCCCCTCCCTTTAGACATATTATTTTATTACTTATTGTATGATGTCATAATATATCTTAAGATGTAGTATGTCAAGAGGCTTGCAAAAATTCTACATCTGTGGCATAATCATTGTATATTTTAACGGGGGAGTGGGTCTATGGCTAGGATTACATCAAAAAAACTGACCGATCAGACCGCTGACCGTCTGTTCCAGATGATTATTTCCGACCCGGAGCTGTGCCCTGGATCCAAGCTCCCCAACGAAACGGAGCTGTGCGCCCTGTTCGGGGTCAGCCGCACCACTGTCCGGGAGGCGGTGCGTTTCCTGGCCGCTCAGGGCTATGTGGAGGTACGGCGGGGGCTGGGCACCTTTGTAGCACCACGGACCACCATCAGTCAGGATATTGGCCTGCCCCAGTTGGAAACGGTCCAGGTTCGCCTCCAGGATCTGTTCGAGATTCGTTTGATGATCGAGCCCACTACCGCCATGCTGGCCTGCCATCGGGGCACTCAGGAGGAGCTGGACCACATCTTCCATTGTGCTGACGAGGTTGCCCGGCGGATCCGCTCCGGCAGGGACTGGGACAGCGCCGACGTGGACTTCCACCACGCCTTTGTGGCGGCCTCCCACAACCAGTTCATGGAGCAACTCGTGCCCATCCTCAACCGGGCGGTCACCTCCACCTGGCGGATGGTGGGCTCCTACCCCTCTCTGCCCGATATGGTGATCCAGGACAACGCCCTGATTACCAGTTTTCTCCGGAATCGGGACCCCCAGGGCACCCGGCTGGCCATGGAGTCCCACCTGCGCAGGACCATCCGGGTCCTAGAATTCGGGGACAGCAGTGTCTTATCCCTTTTGTGAAAAAAGACAAAAAGGGGGCCGCGCCAAGGTTGCGCGGTCCCCTTTTATTCCCATAGCGCGTCCTTGCGCATGGGCAGTTCCCCAAAGACACGGGCCACGGCCCCTTCATAGTCCCTGCTGTCCTGGGCCTTTCTGATGTCCTTGAACAGTCTGTCCCCGCCCTCGAACAGACGACACAGGTAGCTCCACAGCTCCTTCATGTGGAACACCGTATTGCGCTGGCTGCCGAAGGCCTCCAAATAGGTCTGATACAGCCCGTCGTGGAAGGCCCGCAGAACTTTCCTGTCCGGCGGCGGTTCCCCCTTGGCCTTGGCCGCCAGGGCCGGGTCAGCCAGCAGCCCCTGTCCGATCATTACCCGATCCACCTGGGGGAATCGCTCCTGAAAACGGCAGCATCCCTCCGCCGTCACCAGCCCGCCATTGTAGCACACAGGCCCGCTGTACATCTCCAGCGCCCTGGAAAATGCCTCGATCCGAACAGGCTCGGAATAAAAATCTTTCCGCACACGGGGATGAATGATGAGCAGATGGAGGGGGTATTTTTCGAATATCTCCAGGAGAGGTCCAAACTCCTCCGGCGACCCCAGACCCAGCCTTGTCTTGACCGACACCTTCACCCGGACGCCGCCAAATACCTGATCTAAAAATCGGTCCAGCTCCTCAGGATGGGCCAGCATCCCCGCCCCTTTTCCTTTCGCTACCACGGTGCCGGAGGGGCAGCCCAGGTTCAAGTTGACCTCCTCATATCCCATCTCTCCCAGAGCATTAGCCGCCCAGAGGAAGTCTTCGGCGCTTTTGGTCAGAAGCTGAGGGACTGCCGGGATGCCCCGGTTGACCTCCGGGTCCATATTCCGCCGCTCCCGCTGGGTGAACAGGTGCTCCCTGGTGGGACTGATAAAGGGCATATAGTATTTGTCCACCCCGAAAAAGTGTCGGTGGTGGACCCGGCGGAACTCCCCGCCGGTGATCCCCTCCATAGGGGCAAAGTAGTATTCCATAGCGTTCCCTTCAAAAAGCGGGGGCTGGGACACAGGCCCGACCCCCGCTGTCTTTACCGCTTACTCTCTTCCAGCAGCTTCAGCAGCAGCCGCTCATTCTCTCTGGCCTCTTGTGCCAGCTCCCCGGATCGTATCTTCAGCCGGTACAATACCCCGTCGTAGTCGGCCAGCATCTGGTCCGCCCGGCGGATGGCCTCTCCTCCGTCAAATTGGTCTACATTTCCGGCCGCCGGCAGGTCCAGCTCCCGCAGGTAGCTGTCCACCTTGGGGTCGTAGACCAGTCCCATGGAGGGTACCGCCATCCGGGCGGCGAAGATCAGGGTGTGCAGGCGCATGGCCAGACAGAGCTTCGCCTTCCCCAGCACCCCCATCAGCTCCCGTGGGGTACAGGGAGCATCCAGCACATAGGAGGGAGTGCTCATCCGCTCTCTCACCTGCCGGGTGGCCTCCCGGTCCTTATCGGGCTGCATGAGCAAAAAGAGCATCTCCAGACCATGGGCCTGGTACAGGTGGTCGCACAGCCGGGCCAGCTCCCTGGGGAACTCTCCCGTACCGGGCCAGCCACGGACGGACACCGCCACAAAAGGCCTGCCGTTTGGAATGCCGGTGCCGGACAGAAGCTGGGCGCACCGCGCCTCCCCCGCAGGAGCCAGGTGGAACACCGGGTCGGCGGTAACTCTGATATCGTCCCGCGTCACGCCCATGTCCCGCAACTCCCTGGCGGAGCTGTGGTCTCTTAGGGTGACCAGGGCGGCCCGCTCCACCACCCGCTTCACCCTCCGGCGGTTGGCCGGCTTATGGACCGGACCGATACCGTTGGCGTACAGCATCACCGGCTTGCCCAGCAGCTCGGCGCAGCGGATGACAGACAGATAGTAAAACAGGGACCGGGTGGAGGTGGTGTCCTGGAGCAGACTTCCTCCCCCGGACAGCAGGGCGTCACTTCGGCGCAGGGCGGAGAATACCCGCCACATTCGAAATCTGGGAATGGCATCCAGCCCGTACTGCCGCCGGGTCAGGTCCGGGTCATTGGACAGGACGGTGACGGCCACCTCGTCGCTGGCCTCATGGATGGCCTGCTGGATGGACTCCAAAATGGCGTCGTCCCCAGCGTTGGAAAAGCCGTAGTAGCCGCTCATAACTACCCGATATTTCCGGCGGCGGACCTGCTCATACATGGTTAGACAGTCGCTGGCCATGCGGCGGACGGAATAGTGGTCAAAGATGACCTGGCGGCCATAGGCCCCCAACCGCTCCCGCTCCTCCCGCGTCAGGGAGAACGCCGCAGACACGTCGGCCAGCAAGGTCTCCGGTCTCGACACAGGCAGGCCTCGGCAGCAGAAGTTGCCCGCCTGTGCCTCGGTCAGCTTGTCCGGGCCAAACAGGCCGTGATAACCCTCGTTGCCCGCCACGATGACAGGCTTGGCGGCGGACATGGCCTCCAGCGCCGCCCGGGATACCCCCACAAAAAGGTCGCCGGCGGCCACGATCTCGTTGATGTCTGTCCGGGGGCCTGTCATGGTAATACAGTTGCGGCCCAGCCTTTGGTTGGTCTGATTGGCCAGCGCCTTCAGCTCGTCAAAGACGTTGCCGCCCCCGGCGATGAGCAGCTGGATGCCGGGGATAGCCCGATCCAGCTCCGGAGCGATCTGGATGAGCTGCCGGGCCACCAGAGCCCGGTCGGCATCCATCCGGCTGACATAAGAGAGGATGGGCCGGGAGGCGTCCAGCCCGAACTCCCGGATGACCCGCTCCCCCGAAACAGCGGGGGAGAACTTCTCTGTATCGATGCCGTTGATGGTCACAGAGATATGCTCCGGGGGCAGACCGTACTCCCGGATCAGGTACTCCTTGATATCCTCGGACACCGCCACGGTCCGCTGGCCCCAGTTGGTCAGATAGCGCAGGATGCCGCTGGTATCAAAGACCCAGTGGGCAGTGGTCACAAAGGGAAACCCCATCCGTTTTTGCAGGCTGCCGCACAGGAACGCCGGGATCCGGGCATGGGCATGGACCACGTCCGGCCTCTCCCTGCTAATGATGTCACGGAGAATGGTCCGGGAACGGCGCATCTCCCGAAAGCCCCGGCGGTGCATGGGCGCCTGGTAGTGGCGGATGCCGGCCGCCTCGATCTCCGGCACATAGACACCTCCATTGGATACGATGATAACATCGTGCCCCTGGTGCTTCAGCTCCTTGGACAGCTCCAGGATATGTGTCTCCGCCCCACCTATGTTCATGCCCATGGTGGCCATGAGGATCTTCATTGGTTCCCTCCTCTCCAGGTCATATTCAATCGATGGCTACCACTGTTCCGGTGAACTGGGCATAGGGCGTGTGGTAGTTGCGGGCGGAGTTGACACCAAGGTCGTACACCCGGTTGACTAGATAGCGGCCGTCGCTGATGATGCCCCTGCCCTCTACGGTAAGCAACAGGTTGACGCCGTCCTCCACGGGAGTCATCTCCATGGTGCCGTCGTCATATTCGGCCAGCTTGGCCCCCTCCATCACCTGAATGTCAGTGATCTCTCCCAGGGCACCGCCGCTGCTGTTGTCCACGTCATACAGCATGTCCTTCTCCCGGATGGCGTCGGCCACATAGCCCCGGACCCCGCTGACCAGGATCTGGTAGGTAAAGGGGGTGTCCGAGGTGGTGGTGCTGGTGATCTCACGGTGATTCGTCTTTACATACAGGGCCACAGCCATCACGATAACGACAGCCAGGACCAGCACGTCGATAATACTGATCTTGCCGAACAGCCGGCCCTCCCGGTCAATGAGCTTCATTCCTGTCCCTCCCGTTCAATGGAGATAATGGGGCCGCTGGCCATATAGCCCTCGCCCCGGATATAGGCGGTGGACCCCACCAGCAGTTGGAAATTGCTGCCCAGGATGACCGCCTCCTCGCTGACTGTACAGGGGGCCTCTACCGTTACAAGGATATCCTCATAGCCCGGCACGGCGGCCAGTACATAGCTGTGGCTCTCCTGGTCCAGAAGCTGTGTCTGGGCGGGGACCGCCTGGGTGGACACCACCTGGCCCAGTTCGTTGTTCTTGATGTTGTCTACCAGCTTGTCCCCCGGCTGAATGATGGAGCTGGTCCCTTCGATCCATCGCTGAAAGCGGATAGTGTACCGGACCGTAGCGGCGGCAGTTGACGACTCGTTGGAAACGGCCTGGGGCTTTACGGCCATCCACAGCAGGACCGCGGCCACCGCCAGGGCCACCACCAAAATGATGCCATCAAACAGATTGAGCCGCAGACGGAATTTGTACTTATTTTCTTCCATGAGGATCTCCTTTCAGCACGCCTTGGTAGACGTTCTCAATATTTTTGGCAAACACCTGACCGGTAAAGCTGGTTTGGAACCGCTCTCTGGCCTGACGGCCCATCTCCCGGCGCTCCTCCGGCCTATCCATCAGATGGGCCATGGCCTTGGCCATGCTCTGGCTGTCTCGGCTTGGAAATAGCAGGCCGTTCTCCCCATCGGTCACCAGCCAGGGGTTTCCCCCGTAGTCGCTGGCGATGGTGGGCAGGCCCAGGCTCATCCCCTCCAGCAGGGCCAGGCTGGTGGCCTCGGTGCCGTAGGAGGCGTTGAGCTGCACGTCCAGGATATTCAATAGGGCGGCCACGTCGGCGCGGAAGCCCAGCATCTGGACCACGTCTTCTACGCCCATCTCCACCACAGCCCGGGCCACATCTTCCTCAAAGGAGCCAGTACCGGCGATGAGGACCCGGAAGCCGCTGCGCCCTTGCTCCTTTAACAGCTTTGCGGCGTGAACCAAATACAGGTGGCCCTTATAGTCCTCGATCCGGGCCAGGATGCCAAATACCACCGTGTCCGGAGGGATGGAAAGCGCCTGCCGGAGCTTGGCGCGGTCCTCTGGCCCGGTCTCCTCCACTGGGGCCACACCGTTCATCACCACGGTGATCTTTTGGGGGGAAATCCCCCCCTCGGTCAGGTTGTCCCGGGTAGCCGGGCTGACGGCGATGATATGGTCGGCAAAGTGCTCGTTGACCAGCTTGTTGACCCAACGGCCGGGCGGATACTTTATCTTGGCCGGGACCGGGAAGGCAGAGTGCCGGCTGTACACCACAGGTACATGGAGGCCCTTGGCGGCGATGCGGCCCGACAGGGCCCCATGGGTGTGGACCAGATCGGGCTTGATCCGCCTGATCAGCTCTTTGAGCACTTTCACATCGTCCCTGTGGTAAGAGCGGTCCGCCATGCCGTCCACCTCGTAGACCTGGGCGCCCGCCTGTTCCAAGGGCCCCTTTAACATGCTTCCCCTGGGGATGGCCACCATCGTTTCATATTGGGAGCGGTCGGCATAGCTCAAATAGTTCAGGATGACCCGGCCCGCCCCGCCGATATTGGTATCACTGATGATGTTCAGCACCCGGATCATACCAGCAGCCTCCCCTCCGGGAGCTGCCCCCGCCGGGCAGCCAGGCCGCCCAGGGCCAGATAAGCCCAAAACAGGAACATGACTCGGTAGTTATAGAAGGAGTAATCCGTCATGGCCTGGACCATAAAGCCGCATACTCCGGCCGTAATGCCGATTTGAAGAACCCGGCTGGTCCAGTTCTTTTCCTTGCCGATGGCAGAGCACATATCCCGGAAGAAGTTGAACAGCAGCAGAAGAAAGACCACCAGGGCACAGATACCCGCGTCGCACACCATCTGGAGGAATAGGTTATGGGAGTGGGGGGCCACAATGGTGTTATAGCTGTAAGCGGGATAGACCATGTTGAAGGCCCCGTCCCCCGGCCCAATACCACACAGCCAGTAATCCTTCAGCATGGCCAGTACACCTATCCAGATATACACCCGGTAGGAGGTGGAGTTATCAGTGAGGTTTCCGATACTGGTAAACCGGGAGATCACCGTATCCGGCAGGACGAAATAGAGGGCTACCATGACAAAGGGGGCCAGCAGGAGCAGTCTGGGATTGAGGAGCAGGACAAAGACCAGCCCCGCGAACAGGAGCCCCAGCCAGGCCCCTCTGGAGAAGGTGAGGATCATGCAAACGCACATGACAGAGCAGCAGGCGAGGTAAAAGACCCGGTTCAGCCAGTCCTTGGCCCCCAGCAGCTTGGCTCCCCCCAGCGGGATAAGCAGGATCAGGTACTGCCCCAGCATATTGGGATTCTCCAAGGTGGAGGGCACCCGGAACTGAATGCTGGAGAACATATCGCTGTCCACCCAGGCGGCGGACTGGTAGCCCCAGCGGAAGATATACTGGAGGATGCCGTAAGCGGACACGATGGCCCCAGCCAGCACCATCAGGGCTACCAGCGTGTCCAGCTGGTTTCGGTTGGTCACCCCGTTGTACAGCACGATAGAGAACAGAATGAAGGCCACCGACAGCAGGCCGGGCTGAAGGCTGCTCTCAAGGTCCACCGAGAAAAGAGTGCCCGCCAGATAAACGCCGGCGTAGAGGATGATATACTTGTTGACTGGGGACCAGGCCAACTGACGATCCCTGTCCCGGACCAAATTGAGCAGCAGAGAGGCATAGCCGATGGCCGCCAGCCCCATGGTTATCAGAGAGGGGCGGGACACGGCCAGCATCGGGGCCAGCACCACCGGGATCGCGCACCACAGCCAGGTTCTGGTAAAGATGCTCCCGGCAAAGAGCTTTTCCAGCCTCAGCTTATCGTAGAGCCAGCACAGGCCCCTCCGCACCAGGGACCAGAGCTTAAAAAAGACGCTCCGCTCGGACGAGGCTCTATTCCACCCCGCCGGGTGGAGGAACCACTGGACCAGTCCGCTCCGCTCCCATTGGCGGCTAAACCACAGGCATACCGCCGTCAGCCACCGCCAGACCAGGCTGGCGGACAACACTTGCTTCATCTGTTCCATCCCTTATCCTCTCTTTAATAGACGTTTGATCAGGGCCGCCGTCATGGCGGCCTCCTCCATGCCCATGGACAGGGTAACGCCGAAATAGACGGCCACGCCGCCTCCGGCGCACAGGGCCAGGGAGAGCAGCTCCCCCATCTTTCCGGCAGGCAGGACCGATCCAAGCCATCCCAAAAGCAGCCAAGCGGTCAGCCCCGTAACCGCGGCGGCAGCCAGCATTTTGAAGAAGTCCAGGCACAGGGCCCGGTCCAGGAATCCCTGACCTTCCCGCTCCATGGGAACGATCAGCAGCAGTGCGTACACCGTGGAGGAGACCGCGGAGGCGATGGCCAGCCCCCGGACCTCCAGCGGGCCGACCAGGGCCATGCACAGCAGGAGATTCACCCCGATGGACAGGGCGCCCGCTACCAGGGGCCCTCTCCCCTGCTGCCGAGCGAAGTAGGCCCGGCTTAGAATATTCTGAAGCGCATAGCCCGCCATGCCCAGGGATATCCAGGACAGGGCGCTGGCGGTGACTTCCACTGCCCGCTGCCCAAACTCCCCCCCTCCGTAGAGGAAGGACACCAGGGGTCTGGCTACCGCCATCAGCCCCGCGGCCATGGGCAGTACGAAAAACAAACTGCTGTGGACGGTCTGGCGGAGGGTATCCCGGAAATCCCCCTGCTGTCCGCCGGCGGTGAGCCGGGACAGCTTAGGGAAGATCACATTGGTGATCGACAGGATAAAGGTACCGGCAATAACCAGATACAGGTTGGTGGAATACTCCATAGCGGACACACCCGCCCCCCCGTATAGCCGGGAACCGAATCGGGAATTGATGACCAGATTGATGGGCTGGACCCAGGTGGACACCATCACCGGCCCCATCAGCGCAAACACCTTTTTCATCCCCGGAGACCGGAAGTCCAATCCCGGCCGATACTGGTAGCCCAGCCGCCTAAGCGGCGGGACCTGGATCACCCCCTGGAGGAACCAGCCCAACAGATAGGCCAGCGCCAGACCATAGATGCCCATAGACTGGTCCAGAAACAGAAAGTAGGCGATAATAACCAGGTTGGATAGGGCGGACATGAGGGCGGGGGCGGTGAAGTGGTCCTGGGCCTGGAGCACTCCGACCAAGGAGAAGGCCACGCCGGAAAACAGAACCGTGGGAAACATGGTCCTAGTCAAAGAAATTGCCAAGGCCGTAGTCTGTGGGTCCTCATAGTCGGCAAAGAGGGCCACCAACGGCTGGGGAAAGGCCATCCCCGCCAAGGTAAGAACGCCGGTGAGCAGGGCGATGATGGTAATAAAGCAACCCGCGAAGCGGTAGGCCTCCTTCTTTCCCTTCTGTTCCAGATACTCGCTGAACACCGGGATAAAGCAAGCGGCGATAGCCGAGGCGAATACCGCGTCAAAGAATACCCGTGGGATGCGGCTGGCAGTATAGAAGGCGTTGGCCTCCATACCCATACCGTAATGCACGGCCAGCAGGTGGTCCCGGTACAGTCCCATCACTTTTCCCAGCAGAGTGATGGCCATGACGGCGCTGATCGTCCTTGTGGCGCTGTGCCGATCCTCCAAGGCTTCTTCCTCCGTTCCCTGCGCAATATTAGTACAACTGATTTATTGTACACCAAGAATATCCCTTTTTCAACCATCTGATCCTGAACGATTTGTAAACATCTCCTTTCCCGCAACTTTCTTTCTTTTTCCATTGAATCCGATTTTTGTGTCTGCTATAATAGGCCATATTCAATCGGTTTACATATTACAAAGGAGTACCCATGAAAAAACATACCGTCAGATCCCTATCCCGCCGGGCGGCCGCCCTGGTCCTAGCCCTGGCGCTGGCCCTCCCCACCGTCTATGCCCACGCTGGGGAACAGAAGCTGCAGACCTCCATCGACCTGGTGGATGGTCTGACTTACCGCAACACCATCACCGACAACAGCGAGCGCCGGGTGGAGAGCTTTTCCCTGGAGCTGGAGAAGGACAGCGACGCCTACCCCATCCTGCTTCAGGCTGCCGGCACCGTTTACGGCGCCGCTACCATCAACCGAGCTGTCACCTATGCCCAGGAGCTGGGTTACCATGTACTAGGCGCGGTAAACACCGACTTCTTCTCCACCGCCTCCGGCGTGCCCATCGGCATCGTTATCGAGGACGGTGTCTACAAGTCCAGCCCGGAGCACGAGGACGCCATGATCATCACCGATGGTCAAGTCTCCCTGGTAGATGGGCCGTCGGTATCCCTCACTCTGGTCAACCAGCGGGACAACAGCACGGTGAAGCCCTCCCACCTGAACAAATGGCGCAGCGAGTCAGGGGGCATCTACCTGCTCAACCAGGACTTCTCCGCTGTGTCCACCCGTACCTCCACCCCTGGCTGGTATGTACGGATGGCTCTGATGGAGGAGGACGAGCCCCTCACGGTCAATAGCACCCTGGAGCTGGAGGTGACGGAGCTGCTCCAGTCTGACCAGCCCCTCGCCATTGGCGATGGGGAGTACATCCTTACCGCCGCCGATGCCTCCGGCTATCTGTCCGTCTTTCAGTCCTTCCAGGTGGGCGACCGAATCACCCTGACCACCTCCTGCGAGGATGAGGCCCTATCTCATGCCCAGTGGGCCGGAGGTGTGGGGGACATTATGGTGTGGGACGGCCAGCTTACTGACTCATCCCAGTGGACCTATGCCAAGGACGGCCGTCAGCCCAGGACCGCCCTGGGCATGAAGGAGGACGGCACTCTGCTGGTCTACGCCGTGGATGGCCGCCAGTCCGGCTACTCCTCCGGCCTGTCCCAGAAGGATCTGGCGGAGGAGATGATCCGGCGGGGCTGCGTCTGGGCCGTCAATCTGGATGGGGGCGGCTCCACCGCCATCTCCCTCTGGCTGCCGGGACAGACGGGGCCCGCTGTTCTCAACCTGCCCTCTGACGGCAAGCCCCGAAGCTGCGCAACCTATCTGCTGCTGGTCACAGACCAGGAGGGGGACGGCCGGCCAGACCGGCTGGCCCTGACGCAAAACGGCCTCACCCTTCTGACGGGCACCTCCCTCACCCTGCCGGATGCCGCTGTGCTGGACGAAGGGCTGAACCTTCTGGACCGAGAGCTCCGTGACCTGACCATCACCTCCAGGGAGGACCTGGGCGAAGTGGAGGACGGGGTATACACCGCCGGCGACAGGGCCGGCACCGACACCCTCCGTCTGCGCTCCAGGGACCTGGATGTAGAGGGAGAGGCCCAGATCCATGTGGTGGACCACCTGACTGAACTGGTCATTTCCAAGGAGGGCAGCGCCTCTCCCATCACTTCTCTGTCTGTTGAGCCTGGAGAACAGGTCCAACTGGCCGTCACCGGCAGTTACTGGGGCCGCACCGCCCTCCGGGACTGGACCGCCGTCACCTGGACCACAGAGGGGGACGTGGGGACCGTGGATGAGAACGGTCTGTTCACCGCCTCCAAGACTGGGGGCACCGGCTCCATCACCGCCTCTGCTGGCGGAAAGACCCAGACCATCGCAATTTCCATGACCAATGTCCATACCGATGTGACGGAGGACCACTGGGCCTATACCGCCGTGGATTACTGCTACACCCACGGCATCGTGGGCGGCATCTCCGCTACTGAGTTTGGCCGTGACCTCCAGATCCGCCGAGGCGATTTCATGCTGATGCTGTACAATGCCATGGGCAAGCCTGCCGTCACCCAGGACTGCACCTTCACCGATGTAGCTCCCACTGATTACTACTATACCGCCCTGTCCTGGGGCCAGAGCGTAGGCCTAGCCTCCGGCACCGGGGACGGCGCCTATTCTCCAGGCGCCCCCATTACCCGGGAGCAGGCTTTTACCATCTTGCGCCAGGTCCTTCCTCTGCTGGGCAAGGACTGCCCAGACGCCAGCTTGTCTGTTCTGGACCAGTTCGCCGACCGTGACCGGATCGCCGACTACGCCAAGGGACATACCGCCACTCTGGTCGCCCAGGGCGTGATCAGCGGCAAGGGCGACGGCATCGATCCCCAAGGCTATCTGACCCGTGCCGAGATGGCCGCCCTACTCTATAAGGCCCTCACCTATACCCCCATTCAGGATGTGCCCACCGGCCCGGAGGAGCCGGTAGATCCCGTGGAGCCTGAGGAGCCGGTGGACCCAGAGGGCCCCGTCGATCCTGAGGAGCCCATAGAGCCCCAGCTCCCCGACACCAGCCAGTATACGCTGACCCTGGACCACAACGAGGTCACTCTAAAGTCCGGTGAGAGCGTCCCGCTCACTGCCTCCCTCGCCCCGGCCTGGGAGGGAGCGGAGATCTCCTGGACCAGCAGCGATCCCTCCGCCGCTCCTGTCTCCTCCAAAGGCGCGGTGACCAATCTTTACGCTGGGACAGGCACCGCCTCTGTCACCATCACGGCCAGCTGGAACGGCCTGTCCGCCAGCTGTACCGTTCTCTGCCAGCAGGCCGCCCAGACCGGCACGGTCACTGACGCGGAGCTGGGTCTTAACGTCCGCTCTGGCCCAGGCTCCGACCGGCCCGTCATCGGCGGGCTGGACAACGGGACCTGTGTGGTAATTCTGGGCCAGGAGGCCGGGTGGTATCAGGTCCTCTATCTCAACCGGGCCGGACAGGCCGCCATCGGCTATGTGTCCGCTGACTACTTGACTGTGAATTGACGGGCCCTCCAAACAGCAGAAAGCCAGCCATGGAGCAAACCTCCATGGCTGGCTTTTTCTTATCGTTTCGTCCTTAGACCATCAGAGAGCAGACCATCTGGGCATACTCCGCCGGGTCCTCCAGAGGCAGGCCCGCCATCAGCAGGGACTGGCCGTAGAGCAGCTTGGCATACTTGGCCACAGTATCCTTATCTCCAGCGTCCACCGCCTTCTTGATGGCGGCGAAGGGGGCGGCATCGGGGTTGAGCTCCAGCACCCGGTCGGCCTTGGGGTGGTCGCTCCCCTCCAGCTTGCTCATATACTTTTCCATCTCCAAAGAAACAGGGCCGTCGGCTGACAGACAGCAGGCGCCAGACTTCAAGATAGAGGAGACGCGGACGTTCTTCACCTGGTCGCCCAGGGCCTCCTTCACCGCCTCCAGCACATCCTTACCCGCTTCGGCCTTCTCTTCGGCCGCCTTCTTCTCCTCCTCCGTCTGGGGGAGGGCGTCCTCATCGCTGACAGATTTGAACTGCTTGCCGTTCACCTCACCCAGGGCCTTCATGACAAAGTCATCCACGTCCTCGGTGCAGTACAGGATCTCATAACCCTTGTCCAGGATGCGCTCCACCTGGGGCAGCTTGGCGATCTTGTCCACGCTCTCGCCGCAGGCGTAGTAGTAGTAAGGCTGGTCCTCAGGCATGCGGTCCTGATAGGCGGCCAGGGTGGTGTTCTTCCCCTCCTTGGAGGACCAGAACAGCAGCAGATCCTGAAGCATCTCCTTGTGAGCGCCGTATTCCGCCACCACTCCGTATTTTAGCTGGGCGCCGAAGGCGGCCCAGAACTTCTCATACTTCTCCCGGTCTTCCTTCTGCATCTTCAGCAGCTCGGACTTGATCTTTTTCTCCAGGGCGGTGGCGATAACCTTTAGCTGACGGGTGTGCTGCAGCACCTCCCGGCTGATGTTCAGGGAAAAATCGGCGGAGTCCACTACGCCCCGCACGAAGCGGAAGTGGTCGGGCAGCAGGTCGGCGCACTTGTCCATGATGAGCACGCCGGAGGAATAGAGCTGGAGCCCCTTCTGATACTCCCTTGTATAGAAGTCGTAGGGCGTCTGGGCGGGGATATAGAGCATGGCCTTATAGGTCACAGCCCCCTCAGCACTGGTGTGGATAACGGCCAGGGGGTCCTGCCAATCTCCGAATTTTTCCTTATAGAAGGCGTTGTACTCCTCCGGCTTCACCTTGGACTTCTGCCGCTGCCACAGGGGGACCATGGAGTTGAGAGTCTTCCACTCCTTGACGGTCTCCCATTCCGGTTTGTAGTCCTCGGGGGCGTCAGCGGGCTTGTCCTTCCTCCTATAGTCCTCTACCTCCATGACAATGGGATAGCGGATATAATCGGAGTATTTCTTGATAAGCTCCTGTAATTTATAAGTCTCCAAATACTGATCGTAGTTCTCATCCTCGCCGCTGGCCTTGATATGCATGATGATATCTGTACCGGGGGCGTCCTTCTCGCACTGGGTCACAGTATAGCCGTCGGCCCCGTCAGACTGCCACATCCAGGCCTCCTCGCTCCCCCAGGCACGGGAGATAACGGTGACCTGGTCGGCCACCATGAAGGCAGAGTAAAAGCCCACGCCGAACTGGCCGATAACGTCGATCTTGTCCGCGGCCTTGTCGTCTTCGGCCAGTCCGGCCTTGAACTGGCCGGAGCCGCTGCGGGCGATGGTGCCCAGGTTGGATTCCAAATCCTCCTTGGACATCCCGATGCCGTTGTCCGAAATGGTCAGGGTGCGCATCTGCTTGTCCGGGACGATGGTAATCTTCAGGTCCTTCCGCTTTACTTCTACTGTGTCGTCAGTCAGCGATTTGTAAGCCAGCTTGTCCTCGGCGTCGCTGGCGTTGGAGATCAGCTCCCGGAGAAAGATCTCCTTATGGGTATAGATGGAGTTGACCATCAGGTCCAGCAGCCGCTTGGATTCGGCCTTAAACTGCTTCTTTGCCATGATTTTCTGCCTCCGTATATGAAAAATTTTTTGAAAACAAAATGGTTAGCACTCGTTATATCAGAGTGCTAACCATATGATAGCGCAGTCAGGCGGAAAATGCAATAGGGTTCAAAAATTATTTACAATTCTCAGCCGGCGGGCTCTTGGGCCTCTCCGCCCCGGTCCCCCAGGGAGAACCAGGTACGGAACACACAGGTACCGCTCTCCGGCTCATAATAGGCCGTATAGTTCCGGCAGCGCAGCTCCAGCAGGGGACCGGACAGGGAGAGCCAGCTGTCCTCCTCCCCCTCCAGGGTGCAGGACAGCTCTCCTTTCCAGTCGTAGATGTTCCACTGTCTGCCCTGGTCTTTCCGCACCGCCAGCCAGCTGGCCTCATCCCCCTGGAGGGCCTCTACCTGGCCGTCCTGGGCGGGCAGGACCTCCTGTCCGTTCAGCAGGGACACAGCGCACCGGTCCCCCTGGGTATCGTTGAAGATCACCCGGTCCCCGCCGGTCACATAGGGAAATTCCTCCTCCGGCAGGGGGGAGGGGAAGGTAAAGCTGTCCGTCCCATAGGTGAGAGTGACCTGGCCCTGGCCGTCTGTTTTGCTGTCCCACCAGAGAGTGTCCTGATATCGCTTCTGTATCCTATCATACCAATCCTGAGCAGCCAGAGCGGTCACTTCTCCCGTTTCCGGGTCCAAAAAAAGGGCTTTATCCCAGTTCTCTCCCCAGCAGCCCAGGAAAAATCCGCCATCGTACCACTGGGCGGTTTCATATGCATCGCCGGTAAACCAGGGGAAGCTCTCCGGGCGGGCGATGCCAAGCTGGTCCCATGACCAGGAGGCCTTCTCTGTTCCATCCTCCTGACGCAGCAGATAGAGCTTGTGCCCATCCCCCGCGAAAATACCCACCGGAGTTCCCTTAACACCCCAGTACCTAAATTCAGTGACCCAGCTCCCGTCCTGCGCTGCCAGGGCGATAAGGGCGCCGTTACCGGGGCTGCCCCGCTCCGGGTCCCCCTTCTCCAGCTCCCACACTGGAAGGGTCTGGCTGTCCTCGGCGTCATCTGTATAATACAGCCGGCTAATCTCGCTACACACCGGGTCCATGACCACCTTGCCGCCAGTGGTCATCAGCCCTATCAGCGTTTCCGGCCAGTTGTCCGCCTGCCAGGAGAAGTAGCCCGCCGCCCCCTCGAAGGGGACGAGCTGACCATACTCCTGGCTGGGGCGAAGCTGCTCCACACGCTCCTGATACCAGCGGCCGCCAATATCAGGCAGAGGCTTTTCCTGCTCATCCAGCTTTGACCAGTCCACCTCTACCGGGATAAGGGGCTCCCCAGCGTCAGAGGCGGGGACATAGCCCAGCTCCTCCGCCAGCCGCCGGCCATCTGGCCCCAGCAGCCAGTCATACAGTATATGGGTGGGGTCGTCCTGGGGCCGGTCCTTGGCCATGGCCACATAGTAGGGGTTTAAAAATGGGTACTCCCCAGCCTGAATGGCCTCGGCCGAGGGGGACACCCCGTCGATGGTCAGCACCTTCAGCCCCTTGGCCATCTCCATATCATTGGCGTAGTAGTACACGGTGTAGCCGATGGCGGAGGGTGAGTTGTCATATTCCCGCACCGCCTCCAGAAGCCCCATCATGGAGTCGGGCACCCAGGCTTCCGGGGCATCCATCATCTCCAGACCGTCCATAACCAGCTTCTCCATCAGAGTCTGGCTCCCAGCCTCGCTGTTGCGCTGGAAGGGGATAATGTCCAGGTCCTCTCCTCCCACCTCCTTCCAGTTGGTGATCTGGCCGGTGTATATCTTTCTCACCTGCTCGGTAGTCAGGCTGTCCACCGGATTGTCCTCGTTGACCACAAACACCAGCGCGTCCGTGGCAAAGGGAGTCAGCAGCCACTCCCCCTCCTGTTTCAACTCCTGGGCCACCTCTGGGGCCGGCTCGGCGGCCAACAGCAAATCAGCGGCACCTGCCATCAAATTTCGGTACGACTGGGTGGTCCGGGAGAACTGGACCAGGTCGGCCACCTGCTCCCGCCCCTCCCCCAGCAGCACCGCGCACATGGCCTGGGCCATGGGCGCTGTGGAGGTGGAGCCATCCAGCCGGGGCAGGCTGTCTCTGGTGAATACAAAGGGGGCCGCCGTGCCAGGGGCGGACACATCCCCGACCGAGGTGTCGGTGCCCGGCCTTTTCGGTCCGCAGGAAACCAGCAGGGCCAGCGACAGCAGGGCGGGCAGCAGTTTTTTCCATTGTTTCATTGTAATCCTCCTTATCAAACAAGGCGTGTCCTGTTTGGAACCTCTTTTTCCAAGCCCTCGACTAAGGGAAAATGCAGGCATGATACACTATTATACCGCCTACTCCCAGAAAAACATCTCTATTTCCTTTCAAAGCGGCTACAAACCCGTTACATAGGTAACAAATCAGAACAGACACAAATTTTTTATTTTGGGCTTGACAAATCCCTCAGAATGCATTATTGTACTAATCACTTAATACAATAGTACAAGGAGGGAGCCTCTATGGAATGGAAACTCAATGACGACCGGCCCATCTGGCTCCAGCTGGCCGAGCAAATGACCCGGCGCATCATCACCGGGGTCTATCCCCCTGGGAGCAAGCTGCCCCCAGTGCGGGAGCTGGCGGCGGAGGCGGGGGTCAACCCCAACACTATGCAGCGGGCCCTGGCCCAGCTGGAGCAGGACGGTCTGGCCAAGGCGGACCGGACGGCGGGGCGGCTGGTCACCCAAGACACCGCTATACTGGATGCGGTACGGAGGGCGGAGGCCCATGAGGTCGTCAACCAATACTATCACGCCATGGCAGAGCTGGGCTACTCCCAGCAAGAGGCCACGGCGATGCTGAAGGAGGAGCATACATGAGTGAACATTTGATCGTCTGCCGGGGGCTTTCGAAAGCCTACGGTCCAAAGGTCGCCCTGTCCGGAGTGGATTTGGAAGTGGGCCGTGGCCGGATCGTTGGGCTGCTCGGCCCCAACGGGAGCGGGAAAACCACGCTGATCAAGCTGCTGTGCGGTCTGCTGCAGCCCACCACTGGCACCCTAGAGATCAATGGCCAGCATATCGGTCCCGCAACCAAGGCCCAGGTAAGCTATCTGCCCGACCGGATGTACTTTGCCGACTGGATGAAGGCCACCGACCTGTTTGACCTGTTCCGGGACTTTTACCAGGACTTCGACTATGATAAGGCCCTTGCCATGTGCCGCAGTCTAGGCGTGGAGCCGAAGGATCGGCTGAAATCCATGTCTAAGGGCACCAAGGAAAAGGTCCAGTTGGTGCTGGTCATGGCCCGGAAGGCCCAGCTCTATCTGCTGGATGAGCCCATCGCCGGGGTAGACCCAGCTGCCCGTGACTTTATCCTGCACACCATTTTGACCAACTACAACGAGGATGGCACTGTCCTGATCTCCACCCATCTGATCGCCGATATTGAGAAGGTGCTGGATGAGGTGATCTTTCTGAAAAGTGGCAGGATTATGCTCCACAGCACAGTGGACGACATCCGGGAGCGGCAGGGCAAGAGCGTGGACGCCCTGTTCCGCGAGATTTTTAAGGCCCAGCCCCTGGAAGGAGGTCTGTACTAATGTTCGGCAAACTTTTGAAATACGACTTCCGCTCCATGTGGAAAACCTTCCGCATTGTCTGGCCCGCCGCCCTCATCCTGGCTCTGGTCAACCGCTTCACTCTCTTCGGCACCACCAACCCCGGTGAAAGCGCCTTCGGCCAGTGGGTAAGCGTCATCTCCATGGGTCTGTTCATAGGCGTGTGTTTTACCTTGGTCATTCTGTCCGCCGTATTCGTCCTCACCCGGTTTTACAAGGGCCTTCTGGGAGACGAGGGCTATCTGATGCACACCCTCCCCGTCAAGTCCTGGCAGCTTGTCCTGTCCAAGCTGATCTGTGCCCTTGCCACCACCGTGGTCAACGGCATCGTGGGTTTTGCCGCAATGTTCCTGATGATGCCTCTGGACTGGGAGGAACTGTTTGACACTGAGCTGTGGCAGACCATCTTTCGCAGCCTGACCCAGCATCCCGATACCATCGTCTATTTTCTGGAGTTCCTTCTGCTGATGCTGGTCATGTGCGCCGCTATGTTCATGACTTTCTATCTGGCTATGGCCATCGGCCATCTGTTCTCTAAGCGCAGAATCTTGATGAGCGTAATCGCATTCTTCCTCCTCAACATTCTGGACAGCGTTGTCACCAGCTCTCTGCACCATATGGATGCGCTGAACTGGCTCTACGGGATGGATTTGAGCAGCCACTTGGGCTACTGGCTTGGCATCCTCCTTCTTCTCATTCCCACCGTTCTCATGTTCCTAGTCACCAGCTATATCTTGAAAAACAAGCTGAATCTGGAGTAACTTTTTACTGCTGAAAGGAGCGTTTTGTCGTGAATTCCTGGGCCATTTTTACCCTCGCCTTTGCCGCCGTAGTCATCCAGGCCTGGGTAAGGGGCAGAGGCTCCTCCAACTGGTATTTGGGCTGCATTGTTCCCCTGGTCTACGGCGGAGCCGTCGCCTGGATGTTCGTGGGCAGGGACTTCACACGCTCCCTTCAGATTATCCTATTCGGCGCCGCCATCCCCATCACCCTGCTGGTATCCGCCTGGTTGCGAAAGCGGGACGAGGAGGGAGAGGAAATCGAGGGGGAGCCCAAAGAACAGGAAAACTGACATAAAAACTTCCCGCTGCTTGGCAGCGGGAAGTTTTATTATAGTTACTGATTATAGTCATCGAAGGCGTCCAGCACCGCTTTCTCCGGGGCGGGCGTCAACAGGGATACCACCACGATGGCAATGGTAGCACAGACAAAGGCGGGCAGCAGCTCATAAATATTGAAGATGCCGCCGATGGGGGCGATGAGGAATTTCCATACAAAAATCATCACAGCGCCCACCACCAGACCGGCCATGATGCCCTGCCGGTTGCTCCGCCTCCAGAACAGGGCGCACAGCATAGCGGGGCCGAAGGTGGCGCCGAAGCCGGCCCAGGCAAAGGATACGATCTTAAACACGTTGCTGTCCGGGTCAGCGGCCAGGAAGATGGCGATGACGGCGATGACCACCACAGTGAGCCGGGCAATCAGCATGTTCTGCTTATTGGTCAGCTTGACGCCAAAGACATTCTGGACGATGTTCTCCGAAAAGGCGGAGGAGGCGGCCAGAAGCTGGCTGTCGGCTGTGGACATGGTGGCCGCCAGGATGCCGGCCAGGATACACCCGGCCACGACAGCGGGGAAGATGCCATACTTGGACAGCAGGTTAGACAACTGGACGATGACGGTCTCCGTGGCGCTGCCCTCCAGGAAGGGGATACGCCCGGCGGAGGAGACGGCGTGGCCCACAATACCAATGAACACAGCCACAGCCATGGAGATGACCACCCAGGTGGAGGCGATTCGGCGGGACAGCTTCAGCTCGTTTTCATCCCGGATCGCCATAAAACGCACCAGAATATGGGGCATCCCGAAATAGCCCAGGCCCCAGGCCATCATGGATACGATACGGAGCAGGCCGTAAGGCTCGGCCTGACCGGTGGCCTCGTTATAGGTCTGGCCAAAGCTCAGGAAGCCGGGCAGTGTCTTGGCATGGTCTATAACGGCGTCAAAACCGCCCGCCTGGACCACGCCAAAGATGACGATAATGCACAGGGCTATGGTCATGATGATGGACTGAATCAAGTCCATGGTGGCCACGGCGCTGAAGCCACCTACAGAGGTATAGCTGATAATGACGATGGCACCGATGACCACGGCCACCATATAGTCCCAGCCAAACAAGCTGTTAAACAGCTTTCCGATGGCCGCCAGGCCGGAGGCCACATAGGGGACAAAGAAAATGAGGATAACAAGAGCAGAGATGCACATGATGACGGGCTTCTTCTCCCCATACCGCTTGGAGATGAAGCTGGGAATGGTGATGGCATCCAAGCGGACGCTGTACCGGCGCAGCCGCTTCGCCACCAGAAGGAAGTTCAAATAAGTACCGAAAGCCAATCCAATCGCGGTCCAGCTGGCATCGGCTACACCAGACAAGTAGGCCAGGCCTGGGATGCCCATCAGCAGATAGCTGCTCATGTCGCTGGCCTCGGCGCTCATTGCGGTGACCAGAGGGCCAATGCCCCGGCCTCCTAAGTAGAAGCCCTCGGCACTCTTTTTGGAACGTCGGCCGATCATCACCCCGGTAAAGATGACAAAACACAGGTACGCGATGATGGTGGCCATAATACAGATCTGTTCAGTGGTCATACGCTCTCTCCTTTTGGCAGTTACGCCCTTACTACACACAGCCGCCCTTCCGGCTCCCCCCAGAAAGGCGATGTCCCCCATGGGGGCAGTATGGGTATTCTACCACAAGTCAGAACAGAATAAAATACAGAACAGAGTATAGAATAAACTCCGGAATATGCTTCCATAGAATTTCACAAAAGCTCTGGTATTGCTTTATTTATCTACTATACATTTTATGAATTAAAATTTTATACAATTCTACAAATTTTCTTCCTCCGCACGAAAGTCCCGGAAAAAACGGGGCATCATGGTCTTTCCATACTGAAGCAGGGAGTAGTCCCCACCTGACAGGCACCAGTCATAAATCAGGGCCCGCTCGCACAGGGCGTACACCCGTACCATCTCGTTCACTGTCACATCTCCCCGCAGCTCCCCGCGTTCCTGGCCCTGGAGGACGATCTGCCGCAGCAGCCTGTAATATGTACGGTTGTGGTCCAGCAGATGCTTATCCCCCCGGGTGATCAGCTGGGAGGAGTATAACCGTGCCAGCAGGTCTAGGGAGACAGAATTTTCAATCATGGCAAACAGCTCCCGGTTCAGGTACATAAGCTGGTCAAAGCGGTTTCCATCCGGGTCCAGGGTAGCCATCAGTTCCTCATACTTCTGGTCAAAGAGGTAGGACACCGTGGACAGTAAGGCGTCCTTCCCTTCAAAATAATGGTAGAAGGACCCCCGGGAGGTGCCTGACTCGGCAATGATCTCCTCCACGGTGGTGTCGTCATAGCCCTGGCGGTAAAACAGACGCCAGGCCGCTTCGATGATTCGTCCCTTGGTATTTCGGGTGTTTTTCTTGGCCATAATGGGGCTCCTTTCGAAAAAATCCAGTCGCGCAACCGCCGGTTGCGCGAATTTCCAAGGGAGATTGGTTGCCGTTTGTCCCTCGTTCCTCTATAATCATACCATAAAACAGGCCTGTATCAAACCTAAAATCAGAAGGAGCAAACCAGGATGGAGCTATCTCAAAAGATTTATGAGCTGCGCACAGGCAGTGGGCTGTCCCAGCTGGACCTGGCGGAGAAGTTGGGCGTATCCCGGCAGAGCGTCAGCAAGTGGGAAACGGGACAGGCGGTACCTGATCTGGACAAGCTGATCCGGCTGGCCGATCTGTTCGGGATCAGCGTGGACGAGCTGGTACGGGAGGGGGAACGCCCCGCTCCCCCGGAGCCACAGGTGGTTTATGTGGCGGAACAGAGAGGGTTCTCCCCTGTCCAGAAGGCGGGAGCTGCCCTGGAGGTCGTGGGCCTGCTGGGCCTAGTGCTGGGCGGTATGGGGCTCGTATCCCTGATTGGGGCGGGGCTCATGCTGCTGGGCCTGCCTCTGCTGCTTTGTAAAAAGCATCCCTGGCTGTGGATGGGGTGGACCGCGGTGGCCATCAGTCTGCTGGTATTCAACCCTCACACCTCTGTATCCCCCTGGGGGCTGTTTGGAGGAATGCGCTATCTGTATTGGATCCTCACAAATCCGGAGCTTCGTTACTACGCCAGTTATTTTGCCGCCGCTATCGGGATACTCCGGGGCTCGCTGATCCTTCTCCTGATTTTCCTGGGGATCCGTGCCCGGCGAAGGGGCTCGGGTGCAAAACCATAAATCTCTAAGCAGAGGCGGCGGCAGCCGCCTCTTTTTTCCTTTCTCCCTCAAAGAGCAGTTTACATCTCCAGGCGCCTATGTTACAATCAATTTTGTTTCAAATCGCTGATTAAGGAGGCCCAGATGTGTCCCATCACTTCTTTCCCATGATCTCCCGGATGCGGTACATTAACCGCTGGGGGCTCATGCGCAATACCCGTCTGGAAAACATCCAGGAGCACTCCCACCAGGTAGCCGTCCTGGCACATGCCCTGGCGGTGATCCAAAACCGCTACTTTGGGGGCCAGATCGATCCGGGGCAGGTGGCGGTGGCCGCTCTGTACCACGACGCCAGTGAGATCCTCACCGGCGATATGCCCACCCCCATCAAGTACGACAACCCCGACATCCAGTCCGCCTATAAGCAGGTGGAGGCGGTGGCGGAGCAGAAGCTGCTGAACATGCTTCCGGAGGACCTGCGCCCCGCCTATGACGAGGCCCTCACCATCCCCGATCCCCAGGTTCGTGCCCTGGTCAAGGCGGCGGACAAGCTGTCCGCCTACCTCAAATGTGTGGAGGAGGTCAAGGCGGGCAACAACGAGTTCAAAAAGGCCAAGGAACAGACCTACGCCGCCCTGTGCCAAAACCAGATCCCCGCTCTCCGGTACTTCATGGATCGCTTTTTAGATGGGTTTGAGTTGACCCTCGATGAACTGAGTGAAGAGTAAGGCGTTGTACATGAAGATCAAACATCTCCACTCTAATCGCTCCTCTCTCCGCGTACATAGTATCTATGAAAGGAAGTATTCGTCATGAAGGCTATCGTCACTGTCATCGGCAAGGACCGGGTGGGCATCACCGCCTCCGTCTGCTCCCTGCTGGCCCAACACAGCATCAACATTCTGGACATCTCCCAGACCGTACTCCAGGAATATTTCACCATGGTCATGCTGGTGGACACCTCCGCCTGTAGCGCCTCTATCGGTGAGATGTCCGACCTTCTGGACCAGGCCGGCCAGGGGCAGGGCCTGTCCATCCGCATCCAGCGAGAGGATATTTTTAACGCGATGCATCGGATCTAATGGCCTGCGCTGTCCTTTCCGCGCCGAACAGAGTTCGGCGGCGCGGCGCGGACGGACCGGAACGAATGTAGGACCCCTTTTCGCTCCAGGTCTGCCCTAGAGGAAATCCGCGCGAAGGCGGGGCGTGATTTTATTGAAAGGTCCAAGCTGGACCATAAAAGGAGTTCAACTATGCTCAATCAACATGAAATTATGCAGACCATCCAGATGATCGACCAGCAGCATCTGGATGTGCGTACCATTACCATGGGCATCTCCCTGCTCTCCTGCGCCCACAGCGAGGTGAAGGCGGCCTGTGATAACATTTATGACAAGATCACCCGTTATGCCGAAAAGCTGGTAGCCACAGGGGAGGCCATCGAAAAGGAGTTCGGTATCCCCATCGTCAACAAGCGCATCTCCGTCACTCCCATTGCCCTGGTAGCTGCCGCCGCCCGGACAGACAATTACGCCCCCTTCGCCGCTGCTCTGGACCGGGCCGCTAAGGCTACGGGAGTCAACTTTATCGGCGGTTTTTCCGCCCTGGTCCAAAAGGGGATGACAGAAGCGGACCGCATCCTAATCCGCTCCATCCCAGAGGCCCTGTCTACCACCGACATTGTCTGCTCCTCTGTCAATGTGGGCTCCACCAAGGCTGGCATCGACATGGACGCAGTGGCCATGATGGGCCGGACCATCAAGGAGCTGGCCGAGCGCACCGCTGACCGGGGCGGCTTTGGCTGCGCCAAGCTGGTGGTCTTCTGCAACGCGGTAGAGGACAATCCCTTCATGGCCGGCGCCTTCCATGGGGTGGGCGAGCCGGAAAGGGTCATCAATGTGGGCGTTTCCGGCCCAGGCGTGGTCCATCACGCCCTTCAGTCGGTCAGGGGTCAGCCCTTCGACGTGGTGGCTGAAACCATCAAAAAGACCGCCTTCCGCATCACCCGCATGGGTCAGTTGGTGGCCCAGGAGGCCAGCCGCCGGCTGGACACTCCCTTCGGCATTGTGGACCTGTCTCTGGCCCCCACACCGGCAGTTGGCGACTCTGTGGCCCGTATCCTGGAGGAGATGGGCCTGGAGGTATGTGGAACCCACGGCACTACCGCCGCCCTGGCCCTGCTCAACGACGCAGTCAAAAAGGGGGGCGTCATGGCCTCCTCCTCTGTGGGCGGTCTGTCCGGCGCTTTCATCCCGGTCAGCGAGGATGAGGGGATGATTGCCGCCGCTCGGTCCGGCGCCCTGACACTGGACAAGCTGGAAGCCATGACCTGTGTGTGCTCCGTGGGGCTGGACATGATCGCCGTCCCTGGGGATACCTCGGCCCAGACCATCTCCGCCATTATCGCTGACGAAGCGGCCATCGGTATGGTCAACTCCAAGACTACCGCCGTCCGCATCATCCCCGCTCCTGGCTGCGGGGTTGGGGATACTGTGGAGTTCGGCGGGCTGCTGGGGTCCGCCCCAGTGCAGCCCGTCCACCCCTTCTCCGCTGACGCCTTCGTGGCCCGTGGCGGCCGTATCCCCGCTCCCATGCAGAGCTTGAAAAACTGATTATTTTACGGGAGAAACCGCCTCTTGGCGGTTTCTCTTTTTTCTTTTTTAATTAAGTATTGACTTATTTAAAAAACGTGCTATGATAGGGGCATCACAGAACAGAGAGGAGGGCGGGATGTGGAACTGACCACCGCGCTGAAAGCTCTGGCCGACGACAACCGACTGCTGATTCTCCGGCTGCTTGGCCGCCGGGACTACTGTGTCCGCGCTCTGGCCCGTCAGCTGGGCATCTCACAGGCCGCGGTTTCTCAGCACCTAAAGGTATTGAGGCAGGCCGGTCTGGTCTCCAGTGAGAAGCGAGGCTATTTTACCCACTATCGGACAGCAGGAACGGACCTGATGGCCGTCTCCTCTGCCCTGGCAGCTCTGGCCCAGGCATCGCCGCTCCTTTGCGGGGACTGCGGTCCGGACGGCCGCCCCGGCTGCCGAGAGGCCAACGCCTTTCCCACTCCCCTCTCCGCGAAATCTTGGGAGGTCAATAAGATGAAACTCGCAGTCACTTACGAAAACGGCCAAGTATTCCAGCACTTCGGCCACTGTGAACAGTTCAAGGTGTACTCTGTGGAGGAGGGATCCGTCCGCTCATCCCAGGTGGTCAGCGCCGCTGGCAGCGGCCACGGAGCCCTGGCTGGATTCCTTCAAAATCTTGGGGTGGACACCCTGATCTGTGGAGGCATTGGTGGTGGGGCCAGGACCGCTCTGGCCCAGGCTGGCATTCAGCTCTATCCCGGCGTCACCGGCGACGCTGACCAAGCGGCGGCCGACCTGCTGGCCGGCCGGTTGGAGTATGATCCGGACACCATGTGCAGCCACCATCATGATGGGGAGCATAACTGCCATAGCCATTCCTGCGGGGAGGACAAGCACGGCTGCGCCGGAAACGGATAAAACGCCTTGTTCCCTCTTTCCCTGTATCTAGACAGCGGTAATGTAAAAAGGGTGCCGATACCAGAGGTATCGGCACCCTTTTTGCTCATTCTTCCCCGGAGTCAATCATCCGGACCTGGATCTCCAGCACCCGCCGGTGCTCAACCCGGGTGACGGTTACATCCAGGCCCTCAGCCTCAAAGTGGTCTCCCTCCTCGGGAACCCGGCCCACCTGCTCCATGACCCAGCCGGACACGGTAGCCGCTTCACAGGCTCCTTTGACCTGGAACAAATCGTACATATCATCCAGATCGGCGGAGCAGGCGATAAGATAGCTGCCGTCCGGCTGCTTCTGGAATATCTCAATAACCTCGTCATGCTCATCCCAGATCTCACCCACTAGTTCCTCCAGGATGTCCTCCAATGTGGCGATACCCTCTGTCCCGCCGTACTCGTCCACCACTATGGCCATATGGGCTTTGTTCTTCTGCAGGATACGGAGCAGCTCTGATATTTTGGTGTTTCCAGTGGTATAAAACACAGGGGATTTGAGGTGAGACAGCATAGTTTCTCCCCGGTATCGGGCCGCGTAAAAGTCCTTCTCATGGACGACGCCCACGATGTTGTCGATAGTCTCATGATAGATAGGGATGCGGGAGTAGCCGCTCTCCACGAAGAGGGAGGCCACCTCCTCCATGGTGCTTCCCTCCTCAGCAGCCACTAAATCTACCCGAGGGGTAAGGATCTCGGACACCTCCAGGTCATTGAACTCGATGGCGTTACGAATTAGGTCTCCCTCATGCTCGTCCAGGCCGCCCTCGGTCCTGGCCTGCTCTACCATGCCCACCAGTTCCTCCTCTGTGATGCCGTCGTCCCGTCTGCTGCGAAAGATCTTGGACATCAGGCGTTTCCATTGGGTAAACAGGAAATTCAAAGGAGTCAAGACTACCACGAAGATTTGGAGCAGGGAGACGGAAAACATGGCAAAGCCCTCCGGATTTTCCTTTGCCAGGCTCTTGGGGGTGACCTCGCCAAAGATGAGGATCACGATGGTCAGTACCGCAGCGGATACCGCGGGGCCGCTCTCTTCATTAAGCAGCTTGATAAACAATACCGCGCCGATGGTGGTCGCTACGTTGTTGACAATATTGTTGCCGATGAGGATAGTAGACAACAGCTTGTCGTACTCCTCTGACAGCTCAAGGGCCTTGACGGCCCGGCGGCTGCCGTTGTCCGCCTTATTTTTTAGGCGGATGCGGTTCAGTGAGGTAAATGCGGTCTCCGTCGCGGAGAAATAGGCTGACATGGCGATCAGAATGATTAGCGCAATAATCATCCCGATACTGGCACTGTCTAACATTGGAAATGTATCAACTCTGCTTTCCTGATAAAATTATGGGCCACGGGTCCCATATTAGTTTGTTAGTATACCATGATTTCCCTTACAATGCAAATACATCTTCTCGTTGTTTGTCAATATCATCCCCAATTTTTACGGTTTCTTCACAAAAAAAATGATGAATTATCCCACAGAGGTTACCCCTATCCCGCTTCATTTTCTCCCGGCTTGCCGTACATCTTCAGCTCCATTTTCCGCCCCTTGTGTGTGTCCCTATTTTTACCATCCGAATCTCTTAGTCTCTCCTGGCACTCCCACAAAACTTTTCCTGTCTAGTTGTCCCAAAACGTCCTCCAACGGACCTGTGCCCTGTTAGATTGGAGGTGATCTCTATCAAACATATTGACAACAGGCCCGGCTGGTCAGAGGCCAGGGAAGGCAGGGCAGCGGAAAAATCGCCCCGCTGGCAGCACATCCGGCATCCCACCCTCTTTTTACCTACGGACCCAAAGCTGTCCCAGGAGGTGGCGCCATGATAGACTATACAGCCCTAGCTGCCGCGTCCATGTCCCTGATTGGCACTCTGGTGGGTACCTTTGGCGGCATCCTGGTGGCCAACAAGCTGACCAACTACCGCATCGAACAGCTGGAACTCAAGGTAGCCGAGCACAACAAGCTTGTCGAGCGCACCTACCAGTTGGAGGGTCGGATGACCGAGGCGGAACACGATATCCGGGATTTGAAGGGAGGACGGCCATGAGAGGACTGTTTCAGTGGCTCCGGGATGTACCGCATCTGTTTGCCAAGGTCACTGTGGTATACTGCGTCGCCTTCGGCAGTCTGAGCAGCCTGTGGGCCCTTCGCATCCTGTCTAGGACCGGCAGTGATCCCGCGGCGCTCCTAGGCGTCATCCTCGGTTTTTTCGGCGGCGAGCTGCTGCTCCTGTCCCTTAAAACGATATTGACAAACAGGAAGGAAGATAACCTTGAACAACATTTATAAACGTCTGTCCGTGCTCTTTTCCGTCAAAAGTATCGTCACCCTGGTTCTAACTGGCGTATTTGCCTATCTGGCGATTTCCTCCCGTATCGACCAGGATTTCATGACCATCTATGCAGTTATCATTGCCTTTTACTTCGGCACCCAGAGTCAGAAGCTCCAGGACGCGGTGGATGGAGGTACAGAAGAATGACTGTGGAACGGCTCCTATCCACTGCCCGGAAAGAGCTGGGCACCAAGGAGCAGCCAGCCGACAGCAACCGGGTCAAATACAACACAGCCTACTACGGCCGAGAGGTGTCCGGCGGCAGCTACGCCTGGTGCGCCGTCTTTCTGTGGTGGTGCTTCCGGGAAGCCGGGGCGTCCGAACTATACTACGGCGGGGGAAAAACGGCCTACTGTCCCACTCTCCTGTCCTACCACAGGGCGCAGGCCGTGTCCGACTATCGCCCTGGCGACGTCATTTTCTTCAACTTTGATGGGAAGAAAAATGCCCAGCACGTAGGCCTCTGCGAGGACTGGGACGGACAGTATATCACCACCATCGACGGCAACACTGGCTCCGGCAGCGAGGCCAACGGCGGCTCCGTCATGCGGCGGAAGCGGGACAAAACATACATCGTGGGCGCTTACCGCCCCAACTATCAGGAGGGGGAGCAGATGTCTTACGAGGACTGGAAAAAATATATGGACCGCTATCTGGACGACCTGTCCCAGCAGAAGGCAGAGCCAGGGTATGCTGGTCAAATCCGTCGGATCGTCGCGGCGGGCGTCATGAGCGAGGTGGACGGCTCTATTGCCCGCCCCAAGTCCTTCCTGACGCGGGAAGAGGCCGCTGTGAGCTATGCCAATCTTCTAGGGAAGATCAGCGGCCAGTAAATCTATCTTGATACAATAAAAATGAGGAGGATAAAAAGAACGTGACGCAGCATTCGGTATACTTTTCCTATATCAGCTAAACAGACCGTTCTCTTTCACTCTCCTTAAAATCATTCGTCTCTGCTCTTTGGGGCGGAGACGATATGGTGGCAGACCAAAAGAGCCCCTTCTTTCCCATCCACTGTCTCATCTGTCATGAAACAACTATGGGGAGGACTTCGAAACGAAATCCTCCCCACTGTTCTGCCTGTATCTACGGCTGTACCAGCTCCGCCTGGGCGAAGGTGCCGTCCGGCATCTGGACATAGAGGAATCCGCTACCGTCCTCCCAGACTTCACAGCCCGCATATTCCTCACTGTCCGTGTACAGGGACGCTCCGTCGTTCCGCTCCAGCAGACCCAAAAGCTCGCTGTCCTCCGGCAGCTTCTCCACAGAGCGGACGATATGGTAAGTCTGGCCATCCCGGTATACCAGGATAGCGCCCTCTCCCTGCTGACAGTTCTCCCCCGGTGCGGTAGCAGTGCTGTCACTGTTTGCAGCGCCGGCCTCTCCAGAAGAGGAGGAGGGAATACCTCCAGCAGTATCAGCGCTGCTTCCATCTTGGCCTGCTCCTAACTGAGAGGCGCCATAACCAAGAGCCACTACCAGAGCCAGACAGGCGGCCCACGCCCCCCATCTCCGCCAGTCAAAGGCCGGCTTGGCCCCCTCCTCTGCGTCCTGGATCATGTCGTCGTCCAGCAGCCCTATGGCATCCAGCAAATACTCCGATGTCATATGGCCACCCCCTCATGCTCCAACAACAGCTTCAGCTTTTGGCGGGTCCGGTAGAGCCGGGACTTCACCTGGCTCTCCGTCAGTCCAAACCGCTTTCCCAGCGAAGACAATGCCTCCAGATGGAAGTATCGACGGACAAAAAGCCGGCGGTCCAACTCCGGCTGGGTCCGCAAAAAGGTGGAGATCAGGTCGGCTGTCTCCCTGGCATCCAACTCCTGGTCTGGCACCCTACAGTCCGGCAGGCAATCCTCCAGCTCCTGAAGAGCTACCTCCACCTGACCGCCGCCCCGCTTGGCCGCCCGCTCCCGCCGCCACCGGTCCAGGGACAGGTTGCGGGTCAGCTTGCCGAAGAAGGCAGACAGCACCGAGGGGCGCTGGGGCGGCATAGCGTTCCACGCCCGGAGCCAGGTGTCGTTGACACACTCCTCAGCGTCCTCCCGCATAGCCAGTATCCCAAGGGCGATGGCGCGGCAGTAGGGCCCGTATTTCTGGTCACTTTCCACAATAGCCTGCTGGGACCGGGCCCAGTACAGGTCGATGATCTTATGGTCCTCCATGGCGCTCCTCCTTTTTGGACGCGGCAAAAGAATCAATCCTCTAAAGGTATTTTAGCCTGAAATCCGTCTTGCCGCAACCATCTTATTTCTCAAGACGAAAACCAGGGCCGGAGGTTTCCCTCCGGCCCTGGTTTTTTTATTTTACTTGCTCAAAATCCGAGGCTGGGTGCTTGCACCAGGGACAAATATAGTCCGCCGGCAGCTCGTCCCCCTCGTATACATAACCGCATATCCTACACACCCACCGCTTCTTGTCCCCGGTGGCGTGGGTAAAATCACCAGGCTTGATGTGGCCCTGGTAATAGGCATAGGTGGCGCTGGCCTGGTCGTTGAGCAGGTCTCCATCCTCCACATCCGCCAAAAACAGGGTGTGGCTGCCCAGGTCAAGATGGGACACGACCCGGCAGGACAGCCAGGCGTTGGTTCCCCGTGTCAGATAGAGCAGGCCGTTCTCCCCCCGCCGGACCTGGTCCTCGGTCCCGGCAAATTTGTCGCTATCCCGGCCGGACTGAAAGCCAAATCGCTTGAACAACTGGAAGTCCGCCTCTTCAGACAGGACTGACAGGTTAAATTTTCCGGTTTCCTGAATCATGTCGTGGGTTAGGTTTCCCTTGTTGACGGCTATGGTAACGCGGTTGGGCTGGGCCGTCACCTGGACGGCGGTGTTAATGATACAGCCGTTGTCCCGCTCCCCCTGACGGGCGGTGAGAACAAACAGGCCGTAGCTTATAGCATACATAGCTCTTTCGTTTTTCATGGCGTTCCTCCTTGGCGGCCAGGCCGGCTTTTTCTCCTTCCAGTATGTCCCGCAAAGCACAAAAAAACCGCCGGAAACGGGTTTCCGGCGGTTTTTTGCGCGATTTATTTGATAATCTTGTTGTCCACTTCGTTGGCCAGCAGAGCAGAGAAATCTGTCAGGGACATGGCCCCCAGGTCCTCGCCGGTGCGGTGCCGGACAGACACGGTATTGTTCTCCACGTCCCGGTCGCCTACCACCAGCATATAGGGCACCTTCTCCATAGTGGCCTCCCGAATCTTCTTTCCGATCTTCTCGTTGCGGTGGTCCACCTCCACCCGGAAGCCGACTTGGTCTAGGGCCTTGCACACCTGATCGGCGTACTGTGCGGCCCGGTCGGTGACAGGGAGAACCTTCACCTGGACGGGGTTGAGCCAGGCGGGGAACGCCCCGGCAAAGTGCTCGGTGATAACGCCGATGAATCGCTCAATAGAGCCCAGCACCACTCGATGGATCATGACAGGGCGGTGCTTCTGGCCGTCCTCGCCGGTATACTCCAGCTCGAAGCGTTCAGGGAGCTGGCTGTCCAGTTGAATGGTGCCGCACTGCCAGGTTCGGCCCAGGGAGTCAGCCAGGTGGAAGTCCAGCTTGGGGCCGTAGAAGGCTCCATCCCCCTCGTTGATAACAAAGTCCTTGCCCATGTCGGTGATAGCGTTTTTCAAAATCTCCTGGTTGCGCTCCCACTCCTCCACAGTGCCGATGTGGTCCTCCGGCATAGTGGACAGCTCAATGGTATAGCTCAACCCAAAGACAGAGTAGACCTCGTCAAACAGGCGGACCGTCTCCTGAATCACGTCCTGCATCTGGTCCCTGGTCATAAACACATGGGCGTCGTCCTGGTTGAAGCAGCGGACGCGGAACAGGCCGTGAAGGGCGCCGGATAGTTCGTGGCGGTGGACCAGGCCGATCTCCCCTACCCGCAGGGGCAGCTCCCGATAGGAATGGGGCTCGCTGGCATAGACCAGCATACCGCCGGGGCAATTCATGGGCTTGACGGCAAAGTCCACGTCATCGATGACCGTGGTGTACATATTATTCTTGTAGTGGTCCCAGTGACCGGATCTCTCCCACAGCTGACGGTTGAGCATGATGGGGGTGGAAATCTCCACATAGCCGTACTTCTTGTGGACCTGCCGCCAGTAGTCCAGCAGGGTATTCTTCAAGGTCATGCCCTTGGGCAGGAAAAAGGGGAAGCCGGGGCCCTCGTCCCGGAGCATGAACAAGCCCAGCTCCTTGCCCAGCTTCCGGTGGTCCCGCTTTTTGGCCTCCTCAATCCGGGCCAGATATTCGTCCAACTCGTCCTTTTTGGGGAAGGCGATGCCGTAGATGCGCTGGAGAGTCTCCCGGTTGGAGTCCCCCCGCCAGTAAGCGGCGTTGCAGGCGGTAAGCTTCAAGGCGTTGCCCTTAATGCGGCCTGTGGAGTCCAGGTGGGGGCCGGCGCACAGGTCGGTAAACTCCCCCTGCTTATAGAAGGAGATGACCGCATCCTCGGGCAGGTCATGGATGAGCTCTACCTTGTATGGCTCGCCCTTCTCCTCCATGAATTGAATCGCCTCCGACCGGGGCAGCTCAAACCGCTCCGGCTTCAGCTTCTCCTTGCAGATCTTCCGCATCTCCCCCTCGATCTGCCCCAGATGCTCCGGGGTAAAGGCGAAGGGGGCGTCCATGTCGTAGTACCAGCCCTCGTCGATAGAGGGACCAATGGCCAGCTTCACCTCGGGCCACAGACGCTTAACCGCCTGGGCCATCACATGGGAACAGGTGTGCCAGTAGGTTTGGCGGTATTCGGGATTTTCAAAGGTATAGATGTTTTCTTCGGACATTTTCAGTCGCTCCTTTCTCGCGTTTAGGGGAAGGAACAAAAAAATACGCTCCGCCCCTGATATGTGTCAGGGGTGAAGCGTATTGATACGCACCACGGTTCCACCCTGCTTGCAAGAATCACCGCGCCGTCTCGATCAACGCGGGCGGACCGGAGGGAGGCAGCCGTAGGCCGCCAGTCCTGCGCGTCGTGAACAGGCAAAGCGGGACAACTTGCCGCTTGTGACCTCCTGTAACGGGAAAGCCCCGGCCCGGTCGTCCCGGGCAGCTCTGGAGTGGTACCAGCCATCGCTTCCACAGAGCACTTTCAGCACAGGGCGCCCCTCTCTGGGTGGTCGATTCAGGCTTCTTCTCCTTCTCAGCCGTTTTAACACAGGTACTATATCACCCCCTCAGCCGATTGTCAAGGGCGTACAGGAGGGAAATATGGCCCGTATATGTCCTTTTCTTTGGTTCTGTATTGACTTTCTCTATTTCTGCGTGTTAAAATATATTTACGAAACATTGTTCCGTATATTGGAACAGTAAAAGGAGGAAACTCATTGTGAAAGCTCTCATCTATGAAGGCCCTAAAAAGGTGGCTGTCCGTGAAGTGGAAAAGCCCGTTCCCAAGGAGGGCCAGGCCCTGATCCGCATCGACTACTGCGGTATCTGCGGCTCTGACATTGGCATCTATAGCGGCACCCATCCCCGGGCCAAGGCCCCTCTCGTCCTAGGCCATGAATTTGTTGGCGTCATTGAAGATATCTCCGGTGACTCTAATGGTTTTCAGGTTGGCGACCGAGTTGCTCCCTACCCTCTGATCTCCTGTGGACACTGCTTTGCCTGCCGGAATGGCCGGCCCCATGTGTGCGATACCCTGAAGATCATCGGCATCGACCTAGACGGTGGTGTAGCCGAATATGTGTGCTGTGACACTGATGTACTGTTCAAGGTCCCGGCTTCTGTCTCCAGCAAAGTAGCGGGAATCATCGAGCCTCTAGCTGTGGCTGTCCACACTCTGCACCGAGCCGGCTTTAAGCCGATGGACAGCATTGTCATCATGGGAGCCGGTCCTATCGGAGCCTTAGTGGGTGTGGTAGCCAAGCACAGCGGAGCCTCCCGCATCATCATCTCCGACTTTGATCAGGCCAGACTGGAGATGGCCGCCAAGTTGGGCTTTGACGCGGTCAACTCCAAGGAAGCAGACTTGACCCAGTATGTCCGTCAGGCCACCAATGGAGACGGGGCCGACATTGTTTTTGAATGTACCGGGGCCGAATCTGCCGCTTTGGAGATGACTACTCCCTGCCGCACGGACGGCATGATCTGTCTGGTAGGCGTACATAAGGCCCCCCATCCCGTGGCTCTAGCCGATATGCATTTCCGTGAACTGAACATGACCGCTACCCGTGTTTACACCAAACGGGACTTTGGCCAGGCCGTGGAGCTGACTCAGCGCATCTCTGACGAGTTGGAGCTGCTCATCAGCCATGTCCTGCCCCTGTCCGACTGCGCCAACGTCTTCGATATGATCCACGATCCCCAGGTCCCCACCGTCAAGGTCATGGTGGACTGCCGCAGGTAAGGAGAGGAACATGAAGATTGTCATTTCCGATAACGACCATGTGAATCTAGCCCAGGAGGAGGCCGTCTTTCAGAAGGCTGGTATGGATTTCACCCTCTATCAGTGCCACACGGAGGAGGAGGCTATTCAGCAGCTGAAGGGGGCCGAGATTATTCTGAACCAGTATACCCCCCTGACCCGCCGGGTCATCCAGGCTCTGCGCCCCGAACTGAAAATGATTGTCCGTTATGGTGTGGGGGTAGATAACATCGACTGCGTCGCGGCCGCCGAGATGGGGGTACAGGTATGCAACGTCCCTGACTACGGCATGAACGAGGTAGCAGATCACGCCATGGCCCTCATGCTGTCCCTGGTGCGTAAGACTGTCACTATGGTTAACTACACCAAGGGCACCGACTGGGACTACTCCTACGGGGTGCCCATCCATCGCATCCCAGGCCAGACAGTAGGTATCGTGGGCATGGGTCGCATCGGCCGTACTTTCGCCAAGCGTATGGGCGGCTTCGACTGCCGGCGCATCGCCTATGATCCCTTGTATCAGCCAGGCACTCAAGTTGACGGAGTGGAACTCGTATCCTTTGACACCCTGCTCGAGCAGGCCGACATGATCAGCATTCACTGCCCTCTCCAGCCCTGCACCCGCGATTTGTTCGACCTGGCCGCCTTCCAAAAAATGAAGCGGGGCGCCTATCTGGTCAACACCTCCCGTGGTGGTATCGTCAATGAGGAAGACCTGTACACCGCCCTGACCACCGCCCTGATCGCCGGCGCGGCCTTGGACGTCACAGCGAAGGAGCCTCTTCCCCGCCCCAGCAAGCTGCTGGAGCTGGAGAATTTTCTGTGCACCCCCCACATCGCCTGGTACTCCGAGGAGGCCGCCCAGGAGATGAAGCGCAAGGTGGCCGAGGAGGCCGTACGCTTTGCCACTGGGGAAAAGGTACTGTATCCGGTCAACCAAATTTGAAATTCACCAATCAAGAGGAGGAATCTCCATGGCCGAGGATACCATTCAGTCCGTTGCTCGCGCCTTCTCCATTCTGGAGCAGTTGGCCGCACAGGGAGAGATGGGCGTCCGGGAGCTCCACGGCGCTACCGGACTCAGCGTCACTACGGTCCATCGCATTCTAGGCACACTGACAGAGCTGGGCTATGTCAGGCAGAATGAGAACACCAGCCGGTACGGGTTGACTTATAAGATGCTCGCACTGGGACAGCGGGTGCCCCAGCACAGCACAGTTATCCAGCTGGCCCACCCGCTGCTCCAGCAGTTATCCGAGCAGGCTTGCGAAACCATCCACTTCGCCGAGCGGTCGGACACCAATATCCGGTATATCGACAAGGTCATTCCCTCCTCTGGTGTAGTCGTCATGGGCTCCTGCCTGGGCATGGAGCTACCCATGTACAGCACTGCTGTGGGCAAGTCCATGATGGCCGATATGTCCCGCCAGGAGGTGGAGGACATCTGGTCCCGCTCCCAGATCATCACCTATACCCCCAACACGGTGTCTTCCCTTCCCGAGCTGGAGCGCCAGCTGGAGGAATGCAGGCTGGCGGGGGTATCCTATGACTGGGAGGAGCGGGAGCCTGGCATCTCCTGTGTCGCTGTTGACATCCTGGACGTGACCGGCAGGCCGGCCTACGCGGTCAGTATTTCCAGCTCGGACGCTCGTATGAGACAGAATCAGGATCGGTATGCCGATCTGTTGCGGGAAGTGAAGGTCCGACTGACTGAACTGATCGGCTATTCCCTTTGATACACGATGATAGCGCGGGCCTAGAGGCCTGCGGAGAAAGGAAGGTTTTCCCATGAACAGCTTATTTGATCTCACCGGGAAAAAGGCTATTGTCACCGGCGGCACTAGAGGACTGGGCCACGGCATGGCGGAGGGCCTGATGGAGGCCGGCGCCGCTGTAGTCATCTTTGGTACCAGCAAAAAGGTGATCGAGGTGGCCGCCCAATTCGAAGCAAAGGGCTATTGGTGCAAAGGCATCGCCGTGGACCTGGCCGACGACCGGGCCAGGCAGGAGGCCTTTGACCAAGCCGTCGCTCTGCTGGGCGGCCTGGATATTCTGGTCAATGCCGCCGGCATACAGCGCCGCCACCCCAGCCCCGAATTTCCTCTTCAGGACTGGAAGGACGTACTCAATGTCAACCTGACCGCTCCCTTTGACCTGTGTCAAATGGCTGCCAAAGAATTTCTAAAAAAGGAACAGCCCTGCGGGAAGATTGTCAACATTGCCTCTATGCTCAGCTTCTTTGGCGGTATGACCGTCCCCGCCTATGCCGCCTCAAAAGGGGGAGTGGCCCAGATGACCAAAGCCCTGTGCAATGAGCTGGCCTCCAAGGGAATCCAGGTCAACGCCATCGCCCCCGGCTATATGGATACAGATATGAATGTGGCACTCACCGATGTCAGCAACCCCCGATACCGTGAGATCACCGACCGGATCCCCGCCCACCGCTGGGGCACCCCAGAGGATATGAAGGGGACAGTGGTATTTCTGGCCTCCCGGGCCTCTGACTACCTCAACGGGGCCGTCATTCCTGTGGACGGCGGCTACTTGGTTAAGTAAGGCGGTCCTGCTAGGCACCCGTAAGCTCTTAATATAGTATACGGAAGGCCCCCGCTCGAAATGGCAATCGAGCGGGGGCCTTCCACATGAAGAAAGGAATGGGAAACATCTTGTTCAGAAGGTCACTTCTGGAGCAGATGGACAGCAAAGCCACCAAACTCCTGCTTCAGATAGACAGCAATCATCTTTTCACCCTTATATTTGGCGGTGGATTCATCCAGTTGGAAGCCATGCTTCTCCAGCTCCACAGCGGCCCTGGCAATGCTGTTGGTCTTTACGGCAATATGACCGTTTTGGCCCAGGTACATACTCTTCATAACCTCAACAGCACTGCTGGCAAAGTTGGAGCTGTTGCCCGTCTTAATCTCAAAGCCAAAAGCGTCCTTCAGCCCCTGGCACACATCCATGGATGCCTCGTCACTAGCGGTATTGATGCCGATATGGGCCACCTCAAATCCCAGAACGGCTTGGCGGGCCTCCTGGCACAGGCGGGTGATCTTGTCAAACGCATGGGCAGCGATGTCGCCCTTGGAACACAGCCAGCTCCCACCCACAGCATGGATAAAGGGAGCGGCAATATACTCGCCCAGATTCTGCCCATTGACCCCACCGGTGGGGATAAACTTCATAGAGCCAAAGGGGCCGGACAGCGCCTTCATGGCGCTCAGGCCGCCGTAGACGTTGGCCGGGAAAAATTTGACCACTTTCAGGCCATGGGACATGGCGGCCATGATCTCCGTAGGGGTGACACAGCCGGGAGTGATGGCCACGCCGTTTTCCACACACCAGGCTACCACTTCGTCGCTATAGCCGGGGGAGACGATGAACTTGGCACCGCACTCCACGGCCTTTTCGCACTGCTCCAGAGTAATAACGGTGCCGGCGCCCACTACCATCTCGGGGCACTCCTTGGCTACGGCGGCGATGGAATCCGCGGCAGCGGCGGTGCGGAAGGTAATCTCCATCACATCCACGCCGCCAGCCAGCAGGGCCTTGGCAGTGGGAACCGCGTCCTCTGCCTTATCCAACACCACTACGGGCACGACGCCCGCGTTACCCAGTTTTTCAACAATATCCATAGAAATGTCCCCCTTATCTCTGGACACGGCCAGAGGTGTTGCCAGCGGCCAGAGACTCCACTTCACTGACAGACATCATATTGAAGTCGTGGTCGATGCTGTGCTTCAGGCAGGAGGCGGCCACGGCGAAGTTGATCGCTTTCTGGTCGTCATAACCGGACAGAAGGGCATAGATCAGGCCGCCGCCGAAGCTGTCGCCGCCGCCCACACGATCCACGATATGAACCCGGTAGGTGGGAGAGAAGGATGCCTTTCCGTCGCTGTACAGCATACCGGCCCAATCATTGTCAGAGGCGGAGATGCTGCCCCGGAGGGTGATAGCCACCTTCTTACAGCCAAAACGCTCGGTCAGCTGCTTGGCCACACTGATGTATCCTTCGTGACTTAGCTTACCGGTATTCAGGTCGGTATCAGTGGCAGCGATACCAAACACATCCTTAGCGTCCTCCTCGTTGGCGATGCACACGTCCACATAGGGGACCAGTTCAGCCATGACCTTGCCGGCCTCCTCGCGGGTCCACAGCTTCTTACGGTAGTTCAGGTCACAGCTGATGGTCAGGCCCAACTTTTTGGCGGCCTTACAAGCCTCCAGGCAGATGGCGGGCAGCTCGCCGCCCAGAGCCGGGGTGATGCCGGTCCAATGGAACCAGTCAGCACCAGCAAAAATCTTTTCCCAGTCAAACTCAGAGGCCTTAGCCAGAGAAATGGCGGAGTTGGCCCGGTCATAGATCACCTTGGAGGCCCGCTGGGAGGCGCCCTTTTCGGCAAAGTAGATGCCCAAGCGGTCGCCGCCCCGGATCATCAGGCTGGTGTCCACACCGTAACGGCGCAGCTCGTTGACCGCAGCCTGACCAATCTCATGGGCCGGAACCTTGGAGACAAAGGCGGCGTCCATGCCATAGTTGCACAAGGACACGGCAACGTTGGCCTCACCGCCAGCATAGGTGGCCTCGAACTTGTCCGCCTGGACAAAACGGAGGTACCCCTCCGGATTCAGGCGCATCATAATCTCGCCAAAGGTGATAATTCTTTTCATTGTAGTTTCCTCCTCGTTGTGATGATATTTCATTGGCTCCGCGATATTCACGTTCTTCGCTTACTCACTTGACGCTTTTTGCGGCAGCTAATAGCTCACGGGCTGTTTCGGTAATTTTGTGAAACTCTCCGGCCTCGATCCATTTCTTGTTGGCCAGATTGCCGCCCACACCGGCGCCGCACATCCCCGCTGCCATATAGTCGGCTACGTTCTTTTCATTGATGCCGCCCACTGCCAGCAGCTTTACATGGCTGATGGGAGCCCGGATAGCCTTTACATAGGAGGTGCCTAGTTCGCCTGCCGGGAACAGCTTAACATAGTCAGCTCCAGCGTTATGCGCCGTCATGACTTCGCTGGGCGTCATAGCACCGGGCATAGACACCAGCCCCAACTCCCGTGTGCGGCGGATGACCTCCACGTTGACGTCAGGAGAGATGATGTACTTGGCGCCAGCCTTGGCAGCCAGCTCCACCAATTCCGGTGTGGTGACCGTACCGGCGCCTACCAGCATCCGTCCCTGGTATTTGGCTCCGATTTCGGCTATGGCGTTGGCCGTCACTGGGAAGGAGTCTGGATTCTTTTGATCGAAAGTGATCTCCATCAGCCGGATTCCACCTTCATACAGGGCGTCCGCCACCTTCATACACTTTTCCGCATCGATGCCGCGGACGATGGCGATGATCTTCTCCTCTTCTACCATCTGGATAACTTGTTCTCTCATAGCGGCCTCCATTTTTCATATTATGAAAATTTTTATCGTATTATGATATCCAAACACATTTATATCTCTTTTTTCCTCTCATGTCAATCCTCTCTTTTCATAAAATTTTTGTCTCTATTTTGTGTAAAAACTATTGCTGACCTATGACAAATTGTGTTATGCTGGAAAAAATAATTGTAAAGGGGGCGGATCACATGAATGGATCCTCTGGCTCGGTCCAGTCTGTGGCCCGTGTGTTAGATATCACGGAGGCGCTCTCCACTGCACCACAGGGGATGTCCCTGTCCGACTTGGCTGCCACCACTGGTCTGCACATCAGCACGACCCACCGGCTGCTGGGCGTGTTGGTTGAACGCGGCTATGCGTGCAAAGACCAGGAGAGCGGCAAATACCGGCTGACACTCCGCTTGTTTGAGGTAGGCAGCCGCGTTTCCACTGCGTTGAATCTGCTCACCGCCGCCAAGCCCATGCTGGACGAGCTGGCCGCCGACTGCCAGGAAGTGGTCCATTTGGTAGAGCGGGATAACAGCGACGTGATCTACATCTATAAGGCGGAGCCCGCCCGCCCTCTGGTTCGAATGGCCTCCTATGTCGGCTGCCGCAATCCCATGTACTGCACCGGAGTGGGCAAGAGCATACTGGCCTATCTCCCCGATGAGGAAGTCATCAAGGTATGGGACAGCTCCGAGATCCACACCTACACAGAAAAGACCATCACAGATCTGGACACACTCCGCTCCAGTCTAGAGCGGGTCCGTAGGTTGGGCTATGCCGTGGATGACGAGGAGCACGAGCCAGGTGTGCGCTGCGTAGCCGCCCCAATTTTCAACTGGTCTGACCACCCTGTAGCCGCAGTCAGTATCTCTGCTCCTGTTTTCCGAATGACCGATAAGTTTATGGAGCAGTTGCTGCCCAAACTGCTCCGGTTGACCCGCGATATCAGCCGTATGATGGGCTGTACAGCTCTATAAAGCGTTTTCCTGGGAGGAACTTTTCCTCCCAGGTTTTTTATTCTTTAGCAAATAAAGAATTTGTTAATATTCCAGCCCTTAATTTGTCTGGAATAGACAAATATCTAAAACTTTTTTATGCAAGCTTTTCAAAAATTAATTCACTACTTGACTTTTTTCTTTAAACAAGCTATTAATATTACATAAATGTTTCATAATAAAGAATTTATTTCCGCATTATGAAAATATATTTTTTTGTGGAGCGCTTCTGAAGTTTCTCGCCCATGAGGTAGACCGTGCGGGTCGTAGTCTCCGTTCTAGATAATCTCATATGGTATCCTGATTTTCGACGGTATGGTAATGGTCACCCTGGCCATCCAGTATCTGTGTTAATAGTCCCGCGGCGGCGTGGGATTGTTAAATACATACCAATGGTGATCAGATAAGGTCAAGGCAGGGATCTGCCTTGACAATTTCCCATGGGAAATTGTCAAGATCCTTTTATGCGTGGGGCTTTGGCCGACCTCTGACCCGTGTGGTAAATCACACATTTTTTATGGAGGTAGATTTATGAAAAAGGCACTTGCTCTCGCGCTCTCCCTGACCATGATGGTCTCCCTGTTTGCCGGCTGTGGCAGTAAAGACAGCGGCAGCACCAACGCGAACACAAACACCAATACTTCCTCTGGTTCCCAGCAGGAAGAACTTCCCTCTTACTCCTTCCAGTTGGGCTTCAACACTGTGGAAGACTCTGTCCGTGGCGAAATGGCCCACGTATTCGCCGACTATGTGAACGAGGCTTCTGGCGGTCGTATCACCGTTGAGATCTTCCCCAACTCCTCCCTGGGCAGCGAGCAGGAGATGGTGGAAATGGTAAAGACCGGCTCCATGGACTTCACCATTCCCGGCGTTACTGCCATGTCTAACGTAGACGGCAACTTCGGCGCTTATGGGCTGCCCTTCCTAGTGGACACCTATGACGAGGCCCATGCCCTGCTGGACGGCGACTTCGGCAACGCCTTAAAGGACATCGCCCAAAACAATGGCTACAAAATCGTAGCCTGGGGCGATTTGGGCACCGTTCAGATCACCAATAATGTCCGTCCCATCAACTCCGTGGAGGACATGAAGGGCATCAATATGCGCTGTACCAACGAAGAGGTTTCCCTGAAGACCATGGACGCTTTGGGCTGTGCCACCACCACGCTGGCCTTTTCTGAGTTGTACCTGGGTCTAAGCCAGGGCGTCGTCGATGGCCAGTTCAACCCTATTGACGCCATCTATCAGAACAGCTTCACAGAGGTTCAGGACTACCTGGCTATCGTGAATATGTACACTTATGGCATCGCTCTGGTGATGAGCAATGATAAGTTCGAGTCCTATGACGCCGAGACTCAGCAGATCCTGATGGACGGTGCCGCTAAGGCCCAGGAAGCCGCCCGCGCTTACTGCGCCAATGCTGAGGAAGAGTATCTGCAGAAGGTCAAGGACGAAGGCTGCTTCCTGGAGATCACCACCCCCGATGTCGAAGGCTTCAAGACCGCTACCGCTGGTGTTTACGACGACTATCTCGCCACCTGCGATCCTCGTATCGTTGAGGCTGTAAATGCAATCCGCTAAAGCTAACCGCAACTAACCCTGCATTTGTGTGCTTGTGTACAGGGGCGCTGCTCCAGCGCCCCTGTACACATGGTGAACAGAGGAGGTTCTATGAAAGTATTATCAGCGATAGAGAAGGCCGTTGACTTTCTCTGTAATATTATGACAGGGATCGCCGCGTTAATGATGGCGGCCCTGACTTTGGACGTGTTCCTAAACGTGATTTTCCGCACAATTGGGAAGCCCATTGTAGTTTCTGTGGAGTTGACCACGATTTTCTTCCCCTGGATCGTCTGTATGGCTATGATTGTCATCGCCCGGCGCCAGGAGAACACCGCCCTGGTTTTATTTTTCGATAAATTCAAGGGTATCGTCCGTCACATCGCCGTAATCTTTATTAACGGCACCATGTTTTTCTTTTCCGCGGTCATGGCTAAGTCTGCCTTTGACCTCTCCCTTTCTCTTGTGGATGAGTACCTTGCTCTTACTCACCTGAGCAAGGCCTTTACATATGGTTCCATGTTCATCGGCTTTGTAGGTGTATGCATCATGCTCGCCTTCAATCTGCTTAAGTATGTGATGATAGAGATTGTAAGGATCGACAAGGAGGGTGCTGCGAAATGACCTTGATCCTTATTATGGCGCTTATGTTTTTTGCGCTGATTTGCATTGGCGTACCCATCGCCTTTTCTATGGGAACCGCATCGATCTGGTACCTTCTGACCAACGGCACTAGCTTATCTGTCGCGGCCCAAAAATTCTTTACCCAGACACAATCCTTCTCCTTCTTGGCCGTCCCCTTTTTCGTGTTGGCCGGCACTCTGATGGTCGAGGCTGGTATCGCCAAAAAGCTGATCAACTTTGCCAGTGTTCTGGTCCGCCACCTGCCCGCCGGTCTGGGTTGTGTGTCCGTGGTCACCAGCATGATCCTGGCTGGCATCTCTGGCTCCTCTGTGGCGGACGCCTCCTCTGTAGGCGCCATCCTGATCCCTGAAATGAATGACCGCGGCTATCCACCTCCCTTTTCCGCAGCCATCAACGCCACCAGCTCTGTGGTTGGCATCATCATCCCTCCCAGCAGTACCATGATCGTCATCTCCGCTATTACCAACCTGTCCGTGGCTAAACTTTTTATGGCCGGCGCTATTCCAGGCATCATCATCGGTCTTGCGTTTCTCGCCATTACTGCCTATATGGGTATCAAAAACAATTATCCCCGTGAAGCACGGGCCAGTAAATCGGAGATCTGGGCTGCCACCAAAGATGCCCTGATCGCTATGGTTTTTCCTGTTTTCATGGTAGGCAGCGTAGTTACCGGTATTGCTACCGTCACCGAGTCCGCCTCCATCTGCGCCATCTACTCCTTGTTTGTGGGTATCTTCGTCTACAAGACTCTGAATCTGAAAAAGATCTACAAGGCGCTGGCGGATGCCGCTATTGGCACCACCGTGGTCATGATGGTGGTGTCCTGTGCCTCGATCATGCAGTTCATCCTCATCAGCCAGCAGGTGCCCACCAAGCTGTCCAACGCCCTTCTGGGGCTGGGACTGCCCAACTGGCTGCTGCTCATTATGATGGTGCTGCTGCTGGGCGTGGCCGGCATGGTCATGGACAATGTCCCAAATCTGTATATCTTCCTGCCCATTTATATTCCTATTGCTCAAAGTATGGGGATGGATCCCATTCAGATGGCCATTATCTGCCTGTGTGCATTGGCCCTGGGTCTGTTTACTCCTCCTGTGGGCACCACCCTGTTCATCTCCTGCAACATTGCCAAATGCTCTATTGAATCGGTCGTCAAAGATTTGATTCCTTTCTTTATCGCAGGTGTTTTGATTGTGGTTGCGGTGGCCTTTATCCCTCCGCTGACCATGTGGATCCCAAGCCTTATGGGCTAATTATGAGCTTACTGCCGGCCCTCCTTTTTGTTCAGGAGGGCCGGTGTGCCGAAAAGGAGTATTTGATCAACCATGGACCATTATCATGAATTAGCGCAGCAATTTCTGCGGGATATGGTGGCCTTCCCAACTGTCAACGGGAATGAGAAGCCCCTGGCCCAGTATATTGCGGGGGTGCTGGAGGGCTATGGCTTCCGTACCCAGCTCCAGGATATTGCGGAAAACCGCTCTAACGTCGTGGCTGTCTATGGAAGCTCTGATAACCGGATTATCTTTACCGGCCATTTGGACGTCGTTCCCCCTGGTGGAGACTGGCAGGTGTGCGATCCCTTTCATTTGACAGAGCAGAACGGTCGTTTGTATGGCCGGGGTTCCTGCGACATGAAGGGAGGCATTGCCGCTATGATGGCCAGTGCCATCCGGGCTGTGGAAATGGGCGAAGCCCGTAACTGCGAACTTCGGCTTGTCTTTGTTGTGGATGAAGAGGTGGACGGTTTGGGCACCCAGTATTATGTGTCCCATGAGCCTCCTGGCGGCCGGACAATCGCCATCATCGGCGAGCCTACCATGTTGGAGGCCTGTATTGCCCACCGGGGCGTGACCCGCTTCAAGGTGGCTATTAACGGCCGTCAGTGCCACTCCGGCTTGCCCTATGAGGGTATCAACGCCATCAATCAGATGGCCCGTTTCCTATTGGAGGTCGAGCGCTTTGACCTGGATCGCCAGTCCTTGGACTGCGGCATTCTCCCACCTCCAAACATAACCGCTACCATGCTCCACTCCGGAGTGAAAGAGAACGCTGTCCCCGGCACCAGTGAGGTCATCCTGGACTGTCGAACTGTCCCCGGTGAGACCGCGGACACTCTGCGCGCCAGTATTCTGGATATCCTCCACCGGCTGTTCGATGGCACTCAAGTGACCTACGAGGTCTGCGACTTCATCAATGTCACTCCCAGCAGCACCCAGCCTGACGGTCAGGTATGTACTGTACTGAAAAACGCTTTTCAGGAGGCGTTTGGCCGGGAGGCGGCGGTCACCTATTTCAAGGGCTGCTGTGATATGTCCTATTTCTGCAAGGCGGGCTATACAGAAACGCTCCTGTGCGGCCCTGGCTCTATGGACCAGGCTCACATTGTGGATGAGTATATCGAGATTGACCAGTTACATAAGGCTGTTGACCTGTATTCTGCGGTCATCCGCCAGGCACAGAAAGGATCTTGTCTATGAAAAAGTATCGTTTAGTATGTTCTGTATGCGGCAAACCCTTTGAGCGGGACACCGAGCCCTATGTCTGCGAAAGCTGCGGGGGGCTCCTGGAGCCGGAGTTCGATCTGGCCGCCAATGCCAGCCACTATCGAGAGGTCATCCGGGGCGGCTGTGTTTCCGGCGTGTGGGATTACCGCGATCTGTTACCTGTAGAGGGCGTGGAGGCGCCTGTCACCCTGAGCGAGGGCAATACTCCCCTGCTCACCGCCAGTAACCTGGGCCCAATCGTCGGGGTGGAGCAGCTCTTTCTAAAGAATGAGACATTGAATCCCTCCGGGACCTATAAGGACCGGTTTGCCACCGTTGCGTTGAGCATCGAGAAGGCCAGGAACACCCCTGCCGTGGCGCTGGGGTCGGCTGGCAACGCCGCAAATGCCATGGCCGCGTACTCTGCCAAGGCCGGTATGCCCTGCTTCGTCATCCTGCCCCCCGGAGCGGTAGCTGAACGTGGCTGGCAGGTACGGGGTTACGGGGCCAATCTGATCCGCATGGAGCATACAATAGATGACTGTATCAGCATGGCCAAGCAGGGCGAGGCGCTTTTTGGCTGGAAATCCCTGACCACCAACATGCTGACCAATCCTCTGCCCTCTGACGGCTACAAAACTGTGGGCTATGAGATCGGCAAGCAGCTGAACTTTCAGATGCCCGACTGGATTGTCGTCCCTGTGGGGGGCGGTGCCCTGATGAACAAAATCTATAAGGGCTGTAAGGATATGCTGGAGCTGGGCCTTATCGACAAAATACCCCGCTTCGTAGGGGCCCAGGCTTCTGGCTGCGCCCCGCTGGTTGACGCATACCAAAAGGGGCTGAAAAACCCCGAAATCTGGCCCGGTGTCCCCCAGACTGTCGCCTTCGCTATCGCCGATGTATGTGTATACGATGGTATCACTTCCATGGATGTTCTGACCAAGAGCGGCGGATGCGCCGAGGAGGCCACTGACGAGGAGATCCTGGAGGCCATGCACCTGATTGCCAGTAAGGAGGCCGTGGTAGCCGAGCCTGCCAGCGCCTGCTCTGTGGCCTGCGCCAAAAAGCTGGTAGCTAAGGGCGTTATCCAGCCCACCGACTCTGTTCTGTGTGTTCTCTCCGGCAACGGTATGCGGGATCTGAAGCTGATGGAGCAGGGTCAGAAGGAAGTCCCCTTTGTCAAGTACCGCGATGTAGAGGCAGTGAAAGCGGCTGTCAATGACTACCTGAACGACTCCAAGGACTGATGGGAGGAGCCAGTCATGGAACAGACCATCAAGGGACTGGCCAAGGAAGATGAACTGGTCAGCCTGCTCTGCGACCTGGTCAGCATCGAAAGTGTCAATCCCCTGTTTGAAAAGGGGGGCACTGGTGAGAAAAATATGGTAGAATATATCTGCCGCTATTTTGACCAGTACCAAATCCCCTATATCCTTCAGGAGGCGCTGCCTGGCCGATTCAATGTGCTGGCCCATCTGAAGGGTACCGGCAAGGGCGCCCTCTGCTTTGAAGCGCATACCGACACGGTCACAGTGGACGAGATGGAGATCGAACCCTTCAAGCCTGTGATTCAGAACGGCCGTTTGTATGGCCGGGGCAGTGTGGACGACAAGGGCAGCGTGGCCGCTATGATGTACGCCATGCGTCTGCTCAAAGAGCATAAGATCGAGACCTACTCCGACATCTACTTTGCTGCCGCCGCAGAGGAAGAGTTTAGCTACAAGGGAGTGCTTCGCCTTTTGGAAGATGGTATCCCCTTTGACGCCGCCGTGGTTGGGGAAGGCACAAGCGTCCACGTCTGTCGCGCTTGTAAGGGGAACGTCCGCTTCAAGATCGTATCCAGGGGTCTTGCTGGACATAGCTCTCGCCCCTGGGAGGGACGGAACGCTATCGTGGCCATGGCCAATGTAATCTGTGAGCTGGAGAAAAAGCTGTTTCCCCTTTATGAACAGAAGAAGCATCCCCTGCTGGGGCCTCCCACCTTTAATATCTCCCTAATTCATGGCGGCAAGCTAATCAATATTGTCCCGGATTACTGTGAGATACAAATTGACCGTCGGGTCTTGCCGGGCGAGACCTACCAATCCGTCCGTCAGGAGGTATTGGGCTGCCTGGAGTCGCTGCTATCCTCCCACCCCGAGTACGAGGTGGAAATCCAAGAACCTTTTGTCACTGACTTTGCCATGGAGGTAGAGGAGGACTCCCCCATTGTCCGGACCGCCATAGCCGCCTGTGATGCGATCATGGGAGAGCACACCATCGAAGGAGGCTATTTCAGCTGCGACGCCAGCAAATTTACCCGCATCGGTATTCCCGCCATCGTTATGGGCCCTGGCAGTATCCTGCAGGCCCATACCAATGACGAATACATTGAGATCTCTGACCTGGCCAAGGCGGCCGAGGTGTTCACACAGATCTGTGTGGATTTTAGACCTTGATCTCATCATATTTTGAAAGGAGTAATCTTGTCATGGATGTTTATGAGCGTTTAAAGGAACTGGGCATTGAACTGCCTCCTGCCCCCCCTCCGGGCGGCCTCTACTCCCCCATCAAGCTGTTTGGCTCTAACCTGGTCTATACCTCCGGTGTCGGCCCCACTGATCCCACTGGCGGCGCCGTATACAGCGGGAAGGTGGGCACTGGTCTCACCTTAGAGGAGGGGCAGGCAGCTGCCAGACTGGCCACAATCAACCTGTTGTCCGTCTTGCACAATCATCTGGGCGACCTGAACCGTATTAAACAGATTGTCAAGCAGCTGGGCTTTGTGGCCTGCCCCCCGGATTTCCATATGCAGCCCGCCGTTATGAACGGATCTACCCAGCTCCTGATGGATGTATTTGGCGACCCTGCTGGTCGGCCCGCACGCTCTGCTATCGCAACCAACGTACTGCCTGGCAATATCCCCGTAGAGATTGAGCTGCTCATCGAGCTGAAAGACTAAACTCTGCCCATAAAGGCAAACACAAGGCCCGCCCGGCTTTTGACCGGGCGGGCCTCTTTTACGCTGGGCACTGCCGCCCAGTGTGATCGATGGTGTAGTCCCCCTCCAGAATGATTTGGGAGATCGGGACAAAGGTGTAGCCGTCCTGTATCAGGGTTTCCAGGATACCAGGCAGGGCCTCCGGGGTATGAAGGGCCGCGTTGTGGAACAGCACGATGGAGCCCGGCTGTACCTTGCTAACCACCCGCTGCGTGATATCGGCGGCTGACAAGTCCTTCCAGTCCAGGCTGTCCACATCCCACTGGATAGGCTCCATACCGATTGACCGGACGGCGTTGATGGAGTTGTCATCATAGTCCCCATAGGGCAATCGTACCAAGGTGGGCCGGACTCCGGTGACCGCCTCAATTTTATCGTTGCAGGCATTCAAATCTGCCACCACTTGATCGGCGGACAACTGCGGATAGTGAGCATGGGTATTGGAGTGGTTCATCACTTCATGTCCAGCATCAGCCAAAGCTTTTACCGACTCAGGGTATTTATCCACCCACTCCCCCACTACAAAAAAAGTGGCCTTCACCTTATATTTCTCCAAAATATCAATCAGCTGTTGGGTGTCCTCGTTGCCCCAGGCCGCGTCAAAGCTGATGGACACCAGCTTCTGGTCCCTCTGAACACAGTATATAGGCAACTGCCGCGTAGTCGCCGCGGTCCCAACGGCTGCCGGATAATTGACCACATAGAACATTACCGCCGCTAGACAGAGGCAGACCATTCCGATCCCCCACCTCTTTGGAACAAAAAATATCTTTGGTCTACACTTTTTCTCCTTCATATCATCATCTCCCACATCAGTCTGATCCCTTCATCTATATGCGCCCCGCTGTCGGAACATACTTCTCCTATTTTCCTTATCAACGAAAATGGCTCGTCCTATTTTTGCAATTTTTTCAAAAATAATCTGCATTCCATATTGCTTTTTTCTGTGCGACAAGGTATAATGCCATCATATCCTGCGTACAAGTGTTTTTACAGGGCAGACAATCTGTAAAACGCTTGATCCCGGAATGAAAAGGAGTAGTGAACATGAAAAGAATCCTTGCCAGCGCCCTGTCCGCCGCCCTTCTGCTGACCATGCTGGCCGGCTGTGGCGGAAACAACAATTCCTCCAACAACGGTTCTTCCAACACTGGGACTTCTTCCGCCTCCAACACCAGCTCCGGTGACAAGGTGGTTAAGATCGGTGTGTTTGAGCCCCAGTCCGGCGACAACGGCGCCGGCGGAAAGCAGGAAATCCTGGGAATGCAGTACGCCCACTCCCTGACTCCCACTGTGGAGATCGGCGGCGAGACCTATACTGTGGAGTTGGTCTATGCCGATAACCAGTCCGCTAACGACAAGGCGCCCTCCGCCGCCCAGACTCTGGTTTCCGCCGGCTGCTCGGTGGTGCTGGGCTCCTATGGCTCCGGTGTGTCCATCGCCGCTTCCGACACCTTTGGGGACGCGGGTGTGCCCGCCATCGGCGTGACCTGCACCAACCCCCAGATCACCATTGGCAACGACCACTACTTCCGCATCTGCTTCATCGATCCCTTCCAGGGCACAGTCCTGGCTAACTTCGCCAAGGACCAGTTTTCCGCCACCAAGGCTTACTGCCTGGCCAAGCAGGGGGACGACTACTCCGTGGGTCTGTGCAACTACTTCATGAAGGCCTTTGGTGAGGAAAATTGTGTGTATGAGGTTTTCCCCGAGGGTACCTCTGACTACAGCTCCTATGTGACCAGTGCCAAGAACTCTGGCGCCGATGTATTCTTCGCCCCTGTTTCCATTGAGGCGGCGGCGCTGATTCTGGATCAGGCCGCTACCCAGGACCTGGGGATGCCCATGCTGGCCGGCGACACCTGGGATTCCAACGTAATCACCGAGGCCGCCAAGGGCAAAAGCAATATCGATCTCTACGTCACCACCTTCTATCAGGAGGGCGGCAACGCGGAGTTTGACGCAGCTTTTAAGGAGTGGATCAACTCCGACTCCACCAACCTGACCAATAACAACGGCAACGACATGATCGCCGCCGTTTCCGTCATGGGCTACGACGCCTACTATGTAGCTCTGGAGGCCCTGAAGGCCGCTGGCTCCACCAATCCCGCCGATGTGATGACGGCGCTGTGGGATGTGACCTATGACGGCATCACCGGACACATCGCTTTCGACGATGAAAACGGCGACGCGGTGCGGGATCTGGCCTATGTGAAGCACTGCAATACAGAAACCGGCGCCTGGGATCTGGTGGGCGAGCAGGGCGTGTAAGTCAACGCTCGACTTATCCTTTCAGATCGTACACCGCGCCCGGCGGGACAGTAAAACCCCGCCGGGCGCGGTTTCACAAGGCTTTGGGTCGCTGCGGAAAGGACTTGAGATCTCTTGCCTCTTTCTCGGCGGCCTGAGGGATCATTTTGATACGGAGAGGGAGGAATCCCATGGAACAATTCACAACGGTTATACTGCCCTATATTTTGTCTGGCATCTCCGTAGGCGGCCAGTACGCATTAATCGCCATCGGCTATACCATGGTGTATGGTATCCTGCGCCTGATTAACTTCGCCCACGGCGACGTGTTTATGGTGGCGGGTCTGATGATGGTCTATCTCTCGGCGGCCCTGCCCTTATATCTGGCGGTGCCGGTGGTAGCGCTGCTGACGGTGGCTCTAGGCTTTGTCATCGAGAAAATCGCCTACAAGCCTCTACGCTCCGCTCCCCGCATGAGCGTGATGATCTCCGCCATCGGGGTCAGCTATCTGCTGCAGAACCTGGCCCTATATGTCACCGGTGGTCTGAATAAAACCTATCCCACCATCCCCTGGATCTCCGACCAGGTGGATCTGTTCGGGGCTACCACCAAGCGGGTCACTCTAATCACCCCGGTGCTGACCATCATACTGGTCATCCTGCTGGTACAGCTGATCAACCACACCAAGGTTGGAATGGCTATGCGGGCGGTAGCCAAGGACTTTGAAACCAGCCAGTTGATGGGGATTAAAATCAACAATGTCATCTCCGTCACCTTTATCATCGGCTCCTTTTTAGCGGCAGTCGGGTCCATGCTCTATTTCTCCAACTATCCCGGTGTGGTACCTACCTCTGGAGCCATGCCCGGCCTGAAAGCCTTTGTAGCCGCGGTGTTCGGCGGGATCGGCTCTATCCCAGGGGCGGTGATCGGCGCATTCATCATCGGCGTGTTTGAGTCTCTGATCAAGGGGCTGGATACCATTCTGACCACCTTTCACATCATCCAGTCCCCTCTGGAGCTGTCCACCTTCTCCGACGCCTTTACCTTCGTGCTGCTGATCGTGATCCTGGTCTTCAAGCCGACAGGCCTGTTTGGCGAGAAGGCCACGGACAAGGTTTAACGGGAGGGAGTGGGTTAAATGATACAGCAAAAAAATAACAGGCAAACCCTGATCTCCCTGGCGCTGGTGGCATTGATGCTGGCGGTAGTGCTGGTTCTGGACCAGGTGATCCAGCCCACTGACTACATGTCAATGCTCCTCAAGGTGCTGCAAAAGGCTTCGGTCTATGCCCTGGCGGCTGTGTCCCTAAACCTGTTGACCGGCTTTACGGGCCTGTTTTCCCTGGGACACGCGGGCTTTATGCTCATCGGGACCTATATTTACGCCATCTTTACCATCTCCTCTGACAGCCGGGACGCGGTGTACCAGTACTATGACGCGGCGGTTCGCTTCTCCATCCCGGAGGCGTTGAGCGGCGCTCTGGGCCCCTTCGGCACCGTTCTGGGGGTAATCGTGGCCGTCCTGCTGGCCGGCCTGGGGGCCGCCCTGGTGGCCTGGCTGATCGGTCTGCCGGTGCTGCGTCTGAAAAGCGATTACCTGGCCATCGCCACTCTGGGCTTTGCGGAGGTCATCCGCGCGGTCTTTCAGTGGGGAAAGCTGGGGCCGGTGACCAATGGCTCCAACCCTCTAAAGAGCTTTATACGGATTGCGGACTTTAAGATCCAGGCGGGCGACATGACCATCAGCCTGTCCACCTTCATCCCTGTCCTGATGTCCACAGTGTGTATCGGGATCATCGTCCTGCTTATCAACTCCTCCTACGGGCGGGCCTTTAAAGCCATCCGGGAAAATGAGATCGCGGCGGAGGCTATGGGCATCAACCTGGCCCGCCACAAGATGCTCTCCTTCTGTATCTCCTCCTTCTTCGCCGGCGTGGCCGGAGCGGGGATGGCCATGGTGCTGGGCATCGCCCAAGCCAATAACTTCAAGTCCGCCATGACCTATGAAATCCTGCTCATGGTGGTGCTGGGCGGCATCGGCTCCATCTCCGGCTCGGTCATTGGGGCCACCCTATTCATCGCTGCCTCCGAGTGGTGGCTGCGCGGCTTAGACAACGGCGCTTTCCTGGGCATCGAGGCCCCAGGCATCTTCCGCAACGGCTTCCGGCTGGTGGTGTTCTCCGTCATCATTATGGTGGTGGTCCTCTTCTTCCGGAAAGGCATCATGGGGGACAAGGAACTGCCAGATCTGTTTAAGCGCCGGAAGAAAGCCAAGGGGGTGGCGAAATGAGTGAGAGTATCCTCAATTTAGAGCACGTCACCATGCAGTTTGGAGGCGTGGTAGCGGTCAATGACCTGTCCCTGGAGGTAAACAAGGGAGAAATCGTGGCGCTGATCGGCCCCAATGGCGCGGGCAAGACCACGGCCTTCAACTGCATCACCGGGGTCTACGAGCCCACCAACGGAAGGGTCTCTTTTCTGGGGCAGCCTATGGTGGAGAATTTCCCCCAGGGCAAGATGAAAAAGACCTACCAGGGGGAGAACCAGGGGATGTTCACCCACAAACTGGCCCCCACCCCAGATCAGATCACCCATATGGGGATGGCCCGGACATTTCAAAACATCCGGCTATTTTCCTCTCTTTCTGTGCTGGACAACGTGCTGATCGCCAAGCATATGCGGGCCAAGCACAACGTGTTTTCCTCCACCTTCCGTCTGAGCAGGCAGGAGGAGGCACGGATGCGGCGGGAGGCCATAGCTCTGCTGGAGGAGCAGAATCTGGATCACCTTCAGGACGAGGTGGCTGGCTCCCTGCCCTATGGACTACAACGGCGGCTAGAGATCGCCCGGGCCTTGGCCACCGAACCCAAGCTCCTGCTTCTGGATGAGCCGGCCGCGGGCATGAATCCTCAGGAGACCCACGAACTGACAGACTTTATCCGGCAAATCCACACAAGGTATGATTTAACCGTATTGCTGATCGAGCATCACATGGATCTGGTCATGCGGATCTCCGACCGCATCTATGTCCTGGACTTCGGCAAGCTGATCGCCCAGGGCACACCGGAGGAGATCCAAAACAATCCTCGGGTGATTGAGGCATATTTGGGGGTGGCGGACGATGCTGAAAATTGACGAATTGCAGGTAAACTATGGCGGCATCGAGGCCGTGAAGGGAATCACCTTTCAAGTGCCAGAGCGAGAGATCGTCACACTGATCGGCGCGAACGGGGCCGGGAAATCCACCACCCTTCGGGCTATCGCCGGACTGGTAAAGCCAGCGGCGGGCCGCATCCATCTCCAGGGGGACGATATCACCGCCCTCTCTCCCGACCGGATCGTGTCCAAAGGCATCACCTTAGTCCCAGAGGGGCGCCATGTATTCCCCGATTTGACGGTACTGGAAAATCTGAAAATCGGCGCCTATCTGCGCCATGACGACCTGGAGGACGACATCAAGTGGGTCTATGACCTGTTCCCCCGGTTGAAGGAGCGTTCCTGGCAGGCGGCGGGCACTCTGTCCGGCGGCGAGCAGCAGATGCTGGCCGTAGGCCGTGCCCTCATGTCCCGGCCTAAGATCATGATGATGGATGAGCCCTCCCTGGGTCTGGCTCCTCTGGTGGTCAAGGGGATCTTTGAGATCATCAAGGAGATCAACAAGCAGGGCGTCACTATCCTTCTCATCGAGCAGAACGCCAACATGGCGCTGCACATCGCGGATACCGCCTATGTTTTGGAGACTGGCCGCTTGACTATCTCCGGCTCCGGCAGGGAGTTGTTGAGCAATGAGGCTGTGAAGAAAGCCTATCTGGGATAATTACATGAATCAGAGGGCCGCTGTCAAACAGGCAGCGGCCCTCTTCCCTTATCCCGTATGTTCCTCTTTTTCTGTGGGCACCTCCGCCGCCAGCGACATAATGGACACCTCGAAGGCCACCCGCTCCTCGGAGCGGTCTCCGCTGACCTTGGTATAGGTTCGGCTCTGAAGTCGTCCAGTCAGCCGAAGCTGGTCCCCCACCTCCATGCCTCCGCACCGGTGGGCTAAACTGCCCCAGGCGATGCAGGGCAGATAGTCCGCTCTTCCGTACCGGCGGTTGACCGCCAGGATCATATCACAGATGGTCCGCCCCAGGGGGGTGGCCCGCAGGCTTGGTGTCTTACATAGGGTGCCGGAGAGCTCCAGCCGGTTTTCATCCTCTCCCGGCTCCTGCCGCAGCTCTCTGGCAAAGGCACTGATGACCAGCCTACTGCCTACCCCAGTTCGGTTGTTGAAGGTCCGTACTTCCCCCAACACCGTCAGCTCGCTCTCCCGCTCCAGCGGTCCGCAGCACTCCAGCAGCTCCAACGGAGCTACCACGTTCACCTGATCCTCCGCGCCTGACAGGCGCCGGACCACCAGTGGGAAGGTATAGAACTCCACGCCGTGGTTGAGATGGGAATAGACTGGGGCCTCCCCTACCGCGCCATGGAGGCGGATATGGTTGACGTCGGCGGAGCACTTTCTCATGGACCATCACTCTCCTGAATCGTTTGTTCCTCTGATGTATATGAAGTCCAAACGCCAGGTATGTCCCAAGCCGTTCCCCAGGGGGCGACAAAAAGGGCGTGTCCACCCCCACGGACACGCCCCTATTTTTCTATCGACGGCCGAACCCGCCGCCTCGGCCTCCGCCAAAGCCTCCACCGCGGCCACCAGAAAATCCTCCGCCCCGGGAGCCACCGAAGCCACCTCCACGGAAAGAGCCGGAGGAGAAGCCGCCGCCGCGGGAACCACCGGAGAAGCCGCCGCCTCTCGGTCCACTGGAAAAACCGCTCCCTCTGGAGCCGCCGCCCGGACCCGAAAAGCCGCTGAAGCCTCCACCGCCGGGCCCTCTAGGTCCCCTTGGCGGAGGAGGAGGGGGCGGCTGACGCCACCGCCGGCGGTACCAGCCGTAAGAGGGGCCGTGCCAGAACAGAATAGGCCGGAACACATAGGGCGGATTGATCACTCCGTAATATCGCTGACGATAAGCGGTATAGCGCGCGCTGTCAATCAAGGTGGCCGCCACCAGCGCGATGGCCAGAAGAATGACCAGCATCATTACCAGCCCCCCGGTCCTCTGGGTGCCGCCATAGTGATTGGCGTTGTCCAGATAGCCCAGGCCGTAGTTGTCCACATAAAATTGGTTGACATCGGCAAAGAGGTTGAGCACCCCTTCTCCGTACTCTCCCGCCGCCACATACTCATAGAGGGACTGGTCCATATAGTTGGTGACCTGCTGGTCTGTCATGGGATAGTCCGGCCCCACGGCCAAATAGCCATTGGTATTTTTCACATCGATGACCAGGATGCCGTCGCTGCTGGCCAGCTCGATTTCCTCCCCCAAGGAATAGGCGTAATCGCCAATATCGCCGGACACCCCGTCCACCACCGCCAGCGCGATGAGGCTGTCATATCGCTGGACCCAGTTGGCATTATACAGGCAGATGTCCCGCTCCTGGCTATCGGAGAGCACGCCGGCCTGGTCCCAGATATAATCCGCAAACTGGGCGGTGGACAGGCTGGTATCCAGCCCCACCTCTCCCGGCTCCGGGACTGCAGCGCTCTCCTTGTTCAGGCCGATGACCACCGCCGCCCCGATCATTGCGGCTGTGCACAACCAGGCTACCCAGGTCTTTTGAAAAAATTTCATATAGGAACCCCTTGTCATTTATGTAGGGGCGCATTCGAGATCCGCCCCACAGAAACTGCGCGATCCTTCGGCGCCTCCGCTCTTTGTGCCGTCAGGACCTCTTAGCCCCTTAGCTCAAGAAGCTTCTGCTTTAGCTCCCCTTCGATCCTGCCCAGCTCCGCCTCCGCCTCTTTCCGCTTCTGGCTGCCCTCGGTCTGAATCCTCATCACCTCATCCAAGGTAGAGATAAGCTGCTGGTTGGTATGCTGCAGTGTTTCGATGGAAACCACAGACCGCTCCGCCTCCTTGGCGGTTTCTATGGTGCCCATCTTCAGCAGATCGGCGTTTTTCTGGAGCAGTTGATTGGTCATGTCGGTGACAGCTGTCTGGGCAGCCGTGGCCTGTCGCCCGTGTTCCAAGCCCAGAGCCAGCACCATCTGGCTCTTCCACAGGGGGATGGTATTGACCAGAGAGGACTGGATCTTCTCTAGCATCAACGTGTCGTTGTTCTGGAGCAGTCTAGTCTGGGGTCCCATCTGTATGGAGATCATCCGTGTCAGCTCCAGGTCATGAAGCTTCTTTTCAAAGCGGGAACACAGGTTAGCCAGGTCGTTGTAGGCCTGGGCATCCTCCTGGGCGCCGCTCTCCTCCGCCTTTTTCTTCAAATCGGCCAAGTCGTGGGTCCGAAGATACTCCAGCCGCTTCTTGCCGGCAATGATATACATGGTCAGCTCTTTGTAATATTTGGTGTTCAGCTCATACATCTGGTCAAACATGGCGATGTCCTTCATCAGGACCACCTGGTGATTCTCCAGCACCTTGACGATCTTGTTCACGTTTGTCTCCGCCTTGGAGTAGCTGGCCTTCATGGCCTCCAGCTCATTCTTCCGCTTCTGGAAGAATCCGGCAATGCCCTTTTTCTCCGGCTCGCCAAAGGTCTTAAGCTCCACCACCAGGGAGGACAGCGCCTCGCCCACCTCGCCCAGGTCCTTGGTCTTTACATTGTTCAGGGCGCTCTCGGAAAAGGCGGCGATGTTCTTCTGGGCCGCGGCCCCGTACTGGAGGACCAGGTTGGAATCGGTGACGTCGATCTTCTGGGAGAACTCATCCACCATCTTCCGCTCCGCCTCGGTGAGCATGGACTCATCCAGCTTGACGGCGTTGGCGTCCCGTTGAGCCTGGAGGGCCGCCTGCTCCTCCTGTTGAGCGGCAGTGTCGGGGGCGGGTACAGGGTCCAGGGTCAGTTCCGGGGCGGCGGGCGGCTGGGCAGCGGCCGCCCCGCTGGGGTCCAGGGTCAGCTTGGGTGTCAGGTTCAGTTCGTCACTCATATTGGGTTCCTCCTAAAATGAAAGTAGTCATACCTCAATCGTTCCTGGGGCTCTTATCATAGGCCAGCCAGCGCCGCCAATGGAAGGCGCAACTCAAGCTCTGGAGCAGAAGCAGGGCTACATACCACCAGAACATGTTTCCGCTGAGTCTATCAGGAAAAAACAGCAGAAGCCCGATCTGCAAGGCCGGGATCACAGACCAGAGTACAGCGTTAACCAGACATTCGCGCTTGCTTATAAATTCGCGGTAATTGGCCATGCTGCTCTCCTTTCATTTGCCGCCCGTTTTGTCCTCCTTGAAGGTGAAATAACGGTACCAGTGAAACCCGACGAAAACCACCCCAGCCAGTGTGATGATCAGATTGAGCCAGAAGTAGGGGGCGCCGGGGACCAGCATCCGGTTCTGCAGCCCGCCTCCCAGCCACAAAACCCACAGAAAGGTCCAAATCAGGGCCCGGTTCATCCTGGACTGCTTGGTATCCGCACTCATATTCTCCTCCTCACAGCTCCAGCTTGGGACCGTCCTCCTTGGATGAGCCCCCCATAGTCATTCCCCCCAGCCCCTCCTGGGCCAGCAGGTTCTCCATCACAGTGATATCAGTGGAGATGTCCAGGGCCTCCTCACCGAACAGGGCGTCCAGCTGCTTGTCAAAGGCCTGGGTAATGGTGTCCATCATGCGCTCCACCTTGGCTTTGGTGGTGCTGATATTGTCCCCAGCGATGCCGGTGGAGTCCATCCGATCATAAGCGTTCAGGATCTTCAGTGTCGTGGGCAGGTAGTAGTCCATAAATCGGCGGATCTGGGGCAGTTTTTTGGGCTGCGACACCACCTGGTCGATGATCTTTCCGGTGACATCCTCCAAATGGTCGATCTGAGCGGATATCTTTTCGTCCACAATGGCGTCGTTAAGGCGGCGCATCTCTGACAGCGCCCGGTCCCTCTCCCGGATGAGCGCGTCAATAGCCGGGTCGCCGGTGGTCTTCTCCTTTTTAGGCTCCTCCTTGGGCCTGTCCTCTTTCTCACCGGCCAGCTCAAAGGCCTTGTCGGGAAAGACGGCCTTCCCAGCGATAAAGGCGACCAGAGAGAGGACCGCGCAGATCCCATAGGAAGCCGCCGACTTCAGCGGAAACAGCAGGGCATAGCCCAGCCAGACCACGCCCACCAGATAAATGGGCAGTACCGAGGGTTTGATATGCTTGGCCATAATTTCCTCCATCGCCCCGGCGGGGCAGCAAAACTCGGATATAGATAGTCTTATTGTACAACCGGGAGTGGAGCAGTGTCAAGGCGAAGGGCACTTTCTCCCAAAATCGCCCTCCTTTTTTGCCCTATCTCATTGACTTCTCCCCCAAGATTGAGTATGATTTTAAAGAATTGATTTGATAAAAAGGAGAACCTCCTATGCTTACCCTGGAACAGTTTAAAAACGCCCGGAGCACACTCCAGGGTGTTCTTCGGCCCACCCCTCTGATCTACTCCCCCTACTTGTCCAAGACCTGCGGCAACTACGTCTATCTCAAGCCGGAAAATATGCAGGTCACCGGGGCCTACAAGCTTCGGGGGGCCTATTTTAAGATCAGCACTCTGACGGATGAGGAGAAGGCCCGTGGTCTTGTCACCGCCTCCGCCGGCAACCATGCTCAGGGCGTGGCCTACGCCGCCCAGGCGGCCGGCGTGGCCGCCACTATCGTCATGCCCACCACTACTCCTCTGGTAAAGGTAAACAACACCAAGGACTACGGCGCCCAGGTCATCCTCCATGGCGAGGTATTTGACGACGCAGCCGAGCTGGCCGCCCGGATGGCAGAGGAGCAGGGATTAACCTATGTCCATCCCTTCAACGATCTGACACTGGCCACTGGTCAGGGCACCATCGCCTATGAGATCTTCCAGGACCTGCCCGACGTGGACGTGATCCTGGTCCCCATCGGCGGCGGAGGGCTGGCCGCCGGCGTGGCCACGCTAGCCAAGCTGCTCAACCCCCAGGTTGAGGTCGTGGGGGTTGAGCCCACTGGGGCCGCCTCCATGAAGGCCAGTCTGGAGGCTGGTCACATCGTCACCCTCCCCTCCGCTACCACCATTGCGGACGGCGTGGCCGTCAAAACTCCGGGGGACAAGGTGTTCCCCTATATCCAGCAAAATGTGGACCGCATCCTCACCATCGACGACGGCGAGCTGGTGGAGGCCTTTTTGGATGTGATGGAGCGGCACAAGATGGTGGTGGAGAACGCGGGGCTGCTCACCGTCGCCGCTCTGCGCCACCTGGACTGCAAGGAGAAAAATGTAGTGTCCGTCCTGTCCGGGGGCAACATGGATGTCATCACCATGGCCTCTCTGGTCCAGCACGGGCTCATCTGCCGGGGCCGTATCTTCACCTTTGCCGTCCAGCTTCCCGACCGCCCCGGCGAGCTGATGCGGGTGGCCGGTGTACTGTCCCAAAACAACGGCAATATCATTAAGCTGGAGCACAACCAGTTCGTCAACATCAACCGCCAGTCCGGTGTGGAGCTGCGTGTCACCCTGGAGGCCTTCGGGCACGATCACAAGGCCCAGATCCTGGATGCTCTGCGGCAGGCCGGCTATCAGGTGTCTGAGGTGGATACCGGCGACTTCTATACCTGAGTCTTCTCTGCCGCCCGCCGGAGGCGGGCCTCCGGCGGGCGGCTATCTGAAAAGCGGCGGGCCAGCGGGCTGAACCGGACGGTTTTGGCCGTGGGATCGGCCTGGAGCGATCCGCCTCCCCCGGGGCACCCGGGAGAGCCATAGGCCTCCCTTCTCCGCCCTGTATCCTATGCGCCCGGGCCACAAACTGCCCCATCGCGCCAGCCGCTCCTATCCCGTCTCTCCGTCGAAGTTTGAAAGTGAGGTCATCAACCATGGTAAAGATCGCTCCCTCTATTCTGTCCGCCGATTTTGTCAATCTGGAGCGGGACATCAAAAAAGTGTCGTCCGCGGACTATCTCCATGTGGATGTGATGGACGGCTGCTTTGTCCCCAACCTTACCATTGGCATCCCGGTGGTAAAGTCCATCCGCCAGTGTACAGACATGTTTTTGGACGTCCATCTGATGATCGACAAGCCGGTGCGGTACATCGAGGACTTCGCCAAGGCCGGAGCCGACCTGTTGTCCGTCCATTTGGAGGCCGACCACCCCACCCAAATCGCCCAGGCCCTGAAGGTCATGGGCGAATGTGGAGTAAAAAAGGCGGTGGCCCTGCGGCCCATCACCTCTGCCAACGCCATCCTGCCCTATATTGAGGAGTTGGATATGGTGCTGGTCATGACTGTGGAGCCCGGCTTCGGCGGCCAGTCCTTTATGGAGTCCCAGTTGGAGACCATCCGCCAGGTCCGGGCCATCATCGAGAAGTATCATCCCACCTGTGAGCTAGAGGTGGACGGCGGCATTGCCCCCAAGACCGCTCCTCTGGTAGTGGAGGCGGGCGCCAACGTACTGGTAGCCGGCTCCGCCGTCTACGGCAAGGAGGATATCCCCGCCGCCATCGCCGCCCTGCGGGTATGAGAGGAGCCCTTTTATGAAATCCTACGCTGTCCGTACCGCTAAGACCCCAGAGGACGCTGAAGCCCAGATGAATGAAATGGCTCGGGAGGGCTGGACTGTCAAGGCCGTCACCTTCTGGGAAACCGCTATGGCTTACCGGCTGGTCATCACCTTTGAAAAAGAAATTTAATCCCGCTCCCTATCTCTCCTGGAGGTCTCCGTCATGCAGTATTTTCCCCCCGCCCTTGAAAATCTGGTAGAACACTTCGCCAAGCTGCCCGGCATTGGTCTAAAGTCGGCCCAGCGGCTGGCCTTCCATGTCCTGTCCCTGCCTGAAGAGGAGGCGTCCGCCTTCGCCCAGGCCATCCTGGAGGCCAAAAAGGTGATCCACTGCTGCCCCGTATGCCAGAATCTCACCGAGGGGGAGGGCCCCTGCGCCATCTGTGCCAGCCAGAAGCGGGACCGGTCCACCGTTTGCGTGGTAGCCGATCCCAAGGACGTGGTGGCCATGGAGCGCAGCCGGGAGTACGGCGGCGTCTATCATGTGCTCCACGGGGTCATATCTCCCATGAACCGGGTGGGCCCTGACGACCTGCATATCCGCTCCCTGGTGGAGCGGGTAGCCGCCGGCGGTGTAGCTGAGGTCATCATGGCCACCAACCCCGACACAGAAGGAGAGGCCACCGCTATGTATCTATCCCGTCTGCTCAAGCCGTTCCAGGTAAAGGTGACCCGGCTGGCCTATGGCATCCCTGTGGGCAGCCATCTGGAGTATGCGGACGACGCGACTTTAATGCGGGCCCTGGAGGGTCGGCGGGAAATCTGAATCCTCCCTCACCTCACGTCCCCCATTGTTTCAAATGAGCATACAAAAAGCTGTGGAGAGGACACTCCACAGCCTGTTTTTTTACAGCTTTACCGGAATAGGCCGCAGGATCCGAAGGGTATCCGGAGTCACTCCACATTCCAGCGCTATCACCTCCACCCCCGCCCGGGCCGCCCGGCGCAGAGCCTCCCCAAAGGCGGGGTGAGTGGCATCGTTGGGCTCCATCCAGCGCATCCCCTCCATCTGGACCACAAAGCAGACGGCAGCCCCATATCCCGCCTGTCGGGCCGCCACCAGCGCCTCCAAATGCTTCACGCCCCGCAGGGTGGGGGCGTCCGGGAACCGGGCGATCCGGTCCTCCTCTAAGGTGACCCCCTTCACCTCCACAAACCCACGGGTTGAATCGGAGGTCTTTTCTCCCCCGCTCAAAAACTCCCAGTAATAATCGATTCTAGAATTCCTATATGTCATCTCCGGTCGAAGCAGTGTGGGGACAAACCCCAGCCCTCCGGCGGCCGCCCACTCCCCAAATACTCTGTTGGGCGCCTGGGAGTCCATATTGATCAGGAGAGGGCCTGCCGGCCCCTCCTTCTCTACCGCTACTAGGTCAAAGCGGGTCTTACGGACCGGATTGTGACTGTCCACCAGATAGACCCGGCATCCAGGGACTAGCAGCTCCCGGCACCGGCCGGTATTTTTCACATGGCAGACCTGGAGGTTCCCCTCCACCTCTACCTGCGCAACAAAGCGGTTGGGCCGGGCTAGAAAAGTACCGGCGCAGATATTGGGATATTTCATCTTGTCTTTTCCCCCGGAGTTCTGGTAATATGTCCCTAGTATAGCCAATGATAGGAATCGAGGCAAGTCCCATGGAGAAAAAAGCTGTCTGGAACATTATCGCCGCCGCTGCCCTCTGGGGCTGTATCGGCGTCTTTTTGAAGCTGCTCACCGCCGCCGGTCTCTCCTCTATGGATGGAGTGGCTCTCCGCAGTGCGGTAGCCGCTCTGCTCTACGGCCTCTTTCTAGCCGCTACGGACCGTAAAGCGCTGAAAATCCAGCCCCGGCACTGGTACTACTTCTTTGGCTCCGGTGTCTGCTCCCTGGTCTTTTTCAACTGGTGCTACTTCTCCGCCATCTCCACCAGCTCCATGTCCGTGGCGGCGGTGCTGCTGTATACCTCCCCCGTCTTCGTCACCCTTCTGTCCGCCCTCTTTTTTCGAGAGAGAATCACGTCCCACAAGGCGGCCGCCCTGGCGTTGACCTTTGCAGGCTGCGTCCTGGTCACCGGGCTGCTCCCGCTGGGCCAACAGTCTGTGTCCTATTTGACGATACTATATGGATTAGGAGCTGGATTTGGTTACGCTCTGTATTCAATTTTTGGCAAGCTGGCCCTTAGGCAATACGCCTCCTCTACGGTGACTTTCTACACCTTTCTCTTTGCCGCCCTGGCCTCTCTGCCCCTGTCTGGTCTTCCCCGCCATCTGGAGGCGCTGGCGGACTGGCGGGCCATTCTGGGCGGGTTGGGCATCGGGGTGCTGTGCTGTATCCTGCCCTACCTGTTGTACACTGAGGGGCTCCGGTACACCGAGGCGGGGAAAGCCGCGATCCTTGCCACTGTAGAGCCCTTTGTGGCCGCCCTGCTGGGGATCTGCCTGTTCCATGAGTCAGTCACCTTCTATAAACTGCTGGGCATGGGGGCCATCTTCCTGGCCATTCTTCTACTGAATCGGGACCACAAATGAATAATAAAAGGAGCTGTCCGCCTGGGACAGCTCCTTTTTATCCTTTTACAGTTTTACAAATTTGTCTTTGTTGGCCCGGCAGATAGGGCACTGATAGCCGTCGGGCAGAGTTTCCTTCTCCGCCACATAGCCGCAGATGGTGCATCTCCAGCCCTCGTTGCCCTCCAGGGTTCGGACCACAGTGGCGGTGGGCGGAGTAGAGCCCCCGTCGTTCTTGAAGTCGTCCACGGTCAGGGCAGGCCCCTCGCCCAGCACCTCGGCCTCCATCGTTTCAGCAATATAGAGCATATAGGTGCCCAGATCCAGCTTCTCCACTACCTTACAGCTAAACCGGGCTAGAGCGTGATCCTTCACATAGGGATTTCCTGCCCCATCCCGCTCTACGTCGAAGCCATCGAACTTGTTCACTACCCGGCCGGACTTATAGCCAAACAGATTGACCAGATCCTTTGGGGTATCCTTGGCCAGTACCGTGGCGGCAAAGCTCCCCTTCGCCTCGATGGCTTTGAAGGTCTCGTTACTCTTGTTTACTGTCAGGGAAAACTTGAAGGGCATAGAGGATGTGACCTGGTGCAGAGAGTTGACGATACAGCCCTGAGGCTTGCCGTCCAACTCGGCGCCTACGATAAACAGGCCATAGTTGATGCGGCTGAATGCTTTGCGGTTCATATGAGTTCCTCCTTACTTTTAATAAGAATTATTCCTATTTATATTTCTATCATAGCAACATTTTATCCCGTTGTCAAGGAAAATATTTGCAGGGACTGGGAGACTTTTTCTTCCCTTGTCCTCTATTTGCCTCTCTGTTATAATAAAAATAGAGAGAAAAAGGAGGATACCCCATGCATATACCTGCCTGCCAGACCACCCAGCTGGAGCTCATCTCCTTCGACCAGGCCTTAGAGGAGGCTCAAGAGCCCAATCCCGACTATGACTCCTCCCGCTGGCTCTATGTGCCCAATTTTTATTCTGAGTACCGATACATCCTTGGAACCAGAGGGGATCGCCCCCTGATCTGTGTAGGTGTCAATCCCTCCACGGCAGCTCCGGACGCCCTGGACAACACCCTGAAATCGGTAGAGCGTGTGGCCCTCCACAACGGATATGACAGTTTCCTCATGTTTAACGTATATGCCCAGCGGGCCACAGACCCGGATCACATGGAGCAAACCTGCAATCACACCCTCCATCATGAAAATATGAGGGCCTTCGCATACGCCCTGTCCCTGGACCGGTCCGGCTCACCCTCTGTATGGGCGGCCTGGGGGACGATCATTGAAAAACGGGACTATCTGCCTCTCTGCGTCCGGGATATGGTCCAGCTGGGCCGCGACTATCACGCCTCTTGGTGGTCTGCCGGAAAACGCTCAAAAAAGGGACATCCCCACCATCCCCTGTACCTGCGGAAAGACAGTGTCCTAGAGGAGTTTGATGTCGATTCCTATCTAATCCATATCTGATTTGGAACAGAAAGGAGACGCGGCTTATGAAGGTCAACTGGAAGGAACTGATCTGCCGGGTATTCGCAGCTATATTCATCGGCCTTTTTCTCGGATTCCTCTTAGCGATTCTTCTGATCTATATTTCCCTCATGGCTCCCACCTATGTCCAGCGGGCGTCCTGGGTCCTCCTGCCCAGCCTTCTGGCAGGCGCGGTACTTGCCATTCTCTTTCCCCGGCGGTGGAGAAAGGGGGTTGCACTGTGTCTGGCGGCTGTTACCATCGGCTGCGGCGCTTACTGCGCCTTCGGCCTTTGGCGGAGCAGCGTCCCCACGGTGGACGACCGTGACCTGCTTCTCTGGCAGTACGAGCCCTTTTCAGAGGGCACCAAAGCTGTCAACCTGGAGGAGCAGTCTACCCTGCGCTTTCACCGGGAAGACCTTCTGCGCCTGGATGGCGCCACCGCCCTGTATCCGGTTTATGCCGGCTTTGTGCAAGCGGTCTATCCCCAGGGGGAATATCCCCTGTACGACAACAATACCTCGGAAGGCTATGGCTCTGTCACCTGCAGCGGCACTGTGAACGCCTACGAGCGGCTCATCACTGGCCGCACTGACCTGATCTTCGCCGCCGCCCCCTCCCAGGAGCAGCTGGAGATGGCCAGGCGGGCCGCAAAAGAGCTCCACCTGACCCCCATTGGCCGGGAAGCCTTCGTCTTTTTTGTCAACAGCAGGAATCCCGTGGAGGGACTGACGGTTGAGCAGATACAGGGTATTTACACCGGCCAGATCACCAACTGGAATCAGGTAGGCGGGAAGAATCAGCCCATCCGCCCCTTCCAGCGGCTGGAAAACAGCGGCAGCCAGTCAGCCCTCCTCCGCCTGATGGATGGTCTTCCCCTGATAGAGCCGGAGAAAGAGGACCGGGTGGGCGGCATGGGCGGTATTATCCAGCAGGTGGCCAGCTATCGGAACTATAAAAACTCTATTGGCTTTTCCTTCCGCTTCTACGCCTCGGAAATGGCGGCCAACGATCAAATACGTCTGCTGGCCCTGGATGGCGTATCCCCAACTAAGGAGTCTATCCGGGACGGCAGCTACCCTATCTCCGACTCCTTTTTTGCCATCACTGCCGCTCCAATTGGAGCTCCAGATCCTAGGGAGAGTAATCCAAAGCTGAATGCCTTCCTGGATTGGATTCTCTCTGAACAGGGCCAGCAGATCGTGGAAGACAGCGGATACGTATCAATTCGTTAACAAATTAAGACCATACAAGGGAGGAGCCGCTATGACGCAACTGCGTTTTTTAGAAGCCCATACGGAAACACATTTCAAAGACATGTCTCTCCTTCACGCATTGGGCTGGAGGGCAGCCTATCACGGCCTTATTCCCAAAGACTACTTGGACCGTGAGATCCTGGATGACCGCTGGGTGCCCTTCTTTCATGATAACTGCGGTACTGGAAAACTTCAAGGGCTCATCTTGTACGATGGTGAGCATCCCCTGTGCTGTGGAGTATATGGCCCTGTGCGGACGGAGCTTCAGCCCAAAGGCTTACCCAGTCTGGCCCAGTGGGGAGAGCTGGTTTCTCTCTATGTCCACCCAGCGCACTGGCGCTCTGGATATGGCTCTCTGCTCCTGAGGGAGATCCTCGCACGCCTAAAACGGGAAGGATATCCCGGATGCTTTCTCTATGTGCTTCAGGAAAACAGCAGAGCCCGGCGGTTTTATGAAAAACACGATTTCACTTGGGATGGATACGGTATTAAGGTCAGCCTCTCGCCTGAAACTGTCCTTACCGACTTGAGATACCGCAAAATACTATAATAAAAAAGCAGGACAGTTATTTAACTGTCCTGCTTTGTGTAGGCACTACCTATCTTCCCGGTCCGTCTCCAGACAAGTATTTTCGGCAGAAGCGAGCTTAACTTCCGTGTTCGGAATGGGAACGGGTGGACCCTCGCCCTAATCAGCACCTACTATTTTAATCACCGAAGTGACTAAAACCATATCAAATTGTAGAGAAAACTTGGTGACCCGTACGGGAATCGAACCCATGTTTGCGGCGTGAGAGGCCGCCGTCTTAACCGCTTGACCAACGGGCCGTGTGGTGCGCCTTCAGGGATTCGAACCCGGGACCCACTGATTAAGAGTCAGTTGCTCTACCAACTGAGCTAAAGGCGCATTTTGCGCTTTTGCCTGCACCCTGAAAACCGAACAGTGAAGCCGCATTCCTTGCTTACAAGCGCCTGCATTCTATTCTTAACCTTTTAGGTCAAGCCCTCGGCTTATTAGTATCGGTCAGCTCAACACCTCACAGTGCTTACACCTCCGACCTATCAACGACATAGTCTACGTCGAGCCTTACTCCATAAAGGATGAGAGATCTAATCTTAGGGGGAGTTTCACGCTTAGATGCTTTCAGCGTTTATCTCGTCCAGACGTAGCTACCCAGCTGTGCCCTTGGCAGGACAACTGGTGCACCAGAGGTCTGTCCATCCCGGTCCTCTCGTACTAAGGACAGCTCCCTTCAAATCTCTTACGCCCGCAACAGATAGGGACCGAACTGTCTCACGACGTTCTGAACCCAGCTCGCGTGCCACTTTAATCGGCGAACAGCCGAACCCTTGGGACCGAATTCAGCCCCAGGATGTGACGAGCCGACATCGAGGTGCCAAACCTCCCCGTCGCTGTGGACGCTTGGGGGAGATCAGCCTGTTATCCCCAGGGTAGCTTTTATCCGTTGAGCGACGGCACTTCCACTTGCATACCGCCGGATCACTAACTCCAACTTTCGTTACTGCTCCACCCGTCGGTGTCGCAGTTAGGCTCGTTTATGCGTTTACACTCAATGCACGATTTCCGTCCGTGCTGAACGAACCTTTGAGCGCCTCCGTTACCTTTTAGGAGGCGACCGCCCCAGTCAAACTGCCCACCTAACAGTGTCCCCCGACCGGATTCACGGCCGCAGGTTAGAAAACCAGTAAATCAAGGGTGGTATCCCAAGGGTGGCTCCACCTGAGCTGACGCCCAAGCTTCCAAGCCTCCCACCTATCCTGTACATGATTTACCAATCCTCAGTATTAAGCTACAGTAAAGCTCCATGGGGTCTTTCCGTCTAGTTGCGGGTAACCGGCATCTTCACCGGTACTACAATTTCGCCGGGTGGGCTGTTGAGACAGCGCCCAAATCGTTACGCCATTCGTGCGGGTCAGAACTTACCTGACAAGGAATTTCGCTACCTTAGGACCGTTATAGTTACGGCCGCCGTTTACTGGGGCTTCAATTCAAACCTTCGCTTGCGCTAAGCTCTCCTCTTAACCTTCCAGCACCGGGCAGGCGTCAGCCCATATACGTCATCTTTCGATTTAGCATAGACCTGTGTTTTTGGTAAACAGTCGCTTGGGCCTATTCTCTGCGGCTCCCCTTAGGGAGCTCCCCTTATCCCGAAGTTACGGGGTAATTTTGCCGAGTTCCTTAACAACCCTTCTCCCGTTGGCCTTAGGATTCTCTCCTCATCTACCTGTGTCGGTTTGCGGTACGGGCACCTTAGCATACACCAGAACTTTTCTCGCCTCGTTATTCTCCGACTTCCCTACTTGATTTCGGTCCCTTTCGCCCGGGTCAACCAACGCCCGGGTTCGGATAGCTCCAAGTGTCCTTCTGGTTTAAGTTTCGGTGGCTACGGAATTTCAACCGTATGTGCATCGACTACGCCTTTCGGCCTCGCCTTAGCTCCCGGCTTACCTTGGGCGGACGAACCTTCCCCAAGAAACCTTAGATTTTCGGCCATTATGATTCCCACATAATTCTCGCTACTCATTCCGGCATTCTCACTCGAATAAAGTCCACCGCTGCTTCCGCTACGACTTCACCCCTTATTCGACGCTCCCCTACCACTGCATTAGATGCAATCCCAAGCTTCGGTTATACGCTTAGCCCCGTTACATTTTCCGCGCAGAGTCACTCGACCAGTGAGCTATTACGCACTCTTTTAATGAGTGGCTGCTTCTAAGCCAACATCCTGGTTGTTTTCGCAACTCCACATCGTTTTCCACTTAGCGTATATTTGGGACCTTAGCTGTGGGTCTGGGCTGTTTCCCTTTTGACCACGAGACTTATCTCACGTAGTCTGACTGCTAGTCATCAATTATCCGGCATTCAGAGTTTGATAGGGTTCAGTAACTTTATCAGCCCCTAGCCCATTCAGTGCTTTACCTCCGGTAATCTAAACTAACGCTAGCCCTAAAGCTATTTCGGGGAGAACCAGCTATCTCCAAGTTCGATTAGAATTTCTCCGCTATCCACAAGTCATCCGCCACCATTGCAACGGGGGTCGGTTCGGTCCTCCATGGGGTTTTACCCCCACTTCAACCTGCTCATGGATAGGTCACCTGGTTTCGGGTCTATTGCACGCGACTTTATACGCCCTATTCAGACTCGCTCTCGCTTCGCCTCCGGTGCTGAACACCTTAAGCTTGCCACGTACAATAACTCGCCGGACCGTTCTACAAAAAGTACCTCATCACACTTTAACGTGCTTTGAGTGCTTGTAAGCACAAGGTTTCAGGTTCTCTTTCACTCCCCTCCCGGGGTCCTTTTCACCTTTCCCTCACGGTACTGCTCCTCTATCGGTCATCAAGTAGTATTTAGGGTTGGAGGGTGGTCCCCCCAGTTTCCCACAGGGTTTCACGTGTCCTGCGGTACTCTGGATCCTGACTAAATCGACTCAGCTTTCGCTTACGGGACTATCACCCGCTGTGGTCGGCCTTCCCATACCGTTCAGCTAGCCTATCAATCCGTTGTGTCAGTCCACAACCCCGAAGGATAAATCCTTCGGTTTGCCCTCTTCCGCGTTCGCTCGCCACTACTTGCGGAATCTCTGTTGATTTCTCTTCCTCGCCCTACTTAGATGTTTCAGTTCAGGCGGTTCCCCGCCTACGCCTATTTGATTCAACGCAGGCTGACAGAGTATTGCTCTGCCGGGTTTCCCCATTCGGAAATCCTGGGATCGAAGCTTATGTGCAGCTCCCCCAGGCTTATCGCAGCTTGTCACGTCCTTCTTCGGCTCTTGATGCCAAGGCATTCCCCTTGCGCTCTTATTAGCTTGACCTTCGTAGAACAACCTTTTCAAGCTGTTCTCTTGGTTCTATAAGAATTATGCAGGCCTCAGATTCAGTTTCATTGTAGTATTTGTTACCCTTTTAATTCCTTAAAAAGCCCACAAATTTTACTTTGTTACCTCTCTGTTGCTTGCTCGCAATTTCTTGCTTGCTTCACTGTTCAGTTTTCAAGGTGCAGTTCTCCGACCCTTTTCAAGGTCAGATCGAAATGCTCACCCTCTTGGGTAAACACTTCGATTTGATCTTGTGGTGGAGGTTATCGGACTCGAACCGGTGACCCCCTGCTTGCAAAGCAGGTGCTCTACCAACTGAGCTAAACCCCCTTATCCGGGTGCCCTCAGCTTTTGGTGGTGGGCCCAAGTGGACTCGAACCACCGACCTCACGATTATCAGTCGTGCGCTCTAGCCAGCTGAGCTATGGGCCCGTGAGCCCCCACCGCTCCCCTTACGGCGTGCGCCCTCTAAATTAAACAACGTGACCCCTACTTTGCACAGACGTCTGACCTTAGGACGTTACAAAAACCTATCGGCTTTTGAACTCTCCTTAGAAAGGAGGTGATCCAGCCGCACCTTCCGATACGGCTACCTTGTTACGACTTCACCCCAATTATCGAACCCACCTTCGGCCGCGCCCCCCTTGCGGTTAGGCTACGGACTTCGGGTGTTCCCGACTCTCATGGTGTGACGGGCGGTGTGTACAAGGCCCGGGAACGTATTCACCGCGGCATGCTGATCCGCGATTACTAGCGATTCCAACTTCATACAGGCGAGTTGCAGCCTGCAATCCGAACTGGGATGGCTTTTAGGGGTTTGCTCCACCTCGCGGTCTTGCTTCCCTCTGTTGACCACCATTGTAGTACGTGTGTGGCCCAGGACATAAGGGGCATGATGATTTGACGTCGTCCCCACCTTCCTCCGTTTTGTCAACGGCAGTCTCGCTAGAGTGCTCTTGCGTAGCAACTAACAATAAGGGTTGCGCTCGTTGCGGGACTTAACCCAACATCTCACGACACGAGCTGACGACAACCATGCACCACCTGTCACCGGTGCTTCCGAAGAAGAAGGTGTATCTCTACACCGGTCACCGGGATGTCAAGCCCTGGTAAGGTTCTTCGCGTTGCTTCGAATTAAACCACATACTCCACCGCTTGTGCGGGCCCCCGTCAATTCCTTTGAGTTTCAACCTTGCGATCGTACTCCCCAGGTGGGATACTTATTGTGTTAACTGCGGCACGGAGGGGGTCAGACCCCCCACACCTAGTATCCATCGTTTACAGCGTGGACTACCAGGGTATCTAATCCTGTTTGCTCCCCACGCTTTCGCGCCTCAGCGTCAGTTGCTGTCCAGCAGACCGCCTTCGCCACTGGTGTTCCTCCTAATATCTACGCATTTCACCGCTACACTAGGAATTCCGTCTGCCTCTCCAGTACTCAAGAACTACAGTTTCAAATGCAGGCCACAGGTTGAGCCCATGGTTTTCACATCTGACTTGCAGTCCCGCCTACACGCCCTTTACACCCAGTAAATCCGGATAACGCTCGCCACCTACGTATTACCGCGGCTGCTGGCACGTAGTTAGCCGTGGCTTATTCCTCAGGTACCGTCACTTGCTTCGTCCCTGAGAAAAGAAGTTTACAACCCGAAAGCCTTCTTCCTTCACGCGGCGTTGCTGGGTCAGGCTTGCGCCCATTGCCCAATATTCCCCACTGCTGCCTCCCGTAGGAGTCTGGGCCGTGTCTCAGTCCCAATGTGGCCGGCCAACCTCTCAGTCCGGCTACTGATCGTCGCCTTGGTGGGCCGTTACCCCGCCAACCAGCTAATCAGACGCGAGTCCATCTCAGAGCGATAAATCTTTGGCAGTCAGAGCCATGCGACCCAACTGCATCATGCGGTATTAGCAGATGTTTCCACCTGTTATTCCCCACTCCAAGGCAGGTTACTCACGCGTTACTCACCCGTCCGCCACTAAGTAACTCACTCCATTGGACGAATCCTCTGTCATGAGCACTCCGTTCGACTTGCATGTGTTAAGCACGCCGCCAGCGTTCATCCTGAGCCAGGATCAAACTCTCAATAAAATGGTATTTAAAGAACCGAAGTCCCTCAAATCATATTATCGAAACTTTTCCAAGCTTCAAAGAAATTTACGGTCATCCGTTTCAAGCTTCGCTTGTCTTCGAACAACCAAATCCATATCTGGTGCTTTTCGTTTGTCACGTTGTTTAATTTACAAGGTACACGCCGCTCCGTGCGGCGGGTTTTTATCTTACCACATTCAGTTCGCTTTGTCAAGAACTTTTTTCGAGCTTTTTCAAACTCTTTTGTTCCCTCATTCGCCGCTCCCTTAGTGGCTTGCTGCTGCCCTCGCGGACAGCTTGATTAGGTTACCACACTTCATTGCCTTTGTCAAGCACTTTTTTTCGCCAGTTTCAAACTTTTTTCGTCTGTCCCCTGGACCGCCTCGTGTGGCTCCCTCCGCTCCCCCGCAGGGCTTGCCCCTGCCGCAGAGCGCTTGCTTATATTAGCAAACACTTCCTCCCTTGTCAACACTTTTTTCCCACTTTTTTCCCCTTTTTTTATCCCCTCCTTACCTACACTATATCTTCCCCTCCTTCACTCCCTCCTACCACTATATCTGGACCGCCCTTCTACCTGTCCATCTGTCAAGAACAAATATACACCAGATTTCCACCTTGCGGAAATTCCTTGTTTGTGGTAACCTTATTTCATCCATGGCCGAGCAAATACGCACCACTGACGGCCAAGAGGCCACACGCCTCTTATCATATAGGGAAGTGATCCAAATGCCCATCAAGATTCCCGACTCTCTGCCCGCCCGAGCCACGCTGGAGGGGGAAAATATCTTTGTCATGACGGAATATCGGGCCATCCATCAGGATATGCGTCCGCTGAATCTCCTTATCCTGAATCTAATGCCGACCAAAATCGTCACTGAAACGCAGCTGCTTCGCAAGCTGTCCAATACGCCTCTGCAAATTCAGGTGGAGCTCCTTCAAATGGCTAGCCACGTTTCCCAAAATACGGATGCCAGCCATCTCGCTTCCTTTTATACTACCTTTGACCAAATCAAGGATAAACGGTATGACGGTATGATCATCACCGGCGCGCCGGTAGAAAATCTGGATTTCGCGGATGTGGACTATTGGCCGGAGCTGTGCGACATTATGGAGTGGACCAAGACTCATGTCCATTCCACTCTCCATGTGTGCTGGGGGGCTCAAGCCGGCCTCTACTACCACTACGGCATTCCCAAATACTCTCTGCCCAAAAAACTGTTCGGTGTCTTCCCACATACTATTATAAAAAAACAATCCCCCCTGTTCCGGGGATTTGATGATATCTTCTATGTCCCCCATTCCCGGCATACGGAAAACCATCTGGATGATATCCTGGCCCGCCCGGAACTAGAACTGCTGGCCGTATCGGATGAGGCCGGAGTTTTTGCTGTCAAAAGCGAGAACAACCGCCGCTTCTTTATCACCGGCCACCCGGAATATGATCCGGACACGTTGGCCAACGAGTACTTTCGGGATATCAACAAAGGTCTTGATATTGATGTTCCCAAGCATTATTTTCCCGGCGATGACCCCCGACAGTCACCCGTTGTCCGCTGGCGTTCCGCCGCACAGCTCTTTTACACCAACTGGCTCAATTATTATGTATATCAGACTACTCCCTATGACCTGTATCAAGGCCAACTGCAATGATAATAAAGCTGGTCCCCGAATGGAAGTTTCGGGGACCAGCTTTTTGTTATCTCAAATCTCAGGTCTACTGCTCCAGCACCTCTGTCTGCTCCAAGTAGCTGCCCACAATCTCCTTCAGAAGCGCAAAACAGTCTACCGCAAATTTGGGGTAGTACACCATATCCTGATACACCAAATCAAAGCGCAGGGATCGTTCCAAGCCCCGTACTGGTAGGATGCAGAGAAATCTTTCCTCTGGGCAGCTTCGGTTCCCCTTTATAATGGTAGGCAGAAATATTTGAGGACAGAAGGACGCCACATATCCAGTGCGACACGCCTCCTCTAATACGTTGTAATCACTGACTGACAACAGATTGTCTATCGTCACCCCATTTGTGACCAGGTGCTGGTCAATCAACTGGAAGGCTGTACTTTTTCCATAATTCATAGCAAAGGGCAGGCCTTGAAAGTGTTTCAAGTCAATGCCGCTCCTTAGGCCGGCTATTGCCTCTTTCTCCAGTCCGAGGTATTTTTTGAGATAGGAGACGGAGGCAATCAAATAGATGCTCTCCCGAGCCAGAGGGACCGACTTCATTCCAGGACGCAGAGCTGTATTGACACCCAAAAATCCATCCAGCTCACCGTTCTCCAGCATCCTTTCCATTGCGGAGGTCTCTCCCGGGACCAGCTCGAGCCGCACCTTCGGATATCGAGCATGATACTGCACAAAGAACAGAGGAATGATCAGGCGGGCTCTTGCATAGTTTGTACCTAATCTCAGGGTGCCAGCAGCCCCCTCCTCCAGTTCGGCCAATTCCGCTTCCAACCCGGACTCCAAATTTTTTACCCGCTGCAGCGTGCGCTGTACCGCTTCCCCCGCCGGAGTAAGGGACACCCGTGGACGCCGGTAGAAGAGCGGGGTTCCATAGCACTCCTCCAGCCGCCGGATATGGTCACTGAGCCCCTGTTGGCTGAGGAAAGCACGGGCCGCTGCCCGACGGAAATTGAGCTCCTCCGCCAAGATCAGAAAGAGTTTCTCACTATTTGTCATCTGTCTCCCCCCTTTCATGGTAACATACACGGCATTTAATAACAAGTATTTACTTGTTGATTTACAGAGTACAACTGTTTTACATAGAATCAGTTTTTCTCTATACTATATTGTATCAGAGCGGACACATACCACAGCAACCACTATATTATCATTTCAATTAGGGGAGGCAAGACCTAGATGGCAGAAAACTGGAAGGGGGTCCATGACCCTGATAATATCCAGGAGGGCTATTTCACCGGCCTGATGAATTCCTGCGGATACCGCATCAAGGATTTACGCAAACCTATCATCGGCATCGCAAATTCTTACACGGATGTCAATCCCGGTCACCGAAGCTTTGGCGAACTGGTCAAGTTCGTAAAGGAAGGTATCTGGTCCGCTGGCGGCGTACCGGGGGAGTTTAATGTCCCCGCCCCCTGCGACGGCATGGCCCAGGGCACAGGGATGCATTATATCCTGCCCCAGCGTGATTTGATCGCGGCCAGCATTGAATCCATGGCCAACGCCCACGGCTTTGACGGCCTTGTCTTCCTATGCAGCTGTGACAAGATCGTCCCCGGTATGCTTATGGCTGCCGCCGCGCTCAATAAACCCTGCCTTTTTCTCACTGCCGGCAGCATGGTGCCCTATGAGGCGGAGGAGGGCACCTATGTGACCCCTGATTTGAAGGAGTCTATCGGCGCCCGGAATATCGACAAGATCAGTGAGGAAACCTACACTCGTTATCGTGAAAACATCTGCTTTTCCTGCGGTACCTGCAGTATGTACGGGACCGCCAATACCATGGGCGTTTTTGCCGAAGTCATCGGCCTGTGCCCCATCGACAGCACCACCATGCTGTTCTGCTCTGCGGCTAAAAACCGTCAGGCCCGGGATGTGGGTGAACGCATCGTTCAGCTTGTGAAGGAGAACGTCAGGTTCAGCGATATCGTCACGGAAAGCAGCCTGATAAACGGCCTCCGTCATGTAGCGGCTACCGGCGGATCTACCAACGCCCAGCTCCACATATGCGCGCTGGCCCGTGTGATGGGTATTAAGCTCGATATGGGAGATTTCGACCAGATCCAGCAGCATGTCCCCTGTATTGCCAAGTTCAAACCCTCCTCCCAATATAATATCTATGACTATTACAAGGCCGGAGGCGTGGGAGCCACCCTCAAGGCGATCCAGCAGTATTTGGACCTGGATGCCCGTTTGGCTATGGGCGGTACTCTGGGCGAATTTTTGTCCGCCTTCAAACGGAAAGTAAACGCCGAGATCATTCACTCTGTCGAGGACCCCCTGTATCCTGACGGCAGCTTTGCCGTGCTATACGGCAATTTGGCCCCCAACGGCTGCATCGTGAAAAAGAGCGGCGTGGTCCCTGAGATGTTCCACCACCGGGGGCCGGCTGTGTGCTTCGACTCTGAGGACGACCTGCGCAAGTTTATGGCAGATAGGGCCGTCAAGCCCGGCAGCGTCCTGGTCATCCGCTATGAAGGGCCCAAGGGAGGCCCAGGCATGAGGGAAATGTCCATCCCCGCCGCTATGCTGGTGGGCATGGGGCTGCACACCAGCTGTGCCATGGTCACCGACGGACGCTATTCCGGCGCGACACGGGGGCCCTGTATTGGCCATGTCTCCCCCGAAGCCTGGGATGGCGGTCCCATCGCCGCGGTCCAAGACGGGGATATGATCGAGATCGATATTGACAACCACACCATCCATCTGGAAGTAAGCGAGGAGGAGATTGTCTCCCGTCTAGCTAAGATTCGCCGTCCCGACCGCCCTGTTAAGGGCGCGTTGGCCGCCTACCGTTCCGCCGTGGAGGGGGTTGACAAAGGTTGCGTCTGGTTATACGGAGACGAGCAATAATTTCCCTACATTCTATTTTGTTATATTCTTTGATATATATTTTACTAGAACAGGGGTCCATAGGTTGAAACCTATGGACCCCTGTTTTTTCTTTTGATTTTCCTTAAACATACAGCTCAGACCGAGACCAGTATGCCTCATGCTTCTCCAACATCTCTGTGGTCCTGTAGCGCTCCCATCCTTCCCTACTGCCGGACCAGGGTCTTTAGATTCTGGTCCGCTCTTTTTCGCCTGTCCAGTTTTATCCCATTTCAACTATTGAAAACTGCCCATAATTATTATAGTATAAACAGGGACATTTCCACCCCGGAGCGCAGTGTTTCCCTTTCAACGGGGAAGCGGCATCTCCGTTCCCCCTGCGTAACAGTTACCGGCGGCGGGTCACCCACACCATTTGGATGAGAACGTCCCCCAACCGGCCGGCATGAAGGAGGCTTTACTTATGTCTGTCACCTTTCAGGATATTCAAAACTCCGTGGAAATCCGCACTTATATTACCCAGGCGGACGCTTCCCTGATCGCTCTCGGCTTTACTGAACATTCCTTTGCCCATGTGGGCCGGTGTGCCAACGTAGCCGCCAGGATTCTGAACGAGCTGGGCTATCCCGCCCGAGAGGTGGAGCTGGCTCGGATCGCCGCCTTTATGCATGACATCGGTAATGTGGTCAACCGCCATGACCACGCCATCAGTGGAGCCACCATGGCCTTCCGCATTCTGGACAAAATGGGGATGGAACCGGCGGAGGTGGCCACTGTCATCACCGCCATCGGCCACCACGACGACTCCACCGCTTTTCCCGTAAACGCGGTGGCTGCCGCCCTGATCCTGGCGGACAAGACCGATGTGCGCCGCAGCCGGGTGCGCAACAACGATGTCATTAACTTCGACATCCACGACCGGGTCAACTACGCTGTGGAGCGGTCCGAGGTGCTGCTGGACACCGTGTCCGGAACCGTTACCCTCTCCCTGACCATTAACACCCAGGTCTGTGCTGTCATGGACTACTTTGAGATCTTCCTTCAGCGTATGGTGCTGTGCCGTAAAGCGGCGGAGTTCTTTCACCTTCAGTTCCATCTGGAAATCAATGGGCAGATTTTGCTGTAATTCGTTTTTCCCTGCGGCCGCTTATGAGGCGGCCGCTTTTTCTTTTTCCCCATCCATTCTGTTGCCCACTGTAACCACACTGTAACTTGATTTTCTATTACTTCAAGTGTAGTATGTTTTTAAGGACTACATTTGACGTAATAAGGAGCTATCTGACATGAAACGACTTCCTGACACCGAACTGGAGGTAATGAAGGCCCTGTGGACCTCTGGGCCAGGCACTCCGCGCGCCCAGCTGGACCAAATCCTGGCCCCTTTCGGCTGGTCTCCCAACACCATCAACACCTACCTCACCCGGCTAGTGGCGAAAGGGTTTGTGTCCGTTCGAAGGGAGGGCAGGGGCAACCTGTACACCCCTCTCATCCTTCGGGATGACTACCAGGCCTTTGACAGCCGGGCAGTGGTGTCTCGACTGTACGGTTCTCCCCGAAACTTTGTGGCCGCTCTGGCGCGGGAAGGCTTGGACCGCCGGGATCTGGATGAGCTTCAAGCCCTGCTGAACGAGTTGAGCGGAGGGCGGGATCATGGATGACTTTCTTCTCACTTTAGGGGCGCTGACTCTAGGCGGATCAGCGGCTATTCTCCTGCTGTCCCTAGCATCCCGCTCCACCCGCTCCCTCTATGGGGCCCGGTGGCGGTGCTGGGCCTGGCTGCTCCTTTGTCTGCGGCTGGCGGTTCCCTTCCCCCTGCTGCCCCAAGGGCAGCGTGAAGCCGCCCCTATCCAGCTCCCCACTTTTTCTGATTCCATCATCTACCAATCGCGCCCTGGCGGCGGAGAACAATCTCCCCCTGAAGGTCAGAGCGGGGAGGCGCCCGGCAAGGCCGGCAGTCAGGGGAGCACGGTTTCTTCTTCCTACTCCGGCGGTCAGCCGGACCCATCCTGGGATGAGCCTTTCTCCCTGTCCCTCTCCCAACTGGCTGGGGCATTGTGGCTGGTAGGAGTAACTGTGGTTGTGCTATGGGCCGGGCTGGCCCACCTGCGCTTCCTGCGCTACCTCCGACGCTGGTCCTCTCCTGTCGTGGACAGCGACACTGTGCGTATTTTCAACCAGTTAGGGGACAGCTTGGGCCTGGGCCGTCGCCCTCGGCTGCTGGCGTGTCAGGGGCTGAAGGTGCCCATGCTGGCCGGTTTGCTGAGGCCCGTTCTCCTGCTGCCCCAGGATAAGCTGTCGGGAGATGCTCTGCACTACTCCCTCCTCCATGAGCTGACCCACTTCCGCCGCCGGGACATCTGGCTGAAGGCCCTGGCCCTGTGGGTCAATGCCCTTCACTGGTTCAATCCCTTGGCCTGGTATATGGTCCGTCTGGTAGAGCGGGACACGGAGCTGGCCTGTGACGAGGCGGCGCTTAACACACTCTCGCCGGAGGAACACGCCGCCTACGGGCAAACCATCCTGTCCGCTGTGTCCCGTCTGAGAAAGGAAGCGCCATGAACAGAACGTCCCTCCCCATTTCCCCTTTTACCACCGCCCTGTCCGGCTCGGCCAGGGAAACGGAGCTTCGCATCCGCAGCATCTTCCAGTGGAAGCGCAGACGCCCGCCTCTGCCTCTGCTGATCCTCCTGCTGGCCGCCGCCCTCCTGTGCGGCAACCTGGTGTCCTGCCGGACGGAGGAGCCTGACCTGGCCCAGCTTCTTCTGGAGGCGCACGAAAATTATCCCTATGATGGTGGCCGTATGTCCTCTAAGCTCCTCCTGTCCCAGGAAGGGGAGGGCTGCACCCTGGCCCTGGCTCTCGTAGACGGCGGCTCTCACCCCGCAGGGCTGGGCAATCTGATGCTGGGCCTGTGGGACGGGAGGGAGCAAGACTGGCGGGGCCCTGTCCGACAGGTGGCTGGGGATGACGGCCTGTTCTCCTCCTGGACCGATGCGGAGGGCATCCTCAACATTTTGTGCACCAACACCTCCACCTGGACCGGCATTGAGGGAGCCAGCACCGTGGCCCACTACCGCTTTGACGGCTCCAGTTTGGAGGAGGCGGCCCAGTGGGACTACTACAGTGACGACGGTCTCTCCGACCAGAAGGCCGTTCCCGTGGAGGGCGGCCTGGAGCTGTACTCCCTCAACCCGGAGTGGGGCTATCCCGACAGCATCCAGTCTGGCAGTCCCATGCCGGAGCAGTGGGTCTATTCCCATTTTGAGTCCATTGGCAAAGCAGGCATCTCCGCCCATACCGCCGCCTACTCCGTTCCCCTCACAAGCCAGCGGGATCTGACTCTGGAACTTCGTTCCGACAGAGCCAAGAGGGACGTTTTTTTCTCCCCTCTCAAGGAGATTCTGGTCTACGAGGACGGAAAGCTGCTTCAATCCATTGACGTCCCCGCTCTGATGGCCAGCGACCAACCCATTCAGGCCTACCGGTGGGACACACATTCCGTTGATATCTACCCCGCCTTCAGTCTGGCGGAGGAACCTCAGTATCTCTATGAGGGTCTGTTTTTCCGGGAGGAGTCCGCTTTTGGCGGCCAGGAATTTGGAGATTTCAACTTCGACGGCTACACCGACTTTGCCATTCCGGCGGTGGAGGCCTCTCCCCATAATGTGACCTACGCCTATTTTCTTTTTGACCCCGCGGCGGAGGAGTACATTTTCTCTTTCCTCATGTTCAGCCCGCCGGAGCTGTTGAAGGAGGAGGAGCTACTGGTGGAGCATGAGCATGACAGCCAAACCGTCCAGCGCCGCTATTATTCCTTTGACCGGGAGGGACGGCTTGTGTTGGTGCGGCAGGAAACCGAGCTTTACGGACAGCCCTCTGACTCCCTCTCCCCTGAGCCTTATCCCGGCCCCGCCGAGGCAGCAGAGGCATTCCGGCAAGTGATGGCCGGAGACGCTCCTTTCCGTTCTGTATCAGAAGACGGCAGAGAGTATTACCTCTCTCAAATCAACGAGCTGATTTGGAATGACCCTGCGGTGAACGCCTATGCGGAGCAATTTGCCGTGGCCGATCTGGACGATGATGGGACGCCGGAGGTCATCATTCTCACCAACCAGCACATCCACTCCGAGCCCATTCTGGTCCTGCGCTGGCAGGATGGGCAGATCTACGGCTACAATGAGGTGGGCCGGGGGATGCAGGGGCTGAAGGCGGACGGCACCTCCGGCTGGTCTGACGGTGCCTTTCACAACGGCACCCACCGGGACCAATACACCTCCAGCGGCGATGGCCCTGACCGGCGGGAGCAGCTCTATCTCAGTGAATTAATTGTGGCAGACGGTTCAGGGGAATTCTATCTCAGCGGCCAAGAGGTCACCCAGGCAGAGTATGAAGCCGCCGAAGCGGCCCAGGACGCCAAGCCTGACGCGGTCTGGTACAACCTTCTCCCGGAAACCATCGCCGACCTGTTTGGACAATAGGAGGAAGGGCCGCCCTGTGCCTTCGCCCCCCTAATTCCTAACTCCCATCCCAACTCTCCATTCTCAACCGGAGGTGTCCCATGAACAAAATCCCCTCCTCCCCCTTCGCCACCCGCCTGTCCGGGTCGGCCACAGAAACGGAGCTTCGCATCCGCAGCATCTTCCAGTGGAAAAAACAGCGCCCGCCCCTGTGGGCCATGATCCTCACCGGCCTTGTCATCCTCTCCTGCGGCGGGCTGGTGTCCTGCCAGGCCCAGGAGGAAAGGCCCGCCCCCGGCGGCCTCTCCGGAGATCCGGACCCCGCCCCCGTCAGCAGACCCGCGGATTCCTCCCTCCCTTACGATCTGGAGACAGTCTCTTTGGACGGTCTGACTCTGGATGATAGTGGGACGGAAGACGACCGGGTCACCGTCACCTCCTGCCGGGTGGACGCTTCTGACCGGGAGGGGCTGACCACAGTGGAGGTCACTCTGGGCGGCGGGCAGACCGCTGTCTGGGAGCACCCCTTCCCCTGCTTCCCCAACATTGTCCCCCTGCACCTCACCTCACCTGACGTGCAATCCCTGGTCATCGAAATGGCAGACCGCACCTCTAATTATGGGGCCGCCCGCTACTTCATTCTGGAAATGGAGGACGGCGCTCTGGCGGAGCGGGGCCATATCGGACTGTGGGATGACCCGGAGTGTGACCTTTTGCCCGATGAGGCCGTCCTTTACGGTGCGAAGTGGGCAGAGCGGGAGGACAGCGCGCTCCAGGCCCTGCGGGTCCCCGTACTGATCGACAAGTGGCATGACCCCTGTTATATCACGCTGACCTGGGAAGATGGTCAGTTTGTATCAAAGGCCGACGACTTCTTCACCGACCGGGAAACGCTTCCCCTGCCGGACGGCGGGGAAGTGACCATAGAGTTGGAGGGCCGCTGGGAAAACAGTGACACAGCCCGGCAGACGCTTTATTACAGTGAGATCCGGGTTTTGGAGGGGACCCGCCTGCTCCAAACCATCACACCCCCGCACGCACTGCCCCAGCCCCGTGCCTTCGACTCCGATACCGCCGCCCAGGTCACCCCTCCGGCGGCCAACGCCCCGGCGCTGGGCTTCAGTGCAGAGCGCCAGCTTCACGCCCTGGATCTCCGGGATGTGAATTTTGACGGCTTCACAGACCTGGGCCTTCCCTGGGACACCACCCACAACGATGTCCACCTCTGGTACCTGTGGGATCCGGCGGCCGGACAGTTCCGGTATTCCTTCGCCCTCCAAGGGGATCTGACTATCGATGCGGAGCGGCATCTGCTGATCGAAACCCGCTGGGAGGAGGGCCCCCACACCTATTCCTTCAATGCCCGGGGCCAGATCTGCTGGCAGGGGCCGTATGAGATGTGACTGCCGCCCCTTTTTGCTCCAGGACAAAAGGAGGTATATTCAGATGAAAAAAATTCCCCGCTCCCCCTTCGCCACCCGGCTGTCCGGGTCGGCCAGGGAGATTGAGCTGCGAATCCGCAGCATCTTCCAGTGGAAAAAACAGCGCCCGCCCCTGGCCCTTTTCCTTCTCATGCTGGCCATCGGCCTGCTGTGTGGCAATCTGGTGTCCTGCCAGAGCAGTCCGGCAGGCGTTCCGGAGGATCCCCCCGCCCAGAGCGGCGAGGCGTGGAGCACCCGGTCCGTTCTGGACGCCCTGTCCCAGTGCTTCGCCGCCGCAGAGTCGTTCCCCGACGGCATGGAGCGAGAGCTGCTGGATACCGTCGGCACCGGCGAGGATGTCACTCTGGCCGCGGCCCATTTTTACGACCGCTATCCCCGCTACTCCCTGGTCATCGGCATGGTGGACCGGGCGGGGCAGGTGGTCGGAACGCCCTTTGAGGTCCGGGGCTCCGGTGGTCGGCCCTATGTGGCCGCCTTTGTAAAGGACGGGGTGGAGTACCTGCTCTACACTGGAAGCAGTGCGCACCAGGCATACAGCAGCGGCCAGGCCGGGGTCATCCGTCTGGACGGAGGCGACTTCTCCTGGGTGTGGCCGGTGGAGGGGGACATCCGGGATGAAAGCTCCCAAGCTTACCGGGACTACAACGCCTATTGGGAGGAAAAAAAGCCCCTGATGGCCCCTGGCGGCGTAGATATTTTTACGGAAAACCAAGACTACGGCTCCTATGAGGGCTCCCCCGTCCAGTGGGTCCCCGACCACAATGAAACCTTCTGGTATACTGCCGAACAGGACCTGCCCATTGGCGTCTACTATCAGAGCCGGGGATGGTTGGAGGAATTTACCCGGCATGAACGGAACCCCTGGAACGCCTTGAACACCTCTGCCCTGTGGCAGATCGTATCCCTAGCCCCGGCGGACGGGGTGTACCGGGACAGAAACTATGACGGGGAGGCAGTCTATGAGCTGAAGGCCCGGGCGGACAGCGGAGATGACCTGTGGTTTGCGGCCTCCCTCCTCTTTGACCACAGCGGAGAGCGTCCCATCCAGATCCAGAGCTGGAGCATGGGCACAAAAGCGGAGATAGACAGTGCCGGCGGAGGGGCCGATCCGCAGCAGCCGGACGAGGCCCTCTACACCCTGCTCCGGGACTGGTATGACGGCCAATACCCCAACGGCCGGTGGTATTTTGTTTCCGACCAGCCCAGCGCCCCCCGGGAGGGGGACGTCCGACTTGGCCCTGTCACTTATGTCGGGGAGGTCCCCACAGACAGCGGGGCAGCAGCGGTCTACGAGATCGTCATATCCCGTTATACGCTCCACCGTGCAGACGAGAATGACCCCGGCTCCTGGGACTTCTTCTCCGCCGACACCCAGTTCATCGTCCTCCGGCTGGATGGGGAGGGCATACCCACCCAGGTGCTGGGCGTCGCCCCCACGCAGCCCAGCCGCGATATCCAGGCCATCGTCTATGAGGCCCCCTATGGCCTACTCAGCGGTGATGTGACCTTCCTCCGGGACGGCTGGAACACCCCTATCGGCCCGGGGATGGATCTGTCCTTCTCCTGCCTGGACACCGGGAGCTGGGAGACGGAGCAGTTGGAGGGCTATGAACCCATCTACAACCCCGGCGACTACTGGCACCGGGTCTCCGCCAACTACCCAGAGGGTTCCTTTACCGCCCTGTGCTATCACAGCGCGGCAGACGACGCCGACTCCATCCACACCCTGGAGGCCTCCATGTCCGACCTGTACACCCCCCGGGGCATCCGGGTAGGGGCCAGCCGGGCGGAGGTGCTGGCCGCCTATCCAGAGGCTCTCACCGGCGACTACTGGGGACAGTATCCGGAGGAGCCTGATCTGCTGGCCTATCTGCCCTGGAGCGGCCACGACCCGGAGCAGGTCTCCGACCTGTCCCAGCTGGAGTTTTCCCAGGGGCTGGGCCCGGCGATCCTGTTTTTCTTTGACGGGGACACCGTGGAGCGCATCGTCCTTACCAATATGTTCAACTGACCGCAGGGCAACAAACGGCAGCTTTCCGGCAAGATATGCAGGTCAAAACTGAAAAAGCTGCATTTTTTCAGGGCTTTGCCCAATTACACGGAAAAAATATTGTTTAAAATATTCCCCCCCTTTCCTCTTGCGTTTGCACAAAAAAACAGGTATACTGGGGTCCATAAGAGCGGGGCCGGGTTTCCCCGGCCGACCCCCGCCAGCGGATCTGGCACCATTTTACTTATTTTAATTAGGAGGAACACAGTATGAAAGTCGCATTGTTCGGCGCCGGCACCATGGGCCGGGGCATCGCCCAGGTCTTTGCCGCCAAGGGCCACACCGTCCTGATGTACGCCAGCAGCCCCGCCTCCGCCCAGCGCCACAAGGATACCTTGGGCAAGTCCCTGGCCAAGCGGGTCGAAAAGGGCAAGATGGCTCAGGAGGCTATGGATGCCCTGATGGCCAACGTTCTGATCCCCCAGACCCATGAGGAGGCCGCCGACGCCGATCTGGTCATTGAGTGCGTCAAGGAGGAGATGGCCACCAAGAAGGAGCTTCTGAACGAGCTGGACGGCTTCTGCAAGCCCGAAACTGTCTTTGCCTCCAACACCTCCTCTCTGTCCATCACCGAGATGGGCAACGGCCTGAAGCACCCCGTCATCGGAATGCACTTCTTCAACCCCGTGCCCTCCATGAAGCTGGTGGAGATCATCCGCGGCGCCAACACCACCCAGGAGACCTTTGATTTCATTTACAAGCTGTCCCAGGACATCGGCAAGGACCCCGTCGAGGTGGCCGAGGCCCCCGGCTTTGTGGTCAACAAGATCCTGATCCCCATGATCAACGAGGCCATCGGCCTGGTTGAGACCGGCGTCGCCTCTGTGGCCGACATCGACAAGGCCATGCAGCTGGGCGCCAATCATCCGATGGGCCCCCTGGCTCTGGGCGACTTCATCGGTCTGGACGTGTGTCTGGCCATTATGGACACCCTGTTTGCCGAAACCGGCGACCCCAAGTACCGCCCCGCCCTTCTGCTGAAGAAGATGGTCCGCGGCGGCCTGCTGGGCAAGAAGTCCGGCAAGGGCTTCTACGATTACAGCAAGTAAATCGCCCCATCCAGCTGCCCCCTCCCAAGCCGGAGGGGGCAGTTTTATATGTCAAAAAAAGAGCGGCACTTCGGGCCTTCTTTTCCGGAGGCACCTTCTCCGCCCCCCAATCCAGCCGGACCACGGGCCGGCCCCCCGGCGCCCTGAAAGGGCAGCGAAATCGCAGCCGGTCAACATACGCCAATCTTTTAGGCAACTTCCGCATATTTTCCCGTTTCCGACAAATCCGATATGGAAAAACTGTTAAATTTGCCAGATATGTCCCCCTTGCTTTACCCCTGAAAAACAGCTATAATCTGGGTTGTAAGTGGATTTTAGCCGTGTTTGATATGGTTCGCAACGCCAGGATTCTTTCCTGTGTTGCGCTTTTTTCCGGTTTTTATTGTTAAATTTCTAACAATATTCGTCAAACGCGGCGTCCCGACCATGTATCGTCTGCCCCCGGGGCCGGCTCTCTCCGGTCAAGAAAGGCGCGCCTCCCGGGCGTTTAAGGATGATTGCAAAGTAATTTAAACTAGGAGGACTAAAAAATGGATTTTCATCTGTCGAAAGAACAAGAGATGGTCCGCAAGATGTACCGCGAGTTCGCCGAGAACGAGGTCAAGCCCTTGGCTGAGGAAATCGACGAGGAAGAGCGCTTCCCTATGGAAACCGTAGAGAAGATGGGCAAGCTGGGCATGCTGGGCATCTACTTCCCCAAGGAGTACGGCGGAGCCGGCGGCGATGTGCTGTCCTACGCCATGTGCGTTGAGGAACTGGCCAAGGTGTGCGGCACCACTGCCGTCATCGTGTCCGCCCATACCTCTCTGTGCTGCGCCCCCATCTTTGAGCACGGCACTGAGGAGCAGAAGATGAAGTACCTGCCTGACCTGCTCTCCGGCAAGAAGATCGGCGCCTTCGGTCTGACCGAGCCCAACGCCGGTACCGACGCCTCCGGCCAGCAGACCACCGCCGTAAAGAATGAGAACGGCGACTATGTGCTCAACGGCTCCAAGTGCTTCATCACCAACGGCACCGTAGCCGAAACTCTGGTGGTCTTCGCTATGACCGACAAGACTCTGGGCAACCACGGCATCTCCGCCTTCATCGTGGAGAAGAACTTCCCCGGCTTCTCTGTGGGCAAGCACGAGAAGAAGATGGGTATCCGCGGCTCCTCCACCTGCGACCTGATCTTTGAGGACTGCGTCGTGCCCAAGGAGAACCTGCTGGGCAAGGAAGGCCAGGGCTTCAAGATCGCCATGCAGACCCTGGACGGCGGCCGTATCGGCATCGCCGCGCAGGCTCTGGGCCTGGGCGAGGGCGCTGTGAACGAGGCTGTCAAGTACACCCAGGAGCGCGTGCAGTTCAAGAAGCGTCTGTCCCAGTTCCAGAACACCCAGTTCCAGCTGGCCGATATGCACACCCGGATGCAGGCCGCTCAGTACCTGGTGTACGCCGCCGCCGTGAAGAAGCAGAACCACGAGCCCTACGGCATGGATTCCGCTATGGCCAAGCTGTTCGCCGCTGAGGCCGCTTCCGACGTGACCCGCCGCGCCGTCCAGCTGTTCGGCGGCTACGGCTACACCCGTGAGTACCCCGTGGAGCGCATGATGCGCGACGCCAAGATCACCGAGATCTACGAGGGTACTTCCGAGGTCCAGCGCATGGTCATCTCCCGTGCTCTGGGTGTGAAATAAGTTAGGAGGCAGATCGAAATGAAAATCATTGTTTGTGTCAAGCAGGTCCCCGATACCTCCGGTAAGGTGGCCGTCAATCCCGATGGTACTCTGAACCGCGCCTCCATGGCCGCTATCACCAACCCCGACGACCTGAACGCCGTCGAGGCCGCTCTGACTTTGAAGGAGCAGACCGGAGCCGAGGTCGTGATCGTCTCTATGGGTCCTCCTCCCGCCGAGTCCATGCTGCGTGAGGTCATGGCCCGCGGCGCTGACCGCGCCGTTCTGGTGTCCGCCCGTGAGTTCGGTGGCTCCGATACCTACGCCACCTCCCAGATCCTGGCCGCCGCCATCAACAAGATCGGCGTCGAGGACGAGGATATCGTGCTGTGCGGCCGTCAGGCCATCGACGGCGATACCGCCCAGGTCGGCCCCCAGATCGCTGAGAAGCTGCATCTGCCCCAGGTTTCCTACGCCGCCGAGATCACCAAGGAGGGCGACACCATCACCGTCAAGCGGATGCTGGAGGACGGCTATATGACCATCAAGGTCAAGACCCCCTGCCTGATCACCTGCATCAAGGAGCTGAACGCTCCCCGTTACATGAGCGTGGGCGGCATCTACGAGTGCTACTCCAAGCCCTATGAGATCTTTGACTACAACACCCTGAAGGACGATCCCCTCATCGATCCTACCACCATCGGTCTGAAGGGCTCCCCCACCAACATCTTCAAGTCCTTCACTCCCCCTCAGAAGGGCGTGGGCATGATGCTGGAGGGCGCCGACAAGGCCACCTGCGACAAGCTGGCCGGCATTCTGGCCGCCAAGCACCTGATCTGATAGAAGGGAGATTAAGAATATGTCTAACTACAACAGTGCTGCCATCGAAGAATTCAAGGGCGGCGTTTGGGTATTCTGCGAGCAGCGTCAGGGCAAAATGATGCCCACCTCCTTCGAGCTGATCTCCGAGGGCCGCAAGCTGGCCGACGAGCTGGGCGAGAAGCTGTACGGCCTTCTGCTGGGCCACGAGATCGAGGGTATCGCCAAGGAGCTGGGCGGCTACGGCGCTGACGGCGTGTATGTCTGCGACCACCCCCTGCTGGCCAACTACACCACTGACGGCTACACCAAGGTCATCTGCGACGTGATCCAGGAGTACAAGCCTGAGGTCATGCTGATCGGTGCCACCAACATTGGCCGCGATCTGGGCCCCCGCTGCGCCGCCCGTCTGCACACCGGCCTGTGCGCCGACTGTACTCACCTGGACATCGACGTGCCCAAGTACAAGGACTTCCTGCGCTCCGCCTCCACTCTGGCTCCTGCCATGATCGACTCCATCCCCGAGGATGACCGCAACCTGAAGATGACCCGTCCCGCTTTCGGCGGTCACCTGATGGCCACCATCATCTGCCCCCGCTTCCGTCCCGCTATGGCCACCGTCCGTCCCGGCGTGATGAAGAAGAACGCCTTTGACCAGGCCAAGGCTGACGCCTGCGAGATCATCAAGCCCAACTTCTCCCTCACCGAGGACGACATGGAAACTCAGGTCGTCGAGGTGGTCAAGGCCGCCAAGAAGCTGGTCGATTTGATCGGCGCCGATGTAGTCGTTTCCGTGGGCCGCGGCATCTCCAAGGATGTTGAGGGCGGCATCAAGCTGGCCGAGGAACTGGCTGAGGTTCTGGGCGGCGTCGTGGGCGGCTCCCGTGCCACCATCGACTCCGGCTGGCTGTCCGCCGACCATCAGGTCGGTCAGACCGGCAAGACCGTTCACCCCAAGATCTATGTGGCTCTGGGCATCTCCGGCGCTATCCAGCACAAGGCCGGTATGCAGGACTCCGAGTGCATCATCGCCGTGAACAAGAACGATACTGCCCCCATCTTCGAGATCGCCGACTACGGCATCTGCGGCGACCTGTTCAAGGTCACCCCCATGCTGATCGAGGCCATCAAGGCTGCCAAGGCCGCCAAGTAAGATCGGCTGTAATCGCATAAAAAAGCCAGTACCCCCCGTCCAACGGACGGGGGGTACTTATTTTATAGGTAGTTTTTTAAAAAAATCCATGCTATACTGTTGATATAATACAGAAACTACTAGACTTAAAGGAGGCATATCATGAAAATCTATCATAAACCTTCTTTTATGTACGGTCTTACTTTCCTTTTCGCGCTGCCTCTGTTTGCGTTTGGTATCATAAAGGTCCATTGGTCGCAGTGGATCATCACCATCGCATTTGCCACAAAGTTCTTATACACAGGACTTTCTAGATCAGAAAGCGAGTATCAGGAAAATATCGCAAAGAACTATCGGAGCGTGGCCCAGGAGCTTTACGGGAAATATGCAACCATAAAGTTAAATTTCCCTTTGGTCATTTTATGTTCTTTTTATGCTGTCGCTTTGTTCATCAGGTTGGTAGCTGATCTTTTTATTCCTATTTGGATCACTGTTTGTTTTACAATCGTTCTTACTGTTTCTGTCTTTTATAGCCTCAGCCTTAACCATAAAATCAAAGAACATATTGAAAATGGCACAAATAAAGGATAGAAATGAATTAAACAACACCTCAAAAGCCAATACTCCCCCTAGGGCCAGCCGGAAACCGGCTGGCCCTTTTTTTATACTCCCCCTCATCTGTCTGGGCGGCTTGGCTGCCCATAGGATACTCCGGTGGCACACATCTCCCCCCTCTACACGGCGTAACAAGGTCGTCACACTCTCTCCATCTTCCATCTCTTCTCTCCATTCTCATTCCCCCCGCACCGTGGCCCGGCCGTGCGCATAGGATAGCTCAGAAACCCGCCCCCCTTCAGGCGGTCTTCGGAGGTACTGCTATGAAACACGAACTGAACATCTGGGTGGTGGGCGGCGATATGCGCCAGGCCAAGCTGGCCCAGCTGCTGGCCCTGGACGGCCACACTGTCCATACTTACGCTTTGGAGCAAGACCGCTCTACCGGCCCGCTCCCTGAGGAGGATCTGTCTCAGGCCGAGAAGGCGGACTGTGTCGTTCTGCCGCTGCTGGTGTCCACAGAGGGCGGCCTGCTCAACGCCCCTCTATCCCAAACAAATCATCCCTTGTCCGACGTATTAGATGCACTTCGCCCCAGCCAGTTTATCTGCGGCGGCCGGCTGGACTCGGAAATCTTAGCTTTGGCTGCCCACCGCGGGCTAACCATTCGGGACTACTTCGCCCGGGAGGAGCTGGCGGTAGCCAACGCTGTCCCCACAGCGGAGGGAGCTATCCAACTGGCCATGGAGCATTTACCAATCACAATCCACGGCGCCCGTGTGCTGGTCGTGGGCTTTGGCCGGGTGGGCCGGCTCACCGCCCAACGCTTCCAAGCTCTGGGAGCAAAGGTTTCCGTGGCGGCCCGCCGGTATGAGCAGCTGGCCTGGGCGCAGGCCATGGGACTGGGCACCGAGCATCTGGCCCATCTAGCCGGATGGCTGTGCGGCTATGACCTGATCGTCAACACAGTCCCCGCCCAGGTCCTGGGCCGGCTGGAACTAGAGGATGTCAAAGAGGACTGTCTCATCCTGGACCTGGCCTCCAAGCCCGGAGGGGTAGACCTTAGGGCGGCGGGAGAGCTGGGCCTCACAGTAATCTGGGCCCTGTCCCTCCCCGGTAAGGTAGCCCCTGTGACCGCCGGGGCCGCCATTAAATCCACCATTTATAATATGCTTCAAGAGGCGGGGTACTGAGAGGGGCGTGCCCTGGAGGGAAGTACAAGACGTACCCCGGCGCGAATCGCCTCACATTCAGTCTGATTTGGAAAGGAAGATTGATTTGATCGATAAAACCGTCGGATTCGCTGTGTGCGGGTCCTTCTGCACCCATCACAAGGCCATGGAGGCCTTAGAGCAGGTGAAAGCCCGCTTCACCCATGTGGTGCCTATTGTATCCGAGTGCACTGCCGACACGGATACCCGCTTCGGCAAAGCTCACGACCTGATGCGGGAAATGGAGCGCATCTGTGACCACCGGGTCATCTCCACTGTCAAGGCGGCAGAGCCTATTGGCCCCCAGAAGCTGCTGGACCTGCTTATTATCTGCCCCTGTACCGGAAACACCCTGGGCAAGCTGGCCAACGGAGTGACAGACACCAGTGTCACTATGGCTGCCAAAGCTCACTTACGCAACAGCCGCCCCCTGGTCATCGCCCCCTCTACCAATGACGGACTGGCCGCCTCGGCCGTGAGCATCGGGGCCCTGCTGCCTAGAAAATACATCTATTTCGTTCCCTTTGGCCAAGACGACCCAGAGAGAAAGCCTACTTCTTTAGTATCTGATTTCTCTTTGGTGGCAGACGCGGCCCAGGCCGCCCTGGAGGGAAAACAGCTTCAACCCCTGCTCATCCCACATCATTGATCAAAAAAGATCCCGGACCACACCCTTACGGGTGAGGTCCGGGATTCGCTCTCTTAAAGGGAGCTCCCGTGCCAATATGACCGGAAATAATGGAGCAGGTCAGAGCCAAATTGGAACAGAATGATCAGCACCATCACGGTCACAGGCAAAAATAAGAGGAACATCACGATCTCGTCCATCAGCTGATATAGAGAGGCCCAAAAAAAGCTCCACATATTTCGCTCCTTTCCCGATTTGATCCTTCCCTACGTGCTCCTCCTCAACTTTTTCTCTATACAAAGTATACTATATCTCACGAGATTTATCAATATAATTTTCGTTTTTTTACAAATAAAATATCTTGATGTAATCCACCCTCTTCTTTATAAAAGGAGACCGCCTGTGTAAATCACAGGCGGCCTCCTTTTTCATTTTTTCTTTTTTCGCTTTTCAAAAAAACTCTTGACTACACCTTCTGGTACCTCTTCGCCCATGCTCTCACCAAAGGCCTCTAGAGCAGCGCGCTGATCGGCGCTCAGGCTGGTCGGTACTTGGACTTTGATGGTCACATACTGATCGCCCCGGCCTCGACCTCGAAGCTCTGGGATTCCTTTCCCCCGCAGGCGGAAGGTGGTACCGGGTTGTGTTCCGGCCGGCAGGCTCCACTTGACCTTTCCGTCGATGGTGGGAATCTCCAGCTCCCCTCCCATCGCCGCCCGGTAGAAGGAAACGGGCTGCTCGTAGAGGACTGTGGTCCCATCCCGGCGGAACTGCGTATGGGGCTTTATACGGATGCCCACAATCAGGTCACCGGCCGGGCCTCCGTTTTTACCGGCATTGCCCTGGCCCCGCAGAGAAACCGCCTGTCCGTCGTCGATCCCGGCAGGAATGGTAACGGTGATGCGTTTTTTCTTCCGCACACTGCCGGCGCCGCCACATACCTTACAGGGGGAGTGGATCAGCTTGCCCGTCCCCCGGCACTTGGAACATTGGGCGGTGGTGGAGAAGGCGAAGCCGCCCGCCCCCCGCTGAATCCGAACCACGCCGGTCCCCCGGCAGTCAGGGCAGGTCTCGGCGGTGGTGCCCGGCTCACAGCCGGAGCCATGGCAGGCATCGCACATCTCAGTCCGTGTCAGCTCCAGCTCCTTCTCGCAGCCGAAAGCGGCCTCCTCAAACGTGACAGAGAGATTAGCCCGCAGGCTCTCTCCCTTTTGCGGGGCATTAGCTCTCTGCTGCTGACCACCAAAGCCACTGAAGCCGCCGCCGAAGAAGGAGCCAAAGATATCTCCCAGGTCGATGTCCCCCATATCGAAGCCGCCGAAGCCGCCGCCACCCCCGAAATTGGGGTCTACCCCCGCATGGCCGAACTGGTCATACTTCGCCCGCTTCTCCTTGTCGGACAGGACCTCATACGCCTCGTTGACCTCTTTGAATTTAGCCTCTGCCCCTTTGTCCCCCGGATTCATGTCGGGGTGGTACTGCTTGGCCAGCTTACGGTACGCTTTTTTCAATTCTTCGTCCGAGGCCCCTTTGGACACGCCCAAGACCTCGTAATAATCTCGTTTCTGTTCTGGCATGATATCACCTCTGTTTCAGAGTTCAGAGTGGAACGTGAAGAGCGGAGATAAGGTCTGCGGCGTATATGCCCGGAGTGAATGACCATATCTTCACTCTCCACTCTTTACCCTTCACTCTTTTGAACAGGCACAACGGCGCGCAGGCGGGGCGACGCCCCGCCCGCGCGGACCATAGATTTCTATTACTTCTGATCGTCGTCCACGACCTCATAGTCCGCATCGACCACATCAGGGCCGGCGGCGCTGCCGCCCTGGGCGCCGCCCATATCGGGGCCGGGGCCGGGCTGGCCGGCCTGCGCCTGGCCATACAGCTTTTCGCTAACTGCGTAAAACTCCTTCGTCAGAGCCTCGGTGGCCTCCTTGATGGCCTGGGTGTCATTTCCCTTCAAGACTTCCTTCAGGTGGTTCAGCGCGCTCTCCACCTTGCCCTTATCTCCAGCGGGGATCTTATCGCCCATCTCCTCCAGGGTCTTTTCTGTCTGATAAACCATCTGGTCCCCGTTGTTGCGGATGTCCACCTCTTCCTTCCGCTTGGCGTCTTCGGCGGCGAACTGTTCAGCCTCCTTGACTGCCTTATCAATGTCGTCCTTCGACATATTGGTGGAGGAGGTAATGGTAATATGCTGCTCCTTGCCGGTACCCATATCCTTGGCGGACACGTTCACGATGCCGTTGGCGTCGATATCAAAGGTAACCTCGATCTGAGGCACACCCCGGCGTGCGGGAGCGATGCCGTCCAGGTGGAAGCGGCCCAAGGTCTTGTTGTACTGGGCCATCTCACGCTCGCCCTGGAGAACGTGGACCTCTACGGAGGTCTGGTTATCAGCGGCGGTAGTGAAGGTCTGGCTCTTCTTTACGGGGATAGTGGTGTTACGCTCGATGAGCTTGGTCATCACGCCACCCATGGTCTCAATGCCCAGGGACAGGGGGGTGACGTCCAGCAGCAGCAGGTCCTTCACGTCGCCGGTAAACACACCGCCCTGGAGAGCGGCGCCCAAGGCCACGCACTCGTCGGGGTTAATGCCCTTGAAGCCCTCCTTGCCAGTCAGCTTCTTTACCATCTCCTGAACCGCGGGAATACGGCTGGAGCCGCCCACCATCAGGACCTTAGACAAATCGCTTCCGCTCAGTCCGGCGTCAGACAGAGCCTGCTTCACAGGGCCGCTGGTGGCTTCCACCAGGTGGGCGGTCAGTTGGTCGAACTTGGCCCGAGTCAGGGTCAGGTCCAAGTGCTTGGGGCCGGTGGCATCAGCGGTGATATAGGGCAGGTTGATGCTGGTAGAAGTGACACCGGACAGCTCGATCTTGGCCTTCTCAGCAGCCTCCTTCAAGCGCTGCATGGCCACCTTGTCGCCGGTCAGGTCCACACCCTCAGTTTTCTTAAACTCCGCGGCCATCCAGTCCATGACGCACTTGTCGAAGTCGTCGCCGCCCAAGCGGTTGTTACCAGCGGTAGCCAGCACCTCGATGACGCCGTCGTCGATATCCAGGATGGATACGTCGAAGGTGCCACCGCCCAGGTCATACACCATGACCTTCTGGGCGGTCTCCTTGTCTACGCCGTAGGCCAGAGCAGCGGCGGTGGGCTCGTTGATAATCCGCTTCACGTCCAGGCCGGCGATCTTACCAGCATCCTTAGTGGCCTGGCGCTGGGCATCGGTGAAGTAGGCGGGGACTGTGATGACGGCCTCGGTGACTGTTGTGCCCAGATAGGCCTCGGCGTCCGCCTTCAGCTTCTGCAGGATCATGGCGCTGATCTCCTGGGGGGTATACTTCTTGCCATCGATGTTCACCTTGTAGTCGGAGCCCATCTCACGCTTGATGGAGATGACGGTCCGGTCGGGGTTCGTGATGGCCTGGCGCTTGGCCACCTGACCCACCATACGCTCGCCGTCCTTGGAAAAAGCCACCACAGAGGGGGTGGTGCGGTTGCCTTCGGCGTTGGGGATGACGACAGCGTCGCCGCCCTCCATGACCGCTACACAGCTGTTGGTCGTACCTAAATCGATACCGATGATCTTAGACATAATTCATTCCTCCTAAATATATGACATTCATGTTTACAAAGTTAAAATAGGAACAGCGGCCCGATGGCGTAGAGCGCGGCGCACCAGGCCAGCAGGCCCCCAGCGAGCAGCAGGGTATAGGATACAGCATCACAGGTTTTCGCTTTACAGCACTGCTTGCAGGGCTGATTTCTTTTCACTGTTTTCCTCCTTTAATCCCATCGGCTTTTGAAAATAAGCCGCGCACCTCGGTTCCGTTCCCCTAATTGGCCACCTGCACCATGGCGAAGCGGATGACCTTCTCGCCGCACTGGAAGCCGGCCTGGAACACGGCGGCCACTACGTTCTCGCCCAAGCTCTCATCCTCCACGTGCATAACGGCGTTATGGAGATTCGGATCAAAGGGCTGGCCCAGGGCAGGAATCTCAGTGATGCCCAGCTTGGAAAGGATCTCCTTCAGCTGGTTCATCGTCATCTCCACCCCTTTTTTGTAGGCTTCGTCGGCGGTGTCCTGCTTCAAGGCCCGCTCCAGGTTATCATAGACGGGAAGAAACGCGGCGGCGGTATCCGCCTTGGCGTCGTTCCAGATGGACTCCTTCTCCTTGGCGGTCCGCTTTCGGTAGTTGTCGTACTCCGCGGCCAGGCGGAGAAAGCGGTCGTCGAGGGGTGCGGTCCCCTCTCCGGAGGGCTCCTCCTTGGGTGCCTCCCCTGATTTCTGGTCCTCCTGGGCGGCCTCGCCGGCCTCCTGGGCCCCCCCTTTCTCCTCCTGTTCCGTGCGAACAGCCTCTTCCTCAGGCTCCACAGCCTCTTCCTTCCGAATATCCTCCTGACACTGCTCAGGCTGGGCCTGCTTCTTTTTATTTTTATCGCTCACGATGCGGCGCTCCTTTCCTGCTTATGGCTCCTGTGTATCTGTTTTCTCTGCCGGGGGTAACTCTCCCTTGCCGAACATCCGGGTCAGGCTGTCGGCAAAATAGGACAGGCGGGCGGTGACCTTGGCGTAGTCCATCCGGGTGGGTCCAACCACTCCGATGACGCCCTTCATATTTTCTCCAATGTCGTAGCTGGCCATGACCACACTGGTGTCCTTCAGCGCGTCACTGACATTTTCCGGCCCGATCAGGATGTTCATGTTCTGGCCGCCGGTCATTGTCACAGGCAGCCGGGCCACATCCTTCTCCTCGGCCAGATAGTTCATCAGAGGTTTAGCCTTGTCCAGGCTTCGGTATTCCGGGTGTTCCAGCAAGTGAGTGATTCCGGTAGTTCGGACCTTTTGGCTGCTCTGTTCCGACAGGATCTCCACCGCGAAGTCCACCACCAGGGCAATCAGCTCAAAGGCGCCTGGAGCGGTGCGGGTCTCCATCTTGTCCAAGGTCTGTTCCATCTCCTCCTGGGTCAGTCCCACGAAGGAACTGTTCAGAACCGCGGAGAGCAGTTGGAGCTGGGTGTCAGAAACCTCCTCAGGGATATGGATGAGTTTATTTTTAACGATGGAGTTGTCCGTCATGACCACGGCAATAAAGGCGTTTTCTTCCACTTTCAGCAGGTCATAGCGTTTGACGGTGATCCGCTCCGCGGGGGCGGCCATGGTAAATACAGGATAGTCGCTGAACTGGGATAGGACCTTTCCCGCCCGGTCGATCACTCGATCCAGCTCCTCCATCTTCAGGTTCAGCGCCTCGTTGATACGCTGAGTCTCCTGCATGGTCAGCTGCTGATGACCCATCAACTCATTGACATACAGCCGGTAGCCCGCGGCGGAGGGTACCCGTCCGGCGGAGGTATGGGGCTGCTCCAAAAGGCCCATATCAGTCAAATCAGCCATCTCGTTCCGGATGGTGGCACTGGACACATCCAGTCCGGCCCGCTCCGCTACCATTTTCGACCCCACAGGCTCGGCGGTGGCGATATAGGTTTCAATGATGGCCCGAAGAATCCGTCTTTTTCTATCCGTCAGCTCCATGTTTCCCCCCCCTGTTCCTTTTATCTCGGCATGCGCTTCCGGCCGTTCCGGCTCAAGACAGCTCCGCTCCGCGGACCCTTCGTCTTATATCCTCATGCCGGCCTGCTTGCGCTTTGATCATTTCGTTAGCACTCAATACTCCTGAGTGCTAAAGATAATGTACCACCGGGGGGCAGAATTGTCAATAGGCACTTTATGAATTTGTTGTAAACAAATGAATCCCGCCAATTTTTTGCATCTTCTATCTTTTGCTGCTAAGAGCTCCGGCTCTTGACAAATGTTTCTAATGTATTACACTAGATATGAGGTGATTTTATGGGAATCGAAAAAAAGAATTACAGCTTTCGTTTTCATGAGGACATGGTAGAACGCCTCCGCGCCCAGGCCCAGCTGGAGAACCGCTCGCTCTCCAACCTGGTGGAAACGATTCTGCTCCAATATCTCTCCACCTTAGAGGAGAAAACAACATGACCGTCTGTCCATAGACAGGCGGTCATGTTTCTTTTTTATAGGGTAAACACCTGGCCGGTATACAGTCCCTGACAGCCGGGACCGAAGTATTCCGTCAGCCGCTCCAGGGCTGGCTGTCCGGTGCAGTGGCCGGTCAGGATTCGCTCCACCCCCAGGGCCTTCAGCGCGTCAGCCACCGACTGTACATACTCCGGCGAGCAGTTCATGCCAGTCCCCCCCTTGGCATACATATGCAGTCCGCCCACCACGGCGTGCACCCGCTTTCCGGGCAGCTGGTCCAACACGCCCCGCACGATGTTGACGATGCCCCCATGGCTGCAGGAGTTGAAGACCACCAGTCCCCGCTCCCCCTCCAGCACCAGGGACTGCTCGTGGCTGAAATCGTCCGGGAAAAAGTCATCCTCCCCTCGCTTGCAGACCAGGTTAGACGCCTTTCCCATAAAGGCCGGGTCCTTTGGACCGTCGGGCAGCAGCCACCCGCCCTCCAGCAGCTCCATAGGTCCCGGTACTGGGACAAGCCGCTCTCTGGCCCCCTCCCAGATATCCCGGTGGACACCAATAAATTTGGGTCCCTCCTCTGTCATGGAGAAGTAGGGCCCTCCGGCCTGGGGGCGGACATAGACCTTGGCTCTCTGGTTGAGCTGGAAGAACCGGCGCAGGCCGTCGGCGTGGTCATAGTGGCCGTGGGACAGCACCCCCAGGTCCACATCCGCCAGGTCCACCCCAAGCTTCTGGGCGTTGTCGGCAAACCGTCCTGAGGCGCCCCCATCCAGCAGCAGCCTCTTCCCCCGATATTCGATATACAGGGACAGGCCGTGCTCCGGCACCAGACCGCATCCCTCCTGGGCAGTATTTTCCATTAATACGGCAACTTTCATGTCCTGTTCCTCCTTATTCCAGTGCTCCAGAGCGGGTCAAGTCTCGAATCCACTTGCCGCTCCTTAATCTCCACACTCCCCCGACGCACTTACAAAACTGCTCTACCCCCAGGGATAGGTAGACCCAAAAGATCCCCGTCTTCAACACCAGCCCACATATAGCGGCCATAGGCACTGCCACCAGCCAGAGCGGGAGAATGTCAATGAGCGTAGTGGCCCGCACATCTCCCCCTCCCCGGAGGACTCCCACAATATTCACGCTGTTAAAATCCTTCAGCGGCATGATGACCGCCTGGAGAGTAATCATCATAGTGGCCGCGGCCGCCGCTCCTGCCGAGAGCTTAAACAGCGGGAACACATAGGTAGGCGCCAGGAAAACCAGTACCAGCCACAGGGCCAATCCCAGCGCCGCGCCTCCTACGGCGGCCAAGGTGTTCAGGGCGAGTCCCACTCCATATACCCTGTCCTTATGTCCGGCACCGATCTCCCGGCCAATGATAATCGCCGCGGTAGAGGCAAGTCCCATGGAAACTACCTTACATATTTTCTCTACATTTCCTGCTAGTGTATAGGCGGCCAGTATCTCCGTGCTGCCCGCCATATGTCCCATGACTGTGGGATACATAGAGGTACCTAGCCCCCACAGGGTTTCATTCAGCACCACTGGCCCACTGCACATCAGAAATTGACGGGCCAGCCGCTTTCCTGGCCGCAGGACCAGTCTCCACCGCACCCGGAAGATCCGATTCCTAGCCATGTGACAGGCCACGATGACAACCTCTAAAACGCGTGCGATGAGGGTGGCCAGAGCCGCCCCTTGAACTCCCAGTGCGGGCGCTCCCAGATTTCCGAAAATAAATACCCAGTTCAAAAAGGTATTCACTGCCATAGAGGTAGCCAGAATGTACATTCCCAGTTGGGGATGCTCCATACTGCGGAAGGCTGCAATATAAGTCATTGAAAAGGCGTTGAATACATAGGACAGCCCCGCCAGCCGGCCATATTGGGCGGCCAGCTCCACCACCGCCCGGTCGTTGCCAAAGAGGCTGAGAAATTCTACCGGACAGATCAGCAGAATCACCGAGCACAGAGACGATACTGCCATCACCAGCCACAGGGCCATCCCATAGATCCGATTGATAGACTCCATGTCCTGTTTGCCCCAGTATTGGCTCAACAGGACCGTGGAGCCGCTCTGCACTCCAAAAATAAAAAGCTGCACTACAAACAGTGGAATATTGGCTAGGGTAACCGCCGCCATCGGCTCCTCCCCCAGCAGCCCCACCATAAAGGTGTCCGCCATGCTCAGGGTGCTGGTGATCATATCCTGGAGGATGATAGGCGCGGCCAGAGCAGCGACCTCCTTATAAAAATTCGGTCCTCTCCGCATATAGGCAAACATGGAAACGCTCCTTTTTCGTTGTTTCTCATTCAGGACAGGGATGGGAACAGCTTCTCCGATGCCCCTTTCAATCCCTCAATTAAGGCGTCTACGTCCTCCTGCTTGGTATCGTAGGAAAAGCTGATCCGCAGCACCCCGTCCCGTTCCCTCTTGGGCAGTTTCAGGGCGGCAAAGACGTGGCTGGGTTTCCCCTTGTGGCAGGCGGAGCCGGAGGAGATATATACCCCCCGGTCGCTCAGGAAGCGGACCACCACCTCGCTCTTATAACCCACCAGGGAGATGGCTAGGATGTGGGGAGCGCCCCCCTGGGCCAGCAGCTTCGCCTTCGGCACTTCCTCCGCCAGCCGCCGAACGGTTTCTTCCTTCAGCCGGGCCATATGGGCCATGTCCTCCTCCAGAGTCTGCCGCCCCAGCCGGGCGGCGGCGGCGAACGCCGCGATCTGAGCTGTGGCCTCAGTACCCGACCGAAGGCCCTCCTCCTGCCCCCCGCCCCAGATCAGGGGAGGCAGCTTCAGCCCCTTTCGAACATAGAGCGCCCCCACCCCTTTAGGGGCGTGGATCTTGTGTCCGCTGACTGTCAGCAGGTCTACACCCAGTTTTTTGGGGGAAAAAGGTATTTTCAAAAATCCCTGCACCGCGTCACAGTGGAGCAGAGCCGGGCAGCCAGTCCTCCGAATGACTTGGGCAACCTCCCCCACAGGCAGGATGGCGCCTAGTTCATTGTTAACCAGCATCATGGAGACCAGCGCCGTGTCCGGCCGCATCGCCTCCTCCACCTGGGCGGCAGTGATGTTACCCTGGCGGTCCGGCTCCAGATATGTCACCTCATAGCCCCGGCGCTCCAATTCCCGGCAGGGCTCCAGCACAGCGGCGTGCTCGATGGCGGTGGTGATAATGTGCTTTCCTCGGCGGCGATTGACCTCCAGGGCAGACTGGATGGCCCAGTTGTCCCCCTCCGTGCCACAGGAGGTAAAAAACAGCTCCTCCGGCAGGCAGCCCAGGGCCTGAGCCACATTTCCCCGCCACTCCTTCATCCGGGCGGCCGCCTTGGTCCCCAGTTCATACCGGGACGAGGGGTTGCCCCAGCCCTGGGTCATCGCCTCTACCGCCGCCTGTACAGCCTCCGGCCGCACCGGCGTGGTGGCCGCATTATCCAAATAATGTATCATCCTGATCCACCCCAGTCTGTATCTGTTCAAAGTATCCTTCATTCTACCGTCTGCCTGGAGGAAAGTCAAGGCGGCGCAGACCGGCTCTGACCAGTGGGCTGCCGGACTTTCTCTCTATATCGGTCCTATCCGCACAACTTCCCTGGATACACTTATTTTTTCTTCTCCAGGAATATACTCTCCACAAGGAGACCTCTTTGTGGTATAATGAGAAAAAATCGCTCAAGAGTTCTCCCGGTCTTTTCCGGGCCTCTTATGCTCTCTGAAAAAGAAGGTTTTATCATGACCAATAACCAACGCATCTGTTATGTGGTGGGGGCCATGTCCCTGTCCCCCTCTCTGCGCCCCTACCCCGCTCCGGGGGACTACGTCATCGCCGCCGACCGTGGCTATGACTCCCTGATGGCCTACGGCGTCACGCCTGACCTTGTGGTGGGCGACTTTGATTCCCTGGGTCGCACCCCCTCCCATCCCAATGTGATCCAGCTCCCAGCGGAGAAGGATGATACTGACATGGTCTACGCTCTTCGTAAGGGTCTGGAGCTGGGCTACCGGCGATTCGTTCTGCTGGGCGGCGTGGGTGGCCGGCTGGAGCACACCCTTGGCAACCTCCAGCTGCTGGACTGGCTGACTACCCAGGGGGCCCACGGATTCCTGGCAGGCGAAAAAACAGCGGCCACCGCCCTCCGGAACAGTTCCCTCACCTTCCCCGCCTCCATGTCTGGCTATCTATCTGTGTTCTGCAACAGCGGCACAGCGGAAGGGGTCACCCTCACTGGGCTCAAATTTCCACTGGACCAGTATCAAATGGAGGGCAGTTTCCCCATTGGGGTCAGCAATGAGTTTCTGGGCACAGAGGCCACGGTGTCTGTAAGGCATGGTTCTCTCCTGCTGCTGTGGGAGGAATCGGGGAATTTTTACTCCCAGCTGCCCAAACTGTGGCCCAATCCTTGACTTTTTCCTTGCCTTTTGGGCTATCCTATGGTATAGTTGTTCCCTGATCTTGAGGGAGAGGAGGTGTCCCCAGTGGGCGAAGCGGTCAAGGTCGTCGCCAAAAACAGCAAGGCCTACCACGACTACTTTGTGGAAGAGAAATTTGAGGCCGGCATTGAACTGGCGGGCACCGAGGTCAAGTCTATCCGGCTGGGCAATGTGAATCTGAAGGATTCCTTCTGCATCATCAAGGAGGGGCAGCTGTCTGTCCTGGGTATGCACATCAGTCCATATGAAAAGGGCAACATTTTTAATAAGGACCCCCGCCGGCCCCGCCGGCTGCTTATGCACCGGCGGGAGATCCTGCGGCTCTCCGGCCGGATCCAGCAGGACGGCTACTCCCTCATCCCCCTGTCCGTCTATTTCAAGGGCCCACGGGTCAAACTGGAGCTGGGGCTTGCCAAGGGCAAGAAGCTCTATGACAAGCGGGAGTCCTCCGCCAAGCGGGACGCCAAGCGGGAAATAGACCGGGCGATGAAGACAAGGAACCGGTGACCGGTACTATCAGAAAGGATGACAGATATGGCACAAAATCCCATTGTCACCATTGAAATGGAAGACGGCGGCGTCATGAAGGCGGAGCTCTATCCTGAGGTGGCCCCCAACAGCGTCAACAATTTCATCAGCCTGGTCCGCAAGGGCTTTTACAACGGGCTGATCTTCCACCGCTGTATCCCCGGATTCATGATCCAGGGCGGCTGCCCCCAAGGCACTGGTATGGGCGGTCCCGGCTACTCCATCAAGGGCGAGTTCAGCCAGAACGGTGTAAAGAACGACTTGGCCCACGACCGGGGTGTGCTGTCCATGGCTCGGGCCATGGCCCCCGACTCCGCCGGCAGTCAGTTTTTCATTATGGTCGAGAAGGCTCCCCACCTGGACGGCAGCTATGCCGCCTTTGGCAAGGTCTTTGAGGGCATGGAGGTGGCTGACGCCATCGTAAACAGCAAGACAGATTGGAATGACCGGCCCCGTCAGGACCAGAGGATGAAGTCGGTTACCGTTGACACCTTTGGTGTGGAGTACCCTGAACCGGAGAAAGTATAATATAGTCCTTGAGTAAGCGCATCCGTACCGGCGCGCCAGCCGTGCCGGTACGGTCTGATTTCACTGAATCCCTCAAGCAAACCACACTGCATACGTTTTCTTTTTCTGGCGGCAAAGTTGCTGTCCAAAATGGAACCCAGTGCAGCGGATCCGTTTTGGAGAGGAGGAATAAGGGAGCGAGCGAAGTTTTCGCCATTATGGGAAGCGGAGTTGGCTGGACTTTGCGACGACGAGGGGGCGTACCGGTTTCGACGGGGACGCTGCAGTGGGAATAGCGGGCGGTGGCGCCTGGCCACCTTAAAACGGGCATTCTTTATAAATTAAAGAACGACAACTACGCTTACGCTGCCTAATTAAAGGCAGCCGTCTGACCGGGAAGGGCCACGAGCCCGGATCAGGCGTCGCTTAGTGGCGGACGTGAGCCGGCAAAGCTTTGAGCCGGCCATGCATCATGAAGCTCACCTGACCTTCAGGCGTGACGGCTTGCCTGAAGCGAAGGGAACGGGGAGAGCAAGACTCCTGTAATAACCGTCTGCGCCCGGAGAAGTTCCCATGAATGTGTTTTCGGACGGGAGTTCAACTCTCCCCGCCTCCACCAAAAGAAAATGCGACTTGTTTCGACAAGTCGCATTTTCTTTTGGGTTTCGCTCCCGTTGGTCGCTCCACCCTTCGGTGATTGAAATGCTCGGGCGAAGTGAATTCGCCCTGCGCCAAGGTTTTGCCTGTGGCAAAACGCTTGTACGGCGCAAAGGCGCCGCCGGCCAGAAGGCCGGTTGGATGCTTCTCAAGAAAAATTGCAAATTTGAATCCAAGAGAGTTCGACCGACCTGAGAGGATTTGGATTGTTACCCCTTGCCAAAAAGAAAGACATCTGCTGAAAGCAGATGTCTTTCTTTTTGGGTTTTGGCCGCCTAAGTCGGCCGAAACCCTCCGGAATTTTAATGCTAGCGGTCGGCAGAGCTGCCCCTGCGCAATTCTCGGCCGCAGGCCGGGAATTTACGCGCCGCTCGGCGCACGGCCCAGAAGGGCCCGATAGGCGGTGTATTTCTTCTAACAGTCCCAAGGCTAAAAATATCGATTTTAACCGCTCTTTGCAGAACGAAACGGGACTGGTTGAAACAAGTCGCAATTCGTTCTAGGCAGCGTTCTTCAATATGCCGCTCATGAATCTCTCCTCAGCCTAACATGTTGTCCGGCTTTTCAATATGGCTGCTGTGTCACTACTGCTGTTTTTTCCAGATATTTTGTTCGCCGATTTTGCAGCCCAACGCTCTACCTTTCTCCGATGGTGGCAAACATATGCTTAGGCTGGACAGAGTTCCACTTTAATTGGAGGAATCATGATCCCTGGCACACAGCGCGCGCTGCCGCCGACTTTTACAACACAGACGTTCCTCCATGAACTTCTGATGAGAAATGTCAATAACCATACCTGTGAGAAGCATATTCCCCTGTTGCTCAGACAATGAGCCGTTCATCAGCAGCCACACGACCTCTCCATCAGGACGGACGACACGGTATTCTAAGCTAACCGTTTGCTCCTTCTGTTCCACGGCTTTGTGCAGCCGCCGCTCAATAAAAGGAATATCCGCTGGATGGACCAAATGGATCGTCCCGTTATTTAGTCGATTGCGTAGACTCTCCCTCGTGATGCCATGTAGCGCATAGTAGTGATCGTTAGCATAAATCAGGGTAAAATCCCGGTCCATTCTGGCGCGGAAAATTCCGCCCATAGGACACTGAACGATGGATTCCAACTCAGCCTGCGCCTCCACTTGGCCAGTGATATCTAAGCATAGGCTGACCAGCACTGACTCCCCATTCGGCAGAACCGTCTGTACCCCTGTCTCTTTCACCCAGATATAGCCTTTATCTCTGCATAGCATTCTATAAGTTGTTGTGTAACTGTTTCCACTCATAAGGGCCTGTGCAATTTCACTCCGCAAGCTCTCCCGATCCTCGGCCCGAACGCAGTTGATCACAGCACCTTTAATTGCGGTGGCAAAGTCCGTCTGGTTTGGGTAATCCAGAAAAGACAGCATCCGGTCATCTATGTAATAGAGGGGAAAATCCGGAGTATTATAGGTAATCATAATACCGCCAAACATACATTCACTTAACAAGTTCAGCATTGCTTTTTCTACACAACGCTCCAGTTCCCTATGCGCACCATGCTTATGGGCGGAAAAACGCCAAGAGGCTGGCATTTTTAAATCACTTTTCATTCTCACATATCTCTCTCCTAATTTCGAGATCGAGTATCATTGACCTTGCATCGCTATATTTTCAGCTCCGATGTTTGAGACAGCCTGTTGAATTTTGAAGGTCAGAGCATTCATCTCGTCTAAAATCTCGTTGTATATCTGCGCGCGGCATACTGACATGGCATCACATGAACTGTCTCCCATTGGATGTGTCTCTTGTCTCCAACGAAGGAATAAGACTTTCAGTTCATTGGAATTTCTAGTGTTGATAGGGTCCAGATACTGCTCCACCGACTCCAGATCCCCGCGCGTCAGAGCCCCCTCAAAGGCATAGCGTATCGCACGTTCAACTTGCCCCGGAGTCGCTCCATTCTGTTTGGCTATCTTTGCGTATAACACACAAACTTTACCAGAAAAATAGTAGGAATCTTTATCCATGAGTTCCAAAGCGTCGTGAATATATGTAAATCCTTTTGTATTAGCCGGAATCCCTGCACGCAATAGGATATCCACGATTTCATTCTGCAGCATAATCTAAAATATCCTTTCAGTAATAATTTTCTCACTACTCTCACGGCAGCCCCATACATTTGTGGGTTGACAGGAACTGTCTTTTGCTTTAGTATTATCGATATACTCAGTGTTCTCAACTCATGGTATGTACGTCCACGTATCACGAACAACGGTTTTAGCTTACAACAAACATCTTTGAAAGTCAACCATTTTTTACAAATTTCTTGTTACTATTTTTCTCATCTGCAAGAGATTTGTAAGGCAGGAAATGAGGATTGGAGCGTCTAACAAGGAGGACCTCATATGAGCCTAGGAGATAAATTGCGGCAGAGGAGACAGGAAATGGGCCTCACCAGGCCCCAGCTGGCAGCTAAAATCTGCGTGACTCCGTCAGCGATTGCCAACTATGAAAATGGAATCAGCACCCCAAAGCCTGACATCTTAATTTCCCTGATTAATGTCTTAGAGGTTGACGCCAACTATATTTACTCTGATTATCTTGGAACAAACCGAATCAGCAAAATTTATGACCAGGCTCTAAGCGCGGAAGAGATTGATGCCATCAAAAAATACAGAGCACTTTCTGAAGAGGGGAAGCGGCTTGTTCGGCTGATTGTAAACGAGGAATATACTCGAACAATCGCCAGAAGCCGGCTCACCCTTCCCTGTTATCTGCCTGGTGTACGCAAGCTTCACACTGGTTTTCTCATGCAAGAGAACTTGGGCAGTGTGCGTATCATGCGAAAGGATCTGCCGGTTGGGGCCGATTTCTGCTTTCAGATTCAGGTAGACCAATATCTGCCCGTCTTCCGTAAATTCGATATTCTGGCCCTTCAGAGAAGGCAGGCAGGGCACAATGAGATGGGGCTGTTTTGTCTCAACGGTATTTATTATCTTCGTACCCTTTTTCAAGAGAGGGGAGAGTGTCGTCTGCGGGCTCTAAATGTAATTGATGAGGACATCTTAGTAACAGAAACAGACGAATTCCGCTGTATTGGTACGGTTCTTGGGCAAGTAAATGGTATCTTGGAGCCCTCCTGAATGACCTACCTTGTCTGAATAAACTGTTGTTAGCTGTTCCGATCCGACAGGGGACGTTCCCTGTGAACGTCCTTCCCCGGTCTGACCAAATGCTGGCTGTTGTTCAGGCCAGGCAGGCTTGCTTTATACCTAAAATTCTTGCGCCGTAACGGTATCAGTCCCTCTATCCACATACTCAAGACGCAATACACACTATATCCCCTGGGCGCGACTACCCGTAAGATAACCGGATCGGTCAGCTGGCTGTTCCGGTTTTTATCACATATACCCCATAAAAACCGTCTAAATCATATTAAGATAATATAAAGATTGCTGTTTTATTTTTCTTCCTCCAGTATAATGGAATCAAGTCGTTTGAAAGGAGGCCTGACCGTGCGCTTGAACAAACAGCTAAAGGAGAAAAATAAGGAGTCCCTCTCCTCTGTCCTGCCCATCACGGCCATCGTGTTTCTCCTTTCCATCTCCATTGCGCCCCTCGATCCAGGCACGTTGGTCCTATTCCTGTTCGGCGCCATTTTGCTCATCGGCGGCATGGGCTTCTTTACTCTGGGTGTGGATATGTCCATGACCCCCATGGGTGAGGGAGTGGGCGTAGAAGTGAGCCGGGCCAGACACCTGATCGTCCCCATCGTCCTCTACTTTCTCCTGGGTGTACTCGCCACGGTAGCGGAACCAGACCTGCAAGTCCTGGCGGAGCAGGTCCCGTCCATCGACAACCCGGTCCTAATCTGGACCGTGGCCATTGGTGTGGGAATATTCCTGGTGATTGCCGCCATGCGTATCCGTATGGCTGTCCCTCTGCGCCGGCTGCTCCTGGTCTTCTACTTTATTGTCTTTGCCCTGGCAGCCCTCGCTCCCGCCAACTTTATCCCCGTTTCCTTCGACTCTGGTGGCGTCACCACTGGACCTATCACAGTACCGTTCATCATGGCCCTCGGCGTAGGTATTGCCTCCACCCGCAGCGATAAAAACTCCGCCAGCGATAGCTTTGGCCTGGTTTCTCTCTGCTCCATCGGTCCCATCCTGTCCGTACTGCTACTTGGTAGTATCTACCGCCCTGAGCAGGCTGTGCCCCACACCACTTCCATCCCGGACGTATCCACCACACTAGAGGCTGCCCAATACTTTTGGGTTTCACTCCCGGCTTACTTCCGGGAAGTGGCCGTCGCTCTTATTCCTATCGCCGGCCTGTTCCTAGTGTTTCAGGTCGTCACCCGCCGGTTCAAGGGGAACGAGCTGCTCCGGATCGGTCTGGGCCTTGTCTACACCTATCTAGGGCTGGTCCTGTTCCTGTGCGGGGTCAATGTGGGCTTCATGCCCGCCGGCCAGCTCATTGGTGCCACCGTAGCTTCCAGCCCCAACCGCTGGCTGCTGGTCCCCATCGGAATGGTCATCGGCTATTATATCGTCAAGGCCGAGCCCGCCGTGGCCGTCCTTACCAAGCAGGTGGAGGAGGTCTCTAATGGCTCTATTACCCATAAGGCCATGGGCCACGCCCTGTCTATCGGCGTCTGTGTTTCCGTGGGTCTGGCCATGCTGCGGGTGCTCACCGGTCTCAATATCTTTTGGCTGCTGATCCCAGGTTATGCCATCTCCCTGGGGCTCACCTTCTTTGTCCCACCTATTTTTACCGGTATTGCCTTTGACTCCGGCGGTGTAGCCAGCGGCCCCATGACGGCCACCTTTCTCCTTCCCTTTGCTCAGGGGGCCTGTCAGGCCCTGGGCGGGGATGTGATGACTGATGCCTTCGGCATCGTGGCTATGGTAGCTATGACCCCTCTGGTGACCATTCAGATCATGGGTCTGTCCAGTGTGGTCCGGCACAGCCTGGCCCGCCGCCGGTTCCGGCACCGCATGGAACAGGTAGAGGATGTCATTCTCTATTTTGACGGAAAGGAGGGGGCTTGAATGGACGCAGTCAGTCTGATCGTATCCATCGTAGAGCGCGGCCGGGGCGTGACTATGGAAAAGCTGTATGCCAGCCGTCAGGTGTCCCTCCATCTCCAGTGCGCCGGGAGGGGAACCGCCACCTCGGAGATCATGGATATCCTGGGCCTAGGCTCCAGCGAAAAGGATGTGGTCTTCAGCTTTGCCACCCGCCAGACCGCCGCCCGCCTGCTGTATGATCTGGACAGCGACCTGCGTGGAAGCACTGGGGCCAGCGGCATTGTCTTTGATTTGCCCCTCAGCGGACTGAACAGTTTGACCGCCGCCGCGGTCAATTTTCAAAGCGAGGGCGCAAAGAGGGAAAAAGGAGGGGAAGTCCCTATGGAGCACACAGAAAACAGCTTGATTCTGGTGGCCTGCAGTCGTGGCAGCGCGGACGATGTCATGGCCACTGCCAAAGAGCACGGGGCCCGCGGCGGCACAGTCATAAAGGCCCGTCTGGCCGGACTTGAGCTGCTGGAGGAGGCCTATGACACTGATCTAAAGGCGGAACGTGAGATCGTTGCCATCGTGGTACCCACTGACAGGCGCGCTTCCATCATGGAGGCGGTCAACGTCCAGCACGGCTTACGCAGTCCAGCCCAGAGCGTACTTTGTTCCCTGCCCATCGATCATATCGTGCGGCTGGGCTGATTTCACAGAAACGCCCCCGGACCAGAAAGGACCGGGGGCCGTTTTTTTTTCCATCTCCGCAGGCCAGTGCTATACCAGCTGTACCCGTACCTGCCCCTCCTGGGCCATGACCCTCAGGGTATCCCCCTGCTTCAATTTTCCTGCCAGGATCAAATCTGCCGCCGGGTCCTCCACCAGGGTAGAAACGGCCCTACGCAGGGGCCGGGCTCCATACTCCCTGTCGGCGCCCCGGTCCGCCAGCAGCGCAACCGCCTGGTCCTCTACCTCCATGGTCACTCCCAGCTTTGATAGGCGGGCCCCTGTCTCTAACAGGACTTGCCGGGCGATCTGCCCCAACGTATCCCGCTCCAGGGGATGGAACACCAAGGTGGCATCCAGCCGGTTGAGAAACTCCGGGGCAAAGGTGGACCGGGCGTCGGCCAGGACGGCCCGCTCCAGCTCCTCCCGCTCCGCCTGTCCTCCGGTGTGGAAGCCAAGACTCTGGCTTTTTCCGAAGCGGCGCGCCCCCAGGTTGGAGGTCATGACCAGCACTGTGTTTCGGAAGTCGGTTCGGCGGCCCTGGGCGTCAGTGAGCACCCCCTCCTCCATGACTTGAAGCAAAATGGACCACACGTCACGGTGTGCCTTCTCCAGCTCGTCCAGCAGTACCACAGACCATGGATTTTTCCGCACACGCTCGGTGAGCTGCCCCCCCTCCTCATGGCCCACGTAGCCGGGAGGCGAACCGATAAGGCGGGACACGCTGTGGGCCTCCATATACTCAGACATATCAAAGCGGAGCAGGGCCTCCTGGCTGCCGAAGAGGGCGGAAGCCAGGCTTCGGCATAGCTGGGTCTTGCCCACTCCACTGGGGCCCAGCAGCAGGAAACAGCCCACTGGCCGGCGGGGGTCCTTCAGCCCCAGGCGCCCCCGGCGGATAGCCTTTGTCACCGCCTCCACCGCCCGGTCCTGGCCCAGCAGGGTGCGGTTCAGCTCCTTCTCCAGCGTAGACAGAGCCTTCTTGTCCGCTTCGTCCGGATCGGTGACCGGAACGCCAGTCCACTGGGTCAGCACTGCCCGAATGTGGCTCTCCTCCACCTGACGGGGCTTCTGGGCTGCCTGCCACCGCTCCTTTCCCTCTCTCAGCTGCCGGCGGAAGTCCCCCTCCGCGTCTCGGAGGAGCGCCGCCCGCTCAAAGTCCTGGTCCTGGATGGCCCGGCCCATCTGCCGGCCCGCCTGGGCAGCTCTATCCTCCAGCTCTTTCAGCTCTGGGGGCAGGGCCTGACGGTCCAAGCGGGCTCTGGAGGCGGCCTCATCTACAAGGTCGATGGCCTTGTCGGGCAAAAACCGCTGGGGCAGATAGCGAATCGATAGGTCCACCGCCGCCGCCAGCGCCTCATCCGTGATCGTCAGGTGGTGGTGGCTCTCGTACCGGCCCCGGAGCCCTCTCAAAATGGCCAGAGCCTGGTCCCGGCTGGGTTCCCGCACTGTGACCGGCTGGAAGCGGCGCTCCAAGGCGGAGTCCTTTTCGATATGCCGACGATATTCGTCCAAAGTGGTGGCTCCGATGACTTGTATCTCCCCCCGCGCCAGGGCGGGCTTTAGAATATTGGCCGCGTCAATAGCACCTTCGGCAGAACCCGCCCCCACGATGGTGTGGAGCTCATCAATGAACAGGATGATGTTGCCCGCCCGGCGGACCTCGTTCAGGACATGCTTCAGCTTCTCCTCAAATTCTCCCCGATATTTGGTGCCCGCTACCATGGAAGACAAGTCAAGGGCGCATACTCTCCTGCCCAGCAGGTGGGCAGGAGCGGTCCCGTCCGCAATGGCTAAGGCCAGCCCCTCGGCCACGGCAGTCTTGCCCACTCCCGGCTCCCCGATGAGGGCCGGGTTGTTTTTGGTCCGCCGGGACAGAATTTGAATCACTCGGGCCAGCTCCTCCTCCCGTCCGATAACCGGGTCCAGCCTTCCCTCGGCGGCCATTCGAGTCAGATCCCGGGCGCACTGGTCCAGTTGCCTGGTGTCGGAGGCAGTCCTCGCCTCCGGCTCCCGTGCTCTGGTTCTGGGTGGCAGCTCCTCTCCGCCTAGGGAGGCGGCCACTTGTCGGTACAGCTGGGCCGGTTCCACACCACAGTCGGTCAACAGGCGGATGGCGCCATTTTGCCCGTCCCCCAGTAACCCCAGCAGCAGATGTTCTGAGTTCACCGCCCCATGACCCAGTCGGCGGCTCTCCCCCACCGCACCCCGAATCGCCTGACAGCAGTTGGGCGTCAGTCCTTGATGGAGGGAGCGGGCGGGCACTCCGATCCCAACCCGCTGGCCGATCGCGCAGCGGAGGGTATGGCTGTCTGCCCCAGCCTTACGCAGAGCACAGGCAGCGGGGCTGTACTCCTGGCTGGCCAGCCCCAGCAGCAGATGTTCACAGCCCACATAGCTGTGTCCCAGGCGGGCGGCATTCTCTTGGGCCAGGCGGATGGCCCCTAGGGCGGTAGAAGTAAACTGGCTGTCTGCCATAGAAAGATCACCTCGGTCTAAAATCTTTATTAAGGTTTCCCTCTTTTCTAAAAATTAGCATTGCATTTTTCAAAAGTTGTGTTAAAATGTAGGTACAATTTGATGGAGGTGTACTTAACATGGCTTATGTGATCGGTGATGCTTGCATCAGCTGTGGTTCCTGCGCGGATGCCTGCCCCGTGGGCGCCATTTCTCAGGGCGATGACCACTATGTGATCGACGCTGGCGCCTGCCTGGACTGTGGTTCCTGCGCTGGCACCTGCCCCATGAATGCTATTACTGAGGGCTAATCACAAAAAGTAACGCCGGAATACTCCGGCGTTATTTTTTATATCTTATAATCTAATTTTAAATATTATATTTAGTCATATTTCACATTGATATTTTGCTGTGAAACGGATATACTGGTATTAAGAAAACAGCCTTTCCTGACCTTGAAAGGAGCGATCTCTATGCGTCCTGATACCATAACCGTTCAGCCCCCTCTCTTTCCCTCCGTCCCCCGGCGGAGACGGGAAGTCCGGGATCCCTATGACGGCCTACGCCCCTGGTCAGCCATCACTCATGGAGCCGGCGCCGTATTGTCCCTGGTTGGAACGATATACCTTCTCCTCCGGACTGCCGCCGAGGGAAACGGGCTTCTCTTTGGACTAATGGCTGTCTACGGGTTGTCTATGGTCTGCCTCTACACAGCCAGCACTCTGTACCACTGCCTGCGGGTATCGGTACCCGGCCGCCTCGCTCTGCGGAAATATGACCACTGCTCCATCTACCTTCTTATCGCTGGCAGCTATACTCCTCTGTGCTTGACCGCCCTTCGGGACAGCGGTGGCCCTGTCCTGCTGGCTCTGGTGTGGAGTGTGGGGGTGGTGGGTATGATACTGACCATCACCAAGCTCTCCATCCCCCGCTGGCTCACCAGCGCAATCTACCTGTTCATGGGCTGGCTGGCCATCTTCGCCATCGGCCCCATCCGCATCGCCCTGTCCTCCGTTTGCTTCTTTTGGCTCATGATGGGGGCTGCCATGTACACAGTGGGCGGTGTACTCTACGCGGTCAAGTGGCCCGGTCGAAATAACCCCCACTTTGGCTGTCATGAGATATTTCACGTCTTTATCCTGCTAGGTAGTATCTGCCACTTTGTGATGATGTATCAGTTGTTATAAATTTGAATACCAGACAGGAGAGCGGGACGCCCCCAAGGGGCGTCCCGCTCTCTGTACCGGCATTTACTTTGCGATATTCTCACAGAAGTTCATGAAGATTTGTGCTACCTGGGCACGGGTGGCCCCGGCGGTAGGCGCCAGGGTGTTGTTCCCCTTGCCGGACAGCAGACCGGCGTTCACCGCCCAGTCCATGGCCTTCACGGCATAGCTGGAGATGGAGGAGGCGTCCAGATAGCCCTCTGTCCCCTTGCCGCTCTGGCTGGTCTTGTACCCCTCGTTCTGGGCGTAGCGGTACAGGATGGCCGCCAGCTGCTCCCGTGTAATGGGATCGTTGGGGCCGAAGGTGTCCCCGTAGCCGGACACGATGCCCTCGCCGGCCGCCCAGGAAATGGCGTCGGCGTACCAGGCGTCCTCCGCCACGTCAGCGAAGTCAGCGCTGCCGGCCGCGGGCTTGCCCTCCAGGCTGTACAGCATCTGGGCCACCATGGCGCGGGTCAGGGTGCTGCCGGGGGCGAACTCCCGGTCGGACACACCGGACATCAGGCCGTTGTCCAGGGCGTAGTCCACCGCCTCATGGTACCAGGCGTCCTCGTCCACATCCCGGAAGCCGGCGGCGGGACAGGTATCCTGGTGGTCGATCTCCATGAAGGAGGCCTCAATGGTCACCTTGGACCGGGGCATCTTGAAGGTATACTTGCCATCGCCCTTGTCGGTCAGCTTGATCTCGTCCCCGTTCTTGTCGGTGACGGTCAGCTCGTCCAGCTCATAGCCCTCGTCGGGCTTGACGGTGATGGTCACCGTCCGGCCGCTGGAGGCGCTCTTGGGGGACACGGTCACACTGCCGTTGTCAATGTTCTTGTCCACGCTGATGGAGTAGCTGCTGGAGCCGCCGCCGCCAGAGGATGGTGTTGAAACGCTGGTTTCGGTTGTCGCGGAAAGTCTTCCCGCATAGCCAGAGCCAGCAACGGGAGTTACCACTACACGAATATATTTACCTGCGTCCTCATTGGTCATCATATAGGCAGCTTCCGTCGCGCCGCTGATATCATAGAACATTCCGTCCGCAGTATCACCGGACTGCCATTGATAGGAAACAGATATGTTATCCGGGATTCCACTTGTTTCCGCAACAAGCGTTTGGCCAATCTCTGCCGTACCAGAGATAACCACATTTCCTGTCAAAGAGGGAAGGATCGTAACTGTTTTAGAGGGGACAGAATAAACGCTTCCATCCTCCGGATTGGTAAAATAATTACCAATTGTATTGATATATACATACATTCCCAAGTCGATGTAGTCCTCTAAGAATTCAGTCAGCGGCGCTCCGCCATCGTACTCGCCGTCTTTTAAGATTATGAGATCATCTGCTAACATGATTTCTTGAGGCTTTTCGTCATACTGTGGGTCGCCGCCGTAATAAATCTTTTGAAGCTGAATGGCTTGGCAATACATATATGTGACTTCTTCTGGACTATCCACGTCCCCAGCGGCATGAGTTGAGATGGATAGAGAGGACCCTGGTTCTAAAACCAATTCAGTCCTGACGGGGACTGGATCAGTCTCAAAATTGTCCATATTGATTCCGATCCCCGTAGCACAGGCAGGACCGATTTGCTCTCCGTCAGATTGGCCATCAGTTGTGGCCTCGATTGTGATGCTTCCCGAATTCGTTAATGTAGCATTATCCGTCAGATTGCTTAAATAAATGCCCCATGTATAGGCATCATAGGCTCTGCAGTGGATAGTCCCCGTGTTATTTAAAACCGATGAGGAGCTGTCCAGTTCAAGGCCAATCGCATATTCCGCAGTTAGGTTGTTTCCAGCGTTTTTCGCAGTCAACTCCATGGTTCCAGCATTGGTCATCTCCATTTGATCGCTCACAACAGAAACCGCACAGGCATGATTCGAGCCCTTATGCAGCTCCTCTGACACACCCTCGTAATTGCCACCGTAAGCCACTACATCCGACCTGATCAGACCATTGTTCTGCCATGGAACCGAGGTGCTGGTACCGCGCAGGCCATAGGCATCTCCATTTACTGTAGAAACAGTCAAGTCCAACTCTCCGCTGTTCTCCATCCCTCCGCTGTAGATCAGTATCCCATAAACGTCCGCACCACTCCAAGTGGTCAGGCTTTGATTCTGAATTTCAGCGGTGATTTTACCCGTATTTTTTAGAAACGCAGATTGCTCTTCATACTCGCCGCCTATAATACCGGCTATGGTATCACTATACCCGGCCTGGGATGGCACAGAGATTTCGATAAAAAGTGTGGCATTGTTGACCAGTCCTGCTCCGGTATAGATACCTGATATTTTTTCGGTACTGCCAGACTCCGCTGCCTGTGAAACGGAAATAGTCAGGGAAGAATCTTCTTCACTCTCAAGAAATTCGATCTCACCACTGTTTTGAATGGCAAAGAACTCAACATTCTCTTGGGTATTCTTTGAGGAAATACGATTTTCTCCAATCAGTGAAATGGTCAGCTTTTCTATGTCTGCCTGGATGGCAGAGATATCCTCTGCGCTAATCTCCGCACCATTCAGCGTCAATGTCGCAGAGGATGCCTCCCAGCGGATGTTATAGTCCTCTTGGGTAGCGCCCTCAGTTGTGACTGTCCCCATGTCCGTTTTAGCGTATTCTGTTTCTGGAGTCAGAGTCACATTTCCGACAGAAATACTCTCTCCATCTTCCTCTGTTGCCGACACCGTCATTGGCAGAAGACAGAGACAGAAGGACAAGACGGCTAGTAAACTTCTCTGCCATTTTTTCATGGGAATAGACCTCCTTTAAGTAACTATACTTTTATAATTTTTAAGGAAGCATACTTAAATATCAAGAAATATTCTTGCATTATATTGCAATATTAATGCATATAATTTTTATTGATAAAGTATGCTTCTGTACAAATTTGTAAAAGTATACCTTTCCAATATTCCTCCTTCTAGCCGGAGGGACCGATATCTTAAATTGAAAAGCAGCGGCTCCGCTTTTGCGGAGCCGCTGCTTTCATTAGGATACCTCAGAGTAGCTTTGGAGATTCCCTCATAGGGGCGATCTCCTTCCGGTAGACTCGGCGGAGGAACAACGCAGACATGGCCAAAGAGAACAGCTCCGCGATGGGGATGGACCACCATACCAGCGAAAGCTCCCCCGTCTGGGCCAGGAGGAATGCCATAGGGAGCAGGACCACCAGCTGCCGCACCACCGAAACGGCCAGGGAGAGCACACCGTGACCTAGAGCCTGGAATACGGAGGAGGAGACGATGGCGAAGCCGGCAAACAGGAAGCTGTAAGAGATGGTGCGCAAGGCGGGGACTCCGATGGTCAGCATATCTCCACCGCCCTCTCCTTCCGCCATGAACAACCCCAAAAACACATGGGGGATCATCTGAAACAGGAGCAGCCCCACCGCCATAATACCTACAGCATAGGTTATACTCAGCTTGATGGTCTTGATAATCCGGTCCGGCTTCCTGGCCCCGTAGTTGTAAGCCACGATCGGCACCATGCCGTTATTCAAGCCAAAGACAGGCATGAAGATAAAAGACTGGAGCTTGAAATAGACACCAAAGACCGCGGTGGCAGTAGCCGTGAAGGCGATCAGGATCTGGTTCATCCCAAACACCATTACCGAGCCGATGGACTGCATGGCAATCGAGGGGATACCCACGCTGTAGATCCCAGCCACGATGGCTTTGCGGGGCAAAAAATTCTTCCAGCTCAACTTGATGTCCGGGTTGCGCGTCAGGTTGAAGAACAGGGCCAGCAGGCCGCCGCAGATCTGTCCAACCACGGTGGCCACAGCAGCACCAGCTACCTCCATTCGGGGAAAGCCAAACAATCCAAAGATGAGAATGGGGTCCAGAATGATGTTGATAATCGCGCCGGTGGCCTGGGTAATCATGGTGTAGAAGGTACGGCCGGTAGCCTGGAGCAACCGCTCACAGGCGATGGACAAGAAGATTCCCACACTGACCCCGGACACGATGGTCAGATAGTCCGTGCCATACTCCACAATGCCGGGGATGTCAGTCTGTACGGTATAAAACAGCCGGGCGCAGGTCCAACCCAGTATGGTAAACACCAGACAACTGGCCGCGGCCAGGAACAGGCCGTTCATGGCCGTCTGGTTGGCCCGCTCAAAATCTTTCTGTCCCAGGCTGCGGGACAGAAGGGCATTGATACCTACTCCAGTACCCACGGCCACGGCGATCATCAGGTTTTGGACTGGAAAGGCCAGAGACACCGCATTCAAGGCGTCCTCGCTGAGCTGGGCCACAAATACGCTGTCCACCACATTATAAAACGCCTGGACCAGCATGGATATAATCATAGGCACCGCCATGTTCAGCAGCAGTTTATTTACCGGCATAACGCCCATCTTGTTCTCTGCGGGTCGCTCCACTTCCAGTTCCCCCTTTTTTCATATTTCGAGCAATACAGACAGTAATAGATTATAGTGGAAAGAAATTTTAATGTCAATGGCTTTCTTTCTGTGGTTTCCTTGGAGTAGAAATATCCTTCTACCCCTTGCGGGCCCGGCTCTCCTGTGGTAAAATAGTTTGCTAAATTATGAAATCACTATTTTTTAGAGGGAGTGGACTCCTTTGTCGAGATACGAATCTGAGATCAAACGCCGCCGCACCTTCGCCATCATCAGCCACCCGGACGCGGGCAAAACCACCTTGACGGAGAAATTCCTGCTCTACGGCGGGGCCATCGCCCAGGCCGGTCAGGTGAAGGGCAAGAAGAATACCCGGGCGGCCACCTCCGACTGGATGGAGATTGAGAAGCAGAGAGGGATCTCCGTCACCTCCTCGGTGATGCAGTTTCAGTACGAGGGCTACTGCATCAACATTCTGGACACCCCAGGCCACCAGGACTTCTCCGAGGACACCTACCGCACTCTCATGGCCGCCGATTCCGCCGTCATGGTCATCGACGGGGCCAAGGGCGTGGAAGCCCAGACCAGGAAGCTTTTCAAGGTGTGCGCCATGCGGGACATCCCCATTTTTACTTTTATCAACAAGATGGACCGAGAGGCACGGGACCCCTTTGAGCTGTGTGAGGAGCTGGAGCATGAGCTGGGATTGGACACCTATGCTATGAACTGGCCTATCGGCTGCGGCAAGGAGTTTAAGGGCGTTTACGACCGGAACAATGGCCGGGTGATCCATTTTACCTCTAATACCAACGCCCGGGCGGCGACCGCCACAGAAATCGAGCTGGAGGATCCGGCCCTGGCCGACCTGATCGGTCAGGCCAAACGGGACCAGCTGGTGGACGAGATCGAGCTGCTGGACGGGGCAAGCTGTGACTTTGATCTGGACCGGGTGCGCCACGGCAAGCTCTCCCCGGTGTTTTTCGGTTCCGCCCTGACCAACTTCGGCGTGGAACCTTTTCTGGAGGAATTTCTTCGGTTGACCACCGCTCCCCTGCCCCGAAAGGCGGGAGATAAGGTGATCGACTCCTTCGACGAGGACTTCTCCGCCTTCGTCTTTAAGATCCAGGCCAATATGAATAAGGCTCACCGGGACCGGATCGCTTTTATGCGAATCGTGTCCGGTAAATTTGAGGCGGATAAGGAGGTCTACCACCTGCAGGGCGGAAAGAAGATCCGTCTGTCCCGGCCGCAGCAGCTGATGGCCGCCGAACGTGAGATCATCGAGGAGGCCTATGCCGGCGACATCATCGGTGTGTTCGATCCCGGTATCTTCTCCATTGGGGACACCCTGTGCGCCCCCGGCAAGAAATTCCGCTTTGATCCCATCCCCACCTTTGCCCCGGAGCACTTTCAGCGCATCCGCTCGGTGGATACCATGAAGCGAAAGCAGTTTCTCAAGGGTGTGGAGCAGATCGCCCAGGAGGGCGCCATCCAGATCTTCAAGACTCCCTACACCGGCATGGAAGAGGTGATTGTTGGCGTGGTGGGCACTCTGCAATTCGATGTGCTGGAGTACCGCCTGCGCAGCGAGTACAACGTGGAGCTATATAAGGAGAGCCTGCCCTTCGAATACCTGCGCTGGATTGTCAAGGAGGACGAGGAGGCCCCCGCTCTCAGAGAGGAGGACCTGCTGCTCCCCAATGACGCCAAGCTGGTGGAGGACTACAAGGGCAACCAGCTGCTGCTGTTCGCCTCCCAGTGGTCTATTCAATGGGTACAGGACCGGAACAAGGGACTGGTCCTGGCTGAGTTCGGCGGGGCAAAGTTTTAATGTCTCCCTCCCCCTGTTCTCACAATACAGCGCCCCCTCGGATACACTAGACCGAGGGGGTGCTTTCTATGGAATGGGAAGATGAGGACACGCTATGCCGCCAGCTGGCGGACGCAGACGCCTCATTGTATTTTTTAATCCTGTTGATCTTGTCCGTCTGCCTGTCCTGGGCCGCCACAGCCATCCAACGGCAGGGGCTGTACCGTGTCCTGAAAGGCGAGATCCAGAAGCTCCCTGATGTCTTTTCCCTCCGTCTGGCTGCCAACGCACTGGTGGTAGGGGCACTGACCTTCTTCTTTGGTCTTGCTCTAAAGGGCTGGGCGGAGGCAGACCGTTGTGATCCATCCGCTTGCCGGGCCGCCGAGACCGACCTGTGGGCCTCTCTCTTTGTTTTGGCCGCGGCCCTACTCCGGCTATCGGCCCTAGCGGACGGCCAAGGGCAAGCTCCGGCCCCAGATCAGGACCTGCCTGATTAAATTAAAAAACAGCGCCCCCTCCTGGGGGGCGCTGCTTTTTCAGTCTTTCGGGGTGGGCAGCAGCTTTTTTCGCCGGGTAAGGAAAATGGTCAGCGTGGTGGCAGAGGCTAGAATATCAGCCACCGGCTCGGCGATATAGACCCCCATTACGCTGTTGGTGATTCGGGGCAGAAGGATGGCAAGAGGCACCAAAAGGATCACCTTTCTCAACAGGGCAAGAAACAGGCTGGTCTTGGCCTGGCCCAGCGCCATGAAGGTAGTCTGACAGGCCATTTGGGCCCCAAAGGCCCAGATCCCGGCGAAGAAAACCGGCATGACCCTGTCCACCAGAGCGACCAGTTCCTGGTCGTCGTTGAAGATTTGGGCCAGTTGGCCGGGGAACAGGGATACGATTAGAAAGGCGGTGATGGTGACGGTCATCGTCACGGTCAGCAGCCGTTTGAACACCTGGCGGACCCGCTGGAAGTTTTTTGCCCCGAAGTTATAGCTCATGATGGGCTGGGTCCCCTGGGTGATTCCCTGGACGGGCATGACCACCATCTGCATCACGCTCTGCATAATCGTAAGCGTTCCCACATAAAGATCTCCGCCAAAGGTCTGAAGACTAGAATTGAGAACGACAGTGACCAGGCTTTCTGTGGACTGCATGATAAAGGGGGCCACGCCCAGCGCCGCAATCCTGGATACAATCTCCTTTTTCAAAGCCATATTGGCCAGCCGGATCCGAAGCCCGGACCGCTTAGTACACAAAAAGCCGACAACCCAGCAGGCACTGACAGCCTGGGAGAGAATTGTGGCCAAGGCCGCGCCGCGCACCCCCATTTGGAACCCAAAAATAAAAATCGGGTCCAGGACGATATTTAGCACAGCGCCAATCAGGACGGAGAGCATAGAGGTGAGGGCTTTCCCCTGGGCACTGATAAAGGTGTTCAGACCAAGGGCAAGCTGGACGAACACTGTGCCCAATAGATAGATGGATAAGTATTCCAGCGCGTAGCCCACTGTGTCCTCCGAGGCGCCAAAGGCCATCAGGAGAGGCCGCTTAAACAGGGAGAAAAATACCGTCAGCACCGCGGCGGTGCCCAGCAGAAGGGTGGTAGAATTTCCAAGGATCTGTTCAGCCCCCTTCCGGTCGCCGGCCCCCAGCCGAATGGAGGCCAGTGGGGCCCCGCCCATGCCGGAAAAGGCGGCGAAGGCGGACACCAGCATCAGAATGGGGAAAGAAACCCCAAGACCGGTCAAAGCGGTTTTACCCACCACAGGGATATGGCCGATATAGATTCGGTCCACGATGTTATACAGCATATTGATGAGCTGGGCGGCGACTGCCGGGACTGCCAGCCGAAGCATCAATCCACCGATAGGGGCAGCGGCCAGAGCTTCCTCGCCCCTGTAATTGCTAGACACGGGGACACTTCCTTTCTTGTTTCAAAGCACACATGATAAAGTTAAGAAAGCCGTAATAATTAGTATATCATGCCAGCCAAAAAAAGAAAAGAAACTTTCTGTGAACTTCGGCTTGGGATACCATAGAAAATCAGATCGTCTCACTTAATTTGGATAATTTCCGCATACTATTTTGGTTTCTCTCTCTTTTTTTTCTGCCGCCTGGGGTGTAAAATGGGGGAGAATTTGAATATCCGGCTAATAAGTAGCCGGACGGGCAGAAAAAGGAGGCCGTTTTATGAAAACCAAAAAGACCTTCAAGCCAGATGAGCTGCGCTATCTTCGGCTCCTGGCCAGACAGTATCCCACGGTGCAGGCAGCCAGCACCGAAATCATCAATCTTCAGGCTATTTTGAACCTTCCCAAAGGGACAGAGCACTTTATTTCTGATATCCACGGGGAGTATGAGGCGTTCAACCATATTCTCAATTCCTGCTCCGGTGTGGTGAAGGAAAAGCTGGATGAGCTGTTTGGCACCAGCCTGCCCCGGTCTGAGCGGGATGAGCTGTCCACCTTGATCTACTACCCGGAGGAGAAGCTGGCCCTCATTGCCAAGCAGACCTCTGATCTGAATGAGTGGTACCGCATCACCCTACATCGTCTCATCGAGGTATGCCGCTGGGTATCCTCCAAATATACCCGGTCCAAGGTCCGGAAAGCTCTGCCCAAGGACTACGCCTATATCATCGATGAGCTGCTCCATACCCATTATGACGAGGCGGACAAACGGGACTACTATGAAAATATCATCAACACCATCATCGACATCGACCAGGCCCCCAGCTTTATTGAGGCCGTGTGCGAGGTCATTAAGCGGATGGCGGTGGATCATCTCCATATTGTGGGCGATATCTTCGACCGGGGGCCACGGGCAGACGTGGTAATGGACGCCCTGTTGAACTACCACAGCGTGGACATCCAGTGGGGCAACCATGATATCCTTTGGATGGGGGCCGCCTCTGGCTCCCGGACTCTGGTGGCTACCGTGTTGGCTAACTCCATCCACTATAATAACTTGGATGTCATCGAAACTGGGTACGGCATCTCCCTGCGCCCCCTGTCCATCTTCGCTAACGAGGTATACAAGGACTGCGACACCCACCGCTTCGCTGTCAAGCTTACCGGCCCAGACGCCGACCAGTACAGCGAGAAGGACAAGCTGCTGTCCGCCCGGATGCACAAGGCCATCACCATTATCCTCTTCAAGTTGGAGGGACAGAAACTGGTCCGCTGTCCGGAATTTAATATGTCCGACCGTTTGCTGCTGGACAAAATCGACTATGACACCAAGTCTATTACCATTTCTGGCGTGACCTATCCTTTAGAGGACTGTGACTTCCCTACTGTGGACCCAGCCGATCCCTATGCCCTGACACCAGAGGAGAGCCAGGTCATTGACCAGCTCACCGCCTCCTTCCAACGCAGCGAGAAGCTGCAGCAGCACATCCGCTTCCTCTACTCCAAGGGCGGGCTGTACAAGGTGTTCAATGGCAATCTCCTGTTTCACGGCTGCATCCCCATGGCCGAGGATGGCTCCTTCCTGAAATTCACCATCGGCGGAAAAGAGCGCTCGGGCAGGGAGTTTTTGGACTACGCCGAGAAGACCGCCCGCAAGGCTTATTATGACAAGCCCGGTTCCCCGGAGCGGCAGTTCGGCATGGACTTCCTGTGGTGGCTCTGGGCGGGCCGGAACAGCCCCATCTTCGGCCGGGACCGAATGACCACCTTTGAGCGGCGGCTCATCAAGGATGAGGGTGCCTGGACCGAGCCCAAAAACTGCTACTACACCCTTTATAACGACCCGGAGGTGTGCGAGCGCATTCTGAAGGAGTTTGGCCTGGAGGGTCCCCATTGCCATATCATCAACGGCCATATTCCCGTCAAGGCCAAGAAGGGCGAGAGCCCCATCAAGGGCGGCGGCAGGCTCATCGTCATCGACGGTGGGTTCTGCAAGGCCTATCAGCCCACCAGCGGCATCGCTGGCTATACGCTGATCTACAACTCCCGGAATATCCGCATCGTGTCCCACCAGCCCTTTGAGGGCCGGCTGGAGGCCATTCGCTATAATCACGATATTGCCAACAACTCCCTCATTTTTGAGAGGATGGACGCCCGGGTTAAAATTGCCGAAACGGACATCGGTAAAAAGCTCCAGGCCCAGGCCAATGACCTTCGTCGGCTGCTGGAGGCCTACCGTGCCGGTGCGGTCACCGAGGACCACAAGGATTGACCCCTCTGTTTGAACTGGGACTGTCACGCTGTGACAGCCCCAGTTTTCTATTTTTTCACAAAGATGTAATAATACAGGTGGTCCACCGCCCCGGTGCCCTGAACCACGGACATCTCCTCACACCCCTCCTGAACCGCCTGGGACACCATGGCCTGGCCCTGCTCCATCCCATCCTGGGACAGGACAGGCTTCCGCCCTGTTTCCTCCTCCCCCACTCCTTCCCCTACCGGCGTCCAGCCTTGACAAGCGTGGCCCCATAGCATACAATATTTTCAGCCATGCACATCTAGGCGCAGACACGGCTGGATGTGCATTCCCCCAAAATAGAGGGGCGGCGGGTCCTCCTAATTGGGCCGCGCCGGTATAGGGCCTGAATGGTCTTTTCTCTGCTCTTGATCCCGCGCCTCTTTGGTTGTAGCGCGGTATTTTTATGGCGCTCCCATCAATGCCCCAATAGGGCGGAAAGGAAGTCCCCCATGGGAAAATTTGACGGTCTGCTGCTGGTCAGTGATTTCGACGATACGCTCTATGACTCCCACCACCGGGTGCCGGAACGGAACCTGAAGGCCCTGGACTACTTCCGCAGACAGGGTGGCCGCTTCACCGTGGCCACTGGAAGAGCCCACAGGACCTTCTCCCCCCACGTCCATCTGGTCCCGATCGACGTCCCCGTGGTGCTGTCCAACGGCTCCGCCCTGTACGACTTTCACCAGGGCCGGATGCTAGTCCAGACGCTCCTGTCCCCTACCGCCCCCCAGGATTTTGGGGCGCTGATGGATGCCTTTCCCTCCCTGGGCATCGAAACTTATCACGACGAGGATATCTTTGTCTACAACCCCAATCCCATCACAGACGCCCATATGAAAAAGGTAGGCACAGACTATGAGGTCAGACCCGTCAGCCAGATGCCCGTCCCCTGGACCAAGGCCATCCTCCAGCAGGATCACCCACTTCTTCTTGAGGTCCAGCGGTGGCTGTTGGAGCGGTACGGCCACCTGTATGAGGCCATCTTCTCCAATCCCTACTACCTGGAGATCACCAAAAAGGGAAGCACCAAGGGTGGTATGGTGGACCATCTAGTGTCTCTGCTGGGCATCGACCCCGGAAAGGTGTACTGTGTGGGGGACAACCAGAACGACATTCCTATGCTGGCCCGGTCGGCCATCCCCTTCGCCCCCGCCAACTGTGCCCAAGAGGTCCGGGACTGGGGTGCGCGGGTCCTGTGCCACTGTGATGACGGGGTCATCGGCGATATCGTGGAGATACTGGACAAGCTCTATTAAAGATAAAAAGCGCGCGGAGCTAGGCCCCGCGCGCTTTTTCCTAATGTTCCTTCTGTAACAATAAGCCGGCCAGTTTCTCCCCTTCCGTCCGTGTCATGGGGTCCAGCGGGCGGAACGCTCCGCCCCGAAGCTCCATCAAATCAAGGGAAAGGGCCTGCATAACTCCTTCCTGGGCCCACAGGGCAATCTGATCTCCATCCGCAGGCTCAGTAAACTCCCCCTGTCCGGCCCGGCCGGACAGCTGGGCAGCCTTGACCGCCATCACAGCCGCCTCCTGACGGGTGATGGGTCGGGCGGCCTGGAATCCGCCCTCTCCAATACCAGTGGCCACACCGCTCTCAACGGCCCAGTAAATCGCTGGGAGATACCACTCGATGCCGAGAACATCCGCAATCTCCACGCTCTGTGCGTCCGGACTTCCAGCTGCCTGCCACAGCAGAGCCACGAACCGTCCGCGAGTCAGTGGAGCGCCAGGGTATTCCTTTTGCTCCAGCCGCTGGGGATTGGCCAGCAGCCACTCCACCGCGGTGTCGCGGCCCTCCAGCGTGTCCTCCATGGTCTGGGGTACCAGTACATCGGGTTCCAGCGATTCCACGCCCCGCCCGGCGTCAGCGTCTAGCAGTGTCCCCAGATCAATATACTTCCGGGAGCAGCCCACCTGTAGCCCGGAGTTGGGCAGGCGGAAGGAGCCCACTGACCCAAAGTGGTCCACGCTGCCGCTGGTCAGGTCGCCCACCAGCGCCGCTCCCATCTCCTGAAGCTCTACGGCATTGATGATAGCGGACGAAAAAGTGGTCTCCCCGATCAGACTTACCACCTCGGTTCCCCTGTCCATCTCCTGGCGGAGCACCTCCAGGAGAGGCCAGATGACCCCGTCGGAGCCGCCTCCATTATTGCGTAAATCGAGGAGGATGCGGCGATAATCCCCAGCCTCCAGTTCGGCCTGCACCTGACCGGAAAATCGCTCCATAGGTAGGTCCGGGTCCTCCATGCAGCTGTTATATTGGATATAATAGGCGCTGTCATTCAGTGGAAAGGCCAGATAATTCTGGTCCCGGCCAGCCGTCGCGGGCTGGGACAAAGAAGCGCCCATCTGGACAAGATCTGTCCGGCCCAGCTCCTCCGCGGCCACAGGAGCGATCTCCAGGCTCTCCCCGCCGGTGAGCGTCAAGATCAAAGGCTTCCCCTTCTCCACCAGGCCCAAATATTCGTAGAAGTCCGCCACATTACAGGTCTGCCGGTACTGCCGCCGCAGTTTTACCTGGTTGTCCGCGCTGAGGACCACCCCAAAGGCCTCCACGACCCGCTCCATAGTCCTGCCGTTAACCGCGGTGACCTGCCGCCCCAGCATATCCTTCCCTGCAGCGGGGGCTGTAGTCAGATACCACTTCCCATCCCTCCAAGTGAGGGCTATGGGATAATAGCGCATGGTCTGGGCCAGGCTGCCCAGAGCTATCGTAGTGTGGGAATCTCCCACCATAGCAACCAGGCTTTGCAGATCCAGCGCAAAGGTCTGGTCGCTGGCCGAAGCCAGCGACTTCTCTATCTCCCCCCTCCGAGCCAGGAACTCCTCTTCCGGCGTGTTGGCAAACAGGTCCGGATGGCCCCGTTTCAGTGTGTCATACAGGAAATCCAGGTCCTCCTGTCGCTGCTGGGCCACAGTGTCCTCCACCGGAGCGGCACAGACTGGGACTGCCAGGCACAAGGCCAGTGTCCCAGCTAAAATTCCTCTCCACAGGCGCATCACATCTCCTCCTAATCTCAATCAAGTTTTATGGTAGGTCTATCATAGCAGAACCGCTCCGCCTGTTCCATTGAAATAAAATTAAATTTAGGGGCGCCGCCCATTCTGGCATTTCAAGCCCCTGTATGATATAATAGAATAAATGCCAGCTCCGCCTTCCAGCGTGGCTGAGATCAGGGAGGAACACCATGTCCTGCAAAGAGGAATTTATCGACATTTTCAAGTCCACCATCACCCGGGAGGGGGCCGACAAGCTGCTGGATTTTCTGGAAAATAAAAGCGATTTCTTCACGGCCCCCGCCTCCGCCCGGTATCACGGGGCCTATGAAGGCGGTCTGTGTGAGCACAGCCTGAACGTATATCACTGTCTGGTGGACTATCTCCAGCGTGAGCGGGTCCAGGAGCTCTATGGCCTGGAGTACGGCGAGGAGTCTGTGGCTATTGTGGCCCTGCTCCACGACCTGTGCAAAGTGGGGTGCTATAAAAAGGGGTTCCGCAACGTGAAGAACGACGCCACCGGTCAATGGGAGAAAGTGCCCTCTTACACCTTTGACGACCCCCTGCCCTATGGTCACGGGGAGAAGAGCGTATACATCGCCAACGGCTACATCCGTCTGACCAGGGAGGAGGCTATGGCCATCCGCTGGCACATGGGCTTTTCCGGGCCCGAGGATAACCGCACCGTGGGCCAGGCCCTGCAGAAGTATCCCCTGGCGTTTGCCTTGGCTGTGGCCGACATGGAGGCCTCCTACTTTCTGGAGGGGGAGGACTGACACAAAAAAAGCTCCCGTCCAGCGGTTCTGGACGGGAGCTTTTGCTTCAGCGGGTCGTAGTCAGGCGCCGCTCCGGGATAAAAGGACGGAGAGCCGGCACCCTGGGCAGGGCGGAAAGCAGCAACTGCCCCAGGATAAGGCAGGCGGCCAGCTCGCCCAACCCTACGGTGAGGGCGTTGAAGGCGTAGGCTGCTCCAAAACCCGGGCCGAAGCCGGCCTCGAACCAGGCGATCTCCGCCCCCACGATAACCATGTTGCACACCACTGGGGGAAGGGAGGCTAGCCACCGGTTTGGCATCCGCTGGGTGAGCAGGCAAGCGATGAGGGTGGCGGCGGAGCCGCACACCACATCCAGGGGATAGGGGGAAAACAGATTGGCGATGACGCAACCCACGAACAGCCCCGGCGTGGCGGCCGGGAACAGGAAGGGCAGGACCGTCATGGCCTCGGCCACCCGGAATTGGACTCCGCTGAATGCAGGGACAGGCAGAGCCACGGTGAGCACGGCGTAGACGGCGGCGATCAGCGCCGCCAGAGTCAGGTCTTTGATGGTAAATTTGGACATGAAAAAACCTCCATTTTTTGTTTAGAGAACAGCGGCGGAGCCGCTGAACGAACATAGAGCCAGAGGTCTTCCCCTGCCACGCTCCGCTTCCTCGCGGTCGGAGACCCGGCGCTTCTATGCTTGGACGAGGTTTGGAAGGAACTCGTCGAGCAATATCTTACCACAGTCCGCGCTGTTTGTCCAGAGGGATCTCTGTCCTTTCCGTGCTGGTGAATCATAGAGGAAAAGCGTCCGCTATTTCATAAGCCGGAGGAAGAATATAGAAAAATGGCCTCTATGCTTTCCCAAGCTTCTGTATATCTTTTCCCAGCCGGAGGGTACCCCGCTCTCTTTTCCAACGCGGAAAAGGCAGCAGATATTATTTCCAATTTCATAGTTCAGCAATAATCTCAAATCTTAGTTTAATCGGCAGCCACCATATCGGGCAACTGCCCGCTTGGCTATTCTGAAATCAGCCTTCCACAGGACAGAAGGAAAACGGAACGCCCTGTCCCTGACCGCAAAACAGAGCAGGCCCTCTCCATATCTGGAGAGGGCCTGCTCTGTTTTGTCCTTATTCCGCAGATATCATATAGTAGTAGACGGGCTGGCCGCCGGGCAGCAGGCTGACCTCCGCCTTGGGGCAGGCCGCCGCGAAGATCTCCTCCGCCCGCTGGGCCTGCTCCTCTGTAACGTCCTCTCCATAGAAGATAGAGATAAACTCTGCCTCCTGGTGTCCCTCCGAGTGGGCCAGCCGGTCCAGCATGGATTCCAAGTCCCGGTCCGTGCCAAAGAGCTGGTGCTCCTCCAGGGCCAGATAGTCCCCCTGCTTGATGGCAAAGCCGCCAAAGTCGGAGTCCCGCGCCGCGTAGGTAATCTCACTGGTCCGGACCCGGCTAAAGCCGTCGGTCATGGCGGCAGTATTGTCCTCCTCGCTGGCGTCCGGTTCGGCGCACAGCATAGCGGAGATGCCCTGGGGGATAGTCTTGGTGGGCAGGACCACCACCTTTTTATCCTCGCACAGGGACACACACTGCTCGGCCGCCATAATGATGTTTTTATTGTTGGGCAGGACATAGACGATCTCAGCCGGTGTGCGCTCGATTTCCTTCAGAATGTCCTCTGTGGAGGGGTTCATGGTCTGTCCTCCACCTACTAGTCCGTCCACGCCCAAGTCACGGAATACAGCCTCCAGTCCAGCGCCGGCGCAGACAGCCACATAGCCAAACTTCTTTTCTGGCGCCGCCTTGGCCGGGCCCTCAGTCCCGCCGGCCTCCAGCTCCCGCTCCACATTCTCCAGATCGTCAGTGCTCTGGACGTGCTTGCCGGCGGCCAGATCCTCCGCCTGGGTACGCATATTCTCGATCTTGGCCAGCTCCAGCGTCCCGTATTTTTGGGACTCGGTCAGGGCCTGGCCGGGTATGTTGGTGTGGACATGAACCTTAAAGGCGGTGTCGTCCTCACCAATGACCAGACTGTCGCCAATGGAATTCAAATAGCGGCGCAGAGGCTCCAGGTCCACATCCTCCCGGTCCTTGCGGATGATATACACGGTGTCGAAGGCAAAGGTGATATCCTCCACGGACAGGGCCTCAAAATCGGCCTTATCCCCGGAGCCCTCCTTCTCCTCCATCACCTCAGGCATGGGCAGTCCCCGGAGCTCATCCAGCATGCCCTGAAGGATGACCAGAAAGCCCTTTCCGCCGGCGTCCACTACCCCGGCTTTCTTCAGCACGGGATTCAGGTTGACCGTGTCGGCCAGAGCCACATGGCCCTCCTGAATGGCGGCCTCCAGCACGGCCTCGACGTCATTGTTCTCCCGGGCACAGCCGGCGGCCCGGGCGGCGGCCAGACGGGACACCGTGAGGATGGTGCCCTCGGCGGGCTTCATAACCGCCTTATAGGCGGCGGCCACGCCGAAATCCAGAGCGATAGCCAGATCCCGGCCGTCCATGGTTTCCTTCTCCTTGATCGCCTTGGCAAAGCCGCGGAACAACAGAGACAGGATGACGCCGGAGTTGCCCCGGGCCCCCCGCAGCAGGGCCGAAGCGGTCCCCTGGGCGGCCTGACCCACAGCCTGATAGCGGTTCTTTTTCATCTCCGCGGCGGCCGCGCCGATGGTCAGGGACATATTGGTGCCTGTGTCGCCGTCCGGGACAGGAAATACATTTAGATCATTGATGGGCTGTTTCTGCGCGCTGATGGCAGCGGCTCCATGAATCACCATTCGTTGGAAAGCCGCCGCGTCAATATTGTGTACCATAGTGGCTATTTTCCTTTCTATGAATGGTTAAAAGCGCATGGAATCCACACACACATCCACCGAGGCGACCTCTACTCCCGTGGTCTGGCTGACCACATAGCGGACCTCGCTCATAATGGAGCGGCAGACAGCCATCAGGTTGACCCCGTTTTCCACAATGATGTGCAGTTCGATGGACACAGTTCCATCTTCGTTATAATAGACCTTCACGCCCTTGGCCATAGACTCCCGCTTCAGCAGATGGACCAGACCATCTGTCTTAGAGCGGACAGCCATCCCCTTCACGCCGTAACAGTTGGTGGCGGCGCTTCCTGTGATGGCGGTAAAAACATCGCTGCTGATGCGGATCTCGCCCAGCTCGTTCTGCAGTTTCATAGATCTCTACCTTCCTTTCGCGCAGGATAGGAATCCATATTAATACAGTTTCTATTGTATTCGATTTTCCGCAAAAATACAAGTCCCAACTTCTGTCCTCTTTTCCCTTCCTCTACCGGCCCACCCTTACACCATTCGACGCATCTTTTCCAGAAATTGGAATATAATGGGGCACATCAGGTTAGGACAGGCCCTCTTGGGCCGTATACATAGGAGGAAACAGGCATGACGGCCAGAGAAAGCATACACGGAAAGCTCAACAAACTTCGGCAGCAGTCCAAACAGACCGGTCAGATCCAGCTGTCCGCCTCCGCCCTCACCTTGTGGGCGGAGGCGGGTATCCATCTGCTGCTGGCGGCGGTGCTGGCCGGGGCGGTCATCTTTGAGGGGTATTCCCCCTTCGGGGTGGCCCTGGTCGGGGCGGCGGGCTCCGGACTGTGCGGAGGGGCGGCTCTGCTGGGAGCCTGCTTCGGATATCTGTGCCAGATGGGCTTTGCGGACGGGCTGCGGTACGCCTCCGCCTCCATTCTCACCTTTGCTGTGGCCTTCGCCTTCTACGATCTGAAGGCGATCCGTCGCTCCTGGACCATGCCGCTGCTCACCGCCTCCATCAACGGGGCGGCGGGTTTTATCTATCTGTCCCAACAGGGATGGAAGACAGTTGACGCCATCTATTTCTCTCTGGAGGTCTGCCTGACTGCAGCGGCCGTCTGGTGCTACCGGGCGGTCCTGGTCCCTATGCGTGTCCACCGGGAGGACAGGCTCCTCTCCCCTACCCGCCGGGCCGGCCTGTTGGTTTTATTGGCCACCGCGCTGATGGCGCTGGTCCCCCTCTACATCTATAAGGATATCTCTCTAGGCCGCATCCTTGCTGTGTTGGCGGTGATAACCGCCGCCTGGCAGGGCGGTCTGGCCACCGGAGCCATCGCCGGGGTGTCTCTGGGCATGGCCATGGACTTGGCCGGAGCAGGCATCCCCATGTACACCATGGCCTACGGTCTGTCCGGCATGATGGCTGGCCTGTGCCGGGGCAAGGCACGGCTGTGGGCCGCCATGGTCTATGTACTGGTCAATGGTGGCGCAGTGTTATGGACCTGGGAGCGGGAGCTGCCTCTGTCCATTCTGTACGAGGTATTTGTGGCCTCGGTGGCCTTTCTCCTGCTGCCCCAGCGGCCCATGCGCAAGCTGGGCGTGTGGCTGGCTCCCCAGATGGCCGGCCCTGTGGACCTGCGGGCCCAAGCCCTGGTCCAGCATCAGTTGGAGGCCACAGCCAAGGCCTTCCGTACCCTGTGCGACTCCCTGCGCTCCGCCTTCCGTCCCCCGGAGAATGACAATGACGTAGCCACCGTCTTTGACCGAACCGCCAGCAGGGTATGCCGCTCCTGCTCTCTCCGGAACAACTGCTGGCAGCAGAATTACACTACCACCTTCAACGCTCTCAATGACGCCACCCCCGCCATGGTGGAGCGGGGCCGCGCGGAGGGGAGTGACTTTCCCAGCCATTTCTCCCACCGATGCATCCATTTCTCCGCCTTTCTATCCACCGTAAACGAGGAACTCACCGCCCTGTTCTACCGCCGCCAGTACAACGCTCGGGTCAAGGAGAGCCGGGCGGCAGTGGGCCGGCAGTATGCCCAACTGGCTGATCTGCTGGGGGCTGCCTCTGCAGAACTGAGCCGGGAGCTCATTCCCGACCTGCTGGGAGACCGGAAGCTGCGCCAGCGGGTGGCGGAGCTGGGACTGGACATCCGGACCGCGGTATACCGGGACAGCAGGGGCCTGCTCCGGGTGGAGGCAGAGGGTCCCGGCTGCGCTGCCCTGGCACGGCCCAGCCGTCTGTCCGACCTGTCTGACCTGCTGGGTGTCCCCCTCCGGGTGGACCAGCCCGGAGAGGACTCCATCTCCCTTCTCCAGCAGGAGCCGCTGATGGCTCTGGCCGGAGTGGCCGCCCAGAAAAAGAGCGGCGAGACGGTGAGCGGCGACTCCGGAACCTATTTCAAGCGGTCCGACGGCAAGCTGTATGTCCTCCTGTGCGACGGCATGGGCAGCGGCCCTGACGCCAACCGGGAGAGCTCCTTGGCGGTTCGTCTGCTGGAGCAGTTCCTCCAGGCCGGGGTAGAACCACGTCACGCCCTGTCCACCCTCTCCTCCGCCTTGGCGCTCCGCGGAGAGGAAACCGGCGGCTTTACTACGGTAGATCTGCTCCAGGTGGACCTGTTCTCCGGCGAGGGCCAGCTGTTCAAGCTGGGGGCCGCTCCCAGCTATGTAAAAAAGGGCTCTGCGGTCCAGAGGCTGTCCGGCACCTCCCTCCCCGCCGGGCTGGCCGAGGGAGAGCAGGGGGCGCTGGACCAGTTCACCCTGAAGCTGGCGCCAGGGGACACAGTGCTTATGGTGAGCGACGGTATCTGTGGCGCCGGGGAGGACCAGTGGGTCAAGGACAAGCTAGCCCAGTTTGACGGGGCCAGCCCCAAGGACCTGGCCCGTGAACTCATTACCGACAGCCCCAAAGAGGTCACCGATGACCGAACGGCTCTGGTCATCCGCATTGAAAAGCGGGCAGCAGGCCAGATGAAGTCATCGTTAAAATGAAACATGGCGGACGCTGTAGCGTCCGCCATGTTTTAATCCTTCCAGTCCCACCAGTTTAGCCTATCCGCCGGGCAGCTCCCATGTTCGGCATAGTACACCGCCAGCCGGTAGACATACAGGGCACACCGGTCCACCTGACAGCCCTGGAACAAGCAGTCCTTTTGATAAATGTGCTCCGGGTCCTCGCCTCGCAGGGAATTCAAAGTGGTATAGCCAATATCCGCCAAGTGGCGGGCCATATTCGACCCCACTCCAGGGATCCGCTCCAGCTCCGACTTCATTGTCAGAACTCTGCATTGCCCACAGTACGGGGGTGAAGCTCCACATCGCGGATGTTGTTGATACCGGTGAGGTACATCACCATCCGCTCGAAGCCCATGCCATACCCGGCGTGCCGGCAGGAGCCGTAGCGCCGCAGATCGCAGTACCACCAGTAGTCCTTGGGGTCCATGCCCAGCTCCCTGATGCGGCCCTCCAGCAGTTCCAGCCGTTCCTCACGCTGGGAGCCGCCGATGAGCTCGCCGATGCCTGGCACCAGACAGTCGGCGGCGGCCACGGTCTTGCCGTCATCGTTCTGGCGCATATAGAAGGCCTTGATCTCCTTGGGGTAGTCGGTGACAAAGACGGGGCGCTTGAACACCTGCTCGGTGAGGTATCGTTCGTGCTCCGTCTGCAGGTCGGTGCCCCACTCCACTTTGAAGTCGAACTGGTCGTTGACCTTCTTCAAAATCTCCACCGCCTCGGTGTAGGAGACCCGGCCGAACTCGGAGTTGGCTACGTGCTCCAGCCGCTCCTTCAGGCCCTTGTCCACAAAGGAGTTGAAGAAGTCGATCTCGTCGGGGCAGTGAGACATGACATATCGGATGACATACTTAATCATGGCCTCGGCGTTGTCCATATAGTCGTTCAGGTCGGCAAAGGCCATCTCCGGCTCGATCATCCAGAATTCGGCGGCGTGCCGCTGCGTGTTGGAATTCTCCGCCCGGAAGGTAGGGCCAAAGGTGTACACGTTGCCGAAGGCCATGGCAAAGTTCTCACAGTTGAGCTGACCGGATACGGTCAAATTGGCCCGCTTGCCGAAGAAATCTTGGGTGTAGTCCACAGTGCCGTCCTCGTTCCTGGGCACGTTCTCCAGGTCCAGGGTAGTCACCTGGAACATCTCGCCCGCCCCTTCACAGTCGCTGGCGGTGATGATGGGGGTGTGGACATAGACAAAGCCCCGGTCCTGGAAGAAGCAGTGGATAGCGTGGGCGGTGGCGGAGCGCACCCGGAAGGCGGCGGAGAACAGGTTGGTCCGGGGCCGCAGGTGCTGGATGGTCCGCAGGAACTCTACACTGTGGCGCTTCTTCTGCAGGGGATAATCGGGGGCGGAAACACCCTCCACCTGGATAGAAGCGGCCTTCACCTCCAAGGGCTGCTTGGCTTCGGGGGTCAGCACCACCTGTCCGCGGACGATCAGCGCGGCGCCCACGTTTTGACCGGCAATCTCCTTATAGTTGTCCAGGACATTGGCGTCCATGACGACCTGCAGGTTCTTGAAGCAGGAGCCATCATTCAGCTCGATAAACCCAAAGGTTTTCATGTCCCGGATGGTCCGGGCCCAGCCGCATACGGTGACGGTCTGGCCGCCCAGCTTTTCCTGGTCGGCAAAGATGGCGGCGACGGTGACGCGTTCCATTTCATTCATCTCCATGTATAAAAAGTCGATGCCATGGAGATGTCCGCCGGAGTGGCACCCCTGGCGCGACTCGAACGCACTACATTCCGCTTAGGAGGCGGACCCTCTATCCCGGTGAGGTACAGGGGCGTATGGTGGACTCTCCATGGTATCTTTTGTATTTTATCGCACTGTCAGGAGGTTGTCAACGGGGAATGTAAAACCATTTATCCCGGAAAAACGACCACCTGTCCCAAATCTCTGGACCTTCGGGGTCAAAACGGATATACTGGGGACAGAAAAACATAGGGAGGTGGAACGGTCATGGAGGTAGAACTGAAGCTGGAGCCTGGCCGGCAGGAACCCAAGGTGGTCATCCTGGCCGGGGAGGACAGCCCGTCCCTGGAGCGGCTTCGAGCGCATCTGTCCGGCCTCTCTCTGGGCCCCATCACCGTGTGGCGCGGGGAGCGGGCCCTGCCGGTCCGGCAGGAGGAATTTCTCCGCTTCTTTGCCGATGGCAAGGGTGTATCTGCCCAGACCGAAAACCAGATCTACGCGGTCCATCTGCGGCTGTACGAGCTGGAGGAGCGGCTGGACACCACCCGCTTTGTCCGCATCTCCAACAGTGAGATCATCAATCTGGACCGGGTGACTGCCATCGACCTGTCCCTGGCCGGGACCATCCGAATGACTCTGGAAGGGGCGGTCCACGCCTATGTATCCCGGCGGTATGTGAAAAAGATCAAGGATACCTTGAACCTGAGAGGTGGGGATAAAACATGAGGGATATCCGTAAAATCTGGTCCATCCGTCTGGCCGCCGGCGCCCTATTAGGCGCTATTCTGACCACCCTGCTGGCCTGGCTGCTCCTCTCCTTTGGAGTATCCAATGGACAGTCTATCCCAGTGTCCCCCGCCGCGGTCCAGTTTTACGGCTCGGCGGCACTGGCCTTAGTAGTCCAGCTCCTGTTAGGCGGTCTCTTCGGGGCCGTGGTCTCCTTAGCCACCCTGCCATTTGCAAACGAGGGAAAAAAGCTGATCCTGCTCTCCCTGGTCCATTGGGGGGCCACTGTCCTCTGTTTCTCCCTGTTACTGACAGGCTGCCGGTGGTTGGATTTCGGCTGGGACTTGCTGCCGTGGGTGGCTCTGCTGACCCTGCTCTATTTCCTGATTTGGCTGGGCCGCTGGATCGGCTGGTATATGGAGGTGATCCAGCTTCGGGAATTGTTGGGGCTGGCTGCCGGTCCCTCTCCCCTGAAGTGGCGGGAAACCCTGCCTTATCTGCCCTTCTTGCTGTTGGTGTGCAACCTGCTGCCGGCGGCGCTGAGGTGGGTGGACAGGACCTTTGTGGTAGATGTTCCCGTACTGTCCGGTTTGCTTCTGCCTTATCTGATCCTGCCGGTAGTAGGTTATCTATCCGGCCTGTCCCTGGGAAAGCGGCAGGGGGTGTGCCCCCTATATCCCCTGGCCTGTTTCCTGTTCTATCTGCCCATGGTATATCTGATATATAACAGCTCCGCCCTGTTTCACTGCTTTATGATCGCCCTCCCCGCCCTGGCTGGCAACGTGATGGGCTGGCTGTACCGTCGGGCGTTCCCAAGAAAGAATCGAACGCCCAGTGAGGGGGCTGACCATGGAGATTAAATGGTATTGGCCCATGGAAATGCTGGGATTTGTAGAGAACATTTCAGCGAAATATCAGGATGGGTATATCCATTACAGTGTGTCTGGGTCCTGTGATACCGTAATGATGTGGCTTCTTCTCGGCCTATTCCCGCTTTTATTCCTGTTTGGCTTCCTGACACGGCGGCTGTCAGCCAGAGCCGGGCGGGACACTCTGGGAATCTGGCTTGCGCGGGTCAGTGTGGCCCTGCTGCTCGGCTATGCCCTGCTCCTGTCAATAGGTGTGGGGCCTTATATTCAATTCTATCCCAGCGGAGGCGGTTTTATTTCCTTTGATACGCTAGAGCACCTGTTGTACGGGATATACTGCACCCTGTTGGCGCTGTCCCTCTTTTTGGGAGGGAAGCTGGGCAAACCGAAATAGAGCCTCTTGTTTCCTTTGCGGCTGTTCCGCTGGCCTCTGCCGGTGTCCGGCTTATGATCCTTTTCCGATGCGTGATAGAATCGCGGACAAGAAAGGAGCGATTGAGATGAAGCCTATCATGGGTAAAACAAATAAAATTCTGTTGACTTTGTTTCTGATGTCCCTGGCAGCCTATCTGGTGATCTTTCTCTCCGCCTTTTGGGACCTGCCTCTGAACATCCCGCCCTGGCACCAGGGTCTGCTCCTGTACTTCCACAGCATCCCCATGTTTTTTCTCCAACTGCTGTTGTGCCGTCTGGCAAAGCCACACTGGCGGCTGTTCGCCCCGCTGATGTTGCTTCTGGTCCCCGGACTTGTCTTTGTGGGCAGCGCGGGATGGGCCGTCCTAGGATGGGTCCTGTTTCTATATTGGTGCACGGCACCGACGGCAGGCTGTATTCTGGCCTGGATTGTATGGGGTGTTGGGAAGCTGGGCCGGGGGAGGGACAAGCACGAAAAAAGAGATCCGTCTATATAATGTTTTGTTTCCCATCTGGCCGCTTTGGGGCTTCCCGGCAGCCTGACTGTTTTTATCCCTATACATTGAAAAACGGAGGTGCCCTGTGGAAGCCCTGGCCTTTTTCGTCTTAACACCCCTGACGGCAGGGATCATCCAGTTCTTCCTCTCCCGGAGCCGTCTGCCCCGCTGGGCCAAGTGGGGGCCCGCTGTCCTGGTCATGCTGGCAGGGATGGTCTGCTTTCTGGGGGCAGTAGACTGTCTTCCTCTGCCCAATACCTACTGGCTGGATGACGGTTCCTTTCTCGCCTTCCCCGACTACTTTTATGGAATGCTGTTCTCCCTGCCCGCCTTGTTTGGCCTGGGGGCAGGGGCGCTCTTTTCCGTGGCCCAGTGGTCGGAGTGAAAAAAGCGTCAAACGGAGACCCATTCAAATCTGTAAGAAAAAAGGGCCCTGTCCATGTGGACAGGGCCCTTTCAACTCATGTGCCGGCTTCCGGCAGGTATTTGTCCGCCAAGTTCATATAGTGGCGGTACAGCACCCGGAACCGGCGGCGGTAGTTCTTTTTCCAGGGCTTCTCCCTGCCGCAGAAGTGCAGGACGGCGGTATGGGCCATGACCCAGTCCAGGTCCGCCTCTCCCATACTCCGCACCAAGTAGTTGCTGAAATTTCTGGCGTCATAGTTCCATATAAAATCGTCCACAGCCAGCACCCGGCCGCCATAGAGCGCGTTGAGAATATCCTGATCCGGCAGGATCAGCTCGTCCCCGTGGTTAGACACGTAATCGAACAGCTCCTCCGTGTGAATCTCGTTTCTGCACCGCTCTAAATCCATTAACAGTACGCCGGAATTGTAATAGTCTCCCTCCGTCCCCAGCCGGAAGCGGTTGACATTGTTGGCAATCTCCGTCTTGCCCGTATGGGCCGCAGCGGCAAACAGATGGCCGTCTAGCTCCAGCTCCCACAGAGGGAGCAGAGAGTTGATCACCAGGGTGTCCGGGTCCAGGTACAGCACCCGTTTCAGCTCCTCCGGCAGAAAGCGGGCGGCCAGCAGGCGGTAGTACATCTCCTGGGGATACCGGTCTGTCACCGGAGCATCCTGAAAAACAGCCTCATCTACTCGGATAAGCACCAACTGGTAGCCCCATCCGGCAAGGCCGCTCTCCAGCGCGGCCAGCCGCTCCTCCGGGATGCTCCGATGGAGTAGATAGACCCTGCACTGGACGCCGGGATGACTTAGACGCAGGGATGTCAGCATCACCCTAAGCTGGGGCAGGTAATGCTCGTCCAGGGTCACAAGAAGATCCATCCGGGTGGTTTCCATCGCTCTGTCCTCCTATCTCTGTCTGTTGAAGCCCTGCCCAGGCTAACCCCGGGCAGGGCTTCCCTCCGGTCAGGAAAGCTGGAACTGCCCGGTATACAGGCGGTAGTACCGGCCCCGCTTTTCCAGCAGTTGATCATGACTGCCCTTTTCCTCAATCTCACCGTGTTCGATAACCACGATGCAGTTGGAGTTGCGGACCGTGGACAGCCGATGGGCGATGACAAACACAGTCCGTCCGTCCATCAGGGCGTCCATGCCCTTCTGGATCAGGGCCTCGGTCCGGGTATCGATGGAGGAGGTGGCCTCATCCAGGATCATCACCGGCGGGTCCGCCACCGCCGCCCTGGCGATGGCCAGCAGCTGCCGCTGGCCCTGGGACAGGTTGGCCCCGTCCCCAGTGACCATAGTGTTGTATCCGTCCGGTAGACGGCGGATAAAGGAGTGGGCATTGGCACTCTTGGCTGCGGCAATGCACTCCTCGTCGGTGGCGTCCAGCCGCCCGTATCGAATGTTGTCCATAATGGTGCCGGTGAACAAATGGGTGTCCTGAAGCACCGCCCCCAGGGACCGGCGCAAATCGTCCTTTCGGATGGAACGTACATTGATACCGTCATAGGTGATCATACCACCCTCAATCTCATAGAAGCGGTTAATGAGGTTGGTGATGGTGGTCTTTCCCGCGCCGGTGGAGCCCACGAAGGCGATCTTCTGGCCTGGGTTGGCGTAGACGGACACATCATGCAGGATGCGCTTGCCGGGGACATAGGAGAAGTCCACATGGCTGAACCGGACGGCGCCCTTCAGCTCAGTGAGATAGTAGTCCTCCCCAGGGACATTTCGGACCGCCCCCCGGATAAGATGGAGGGAGGCATTGTGGTTGTGGTCCGGGTATTTCCAGGCCCAGCCGTGGCCGGCCAGAGAGGCCAGATCCTGTACTTCGATGAGGGTGCCGTCAGCCGCTACTCGCACCCAGATGCCATCCGGGGAGTCCTCGCCGGGGAGCAGCAGCTTGAGCCCAGTCTTCTCTCGGACGGCCTGGCCCAGCTCGGTGAGCACGTCGCCCTCCGCCAGCACGGGGACAAGCGCCATGCCGCTGGTCCTGGGCGTCTTCCACGCCCAGGTGTGGGAGTGTCCCTTTCCATTGAAGGGGGACAGGGTGCCATTGGCATCCTTCTCCACCTCGATCAGGGTGACGGTGCCCTCGTCCACCTCGGGCTTGGTGTCCATCACATCGAAGATGCGTTCAGCGCCAGCCAAGGCGGACAGCAGGGTGGTCATCTGCTGGGAGATCTGATTCAGGGGCTGGCCAACCTGCTTGGAGTAGTTCAGATACACCACCAGGCCACCCAGGTCAAAGCCCTGAAGGACGGACAACAGGCCGCCGAAGGCGGCAGTGAGGGCATAGCTGATGTTCATTAGGTTGCCCGAAACCGGCATGATCATGATGGAGTAGAAGTTGGCCTTTTGCGCCGCGTCCCGGTAGGCGGTGTTCAGCTTGCGGAAGTCCTCCTTGGCCTGTTCCTCGTGGGTGAAGGCCTTAACCACCTTCAGCCCCTCAATGATCTCTTGGATCTCGCCATTGACATCACCCAGGGCAGATTGCTGTTGCTGGTAATATTTCCGGCTCCGTCCGCCCAGTGTCCTAAAGAGATACACAGTCACTATCAGCAGCAGGGCGGTGACCAGAAAGAGCTTCCAGTTGATGAACAGCATCATGGCCACCAGACCCACAAACATCAGGCAGCTAGAGCACAGAGAAACTACGCTCTGCTCCAGAGCCATCTGTACGTTATCCGCGTCATTGGTAAAGCGGCTCATCAGCTCACCGTGGGGATGCTTGTCAAAGTAGCTGAGGGGAAGGGACTGAAGGCTGTCAAACAGGTCTTTTCTCAGCCGGTTGACGCCCCTCTGGGCCAGCCGGACCATGACGGCGGACTGGCAGTAGGTGGCCACACAGCCGATCAGATAGACGCCTACCAGCTTGCCCACAGACAGGGCCAGCCCAGCAAAGTCGGTACAGCCCGACCAGATGAAGCTGTTGATGATATCCCGCATCATATAGGAGCCGCCCAGGTTGGTAAACACAGACAGCATCAAAAACAGGAACACGGCGACCAGCGGCAGCTTGCTCTTGGTCAGATATCCTACAAGGCGGCGGATCGTCTTGGCCATATTTTTCGGTTTGGCATAGCCCCCTCTTGGGGCTCTATTGGGTCCTGGCATTATCCACCCACCCCCTCTTGCTGAGATTGATAGATCTCCTGATAAATGGTATTGTTGGCCAGCAGTTCCTCATGGGTGCCCCTGCCGGCGATGTGGTCGTCGTCCAGGATCAGGATCTCGTCAGCGTACTGCACGGAGGAGATCCGCTGGGCAATAATGATCACAGTAGTATCCTTCAAGTTCTCCGCGAAGGACTGGCGGATGGCAGCCTCAGTGGCCGAGTCCACCGCCGAGGTACTGTCGTCCAGGATCAGGATGGCGGGCTTGCGGAGCATGGCCCTGGCGATACACAGCCGCTGCTTCTGGCCGCCGGACACGTTGGTCCCTCCCTGGGTCAGCAGGGTATCGAAGCCGTCCGGGAAGGACATGATGAAGTCATAGGCCTGGGCATCCTTGGCCGCCTGGATCATCTCCTCCTCTGTGGCGTCGGGGCGGCCCCAGAGCAGGTTCTCCCGGATGGTGCCGGTAAAGAGCACGTTGGTCTGGAGCACCATGCCGATACGGGCCCGCAGCTCCTCCAGCGGGTAGTCCCGCACATCCACACCGTCTACCAGGACGGCGCCGCCGGTAACATCATAGAACCGGGGGATCAGATTGACCAGCGAGGACTTGCCGGTGCCGGTGCCGCCCACAATGGCCACGAACTGGCCGGGCTCCACAGTAAAACTAATACCGGACAACACGTCGTCCCCCGTGCCGGCAGCCGCGTAGCGGAAGGAAACGTTTTGGAACTCCACTCTGCCCCTGGGAGCGGGAAGGACGCGGTCTACGGCCCCGGACTGCCTCTCCGGTGGGGCCACCCGGTAAATCTCGCCCTGGGGTTTGTTCTCCACGGAGGGCTCGGTGTTCAGCACCTCATGGATGCGGTGGGCGCAGGCCTGGGCACGGGTGAGCTGGAGCAGGGCCATCGCCACCATCATCACGCTCATCAGGATCTGGGCGATATAATTGATAAATGCCTGCAAGTCGCCCAGCAGAAAGCCCTCCGCCATAACCATCCTGCCGCCCAGATACAGGACGGCTACCGTGGCGCCGTTCATGGCCAGCATCATGATAGGCATGATAGCGATGATCTTCAGCCCTACGTTCAGAGCGGCCTCCATCAGCTCATCATTGGACCTTTTGAACTTTCCTCGCTCGTGGTCCTCCCGGACAAATGCCTTGACCACACGGATGGCCACCAGGTTCTCCTGCAGGGTGTTGTTCAGCCCATCGATTTTCTTCTGCATCGTCTCAAAGAGCCTGGTACATATCTTCATCAGAATTCCAATGGCCAGTATCATCAGGGGGATGACCACCACCAGCACGATAGCCAGCCTGGCGTTAATGGAAATACAGATGACCAGGGCGGCGACGAGCATCACCGGAGCCCGGACCAGCATCCGCAGGCCCATATTCAGCATCATGGTCATGGCGTTGACATCGTTGGTCATCCGGGTAATGAGAGAAGCGGAAGAAAATCGGTCGATGTCAGCGAAGGAAAACTCCTGTACCTTGTCGAACAGACACTGGCGCAGGTTAGCGCCAAAGCCCTGGCTGGCGAAGGTGGCGTATTTTGCCGAGCCCACGCCGCAGGCCATGGCGAAGAGGGACAACAGGAGCATCAGACCGCCCATCAGAAAGATGTAGCCCACATCTCCGGCCGGGATGGCCACATCCACGATCTCCGCCATGACCAGAGGGAGGATCAGCTCGCAGATGACCTCCAGGGTAATCAGGATGGGGGACTTGATCGCGTCCTTCTTGTACCCCTCCAAATGGGTAAGAAACAGAGAAAGCAAATTAAGGTTCCTCCTTTGCTTGGGTCTTTGTGGGGGACTCCCCCCGCAAGTTATGGAGCATTCGCCGGCGGAAGGAGAGCAACTGCTCCCGCTCCACCGGGGAGAAGCCCTGGAGCATCCGCCGGGACACAGTTTCAAAGGCCATTTGGCAGCCGATGACCGCCTGCTGCCCCTTGGGGGTAAGCAGTACACGGTTGCGCCGCGCGTCTCGTCCGCGCTCCCGCCGGATATATCCTCCCTTTTCCAGTGATTTCAGTGAGTTTGCCACCGCAGCCGGCGAGATATGCAGCAACTCGGCCAGCTCCCGCTGGGCGTGACACTGGCCGTCCGGGTCGCTGTCGGCACAGCTTTGCAGGATGGTCAGCAGCATGGGGTGGCCGATCTCGTTTAGGTCTGCGGCGATCAATTCCGCCTGAACAGCGGCCCGGTGCGCCAGGTTAATCTGCTGGGACAGCAGCTCCAGCTCGTTGGAGACCGGGATCAAAGCACTCCTCTCCTTTCCAATTAATTAATGGGTTAATAATTAACACGTTGATTATTTTAACACCGCTCTAAAAAATGTCAAGACGGTCCCGTTGAAATTCAAAAACTGTTTACATCCTTCCCTAATAATAGCAAAATAGAGGGCCTGCCCTTCCTGGGCGGCCCTCTATTCTATGGCCTTTCACGGGAATTTACTCCTCGTAATCGTCATACTCAGAGGCACAGGCTGTGCGCTGCAGCTTCCCCTTGGCGTGCCCGCACAGCTCAACCAACGCATCCCAATAGGCGATGATGGCGCAGACCATGGCGGCGGCACCCAGGGACAGAGCCACGATCTTCAGGACGAAACGGGCTATCTTCATATCTGTTTTCCTCCTTTGTTTTTACTGGTTACCGCTATTTTACCTGATACCGGGGGAAAATACAATCGTTTTTACAAATTTAATCGTCCCAGGGCCGCCCTTATCTATGATCCAGAGGATTTCCCATCCTCTCCCTTCGGTGGCAGGGCCCGGAATACAGTTCCCTCCGCCGGCTCCACCTGCCGCTCCTCCATCAGCTGTTCCACGGTGACAAAACAGTAACCCTCAGACAACAGATTATCCACTACCCGCAGCGCCGCATCTACTGAGGTGTCAAAGATATCGTGCATCAGGATAATATCCCCATCCTTCACATGCTCTACCACCGCTGCCACAATGCGGTCCACATCCTTGTCCTTCCAGTCCTCCGGGTCCACCGACCACAGAATGATGGGGCAGTCCGCCCACTTGCGAACCGAGCTGTCAAACAGGCCGTAGGGGGGACGCAGCCAAAACTCCCCATCGCCCAGGATCTCTGCCAAAAGCGCCCTTGTCTTGCCCACCTGAAGGTCAAAATCCTTGCGGGATAGGTCTGATACCACGACGTGTTCAAAGGTATGAATCCCAATCTGGTGTCCGTCTGCCGCCATACGGCGTATCAGCTCCTCGCTGCCCTCGATCCGGTTGCCCACCAGGAAAAAGGTGGCGGGCACCTCCCGCAGCGCCAGTCCGTCCAGCAGCCGGCCGGTGGTGGAATTTCTGGGGCCATCGTCAAAGGTCAGTGCCACCAGCGGCGGCTCTCCCTCCTCAAGCTCCACTGTAGTCGCTCCCCCTGTCATAGCCAGCTCCTGCGGCGGTCCCGGCCATAGGAGAAAGGCCGCCAGCCATGCCGCCAGCCAAAGTATTTTTCCTGTTTTCACCCGCTCCGCCCCTTCCTTGTCCCTTCGGGAACAGTATGTGCGGCCAAGCGGAAATTTCTCCATGAAAAAAATGTTTTCCAGCAGCTTGACAAAAGCTCCCGCCTGTGTATAATATGAAGCAAGCTTCACGTGAAGCACGCTTCATATTTAGAAAGAGGAGGGATCGGGGTTGAAAAACAAAGTTCGGGAGCTTCGGGCCGCCGCCGGCATGACCCAGCAGCAGTTGGCCGACTTGGTCCATGTATCCTCCCGCACGATCATCTCCATTGAAAAGGAGCAGTACAACCCCTCTCTGCTGCTGGCCTACCGCATCGCTCTGGTGTTCGGAGTCAGTCTGGAGGAGCTATGCTGCCTAGAAGAAAACAAGGAGCTGGAGGACAAGGAATATGAAAATATATAACAAAAAAGGTCTCATTTGGGGCGTGTTCTGGACGATAGGCGGTCTCTTCTGTCTGTACCGAGATATTGTCGACCCCCATGATTTTCTGCCCCAGCAGATCAAGTCGGTGATCCTCTCCGTGCTCCTGTTGGCAATGGGCGTCACCGGTTTTGTCCGGGCTTTCTCCAAACGGGCCACCATCGAGGATAAGACCGAGGAACGGGACGAACGCAACAAGCTGGTCCGCCTGAAGGGGGACGCCATGGTGGGCAACATCCTCTTTTATGTTCAGATGGCCCTCATGCTGGCGGGGGTTCTGGCCTATGCCGTCACAAAAAAACTTGTATTCGGCTTCCTTTTCCTAATCTGTGGACTGAATGTGAGCCTATGCTTCATCCTGTCCATTATCTTTGCCGTCTATTATGAAAAACATGTCTAGGAGGTTCGTCCTGTGAAGATCAAAAGCGTCCGGAATCTGGCCTCCGGCATCCTGTTGATGTTTTTGGCGGCCGCCTGTGCCTGTAAACTCCTATTGGACGGCTTTCAGCTTCGTTTCCTCCTGTCCGCCCTGCTGGCTGTGTCCATTTCCCTGGTCAGCTTTTATTTCGCCTTCACCCACCGAGGGATCGAGGAGGAGCTCTCCCGGTACGCCGATGAGCGGGACCGCTATCTGGTGATCAAGTCCGGCCACGCGACGGTCCGTATCATGAACTACCTGCTGCTGGGCGGTTGCTGGATAGCCCTTGTACTGTACGGCTTTACCAAGTCCGCTCTCGCGCTGTCCGTTGCCGCCACTCTGTGCGGCGTATTGATCGCCATGTTCATCATTATGTTGGGGGTGAATCTCTACTATGAGCGCCGAGGATAAGAAAAATGTTATAGAACAGCCTGTCAAATGGGCCAATCGCCGCCCGTTATATGACGAGCGGGATCAGGAAATTGAGGCCTGTGCCAACAGCAAGGCTCTTGGCTTTGGGGCGGGCTGTCTGGAATTGTTCACCGTTCTATGCGCCGTGAAGGGGGATCCCGCCTGGCGGGGCGGTCTGGCCCTTCTCCTGTTGGGAATGTCCGCCAGTATGCTGTACCGCTCCAGCGCCTACGAGGAGAAGCACTATCTCTGGGGCGGCCTTCTTCTGGGAGCTCTCGGCGCCACCCTGCTGGCCTGGTTCACCTTCGGAAGCTGAAAGGAGGATATCCATGTGGATCATTGGAGGCGTGCTCTCCTTCTACCTGCTGCAGAAGCTGGCTGCTCTGTTAGCCATCGGACTGTTTTTGCTGGCCGTCTGGATGAAATCGAAAATATCCCATATGGATGGTGAAAAATGGGACCAGTATTTCAGGACGTTAAGCAACCGGGGATATACGGCTGTGTTCTTTGTCTTTTACACTGTCCCCCATTTGGCCCTGGGCTGGGTGGGATACCTGCTCTATTCTTATTTTTGTTTTCCCGCTCCGGCTGTGCTGGCCCTGCTCATTCCCCTGCTGGGGATTCTAAAGGCGGTTCGGATGCTGGACGAAAACAAGGAAAAGCTGTGGGCCAAGATCCGTAAGCTGGGATAAACAGATAAAAAGCGGGCGGCCAATGGCCGCCCCGCTCCTTTATCCCTTCCACGTCTGGTACTGCTCCACTAGCTCCTGATAGCCTGGTACACCTTTCAAAAATTGAGCCTCCGGGTCCAGGTCCAACTGGTCCAGCAGAGGCTTGAGCAACATGCTCTGGGCCTCCCCGGTTTCGTTCTTGGTGGGTAGATGGCGATACAGAGAAGATTCACTCAAATCCCAGGGGACCGTCAAAGAGTGGAGCAGTCTCTCCAGCAGCTCCAGCGCCCGTGGGCCGTTCCGTTCTGCCATGGCCAACTGGAGGGGAGCGGACAGCACAGCGTAATCGGTAAGGCCCATGACTCTCCCCTCTGCCTCAGCCGTATCAGAAAAGTGGTGAGCCGCCTCCTTGTCCCCCTCCTCAATCGCCAGCTCAATCATGTGGAGGAGGGTGGTCTGGATGGCATGGGCCCGGTCAAACAAGTCCCGCTCCAGGATAGTCCAGGCCTCCTCGATCTTTCCCTCCTTCCTCCGCAGGGAGGCGGTGAGAGTACGCTTGTCCATATGGGTATCGGATAACTGGTCCAACAGGGTCTGGGCCCGGTCCAACTCCCCCCGGCTAATACACTTAGAGGCCACAGTGTAGGTAGCGGCTTCACACACCCTTGCGTCCGCACTGCTGACACACCGCTCATAGAGATCGTCGATCTCCTCCTGCCAGGTCTGCCGCTCCCCCTCTGTGCCGCCAGGTAACAGAGTCAATATTCCCTCCAGCAGCCCCGCCAAGCTGAAGGCGAGCAGGTCACTATTGGGAAACTCCCGCAGCTTACTCCTGGCCAAATCAAAGGCCACGGCAAGCGCCTCCCCCTGGGCTGTCTCATAGACTCGGTTCAGAAATAAACCAATTTCCTCTTGGGTCAGGTCCTCCTGAAAAGACAGCAGGGTGTTCAGATCCACCCCCAGGGTCCGGGCCAGGGAAGGCAGAAGGGTAATATCTGGGTAATTGAGCCCTTTCTCCCATTTATTTACTGCCGGGGCACTAACTCCGAGCCTATCAGCCAGCCCCTCCTGGGTCAGTCCCATGGTCTGGCGGCGGGTACGGATTACGTCATGGATTTTCATAAGCTTCTCCTCCTGTCTTTCCACCATCATACCAGACTTTCCCGCCCGCTACAATGGAGCAGTACGACAGAGAACGGGAGCGGATATTAACCTTCAGTTAATTTTAATACAAAAGATCCCCCGGTTTTGGCCGGGGGATCTCTCCATATCATTTCATATCAGGGAGCAGGCACCACTTCTACCGTGTAGCCCAGGTCCTTCAGCCCCTGGACGACGCCGGTCTCGCCCACCATGTGGCCGGCGCCCACCACCAGCAGGCCGGTGTGGGAGCCCTCCCGCTTCAGATACTCATCCGCATAGGCGATCATGCCGGGGTCCCGGTCGGTGAACAGCTTGCTGTTTAGCTCGTCGTCGCTGTTCAGGATGGCATCCTTATCATAGATCTGGTCAAAGCTCTCCACGTCCCGGCTCTTCCAGGTGTCCATCATGGCGCCGATCTGGGCCACCTCCTCCTGCAGGGCCTCCTGGGTGGCGGGCTCAAAGGCCTCCTCCCCCAGCACGGCGGTCAGGGCGTCCTTCGTCTGCTGGCTCATGGAATCGGGGTCCAGAATCATCAGCAGGCCGCTGGCCAGGTATACCTCCTGGTACTCAGGGGACAGGCCGTCAAAAATACCGCCCTGGAAGGCATAGGTCTCCACAGCGTCGATGGCGATGCCGGCATTGACCGCCTTGGCGTTGACATACATATCAATGGCCATGGCGTTGGAGCTGGTAGTCTCATCCATCGTAGCCAGGGAGGAAAAGCTGTTGGCCAGGGCCCAAGCTTTGTACTGGGCGATGGTCTGCTCATCCATCCCCATCTGAGCGGCGGTTTCCACTACCACCTGATACAGCTCCGGGGAGATGTGGTCGGCCAGGGTCGTACCGTCGGCATAGGTCTGCATGGCGGCAAACTCGGCGATTTGGGCCTGGTCATTGAAGTCCAACTCAAAGGTCACCTGCTCGGCGTTCAGAATGATGTCCCGCAGCTGCTTATGGATGGGGTAGGTGTTGTTCACGTCCGTATGGATGGAGCCCAGCAGGTACAAGGTGTTGCCGTTGCCCTCCGCCTTCCACAGCAGACCCAGGGAGCCGGCGTTCTGCTGGTCATATAGATTGAGGATCAGGCTGTTGGCCATAGCGGCCCCCTCCAGCAGAGTGCAGGGACGGTCCAGATTCAGCCCGGTGCCGTCGCCGGCTATTGCGCCCACCTCAGTCATGAAGGCCTCTGGCCCCTCCTCCACGCCGGGAAAGGCGTAAGCGGCCGCCTCCTGGTACAGAGCGTTGAGCACACCGCCGCGGGTCGTATCGAGGACCAGGCCGGTGTCATCCGCCTCCCGCTGCTCCACACCCAGCAGGGCCAGCTTGTCAGCCACCACCTGTGTCATCTTGTTCAACTGCTCATCTGTGATGGTCTTGCCGTGGTCCGTGTACAGCTCGTCACCAAAAAGTCCCATAGCATATCCATCTGCCAGCACGCCGTAGGCCCAGGTTGGGAGAGGCTGGACCTGCTCCTCGGCCGCCAGAATGGCGGGGGATGCCCCCATGGCCACAGCCAGGGAGAGCAGCAGCGCTAAAAATTTTTTCATAGTGAGACGTCCTTTCTCCATTTGCCTTAGTCTGTTTAAGTGTACTTTTATAAACCGGCAAAGTCAAGAAAAATGATTTGGAAAATCGGTTGCAATATCTGGATCTTTGTGTTATATTAGCGCAAGGGTTATTTTGAAAAAAGTTTGAAAAAGTACACTTTTTTAAACTTTTTATTCATTATTAGCTAAAATATATAACAAAACAGGGGCAGACCGTGAAGGGGCCTGTCCCTGTCTGTCTTTTGGGCGGAATGAAGGTCGTGCCCGTTACTTACTCTTTGACTACTGTTTTGGTGATGGTAGCCTTGGGGTCCTCGGTGTCGAAGACTGTCTTGGCGGCGGCAGCCAGACCGGCCAAGCCCTGAATCTCGCTGGGAATGATGATCTTGGTGGCTTTCCCGTTGGCGGCGGCCTGGAATGCCTCCAGCGCCTTGATTTTGATGACGCCGTCGCCAGGGGCAGCGTCATTGATGAGCCGAATGGCGTCTGCGGTGGCCTGCTGGACCTTCAGGATGGCCTCGGCTTCGGCCTCAGCCTCCAAAATCTTGGCCTGCTTGGCGCCTTCCGCCTGAAGGATGGCCGCCTGCTTGGCCGCGTCGGCTCGAAGGATAGCGGACTGTTTCTCGCCCTCCGCCACCAGGATTTGGGACTGCTTCTGGCCCTCGGCCTGGAGAATGGACTCACGCCTCTCGCGCTCGGCCCGCATCTGCTTCTCCATGGATTCCTGAATATCCCGGGGCGGCATAATATTTTTCAGCTCCACCCGGTTGACCTTGATGCCCCAGTTGTCGGTGGCTTCGTCCAGGATCGCCCGCATCTGTCCGTTGATGTGGTCCCGGCTGGTCAGGGACTGGTCCAGCTCCAGGTCGCCGATAATATTACGAAGGGTGGTAGCGGTCAGGTTTTCAATGGCGGACATGGGGTTCTCCACCCCATAGGTGTACAGTTTGGGATCTGTGATCTGAAAATAAATTACGGTATCGATCTGCATAGTTACGTTGTCCTTGGTGATGACGGGCTGGGGCGGAAAGTCCACCACCTGCTCCTTCAGGGACACATTTTTCGCCACCCGGTCCACGATAGGCAGCTTGAACTTCAGGCCCACGCCCCACACCGTACGGAATGCGCCCAGCCGCTCGATGACAAAGGCACGAGACTGGGGAACGATCTTGATGCAGGACCCCAGCACAATTAGGACCAGCAGAGCCAAGATTATCCATGGCAGAATACCCAAAACAACTTCCATATTTTCTCCTCACTTTCTAAACGGCTTCCATTTATAAGCACTTATAATGTTTCTACGAACACCTTGACCCCTTCGATACGAAGCACTTTGACCTCCGTACCGGCGGGGATGACCACAGCCTGCTGGCTCCGGGCGGACCATATCTGGCCTGAGATATTGACCTGACCCTTTCCCTCTATGTTGTCGATGTCCTGGATCACTATGGCAGTCTTGCCGATCACCCGATCCGCGTTAGTGGCCACATTTTTGGTATCCAGATACCGGGCGGCCAATGGCCGCACCAGAGCCAGCGCCAGACCGGACAGAGCCAGAAACACAATCACCTGAACCCAGATCGCTCCGCCCATCCAGGCTGTGATCGCTCCGCCTAGGGCTCCGACGGCAAACCAAATGAAGGTCAGCCCCACGGTGGCCAGTTCCCCGAGGACCAGCACCACCATCACGATCAGCCAAATGGTACTCGGACTCATAGACACTCCTTTCCCCCGGTCCTGATGCACAGTCCCGAGGCTTGCTATATTGGTAGCATATCATATCCGCCAGGAAATTGCTACAATAACTTGCTGTCAAAAAATAAAATATTGGCTATAAATTAGTATGGCCTCAAATCTTATAGCCATCATACACAGAAAAAACCAATCAAACCGCACTCCTAGACATACCTATATTCCAAGCAAAAAAGTTCGGCTCTCACTTTTGATGAGAGCCGAACTTTTTAGTTTCTTAAACGTTAGGCTTTGACACGGACACGGCGGAAGGAAGTTGGCTTTCTACGTGCCCGGGTTTTAAAGACTAACCGCGTTTATCAGTACATGCCGCCCATGTCAGGGGCAGCGGGAGCGGCGGGAGCGGGAGGCTGGGGCTTATCGGCCACCAGGGACTCGGTGGTCAACAGGGTGGATGCGATGGAAGCGGCGTTCTCCAGGGCAGAACGGGTCACCTTGGTGGGATCCACAATGCCGGCGGGGATCATATCGCAGTACTCCTCCTTGTAGGCGTCGAAGCCGTAGCCGGTCTTGCCGGACTCGCGGATCTTCTCCAGCACTACAGAGCCGTCGATGCCGGCATTGGCGGCGATCTGCTTCACCGGAGCGGTGAGGGCCCGGGCGATGATTTGGACACCAGTCTTCTCGTCGCCCTCGACCTGGTCGTACAGCTTCTCCACGGCGGGGATGGCATTCAGGTAGGCGGTGCCGCCGCCGGCCACGATGCCCTCTTCCACAGCGGCGCGGGTGGCGTTCAGGGCATCCTCGATGCGCAGCTTCTTCTCCTTCATCTCCACCTCGGTGGCGGCGCCTACCTTGATGACGGCCACACCGCCGGCCAGCTTGGCCAGCCGCTCCTGGAGCTTCTCCTTGTCATAGTCGGAGGTGGTGACCTCAATCTGACTCTTGATCTGGCCAATGCGGGCCTTGATGTCCTCGCTGCTGCCAGCGCCGTTGACGATGGTGGTGTTCTCCTTGGTAATCTTCACCTGACGGGCCTGACCCAGCATAGTCAACTGAGCTTCCTTCAGCTCCAGACCCACATCGGAGGAGATGACCTGGCCTCCGGTCAGGATGGCGATATCCTGGAGCATCTCCTTGCGGCGGTCGCCGAAGCCAGGGGCCTTGACGCACACCACGTTCAGGGTGCCGCGCAGGCGGTTGACAATCAGAGTAGACAGGGCGTCGCCCTCCACGTCCTCAGCGATGATCAGCAGCTTCTTGCCGGACTGGACTACCTGCTCCAGAATGGGCAGCAGCTCCTGGATGTTGGAGATCTTCTTATCGGTGATGAGGATGAGGGCGTCGTCCAGGTTGGCCTCCATCTTCTCGGTGTCGGTGACCATATAGGGGGTGATGTAGCCCCGGTCGAACTGCATACCTTCCACGACTTCGGAGTAGGTCTCGGCGGTCTTGGACTCCTCGATGGTGATGACGCCGTCGTGGCCCACTTTCTCCATCGCCTCAGCGATCAGCTTGCCGATGGTCTCATCGCCGGAGGACACGGCACCGACACGGGCGATATCAGCGGAGCCGTTGACCTTCTGGCTGTTGGCCTTCATGGCCTCAATGGCGGCCGCGGTGGCCTTGGCGATGCCCTTCTTCATGACCATGGGGTTGGCGCCGGCCGCCAGGTTCTTCAGGCCCTCGCGAACGATAGCCTGAGCCAGCAGGGTAGCGGTGGTGGTGCCGTCGCCGGCCACATCGTTGGTCTTGGTGGAGACCTCCTTCACCAGCTGGGCGCCCATGTTCTCAAAGGGGTCCTCCAGCTCGATCTCCTTGGCGATGGTAACACCGTCGTTGGTGATAAGGGGAGCACCGAACTTCTTGTCCAGCACCACGTTGCGGCCCTTGGGGCCCAGGGTGATCTTTACAGTATCGGCCAGCTGGTTGACGCCCTTCTCCAGAGCCTTGCGGGCCTCCTCGCCGTAGCAGATAATTTTAGCCATAACACATTACCTCCGATTTAGAGTAAATTTGATACACGATTTGGGATAAAAAGACGGGTTTACTCAACCACGGCCAGGATATCATTCTGACGAACGATGGTCACTTCCTCGCCGTCCAGCTTCACCTGAGTGCCGGAATACTTGCTGGTAATGACCTTGTCGCCCACCTTCACGGTCATGACGACCTCCTTGCCGTCCACCATACCGCCGGGACCTACAGCGATGACCTCTGCCACTTCGGGCTTCTCCTTGGCGGCGCCGGTCAGGATGATGCCGCCCTTGGTGGTCTCCTCGGCCTCCACCAATTTTACGATCACACGGTCAGCCAGGGGTTTGAGTTTCATAACAAGTTCCTCCTTATATATGAGTTTTTTGAACTAACTTTCTCAGCGGTTTAGCACTCTTTTTATTTAAGTGCTAAATCTAACTATGATAATAACCGCTTTCTCAAAAAAAATCAACCCCTAAATCAAAAAAATTTAGGGTTGATTTTCTATAATTTACGTTTTGTTCACAAACATATGTCAAGAGTGCTAAACACAAGGGGCATAGCTCGCTCCAGCCGGGTAAAAGAAATTCACCTTTTTCTCTGACAGGCGGACGGTAAAAGTGGTGTCCCGCATGATCTCTCCATCCACTACCACGGTGATGGGTTCCCGGGCGGAGAAGGACACCTCCTGCCCGTGGTAGGCTCGAATCAGCGCGGGGTACTTCCAGTACAAGCCTTTCGCGTACTGGCCCGCCAGGCGCGCGAAGGTAGGCAGACTCACCTTGCCCACCCGCAGCACATCCAGCACGCCGTCGTCAGGCATGGCGTCGGCCACCGGCATAAAACCGCCCCCATAGTGCCGCCCATTGCAGATGCACAGGATGGCGGTGGGCTCCTGCGTCCAGCGGTCAGTCCCCATAGACACCGTCATGGGACGGCAGATTCCCCGTACAAGCACCTGCTCCGCCAGGGACAGCAGATAGGCCCATCGTCCGGAGACACCTTTCAATCGCTTGTATTTGTGTACTCCGGCGGCGATTCGGGCGTCTACTCCGGCACATATCACATCCAGCCCCAGCTTGCCGTTGCAGTCCATCAGGTCAAAGGCGGCCTGCGGCCCGGCCGCCAAAGCCTCCAGATTTGAAAAAATGCTGCGGTAGTTGGGCCCAAACAGTTTCAGAAAGTCGTTGCCCGTCCCCATGGGCACGTTGGTCACTGCCAGAAAATCGTGGCCCGCCGCCCCGTTGACCACTTCGTTGAGGGTGCCGTCACCTCCACAGGCGTAGATCCGAATGGGTTTCCCCAGAGCGGCGGCCGCCTCTGTCATTCGTCGGGCGTCCCCTTCTCTGGCGGTGTGGACTATCTTGCGAGGAAAAGGCAGTCTCTCCAGCAGCCGCTCCAGCGCCTCGGTACTATCCTTTTTCCCCGCAGCGGGGTTGATAATAAACAGATGGTCCATAGACACCTCCGAAACACCTCAGGGCAGCTCCCCAAAGCCCCAGATCAGCTGCTGCTCCACATAGCCTGCCCAGTGAAACTCCTCCAGCACGCACCGCTCCGGGAGGGAGCTCTCCAGCCCAAGCTCCGCCAGCAGGGAGGGACCTTCCTGGGGAATCCACAGTTGGTCCGCCGGGTCGGTACGCACCCAGAAGGTCTGGAAGCGGTCCGGGTCGTAGATGAGGATGATCTCCGCCAGAGCCGGGTCGCCCCCAGGGACAAAGAGGAATATTTTACAGGAGGGCAGGTCCGCCGGCCTGGCGGCAATCAGTTCCTCCGTCTTGTGCAGGAGGGCGGCCATCAGCGCCTTCCGGTCCTTCCCTCTGGGATGAAAAAAACGGTTGGCTCCCAGGTCCAGCCACTCCTCTCGAAAATCCTCTTCCGCCGGACACCAGTTGGGCTGGTACTCCTCTACCACCCGCAGAACCCTTTTCAGCTCCCGCCGATATCCCCGAAATTTTTTTATATGGTAAGGCATGACCCCTCCTATTTCATCCCGTACATAAACAGGTCGCACTTCAGCATCCCGTTATAGAGTTTTCGCTTCTTGTCCGCCTGCCGGCCGAAAGTCCGCTCAAACTCGGTGTGGGAGGACAAAAGGAAGAGCTTCCAGCCCTCTGGAAATTTGCTCCAGGCTCGGCCGAAGGCCCGGTACAACTCCTCCGCCTCCCGGCGCTCCATGATGCGCTCTCCGTAAGGCGGATTGGTGACCACCCGGCCATAGAGGCCGCCCCAGTGGAAGGTCCGGGCGTCGGCCGCCTCAAAGGATACGATGTCGTCCACCTCTGCCAGTTGAGCATTGTGCCGGGCCAGCTCCACGGCGGCGGGGTCCAGGTCGCCGCCCCAAATCTCATAATCCCCATCAAATTCCTGGTCCATGGCCTGGTCAGCCGCCTCCATCCAGAGCCGCTTGTCCAGCCACCCCCATTTTTGGGCGGAGAAGGACCTGTTCAGCCCCGGCGCCCGGTTTCGGGCAATCAAGGCAGCCTCGATGGGGATGGTGCCGCTGCCGCAGAAGGGGTCGCACAGGGGGTCCCGGCCTCTGTACCGGGACAGCAGGACCATGGCCGCCGCCAGCGTTTCCCGCAGGGGGGCAATCACCCCCTGGGCCCGGTAGCCCCTCTTGTGCAGCCCAGCGCCGGAGGTATCCAGCATCAGGGTGGCGGTATCCTTCATAATCGCGAACTGAATCTGGTACAGCGCCCCTGTTTCCGGCAGGGTATTCAGGCCGTAAGCCTCTCCCAGCCGGGCGGCCACCGACTTTTTCACGATGGATTGGCAGGCGGGCACCGAGTGGAGGGCGGAGTTGAGGGAGTGGCCCTTCACTGGAAACTGGCCCTCCCGAGGGATGAACCGCTCCCAGGGCAGGGCCCGCGTCCCTTCAAATAGAGCGTCAAAGTTTCCAGCCGGGAATGTCCCCAGCACTAGCAGAACCCGCTCCCCGGTACGCAGATTCAGATTCAGCCGGGGCAGGTCCCCCTCTGTTCCGGTACACAGCACCCGGCCATTTTCCGCCTGGACACTGGGCAGACCCAGCCTCCGGATCTCGTCAGCGCACAGCCCCTCCAGGCCAAACAGGGTGGGGACAGCAAAATTCAGCTCGCCCACAGGCAACACCTCTCCTCTCTTTTGTGGGTCCAGTATACCGTATCTGACGGTCTATGGCAAATTCTTTTTCTCCAAGCCGCCGGTGTAAAAAAGGGACAGGGCGATCTTCGCCCTGTCCCACATTTATCCCTGTCAAAGCGCCATAGGGGGATAGAAGGACACGCTCCCTATCCGCTCCAGTCCCACCTGGCGGGCCCGCAGAGCATACTCCTTCACGTCGCCGGTGGTATAGATGGTCAGTCCGCCCAATCTGTCGTCAGAGGCCAGCAACCGCTCTCCCTCCAGGTACTCCTTTAGGGCGCGGGCCATCTCCTCCGCGGGGTCGATGAGGGGCAGACCGGGATACAGGCGGCGGATGCTGTCCGCTACCAGGGGGTAATGGGTACAGCCCAGCACACAGCACTGGATGCCCTCCCGCACTATGCCGTCCATCTCCAGGCGCAGGTCCGCCTCCACCTCCGCCATGCCGGCAGGGTCCCCCAGGCTGTGCTCCACCAGCCGGGCCAGGTCAGGACAGCCACAGCTGAGGACCACCAGCTTCTTGGGGCTGCGGGCCAATATTCCCTCCGGATAGCACCGGGAGTTGTGGGTAAAGACGGTGGAGATGACTCCTATCTTGTCTACACTCAGCCGTGCGGCGGCCTCCGCCCCCGCCTGAACGGCGTTGAAGGTGGGGCAGGACACCTCCCCCTCACACTGTCCGATTACGCAGGAGATGGTATTGCAGGCCACCAGCAGGGCCTTCACATGATGATCCTCCATGAAGCGGAACATATACCGGGCCATGGCCACGATCTTGTCCTCTGGATGGTTGCCGTAGGGAATATGGGCGCCGTCCCCGAAATAGACCAGCTCCTCGCCTGGCAGCGTCCGCTGAACCTGCCGGACTACACTAAAGCCGCCGATGCCAGAGTCCAGGATTCCGATGGGGTCACTGGGATGGAACATAGACACACCTTCTTCTGCCGCCGGCGGGTTGCCGGCCGTCACCAGTGGATATTACCACAAACTGTCGGTCTGGTAAAGACGAAACTCCGCGGGGCGGTCAAGTTTTACCGCTCCGCGGAGATACCCTTCGTCACTCCACCCGATTCAGCTCCCCGGTAAGCAGGTCCAGTTGGTAAGCGCCGGTGTCCGTTGTGACGCGCCACACCGGGATCAGCTCCATGGGCCCGGACAGAGAGGTGACACTGATATAGCCCTGAACGATACTGTCCACCTGATTGCATACGTCGCCCAGCCCATTGAGGCCATTATAAAAGTAGACGAGCGCCGAGGCCACCGTAATGGGCCGCTGGTCCGTCCGCTCCACAGGGCTGCCCACCAGACGGCGGCCGGCGGTCATGGTCTCCAGCCCCTCCGAGCCCCATACCAGGGTAACCTGGTGGTTAAACAGGGGGATGCCCTCCCAGCTCTGGCGGACCGTCAGGGTATTCTCATCCCGTGCCGTTGTCTCTCCCTCGAACCCGATTTGGGTCAGGAGGTCCAGGCAACTCCTCTCCTGGTCCACACCCAGTGGAAAGCTGTCAGGCGATAATTCCGCCGAAAAGGACCCATCGCTGTGGAACTGGAGGGCGCCCGCCCCGTTTTGGTAGCGGTACACCCCGGCTCCTCTGGCCTGGACCACTACATCCTCCCCCAAAAGCTGGGTGGCCAAGCGGCTTTCCTCCTCCTGGTCCCGCTCCACGGTCTGGGGCCTGGGAACCATCTGGTCGTCGGGCAGTTGTCCCTCATGGATCTGTATCCCACGGTCAGTCAGGAAATCCACGGCCTGCTGGCGATTCTGCCTCTGGTTGGCGCTGTCCCGCCACTCCCGTTGGACCACAAAGAACAGTAAGCACAGATTGACCGCCGCGAGCATGATCAGGATGATGTTTTTCAGCTTGGACCATTCCATACCGTCAATCCTCCCGGCTGCCGGCGGCCACCCAGGTGGCGGACACGCTGTCCCCGCCGCCGTCCAGATAGGCCAGCATCAACTCATCCCCCTCCATCCCTTTGGCCGTGAGAGCCGCCGTGGCCTGGAGGGGCGGCATGACAGACCCGCGCTCTCCGCTGGCTGTATAGCTGCGCAGCCGGAGCGTAAAGCGGTCTATCCTCCCGTTCTGGACCAAAAACTGGGCCGCACTCCCCTCGTCCAGTTGGACCGGCACCCCGTTCAGGCAGTATCCAAAGTCGATTTGCCAGCCCCCATCCACCTCTTGGACAGACATCAGATACAGTCTCGCCTCTCCCATACGGGGCGTCATAGCGTCCGCGGCCAGCCGGCGGCATGTCTCTACCGCTTCAAACAGGTCTGCCCCGGACAGGGGGAAATGGCCCACCCCGCCCCGGTCAGCCAGATAGGTTGCGATGCCCCGTTCAGTCAGCCGCAGGGTGTCGTTGCCGTTTCGGACCACCTGCTCCGTGCCCGCAGAGTAAAATACGCTGGAGCCCACCGAGAAGTCCAGGTCCTCCGCCAGAGCGGCAAGGGCGCTCTGCCCTCCGACAGCCGGATTGGCCGCCTGATAGATGACCGGATCCAGCCCCCCCTCTGTCAGCAGGGTATCCGGGTCCAGGTCCTGGTACAGATCGGTCTCAAAGGCGAAGCGGGCGCCGTTTGTCCCCATTCCGGTCAGCGCGCTTTCCAACTGCTGGGGCGTGACAACCTCCGTCAGACAGCGGTAGTAATATCCGTCCCGCTGGTCCTGGTAATAAAACGCCACTTGGTTCTGCCATAGGGACAGGACCAGTCGCCGGACATGGGCATCCAGCGCGCTCTCCTCACCGGACAGCCAGCCCACCAGCACTTGGAGGGGGATATCCCCCTGAAAATCGAAATAGACGCCAGGACAGGAGGTGAGCGCCTCCTCCCACTGGTAGCGGTTCACCCGCTCTGGCTGGCCCGCACTGGACAGCCCCTCGGCCAGCAGGCCGGCCACCTGTTGGAACAGGGCATCCGCCGCCCCTTGGTCATACTGAACTCCATAGCGGCCAGTCTCCATACCCGCCGTCAGATTGACCGCGATACGCAGGGGGCGGACCGCCTCGATCCGGCTACCCCCTTCCGTCTGTCCCATCTGGGTCTGGGGCATATCCTCCCGGAGAATATTGTGCAGCGGCTCCAGCATTCTGGTCTGGATCAGCAGCCAGACAGCGGAGCAGGTAAGAAACAAAATCAGCACATCCTTAGCCAGCTCCACAGCCCTTCGGTCAAACTTCCGCCTATCCATGGTCCGGCCCCTCGATCTTCAGCTCCAGCCGGAGTGCCAGGCCGGGGCCATCCTTGTCCTGGAGCTCCAGCAGCCCCTGGTGTCGGTTCACGATCTCCTTGGCGATAGACAGCCCCAATCCGGTCCCGCCGGACTGGCGGGACCGGGCCTTGTCCACCCGGTAGAACCGCTCAAAGATCCGGGACCGGTCCTCCGGTGGGATACCGATACCGTCGTCATCCACCACCATCCATACCCGGTCCTCTGTCCGGCCGGCGGAGATGGTAATATGGCCCCCGTCGGGGGTATATTTGATGGAATTGGACACGATATTCATCATAACCTGGAGCACCCGCTCCCGGTCAGCCACAATGGCGGGCAGCTCTGACTCCAGTTCCAGCTTCAGGGTGTGGGCATGGCGCTGGGCCTCCATATAGACCGCGTTGTACAAATCCTGGAGCGCCGCCTCGAAGGAGAAGCGGCCCAGCTTCAGATCGTCCCTGCCCGAGTCGAGGCGGGACAGGGTAAGCAGGTCCTGGACAATGTGGGTCATACGGTCGCTCTCGTTGAGGATAACCCCCAGGAATTTCTTTTCCATGGCGGGTGGGATGTCCTCGGCGCTCTCCGCCAGGGTCTCGGCATAGGATCGGATATTGGTCAGGGGGGTACGCAGCTCGTGGGACACATTGGCCACGAACTCCCGGCGCATCTCCTCGTTTTTCCGCTGGGCAGTCACATCGTGGATGACCACCAAGGCGCCGCCGCCCTCCCGGCCGCGATCAAAGGGGGCCAGCAGCAACTGGAGAAACCGGTCCCGGACCTGGAGCTCTCCCTCCAGATGGTCGGGGGCCTCCAGCACCTGATCTAGAGGGGCGATATCGCCAAAGAGCTGGCCATAGTCGCTCTCCGGCCCGATGTGCCGCAGCAGCATCTGGTCGGCGGCAGGGTTGGAGTGGATGACCTTTCCATCCCGGGAACAGGCCACCACGCCGTCGGTCATGTGGAGGAAGAGGGTATCCAGCTTGTTGCGCTCGTTCTCCACCTGGCGCAGAGTATCCTGGAGCTGGTCCGCCATGTCGTTGAAGGTGTCGGTCAGCACTCCGATCTCATCCCGCGAGGCCACTTGGATCTTCCGGGAAAAGTCCCCTTCTGCCACCCGCATGGCCCCCTCCGTCAGCCGCTGTATAGGGGTAACCATCGTCTTGGACAGCAGGAAGGACAACAGCACCGAGATGACTAGGCCAAAGACCAGGGCCTCCATGATCAAGAGAAACATTTTCTCGGTCAGGCTGTTGGCAGTGGCCTTGTTGTCCAGGATGTAGATGACATAGCCCTCGTCCCCCCGGTGGATGGGGACGGCCAGGTCCATATAATCGGCGGCCAGATTGCTCTCATCCCCCACCTCGTTGGTCTCCAGCCCGGTATTCAGGGCAAAATTCAGGTTCTTGGTATATTCCAATACCTGGTTCTCCCCCTCAGGAGCCACCAGGCACACTCCATCGCTGTCCAGGATATACAGCTTGCGGTTGCGCCCGTCCACCCCCAGCACGCCGACATAGGCGTCCAGCACATCGGCCATTCTCTCCGCACCGTTCTCCTCATCCGGAGTTTCGGTGGTCAGGTCGGACACCAGGCCGGGGTCGCTGAACACGTCGGACATCTGGCTATAAAAATCCTCCAGATAAAAGGCGGTCACAGAGTTGATCAGGAAGGCCCCCACCACCATCATCAGGGACAGGATCAGCAGCACCATGATCATGACCAACTTCATATGCAGACTACGCATGGGGCACCCCCTTTCGTCGGAACAAAGTCCGCTTTCCTCGGAACGCCCTGGCGGGCATTCCTCCCTCGCTCCCTTGTTCCTCCTCTCCGAACCGGACCCGCTTCGCTGGGCTCCGCTTCGGTCTGCCGCCTTCGGCGGCTTTCTCTCCCAAAGTCCGCTTTCCTCGGAACGCCCTGGCGGGCATTCCTCCCTCGCTCTTATGGGGCCGGCACTGTAATCTCACTCGCCGAAAAGATAGCCCATTCCCCGCTTGGTGCGGATGAACTCGGGGTTGGCCGGATCGTCCTCGATCTTCTCTCGTAAGCGGCGGATCGCCACGTCTACCGCCCGAACGTCGCCTACATAGCCCTCATAATTCCATACATGCTCCATCAGGGCCTCCCTCGAAAAGACCTTCCCGGGCTGGGCAGCCAGGAAACAGATCAGATCGTACTCTCTCTGGCTCAACTCCAAGGGGAGCCCATCCTTGAATACGGTGGCACGGTCCCGGTCAATATTGACTCTGCCCGCCTTAATCGTGCCAAGGCCGGATTGTGCCGCGGGGACAGCGGGGGACATGGCCACCCGCCGGATATTGGCCTTGACCCGGGCCAGCAGCTCCCGCATGGAGAAGGGCTTGGTGATATAGTCGTCCGCCCCCAGCTCCAGCCCCAGGACCTTGTCCGCTTCCTCCTCCCTGGCAGTGAGCATGATGATAGGGGCGGCAGACCCGCTCTCCCGCACCTTCCGGCACACCTCAAAGCCGTCCATTCCGGGCAGCATCAGATCCAGCAGGATCAGGTCCGGGTCATTTTCCAGGGCCAGCTGTAAGCCGGCGGGCCCGTCGTATGCCTCCAGGGTATCATAGCCCTCCCGGCTCAGGTTGAAGGACAGGATATCCACGATATTCTGTTCATCCTCTACAATCAAGATGGTTTTGCCCACAAGATCCCCTCCTTCTCTTTCTCACAAATGCCGCCGGTCTCTCACAGGCCCAGCAGCACCTTTACTTTCAGAGTGGTAGCCACGGTCTTTGCGTCTGTGATGGTGCCGTCCATCACCTGCTCCACCAGCTGCTGGAAAGGCATGGTGACCACATCCAGAAACTCGTCCTCATCCAGGTGCTGTTTTTTGCGTGTCAGCCCTTGGGCCAGATACATATGCAGAGCCTCGTCACAGAAGCCGGGCGACGCCAGGGTATAGCCCAGATATGTCCACTTTTCAGCCTCCAGCCCCGTCTCCTCGCTCAACTCCCGCTTTGCCCCCAGCAGACGGTCCTCCTCCGCCCCGTGGTCCAGCTTGCCCGCGGGCAGTTCCAGCAGCTCCTGCCGGATGGGGTAGCGGAACTGGCGGACCAGGCTCACGCTGTTGTCCCTGTCCAATGCCAGGACAGCCACCCCGCCCGGATGGTAGACGACCTCCCGGTCCGCCGTTTTCCCGTCGGGCAGCTCCACCTGATCCATGTCGACCCGAATGATCCTGCCCCGAAAGATCGTCTGGCTGCTTACCGTTCTCTCGGTCAGCTCCATGTCCTGTCCTCCTTCCGGCCCCTGCCGGGACCCATTTGAAATCAGTATACCACACAAGGGGGAACTGGTAAAGACGCAAGGTCTCTCTCCGCCGCAAAATTTCCCCATCGCCGCTGTACGAGGTAGTTAAAACATAGTATAATGAGTAAACAAACTGAAATGATAGGGGGCCTTTCCATGATTCGTCGCGCCGTTCCGTCCGATCTGCCGGACATTTTGGAGATCTACGCCATCGCCCGCCGCTTCATGGCACAGGCGGGCAACCCGGACCAGTGGCGGGATGTCTATCCACCGGAAGATCTGGTCCAGGACGATATCCGTCAGGGGTTTTGCCATGTCTGTGTCCTGGATGGCCGCATCCAGGGCGTCTTTGCCGCCATGTGCTGGGACGACCCGGATTACCAGGTCATTCAGGGTGCCTGGCTCAACGACCGGCCCTACTGGGCCGTCCACCGAGTAGCCAGCCGGGGAGAGGTCCGGGGCGTAGCCTCCCGGTGCCTCCTCTGGTGCCTGGAGCGGGGCGGCAGCGTACGCATCGACACCCACCCGGCCAACCGCCCCATGCAGCGGGTGTTAGACAAAAATGGCTTCACCTTGTGCGGCACCGTCTGGATGGAGGACGGCTCTCCCCGCCTGGCCTACCAACGTGAGGTCCCGGCGGGCTGGCGCTGGGACAGCGGGAAGGAGTGAGGGGCTTGTTTTCTCCCATCGATCTGGAGCGTTGGGACCGGCGGGCTATATTCGAGGAATTTCTCGGCCTTGACTGCAGCTTTGCTCTGACGCGAGAGCTGACTATCACCCGGTTCCATTCCTATGTCAAGGCCAGGGGCCTTCGATTTTATCCCTCCCTTGTCTGGGCGGTGGTCACCGCGGTCAACCAGCACAAGGAGTTCCGTATGGGGCTCGACCCACAAGGCCGTCCTGGATTCTATGATCTCGTCCATGCGGAGTATACGGTGCTGGACCGGCGCTCCCACAACATGGCCAGCCTGAACACGGAATATGACCGGGACTTTTCCGCCTTTTACCGCGCCATGTCAGCGGCTTTGGACCGCTTTGAAGCGGATGGGACGCTGACCGCCAGCCGGGAAGACTCTGTGCTGCTCTCCTGTGTCCCCTGGTTCTCCTACACCGGCCTCTCCTTTCAGATGAAAAGCAGTCTAAACTTCCTTCGCCCCATGTTTGTCTGGGGCAGATTTCAGGAGCGGCAGGGCAACATCATCCTGCCCTTTACCTTCCAGGTCCACCATGGGGCGGCGGACGGCTATCACTGCCATCTCTTTTTCCAGTCTCTGGAGCAAATCCTGGCAGAGCCCGATCATTTTCTGGCCTGGTCTGGCATGACGTGAATAAAGTCTCCTGTCAGACATTTTGTCCCATCTTGTACTTTGTCGTTGCAAGCGGGCCTCTTTTGTGCTATAAGTAACATATGTAACACTTTTCGGCAAAAGAGGTATAGTCGTGAAAATAAGTCAAGAAAAACGGGCCCGCTTGGCTTACGTAGCCCGCAGGTATTATCTGGAGGATCAGAAGCAGAGCGATATCGCCCGAGAGCTGGGGGTATCCCGTCCTCTCATCAGCCGGATGCTCTCTGACGCGCGGGAGCTGGGGGTGGTGGAGATCACCATCCATGAGCCTGGGGCGAAAGCGGCGAGTCTGCTGGACCGGCTCCGGCTGTCTAGCTCCATCCGGGGCGGCGTCCTGGTAGAGGACGGCGAGGACGACGACGCCACCAATCAGACCCTCTCCAAGGGGGCCGTTGAACTGCTGGGACAGCTCGGTGCCCATCGCCTGGGTGTGGGCTGGGGGCACTTGATCGGACAGTTGGTGACCTGGCTGGAAGAAAATCCTCAGCCCCACAGCGGCGTCACCGACATCTGCCCTCTGGTGGGCAACGCCAGTATCCCAGCCCGGAATTATCAGTCCAACGAAAACGTCCGGCTGATGGCCCAGCAGTTGGGTGCCGCCCCTCACTTTCTCTATCTTCCGGCTCTGCCCGACAGCCTGGAGGAAAAGCAGTTGCTCTGCTCCACAGAGGTCTATCGGCAGATCTATCAACAGTGGGAACAGATCGATACCGCACTGGTCAACATTGGAAACTATCCCTCCAGTCCTGACTTCGCCTCCCTGGTTCGGTACGGCAGTCTGCTCCAGCACCACCGCGCCTGTGGGCGGATGCTGGCCTATTATTTCAATGAGGAGGGCAAGATAATCCAGTCGGAACAGGACTTCGCCATTCAGGTCCCCATAGACGTGCTGAGGCGATGCCCCAATCTCATCGGCGTGTGCTCGGCCAACACCAGTGTGCGGGCCTTGCGCGGTGCCCTCCAGTCCGGGTTTTTTACCCATCTTGTCGCCCGGACAGGCCTGGTCAAGGCCCTGCTGGAGCAATAAATAACATATGTAACTTCCCAGAGGAGAGCAACCTCCTCTGGGAAGTTTTATTTTTGTCTATTTCGTCTAATTTTTTTCGATTTCCTATGTAAATTATAGAGAAAAAACGTTTCATTATTGACTTTTGTTAATTTCTGCGATAGGATTTACGCACAGACGTAACCAATAAATCCAATGTAAACGGCGGGACCCTTTTGGTCACGCACAGAAGGAGGTGACATCGTGATGACGAAACGTGAGTTTCAGGATCGGCTGAAAAACGCCTGTGCCGCTGTCGCGGCGGCGGAGGCTGAATTGACCGAGATCGACTCCAAGTTCGGCGACGCCGACCACGGGCTTACTATGGCCAAGATCGCCGGAGCGATCTCCGCCGCGGTAGACGGGGCGGAAGGCGGAATCCAGTCGATGCTGGACGACGCGGCTACGGCTGTTATGGCGCTCAACGGCGGCAGTGCCGTCCCACTGTGGAACACCTGGTTGGACGGAATGCAGGAGGAGGCCCCCGAAGGAGACGAGATCGACGTGGCGGGCATTAAAGCCATCTTTGCCCGTGCCTTTACCGAGCTAGACGACATGTCCGGAGCGAAGGTGGGGGATAAGACCATGATGGACGCTCTGATCCCCGCCAGCCAGGCCATCGCCGCCTATCCTGGCAGCGACGAGAACGAGCTGTTCACTGCCGCCGCCCAGGCAGCGGTCCAGGGTGCGGAGGCTACCCGCCAGTTTGTTTCCAAATTCGGCCGGGCCAAGAGCTACGGCACACAGACCATCGGAACCCCGGACGCCGGGGCCGCTTCCATGGCCTATTTCTTCCAGGGTCTGGCCCAGATGTAAACGAATAATCCTCAATTTTGAACAGGAGGGATTCCATATGAAAATGAAAAAGTTTATCAATGCCCCTGAAACCATTACTGACGAGGAGCTGGTGGGCCTGGGCCTGGCTTACCCCGACATTCTAGACGTAGACGGCCACCTGGTAATCAGCAAGGACCTGGCAGACGCTGACCGGGTGACCATCGTCACCTATGGCGGTTCCGGCCACGAGCCTGCCCAAGCCGGCTTTGTCGGCAAGGGGATGCTGGATGTCCAGGCCGTGGGCGATATCTTTGCCGCTCCCAACGGCCAGCTGGTGTTCGACGCCATGAAGCTGGCTGACAAAGGCCATGGCGTACTGCTCCTCACCCTGAACTACGCCGGCGACCAGCTTGCCGGCAAGCAGGCTATCAAGCTGGCCAAGAAGGCGGGGCTGAACTTCCGCCAGGTAGTCACCGGCGAGGAGATCCAGTACGACCCCAACGGCGAGGACAACAAGCGCGGACTGGCTGGCGCTGTTGCCCTGTACCACATCGCGGCCGCCGCGGCCCGGGAGGGTAAGAGCCTGGACGAGGTGGCCGACATCGCCCAGCGCTATGCCGACAGCATGGCCTCTGTCACCGTCAAGTCCACCGACGCCACTCACCCCCAGAACGGGATGTCCTTCGGCGACCTGGGCGAGACCGACCTAATGGAGATCGGTGCCGGCCAGCACGGCGAGGGCGGCGGCGTCCGGGTGCCCATGATGTCCTCCAAGGACACGGTTGCCACCGTGGCTGAGGCCCTGTGCAAGAAGCTGGAGCTGAAGGAAGGGGACAAGGCCTTCGTTATGATCAACGGCTGTGGCGCCACCACCATGATGGAGATGCTGGTGCTGTTTAAAGACACCGTGGAGTTCCTGAAGGCCAAGGGCGTGGAAGTGGTGGCCAGCATGGTGGGCGAGATCCTCACCGTTCAGGAGGCCGGCGGCTTCCAGATGAACATCGCCAAGTGGGACGAGGAGTTCATCCGCCTGTGGAACACCCCCTGCCACACCCCCGCTTACAGCAAGGAGTAAGATATGGCTGACAACATCGGAAACAAGGCCGCCCACGACTACCACCTGGACATCCCCCAGGTCCAGGAGGGATTCTTTGTCAAAGGCGCTTCCCACTGCGACTGGGGCATGAAAAACCGCATGGCCCGCCTATTCGACCCCAAGTCGGGCAACACCGTCATGCTGGCCTTTGACCACGGCTATATCATGGGCCCTACCGCCGGACTGGAGCGCATCGACCTGGTCATCCCGCCCCTCATCCCCCATGTCAACGTGCTCATGGGCACCAAGGGCGTCATCCGCTCCTGCGTCTCCCCCGCTAACCAGGTAGCCAAGTGCGTCCGGGTGACCTATGACACCACCGTCCTGTTTGACGAGATGTCCAACGGCGGCGGTTTCGCCTGTGATATGGAAAACGCCATTCGCATGAACGCGGATTGCGTGGCGGTGCAGACCTTCATTGGCGCCCCCGGAGAGTCCCGCTCTCTGGAGCTGCTGTGCCGCACCGCCGATGCCGGCACCCGCTACGGCATACCCACCTTGGGTGTGGTGGCCGTAGGCAAGCAGATGGAGCGTACGGAAAAATTCTTCCAACTGGCCACCCGCGTGCTGGCCGAGAACGGCGCCAACCTCGTCAAGAGCTACTACTGCGACGGGTTCGAGCGGGTAGCCGCCGCCTGTCCGGTGCCCATCGTCATCGCCGGCGGCAAGAAGCTGCCCGAGCTGGAGGCCCTGGAGATAGCCTACAAGGCCATCCAGGAGGGGGCCCACGGGGTGGACATGGGCCGCAACATCTTCCAGTCCGACTGCCCCGCCGGCATGGCCCAGGCCATCGGCAAGGTGGTCCACGAGGGCTATACCCCCCAGCAGGCCTACGAGGTGTATGAGACCGTCAAACACGCCTAAGTTTTGAATACAAATAGGATAGGAGGAACTCTTATGTCCGCTGAGTATATGCACATCGGTATCCCCATCACTAACCGTAAGCCCAATATGACATACAACGAGGGCGCCAAGTTCTGGGTCAGCAACGTGGACGACTACGACTACAAGATCGAGTATCTGAAGTTTGAGGAGGGCACCCCATTCCCCGAGGTGCTCCACCACCTCCCCCATGTGGCCTATAAGGTGGACGACCTGGAGAAGTACATCGCCGACGCCGACAGCGTCATCTGTGGTCCTATGGACACCAATGGCAAGGGGGACCGGCTGGCCTTTGTCTGGAAGGATGGGGCGGTCCTGGAGCTGTATCAGGAGGCCTGAGCCCCGCCGGGCTCTGGGGTGATTGCCTTCTCTGGCAGTCTTTTTACTTCTGAACTTTTTCTATTTTATATCATAAAAGATATCCCAAATAGAAACTCCCGCCCTGTCATAGGGCGGGAGTTTCTATTTGGTTTTCGTCCCTGCAGGCGCCGCCGGCCTTCCCCTGGGCTGCGGGGGCAGTCCCCTTCACGGCTATGCCGGCGGGTCCTCTTTCTTTTCCGATCCTCATGTCATGCGGGTAAAGTTCTCCTTCCGAAAATTCTTCGCTCCGCTCCGAATTTATGCCATTGAAGCGCCCACCCTGACTGCCAGCCAAACAATGTCCGCCCCGAAAGGGGCGGACATTGTAATCACCTTATTCTTCAGCCATGGCCTTGGCAGCGGCGATGGCCTTCTCCTGAGCCGCAGGGGGACAGTCCTCGTAGCGGACAAAGTGGAACACATAGGAGCCGCGGGATTGAGTCATCGCCCGCAGGTCAATCGCATAGGATGTCATTTCAGCCATGGGTACCTCGGCCTCGATCACCTGCTCGCCGCCCTCAGTGGGGGTCATGCCCATGACACGGCCTCGGCGCTTGTTCAAATCGCCGATGACATCGCCCATGTAACTGTCAGGCACGGTGACCTTCAGCTCACCCACAGGCTCCAGCAGCACAGGGTTGGCCTCAGGCATAGCCGCCTTATAGGCCAGCTGGGCAGCGGTCTTGAAGGCGATTTCAGAGGAGTCCACAGGGTGGTAGCTTCCATCATACAGCACGGCCTTCAGGTTGACCACTGGATAGCCGGCCAGGGGGCCGTGGACGCAGGCCTCACGCAGACCCTTCTCCACAGCGGGGAAGAAGTTTTTGGGCACGGAGCCGCCGAAGACCTCCTCGGCAAAGACCATCTCTTCCTCCTCCAGGTTGGGCTCAAAGCGGATCCATACGTCACCAAACTGTCCGGAGCCGCCGGTCTGCTTCTTGTGCCGGCCCTGCTTCTGGACCGTCTTGCGAATTTTCTCCCGGTAGGGCACGCGGGGCGCCTTCAATTCAGCATCCACGTTGAAACGGCTTTTCAGCTTGGAAACCAGCACGTCTACCTGGATGTCACCGGCGGCGTAGATGACCATCTGGTGGGTCTCGGCGTTGTTCACCACATAGAAGGAGGGATCTTCCTCATTCAGCCGGTTCAGGCCCTGAGCCACCTTGTCCTCCTGCCCCCGGGTCTTGGGGGCGATGGCCACGGAGTAACAGGCCTCAGCGAAGGGAATCTGCTTCAGGGCTACCACCTTCCGGGGGTCACACAGGGTATCGCCGGTCTTGACTTTCTCCATCTTGCCGATGGCGCCGATGTCGCCGCAGCCCAGCTCCTTGACCTCCTCGGCCTTCTTGCCCCGCATAACATACAGGCGGCCCAGCTTCTCGCTGGCGCCAGTGCGGGCGTTGACCAATGTCAAATCGGAGGTGATGACGCCGGACAACACCTTGATATAGGAGTACTTGCCGTACTGGTCGGACACGGTCTTAAACACAAAAGCGGTGGGCACGCCGCCGGGGGACACCACGAAGGGCTCGGTCTCGCCGTCCTGACGGGTGGCCTTGTGGTAGTTACCTTCCATGGGGTTAGGCAGCAGATCCACAATATAGTCCATCAGCATCAGAGAACCCATAGTGTTGACGGCGGAACCGCACAGCACGGGGAACAGAGACAGCTCCCGCACGCCTTGACGCAGGCCCTGGATCATCTCAGCGTATGTGAAATCCTCTCCGCCGAAGAATTTGTCCATAAACTCCTCGCTGGTCTCGGCCACAGACTCCTTCAGCGCGTCGTTAAACTCGGTGATGACCGCCTCCTTGCCCTCAGGAATGTCGATCTCCACCCGCTTGCCGTTCTGCATCTCATAGGCCCGCTTGTTCAGCACGTCGATGATACCGGTGACTTTCTTGCCCTCATTCCAAATGGGGACCACCACGGGGGCAATCTTGTTGCCGTACTTCTCACGCAGGGCCTCAAAGGTGGCGTTGTAGTCGGAGTTCTCCTCGTCCGTCTTGGAGATGTAGATGAAGCGGGGCATATTCCGCTCCTCGCAGTATTTCCACGCCTTCTCCAGTCCCACGGAGATGCCGTCCTTGGCGGAGCAGACGATGATAGCGGCGTCAGCGGCCCGCAGGGCTTCCATCACCTCACCGGCAAAGTCGAAGCCACCGGGGGCGTCCAGCACATTGATCTTACAGCCCTTGTACTCCAGGGGAGCGACCGCCAGAGAGATGGAGATCTGACGCTTGACTTCCTCCGGGTCATAGTCACAGACCGTATTCCCGTCCACAGACTTGCCCATCCGGTCCAGGGCGCCAGTCATATAAAGCAGGCTCTCCGCCAGAGCGGTCTTTCCGCTCCCGCCGTGGCCCAGCAGGCAGACATTTCGGATGTTTTGTACAGAATAGCTCATAATCTTGTTTCCACTCCTTATGTGTTGGACTATTGCTCCGCCCCTGTGAGGCGTTACATGCTGTTAGTCATTATACATTAAATTCGTCTCTCTGACAACTGTTTTTTTGGCATGGGAGCAGCTCTTTCCCCAGTGCCCGCCGGGAGGTCTCACTATTTTTCGTGAAAAGTGCCCAAATCGTCTAAAATCCTCCATTTTCTCCCGCGTTCTCCAGAAATGGCAAAAAAATGGCCTCCGGTCGAAACCGGAGGTCATAAATCAAAGTGTGTCACTGTCCTTCAAGCAGCACCAGGGCGCAGAGCTGGTCCTGATCCGTTTGGCCCGCCAGCGCGCTGCCGCTCTCCTCCTGCTGGGCCAGGGCAGCCAGCCCCTCTAGCTGGGCCGCTGTAATAAAACAGCAGGGGCGGCCGGCCTCATCGGTCAGCCACTCTGGGGTCTCACCCAGAACATCCTCCCAGCCCTCGGGCAGACGGTCCAGGGTAAGCACCGCGGCCACCGTCTGGCCCGCTACCTCATACATCGGGCCGGGGGCAGTCTGGAGCATCGAGGGAGTCCCATTCCCAGAGACGTTTTCCTCCGGAACACCTCTCTCCAATGTGTCCACCTTGGAGGCCCCTACATCGGATGGCTCCTGTTCCCGCGATTCCGAGCGGAGGTCGGGCGACACTCCGCTGTCTGGCGCGGGGGACTGTGCGCTCTCGTCCAGCTCCGCCCCATAGGGGGAAATATCCGTTTGTCCACCCGGTTCGCTTCTCTCTTGGCCCTCCGCCCCACTGTTCTCCGACTCCGCGCTCTGGGGATCATCGGCTTCGAACAGGCTGATATTCACCTGGGGCTCCTCCTGCCACAGATTCGTGGCGCTCGCAACGCTTAACTGATTGTCGGCGGCCCGGTCCCACAGGCCCCCGCGGTACAGGCCGATACACAGGGCGGCGCAGGCGGCCAGTCCGGCCAGCGCCTTGAACTGGGGCCGCTTAAATAAGGGGACCACCTTTGGCCTGGACTGCTCTGCCCGAACTCGGTCCATGACGCCCTGAGTGAATCCCTCAGGGGCAGGGATATCCTCTAAGCCCTGGAACGAGTCGTGCAGAGCGGCAAGCCGCTCCTCAATGGCCCGGCAAGTGGGGCATTGATCCAAATGCTCCTCCAGCTCCCGTTCCTCTTCGTCGGACAGCTGCCCGTCCAGATGGGCGGAGATCCACTCCAGATATGTTTCGCAATTTTCCATGCCGGGTCACCTCCCTTCTGTTCCTTTCGATGGTTTAGACGTGGGCGAATCGGAAAAGTTCCCATCTTCCAGCAAAATTTTTCGCAGGGCCAGCCGGGCCCGGGCGATGCGGGATTTTACGGTCCCCAGATCCAGGGCCAGGGCGTCACCAATCTCCTGATAGCTCAGTCCGGACATCTCCCGCATAACCAGCACCTGCCGGTGGTGGTCGGGCAACCGCTCCAGCCCCTGGGACACCGCCCGGTTCAGCTCCGCCCTCTCCAACTGGCGGTGTGGGTCCTGCTCCCAATCGGCAGGCTCTGTCCAGGAAAGCTCCTCATCATCGATGGACTGAACCGGCGCCACCTCCCGGCGGCGGGCCTGCCTTCGCAAGAAGTCGATACACACGTTGGTGGCCAGCCGATAGACCCAGGTGGAGAAGCTGCTCTCCCCCTGGAAGGACGGCAGGGCCTGCCATGCCCTCAGGAATGCCTCCTGGGCCAGGTCGGCTCCCTCCTCCCGGTCCCCTGTCAGCCGCACGCACAGGGAGTAGACCTTATTCTGATTGTCCACCACCAGCCGCTCAAAAGCAGTCTGGTCGCCGGCTTTGGCCCTTGCCACAAGGTCCTGGTCGGACATCTCCGCTCCCTCCCAACTCACAGTTCTTTCATCAAAGTATTTTCTCCAGGTCTATCTCATACTCCCTGTCTATCAGCACATAGGGATGACCATATTGCTGACAGGCCCGCAGATTCTCCTCATTCTCCCACTCCAGGGCCTCCCGGTCCAGGGACGGGTCCAGCCGCCGCTCGATGGTGCCGCCACAGGCCAGAATCTGGTCGAAGCGCTCCCAGATATACCGCCGGCTGAAGATCAGCCAGATAGCCTGGAGCTGATCTAGGTAGTACGGCACAAAATCTTTCGTAAAGTCGCAGGGAATGTAGCACCCCTCCACCACCAGATTCTGCCCGTTTTCAATGGCCGTCTTGATCATTTCCCGTGCAACCGGCCAGAGAAGGGCGGTCAGCTCCTTGTCCGGGCTGTCCGGCGTCAGCGAGGTCAGACCACTCCGGATCAGTCCCATTTTCAGATGGTCCAGGGACAGATAGGGCCAGCCCCGTTCCTCCAGCACCCGCTGGGCCAGCAGCGTCTTGCCGGTGTGGGTACTGCCCGCAATCAAAAGCACCATACCGCTGCCCTCTTCAACACAGGTCCCGCTTGATCCCCCTGGTCACCCGGTACACGTCCTCCAGGGTGGTGATCTTCACAATCTGTTCCTTGTAATAACCCGCATGGGGGACACCCTTTAGATACCAGGCATAGTGCCGCCTGGCCTCCAGGCAGGCGATCTTCTCCCCCTTGTTGGCCGCCGATAGCTCAAACTGGCGCACGGCGGTGTCGCACCGCTGGGCCAGGGGGGGTATCTCCGGGATGGGCCGGCCCTCCAGAGCGGCCCGGCACTGGGCAAAGAGCCAGGGGTTGCCGAACACCCCCCGGCCGATCATGGCTATGTCCGCCCCGGTATAGTTCAAAATACGGGGGGCGTCCTCCGGACGAAACACGTCGCCATTGGCGATGACTGGAATCTCCACCGCTTTTTTTACCTCTCGAATCCAGTCCCAGTCAGCGGTCCCTGCGTACATCTGATTCCTGGTCCTGCCGTGGACTGCTACGGCGGCCACACCGGCCGCCTCCATAGCCTTGGCGAACTCCACACAGTTGATGGAGCCCTTATCCCAGCCTAAGCGGAATTTGACCGTGACAGGGCAGCCCGCTCCCCGGATGACCGCCTCAGCCACCTTTACCGCCTTGTCTGGGTCCCGCATCAGCCCGGAGCCGTCTCCGGAGTTAGCCACCTTGGGGACAGGACAGCCCATGTTGATGTCGATAAAATCGGCCCCGGACACCTCATGGGCAATGGCGGCCGCCTCCTCCATGCACACCGGGTCACTGCCGAAGATCTGGGCAGCAGCGGGGCTCTCTCCGTCCCCCAGCTGGAGCAGAGGGATGGACTTCTTGTCCTGGTAGCACAGGGCCTTGGCGCTGACCATCTCGGTGCAGGTCAGTCCCGCCCCCTGCTCCCGGCAGATGGTACGGAAGGCCAGGTCTGTCACCCCCGCCATGGGGGCCAGGGCCAGGGGGGTGTCTATTTTGATTCCTCCAATAGATACCATATATCCTCCAATGTCCACGGCCGTAAAAGACGCGCGGGCCGCTTCACAAATATCTAGTTATTTTATCATACCCTTCCCTGGTTGACAAGGCCGCCCATTCCCTATTAAAATAGGAAAAAACCTTGGAATGGGGAGATCACTATGGAATTGACGGCGCTGCGGGCCGCCCTTCGGGGCCTTTCCGCTTACCGCGAACTGAAGGAGCTGCCGGTGATGGCCCATATGGTCCATCTGCTGGACCACCTAGCTGGCGGCCAGGGAGAGGAGGCCGTGGACGACTACACCGCCCTGTTTTACTATCTGCGCCGGGAAGGCTTTACCGGTCTGGGGGACTGGCTTTGGGACCAGCTTCGGTACACCGAATCCCCCTATGCTTTACTGGCCGAACGGGGGGGCGCCGACCCGGCCCTGGAGAACGCCGCCCGACGGGACGTAGGCACTCTGGTACTGTTAGGCCAGACGGACTGCGACCAGTATATCGGCGCCATGAAGGCGCTGCTATCCGGCGACTGGTCCCCCGCTCTAGCAGGGCTGCCCCGGTGGAGCGCCACCGCCCCCTTCGACTTTGACTCCCTCACCCAGTTCTATCGGGAGCACGGCGCCGGGCTCTATGCCAGGTATCGTGCCTTCCTGTGGGAGGATGGGCAGCTCATCCCCGTGGCCGACCCGGACTGCCCCCAGCCCCAGGACCTGCTGGGCTACGAGCTTCAGCGGGAGCAGGTGGAGCAGAACACCCGGCTGCTCCTCTCCGGCCGCCAGGCCAACAATGTCCTTCTATTTGGCGACGGAGGAACCGGCAAGTCAGCTACCGTCAAGTCCATGCTCTACCTGCCCGGCATGGAGGACCTGCGGCTCATTGAGATTCAGAAGGAGAACCTCACCGGCCTTCCCAGCCTGATCCGCTCTCTGGCCTCCCGGCGGCAGAAGTTCATTCTGTTCATCGACGACCTGGCCTTTGACCAGGATGACAAGACCTACTCCTCTATGAAGACTATCCTGGAGGGCAGTCTGGAGAAGCGGCCTGTCAATGTGGCGATCTACGCCACCTCCAATCGCCGCCACCTGGTCCGTCAGACCTTTACCGACCGGGCTGGGGACGAGGTGGACACCTTTGAGACGATTTCGGAAAAGACCGCCCTGGCCGAGCGCTTCGGCCTGCGTATCCCCTACCTGACGATGAACAAGGCCGGCTTTCTGGCCCTGGTGGACCATCTGGCCGACCAGGCGGGGGTCCAGATGGAGCGGGAACAGCTCCACGCTCAGGCGATGGCCTGGGAAATCCGCCACTCCGGCCGAACCCCCCGGGTGGCCCGACAGTTTATCGCCAGCCTCGGTGCCTGACTGTTTGGGAGAAAATGGGCCATACAACATGGTATGGCCCATTTCTTTTTCTATTTTCTGGGACAGAGGTACACCATAATCTGTTCCCCGTGGGGATCTCTCTTTCCTGTAAAACGAAATCCGAACTTCTGGTACAGCTCCGCCGCGGCCCAATTTCCTTCCACGATACTCAAATAGATTTTTTTACAGCGGTACTCCTCCCGGAGACGCTGGATCAGGCCGGCCAAAGCCGCCTTTCCATATCCCCTGCCCTGGTGTTCCCCCGCAATCAACAGGCGGTCCAGCCACACCCGCCCAAAGGGAAAACTCTCTAACGGAAACTTCCCATACATCGCAAATCCTACGGGGCGCTCTCCGTCTAAAATCAGGACAGGCCGCCAGCCCTTCCACTGCTCTGCCTCTGCCAAACACTGCTCTACCGGCTCTACCAGCCCCTCCTGTCCAGGAGCTCCATGGAGCCTCAATGCCTGCGCTCTGTTTTTTTCTGTCACAGGTTCAAACTTCAGTTTCATCTTTTCCTCCGCGAAAAGGCGGCCCCTCTATTCGGATGGCAGAGGGGCCGCCCTTTGGTTCCCGCTTGTCTACACGCCCATGGTACTCGTTTCCGGCAGGGTAGAGCCCCCGTCGATGACGAACTGGGCGCCGGTCAGGTAGCTGGCCTCGTCGCTGGACAGGAAAGCGGCCAGCTCGCCCACCTCCCTGGGATCGGCCAGCCGCCCCAGGGGAATGGAAGCGGCGATGCCATCAATGACGGACTGGGGGTTCTCCGGGCAGGACTGGTCCGCCATCCCCCGGACCATTGGGGTCAGGACATAGCCTGGGCAGATGGCATTGACATTGACACAGGGAGCGAACTCCCGTGCCAGGGCTTTGGTCAGCCCCACCAGGGCGGCTTTGCTCATGGCGTAGGCCGCCTCCCCCGGATCGGCTACCATATCGCCGGTGACAGAGGACATGATGACGATTTTGCCCCACTTGCGCTCCACCATACCGGGCAGCACAGCCTTACAGGTGTTCCAGGCCCCCTTCACGTTGATGTCCAGGTGGGCATCCCGGTCCTCGTCGCTCTGGGTCAGAAAGTCCCCCAGGCGGCAGATGCCCGCGTTGGACACCAGAATATCGATTTGGCCAAACTCCTTCACCCCCGCCTCATAGCCGGCACGGACGCTGTCCATATCGGACACATCCATGCGGACGGCCACAGCCTGGGCTCCCTCGGCGCGGAGCTGGGCGGCCATATCCTCCACCCCCTGGCCGCGGGCGGCCAGCACCACTCTGGCGCCGTGCTTGACAAAGGTGCGGGCGATGCCCTCTCCGATGCCTTTGGAGGCTCCGGTAATTAAGGCTGTCTTTCCATCCAGTTTACCCATTTGAAACACTCCTATCTTTTGAAAAGGGGCCCGGTATTCACCGGACCCCTAACTTGGCTCAAATCACAGCTTCATGATCCAGTTGTGGGGATCGGCCAGGCGGCCCCACTGGATGCCGGTCAAATTGTCGTACAGCTTCTGGGTCAGCTCACCGATCTGATTGCCGCTGATGGTGACCTTCTTGCCCTCCATGGCCAGCTCGCCGATGGGGGAGACCACGGCGGCGGTGCCGGTGCCCCAGGCTTCCTCCAGAGTGCCATCCTCGGCGGCCTGGAACAGTTCCTCATAGGAGATGCGGCGCTCCTCCACCTCGTAGCCCCAGTCCTTCAGCAGCTGGATGCAGGAGCGACGGGTGATGCCGTCCAGCACGGAGCCGTTCAGGTCGGGGGTAAGGATCTTGCCGTTCACCTTGAACATGACGTTCATAGCGCCCACTTCCTCGATGTACTTGCGGTGGACGCCGTCCAGCCACAGCACCTGGCTGTAGCCCTGCTTCTCGGCCCGGTCGCCGGCCCGGAGAGACGCGGCGTAGTTGCCGCCGGTCTTGGCCATGCCGGTGCCGCCCTTGACGGCGCGCACGTCCTCGCTCTCCACATAGATCTTGACAGGAGCCAGCCCCTCAGGGTAGTAGGCGCCCACCGGGCAGACGATAACGATGTACTGGACATGGTGGGAGCTGTGGACCCCCAGGGCGGGATCCGTACCGATCATGAAGGGCCGGATATACAGGGAGGTGCCCTCTTCGTGGGGGACCCAGTCCCGCTCCAGTTTGACCAGCTCCGTGATGCCGGCCAGGGCCAGTTCCTCAGGAATCTGAGGCAGGCACAGACGCTCGGCGGACTTGTTCATCCGGGCAATGTTGTCCAGGGGCCGGAACAACTGGATAGTGCCGTCGGCGGTGCGGTAAGCCTTCAGGCCCTCGAAGATCTCCTCCGCATAGTGCAGGACCTTGGCGGCGGGGTCAATCTGCAGGGGGCCGTAAGGAACGATGCGGGGATCGTGCCAGCCCTGGCCCTCGTCATAGTCCACAATAAACATATGGTCCGTCATGCTCTTGCCGAACACCAGGGTGGAGGAAGCGGGCTTTTCCTTCAGCACCGAGGCGCGGGTAATTTTGATATCTACCATTGGTGTATCCCTCCTAAGCTTTTGTTGATGTGCTTTTTATTATAACAGTCTTTTCCTTTTGGCGCAACAAAAATATCGTTCGGACGGTTCTGATGGACAGCCCCCTTTTGCTCTTGTTTTCCCGCCGTTTATTTGCTATAATAAAATATCTTTGTTTACCTCGTTTTGGAGTGATCTCGTCTTGATCGCCCCGCCTCTGCGTGACGCTGGTGGGGCATTTCCTGGGAGGAGGAATCTCTTTTGAACCGTAAGATCGCCCAGCTGTTTCAGCCCAGGCTGCAGCTCTACTTCGTCTGTCTGATCGTCTTCGCCCTGCTGTCCGCCCTCTATTCCGTCCCCCTGGCGGTGACAGAGCTGGTCATTGTCCTGGGCCTTGGCCTGTATAACCGGGAAAACAGCCGCCGCCGGCGCCGGGAGATTGGAAAATATCTGGACAGTGTCACCGGTACGGTGGATACCGCCACCAAGGACACCATGGTCAACTCTCCCCTGCCCATGATTATTTTCCGGCCGGAGAGCGACGATATTATCTGGACCAACGACCGCTTTCTCCAGCTCACCGGCCAGGGACAGCGGGAGCATATGTTTGATGCCAAGCTGGCCTCCCTAATCCCCGGCTTTGACACTCGGTGGCTCATGGAGGGCAAGAGTGAATGCCCCACCGAGGTGGAGTACGGCGGACGGCGCTTCTGGGTCTTTGGCCACCTGGTCCGCACCGGCGGCCGGGGGGGCGGCTTTCTAGCCACCACCTATTGGGTGGATATCACCGAGTTCTGCCTGATACGGGACAAATTCAACGCCTCCCGGCCGGTGGCGGCCGTTCTGCTCATCGACAATTACGAGGACCTGATGAAGAACCTGACGGAGAATGAGCGATCCAGCATCCTGGCTGAGATCGACAACCGGCTGGATGAATGGGTGGCCCAGACCGGAGGCCTGCTCCGCCGCTACCAGCGGGAGCGGTACCTGTTTCTCTTTGAGGAGCAGTACCTGGACCAATTTGTGGAGCGGAAATTTGATGTGCTGGACACCGTCCATCAGGTGGTCAATCCCAGCGGTATCAACGCCTCCCTGTCCATCGGTATCGGCAAGGACGGGGACTCCTACAAGGAACTCATGTCCTTCGCCAATCTATCCATCGACATGGCCCTGTCCCGCGGAGGCGACCAGGCAGTCATCCGCAACAAGTTTACCTTCGAGTTCTATGGTGGCCGCTCCAAGGAGACGGAGAAGCGGACCAAGGTAAAGAGCCGGGTCATGGCCAACGCCCTGTCCTCTCTGATCTCCGACTCCTCCCAGGTGTTCATCATGGGCCACAAATTCCCGGATAACGATGCTGTAGGCGCCGCCGCCGGCGTGTGTGCCCTGTGCCGGAAAAACGGGACCCCTGCCCATATCATCCGGGATCCAGGGTCTCCCCCCGCCCAGGAGCTCATTGATCGGCTGTCCACCCTGCCGGAGTACCAGGACTGCTTCCTAGCCCCACAGGATGCCCTGCTCATCGCCGATACCCGGTCCCTGGCTGTTGTGGTGGACACCAATCGACCCGAGCAGGTCCAGGCGGAGGAGCTGCTCCAGTCCTGTAACCGGGTGGCGGTCATCGACCACCACCGCCGGGCCGCCACCTATATCGAGGGGGCCGCGCTCAACTACCACGAGCCTTACGCCTCCTCCGCCTCTGAACTTGTCACGGAGCTGCTCCAGTACATTATGGAGCCCAACCAGCTTCTCCGGGCCGAGGCGGAGGCCCTGCTGGCGGGCATCGTGCTGGACACCAAGAACTTTACCATGCGCACTGGAGGACGCACCTTTGAGGCGGCGGCCTTCCTTCGCCGCTCCGGCGCCGATACCGCCGAGGTGAAAAAGCTCTTTCAGAACGACCTGGCGGGAACCATCGCCAAGTACTCCATCATCCAGAACGCCCGGCTGTATCGGGACCATATCGCCGTCGCCGTCTCCTCCGCCCCTGTGAACCGGGTGGTGGCGGCCCAGGCGGCGGACGAGCTGCTGAATATCATCGGCATCGACACCTCCTTTGTGCTCTCCAAGGATGGGGAGCAGGTGAACATCTCGGGCCGCTCTATGGGAGAAACCAATGTCCAGGTCATTCTGGAACAACTGGGTGGGGGCGGAAACGCCGCCGCCGCGGGCGGCCAGGTCACCGGCAAATCCCTGGAGGAAGTGGCGGCCGAGCTGGCCCAGGCCATCGACCGGTATCTGGACTCGTAAACAACCACTCCCGCCCCACCGGGGCGGACTCACAGAAAGGATATGAACCGTATGAAAGTTATTCTTCAGCAGGACGTGAAGGGCCAGGGCAAGAAAGGCCAGCTAGTGGATGTGTCCGACGGCTACGCGCGCAATTTTCTGCTCCCCAAAAAGCTGGCGGTCATCGCCACCGCCGAAAATCTGAACACCATGAAGCAGCAGGAGAAGGCTAGGAAGGCCCAGGAGGCCGCTGAAAAGGCGGAGGCCGAGGCCACGGCTAAAAAGCTGGAGGGGCTGACTGTCAAAATCGCCGCCAAGGCCGGCGAGGGCGGACGGCTCTTCGGCGCCGTCACCGCCAAGGAGGTCTCCGAGGCCCTGGCAGACCAGCATGGCATCACCATTGCCAAGGCCAAGCTGGTTCTGGACGAGCCCATCAAGGCATGCGGCGGCTATCAGATTCGGGCCAAGCTGGGCTATGAGGTCAACGGCACGGTCAATGTGGCAGTCAGTGAGGCGTAACCCCCTTTTCCCCTCTCCTCTGCGGCTGTGGCCATAGCGCGACAGTGGTCGGAGGACAGGGTCAATCTAAAATTTTTCCTGCGCCGGTCGATGAAAGGGCCGGCCAGAGGTCTGTAAAAGGAGATTTTCAAGGGCCTTGGCTCTTACGCGGCGGGATGTCCAACTCCCGCCCATAGACTGTCCCAATGAAAGGTGGTGGAGTCCTTTGGCTCTGGATGACAACGAGCTTCTGATAAAGCAACTGCCCCACTCGGTGGAGGCGGAGCAGGCTGTGCTGGGCTCTATCCTGTTTGATCCCCAGTGCGTGCCTGAGGTCATCGACAAGCTGCGGCCCGACGACTTCTACCTCCGTCAGAACCGTGAAATTTACGAGACCATCTACTCCATGTTCAACTACTCCCTCACCATTGATCCGGTGACGGTGCTGGAGAACATGAAGCAGCACGGCTACTATACCGACCAGTCCCGGAGCTATCTGCTTCAGCTCATCGACATCACTCCCACGGCGGCCAATGTCAAAGAGTACATCGATATCATCAAGGATAAGACGCTGCTCCGCAGGGTGGCCGAAACCGCAGGCGACCTGACGGAGATGATCCACCAGGGCACTGACACCGGGCAGGATATCCTGGAGGCGGCGGAACAACGTATCTACGCCATCCGCCAGGGCCGCTCCTCCCGTGGGCTCACCCCCATCTCCGACGTGCTGTTCGATGTCTACGACCGGTTAAGCGAGTTAGCCGCCAGCGACAGCGCCGTTCCCGGCCTGTCCACCGGTTTGAAGGATTTGGACCGGGCCATCTCCGGACTGAACAAATCCGACCTCATCCTGTTGGCCGCCCGGCCCGGCATGGGCAAGACCTCCATGGCCCTGAATATTCTGCTGGACGCGGGCAAAAAATCGGGAAAAAAAGTGGCCTTCTTCTCCCTTGAAATGAGCCGGGAACAGCTGGCCCTCCGCCTCATCGCCAGCGAGTGCTTTATTGACAACAAGAAGCTGGTCACCGGGAAGCTGACAGAGGAGGACTGGGAGAGCGTGGCAGCCGCCGCTGACTCCCTCAGCCGGTCCACCATTCTGATTGACGACGACTCCACTGTCACCGTGGCCGATATCAATGCCAAGTGCCGTCGGGTGGAGGACCTGGGCCTGGTGGTCATCGACTACCTTCAATTGATGCAGTCCGCCGGAGGCAAGAGCCGTTCTGGGGACAACCGGCAGCAGATCGTGTCCGACATCTCCCGCTCCTTAAAGATCATGGCCAAGGAGCTGAATGTGCCCGTCCTGTGCCTGTCCCAGCTCTCCCGCGCCAACGAGGGCCGCACCGACAAGCGGCCCATGCTGTCCGACCTCCGGGAATCGGGCGCCATCGAGCAGGACGCTGACATCGTACTGTTCCTCTACCGGGACGGCTACTACAACAAGGACTCAGAAAATCCCAATGAGGCCGAGTGCATCATCGCCAAGAACCGCCACGGGGAGACGGGCACCGTCTATCTCCAGTGGCAGCCCCAGTTCACTACTTTCAGCGACATGGAGTGGCAGCACTCAGAATATTGAGCCGCCGCCAGGAGGATCAGCTTTGATGGAGTCCATGGAAAAATTCATTGCCCACCTGGGCCTGATCCCCCCCGGCAGCCATGTGCTGTGCGCGGTCTCCGGCGGGGCCGACTCCGTCTGCCTGCTCCACGCCCTGTATCATCTTCGGGCGGAGCTGGACTTCACCCTGTCCGCCGCCCACTTTGACCACCAGCTTCGGGGGGAGGAGTCCCGCCGGGACGCCGATTTCGTGGCCCAGTTCGTAGCCCTCTGCTGCGGTCCTCAGCGCCTGCCCGACGGCTCTCAGCTCCCCGCTGTCCCCCTGTTTTCCGGCTCCGGCGACGTGTCTGCCCAGGCCGCACAAATGGGAATTGGGACGGAGGAGGCCGCCCGTCAGATGCGTTACGCCTTTCTCCACCGGGCCGCTCAACAGGCAGGCGCCACCCTGATCGCTACCGCCCACACCGCCGACGACAACGGGGAGACCATCCTGTTTCACCTGGCCAGGGGCACCGGGCTTCGGGGACTGGGCGGCATCCCACCGGCACGGGACGGCGTGATCCGCCCCCTGCTCACCACCACCCGGCGGCAGGTGGAAAACTATCTGGCCTACTACGGCCTGCCCCATGTGGAGGACTCCTCCAACCAGGATGACAGTTATAGCCGCAACCGAATCCGGCACCAGATAATGCCTGTGCTGGAGGGGCTGTTCCCCAATTTTGCCGCTCGGCTGGCGGACAACGCCGCCCTTCTTCGGGCGGATGAGGACTATCTCACCTCCCTGGCCCGGGACCAGGCCGGTCAGGCCCAACAGAGTGGGGACTGCCTGTCCATCCCTGTACAGACACTGTTAGACCTGCCGGATCCCGTGGCCGCCCGGACTATTAGAGTCCTGTTGGGCCAGCTCAACGGGGGCGACCAGGACTGTGGGGCTGTCCATCTCCACGCCCTGTTGGACCTGTGCCGTTCGCCCCGCCCCTCCGCCCGGCTGGACCTGCCCTGGGGCCTTACCGCACGGAGGGAGTATGGATTGCTGGTCCTCGCCCGTCGGAGCAGCCCTCCGTCGATGGAGCCAATCCATCTGCCCCTTCCCGGCGAGATCCGGGTCGGGGACTGGCAGGTGGTCTGTGGGGCGGAGCGGTATATCGGCCAGCCCCAGGGTCCCCTGGAGTTCTATTTAAGCCAGGAGGCTGTGTCCTCCCTTACTGTCCGCCCCCGCCAGACAGGGGACCGGCTGACTCTCCTGGGGCGGCCGGGCAAATCCATCAAAAAATGGTTTGTGGACGAAAAGGTGCCCCGGCACCTTCGGAACCAGGTGCCGGTCTTTGCCCAGAACGGGGTTGTAGCCGCCGTGGCCGGGCTCGGTCCTGATGCCGCCTGCCTTCCCCAGCCGGGGGAGCAGGCGTGGCACATCTCCCTGACCCGGCTGCGCCGTCCGGAGGAATAAACTGGAAAGGAAGAATTACCTTATGCTAGAGAAAGATATCCAGGAAGTTTTGTTCAGCGAGGAGCAGCTGAAAACTCGGGTCAACGAGATCGCCCAGGAAATCGAGCGGGACTACGCTGGCAAGGAGATCATGCTCATCAGTGTGCTCCGAGGCTCCTTTATTTTTATGGCTGACCTATGCCGGGCCATCGATCTGGACTGCACCCTGGACTTCATGTCCGTTTCCTCCTACGGCAAGGGCACCTCCTCCAGCGGACAGGTGCAGATTACCAAGGACCTGTCTGAAGACATCTCCGGCCGCCACATCATTGTAGTGGAGGATATTCTGGACAGCGGCAACACCTTAAGCTACCTGCTAAAAATATTGGAACACCGGCATCCCGCCTCCATTCGTCTATGCACCCTGCTGGATAAACCAGATCGCCGGGTAAAGCCTGTGGAGGTCCACTACTCCGGTTTCACCATCCCAGATGCCTTTGTGGTGGGCTATGGGCTGGATTATGCGGAAAAATACCGCAATCTGCCTTATATCGGCATTCTGAAACCGGAGGTATATGGTGGATAGCCCCCTGTTCCCCCACCTCCGCGCAGCCAAGGGGAGTGTTTTGGCGGACCCTCCCTGTGGATCTCTGCCGCCGGAAAGGACATGATCCCATTATGAAACGAATGAGCTCCCGCGACCTGACCCTCTATCTGCTGGTCATCCTGTTGATGGTCTTCGCTGTCACCAGCCTTCAGCAGATGAACCGGACGGAGGCCCCTACCTACAGTCAGATCCGGTCCTACTTCCTCCAGGAGCAGGTCCAGTCCTTCACCCTGAAGGACAACACCCTGCGCCTGACGCTTCGAGGCGAGGGTGACCAGACCACCACGGTCACCTATGAGATGTCCGACCAGGCCCTCACCTACTTCTATATGGATATGCGTGAGCTCATTGACGACCAACTGGCCGCCGGCATCCTGGAGAGCTATGACTATCCCCCTGGACTGGCCAACTCCTGGTGGTACAACTGGCTGCCCTCCCTCATCGTCCTGCTCTCTGTGGGCTTTCTGCTGTTTGTCCTCTACCGCCAGCGGATGGCCAGCATGGGGGGCGGAGGAGGCGCACCTGGCGCCTCCCGCTTTGGCCATGCCCGGACCAAGACTTTGTCGGACCAGGGGAAGAAGGTCACCTTTGACGACGTGGCCGGGGCCGAGGAGGAGAAGGAGGAACTCCAGGAGATTGTGGAGTTCCTCCGTGACCCCCAGAAATTCACCGCTCTGGGGGCCCGCATCCCCAAGGGCGTACTGCTGGTGGGCCCTCCGGGCACCGGCAAGACTTTGATTGCCAAAGCTGTGGCCGGCGAGGCGGGAGTCCACTTCCTGTCCATCTCCGGCTCCGACTTTGTAGAGCTGTATGTGGGTGTGGGCGCCAGCCGGGTCCGGGACCTGTTCGATCAGGCAAAGAAAGACGCCCCCGCCATCGTCTTTATTGATGAGATCGACGCTGTGGGCCGCCAGCGCGGCGCCGGCCTGGGGGGCGGCCACGACGAACGGGAGCAGACCTTGAACCAGCTGCTTGTGGAAATGGACGGCTTTGGCTCTAACGAGGGGGTCATCGTCATGGCGGCCACCAACCGCCAGGATATCCTGGACCCCGCCCTCCTCCGCCCCGGCCGGTTCGACCGGCAGATCTATGTGGGTCTGCCTGATATCAAGGGCAGGGAGGAGATCCTGAAGGTCCACGCCAAGAAGAAACCCTTGGCAGAGGACGTATCTCTCAACCAGATTGCCCGGTCCACTGCCGGTTTTACTGGCGCCGACCTGGAAAACCTGCTCAACGAGGCGGCGCTGCTGGCCGCTCGGGAGGACAAGCGGTTCATCACCATGTCCGACCTCCATGAGGCCATGTTGAAGGTCATCGCCGGACCCGAAAAGAAGAGCCGGGTGGTCACGGAGCACGCCCGGAAGCTCACCGCCTATCACGAGGCGGGCCACGCGGTGGTCATTCATGACCTGGACAGCCAGGACCCAGTCCATCAAATCACCATCGTCCCCCGTGGTCCCGCCGGCGGCATGACCATCTCCCTGCCTAGCGAGGACAAGGCCTATCTGTCCCGCCGTGAGCTGGAGGAGCGCATCGCCGTCTGCCTGGGCGGCCGGGTGGCCGAGCAGTTGGTGCTGGGAGATATCTCCACCGGCGCCTCCAGCGACATCCAGAAAGCCTCCCAGACCGCCCGGGCCATGGTCACCAAGTACGGCATGAGCGACAAGCTGGGGACCATCGCCTATGGCAACGAGAGTGACGAGATCTTTATCGGCCGCTCTATGGCCCAGGCCCGCACCTACTCGGAGGAGGTGGCCGGTCAGATTGACCAGGAGGTCAAAGCCATTGTGGACCGGGCCTACACCCGGTGCGAGGATATCCTCACCCGGCGCCGGAAGGAACTGGACACGATTGCCCAGTACCTGCTGGAGCACGAGACCATGGACGGACAGGAGTTCGCTAAAGTCTTTGAAGCGCAGGCATGAAAAAGAAGGCCGCCCCGCGCTATGAACGGGGTGGCCTTTTCTCATCCAATATCGCTTGCGAAAAGGGAGCGGGTCCACATGGCCCGCTCCCTTTCTTATGCTCAAATCATGTCGCAGCCGATCTCGTTCAGCTTCTCATCCACCCATGGGCGGATGTAGGTGCCCTTGGTCAAAATATCCTCCATGATTTTGGCCTCCTTCTCCATGGTGGCGCGGGTCTTTTCCAGCACCTCCTGGGCCTGCTCAGGCGGAATGACGATCAGGCCGTCCTGGTCCCCCACTAGAATGTCGCCGGGGCGGACCACCCGGCCGCCGATGACCACTGGGACATTGATCTCACCAGGCCCATTTTTATAGGGGCCGTTGGGGGTAGTGCTTTTGGCGTAGATGGGCATATCCATTTCACACAGAGCCTCCTGGTCCCGGATGGCTCCATCCACCACCAGGCCGGCTACCCCCCGCACCTTGCAGTAGGTGGCCATCAGTTCGCCAAAGATAGACCGGTCATCAAAGCCGCCAGCGTCGATAACAATGACGTCGCCCGGCTTGGCCAGATCCATGGCCTTGTGGAACATCAGGTTATCCCCCTGGGGCACCTTGATGGTAAAGGCAACCCCTACCAGGGGAACCTTGTTCAGCGGCCGGATGCTCTGATGGACAGCGGCAGTGCGGCCCATGTTGTCGTCAATGTTGGCCACCGGCATTCCCCGGAAGGCCTCTACCAGCTTCGGATCAGGGCGGACAAAATCCGTCACTACTTTACAGCCAATGTTGCTCATACTTTCTCTCCTATCTGTGCCATCGCCGCGGCGATGTTTTTCACTGCCTGGGCCAGCTGGTCATCCGCCGCCGCGAAGGAGAAGCGGATGCGGCTGCCCGTCTTGTCCCCATAGGACACGCCGGGCACACCTACTACCTTGGCCTTTTCCATAATAAACTCGCACACCTGATTGGAGTCCATACCGGGAATCTCAAAATTAGTCCAGGCGTAGAAGGCCCCCTCTGGCATCTCACAGTGGACGCCAGGGATCTGGTTCAGCCCGTTGACGAAAAGGTCGCGGCGCTGCTGATAGCGGCGGCGCATTTCCTCAATCTCCTCGCCGCAGTCAAAGGCCACGGCGGCAGCCTTCTGGATAAACCCGCTGGTACAGCTGATGGTGTGGGAGAAGAGCATCGCCGCCATAGAGGCGATCTTGGGGTCAGCGGCCAGGTAGCCGATCCGCCAGCCTGTCATGGCCACGCTCTTGGAGAAGCCGTTGACTGTGATGACACGGTCGGCAATGTCGGGGAAGGAGGCGGGGCTCACGTTTTCCTGGCCGTCAAAGAGGATGCGCTCGTACATCTCGTCGGAGAGCAGCACCAGGTCGGGGTGATTGAGCATGAATTGGCGCAGCACCTGGGCCTCTTTCTGGGTAAGCACCCGGCCAGTGGGGTTGTTGGGGTAGTTGATAATGAGCATCCGGGTCTTGGCGCTCACCTTCTCCTCCAGCAGCTCCAGGGTAATGCGGTAGCGATCCTCATAGGCAAGGTCCACCTCCACCGGAACGCCGCCGGATGCCTGGATGATGGAGGGATAGGACACCCAGCCCGGAGTCAGGTACATCACCTCATCCCCGGCGTTTACCAGGGCCCGGACGGCGATATAGATGGCGTACTTTCCGCCGGGGGTGACTACCACGCCGCTGGGGTCGTAGTGGCAGCCGTTCTCCCGCTCCAGCTTGTCAGCGATGCGCTGGCGCAGCTCCGGCAGGCCGGGACCTACGGTATAGTGGGTAAAACCCGCATTGATCTGGCGGAACAGCTCGTCACAGATCTTCTTGGGGGTGTCAAAGTCAGGCTCCCCGCCGGCCAGGTCGATGATTTCCGGGTCCTGGGCCTTCAGCTTTTTAGCCTTTGCCATGGTTTCCATGGAGGCGGAGGGCTTCATCTGCAAAATATACTTGTTGAATTGCAGTGCCATAGCTCTATTTCTTTTCCTTTCTGCCCATTGGGGCGGTCAGTAGGCAACAAGGACCCCGGCTCTGGACAGCCGGAGCCCCTGTTCACTCATCTGGGTTGTTTACGGGAGCTCAGTCGGCGTCAAAAACCTTCTTGTCCAGCTCGCCCAGGGAGTTGGACACCACCACAGTGCCTACCAGGTCATCAATATTGTTGGCAGTGGTGTGGAAGGGATCAATCACAGGCCAGATGGCGGCCAGGATGGGGATCAGAGTCAAGGGCATCCCCAGGGTCTGGAGCAGCACAGTAGACATGACCACGCCAGCCCCCTTGACGCCGGCGGCGCCGATGGAGATAATCAGACCCAGGAATACAAACTGGATCAGGCTTCCCAAGGTAATCTCATAGCCGTACAGATTGGAAGCAAAGACGCTGATGACGCCCACAGCCACAGCCATTCCGTTCATATTACAGGTGTTGCCCAGAGGAAGGGTAAAACCGTAAATCTTCTCCGGTACGCCCAGCTTGCTGTCGGCAATCTTCATGGAAACGGGCAGGGTAGCGGCGCTGGAGGAGGTAGAGGCGGCTACGATGATGGCCGGCGCGATCTTCTTGAACAGGCGCATAGGATTGACCCGGCCCAGGACAGCGGCGATAATGGGCTCCATCAGGAACATGACCAGCAGGCAGCACACCCAGTCAGTAGTGATGAAAACGATGACCTGCTTCATCATGTTGGCGCTGATCGTAGTGACCATGTCGGCAATCAGGGCCATGATGCCGATGGGAGAGAAGGCCATGACATACTCGGTCATCTTCAGCATAGCCTCGGCCCCCTGGTCGACGAGATCCACCAGGCGCTTCACCCGGTCGCCCAGTACCAGTAAGACGCAGCCCATAAAGATGGCGAAGAAGATGATCTGAAGGGTATTGCCCTCGGATAGGGAAGTAAAGATATTTTCCGGGATCCACGACACCATGTTGTCGATGAAGTTGTACTCAACAGCCTCACCAGCCTCGGAGGTCAGCAGGTCGGTAACTCCCTTGCCGGGCTGGGTGATCACGCCTCCAATCACGCCCACAGCGGACGCCAGGGTAGAGGTAATCATGTAATAGATCACGATACGGACGCCCACCTTGCGGAGCATTCCCACATCGCCCATCTTACACACGCCATTGATCAGGGTAAGCAGAACCAGGGGCGCTATGAGCATCTTCAGCAGACGCAGGAAGATATCGCCGAGGAAGCTGATGTAGGGTACGATATCTGGCACTGCCACACCAATAATAGCGCCTATGGCAATGCCTATCAGGATCTGGACCCAAAGGGGTATTTTTTTTAGCATTTCTCTCTTCTCCTTTTTCATATGATGGGTACTCGCCCCTGACCAGCCGCCGCTCAATTTTCCGCTCTTTTGCCGGCCTGGGGTCCGGCTCTCTCTGACACCACCGTCCAGAGGCGGAGACGGAAAGAGCAGTTCCACTATGCACATAATAGATGAGAGTTTCGTTCTATTTCAAATATTTTTTGTATTATTGCTCTATAATTTTAAAGTTATATATGCTATAATATTTAGTGTGGAGGTGACCCCAATGGAAAAAAACATGGAGTATATCTACCAGATCTATTTGGACGGCAGCTTCAGCCAAGCCGCCAAGAATCTATATATTTCCCAGCCAGCTCTCAGCGCGATCGTAGCTCGGACCGAGCGCAGCCTGCACGCCACTCTGTTTGACCGCTCTCAGAAGCCCATCCGCCCCACTCAGGCTGGGGAATACTATATCAGCTGCATCAAGCGATTTCAGGCCATCGAGCAGGAGATGTCAGAGTATTTCGATAATTTAAGCCAGGGAGAGCACGGCTCCCTGGCGATTGGGAGCGGCACGTTTTACTGCACCTATGTACTGCCTGAACTAATCCAGCAGTTCCAATCCCTGCACCCTGCCGTCCAGGTCAATCCTGTGGAAACCAGCAGTAACCGGGGCCTGCAGATGTTGACCCGGGGCCAGTTGGACTTTAGTTTAGATGTAAATGAAATTCACGACTGTGCTTTGGAGAGCACAGTCGTGGCCCAGGAGCATATGGTCCTGGCTGTCCCGGCCCAGCTGCCCTGCAACGAAAAGCTTCGGCGCTACCGGCTCACCTTTGACGAGGTGCGCCGGCGGCTCCATTTAGATGATCATGTCCCCCCTGTGGATATGGCCGCCTTTCGGGACGAACCTTTTATCTCTCTCAAACCGGGCAATCACAGCCACGACCTGCTGCAAAAGCTGTGTGAGTCAGCCGGTTTTACTCCCAAAGTAATCCACTACATGGACCAGTTGCTCACAGCCTACTATCTGTCTAATGAGGGGTCTGGCATCACCGTTATTCGGGATTCTTCCCTCTACCGGGTCGCTCCCTCTTCTAACCACTTTTTTTACCGCCTCCCGCCGGAGCTGTCTACCAGAAACATCTATCTCACTTACCGCAAACAGGAAGGCAGCCGGGCTCTGATTCAGCTGTTTGTGGACTACATGATTACTCAGTCAGACCGCTTTTTCCCCTCAGAACGCGACAGCGGATGAATTTTCTTTTCCTTATAAATTTCATATTATAGGAATATAACATAATTAGTATTATTTTTGTGGGAATTATCCAGCTACTCCTTCTTCATTTTTGCAATTTCTTAACGATAAGGATTCACTTTTAACTTGACTCCGCTTTTCTTTGTATTGAACTCTTCGATTGGGCGGACACCGTCAAAATAAAGGGCGGGGGACTGTCAAAGTCCTCCGCCCTTTATTGCTTAATCACACATATCCATACATTCCCCGGACGGACACCTCCCCGGAGGAAAATGCCTCCTCTGTTCCGTCCGGAAACTGGACCAGAAGGTCAAAGCCGTCGTCCACCGCGACGGCGAATCCCTCTCGCCGGGAGATGGGCGTGATGACCTGGACCTGCCTGCCAATGGTGATGCAGTCGGCCCTGTACTTCTCCAAATATTCGCTCTGGTTTTGCGGAAAACCGGCATAGGCTCGGTCCAGGGCCCGGATAATCTGAACCGCCAGCTCCGACCGGCGTACCGGCCGCCCCAGAGCCAGGGCCAAAGAAGTGGCCATATCCCGGATCTCCGGGTCAAAGTCCCCGGCGCTCTGGTTCACATTGACCCCGATTCCGGTAACCAGATAGTCCAAATCGTTGCTCTCACTAACCAGCCCCAGCTCCGTGAGGATCCCCACCAGCTTTTTCCCGTTGAGGATGATGTCGTTGGTCCACTTGATCTGGGGACGGAGCCCGCAGGCAGCCTGGATGCCATCGCACACTGCCACCGCCACCCAGGCGGTAAAATTAGCCACCTGGGCGGGCTCCAGCCGGGGCCGCAGCAAGGCGGAGAGATACAGCCCCTTCCCCCGGGGCGACTGGAAAGAGCGGCCCCTGCGGCCCCGGCCTCCGGTCTGTTCCTCCGCCGTCACTACCAGTCCCTCGACCGCGCCGGCCATAGCCTGACGCTTGCACTCTGTGTTGGTGGAGTCGATGACATCCAGGCACAGCAGGCTGCCGCCCACCAGAGAGCCGGACAGGGGACCGGACAACTCCCCCGCCCGCAGGCGGTCAGGGCCCGCCTCCAGCCGATAGCCCCGGTTTGGGGCGGAGGAGATAGTGTACCCCTCCTGCCGCAAGCCCTCAATGGCCTTCCATACGCCCGCTCGGCTGATGCCCAGCTCCCGGCTCATCGCCTCCCCGGACAAATAGTCTCCCTGCCGCTCCCGCAGCAGGGATAGGACCTTTTCACGGCTCATGCCCCGCCCTCCAAACAAAGTTTTCTTTCATTATACGGCCCAGGACACCAGTCGTCAACCGGCCTCTCCTCTTGGAAACAGAATCAGCCATAAAAAACCGGGGAGCGGAATCCCGCTCCCCGGACAACTATCTTACTGCTCGTCTTCAATAATACCATAGTCCCCATCATACCGGCGGTAGACCACGGCGAAGGCCCCACCGGCCTCCTCGTCCTTAAAGGCGAAGAAGCTGTGCCCCAGCAGATTCATCTGCAAAATAGCCTCGTCCCGGCTCATAGGCTTGATAGGGAAGGTCTTGCTCCGGACGATGCGGTACTCGCCCTCCTCCGGCTCCTCTGGGGCGAAGGAGGAGACCTCCGCCGCATCCACCGCCCGCTCGAAGGCCCCTTGGCGCAGCCGCTTCTCCAGCCGGGTCTTGTTCTTCCGAATCTGACGCTCCAGGGTGGTTACCGCGGCGTCGATGGACGCCTGCATATCAGAGGTACTCTCAGATACCCGGAAAATAGTGCCGCTGGAGCGGATGGTGATCTCCACCCTGTTCAGCCGCTCCTTCTCCACACTGAACGTGATCGAGGCGGTGGCATCCTCCTTAAAAAAACGGTCCAGCTTTCCCACCTTTTTCTCCGCGTACTTGTGGATGAAGTTGGGCAGGGTCACCTTTTTGTCCGTGAACACAAATTTCATAACTTTCGCTCCTTTCGCCCTATCAGGCAAGGTATAGCGACGGGAGGGACTCACCTCTCCAGCGGAGAGGGAGTTCCCTCCCACCGTTAATCTATTATACCACAAGCACGAAAAATATCCATAGGCTTTTGTTAATTTTTTCTAAATTTTCCTGGACCTATCCCTTTATCCGCTGTCCGCCGATCAGCACCGTCTGGACCCGGCTGAACAGATTGATGGGGTGGCCGGAGGTGATGACGATATCCGCGTCCTTCCCCGGCGTCAGGGAGCCCACCCGGTTATCGATCCCGGCAATCTGAGCGGGGTTGATGGTGATGGCGGCCAGGGCGGCCTCCGGGTTCATGCCACCTTTCACCGCCATGGCGGCACACAGGGCCAGGTGCTGGACCGGCACCTCTGGGTGGTCGGTACAGATGGCCGTCTTGACTCCGTGGAGCGCGAGGACCGCCGGGGATTCGATGGTCATATTGGCCAGCTCCGGCTTGGACCGGTCCCCCAGGCAGGGCCCGGTAATGACAGGCACCCCCTCCTGGACCAGCAGTTCGGGGATCAGATGGGCTTCCGTGCCGTGGACGATGACGCACTTCAGTCCGAACTCCTTGGAGATGCGGATGGCGGTGGCAATGTCGTCCGCCCGGTGGGCGTGAATGTGGACGGGCAGCTCCCCTCGGACCACGGGCAGCAGGGCCTCCAGCTTGGCGTCATAGTCGGGCTTGTCCTCCTCCTCGTCCTCCGCGGCTCGTTCCAGCTTCTCTCCATACTCCAGGGCCTTGGCCAGGTTTTCCCGGATGATGGCGGCGGTAGCCATACGGGTGACCGGGGTTTCATGCCGCTCGTTGTAAACGCATTTTGGATTTTCTCCCAGAGCCAGCTTCATGGCCGCCGGTGCCTGGACCACCATGGCGTCCACCCACTTTCCGGTGGTCTTAATGGCGGCGAACTGACCGGAGATGGGGTTGGCGGAGCCCGGCCCGGTGAGTACGGTGGTGACACCGGCCTGACGGGCCTCCTCAAAACACCGGTCCAGCGGATTGACCGCGTCTATGGCCCGGAGGTGGGGGGTACAGGGGTCGGTAGCCTCGTTCCCGTCGTCGGCCTCAAAGCCCAGGGCATCACCGAACATCCCCAGATGACAATGGGCGTCAATAAAGCCGGGCAGGATATGGCCCTGGCGTGCGTCCAGGGTCTCTCCCTCCCAGTGGTCGGGGCACTCCTCCATAGGCCCCACCTTGGCAATCTTGTCCCCAGACACGGCCACATATCCGTTGGGGATGGTTAGGCCATCCATGGTGTGGACGGTCCCATTGATAATAAGCATATTTTCCTCCACTGACAGGAAGCGACAAAGGCTCCCATTGACTCTTTTGAGATATTTTGTTACAGTTAAAACGGCTCGACCAATATGCTTCCCCACGGTATCTTTCTTCCCGTGGGACTGAACGCCCCATACGGGGCGTTTTCTTTTGTGAAAATCAGGGCCGCCGCATATGCGGCGGCCCTGTCATATCCCGCTTACCGGCGGCCGCCTCCCCGGCGGTTCCCGCCCTTCTTTTCAATATAGCGCAACTCGGACAGCTTGCTGTCTGACGACTGCATGAACTGCTTGAGCCGGTCCTCAAAATCGCTGGGTTCCTTGGGGGCGGGCCGGGCAAAGCCCATGGGCCGTCCGCCGCCCTGACTGGGGCGGCCGCCTCCGTTGGGACGGGGGCCACGCTGGGGGGGCGGAGCCACCTGCTTGATGGACAGGTTGATCCGGTTGGCTTGGTCGATGCCGATGACCTTCACTTTGACCTCCTGCCCCTCCTGTAGGTGGTCGGACACCTCGTTGACATAGGAATAGGCGATCTCTGAAATATGGACCAAGCCGGATCTTCCCTCCGGCAGGGACACGAAGGCCCCAAACTTTGTAATTCCCGTTACCTTACCGTCCAAGATGGACCCAACACCAAACTCCATAACTGACCGAAATATCCTCCTTGTAAATTTCCCCGCGCCGCCACACACAGATTACGGCGCTGGAGAGCCCGTTTGACTGGATCGCTCAGTTGGCCACATCGATATAGACGATCTCATCCTGCTTCACATGGCCCTTTTCCCGGGCCACCTGCTCCAGCATCTCAGGATCGTCGCTGTTTTCGATGGCGGCCTCCAGCTCCTGGTTTTCCAGCCGCTGGTCGCTGACCTGCCGGGCCAGCGTATCCCGCTGGACTTGGGCTGTCTGTATCTGGCCCCTCAGGTCCAGAAGAGAGGTAGCCATATAGATCAGCAGGGCCAGCACCACGATTTTGGTCAAAAACCCAGCTCGCTTCAGCTTCATAGACATCCTCTCCTCTCTCCCTGGCGGCTCGTCGGCGGACCGCGCGCTCCATCTCCTCGGTTTTCTGTCCTATTCTATACCATTTCACGCCGGAAAGAAAGGTATTTTTCGCAAGTTTTCCGAATTTTTTTAAAACAGCCCTCCCTAGGGCCAGCGGGAAGGTCAAAATTCCCAAAAGGAAGGTGACGATATCCGCCATAAAGTAGCCCAGCTTCAAAAACCAGGGGCTGATCACCCAGAAGTATACCCCTCCCCCCGCCATGCAGAACAAGGCGCCGTAGAAACGGATCTGTCCCCCCCAGGCCCCCTGGGACCAGAGAAACAGAGTCCCCGTGGCCACCAGCCAGAACACCAGATCCAGCAGGGGACCCACCACGGGCAGCTTCACCCGGACTCTCAGAATACGGAACAGGTCGTACAGCAGCCCAAACAGCGCCCCCAGCGCCAGAGCCTGGCACAGAGCCTGACCCTGCTGAACGGTATCGATGGTCATCTGCCGAATAGGCGGCCCAGCAGACCGCCCTGCTCCCGCCCGCCGCTCTCGTAGATCAGGGCGTTCACCGTCCCCTCGACCTTCAGATCTCCTCCGTCCAAGGACAGCTTTTCGATGTGGAGCCCCTCCCCCTGGATCTCCAGCCCCCCCTGGGCAGTTGTCAGGAAGATGGCGCTCTCGTCAAAGCTTTCCACCTCCTCCACCCCCGATATCATTAGCTGCTCCCGGTCCTCTAGGATCACATGGTGGCCTGTGTCCGGCCGAAGCTTCTCATTTTCATAGGCCATGTTTTCACCCCCTTTTGCTCCATCCTATGGGACAAGTGGGGGCTTTTATGCCTGTTTTTCGCCGCTGCTCTCCCTTCCAGAAAAGATCGTCTGGAAATCTGCCCGTTCTTAGTGTACAATAGGTTTTGTTCATGCGAATCCTATTGGAAAAGGTTTGATTGTATCATGGTAAAAGCCATTTTTTTTGATATCGACGGCACTCTGGTTAGCTTCCAGACCCACACAATTTCTCCCGCTGTCTTGGAGGGCCTCCACCGCCTGCGGGAGAAGGGAATCCGGTTATTCCTGTCCACAGGCCGCCACAAAGTCATGAGTCAGTCGGTCCGGGATCTCTTTCCCTTCGATGGCTGCATCACCCTCAGCGGCCAATACTGCTTTGCTCAGGACCGGGTGCTTCGAAGCGTCCCCTTCGCTCCGGAGCGGGTGAAAGCTCTGGTGGAGCTGATGGAGCATTCCACTATCCCCTGTATCTTTTTGGAGGAGGAGGACTGCTACCTTGTAAACCCGGGGCCGCGGGCTCAGGTGTTCCCCAAGCAGCTAGCTGTCCCCCTCCCCCCCTCCGCTCCCGCCCGGCGGGCGGAAGGGCGACAGGTGTTTCAGGCCACCGCCTTCCTCACCCGGGAGGAGCAGCAGGCTTTAGGAGACCCCTTCCCAGGACTGGAGGTCATGCGCTGGCACCCAGATTTCGTGGATATTATTTCCCCAGGCGGCGGCAAGGACCAGGGTATGGACGCCATTTTGGACTTCTTCGGCATCTCCCTGGAGGACACCATGGCCTTCGGCGATGGGGAAAACGACATTCCTATGCTCCGCCACGCCCATGTGGGAGTAGCCATGGGCAACGCCGACGCTCTCGTACGCTCTCACGCCGACTTTGTGACCGGGACAGTGGATGAGGACGGTATTTTGTCCGCTCTGGAACATTTCGGTCTGCTGTAGCCCCCGTCTTTTACACATAATTTACAATTTCCTGTGGATTTTCTTCCCTGGTCCGTGTACAATAAAGACAAGAATCGGCACCAAAGGAGGAACTGTTACATGAAGCTTACGTTTTTTGGCGCGGCCCACGCGGTCACCGGCAGCTGCCACTGTCTGGAAGTCAACGGCAGGAAGATCCTAATCGACTGCGGTCTCCAGCAGGGCCGGGACGAGCACGATGACAACGCCCTGGATTTTTCCCCCAGCTACATCGACTATGTTTTGGTCACCCACGCCCATATCGACCACTCCGGCCGCATTCCGCTGCTGGTCAAGGAGGGCTTTTCCGGGCCCATCTATACCACCCGGCTCACCGCCCAGCTGCTGTCCATCATGCTCCGAGACTCCGCTCATATTCAGGAGAGCGATGCCCAGTGGCAGAACCAGAAGGGAAAGCGGGCCGGCCGGGAGGAGGTAGAGCCCCTCTACACCCTGACAGACGCGGAGGAGGCCCTCCAGCTCCTCAATACCCAGGAGTACGGACAAATCTTCGAGCTGTGCGAGGGTGTAGAGGTCCGCTTCTGCGACGCCGGCCATCTGCTGGGCTCCTCCTGTGTGGAGATCTGGGCCACTGAGAACGGTGTCACCAAGAAGCTGGTCTTCTCCGGAGATCTGGGCAACGTAGACCAGCCTGTCATCCGGGACCCCTCCTTTGTGACAGAGGCGGATTATGTCATCATGGAGTCCACCTACGGCGACCGGAACCACCAGCCCCCAGAGAGCTATACCGAGGCCCTGGCCGCCCTCATTGACGACGTGTTTTCCAAAGGTGGCAACATTGTTATCCCCTCCTTTGCCGTAGGCCGTACCCAGGAGCTGCTCTACTTCCTCCGAGAGATCAAAAATGAGGGGATGGTCAAATCGGTCCCCAACTTTACCGTCTGCGTGGACTCTCCCCTGGCCGCTGAGGCCACCAAGATCTACGCTGGCGATCTTCACGGCTACCTGGACGAGGAGGCAATTGCCGTCCTGCAGGGTGGCGACAACCTGTTCACTTTCCCCGGCCTGACCCTGACCCAGTCTACCGAGGAATCCAAGGCTCTCAATATGGACAAGAGCTCTAAAATCATCATCTCCGCCTCCGGTATGTGCGATGCCGGCCGCATCCGCCACCACCTGAAGCACAACCTATGGCGCCCCGAATGCGCTGTGGTCTTTGTGGGCTATCAGGGGGAGGGCACTCTGGGCCGCCGTCTGCTGGAGGGGGCCAAAAGTGTAAAGCTTTTTGGTGAGGAGATCGCCGTCCGGGCCCGGATCCTGAATTTCCCCGGCCTGTCCTCTCACGCCGACCGGGATCACCTGCTGGACTGGATCGGCCATTTCTCCCCCAAGCCGGACCAAGTGTTCGTGGTACACGGGGATAGTGAGATCACAGACCTCTTTGCAAATGATTTGAATGAGCGGGGCATCCCCGCCCACGCGCCTCTCTATGAGGAGGTCTATGATCTGCTGGGAAATCGTATGCTGGCAAAGGGCGTTGTTCTGGAGAGCAAGCGGACCACAGGCGGCGCCTCCGCTCCCTCCGCCGCCTTCCTGCGGCTACAAGATGTGTCCAAGGACTTGGCCGACCTTATCAGCCGCAGCCGGGGCCGTTCCAACAAGGATCTGTCCAAGCTGGCCGATCAGCTTCGGCAAATCATGGACAAGTGGGAATAGAGAGGCGTTTGAGCCGCCGCGAGCAGCGCGGATGGACCGGAGCGAAGGTTCGCTCCTGCTGGCAGCGGCGCCCTTCCCCAACTATGACAGTAAGAACGGAGAGTTTTTATGGAGATCGACCGCAGAGAACTGAAAAGGCAGGCTAGGGAGGCCATTCGGGTCTCCCGTCCTTCCTTCTGGGTGGTCACCTTGGTATATCTGCTGATGACCACTGGTGTTTCCACACTGGCCGGCCTGCTTGTTCCGGCCCCGGACACAGGAAACATCAGTCTGCCGGCTTTGTTCCTTTCCATCCTCCTCTCCCTGTACTCCACGGTAGTTGGCTTTGGCTTTACGCTATGGTCCATGTGGACCTCCCGGAAGCTGTCTCCCGGACTGGGCGCCCTAGCCGATGGCTTCTCCGTGGCCCTGCTGGTTATCATGACCTCCATTCTGATCTTTCTCCACACGCTGGCCTGGTCCCTGCTGTGCATCCCCGTCGTCTGGCTGGTCCTAATTCCGGTTCTTCTCTCCCCAGGCCTCTCCTTCCTTGTGATTCCCGTTCTAATTGCCGGCATCATGATTTTCTCTTATTGGGTCTCTCTGCGCTACGCCCTGGCCTACTATTTGCTGGCCGACCACCCTGACCATGGGGCCTTCGCCGCGGTCCGCCGCAGTGTGGAGCTGACGCGGGGATGGAAGTGGGAGATGTTCAAGTTGTTTTTCTCCTTTCTCGGCTGGGAACTGCTGGATCTACTTCTGTACACGCTGGTCCTGGTCCAAGTGCTGGTCCAAGGAGGTTTTTTCCAGTCTCTTTCCCTGGAGCACTACGGAGCGGCCTATGTGCTCTATCAGATTATCCTCTCCTATCCCAGCTCCGCCCTTCTTCTCCTGCTGGCCTCCATCCCGGTAAAGCTGTGGCTCTATCCCTACCGCTCCGTGACCATGGCCGGCTTCTACGACGCCCGGCTGCGCCTCCAGCGGGAGGGTTCTGTGGAGATGCCCCCTCTCTGAACATCCAAAGCTACCCGCCAGGACCTCTAGGTCCTGGCGTTTTTTTAGAGGCTTCCTTATTTTTGGAACATTCGTTTGACATTCGTACAAATGTATGATAAAATACATCTAAATTTTAGTATGTAATTTTCTGTCCGTCTGCCGAAAGGAGCCCTTGCCATGGCCAAACTGACCGCCAAGCAGCAGCAGATCTATGACTATATCCTCTCCTTTACCAATCAGCACGGCTATCCCCCTTCGGTCCGGGAGATTGGCGCGGCTGTGGGACTGAAATCCCCCTCCACCGTCCACTTCCACATGAAGGGGCTGGAGGAGGCCGGTGTCATCGTCAAGGCAGAGGGCAAGACCCGCGCCATCTCCCTGCCGGGGGCATCCATGGGCCCGGTGGCAGAGGAGGAGGACCCCCACGCCAACCAAATACCCATCCTTGGCAATGTAGCCGCCGGCACCCCTATCCTGGCCCAAGAGTGTATTGAGGACTACCTCACCTTCGACACTGCCGGTCTGTCCGGGGAGCACTTCGCCCTCACGGTCCGGGGCGAGTCCATGCTGAACGCCGGGATTCTGCCCGGTGACCTGGTGGTGGTCCACCGCCAGCAGGAGGCCCGGAATGGTGAGATCGTAGTGGCCCTTTTTGAGGATGAGGCCACCGTCAAAACCCTTCATAGAAAAGACGGCCGCACCTGGCTTCTTCCCCAAAACCCTGATTACCCGCCTATCGACGGCACCAAAGCCGAGATAGTTGGCAAGGTGGTGGCGGTAGTCCGTCGGTACTAATTTTGTCCCCCTGCGGCCGGTCATGCTCCCCATGGCCGGCTTTTTTCGTTGACAATCCCAGGTCCTGTCCAGTATACTGAACAGGCAAACAGAGGGAGGCGAGAAGGGTCGTGACCAAGAAGGAGCTTCTGGACCGCTGCGCCCGTGACGGGGCGGAGCGGGTGCTGCTGGCCCGTGTGCTGGACAAGCTGGAACTGGCTCAGGACCGGGGCATCCCAGCCCATACCCCCTTTCTCTCGCCGGGTGAACAGGCCTCTGTCACCGATTTACTCAACGCCTGGGGGCAGCCCCGCCATATCTTTTGGGGTGGCTTTCCCGGCGCAGAGCGGGCCCTGTGCGCCTTCCTCCCCGACTGGCAGGATGAGAACGACCTCCTGTTGGACCCAGAGGGACCGCTGGCCGCATTGGAGGCCGCCTTCCCTCCCGGTTCCGAGTTAAGCCACCGGGATATTCTGGGCTCCCTTATGGGCCTGGGGTTGACGAGGGAAAAGCTGGGGGACATCTTGCTCCCTGGCGACAGGACCTGTCAGGTGATCCTGCTCCGGGAGGTACTGCCCATTCTCCTCTCCCAGTGGGAGTCCGCCGGGCGTTGGCGGTTAAAGCTCCGGGAAATTCCTCTGGCTTCCCTTTCCCCTGGAGAGGCGAAGGTAAGGCTCATCCGGGACACAGTCGCCACCCCTCGCCTGGACGCGGTGCTTGCCGCCGGTTTTTCCCTGTCCCGCTCCAAAGCCATGGCCTATATCTCCGCCGGCAAGGCGGCCGTCAACCACCGGGAGTGTCTCAAAGGGGACAAGCTGGTGGATGTGGGAGACATTCTCACCTGCCGCGGACTGGGCAAGTGCGTGGTCCGGGAGATCCCCGGCCAGTCCAAAAAGGGACGGACCATGCTGGTATTGGAGAGATATATTTAAGCCGCCGGATAGGAGGGCACAGCTATGGCACACTATGAATATGAATTTGAGGTTCTGGCCCTCTCCGCCGGAGGGTACAGCCTGTTCGGCGGCGTCGGCATCCGGACTGAGGGCCACCAGGAAGTCATTCGAAGCCGGGCCGCCGCCGGCTGGCGTTATGTGGGCTATCTGCCCAGCGTTCAGCGGGCCTCTGGACATATTGAGACCATCGAGCTGGTATTTGAACGCGAGATAGAACAGGAATAAGGGAGGGAAAGGCATGGAGCAGAAGAAGATCGACCGCATCAATGAGCTGGCCCGGAAGGCCAAGTCTCCCGCCGGCCTCACCCCAGAGGAGGAGGCTGAACGGGCCCTGCTGCGACAGGAGTATATCGCCGCCTGTAAGTCCAATCTGATGGCCCATCTGGACAATACCCTCATTCAACATCCTGACGGCACCCGGACCCGGCTGCGGAAGAAGTGATCCGCTCTAGCCGGAGCAGGGGTTCATTGACAATCTCCCCGGCATCTGGGATAATACTCTCGATCCTTTTATGTCCCGCCAGGCGCTTATCCTATCTTTTTAAGGAGGCCCCCCATGGCTCATATTAAATTTTCTACCGACTCTGCTTCCGATATTCCCGCCGCTCTGCGGGAGGAGTGGAACATCCAGGTCCTCCCTTTTCCCATCGCGATGGGCGACAGGGAGTATATGGACGGCTTTGACTTCACTCCCGACGAGTTCTTTCAGATGCTGCTGGACAGCCCTCAGATCCCGACCCACGCCCAGTTGAACCCCTATCTTTTCACTGAATGCTTTGAGAAGGCGTGGAAAGAGGGCTATACCGATCTGATCCACACCTCTATCAACTCCAAGGGTTCAGCCACCTATGGCAACGCCATACAGGCCCGGGACGAGTTCTATGAGGACCACCCCGATGCCCAGGACACCTTCCATATCCATATCATCGACTCCAAAAACTACACCATGGGCTACGGCTGGGCGGTGGTGCAGGGGGCCAAGATGGCTGCTGCCGGTGCCCAGGCGGGAGAGATCGTGGATTTTATCCAGGATTGGGTGGATCATGTCCGGGTGATCTTCGCCCCTCTTGACCTGCGGTTTGCCAAAAAATCCGGCCGGATCTCCGCCGCGGCAGCCTTCATGGGCGAAGCCCTGGGGTTAAAGCCCATTATGACCTTCGCCAACGGCGAGTCCAAGATACTGTCCAAGGCGCGGGGGGAGAAAAACGCGATTTCCGCTGTTGTGGAGCTGTGCAAACAGGAGCGGAGCGCTAACAGCCCCTATCTGGTCGTCCATGGCAATAACCTGGAGCAGGCTGGCAAACTGCTAGAAGCCTGCCGCCAGGAGCTAGGCTGTGAGCCTGCCCTGGAGTATCTCATCGGTGGTGTGGTGTCCATCAACGCCGGCCCCAATGTAATTGGTCTGGTATATCGCACATAAAACTCTTTTTGGGTCCGGCTGTGGCGAGCAGTCGGACCTTTTTCTTTCTCTGGGACAGGCAGGCATCCCGAAATTTACATTTTATTCATGCTTTTTCTGGTAAGGTAGAGTAGGATACTGAAAAACAGGGAGGGATATGATACCAATGAAGCCTGGGCAACTGACCTGGCCCCAGCGGGGCGCCCTGTGGCTGCGGCTGGCCATCCGGCTGGTGCTGTCTCTGGCCGCCGTCCTTCTGGTGTCCTTTTTTGGACGGCCCCTACTGACACTTTTTGCCCCCTTTGTCTGCGCCCTCATCGCTGCCGCCCTGCTCAACCCCCTGGTCAAGTGGTTCCAGCGCAAGCTGGGATGGTCCCGAAGCGTGCTGACCTTGCTCCTTCTGCTCCTCCTCTTCGGTCTGGTAGGGAGCGCCCTGGGATGGCTGGGCTACGCGGTTGTCCGTCAGGTCATCAGTCTGGCGGAGAACTGGGACGGGGTAGTGGCTGCCGGCATCAGTGTACTGGACCAGCTGGACCAGATGTTTCAACAGGTGGTGGCCCAGTTCCCGATCCAGATCGCCGGCCCGGATCAGGGCTTTCTCGACTGGCTGGTGGACACCTTATCCTCGGCGGCCCCTGACCTGGGGAACCTGGCCACCTATGCTGGAGAGAAGGCAGTCTCCTTCTCCTCCTTTCTGTTGGCTCTGGTCTTTTTTGTCATGGCAACCTTTATGCTGACGGCGGACTACCCCTATCTCCGCTCACGGGCCGCTCAACATCTGGACGAGGGGACGCTCCACTTTCTGGGGCAGGTCCGGGCCACCGCCCTGGGGGCCTTCGGAGGCTATTTGAAGGCGGAGCTGCTGCTCTCCATCGGGGTATTCTTCATCCTGCTCATCGGCTTCTTTGTCATCCGTCAGCCCTACGGCCTTCTGCTGGCTCTGGGACTGGCCATTATGGACTTTATCCCCATCATCGGCGCCGGCACGGTCATGGTCCCCTGGGCCGTCATCGCGCTGTTTACCCACAACTACCTCGACGCCATCGAGATCATGGTCATCTGGGGCATTATTGCTATGTTCCGCCGGGTAATGGAGCCCAAATTCGTAGGGGACCAGACTGGTCTATCCCCTATCGCCTCTCTGGTCAGTATCTATGTAGGGATGCAGGTAGCTGGAGTTCTGGGTATGATTCTAGGGCCTATCCTGCTGCTGGTTCTGCTGAATCTGGCCGGAATGGGGATGTTCCGCGGGCTCCGGCTGGACATCGCCGCCGCTGTGCGGGACATCGCCGCCCTTCTCTCCCAGCGGCCAGAGCAGATGTGACCTGGTTTCAAACTTTGTTTTGGGAAAGTTCAAAAAATTTATCCTTTTTCTTCATGCTTTTTTCATATTTCGGCGGTATGATATCCACAGTTCAAAGAGGGGCGGCCCCAAGGCCCTTCTTGAAAGGAGTGCATTTACATGGAGTATCCCGACTTCAGCTTTTATAACAGTGAAAACGACGGCTACCGGGGTGGCTTCGGCGACTATACCGACCCCATTCCCACCTCTGGTGGTCCTGCTCATTCCAGCGAGCCCCCGAAGAAAAAGGGGCGCGGCAAGCGCATTGCCGCTCTTTTGCTGGCCTGCGCTGTTGTGGGCGGCGGAGCGGGCGTTGGCGGCGCGGCCGTGTACCAAAGTCTGACCGCCCCCGATACCGTAATCTATGAGGGGGAGCGCCCCCAGGTGGATACGATGGTCAACACCAACAGCGGCCAGCCCATGACGCCCGAACAGCTATATGCCGCCAACCTGCCCTCCTGCGTCGGCATCACAGTAAACACCACGGTGAACATCTTTGGTCAGACCACCACCTCCGCCGCCAGCGGTTCCGGCTTTGTACTGACCCAGGACGGCTACATTGTCACCAACTACCACGTCATTGAGGAGGCGGTCAATGATTCCTCTGTCACCATTGAGGTCTCCTTCTCCAACGGAGACAAATATACCGCCAAACTGGTGGGCGGTGAGAAGGACAACGACGTGGCCGTACTGAAGATCGAAGCTACCGGCTTACAGCCTGTGACTTTGGGCGACAGCGACCAGTTGGTGGTAGGCGAAAGCGTGTACGCCATAGGTAACCCCCTGGGTGAGCTGACCTATACCCTCACTGACGGCATCGTATCCGCCCTAGACCGGCTGATCACCACCTCCAGCAAAAATGCCAACGGTCAGACCGAAACCACTACCCTCAATGTACTTCAGACCAACTGCGCCATTAACCCCGGCAACTCTGGCGGCCCTCTGTTCGACAGCTATGGCAACGTGGTAGGTATCGTGTCTGCCAAGTATACAGAGTCCACCTCCGGTGTGTCCGCCGAGGGGCTGGGCTTCGCGCTCCCTATCAACGACGTGAAGGAAATTATCTCTGACCTCATCGAGCACGGCTATGTTACCGGCAAGCCCTATCTGGGCGTCCAGGTCAACGTGGTGGACGAGAGCGTTCAGCGTTATGGCATCCCCGCCGGCGCGGTAGTGGAGTATGTGGCCGAGGGCTCCTGCGCCCAGAAGGCCGGCCTGCAGGTCAATGACATCATTACCGCCATCGACGACACCGCAGTGGACTCCCCCTCCGCTCTGACAGCGGCCCTGTCCTCCGACTACAAGGCCGGGGACACCGCCACCCTCACCGTGGTGCGCCAGCAGCAGGAGGTCAAGCTGACCGTCACCTTCGACGAGAAAAATGCCGAGACCGAGGCTGCTAACCAGAACCAGCAGAACACACAGCAGGGACAGCAGCAGAACCCGAATGGCGGTTATTACTACCAGTGGCCCTTTGGAAGCTTCGGCTGGTGATCCTTCTCTCATTCTCGATTCCTTCTTGAAAGAACCGGCTCTGTCCTTGGGATGGGGCCGGTTCTCTCTTTTTGGAAAAAGATGGACAAACCGCAGAGAAAACGTTATAATTTATTATGGAATAATATTGGGGGCGATGTATTTCGTCCTTTTTGATTCGGGGCCGCGCCGGGAAGGGCGTTTTTTCTGTGTCTGTTTGGAAGGCCTTGGATCACATCCACGAACACAGAAAGGAACAACAAACATGGAGATCAACGGAACATCTGTCAACGAATCGGTCCGGTATGCCCAGCTGGACCTCTCTCCCGCACTGATGCGGGCCATCGAGAAGAAGGGGTATGTTCAGGCCACCCCTGTCCAGGCCGGCGCCATCCCCTATTTCATGGAGTGGAAGGACGTCATCGCCAAAGCTCCCACGGGCACCGGAAAGACCTTCGCCTTTGGCATCCCCATGGTGGAGCACATTGATCCGGAGAGCAGCGCGGTCCAGGCTCTGGTACTGGCCCCCACCCGTGAGCTGGCCATCCAGATCCAGGACGAGCTAAGGGACCTGTGCGCCTTTAAAGAGGGCGTGCGGGTAGTCTGCCTCTATGGCGGGCAGCCCATTGAAAAGCAGATCACCCAGCTGAAAAAGTCCCCCCAGATCGTGGTGGCCACTCCCGGCCGCCTGATGGACCACATGAAGCGGCACACAGTCCGGCTGGACCAGGTTCAAACTGTTGTGCTGGACGAGGCCGACCGGATGCTGGACATGGGCTTTGTCCGGGATGTGACCCACATTCTGGACAAAATGCCTCAGCGCCGGAACCTGGGGATGTTCTCCGCCACCATTTCCCGGGAAGTAATGGACATCTCCTGGGTCTATCAGCGGGACCCGGTGGAAATCACCGTCCACGCTGATCAGGACAACAAGCCCGATATCGCCCAGTACCGCCTGGATGTAGACCGGGGGGAGAAGGCGGACACTATGGCCCGGCTGCTGGACATGGGCGACTATGAGCGTGTCATCGCCTTCTGCAACACCAAAAACATGACAGACCGCCTGGCCGGTCTGCTGTCCATGCGGCGCATCTCCTGCGAGGCCATCCACGGCGATATCCAGCAGCGCCAGCGGGAAAAGACGCTCCAGAAATTCCGAGACGGCCAGCTCCGGGTACTGGTAGCCACCGATGTGGCTGCCCGTGGGCTGGATATCGACGATGTGGACGCCGTCTTTAACTATGATGTCCCGGACGAGAACGAATACTATATCCACCGCATCGGCCGCACCGGCCGGGCCAAGCGCCACGGGGTCGCCTTCTCCCTGGTATCTACTATTACCGAGGGGCTTCGGCTGGACGACATCCAGAAGGTCACCGGCAGCGATATCCGCAAGGTATATTTTAATGAGCGGGGCGATCTGGTGGCCGCCGTGGAGCGCCCATGAGAGGCGGTCCACGGCGGAGCGGCCTCCTGTTGGATCTGTTCGCCTGCTTTCTAATCCCGGCCTATACCTTGCTCTTTGCGGGCAGTCGGGCCTGGTTCTCCACCAATTTTTCCGTCATCGCGGTGACCGGGCCGGACCACTACCGGGGCTTTCTCTACTGGGGCGTGCTGGCGGGAGGCTATTTCTTCCTGATGCTGATGAAGCTGGCCTCCATTCTGCGCAGCCGTGTGGCTCAAACCGCCGCCATTCTGCTCACCCTGGCCGCCTGCCTGTCCCTTTGCTATGCTCTAGCCATCCCCTATCTCCCGGAGCAGTTTCCCCGATACGCCGACTTGCATGTGATCCTGGCCGCTCTGGCCTGTGTCCTCTTGATGCTGGCCCTGCTGGTCGCCCTGCTCGCCCTATACCGGCGTCAGCCGGACCGGTATGTCCCCCTGCTCCGGGCCTGGTTTATTATCGTAGGCATTTGCGGGGTCCTGTTTCTCATCCCCCAGATGGTCTCCTCGGCGCTGGAGGTGTTTTTCACCATCTCCGCCGCCCTGCTCGTCCGCAAGGCCTGGCTGTACCGCCGATAGTGATTGGCATTTCCATCCGCTTTTTATCTTCTTTTAATCTTTTTCCCATGGATTTTTCACCGGCTTTGGCGTATGCTGGTATCAGAAAGAGGAAGTCATCTCATATCACATTGGAGGGAATACTTGATGGGATCTAAACGATTGTATCGGACCGAGGGCAGTTATAAAATGCTGTGCGGCGTGTGCGGTGGTCTGGCGGAATACTTTGACCTCGACCCCACTCTGGTCCGGGTGGGCTGGGTCATCGCCTTTTTTGCCTTCTCAGTGGGTCTCTGGGCCTATCTGATCTGTGCCATCATCATGCCAAAAAAGAGCGACGTGTACCCTGGGTACTGATTCATACCCCAAGGCCTCCCTCCGGAGGCCTTTTTATCTTTACAATGGAGGAACCGACATGGACACACGACTTTCCTTTCCCGCAGACATCCCCGCCCTGCGGGCGCTCTGGTCCCTGGCGTTTGGCGACGACGGGGCCTATGTGGACAATTTTTTTCACACCTATTACCGCCCGGACCGGGTGCTGGTACTGGAGGAGGAGGGGCAGGTCCGCTCTATGACCGCCTGGTTCGACACCGTCTTTGTGGTGCCGGGCCGGGGAAAATTCCGGGCAGCCTACCTCTACGCCGTGGCCACCCATCCGGACTGCCGGGGAAAGGGGCTGGCCGCCCGGCTACTGAAGGGGGCGGACGAGTATTTCCGCACCTTGTCTATCCCCGCGGTCACCACCGTCCCGGCCGAACCCAGCCTCCACAGCTTTTTTGGGGCCAACGGCTTTCGGGAGTGCTTTGTTCACCAGAGCCAGGTCAGCCAACTAAATGCGGAGCGCCCCGGCTCCCCTGTCCCGCCGTCCCTCTCCCTGGAGGCGCTGTCCCCAGCCGGCTACGGCGCTCTGCGGGAGGAGCTGCTGGAGGATATTCCCCATATTTTTTATCCCGAGGACGCTCTCACCTATCAGGCCGGCTGCTGTGCCCTGGGCGGCGGCGGGCTCTACCGGGCTGATACCCCCTATGGTCCCGCCCTGCTGTGTGTGGAGTGGGCCAGCCAGGAGAAGGCCGTGGTAAAAGAGTTGCTGGCCGGCCCCCAGGCCGCCGGCTTTGTCCAGGAGAAGGGGCGCCTGCTCTCCCTGCTGGGGGCCTCCATTTTGGAGGTCCGCTCCCCAGTCCGGGAGGGCTCTCCGGTCCCCTTCGGGATGCTGAAATGGCTGGATTCGGAAGGGGCGGAAGGCTGGGACTGGTCGTCCACGGGCTACCTGGGACTAGCCTTTGACTGAAAACTTGCATATTCACCAAAAACGGCCGTTTCTTTTTGTTGAAACGGCCGTTTTTTGGTGCTGCTTTCTTCTTCCACAGTCATTTAGCTGTGGTAACCTCCACAAAAATCTTGCTTTACTCTTCCATTTTTTATGATATGCTATACATATAAAGGACCTTGATTCAGGATTTTCCTAGCGAAAATCTCTGTATCTCGGCAAAATGCAAGTAATCTGTCAATTCATCCCGTACAACATATTATAACAGGAGGAATGTCACAATGAACAAGTACATTGAGCGCGTGCTGGCCGATACCAAGGCCAAAAATGCCAACGAGCCCGAATTCCTGCAGACCGTGGAGGAGGTTCTGTCTTCTCTGGAGCCCGTCATCAACGCCCATCCCGAGTATGAGAAGGCCGCTCTGTTGGAGCGTATGGTGGAGCCTGAGCGCGCCATCGAGTTCCGTGTCACCTGGGAGGATGACAACCACGTTTGGCACGTCAACCGCGGCTACCGTGTGCAGTACAACGCGGCCCTCGGCCCCTATAAGGGCGGCATCCGCTTTGACCCCTCTGTAAACCTGTCTATCATCAAATTCCTGGGCTTTGAGCAGGTCTTCAAGGACGCCATGACCGGCCTGCCCATCGGCGGCGCCAAGGGCGGCTCCGACTTTGATCCCCGGGGCAAGAGCGACGCCGAGGTTATGCGCTTCTGCCAGGCCTTCATCACCGAGCTGTACCGCCACATCGGCCAGGACATCGACTGCCCCGCCGGCGACCTGGGCTGCGGCGGCCGTGAGATCGGCTATATGTACGGTCAGTACCGCCGCATCGTGGGCGCCGCCGAGTTCGGCGCTCTGTCCGGCAAGGCTGTCTGCACCGGCGGTTCCATCATGCGTCCCGAGGCCACTGGTTTCGGCGCTGTCTATTATCTGTGCGAGGCCCTGAAGCACGACGGCGAGTCCATCGAGGGCAAGCGCATCGCCATGTCCGGCTACGGCAACGTGGGCTGGGGCATCATGAAGAAGGCCGCTGAACTGGGCGCCAAGGTTACCTATTTTGCCGGTCCTGACGGCTACATCCACGATCCTGATGGCGTGGACACCGAGGAAAAGCTGAACTACATCCTGGAGATGCGCGCCAAGGATCCTATGCACTGCGCTCCCTATGCCGAGCGGTTCGGCTGCGAGTTCGTTCCCAACGCCAAGTGCTGGGGCGTCAAGGACGTGGACATCTATATGCCCGCCGCTACCCAGAACGATGTCAACCTCGACTGGGCCAAGAAGATCGCTGAGTCCGGCGTGAAATACTACATCGAGGTGGCTAATATGCCCACCACCAACGAGGCTCTGGAGTTCCTGAAGAGCCAGAAGCACATGGTGGTCGCTCCTTCCAAGGCCGTCAACGCCGGCGGCGTGTCCGTGTCTGAGCTGGAGATGGCCCAGAACGCCGAGCGCCTCTACTGGACCGCTGAGGAAGTGGACACCAAGCTGAAGGGCATCATGAAGAACATCTACCACTCCTCCGTGGAAGTTGCCGAGCGTTATGGCCTGGGCTATGACCTGGTAGCCGGCGCAAACATCGTGGGCTTCCAGAAGGTCGCTGACGCCATGATGGCACAGGGCATCTTCTAAGCCTTATCTCAAACTGATACGCCTGCCCCTCCATTTGAGAGGGGCAGGCGTTTTTATTAAAAATACGATGTGGGGGATGCGCTGGGCATAGAGAGACAGCGGCGGGTTCCTTTGCCCATGGCGGAAAAGGAACCAAACCGCCACTAGGGGCCGCTTCTGTTGAAATATGACGGTCACGCAATATGCGCCCCTATAAGAAGGACGGTATTTCGCCTAAACAGCAAAACACCCGCAGGCTATTCGGCCTGCGGGTGTTCTTTATTCAAATGCGGAAAGAAAATCCTCAATTATTTTTGATAGAGCTTCCCGCTGTTTTGGCGACAGCTTCTTGATTTCATCATAGTCTATCAACGTACTTAGCCTAGCGGGTTCTCCACACAATAAATAATCCGTAGAAATGGAAAGACATTCACATATTTTGATAATATTCTCTGGCCGCATGGCCTTATGTCCATTCTCCGCCGCAGAAATCATCTTAATGGAGAGACCAGTTAAATTCGCTACTTGCTCTTGTGTATAGTCTTTTGCCTTTCGTGCGGACAAAAGTCTTTTTCCAATTTCTTTTAGGGTTTCATTCTCCATTTCGGCTATTCCCCCAATCCTCATTTCAGTCAAACTTCACAGTTGATAAGGGGCAACACCCAGTGCGTCAGCGATCCGATAAAGAGCCACGATCGACATGGGATAAGCAGCAGACGATTGGATATGACTGCTTGTAGAATAACTTAGACTACTTTTTTCCGCAAGTTCCTCTTGGCTCATGCCACTTTTTTTGCGGAAGAATTGAACGCAGTATCCAATGTTTTTCAAAAAAAGGGGCTCGTCGTCAGTATACCGGGATACCATTTCCATCTGTACACATCCATTCAATAAATAAATCCATATAAACCGCATCAGCTCTCCTGTCTGCAGATGTTCTTTATTGTTCTGTTTTGTTCCCCGGTACATACTGTACAACGTCTGAAATCTCACAATCTAATATCTCACAGAGCCTATTGAGCGTAAATGTGGATACGTGCATATTCCTTTGTAACCTCTGCACCGTGGCATGGCTCATACCATGCTTTTCCCGCAAAGTATATGTTGTCACCCGTTTATCTGACATAGTTTTCCATAGAGGACTGTATTGAATCATAGCAAAAAGGCCCCTTTTATTGTATTACCTCTTTACTCTTGTGTGTTCGCACATTGAATGGCGGCTTCAATAATCTCAATAACATATTTCCGTTTTGCCTGTGGTATAGCATCTAACTTGGATAAAAGATATCCATAGCCCTCCGACATATCGCCAAACAGCAGATAGTCACATGATATTTTAAGCGCAATAGAAAACGCTCTTATAGATTCGGATGATAATCCGGAACGGCCACGCTCTACTTCCTGAATAAAATTGGCACTGTAACCAGATAGACTCGCCAGTTGTTCTCGTGTCAGTTTTTGTGCAAGTCTTTGTCGTTTGATTCTGGCACCAACTTCAAGATTTATATTTTTCAATGCTCTCGGCACAGTGTTACACCGCCTTTTAATAAGAGTGTAGCCCCTAATTGCCTTAACAAAAATATATACAAGTTTGTAATTTAATTACTAGCAATACACCGATTTTTATGGTATGATATATACAAATAAAAAAGACAGGTACAACAATCAGTAACCTGTCTTTACTCATCAGCCGAATCTTCATCGGTTGAATCTTCAAACGAATAGTCATTTAGCGCTTGAAAATCTAAAAATTCAGCTACTGTCATACCGAACGCCAATGCGATTTGATGAAGTGTTCGGATACGGGGATTAAACGTCCTTTTATTTACAAAATTGTCAAGTGTTGACTGACTAACCCCGCTCATCTCTGATAGACCGTTAATAGATATGCCTTTTGATCGACAAAGTGTCAAAATCCTATCTACAAGAATTTGCGCATACTCATAGTCTATTTTTGCTATCTGAAGCCCCTCCTCACCCTGAGTAGTGTCTTCATGATAGCAATAATAATACTTTGAACTACCCGTATTCGAGTAATCAAAGAAAAAACTCCCTAATCAAATTACATTTCAGTTAAAGGATAAAATACCATGTCAGAAAGTTCAATTAAACTTGAGGAACTCCCGTTCAGCTTTCAGGGGGTGGAGGAGAAATATGGCTCTCTCATCGACGCTGAGGAACTGTGCCCTGGGGTATACTACGCCTCCGCCAGATTGTTGGAGCGTTATACCTTTCTCGTGGCCCAGTACATGGTCGTGACGGCCAGCTCCCCAGCTATCTCGCCGGAGGCCAGGGCCTACGGCGCCCTGATCTTCGAGGCCAACGACTATTACGACAAGGGCCAGCACGTCGTCCGGTATGAGGCCCACAAATATCTCGCTGACCACGGCCTTCCTCTACCGGAAGCGGAATCTCTGCTGGGGGACCGGGTCTTTGGGATGGAGGTCTGCCCTGAATATTTCGGCCAGCTCCCGGTCCCCACGGACACACCCTGGGGACCGCCTCTCCGCCACGACCGCTTGGGGAACGGGCTCTACTGGCTGGAGACTGAGTACGCCGGCTGGGTGCTGGCCCTGGCCTACCCCATCCGTGAAGATCTGATGTTCCACACCAGGGTCTTTGCCGCCCTCATGCCAACCGACCGGGAACGGGGGCTGGACAATACCTTCGGCTACTGCTTCTATCCCTTTGAGGTGAGCTGCATCCCCCTCTTTGAGCTGCTGGAGTACGGGGAGCGGGACTGGGCGGACAAAATCGACATCGCCGCCCTGAAAAACGCCATCCTGAAATTCTACCCCGACTATCTCAAGCCCGACCTGTATGAGCGCCAGAATCCGCCGAGCATAGCGGCCACTCCCGGCGCCGGGACGGACTTTTACCGCTTCCCGGCCTGAACCCAGCACGAAAAAGGCGGCCTCCCATGGGAGGCCGCCTTGAACCCAATTTCCTCTATATCCCAACTGCCCGGGGCGCCCCAACGGGGCGCTCCGGGCAGTTTTCCGCTCTATTTCTCTCTATTGGCGCTGGCCGGGCATCTCCCAGGCCTTGTGGTCGGTGTGAAGCAGCTCCTCCGCCTTCTGACTCAACGGGGCGCCCAGAAAGTCCCGGTACAGGGCTTGGACCTGGGGGTTCTCGTGGGAAAAGCGGATGGGCTCCGCCCGGTCCAGGTCGTACAACCGCTGGCCCCGGACGCCATACAGCTCTTCGTCCTCTACGGAGATGGGCTGACCGCCGCCACCCACACAGCCGCCGGGGCAGGCCATGACCTCCACAAAGTCGTAATGGACCTTGCCCGCCTTCAGCCGCTCGATGAGCTTCCGGGCGCTGCCCAGGCCGCTGACCACGGCGCAGCGCACAGGGATGCCGGCCAGCTCAAAGGCGGCCTCCCGCAGTCCGGGCCCGGTACGGACCGCCGCGAAGGCGTCCGGGTCCGGGTTTTTCCCTGTGAGCACATAGGCCGCTGTCCGCAGGGCCGCCTCCATCACGCCGCCGGTGGCCCCGAAGATAACTCCGGCCCCGGTGTGGACGCCCAAGGGGCTGTCTGGCTCCTCTTCCGGCAGGAGGGCGGGGTCCAGCTTGTCGGCCCGGAGCATACGGACCAGCTCCCGGGTCGTGAGAACCAGGTCCACATCCGGGTGGCCGTCCACCGCCATGGTAGGCAGCTCACTCTCCGCCTTTTTGGCCACACAGGGCATGATGGACACGCAGAAGATTTTTTCCGGCGCTACCCCCAGCGTTTGAGCAAACCAGCTCTTAGCCACGCTGCCAAACATCTGCTGGGGCGATTTGGCGGAGGAAAGCTGATGGGTCAGCTCCGGGTATTGGCTCTTCAGGAACCGGACCCAGCCGGGGCAGCAGCTTGTGAACATGGGCCAGCGGGTCAGCCCCCCGGCCTGGAGGCGGTGGAGGAACTCGCTGCCCTCCTCCATAATGGTCAGGTCGGCGGCGAAGTTGGTGTCAAACACATATTGGAAGCCCAGCCGCCGCAGGGCGGCGGCCATGCGGCCCATGGTGGCCTCCTCCCGCTTCAGCCCAAATGCCTCGCCCCAGGCGGCACGGACGGCGGGGGCCACCTGGACCACGGTAATCTTGTCCGGGTCGGCCAGGGCGGCAAAGGCCCGCTGGGTGTCGTCCCGCTCCCGCAGGCCGCCCACGGGACAGTGGGTGATGCACTGGCCGCACAGGGCACAGTCCGAGTCCTTAATGACCCGGTTGTCCGACACGTCGATGGTGGTGCGGCCGCCGGTGCCCGCCAGGTCCCAGATGGACAGGGACTGGACCTTGTCACAAATCTGGATGCAGCGCATGCATTTGATGCACTTATTATAATCATGGTACAGGGGGAAGGTGGTGGTCCAGGCCCCCCGCAGTCCCCGTGGCAGCTGGCTCTCATAGGGCAGGGACAGGATGCCCAGGTCATTGGCAATCGCCTGAAGCTGGCAGTTCCCGCTGCGGACGCAGGTGGCGCACTTGCAGTCGTGCTGGGACAGAATCAGCTCCACATTGGTCCGCCGGGTGGTCCTGGCACGGGGGGAATTGGTGTGGACCACCATTCCCTCCTTCACCGGGTTGTTGCAGGCGGTGACCATGGCCCGCTCCCCCTCCACCTCCACGCAGCAGACCCGGCAGGCAGCGATCTCATTGATCCCCTTCAGGTAGCACAGGTGGGGAATACGGATGTGGGCCGTTTTGGCGGCCTCCAGGATGGTGGTGCCCTCCGGCACCTGGACAGTCAGTCCGTCAATGGTCATCGTCACCATTCCGTGTTCCTCCCTCCCTTGAAGATACCGTAGCCGAAGTGGTCACAGCGCAGACAGCGGCTGGCCTCCTGCTGGGCCTCCTCCAGTGTCATGCCCTCCTTGAGCAGAGAGAAGTCCCCGCTGTAACAGGAGAGATGGCGGTTTTTCAGATTCACCCGGCCGCAGGGCGGGGTGTTGGTCATATGGGCCGGCGGGATCTCCACATCACAGCGGATCTTGTGGTCAAAGCCCAGATAGTTGTCAATGTTGGCGGCGGCCACCTTTCCGGCGGCCACGGCCCGAATCACGGTGGCTGGGCCGGACACGGCGTCGCCGCCGGCAAAGACGTTGTCCACGCCTGGGACCGAGCTGGTCAGGTCGGTCTGGATGGCCCCCCGGCGTGTGGCAATGCCCACCGCCTCGAAGGGCTGGGCCTCGATGGCCTGGCCGATGGCCACGACGACGTAGTCGCAGGGGATGCGGAATTCCTTTGTCTGGGCGCCGGCCGGAGCGGGCCGGCCATCCCGGCCATAGCGGCTGATGATCTGGGGCTGTGTCCACAGGGCGGCCACCTTTCCCTCCTCGTCCGCCTCAATGCGGGCGGGGGCCTGGAGGGGCAGAATTTGGCAGCCCTCGGCCATGGCCTCCTCGATCTCTTCAGACAGGGCGGTCATGTCCTCCACCCGGCGGCGGTAGACACAGGTGACGCTGTCCGCCCCCAGGCGCAGGGCGGTGCGGGTGGCGTCCATGGACACGTTGCCGCCGCCGATGACGCACACCTTCTTTCCCGTGAAGTCCGGGACCTGGCCCTCGCCAATGCCCCGGAGCAGCTCCACAGCGCTGATGACGTTTTGGGAGTCCTCCCCTTCCAGCCCCAGCTTTTTGTCGTTGTGGGCGCCGATGGCGATGTACACCGCGTCAAAACTCTTCTGGATGTCCTCCATGGTCAGATCTCTGCCAATGGACACCCCAGTATGGACTCGGACTCCGGCGGACAGGATGTGGTCGATATCCCGGTCCAGGATCTCCTGAGGCAGACGGTAGTCCGGGATGCCGTACCGCAGCATACCGCCCAGTTTGGGGCGCTGCTCATACACCGTCACCTGGTGCCCCATAAGGGACAGATAATAGGCGGCGGTCATGCCGCCTGGGCCGCCGCCTATGACGGCCACTGTCTTTCCAGTGTCCGCCGCCCGCTCCGGCGGGGCGGCAGGGGCGGCGTGATCCACCGCAAACCGCTTCAGCCCGCAGATGTTGACCGCGTCATCCACCATCCGGCGGCGGCACTGGGCCTCGCAGGGATGCTCGCACACATAGGCGCAGGCGGAGGGAAAGGGATTGTCCTTCCGGATCAGGCGGACCGCGTCGTCGTACCGCTCCTCCCGGACCAGGGCCACATAGCCAGGGACATCCACATGGGCCGGACAGACGGACACGCAGGGCACCGGGTGGCTCAGGCCGCAGATACAGCGGCCGTGGACCACATGCTCCTCATAGTCCTCCCGAAAGCCCCGCACTCCCCTGAGCACCATGTGGGCAGCCTCATAGCCGATGGCGCAGTCGGCGGAATCGGCTATGACCTGGGCAGTGCTCTCGATCAGGTCGATGGTCTCCAGCGTAGCGGTGCGGTCCAGCACCTGCTCGATCAGGATGGCCAGCTGGTTCAGCCCCACCCGGCAGGGAACACACTTGCCGCAGGTCTGGGCGTGGCACAGCCGCAAAAAATTCAGGGACATGTCCACAGGACACAGGCCAGAGGAGCTGGCACTGATCCTGCGCTCCATGTCCCGACTGAGCCACGAAAGGACGGTCTGGGCCCGCCCCGGCGTTTCGATGGACAATCGGCTCAAAGGGATCTCCTCCTTCACATCTTCTCGCTGTTCTGCAAAGCATTCCTTCCTTGTCTTTCATAGTTCGGCAAAAAGTTTCTGCTTTCCAGCGTTTTTCCTGCCTCGATTGCAAAAATCTTGACAGCTTCACTTTTCCTATATTCAAAAAAGTATCACAAGGCCCCGCCGTTGTCAATGGCAACCGGGCATTCTCTTATTTCATATGATATCATTTTTATCCGGGGGATATTTTTGTTCCAGCCTACCAAAATGAAAACCGGCCGGCGGCCGCTGGAGCGCGGACGCCGGCCGGGAACTCTCGGTCCAGTTCAGCCCTTCTGAGACAGGGCAGTACAGAAGGCCAGGGAGTGGAAGGCCACCTCTTTGTCATCACTTCTGGAGGTGAGGGCCACAGGGATTTTGGCCCCGATGACCACGCCGCAGGTCTGGGCGTGGGCGTGCATCTGCCAGCACTTGACAATCAGGTTGCCCGCCAGCAGACTGGGAACGACGATCCCGTCGAACTCCCCACACAAGGGACAGTCGTAGCCCTTCAACCGGGCGGCCTCCTTGGACAGGATCAGGTCATAGGCGATAGGGCCCACCAATTGGCAGTCCGCGATGGGGTGCCGGCAGTGCTCTCGGACCAGCTCCTGGGCCTCGATGGTGTCCTTCATATGGAAGGCGACCTTCTCCACCATGGATAGCAGGGCAATATTGGGCCTCTCATAACCCACAGTCTTCAGCATATCCACCATGTCAGCGATGATGGTCTTTTTCTGTTGAAGATTGGGCTCAATGGTGACGGTGACATCTCCGATGGCTATGACCTTAGGATACTCGGGCATACAGACCAAGTCAATGTGGGCCAGCAGCTTGTCGGTGCGCAGCCCATTCTCCGGCACCAGGAGGGGCAGCAGGAACTCCCGGGTCTGGGTGTTGCCCCGCATGAGCATATCCCCCTCGCCCCGGTTGACCACATCCACCGCCGTCTGGGCCACATTCTCCCCAGGCTGGGTGGGTACCAGGCGGTAGGGCCTGTCTTTCATCCCCAGCTGCTCCAGCATGGGGACCACCTTCTCCTCCTCGCCCACTAGGACGGGAAATACAAAGCCGGCCTCCTGAGCCATAAAGGCCCCCAGCAGGATATTCTCCGCGTCCGCACCGGCGATAACGACAGTCTTAGGCTTCTGAACGCTCTTAGCCTGCTCCACGATCTGATCAAAATTTTTCAGCGCCATGGTACACAACATCTCCTTTTTCACATCGATCCTTCGTCACAGTTCAAAAGCGGGAAACAGGGACTCTGTCTGGTCTTTTTCCCCATCTTAGCATCTTTCTTCCGCTAAAACAAGGCTTTCCAGGGATAATTGTGGGAAAAAGTTGTGATTACAAGTCCGGCGGCACTCACCGGCGGGACCAGTTCTTCCCTGGGCTTTCGCCGCGCATAAATTCGATGAGCTGCCGATGAATTGGGCTGGTCTTGTTCCTAGAGTAGGATAAATAGATGTTTCGGAATGCCTGGGGGTCGTCCAGCAGATAGAACACCACGCCACTGGTGGGAGTGACAAACTCTGGGATAGTGGTTCGCAGAAATGTGATTCCCTTTCCCTCGCACACCAGGTAATAGGCGGTCATCATCTGGCTGAGGTACAGGGATACGTTGGGGGTGAATCCGGCATTCCGGCACAGGGTCAGGCTCCGGTCGTGGACGTCGTTGTCCGGCTTGAGCAAAAGGAAAGGCTCGTCCTTGAAATGGTGCAGTGGGACTGGCGGACGCCTGTGCTCCAGCTCGTCCCGTCGGAGCAGCCCCTCAAAGGTGTATCGGTAGGGCTCCAGCCGCTGGTTGATCTCATAGTGGGCCGGAACCGCCAGGATAATCTGCTCTGACGCCCAGGGAAAGGTCTGTATATCGCTACCAGAGGGGCACTCCGCTTCCAGCAAAAAGTCCAGCTGGCCCGCCCTCAGCTTCTCAGTCAGGCCAGAGGTAGTCCCCTCGGTGAAGGTTAGGGTGACCTGGGGGTACAGAGCGCAGAAGTCGGTAAGCAGCTTAGGCAGCACATAGGTACAGAAAAACATAGAACTGCCAATGTGCAGCTCCACATTGTTGACGCTGCGCATCTCGTTGAAATGCCGCTGCATCTCCTCCTCGATGGCCATAATGCGCTCGATCTGCTCAATATAGTACCGCCCCGCATCGGTAAGACTGATAGGGTTGGTGCTCCGGTCAAAGAGGGGGATCTGGAGCTGCTGCTCCACCTTTTTCACTGTGGCACTCAGCCAGGGCTGGGACACATATAGTTTTTTTGCCGCCTTGGAAAAGCTCTTCTCCTGATATATGGCGTAAATGTACTCTTTATAATCCGTCATAGCAGCCCTCTATAAGGAAAATCATATAGTGCCTTCAACGATTTGCTATTTTACATCGCGGCCGGCACCTGCTAGAATTATATCAGAATGTCCCCCCGTCCAGCAAGAGGATTCCTCTCCGCGGCGGGTACAATTTAACATTTTAAGGGAGAATCATCGCTATGGAACTGAAAACTTCAGCCAGAATGGACCAACTGGCCCCCTCCGGCATCCGAAAAGTCAATGAGAAGGCTCTGGCTATGGAGCGGGCCGGGGAGCATGTCATTCATTTTGAAATTGGTCGTCCCGATTTTGACACCCCTGAATATATCAAGAAGGCGGCTGAGGCGGCTCTGGACAAGGGGGACGTGTTTTACACCTCCAACTTCGGCACTCTGGAGCTGCGGCAGGAGATTGCCAACAAGCTGAAGCGGCAGAACAATGTGGACTATAAGGCCAGCGAGGTGCTGGTCACCGTAGGCCTGTCCGAGGCTGTCTTTGCTGTTCTGGCCGCTATTCTGGACGAGGGGGACGAGATCCTGGTCCCCGACCCTGCTTGGCTCAACTACCACAATGTGCCCCGTATGTTGGGCGCCGTCCCCGTCACCTACTCTCTGAAGGAGGAGAATGGCTACCAAATGGACCTGGCCGAGCTGCGCTCCAAGGTGACGGACAAGACCAAGGCCGTGGTCATCATCACCCCTAACAATCCCACTGGCGGCGTTCTGTCCCAGGATACCCTCCAGGGCCTAGCCGACCTGGCCATCGAGAAGGACCTGTTAGTCATCTCCGACGAGGTGTATGAGCGGCTCATCTACGATGGGGAGAAGCACATTAGCATCGCCTCCCTGCCGGGCATGAAGGAGCGGACCTTCACCATGAACGGCATGTCCAAGGCCTACTCCATGACCGGCTGGCGCCTGGGCTATGTGGCCGCCCCCGAGGCCTATATCGCGGTCCTCAACAAGTTCCACCAGCATAACACCACCTGCGCCCCCTCCTTCGTCCAGACGGCCTCTGTGGCAGCTCTCCGTGACGAGAAGAACGAGGTCAACGACATGGTTAAGGAGTATCAGCGCCGCCGGGATTATGCCGTCAAGGCCATCAACGACATTCCCGGTTTGAGCTGTCTGTGCCCCAAGGGCGCCTTCTACATCTTCATCAACTGCAAATCCCTGGGAAAACCCTCCGCCGAGCTGGCCTCCTATCTGCTGGATGAGGCCAAGATCGCCCTGGTTCCCGGCGATGTCTTTGGTCCCGGCGGAGAGGGATATCTCCGCCTCTCCTTCGCCAACAGCTATGACAATATCGTGGAGGGCTGCAAGCGGCTGGCCCAGGCTGTGGCTAAACTGCGGCAGTAAGTCTTCCCGATGGAACAAACTGCACAAGAGAGCGCCCAAAAGGGCGCTCTCTTTTTCCGTTCAGAGGAGGGAAAGGGAGAGGCACGGCCTTGCAAAAAGCCCTCCTTTCCATTACAATGACGTTAGGAGAAGATTAACCGATTCGTGATAGCAGACCGTTTCAAAAGAGGGGAAACTTGGATGGAAACGACAGTGCAGCGGAAGACTCTCAATGACCTGGCTCCGGGCCAGAGCGGCACGATCCTGTCTGTGGGCAATCAGTCCGGGGCAGTGAAGCGCCGGCTAGTGGATATGGGGCTGACCCCCGGCACCCAGGTGAAGGTAAATAAAATTGCCCCTCTGGGCGACCCCCTGGAGGTGTCCCTCCGGGGCTATGAGCTGTCCCTGCGCCGGGCGGACGCCGAGCAGATCGTCATAGGGCAGCCCCGCCCCCGGCGTGCCGGAGGGGCAGCCCTTCAGGCCGGTCCAGATCCCGAAGCCGCCCGCCGGCAGCTGCGGGACCATGAGCATGAGCTGGAGGCCCACGGCGGGCGCTATGACGCCGCCGCCCACGACAGTCGGTCTATGCGTGTGGCTCTGGCTGGCAATCCCAACTGCGGCAAGACTACTCTGTTCAACGCCCTCACCGGCTCCAACCAGTATGTAGGAAACTGGCCCGGTGTCACCGTGGAAAAGAAGGAGGGCACCGCCCGTTTGGGCGATAAGTCCATGACGGTGGTGGACCTGCCTGGCATCTATTCCCTGTCCCCCTATTCCATGGAGGAGATCGTAGCCAGGGATTTTATTATCGGCGAGGCGCCGGACTGTATCATCGACATCGTAGACGCCACCAATCTGGAGCGCAATCTGTACCTCACAGTCCAGCTTCTGGAGCTGGAGCGGCCCATGGTGGTGGCGCTGAACTTTATGGACGAGGTTGCTAAACGGGGCGACCAGATCGACGTGGCCCGGCTGTCCAAGGAGCTGGGTATTCCCGTAGTCCCTATCACCGCCCGAACCGGCGAGGGGCTGGACACCCTGCTCCACACCGCCCACCGTCAGATGCACTTGGGCTTTACAATCGAACCTGACGATTTGTACGACAGCTTCACCCATGACATCCACCACCGGATGGGCGAGCTGATCCACGACTACGCCTACGCCGCCGGGCTGCCCGCCCACTGGGCCGCCATCAAGCTGCTGGAGGGAGACGACATCGTAGCCAAGGCCCTGAAGTTGCCCGCACGGGTGTCCGGCCTGCTGGATGCGGTAGTGGCCGAGTACGAGGGATCCAGTGACCTGGGCGACCGGGAGACCCTGATTGCCGACAGCCGTTACCAGTACATCGAAAAGGTGGTAGCCGCCTCTGTGGTCAAGGGCGGCCGTCCCGGCGAGCTGACCTTCAGCGAGAAGGTGGATAAGGTGGTCACCCACCGCCTGTTCGCCATTCCCCTGTTTCTGTTGACTATGCTGCTTATGTTTGTCGTCACCTTTGGTCCCTTTGGCTCCTGGCTGTCCAACGGGGTGGGGGCCGCCGTGGACAGTCTATCCGGCTGGCTCTCCAGGGCGCTGTCCGGGGCGGGAGTGTCCCCGGTCCTGGTGTCCCTGGTGTGCGACGGCATCATTGCCGGGGTGGGGGGCGTGCTCACCTTTCTGCCCCAAATCGCCCTGCTCTTTTTCTTCCTGTCCTTCCTGGAGGACTCGGGCTATATGTCTCGGGCCGCCTTTATCATGGACCGCCTGCTCCGCCGGTTCGGACTGTCTGGAAAGGCGTTCATCCCCATGCTCATGGGCTTTGGCTGCTCGGTGCCCGCCATCATGGGGGCCCGGACCATGGAAAACGAGAAGGACCGGAGGATGACCATTCTACTGGTTCCCTTCATGTCCTGCTCGGCCAAGCTGCCCGTCTACGGGCTGCTATCCGCCGCCTTCTTCGGCCCCTACGCCGGGCTGGTGGTCTTTGGGCTGTATCTCATCGGCATGGCGGCGGGCATCCTGTCCGGCCTGTTCTTTAAAAAGACCCTGTTCGCCGGGGAGCCCGCCCCCTTTGTACTGGAGCTGCCCCCCTATCGCCTCCCCTCCCTGTCCAATATGCTCACCCATGTGTGGCAGAAGGTACGGGGCTTCCTCATCAAGGCAGGCACCCTCATCCTTCTCATGTCCATGGTGCTGTGGCTGCTCCAGTCCTTCGACTTCTCTCTGCGCATGGTGGAGGACGCCGGCCAGAGTATGCTGGGTACTCTGGGCTCCCTCATCGCCCCCATCTTTGCCCCCTGCGGCTTCGGCCACTGGCAGGCCGCTGTTGCCCTGCTCACCGGGCTTGTCGCTAAGGAGATGGTGGTGTCCTCCCTGTCCATGTTCTACGGCTTCTCCCTCACCGCCTCCAGCGGAGCGGTGGCAGCGGCCATGGCTGGCTTCACCCCCCTGTCCGCCTTCTCCATGCTGGTGTTCATTCTGCTGTACGTCCCCTGTGTGGCCGCCGTATCCACCCTGTTCAAGGAGATGAACAGCCCCAAGTGGGCCTGGTTCTCCATCGCCTGGCAGGTAGGCTGCGCCTATGTGGTATCTCTGCTGGTGTATCAGGCGGGCAGTCTGTTTTTCTAAATGGTGGGAGCGGCCGAAGGCCTCTCTGACCTTTCGATCTAGGAGGAATCTGTTATGGTAAAACTCATCTCGCTGGACCTGGACGGCACGCTGCTGGATCCACAGGGCCAGATCACCCCGGCCTCTAAGGCGGCCATCGCCCTGGCCCGGGCCGCTGAGATTCGGGTAGTGCTGAATACTGGCCGTCCCATCCCTGAGGCCTGCTTTTTCGCCAAGCAGGCCGGGTGTGATGATCTGGTATCTGCTTTGGGAGGGGCGGCGCTGGCGGACAGCTCCACTGGCCAGGTCCTCCAGCGCCAGGACCTGCCCCAAAACACGGGGCGGAGGGTGCTGGAGCTGTGTCTGGGCCGGCGGATCGAGCTGATGATCTTCGCCGGGGAGGAGATCGTCCTGGACCCCTTCTCCAAGGAGTCCCTGCTGCGGACCTATCCCTATCCAGTCTTTCATGACAACGCCGTGGTGGTGGAGGACCCCCTGGCCTATCTGGAGGAGCACCGCCTGCCCTTGACCAAGGTACACGGGGACTGGAATCAGCCGGCTTATCCCTTGGAGGAGCTGCGGGCCCTGGAGGGGTTGGAGCTGACCTCCTCCAACGACCATGATTTCGAGGTGGTGCCCGCCGGGGTGGATAAGGGGGTTGCTCTGGCCCAGCTGGCCCAGCGGTACGGCGTGCCCCTGGACCAGTGCGCCGCCGTGGGGGACAGCGACAACGACCTGGCCATGCTCCAGGCGGCTGGCGTTCCTATCGCCATGGGCAACGCCTCCCAGGCCGTCAAGGACCTGGCCCTCCGGGTCGTTGCGGACAATGGACAGGACGGTGTGGCTGCGGCTATTCTGAACTGCCTGGACCCGAAACTTTCTCCATCCCTTTAATCGTCGCATCGTGCCGCCGGAGCTCCGGCGGCACTTTTATATTTTCCTCTTTTCTTTGCAGGGATTAAGGACGCGGCAGCTTTTTTAAGGAAAATACCCTTAAATCCCGCCCTTTCCCTTACCATCTGGTATCATGTTCTACCAGGAGGTGATTTTATGTACAGAGGTCCCCATGTAGACGATCCGAAAAAGTCGGTGACCGTCGTTCTCCCACTGGACCGCTACCAGGCGCTGGCCCGTCTGGCGGAGCAGAACTCATACAGCCTTCCCGCCTATATCCGCCAGGTGCTGCGGAACCATATCCAGTCCCTGGAGAGGGAGCCATAAGGCCGAAATTCCCGCCCGGTTTCACCGGGCAGGAATTTTTATGCCCTCTCCCCCACTGGAATACAAATTTCCCCTTGACCTTCCACCTGCTGGACGGTATAAACTGTCACGGCAGCGGTGGGAGAAATTTTAATGAAATTTTCATCTATTCTTTCAATGGATATAAACTTTGTCCCGTACAATGGAAGCACACAGAGACACCCCGGCGAAACCGGCCCTCGGGCCATGAAGATAAGGAGTTTTTTTATGGACGCGACACAGGTCAGCACACAGGAGGAGATACAGCTCCCACAGGAGCCGGGGAAGAAGGGACCTCTTTTTCCAGTCCCCCGGAAAAAGAAGAAGTGGATCAAGCGGGGGGCCATCCTCCTTGTGGTCCTTCTAGCCATATGGTGGTTTTTCCTCCGCCCGTCGGGCGGAGGGGGCGGCGTCAGCGCCGCCGGGCAGTACATTCCTGTTCCCGCCTCTCTCCAGGATCTGACGGTGGCGGTGGACGGCTCCGGGGCGGTGACGCCCATCGAGTCCTATCAGGTGGGCGCCCTGGTCAGCGGCGAGGTGCTTGCCGCCCCCTTCGAGGTGGGCGACTGGATTGAGAAGGGAGATCTGCTCTATCAACTGGATGCCGGGGACGCGGAAATCGGTCTTCAGCAGGCCCAGTTATCCCTGCGTCAGGCCCAGCTCAACTATGATGAGCTGCTCTCCGGCATGAGCCCAAGCGCCTCCGCCGCCGGGGTGGTCCAACAGGTCCACGTCCAAAAGGGGGACTTGGTCTCTCCCGGCACCCCTATTGCCGACGTGGCGGACAACTCCACCATGACCTTGACCCTCCCCTTCCAGTCGGCGGATGCCTCCAGCCTGTCCCCCGGTCAGGGGGCCCAGGTGACCATCGCCGGCACCATGGAGGTGCTGTCCGGCACAGTGGAGTCCATCTCCTCCGCCGAGCTGGTGGGAAATGGCGGTGCTCTGGTCCGGCAGGTGAAGATACGGGTGGATAACCCAGGCGCTCTGACCTCCGCCAATTCGGCCACCGCCACTGTGGGGGACATCGCCTGTGCCGGAAGCGGCTCCTTTGAGGAAAATACGCGCCAGACCGTGGTGGCCCAGACCTCCGGCGAGGTGACTGCCGTCCACGTCACCGCTGGCAGCAGGGTGTCCGCCGGTACCGCCCTGGTCACCCTGGGGGGCGATGGGGCCCAGAGCGCCCTGGAAAACAGCGCCATCTCCGTGGAAAATGCCCAGCTGGCCCTCCAAAGGGCCCAGGACGCCCTGGAGAGCTACACCATCACCGCCCCTATCTCCGGCACGATCATTGAGAAGAACTATAAGGTTGGTGACAAGGTAGACGGCATGGACGCCGGCTCCCTGGCCATTCTCTATGACATGAGCAGTCTGAAGCTGACCATGAACATCAGTGAGTTGGACCTGAACCAGGTCCAGGAGGGTCAGGAGGTAGACATCACCGCCGAGGCGCTGCCCGGACAGGTCTTTCAAGGCGTAGTGGACCGGGTGTCCATCAACGGCACCACCACCAACGGCTTTACCACCTATCCCGTCACCATTCTGCTGCGGGAGTTCGGCGACCTGAATCCAGGCATGAACGTGTCCGCCGATATCGTTGTCGAGCGGACCACGGGCGTCCTCTGTGTCCCGGTGTCCGCCGTCAACAGCGACGGCACTGTGCTGGTAGCCGGACCGGGCACACTTTCTGAGGATGGCCTCACCATAGCCGATCTTTCCAAGGCGGAGCGCCGCCCTGTGGAGCTGGGACGGAGCAACGAGGAGTACATCGAGATCACTTCCGGACTGTCTCAGGACGAGGTGGTGCTGGTTCCTGACCAGGCCACCGGCTCCATGGGCGCCGTTGCGATGGGAGGCTGACCGGCTTGGAACATCTCATCGAACTGAAGGACATATATAAGATCTATCCGATGGGGGAGGAGACAGTCCATGCCCTGGATGGGGTGAACATCACCATCGACCAGGGGGAATTCGTGGCCATTGTAGGCTCCTCCGGTTCAGGCAAGTCCACAGCTATGAACATTATCGGCTGCCTGGACGTGCCCACCTCCGGCACCTACCATCTGGGGGGTGTGGATGTGTCCACCATGGAGGACGACCAGCAGGCGGACATTCGCAACAAGATGCTGGGTTTTATCTTCCAGCAGTACAACCTGATCCCCAAGCTGTCTGTGCTGGAAAATGTAGAGCTTCCCCTGCTCTACGCCGGCGTGCCCGCCGACCAGCGTCGGGAGCGGGCCATCCGCTCTCTGGAGCGGGTGGGACTGGCGGACAAGAAAAAGAATCTGCCCAGCCAGCTCTCCGGCGGCCAGCAGCAGCGGGTGTCCATCGCCCGTGCCCTGGCCGGGGACCCCTCGGTCATCCTGGCTGACGAGCCCACTGGAGCCCTGGACTCCAAAACAGGCCGGGAGGTACTGGGCTTTTTGAAAAAGCTCAATCGGGAGGGGGACACGGTGGTCCTCATCACCCACGACAACTCCATCGCCGTCAAGGCGGACCGCATCATCCGCCTTCAGGACGGCAAGGTCATCTATGACGGGGACGCCCACGATCCACGGGCGGTGGTCCAGCCCGACGCGGCGGACGAGGAGGTGGAGGCGGTATGAACTATGGACAGTCCTTCCGCCTGGCCATCAAGGCCCTGGCCACCAGCAAGATGCGCTCCCTGCTCACCATGCTGGGCATCATCATCGGCGTGGCCGCCGTCATCATTATCCTGGCCCTGGGCAACGGCCTGACCGGCATGGTGCAGCAGCAGGTGGATAAGCTGGGGGTCAACATGATGATGACCTATGTCTGGGGACGAGGGGATGGGTCCACCTCTACCCTGGATCCCCAGGATATGTATGATCTGGTGGAGGAAAACCCGGACGTGCTCTCCGGTGTTTCCCCCTATGTGGACGCCCAGGCCACCGTCCGCAAGGGGGACGAAAAATTTGACAAGACCTCTCTCTACGGAGTCAGCGAGGTCATGTTCAACAACAGTACCAAGGGCACCATCGACGGCGGGGAGAAGCTGGGCCAGGGACGGTTCCTCTCCTGGCTGGACGTGGAGCGGCGAAGCCAGGTGTGTGTCATTGGAAGCTATCTGGCGGAAAACGCCTTTGGGGGCGACGCCCTGGGCCAGACTCTGACCATCAACGGTCAGGCTTACACTGTCATCGGCGTGCTGGAGCAAATCCGGGAGAACATGGAGGAGGGCGGCCCTGACGACCAGGTGTACATCCCCTATGAGAACGCCCTGGAGATGCTGGGCACCCGGAACGTGACCTTGTATATGTTCACCAGCACTTCCGGCGAAACAGCGGCCGCCGCGCGAATGGTCATCGACAGTATGCTGCTGGAGTATTTTGACGGGGATTATGACGCCTTCTACACCCAGACCATGGCGGAGCAGGCCGAAATGATCAACCTGATGATGGGGGTGGCCATGGGGGTACTGGTGGCCATCGCCGCCATCTCCCTGTTAGTAGGGGGCATCGGCATCATGAACATCATGCTGGTATCCGTCACCGAGCGCACCCGTGAAATCGGCATTCGGAAATCTCTGGGCGCCAAACGGCGGGACATCCGCCGCCAGTTCGTCATCGAGGCCGGGACCACCTCCGCCATTGGCGGGCTGCTGGGCATCGGCCTGGGCTGTCTGCTGGCGATGGGACTGGGGGCATTGTTCGGTGGGATGCTGTCCGCCCAGATGGGCGGCGCCGTCTTTAACGCCACTCCTACTCTGGGCGCTATTGCCATCAGCTTCGGGGTGTCTGTGGGCATCGGTGTCCTGTTCGGCTATCTGCCCGCCAACAAGGCGGCCAAGCTGAATCCTATTGACGCGCTGCGATATGACTGATAAATTAGAGACAGAAGAAGCGCGGCGGTCCCTTTCTAACGGTCGTTTTTTCCTTAGGGCCCCGTTGGACGCTCAATCTTCTGACCTCTGATGAAAAAAGGAGCCATTAAAATGAGAAAAAAATTCACATCCGCCCTGTTGACCGCCTGTCTGGTGCTGGGCTTGGCTCTCCCCGCTCGCGCGGCAAGCCAGCCCCAGCAGGAGGAGGCCATCCAGGTGGTCAACGCCCTAGGCATCATGGTGGGGGACACCAATGGCAACATGAATTTGTCCAGCCGGGTCACCCGTGCGGAGTTTATCACCATGGCTGTCAAAGCCACGCCCGGCGGGGAGCAAATTGGTCAGGCCGCCACCTCCCCCTACCCCGATGTCCCACGGAGCCACTGGGCCTCCGGCTATGTGGAGGCGGGAGTGGCCGCTGGACTGGTATCCGGCTACACAGACGGTACTTTCCGCCCCAACCGGGAGATCAGTCTGGCCGAGGGCGTGACCATTGCCCTGCAGCTTCTGGGTTATGGCCCCAGTGATTTCTCAGGCGCCTACCCCACCGGACAGCTTGCCATGTATCACAGTCTAAAGCTGGACCAGGGTGTGACCGCTGCCGGGCCCTCTACCCTTCTGACCCGGCAGGATGCCATGTACCTGTTCTATAACCTGATGACCGCCAACACCAAGGAGGGGCGTCCCTACCTGGAGAGTCTCGGCTATTCCCTCAACGCCGCTGGTGAAATCGACCTGGTGGCCTTGATCAGCGGACAGATGGAGGGCCCGGTGGTCGCACAGGGGAACTGGCAGTCCTCCCTCTCCTTTGACCCGGCCCAGGCCAAGGTTTACCGCAACGGCGGCGTGTCCACGCTGTCTGCCATTCAGAACTACGACGTGGTCTATTGGAACCGGGCCATGCGCACCCTGTGGGCTTACTCCGACAAGGTAACAGGCACGATCCAGGCCCTGGAGCCCAGCGCCTCTAACCCTACCTCTGTCACGGTATCTGGAAGGACCTGCACCATTGAAACCTCCTCTGCCGCCTATTCCCTTTCCACACTGGGAGAATATGCTCTGGGCGACACAGTGACCCTGCTGTTGGGACGCGAGGGGGGTGTGGCCGCTGTGATAGGGGCCCTATCCGCCGATGAGAGCCAGCAGGTGGGCGTGGTCACCTCAGTGTCCAATTCCTCTTACCCCGATGGCAAGGGCGGCACCTATCAGGCCAAAACTGTGACGCTGTTGTCCACGGATGGCCAGACCTACCGCTATCAGACCACCAGCTCTGTCAAAGAGGGAGCCCTGGTCCGAGCCGCGGTGGATGACCAGGGGAAGGTGACCCTGAAGGGCCTGACCAGCGCCTCTCTCACCGGCAAGGTGAACGCCGCCGGCACCAAGCTGGGCAGCCACCCCTTTGCGGAGGGTGCAGAGATTCTGGATGTCAGCGATGGGCAGGGCGCGCGGATCTATCCCAGCCGTCTGGCCGGACTGGAACTGACCGACAGCATGGTCAAGTACCACTCCCTAAACGGCTCCGGTGAAATCGAGACACTGGTACTCAACGATGTGACCGGCGACGCTTACCGGTACGGCATCCTCACCCGCATGGAGAGTACGTCTGCCGGGGAATTTTCCTCCTATTACAGCTACGAGCTGGATGTAGGAGGACAGCAGATCTCCCTTCCCCAGAGCACGACCCGCTACCCTGTGGAGCGGGGGCCGATCCGCATTAAGGGCGACCCTGCCCATCCTGACGGGCTCTACTCCCTGACACTCGCCGGCAAGGGCGAGGCCAGCGGGGGCCAGTTCCTGTCCGGTTCCAAGGGATATACCCTCTCCGACAATCTGATGGTCTACGAGTACCAGGACGGGGCGTACTATTTGTCCACCCTGGCCAGAGTCCAGGGCGGCCGCTTTGAGCTAAGTGGCTGGTATGACAAGTCTGAATCCTTGGGAGGCCGTATCCGGGTCATCGTAGCCCGAAGCATCTAACTAAAACAGAAAGACCGCCCCGGCGCCTGAAAAGGCGCCGGGGCGGTCTTATTTGTCACATGGCAGGAGTGGTATCGGAAACATAGGTCTGTTCCAAGCCGAGATCCAGCTCCAACAGGAAATTCAAGTCATCCAGGGCCAGGTACAGCTCCCCCTCCAGCATCAGCGCCGGGGCGGACAGTTCTACCCTTTGGCCGTCCCGCTGACTGTTCTGGCCGGTCGTCAGCGTATACCAGTGCTCCCCGCCGTACAGGACGACTTCCTCCCCGCCGAATGTGGTTCCGACCCGCCACCCCAGCGCCTGGGCCAGACGGCCGGCAGAGAGGTAAACTCTGCCCTCCAGCATCAGAGCGCCGGAGCCCAGCTCCAGCTCCCGTCCCTGTATGTACAAAGCCGGCACGCCATTTGTGCCCTGGACAGGGAGGCGGGCCACATATTCCTCATAGGTCAAGTCCCGCTCCATACAGAGCTTGGCAATGTCCTTGCCCACATAGCGGTAATGCCAGGGCTCAAACCGGTAGCCGGTGATCCGCTCCTTCCCCTCTGGATAGCGGAGGATAAATCCGTACTCCGCACAGTGCTCTACCAGCCAGGCGTAGGTGGGCGTGTTCTCAAAGTGGGCCTGGACGCTGGCGGTATTGATGTCCAGTGCCAGTCCGGTCTGATGCTCCGAGGAGCCTGGACGGGCGGAATAGGTGTCCGCCAGGCTCTGACCATCCTGGGACACATATCGGTCATATACCCGCTTCTGTGTCCCATAGGAGCGGTAGGAGGATACGTTCCACAGCCGAATCCCCTCCGTCCGGGCCTGGTCCGCCATGGCCTTGAACTGCTCCCAGGCCTCCCGCTGGAGATAAGCTGTCCCATAAGTATAGGCTGTCCCCATCCGGACCAGATCAGGTTTATAGTCCGGGCTGAGTTGGTGGTACTTATTGACCAGGACGGTCTGGCTGTCCGGGTCCTCCACCATCTGGATTCCCTGATAGAATGGGCGGTCCAGGCCGATATTCACCTCGGTCGCCACCTGTTCTGTGGTCAGCTCCGGGTGCCGCTCCCCGTAGTCCAGATAGCGGCCCATATTTTCCACATGGCAGTAGGGCAGGACCAGCAATTCCAATTCCCGCTGGGACAGCGCTCCCTCCATCAGCCGGTGATAGAGCTCTCGGTCCAGGCGGCTCCAAACCTGGGCGATTTGGTCCCGCTCCAGCCCCCTCCGGGCCAGCAGAGCGGACACATCCCGGTAGGCTGCCGCCGGGTCGCCGTTGTCCAGCACCAGGGGCGAGGGATCCCCAGGCTCCTCTGGCGGTATGGCAAAGACCACCGCCGGGAGCAAAAATACCAAAAGTCCAGCCGCCAACATCCTGGACAGGCGGCCCTTCGGGAAAAAGCTGCGCATGGTGATATAATATCCTCCTCAGGCGGAACAGCTCCGCCGTTCTCTGTCAGTATACGGCCGGGCCTAGCCCCGGCACAGGTCCATAAAATATTGGAAGATCGGCGCTCCATCCACCGCATCCCCCCGTCTTTGGTCAAAGGACATCCGCTCCGGATGGAACTGGACCCCCAGCACCGGCCGCTGTGTGTGAATCAAAGCCTCCGGAAAGCCGCTCTCCGCCCAAGCGATGGTCTCCAGTCCCTCACCCAGTCGGTCCACCGCCTGGTGGTGGGCACTGTTCACCGGGAATATGGGGCCGTACAGCCGGTGGAGCAGAGTGCCCTCCCGGCTGCGTACAGGGTGGACCCGGTCCTCCTCCCCGCCGCCATGGAAAGGTCTGATTTCTCCCGGCAGGTCTTGGAGCAGGGTGCCCCCCAGCGCCACATTGACCACCTGCATCCCCCGGCAGATTGCCAGGATTGGCTTGCCCGCCTGAAAAAAGGCCCAGAACAGCTCCAGCTCCGCTTGGTCTCTCTGCCGGTCCGGGGGCTGGGAGCCCCGGTTTTCCTGCCCAAAGAGGGCAGGGTCCATATCCCCGCCTCCGCACAGGATGAGCCCAGCGCAGGACAGGTCAGGGGATGGGCAGCAGCCGGGGACAGGCCTCGCCCCTGTTTCACAGGCCGCCCGACAGTAGTTATCCATACGTCCGGCCTGACCAGAAATCTGGATGGAAGGGAGATGGTCCATAAAAGCTCCTCTCTGATGGGGCCCGGTCAGCTCTGCTGGGCGTCTACCGCCGCTCTGGACCGGACCAGCGCGCAAATCAGCTCCACCGCTCCGGCAATACCAGAAGTGCTGGAATTAAGGGTCAGGTCATAGCGGCGCATATCGCCCCAGGTGTGGCCGGTGTAATAATTGTAGTAGTTAGCGCGCCCCCGGTCCATCTGGATGATGCGCCGTTCCATGTCGTCTGACGGGATGTGGTACTCCTCCACACACCGGGTCACCCGGCTGGGCAGATCGGCGTGGACAAAGACCTTCAGACATTCTGGCCGATCCCCCAGCACATAGTCGCTGCACCGCCCCACAATAACACACGGGCCTTCGTCGGCCAGCTCCCGAATCACGTCGGCCTGGGCGAAAAAGGCCTGGTGGCTGACGGGCACACCTTGGTGGGCAAAGGCGGGGGTCCCGATCCCGATGGGGGTGATGGACAAATGGAAGCGGCTGCGGGCCCGCTCCTCCGCACGGGCAATAAAGTCCGGGGACAGGCCGCTCTTCTCCGCTGTCTTTTGGATGATGGTCCGGTCATAGCATGGGATGCCCAGCTGGGCAGCCAGGCGCTTGCCAATCAGTCTGCCTCCACTGCCAAATTCGCGGCTGATGGAAATGACGTAATTACTCATAGTGCGCCTCCTGATCCTAAAGATATGATACCAAACCGTCAGGTATCCAACAAATTTTCTTTTGTTGTTAAATATATTATAGCGGATAAACCGAAAAATGACAATGGAAAACTGGGCCGGACCCTAAAACAGCTCTGAGAAGGCCATTCCTCCGGTTTTCCCTGATAAAACGGTTGCGGACCGCCCCCCCAGGGGGTAAAATAAGATACCGCCCCCTCTGATCCGGGGCGGCAAGAACAGACAGAAAGGCGGACTCCAACGTGAGAAAAGCCGGGGTGCTACTGCCCATCTCCTCCCTCCCCTCCCCTTGGGGCATCGGCGCCCTGGGGGCAGCGGCCAGGGAGTTCATCGACTTTTTGGCCGCTGCCGGACAGTCCTTCTGGCAGATCCTGCCCTTGGGCCCTACCAGCTATGGCGACTCCCCCTACCAGTCCTTCTCCTCCTGGGCCGGTAATCCCTATTTCATCGATCTGGATGATCTGGCGGCGGAGGGACTGCTGGAGCGGCAGGAATATCAGCGTCTGAACTGGGGGGAGGACCCGGCCCGTGTGGACTATGGGCTGCTATACAAAACGCGCTATCCCGTTCTGCGGAAGGCCTGCGCCCGGCTGCTGGAGCGGGGGGATGCCCGCTTCCATTCCTTTTGTTTGGGCGAGGCTGACTGGCTGGAGGACTACGCCCTGTTTATGGCCCTGAAAGAGCGGTTTGACGGCCGCTCCTGGCAGGAGTGGCCCCGGCCGATCCGGCTGCGGGAGCCCGCCGCCCTGGAGGCGGCCCGGACTCAGCTAGCTGGCGAGGTGAACTTCTGGAAGGGTGTTCAGTATTTGTTCTGCCAGCAGTGGAAAAAGCTGAAGTCCTATGCCAACGAGAAGGGCGTCTCCATCCTGGGGGATCTGCCCATCTACACCGCCCTGGACAGCGCCGACGTGTGGGCCAGTCCGAAGCAGTTTCAGTTGGATGACCGGGGCTGTCCCACCGAAGTGGCCGGGTGTCCCCCGGACGCCTTTTCTGAGGACGGCCAGCTCTGGGGCAACCCCCTGTTTGACTGGGAACGGATGAAGCGGGACGGCTACCAGTGGTGGCTGCACCGCGTAGGCTATCAGTTATGCCTCTATGACGCGCTGCGCATCGACCACTTCCGGGGTTTCGAGTCCTATTACGCCATCCCTTACGGGGACACCACCGCCCGCAACGGCCGCTGGCGGCCCGGCCCCGGCCTGGATTTTTTCCAGGCGGTGAACAGCGCCCTGGGGAAACAGAACATCGTCGCCGAGGACCTTGGCTTTCTCACTCCGGAGGTCCACCGCCTGCTGGAAGAAACCGGCTATCCTGGAATGAAGGTATTGGAGTTCGCCTTTGGCAGCCGGGAGCTGGGCAGCGCCTATCTGCCCCACTGCTACCCCACCAACTGCGTGGTCTACACCGGCACCCACGACAATGACACCATCCGCGGCTGGATGGCCTCCGCCCCCCGGAAAGAGGCCGCCTTTGCCAAGGAGTATCTGCGCCTGAGCCGCGGGGAGGGATACCACTGGGGGATGATGCGGGCGGCCTGGGCCTCCCCCGCCGGTCTGGCCATGGTCCAGATGCAGGACCTGCTGGGCCTGGGCTCCGAGGCCCGAATGAACATTCCCTCCACCCTGGGCGGTAACTGGCAGTGGCGCGCCCTTCCCGGCAGCTACGGCCCTAAGCTGGCCCGGCGGCTTCACCGGGAGATGAAGGTATATCAGCGCCTTCCCAGTCAGAATGAAAATGGCGGGCCCCGCTGAATGGAAATCCCAGCTTCTGTTACCGCAGGCGTTCCTAGCTCTGTAACAAAACGCCGGAGCCGCCCCTTTTGGGGCGGCTCCGGCACTTCATTTCAGCAGGGTCCGCTTGATATCGCCGGCAAAGCGGTCCAGCCTCTCCCCCACGCCTGGAGCGGCCAGGGCCTCCCCTGGGTCGTTGGCCCGCTCCAGCATGACAAACTTCCCCGGCAGGAAAAAGGACTTGTTCATGTTCATGGCGGCAATGAGCTGGCGGGCCAGAATATCCCCGCCGGAATAGCCAGAAACCACGATGGCGAACAGGGCCTTGTCATAAAAGCGGGTCTGGCGGAACAGGGCGGTAAGCCGGTTCACAAAGGCGGTGAGGTTGGCGGACAGAGCGTCGTTGTAATTGGGGCACAGCATAACCACCCCCTGGCACCGGCGGACAGCGGGATAGACCTCCTGCTGCATCAGCCCGCCGTAGAAGCACCCCCCCTTTTCTCCGAAGTGGAGGCACATGGTGTAGGGGCAGCCGGAGCAGTCGGACAGGGTGCCATTGCGCAAACCGATTTCCGTATAAATAAACCGGCCCCCCAGCCGCTTTTTGGTCTGCTCCCACAGGGCCATGGTGTTGGAGGTATGGTGGCTGGAGGCGTGGAGCACCAGCAGCTCCGGGCTGTCCTGGGTCAAATCAGCGGGCTGCTCCAGCCGTTCTGTCAGCTCTTGGGCGGCAGCCCGGTAGGCTCCCGCCAGGTCCGTCCCCAGATTATTGGCCTGGACCTTGAAGTTGGACAGGTCTCCCGTCCCCTCCACCAGGGGGCGGCCCACAAAGGAACAGCCCGCCAGGTTGGCGGCCAGTGTCAGCTCGGCGGCGGCGGACTTGGTGTACAGGTGAGAGGTCCCGTCCACGATCAGCCCGGCAGTACAGCCCGCCAGTAGCTCCGGCTCCCGGCGCATCCGGGCCAGCACCCTGACATACTCCAGGTTCACTCCCTCCGCCCCCAGAGGCAGGGCGAAGAGGAGCCTCTGGCCCTCTAGCCTCTCCAGCTCCTCCGCGGTGCGGATGGTCCTCCCCGCCCGGCCCGCCAGGGCGTGGGCGAGAATGCCGGACAGGCGGGTGTCCGCCTCCGGTCGGTCAGGGTATGGATGAATCAAAACGAGGGACATGAGATCGCCTTCTTCAAAAGTTGATGTGCTGGGAATCGGAAAACTCAGCCCTTTCTCAGGGGCGGCCGCTGGTTGTCCACGACAGGGGACAGGGACCCCAGGGTGGTAAGCGCCACGACAACAAAGAGGTGGAGCGCCACATTGGGGATCGTAAAGTCTTCGGTATTGGACACCTCGCCAAACTCCATCAAGAACCGGCAGGCCAGCCCCAGCAGCGTCATACCGAGGGCCAGGGCGGCTGATCTCCGCACCTTGCACCGGCTATGCAGCACACCCAGAATCTGTCCGATTTCATAGTAAAAGAAGCAGAGCGCTAACAGCAAATACCAGCTGCCAAACCGCCGCCCTGTGGTGAAATTGTGGATAGGGAAGCCGAAGCAACCGAAAAACACCAGACAAGCACACAGACCGATAAGCCAGCGGATAGGGTGGGCCAAAATTTTTTCTCTCATGGAGTACCTCCTTTATAATCCAGGGCAAAGTAAGGGACATAAAATCGCCTTCTTTCAAGGTAGGATGTCCGCATGGTAAAACAAAGCAGCTGACCAAGTTATTTTTTCCTGATCTTGGTATATACCCAGAACAAGAGCTCAAGGATGCCCCACACCAGCAAGGCGGACAGAATGGCCGAAACGACAACCCCCTCCTCAGTGCTGAGAAAAAGTCCACCCGGAATCATACCAGTCTCCAGCTCAGGGGGATTGAACCCACGCTTCAGCTGGATGAAAAACACAAGCAGGATGACAATAGAAATCAGAGTGTCTTTTTTGCTCCGTTTCATTCTGTTCTGTCCTCCTTATTACAGTAAATGTTAAAAAGAGGCCGGGCGGAAAAGGCCAGACTTCGAGGACGCCGCTCTCTACAAAATCTCTTTCAGGTGTTCCGCCGCATCCTTAATATGCCCAAACAGAGGGTCCGGGATCTGGGGCAGCAGCTCTGTTTCGATTCCTGCCGGGGTATAACGGTTTTTCACCCCCATATAGACCCCGTCCAGAAAGACAGAACCGCAGTGCCACTCCCCCCGGAGAGTAAGCAGCAGAGACAGGGCCCCGGAGGACAGAGCGGGGGCCACATAGGGCTTAAAGCCGATCTCCCGCATCTTCAGATTGGCAGTGACGGTGAGGCGGGTCAGCTCCTGGGAGACGGCCTCATCATAATGTTTGATGGAGTTGGCGATGGTCAGCCCGGTGCCGTGGGGCCCGAAGGACCGGCCCTCTGTCAGAAAGGAGGCGAATCTGGCGTCCCGCTTGGCAAAGTAGGCCGCCCGGGCGTTCATCACCCCCAGGCCGAAGCCCTGTACCTGCTCCGGCCGCAGGCCGAGGCCGTCCCAGTTTCCATTCTCGTCCCGGTTGCTCTCCAGATAGGCGGTTTTGGCCAGGGGGTCCACCGGGTCGGACACCGCGCACCACAGTCCCTGAAACTTCTTCTCCCGCGCCATGCGGGCGTAGCCCTTGACGATGGCGGCGTTTGCCTCGAACTGGGCCATCCGCACATCCTTCACCTGGGAGCCCACCGGGGGAATACCACGGGAGGCCACAAAGACGAACAGGTCGCAGTCAAAGAGATTTTCCGGAGAAATGATCTCCACCTCGGGGAAGGCGCTGTACTCCCAAGGCAGGGAGATCTGCCCCATCTCAAACTCCCACCGGGCGGTGATCTGGTCGGACAGGTCACAGATACCGATGGAGGAGATCACATCTCCCCCCAGCAGCTTCAGCCCGGTGAGCAGGGTGGAGCCCACATCACCGATGGCCAGGAGATTCACCCGTTTCTTCCCTTCTTTGGGGGAGGCGGCGAGGAGGGCCTCCCACCCCGCCCGGCCAGGGTTGACGGCGGTGAGCCGCCCCTCTGTGATGGCGGCAGACAGGGCCGGGTCCGCCTCCACCCAGGGCAGGCGGGAGGCATCCAGCGCCTCCAGCCCGTGGCCGGCCAGCAGCTGGCCGGGGTGATTTACCCGGAACGAGCCCCGGCCCAGAACCGGATCTCCGGGCACCAGGGCAAAAATAGGGCCGTCGGCGGCAGGATCGGTTTCAGGGCCGAAGCCCTCCAGAGGGGCTGGAGAAACCAGGGCAGCCCCTTTCCAGCGGTAATAATACATACAGATCACCTGTCCTTTTTACAGTTTCAGCGGTTGGGACACAGGGGGCACAAGCGTGGCAGCTCCGCTGTCATCCGTTTTGACGGAGAAGCTGCTCCAGGTCGTTCTCCAGATAGACGGAGGGGGACAAATTGGGGTCGTAGCTCAAGCAGGTACCCTTGTCCGGGCACAGGGGCAGGACGACCGCCTCTGGCAGCCGGGACAGGGTCAGGTTGCGGCCATAGAGGACCCGGTACTCCCGCTCCAGCACCCGCATCACATCCAGAGCGGCCTCCAGGCAGGTGCGTGACAGTTGAAAGACAGCTTCCCGACCGCACTCATCCTGGTAGGGCGGCGCCGCATAGGGCAGGATGTGGTTGATGCCCGGCAGCAGCCCCGGCACCGGGGAGGCGGGCCGGCGGACCGTATTGCCGCCGATAAAGGGATACAGGGTGGCCTCTACGAACCACTGGCGCAGCCGGGGCAGGAAGTAGACGCAGTCCACCGGCCGGTCCCAGGAGCGCATCAGATCCCGGCCATAGCCGGACAGGATACCCACCAGCACCATACGGATATCCACCCCCTCTTGGCGAAGGATGGGGTCCAGACTCCCCATCCGAAAGCCGGGGTGCATCAGGTCGTCCACCAGGATAACCGGGCGATTGAAGGACTTGATGGTGCGGATCTGGCTGGGGATGGGGGCATAGTATGGGAACGCCTCCATCACGCTCTCCGACAGATCAGGCGTAAACACCTTGTCGGTGTGGATGGTCTTGGTCACCGTGTTGGGCACAATCTTTCCCCGGAGCATCTTGCCGAAGGGGACACACATATCCTCGCCCAGCGTCCTGGGGGTGGTGGGGGTGGCGGGGACATTGTTATAAGCCGTGATTTTCTCCAGCAGGCGGTGGTGGATGATATCGGTGGACAAAGTCAGCACCAGGCAGCCGGGATAAAGGCCGGTCATAGCCCGCTGGAGCCGCTCGTGCCCGCGGCGGATCGCGGACAGCACCCTGGGATTGCCGGACAGAGGCTCCTGAATGGTGGTCTCCAAATTCTGGATAAGCACTGTGGGCGTCCGCATATCCACCTCCCAGATGGCGGTACCGCCCCCCTCCCGGTCCACAAAGCCGGACCGGGACAGGATGTCGCCCAGCTCCTGAGGCAGCTTTCCGTCGTGGGGGGAGAACACGGCGTAAACATACTCCTCCTCCAGAGCTCGGGCCAGCAGTTCGCTCAGGATGAGCTGGCCGTAGTCCTTATGCCGGTCGGTCCGGTCGGCAGACAGGGTAGTAATAAGCAGCACCTTTCCCCCCGCCCGCAGCCGCAGGCGGTCCGCCAGCCGCGGGTCCTCGGTAGCCGGGAACAGGTCGGAGGAGGCCAGATAGCGGTAGCTGGCATAGCCCAGCAGCTTCCCTTCCTCCCCGGTACGGTGGAGAAGGAGAAGCTGGTCCCCCTTCCGGATAATGGCGGAGCGCAGGGCCTCCCCCTCGGGATGACCGGCGGTGATGTCCGCCAGCAGCAGCGGGGAGGGGTCCTTCACCCACTGGAACTCCAAGTCCCCGGCATAGAGCAGGGGCTTGTCCTGGCTGTCCCGGAGGTAGAGGCCGTTTTGATAGATAAAGTCCTGAATGACCGGGTCGATGAAGTTGGAAATGTCCCGGTTCAGGTCCACGTTCTCCCGGATGCGGGAGGAGCTGATGTCCTCCAGATGGTGGGGCAGCTGGAGCTGAATGACCCGCCCCGTGATGGGCAGGGGCTGCGGCAGCTCCGCCTCTCCCGCCCGGCGAAAGATGACGTGGTCCATGTGGTGGATGGAGAAGGGCCTGGGCTCCGTTTTGTAAGAGGACGCGTTGGCCACCACATCGCTGCCCGCCACGATATAGACCTGCTGTCCGGGAAACAGCTCCACCAGCCGCTTCAGATCCCTGGGATTGGCGATATTCACCGGGATGTCGTCCGGGAACAGGTGGACGTGGAAGTCCCCGGCAATAGACAGGTTGACGATCTGCCGGCGGACCAGGTGGGGCTGGGCCTTCTTGGACCAGGAGAACTCGTCCACAGCCAGATAGACCTCGAACCCCAGGTCCCGGATGGCGTGGACGATGCCCTTGTGGGACAGGGTGAAGGGGTCAAAGGTGCCAGGGAAAAAGGCGATCTTCGTGGGGCAGGAGAACTGAAAAGGCCCTTGGTCCAGCCGCCGCAGAGCGATGAACCTGTTGATATGGGCCAGGGCGGCGGCCCGGTAGAAGAAGGTCAAGCTGCTGTGCCCCGTGGTCTCCTGTGTCAGGAAAAGGAGCTTGCGGTAGCACAGGGCAAAGAGCCGGGCCTTCTCCTCCATGTCCAGGATGGGGGACTCAAAGAGGAGCTTGCCAGTCACCAGCAGGGCCTCCTGCCGCACTGCCTCCCGATAGTGGGCCAGCCCCTGGAGAAGCAGTCCCAGCAGCTCCTGCCGCCGGCCCTCGTAGTGCTTGTCCGGCTCAGGAAAGCGATCCCGGTAGGCGGGATAGTGCTGTAAGAGGACTCCAATGGTATTCAGGGCGCCGGATACGGCGGAGTCGTTGGGGGAGCCCAGCAGCCCCTTGAGCCAAAGCACCTGCTCGTCCAGCTCAGAGGGGTAAAGATAGAGGGCGGCCTCCCCCAGGTATTGGGGGATATATTTGGATATCTCGTACTGTCCCATCTCCAGCCCTTTGCCCAGCTCCACCACTACCTCGTTGCGCTGGTCCCGGCGCAGCAGGGACAGAGTGCGTACCAGGGCGGAGCCGGCGGTATGCCGGACCACCACCCGCTCAGATACCTTGACCAGGTTGGAAAAGTGGGTGGCGATGTGAAGAATATGGGTGCGCATCCCGTATTCCACCTGGTCCCGGAGCAGCTCCACGCCGGCCACCTTGACGATCCAGGGGGTAGCCGTCTTTAGGTTGTCCAAAAAGACCTCGCTGGTGATGTCCAACTGGTACAGAGTCTGCTCCAGAGGGGTGGCGTCCTCCCCGGCCCGGCTTAAGATCTTATACTTCAGGAAAATTGTGGTCAGCTGGTCGGAGCCAGCCTGTCGGGCCACCTGGGCGATGCGGGCCATCTGGGGATGGCTCCGAGGGATGGACCGCTCCGCCTCCCGCAGGAACTCCAGGGCGGCGGTGACCAGGCGCAGGTCGTCGGACCTGATAAAGTGGGCGGCAAACTCGATCAGCCTGCCACGGACGTCATCTCCGTAGTATTGGGGCGGCAGGTAACGTACCGCATCCAGCAGGGTAAAGGCGGTGTCTGGGATGGTGTCCTCTGGGGTCTCAAAATAGCGCAGAAAGGCCCCCAGGAACCGGGGAATATCTCCCGGCCGGGCGTGGTCCAGCATAGAACCGATGACCAGCTTCAGAGTATAGCCGATGTGGGATCGCTGCTGGGGGGTGGTCTTGTGGTCTGGAAAAATGATCATGTCCAGATACTGCTCCCACAGGGTAAAGGGTACCTCCTCCGCCGGGTCGCTCTGGGCGTCGGCGGGCACCTCCTTGCGGTACACCAGGTGGAAACGGGCGATCAGCTGGCCGATGAGGCCACCGGCCTGGCGGCGGATATCGCCCTCACGGTGCATCAGCAGCTCGTAGAGGAAGGACAGGGCCTGGGTCTTCTGTCGGACAGACAGATAGGTAAAATATTCCTCAAAGATATTCAGATAGGCCCGCAGCTGCTGCCAGCTCTTGACAGAGCGGGCCTCCTCGATGATGTTGCCAAACTTCTGCTCGTTGGACAGCATGTGCATCAGCCGCAGATTGTGATCCACCGACAGCAGAATCAGCCCCTCCAGCGTTTCCTCCGGATCCATGAGCGCCGGGTCCTTGTGGGGCAGCGGAGGCTGGGGGCGGCCAGTGAGGTCCACGTCTACCCCCAGTGAACGCATATAGTCCTCGAAGTCATGAAGCTTTCCATAGACGAACTCATACCGGCGGCGCTTCTCATAGTCCACATTGTCCAGCTTGGACAGAATGACCTGGAAGGACTGATCCAGGGGAAAAATGGTGGTCACCTCGTTTCCTTCCTGGTCCCGCTCCTGCTTGCAGCGGAAGTCGGCGTAGATAAGAAGCAGGGACTCCACGGACAGGGACTCCAACTCCAGATCCCAGGTCGAGTGGTTGGAGGCGATGTGACTCACCGCCTCCATCTTCCGGCCCAGCAGCCACTGGTCAGTATAGTAATAGTGGAGGTAGGGCACCCGCTCCCTAGGCCGGCAGCCGAATTTGCCCACATCGTGGGCAGCGGCCGCGGCGGAGATCAGGGCCAGATCCACGTCCACCTGAGCCTCCGCCAGACCTCTGGCCGCCGTCATAGCGATATAGTGAACGCCGGCAATATGATTCAGGGCACGGAAGGGAGTAACCTCCAATCCCATCCGCATCAGTTCGTAGACGAACTCCTCCCGCCACGCAGCCAGAAACCAGCGGTACTCCTTTGCCTGGTCGCAGAGGGAGTACTCCTCCTCCGTCAAAAACTGGAAGTCCAGCATTGGGTCAAAGGGCAGGGCAGCCCGCTCATGGTCCAGCAGGACCTGGAGTACGGTGAGATAGAACTCCGCCCCCTGGGCATACCGGCCGGCCTCCGGCGCAAAGCCGTTTTCTGGGAACATCAGCCGGCACACATACTGATAGATAAAGGGCTCCCACCCCTTCTCCGGTCCCTGGGGACAGAGACGCTCCAGGGCCGGGGCGCACAGCTCCAGCACCCGTACGCAGCTCAACCGCTCCCGGATGGGAAACAGGGCCGCCAGGCTCTCGGCCATGCCGCAGGACTTCAGCAGGGCCTGGGCGGCCTTTCGGTTGGGAATCGCGGCCAGCTTTCGGGATACCAGGGCCTCGGCGATCTCGCCGGTGATCTGACGAATCAGCTTGTCATTCATAGTGGGCCCGCCTTTCTCCGCGCCCGTGTGGCACGGGATACTATTGTAAAAAGTGTAACACATCCCTGCCGGTTTGGAAAGTGTATCCGGCCGAGAAAATGGCCACACGCTGGGAGGCTGCGGGATAGGGCGGCCCGCATCTCACGCGGGCGGGCCCTGCCGCCTCCTCTCTCCCCTCCGGGCCGCAACCTGGCCGAAGATTGCCCCCAAAAGCAGGATATTTCCGCAGAAATACAGCCATACCAGCAGGATGATCAGCGAGGCCAAGGAGCCGTACACCAAGGTATACCGAGAAGACAGGCCGATAAACCAAGAGAAGAGGACGGAGCAGGCCACCATGGCCAGGGAGGCCAGCAGGGCGGCTCCCCGCACGATCCGACGCCCGGCCCGGTCTCTAGGCGTCCCTACCCGATAGATCACCAGCACCAGCAGCAGGAAAAAGAAGAAGAGCAACAGATAGCGGGTCCATCGCCACAGCCCGGACAGCGCCTGCAGCGGGATCAGCTCCACCACTCTGGGGGGCAGATGGGTCTGAAGCAGGCCAAAGAACCAGTCCCCGGTGAAGATTACCACCACGGACAGGTAGATAGTCAGCAGAAAGAGCAGAGACAGCCCCAGGCTGAGAAGAAACCGGGCCGGTCCGTTGTTCCGCCTGACCTGGTACAGCTCGTCCATGGTCAGAAACAGGGTACGGATGCCGGCGGAAGCTGAAACCAGGATGGTAAACAGTCCGGCGGCCAACAGGGCTGGGGACTGGATGTCCGCCGCGTAAGCCAGATAGTCCTCCATAATGGCCAGAGCCTGGGCGGGGAGCAGCTGGTCCAGGGCGGTCAGGAGCTGCTCCAAGTCTAGATGGAACAGCCCAATGAAGTAGTTGACACACAACAGCATGGGAAACAGAGTCAAAATCAAAAAATAGGACAGGGCCGCCGCCGACCGGGCCACACCCACCCGGATGTAGGTGTGGGCCATCTCCAGAGCAAGGGCCACGGGCGGAAATGTTATCAGCTTTTTCACCATAGGAGGTCCCTCCTTCTCAGACCATTGTACTGGTCCCGCCTGTCAAAAAAAGTATGTTTTCGGGGGCGAGGTCTTTCTTCCCTCTGATCCCCCGGCCTGTCTGGGAAAATCCCCTTGATGAATTGGGGTATCCGTCGTAAACTGTAAGAGATTTGTAAGAGATATCCGCTGAAATCTGTAAGGAATCTCTGTTATCCTGTATCCAGTGACCGAGGAAGGAGCTGTTTTCATGGCTGAACAAGCGGCTATCCTGGTGGTGGACGACGACCGGGAGATCGTGGGGGCCATCACCGCCGCCCTGGAGAAGGAGGGCTACCGGGTGCTTCGGGCCTACGACGGCATGGAGGCGCTGGACAAGGCCCTGGACCCGGACCTGCGGCTCATTCTGATGGATGTGATGATGCCCAGGCTGGACGGCCTGTCCGCCGTCCTCCGCATCCGGGAGCGCCGGAACCTGCCCGTCATTCTCCTGTCCGCCAAGAGTGAGGAGAGCGACAAGGTGCTTGGCCTGTCCATGGGGGCGGACGACTATATGACCAAGCCCTTCGGCATCCAGGAGTTGGTGGCCCGTGTCCGCAGTCAGCTTCGGCGGTATACCCGGCTGGGGGATGTGAATGCCGCCCCCGCTGGGGCCATCGTCAATGGCCGGCTGGTTTATGACCCGGACCGCCGCGCCCTGACGGCGGATGGGGATGAGGTACGTCTCACCGCCACCGAAACAGGCATCGTGGACCTGCTGATGCGGAACCTGGGCCGGGTCTTTCCAGCGGAGGAGATCTACCGCCGGGTTTGGGGGGAAGACGCGTTCGCCTCCGATAACACGGTAATGGTCCATATCCGCCGCATTCGGGAGAAAATTGAGCTGAATCCTCGGGAACCAGACTATTTGAAGGTGGTGTGGGGCATTGGATACAAAATGGAAAAAAAGTAGAGCGGCTGCCGGGTTTTTGGCCTTCCTGCTGGGGATCTCCATGCTTCTGGAGGGGGCCCTGTACTTTGGCACGGCGCTGACCTCCTCTGGCAGCCGCCGGTGGATCTCCGACAGCTTCCAAGCCGACTGGCGGGATACCACAGAGTTTCAGGGCTTTATCAGCGCCCGGCTGGTGCAGCTGATCACTATGGGCGCCGGAGGCGATGTCTTTGGGGATATCAATGGCTATGACGGGGGCGACTGGGGGCTACGGGATACAAAGGTCCGCTCTCTTCACAACGTCATGAAGGAAGACTTGAACATCCTCTACCGCATTGAGCGAGAAGGAAAAGAACTTTACAGCAACAGTGACACTTTGACCTCCTCTACAACGGCGGCACAGCTCCCCGATGGCTATGGATTCCTGCTCCAGTTCGACGGAGCGAAGGTCCGGGCCTGGCGGGACGGTGTCGAGCTGGACATCTATGGTGATGGCTACTACCGCTATCAGAATATTGACGAGCCCTATCAGTGGTATGTCCCCGGCTACAAAAACTTTACCATAGATGAGGCAGGGAGCAAAGTCAGGGTAACCATGGCGGTCATCGACGAGCCGCATATCTTTATTAGGGGGGACTATGGCAATTCCGGGACAAAAGAGTATAACGAGCTGTATTATTTAAAGCAAAATTTACAGATCTATCGAGAAACGATCCTCGCCCACGCCGCCTGCATGGGTGTGGGAGGGGCGCTGTTCCTGGTGTATATTCTTCTGCGGAAGGACAAACAGCGGGCCGACCGACTTCTGGCCCGTGGGACGGGAAGGATATGGTTTGAGGCGAAGCTCGTCCTGGCTTTCCTGCTGGTGTTTTTCTGTATGCCCCGGACGCAGTATCTGGGGGATGTATGGCAGGATCTGGTGTACAGCGACACGCCACAAAGCACTGCTTCTGGCTCCACCTCCGCCGCTACCTATGACCCCGAAACGGGAGAGTGGGTCTCTGTCGAACCCGTTTACGAATACGGCTACTCCTTTGAGCAGGCCATTGGCATCGGTACGGCGGTGACCACTCTGTCGGAGAACCACGGCTGGCTGCTGCGGGAGTATCTGCCCCAGCTGGCAGACCACGCTCCCGGCCTGCTGGCGGTGCTCTGGGGACTATACCTGCTCATCATCAACGACTGGCGGTATAACAAAAAGCCCTGGCGGCACGGCGTGCTGGGAATGCTGGCCGCCCGGGAGCTAAGTCGTCCTATCCAGAAGCAAATGAGCCGATTGGCTGGGCTGACGGGGCTGACCTTCGGAGCGCTGGGACTGATGGCGGGCTATCTCTTTTTAGTTATTGTGTCAAATGAGGGCTGGCCCGATCCCCTGTGGTGGTATTTCCTAGTGCTAGGACCTTGTATGTCGGCACTGCTCTTGTTGGTATGGGCCCTGGGGCGACAGAAGAATATCTGGACTGACCTGGGGGCCCTGGCCAACCACACCGCCCGGCTCCGGGCGGGAGAAATGGACCGGCCTTTGGATCTGCCCCCGGATCACGGCCTTTATCAGTTGGCCGACGACCTGAATCACATCCAGCAGGGCCTCCACCAGGCGGTGGAGGAGCGCACCCGCAGCGAGCGGATGAAGGTAGAGCTGGTCACCAACGTATCCCACGATCTGAAGACCCCCCTGACCTCCATCCTGAGCTACACCGAGCTGCTGGCCCAGGAGCCCCTGAATCCCCCGGCCAGCGAATATGTGGCTATTTTGGAGGAAAAGGCCCATCGGCTGCGGGCTATGGTTCAGGATGTATTCGAGGTAAGCAAGGCCGCTACCGGTCAGCTTCCGGTAAAACTGGAGCGGCTGGACCTGGGCCGGCTGCTTCGACAGACCTTGGCGGACATGGACCAGGCGATTCAGAACAGCGGTCTGGTCCTGCGGCCCTCCATCCCGGATGAGGGTATCCCCATCACGGCGGACAGCGACCGGCTGTACCGGGTCTTCCAGAATCTGCTGTCCAATGCCCTAGCATACTCCCTGCCCGGCTCCCGGGTCTATCTGACCCTGACCGTGGAGGGGGAACAGGCCCGGGCCAGCGTGCAGAACACCTCCGCCGCCGAGCTAAAGCCGGGAGTGGACTACACCGCCCGCTTTGTCCGGGGGGATGAGAGCCGGACCGACGGCGGCTCCGGTCTGGGGCTGTCCATCGCGGACTCCTTCACCCAGGCCTGCGGCGGTGTGCTGGAAATCACCACAGAGGCGGACCTGTTCACCGCCACAGTCATTTTTCCTCTCGCGCGGTGAATAAAATACTGCTCTCGGCACGGGGACGAACTTTCGTCCCCGTGTTTTGATTCAGATACGAAAAAAGCCGTCTGTCAGTACAGACGGCTTTCCCCACATCGGCCCTTAGGCCAGCTTGTTCAGCTTGATGGTCATGCTGCTCTTCTTGTTGGCAGCGTTGTTCTTATGCAGCAGCCCCTTGGCAGCGGCCTTGTCCACAGCCTTGACGGCCACCTTATAGGCGACATCGGCCTCGCTGCGGTTGCCTTCCGCCACAGCGGCGTCAAACTTCTTCAGTTCGGTCTTCAGCGCGGACTTCGCGGCCTTGTTCTGCGCGGCCTTGGCCTGATTGACCAGCACACGCTTCTTGGCAGACTTGATATTCGGCAAACCAAACACCTCCTCCGATCTTATCGTTGATTTGAGCACAGTACGCCTGTGCAGATATGTATTGTACCATCGGTTTTTGAAAAAATCAACTGTTTTTTTCATTTTTTCCAGATTTTTTGGATAGAACGGAATGTGGCGCAAAGACTAGGGGCGCAAAGAAATCATCCGCACAAGATATAGCGTGAAGGAGGGATGGTCATGACTATGCGCCGGACCGACCTGGCCCTGGAAGCCAGGGAGCTGTGGCAGGAGAGCGCCGGAGAGACCACCAAGCTGCCTGGGGTGGAGGCCAGGGATGGAGAACGGGAGGGCCTGCCTGTCACCACAGTGGACATTCTGGACCAGGAGGGGGAAAAGGCCCTTGGCAAGCCCAAGGGCCGCTATGTGACTCTCACTCTGGAGGGGTTGGCCAGCCGGGAGGGGGACATCTTCGCCCGCTCGATACAGGCCCTGGCCGCCGAGCTCTCCCTGCTGCTGAAGAATATTCCTCCCCAGGGGCTGGTGCTGGTGGCCGGGCTGGGCAACCGGGCCATCACCCCGGACGCCATCGGCCCCAAGGTCCACAACTACACTCTGGTAACCCGGCACCTGGTCCGCCAGATGCCGGAGACGTTTGGCGCCTTCCGGCCTGTGGCCTCCCTGGCGGCGGAGGTCATGGGGACCACGGGGGTGGAAAGCGGCGAGCTAATCCAGTCCCTGTGTGAAAAGATATGTCCCCACTGTGTCATCGCCGTGGATGCTCTGGCCTCCCGCTCCCTCCACCGGCTGTGCCGGACCGTGCAGCTGACGGATACCGGCATCACTCCTGGCTCCGGGGTGGGCAACCACCGGATGGGGCTGGACCGGAAGTCCCTAGGCGTGCCCGTTATCGCCATCGGGGTTCCCACGGTGGTGGACGCCGCCACCCTCGCTGCCGATCTGATGGGCGTGGAAGAACTGCCCGATCTTGGGGAAGGCCGGGACCTGCTGGTCACCCCCAAGGACATCGACAGTCAGGTGGGCGACCTGTCCAAAATCATCGGCTACGCCATCGATCTGGCCCTCCAGCCCGGCCTGACCATTGAGGAGCTGGAGCTGCTCCTGAGCTGACCGCTCCCCCTCTTTCTTTCACAGCTTCTGGGCAAGCCAGATCAGGACCACATTTACCACATAAATCAGAGCCAGCCCTGCCAGCCGCTGCCACTGCTTTTCCTTCACAACGTCCCCCCTTTTCCTCCACGCCTAGTCTACGGGTGGGACAAGGGAGAATATACCGGCCAAAAAGTGGACACACTAGTTCCATGATTGGGAATGTGGATCCCCGGAAAGGATGTGGCAGATATGGTCAAGGGCATCACCCGCCAGGTCATCCTGGTCAAGTCCCCGGACCCCCGGCTCTTTGAGGAGGCCATTTTTATTGTCAAGGAGGAGGCTCTGGCCCGGGAGGGCGTCAGCGCCGACCGGGTCTTGAAGGAGGCCCGTCAGGCGGCGGATGGCTATCTCAAGCAGGGTCGGGCCTGGAACCGGCGGCTGGAGCGGCTGCCCGGTCCCGTCTGGGGAGCGGCGGGGGCCCTTCTGGCCTCTCTGGGCTGGACGGTGTGGCTGTTGCTGCTGTGAGCCCTCTCCCGGCGGCGGAATAGAATGGAGATGGCAGGCCCCCTCCCACTCTCTGCGGGGCAGCCAGCCTCCGCCGCCGGACCGGCTCCGGGCGGACACTCCAAATTGATCCCATAAAGGAGCGTATGTACTTATGTCTGGTATCTGTGGATCCTGCGACTTTTTTCGTGACGGCGGCACTTTGGCCCGCCGGGAAGAGGCCCATCAGATGGGAGAGGGGCTGACCTGCCCTCAGCCTGTGGAGCGCGGCCTATGGCAGAGCCGGCACTGTGTGCTGGTCCACCGCCGGCCGGCGGGTCTGGCGCCCCAGGCCCGTCAGCCCATGGTCCGGGGTTGGGAGGGGGCGGAGTACGCCCTTGTATGGGATGGGGCCCTGACCAACGGCCCGGAGCTTCGCCGGGAGCTGGCGGAAGCCGGTTTTCCCCTTGACTCCCACGATGATACGGAAACTCTGCTTGCCGCCTGTATCCTCTGGGGAGTAGAGACGCCCAGACGGCTGCGGGGCTCCTTTGCCTACGCCTTCTGGGACGGGGGCTCCGGGCGGCTCCTCTGCTGCCGGGACCGGCTGGGAGGGCGGTCTCTGTTCTGGACCTGGGTGGACGGCACCTTTCTTTTTGCTTCCCAGCAGCGGGCCCTGTTCTGTTTCCCCGGTCTGGCCCCTCGGCTGAGTCAGGACGGCCTACGGCAGCTTCTGAGCCTGGCTCCAGTCCCACCGCCCGGCATTGAAATGTTTGAGGGTATCCATCTGCTGCCCCCCGCCTCCCTGCTGATCTTTTCCCCGGACGGGGTCAGTGTCCACCCCTATTGGGCGCTGGAAAGCCGTCCGCACCCCGACGACTACCCCACCACCGCCGCCAGGGTCCGCCAGCTGGCCGACGAGGCTGTCCGCCGGGAGCTGGCCGGCCCACCTGCACTGGGCTCTTTTTTGTCGGGCAGTCTTTCCTCCTCATTTGTAACCGCGGCCGCCGCCCTGGCGTATACTGAGGATGGGCGGCCGCCATTGGACACCTGGTCCCTTCAGCGGAAAGGGGAATCCTCCATCCGACAGGTGGCCGATGCCTTTCATACCCGGCACCGCGCTCTGGAGTGTCCCCTGCCCTCCTTGGTCAATTGTATGGAGGAGGAAGGGGAGATTCTGGAGTTTCCCGCCATGGCCCTGTCGGACGCCGGACTGTTCTTTCTCTGCCTCCAGGTCTCCGGGACCTGCCACACGGTCCTCACAGGGACTGGGGGCGGCTGTATTCTGGGCGGCTCCCTCTGGCCGGAGGGGGAAGGCGGGACTTTTCTCCCCCTCCCCCGGTCCACCGCCCTGCCCCTAGGCAGGCAGATCTTTGATCCCGGTCTGTGGCACTCCTCTGGAGTGGAGGAACACGGCAGGGACCACCTGTCCCGGCTCCTAGATCGCTGTCCCACACTGGATGGTGAGAGTCCTCGAGAGACACAGCGCCGCCGGGAGAGCTGGCTGGCCTTCAACTGGCTCCTTCCCGCCCTGCTGGCCCGCAACGAGCGTTTGGGCCGGGCCTCCGGCCTAGACCTCCGCTCCCCTCTGTGCGACCACCTTTTAGTGGAGTACGCCTGGAACATCCCCTGGTCCATGAAGACGGCCAACGGCAGACCCCTTCAGCTGCTGCGGGACGGGACAGAGGACCTTCTCCCCCAGGCAGTCCGGGACCAGGCCGTTCTCCCCCGCATCCTTGCCGCAGAATCCCTGTATGGGCAACTGGTTCGGGCCAGGCTGGCCCGTCTCCTGGACGACACCAACGCCCCGATCCGCCCTCTGGCGGAGGAGCGGGCCCTGCGCCGCCTCCTTATGGAGGATGGCGTCGCTCCCGTGGGCTCCTCCATCCCGAAGGCCCATGTCATGGCCTATCTGGTTCAGCTCAACCGCTGGATGGAGGCATTCCATCTGTCGGTATGACACCGGCGCAACCAATTTTCTTTGCTCTCATTCTTTTCCTCCTTATCCTGGCGCCCCGGTTTTCCGGGGCGTTTTCTTATTTTTCTTTTTAAAACAATTTTAATGAAATCCTCATAATTCCTTTAGAGCAATCGTCAAAACTGTATGATATGATTTGATACAGTTTTAGGGGTAATCCCCCGAAGGGAGCGGATATACGATGACGAACCATATCAAGACGGGACTGTGCGCGGCTGTATTGGTGCTGGCTCTGCTGGCAGCCTATCTCCAGGATGTGTCCTATCAGGGTGGAGGGCCTGGGGCAAGCTCCGCTTCCCCCATTCCCTTTTCCTATCTGGCTCCCGGACGATAGGGTTTACTCCGCGGGCCAGCTTTGTCCGCGCTTACAGTATGACAAGGAGGAACATCATGGCAGAGATTTTAACAGTAACAGACCTTCGGCGGGTCTATGGCAAAGGGGCGGCCGCCACCCGCGCGCTGGACGGGGTGTCCCTGTCTCTGGAAGCGGGGGAGTTCGTGGGGGTCATGGGCCCCTCTGGCTCGGGCAAGACTACCCTGCTCAACTGCGTGTCCACCATCGACCGGCCCACCGCCGGCTCCATCGTTATCGACGGCCGGGAGCTCACCGCCCTGCGGGGTAAGGAGCTGGCCCGGTTCCGCCGGGAGCGGCTCGGCTTCATCTTTCAGGACTGCAATCTGCTGGACACCCTGACCGCCGGGGAGAACATCGCCCTGGCGCTGTCCATCGTCAAGGCCCCCGCCCAGGAGATCGACGGCCGGGTGAAGGAGATGGCCGGACTGCTGGGTATCTCTGACTGTCTGAACAAGTACCCCTATCAGATGTCCGGCGGCCAGCAGCAGCGGTGCGCCGCCGCCAGGGCCATGGTCACCCGGCCGGCCCTGGTGCTGGCCGACGAGCCCACAGGGGCCCTGGACTCCAAGTCGGCCAAGCTCCTGCTGGACCGGCTGGAACACTTGAACCGGGAGATGGGAGCCACCATCCTGATGGTTACCCACGACGCCTTCACCGCCAGCTGCTGCCGCCGGGTGGTCTTTCTCCGGGACGGGCAGATTTTCCTGGAGCTCCGCCGCGGAGGGGAGGACCGGCGCGCCTTCTTCCAGAAAATCATCCGTGTGGTGTCTGAAATGGGAGGAGAGATGGCCGATGTTCTCTAAGCTGGCCCTTCGGAATGTGCGCCGGTCCTTCCGGGATTATGGGGTCTATCTGCTGACCCTCACCTTCGGCGTGTGCCTGTTCTATACCTTTAATTCCATCGACGGGCAGGGGGCCATGGTCTATCTGGCCCAAAATCAAAACCCCATGGTGGAACCCATCCTCATGCTGATCGACATCTTTTCCGTCTTTGTAGCGGTGGTGCTGGCCTGCCTGATCTTATATGCCAACCGCTTCCTCCTCCGGAGGCGGAAGCGGGAGCTGGGCACCTATCTCCTGCTGGGCCTGTCCCAAGGGCAGGTTTCAAGACTGCTCTTTCTGGAGACCGGAGTTGTCGGGCTCCTCTCCCTAGCCGCCGGGCTGGGTCTTGGAGTGGCCGCCTCCTACGGGATGTCTGCCCTCACCCTGTCCATGTTCGAGATGGATGTGTCCGACCTGCTGGCCATCACCTTCTCCTCAGGGGCCGCGGTCAAAACCGTCCTATACTTTGGGCTCATCTTCCTGCTGGTGATGCTCTTCAGCGGTGTGCAGGTATCTCGGGCCAAGCTCATCGACCTGATGCAGGGGGAGAGAAAAAACGAAGTGCTAAAGCCCCGCCCCCTGGGAGTGGCCGTGTTCCAATTTCTGCTGGGCGTTGTATTTTTGGCCGCCGCCTATGCCATCCTGCTTACCTTCGGCATGGCCATCGCCGTAGCCGTTCTGCCCATCTGCGTCCCCATGCTGACTCTTGGTACCCTGGGCACCCTGCTCATTTTCCGCTCCCTGTCCGGCTTTGTGTTGAAATTTGTCCAGGGGCGGCCCCGGCTCTACTACAAAAATCTCAATCTGTTTACCCTGCGCCAGTGGATCAGCAAGGTCCATTCCACTTATCTGGCCCAGACCGTGGTGTGTATTCTCCTCCTGCTGGCCATCGGCATCACCGCCAGCTCGGTCGGACTGAACAGCACCATCGAATCCATGACCGGCTATCAGTCCCCCTTCGATATCACTGTCCAGAACCGGAACGCCGACGCCTTGGGGCCTATGGACTTTGACGCCCTGCTGGAAGAACACGGGGTAAACTCCTCCGCCCTTTCCTGGCAGCAGGACACCATCTTTTATTATAATGACGCTTCCGTCACCGGCATTGAGGAGGCCAGCGCCGCCGTCCGGCTGTCCGACTATAACGCCCTGCTGGCCCGCCAGGGAAAACCGGGGTACAGCGGCCCCCTGCCCCATCTCCAGGAGGGCAGCGACGTGACGCTGACCACCGGGAATCTGGGGTTAAGCTATCTCATTATTCCGGATGAGATGGCGTCCGAACTCAAAATACGCCGTCAGGTCTGGTCAGCGGATTACGCCGGAAACCCGGAGGAAACGGAGGCGGAGGTCATGGCCGCCTTGCGCCAGTTCCAGGAGGAAAACTGGTACTTGTCCATCAACAGTCGGCTGACCATCTATCAAGAGGCCATGGGCAACAAGATCCTGGCCCTGTTCCTGGGGCTGTACCTGGGCTTTACGTTCCTGCTGGCAGCGGCGGCCGTGCTGGCCCTCCAGCAGTTGAGTCAGGGGGCGGACAATACCGGCCGGTATGCCATCCTCCGCCAGCTGGGGGCCGAGGAACGGCTGGTGGCCCGATCAGCTACCCAGCAGGTGGCCCTGGCCTTCCTGCTCCCCCTCGGGCTGGCCCTGATCCATTCCGCCGTTGGAATGAGAGCAGCCAACGAGCTCATCTCCACCGCCGGGAAGGTGGACAGCGCCGCCAGCAGCGCCGTCACCGCCCTGGTCCTGCTAGCTGTGTACGGGGGCTACTTCCTGGCTACCGCTCTGGCCTGCCGCCGGATGGCTAGACAGGCATAGCAATGAGAAGCTAAACGCCTCAGTGTCTGACTGCCGTGAAGAAGATTAGCGCTATCGGGATATAGCATAAAATTGAAGCTGCTAATTTGTATAATCTCCGCATTTTCTTCTTCCATAGATACGACATTCGAAAACACTCAAGGGGAAGCAGGGATAAAGCCTCCACTTACCATAAATGGGATACACTTTCTCCTGACGAAGCTAAAATCTTGCTTTCCATTCAAAAAGCACAAGAAACTAGTTCAGATTTTAATTCTATATTCCATCACTATGGAATTACTAAAGTTCTATCTTTCGTAAAGATATCGGACAAAATCCTGGTGGTTTCTCCTGTGAACAACACCCTAGTTGTTGGCTCCGCATATTATGATCTTCCATTCCGCATTTTCCTTCGCTCTGATTACCGAAGCGGCCCAAGGAGAGGGATTTCTGGCTGCTTTGGCCGAACTACTTCCTTGATCACCCCTATTCTCTATTTGGTGGTTCTGGGCCTGTGCTTAAAAATCCGGGCCAGGAAGTATGAGGGCAATAGGCCACCGAAATTCTCTCCATAGTGTTCTTATATATATGGCCGCCCAAGGGAGGTGCTTCGTAATGGAGTGTCTCCCTTATTATTTTTAAGACGGACGAGAGTGTTTGAATTCTCTGCAATTCAGACACCACGAAGGACTGTGTTATGAAAAAATCAGAGAAAACAGGTAGAACTTACTGACCAGAAAGCAATTATCACTTGCCCGACCTTACCGTCCCTGAAACCATAGCCGCTCAGTATATGGGGTCAATGGCATTTGCAACACATCAAAGCACGATCCAATATCATTACACCGCCCTGCTACTCAGCGGAAAGCCGGGCAGCTATCTGGTCAAAATAAATCAGCAAGCTTGGGAAATATATTTCCGGCTGGTAGCGCAGATAGCGGAGTGCAAGGGCATTACAGAACAACACAAAGCAGAAAATTGGATAGAGTGGTCAGGGCAGATAAATCATATCCAAAATTGAGCGACAGAGATCTTTAATGCTGAATTGATTTACATTTTTGGTGATACAATATGGGGGAAGGATAACACTTTGCCCCTCATATTGTATTATTATTCAAACAACAAGGCCATAATTATGTGCGTTATTTCAGCATCTTTTTCTGTATCTCTGTATATTTCTGCAACTTTTTGACTTTATACACTTCAGCGGCATAAATAAAAATCCGCATCGCATTCTGGTCATTGCGAAGTATATAAAGGCAGGCGGAAGTAATTACTTCCGCCTGCCTTTTATCAGTGCGCTATCAAATTTCGTAGAGGTCTGCGTAGCTTCCGTAGGTAGCGGGGTTCTTGCCCTCCATACGCTTGATGGTACTCTCCAGATGCTTGGTGGTATAGGCGGCAAAATCGGACTCCATCAGTTCAAAAGTTTTGTCCTCAGCGGCCTTTTTCTTCTGAGCCGCCTCTGCCACAGCCTCAGCATCCTGACGGCGGATGACGACGATACCATCCTTATCCCCCGCCAGAATATCGCCTGGAAACACCACCTGTCCACCGCAGGCTACAGGCACATTGACTTCGCCAGGGCCAAACTTCCAGGGGCCCTGAGGAGTTATACCCTTAGCATAGATAGGCATATCCAGTAGTTCAATACCGTCCAGGTCACGAAGGCAACCGTCCACCACGATGCCAGCCAGCCCCTTTTTTGCCGCAAAACGCATCATAATCTCGCCGGCCAAAGAGCGATTGCAGCCACTAGCACCGTCCACGACGATAACATCGCCAGGCTGTGCCATATCAAGGGCCTTGTGGAAAAACAGATTATCTCCAATAGGAGCCTTTACAGTAATAGCGGTCCCCAGCAGGGGTTTAGCCCTAGCAGGGTTCAGCAGACGAATGTAATCATGCATACAGTAGAGACGGTTCATCTCATCGTTAATATTGCTAGATGGCAATCCCCGGAACTTTTCTATCAGAGTGGGGTCGGAGCGGGTAAATTCGGTGAAGATACGGTTTCCAATTGTAATCATAGTATCCCGTCTTTCTTAACTTAGATTTAATTAAACTAGTAGGTCCTGGTTGACGATAGCCCGCATATTCTTGTTACCGGAGCTATCATACTTGGCGATATTCTCCATACAGATAGCGGCCATGTTCATGTCATTGTCGATGGTATTCCCGCCGCAGTGGGGTGTGGTAACCACATTGTCCATCTTCAGCAAAGGGGAATTCTGGGGCAGAGGCTCTTGTTCAAAGGTGTCCAGTCCGGCACCCAGAATTTTGTTTTCTTGGAGGGTTTGGATCAGATCAGCTTCGTTGATGACTCCACCACGAGAGGTGTTAATGATACAGGCGCTGGGCTTCATCAAATCCAATTTGGCCTTGTTAATCATGCCTGCAGTGGAGTCAAGCAGAGGAACATGGATACTGACGATATCAGACTGGGCCATCAGGGTATCCAAGTCCACATAGGTCACACCCAGGGCATCTTCCTGCTCCTCAGTCAAGCGAAACACGTCATAGTAGAGCACATGGCAGTCAAAGCCACCCTTCACGATGGCAACCACCTTCTTAGCAATATTGCCAATGCCGATCAGGCCTACGGTCTTTCCGTGAAGCAGATAGGACCGTGAAGAAAACTGCTCGCGCGCCCACTCGCCTTTCTTCATTCGCTCGGTCATAGGGACCACATTGCGCAGGAGGGTCAGCATTAAGGTTACCGCTACCTCGGCCACGGGCATGGCGTTCCCACCCACGCAAATAGCCACGGGGATGGATCGCTCACCGGCAGCCTTCACGTCAATTTTGTCATAGCCCGCACCCCATTTCTGGATCATCTTTAGTTGGGGGGCCGCATTTATTATGGCAGCATCTACGGTCCCTCCCCGGTTGACTATATAGTCAGCCGGGGCAAGTTGGGCCAGGTCGCCATCTACCGGCACATGGCAGGTTTCAAAGCCTAAAGGGCATTTCTCCTCCAGTGCGGAGAGCATATTGGGGGTAAAGGAACCGTACAGTATAATTTTTTTCATGGGAACATACACCTCTAATTACTTCTCGTTGGCGATGGCTCGGGATTTCTTGTTGACATAGTTCATCAGGATGGGGGAGAACAGAGAAATCACAATCAGGATCGCCAGCACAATAGCAATGGGACGGCCCATGAAGTATTGGAGCATTCCGCCCTTGGCGTTGGCTAGGATGACGGCGCGGCGCCAGTTGTTTTCACAAATCTCGCTGAGCACCATACCCAGGATCATGGGAGGAGCGGCGAATCCACACTTCTTCAGCACAAAGCCAATTAGGCCGAAAGCCAGCATTACGTACACATCAAACATATTGTTGCGGATAGCAAAAGTGCCTGCAGTAGCCAAGGCAACGATAACAGGACCCAGAAGACCCATAGGTACAGTACTAACACGGGCAATATATTTGGCGGCAAACATACCGATAACGCCCATCAGGATGTTGGCGATAAGGAAACCGATCATGATAGCATAAGTAGTAGGGGCGTGCTCAGTAAACATGGAGGCGCCAGGGGTCAGGCCGTGAATCATCATACCGCCCAAAAGAATGGCCGCCACGGAACTGCCGGGCAGTCCAAGAGTGATGAGGGGGATTAGGGCTCCGCCGGTAGCGGCGTTGTTTCCGGTCTCACAGGAGGCCACGCCTTCCAAAGCGCCGTGGCCGAACTCCTCCGGATGTTTGGAAAAGCGCTTGCCAAGAGAGTAACAGATCCAGGAGGAAACACCAGCGCCAGCGGCGGGGACTATGCCCACAATAGTACCTACGATGGAGCAGCGACCCATAGTGGGAAACAGGGTCTTCATTTCTTTCCAAGGTGGCAGGCGGCGGCTCTTCTTTAGGTTCTCCTGGTCTTCGATGACAGACCCCTTCTTTCCATGGTACACGTCCCAGGCTAAGGACATGACCTGGGAGATAGAGAACAAGCCTATCAGAGCTGGAACGAAGTTAATGCCGTCCTCCAGTTGGATGACACCCAAAGTCATACGGGGAACACCGGTGATGGCGTCCAGGCCTACACATCCCAGAGCCAGCCCCATTACACCGGAAAACAGGCCTTTGATAACCGAGTCTCCAGCCAAACTGGCGATCACAGTCAGTCCAAAGACGGCCAGTAGGAAATACTCCAGCACGGAGAATTTTAGGGAGAAGGCTCCCAGGGCAGGGGCAATCAACAGCATAGCAATGGCACTGACGGTGCCGCCCAATGCCGAGCCAAAGGTAGCCACACCCATAGCCTCCATACCACGGCCCTTCTTTGTCAGCTGATAACCATCAATGGCAGTAGCGGCAGAGGCGGGGGTACCGGGGGTATGACATAAAATCGCGGTGATGGAACCGCCGTAAATGGCAGAGGTGTACATAGCCACCAGCATAGTCAGGGCGGCCACAGGATTCATACCGTAAGTGATGGGAATCAGCAGGGAGACGCCCATAGCGGCGGAGAAGCCAGGCAAAGCACCGATAACCATACCCCCCACTGTACCGGCTACCAGGGCCAGTACAGCGTCAAGAGTTAGCAGGTTCTGAGCCCCGGCCATAATATTTGCTAACACAGTTCTGTATCCTCCCTTCTTACAGCAAACGGCCCAGAATGCCGAAGCCGTCAATGGAGACGTTGAGCATACGGGCAAAGACAAAATACATTAACAATAAGTAGACTACATCAATGGTAATGATGATGGGCCAGGAAGTCTGTTTCATAAAGCGCATTAAAATGATAAGGATGATGGCAGTTGCAGGGATGTAGCCGATAAACGCAAACAGAGCCACATATAGGGCCACAATACACCAAGTGATCACAGGAATCTTCAGGACATCCCAGGTCAGTTCCATCTTCTCCGCCTCGGCGGGATCTTGGCTCTTACGCATACCGTGATAGATAATAAGGATGGACAAAATTGTCAAAAGAGCAGCCAGCAAACGGGGCATCATAGCCGCGTCAGAGGGCAGGTCCATGTTCAGGGCAAAAATCAGAAGGGTGATCGCCAAACAAACGAATCCAATAAAAACATCTTGATGAATTTGTTTCTTCATAGGAGTGCTCCTTTCTCAGTGGAGTGTCAAACTCTCGTCCGGCACTCCACAAGGTATTTGGCCAGAGAAGTCTTATTTCTCAACATCCCACAGTTCCAATCGGGTGTCTAGTTGATCCATCAGCAGATTGTAGTAGTCATCGCCGGTATACAATTCCAGTTGAGCACCCATGGCCGCCATGTTATTCTGATAGTCCTCATCGTCCATAACCTTGATCAGAGCTTCAGTCATTCGGTCCACTATCGCCTGGTCCACACCGGGCATATAGGCGTATCCACGGGCGGAGAAGGACACATAGTCATCCAGCCCCAGTTCAATGGAGGTGGGCACATCGGGAGCAAATGGGGAACGCTCAGGAGCAAAAATAACAATTGGCTTGTAGCCATTGGCCTCAGCGTCCATCACATCGCCCAAGTTAGCGGACAGAAAATCAGTTTCACCGGCCAGGAACATGGTAGTGGCGTCGCCAGCACCATCTACGGGGATAACGGTCAACTGGCAGCCGTGCTCCTTCTCCAGCATCTTGGCTACGGTAGCGTCGCCACTGGTGATACCGGCTGTGGCGGAAGCCAAGATCAGGGGGTTTTCCTTGGCGTACTCGATCAGGGAGGCATAATCCGTGAACCGGGTCTCATCGCTGCGGATGGCCAGGACCTGATAGTCAATGACATGGTTGGCCAGTAGCTCGAAATCATCCAAAGTAGTCTCGCGTGGGTTGGCCTCGTCATAGTGGCCATACATGGCGGACAGATTGACCAGAGCCATAGTGTAGCCGTCAGGCTCTGTGTTGTTCAGCAACTGGTTCCAAGCCAACCAGCTACCGCTGCCAGGGACGTTCTCAACGACAACGGGTACGCCCAGTTCCTTACGCAGGGCCTCCGCTACATAGCGGCAACCTAAGTCAGAGGAGCCGCCAGCGGAATAGCCGCACAAGATGGTGATGGGTTTGTCGGGCCACGTTCCATCGGCCACCACAGAAGTATCACCGCCGGTACTGCCAGTGCTGCCGGTAGAGTTGTTGCCGCCACAGGCGACCAGACTCAGAGCCATGGCTGCAGTCAGGAACATTGCAAATAACTTTTTCATGCTTGTAGTCCTCCCACTTTTTTGTTTTATTTTGATTGGGTAAACATCCCCACAACCAACAATTTGTATAAATAATATTTATTTTGTTAAATATTTTTATTGATTAGTTTCGTTAACCGATTTTGTTAATCGATAAATAAATGTTAAAAAAGAGAAGGATGCTTAGCATCCCGTCTCTCGATTTAATTCCGCTTGGTAGAATCCCGAAAAAAAACTTTCCCGCTGAGGGCCACATGATTCTGGCTCATACGATTTTCCGCTAGAGCGGCCATCAACTCCTCCGCCGCCTGAATACCCATCTGGTCCATGGGCTGGCGGATAGCAGAAATGCCTGGCGAGACCAACTCAGCCCAGCCTTGGGCATCATAGCCGCAAACCCCGATATCCTCTGGGATGTGGCATCCCCGTCGCTCCAGTTCTTGTAGGGTCAGAAACAAGGTATGGGTATTCACGGCCATCACAGCCTTCCGCGTCCCCACCCATTTGGCTTTGAATTGGTCCAAGGCTTCCGGAATCTTTGGGTCCTTCCGCCCCACCAGGGCAATGGACTCATCCGGCTCCATGTCAAACAGCTCTTTGGCTCTCTGAGCAAAGGCGTCTCCCATTCTTCTTTTGTGGAAGTTGTTCACATCCAGTAGAAACTGGACCTTCTCAAAGCCCTGCTCCTTTAGATGAACCATCATCTGGCCGATCATTTCTTCATGTTTTACATAGACACAGCCATAAGGCCAGTCTGTCAATCGCCGGGTGCACAGCACCACTGGGGTCCCCCGCTGGCACAGTTCTATATAACGGTTCGATTTCTCCAGACAGGGAATAATGATAAATCCGTCCACCTGCTGGTTCTGACAAAGCTGTATGGCCTCCAACTCTTTGTCAGGATCATCGTCGCTACAGCACACCACTGTGCCATAGCCATATTTGTTGCACACATCCTGGATTCCAGTGACAGTCTGTGCCCCAACCTGGTACCGCAGAGTGTTCACTACCACACCAATCAGGTTGCTCTTCTTAGACCTGAGCGTCCGGGCCACATTGTTGGGCACATAGCCTGTCTGCTCAATGACTTGCTCGATACGGCGGCGGGTCTTATCCGACATATAGCCGTAGCTGCCATTCAAATACCGGGAAATCGTGGTCTTGGATACTCCTACCTCCCGAGCAATATCTGAAATTGTTACCTTCTCATCCATAATTTCTCCAATTAGGCCGCCTTTGTGTATCGGTTTCTATGTATAAAATAACAAACCCCGTCTATTTTGTCAAGCTGACGATATCCACAAAATATGATTTCATATTTGTTGAGTTCCTACAAGAACTTCGGACACACATTTATCTGTCCCAGTTGTTGCCCTCCTAAAATAACCTATCCCTAGTCATCGGCTCCGTGCCCTCTATCAGCAGTTAAAGACCACTTCCGGACGTGCCGGAACTGGCACGTGGCGGGACAGCCGCTGGAGGAAGATTTTGTCCGCATAAATGTCCGCTACATTTTTCTATTGTGGACAACATTAACCTTGCTGATAGCACAGCAGCATCTAGAATACGCCCTGACATCACCTAGCATTTGCGCAGAATCTCCGCCAGCAGCGCCGTCACCGCCCTGGTCCTGCTAGCTGTATACGGGGGCTACTTCCTGGCTACCGCTCTGGCCTGCCGCCGGATGGCAAAACAGGCCTGAGGCTGTACAAGAAAGAGGCGATCCACTGACGATGTATCCGCTGTAAATGGGCATATTCCACACTTACGGGGTGAGGTACGCTTTTATTCTTTCGCACCTGTGGGCACGAAACTCTGTGAGGTTTTTTTGATAGTTTGTGGCCCGCCCATGGATATCCATGGGCGGGCCTTTCTGCCTTTACCCAGTCGAGAGGGGCCTCCATTTCCCTCATGGGCCGCCGGCCGAGGCATTCTTTGCGTTTTAATGCAAAACAGTTCGCTCTCTAGCCATAAAGATTGTATAAAAAAGCTCTATGCAGGCCGGGAACAGGTGACTATAATACGGATGATTATTTTGGCTCCTGTTTGGAGGTATGTGCATGACTAAGGACCTGACCCAAGGCAGTCCCATGGGACTAATCGTCCGATTCGCCCTTCCCACTCTGCTGGGGATGCTGTTCCAGCAGCTTTATAATATGGTGGATACCATGATCGTGGGCAAGCTGTTGGGGGCTTCCGCCCTGGCGGCGGTGGGCTCTACCGGCTCCATCAACTTTTTTGTCATCGGCTTCTGTATGGGGCTGTGCGGCGGCTTTGCCATCCCGGTGGCCCAGCGGATGGGGGCCAACGAGCCCTCCAAGATGAGGCGCTATGTGGCCAACTCCGCCTATCTCGCCGCCCTTTTCTCCCTGTTGCTCACCACGGCCACTGGTCTGCTCTGCCGCACGATTCTGACCGTCATGCGGACTCCGGCGGACATCTTTGACAACGCCTACACCTATATCTTTATCATCTTTATGGGCATCCCCGCCACCATTCTCTACAATCTGCTGGCCGGCATCCTCCGCTCCCTGGGAGACAGCAAGACGCCGGTGGTCTTTCTGGCGCTGTCCTCCTTTCTCAATATTTTCCTGGACTTCGCCCTTATCCTGTGGTTCGACGCCGGGGTGGCGGGGGCAGCCATCGCCACGGTGGTATCCCAGGGGATCTCCGGTGTAGCTTGCCTATGCTACATGGCCAAAAAATATCCCATCCTCCGCATGAGTCGGGAGGAACGGCGGCTGGACGTCCACTCCTGCCGGGTGCTGTGCGCCATGGGAATCCCCATGGGCCTGCAATACTCCATCACCGCCATCGGATCCATTATCCTCCAGTCCTCCGTCAACGCCCTGGGCAGTCTCTATGTGGCCGCCGTAGCGGCCGGAGCCAAGCTTTTTCAGCTGCTGGCCTGTCCCTTCGACGCCATGGGAGCCACTATGGCCACATACTGCGGACAGAACGTGGGAGCCTGCAAGCTGGACCGGCTGGGCCGGGGCATCCGCTCCTGCACGGCGCTGGGGCTGGGCTGGTCCCTCCTGGTGCTGTGCGCCATGCTGGCCTTCGCCCCTCAGTGTGCCATGCTCTTCCTGGACCCCAGTGAGGAACAGTTGGCCCTGCTGGTGGAACTGACCGCCCGGTATACTGTGATCCAAGTATCTTTCTACTTTCCCCTGGCCCTTGTGAATATTGTCCGCTTCTCCATCCAGGGGATGGGCTTCTCCACCTTCGCCATCCTGGCCGGGGTGCTGGAGATGTTTGCCCGGACCGGCGTAGCCACCCTGCTGGTCCCCATCTTTGGCTATACCGCCGCCTGTCTGGCCTCCCCCGCCGCCTGGCTGGCCGCAGACCTGTTCCTGCTTCCAGCCAGTATCTTCTGCATCTCCCGGCTGCGCAAGCTCTACCCCTCTGTCCCGGACAATGAGCGGACTGCCGACCCCGCCCCCGCTCTTCTGTCGGACCCGGCCCGGTAAGAGCAAAAACTTTTCTTCAGGACTTGACACAAGGCTCTATCTATGATACAACAAGTAGCGTTGTTGCTTCAGCACTTTTAAGCGATAAAGTATTTGGGGAGGAACTCCAATGGAAGAAAACCGACCAATGGCCCAGCACGAGCAGGAACAGCTGGAAGCCAAGGCCCAGAAGCTGCTGGAGGAAAAGGAGGCAGAATCCCGCACCCGCTCCTACTCCGGCCCGGCAGGTACAGCAATCACCATCCTTCTGTGTGTGTGGACGGTGTTCCAGCTGTATTACAGCACCTTTGGTGTCATGAGCGCCATCAACCTGCGGGCATTCCACTGTATTTTTCTGCTGGCTTTCACCTTTCTGCTCTACCCCACCTATAAGCGGGAGAGGCGGGTGCGGAAGCTGCCTCCGGTGTGGGACCTGGCGCTAGTCGTGCTCACCGTTCTCACCTTTGGCTATCTCATCTTGAATTATGAGCGCATCGCCCAGAACGGCGGCCGGATCAACCAGTTTGAGCTGATCATCGCCGGTGTGGCCCTGGTGCTGGCCTTTGAGGCTGCCCGCCGGGCCTCTGGCAATCTGGCCATCCTGGCCCTGATCTTCCTGGCCTACAACTGGTTTGGCCAGTATCTGCCCGGTAAGCTGGGCCACAACGGCTTTACTTTGAAACGGGTGCTGTCCACCCAGTTCTGGGGGACCCAGGGACTGTTGGGCACCGGCATCGGCGTTTCCGCCACTTACATCTTCCTGTTCGTGGTGTTCGGCGCCTTCTTGAAGTACAGCGGCTTCTCCCGCTTTATCAATGACTTCTCCCTGACCCTGGTGGGTCAGACCGCCGGCGGTCCGGCCAAGGTGGCGGTCCTCGCCTCCGCCCTGATGGGCATGATCAACGGCTCCGCCATTGCCAACGTGGCCACTACCGGCACCATTACCATCCCCCTGATGAAGCAGACGGGATATAAGAAGGAATTTGCCGGCGCCGTGGAGGCGGTGGCCTCCACCGGCGGTCAGTTCTGTCCCCCCATTATGGGCGCGGTAGGCTTCGTCATGGCGGAATTTTTGAACCTGAGCTACACTGCCGTCATGCTGGCCGCCATCATCCCCGCCTTTTTATACTATTTGGGGCTGCTGTTTGCCGTCCACTTCGAGGCCAGGCGGCTAGGACTGTCCGGCCTGTCCAAGGAGAACATCCCCGACGCTATGAAGGTACTCCGGGAACAGGGGCATCTGGTGATTCCCCTGGTGGTCCTCATCGCCCTGATGGCCATGGGTTACACCCCTCTATATGCCGCCGTCATCGCCATCTTTGCCACTATCGCCGCCAGTTGGCTGCGGAAGGACACCCGGATGACCTGGTCCAAGATCGTGGCCGCCACGGTGGAGGGGGCCAAGGGCGCTGTTTCCGTGGGTGTCTGCTGTGTTATCATCGGCGTCATCATTGGCACCGTTACCCTCACCAGCCTGGGGTTGAATATGGGCTACCTCATCCTCTCCGTCGTGGAGAACAGCAGCATCTATCTCACTGGTCTGCTGGTCATGATCATGTCCACTATCCTGGGCATGGGCGTCCCCGGAGTGGCCGCCTACGTCATCGTTCAGGCGGTGGCCGTCCCCGTTCTGATCGACGTGAACGTACTGCCTATCTCCGCCCATATGTTCTGCCTTATCTACGCCTGTCTGTCCAATATCACCCCCCCGGTGGCCATGAGCAGCTATGTGGCCGCCGGCATCGCCGGCTCCAACCAGACCAAGACTGGCCTGCTGTCTGTCCGCCTGGGCCTGGTTGGCTTCCTGATCCCCTTCTTCTTCCTGGATAACCCCATCCTCCTCATTGGAGCCGACCCCACCGCCACCATCGCTGGCAGCCTGTGGGCCATGTTCACCGCCTCCATCGGCACTGTGGCCCTGGTGGGCGGACTGGAGGGTTGGTTCGTCCGCAAGTCCAGCTGGCCTGAACGTATCGTCCTCATCGCTGTGGCCCCCCTGATGCTCTATCCCGGAGCGGTCACCGACTTCATCGGCTTTGCCATCCTAGCGGCAGTCATTCTCTTCCAGTTCTTCACCCGCCGCCACGCCCCGGCACAGACTATCTGAACCTTGTCCTGGACCCCATCTGTTGTTCCTCATCCTCCTGTCACAGGGTGTTGGACATATGAAATCACATCGCAAAGGAGTATTCGAAATGAAAAAGATCCTCTCTCTTGCCCTGGCCGCCGCTATGACCCTTTCTCTGCTGGCCGGCTGCGGCTCCAAGGACAGCGGCAGCTCCACCAGCTCCGCCAACAGCGGCGGCGCCTCCAGTCAGACCACCGGGACCCATGACCCGGTCACCATCAATTTCCCCACTGCCTCCGCCTCCGGCGCCCTATACGCCGTCGGCGCCGCCATCACCAATCTGTGGGATACTGAGATCGATTATGTCAGCGCCTCCAGCCAGGCCTCTGCCGGCGGCATCGAGAACCTGACTCTGGTATCCGAGGGCGAGGCCCAGGTGTCCATTGCCATCTCCAGCAACTGCTACCAGTGCCTCAACGGCACCGACAGTTTCGAGGGTTACGCCTATGACGATCTGAAGGTCATCGCCGGCCTGTACTTTAACCCCAATCAGGTGGTGGTCACCGAGAAGTCCGGCATTACCTCTCTGGCCGATGTGGCCGGCAAGCACTTCGCTGTGGCCGCCGCCGGCTCCTCTGTGGAGGGTGAGTGCCGCAACCACTTCACCGCCGCCGGCCTGACCTACCCCGACGACATCCAGGCCGAATATATCGACTTTACCGCCGCCGCCGATATGCTGGCCAACGGCACTATCGACGGCGCCTGGATTATGTCCGGCGCCCCGGCCGCCGCTGTGTCCCAGGCCCTCTCCTCCGGCTGCAAGCTGCTGAATATCGACGACGCCATCATCTCCTCCCTGCAGGAGCAGTACCCCTGGTACGCCCCTTTGACCATCCCCGCCGGCACTTATCCCAACCAGGACGAAGACATCCAGACCTCCGCCATCAAGATGGTTATGTTCTGCCGGGGCGATCTAGATGAGGAGACCGTCTATCAGCTCACCAAGACTTTCTGGGAAAATATTGATAAGTTGGGCGACTCCCAGGCCAATCTGAAGGGTCTGACTCCCGAGGAGGCGGTAAAGGATATCGCCGATCTGCCCCTCCATTCCGGCGCTGAGAAGTACTACACCGAAATCGGTGTGCTGTGAGCTTCTCTATTGGACCGAATAATTTAAATAGCCCCGGGACCTGAACAGGTCCCGGAGCTATTTTTATCATCTTATCCACAGGCCGCCGTTCCCTTTGGCATACCTTATTTTCCCACGCAAAACCGGGAAAAGATGCGGTCAGTGATATCCTCCCGGACCGATTGGCCGGTCAGCTCCCCAAGGGCGGACAGGGCCTCCTCCACATCGGTAAGCAAGGCGTCCGGGGTAATCCCCGCCTCCAGGGCCTCTCGGGCCCGGCCTACCGCCTCCCGGGCCCGACCAGCCGCCTCGGCCTGCCGCTGGTTGGTGAGCATCTGGCCATAAGAGGCATCGCTGCCGCGGGGAAACAGGTATTCCACGGCGGCGGCCAGATCATCAAGGCCCTCACCAGTGGCAGAGCTGACAGCCACCGCGTGGGGCGCTTTTGCGCCGATCACCCCCAGGCTGCTGGCATTGCGGGCCAGATCCTTCTTGGACACTACCAGTACCCAAGGTTTTCCGGTATCTGAAACGGTCCGCATCAGATCCAGGTCCTCCGGGGTGAGGCGGACAGTCCCGTCCACTATCAGGAGGATGAGCTCCGCCTGTTCTATGGCCTGCCGGGAACGCTCTACTCCCATCCGCTCAATGGGGTCGTCGGTGTCCCGAAGACCGGCGGTATCAATGAGGCGGAGGGTGACGTTGCCCAGTTCCACCCGCTCCTCCACCGTATCCCTGGTCGTTCCCGGAATATCGGTGACAATGGCCCGCTCATATCCCGCCAGCGCGTTCAACAGGGAAGATTTGCCTGCGTTGGGCCGCCCCACGATGGCACAGGGGATCCCATCCCGAAGATAGCGCCCCCTCTGGTAACTGCCTGCCAGCGTCCGGAGCGCATCCTCCTGACCCCGCAAAATCCCATTCAGCTCCTCCAGCCGGAAGGGGTCTATGTCCTCGTCCGGGTAATCCAGTACCGCATGGAAATGGGCCATCACGTCCACTAAGGCGGAATAGATCTCCCCGATCCTTTTGGATAAAGCTCCGGCCAGCTGTCCGGCCGCATGGCGGGCCCCCTCCCGGCTTCTGGCTTCCAACAGGTCGCCCACCGCTTCCGCCTGGGCCAGATCTAGCTTGCCGTTCAAAAAGGCGCGCCGGGTAAACTCCCCAGGCCCCGCCTGACGGGCTCCCTGCGCAAACAGGGCCTCCAGCCCTAGAGAGAGCACCATAGGCGCCCCATGGCAGTGGAACTCAGCGGTATCCTCCCCGGTGTAGCTGGCTGGGCTCAGGCTGTAGGTACACAGCACCCGGTCGATGGGACGGCCCTCCAGGTCCAGCAGGTCTCCATAGACCAGGCAGCGGGGGGCATGATCCGTTAATCCCCTGGGCCCCAGCGGTTTGAAGCACTTTTCCGCAATCTCTACCGCCTGCGGGCCAGACAGGCGGAGTACCCCGATGGCTCCGGAGCCAGCGGGAGTGGAGATGGCAGCTATGGTGTCAGTGTAGTACATAAAAACCTCCTCTGGTAGGCGGGCCGACAGGAAGCGGTCCGCTTCCTGCAAAAACAAGCATCAGGTTTTTTGTCGAATTTTTACCCTTGACAACAATTATGGAAACCAAAATGAATTGTCTATCCTTCAACAGTTAACATAATGTTTTGTGGAAAACTCTGTGGATAATGTGGACAATCCCTGAAAACAGGGAATACTTTCTTCTGTGAAAATCAAAATAATGGTTTCGCAAAACTGCATATACATCTGTCAAAAAATAACCGTCATCCTTTGGGTCCCGGCGCCCACCTTACCCAAAAATGCAGGAAGACCGCCGCGCCCTGAGCCGGCCACGGTAGCCGGAAGGACGGGCGGCCTTCCTGTCCAGGGGGCCGGCCTTACATCCGTTTTACGACAGCTCTGGCCGCCTGCACACCAGAGGCACCGGCCTGAGCTAGTCCTCTGGTAACACCGGCGCCATCACCCGCGGCAAAGAAGTTGGGCAGGGCGGTTTCCAACTCCTCGGTGAGCTGCAGGCGGGCGGAGTAGAACTTCACCTCTGCCCCGTAGAGCAGGGTGTCATAGTTGGCAGTACCGGGGGCGATCTTATCCAGCTGATAGATCATCTCAATGATGTTGTCCAACTGCCGCTTGGGCAATGTCAGGGACAGGTCTCCGGGGACGGCGGCGGTAAGGGTGGGCCGGACAAAGGACTTGCTCATCCGATGCTCATTGGTGCGCCGTCCACCCACCAGATCCCCGAACCGCTGGACCAGCACGCCACCGGCCAGCATATTGGACAGGGAGGCCACGTGCTTGCCGTAGCGGTATGGTTCATTGAATGGCTTGGTAAAGCGGTTGCTGACCAGCAGGGCAAAGTTGGTGTTCTCACTCCGGAGGGCCGGGTCAGCGTAGGAGTGGCCGTTCACCGTGTTAATGCCCTCCACGTTCTCCGCCACCACATGGCCGTAGGGGTTCATGCAGAAGGTGCGCACCTGGTCGCCGTACTGCTTGGTGCGGTAGACTAGCTTGGACTCGTACACCACGTCGGTGATATGCTCAAAAACAGTGGCGGGCAGCTCCACCCGCACGCCAATGTCTACCTGGTTGTTGAGCAGCTCCAGCCCCAGGTCCTTACACTGGTTGGAGAACCACTCAGCACCAGATCGGCCCGGGGCGGCGATGAGATATTTGCAGGCCACCTCGCCCCCCTTGGCCAGAGTCAGGCGGTAGCCCCCCTCTGCCCGGGCGATGGCGGCCACCTCGGTATTAAAGGAGAACTCCAGCTTGTCCCGCAGTCCCTCGTAGATATTGGTGAGGATGCGCAGATTATTCTCTGTGCCCAGGTGCTTGCACCGGGCCTGAAGCAGGTGGAGGTCAAAGGCCAGGGCCCGGCGGGCCAGAGCCTTGGCCTCTGGGGACTCGGTGGAGAATACCTGGTCAGTGGCCCCGTGACGGACGTTGATGGAGTCCACATAGTCGATCAGCTCCATCACCTTGCCAGGCTCCATGAAGTCAGTGAGCCAGCCCCCAAACTGGGTGGTAAAGTTGAACTTCCCGTCGGAAAAGGCTCCGGCCCCGCCGAAGCCGCACATGGTGTGGCACACCGGGCAGTGGATGCACTCCTTCACCTTACCGGCCACGATGGGACAGCTCCGGTGGTAGATATCGCTGCCCTGATCTATGGCCAGTACCTTTAGGCCGGGGGCTAGATGGGTCAGTTCGTAGGCGGCAAAGATGCCAGCCTCGCCGCAGCCCAGGATGACAACGTCATAATTGGCGTTCATGGGAACGTCTCTCCTTTATCCTTATCTTGAAAATCCATTTTTGTCAGGGATCTCCCCTCAGACACATACAGGAAATAGTATAGCATACTTTTTAAAAAAAAGAAAGAGATTTCCCATAGCGGCGGCCTGTTTCAGTACCTACATGGCTCTAACCGTCCCTTTTCACCAGAGAGAACTGTAAAAAATCGGCAGAAAAGCCGCGCCCATAAATATGAATAAATCTTGACAGGAAAGACAGATGCCTTTACAATAGAAACGGACAAAAATGAAAAACTTTGGGGATGTTTTTCAGTTGTCGCAGAGAGGCCAGCCATTCCAAGTCGGGCGCTCTTTGCGGCTGATTTTATGTACAAGTCCCGTGAGGGCTGGCGGCCTGGACACGGGCGCTGGGGCGGTCCGCTCCAGCCTTATGAAATTTCATGGAGGTGTAAAAGACCAAATGCTACCCTATATCATCGGAGCGATCATCGGTATCGTGATCGGTCTGGCGGTAGGTATCCCTGTAGGCATTCAACGTCGGAAGAAGTCCGCCGAGCAGCAGATCGGCTCCGCCGAGGAGGAGGCTACCCGCATCGTTAATGAGGCCTATAAAAGCGCCGAGAGCAAAAAGCGCGAGGCCATGGTGGAGGCCAAGGAGGAGATCCTGAAGGCCAAGAACGAGCATGAGCGTGAAGTCAAGGAGCGTCGGGCCGACCTGCAGCGCCAGGAGCACCGGCTCCAGCAGAAGGAAGAGAACCTAGACCGCAAAACCGAGAACATCGAGAAGAAGGAGGAGCAGCTCTCCTCCAAGCTGTCCAGGCTGGAGGCCACCCAGGCCGAGGCGGAACAGATCAAAAAGAGCCAGTTGGAGGTGCTGGAGCGCATCTCCGGCTACACCGCGGAGGAGGCCAAACACTACCTGCTCCAGCAGTTGGAGGAGGAAGTCACCCACGAGTCGGCCATGAAGATCAAGGAGATCGAGGCCCGGTTCAAGGACGAGGCGGACACCAAGGCGCGGGAGATCATCTCCCTGGCCATCCAGCGCTGTGCCGCGGACCATGTGGCCGAGGCCACAGTTTCTGTCGTTCCCCTGCCCAACGACGAGATGAAGGGCCGTATCATCGGCCGCGAGGGCCGGAACATCCGCACCCTGGAGACCCTGACCGGGGTGGACTTAATCATCGACGACACGCCGGAGGCCATTACAGTCTCCTGCTTTGACCCTGTCCGCCGCGAGGTTGCCCGGCTTGCCCTGGAGAAGCTGATTCTGGACGGCCGCATTCATCCCGCCCGCATCGAGGAGATGGTGGAGAAGGCCAAGCGCGAGGTAGACGCCGTCATCAAGTCCGAGGGCGAGCGGGCCATCTTTGAGACCAACGTCCACGGCCTGCATCCGGAGTTGGTCAAGCTGCTGGGCCGGATGCGTTACCGCACCAGCTACGGTCAGAACGTGCTCAATCACTCCATCGAAGTATCCCATGTGGCTGGACTGCTGGCCGCTGAGATTGGCGCCAACGTGGCCGAGGCCAAGCGGGCCGGTCTGCTCCACGATCTGGGCAAGTCCATTGACCATGAGGTGGAGGGCTCCCACGTTCAGATTGGCGTGGAGCTGGCCAAAAAATACCGGGAGAGCGAGGGCGTGATCCACGCCATCCAGGCCCATCACAACGACGTGGAGCCCCGGACCGTCGTCGCCTGTCTGGTCCAGGCGGCTGATGCCATTTCTGCCGCCCGCCCCGGGGCCCGGCGGGAGAATTTGGAAAACTATATCAAGCGGCTGGAGATGCTGGAGGAGATCACCTCCTCCTTCAATGGGGTGGAGAAATCCTTTGCCATTCAGGCCGGCCGTGAGGTCCGTATCATGGTCAAGCCCGAGGTCATCAGTGAGGACCAGATGGTCCTGCTGGCCCGGGAGATTGCCAAGAAGATCGAGGACGAGCTGGAATATCCCGGCCAGATCAAGGTCAACCTGCTGCGGGAGACCAAGGCCATCGAGTACGCCAAATAATACAGTCAAAAAGAGCGGGACGCCCCCCAGCGTCCCGCTCTTTTTTGTTGATATTCTCGGAAGAACCACCGCAAAAGGCGGCGATCCGTCTTCAGCGGTACTTCACCGCGGTACCGTAGGCGATGACCTCGGCCGCCCCCTGCATGACTGAGGATGAGCCGTAACGCACGTTGATGACCGCGTCCGCCCCCATGGACTCCGCCTCGTCCACCATACGCTTGACAGCGATTTGACGGGCCTCGTTGAGCATCTCGGTGTAGCTGGTGATCTCACCGCCCACCAAAGTTTTCATCCCGGCCATAAAATCCTTGCCAAAGTTCTTGGACTGGACGACAGTACCTTTAGCAATCCCCAGCACCTCAAGCTCCCTGCCCGGAATATAATCAATGTTTACCAATAGCATATGTCTTTCCTCCTTATACAAACTCACAAACTCCTTTGCTGTATCCAGCTCCTGAAACCGCTTCCGCAGTGTCCACAGCGCGGGCAGCAGCACAGCGGCACAGACCGCCGCCAGTACAGTAAACAGGATAAACAGCCACCGTGGAATGTTCGGGATAGCGCTCAGGGCCGCAAATCCAATGACACAGGCCATCTGGAGCAGACCAAAAAGGGCCATTCCCAAGACAGCCGATCTCTTTTCTCTCCGCAGCCACTCAATATTTCCGCGCTTCATCCAGCTCCCCCCTCTCGATCTCCCGAATCCGCTGGATCAGCACGACAAAACTGAAGGGGATGGTAAGCAGATCTAGAATGGCCAGCAGAAGCAGCAGGCCGTGGAGTTCAGGCCAGGGGGTGTGCTCCCGTGTGAAAAGCAGCAGGGCCGCTCCAAGGATTCGGAATAGGCCGCTGAACAGCACGCTTTTAACGGCAGCCCGCTTCTGTTCCCTCTTGCGGATGTCAGTACCTTTTGGCTTCATCCTCCTCACCCCCTTGGATCTCTTTCCAGCGGCGGTACAAAGAGATGATCGCGCCTAGAGCCACCGCCAAATACAGCAGGGCAAAAAACAGAACGACGCCGGTGGCAAAGGGCTCGGTATCCCCGCCGAAGTAGCCGGTCAATAGGGCGCCAGTGAGCAGGAACATCAGGACCGCCACAGTGATCGTGACCAGTACAGCACCCAGGAAGCCTTTTCCCTTAGTAGTTTTTCGCATCGTCTTCCTCCCCCCGCTGAATCTCCCGAATCCGCTGGATCAGTGCCAGCAGAACCCCCAGAATGACCACTGCCGGGAGGGCCACCAGCACCACGATCAGCGGAAGGGGCGGAGCTTCCGCAGCCTCCACCGTAAACCCCCAAACCATCAGCGCGATGACACCAGCCATAAAGGCGGTCATTACCAGGGCCGCGATTACGGCCGCGGCATAGCGGATGGGCTTCACATCTCCGTACTGCTTATCCTGGAAGGTGGAGCCCGCCTGTTCCATCTGCTCCATCTCCGCCAGCAAGGATCCGGCATCCAGCTCGGCCAGCCGCTCCTCCCGGTTCTTCAGGCAGCGGCACAGTTCCATAGACTGCTCCAGACTGCGCTGCTCCCGCTCCAAGGTGACCAGGTGTCGCCTCATCCCGTCCGCTACCGTGATCCTGCCCGCCTGCATCCGCCGGATCTCCTCCAACGGGACACCCAACTTGCGCAGCAGCTTGATCTGCCGCAGAGTATCCACTTCCTCCTGGCCGTAGTCCCGATAGCCGTTCTCACTGTTGCGCCTGGGAGAGAGCAGGCCCTGCTCCTCATAAAACCGGATGTTCTTTTTGGTGATGCCCACCAGGGCCTCCACCTCGTTGATCTTCATGGGCTACGCCCCTTTCTGGTCCTACTCTACACCTTCCACCTGGGGGAAGGTCAAGACTTTTTCCATTTTTCCTGTAAATAGACCCGTCGGGCCAGCAGGGCCAGGGCTGCCGCCCATGCTGCCAGCAGCGCCTCGGTAGCCGGAATAGGCAGGAAGGCCCCGGCTGCCACAGCGGTGACATCCACCGCGGCGTGGAGCAGAATGGCGGCAGGGAACCAATACCAGCCGCTCTTCCTGGTAACGGCGGCGTACACCAGTACCGACAGGGCGATCTGTACCACCATCGCCGTGATCCGCTCGAAGGCCCCCCAGAGGTAGAGTGCGGCGGGGGTAACAGCAAGAGAGGTGATAGCCGCCATACCAGCTTCTGGAATGGGGCCTATCAGCTCCTCCACCGCTGGCAGGCCGCCCCGGTTGATGGTCAGGGACAGAATGACATTGTTGACCATGGTCATTCCCAAGAGGAGGAATGACTCCGCCCCTCCGTGGCCCGCCCCATACATCAGGGCGTCTCCGGGACCCTGAGTCCACCGCCGGCCCAGCCGGAAGGCCACCCAGCGGCCGCACTCCTCAAAGATACCGGCCATCAGCCCCCCGTACAGAGCGTATAGCCAGATGCTGCTGTTCAGCGCCTGGCTCCAGACCCCGTAGTACAGCAGCCGGTGCCCCTGGGCCTCCAGCCCCATGGCGAACAGCGGGAACACCACACAGCCCAAGAGGAAGAATCTCGTGCGTCCCCCGGTCCTCCGCCGAAATAGCAGGGCCAGTCCCAGCGGGAGGGCGACCGAGAACAGCCCCACCAGCCCCATGACCAGTATGGCCGAGGAGTCTACCGCTCCATTCATTTCCATATCGCTTCCACTCCTTTCTGGTCAGACCATACATGGTCCAGAAGGGGGAATGTCAAGACTATTTTATAAATAACTTTTCTTCCTGTTGGTGGAAGGTCTTCTTTTTCAAAAAGCGGCCCCGGTCTGGCGAGACCGGGGCCGCTGTCCGCAGGTGCGCTTACAGTTTTTTAAAATCTGATACGTCCAGCACGAAGACTGTGGCTCCCCCAGCCTCCACCTGGATGGTGCTATAATTATAGTTCCAAATGGGCGCCCCGCCTATGGGATAGGGTGCGGCCACATCGATCTGGGTCCGCTTCGCACAGTTCTCCCGCAGGATCCCCATGACTTCCTCCACCCTGCTGTCCTCGACCCCGATCATCAGTGTGGTATTGCCCTCCCGCAAAAAGCCTCCGCTGCTAGCTAATTTTGTCACACCGATATTTTTTTCACTCAGAGCGCCGATGGCGGCATAGCTGTCCTTGTCCCGGATCACCGCAAAGATCATTTTCATAGGTTGCTCCTCCTGTACTTCTGTTTTTTCGATGCTTTTAAGACTGATATCCCTAGTCACTAATGTAGTATATAGCGATATTATACACCATTTTGAATCAAAACTTTATTAAGATTTTCTCCGGGATATTTGGCACACATTCAGGATATCCCCCTCTACCTGAAACTTTACCTCCAGACCTCCAAACTCCATGGTGTAGATCCGGTCCGGAGCCTGTTGATAAGAGGGCCTGGGGTCCTGGGCCAGCACCCCAGTCAGCGCGGGCAGCAGTCCTTCTGGAATCAGAGCCTTCCACCGCTCCGGGATATCTACCGCCAGGGACGCCTCCTTGGGTTGGCTGGCAAAGCCCCCCACCGCCTCCGGCTTACAGTCGGAATAGGGCAGGTAGGGCTTGATATCATAGATCGGGGTCCCATCCATCAGGTCAGCCCCCCTGACACGGAGGACGGGCCCCCGTTCCGTGTGCGGATCTATTCCCGCCAGCCGGACACAGCTTAGGCCGATAGGGTTTGGACGGAAGGGGGACCGGGTGGCAAAAACTCCCAATCGGCGGTTTCCCCCCAGTCTGGGCGGCCGGACAGTGGGCGTCCAGCCTTTGTCCCTGACCTCGGAAAAGTCCCAGATAAGCCAGATATGGGAAAATCCTTCCAGCCCCCGCAGCGCATTGAGGTCCCGAAACTGGGGTTCGAACACGACGTCCGCCTCCAACTCCTCCACCAGACCGCTCTGCCGAGGGATACCAAATTTTGTGTGGAACTGGCTCTCGATGTGGGCGATTACCGTCATCGCTCCGTTTTCCTCCACTCCATATCCCCTCCTCCGCCGTCCATTGTCCCCTCTATTATACAACAGGTCAGCCCCGATTTCATCCCCTGAAGCAAATTTGTTTTCGCCCCTAAAAGCCCTCCCGCAAGGAGTTCCGTCGCCCGCAGGCGACGGAATAAAATTTGATCCCGTCATTTCCGGCGACATACGCGTCGGAAATGACACTTCTCCCGCAGGGTGGGCCGACTTTTCCGCTGGGAGTGGAGGACCACCCTGCGTATGGCTTTTCTCGAAAAAGTGTCTTTGCCGCTTTTTCAACAGTTTCAAGCCCCCCTGGTCTTTGACCAGGGGGGCTTCCTTCAGACAGAAAAGGAGCTAATCTGTTCATGCCGGTCCATCAGCCCCTGCAGCTCCTGGGCGCTGATGGGTTCCTTGACCCGGACGGTCAAGGTATAGGCCACATCTCCATCTCCCGTCTTGTTCACGGCGCAGTTGCAGATACTGCCTCCCCGCTCTTGTAGAAGGCGGAAGAGATAGTCCCGAAATTCCAGGGAGTCCCGGAATCGCACCTTGATCTCCTGCATGGTGTAGGCGTCGTTTCCAAAGTGGAATCGGTGCATCAAAAATTGTTCCAACACAATAAGCAGCGTACCTGTGATGCCGATGATATACATACCCGCCCCTAGTGCTAGCCCCACGGCAGACGTGGTCCACAAACCCGCAGCGGTGGTCAGGCCCTTGATAGAAACCCCGGTGCGGAAAATAACTCCGGCCCCCAAAAATCCCACACCGCTGACTACCTGAGAGGCTATCCGCGACGCATCCGCCCCCTTCGTCCCGTAGAGATACACCCCGGCCTCCTGCACAAGATCCGCAAAACCATATTTGGAAACAATCATCATCAACGCCGCTCCGCAGGCGACCATACAGTGTGTGCGCACCCCGGCCTCCTTCAGCCTTTTGGACCGCTCAAAGCCAATTAAAATACCGCAGACGCTGGCCAACACGATACGGAGAAAAAACTCAGCTTCCAGTATGTAGGGGATCATGGACATATACTCCTCTCAAAAACCTCTTCAGCCGCACAGCAGCTGGATCAATGTATCCCAATCCAGGCCGGACACATAGGCCCCAAGGTCCACCCCGGTTAGAGGGGACAAGTCTTCTGGGATGAGCCGCCGTCCCCGGAACAGGTCTTCCAGGGAAGACAGCTCTTCCCTGCCAAAAAAGTCACCGGACAGTTTCAGGCATTGAATCCGGCCTTTCTCCATCGCCAGTTCAGCTGATATCTGACCGAAGGGGTAATACCCCTCCCTCCTGATATCACAGCGGGGAGACGCCCCGTAGTTCCACTCCCACGTCGCGTAGCGGCTGTCCCGCAAAATCTGGATTTCCGACAAATCTCCCTGGCTCAACACGACTGGATGGGGTGCCGCCGCAAAGACTTGTTTCCGTAGCACCTCTTTGAAACGGGCCATAGTAATGGGGCGCTCCAGATGCTCGTTGATTGAGGTGACACGGCTGCGCACGGATTTGATGCTCTTGGAGCGAATCTTGCCCTCCTTCACCTGGAGCGCCCTGGTCAGAGTATCCCGGTCACAGTCCAGCAGGATACAGCCATGATGGAGCAGCCGCCCATTCCTGAAATACTGAGAACTGCCGGATATCTTTTTCCCATCAATGGTGATGTCATTCCGACCGGATGTCTCCGCCGCCACGCCCAGTTCCTTCAAGGCAGCCAGCAGAGGCTTTGTAAACACTTCAAAACGAAATGCTTCAGCCCGGTCTTCCTCCACGATAAATGTGTAGTTCAGATTCCCCAGATCATGATACACCGCGCCTCCGCCCGACAGGCGGCGGGCTACCCGGATTCCCCTCTCATCCACGAATGTCTGGTCAACTTCCTCCAGAGTATTCTGGTATTTTCCTACTATAACAGCTTTATCATTCTGCCACAGCAAAAAATAGTCCTTCATGGGATCCATATGGGTAAAAAAATAGTCCTCCAGCGCCAGATTGTAATAGGGATCTGTGCTGGTGCTTTCATAAAATTCCATAGCGCCGGCGACCTGCTTTCTAAAACAAAAATATTACTAATAATATTTCATTTTTATATTAGATAGTATAGAGTATACTTTCTATTTTGTCAATAGCACTCCGTTTTTTGCCTATATTTTTTATCAATTATTCAACTTTTAAAATTTTTGCTCCAGAAAATATTATTAATATATTTTATCCAATTCTTTTGCCAATCGCCGGGCCATTTCCCGATGCCCCTCAAGATTTGGGTGGATTCCATCCAAAAACAACTCATGGCGCACCTGCCCGGAAACGCTCAGGAAATCCGACGCAAAGTCTACCAGGACCAGCCCGGCACTGGCTGCAAAACGTCTGAGCCACTCATTGTAGGCCAAAATGCGTGGGGCACTCTGATAGAAGTCCACCACCCCCGTCCATTTCTCTGGAGCTTTGGACCAGTCTACCGGAAGCGGAATGCCAATTACCGGAAAAATTCCCTCCGCCTCCAGTTGGTGACAGATCGCGGTCATATTGCCTCTGGCCTGGCTGTCTGTCCCGGAAAAAAAGATATCGTTGCTGCCCCCCATCACCAAGACCCGGCAGTCTCCGCCGCATCGGCGTTCCTCCAGCGCCGGACCCAGGACATCCCGTTGCAGACGAACCAGCATTCCGCCGGTCGTATCACCACTGATCCCCCGGTTGACCACCGTCCACCCACACTCTCTCTGAACAAGAGAGGTCCAGCAGTCCCGGCGAGTTACTCCCGCTCCAAATGTCAGGCTGTCTCCCAGGCATATCAGTTTCCTCCGAATGCCGTCCCCGTTTCTCCCTAGATCTTTACCTATACCACACATCGAATTTTGCCTCCAAGTTTTAATAATATATTTTTCCATCTTCCCTTGACATCTCTGTATATTCCGTCTAAAATATTGATATTCAAAATATATTTTCCTGTTTTTTGCCAATTTTAGAGCAATTTTAAGTAATATCAAACTAATATTTTAATAGAATCGGAGGTCAACTATGCGAGACATTTACTTATCTACTTACTGCGTGGCCTTTCAAGACTACCCCTGGCTGGCGGAGTGCATCCGTACCTTCCCAGACTTCCCTGTAGGTGTAGAATTTGCCACCAGCTGGACCACACCCAATTTTGACGAAAATCTGGTCCGTCAGATCCCAGTCTTCTCCCATCTGCCTATTACCCTCCACGCCCCTTTTGTGGAGGAGTGCACCATCCCCGGCAGCCCAGAGGAGCAATTCATGGAAAAGGAGTACAACAAGGCTTGTCGCCTCTATCATCAATTCCACGCTACCTCCATGGTTATGCATACCCACGAGGGTAGCTTTCCCGCCCAGGAGGGGGACCGCTGGCGAGCCCGCTCTCTGGAGGTCTTGCTGGACTGGACCCGCCGCATGATAGACGAGGGCATCCACGTAACAGTGGAAAATGTGGGCTATCCCAAAAAGAACAGCGTCCTTTTTGACCAGGAGCAGTTCGTAGCTCTTTTTGACCGTCTCCCCCAGGAGGTCGGCTGTCTGATCGATACCGGTCACGCCATGCTCAACCGCTGGGATATTCCCGCCCTTATCCGCCGAATGGGGACCCGCATCAAAGGATACCACCTCAACAACAACGACGGCTTCCACGACAGCCACTACCCTATTTACGACCCAGAGGGCTTCTGTTCCCATCAGGAGATGGACGACATTCTCCGCGCCATCGCCCAATATACACCTCAGGCCCACCTAGTGCTGGAATACGCCCCCGACGGGAGGGCAACCACGCCTGTCATCCACTCCGACATCCGCCGAGTGGTTCAAATCACAGAGTCCCTGTAGCAGCTGTACTCCCTCACAAATATTGCGCGCCCCGGCATCCGGCCTCTCAGGCCGGCTTTGCCGGGGCGCATATTTTGTGTCCGCTTCCTGTCACTTTAACACCAGCCGGCTCTGGGCAGGAGGAGGAGCCGTGGTCCCACGGGCCACCAGCTGAGGATGGCACTCCACCTTGTACCGCGGCACTGTGCCGGCCGCCCCAGCTCCCCCCGGAGGCATTTTGAGCTTTTGCAGCAGCACTTCCACCGCGCTCCGGGCCAACATCTCAGTGTGCTGATCCACTGTGGTCAACGATACACCGGTCAGCCGGGAATAAAATAAATTATCAAACCCCAGCACCGATACATCTTCCGGCACAGAAATGCCCCTCTCTCGAAGGGAGTCAATCACTCCGTATGCCAGCATATCATTGATACAGACAATGGCGGTGACTCCCTGGTCGTACAGCTTCTCGTTCTGGGCCAGCAAGTAACCCGCGTGGTAATCATTGAGCCGTTCGGCCAGGTTGTCCGCCTCCGAATTGTTTTCAATACATAAGACCAGGTCATTGTCGGGCAGATGCTGTGCGAAATAGGCTTTCAGCCCGTTCAGCCGCTCCGTCCGAGCAGTGTTCCGTTTCAGAGGGCTGGTAAGTACAGCGATGCGCTGATGTCCCAGCGCATGGAGGTGTTCAGCAGCCAACCGGCCCGCCAGACAGTTATTCAGCTCTATGATATCTGTTTCCAGATTAGAGATGCGGTCACAAATGGTAACTACCGGTATCTTAGCTGACACCTCAGCAAAGGCAGCCGGATTATCCGGCGGCGACAGCAGGATAACTCCGGGATAGTTATTGCTGACCGCCATCTCCATATACAGCTTTTCCGACTCCGTATCGTGGTAAGTGCAGCAGGAGACCACCTTATACCCCTGGGCGTAACACACGTCCTCGATGCTGCTGAGCATGGCTGTGTAATACGGGTTGGTCACGTTTGCCATCAGCACCATAACGGTCTTGGGCCGAGGCCCCTGCGTAATGGGACGTTTCGCCTTATAGTTCAACTGGGCAGCAGCGGCATAGACCCGGTTGACAGTTTCCTGGGAAAAGGAGGCACTGCCGCTCTGGTTCAGAATCAGAGAAACCGTGGTCTGGGAAACTCCAGCTAAACGCGCCACGTCGTGCATGGTAACGGTAACCCTTTTCATTGTTCAACACCTTGCTCAGCTTTTCAGAATACCACCGCCCAGCAGAGGAGCAGGGAACCCCCTCCGCTGGCCGATGGTAATATTTTATCACAAATTCCAGCCTCTGTATAGTTTTTATGTGCGATACCTTTCGGTTTTGTTCTTTTTATGGTCAATACGGTCATCTAACGCAGGAAGCAGTCCATAGCCTTACCATCCGCCTGAGGCAGTTCCACCCCCAGAAGCTTGGCGTAGGTGGGCGCCTCATCTACCACCAGTCCCCGCTCCAGCGTAGTCCTCTCCCGAAAATCAGGTCCCTTTGCCACAAAGACGGGCTGCGCTCCCAGGTCCGGGAGGTATCCGTGGGTAGCCCGGCCGAAGCGGTAATCGTTCACGTCGAAGTTCTGCACCAGCGGACGCACCGCCTTGTCTCCAAAGGAGGTATAGCCGTCGCTCTCGATCACGAAGCTGAAGCCGCCGTAAAGATGCTCCTCATCTCGTGCTTCCTCGGCTGTGAACAGTCTGCCGATCCCATAAACTCCCTCCTGCCGCAGCTCCTCCAGGCACTGATAGACGGCCTGTTTCAACGCCTGGTCCTCCGGGTCCCGGAGATAGACATTGGAGGACATGGCATTGGAGAAGCAGTAGGCGCGCCAGTCCACTACGTTGCCCTGTTTGTCCACATCGATAAAGCCACGATCAGCCAGCAGCACATTCAAATTGATAGCCCGGCAGATATCCCTCTGTCCATGGTCACTGACCAGAACCAAGTTGGTTTCCTCGGCTACACCGGCGATCCGGCACGCCTCCATCAGCTCCCCGATATACCGGTCCAGATTGGCCCGAGCCTCGTCCAAATAGGAGCTAAACACCCCGTGGGCATGGCGATAAGTATCAAAGGTGCCCGTGTGAACAAACATCACCTCAGGGGCATGTTGACGAATCACATCGCTGGCCACATGGATGATGAAGTCGTCCACCGTGGGCCACTGCATGAAATTCTTTTTGCCGCCTTTTTCATAGCCAGCGGGCAGGTACCTCTTATTCGCCTCTATGATGTCCAGCATAGCAGGGCTGGAACCCGCGTCGGCGAAGCTGCTGCGCAATGTGTCTCCAGGATGGGGCATCCAGTATTCAGCCATCAGCCAATCCACATTCTTGTTCCCAGCGGTAACAGGCCAGGAGATGGCGCCTGTGGTATACCCGGCTTTTTTTGCCGCCTGGAAGATGTCCTCCACCTGGATGGCGTCGCTGAACCACAGCCAGTTGTCATCCTTGTTGGTGGTGGTAAAGGAAAAGTTACTGGTGACACCGTGCTTTCCCACATAGCATCCGGTCATCATGGACACATGGGCCGGATAAGTCACAGAGGGATATATGGTACGCATACCTCCCGTGACCTCACAGCCTCCCGCCAAAAATTTCTGAAAATTAGGCAGCCTCCGCAGGGCGTCTACGTCCTCACATACCATAGCGTCTACGGAGTAGACTAAAATACGTTTTTTCATTGCAGCATCTCCTTATTTGCGTACTCCGCTCCCGCCCGCCGGCAGGCCAGAGTCCTATCGGCTCAACGCCTTTTGCACCGCCCGGGCCCAGCCATCCAGCCGTTCCAGGCGCTCCTTCTGTTCCATCCGCGGCCGGAACAGCTGTGTCCGCCGAAGCCGTTCCAGCTCCGGCAGGTCATACAGTCCCATAGCCAGTCCAGCCATTTGTCCCGCGCCCACGGCTACCAGCTCCTCATACTTTCCAAGGACAACAGGGCGGTCCATAATGTCACTCTGAAATTGCGTCAAATAGCGATTTTTCGTAGGCCCCCCAGCCATCCGCACCTGACTGGCAGGCGCGCCCATATCCCGCTCCATGGCTCTCACGATATCGGCCACTTGGTATCCAATGCTCTCTATCCCAGCTCTGACCAGCTCCGCCCGCCCGGTCAGCCGGCTCATCCCCACAAAGCAGGCAGAGGCGCCATCGTCCCAGTAGGGCGCTCCGATCCCCGTGAAGGCAGGTACCAGATAAGTATGGTCACCTGGGTCAGCCCGACAGGCCAGCGCCTCGGTTTCCTCTGGGCAGGACACCAGCTCCAGACCGTCCTTCAGCCAGGTGGTGACCGCTCCAGCATAGTTCACCACACCCTCCAGAGCGTATACAGTCTTTCCATTCATCCGCCAGGCCACCGTGGTATTGAGCCCATTCTGGGACTCCAGCGGTTCTTCTCCAATATTCATCAGTACGCAGGTGCCTGTTCCGTGACCCGCCATGCAGTCCCCCCGCTCCACGCATCCGTGTCCAAAAAGGGAGGCATGGGAGTCCCCGATAGCACTTCGGATCGGCACCGGATGGTCCAGCAGTCCTCCCAGATCTGTCTGTCCATATTCCCCATCAGAGCCGCACACCTGGGGCAGCACTGACATGGGGATATCAAATATCCGGCACAGCTCCGGATCCCACTCCATGGTATGGATATTAAACAGCTGGGTGCGGGAGGCGTTGCTGCAATCCGTTTTGTGGACTTTTCCTCCGGTGAGCTGCCAGATCGTCCAAGTATCCATGGTGCCGATGCAGAGCTGTCCCCGTTCAGCCTTCTCTCTGGCCCCAGGCACATGTTCCAGCGCCCAGGCCACCTTCCCGGCAGAGAAAAAGGAGGAGGGGACCAGCCCGGTACGCCGCTGAATCTCCGGATAATCGCCTCGTTCCTGGATATGGCGGCACAGCTCCGCCGCTCGGTTACACTGCCAGACGATAGACTCACACACCGGCCTGCCTGTATCCCGCTCCCACAGGGCCACGCTCTCCCGCTGATTGGTGACCGCCACGCCGGCCAGCCGCCGGGAATCAATCCCGCTGTCCCGTACCGCCGCCTGAGCAACCCGAATAATATTTTCCGCGATCTCCTGGGCATCGTGCCCCACCCATCCCTGGGCGCTGATTAACTGCCGGTGGGGCAGGTCCCGGCGCAGGACGAACTGGCCCTGGCCATCCAGCAGGATCGCTTTGGTCCCCTGGGTGCTCTGGTCAATCGACAAAATATAGCCTCGTTCCATAGAGATCCTCCTTTCCCGCTCCTTTCACAATTTTATTCCTGGGGAAAAATCAGTTCATTGATAGCCGGCCACACCAGCGCTACGGAGAGGGCGGCAGCAGCGGCCAAAAGCAGCATGGCCCACGGCAATACAGAAATGGGATAAAGCAGCAGGAACACACAAAGCGACCCGTACACCGCCCCCATAGCCAACAGCGTACGGGGGAGCCGGGCGAAGGACAGCAGCGCAGCGTCCCACAGCGCTGAAAAGAACGGTATGCTACTGTCCGCCAGCAGAGGGACCAGATATACGCCCGTCATTGCCGCCAAAAACAGCGACAGGGATATAAAGAGCCAAAGCATTGTCCGTCCCGCTCCATCCAACTGTCCAGCTACGCTGGCGCTCCAAAGGATAATCAGCAGGTACAGTCCTACCACCGCTTCCAGCTGGATGCCCCGCCAGAATTTGGCTTTAAATACATACCAAAAGTCTACCCAGCAGCTCGAATTTCCCCGGTCATCAGCCCGTCTGGTCAGCACCCCATTCATGGCCAGCAGCGCCGGTCCTACTGTGAGCAGCGGCAGAGAAAAGGCCGTGAATAGGAAATTGGCCAGCAGCAGAGCCTTCCACTCCTCCAGAAAAAGCCGTTTAAGCAGTTCCGTTGTCTGTCCCATGTATGCCTCCCAATGTATGGACGGTCAAGAGATCACGATGTGTCCCTCCGAAGGGGCATCCGGCAGGACCGCCACATCTCTTATTTTCTGGATCTGGACATCATACACGCCGTCGCCGGCAGTGGATACCCGGATCGCTCCGTCTGTGCTGTTGTAGAATACCTCGGCCCCACCGGCTATATACCGCATTGCCACTGTCCGGCTGGCCACGCTGTCGAACATCCCCACCGCGATCTTGGGAGACATGGCCTGAACGAAGTCCTTGCCGTTGGAGGTATCCTTGCCGTGGTGGTTCATTTTTACCACATCGCTAGCAATATCCTGCCCATACGTCTCTGTCAGCGCCTGTTCCCCAGTAATGTACAGATCGCCGCTAGTCCAAAAGCTAGACTGACCATAGGTCAGACGCATGGCAATCGAACCGTCATTGGCGTCCAGATAGCCGCCGGCCACCTCCTCCGTATCCCCCGGAGTCGGACCAAACACCTGGACTTGGACTTCCTCCCCCAAAGAGAAGGCGTCCCCCGCCTCTAAAACTTCACAGGGCAGGGACAGTTCTTCTATCTTTTCCATCATGGCTCGGTAGGTCCCGCTGTCATATTCATGCCCATTGACATAGACCTGCCCGATTTCAAAATTGTCTGCTACTGTGACAAACCCTCCCACATGGTCCGCATGCGGATGAGAGAGGACCAGAACGTCGATCTTATCTACACCCATAGCCAGCAATTGGTTCGTCACCTCCTGCCCTCCAGGTACGTTTCCACAGTCCACCAGCATCACCATCCCATCCGGCGAAGTATAGACCGCGCTGTCGCCGGTGGTGACCGCCTCCTTACCCGTTCCGTAGATCGTCTGCAGATAAAGGTAGCGGGCGGTCAATTTCCCTTGGTCTTGGCTGGTGTCAAAAACCAGATCAAAGTAATCCTCCGGCTGGGAAATTTCTCCCTCTTTCAAAGCCGAGGAGCCAGAAGCGGAGTCCCCTGGTCCTGACGCGGACACAGATGTGCCGCTCTGACCGCCGCTGATATCCCCTGGCTCTCCCGCACACGCGGCCAGCATCGCTAGCGCCAGAAGGGAAGTCCAGAAAAGTTTATGTTTCATGACCAAGTTCCCCCTTTATCATCGGAAAAGGGGGGGCAGGGCTTGGCCCTGCCCCCACATGGGAAGTTATGCTATACCTGGAACACCGTCCGCTCAGGGATTGGACATATTGTATAGGTCAATCGCTTCCTGGATGGTCTCCTCAGCAGTCTTGATGACGTCGTCGATGTTAGCCTTAGGATCGCTGGACACGGTTTCGATGGCCAGCTTGTTAGCCACCTTCATCTCGTTGGAGATGGGGATATAGGGGTTGGTAGCGGAGTCGTCAGAGGCGGCCAGGGACTCGTACACGCCGGTAACGGCGGGGAAGGTGTTGGCCACATAGTCGTTATAAGTATCGCTGGTATAGGACTCCTGGTTGGGAGCCAGATAGCCGGTGGCGACAGCAAAGGAAGCGGCCTGCTCGCCGGTGCTGGCGAACTTGATAAATTCATAGGCGCCCTGCTGTTCAGCGGTGTCGCCGGTGTTGCAGATCCACAGTCCGGTGCCGCCGGCGGGCTCGCCGGAATTCATGCCGGCCTCAGTGGCGGAGATCATGGGGATGATTCCCACTTCAAAAGCGCCGTTGGCAGCGTCCAGAATCTTGGTGGTCATAGAAACCACGCCCATGAACATGGCGCAGTCGCCGGAAGCCATCTGGGGAATAACCTCAGCCTGGTAGTCAGAACCGTAGGCCACACACAGCTTTTCCGCGTGGAGCTTCTGATACACGTCCAGCATATTGTAGATGGCGTCGTGTACTTTGGCATCCTTGGTGTACAGACACTCGGTGATCCGCTCGCTGCCCAGGCCGTTGTTGTTGTTATATGCCTGCAGGCCCTCACGGCCCAGAGCGGCGTTGAAGTAGAAGCCATCGGGATGGAAGCCGACGCCGTAGGTGGTATAACCGCCCTCGACCAGTTTGACGCAGGCGTCATAGAGATCGTTGAAGCTCTTGATCTCCTTGGGATCGATGCCGGCCTCAGCCAGCATATCGGCGTTATAGTAAATGCCGGGATAGCTGTAGCCCACGGGGTAACCGACCTGGTTGCCCTCGTTGTCGCAGTAAGCGGTGCGGATGGCTTCCCAGGTGCTCTCCAGCTCAGGCCAGCCGTTGGTATCGGCGTCGATAAAGCCCTGGAGCGGGACACAGTATTCAGCCGTGGCGTACATAGCTACGTTCTCCACAGGACCAGAGAACATGGAGGGCAGATCGGCCTGGGCGGTAGAGCCCAGCTTGGCGTTCAGCTCGGTCTGATTGCCCTGATACTCGATGGTCACATGATAGGCGTCCTGGCTCTCATTGAAGGCGTCAATCACCTTCTGCAGGTGGTCCACGTTGGCCTGGCCAAAGGCGGTCCACCACAGAACCTCGACAGGCTCGCCGGAAGTGGAGGGGGTGCTGGCGCTGGTGCCCGCGCCGGAAGACGCGCTGCCCTTGCTGTCGTCGGGCTTGTCTTTGCTGCCGCAGGCCGCCAAGCTCATAGTCATGGCAAGCGCAAGAACAATGGATAAGACCTTTTTCATACTAATGCTCCTTTTCCAATTTTTTATAAAAAGCCTCTTTGCTTTTTACAACATCAGGATAGGCCTCAGCCCTTCAGGCCGCCGGCTGTCATGCCCTTGATAATGTAATCCTGACCCAAAATATAGATTAGGACCGAGGGAATGATAGCTACCACGGCGCCGGCCAGAATATGTCCGTAGTTCACCACATCGGCTGTGACTAGATAGGAGATTCCAATCTGGATGGTCCGCATCTCGTCCCGGCTGGTGACCAGCATAGGCCAGAAATACTGGTTGTAGATCTGGACGAACAGATAGATCGCCAACGAGGAAATGGTAGGGATGGACAGGGGCATAGCCACACGGAAGAGAAACCCCATGTCACCGCATCCATCCAGAATAGCGGCCTCCTTATAATCTTTGGGCAGGGTCATAAAATACTGCCGCATTAGGAAAATAGCGGTGCCCGAAATGAGGGAGGGCAGGACCAAACCGATATAGGTGTCAATCAGGTCCATGTTCTGAATGGTAACATAGTTGGTGATGACCACCACCTCGCCGGGGATCATCGTCGTCATCAAAATCAGGGTAAACAGCAGGTTTTTCCCAGGGAATTTGAAGAACACGAAGCCGTAGGCTGCCAGACAGGAGATTATGACTTGGGCCACGATACACACCAAGCATACCACGGCAGAGTTTTTCAGATAGTGAAGAATGGGGATCTGCCGAAAAACCTGAGCATAGCTCTCCAGGGTGGGGTTGGCTGTGATCAGCTTCAGGGGATAGGTCATCAGCTCCTGATCCGTCTGCAGCGAGAAGCATACGCCGACAATCAGCGGAGAAATGAACAAAATACCGATGATCGTCTTGAGAGCAAAGGAGGATATCTCTCCCGCTATTTTCTTCTGATGGGGCGTAATCATTGGTAATGCACCACCTTTTTCTCCAGGGCGAACTGGATCCTGGTGAACAGGAAGATCAGCCCAAACAGGAACAGGGCCTGCACGCAGGCCGTTTCAAATCGACCGTTAATAATGGCGTTCTCGTATATGTAGTAGATTAGTGTCTTCGTCTGGTTAGCCGGACCGCCCTGGGTCAGCAGTCTGATCTGAGCAAAGCTCTTGAACGAACTGCCGATGTTCAGAAACAGGACAAAGAAAATCTGAGGAGAGGCCATTGGAATAATAATATCCTTAATTCGGCGGAAAGGGCCGGCCCCGTCCAGCAGGGCACTCTCCAGCAGGTCCTCAGGCACATTCCGAAAGCCTACCAACAGGAAGATGAAACTCACGCCAATATGCATCCAGATTGTCATAGCGCAGACCGCCCAGATGGCATGGGGCATCTCGTTTGTCCAGGCGATCTCCGTACCCAGAATATTATTCAGCAGGCCGTTCTTCTGGCGGTAGATAAACAAGAAGATAGCGGCAGCCGGGGAGGAGGCGATGGCCATGGGCAAGGCGTACATGGTCTGGTAGACCTTGGAAAAACGGACCTTTTTAGTCGCCATCAGGGCAAAAATCATGGCGACAATAAAGGTAAAAAACAGGTTGATAGCGGCCATCTTCAAGGTAACGGCCACCACATCCCAGAAGGAGTCCTTGGTCAGCACTCGAATCCAGTTGTCCGGACCAACCCACTGGGTAAAGTTACCCTGCTTATTGGTCAGCGCGAAGGACAGTACAATAGTCTTGATAAAGGGATAAAAGGTAAACAGCGTGAACAGGGCCATAGCAGGAAAGATCAGTACATAGGGCAGCGGTTTGACCCGTCCCAGGCGCCGTTCCTTCCCCGGTTCCCTTTGGAGTTTGCTCAAAATTTTCACCCTTCCTCTGTTCGCTCAAAGCATCAAACGGTCATCCACCCGGCCTCAGGCCAGGATGGGATAAGGGCACGGGGGAGAGAACAGTTCAAGGGCCATACGGTCCCGGAAGCCCCGCATAGGGGTAAAGGTAAACCGCTCCACCACCCGCTGGTCCTCGGGCAGCCGAGGAACAGAGACGGTCAGGACACGTTTCCCCTGATACCGAAACACATGAGCCGCATATCCGAACAGCTGTTCAGTATAACCCTTGCCCTGAAGCTCTGGCAGGACAAACATGGTCCTGACATGGCCGCAGTCCTCAGGAGTCTCCTCCTCGTTTTCCATCCAGACAAAGCCCACAGGGCGGCCCTTTAGGCGGCAGACAGCCAAATAATCCGGATTGTAGGCCGTCAGCTCTCTGGCCCGTGCCAGCCACTCCGCTTCGTCAAAGGGCACTTCCGCTCCCTCTGTCTGCCGGGCGTGGGCTCTGGCCAGTTCCTCCAGGACCTGACTCTCCTTGTCTAAGTCCACCGGGTCCACAGCCATATTGATGTCGGCTCCCGCTACGCCGCTCCAGGCCCGCCGCAGTTCCGGCGGGAGGTGGGAGCCGTCATTCATGTACTCCACAGAGAAATTGCCCTCCCGGTCTACATGAATCAGGCTGACCGAGGTGTTGTCCCCATGGCCTACCACTTTCACATCAGACATGGGCCGCCCCATCATAGCGCATAGGCCAGCCTTGATGGTACAGGAGTGGGATACGCACAGGGCATTCCCGTCCCCCACTTCCCGGGCAATGCGCCGCAGGCCGAACAGCAGACGGTCTGCCACCTGCTGAAAGGTACTGGCCCCCGGAGTAGTATTGGCCCAGGGGTGCTCATCCCAATCTTTGCTTTCTTTGGGATATTCCTTGGCAATATTGCCCCAGGCCATATCCTCCCAGACACCAGTGGTGACTTCCCGCAGGTGGATCCTCACTCGGATGGGCAGCCCTCGCTCCTTGGCGATGGGCTCCACTGTCATGATAGAACGGAAGGCGTCGCTAGAATAGATGCCGTCGATAGGGATATCCCGAAAACGGCGGCGAAGCATCTCATTTTGCAGATAGCCCTTCGTGGTGACCAGAGCGTCCGTCTGTGCCTGAGTCCGCCGGCAGGCGTTTCCTTCTGACTCGCAGTGCCGGACCAAGTAAATGTTTGCCATTCCAGATTCTCCCTCCATTCCGCCTCGTTACTATTAGTAAAATTTTAACGATTTCTTTTAAGAATTTTCAATTTTATTTTACACATATTTTATTACTTAGTCAAGATTTTTTGTTTAATTCTTGTAAAAATTGTGTAAAATATCTCCTTAAATGTTTTTTAATATTATTAATATTACATATAAAGGCCGCCGTTTATATTCATGGCATCACCAGTCACATAGCTGGACAGGTCGCTGGCGTAGAACAGCACCGCGTTAGCAATGTCCTCGGCAGTGCCGTACCGGCCCAGGGGGATATAGGTCTTGGGGTCCTTCTGGGACCAAGAGAGCGTTTTGCCCATCGGCGTCAGGATATTGCCAGGACACACAGCGTTGGAGGTAATGTTGTATGCGGCGCCATGAAGCGCAAAGCATTTGCTCAGGTTCAGGATGCCGGCCTTGGCCGCCGCATAGGAGGCGTCAGAACTTCGGCCGCCCCGCAGCGCCGCCAGAGAGGACATATGGACGAGCTTGCCGTAATTCTGCTCCTTCATGACGGCAAATACCGCCTGGGTGCAGAAGAACATAGCCTTCAGGTCAATGTTCATCATCTTGTCCCAGCTCTCCAGACTGATCTCCTCTATAGGTGTGGAGCCGGTAATGCCGGCGTTGTTGACCCACACATCGATCCGGCCGAACAGCCCCTTGACCTCTTCAACCTTCTCCTTGATATGGTCAAAGTCCGCCACGTTGAACAGCACACACTTGGCCTGCCCCCCCTGGGCGATGATGTCGTCCACCACCCTCTGGGCCGTTTCCATATTGATGTCAGTAATGACCACCTTGGCCCCAAACTCCGCCAGGCGGCGGGCAATCGCCTCGCCAATTCCCCGGCCGGAGCCGGTGACCACGGCCACCTTATCTCGCATAAACATATGGTCCATTGACCCGATCTCCTTTCCTGTCGGGCAGGCGGGGTCATCGCCGCGCCCGCCCCTCCGAAGGGCGGCAGGAGGCCGCCCTTCGGGTCCGTTAAGCCTTATGAACCGCGGCTCCGAAGGCGTCCAGAGCGGCCTCCCGCACCATCTCCGCCAGAGAGGGGTGGGCCACTACCATCCGTTCCCACTCCTCCAGAGTCAGCTTTTTGTCTACCGCCAGGGCCCCAAAGGCAATCAGTTCAGAGGCATTTTCTCCGACGATAGTAACGCCCAGAGTCTGCTTGGTGGCCTTATCCGCCACCACGAACACCCGTCCGGAGGCTCCCTCCGCCAGCGCCATACCATTGGCGGAGTAGTCAAAGGTACCCAGAGCCGGATCAAAGCCAGCCTCTTTGGCACTGTCCGTATTCAGTCCCACAGAGGCAAAGCAGGGATTCGTATAGACGCAGCTGGGCACAGGTGCCCGGTCTTTGGGTGCCTTGCCTGTCAAGATATGGGTCAGAGCCGCTTCGCCCTCGGCGTAAGCCGCATGGGCCAGCTGGATCCCTCCCGCTACATCCCCGATGGCGTATACGCCCTTCAAATTTGTGCGCTGGGCGCCGTCTACCAGGATGTGCTTCTTCTCGCTCAACTTCAGTCCCAGGTCCTCCGCGTCGATCCCGGACAGATTGGGGCGTCGTCCCACCGCCATCAACACCTGATCCGCTTCTACGCTGTCCTGCTTTCCGTCCAGCTCATAGACCGCCCGCAGGGCGCCGTTTCCTTTCTCCACCCGCAGCATCTTAGCCCCGGTGAGAATACGGATCCCCTGCTTTTTCAGCGCAGATACCACCATATTGGCAGCTTCCTTCTGATCCCGGGGCAGCAGACTGGGCAGCATCTCAATAATCGTGATCTCAGTGCCGTAGCAGGCAAAGGCGCTGGCCAGTTCCAACCCGATGACACCGCCGCCCATCACCACCATACGGCGGGGCAGCCGCTCCAGATTCAGCGCTCCGGTGCTGTCAATCGTCAGCTCATGGCCGGGGATGGGCACCGTCATGGGGACCGAGCCGGTGGCGATCACCACATTTTTCCCCTTGTACTCCTGTCCGCCGCAGCGGACCACCCGGTTTTTCTCCAGACTGGCCTCGCCGTTTATCACGGTGACGCCGCACTTTTTCAGCAGAAACTGTACGCCGCCCACCAGCTTGGCCGTCACTTCCCCTTTGCCCTTCTGAATCTTGCGGAAGCTGAAAGAACCGGCATCCCGGAAAATCTCCCTGTCTACCAGCGAGCGGACCTTTTCCATGGCGTTGGCCTTGTCCACCAGGTATTTAGTAGGGATGCAGCCTACGTTCAGGCAGGTCCCACCCAGATGCTCCTTTTCAAACAGGGCTACCTTCTGCCCCTTTTTAGCCGCGGCGATGGCTAAAGAGTATCCCCCCGGGCCGCCGCCCAGCACCAAAATATCAAACGTTTCCACAGCGAATTCCTCCTCAGCCCAGCATCAGGGCAGGATTCTCCATCAGCAGCTTCAGCTCACGCAGGAACTGGGCTCCATAAGCTCCGTCAATGATCCGGTGATCGAAGGAGCCAGTCACGCTCATCATATGGACGGGCTGGAACTGCTGTCCGTCCCAAACAGGCTGCACAGCGATCCGTCCCACCGCCAGGATACAGCTCTCCGGCGGATTAACGATGGCAATAAACTGATCCACGTCAAACATACCCAGATTGGAGATGGTAATGCTGCCGCATCCCATGTCCGAGGGGGCCAGTTTGCTGTCCCGGGCCTTTTTCACCACCTGGCGGTACTTGTCCGCGATCTCCTCCAGCCCCATTGTGTCGATCCCCTTTACCACAGGTACCAGCAGAGCGCCATCCAGACCCACAGCCAGACCCACATTGGTGTGGCGGTAGACCCGGACCTCGCCCCCTTCACAGCGGGCGTTGACCAGAGGGAACTTTCGGGAGGCCACGGCGATGGCCTTGGCCATAATGTCGTTGTAGGACAGCTTGACGCCCCGCTTCTCCTGATAGCTCTGCTTGAGGGCCATGCAGGCCTCCATATTGATATTTACCGTACACTGCCAAGCCGGGATGTTCTGGACGGACTCCAGCATCCGGCGGCCAATGACCTCCCGGGTCTTGGTCATGGGCAGGACCTCATATTCCGCCTTGGCGGGCGCAGCAGCCGGAGCGGGCAGGGCCTGCTCTGCCGCCAGAGCCGCCGCCTGGGCTGCGCGCACATCCTTACGGGTAAGCATCACCCCATTGGCCGGAGTCAGACCGGCCAGCTCCACACCCAGCTCCCGGGCCAGCATTTTGGCGTTGGGCATAGCGGGCCACAGGGCCTTGGCTACAGCGGGAGCAGCGGGACGAGGGGCGGGAGTAGCGCCCTTGATGATGGGGATATATTCCTCCTCATCCAGAACGCCGGCGGCAGGAGCGGCAGGGGCGGCTGGTGCCTGAACCGCAGGAGCGGCAGCAGGACGGGGGGCAGCGGCTCCGCTCCCGATCATCATCAGCACATCCCCGGAGGTGACATCGTCCCCCTCCTTGACCAAAATCTCCAGCACGGTGCCGGCCAGGTAACTCTCTACCGGCAGCACCGCCTTGTCTGTTTCCGCCTCCACCAAAGTATCGCCCCGTTTGACCTTGTCGCCCACCTTGACCAGTACGCTGGTGATCCGGGCCGCGTCGGTGGTCTGGCCGGCGGAGGGCATTTTGATGGGCTGGCCGCCGGCCGCCGGCGCCGGCTTCTCCGGTTCGGGCCGGGCCGCCTGAACCACAGGAGCGGCAGGGGCGGATTCCCCGCTCCGGACATAGCTCTTCCGATCCTCCTCAGAGCCCACGGCTACCAATACATCTCCGGCGTGGACATCGTCGCCCTCCGCGACCAAAACATCCAGCACGACGCCGGCAGCATAGCTCTCTACCGGCAGAATTGCCTTATCAGTTTCCGCCTCTACCAGAATATCGCCCCGCTTGACCGGATCTCCCGCCTTTACCTTGATGCTGGTAATCCGGGCTTCATCGGTGGTCTGTCCGGCAGAGGGCATTTTGATCTGCTGTACCATAGTTCGGTCCCTCCCGATCACAGCTTGGCCAGTTTGCGTGCGCCCTCAATGATGCGCTGGGTAGAGGGGATCACAAACTGCTCCAGCGGCGGAGAGAAGGGGGTAGGCGTATCTGTGGCGCCCAGGCGGACAATAGGCGCATCCAGCAGGGTGATGGCGTTCTCAGCTACATAGGAGCCCAGTTGAGCGCCCCAGCCGCAGTTGTAGTGGTCCTCGTGGACGATCATCAGCTTCCCGGTCTTCTCCAGCGAGGCCAGCACCGTATCATAGTCGAAGGGGACCAGGCTGCGGGGGTCGATAATCTCACAGCTGATGCCCTCCTTCTCCAGCTCTTCTGCGGCCTCCATCGCCCGATACCACATCAGCAGGTTGGCCACGATGGTTACATCCTTGCCCTCCCGGCGGATGGCCGCCTTTCCAAAGGGAACGGTGTAATCTCCCTCAGGCACCTCGCCGGCGGAGCTGAGCTGGCCGGCCTCCTTTCGGGAGCCTCCGTACAGCAGCTTGTGCTCGAATACCAGCACTGGGTTGTTGTCCCGGATGGCCTGCTTCATCATGCCCTTGGCATCATAGGCGGTAGAGGGGCAGATGACCTTCAGTCCGGGCACATGAGTAAAATAGCTCTCCAGGCTTTGGGCGTGCTGGGCACCGCGGTTGGTGGCGCCGCAGGGGGCCCGCATGACCATCGGCACAGACACCTGACCGTTGGACATATAGCGCATCTTGGCCGCCTGATTGACCAGCTGATCCATCATGCAGAACAGGAAATCGCCATACTGCAGGTCGGCCACCGGGCGCATCCCCGCCATAGCCGCGCCGACACACACGCCGGAAATCATGATCTCCGCGATGGGCGTGTTGATGACCCGAGCCTCGCCAATGGGCACCGGCGTGCCGCCGAAGCCCTTATCGTCAGCGGATCTCACATTAGCGCCGAACTCGTCAGCCAGCCCCTTCGTAACGGTAAAGGCGCCGCCCATACCTCCGGGGATATCCTCGTCCTCACCGATGCAGAATACGGTGGGATCTCTTCTCATTTCTTCCGCAATGGCGCTCTTGAGCGCGTCAGCGATAGACATCACAGCCATCACTCATCATCCTCCTTAAACACGTTGATCAGAGCGTCCTCGTTGGCCGGGAAGGGCGCCTGCTTGGCGTATTCCACCGCGTCCTCGATCTCCTGCTCGATAGCCGCCTCTTCTTTTTGCAGTTCCTCCTCCGTGATCACGCCGTGTTCCAGGATCTTCTTCCGGAACAGAACCACAGGGTCCTTGGCAAACCACTCGGCCTCCTCCTCCTTGGGGCGGTAGCCGCAGGCGTCGTTTCGGGAGTGTCCGCCGTGGCGGTAGGTCTTCAGCTCCAGGATAGTAGGACCCTCCCCAGCCCTAGCCCGAGCAATGGCCCGCGTAGCAGCCTCGTTGACAGCCAGCACGTCGTTGCCGTCTACCACCTCGCTGGGAATGCCGTAGATGGCAGCCCGGTCGGCGGCCACGTTCTCCTGCAGGCAGGTCAGGCTGATTGAGGTGGTGGCAGAGTACAGGTTGTTCTCGCACACAAAGATCACCGGCAGCTTCCACAGGCCGGCCACATTCATCGTTTCATGGTAGGAGCCCTCATTGCTGGCCCCGTCGCCAAAGAAGCAGACCACCACATTGTTCTTCTTCTGCATCTTAAAGGCCAGAGCGACACCCGCCGCGATGGGCAGGTTTCCGCCAACGATGGCGTTGGCCACCATAGCGCCCACAGAGATGTCGCCGGTGTGCATAGCGCCGCCCTTGCCGCCGCAGCAGCCCTCGGCCTTGCCGAACATCTCACACATCATGGCCTTGACGCTGATACCCTTGGCGATATCATGGCCGGCGGGCCGATGGGTGGAGGCCATCCAGTCCTCATGGCTCAAATCGTAGAGCATACCGACGGCGCTGGCCTCCTCGCCAGTGCTCTGGTGGATGGTGCCGGGCATGATGCCCTCTAAAAACAGATAGTAGATACTCTCCTCATACTTTCTGATCTCGTACATCTTTTTGTACATTCCAAGGGCTTTTTCTTTCGATGGGAAATCGCTCATGATCATATCCTCCTGCTCATTACATTTTGCCGGCTGTGCCGTATTCCTTCCCACTGTTTTCCAACCAGTCCCGTCCCTTCTCCCCCTCTTTTTATTACTAATATTTTATTTCCTCGAACGTAAAGCAAGTATACTTCTAGCTCTTATTTTTGTCAATAATAGACTGAAAATAAATTTTTTCAAATCTAATTTATCTATTTTTTCTCAACCTTCTTTTACTCACGTTGTTTTTTTATTTTTTCGAACAATATTCTATTTTCTTTTATAATTATTTATTTTTACTAACATTTTTCTTTTATTTTTCTTATTTTTTACATTTCATTTCTCTTTTTATTAATTACTAATATATTTTTCAGGTTGATGGTATTCCTCTTTACCTTTTTATTCGGCACTTTTTACCTTCATTTTACTTGTGTTTCCCAAAATCATCATGTATAATAGCCAAAATCGAGCGATCGATTTAGATCAGGCCGGCAGCCTACTCCATTCTTATAGTCTGTCAGGCTAATAAAGTAAGGAGGACCAAATATCCGCGCGGCTTGCGGTACAGCAGTGTGGAGACCTGCTGCAACGTCCGCGGAGTTCCGCTCTCCGCGGGCAAGGGGTCACAGGCAGAGGCCGTGACACCAAAGCCGATCACTATGGCGACTCTCTCCCTTAGAAACATCAAAAAGATCTATCCCCATGCCAGCAACGGCAAGAAAAAGAAGGCTTCCAAAAAAGGCGAGGCTCCCACAGGCGAAAAAGCCAATCTTGAGGTGACCTCCCAGGGCGTGGTAGCTGTCCAGCAATTCAATCTGGATATCGCTGACAAGGAGTTTATCGTACTGGTCGGTCCCTCCGGCTGCGGAAAATCCACCACGCTTCGGATGGTCGCCGGTCTGGAGGAGATCTCAGAAGGCGAGCTGTACATTGACGGCAAACTGATGAACGACGTAGAGCCCAAAGACCGTGATATCGCAATGGTCTTCCAGAGCTATGCCCTGTACCCCCATATGACTGTATATGAAAATATGGCCTTCCCCCTGAAGCTTCGGAAAATGCCCAAAGACGAGATCGACCGCAAGGTGAAAGAGGCCGCAGCCACTCTGGACATCACCCAGTACCTGAACCGGAAGCCCAAGGCCCTGTCCGGCGGCCAGCGTCAGCGTGTGGCCATCGGCCGCGCCATTGTCCGCGAACCCAAAGTGCTGCTGATGGACGAGCCCCTGTCCAATTTGGACGCCAAGCTCCGCAACCAGATGCGCTCCGAAATCATCAAACTGCGCCAGAAAATCGATACCACATTTATGTACGTTACCCACGATCAGACCGAGGCTATGACCCTGGGTGACCGTATTGTCATCATGAAGGACGGCTTTATTCAGCAGATCGGCACGCCTCAGGAGGTCTTTGACCACCCGGCCAATCTGTTCGTTGCCGGCTTTATTGGCACACCCCAGATGAATTTCTTTGATGCCAAACTGCTTCTGGAAGGTGGGCGCTATTTTGTCACCACCGGGGCGGTCAAGGTGGAGCTTTCTGAAGAGAAGCAGCAAGCCCTAGCGGCGAAGAAAGTTTCCGCCCAGGATGTCACCTTAGGCGTCCGCCCCAACCACATCATCCTCAACGACGGCACCAACGCCATCGAAGCCACGGTAGATGTGTCAGAGATGATGGGCAGCGAGGTCCATCTCCACGCCAACACCCAGGGCCGGGATGTAATTATCATTGTCCCCACCATGGATATCTCCGGCAGCCATAAGGAGACATTCTCCTACGGCGCCAAGATCAATTTCACTTTCGGCGGCAACGTATGCCACATTTTTGGTGCTGACGAGAACAATTTGGAGCTTTAATCCGCTCCAGCAAATCGTTTCTTTTTGATAACAGATGAGACCGGAACCCCTACGGGCTCCGGCCTCATCGTTTCAGCAAGGAAAAGAGCGCGGGCCCCACTGGGGCTCCGCGCTCTTTTTTGGTCAATCGTTATCCAATCAGGTCCCGCAGTTCAGGGACGATGAACTTGGGTGTACGGCCGGAGAAAAAGTCGTCGATGGCCTGGGCACAGGCCAGGGAGGACCGGGTGGATGCCTCCTTGGTCGCGCCGCCGATGTGAGGGGCGACCAGTACGTTCTCCATCTTCAGCAGAGGATTCTTTAGGTCGAAGGGCTCCTGCTCCACCACATCAAGGCCGGCTCCTGCGATCTTCTTCGCTTCAAGGGCTCGGATCAGCGCCGCCTCGTCTACGATCTTTCCTCGGGAAGTGTTGATGAGAAAGGCGCTCTCCTTCATCAGGTCAAACTCATGGTCACTGATGCTGTAAACAGTGTCCTTGGTAGCGGGTACATGGAGAGACACATAGTCGGCACAGCGGAACACCTCGTCCCGATCCTCTGTTAATTGAATGTAGTCCGGCAGCTCCCGGGCGAAGGGGTCATATGCCACTACCTTCATATCAAAGCCAAGCGCCGCTTTCTTCGCCACCAGTTTTCCGATGTTGCCCGTGCCAATCAAGCCCAAGGTCTTGCCCTCCAGCTCGGTCTTTGGGATTCCCATCTTGGCATAGCGGTAGTCGCTCTCGCAGTGGGCCATCACGGCCTTAAAATTCCGGGAGCAGTAGAGCATATAGAAAATCGCCAGCTCCGCCACCGAGATGGCGTTGGCCCCGCCGGCAGTGGTGACCAGCACCTTATTGCGGCGGGCGGCCTCCAAGTCAACTCCGTCATAGCCCGCCCCATGGCGGGCTATGATCTTCAGTTTGGGGGCGTTGTCCAGTATCTTCGCGGTAATCTTAGCGGTCCGGACAATCATGGCGTCACAGTCAGCCACATCCGCCAGCACATCCTCCTCCGCAAAGCCACGTCCATCCACCACTTCATAGCCGTGGTCACGGAGATAGGCATAGCCTTCGGGTAGAATCGGCTGGGGCAGTAAAACCTTATAACTCATTATTACACTCCTTAGTCTGCGGAGGACATCCCTTCCAGCAAACGCTCAGGCACTTGCCGCATCATGATCCCCAACTCCTTTGCGGTAAATCCCTGGGTCATCAGCACCCGGGCATATTCCTCCATACCCTCGTCAGAATAGAGGGAATTCAGCTGACCAAAATCTGTGGTCAGCAGCACATGTTCACATCCTACCGCCCTGATTTGCCGGGCGATCTCCTCGATAGGTGTCCTGTTGTGGTATGTGGTAAAAAAGCTGTGTTCCACATAGGCTCCCAACGCCACGGCCTCCTGCTGTTGTTGGATCGAATAGCAATCGGCCGGGTTATCCGCATGGGTCAAGACAACGGTGCAGCCTCGCTCTGCCGCAGCCCGGACTAGAGCCATACCCTCATCGGCCCCAATGTGACCAGTCCCCACCACCATTTGGTGTCGTGTGGCCACATCCAGCACTTCCAGCGCCTGGGGCAGGAGATTTCCCTTTTCATCGCAGACCGACAAAAACCGGGACAGGTCTGCACTGGGCTCGTTCCGATGCTGATATTGCTGGTATGACCGGGCCTCCAGGGTGGGAAACCAGACCAGCTTGCCGCCCGCCTGGGCGGAACGCTCCACCGCATCGGGATTTACACCCCCAACAGAACGGTTCAACGTCACGCCGCCCGCAACTCTCAGCTGAGGAAATTGCTCTTGAAGGAGTTTCGCCCGGACGGCAGTATCGAAATAGTGATTCTTGATCGCGCACCCGGCCATCCCCCGATGGACCAGCCGCCGGGCCAGCTCCAGATCTCCGCATTTCCGCTGAACTACATCAGGAGCCGTATGGATATGCAGGTCATATGCGCCCTTTAGGAGGTCTTCCATCGTGCACCTCTTTCTTTAGTAAGGCAGGAAAATCGGAACCAGCGCAACCACCACCACATAGGTGACCAACAGCATAGGCAGACCAATCTTGCAGAAGTCCACAAACTTGTAGTGGGTCCAGCCGACCGTCATCATGTTCTGGGGCGCAGCAAAGGGGGTGGCATAGGAAGCGGCACCCGCCAAAGTGATAGTCATGGCCACAGGATATGGGCTGACACCGATCTGCTCGGCAATGGAGATGCCGATAGGCAGGAACAGCATAATAGAGGGAATGTTGGACATGAACTGGGTCAGGATGGCGGCGGCAAAGAAGATCACAGTCGTAACCATAAAGGGACTGGGATCTTCGCCCAGGATCTTTAAGATTAGTTCCGCCACGGCATCACCCGCGCCGCTGTTCTTGAATCCGGTTGAAATTGCGGTAAGAGAACCAACCAGCAACATGCAGTTCCAGTCAATAGCCCGTATAGCCTCCTGGACAGTCATACACTTGGTACCCACAATAATCAGAGCACCAATCACAGCTGCCACATGCATAGGCATGTTCTTGGGGCTGGCCGCGATCACCACCAGCACGCACAGCAGTGTGATCACAGAAATAGCGGCCTTTCTCTTGTCCAAGGGCTTTTTATCGGTCTTGGCAAACTCAGGAACATAGCCGGTGTCGGGGATCAGCTTGCGCCCTATAAAGGTGAAGTACAGGGTACCCAGGATGCAGATACCGATGCCGAAGGGAGTGATGCTGAAGAATCCGAAGGGAGTAATGCCCAATTCACTCATTACACTGTTGGCCGTGGCGTTGGAGCCGACACCCACCAGGGTCACAAAGCCTCCAAACTGAGCGCCGAACAGCAGGGAGAGCAGAGCCTTGGAGGGACCAACTCCGGCGGCGATGCACATGGCGGTAACCAGGGGAGCCATTGCAGTCATCACACCAATATTGCTGCATACAGAGCTGAGGGCGCAGGACACGATCAATGTGGCAAGAATGATATTCCTTTCACTTTTACCCGTTACACGAACCATCTTTTCACCAATCAAATCGGTGATGCCGGCGTGGAACAGGGACGATCCAATCACCATCATACCAGCCAAAAGAACGATAGTTGTGCTGTTATAGCCGGTAAAGATATCATCAATGGTAATTAGACCAGTGTAGGCGAACGCGATAGACGCGCCAATGGCAGTGACGATGATGGGAATCGGCTCCCAGATAAAGAGGACGACAGTGATTGCCAGAATGATCAGTGCGATCGTAATTGGACTCATGGTTCTCTCTCCTTATGTCGTTGTATTGGCGGGAAATATGTGTTCAGGGCCGGTATACGTCGTCGATGATTTCAAACCCCTTTTCTTCCAGTGTCTTTTCCACCCAGGCCCGGTTTGCAGTACCCTCTCTGGCCGCAATCAGCTTCTTTTCATCCGCGGCCTGGAATTTCTTGGCCTCCTCCAGAATCACGGGAGCGTCTTTTCTGGGGATCACGATCACTCCGTCAGGATCAGCCAGGATAATATCCCCAGGGTTAACACTGACACCGCCGCAGGAGATGGGCACGTTGATCTCGCCGGGACCCTCTTTATAGGGGCCGCCAGGGGTAGTTCCGGTGCAGTAGACCGGGAAATCCCAGTGTCCAATCTCGTCGATGTCACGAATGGGGCCGTCCAGAACGATACCGGCGATTTTTTTGGTATACTTCAGGTAAGCCATCATCACCTCGCCCATCAGAGCTCTGGTATCGTCCTCCTCGTTGGACACCACCAGCACATCCCCCTCCTGACACAGGTTCAGCGCCGCGTGGAGAGCCAGATTGTCCCCCGCCCGGCCCTTGACGGTATAGGCCGGACCCACCATCATCTGGTCCTTTGGCTGACTCACCAGCTTGATACGGGGGTTCATGGCACAGCTGCGGCCCATGACATCGGCGGTGTTGGATGCGGGAATGCTCTTAAACTGTGCCATGATCTCGGGGTCCGGCATCTCGCGCTTGAGGTAGATCCTCTTGCCAACAGACATAATCAATTCCTCCTCTGCTTTCCTTGTTTTTTGCGTTGCGGATTTTGTAGTTTCATAGTAATATAGTGGTATGCAAAAATCAAACGGAGTTTTTTTGAGTTTTTAACAAAAAAATTTTGTGGAGGTATGTATGGATCTGACCAGTCTATATTACTTCTCCGAGTTGGCAAAGGACCTGCATATGACTCGCACCGCCAACCGCCTCTTTATCTCCCAGCAGACGTTAAGCAACCACATCCAACGCCTGGAGGACTACTATGGTGTTCGGCTGCTCCACCGCAAGCCATCCCTCTCCCTGACCACGGCAGGGGAGTTTGTGCTGGCCTTTGCGGAGGTGATGATGAAGGAACAGACCAATCTGAAGGACATTCTGTCCGATATCGAGCAGCAGGAGCGGGGCGTCCTCCGTTTCGGCGCCAGCGCCTTGCGCTTAAATATGTGTTTGCCCGCTGTCCTGCCGCAGTTCTCTGCCCGCTATCCCAATGTGGACATCCACATTACCGACACCATCACACCCCGTCTGGAGCCGCTGGTATTAGACCGGTCCCTCGACTTTGCTATCACCCTCAACGGTGAGGAGCACCCCAAGTTGGTCACCCACCACCTGATGGACGACCAGGTCTATCTCTGTGTCGCGGACTCCCTGCTTCAGTCCTACTATGGTGAACAGGCCCCGATGCTGAAACGGAAGGCCCTCTCCGGCGCCCATGTGGAGGACTTCTCCAAGCTCCCCTTCTGCATTTTTGACAACCGTATGGGACGCCAGATCAACCAGTGTTTTGAAAGCGCCAATTTGATTCCCCGCGCCTATATCACCAGCACCTATACCCAGGCCGGCATCACCGCCTGTTTCCAGGGACTGGCCGCCTGCTTCTGCTCCCAGGCGAACCTGGTCAGCCAGCGGGACAACATTCCTTCGGATATCAACATTTTTCCCCTGCTTTACCGGAATGAGCCCCTGTCCCAGCGGCTCTCTCTCATCCGCATGAAGGACCGCTATCTGTCCCACTATTCCAAATTCTTTTTGGAGCAGCTTTTCGACTATTTCAGCGACGTGGAGCGCACCCGCATGGAGCGTCTGGGACAGATCTCCGACTGATGTTTCCGTCCGTCTGGCAGCAAAAGCGCCGGCTGGAAAGAGTATCTTTCCGTCCGGCGCTTTTCTATTCTATTATCTGGACCGGACCAGTTCCACGATTATGGAAACACACTTTTCAACGCCAATGACACCGCTGTCCAGAGAGAGGTGGTAGTTCTGGCAGCGCCCCCACTCCCTGCCGGTGAAGTGCTTATAGTTGACCTTTCGCCTTGTGTCCTTGTCGTGCAGCCGCTCCTCCGGCTTCTTCTCGCTCTCACCGTACAGACGGACGATCCGGTCTGCCCGGAAGGCAGGAGCGGCGTGGACAAAGATATGGAAGGCGTCTGGGTTATCCTTCAAAATATAGTCGGCGCAGCGGCCTACGATCACACAGGAACCCTTTTCCGCTAGATCCAGAATGACCTGGCGCTGCATACACCATAGGAAGTCGGAGGCGTTCATGCCGCCCATGACATCGGCCCGCCCACTGAAGGCGGCGAAATAGGCCAGAATGGACTTTCCAGGCGCGTACTCCCCCGCATTCTCTACATACTCTGGCGCGAAGCCGGTCTTCTCCGCCACTTGTTTGATGAGTTCCTTGTCGTAGTAGGGGATCTCCAGAGCCTCGGCCACTGATTTTCCGATACTTCTGCCCCCGCTGCCAAACTCCCGGCTAATGGTAATGATTGTCTTGCTCATATTCGTTCCTCCTCATTTAGCTCTCGATAGATTTTTCGGATGACCGGCGCCACAATCAAAAAAGTCAACAGATTTAACCCCGGCATAGAATTCGGGACTCCATCCAGATCCTAAAAGCATCGGCAGCGACAGGGAGGAGCACACGCAGAGCACAGCCGCGTTCCCAGTGCCCCGATGAGCCCCCTCGGCGCGTCCCGCTCCTATGCTGATGCTGGAAAAGCAGCCGTCCTGATTATCACTTCCGCCACCTGTGCCACCATGGTGATTGGACAGGCCACCATATTGGCAGCAAAAATCTGCTTTATCATATTATACAACGCCGCGGCCAATAAGGAAATAGTACGTGGTATCGCATATTTTCCCATCAGGACGCCCAGCCCCTCCCGCCTTTTTCAATTCCTCGGGATTTTGGAATTTTTATCTTCAAGCAAGCTGTTCCAAATTTAAACACTTTATGGCAAGTGGGCAAAAAAGGGCTCGGGACTGTCATCAACAGTTCCGAGCCTCTCACATATGTTATAAAGAATTCCTATGTATGTCAGGCTACACAGATTGCTTTATCTTCTTCCATTTTCTCATGTTAATCAAGATCAGGAGAAGCGCAATAGCAAGACCGATCAGGTCTGTCACTGTTCCAGGAATGAACATTAACAGACCACCTACGATAAAGGCTGTCCGTTCCAGGATATTCAGTTTCCACAGCAACCAGCCTTGGAAGGCCGCGGAAATCACAGCCGTACCAACAATGGCTGAAACCGCCACCGAAATAATATCCACCACGTTGCCTTGCATCATCATTGCCTCATTATAGCAGAAGGCGAATGGCACCATGAATCCGGCAAAGCCCAGTTTGCATGCCTCGATTGCCGTTGTCATGGGGCTTGTCTTTGCGATACCAGCGCCAGCATAGGCTGCCAGGGCTACAGGAGGTGTAATGGCAGACAGGCAGGCAAAATAAAACACGAACAGGTGGGCGGTCAGCGCAGGCAGACCTAGCTTGATCAGGGAGGGAGCCAGGATAGAGGCGGCAATGACATAGGCCGCTGTGGTGGGCAGGCCCATGCCCAGGATAACACAAGTGATAGCAGTAAAGAGCAGTGAAGGGAACAGCAAGCCGTGGGCCGCTTGGATCATCATGTCACCGAAGATGACTCCGATACCGGTGAGAGACACCATGCCTACCACAAATCCGGCGCAGGCACAACCGATAACAATGGACATGGAACTAAAGGCGGATTTTGCCATGGCAGGCAAAATGCTTTTTAGGGTGAATCGCTTTTTCTTGTCAAAAAGCATGATAACAGGCACTGCGCAGGTCGCCCACAGGGCGGAGTACAGCGGGGAATACTGGGCCACCAACAGGCAATACAGCAGGATCGCAATAATCAGCAGATAGATCCAGCCGGTCTTCATCACGTCCCGGGATTTGGGCACATCCTTGGGATCCATTAACTTGATGTCAGCCAACTCAGACTGGCTGACAACCGCCACTCCGCAGCCCCAATAGTATAACAGGGCAGGAATGACGGCGGCAATACAGATCGTAATATACTGGTTTTCAGTAAATGCCGCCATTAGGAAGGCACCGGAGCCCATAACTGGAGGAAGTATCTGGCCGCCAGTGGAGGCCACCGCCTCCACACCGCCAGCAAAAGCGGGCTTGTAGCCGCGGGACTTCATCAGCGGAATGGTAAAGGTGCCCGTGCCCACCACGTTGGCTACGGCGGAGCCGTTAATGGAGCCCATCAGTCCGGAGGCCACCACTGCAGAGAGGGCAGGGCCGCTCTTGATTTTTCCGGTCAGGGAGATAGCGATGTTATTGATGAAATCGGAACAGCCGGAGGATTCCAGAAATGCGCCAAACATTACAAACATGAAAATGACGGTGGCCGACACACTCATTGTCGTACCAAATAAGCCATCCAGGTCGGTGGCCAGGAAGGAACAAATACGCTCCAGTGAGTAGCCCCGGTGAGCAATAGCCCAAGGCAGATGGGGCCCAGCCAAGGCGTAGGCCACAAAAATCAGAGCTAACACAGGCATAATGTAGCCCAGCACACGCCGGGCACACTCCAGAACTACCAGACCCAGAACCGCACCAGCAAAGACGGCCATCCATGTTGTCTGGCTCAGGCGTTCGGTCATGTGATGCACCTCATCCTGGGCCATCCACCAAGCCAGCCAAGTGAGGGCAATCAAGGCAATATCCACCACCCGGCAAAATATCCGGAAGCCTTTATTCCCGGCAAACTTGTCCTTGAAGACGTGCTTATAAAGGGGCTGCGTCAGCAACACTAAGGTAAGGGCAAAGCTGAGATGGACACCTCGCTGTGTCACAAAATCAAACAGGCCGAAGAACCCGGTGTAGATATGAAAGATCGTCATGGCGATCGCCACAATGGTAGCAATCTTGATAAATTTGTCCTTTCTCCCATCTTCTACGGCTTTGGCCGCGGCCAGTTCGCTGTCCAACGAGGTTATGTCGATCTCCTTGTACTCTTTTTCTGCCATAAAATTGAATCCTTTCCTTACTACAGATTCACACAGTATCGTGTCCTACATAAAGAGAGGCCGGAGCCGAGGGCTCCTCAGTTCCGGCCGCTAGCGCATTGATATTGAAACTACCAAACCTTGTAGCTCAGGGCGCTCAAATCAGGCCCTGCTCGGCATAATACTTCTCAGCGCCTGGGTGCAGGGGAATAGGCATGTTGGTACACAGGAAGGAGGGATCGGTCATTTCGCTGAGGATAGCGTTGCCGGCCGCCAAATCGGCAGAGTTCTCGTTCATGGTCTTGCACATATCATAGACCAGGCTCTCGTCCAAATCCGCGCTCACGATGACCAGGCACTTCACACCGAAAGTCAAGGTATCATAGTCCTGACCAGTGTAGGTGCCCGCAGGAATGGTGGACTGAATGTATGCCTCGTTTCCAGCCAGAATGTCGTCGATCTCTTCCTGGGTATAGTTCAGGACCACAATGTCCTTAGTGGCAGCCAAGTTGAGCTGTCCGCCAATGGGCAGCCCAGCAAAGCCAAAGGCCGCATCAATGATGCCGTCGCCCACAGAATCGGCACCATCACCCAGCCCAAGGTTCTCCAGGCTGGTATTCTCGGCGCTGATGCCCATAACCTCGAAGGCATCCAAGCAGGAGTTCTCAGTAGCGGAAGCGGCGGGGCCAACAGCAACACGCTTGCCCAGCAGATCATGGACATACTCCAGACCGGACTCCTTCAGCGCTACGCCACTGGAAACAGAGGTGTAAACCGCGCCGATAACCCGGACATTCTCCAGTGCGGATGTAAAGGGTTCGACTCCATTGTAACCATTCAGCACCACGTCGGCGGTAGCCACGGCTACATCCACTTCGCCGCTGGCCACATCCTGAACGTTTTGGAAGGATCCAGTAGAGGTTTGGGTATTGCACTTCACACCCTGAACGCTGTTGGTCCATAACTGTGAGAGCGCCGCGCCAGCCGGATATAGGGAACCGCCAGTATCACCAGTTCCAAAAGTCATCATCACATTTCCACGGGAGGGGCTGTTCGAACCGCTTGCGGCACCACTACTGTTGTCCCTGCCGCCCTGAGAGGTGCTGGGCTTTCCGCCGCAGCCAGCCAGCATAGCCAGCATCATCGCCGCAGACAGCAAAATCCCGATCGCTTGTTTTGTTCTTTTCATTTTTTCGCTCCCTTTCTTCGATATTGAACCATTTCATTGGTTCTCAAACCATTTGCTGTGTACGACCGTACACAGCAAATCCCCCGGGGGATTTGCTGTGTACGACCGTACACAGCAAATCCCCCGGGGGATTTGCTTTCCATTTTTTCCCTCATTGGGTGAGTGTATTATATCACGGCTCATCTTTCTGCGCAATATCTCTTCTTTATTTCGCGAAACATTTGTGAGATATTACAATTTTCTGGATTTTTCTTAAACTTTTGTAATTTAGCCTACTTTTGCTCCAACTTTTTCATTTCAAATTCCGCTGTGTTTGATATGCGCTCGGTGAAGCAGGTAGTAAAGTAGTAAAAGTGAGGAGGCAGAACTCTAAAATTTCCGTAACAATCGGGATACAGAACACCTTTCACAGTCAGCAATTCAACCACTTTTTAAATATTTTATCGCTGTAGAGGCGCGCCGGATAGGGAAGCACTGTCCCCATCCGGCACTTTTTTATAAAGGCTTCTCCTCTCCACGCTCTCTACTGGAAGTGCTCTTGAGCGTATTGCGCCAAGCTGTCCCGAAAATCAGGATGGGCTATTGCGATCATAGCCTCTGCCCTCTCTCGAAGCGTTTGTCCAGATATCCTCGCTATCCCATACTCGGTTGCTACATATTGGACCATCGTCCGGGGAACAGAAACAGCGCTTCCACTGAAAAAGTATGGGACAATATTCGATTTTAGTGTTCCGTCTTTGTATCTATGAACAGCATTCAAGCAGATAAAACCTTTTCCTCCTCTGGAGCGGCAGGCTCCCTCTAAGAAGTCCATCTGTCCTCCAATGCCTGAGAGCCGACGGGTGCCAGCAGATTCTGCATTTTCTTGTCCCATAAGATCCAGTTCTACTCCGCCATCGATACTGATCACATTACTCATCCGGCCGATACGCTCCACCTCTTTTCTTGCATTGGTCAGTTTACCTGCCTTCCACAGCTCTAAAAAGGCGTCGCTGATCGTTCCTGTGTGGCAGCCCAGGTCCTTCCGATCTGACCAAGCTGGCAGCTTGACCACAGTAAAGGGCACGCTCCCCACCCCTGGGGCAGCACCGCTCCATCGGGGATTTCCTTCACCACCAGCTTGGCGATCTCAAGGTCCGCTCCACTGGGCTCCCGATAGCTGCGTTGAGAGAGCATCTCTATTTTCAGTCTCCAAAAATACTATTTTAGTTATCCTAAAAAGCAATAATAGATATATTATTTTCATATAGCCGAAGAAAAGTTTTGAATGATGCGTTTGATTACTTCGTCTGCCAGCGGGGAGAGGGGACGGTTGTCTTTTTTTATCCAGGCGATCTCGGAACGAATATTACAATCCTTTAAACGTAAAGTCCGAAAGCTGGAATAAGGGGTGTAAGCTTCTGCTTGCGTAATGTTATGAGGGTAAGCGGAATTGAGATAATATGCGTCACTGCTGTGTAGCGTTTGGTAGAGGATTGAGCGGGAAGAGACGACAAAGTAGCTGCCGGCATCGGGCAGGTGCAGGCGGTTATAAATATCCGAATAGGGACCGGAATCCAGGTAGACATATTTGATGGCGGGAAAATCTTTTAGATCCGACGCGGCTATCGTATCCTCCTTGCTGTAAAAAAGGGGATTCTTTTCGCCGATCGTGATCGCAACATCAAGTTCTGCAATGGGATAATAAAGCAATCCACGGGAACTGAGCTGCTTGAGATATCCCGGTTTATAGCAAGTCCATAGATGCGTAACGCCGATCTCGGCCACAGAGTCGACGACCATATCGGCGATGCCGTTGATGGAATTTTCATACTCCTCAATGCGGATCCCCATGGCTTTGTATTTCTTATAGATATCTGCACAGATCAGATCCAGAAAATAATAGCCTGTGCTGGCGATTGAAAGAGAAAATTCGATCTTTGGTGTGCTGTGATAGATCAGATAGTCCAATTGCTGCAGCTGCGATTGGATAGAGGACACATAGGAAACGAATGTAATGCCGAAAGGAGTGAGCGATACGCCGTTTGGTGTACGGTTGAAAATCGTACGGCCAATTTCGGTTTCAAAATTTTTGATGGATGTTGATAATACGCTTTGGGAGACAAAGAGATTCGCGGCAGCACGATTAATGGACCCTGCCTTCGCAGCCTCTACTATGTATTTTAATTGATTGAGTGTCATATGTTCCTCCTGGATCGATAACATATCTGTTATCTGTAATTACGATAACAGATATATATACTATGAACTATCTTTTTTAAAAAATCAAGTGGTATAATCAACTTGCGCTCTGGACTTTAATCGCAATTCTGAGTTGTAAAATTTAAAAAAAGGAGGAGTTTAATTTAATGGTTGGCAAGAGCGAAAATGTTCTGACAAAAAAGAACTATGGTGGATTGGCGTTTATTCCCATGCTCGCATTTTTAGTCCCATATCTCGGATGCGGCCTCTTTTTCTACTTTAGGGGCGAGAGCAGCCCCTTCAGCTTTGTTCCGCGTGAAGCGGCTCTGATGTTCGGTATCGCTGCGGCGCTTCTGATGGGATCTGGTAAATTCGAGCAGAAAACGGAAAGCTTCATGAGACATGCGGCGAGCCCTACCTTGATCCAGCAGTGCTTGATTTTCCTTATGGCAGGTATGTTTTCCTCGGTAAGCAAGGCCATGGGTGGTGTGGATGCTGTCGTTAACGCTGGTATGTCGATCCTGCCTGAGCGCTTCATCGTTCCCGGCCTATTTTTGATCTCCTGCCTGATTTCCATTTCAATGGGCACAAGCTTTGGTACCATCAGCGCAGTTGGTCCTATCGCGGTTGGCTTTGTTGAAGCGGGCGGCTATGATATGACGTTGGTCCTTTGCGCGGTTCTTGGCGGCGCCATGTTCGGCGACAACCTGTCCTTTATCTCCGATACGACCATCGCTGCTACACAGGGTGCCGGCTGCGAAATGAAGGACAAATTTAGGATGAACTTTGCTATCGCGGCACCGGCAGCAATTTTTGCAACGGTTATGTATGCGATCTTCGGTGTTGGCAATACGGTTGCCGGCACCTCCAGTGAAATTGAGATTATTAAGATTCTCCCGTATCTGGCTGTTCTTGTCATGGCTTTCTGCGGTCTGAACGTTATCTATGTTCTTGGTCTCGGCCTTGTTTTCTCTGCTACAGTCGGCTTTGTGACCGGTGGCATGAACTTTTTTGATATGTGCACTAACATGAGTTCTGGTATCAGCGGCATGTACACCATCTGCCTGATGGCCTTCACCCTCAAGGGTATCGTTGGCCGTGTGCAGGACATGGGCGGTATCGACTGGCTGCTGTCGAGAGCTACCAGTAACATCAAGACCCGTAAGGGTGCGCAGTACTTCATGGCAGTGATGATCAGCCTGGTAAACATCAGCATCGGCAACAACTGCATCACCATCATCATTTCCTGCGAAATGCTCAAACCCCTGGCCAAAAAGTTCAAAATTGCGCCCAAACGCTTCGCGTCTATCCTAGATATCTTTGCTTGCATTATGCCGGGCCTATCCCCGATTGGTATGAACGTTCTTGCGATCATGGCATTTGGTGGCCTGACCAATCCGTTCAGCATGATGAAGTATGCCTTTTATCTGTATGCACTGGGCATCATCATGCTCCTCACCATCCACTTCGATCTGATGAAGACAAAGGAAGAGATCGAAGGTCAGGAGTTCTATCCCGAACTCGATGCACAGTAAGCGGAATGGAACATTAATTGGCATAACAATGTGCAATAGATCAGAAAGAGGAGTTCTAATGAGAGAATTTACTGAAAAACATCACGCATTTATTGTCGGTTCGTTCTACTCACTTCTGACAGAACGTTTCGCACAAAGAGGGGAAGCGGCATTCGTCCATGCGACGCAGCGCTACGCTGAACAGCGCGGTGCTCGTATGGCACAACGTGCCATACGGGATGGACGAAAGCTGGATTTTGCAACCTATCGAGAATACGGCGAATGGGTCAATACGCAGACCGTAAAGGATGAGGGTTGTGATAACCAAGGGTATGTTGTATCCTATTCCCCTGATTTTGACGAACGTGTAACCCAGTGCCCCTGGGCAGCACAATTCAAAGAGATGGGGCTTACCAAATGTGGAACGACCTATTGTACTTATGTTGACAACTCGGTATGCCGCGGATTTAACCCGGATCTTGTCTTCGATGTACCGCAGTCCATGCATGAGCATGGCAGCTGTATTCAAATCCTCCGGGGAGCAAACTTCCCCGAAGGCGCAAAGTTCCAAAAGCATGCAGAGTATTTGCGGACATTCGATTTCCATTGTGGTCATGTTTACAAGACATTCAGTTCCATCACGATTGCGATTTTTGGAGCTGAAGGTCAGGTCACCGCGACCGAAGTTCTCTCTCGCTTTGCAGCGACGTATGGAGAAGATATGGCAAACGTTCTCGTCAGCTACTACGATACCGACTTTGATGTGATCTAAGAGGAAGGGGAAAATAAATGCTGAAAATTGCTAAGAAAGTCGTTACAGACGTTTTAGTAATTGGCGGCGGCGGTGCAGCTTGCACCGCCGCGGTCGCCGCATCCCGAAACGGCGCCAAGGTCGTGATGGTAAGCAAAGGAAAAGTCGGCAATAGCGGCAATACCATCATGATCGGCGGCTCCTACGGAATGGATGGAGAGAGCGCCTACTACGATTACAAAATTCCCGGAGCAGATCCGTCCTTTACCCGTGAAGTTATGTTTGAGTCTATCGTAAACGACGGATTCAATTTGAGCAACCAAAAGATAGTTCAGCAGTTTGTTGACGACAGCCCGCGCATTGTTTACGAAGTCAAGCAGTGGGGCGAGGAGCTCGGTGAGCGCTTTGACTTCTATCCTCCCGGCAACTGGGACGTAACCGGGCGCAGCTTTGGCCGTGCATTGATAAACGGTATTAAGAAATGTGAAAACATTACGATCTATAATGATGTCTCAGTGACCGATCTGCTCAAAAGCGGGGACAAGGTGACCGGTGCGCTCGGTATGGATCTTTACAACGGCGAGTTGATCCAGTTTGAAGCGAAGGCGACGATCCTTGGCACAGGCGGATTCCAACCGTACACGCTCAAAAGTTCCAATACGGATAGCACCGGTGACGGGCAAGCGATGGCTTATCGGGCTGGAGCAAAGCTCGCCGATATGGAATTCATTTTGTTCATGGTCACGGCGATTGAGCCGAAGGAGTATAGGGGTTCCATCCTGCCTGCACTTTGCACCTTCCGTGCAGCGTTTGACTATGATGCGGTCGATGCCTCTGGCAAGCTAATTGACATTCCCAAAAAGGTTCGTGAGATGGAATCTGTGAGCGAAATGGCCAAAGTTCTGGACATGTACTACTATGGCAAAGTCCTCAACGAAGGCCGCGGCACGAAGAACGACGGTTTTTATTTCGATTTCCACCGTTTTACGGACGAGGAAATTGACCGTATGTTTGATGCGGTTATGGAGCACTTTGAAGGCTTTTATCCCCATGGATATTATCACGGGGAGAGCATCATCAATTACCGAGACTACATTAAGAAACATCGCCGTATAGAGGTTGGTTTTGGCGGCGAGTACAGTGTTGGCGGTATCTATATCGATGAGAACATGATGACTGGTGTACCTGGCCTGTACGCGGCAGGCGAAGTCGGCTGTGGCGCTTTCGGCGCAAACCGTGTAGCGGATGCAGTAGTTGAAATGATAGTTCAGGGCTATAAGGCCGGTGAGGTCGCCGCACAGCGCAGCGCAGGTGAAGTTTTGGTCGAAGCAGAAAAGGCTTCTGTTGCAAAGGCTGTCGGCACGCTGGAGAAGATCCTCAGCAATAAAGGCGGTATCACGGTCAAACAGGCGAAAGAGCGACTGCAGAGCATCTCTGACGCTACATTGAAGCTTCTGCGCAACGAGCAGACTTTAGCAAAGGGCGTCAGCGACTATGAAGCATTGAAGGAGGAAATGGATAACATCAGCATTACCGCAAAGGGACTGTTGTATAACCGGGAACTTCTCGAAGCGTTGCAGTTACGTAATCTGCTGACCTGCTCTACAGTGTCGGCCAAGATGGCGCTGATGCGTAAGGAAAGCCGCGGCGTGCATTTGCGTGAAGATTACCCGTTGATTGACAATGTGGATTGGCAGGTTCGTCTGGTATCTGAGCAGAAGTGCGACAACGACAATCTGTCTACGGTGCTGCCTGTAGTAACGAAAATTCCCATGAAAAAGGCTGAGAGAATCGATTATGGGACTTACGTTATGACAGAGGATTTGGGAATGAAGAATCAGGAGGACGCCAAATGATTGCAAAGATTTTTCGTTACGATCCGACGGTCGACAAAGAGCCGTATTTCAAAGAATATGAAGTGACGATCGATCCGGAAGAACATATGACGGTCATGGCTCTATTGGAACAGATCGCAGAAACGATGGATGGTACCCTGAGCTTCTTTTCGCACAGTGCATGCCTCCATGGAATCTGTGGCCGCTGCGCTGTCAAATGCAACGGAAAGGCCGGCCTTGCCTGCCAGATGGTCCTAACAGGGGAGGACGTTGTGATCGAACCGGCCAGGAAAGCTGTCGTAAAAGATCTTGTCATTCAAAATTAAAGGATAAACGCAATGAAAAAGAACGACCCTGCCTATCAGGCATACGTCGATATTCTCTCGCGGGAACTGGTTCCTGCTATGGGCTGTACAGAACCAATTGCGATCGCCTATTGCGCGGCTAAGGCCAGATCTGTTCTGGGAGCACTCCCAGAACGGATTCTGGTTGAGGCCAGCGGAAACATGATAAAAAATGTCAAAAGCGTTGTGGTTCCCAATACAAACGGTCAAAAGGGGGTCAAGGCCGCAGCAGCGATTGGCGCATTTGGCGGCGACGAAGCCGCAGTTCTCGAGGTGATTGCGCATATCAGCAACGGAGTAAAGGAAAAGCTTCCGGAGTATATCGATGCACTTGATTTTAAGCTTTTGCCGTTGGAAACGACAGAGGCACTTGATTTTATTATAACCGTTTTTGTAAAGAACTCTTATGCTCGTGTCCGTATTGCGCAGGAACACAGCAATATTGTTCTGATCGAAAAAGATGGGGAAATTCTTTTCGAAAAAGCACTTTCATCTGTTGTATCTACGGATATACCGGACTATACTTTTTTGAACATGGCGGGGATCTTTGATTTTGCTACAAGCTGCGACCTCGAAGACGTTAAGGATATCCTGGCAAGACAAATTGCGATGAACAGCGCCATTTCGGATGAGGGCCTGCGCGGAAATTATGGTGTAAACATCGGAAAAACCTTACTTGCCACCTACGGAACAGATATCAAAACAAGAGCAAGGGCCAGAGCCGCCGCAGGATCTGACGCCCGTATGAACGGCTGTGAGCTGCCGGTGGTTATTAACTCCGGCAGTGGTAATCAGGGTATAACGGCATCTTTGCCAGTTATCGAGTATGCCGCGGCGCTAGGCGTAGATGACGAGAAGCTCTACCGTGCGCTGTTAATCTCCAATTTGACGACAATCCATGAAAAAAGTAGCATAGGGCGGCTTTCTGCCTACTGTGGTGCTGTAAGTGCCGGCGCAGGCGCAGGCGCGGGAATCACCTATTTGATGGGGGGAGATTTGAACGCAATATCACATACGGTGGTCAATGCGCTTGCCATCACGTCCGGAATTGTCTGCGACGGGGCCAAATCCTCCTGTGCGGCTAAAATTGCCGTAGCAGTTGACGCGGGAATTTTGGGTTACGAAATGTACCACAGCGGCAAACAATTCTATGACGGCGAAGGTTTGGTCGTCAAGGGTGTTGATAACAGCATCCGGCAGTTTGGGCGGCTCGCAAGAGTTGGGATGCACGAAACGGACAAAGAAATCATGCGTATGATGACGGAGGAATAATGAGAGAGCAGCAGAGTATTCAGTATCCCGCATGGTACGAAGAGATTGCTTTATTGCGGGCAAAGCTGCATGCAGCGCCGGAACTAGGGCATTGTGAGGTTATGACGACGCAGTTGATTAAAGAAAGACTGCGCGCTTACGGTGTCGAGGTACTGCCCTTCGATTTGCCTACAGGAGTCGTCGGCCGTCTTCGTGGCGCAAAACCGGGCAAGATCCTTGCGATTCGGGAGGACATTGACGCACTGCCGCTGCAAGAAGATACCGGTTTACCGTATGCTTCGACGGTCGCAGGTGTCAGCCATGCTTGCGGACATGATATCCACGCCGCCGCTCTTTTGGGCTGCGCGAAACAACTTGCACAGCAGCGCGAGGCTCTACAAGGGACAGTACTGTTTGTTTTCCAATGTGCGGAAGAAACCTTCGACGGAGCGAGCACGATGCTTTCCAAAGGAATTTTTCAGGATGAATCTCCCGATGCATTGGTGGGATTTCATTGCGCCCCGGCATTACCTCTTGGCAAAATTGGTCTGTTCAGCGGCGTGGCAAACGCAAGTTGTGATGTAATCACGATCCGTGTGATCGGTAAGGGTGGGCACGGGGCACATCCGGATGATTGTATTGACCCCATTGTGACTGCCGCTGGCCTGCTGATGCAGTTGCAGACCATTGTGAGCCGCCGTAATAAAGCAACCCATCCCCTTGTGCTCACGTTTGGCGAATTCCATGGCGGAAGTGCACCAAACATTATTCCCGATGAAGTGCTCTTGCGAGGAACAATGCGCTGTATGGACAATGCGTTCCGCTTAAAACGGTTGGAAGAGATCCGAACGCTCTGTCATTCTTTTTGTCAGTCGATGGGGGCACAGTGCGAAGTGGTCGTGGAGAAGGGGATGCCGCCGCTCGAAAATGCGGAGGACATCTGCACACAGTTGGCGGAATCCTCGAGAAAAGTACTCGGTGCAGACTGCGTAGTGCAGGACTTGACACCGTCTATGGGTTCCGATGATTTCTCCTGCATGTTGGAGGCCTGCAAAAACCACGGCGCACAGTATCTGTTGGGGACCCATCTTGCAAGCTTACCACAAAGCGGCCTGGGACTTCATGTCGCACAATGCATTTTCCCATCAGAGGCACTTTGCCCCGGTGTTGAGACCTTGACGCAGTTCGCTTTGGACTATCTCAAATGAAACAGGAGTAGGAACATCAAGGTTGTGCATCCTCAACAAGCTGTAAATAAAGGAGGAGCAGAAAAAGCGTGCAAAAATCAAGTTCAGAGAATCTGGACTATTTTTGCACACTGTGCCATCTCGATTAAAGAATGGGACAAGGCATTTACCACAACACCAGCATATCAGATATAAAATCGATGGTGAATCCAATGCCCAATACTGGGAGGCAGGCACTCTTGACCAAATTATATCGCCCTGCGCCATATAGGTGAAGCGGGTCTCATGTCCCTTTGGTGCCTTGAAGTACAGCAGAAAGGAATGGTCATACATATGAATATCGCGTTGCTTGGCTTTGGTAATGTTGGGAAGGCATTCTACAGCCTTGCCTGTAACCGAACCGATATGGCTGTAACAAGGGTCCTCTCCCGCCACCCCCGCCCCGAATTGACATGCGAGATCACGGCAGACTTTGCACAAATCGAAAATGATTCAAGTATCGATACGGTTATCGAAGTGTTGGGCGGACTGAATCCTTCTCACGACTATGTGTGCCGTGCGTTGCGTGCCGGTAAGAATGTAGTGACGGCCAATAAGCACTTGATGGTGGTATACTATGACGAGCTGGTTTCGCTGGCGCATAAAAATGATGTCAAATTGCGCTGTACAGCAGCGGCAGCAGGAGGAATCCCGTGGCTGAGTTCTATCTCTCGCGGGGCGCGCATGGACAATATTGTCGAGATTGCGGGAATACTGAATGGTACGACCAACTACATTTTAAACGAAATGACTAACCATGGATCGGATTATATGACTGCGTTGAAAGGCGCACAGGATATTGGTTTTGCGGAAAAAGATCCGACGGATGACGTAGAGGCCCTGGATCCACGACGTAAGCTTGTGCTGTCTGCAAATCTAGCCTTTGGTGTTTCGTTACGTGAAGATGACATCCCCTGTTTTGGCATTTCAACGATTTCCGCGGAAGATATCACGTTCTTTCGTGAACATGGGTGGATCTGTAAGCTGTTCACCCGTGCAAAAAAGGTGTCAAGTGGAGTTTCCGCTTTTGTCATTCCCACCCTTTTTGGCATAACAGCACCGGAAATTTACAGCAATGTGGCATTTTATGGTGAGCGCATTGGCAAGTTTGGCTTTTCCGGTGCAGGGACCAGTGCGGGTGTTTATCCTACTGGCAGCAGTGTATTGGCAGACTGTCTGGACATTCAGGCGGGCTGCGATCCATTCTATCACGTCATTGCCCCCCACCCCTGTCTGATAGATAACAGCAATGAAATGAAACGGTTTTATTTCCGTACGCAAGGAAAACAGTTTATCACCGAGCCGATATGTGTTGGAGAAGCGTTTGATCAAATAAGGCAGATCCAAAAAGCCGAACCGAGGGCCTTCATGGCTTGCCTAAACGAATAAAAAAGAATTGATTGGGTCCGCACCAAGTGAGCTTCTTTCCGTCAAGAGGACAGTGAAAAATGTAAAATTCCCCCGGCCAGCAGCCTGTAGGCTGCTGGCCACTTTTTATGCACCAAGGAACAACTCATGTCCCTCTACCGGTGTCAACACGCCCGGGCTGGCTGAATTCTCCTGGTGTTGTAATAACAGATGTAATTCACTACAATTGGCGCAAGTTCCATCTTACTGGTGAATTGTCTTCCGTCATAGCGCTCCCGCTTCTTCAGAAAGCCCTAAAAGCCTTGGGCCATTGTCAATACAGCGGGCCATACGAGACATGCTTTGTACCGTTTCCGACTATACAAATTTCTGGTGGAACACTTGGCTTGTGTATTGAGATGTGCATCCGGAGTATCCTTAACAGCCCTGTCAAATGTCTTGAATATGAGTGAATCATCGTTGCGCTCACCCAGCGCCCAGAAAAGAGCACGACGGTCTCAGAGATTTAGAATAGCACTCAGATAAAGCTTATGTACCTCAATGCACTCATTTGAGCTCCATCGCATCAGCGATCCATTTCTCGCTGGGCCTTTCAGCATAAAATGGCGGCCCGGCAAATCCTCAGCCCCCTCTTGTCGTTACCCTAGATACCATCATTATGGCGCAGATCGTTATCAGTCTCCGGCAGCCTTTATCCTAGCTTCCTGTATGGCTCCTTTCAATCTTATCTGCTACTTGCCCGTTCTCCGCAGTTTTGCTGCTCAACTTCCTGAAGCTAATTTGTGGTAATCGAAACACGCCACATCAAGCATGAACTGCCCCAGCTATACGGACAACACACAAAGTGCCCATTTTAAGATGTAGGAATATAAAATTTTAGGCTTTATCGGCTTCTTGACAACAAGGGTAGGCTTTGTTTCTTAGCAAGAGCAATTTCCATCGAGGACTACTGCTGTACCTCCATACTCTCATAATCCGCTCGACTGATAATGTTATAGAACAGGCTGACATTCTCTGCGGCATCGTGCTTTCGCAATCTATTGTATTCAAGGCTTGAATCCCCATATCGCTTGAACTTGTACACTGCTTCGTTCATCAGTGTGTCGTTGAAAGCACCAAGGGAAACCAGAAGGACAAAGTCTTTTACATCCAAGCCGGTAACTTTTTATAAAAGTGCAGGCTCAAATTATATACTGGGATTTTGTTCTGGCGCTCTGTATATACCGTACCATGAGGACCATCTTTTGCTTTAAAGAACGTTTGAAATATCTAGAAATATATTTTCCATCGTGCAGGCCGGAGCAAGCGAGAGAAGGAGCAGCAAGAGCCAATACTGAAAGCAAAGCAGATTTTTGATGACAATCAGCATCGATTTAGTATCGAGGAGATCAAAACGGTTTTAACACAAAATGGGGGTACGGGTCAGTGTCAAACAAGTCTCGGCAATCATACAGGAGTTGAAAGACTCAATACGCAAGGCTTTCTGAAAATGACAAGTCCATTTTTCGATAAAAATGTTCAAAAAGCGGACTTCATTTATCCACTGCAACAATAACATCCTCAATGCACACGTCTTGTTCTCTGGCAATGCGCGCCAAATCTTCGTACTCATACTTCGAACGGCTCACACCATACCCACGGGAGTTTTTGAGGCGAATGGTTCCATAAGGAGTGTCCATCATTGTCACATCACGATCCAGAATATATCGTTGCGTTTTCGTTTCCCGCACGCCAATCGTCGTTGTGTATTTAAACATCCAACGAACCAATTTCCCTTTGTCCTGTTCACGGCACATGACCCTAATCAGTGCGCCAGGACGAGATTTTTTCATGCCGATAGGGATAGTATAAACCTCCAACGCACCACCGTCAAACAGTCGTTCCATAGCAAAGCCGATCTGTTCTGCCGTCATGTCATCCACGTTACAGGATAGTTCCAGAACGGCATCCGTTTTTCCCTCTCTCTCGCCCAGCATGGCCCGAATACAGTTAGCGGCCTCAAAATTTTTCTTTCCCATGCCATATCCAATGGCCTGCAACTTCATCACCGGCATCTCACCAAATCTCGTCGCAAAGTGCTTCAGCAACGCAGCTCCTGTGGGCGTACAGAGTTCGCCCTGAATGCTTCCGCCGTAGATGGGAACATCTTTGAGAATGAAGGTGGTTGCGGGAGCCGGTACCGGCAGAACACCATGGGCACACCACACCGTACCGCTTCCCACATGGACAGGAGAAACAATCACCTCATCGGGTGCGATCTCATTCATCAGCAAGCAAACCGCAGTAATATCGGTGATAGCATCCATCGTCCCAACTTCATGGAAGTGGATCGCACTCACAGGTACTCCATGAGAATGGCTCTCTGCCTCAGCAATCAGTTCATAAACAGCCATGATATCCTCCTTGACCTTCTGCGGAATGGGAAGATGATCATAGACAATGTGGGAAATATCGTCTATACCACTGTGGTGATGATGCTCGTGGTCATGATGGTCATGGCTTTCTTCTTCTCCATGAACCTTCACAGAAAAATGGGTGCCGGCAATTCCGCACTTGACAGATGTCTCTTGTGTAATTGCTACATCGGGCAGGCCAAATGAGTTCATCCAACTGACAAAGCCATCACGCTCCGGAATCAACTCCAGCAGGGCTGCCGCCAGCATATCACCCGCAGCACCCATGCCGCAATCCAAGTACAGCGTCTTCATATGTTAATTCTCCTTTTTTGCATCCATATGGTTAATCATGCTGGCCAGATAACCAGCTCCAAAACCATTATCGATATTCACGACAGAAACGCCGCTGGCGCAAGAATTCAGCATAGACAACAGGGCAGACAAGCCGTTGAAAGACGCCCCATAGCCCACACTGGTGGGCACAGCAATAACCGGGCAGTCCGCAAGACCGCCGATGACACTGGCAAGGGCTCCCTCCATGCCTGCTATGGCCACAATCACGCTGGCGCTCATAATGTCGTCCAAGTACCTCAGAGTACGGTGAAGCCCAGCAACGCCCACATCGTACAATCGCACAACCTCATTGCCCAAGATCTGTACAGTCAAGGCAGCTTCCTCTGCTATGGGAATGTCACTGGTTCCTCCGGTAGCAATCACAATTCTTCCGATACCGGTAGGCTCCGGTAGCTGACCGACGATCCCTACTCTGGCATCAGCGTGATAGTCCAACTCATGAGCCTGTCCAACGGCGGCAGCGGCCTCCGGCGACATACGGGTAATAAGGATGGTGTCTTGCCGATTTTTCTTCATCACATCCAGAATTCCGATGATCTGTTGCGGTGTTTTACCTGCGCCGTAGATAACCTCCGCCACTCCCTGACGGATCTTGCGGTGCAAATCCACCTTTGCAAACCCGATGTCCTCAAAGGGTTCAGCTTTAATTTTCAGCAAAGCATCATCCACTGACAGTTCTCCGGTCTGTACGGATTCCAGTACACGTTTAATTTCGTTGTTCATTCCCGTACCTCCAGATCTAGCAGCACAGCACTGTAACTCTTTTTTAATTCGGAGAAGATTGCCTGCCGCTTTTCCAACAAAAGCGGCAGTTGTGCCTCAGGCAGTTGTAGCCGAGCGGCAGTTCCAATCATTCTCACCCGAAAATCCGCAAACCCCTGTGAAAACAGGAAGTCCTCCGCCGTTTCAGTCCTTTGCAGCATTTCCTCCGTAATCTCCACGCCGGTAGGGATTCGGGTGGCGAGGCAGGCATAGGCCGACTTGTCCCAGGTGAAAAGCCCCGCCTTTTTGGAGAGTCGCCGCACCTCCGCCTTTGTTAACCCACATTCCCGCAGAGGGGAGCGAACCGAAAGCTCCCCCAGCGCGCGCATTCCGGGACGATCTCCCGCATCATCAGAGGCGTTGGTCCCGTCTATCAGTACAGAAAATCCATCCTCTGCCGCCGCCTTGATAATGGCATTGAAAATAGAATATTTGCAGTAATAGCACCGGTCGGCGGAATTAGTTGTAATCTGTGGATCGTTCAAGACATCCACATCCAGCATCTTCATATCCGCCCCTAATTCCGACGCAAGCCGCCTAGCGTCATCCAGTTCAAACCTGGGCTGAAATACCGACTTTACATAGTAGGCCCTGACCTTGGCACGGCAGTTGGTTGCGGCATACAGCAAATACGAAGAATCTACCCCGCCTGAAAAAGCTAACGCAACTTTTGGATTTTCAGCAAAGAATTCCTGCAAGGTCATAATTTACACCTGTCACACTTTGATTTTACAGAGATCATAATAGATGAAAGTATCTTTTCCGTCAAACACTTTCATATTAACCAGTAAAGGTATGCCGAACCAAATTATGAGCATCGGCCTTTCCCCAAAATCCACTCTCAAATTATACACGGAAACGGTCATAACTTTGGTAACAATCTATGCAAAGCTTCCTGCCCTCTTGAATCCGAATCCAGTTGGCAGCGGCAGATTCACCACAGCACTCACAAATGTAAGAATCAAAAATACGCGCGCGTTCCGGCAAATCAATTCTAACCTGTTTTGCATCAAACATTTCATCGTTGTTGCAATCGTGGTAATAACGAAACGTTTCTTCTCGGCTCATAGAAGCAGTCTTATTTTTCAAAACCAGCCTGACAGATGTCCCATTGGCTCGGTTATAGAAAGAAAATGCCTGTTTTCCGGTCATATGGAATAACAAATTTCCTTTACCCACACTACAGCCCAAAATAACCTGGATCGCATCCACACCACAGGCATCGTTTTCTGTGATACATGCCACCTGCTCGTCCTTTGAAAACTCAATTCCCAGTAACTCGATGGCATACAAAGCTGCCCTATATCCAATCGTCAGGCCTGGGCACGCATGACCATGGAACGCTGCACATTTTTCCCACAAGGCCTTTTTATCTATCTCCATCTTTTTCTCCTATCCAATCATGACAAATTTTCGTCCATCAACTTCCATGACTTGCGCGGAGATCCCGTAAACCTCCTCAATGGCTGACTCTTCTACTGTTTCTATTCCACCATAGCGGTAACCCACGCCATTTTTCAAAAAGTAAAAACGGTCACAATAGCGCAACGCCAGATTCAAGTCATGAATGACAATCAGCACCGTGATTCTTTGTTCCTTCGCAATTTGCCGCACCAATGCCATCATTTCGTATTGATTTCTTGGATCAAGATTGCTGGTTGGTTCATCCAACAATAGCACTTTTGGTTGCTGCACCAAGGCACGCGCCAACATGACCTTTTGCAGTTCTCCACCTGAAAGTTCGTCCATCTGCCTCACCTGAAATTCTTCCAACCCAACCCGTTGGATCATGGCCGCGCACAAATCCAGATCCTCTTGGCTAACTCCCCACTTGATATATGGTTTTCTTCCCAATAACACACAGTCAAACACCGTAGCCTGCGTTATTTCATTTTTCTGTGCTACATACGCAATGGTTCGGGCCATCTCGTTCCGACTCATGCTCTGGACAGATTTCCCATCAATGAGGACCTCACCAGCTTCAGGTATGCGGATGCGATTAATACAGGTAATCAACGTACTCTTACCTGCTCCATTATTGCCCAAAATCCCTACACATTCACTGTCCTGAGCCGCAAAATTCACATCCCGCAAAATTTGACTTTTTCCATAAGAAAAGGAAATGTTTTTTATTTCGATCATTTTACACTCCCTCTCCGCATGATCAGCCACAGGAAAAGAGGTGCCCCAAGAAAAGAAGTCAATGCGCCGATGGGCAGCACTACAGGCGGGACCAACATCCGGCAGGCAATATCCGAGGCCAGCATAAGCACTGCACCGCACAGTGCCGTGCAGGGGATCAAAAACCGAAAATCATTTCCTACAAAGCGCCGCATGATGTGTGAGGCAATCAAACCGATAAAGTTGATACATCCCACAAACGCCACAGAAACTGAGGAAATCAGCGCACACATGACCATGCTGGTGGGAATAAGAAAGTCCACAGGCACACCCAGACTTTTCGCCGTATGGGTCCCGCTCTCCATGGCGTTATAGCTCCAGCGATGGTAGTAGAAAAACAAGAATGCAACCAAACTGAGCTCTGCGATTAAGGTAATCTCACCCCAGCCAGCGCGTCCCAAGTTGCCAAAAGTCCAGTGGACTACTGTGGCCACCATCACATCATCCGCAAAATATTGTACTAATGTCGTTCCACCGCTGAACATGGAGCTGATTGCAACACCTGCCAGTACCATAACAGATGGTGTGACACCTCGTAGCCGGGACAACGCCAGAATCACTGCCGTTGTTGCTACTCCACCCAAAAAGGCGCAAAATGTCACCATTGCCGGATTGGTAATAGTAAGAGAGGCAACAGAACCGCTGCCAGTATTGACCTGCGTTCCGGCTCCCAGATAGATAATCGACACCGCAGCGCCAAAGGATGCTCCTTGAGATACCCCCAATGTAGATGCGGACGCCAACGGATTGCGTAACACATTTTGCATGATGCACCCACACATAGCAAGTGCCATACCCACTACAAGTGCTGCGGCAATCCTTGGCATTCGCACGTTCCAGACAATGGTGGATGTTTGCCTTGTTCCGTTCCCGAACACAGCGAGAACGACTTCCTTCAAGGTCAATCCAGCGGAACCTGCCATCAAAGAAGCAAGGCTGGCAATCACTGCCAAAATTACCATTACCAGCAGCACCAGCCATTTCCGCCTGATATATTGCTGATATTTCACCATATCATTTGGCTGATGCTTTATCATTGGGAATTACGCTCCAATCTCAATCTTTCCGTAATACAGACCGCCGGCCTTCATCTGCTCAAAGGTGTTGTCACCCAGCATGAACTCCAAAATCTCACCGGCCTTTTCCTCAAAATCAATGTCAGCAAATTGCTCGGGATACAGGATGCTACCAGCAAAATAAGAGTTGACCAGAATATAAGAAATATTAGGACCTGCCGCATTGGTGGAAGGCATGGTATAGACCTGGCCTTCCTGAATGGCACGCAAGGATTCAAACACACCTGGGTTGGTGGCATACTCGTCATTTACAAGATCCATATTGCCAGGATCAAGGAATACGATATCAGGATCCCATTCAATAATCTGCTCCCAGTCCACCTCAAAGCCATTTTGTCCCAGATATGCCTTTCCGGACTCCTGTGCGGTATCTGTCGCCTCGCCAATGACCTCTTCTATGTAGCTATCCGCCACATTATTCGCATTCACAGCCAGGAACGGCGGGAAATTGACATAAGTAAAGGGGAACCCGTGGCGCCCATTGAATGTAACTGCTCCTGTATAGGCTTTCAGCTTTTCCGTGTCAGGAATATCTTTGGTGCGGTCATTCAAATCGTCTTTACAGGCATCAACATAGGCCAGCACTTCTTCACACCGATCCTCAGCGCCAACGACCTCGGCAAACACACGCATAGCACGATAGAAGCCCTCATCAATAAAATACTGGGTTCGATAGCGAACACAAACAACCGGGATACCAGTCTGGTTTTGCAGTTCCTCAGCGGCATCTTCGTTGAATCCAGCAATGATGACATCCGGCTGAACCTGAATGATTTGTTCAGCGTAACCATTATTTTCTCCACTGCCGCCACCAGAACCGACAGAGGGAAGTCCTTTCAGTTGCTCATGATAAACAGGGCTGTAATCATAACGAGCTGTCATCCCATTGATGTCGCTATCCTCGGCACCCACCATCATGTCTACTACATCTAAATAGGCAGCAAAGCGGGGAGCCATGGAGCCAAGACAAATAATGGAATCTACTTCATAGGGAATTTCCACTTCACGGTTCCACACATCAACAACTGTGCGGGCCTCTGGCTGCTCAGTACCGTTGGTATCTGGTGTCTGATCTTGATCGATGCTATTTTCAGGACCGTCAGAGTTGCCACAGGCCACAAGACTAAATGCCATTATCAACGCCCACAGCAGTACAGGAAACTTTTTCATGGTAATTTCAAATCCTTTCAAGTTGAATCCATCTGCATCTTGCCAAAAATAAAAAGAGGCATACAACCTCCCTTCAGAGAAGTCATATGCCTCTTAGCATACATTTCAGCAGCTTATCAGATACGCCAGCAATTGGAGCGCTTCAGCCTCCTCAACTTGCTTCACACAAGTTATTTTTACCTATCATACATGACCCTTTTCTTTTTGTCAAGACTCGTCCTTTAAAAATCCACCGATTTCTTTGACCGCCTATTTAATCAAAAAGCTGCTAAAAATAATGAGAATTCCTTCTTTGATATTGCGCCAGCCCCCCCAATCTACAGATATGTGTTGGCTCGTACCCCTCTATATAATTGGCAAGGCCACTAAGTTTCGTTACCTTACAGTTAGGCGAAAGCCTAATCTCACAGCTACCTGGTGAGGTTCACACCTATGTGTGGCCTCAGACATTCCTGGACCTCGTAGCGCACCACCACTCCTATATACAGGAAACTTCCATGAAGGTCTACAGTTTTTGGCGCTGTCCCGGCAGAGCAGGTGTGTATCTCTTCGTTGAGAGTAGAAGAGACACAAATGAACCACTATGTCGTGATCAAATACAACGGTGAGCAATTATCGGTGCCAAAGGAGGTAGCAGAGTTCCCGGAGCAGGATCGTAAATAGGAACAAGCACAGAAGAAGCAGGACGTGGGGCATCTGGGTAAAAACGAGTTTGAAACGGTGTGGCCCGGCTTGGACTGTGTCAGGCGATCCGTGGAGGATGCCGTGCTCCGGAACCTCCGATTTGAAGATCTCATGGAGCCATTGAAAGGCTGAATGCCAGAGAGCAGAAAATGATCTCTCTACAGTATGACGACAAGGTGACCACGCTAACCAAATGCCCATTATGGACAAGCTACTGGAGTATGTGGGAGGCATCCTGCGGGCGTTCTGCGATCTAATCTGCTATTAACAAATGAACCAAGTCCCGCATCGGCAATCCAGTCTAAGAATTGTCGAACTGTTCTGTCCCAATGAAAAGGAGTGTTGAAATGAAATCGTCTATTTATAAAAGCTACGATAAACTGCCGCTGCTCCTCCACTCTGATATAGTGTCAAAGGCTTTGGGCTTCGCGCCGTCCAGTGACTATGAATTGATGCACGAAAAAAAATTCCCCATACGGCAGGGGCCAATGAAGCATCGATTCGGCGTGCTTTTGATGCAAATAATATCTGTGTGAGATCTTGCAGCGAGGCGATATTCTTATAAGCCTGCTTTCGATCTGAGCAGATCCCATGGACCTCCCAACAATGCAGAATAGCCGCCGACAATATGGAACAGAGCTCATTCGTGCTTTGATACAGAAATTGCAGCAGATACAGGATTCGCATTTGACTTTTATTTTTCAAACTGCGCCCTCTCACTATCCTTTGTTAATATCAGCTGTCTAATTTCCCGTATTTTAACAGTCTAATTCTTCAGATATTCAGATAGAGTTTTTTACAGATGTCCGGCATAAATGATAATCAGTTGGTTTGTAATAAAGCCGACAATATTCCTATCTGTTCTATAGGAAATAAACGAGCTAAAACTTCATATTTTTAGTAATACTGTTTCGTTGTTCTCAGAAGTTCGGCCACTTGCTCCTAAGTCAAATCGCACTCCTCCCCCAAATCCTTGAGTCGAGATTCAATGCCCATATCATGTTTCCCCATAACAATACATCAAAGGTAGTTTAATCATTACGGTGCTTAAAGTCCACGATAATTATTGATAATAGTCTCCAGAGAATCCATCTGTTTTGATGTCAGGCCAGAGACGTCCAGAAAACAGTACTTCTAATCATTTAGGCCAAAAAGGAAATTCCTTATCACACCTAATGCAAGAAACAGGAAAATAAGCCTATGTAATGAAAGTAGGGCAAGAGGATGTTCCGCTTCGTCACCCATGTTGTTCCGCCATCTCAACTTATCCCGCCCCTGAAACCGCTACAGGCCCCGCCGCAAAACGATTTTGCGACGGGGCCTGCTCGGCTTTTTCTCAGATAATTTTTTATTCCTCATTTTTTTTACGCAATGCCGTTTTGAAATTGCCGTAAACCAGAAGAATCAGCAAAATCAGAATGACCAGAGAAATGGGGCGGAACAGAATGTAGGACACAATGTTACTGTTCTTGGCAGCTGCAATGGTCAAAGACCGACGCAGATTTTTTTCCGCCATGGACCCTAGGATCATACCCAGTACCGCAGGCGCAATAGGGATCTGGAACCGCTTGAACACCAAGCCGATAAGGCCAAATACCACCGCCACCAGAACGTCAAACAGGCTGTTGCGTGCACTGTATGCGCCGAAAATGGAGAAGGCCAGCACAGCTGGAATAATTAGCTTGATGTCCACACTCAGCACCTTGCTGAACGCGGGGGTAGCCAGCAGGCCAATCACCACCATGAGAATAGTGCTGACAAGCAAACCCAGCATCAGAGAGTAGACAACATCGGCGTGCTCGCTGAACAACTTGGGACCAGGAATCATCCCATGCACAGTTAATGCCCCAAAAATGATGGCCGAAGTGGCCGAACCCGGAATACCCAAGGCCAGCAACGGGACAAAGGATCCGCCCACAGCGGCGTTATTGGCACTTTCAGGGGCTACAATTCCGTCTATTGCTCCTTTGCCAAACTGACTGGCTTCCTTGGAAGTGCGTTTTGCCTCTCCATAGGAGATAAAGGAGGCAATTGCTCCTCCAGTACCAGGCAGAATTCCAATTATCGTACCAATAATTGAGGACTTGATCAGTAGCTTCCACCGTTTGGCCACACCCCGGATACCCTCCAGCACCGGGAAAGGATGGTTTTTCCCACTGATGACGGAGTTGTCTCCCTGATTGCAGATCAGGTTGAGCATCTCCGCGATGGCAAATAGGCCCACACTTACAGGAATGAGATCGAAGCCGGCCTGAAGATTGACGTTGTCGAAAGTAAATCGGTAGTTGGCACTGACTGCGTCCATTCCCACAATGGACAGCACTAGGCCGATGGCCACAGAAATAAAGCCTTTGCTGAAACTCTTGCCCATCAGGCTCCCCACCACGGCCAGGCCTCCTAGACAGACTAGAAATAACTCCGGCGGGCCAAATTTGAGTGCCGCCTGGGAAAGGAAGGGTGTGAACAGCATCATGATAACTACGCCGAACACACCGCCAAATCCACTGGCCAGCACGGAATAGCTCAGAGCCTCCTTGGCCCGGCCCTGGCGGGCCAGGGGACTACCGTTCAGGGCGGTGCAGGCAGCCTCTCCTGTCCCGGGGCAGTTGAGCAGGATGGCGGAAATCGAACCACCGTAGGTAGCCCCCATATACAGGCCGCTGAGCATGATAAGCCCAAGAGAAGGAGACAGCCCATAGGTCAGTGGGAGCAACAGTGCCACACCCACCACGCCGTTTAGTCCGGGCATGGCCCCGAAGATAATTCCCAATACCACGCCCAACAGGTTGATAAGCAGGGCCATGGGGGAAAATACTGTGGAAATAACCTCTGCAAGCATAGTGGTCCTCCCTGGTTGTCAACGGTTGAGGGCGTCGGGATTCTCCTCCAGAAGCTGTTGGATCATTTCATAATCTTGATCTAATCGCTGCTTGACCTGATCCTGATCCAGGAAGCGATAGATCTCACCCATGTTGGCCATACTCTCCTGGAACTCCTCGGCGGAAGAGACCTCCTGAATCTTCTGGGTGATGGCATCCTCGATCTCCTTGGGGGTGCCAGCAGGGGCAACGATCACCCGGTAAGTCTCCGTCGACACATCATAACCCAAGCTTTTCATGGTGGGAATATCAGGAATAGTGGGGATAGCCTCTCCGGCAAAGGTCGCCAGGGTGTTGATGCCCTGTCCCTCTACCTGGGCGACGTAGTTCTTATCCAGCACAGCACAGTCCACATGTCCGCCCATAATAGCGTTGAGGCTGTCTCCGCCACCATCCTGCATCACAGTGGTCAACTGGATACCAGCCGCCTGCTCAAACAGAGAGACCTCAGCCACATGGGTCTTGCCGGATACAGCTACAGTCAACTCGCCGGGATGTTCCTTGGCGTAGTCGATCATCTGCTGCAGATCAGTAAATCCGCTGTCTTTACTGGCCATAAGCACATTGGCTGTGGTATTAATAGCCCCCAAATAATCGAAGGACTCGTAATCGTAGGAAACATTTTCGCCGGTAAACAGCACCAGGATATGGTCCAGATTGGACAGAGCACCGATGGTGTAGCCATCCGGGTCAGCCCCAGACAGCTCAGTCAGGCCTACTTGGCTGAGGCCGCCAGGTTTATTGGCGATGAGGAAGGACTCGCCCCAGGACTTCTCCATGGAGGAAGCCAGCAGACGGCACAGAGTGTCCGTGCCTCCACCCGCAGCATAAGGAATGATGAATTGCACGCTCTTTTCCGGGTAGGATGTCGCGGCACTCCCGTCTTGGTTTTCTGAGTCGTTGCTCTTAGGGGTGTTAGCACAGCCGCCAAGCAACAAACTGGCCGAAAGAATAATCGCAAACAAGCTTCTCTTTTTCATAATAATACCTCCATTTTTCTAGTTAGTTTAACATTCTACGGGTTAATAAAAAATCCCGGTTGGGGTAGCCATCTTTAGCAGCAGGCCAAAGCAGACATAGGTCAGCGCTAGAAGAATGATGTCAAAAACCAGAGTGGATACCACAGTCTTGGGAGTGAATTCCTTCTGCACCAGAAGGGAAATCGCCACCAAAACCAAAAAGATGGTTGCGTAAAAGCCCAGACGGTCATAGCTGAAATAAGATGCCAATAAAACCAACAAAGCCAGCCACTCCCGACCAGTCAGCAGGGCCTTGTGAACATCAAGGAAATCTCCCTTTCCAAACACATGCACAGCCTGAATCGCTGCCGCAGAAATGGACACCGCCAAAATAACAGAGGGGAAAATCCGGCTTTCGGACACAGTAATGATGGAGAGCTGCCAGACCAGAATGGCGCAGAATACCAGCATCCCCAACAGAAGATAGAACTCCGCATTGGACCATACATTCTTTTTCATACCGAATCCCCCTTGTAGGTTGTCCATCGCCCGTCCCGGAAGCACGTTCCATAACGAGCCAAGGCCTGTTCCGACAAGTCCAGCCCGATTCCCGGGTTATCAAGGAAGTAGTAGCGTCCCTTTCGAATCTGCTCGGCAGGCTCACACAAAAGCTCCCGCTGCTCCACAGCACCATAAGGGTACTCCATGGGCGCCCCAGAACCGATCAAAGCAGAGAGATGGGCGCTGTGGGCAGTGGCAATAATGCCGTTGGGGTTATGTAAAGTCATCTTGAAGTTCAGGCTCTCCAACACGGGAATGAGGGCCCGCACCGCGTCTGGACCACCGATGTACTTCACATCGGGCATGAGAATCTCATAACACCCAGAGTTAGCCAATGTCATCATGGCCTTGGGGCACAGGGAGTCCTCCCCTGCAGCCCAGCGGACAGTGGGAAAGCTCGCTCTTGCCCGCTTCATAGAAGCAAAATCGTCAGCGGGCACCGGATCCTCCATCCAGTATGGGATACCCCATCGCCGGGTGATGGCCTCTACGGCCCGTTCCAGGGTATACCCTTGGAATCGCTGGTGACAGTCGATGGCAATCTGAGCAAATGGCACTGCCTCGGCTAGGGCTTGGATGCGGTCCATTGCCGGCCCCATGTTCGGGTCCATTTGGGTGGGAATCACCTCATCAAAGGGGGTACACTTCACCATGGAGAACCCCTCAGCCAAGGCAGCCGCGCCATTGCGTTGCAATGAATCGGGAGATCGGTCCCCCCATAGGGCCTTATTCAGGTTGGCATAGAGGGGGATGGAATCTACCCCGTCCGCTCCATAAAGCTTGTACAGGGGAACGTTATAATACCGGGCGGTCAAATCCCACAGGGCCTGGTTCAGTCCACTTAGAGCAGTGGAGACGGTGCGTATGGTCCGCACTACTGGATAGCGCCAGTTTTCCAACAGAGAACAGCAATCCTTGATTGCTAGTAAATTCTTCCCCGATAAGGACTCAGTAAGGTCGGACAATAAACTGGCCACGGCGCTGTCGTCGCAGCTACCGGTAATCTCACCCCAGCCAGACAGGCCGTCCTGGCTCTGAAGTCGTACCAAAAGCCACTGATCCCGGAGCATCGCTACCCTTATGATGTCAAGTCGTTTAAGTTTCAGGGCCTATTCCTCCTTAAATAGATTCTTAAAGCGTTCCAGGTTGTACTCAAATGTTCCTTCAATAATCCGCTTTGTCTTTTCTGCATCACGCTCCAAAATTGCCTGATAAATATTTGAGTGGTTTTGAATCGCCCGTTGGAAGTTCCCGCCAGAGGCGTCCGCCATCTCCCGAAAGTATTTCAGCAACTCGGTCTTGCATCCCCTCATCACTGTAGCAAACAAAGGGTTGTGAGAGCCCTTAATCATGGCCATATGGAACTCAAAGTCCGCCTCTACATACTTGCGGGCATCCGAACCACTGGCAACCATATGATCCAGGGCGGTTTTCAGCGCCTCAAAATCCTGGGACTGACCATGTTGGCACATCAACTCCACACTGGTAAATTCAATCGCCCGCCGTAGCTCCATAACATACCGGTACTCGTTGCTGGTAATGTTCATCTTTTCTATAGAAAATGAAATCATGTTTTCGCCAATATGATTGGAGCTGACGAAGGACCCCTTTCCCGGCTTGGTAACTACCAGGTTTTGCGCCTGAAGCTTTTGGATGGCGGTTCGAATGCTAATGCGGCTGACATGAAACTGCTCACAAAGTTTGTTTTCTGAAGGGAGCTTATCCCCCACCTTCCACTCCTTTTCAGTAATTTTGTTGAGCAGAATGTTATACACTTCATCGGTCAATAGCTTACTGTTCATGTGTTCTCCCTCAGAAACTGTTAATACCTGTATTACAGGTTTTATATGTTTATTATAGCATCCAGGCTTTTTATTGTCAATCATTAGTTTTCACCCAAATACATCTCCATCTCCATTTAAACAGCCCCGGTACCACAGGTGGAGAATGTTCCCCTGACCACGAAAAAAGTCTGCTGACAGGCAAGCTACTCCCCATTGTCCTAATATTCGTTGGTCCCAGTACCTGTAATTACCCCGTTGTAGGGATGTTCTAGACCTCCGCTATTCTGAACATGGTTTTCATAGAGACTCCGAAAATACATGTCGGGTTTTCAATTTTGGCAACAAATGGCCATGACTCTCCAATCTCATCGGCAAATGCTTCCCGTGCCAAACTGCGCAGTTTCCAGTAATATTGAACCTTCAGGACAAATCTAATGTACCGCTTTTGATATTTTGTTTCCATAGCATACCTCTTTCACTAAAGGAGGTATCCTTTATAGAGGAAATATATTAATATTTTTAGTGTATACTCTGAGTACAGGCGGATTACAAAATTAACATCCAGTCTGCGCGGTTTACTTCCGGGAAAGTAATACAACCCTCGAAAAACCAGAAGTTAATTTTACAAACATTACTCGATCTGAGATTTATTCTTACAAAGGGAATTGAAATATTTCTGACCGATGTTTTAGCATATATATGAACCGGACACTCAGCGAAGAGATAGGCATGCGAAGCGGAGATCGAAGCGTTTTTGCAAATCTTGCCAGAGTAACTTCCACCTCTAGATACAGATATATTCCGAATGGCGGCAGCCTAGTTTTACTTCTTGAGCAGATGGGGTGTCAGGTTAATATCGTTGGCGAGGATCTCCTGAATGCCGAGGGAAGACAAAGCGGATTCTCCATATAAGAAGCTGAACAGCCGGCGTACAGATTGGCTGTTCAGCTTTTTTCTTGTATAGGAGTTAATGTGACTCATCATAAACAGAATATCCCTCTTCCGCAGATGGTCAAAGGATATGCCCTTCGGGATGATACAGAAAATAAATTTATGTGTAACCTCACAGCTACTCTTTTGTCCGGAATGCTGCGGATTGCAGTAGAAAACTCTGCTCGTACTTCACCAAATTCGGTATATGCAATAGCCACGGAATCAGTAAACTTACTGTTCCTGTCAGTCAATATGATTTGGAATAGGCGGCAATACTGTTCATGTTCAAGGGCTTTATATAACCACTCAAAAACCTCTGCAGCAAACCGTGCAGTGTTCCGTTCTCTCAGGAGTGCCAGCATGAGTTTGGAACTGCGGAAAAATACCGTATCGATCTACACGAAGGGGATATCTGGATTGATTGTTGTGTGCTCAAAAAAATCTTCCTAGGTTCTTCCGAGATAGCACTGTTTATCTACCCATACAGACGTTTTCTTCCTGCGCACCTTGAGCGCACCTTTCTGGGCAAATCAATATCCCCAAGGAACAGGAGACCTGTGTCCATATAATTGTAGATAGTTGTCTCGTCCAGCATGATCTCATGTGTATTATCTACTCAGATCTGGCTAAACTCTGCCAGTGTTACCGCAAGCCCCGCCGGGATGTGCCGCGGGCATTTTCGTATGCCTTCCAGGCAAATTTGGCTTCATAAAGATGACGTTCCAATTTGCAAGTTTGACGCTGCTCGCATCCATCACAGATATACGGAGTCTTATTCAGTTTTTCGCATTTCTCCTACTGAAAGTTCTAGCATATTTCAATGTACTTAGCTTTGTAACAGGAACTGCAGGACTTCCCATAGGCAAATCGGCAAGAGTTGCATAAATCGCTGTAGTGTTTGCAATCTTTGCGGACAATACATGGATTATATTCTCCTGCTTGTTTAAGTTTAGTATACATACGAACTTCCTTGGATATTGTGGTCCTGGTCCTTGCTCCGCTCCGTTGCAATGACAGGAAATCTTTTTCGTTCTCTGAGACCAACTTCAATGACGATTTGGTCACTAAAGGTTACATGTGTATTTTTGGCTATGGTTTTCTCCGTTTCTCGACGCCGCCATACAGGGAAAGTGAAGGAACTCTGCCTCTTAAGCCCCGGGGTTTATCGCTTTTATTTCCGGAAAAGCAGCAAAAAAGCAGCATCCGTTAAAGATGCTGCTTTCCCGCACACCCTATGTGCTGTTCAGGTCGCTCCTCAGCGTTGCCCTATCCCGCACATAGATAAGCATTTTTATTATAATTTGCTGTTGGAGTCAATTCAAGCGCTGCGGAAACTCCTGATTGATAAGAATGCAAAGAAAAAGGACCTGCGTCTGTCCAACGGTATGTCCACCAATGCCCTCACCAAGCCGGGCCGTAACGAGCATATCAGCACAGAGATCTTCACCAAGATCTGTGAGATGCTAGACCGGGGGTAGTGTATCTGTGGTCCGATATTGGGTGAGTGGCTGTGCATCCTGGGCTGTCAGGTCTCTGTATGGCATCGTGACATAGGCCTTGCCCGTGTACAGGACCTTTGGGGCTGCCACCTGGACTTTACTTTTATCTTCCTGTAGGATATGATATTTTTATTCGAATACATCGTTGCGGCTGTTTTGTGCAGCAGAGATATCCAGACTGGAGGCTCATACTGTGAAAAAACTGCTCCTTGTGGTCAAACATGAGCAAGAGATGCTACGATTTCAAAATACGTTGGAGAACTACTTCCTGGGGACTATCCACATAGAGGCTATCTGCGAAGATACGGTAGTCCCCGGCGTCATTTATAGCACAGACGTGCTTCTCACCTACTCTGACTTGGTCCACGCACCGGTGTGCCGGTCAGTCCGCTATGAGAGTTATATCCCTCTTACCGTCACCCTGACACGCAGTACATATCCGGCTATCATGCAGATCCCCAAAGACGAACTGCTGGTGCTGTTGGATGACGACGAGGATAGTGCCCGGCAGATCACGGTGCTGATCCACCAGCTCTTCCGCGGTGATCTTCGCTTTCTGTCGCTCAATAATTGCCGGACGGCCCCTACTGCGCTGGCATTCCGGGGGGATGACTGGTTCATCCCTATGATGGAAGATACGAGAACAGATCTTGTTCTATTGGATGAGAAGGTCATTGACCGCTCCTCTCTGTTGGATATCATCCATCGTTTGGATATGGATGCAGATCTGTACCGCGGTAAGGACATGATCCATGCCCGCCGCACCTTCCCTGCGGTAAACAGCTTCAATTCCCTATTTCAAGAGCATACCCGCTCTGAGGACCGGATGTCCATGATATTCGACCATATGACCAACGGAGCCATCACATTCTGTCGTCACGGCATCGTATTCGATTGCAGTGCTAAGGTCCAGTCTATCCTCCATATGAGCCGGGAGGAACTTTTGCGCTGCAATGTGACCCAGTTGCTGCCGCTTTCGCTGAATGAACTGGTGAACGGCCAGGTAAGTGAAAAAGTTATTGAATTTGACGGCAGTGACTATATCCTTACTATCATCCCAGCCGACAGTGAAAAGGACCGATATGGTCTGCTGATGATGAATAATTTCGATGTAGAACAGCGCCGCTTCATCCGGCATCGCAAGGTCATTGTGGAAAAACGAAACACTGCTAAGTATGACTTGCAGGATTTGGTAGGCACCAGCCAAAGATTAGCCATTTGCAAACGGACTGCCCTCCAGATTGCGAAGTCTGATGGAGCTGCGTTGCTACTGGGTGAGAGCGGTACCGGCAAGGAACTTTTCGCCCACATCATCCATCGCCACTCTCCCCGGCGGGACGGTCCCTTTTTGGCTGTAAACTGTGCGGCATTTTCTCCATCACTGCTGGAGAGCGAACTGTTCGGCTATGAATCCGGCGCATTTACCGGAGCCGCCAAGGGAGGCAAAGCCGGATTGTTCGAAGCTGCCCACAACGGGACCGTCTTTCTGGATGAGATTGGGGAGATGCCGGTACAACTGCAAACACGTCTGCTGCGTGTTCTTCAGGAACATGAGGTCATCCGGGTGGGAGGCCATAACACCACCGATGTGGATGTGCGGATCATCGCTGCGACCAATCAGGATCTGCACCGGGCGGTGGCGGAGGGTAGATTCCGCAAAGACCTTTATTACCGCCTCAGCGTCCTGCCCTTATATATCCCGCCGCTTCGCGACCGGCGCGAGGATATCCCGGAGCTGTTCCGTTTTTTTATGGAGCAACGACAGGTCGAATTTGCGCTCTCCCCTGCTCTACGCAGTTTTTTCCTCACATATCCCTGGCCGGGAAATATACGGGAATTGCGCAATCTTGTGGAATATTTCTCGGTTCTTGGCAAATCCGTCGTGGGGACAGAGGATCTTCCGTGCAGCTGTGCGCCGGTACCTGTCCCAATCCCGGAAGAGCCTATGCCTGTACCGCAGCCGGCTACACAGGGGCAGACGGAAACAGCGCTTGCCATATTGCTGGATCATTATCGCAACGGCTACCGCATCGGGCGGGTAGAGTTTGCCAAACAGATGACACAGCGGGGCTATTTTATGGGAGAGCAACAGGCGCGAGCCATACTAAAAAAGTTGGAGCAGCAAGGCCTTGTCACGATTTTGCGTGGCCGTGGAGGTACGGTCCTTACAGAGGCAGGCTTGCTTCGTGCCACCTCTGCGGATGTGCTGGTTTAATCGGCTATTAGCAGTACAGCAAATACAATTTATACATTTTTGGGCCAGGCCATTTATAGTGTGCGTACAAAAAGCCGGGGAAAAGGTGGACTTTTCCCCGGCTTTTTGTTGGCACGAATTTTGCTTTATATTTTTGTAGAGACATTGTCTCGGTGAGAAATAAAAGGAGGAATCTGTTATGAGCAACACCGCGCAAAAGCCAAAAGCAAAAGGCATGGATCGATTTTTCGACTTTATCGAGCGAACAGGAAATAAGCTTCCTACGCCGTTCATGCTGTTTGTCTATCTGACCATCGCAACTGCTGCATTGTCTGCAATTTTGTCCTATATGGGCGTATCTGTGACCTATATGGCCGCCGGAAAGGACGGCGTTCTGGCAGAGACTACGGTCGCAGTCAAAAATCTCTTCAGCAGTGATGTGCTATACGCTACGATGAAGGGATTCGTGTCCAACTATGTTTCTTTCGCACCATTGGGCATCATCATCGTGATGATGTTCGGCATTGCGCTGATTGACTATACCGGTCTAGTCCGCACACTGGTTAAAAAGACCTTACTGGGTGCGCCCACCGTCTTGATAACCTTTGCGCTTGCCTTCGTGGGTGCCAACGCCAGTATCGCTTCCAATGCGGGCTGGATGCTGGCGATGGTATTGGGCGGCACGATCTTCGGAGCTATCGGTCGTAATCCTCTGGCTGGCGTCATCATCGGCAACGCTGGTTTTGCTGGCGGATTTTGCGCCAATCTGCTGGTCACCGGATCTGATGCCATGCTAGCCGGGATCACCCAAGGCGTAGCACAGGGCGCCGGGATCCCTCATGAAGGGATCCATCCACTGATCAACTGGTATTTTCTGATGATCTCCACGGTCACGGTGGCATTTGTGATCGTCCTGGTGGCCAAGCGGTTTACCTTTACCCGCTTGGATCAGATGTATGGCATTGCCAAGATGGATGTGGCCGACGAAGATAAGACCGTCAGTGCTGCTGAGATGCGGGGATTGAAGTTCGCGGGGATTGCCTGCGTCATTTTTATCTTGATCCTGCTATGCCTCACAGTTCCGGAACATAGCTTTTTCCGCAGTCCTGAGGGCAAGATTCTTCCCTCTTCCCCCTTCATGGATTCTTTGATGTTCCTGCTATTTGCCTTCTTCACCACCGTAGGCATCGCATATGGCATTGGCGCCGGAGTCATCAAATCTGAAAAGGACATTTCTCTAATCATGGCCAAGGGCGTGAACAGCGTGGCCAGCTTCCTGGTCGTATCCCTGTCTGCATCCTTGTTCATCAAGCTCTTCAACACCAGCAATATCACAACCATCATTGCGGTCAACGGCGCTGAACTGCTGAAAAAGCTCCATCTGGGCGGCATCCCACTGGCAGTTCTGTTTATCATCCTGGTGGCGATTGCAAACCTTTTCCTGGTCAGTGGTTCAGCTAAGTGGATGATCTTCGCTCCTATTTTTGTTCCTATGTTCTTTGAGGTCGGGTTCTCTCCGGCACTGACCCAGATGGCTTACCGCATTGGCGACTCCGTTACGAATATCATCTCTCCCCTGTCCACCTTCATCCCAGTGGTGCTTGGTATCATGGAGCAGTACAACCCCAAGAAGGAACCTATCAAGATGGGCACATATATCTCGTTGATGCTCCCCTATTCTGTTGCGATCTTCTTTACATATACTATCCAGCTGATCATCTGGATGATCTTCAAGCTACCTCTTGGCCCCGGTGCCGGTATTTGACCTTGTTTGATTCTGTATTCTTAAGGAGGAATTTTATTATGGGTTGCGAAAGAAAGAGTTTGGTCTCCGAAAAAGTATGGGCACTGTATGATACGCTGCTCCATGATGATGCGGTAAAAAAGGCACTCCAATATTTGGAGGACACAGAGCCTGAGACGATTGCCCATCAAGTCCGTTTGTGTGAAACGCCGGCACCCTCGTTCTCAGAAAAGGCACGGGCAGATTACCTTGCCGACCAGTTGGAGAAAGCAGGGATGGAAAATGTCTATTTGGATGAGGTATGGAATGTTTACTCTCAGTGGCCGGGCAGCCAAGGGAAAGCAACGCTGTATGCCTGTGCACATATGGACACCGTGTTCGATGGCATTAATGAGATCCATGCTGAACTGCGTGAGGACGGGAAGTACTATGCGCCGGGCATCGCTGACAACGCCCGGGGCATGGCCGCAATCATTGCCATTGCCAATGCCCTCCACCACGCAGGCCTGCGCACCGTTCATAACCTAAAGCTATGCGGCAGCGTCTGCGAGGAATGCAACGGTAATATGCGGGGTAGCAAGACCATGTTCGCCAATCATCGCGATATCGACGGCTTCCTGGCCGTGGACGGTGCGGGACTGAAGATGATCTATCAGGGGCTGGGTGGCAACCGCTATCGTGTCACCTTCCACGGTCCCGGTGGACATAGTTATATGCACTTCGGAACGCCGAACGCCATCCATGCCATGGGGCGGGCAATCGCCAAGATCGATGATATCCAAGTGCCTGACCGGCCAAAGACCACCTTTGCCGTTGGCGTGGTAGAAGGGGGCACTGCCATCACGGCCATCGCCTCTGAGGCTACCATGTTTGTTGATCTGCGCTCGGAGGATAGTGCGGAGATGAAAAAGCTAGAGCAGGGCTTCCAGCAGGCAGTAGACGCAGCCGTCCAGGAAGAGAACCGGCGTTGGAACACCGATACTATCTCAGCGGAGGTGGAAATGATTGGAGACACACCCAGTGGGACTCAGTCCATCCACTCCGTCATGGTGCAAGCGGCTCTTGGTGCGACCTACTCTCTGGGACAAACTCCTGATCTCTGGGACGTGGCCGGCGGCACAGACGCCAATGTGCCGCTGAGTTTGGGGATCCCTGCTATCCATATGAGTGCGGGAGGATTTGCCATGTGCGGACATTCCGTCAATGAATGGTTCGATCCCACTAACTCCCACTATGGCCCGCAAAGCATCCTGTTGGCGATCTTGGCTCTGGCTGGTGTGGAAGGGCTGAGTGAACCGCTACTGTCCCTGGAAAAGAATTAACAGAAAAGAGGAGACTGTTTTATGACAGATCAAGCGATCCTGGATATCCTTCTGGCTGAAGTGAAGCCCGCTCTGGGCTGTACCGGCCCCATTTCTGTGGCCTTTGCAGCTGCCGCTGCCAAGGATGCGGTGGGTGGTACCCCGCTCCAGGTCCGGGTCCTGATGGACAAGGACACCTATAAAAACTCTATCGCAGTCGTTACACCGGGCACTCCGTTCATGGGCGTCCTCAAGCCGGCTGTCACCGGAGCGATGTACGGCGACTCTTCCCTGGGTTTGGAGGTCCTCAAGACCATGAAGGATTTTGATCAAGAGAAAGTGGAGCGCTTTGCCAAGGAGTGTGCCACAGTCGAGATCAAATGGGACTACGAGGGGATGGGTGTCTACATCGAGGCGTACGTCACCACTGAAAACGGAATTGGCCATGCTGTTGTGGCAAAATCTCACGCCAACGTGGTCCTGCTAGAAGCCAATGAGCAACTTCTCAAAAAAGACGAGTTCTATTTTCAAGATGCGCATACCTTTGAGACAAAGGCACCGATCCGTGCGTTCAAAATCCGTGATTTTTATCGATTTGCCAAACAGGTGGATCGTGAGGATATCTCCTTCTTAGACGAGGCGTTACGCATCAATCGTGCGTTGTCCGAGGCGGGCCTGAAGGGCAAGCTAGGTGCTGGCATCGGAGCTGCTATCCAAACGCTTCCTGGAGATCCGATCTATCTCCGGGCCAAGGTCCTAGCGGCTGCCGCTTCTGATGCACGTATGTCTGGCGAAAATCTCTCTGCCATGAGCTGTGCCAGTAGCGGGAATGTAGGGATCACAGCATCCGTGCCTCTCATCCCGATTGCGGAAGCCTTTGGCTGCTCCCATGAGACTCTCCTCCGTGCAGTGGCACTCAGCTACCTCATGACAATATACATCAAGAGCCATATCGGCCGCCTGTCTGCTATGTGTGCCTGTGCCATTGCGGCCAGCATCGGCATCGGTTGCGGCGTATCCTTCCTGCTGGATGATGACTATGATAAGATCGAGATGACGATCAAAAATATCGTAGGCAGCATTGGTGGCGTGCTGTGTGATGGTGCCAAGTTTGGCTGCGCTATGAAGCTGTCCACAGCGGTAGGTGTCGCCATCGAGTCTGCCAGAATGGCCAGCATCGGAGCGGCGATCCCGGATGGCGACGGCATCGTTTGCTATAGTGCCGATGATACGCTGGCCATGCTGGGCCGCATAGCATCCAATGGCATGCTAGACGCGGATGCCTATATGTGCAAGGAGATCATTGAACGCGAGCAGCACAGGGAGTGACCCTTCTTTTGGAGGTGCGGACCCCTGCAAGCTCAAAAAGAACACTGGGATAGTAATCGCTATCTCAGTGTTCTTTCATATCCGTCGGAAGAGATATAACGACCTGCCTGTAGGGGTAGCTTTCCTGGGCGCTCATTTGTGACACATTTTCGCATTGTTGCAGGCGATTCTTTGCACTATGCCAGATACGGGCTCATCTGTCAGTGTTTTGGATGATGGCCGCTATGAGATACCCAAGGCGGTGAAGGAATCCTATCGTTGGTTGCTATTCCATAATTTCGGCATTGACACAGAACATCCGTTTTCTTAAAATAAAAGCACAATTTAAACAGCCGCAGCAATGCTGCACCGAGCACAGAGGTACACTGACAGCCAGTCAGCGTCGAATGAAAAGTCTCCACCGAATCGCCGGGCGCATGAGAAACATACGAAACAAGGCAGGTCTCTGCCGAGTATCGTACCGTTCCCATATGCCCGGGTTTTATTTTTCTCAGAATCCTGTTTGTCAGCCCTTTGGGCAACAAGAAGTTGTCCAATCGTCAGGCAGAGAGCTCCCGCAAAATAAGAACTAAAATTCTGCAGAGAAGAAAGCAAGAAGAGGTAACTTGGGTGACAAATTAATCTGCAAAAGCTACGAGGAGTTGCCCCAGGGCGGCTTGATCATAGGCTGGATGTGATATCCCTAGGAATTACTACGCTGAAAACAATAGAGGCCCCCACGACGGAAATTGCGATGGTGTTGACAATGAGTGCGCCTATCCTCTCAAATAATAACATTCTGATAACTCTGCTCATTTCCCCTAGCCTCTCTCCGCTTCTGGGATATTTTGTGCAACTTCAAAAGAGGATATCTCATGGCAAAACAACGAGTCAACGGCGAAGGGAACATCGGAAAACGTAAGGATGGCCGCTGAGGGGGGAACACCGCTGAATACGACAACAAGGCCGACCAGCGGATCATCGAGAATGTACTGGGCAGGACTCAGGCCGAAGTCAACAAAGCAGCAACTGAATACACAGCAGCCACCTAGCTGCGGACGTGGTATAAGCTCTACGCCAAGCCAAACATCCGCACCGCCACCGCCAACCGCTATGAGCTGATGGCCGAGAAATATACCATTCCTCGCATCGGGATTGTCAAGCTGAAAAAGCTGACCACCCGGCACCTGCAAAAGCTCTACAAGGAGTTATTAGAAAGCGGCAGAATCCAAATTGGAAAGAGCCAGAGCAAAGGACTCAGCACTACCACAGTCCACAGCGTCCACCTGATGCTCCACGTCGCTCTGGGCCGGGCGGTGAAGGAGCGATTCATCCCCCGCAATCCCTGCAAGGACTGCATCGTCCCAAAGCCCCGGAAGCTGGATATATGACAGTTCTTTCCCCAAAGCAGATGGGGGCCTATCTGGAAGCCGCACAGCGGCGGGAGCTGCTCCCCAGATTTGAACTGGGGACCTCATCCCTACCAAAAAACCTTCGGCGCTCTTGAGACGTACCCATTCATACCTCATCATACGGGGAAGTGCCTGCGCCGCAATGGATTGCTGGTCGGGTACTTCCCGACTTGTGTTTTCCCATATTAAGCTGGTTCAATGTGTTTTAGGGGAGCTGTTGGAAGATTTGTTGGAAACCCGAAAGCGAGATATTCATGGAAAACCGCGCGGCAGAAATCAAGAAGATGATATCGCATAAACATATAATAGTGAAAGTAAGACCTTTGCAACATTCTGGAACTATATCAACACAGGCGAATGTTATTCGATTGCATCGACCACTGGATGTTCCTCGTTCATGTCAAGTAGAGATACTGTATTTGCTCCATGCCGCCATATCCCGGAACATAAAGGTCACGATCTGGCCCCGGGTGCAGACGGCGTTGGGACCGAAGGTGGTGGCAGAGGTACCGGCGGTGATGTTGTTCTCGGCAGCCCACTCCACGGCGTCGGCATAGAAGGTATCCTCGTCCATATCCGTGAAGGGCCGGGGCGTTTTATAGCCGATGGCATACTTGGAGAAGTGCCGGATGGTAAAGATCACTCTCCCGGTGCGGGTGTCGTACATGGTTTCGCAGTGGGTGATGTTGCCGTCATCGTCCAGGAACCAGACCACCACACCGACGGGGTCCTGATCCACGGGCAGGTCGTAGGGCAGGGACACAGTAGTGACGACTTCCTCAAAGTCGGTGATAAACCTGCGATAGTCAGGTCGAACACTGGGGCGTCGCCCACGGCCTCCTGCTGGCGGCTGTTCAGGGTCGCCAACGTCCACCGGCTCCATAGCGCTGGTGACATTGCCCCAGCCTGGCCCGCCACGGCGGCCAGAGCCTCCGGGGGACAGGGTGACTTCGCCGTACCGCAGCGATACGGTCAGGCTGTTGTCGTTGCCGGCGGCGCTCTCCAGGCCAGCTGCGAGGAGGGATGTGGAGGCCCTGGTACCTGCGTCAATGGAGATAGCCTCGCCCTGGTCGGCCCGGTCCACGGCATTGTTCATCTGGGAGGCGGACACGGTGCCGCCACTGACCCCCGCGCTGCCGGAGGAGCTGGAGCCGGAGGAGCCGCCAGATGCAATCATTGCTGCCGGAGCCATAATCCAGCGTGGCCGTTCAGGTCGATGGCCACCTTTTGGGGAATTGTTTCCGTGGTGGTCACATCATCCAGCAAGGTAATAACAGCCTGCCCGTTTCCTGCGGCAGTAAAAGCCGCGTCCGGCCAGGAAATCTGTGGGCTTTGTGTTCTCGGCCACCACTTCGTTCCCGGTAATGCTCAGGTTTTGAACCGTTCCTACCTGGTTAATGTCTCCTAACACGTCCACAAATTGAAGTGTTTGACTGTTCCCAGAGTGGTTTGTCAAAGTGTCGTTTTGAATGGCAACATTTTTCGCACCCTTGCCTTGAATATAAATCACACACCAAGTGTCACTATTTGTTTATGGAACTATAAAATGACAATTCTCAATACAAAATAATGAGAAACCTTCGTTTTGCAGGGACGGATATTATCTGCCCGCATGATACTATCCATAGTCTAGCATCCAGTAGCGGGGGAGTCCATAATTTGTTTGATTTCCAGTCGCCCTGTGCTTCCCGCCCAGACGGCTACCGCTATGCCATCATTGCGTTATACTTTTCCGTAACCGGGCTCCAGGGAAATGCTAAGTCGATCCAATAGGACATCTGTCCGGTATAAATCTGTAAAACCCGCAGATATTCAGCCAGCTCCTCCAAGGTCTCCGCATCCTTGGCGGCAAATGCGAATCTCAAAAAGATTGTGTGCATGTCATTCATGGCATAGTAATTCAAATAGCGATAGCCGTAAAAGCACAACTGCTCCACCGCCAGGTCCTTCAGTGTGTCCAAGTCACCTTGTCCACTCTTCGCTATGGCCTGCATTGTATTGAGAAAATAGGTAACGTTGTTGGTATCCCCCATAGCAAAGATCACCGCAGTAAAGTTGCGGCCAATCTCCTTGTTGTGGGCTAGTATACGCCGGATATCTAAAGGCTGCTCCATATGAGCAGTTTCACAACGGATTTTCATCTCTGTCAGCAGCATCTTATCCATGTGCAGACACCCCCTCATCGTCCGCCTCCACAACCTCCACAGTTACAATACTGCCTGGCTGAGCCCACATTTTTCGCCCCTCCACGGCAAAGCGTTTTGTCTCCTCTGGACACATTTTAGCAAAACGGTTACCGGTATTCAGCGCAATCATATCGTCATAGAACAGGCATATGACCTGCCTAATCCCCCAAAAAATGATATCTCCCGGAGTGCTGAACACAGGATTTTCCAATTCATCTGCGAAACAGGACGGCGGCGCACGGAATACTGCCTCGTTATCACAGACCTTTGCTGACAGCCAAATAGACTGAAATGGACAGGCCGCCTCGATGGCGGCGCAAGTCTTGGGTGCCTTGTCTATTTCCATGTCGGCATAAAACACCTTTCCACCAAAAGAAAGTTTCAGCTTTTTCATTTCCATCCCTCCCGATAAATAATTTTTCTCAGACTCTCTTCAAAATTCATTTTTATCACTCCATACAGCCGAGTTCTTTCTGTTTTTGTCAAGAAAAAAGTTATGCGCAAGAAACACCTGTAAGGCTTGAGTGTGGGCAGGTGCAAAAGGAACTATTTCATGCTCCAGTGCGAACCTTTATATGCCCATTTTAGTTTTGCTTTCCGCAGAATCCCGAGAAACGCATTGAGCGTTCCTTTATTATTTCGCTCCAGTAGAAGGTTTGCCAGAGAGTCGGCGGTGAAGAACCGCACATGGCTGTCCTGCTGGCAGGCCGTTAGGGCAATGGCTGTGGCCAGGTGGGTCTTACCTGTCCCCACGGAACCCAGAAAAATCAGGTTCTCTTTGCTTTTCAGAAAATCCAGTCCCACCATGTATTCCTGGGTCAATCCGCTGTTTAATGTTCCGGTTCCAGACAAAATCCTCCAGTGTCTTAATGACCTGGAAGCCGGCGGTCTTTACCATCCGGTTGATCCGGTTCGTTTCCCGTTCCCGCAGTTCCAGCAGTTCTTTCACATACTGCTCCGGATCACCATAGTAGGAGATGCTCCGCCACTCCTTCGCCAAACCGCCCAGTTTCAATGTCCGCATATACTGCTCAATCTGCTCAGTCATGACCCATATCCCCCGTCAGGCCATCGTAGGCGGTGAGGTTTGGGTTATAGCGCAAAGCCGGCTCGGTGTTCGGAATTTCAATGGCAATGGTTCCGGCCTGAATTAGCGCCTGGAGAGCATGTAATAACACTGCCGGATGCTGTCCGGGTCAGTCCTACCGTTTTAGCGGCCAATGAGATCGCGTCCTCACAAAACTCCGCGTTCCCGTCTCTCACAATTTCATCTAACAGCCGCAGCGCGTCTTTTCGCTCCCGACCTCTGAATTGGGCCAGCAGGTCCCGCCATAACTTGGGGATTTGTTGGAAGAAACGGGTATGCTCCACCGCGCCTGGCTTTTTCAGCAAGGTGCCAATGTACTGTTTCCAGTCATAGATTTCTTTCTCTTTTCCGTAACTTCTAGAGTAATTGCCCACCGGCTGGTGGTCGTGGTAAAACTCGATGTGGCCAAAGAAAAGCTTTGTCTGGACGATTCTTCCCGCCAAGACCGGAGGCAGCCCATAGCGGTTGGTATCAATCACCGCAAATCCGTATTTGTTTACGCTCACCGCTTCATACTGGAAGATAGAGAACAGATGCTCCGGCAGTTTCAGCAAGCTGTTTTCGTCCGCTACCCATAACTCTTGAATAGGCAGCTTATATTTGTAGTGGAGCCGCTGGGCATCCTTCTCGCACCACTCCCACAGCCACTGGTTAAATTCTTCAAACAAGGTTATTGTAGGAACGGGAACAAACTCGTTCCTACGGCTGTACCCCACCTTGTTCTCTACATTCCCTTTCTCATTTCCAGAAGTCGAGTTGCAGAAGTCCGCTTGGAACCGGTAGTGTAACATGAACCGGCGGAATCCATCGGTCAGCACACGCCCGGTCCCCTCCAGCACCTGGGTCACCGCCGTGAACAGGTTGTCGAACTTCAGGCGGGGCGGCACTGCGCCAATGTGTTCAAAGATCCTCTGCAATCCTGTCAGAAGATATTCCTAGTTCTGAGATGGGAAAAACTGTGTGTAACCCCTGTTTGACCGGGAAAACGACACCGTCAGCGCGTAGTCTTTTTGTTTCTGGCCTTTGCCATCGTAGTAAATGCTCTCTCCAAAGTCTACCTGCCCATTCCTGGCCGGATGTGGCAAAGGCAGGTATCTCTCTACCGCCAGCTTCATCACCAGCTTCTTCCCTACATACCGTTTCACGCTGGAGCAGCTGCCTGGGGTACCCCTTTTCATCCCGCAGCCTGGCATAGATCCGCGTCGCTGTATGCGGCTGTTTCCGTGGGATCTTTCGATCCGCCTCCATCCACTCGTCTATCACTGGAATATACGCCTGAAGAGCCGGATAGTTTTCCGCTTCCAGATTGGGCAGTTCTTCCTCATTCCAATTTTCCTTGTAGGAATATTTCTGGACGATCTGGAAACTCAGCCCCGTCCGCCGGGCAATTTCCCGCAAACTTACCTCTTCATTTTCGTATAGATCTTTGATATACTGTTGTTGAGCCATTCTCATCACCTTTCTGCTACCTCTTTTAGTCCTCGGCAAACTAAAGGTAGCTGTTTTTTCAGGTGCTGACAATGGCTCTTTTTCTTTGCTATCCACTTCGCTTAACTTTTCGTGACTTTTCACTCTACTTTTATTTTACCGAAAACAGACTTCTTTCCGCATCTGCTCTATTTGTTGGACGCTCATGGGGCGGTATACGCTGTTGTCCGCGGCATCGGAGCTTTCGCTATACATAAACTTACAATTTTTGGATAGCACATTGTTAAATCAACTTCTGACTGGCAGATTATATATCATTCCCGCTTCCAGCGGCAGGACCTGAATCTTGGTGGTATCGTCCATACCCTCCGGTGCCAGTAGCCGGCAGGCTTTGCCGCTGATTAGCGCAAACTGCTGATCGGTGATGTATTGAATCTCCAGGCAGGAAATCTCTTCCACAGAGTTGGCCTCACGCCAGTTCTTAATACTGATCAGTCACTTCCCGTTGTTATAAATCTCGCTGATGCCCTCGTCGGTATGCTCAAAGACTTCAATCAATCCTTTCATATGTTCGCAGTTCTTTCATTTCATGTGCTGAGATATAAAGCCCTGTACTTCCTCCAGCATTGGGTATGAGAGCAAAGTCCCCCCCCGCGTGGTGGTGTAGGAGGCATACGCCCCTGCCCATTTGCAGGCATCTTCAATGTCCTTGCCCCAGATCAGATTAACGATTACGGCGGACAGGAATGCATCCCCCGCCCCGGAGGTGTCCACACAGTCCACTTTCACTGGGGAGACCTCCCAAAAGCGATCTCCCCGCAAACCAATACTGCCATTCTCCCCCAGGGTAATGATAACACATCCGCAGCCCAACTTATCTCTGGCCTGTTGGGCCAGCCGCTTTATGGGAAGTTCCTTCCAGGAGGACAGTCCGCAGACAATTGCCGCCTCGGTCTCGTTGATGATAAGGTAATCGGCGCAGTCCAGTTTCCCTACCGGCTCCAAAGGAATCGGACTGAGATTTACAATTGTGGTCATCCCACAATTCTTTGCTTTCCTCAGACCGGCCAGCACCAGCTCTTCCCGAATCTCAAAGCCTCCGTAGAAATAACTTGCAGGCTGGAGACGCTCGATTTCCCGCTCCACTTCCTGAACCGTCAATGCCCGGCTGGAGGATTCTCCGCAAACAATCAGATTATTCCCACCCTTTTCTACGATACGGATACCCTGGCCCGTCATGACCTCATCCGTCCGGAGCAGGCCGCTGGTATCTACCCCGGCTTCACGCATCCACTTTTCGCCTCGGTCCCCCGCCGGGTCCTTTCCGGCCTTACCCACAAAAGCCGGATGAACACCCAAGCGCGCCATGGCCACACAGGCGTTGGGACCCTTTCCCGCGTCAATACTAGGCTGCCAATTGTACCCCTTGATGGTATCACCGGGACGGGGGAGCCGATCCACCTGACAAGACTGTCCGCCGCCCAGGTTGTTTAGCACAATTACATCCACAGCCATATCAATCTCTCCCCATATTCTCATTGGACAAAATAATCTCATCATAGGACAGTGGGTGATCCGCGCTTTTTCTGTCGCAGCAGAAAATAACCTCCGGCACATATTTGGGGAACAGCGTAATGGGATATTCCAGCGTTGGTTCACTGAACATAGCCACACGAATCACCGTAGGTTTCAGCTTTCCGGTGGCCACCATCGCCACACACCGTCTTGCCGTCAGTAGGGTTTTAAAGCCCAGCGTAATCATAAAGGGGTCAATCACATCATACAGGCCCCCGTAGGTCCGCACGCTCTTCAAGATGATACTGTCCAAATTTTTTACGGTGATCCGGGTCTTAGAACTCGCATACTGCTCCAGCGTCAGATTATAGAAGGGGTTTTCGGGAAACTCGTTGGCCCCCACCAATCCGTGAAAGCCCACGCCAATCCAGGCGGTATCAATACCGCCTAGTTCCTCGCACAGACGGTCCGGGTAGTCCATATCCTCCACTCTGGGCCAGATACGCTGCACTTCAGGCACGTTCAACTCTGGGTCGATTTTTCCATAGAACCGGGCCAGCATCCGACCCTCGCAACTTTTGGGATTATTTTCCTTCGGATAAGGACGGCACTCCCAGTCCAGAATCTCGTCAATATGGAACACATACAGATTTTTCAGGCTGATTCGCTCCTCATTGACACGCCTGATAAATGTTTTATACTGATCCTCCGGTCCGGAGGGCAGGACCCACTTCGTAATCTTTCCGGCAACGTTGTTCGCAATAAGCTCATCCGCCATCATGTTGCCTACTAGTTCTGCGACTTGCGGTCTGGTGTCCTGCAGAATCAGTTTGATTTTACTGTCCGGGTGGCCTTCCAGTTGGTCCAGTGGAATACTGCACCACTTCTCCTTTTCCTCCCTGGATATCCGGTATTCGTACATATTGCTCCTCCATTTCTTGAATGTATAAGTCAGATGAATTTTTCCGCCGGCAACCTCTTATGTCCATCCATCGCCACCAGCAGGACAGCGGAAAGGATCATTGCCATACCGGCGATGATTTTAACGCTCAAATTATCGTGATAGACGATGACGCTGACAATTACACTTGTAATTAGCTTCAGCATGTTGACAAAGGACGCTGTAGGCGCCCCAATCTGCTTGATGCCAGCGGTGATGAAGTAGAATGCACCCAGATTACTGAAACCGCAGACAATCAACAGCATAATACCCGCCTCGACCGTCCCCGGCAAACGAACCTCGCTTGAAACGCCGACGATAGCCCGAAGAGAAGCGAACTTCCCAGTCCGAAATAGGCCAGTTTGACCAGTAGGGGCAACTCATTTATCTTCCCCTTATCATTCGCAATCATATAAAAGGAGTAGGTCAGACTGGACGCAAGGGCTAATAAGATGCCTGTCGCGGAAATTGCTCTGTTTCCGTCCATATTGGTAATGAGCATCATACCTCCGCTGGAGCAAACAATGGCGACGTGTTTAAAGACCGTGAATTTCTGGTGAAAGAAAAGAATCATCACAACAGCAACAATAGTGGGGTAGGGGAAGTGCAGGATGATTGTCAGTCCCACCGGGATACGCTGTGTTGCACTATTGACCAGAAAGGAGGTCACGCCCATGCCAACGGCTCCCAGGATCATCAGATACAGAGCGCATTCCACTTGACCTTCAGGGACTCCTGCCTGATTCGCGTGAGCAAAAAGGCCAGCACCGTAAGGATGAGTTGGGAATAAAACACAACACACATCGGCGCTACCCCGCTGAGCACCACATATCTGTCACCATTGGGCTTGATCCCGAACAGCAGCGACGCAGCAATAATACAAAGAACTCCCTTCAAAAGAATCCCCCTTTCTATTACAATAAAATTAGATTAGGGCCCTCTGCAGCCAGCCGGGATTTTCGCCCATCCCGTGCCAAAGCTACAATAAAAACTTGGGTCTGCTTTACGCAGACCCAAGTTTTTATCAATTGAGCCTTACCGTGATCAGTGCATATCAGCCTCTTCCCACAAGTTCAGTTTTACACCCAAACCCATCTTAACGGCATTATCATATATCTGTTTGCCCCAGGCAACGTCGTAGACAGGCAGACCGCCCTGACCAAACAGAACGATCTGATCGTCGTTCACACGGCCTGGCACGTTCCCGTTGATGATGGCACCCAAATTGTAGAACTGATCGGCCTTCATCTTGCCTTCCTTGATCCAATCTAGATAGTAGGCACCAATCAGCTCAATGGAGTCATGCCAAGGATAAGGCAACTCCTCCGACCATGCCTCATACATGCCCCAGTTATCTACCACGCGGAGGATGTCATCCCGCAGAACATAATCCATGTCCATTTCGATACCGGCGGGTAGGGAAACATAGGCGCCCTTTTTAATCCAGTCGCCCTTGATGTAAGGCAGGCTCTTGCCGGAGGTGGCGGAGTTCACCACATCGGAGCCCCTGACACACTCCTCCACCGAGCCGACGCTGTGGGCCTTCTTGATGCCGGGGTAGGTCTCGGTGATCCACTTGGCCATCCGCTCAGCGTATTCGGGGAATACGTCGTAAATCTTGACCTCCTCCAGAGAGGGAAGAGAATCAATGATGCTCATGAAACAGCTCTGACTGATGGGGCCGGCGCCGATAAGGCCACAGACCTTGGAATCTTTGCGGGCCAAGTAGCGGGCGCCCACGCCCGGGATCGCACCGGTGCGCATACTGCTGACCAAGTTGCCGGACTCCAGGGCGATGGGGGCCCCGGTGTCAGCGTCATTCAGCATCACCATCAGGATGGAGCGGGGCAGGTTCCGCTGCTTGTTGGCAGTGTTGGAGCCATACCACTTCTCGCCGGCCACGTTGAACCGGCCTCCCAAATAAGCCACCATCGCCATGAAACGGCGGTCAGGGCCGTCCAGCGGCATATTGGGGAAGGGAGAGGTCTTGGGGAATACGATTTTCACACCATGGGAGTTGTGATTCTTCCCGCCCATCACGTAGTCGCCCTGACCTAGGAGCTGATATACCTCCACCATAGTCTCAACGCAGGCGTGCATATCCTTAACACCAGCCTTAATCATTGAGGGCTCATCCAGATACAGAAAATCCACTCTTCCAGTATTACTCATAACAATACGTCTCCTTTTCTATAGTCTGATGGATTTATTTGCAAGCGGTGGGGAAAATCTTAAGTTTCCTCTGTCTGCTTTGCCAAAAGGTTTACCTGAAAATTATGGCTCATTATAGCCGCCGCGTCCGGCCAGCGGGGCTTTATACCACATCTTTCCGACAAGGTTGATCGCCACCGCAGCCACGCATACCGCCGCACAGATTCCGACGACCAACCATCCCTGTCCATTCACTAGCGCAATTGGAACAGCTGACCAAGTGAATATCTCAACGAAGTTCAGGAAGGGCGTCATTGCGGTATCCTCTACCGTGTAGGACCGGTTCTCGGGATCAACGATACGCAGCAGCACAAAGCCGATAGCAAACACGCCAGTGGAATAGCCGTAGATGAAGATAGAGCGCTCAAACCAGCTTTTGTCGTTCATACGGGCTCCAAAGGGGATAATGCAGATCACAACGCAGAAGAGACCAACCAGAATCAGTACGATCAGTGGCAAGGCATACTCGATGATAACCTTGACATTGATCAACGCTACACCAAAGAACACCAGAAAATCGGTCGCGGTGCCCGAGACGCGGGAGTTGATGTTCTTATCCACATAGTCGTAGACCGGCGTTTTTCGGAAAATCAGGAAGAAAAACAGCCCCAAAAGGTAGGACACCGTAAAATCAGGGATACCGGAGATTACATATACCGCCAGAACTTTCTGGTTCAAAAGATACCCAAGACCAGCGACCATAAATACCAACGCTACATGGAATCCCAGCCCGTCCAGTGCGACGGAGGAGATGGTTTCACGCCCCATGGACTGCTGATGGTCCTTAGCAACTAGGCCGGTTCGCAGATCGTTATCAATAAACTTGAAATCCTTTACATAGGCGGTCCAGCCCTTCTTGGTAGCGATCTTAATAAGGATCAGGCCGCCAAAAACGCCGGACAGGATGCCAACTGTGGCAAAGGTCATTCCCAAGTCGCCGGCTTCGGCCCAGCCGAGATCGGCAAAGGTTTTGCCGACTGCCGCGGCAGTGCCGTGCCCGCCGGTGAAACCGGAGGCCAGCAGGATACCGAAACCGGGATTCAGTTCAGGCATGACGAACTTAATCAGCAGCAAAGAGACCCCGATACCCAGGGTATACTGAAGGAAATATGCAAGAAAGCGCAGAGAGTTATACCCGGTAACACGCTTGACCGTTGCCGCGCCCTCGCCTTTTTTGATCTCAAAGCCATTAATGCCGACCACCGTGAACACGATGATAATCAGCATACCGGCATAGGACCCGGCGCCGGAAGAAAAGTGGAGTACATCCAAAAATTGCTCGCCGAGAAACAACGCAATCAAGCCTGCAATCAAGCTGGACGGAATAAAAAATTCTTGAAAAAACTTAATTTTGGCCCGAAAAAGCTGTCCGACCAGGATTAGCAATGAAGCAATCGCGAAATCGCTTAAGACATCATAAATACTCACCATGTACCTCCTTAATCTGTCTCCCCTCTATAAGCCTCAGGTTTTGACGTTGTCCGCTGAATGGCGCGTCCCGCAGGCCTGCGGGACGCAAACGGGGGTACCCCCGTTTGAACCGTTTCCGACAATATTTAATTATACTCATATGGGGGCGCGGCTGTTTATATTGATTGCAGAGTATAGTAGCAAGGGGCAATTGCAGAATGGCCATTCCACATATTACACCAATTATTATAATAATAAAAAAAATAAAAGTAAATCTTTTTTTCTTGTCAAAAACGAAAACATGCGCTCCGATTTTTATGCAATTTCACTAAAACAATTTCCGACGCAACATTCTTCAATGTTAGTTTTCTCTTGCGCTCCAGGGGAAAGAGACTTATAATAGCCACATTACTATATTGAAAAAGAGGGCGTTTCTATGGACAGCAAAGAATACATCCTTACACAGGATATCGGCATCTACTCATGCAAGGCGGCACTTTTTTCCTTAGAAGGCGAAACGATCTGCACTAACAGGGTAGATTATGCGCCGGACGTTGTTCCGGATGATCGTTCTACCCAACCGCCTTCCACCTGGTGGAACGCCTTTTGTCTAAACTGCCGGAAGTTGCTGGAAAATGTCCCGGCCAGCTCCGTGAAGGCTGTCTGCGTTTCAGGGCAGATGATGGGCTGTCTTTCTCTGGGGCGGGATGGCCAACCTCTGTATGACCACATCACATGGGACGACAAACGGGACACGGATCAGATTAACAGAATTCAATCTCTCCTCAGTGCAGATATCATTCACTCCATTACCGGTGTTTGTCTGAGCTATATGTTCTCCCTGCCCAAAATTATGTGGCTGAGGGAGCACTTTCCTGATATTTACCAAAACACCTGGAAGTTTATCCAGTGCAAGGACTATATCAACTACCGCTTGACCGGTGTTCTGGCCACTGACGAGAGTGACGCAGGTTTCACCCTTATGTATGATCTGCTGAGGAGACGGTGGTCCGACACGATTTTAAGCGCATTCGAAATTGACGCCGCTAAACTGCCTGAAGTTGTCCCCTCTGGGACAGTGCTGGGTAAAGTAACTCAAGCTGCCTCTGCCGACTGCGGACTGGATCAGGACACGTTGGTGGTAGAGGGACTTGGTGACGGGCGCGCTCCCACTGTAGGCTCCGGCCTATCTCAAAAGAGCCAGGGGCTGGTTTATGTGAGTTCCACCGCTTGGTTTTCTCAAGTGACAGACAGTGTTCAAATAGACCGAAAAAGGATTCTGACCAAGTGCACTTACACGAATCCGGAATTGCTTTTGAACGGCGGAACCGTGCTCTCCGCCGGATATAGTATCGACTGGTTTTTAAACGCGTTTTATCCCGCCAGTCAAAGCACCCGTCTCCACCTGCGCCAGGAGTTGTTTGCCCGCATGAATCATGTCCCTATCGGGAGTAACGGACTGCTTTTTATGCCCCACCTCCGAGGGGAGCGGACGCCCTGGTGGAACAACTTTGCTAAGGGCGGCTTTATCGGCTTGGCTAACTACCATACTCAGGACGACCTTTTCCGTAGCGTCATAGAGGGGGTCTCTTTCCAACTGGCCCTTGTCTATAACTCCATTCAGGAGCTGGAGCCCTTTTCCTCCCTATATTTCAGCGGTTCTCAGGCCACGCCTCAATGGCAGCAGCTCTTATCTGATATTTTTGATATGGAAATTGTTAGTTCTGACATTAAAAGTATCATCGGCTGTGTCGGAGTGGCGGTTACAGCGGGGATAGGCCTCGGTATCTACTCGGGTCCTTCAGAGGCGCGCCATTTTCACCATAATCATTTTTACACCAGTCCGATCAAGGAAAACGTAGAACTCTATCGGGAGCTGATTCCTGTTTTCGAGGACTGTTACAACGCCCTCCGGGATATTAACCAATACCTCAGTCTTATGTGCCGCAAGTAGGACTGATATTGATAAAATGGGTGCCTCCAGCCCGGCAGTCGGAAGGCACCCATTCAATTTAGTTCATTATTGAATCCAGCTCTTAAACGTTTCAATCGACTGGCGGTCAGCCTGCCTGGGGTCCATAAAATAACGTCTATCCGCAATCTCCATGGACAGACAGCCCTCATACCCATACTCACCCAAGGTATCCACAAATTCCTTCAGCGGCAGGTTTCCGTCCCCGAAGGCTAAGTGGCCCCCAGGCGTGCCGTCTACCAAATGGACATGGACCAGATCTTTGCCCAGCAGTTCCAGATAATCCCGGACATGCTCATGTACTATCCCCACCTGACAGGTATCCAGCATAGCTTTCAAGTTTGGGGAGCTAATCTCGTCTACCGCCTGCCGCAGGTCCTGTGCCGTATTAATCAAATTGGAACTAATCGGAGATAGGTGTTCCAACGCCAGCAAGACACCTTCCCGCTCCGCCTTGGCTGTCAGATAGGCCAATCCTTCCATGGCCCGCCCCAAGCTCTCCTCGCGGTTCTGGTTCAAATACCCCCAACCGGAGGTGACCAGCATCATCCTGCATCCCAGCTCTGCCGTAATTTCAATCCCCCGGCTTTCAAAAGCCAGACTGCGCTTACGAATATCCTCCTCCGGGGCGGCGATGTTGACCGGATAGACAACGGTCTCCGGCGTATAGCAGATCAGCTTGAGGCCCCGGTCCTGGATCGCGCAGCGGGCTTCCTGTGCTTTTTGGTGTGTAACGTCATCCACATGGAGATGGGGCGAGGCAGCCCAAACCTCCACATTTTTCACCCCTACCTCGGCGATACTGTCCAAATAGTAAGTAAACGGATAATGGGCGTAATGGCAGTTCATCCCCGCCAACTGTTCAAATTTCAGCTTGTTCATCACAAATATTCCGCCTCCCGGTAAAAGTTTTAAAGCGAATGCATCAGATCCCGGTTAGCCAGGTATGCCCGGTCATAGATTCTTCGGTACTTCTGATATGCCGCATGCCGTTCCAAATCCGGTTCAATGTCCACGGAGAATTGTATTACTCGCTGCAGGTCCTCAAAGCTGTCAAAGAAACCGGTTCCGATCCCCGCCATCAGCGCATCGCCGTAGGAGGCTCCGATGGTCACCTTGGTAATGTGGACCGTCTCTCCCGTTATGTCCGCCACCATCTTCATGAGAATATCATTTTTGGCCCCTCCTCCCGCAGCCATAATGTGCAAAGGAGATATGTTGTGTTCTTTCAAGATATCGACGTGCTGCGCAGCCGAGAAGGCGATCCCTTCCAGCAGGGAGTGATACATGTGATTTTTTGTATGACAGCTCCTCAGGCCAAGCACAACGCCGCGGGCCTCCGGATCGTTGATGGGGGTCCGCTCTCCTGCGAAATAAGGTAAGGTAATCAGTCCCTCGCTGCCGATGGGAATATCGGCCACCTGCCGCATCATCGCCTCATAGACGTTTTCTCCGCCTTTCTCCGCAGCCGCGGCCAGCTCGGGGTAGAAATTGTCCCGGTACCAGTCGATGACCGTACCACAGTTATTGGTCCCAGCTGCAACACTGAATGTACCTGGAATGGTAAAGTTATTTCCACGGACCCGGTCATCTTGGATCATATACTCGGTGCAGCAGTAGATGAAGATTGAAGAACCAAATTGCATCATCATGTCTCCGGGCCGGATTACTCCGGTACTGATAGCCTCAGCGGTGGAATCCCCGGAACCTACAATCACCGGCGTGCCCGCAGCCAGCCCTGTGGCCTCGGCAGCCGCTTGGTGCAGATGGCCCGCCACATCGGTGACTACTCTTCCCTCTGGGAGCTGGTCCGGCCGGCAGAAGGGTTCACACATCTCCTCCCGAATCCGCCCGTCCATCGTATATAAGGGACGGAAAGAGGCAATTCCCAAAAAACGGTCTATGACACAGTTTCCCGTCAGTTTCGCCACCAGGTAAGATGTGCCCGTCAAAAATTTATAGGTCTTTGCGTAGACCTCCGGCTCATTGTTACGAATCCACAGTATCTTGGCGCAGATATCCCCGGAGCATATGGGACGACCGAAGAGCTCCCTGACCCGCTCCTGGCCATAATACTCGGTCAAATATTTGATTTCATTCTGGCTCCGAGCGTCGATCCCATAGAGGATCGCCTTCCGGAGCGGTCTCAGGTCCTTGTCCACCGGAAGACAGTTCGTCCCCAGCGTGCTGATTCCTAGACCCTGTATCGCCTCCTTGGACAGATGAGCCTCTTCCAGAAGGCGGTGTGTCAGCACACACAGATCGTGCCACCAGACCGCGTCGGCATCGTGCTCATAGTAATTTGGTTTCGGATTCTCCATACTGTGCTTTACAGCGGAAAAAGCCACTACAGCCCCATGGGTGTCAATAATGCACCCCTTACTTTCTGAAGTTCCGATATCGATGCCCATCAAATATTGCCAGTCTTGCATCACAGAGATCCTCCTTCCCGCATAGAAATCTAGCACCGGTGTTCGTTGCGGTACTGCCGGACCCTGTCCATAAACAGTTTCACTCGGCTCGCCTCTACCAGATTCTGAAATTTTCCATCCTTTTTAAAGGCCGTCCCCACACAGGCCCCGTCGCAGTAATCCAGTTTTTCACAAATATTTTCCGCCGTACAGCCGGTATTACACAGTACCGGGGTATCTCCGGACACCTCCCGGACCCGCTGGATCAAGCCGTTATCCGTCTCCGTCCCGGCACTGGCACCGGATACGCACAAGGCATCTGGGAAACAGTGGAAAATCATGGACTTTGTAATCTTCTCAATGGGCCGCTCCGCCAGATAGACCCCCGACTCCGGGTTGACCTTATACAGCAGTTTCAGATCATCCAGCCCCAAGGCCTTTTTCCGTCGGATAACTGCTGAAATATCGGTGTCGGTCAGTCCGTCTTCACCGACATAGGCTCCTGTAAAGGTGCTACGGACAAAGCCAGCCCCCACAGCGGCAGCCAGATCTATTGTTGCCAGAGGGTTAAGCACAATGTTGACCCCAAAGGGAATCTTGATATCCTCACGGAGCGCTCCCACAATATATCCCATTGATGCCACAGTCACCAGAGAAACCTTCTTTTCATAGGGCAGGCTGAACTCGTTGGCAATCAGAACTCCATCCACGCCCCCCTCCTGTAACGCCAGCAGTTCCTTCCGGGCGGTTTCAGTTACCTGTTCAATCGAGTCCTCCCGCCGGTACAGCGGGTCGCCGGGCAAAGCGCGCAGATGGAGCAATGCTATGATGGGCTTGTCCACACCGAACATATCTTTCATCCACATTTTCTTTACCATCCTTTCCGTCTGTCACCAATCCTGATTGTTATTTCATATATCGTTCACTGCTGTTCTGGTTTGGCGGCGAAAGTTCCTCCGCCGGGGATTTTGCCCCTCTTGCAGACGTAAGTGGCTAAAGCCACGGCGCTGAAACTGCCTACCATTTTGGAGAGGATCATCGGGATAATCATTGTCCGGTCCACACCGGCAATAAAGCCCAAATGGTCTCCAAACATACAGGAGCCGCTGACCGCGAAGGCTACAGCCACCACCACGCCTGCCGGAGACATCGTATTGCAAGTACCCAGAATCGGCATAATGTTGGCGAAACCGCCCAGTATGGCTACCGTTGCGTTGCTGTCGATTCCCAATAGGAGGCCCAGCTTTTGAAGGGACTGGCCTATCAGCCGTTTTATCAATTGGAGCATCGGGTAGGCCCCGCATAAAACAATTACCACACTGCCTACCACCTGAATACCCTCCAGCACTGAGGCGAGTCCGGGGATGATAACCACCGGTGTCAGTTCTTGGATAATCCCGATGGCAAAACCTGCGGTGGATATGGCGGTTAAAAGATAGCCAAATCCCTTGAAAATCATGATTGTGACTTTTTGCGCTCTCCACAGCCCCAGAGCGATCAGCAAGGAAAAGAGCAGAACCGGCAGCGTATTTCGGGCTACCATAGAAAACTGGTATCCAGCATATATACCGCCTGCGGCCAGTCCCAAGGGAACCGTAATAATTCCAATCAATACCCCGAGGGCAAAATAGCTGTGGTATTCCTTCTGAACGATGTTGATGCCTACCGGAATGATAAAGGAAATCGCCCCGCCCAACGAGCAGCCCAAAATACATCCAGATAAGTCCGCCGCCTCCTGCGTCATCGCCATGGTCTGCGCCAGTGAATATCCCCCCATGTCACAGGCTAAAATAGCACCGGGAAACATGGCCGGATCAGCTCCCATCATCTGGAAAAAAGGGGAAATGATAGGTCCCAGGAAAGAGCCAATTATGGGAGCCAGCAGGATCATACCAACCATGGGGATACACATAGAGCTGAATGTATCCAAACCTGCGTCAATTTGCCCGCCCAGCCCAAAGCGATTGCCGAAACACCTGTCCAATGCGGCTAACGCCATAATGCCCACCATCACATTCACAATAATCTGATTTAAGTCCATACTACCACCTCAGCACCCAAATACTTGCACACTGAAAATTTTTTAGATAAGATTTGTCTGCCGCATACTTACATTCCCTGCTCTTTTGCGCTGCGTTTCATTCTGCTTTTGAATCCCTGATTTGCATTTTATTTATAATTATTTTATTATTTATTATAATTAATAAATAAATAAATGTAAAGAGTATATAGAAATATTTTTAAAATACTCCGCTTATTTTCCGTGAAAATACAGTAGCCCTACAACCTGTTCTCCGTTCTTGCTTGCATTTCCCGCCGTCATTTGGTAAAATTAATATATTTAGCAAGAGCTCAAAAGAGGTATGTGGCCATGGATGTAACAGACATTAAGTCCCAAAATATCAAACGAATCTTAAATGTACTGCGCACTTCAGGCGGGACGACTAAAAATGAAATCTCCGCTATTACCGGATTGAGTTTTTCCACCGTTTCCAACTTGTGCAATGAACTCAAATACAATAATGTTTTGGTTGAGGAAAAGATAAGCAGTTCTACCGTTGGTCGTACTCCTTGTATACAGATCTTCAACTGTGCCGGATTTGCTTCCGTCTGTATCGACTTTCAGGAGGAAGGGATTCTAAACTACTCTATTTCCAACCTTGCGGGCGAGAGCTTATATCGGACTTATTTCGATATTTCCAAGATACAGGATATTTCCACGTTAATTAAAATGATAGACACTACTTGCAATAACATACTCCAGCAGTTTTCCGATATCCAGATTGTGGGTGTGGGCATCTCTGTCCCAGGTATCTATGATGAGGTTACCCGGCTTGTCATCAATTCCGCCATCCCCATTTTGAACAATGTCTCTCTCAAGGAGCTTTTAACACGTGCTCTGAGACTGCCTTGCTATATAGAAAATGAGTCCAACCTGTGCGCCCTGTCAATTCAAAAGGAGTATCCGGAAGTCAATAATATTGTATACCTCCACAGCTCCACGGGGCTGGGCGTCGGAATTATCTGCGAGGGAGTGCTGCTGCGTGGAAAAAACGGCTATGCGGCGGAGGTCGCCCACATTCCCCTCGGAACTCCAGACGCTGTATGCTCTTACTGCGGCAACAAAGGATGTATTGAAAACGATTTGGCTCAACGGGGTATGGAGATTCTTCGATCTTCTGATCTTAGTGGTACAGATCGTATCAGTTTGATACGGGACAGGGCGGAAAAGCTAGGAATCCTCCTTTCCTTGCTGACCAATCTTTTTGACCCTGATATTCTGTGTATCGGCGGCATAGGCTTTGACAGTTACCCCGAATTGGAGCCCATCGTGTTACATATCCTGGAGCAGCGGTCTACCCTTAACATAAAAAAAGGCCTCAAGCTCATTCACGATACAGACAGCCTGCAAGCCATCGAACAGGGGATCACACAGGTCATTTATAATAATTGGGACCCGCTGAAGAATGCATTTCAACTGTAAACCTCTAAGAATTGCATATTAGCCTTAAATCATGAATGGCCATTGGCAGAACTGAAGATGAAGATGTTTATACAAGTATTGTTGAATTTTGCGGAGTCGAGAATATAAAGGAAAAATTTCCGGCTTATAAGCAAGGCAATGATTTAGAAAATCTGCTCGGCAAATTTGAAAGGCTCTTTTTCTGGGAATATATAGAAACGAGCAGAGATTGGAATTTAGAATTTAGCTATTGAGCATTTCTGTGATGACCATTCTCTTCCTATTATGATGATTCATAAAAGCATAGGCATCGAATACTCAGTTGTGTATTTTATTGGATTAAGGGAATAGGCATTTTTAGCTTCAGAAATCGACCTGAGGAGGAGTAGTGTCCGTTCTTTGTCGCAATTTCTCATGCAAAGGCAGAAATTACATTCACATTTTGCAAACAAAGAACTGGAACGAAGTATCCCATACAATAACATATTTTTTATCAACACATAACAAAATCCTTAAAAAATTCGATTTTTCTGGCTTTTTTACTGCGGATTTTTGATTTTTGCGAGCGTCACGGTGTGGGACAACAGTCTGACCCACACCGTAACCCTCGTCAGAACGAATTGCGCGCTACCCCGTCGCCCTAGTGGGTGACAGCCGCTTCGTTTCATTTGTTCTTCCTCTCCCCACAAAAGCACGGTTTTTACATGACCCACAATGGAAATGACCGGAAACGTTCAAAGAGTGCCGGACAAGAAGTTTTTGTTTCCCATCCGGCTTTTTTCTCTATCTTACATGACCTGCTCCATAAAAATTCCCATGGCCTGAGCCGCCTCGGGTCGTGTCAAAAATTTTTCGCACTTTGGTTTGCAGTCTCTGGGATGAATAAAGTCAGCCATCAATGAAATCCTCAACGGAAGCCTCCAGGAGCTTCATATTCATGTACTTCTTGTTGCCCCACTGGGTGTCGGCCACATGGCTCAGCCGGGCACATAAGGGCAGAATTACCGTCCGGGAAACTACCCACTACACGAGTGCGGCGGCGGATCTCCCAGTTTAGCCGTTCAATGACATTGTTGGTGCGGATGCGGGTCCAGTGCTCGCTTGGAAAATCACAGTAGGTTAATGTTTCCTCAATACCGTCCTCAACTTTTTTAGCGGCCTCCTTCAGTTTCATGGAACGGAGTTCCTCCACCACGGTCCTAGCCTTTTCTCTGGCAGCTCTTCTGCTCTCCTGAGCATGGATCGCCTTGAGCATCTTGGACACCAGCTTCACCTTGGAGCGAGGCGTGACCGAGAACACATTGCGGTAGAAGTGGACGGTGCACCACTGGTATTTGGCCTCAGGAAACGCTTCTCCCACAGCCTCCAGCATACCAAGGCAATTGTCTCCAATGACAAGTTTTACGCCGTCCAGACTACGGCCACGCAGCTACTGGAAAAAACTGACCCGGCTGGCCTTGTCCTCTTTCATGCCCTCGATGGTGCCCAGAACCTCGCGGGATCCGTCCTCATTGACCGCAATCGCCTCCAGAATGGCTGCATTTTCAAACTCTCCGCCCCAGTTGCGGCGCAAATATATCCCATCCACATAGACATACGGATAACACCCGGCTTGTAGTGGCCGGTTCTGCCAAGCCTCAATGTGGACTACGTCTTCTTGTTCAGCTCTCTGATGGTGGAGGAAGAGATCTTGTTGCCCCAGAGGGCCTCAGGTGATGTCCTCTACGCGCTTGGACGGACACGCCGGCCAGGTACATCTCTATGAGGGCCTCCTCCACGTTGCCCTCCCGGCGGCGACAGCGCTCAATGATGGCCGTCTCAAAGGAGATCCCCTTGAGCTTGGGTACCTTGAGGGTGATGTCCCCGGAAGTGGCGTTGAGGTTGCAGCTGTACTGGCCGCTACGGTAGCCCTGGCGCTGCTCGTTGCGCTCGTACCGGGCTAGGTCAGCTTCTCCGCCTCAGCCTCCAGCAGTTCGTTGAGGGTCTCCTCTACTCTGCCACGGACCAATTCCTCGATCTCACTCTTGATTACTTCCTCGTTTAGCTATACACTCTTCTCGGACATGGTTTCCAGGGTCCTTTCAGAGTAGATACTTCAGCTCCAGATTGTGATTGAAAACACTTACGGCACACTAAATATTGATATTTTATATTGAAAATCACAAGATATAGCGTCATATAGAAGATGTTGATTGATTCTTTGTGCGATCTCCGCGAAAACCGGGCCAGGTCGTTGGCTTGGGAGCAGCAGGCAGCCGCATTGCACACGTTGTTAAGTTTCTACGAATGTGTTGAGGCCATAGCCTGTAGTTGCTGTGCCCAGACAACTGAGTTGTGTTATGTTGGCCGTGCGCTTTCGAGCTCGCGGTCGTCAAGGGCATCTCGCGAGACGTTGGTCTCTGCGCGCGAAAGCAGGAAAAATTCCACCTACACAAGAGCCTGGCCGCTCTGGTATACTGTACCTGTATTCAGGGTGGCGTAAGTTAGGGAGGAACGGCGAGACATAAGGGATAAGTGTGCCCTCACGCCTCCGGAATGGCCTTGAAGATGTAGGAACAGAAAGAAAATTCAATAACGAAACCACGAAGACACGAAAAGCATGACTGTGCGAACGAGCAGCTTAGCCTCTTTCCGTGTTTTTTCTGTTCGTTGGATCTGACGTGGCGGCTACCAGCCACGGCCCGGCAGGAATGTTGGAGCATGAAAACCTTGTCGATCATCGAAAGTAGCGTTGAGAGCCGTTGGGACGGTACGGCGAGAACACCGTCCAGGGAGCGTGGCAGCCTCCCGATCCTGCGCGCCATGGTGAGAGCATGGCTCCGGCAACGCAGGAACAGCACTCCCCCGATCCGTGGCCGGACGATCGAACGACACACGCGGCCATGGCGTCTGCCATCGCCCGCAGCCGAGTTCAGCGGTTGTGTCAGCAATCGCCGCCGGGCAGTTTGCCCAGCAGCAGGGCTTGTCCCCATACTGCGTTCGTACTGACCTGGTTCAAAATCAAAGAGAGACAGGCTTCCGTGAATGAGCCGTCCCCGTTCCCTGAACCGATTCCGCCGCAAGGCTTTTCCAGCCTACGGCGACTGCCGGGCATGGACGATCTCCACGGAAATCCACTGGAAACAGACGATTTTGCCAATGGGCGTACTGCGCCCGCCTGAACATAACGATGACCTGCAAGGAGTTTTGATATATGTCACGAAATATTGAGAATATGGGCCTTCATCTGGCCCTGGTGAGCCAGTTGGACAAGCTGGCCCGGCGCCATACAGTTACCGCACCAAGGAGCGTTACTATGGGGCGTGCAAGCGGTTCTGCGCCTACTTAGCGGATGTGTACCATCTGCAAAAGCTGGAGAACATCAGCGGCAGGCACCTCACCGCCTATGTCCTCCAGATGCAGGAGGATGGCAAGTCTCCCAGCACCATCAAGACCGACCTGGCCGCCATCCGGTTCTTCCACGACAAGATGAGCCGGCCCAAATACCGACTCCCCAGTAATGACGAGTTGGCCATGGAACTGGAGCGGCGTTGCTTTGGCGGCGTGGACCGCACCGTCCCCATCAACGAGCAGATCGCCCTTGCTCTGCGGCAACAGTTGGAGCGCACGCCCCGCGGCCACAAGCTGCTGGTGCCGGATGGTACGCCCACCGAACAGACCATCCATGCCTTGCAGCTCTTTATCCTGAAACACAGGGCTGATGTCCGGGGTGAGGGCTCTGACCGGCCGCTTTCCTTCCATGGCCTCCGTCACCCGTATGTCAAGCCCACGACAAAAAATAATTCTCTGTGAAGGCAGAAATCCCAAACTATCCATAGAGTCAGATAGTTTGAGATTTCTGTTTTACTGAATCGTACCGACTATATTTTGAAGTTCTTTTTTTATGACCTCTTCTGCAATATAACCTTCCATCAGGCTGTTTTCTGAGTCTCTTTTCATAGTCATTAGAAAAGCAACAGAATCTAACTGGTTTTCTTCTGGAAGTAGTAAAAATTCACGAGTTTTTACAAAGTTACCCATACGCCGATACGCTTCATCTATATCAGTAAACTCACTGAGGCTTTGCGTGTTTATCTTGCGTGTTTTCACAACGAGCTTAGTTGCCATTTTCCCATAAGAGGTGCAGTAACTGATAATCTTTGCAAGCGAAATGTCATCCGTAATAAGTATATCTTTGATGTGCTTTACAAGCTCTTCATCAATTTGACTTAGTAACCACAAAAAATTCAGTCCTCCATACTGTGACAATGCAGTTCCTAAATCTACCGCATCCATGCATCGGGCCTTAAATATAGGTTCAAGCTTTAACAGTTCGTCTAACGAGATCACCTGTTTATCTTCATGTGACTCTTTATCGGTAAAGCGTCCATGCTGTACTTCGAAATTATGCAAAAGTAACGCTAATGTTGACGCTTCGACCTCTTTATCTTCAAATACTCCTTGTAAGAACGCAAAGCGTTCCGACGCATCTATAGCTTTTAGTAAAGGATCAACACAAAATAGCAATCTCCACGCAAATGGAACTGTAAAAAAACCTTCCTCCTCGACTTTAAAATAACTCCATTTTTTGCATAGACAGCGTATTAGCAATGCCGCCCGCTCTGAAGGAATACTCCTCGAGTCGCCTTGGTTTGCGTATGCTTCGATTTCTTCAAGTAACCTAATAATTTTTCCATCCTCATAAAGCTGATTAATTCCTGTTAGAAGCTCACTTTCATTTGCCTCATACATGAATCTTTTCATAGTTACCGTTGGAATTGCATTGTCTTCCAGAAAGAGTGAAAAATAACGGTCAAAACACTCTGGAACTGCAATATTACACTTGATTAAAAATTCTCTATGATTGTAATAGCGCCCATAAGAAAAATATCGACCAAAAGCCAAATTCATTTTAGGAAACAATATCCCCAAAATGTTTTTTGCAGCCTCCTCATTTGTGGCAACACCAGTTGCAAAAAGATTGCTGACAGCTTTCTTTACCTTCTCCTCTTCAGTCTTTTGTCGATCAGATGAGTAGCTGCTATTTGAGCCACATATCGTGTCCTTATAATCATTGAGCATAGAATAGATAGCCGGCTCAAACACCTGAAGGCATGTCAAGCCGAGTAAATCTACGGGATCGGTTTCATCTTGTAAGAGGTTATATTTTAAGTAAAATACATTTGAATATCGAATAACATCCCTAATAGACCGAATATATTCTTTTATTCCCAATTGGAACAATTCTGCCCATATCGCTTTATCCCACCGGTCTTCTGATATATCTCCAAGTATTCCGTTGAGCTTTGAGAAAAGCGCATTATGAATGCTCGCCATACTTGGCGCGGGTATTTCAAACGGAACCTGTATAACTTTCTCAAGATATTCTCGCCCGTCTCCATGTTGTACCACGCTAAGTGCACGCACCACAACATCGTAATCAAATGCAAGTAGGTACACCGCATTTGGAAAATCCGCTAGCGATTTTACCAGTTGAAAAACTGCAATGATTTCTTCCTCGGAAAGCCGATCAATATCATCTATAGACACAATAATTTTCAAATGATCTTCGCCCATTTTGCGAATTATTTCATCTTTTTTCCCTTGCAAATCGTTGTCTTTTTGATTTATGTGTTTCCTTGCCCTGCTTGAAAATGCCTTACCCACTGCGGCAATTGCCGTTCCAGCACCAGGAATAAGACTTGCTGCATCAAAAAAATCTGCATATTGATCCACTAATTCACACACAGTATCCGCTGCGGGTTTCTTTATTTTGATTGCGCTTGCCATCTGCTTGAAAAACTGGGTGATAAGCTGTTTGGGATCAGAACAAAGCCAAGGATTAAATCTTAATACGATTACATCCTTATTTTTGGCCTCTACTTGTTCTATCACCATGTTGAGAAGTGATGTTTTACCACTCCCCCATTCGCCATACAGGCCAACGGTAAAAGAGGTAGGAAAAGTGGATCTCAATAAAACACAAGCAAGACTTTCGGCAAACAATTGCCGATTAAGTTTGTCATCAGAAGATCGAGTAATAGGCAAATCTGGACTTATCATTTCATTACCTCGCATAAGCAAATTTCTCTAACCAAAAACTTTTTTGAAAAAGGAATAGGCTCTGATCTCGTACACTCATAGCAGAGTTATCCGGAATTATAAATATTATACCAGGCTGTTACTCACTTGTAAATCAATCTGTATCCGCCCAAGTTCCCTTAATCTGACGGCCGCCACTTACCGTTATCCGGTCAATGCAATCCATGATCTAATCCAATGGTATTTCCTTGTTCAGAGCTTGCTACCTCCTTAAGAACTGCTGGTATCGGCGTCCATGCATTTTCAGCTCATGTTGTACACGCTCCAAACACTTCTTTGCCTCGTTGCTCTTTGCTTTTTCGGCTAGGTAGGTATCTTTGTCTAGTTCGTTTTTAACAAACTGCTCATAGATCCGCATACCTCATTCAAGTGAAATATCGGATAGTATGGCCTGACACTCAGTAATTTTTTGTTCAAGTTTCTCCTATTTTGAGCCATATTCCACGCTAAAGCCAGATCTGGATTTGATATATCCCTTCAACTGATAATATATGGCGATGAAAATGTCCTCTTCGCGCACATACATTCCCGTGTAGCGGTCGACTCCACTCCGGTTGTTCGTCAGACAAGTGAAGAAGTACAAGTTCGCCCGATTCGTACCTCGGCGGCGCTACATCTTGCTGCCGTAGCATCCACAGATAACTTTTCCCTTTAAAATTCAGCGAGATTTGTGTGTTGTCATTGTCCGTAAGCTTAAGTCATCCATTATATTAAAGCGATGATTTAATCGTTCTCGATTATCTTTTTTTCTTCCCATACGATCATCCTTAGCTTGCTTTCAATATCTCTATAACCATTAAAGCACATATTTTTACAATTAATACGCAAACATGAAAATTTATTAGAGAAAAGAACAGCAATACCTAATAATTGCCCATTTAGAATTCAATCGCCCATTTAACGGTAATATTTTTGTTTGGACATATGATAATCTCATCAATACAGTCCATAATCTCGCTGAGAGCAATTTCTTTGTGACTTGCTTTCAATAATTTGCGAAACACTTGATACTGTCTTTCATAATCCGTCTTGCTTGTAATCAAACCATCTCGAATTGCTTTCTTTTCATTCGCTGCACTTTGAGCTACTCGAAATTCTTCTTTGCTGATTTCTCCGTCAACAAACATCTCATAATGACGAATAAAATTCTCAAAAGTCTCTTGATATTGCTGATCAGATTGGGCAATATCATTGTCAAGCCCCTTTATTACCTGCTTATAGTGTGAATCGGAAATAAAATGCTCGTTTACATATAACTTTAGTTGATAATAGACAGCGTGAAAAACATCTTCCTCCCGCACATACATACCAGTGCATTTACCAGCACCTAAACGATTTTTAGTAATACAGGTAAAGAAGTACCAATCTGCATGATTGGTTCCGCGCTTACGCTGCATTTTCCCACCGCAGCACCCGCAGATAACTTTCCCTTTTAAAACATTTTCTGTCGATTGGCCTTTTGTGGTAAGGTTAAACGCTTTCGCTTGAAATGACCTTTGAATGGCATCAAAGGTATCCGTTTCTACCAAGGGCTCATGTGTTGCGGCAACAGCTCTCTTTTCTTTTCCTTGTATGAGCATGCCGGTATAGGTTCGATTGGTCAGGATATACTTGACTGACCTGCTATTCCAATCTCCGTTTCCATCATCATAGTTTCCGGCCAACCCCTTTGATCTCGCATATTGGATTGGTGTGGGAATATTTTTCTCGTTCAAATACCGAACTATGGCGGTCATACCAGTGCCATTCGCTGCTAACCCAAAGATTTTTCGGACAACAATAGCTGCTTTAGGATCAGGAATGAGTTTATCGTGGTTAGATTCTGATTTTTGATAACCGAATGGGGCTCTTGGCCCAATAAATGTACCTTGTTGTGCTTTCATGTCTAAGGTCGCCTCCACTTTCTTTTTAATTTCAATAGATGTTTGCTCGTTAAATGCGTTTATTATGGGTACGCGTATTCTGGAACTGTAAGGATGTTCTTGGTTGGTAATACCGTCAATCGTATCAAATTGATCGTTTACAGATACAAATCGGACTCCGTTAGCTGGGAAAATGACTTCGATATAGTAACCGGTAGTAATGTAGTCCCTTCCCAGGCGAGAGAGATCCTTTACAATAACACAGTTGACTTTGCCCGCAAGTATATCTTCTATCATTTTTTGAAATGCAGGCCGGTCAAATCGCTGACCGCTAAAACCATTATCGATATAGTAATGCGATATAGGAATTTGGTGCTGATCGCCCCAGCGTTCGATAATGAATTTCTGATTTTGGATAGAATTGAATTCTTCCTGATTTGCAACTGAAAGTCGAACATATCCTACTGCATTGGCAGTAGAAGGTCTAAACATTTCTGTATACTGATGTTTTCTGCTTTTTCGTGCCATGAAAAAATACCCTCCTTCGCCAAAAAAGGCTACGGCGCAAACCGTAGCCTCTAACAATATCATAGCATATGGCATTTTCCGCTTCCACGAGGGAATGTCCATTTGTCGCTTCCACGAGCTTAGTCATACTTACGCAGCAGAGAAATACAAGGAGCTGGTCAACGGGGGATGGGCGCCCTGGACGCCCACTTTACCGTGTCCCGGCTCCTGGGCCATGAGCGGCCGGACGTGACCGACATCTACCTGACCTCGGTGAGAGGGGGTGGCGGCAATGGAGCGTAAATATCATTCCTTTGATGAACTACCCCTGACCCTCCGTGTGGAGGACCTGATGCCTATACTCGGCATCGGCAGGAATACGGCCTATGAGCTGGTGCCCTCCAAACAGATATACAGTGTGAAGGTCGGCCGCCAGCTTCGCATCCCGAAACAATCACTGATCGACTATCTAAAGCGCAAGCCTTGATCTGATCGTATGGCATAGGGCGGTTGATTTTCTCAACCGCCCATGCTATACTCACTGCATGAATGGGTACTCCATTGATGTAGCAGGAAGGAGGATATCGCCAACAAATGGACGTGACTGCAAAGGAGTATACATGAAACCACGTAAAAAGGGACAACAGTACGAAATATCTTACTGCTACCCATGTTATCCAGAGCCATTTTATGAACGATTCTCCTCTTATGAGGAGGCCAATCTCCGCATCGCTCAAATTGAATATGAGAAGTCTCTTGGCGTTTTCCAGCCGCCTAAGCCTGTTCCCAGCACAGTGCGGACTGTTCGGAAAAAGTATACACTGTGGGGGAATTGATGGACAAGTATGTTCAGGTCTACGGTTTGAACCATTGGGGCGATTCCTTTTTATCCAACAACCGCCACCGCATCGAACATTATATCAAGCCATATCTCGGCGATGTAGCCGTGAAGGATCTGACTACCCTTGACCTGAATGTTTTTTATGATTTCCTTCAGGATAAGCCCGCTGTGATCCTCAAGGGGCACAAAAAGACTGACGCCACAGTTTGTCTCTCCGTCATTGAAAAGACCCACGCATTGCTGAGAAGCGCCTTGAAACAGGCGGTCATCTGAGAATACATCCCCAATAACCCCGCCGAGCGTGTGACGCTCCCCAAATACAGGCCCGCCGCCTGGGCGGTTTGGAGTGCCAGCGAAGCGCAGCGTGCGCTGGATTGCTGTACTGATCCTGTTCTGGAGATCACCATGTTGCTTGGCCCTTGGCTGTTCCATACGGACCGGAGAGATTCTGGGACTGACTTGGGATTGTGTGGATGACTCGGATTAAAGTCTGAAGGATGGCACAACGCATGTTCCGTAGTCAAGGAGCTGAAACGCTACCAGAAGGATAGCTTACGGGACTTTGAGTGCCGTGGCCACTCTTCCCTGAACAGAAGAAACCGCAGTTCTCCACGTCCCTAGTCCTAAAGTCACCGAAAACTGAGGGCAGTGTCCGGACGATTTTCCTACCCAGAAAGTAGCCTTGGCCCTTCGGAATATCAAAGAATCCCAAGATGCGCTGAAATTGTTGAATGGTGACAAATACGCTGGCTATGGCCTGGTCATTACACATCAGGACGGCAAGCCCTATGAGGAACGCCGCCATTTGGCTCAGAAAGTAGAGGAAGATTTCTTTCAGAAAAGGCAGGTAGCAGTAAAAAAGATACCACGGATGAAGCAACGCTCTCTCACCAGCTACTGTAGGAAAATCCCGATATCGCCAAACTTCTCATTGCAACCCTGTAGAAGAAAAGCTCCTGAAATATGTTTGCTAGAGAACTGTATTATCCAACAAATACCCCAAAAACTAAAAAGCCTTGAACCCGTTGAGGCTCAAGGCTTTCGCTGGAGCTGCTACCCAGATTTGAACTGGGGACCTCATCCTTACCAAGGATGCGCTCTACCGACTGAGCTATAGCAGCAAATCTGTTCCCAAACGGAAACTATTCTAACAGGACATGGCTTAGAATTTTTACAGATAATTAAAAAACTGGGAGACTATTTAAACAACCGTATGGTTGAAAATCTATAAAATGGCGACTCGGAAGGGACTTGAACCCTCGACCTCCGGCGTGACAGGCCGGCGTTCTAACCAACTGAACTACCGAGCCATTTTAAACATATGAAACAGAATGAAATCTGATATTCTTTTTTGGCAGGGGCAGAAGGAATCGAACCCTCGGCACGCGGTTTTGGAGACCGCTGCTCTACCTGCTGAGCTATACCCCTATATGGTGGGCCTTCACGGGCTCGAACCGTGGACCGGCCGGTTATGAGCCGGCTGCTCTAACCAACTGAGCTAAAGGCCCATGACCGTTCTCACATTATTTCGGAAAGAGCGGCTTGCCGTCATATATTGGCGGCAAGCCGCTTCTGGCTCCCCAAGTTGGACTCGAACCAACGACCCTGCGGTTAACAGCCGCATGCTCTACCGACTGAGCTATTGAGGAATGTGAAAGGGTCCGGTCCGGATGGACCGGACCCTTTATGTTGGCGTTACCTATCTTCCCGGTCCGTCTCCAGACAAGTATTTTCGGCAGAAGCGAGCTTAACTTCCGTGTTCGGAATGGGAACGGGTGGACCCTCGCCCTAATCAACACCAACTACTACTTTCTCTTTGAAAGAAAGTAAGCAAAGAAAAAACTACCTTTTCTCTCCTTACCGTCTTTCCAACAGTAAGTATTATATCCGTTTTTGCTCAATTGTCAAGAACCATTTTATAAATGGTGACCCGTACGGGAATCGAACCCATGTTTGCGGCGTGAGAGGCCGCCGTCTTAACCGCTTGACCAACGGGCCGTGTGGTGCGCCTTCAGGGATTCGAACCCGGGACCCACTGATTAAGAGTCAGTTGCTCTACCAACTGAGCTAAAGGCGCATTTTGCGCTTTTGCCTGCACCCTGAAAACCGAACAGTGAAGCCGCATTCCTTGCTTACAAGCGCCTGCATTCTATTCTTAACCTTTTAGGTCAAGCCCTCGGCTTATTAGTATCGGTCAGCTCAACACCTCACAGTGCTTACACCTCCGACCTATCAACGACATAGTCTACGTCGAGCCTTACTCCATAAAGGATGAGAGATCTAATCTTAGGGGGAGTTTCACGCTTAGATGCTTTCAGCGTTTATCTCGTCCAGACGTAGCTACCCAGCTGTGCCCTTGGCAGGACAACTGGTGCACCAGAGGTCTGTCCATCCCGGTCCTCTCGTACTAAGGACAGCTCCCTTCAAATCTCTTACGCCCGCAACAGATAGGGACCGAACTGTCTCACGACGTTCTGAACCCAGCTCGCGTGCCACTTTAATCGGCGAACAGCCGAACCCTTGGGACCGAATTCAGCCCCAGGATGTGACGAGCCGACATCGAGGTGCCAAACCTCCCCGTCGCTGTGGACGCTTGGGGGAGATCAGCCTGTTATCCCCAGGGTAGCTTTTATCCGTTGAGCGACGGCACTTCCACTTGCATACCGCCGGATCACTAACTCCAACTTTCGTTACTGCTCCACCCGTCGGTGTCGCAGTTAGGCTCGTTTATGCGTTTACACTCAATGCACGATTTCCGTCCGTGCTGAACGAACCTTTGAGCGCCTCCGTTACCTTTTAGGAGGCGACCGCCCCAGTCAAACTGCCCACCTAACAGTGTCCCCCGACCGGATTCACGGCCGCAGGTTAGAAAACCAGTAAATCAAGGGTGGTATCCCAAGGGTGGCTCCACCTGAGCTGACGCCCAAGCTTCCAAGCCTCCCACCTATCCTGTACATGATTTACCAATCCTCAGTATTAAGCTACAGTAAAGCTCCATGGGGTCTTTCCGTCTAGTTGCGGGTAACCGGCATCTTCACCGGTACTACAATTTCGCCGGGTGGGCTGTTGAGACAGCGCCCAAATCGTTACGCCATTCGTGCGGGTCAGAACTTACCTGACAAGGAATTTCGCTACCTTAGGACCGTTATAGTTACGGCCGCCGTTTACTGGGGCTTCAATTCAAACCTTCGCTTGCGCTAAGCTCTCCTCTTAACCTTCCAGCACCGGGCAGGCGTCAGCCCATATACGTCATCTTTCGATTTAGCATAGACCTGTGTTTTTGGTAAACAGTCGCTTGGGCCTATTCTCTGCGGCTCCCCTTAGGGAGCTCCCCTTATCCCGAAGTTACGGGGTAATTTTGCCGAGTTCCTTAACAACCCTTCTCCCGTTGGCCTTAGGATTCTCTCCTCATCTACCTGTGTCGGTTTGCGGTACGGGCACCTTAGCATACACCAGAACTTTTCTCGCCTCGTTATTCTCCGACTTCCCTACTTGATTTCGGTCCCTTTCGCCCGGGTCAACCAACGCCCGGGTTCGGATAGCTCCAAGTGTCCTTCTGGTTTAAGTTTCGGTGGCTACGGAATTTCAACCGTATGTGCATCGACTACGCCTTTCGGCCTCGCCTTAGCTCCCGGCTTACCTTGGGCGGACGAACCTTCCCCAAGAAACCTTAGATTTTCGGCCATTATGATTCCCACATAATTCTCGCTACTCATTCCGGCATTCTCACTCGAATAAAGTCCACCGCTGCTTCCGCTACGACTTCACCCCTTATTCGACGCTCCCCTACCACTGCATTAGATGCAATCCCAAGCTTCGGTTATACGCTTAGCCCCGTTACATTTTCCGCGCAGAGTCACTCGACCAGTGAGCTATTACGCACTCTTTTAATGAGTGGCTGCTTCTAAGCCAACATCCTGGTTGTTTTCGCAACTCCACATCGTTTTCCACTTAGCGTATATTTGGGACCTTAGCTGTGGGTCTGGGCTGTTTCCCTTTTGACCACGAGACTTATCTCACGTAGTCTGACTGCTAGTCATCAATTATCCGGCATTCAGAGTTTGATAGGGTTCAGTAACTTTATCAGCCCCTAGCCCATTCAGTGCTTTACCTCCGGTAATCTAAACTAACGCTAGCCCTAAAGCTATTTCGGGGAGAACCAGCTATCTCCAAGTTCGATTAGAATTTCTCCGCTATCCACAAGTCATCCGCCACCATTGCAACGGGGGTCGGTTCGGTCCTCCATGGGGTTTTACCCCCACTTCAACCTGCTCATGGATAGGTCACCTGGTTTCGGGTCTATTGCACGCGACTTTATACGCCCTATTCAGACTCGCTCTCGCTTCGCCTCCGGTGCTGAACACCTTAAGCTTGCCACGTACAATAACTCGCCGGACCGTTCTACAAAAAGTACCTCATCACACTTTAACGTGCTTTGAGTGCTTGTAAGCACAAGGTTTCAGGTTCTCTTTCACTCCCCTCCCGGGGTCCTTTTCACCTTTCCCTCACGGTACTGCTCCTCTATCGGTCATCAAGTAGTATTTAGGGTTGGAGGGTGGTCCCCCCAGTTTCCCACAGGGTTTCACGTGTCCTGCGGTACTCTGGATCCTGACTAAATCGACTCAGCTTTCGCTTACGGGACTATCACCCGCTGTGGTCGGCCTTCCCATACCGTTCAGCTAGCCTATCAATCCGTTGTGTCAGTCCACAACCCCGAAGGATAAATCCTTCGGTTTGCCCTCTTCCGCGTTCGCTCGCCACTACTTGCGGAATCTCTGTTGATTTCTCTTCCTCGCCCTACTTAGATGTTTCAGTTCAGGCGGTTCCCCGCCTACGCCTATTTGATTCAACGCAGGCTGACAGAGTATTGCTCTGCCGGGTTTCCCCATTCGGAAATCCTGGGATCGAAGCTTATGTGCAGCTCCCCCAGGCTTATCGCAGCTTGTCACGTCCTTCTTCGGCTCTTGATGCCAAGGCATTCCCCTTGCGCTCTTATTAGCTTGACCTTCGTAGAACAACCTTTTCAAGCTGTTCTCTTGGTTCTATAAGAATTATGCAGGCCTCAGATTCAGTTTCATTGTAGTATTTGTTACCCTTTTAATTCCTTAAAAAGTCCACAAATTTTACTTTGTTACCTCTCTGTTGCTTGCTCGCAATTTCTTGCTTGCTTCACTGTTCAGTTTTCAAGGTGCAGTTCTCCGACCCTTTTCAAGGTCAGATCGAAATGCTCACCCTCTTGGGTAAACACTTCGATTTGATCTTGTGGTGGAGGTTATCGGACTCGAACCGGTGACCCCCTGCTTGCAAAGCAGGTGCTCTACCAACTGAGCTAAACCCCCTTATCCGGGTGCCCTCAGCTTTTGGTGGTGGGCCCAAGTGGACTCGAACCACCGACCTCACGATTATCAGTCGTGCGCTCTAGCCAGCTGAGCTATGGGCCCGTGAGCCCCCACCGCTCCCCTTACGGCGTGCGCCCTCTAAATTAAACAACGTGACCCCTACTTTGCACAGACGTCTGACCTTAGGACGTTACAAAAACCTATCGGCTTTTGAACTCTCCTTAGAAAGGAGGTGATCCAGCCGCACCTTCCGATACGGCTACCTTGTTACGACTTCACCCCAATTATCGAACCCACCTTCGGCCGCGCCCCCCTTGCGGTTAGGCTACGGACTTCGGGTGTTCCCGACTCTCATGGTGTGACGGGCGGTGTGTACAAGGCCCGGGAACGTATTCACCGCGGCATGCTGATCCGCGATTACTAGCGATTCCAACTTCATACAGGCGAGTTGCAGCCTGCAATCCGAACTGGGATGGCTTTTAGGGGTTTGCTCCACCTCGCGGTCTTGCTTCCCTCTGTTGACCACCATTGTAGTACGTGTGTGGCCCAGGACATAAGGGGCATGATGATTTGACGTCGTCCCCACCTTCCTCCGTTTTGTCAACGGCAGTCTCGCTAGAGTGCTCTTGCGTAGCAACTAACAATAAGGGTTGCGCTCGTTGCGGGACTTAACCCAACATCTCACGACACGAGCTGACGACAACCATGCACCACCTGTCACCGGTGCTTCCGAAGAAGAAGGTGTATCTCTACACCGGTCACCGGGATGTCAAGCCCTGGTAAGGTTCTTCGCGTTGCTTCGAATTAAACCACATACTCCACCGCTTGTGCGGGCCCCCGTCAATTCCTTTGAGTTTCAACCTTGCGATCGTACTCCCCAGGTGGGATACTTATTGTGTTAACTGCGGCACGGAGGGGGTCAGACCCCCCACACCTAGTATCCATCGTTTACAGCGTGGACTACCAGGGTATCTAATCCTGTTTGCTCCCCACGCTTTCGCGCCTCAGCGTCAGTTGCTGTCCAGCAGACCGCCTTCGCCACTGGTGTTCCTCCTAATATCTACGCATTTCACCGCTACACTAGGAATTCCGTCTGCCTCTCCAGTACTCAAGAACTACAGTTTCAAATGCAGGCCACAGGTTGAGCCCATGGTTTTCACATCTGACTTGCAGTCCCGCCTACACGCCCTTTACACCCAGTAAATCCGGATAACGCTCGCCACCTACGTATTACCGCGGCTGCTGGCACGTAGTTAGCCGTGGCTTATTCCTCAGGTACCGTCACTTGCTTCGTCCCTGAGAAAAGAAGTTTACAACCCGAAAGCCTTCTTCCTTCACGCGGCGTTGCTGGGTCAGGCTTGCGCCCATTGCCCAATATTCCCCACTGCTGCCTCCCGTAGGAGTCTGGGCCGTGTCTCAGTCCCAATGTGGCCGGCCAACCTCTCAGTCCGGCTACTGATCGTCGCCTTGGTGGGCCGTTACCCCGCCAACCAGCTAATCAGACGCGAGTCCATCTCAGAGCGATAAATCTTTGGCAGTCAGAGCCATGCGACCCAACTGCATCATGCGGTATTAGCAGATGTTTCCACCTGTTATTCCCCACTCCAAGGCAGGTTACTCACGCGTTACTCACCCGTCCGCCACTAAGTAACTCACTCCATTGGACGAATCCTCTGTCATGAGCACTCCGTTCGACTTGCATGTGTTAAGCACGCCGCCAGCGTTCATCCTGAGCCAGGATCAAACTCTCAATAAAATGGTATTTAAAGAACCGAAGTCCCTCAAATCATATTATTGAAACTTTTCCAAGCTTCAAAGAAATTTACGGTCATCCGTTTCAAGCTTCGCTTGTCTTCGAACAACCAAATCCATATCTGGTGCTTTTCGTTTGTCACGTTGTTTAATTTACAAGGTACACGCCGCTCCGTGCGGCGGGTTTTTATCTTACCACATTCAGTTCGCTTTGTCAAGAACTTTTTTCGAGCTTTTTCAAACTCTTTTGTCCTCTCATTCGCCGCTCCCTTAGTGGCTTGCCGCTGCCCTCGCGGACAGCTTGATTAGGTTACCACACTTCATTGCCTTTGTCAAGCACTTTTTTTCGCCAGTTTCAAACTTTTTTCGTCTGTCCCCTGGACCGCCTCATGTGGCTCCCTCCGCTCCCCCGCAGGGCTTGCCCCTGCCGCAGAGCGCTTGCTTATATTAGCAAACACTTCCTCCCTTGTCAACACTTTTTTCCCACTTTTTTCCCCTTTTTTTATCCCCTCCTTACCTACACCATATCTTCCCCTCCTTCACTCCCTCCTACCACTATATCTGGACCGCCTGTGTCTTTTTTCACAAAGGCATCCGACAGACACAGTAGGAGTGGGATACCCAACGTCAGAATGATATGCCCCCAGGGCAGGACCTCTCGGCTCCATCGCTCTGCCGCCGCTCCGTCGGAGAAGCCAGCCAGGGCGCCCACCGCGGCGACGGCCAACGCCCCCGCCGCCAGTCCCCGCTCCCTGAGTCTGGGAATGGCAGTCCTGGCCATAGCCCGGATAGAAAATAGAAGGAGGGCCGCCATGGTCAGGTCTGAAAAGGTCCATAGCGCGGACACTACGCTCTCCACCCGTTGAAACGCGCCTTCAACGCCTACGCTCTTGGCCAGGGCAAAGAAGGGGCTGTCCAGCCCTGCGGCCAGCCGAGGTCCCAGGTTACCCAGGATAACGGTCTGAGCCAAAGTAAGCAGGGCCATCCCGCCTAGCCCCCAAAACAGCCAATGCCAGTTCCGCTTTTCCTTCTGCCCCTCCAGAGAGCCTGTCAGGAAGGCGGCCCAGCCGCCCCAGCCCACCACCCCAAAGGCGGGCAGGGCGGAGCGGAGTATTCCTGGCACGTCCCCACTCCACAGCGGCAGCAAGTGCTCCGCCTTCACCTGTCCTAGGGACAAAACTAGGACCACTGCCGCCGTCCCCAGAAGGACCACCAGAAAAAGCTGCGCCGCCCGGGCAAAAGGAGCGAGCCGGCCAGTTCCCATCCAGAGGGCCATCAAAGCCAGGGCCGCCAAGAAAAAGATCAGCGATCCGTCCCGGTAACCCGAAGCCAGCAGGCGCTGGGCACAAGCGCGAAGGCGGATGGCCAGAAGGAGCTCCGCCCACACTATATATATAATGAGGAGCAAGTTTCCCCCTGCCCTGCCCAGCCGCTCGCAAAAGGCGAACGCCAGCCCCCGCCCCCCGGAAAGCCGTCCCAGCAGCCAGCCCGATACCAGCGCCAGAGGAGCGGCGGCCAGCGGAGCCAGCCAGGCGCCCTTCCCCGCGGCAGGCAGGGTCAGACCGGGCAGCAGCTCCGCCGCCGGGGCCAGCAGTCCGGCCCACACCATGGTCATGAGCTGGGTGCGTGAAATATGGTCGTTGTTCTTCACAAGCTTCCCTCTTTCCTCACTCCTGGATCGATACCCTGATCTGGAGGTCTGGTTCCAGCGCGGCAAAGATACTGGGCCAGTCCTCCTGGATGGCCTGCCATTTGCCGGGCGAGGTCAGGGCCACCTGGGCGCCCAGCCCCAGGCAGTCCGCCTGCCACTGGCGGAGCTTGTCCAGCGCCCCCCTAATTTGGTTTTCCACCTGGCTGGCCAGCCGTCCGGTCAATTCTTTCCGCTCCTGGTCGGACAGGGGGTAGCGGTACTCCAACAGGTCCGCTTCGACGCGGCAGGTCAGCGTCAGCCCCATCAGCTTATTCCCTTCCCAGATAGGGGACATCTCTGTATGGGCCTGTGTCACGCGGAGCGCGGCCCGGTTTTCGGGCAGTTCGCCCTCCAGGAGATTGACTCCCGGCCTGCCGGCCAGCAGTTCTAGCCCCCGGGCCTCCCGCCCCTCCAGATATCCCGCCAGCAGCTCACCCTTCAAGATACCATAGCCGCCCTCCAGCAGGGAGGTGTCCCCCTCCCCCCCTTCCGCCGGGATAAGGGCTGGGACATAGGCCGCCCCCTGCTCCAGCAGGTCGGCATACACCTCCCCGGCAGTACGGGAGATGGTCGCCACCCCCATCTCGCTGTCGATCTGCAGGGTGGAAAGGCGGGCCTCCACCCCCTGATCTCCGCCAGATCGAACCGCTTCCTCCGCAGAGGCCTCCCGGACCAGCCACAGTTGAGCTCCAAGTCCCAGCTCCACATCCCGGGCAAAGTAGTCCAGCACAGATACTACCCCATGGCGGGCCAGCTCCTCCCCGAGCAAAAGCTGGTCTACATATCCGAAAAACACATAGCTGTCGCTCTGGCCCTGCATGGCCAGGCAGGCTCCACTGAGGGACTGGCTCTGGGCGGATAGGACTAGGGCAGACTGTCCCTCCGCCTGCAGCCCTCTGGCCCGTGGACCGGTGGAGGCGGTGACGGACAGTCCCGTTTCCAGCCAGTCTACTCCCATGGTACGCAACAGGGCCATGTCCCCCATTTCCCTGGCCCTGGGCAGCGGGGAGCACCCAGCTAAAAAAGCACAGGCAAGGGCCAAGGCACACAGCCGTCCTCTCATTTCTGATTCCTCCGGTTCTTGGTGTCATAGGCTCCATCCCGCCACTTCATTCGCGGCAGGGGCAGGCGGATCAAGGTAGGGTGGCCTCTCCTGGCCCCAGCCCCAGTGGTAAAGGGGGCCAGATAGGGGATGCCAAAGCTCTCCAGCCCGGCCAGGTGATAGATCAGGGCGGCCCAGCCCATGGCCAGGCCGAACAGCCCGCCCACACTGGCCAGGACGGCCAGCAGGAACCGCCACAGCCGCAGGGCGTTGCCAAAGTCCTGGGAGGGCTGGGCGTACCCCGCCACCCCGGCGATGGCAACGGCGATGAGGACCGCCGGGGACACGATATGGGCCTCTACCGCGGCGTTGCCCACCACCAGGCCGCCCAGAATGGATACAGCGGACCCGATAGGGCCCGGAAGACGGAGGCCAGCCTCCTGAATGACCTCAAAGGCCAGCAGCATAATTAACACTTCAAAGACAGTGGAAAATGGCACTTCCTGTTTAGCGGCCACAATGGACAGGGCCAGCTTCACCGGGATGGCCTCCGGATGAAAGGTGACCAAAGCGATATAGAGGCCGGGCACCACCAGGGTGACCAGGGCGCAAAACCAGCGGATCAGTCGGAGGGCGGAGGACACCATCCAGTGGTAGGCTTGGTCCTGTCCGGTCTTGAAAAACTGGTCGATAGTGCCAGGCACCAGCCACCCCAGAGGGATCCCGTCGGCCAGCAGGCCCACTCTTCCCTCCAGCAGGCCCTGGCAGAAGCGGTCCGGCCGCTGGGTATAGGCCATCAGAGGGAAGGGGCTTCTGTCTCCCTCCACCAGATACTCCTCCAGATTGCCGGTCGCTTCCACCCCGTCTATATCCAGGTCCGCCAGCCTTTCCTCCAGCTGGGACACAGTGTCCGGATCGGCGATGCCGTCCAAAAAGAGTACATCCACCACCGTCCTGGACTGCCGGCCTACGATCTGCTCCTTGATTTTCAGTTGGGGGGCCTTCAGATGGCGGCGTACCATAGCGGTGTTGGTACGCACCGACTCCACAAAGGACTCACGGCTTCCCTTCAGGGCAGGTTCATTGTCCGGCTCCCCCACCGACCGTTTTTCCTCTGTGGGGACAGGCAGAGTAAGCGCGTCTATCCGGCCGTCAAAAAACAAAGCGCAGCTTCCCAGGATAAGGTCATTGACCACATCGTCCAGTGTATCCCGCCGGACTGCGGCCAGATTATATAAGGCCCCATACTGAAGCATAGAAAACAATTCTCCCTCTGACACCTGGCTCAGTGCCGGATTCTGGGTCAGGGGACGCAGGATATAGTCGTTCAGTCTCTCATTTCGGGCCATTCCCAACAGATAACAGACAGTCACCATCCGCTCCCTGTCCCCGTGGAGGTACATCTGCCGCTTGCTGAAGTCGGCACAGCCGGCAAATGCCGCCTCCAGATTTTCCAGTGAGAGCGGTCCGGGAAACAGGGGTTCCTTGCGGGGATGGGGCCCGTCCACCTGATTTTTGTTTGACATGACAGCTCCCTCCTTCCGGCATAGTTTGCCAAGAAGAAGGGAGATTATGTAAAAATCAATTTTTCCCGCTGGAATGGAGGGACTTTTACCGTTTTGCTTTCTCTCTGACGGCAGACCGCTCCTCCCGCTCCCCTCGCTCTCCCTTCCGTCCCAGCGCCTTGGTGATCTCGCAGATGGGAATGGGGGCCGCCGCCAGCCCAAAGACAGCTAACCACTGGGCGCTGTCCATGGCAGTCACCGCAAATACGCCCTGGAGCGGAGGCACCAGCAGCACCGACAGTTGAAGCGCCATTCCCACCAGGAACGCCCGGTTCATAGCCGGGTTGGACAGCGCCCCCTGGGCAAAGAGGGAGCGGTCCTCGCTGCGGACATTGAAGGCGTGAAACAGCTGGCACAGGGTCAGCGTGGCAAAGGCCATGGTGTTGGCCACGGCCCCCTCCATGCCTGGAGCAGCCAGCCTGGTAAAGCCCAAAAAGTAAGCCGCCAGGGTGAGTCCGCCCACCATCAGGCCCTGCCAGGCCAGTCGGAAAGAAAATTTTTGATCAAAGAGGCCGGCCGCGGCGTCCCTGGGCTTCTCTTCCATAACCCCCTCCTCCACAGGCTCCACCCCCAGCGCCAGGGCGGGCAGGGAGTCTGTAACCAGGTTGAGCCAAAGCAGCTGCACAGGGACCAGAGGCATCTGTCCGAAGTCCAGCAGAGTGGCGGCAAAGATGGTGAAGATCTCCCCGATGTTGCAGGAGAGGAGGTAGTGAATGGCTTTTCGAATGTTGGAGTAGATGCCCCGCCCTTCCTCGATGGCGGAAACGATGGTGGAGAAGTTGTCGTCCGTGAGAATCATGTGGGCTGCCCCCTTGGCCACGTCGGTGCCCGCCACTCCCATGGCGCAGCCGATGTCCGCCGTCTTGAGGGCAGGGGCATCATTGACGCCGTCTCCAGTCATGGCCACCACATGGCCCCGCTTCTGCCACGCCTTTACGATGCGCATTTTGTGCTCCGGAGTCACCCGGGCAAAGACGGCAAATTTTTCGATGTCCTCCTCCAACACCTCCTGGGGCATGAAGTCCAGCTCGCCGCCTGTCACGGTCCACTCTCCGGGGCGGATAATGTCCAGCTCCCGGGCCACGGCGGCGGCGGTTGCCCTGTGGTCTCCGGTGATCATCACGGGACGGACTCCGGCCAGGTGGCAGCGAGCCACGGCCGCCTTTACCTCCGGCCGGGGCGGGTCCATCAGGCCAAAGAGACCCAGGAAGGTCAAGCCGCTCTCCACCGCCCGCGGCTCCAGCCCAGGCGGCAGGATGTGCAGCTCCCGCCGGGCCACGGCGATGACACGCAGGGCTTTTTGGGCCATGGCCTCATTGGCCTCCAGCACCGCCCGCCTGTCTTGGGCGGACAGAGGCCCGCGGGGGCCAGCCACACATCGCTCCAGCAGGATGTCAGGGGCCCCCTTGACAAAAACAGTCCAGCTCCCGTCCTCCCTGGCATGAATGGTGGACATAAGCTTTCGTCCGGAGTCAAAGGGCAGATCCGCCGTCCGCGGCCAGTTCTGTTCCTCCTTTTCCTGGTCCACCCCCTCCCGGGCGGCGGCCACCACCAAGGCCCCCTCGGTGGGGTCACCGACAGCGGTAGGCGCCCCCGCCTTCCACTCCAGCCTGGCATCAGAGCACAGGCAGCCGGCCAGCAGGGCATCCCGCCGATGGCCGCCAGCAGGTGTCCATAGCTCCTGGACCGTCATCCGGTTTTGGGTCAGTGTCCCTGTCTTATCCGAGCAGATGACGCTGGCACAGCCCAGCGTTTCTACGGCGGGCAGCTTTTTTACTATGGCCCCCCGGGCCGCCATACGCTGGACGCCCAGGGCCAGGACGATGGTGACGATGGCGGGCAGCCCCTCCGGAATGGCAGCTACCGCCAGGGATACGGCGGTAAGAAACATATCCAGCATATTTTTTCCCTGAATCAGTCCCACCCCGAACATGACAGCGCACACCGACAGGCACAGGAAGGACAGGGATTTGGAGATCTCCCCCATTTTTCGCTGGAGCGGCGTGTCGCCCTCCTTGTCCTCCAGAAGCAGGTTGGCGATCCGCCCCATCTGGGTGTCCATCCCCGTGGCCACCACCAGGGCGGTCCCTCGGCCGGCGGTAATCATGGTGCCAGAGAGCACCATGTTGGTCCGGTCCCCCAGAGCGGCCTCCTCAGGCAGCCGGTCGTGGGCTCCCTTTTCCACGGGGACCGATTCGCCGGTCATGGCCGACTCGTCCGCCTGGAGGCGGCTGCACTCCATAACTCTAGCGTCAGCGGGCACCATGTCCCCCGCCTCCAGCAGGATCACGTCCCCAGGCACCAGGGCGGCGGCGGATATCTTTTTTGCCCGCCCCTCCCGCAGGACATGGGCCTGTGGGGAGGACATCCGCCTCAGCTCCTCCAAGGCCTGCTGGGCGTGGTCCTCCTGGGTGATGGAGATGACTCCGTTGACCAGAACAATAATTAGAATGATAGCGCCGTCCAACCAGTCCTCCCCGCCGCTGGCCGCCAGAGACAGGGCGGCCGCCCCCAGCAGCACCAGAATCATAGGGTCCTTCAACTGGCCTAGCACCCGGGCCAGCACAGAGGGCTTTCTGGGCGGCTCCAGTTGGTTGGGACCCAGCCGCTCCAGCCGCTGGGCGCTCTCCCGCTCCGTCAGGCCGGAGGGACGGCTGTCCAGCTCTTTCATTACCTGTTCCAAAGGCCGGCTGTGCCAGTCACTCATATGTACCACGCTCCTTCTCAGCTTCTCTTTCAGTATAGCCTTGGGCCTGTCCATTTTTTGGAGAATCCTGGGGGAAGAAAAAAAGAGAGGCTGGGGCATAAAAATCCCCCGAACCAGAGGTTCGGGGGTGTGGGTTCACTCCTCCTGCCGATTTTTGTCCATAAAGTCCAGGAAATCGGTATAGATAGCCGGGAGGGAAGATTCCCTCCGGTAGTAGAGATAGAGGGTCCGCATCACATTCTCGTCGTCGATCTCGTAGAAGTAGAGCTGGTCCGTGGGCTTCACATGGTCCAGCACCCGGGGGCGGACAAAGGTGAGGCCATGGCCGTTCTCCGCCACATGATAGGCGGTCAGCATCTGGTCCAAGTACATATTCACCTTGGGGGTAAAGCCCGCGTTGCGGCACAGCTTCAGCACCCGGCGGTAGGTGTCGCTCCCCTTCTTCAGCAGCAGAAAGCCCTCCTTGGCAAAGGCGGACAGAGGCGCCCGGTGGCTGTCCACCCCCATGCCGCTGCCTGATTGGACCTGTTCAAACGTGAGGCGCCACTCCGCCATCTCCTGGTTGATCGCCAGCCCCGCCGGGACTGCCAGGATCAGCTCCTCCTGCCCCCACAGCTGGCCCTGAAACAGGTTGGTGTCCAAGGGGTAAATATCCAGCATGAAGTCGATGACACCGGACTGCAGGCACTTGGTCAGGTCGCTGGTATTGCCTTCCAGCAGGCTGACCACATAGCCGGGGTACCGGCGCTGAAATTCCATCGCCAGCTCAGACAGCACATAGGAGCAGAAATAGGCGGATGCTCCAATGGTGATGGCCCCCTCCCGCTGGTCGGCCAGCTGGGCGAGGCGGCTGCGGAGCTCGTCCTCTATGCCCATCACCTGCTCCACTGCCTCCACATAGCATTTGCCGGCGGGGGTCAGGCGGATGGGGTTGGTGCTGCGGTCAAAGAGGGGGGCTCCCACCCGCTCCTCCACCTTCTTCACCTTGCTGCTGAGGGCTGGCTGAGAAATAAACAGCCGCTGGGCCGCCCTGGAAAAGCTGCGCTCCTGGTAAACAGCATAGACATATTCCCTGTCTCGGAGCATAGGACGTCCCTCCTTATTTTAATCGTATTAGAATGATTTATTTTACCTCAACAGGGCCCCTTGGGGCAACCTTAAAATTTTTTAGATATATTCTTATATAATTTTCTGTAATTGATTTTCTGGCGGGATGCTACTAAAATAGAGATATCAAAGGCGGACCGGCACTCTTCCTCCTCTGGAGGAGACGGCACTGACTAATATTCAGGAGGTATGTTGAATATGGATTACATCACTGAAAAATTCTCAAAGCTGGGCTGTGACAACGCTCCCGGCCAGGAGACCCTGCAGAAGCAGGAGGCTCTGCCCATGGAGGGCGATCCCATCCCCGGCACCCCCGTAGACTTCTCCCACGGCGACGTGGACGCACACAAGCCCATCCCCGGCAGCTTGGAGAAGTTTGTAGAGGGCTATGTGGTGGGAGGCGGCCACCAGGCCTACACCGAGTACCGCGGCAAGAGCGATATCCGCGCCTATCTGGCCCAGAAGCTCACCGAGTTTAGCGGCGCCCCTGTGGACGCGGCCAGCGAGCTGATTCTGACTCCCGGCACCCAGGGCGCACTGTTCCTGGCCATGGGCTCCCTCATCGGTCGCGGGGACAAGGTGGCCATCATCGAACCCGACTATTTTGCCAACCGCAAGCTGGTGGAGTTCTTTGACGGCGAGCTGGTCCCTGTGCCCATCCACTGGAAGGATGTGGACCGTTACTCCGGTCTGGACCTGGAGGCGCTGGAAAAGGCCTTCCAGAGCGGCGTAAAGGTATTCCTGTACTCCAACCCCAATAACCCCACTGGTGTCATCTACTCCCCTGAAGAGGTGGCCGCCATCGGCCGGCTGGCCAAGAAGTACAATGTGGCCGTCATCGCCGACGAGCTGTACTCCCGCCAGCTCTTCGATAAGGACCAGCCCTACACCCACCTGCGCGCCCTGGAGGAGAAGCCCGACACTCTGATCACCATCATTGGCCCCTCCAAGACCGAGTCCCTCAGCGGCTTCCGTCTGGGTGTGGCCTACGGCTCCGCCCACATCATCACCCGCATGGAAAAGCTCCAGGCTATCGTGTCCCTGCGGACCGCCGGCTACTGCCAGTCCGCCTATCTCAGCTGGTTCTCCGAGCCCGATGGGTGGATGGAGAAGCGGGTAGCCGACCACAAGGCCATCCGGGACGATCTGCTGAAGGTTGTCGCCAAGTACCCCGGCTGCTGGGCCCGTCCCACCGAGGGCGGCAGCTACATCTTCCTCCAGCTCCCCGCTCTGAAGGTCACCCTGGACCAGTTCGTTAAGCTGTGCCGGGCTCAGGCCGCCGTCACCGTCACCCCCGGCACCGAGTTCGGTCCCCAGTTCACGGACAGCGTCCGCCTGAACTTCTCCCAGGATCACCAGGCTGCCGTGGCCGCTGTGGAGCGCATCTGCCAGATGGCCCAGCGGTACCACGCCTAAACACAGCCGCTACTTAATATTACCAAAACATAAAGGAGTGTCTGTTATGAGTAATCCGATCCCGCAGGGCAAGTATAAGCCCGCCGTCCGGAAGGGCAACCTGATCTTTACCGCCGGCATGACCCCCCGCCTGAACGGCCAGCTGATTATGTCCGGCAAGGTGGAGAGCGGCGTCTCCGTAGAGGACTACCGCCAGGCCGCGGACCAGGCCACCGCCAACGCCTTGAACGCCGCCCTCAGCTGTGTACAGCCTGGGGAGAAGATCACCCAGATCCTGTCCCTCACTGTTTATATCAACGCCGCCCCCGACTTTACTTCCCACGCCAAGATCGGCGACCTGGTTTCCGACTATCTCTATGAGAAGCTGGGCGACGCCGGCATCGGCGCCCGGGCCGCCATCGGTATGGGCACCCTGCCCGGTAATGCCCCTGTGGAGGTCCAGTTCATCGCCTGGGCGGAGTAATCCGCTCCCTGAACAGCAAAAAACGGGAGGCTCTCAAAAGAGAGCCTCCCGTTTTTTGGATTTATCCCTGGCTTCCAGAGGCGCTGGAACTGTCTGTCGCGGGACTGGAGCCATCGGAGGGGGCGGAGGAGTCCGCGTCATCCTCCGCGGCCTCATAGATGGCCGCGATCTCCTGCTGAACCGCTGCCTGCAGGGCCGTAACCTGGGTCCGGAAGGTGATGGGATCGATCTGCTCAAAGGCCTCGGTGGGCACGACGCCGTACTCATCCAGCCACTGCTGACTCAGAATCTCCATTTTGTCCGCCACCATCTGCCCGCGGTAATCAGCGGGGTCCAGGGGCAGCCGGAGGATGATGTGGTAGCCGTAGGTGCTCTCCACCACGTCGCTGATCTCCCCGTCCTTCAAGGCCAAAGCAGTGTTCTCAAACTCTGGGACCATCTGGCCCTTAGTGGTTGTGTACCCATCAGGATTGGCGGCTAGGCCGCTGTCCTCGCTGTGCTCGTTCATCAGTTCGTCAAAGAGGGCGATGGGGTCCTCCGCAGCCCTTAGCTGGGCCAGCAGGTCATCTGCCAGCGCCTTCTTCTCCGCTACTGTGGCGTCGTCTAAGGGGGCATACCCGGTGGTCCCGTCCTCATTGGTGACAGTCTGCTCCATATCCTTGGTCAGCAGCAGAATGTGCTTGGCCCGATAGACGCCCAGCTCATCCTGGGCATAGGAGAGCACCTCGGCGTCGGTGGGATAGCCCTCGCTCCCCTCGCCGTAGTAGAGCTCCTGGAGCTGTTCATCCAGGCTGACCCCCTCGTACATACTGCGGAACTGGTCCGGGGTCATCATGCTGGCCCAAAAGTAGTGCTCCATCGTTTCCTGGCCGCCCAGCTCCTGAACGGCGCTGTCTAGAAAGGCCGCCACCTGGTCCAGCATCTCCTGATCTGGGGACAGCCCTTTCTCCGCGCACAGTTCCGGAACCAGGCGGTAATAGGCGGCAATCTGAAGGGCAGCGTTCTTTAGCGTGTCCGCTAAGGTGCCGTCCTCTGTTTCGCTGTCCCATGGCAGGTCGGTCAGGCCAAACATGGCATACTGCTGCAACTGATACTCGATGTTGTAGTTCAGCCAGTAGAGCAGGCTTTCAGCGGTGATCTCATAGTCGCCCACCTTGGCCACTACGGTGTTTCCGGGGACGCCGGCGGTAGCCTGATAGGGGTCCGTGACCCCGGTCAGGTCCATGGGCTCAACTTCAGAGGGGGCGGAGGTGTCGGCGGAAGAGCCGCTGGTGCTGCTGTCCTCCGAGCCGTCCCCCTTGGAGCAGCCGCTCAACAGCGTGGTCCCCAGTGCCAGCGCAAGGGCCAGGGACAGGATTCGTTTCATCATGATCATGGAGATAGGATTCCTTTCTCATCAGGACAAGTTTTGTCTCTCTTAGGCCAAAGGCCCGCGGACGCATATCATCATAACACAAAATGAAGCGGGGAGCAAGGGCAAGTGAGGGCCCGCTCCCCTGGGGCACGGGCCGGGCCACGGCGGGCGGTCACTCCTCCACGGGCCCCTCACCTCCGGCGGCGTAGTCGGCCACCAGGGTACGGGCCGCCCGCAGAGCGTCCTCCCCCTGCTTCAGCCGCAGGGAGAGATACGGGAGCTCCCCGGCGGAGAAAAGGAGCCGGCCCTTGTACTTGCGATCTCCACACAGGAGGGATACCTGACGCAGATCGAATTGAGGGATGGTCAGCAGCAGGCAGCCATTCCTCTGGTCGATGTCGGTGACGCCGGCCCGGGCGGCGTCCGCCCGGAGCAGCGCCACGGAGATCAGGTTGTTTACAGTCCTTGGAGGCTCGCCGTAGCGGTCGATAAGCTCATCCACCAGGTCGTCAGCGTCGCTCTCCTCCCGGATGGCGGCGATGCGACGGTACAGGTCCATCCGCTGCTCCGGGGAGGGCACATACCGGTCGGGGATGGAGGCGGCCACCGACAGGTTGGCGGAGCACTCGGCACGTGTGGGGACCTCCTGTCCCTGCTCCAGCAGGACGGCCTCCTCCAGCAGCTTCAAGTACATATCATAGCCCACCGAGAGCATAAAGCCGCTCTGCTCCGGACCCAGCACATTGCCCGCCCCCCGGATCTCCAGATCCCGCATGGCGATCTTGAAGCCGGAGCCAAATTCGGCAAACTCCCGGATAGCCTCCAGCCGCTTGGAGGCCACCTCGGTGAGCACCTTGCCCCGACGGTAGGTCAGATAGGCGAAGGCCCGGCGGCTGGACCGGCCCACCCGGCCCCGAATCTGGTGGAGCTGGGCCAGGCCAAGCTGGTCGGCGTTTTCGATGATAAGGGTGTTGGCGTTGGGCAGGTCGATGCCCGTCTCGATGATGGTGGTACACACCAGCACGTTCAACTCCCCGTCGGTCATCCGGCTCATCACGTCGTCGATGGCCTCCTGGGTCATCCTGCCGTGGGCCACACCCACCGCCGCATCCTCCCCCAGCAGCGTCTGAACACGGGCGGCGCAGCGGTCGATGGTCTCCACCCGGTTGTGGAGGTAGTAGACCTGGCCGCCCCGCTCCAGCTCCCGGCGCATGGCGTCGGCCAACACCCCCCAATCGTGCTCCAGCACATAGGTCTGGACCGGCTGGCGGTCCGCCGGCGGTTCCTCCAGGGTAGACATATCCCGGATACCGGACAGGGCCATATTCAGTGTGCGTGGGATGGGGGTGGCGGACAGGGTAAGGACGTCCACCTGCTTGAACTGCTCCTTCAGCTTCTCCTTGTGCTGCACACCGAAACGCTGCTCCTCGTCCACCACCAGCAGCCCCAGATCCTTGAACTTCACATCCTTATTGAACAGGCGGTGAGTGCCAATCAGGATATCGACCGAACCGTTCTCCACCTGACGCAGTGTCTCCTTCATCTGGGCGGGGGTACGGAACCGGGACACCACGTCAATGTTCACCGGATATTTGGCAAAGCGGCGCAGGGCGGTGAGATAGTGCTGACGGGCCAATACGGTGGTAGGCACCAGGATAGCGGCCTGCTTGCCGTCCAGCACGCACTTCATCATGGCCCGGAAGGCTACCTCCGTCTTTCCGTAGCCCACGTCGCCACAGAGGAGGCGGTCCATTGGGGAGGCCCGCTCCATATCTGTTTTGATCTCCTGGATGCAGCGCAACTGGTCCTCCGTCTCGGTGTATTCGAACTGCTCCTCGAACTCCCTCTGCCATGGGGAATCAGGAGAAAAGGCATATCCTGGCTGACGCTGTCTCTGGGCGTAGAGCTGAATAAGCCCCTTGGCCAGGTCCTGAACCGCTTTTTTGGCCCGGGTCTTGGCCTTCTCCCACTCGGTGCCCCCCAGTTTGTTCAGCTTCTTGGTCTCCGCCGCGTCCTCGCCGCCGCCAATGTACTTGGACACCATATCCAGTTGGGTGGCTGGGACATAGAGCACATCGGTGCCGGCATAGGCGATCTTCACATAGTCCTTCTCCACGCCGTCTACCTGCATTTTGACCATACCCACATAGCGGCCCACTCCATGGTGCTCATGAACCACCAGGTCGCCGGGGGACAGGTCGGCGTAGGACTTCAGCTTTTGCCGGTTGGTGGCATCTTTCCGGGCCCGCGGCTTTTTGATGGCCCGCGGGTCGCCCTCTGTGATGACGGCCAGTTGGATGGATGGATACTCCATTCCCCCGGACAGGCCGCCCACGGTGATGACCGTCTGCCCAGGCCGGGGCAGCTCCTTCATCTGGAAATCCACAGCCGACTTTACCTTCTGCTCCCGGAGCAGTCCCTGTAGATCCAAGGCCCGCTGCTCCCCGGACACCAGCACCAAGGAGGAAAAGCCGCTGTTCTGGTAGTGAGCCAAGTCCTGGACCGCCGTCTCCAGACTGGCCCCAAAGGAGGGAAGCTGCTTGGCGGTGATGGACAGCAGCACCTTGGGCGGGTCAGGATAGGCGGAGGTGGTAAAGGAGTCCAGATAGACCACCGGCCAGTCCCGCAGCAGGGCGGTGAGCTGGGAGAAGGTCAGGGACAGCTCGCCGCAGGAGCCATCCAGCAGCCCCCGCTCCAGCAGGGACTTCACGTCCTCATCCAGCTGCCACTGCCAGGTCTTGGCCCGGTCAGCCACCCGGGCGCATTCGGAGAATACCACACAGGCATCTCCGGGGAGATAGTGGGCGGCGGAAGCCGCCTTGGGGTAGATCAACGGCAGATAGCGGTCCATAGCCGGGAAGGAACGGCCCTGGGAAATGGCCTCCCGGTCCTGCTCCAAGGTGGCTGCCAGCTCCTTTAAGCCGTTCTGGGCGGCCTTAGCCGCCAGTTGGCGGAGCCGCTCCGACAACCCGGCCAGTCCCCCTGGGGCCAGCTGAGGCAGCGTCTCGGCGGCCGGGAGAAGACGGACCTCCTCCAAATTTTCCGTCCGCCGCTGGGTGGACAGGTCAAAGGAACCCATGGCGTCCACCTCATCCCCGAAAAACTCCACCCGGGCTGGGGCATCCATACCGGGGGCATACACATCCAGGATGCCGCCCCGGAGGGCGAACTGGCCCACACCCTCCACCTGGTCACACCGGATGTATCCCGCGGCCGACAGGGCTTCCGCCAGCTGGGCCAGGTCCTGGCTCTGGCCGACTTTCAGTCGGAAGCAATACTGCTCCAGCGCCTGTGGCGGAAGGGTGCGCTGGAGCAAGCCCTCCACCGTGGCTACCAGGAAGGGAAGCCGCCCCGCGGCCAGCTTCTCCATCAGGGCCAGCCTCCGGTGCTCCCACTGGCGGGAGACGGTGGCGGCATTGTGGAAGGTAAAGGAGCGCGGGGTAAGAACCGGCACCTCCTGACCTACGAAGGCAGTCAGATCCCGGGCCAGCCGTTCCCCCTCCCCTTCGTCGGCACACACCACTACCACGGGCCGCCCGGTCATCGTCCCAATCCCCGCGGCCATGTGAGCCCGGTGGACCGCCGCCACACCGGACAGGGCGGCGGGAGAGCGGCCCCCCTCCAGGGCGGAGAGGAGCTGCTGGAATTCAGGGATGCGGTTCAGGGCGTCAATAAGCAGCTGCATCATAACAAAACCTCCGAAGCAACGCGGCAAAGCCCCCAATCCAACCGGACAGGGGGTGATCTCTTTGGTATGGATAAAAGTTTACTCCAGAATAGGCCCGTGTCAAGAGGAACAGGGCGGTAAGTGGGACCGCCCCGTTCAGAGGGTCATCCAAAAGGAAGAAAACCCAGGCGAACCGGAAGGACGTTCTCCCCCGCTTGCCTCAACCCTTTCCTGATAGGCGGCACAGCATCCGCTCCGCCTCCGTACGGACTGCCAGCCGTCCCCCGCGGGCAACCACAAAGGACAGATGCTCCTGGGCCTTGTTCTCCAACCCCCGGCGCTGGTAATAGATCCCCAGCGCCATGTGGGCCGCTACCTGTTCCCGGGTACAGCCGGCCTGTTCCAGATCGGCCAGCAGCAGAGGCTCTAGCTCAGGCCGCGCCTCCTGGATCTGGGCCGCCCGGTCCCGCATGGTCCCGGCCCTGGCCAGGACAGCCCGCTTTTGGGGAGAGAGCCGGCGGACCAGCCGTTCCATGGCCAGCTCTCCTCGTTCCCGCTCCGGGTCCTCTGGAGGGAGCTGGGTGAGCCACACAGCTAGAAGGGGCGGGTTTTTCCACAGCCGGGGCTGCTCCGCGGCCATGTGAGCAGAGTCCTCCGCCTCCCTACGCCGGCCCAACAGAGCCAGGGCATAGCCCTCAAACACCCGGTAAAAAAGGGACTTGGGGTTCTGCTTCAGCACCATGCGGCACAGTTCCAGCAGGGGTTCCGGGTCACAATACTCGTCCATCGCCCGGAATGCCGGCCGCCGGGCCCAGCCGCACAGGAATCCGTTGATCCCCCAAAACCCCGCCGCTTCCCAGAGGACAAACAGGGCGTAGGCGGTCATTAGGCCCTCCCCCTCGTTCCGCGCGGCATACCAGACCAACAGGGCCAGGGAGGGAACAGTCCACAGCCAGAAGGCTAGCCGGGCATGGGTTAAAATCCATCGGTTCATCACAGAATACCTCCTGAAATCCTATGTATTGCCCGGTCAGAATAGCACGGCTCTGTTAAAAAAAGAGGTATATTCTCTTAATTCTCTCTTAATTTTTTCCGTCCCGCGGGGATTGGCGGAGGGTCCGAAGCAGCTGCGCCGCCTCTTTTCCCACATACATGGGCCCGCCCCGCTCCGCCGCAAAGGTCAGGTGCTCCCCGGCCTCCTCTATTCTCCCCACAGCCAGGCAGTACCGGCCCAGCAGCAAGTGGTCACCGACCTGAGAAAGGAGAGGCCCGCCGCAGGTGATGTACCGCCGAAGGCCCTCCTCCAGTCCATCCGCCTCCCCCCGCTTGAGGCGGGCGGTGCACCGGAGGCAAAACACCTCCCGCCGTCCATTGTCCCTGCCCGCCTGGACCATCAGCTCCTCCATCTTTCCGGCCAGCTCCTCCGCCTCCTCGGTCCGGCCCCGGCGGTTGCACAGGATGGCCCTGAGTTGCAGCTTCTGCATCCTGTAATCCCCCTGCTCCTGGTCCGGGACCTGGTCCAGCAGGGCCTCGGCCTCCTCCTCCCGGCCCAGGCTGACCAGAGCGGTGGCCTCCAGCATCCGGAGTCCGGCGCGGGCAGGGGCAGGGATCTGACAGGCCTGGGCAGCCTCCAGGGCCGCCAGCAGGGGCCAAGGGTCGCAGGTATCCGCCATCCTCCTGGTTTCCTCTTCCACCCGAAGCATGGCCCGACGCCATTGGCGCTCCGGGCTGGGCTCCCGGCCCTCCAGCTCCCTCAGCAGGTCGTCCGCCAGCAGCCCGACATAGGTTTCCCCGCCCTGGGCCAGCGCAAATTCCAGATGGTCCCGGGCCGCCTGGGTATTTCCCACAGTCAGGTGATACCGCCCCAGCAGCAGCCGGGCCTCTACCCGCTGGAACCGGTTGACGGCGCTGTCTGCCAAGGCGGACAAATCGTCCTCCAGCCCCTCCAGGGTACTACTGTGGATCTTCAAGGCGTAGCCCGTGACGCACAGCAGGCGCTGGAGCTCCCGCCGGACGTCCCGCCGCAGGGGGCAGTCGTCATAGTTGGCCATGGCCTGAACCTGGGCCTGAAGGGCCTGGTCCCAGCGCTCCCACTGGATATGGATCAGGGCGGCCAGCCCCCAGTACAGGGCGCCGTTGCCGCTGTGCCTGTCCTCTAACTGGGCCTTCATCACAGATTCCGGCGTCACTACCTCCCCCGCCGCGATCAGGGCACCCACATAATAGGTGGTATAGAGATCTTGGACCAGCTGGCGCTCCCGCCGGGGGCCGCCGGCATACCGATTCTCGATGGCGCGCCTCAGCGGCATTGGGTCGCACCGCTCCCACAGGGGGCGGGCCATCCCCGCCAGCTTCTTCAGTGTCCGGCCGCAGGCGATCCCGGTCATCAGCTCTCCCATCTGGACACCCTCCTCAAAAAGTTCTGCCCTACCCGTTAAACCGATTCATTCCCTGCTCCAGGCCGTCCTTCAAAATACACTCCACCCCGTCGGCCGCTCGCTTCACCGCGGCGTCGATGGCCTTCTTGTCCTCGCCGGTGAACCTGCCCAGCACCCAGTCGGCCAAGTCGTAGTCCGGGTGGGGCTTCTCGCCCACGCCTACCCGCAGGCGGGGAAACTGATCTGTGCCCAGGTGCTGGATGATGCTTTTCAACCCGTTGTGTCCGCCGGCGGAGCCGCCCCTCCGGACGCGCAGTTTGCCCACAGCCAGCGCGGTATCGTCCAACACTACCAGCACATGGTCAGGCGGAACCTTGTAAAAATCTGCCGCCTGCCGCACCGCCTCGCCAGACAGGTTCATATAGGTGACCGGCTTCATCACCAGCACCTTTTCCCCGGAAATGGTGAAGATATTGGTCAGCGCCCTGAATTTCAGCTTCTGGATGGGGGCGTGCTGGCGCTCGCCGATCTCGTCGGCCACCATGAAGCCCACGTTGTGGCGGGTATCTTCGTACTTTTCTCCGGGATTTCCCAGGCAGACCAGCAGCCAGTTGATGCCGCCGGCATCTTTTTTCAAAAACATCGCGGTCCCTTCTTTGAAAACAGGGGCGGGCAAAAGCCCGCCCCTGGAGGTTTGTTCTTACAGGAAAAGGGGAGAAACGGAGGTCTCCATGTAGATGTGGCTGATGGCCTCGGCAAACATGTGGGCCACAGAGATGTACTTGATCTTGGGGCACTGGATACCAGGCTTCGCGGGGATGGTATTCAGGAAGATCACCTCGTCCAGCACGCTGTCCATGATGCGCTGGATGGCGGGGCCGGACAGCACGCCATGGGAGGCGCAGGCGGTAACATCCCGGGCGCCGCCAATCTCTACCAGCGCCTTAGCCGCGTGGCACAGAGAACCGCCGGTATCCACCATGTCGTCCAGAAGGATGACGTGCTTATCCCGCACATCACCGATGATATTCATGACCTCGGAGGAGTTGGCCTTCTGGCGGCGCTTGTCCACGATGGCCAGGGGCATATTCAGCTTCTGGGCAAAGGCCCGGGCCCGGGCCACGGAGCCTACGTCGGGCGACACGATCATAGTGTCATCATGGCAGGAGGCGTACTTCTGGGTAAAGTGCTCCACAAAGATGGGGGAGCCCAACAGATTGTCCACTGGGATATCAAAGAAGCCCTGGATCTGGTTGGCGTGGAGGTCCATGGTCAGCACCCGGTCCGCTCCCGCCGTGGTGATCAGGTTGGCCACCAGCTTGGCGGAGATGGGGTCCCGAGGCTTGGTTTTGCGGTCCTGGCGGGCGTAGCCGAAATAGGGGATAACAGCGGTGATGCGGCCGGCGGAGGCCCGCTTCAGGGCATCGATCATGATGAGCAGTTCCATCAGGGAATCGTTGACGGTGCCGGGCTTTCCCTCATCGACAAAGGAGCAGGTGGACTGGACCACGAAAACGTCGGAGCCGCGGACAGTCTCATAGATGGAGGCAAAATTTTCTCCATCGGAGAAGGCTCCTACCTCGGAGCTCCCGAGGGGGATGCCCAGCTCCTTACAGATGTCCTTGGCCAGCTGGGGGTTGGAATTGCCGGTAAAGACCTTGATATCCTTCCCGTGTGCGATCATAATACAGCTTCCTCCTAATATTTTTGGGTCCGGCTGTCGCCGCCGGCCCCGTTCCTATGTTGTGTGAGGCGTCCCCTCACTTTTTGCGCTTTTTCTCCCGGTTGGCGGCGGCCCAGCCCTCTTTCACCTGCTGGCGGGTGCGGCCGATGACCATGGCGTCCTGGGGCACATCCTGGGTAACCGTGGTAGCAGCGGCGATAAAGGCCCCGTCCCCAATCTGTACTGGGGGGACAAAGTTGGTGTTGCAGCCCACGAACACGTTGCTTCCGATGATGGTGCGGTGCTTCTGAAAGCCGTCATAATTGCAGGTGACGGTGCCGCAGCCAAAGTTGCAGTCGTCCCCCACGTCGCTGTCCCCCACATAAGTCAGGTGGGCCATCTTGGTCCCTTTGCCCAGATTGCAGTTCTTCAGCTGGACAAAGGCGCCGATCTTGGACCCCTCACCTACCACACAGTGGGGGCGGATGTGGGTATAGGGGCCAATTTGGCAGCCCTTCCGAATGACGCTCTCCTCACACTGGGAGGCGTTGATGGCGCATTCATCCTCCACTGTGCAGCTGGTGAGCATCACGTTGGGCCCAATCTGGCAGTTCCTGCCCACCACGGTGTCCCCGCGTAAAATGGTGCCGGGGAGGAGCAGGGTCCCCTCGCCCACCTGGACCGAGTCCTCCACATACACAGAGGAGGGGTCCATCATATCCACGCCCGCCTCCAGCAGAGCCTGGCGTTTGGCTTCCAAAGCGGCCTGACGATCACGCATATTGAATTCTCCTTTTGCTCTGGCTTAACAGGCCCTGAAATCAGGACTATAGACATTATAGCATATTATCAGGTCTTTTTTCCCGTGACAAGGAAAATTTTTTCAAAAAGGCCAGAAAGCACAATTTCACCGCAAAATCCCCCAACTTCGCAAAAAAACTCTCCTCCAGCAGGTGGAGGAGAGATAAAAATCAGGCACAGGCGGGCAGGAGGGGGCGCACTCCGAGCCGCTCCCGCAGACGGGCGGGATGGTAAACGCGGGACATTTCCAGTCCGGCGCAAAGGGTGTCCACCAGGTCCACCAGCCAAGCCTCTCGAGACCTGGGCAGAGCTCCACCCAGGGGCCACATATGGGACAGGATGATGTTCCGCTCCTTGTCGGACAGCCAGGTCAGCTCCCCGGCGTTTCGAGCGGCCGCCCGCGGATGGTCAAAGCACTGCCAGCCGGGATGGGCGGACTTATCCTTAGAGTCGTACAGATACAGGTCGTGGAGCAGTCCTCCCCGGGCAGCGGCCCGAGCATCCAGCCCCAGTACCTTGGCGGCGCGGTAGGACAAGTAGGCCACAAACAGGGAATGGTCCAGGGTGGAAATAGGGCCATGGTGCTTCCACCGGCCCATCATCCGCACCTGGTCAGACTCCAACAGCTCACGGGTAGTCTGGAGGAAATCCAAAATATGACGATTCATGGGAATCCATCCTTTCTCCTTCTGGAAAAGTCATTCTCTGGGCTCATTATACACAAAAGCTGGAAAAATACCAGACAAAAAATTTACCAAATCTATCGTATCTGGCCGCTGCCCCGGACGATAGTTTTGTAGGAACACAGCTCCGCCAGCCCCAGGGGGCCCCGGGCATGGAGCTTTTGGGTGGAAATGCCCATCTCACACCCCAGTCCAAATTCACCGCCGTCGGTAAAGCGGGTGGAGGCGTTCCAGTACACGGCGGCAGAGTCCACCCGCTGTTGAAAGGCGTGGGCAGCCCTCTCGTCGCCGGTGACAATGGCGTCAGAGTGGCCGGTGGAGTGGGCGGCGATGTGGTCCACCGCGTTTTCCAAGCTGTCTACTACCTTGACTGCCAGAATGTAGTCCAAAAACTCCGTGTCAAAGTCCCGCTCCCCGGCGGGAGTGCCCGGAATGACCGCCGCGGCGGAGCGGTCCAGGCGCAGTTCCACGGGGGGCAGGCCGGCGGCAGCCCGGTCCTCCGTCAGCCGCCGACGCAGCTTGGGCAGGAACTCCTCGGCGATGGCCCGGTGGACCAGGCACACCTCGGCGGCGTTGCACACACTGGGCCGAGAGCATTTGGCGTTCTCCACAATGTCCAAGGCCATCGTTTGATTGGCCCACTGGTCCACATAGATGTGGCAAATGCCGGTGCCTGTTTCCAGTACCGGGACGGCGGCGTTGTCCACACACGCCCGGATCAGCCCCGCCCCGCCACGGGGAATGAGCAGGTCTACCAGGCCCCTGGCCGCCATCAGCTCCCCCGCCGACTGGCGGGTGGTGTCCTCCACCAGCTGGAGTGCCTCGCTGGGCAGGCCGGCAGAGGACAGCCCATCCTTCAGGGCAGCCACAATGGCGGCGGCTGAGTGGTGGGCCTCCTTGCCACAGCGGAGCACGCAGGCAGACCCGGCCTTCAGGGCCAAAGCGGCGGCGTCGGAGGTCACGTTGGGCCGGGACTCGTAGATGATAGCGATGACCCCCATGGGAACAGAGACCCGTTGAATCACCAAGCCATTTGGCCGGTCCACTCGGTTCAGGACGACGCCCACCGGATCTGGGAGATCAGCCACCTCCCGGACACCCTGTGCCATTCCGGCAATCCGGTTCTCATTCAGGGCCAGCCGGTCCAGCATCACCTCAGAGATGGTCCCTCTGGCCGCCTCCATATCCAGGGCGTTCGCCGCCAGGATGGGGTCTGCGCGGGCGATGAGCGCATCCGCCATAGCCAGCAGGGCACGGTTTTTCCGGTCAGTATCTGCCAGAGCCATGGCGGCCTTGGATGCCTTGGCCTTTTGCAGCAGTTCTTGTGTCGTCATATCAAACACCTCTTTATCATGGTAGGTCAGCATAGAAAAGGACGGGCGCACACTCGATTTCAACCAGAGACGAGGGAGGCAGGGCCCTCGGTAAAAAAGGGCCATACCAAGCTAAACGCGCACAGGACTAGGGCGGCGGCCATTGTGGTATCTACCGCCCCGCGGTGGCTGGTGAACAGGGACTGCAGGGAGGCCCCAGCAAAGAGCCATACCAGGTTGCAGACCGGCCCAGTGAAGGGGAGAAACAGCCCCACGCCCAGCAGGGCCCAGAAGGATCGGGTATAGGGCAGCACATAGGCGCTCAACGCGGTCAGACAGAAAATCATGATTTTCACATTTGTCAGGTTGATAAGCAGCCCGGTCCGGAAAGTGGGGGCGGCCGGGTCCTTGGCAGCCCCGGACTTCGGGCTGCGCGCTATGTGCCAGGCCAGCCACAGCATATACACCGCGCCCAGCCAGGACAGCATTCCCACGTATTGGCCCAGCGCCGCGCCCAGCCGCCAAGTGATGGCCACCGAGACCAGAGAGATGAGGAGGAACCCGGTAAACAGCCCGCGCCATTGGCGCAGGGCCGCACCGGGACCATACCGCAGGGCCGCCGACAGGGAGCACAGGTTGGCGGGGCCGGGGGTAATGCCGCCTGTAAAACAATATAAGAGGAAGGACGGGAGCATGGTTACAGGCATAGCGGCACATCTCTTCTTTCCGTCTGTGAGCTCAGTTCACTGGTACGTAATTGATTTGGACATCCTGATCGGTGGCCTCCAGCTTGAAGATGACGGGGCGCAGGCCGTCATTGCAGGAGCAGATGGCAACACCGGGGGTGCGGATCCAGTCCCCAAAGTAGAAGGGCTCCTGGCCCGCCCCGTGGGCCAGGGCAAATACATATTGATAGATCGCCTTCCATGCCTCATCACACAACCCGTCAGGTTTGGCGTAGTCGGCATAGAATACCTCTCCCTCCTGAAGCATGGGACAGGCAGACAGTCCTTCCACTCCGTATTCCCTGGCCAAGTCCTCCTGAAGTGTCTTGCGCAGAACGGTGATCTTTACTTTTTTCATCGCCCGGTCTCCCGTCCTTTTTGATGCGCGGCCTCCAGGGCAATCTTCCCCAGGAAGCGGGTACCTACGGCCCGGCCGTCTACGATGTCATAGAGGTTCTCTGGGCGCGCGCCGTTGGTGATAACCATATCGCAGCCCCGCTGGGTGACCATTTTGGCCGCCCGAAGCTTGGTCCCCATGCCGCCCACCGCCAGCTCGCTTCCCTTACCGTCAGCCAGGGACTCGATTTCCGGTGTGACCTCTTCCACTGTGGGGATAAGGCGGGCGGCGGGGTCCTTGCGGGGGTCGGCAGTATACAGCCCCTCGATGTCGGACAGAAGGACCAGCAGGTCGGCCTCCACCGAGCAGGCTACGATTGCGCCCAGCGTGTCGTTGTCCCCCACCTTGATCTCGGCGGTGGCAACGGTGTCGTTCTCATTAATGATAGGCAGAGCGCCCAGCTCCAGCAGTCGGGCCATCGTGTTCTCAAAGTTCTGCCGGCGGTCGTCGTGGTCAACGTCCTCTCCGGTCAACAGGATCTGGGCTACTGTGTGGTTGTACTGGGCAAACAGCTTATCATAGGTATACATCAGCTCACACTGGCCCACCGCGGCGGCGGCCTGCTTGGTGGGCATATCAGCCGGCCGGCCGGATAGATTCAGCTTGCCTACTCCCATGCCGATTGCGCCGGAGGACACCAAAATCACCTCATGTCCGGCGTTTTTCAGGTCGGACAGCACCTTGACCAGCTCCTCCACATGGCGGATGTTCAATCGCCCAGTGGCGTGGGCTAAGGTGGAGGTGCCTACTTTGACTACGATGCGCATTGGAATCACCTCATACTATTTCTTCTGGTCCGGCGAGAGGAGCTGGCCGGAGGGCGTAGATCCCTGCTGGGTCATCTTCATGGTCTTTTCATAGGCGGCAATTACAGCGTCGGTGGCGGCGGACCGGAAAGCCCGCTCCTCCAGCAGCCGTACCCCCTGAATGGTGGATCCGCCGGGGGAGCACACCGCATCCTTCATGGCGCCGGGATGGGTCTTTTCAGCCAGATATAGGGCCCCTGTGCCCACAAGGGTCTGAGCGGCGCAAATCATGGCCTTATCCCGGGCCAGTCCACAAGCCACACCGCCGTCGGCCAGCGCCTCCAAAAACATGGCGGCAAAGGCAATGCCACAGCCGGATACACAGTTGGCCACCGCCATCAGGGGCTCATCCATCTCATCCAGCAGACCGGAGGGGGCCATTAGAGATAAAAAGCCCGCCTTCTCCTCTTCCGTTACCCCTTGAACACAGAACTGGGCAATGCCCTGCCCGATGGAGGCGGGGGTGTTTGGCATAATGCGAATCAGAGGATAGGAGCCGCCCAGCAGGGAAGTAAGCGTTTCAAAGGTCAGTCCGGCCGCCATACTGACCACCACGAAACGGTCGGTCCGGGCGGCAAGGACGGGAACCAAATCCTTTAAAGCAGCGGCCATCATCTGGGGCTTCACCCCCAGGAAGATCGTATCACAGGACCTGGCAATCTCCTGATTATCAGACATCTGGGCCCGAGAGAGCTGGTTGCAGAGCGCCTCCGCCTTAGCGGGTGTTCGGTTGGACAGATAGAGACGGGCGCCAGGGGCGGCTCCCTTGTCCGCGGCCCGGGCCAGGGCGGAGCCCATATTGCCGGTGCCAATAAATCCGATTGCACGAAACATTCACTGGTCCTCCTTATATTCCGGGATTTGGGGTATTTCTGGTAAAAGACAAATTTTCCTTTTCTAATCATAACACGTTCCGTCAACAATTCAATAAAAATTTGCGCCAGGGTCCTCTAACTTTTTTACTTCCTTCTAATTTGTATTGTTTTAGCCCCGACCATATCTGCTTTTCGCCTATAAGACTGGTGAAATCTTGTTTTTGTCTACTACTCCTATATGTCCCAGTCGTAAGTCCGACCTCTGTTTTTGAAACCGAGGGCGGGACCTTTGCCGGTCCCGCCCTCGGTTCTTTTTTTCTTAGGAGAAAATTTAAGAAGTTCTTAATTGTTTTTTCCCGCTCTCTTCGATATACTATGTGTACTAATACAATTAATACAGTTTTGAGTGTGGGAGGTCGCGATGCGCGGGATGAAAAAAAGCCTCTGTTTCCTGGGTGCCTGCCTGCTGTGTTTGGGGTTGACCAGTTGCGCCGCTGCGGAGCAAGACGCCTTTCAGGTCCAGATTATCTGCAGGAGTTCCGGCATACAGCAGATCTTCTGGAGCTGCTATCTGGATGGAGTCTTTTATGGTTCTGGGGGAATGGCCGACTTGGACGGAGAAGAGTTGACAGCGGAAAGCGAACTTGTCCCCTGTTTCTCCCGTGCCTACCTAGACGGTGCAGATCCGATTGGCTTCTCCATCGATTTTTCCCCCTATGCGGAGGGCAGGACCACCCCCTTAGGCACTACGGACCAGGTATCTATCCCCGCCCAGTATGGAGCGTGTTACACTGTGATACTCTCCGGGGACGAGGCAACAGGCTTTCAGGCCGAACTACAGTAAATATCTACAGACCAGATCCGGCGGCGTCCCGCCGAGAGAGGAGGAATCGCTTTGCTCAACCTAGACTTTCGGGATTCCCGTCCCATCTATGAACAGGTGAAGGACGGCCTGCGGAAGCTGATGGTATCCGGAGTCATTCAGGAGGGAGAAAAGCTCCCTTCTGTCCGTACCATGGCCAGCTCCCTGGCCATCAATCCCAATACCATCCAGCGGGCTTACGACGCTCTGGAGTCCGAGGGCTATCTCTGCTCCGTGCCAGGCAAAGGCTCCTTTGCCGCCCCCAACAGCGGGGTGGACACCGGGCGGCGGGACGCCCTGTTCCAGACCTTTGACCAGACAGCGGCGGAGCTGCTGTTTCTAGGGGTCAACGGCGAGGAGTTATGGGCCCGCATCCGGGCTCTGGAAGGAGGAGAGGAACCATGATAAAGGTAAACAACGTAGTCAAGACCTTCGAGGGCTTCCGGGCCCTGGACGGTCTGACCATGACGGCGGAGAAGGGCTCTATCTACGGCCTTGTGGGCCCCAACGGCGCCGGAAAATCCACCATCCTGCGACACATCATTGGCGTCTACCGCCCCGATTCCGGCAGCGTCTTGGTTGACGGCCAGCCGGTCTATGAAAATCCCGCTGTGAAGGCCAAGATCGCCACCATTCCGGATGAGCTGTATTATTTCGCCTCCGCCTCCACCCGGGACATGATGCGGTTCTACCGGGGGATGTACCCCCAATTTGACGCCAAGCGATATGAGGCGCTGAAGGATGCCTTCCCCGAGGTGGATGAGAAGCAGCCCATCCGCCGCCTGTCCAAAGGGATGCAGAAGCAGTCCGCCTTCTGGCTGGCCCTGTGCTGCCAGCCGGAGGTACTGGTGCTGGATGAGCCGGTAGACGGGTTAGACCCGGTGATGCGCCGTCAGGTCTGGTCCCTGCTGATGGGTGACGTGGCCCAGCGGGGGACCACGGTGCTGGTGTCCTCCCACAACCTGCGGGAGCTGGAGGACGTGTGCGACCATGTGGGCATCCTGTCCCATGGCAAGGTACTTCTGGAACGGTCCCTCACCGACCTTCAGGATAACGTGGTCAAGCTCCAGGTGGCCTTCCAGGACGGGCATCTGCCCCAACTGCCCCAGGATATGAACGTCCTCCACACCACCCAGGTAGGTCGGGTGTTCACTCTGATTGTCCGGGGCAGCCCAGCGGACATCAAGACCAGGATGGCGGTGTATTCCCCCATTCTGATGGAGGCACTGCCCCTGTCCCTGGAGGAAATCTTTATCTATGAAATGGGAGGTGAGGACTATGGGGTCCGCGACATCGTGCTTTAATTCCACCCTCTACCGCAAAACTATGACCCGCTTCTGGCCCCTTTGGGCCCTGTATGGGGTGATTTGGGCCTTTCTGATCCCTCTGAACCTGCTCAATCAGTTTTTCTGGCTTCAGGAGCGATATCAGGGAGAGCTGGACCTTCAGTCCATGCTGACCTCCGCCGCCCTGGACATCCCCTATCTCCTGACTATGGGAGTGGCCCTCTCTCTGGTCTTTGGGGCGCTGGCCGCCATGGCCTCCTTCGGCTATCTGTACAATAACCGGTCCGCCGCCATGATGCACGCGCTGCCCCTGCGGCGGGAGGCCTTGTTCACCACCCAGTATCTGGCCGGTCTGTCCTGCCTGTTGCTGCCCCATCTGGCGGTGGCTCTGGTGACGGCGGCCGCCGAACTGGCCTTTCTGCCTATGGAGTGCTGGGGAGAGGCGCTGGCCGCCCTGGCTGTCTGGCTGCTGGTTCAGAGCGGCACCGCTCTGTTTTTCTTCTCCTTTGCCGCCTTCTGCGCCATGTTTACCGGCCACATCCTGGCCCTGCCCGCCTTCTATGTCATTCTGAATTTTCTGGTCATGGTGATCTCCACCCTGCTGGCGGAGCTGATGAACCGCTTTTTCTACGGCTTCCCCGGCCGGGGCTGGGTGGGGGGCAGACTGGTAGAGTGGTGTACCCCCGTCTATCTGCTGTCCCAGGCCTGTAACTGGAATGTGGTCCAGACGGGGGAGAGCGGGGCCGCTGTGACTAGGGAGTGGGGTCTCGCCTCCCCCTCCACCGTGGCCATCTACGCCGTGGCCGGACTGGTTTTTGCCCTTTTAGCCCTGCTGGTCTACCGCCACCGTCATGTGGAATCCGCCGGGGATGTAGTGTCCATCCCCCTGGTCCGGCCTATTTTTAAATATGGGGTCTCCTTCTGCGCCGGACTGTGCTTTGGCACCTTTACCAGCACTTTTTTGGGCTGGCAGGCAGACGCCGTATTCCTCACCGCCTGTGTGCTGTTTTGGACCGTAGCGGGCTATTTTACCGCTGAGATGCTGCTAAAAAAATCCTTCCGGGTGCTAAACGCCTGGAAAGGCTGCGCGGCGGTGGCGGCCGCCATGGCTCTGTTATGCGCCGCCTGTGTCTATGATCTCTTTGGCGTGGAGAGCCGGATTCCCGATGCCGGCCAAGTCGCTTCCATCAATCTATCGGCAGACATGGGATACCCCATGGATATCAGCGGCTTCCATCTGTCCCAGATCACCGAGCCCGGCCAGATCCAGCAGGTCTTGGACCTCCACCAGGCCATCATCAATGAGAGGGACCGGAATGGAGCTGACAATTACAGCATATACGGTGATGACTACATCTTTTTCTATGTGACCTATACGCTGAAGGATGGGTCCACCCTGTCCCGTGAATATTCCAGCGTCCCCATCTTCCTGGATGAGTTGGACAAGGAGGGCTCTGTCACTCAGCTGGCCGACCAGTTGATCCAGAACCGCGGCCTGATCTCCATGGTGTATAATTTTGCCTCTTTCGAGGAACAGGGCCGGCTGGTGGAGGCCTATCTCACCGATGTCCGGATGCTGCCCAATTCCCTGTCCCCGGAGGGGGAAGATCGGAGCACCCTGTATCTGGACGGCGCCGCCGGGGAGGACCTGGAGGGCCTGTGGGAAGCGGTCAAGGCTGACTTTGCTGATGGGAGCATCGGCGTACGCTATCTCTTCAGCGACGAGGAGCGGTTGCGAAACACCTACCGCACCGACCTGCGTTTCCAATGGGAGCTACCCCTTGAGGAGCAGCCCGGCCGCGGCGGCCAGTATGCCCCCGCCGCAGAGAGCAGTCCCGTCGGCCAGACTTATTCCTCCTCCCTCAGCATCACCCTGACGCCCAACGCCAGCCGCACACTGGAATGGCTTCGGACGTTCAGCGGCCTGGGCTCCCAGTATGAGCTGGTCCTCCACGATGAGGAAACGGCTGTCGGAAGCGTTTCTACCGGAGATACCTCTGTGGCGGCCCTCTACCAGGAGGCCGTCCTTGCGGACTGAAGCCTTCTTCCCTCCCCCGGCTTAAAATAGAGCCGGGGGATTTTGTTAAAAAATTCACTATTTTACATAATTTTTGCCCTTCCGCTGATATAATTTTTGCGATTTTGTCAATCACAGGCAGGAAAGAGGCACCCTTGGACAGAAAAATTGATTGCTTTTTCCCCTTTCCTCCGATATAATCAGAACAAGAGCGGAAATCGTGGGCGTCCCTCTGGACGCCAAATAAATTTTGGAGGTAACAGAAGCTATGAAAGACATCTACGTTGTCAACTGCTGCCGCACCGCCATCGGCTCCTTCGGCGGCTCCCTGAAGGATATCCCCGCCGCTGATCTGGGCGCTACCGTCATCAAGGAGGCCCTGTCCCGCGCCGGCGTCAAGCCTGAGCAGGTGGACGAAGTCATGTTTGGCTGCATCCTCACCGCTGGCCTGGGCCAGAATGTGGCCCGTCAGGCTGCCATCAAGGCCGGTGTGCCCACCTCCGTCCCCGCCTACACCGTGGGCATGGTGTGCGGCTCCGGTATGAAGTCCGTCATCGAGGCCGCCCGTACCATCATGGCCGGCGACGCCGACATCATTGTGGCCGGCGGCACCGAGAATATGTCCGCCGCCCCCTACGCCCTGCCTGCCGAGCGCTGGGGCGCCCGCATGGGTGACAAGAAGGTGGTAGACACCATGATCAAGGATGGCCTGTGGGATGCCTTTAATAACTACCACATGGGTACCACCGCCGAGAACATCTGCGACGTGTGGGGCATCACTCGCCAGGAGCTGGACGAGTTTGCCGCCTCCTCCCAGAACAAGGCTGAGGCCGCCATCAACTCCGGCCGCTTTGACGACGAGATCGTCCCCGTGATGGTCAAGCAGAAGAAGCAGATGGTGGAGTTTAAAGTGGACGAGTTCCCCCGCGCCGGCGTCACCGCCGAGGGTATCTCCAAGCTGAAGGGCGCCTTCCCTGTGGGGCCTGAATCCCCCGCCCCCGCCGTGGAGCACACCTTCGAGCCCACCGGCATCAAGGAGTCCGCTGACAAGGGCCAGCAGCGCGTCACCGCCGCCAACGCCTCCGGCATCAACGACGGCGCCGCCGCTATCATCCTGGCCTCTGGCGAGGCCGTGGAGAAGTACGGCCTGAAGCCCATGGCCAAGCTGGTCTCCTGGGGCCAGGGCGGCGTGGATCCCAAGATCATGGGCGTGGGCCCCGTGCCCGCCTCCCGTCAGGCCATGGCCAAGGCCGGCCTGAAGATCGAGGACATGGATCTGGTGGAGGCCAACGAGGCCTTTGCCGCCCAGTCCATCGCCGTGGCCCGCGAGCTGGGCTTCGACATGAGCAAGGTCAACGTCAACGGCGGCGCTATCGCTCTGGGTCACCCCGTGGGAGCCTCCGGCGCGCGCATCATTGTCACTCTGCTCCATGAGATGCAGAAGCGCGACGACGCCAAGAAGGGCCTTGCGACCCTGTGCATCGGCGGCGGCCAGGGCGTTGCCACCATCTTTGAGAAGTGCTGATTTTCTCTTCTCCCCTTTGGAAAAGCGGCCTGTGATTTTGGAAGGATCACAATATAGTATCGAGCGGAGCTCCGGGACATCCCCAGGGCTCCGCTCCTTTTGTCCCGTGAGTCTCCCCCCAAGAAAGCGGGAATTTCCGAGGTCCTTGAGCCTTTTCGTCTTTTTTACGAAAATTCTGGTGATAGATTGAAACAAGGGGAAAAATAAGGTACTCTAAAGGCAGAGTGAAACAAATCGGCCAAAGGGTCCATCCAATGATCGAGGGAGGAAACAGATGAACAAGATATAGAAACAGCTTCTCTATTACTGCGGTATTTTTCTTGTTATTTTCCTGAGTCATGTGGCTTGCTCCGGCTTTCAGGAAAAGGCACAGAGTACCCTATCAGCTTGTATACCTACTCCTTGACCTTGGGACCGGCATTGCCGCCTTTATCCTTGTATTGCTGCTGGTCCTGGGCCGGACGGCGCTGTGCTCCATACGGCCAGCGGAAAATTCCGTTGTCTGTAATGCGGTATGCTTCTTCGCGGCCGCGGGGTTTCTGTGGTGGCGGTTTTTCTATTTTGGGGAGGTAACCTTTATTTCCCTGCTGCTGCCTGTAAGCGAGCTGTTTCATGGGCTGATGACCCTGCTGCTGATGCGGAAAAAGAAAGTTCAGGGAAATGCTGACACAAGTATCCCCTCCCCATAAAAATCAAAAGGCAGGCCTGTAGTTGGAACAGGCCTGCCTTTTCTTTTCCTGCGGGGCCGCTGACGAAAGCCCCCGGACGCCTGCTCCAAGGCGTCCGGGGGCTTCCGTTGAAAAAGAGGATCAAAATGAAACGAACTGTCTCTTGCAGATTTTATGATAAGAGAAACTTATTAACAATTCCAACGCAAGTTGTTACATAAGTTTTAAATCTCTCCTGGATCCAAAAATTTTGCCCAAAAAGGGGGGAAAGACCAGCGGTCAAACCGCCGGTCTTCCAAAAAAATTGGAGGATAGAATGAAAAGATGCTCTTGCCTTGCGAGTATCAGTATACCCAAGGGTTATTACAAAAGTTATCCGCAGTTGTTACAAAACCTTTAAATCTTTTCAGCGCAGCGCCTCAAAAAACTTCTGAAGGACCGCTTCACACTCCTCCCGCAGGGGACCCCGATAGATGCGGGGATGGTGGTTGAAGCGTTCCTCGAACAGATTGAGAACCGAGCCGCAGCAGCCCGCCTTCTCATCTCCCGCTCCGTAGTAGATTCGGTCAATGCGGGCGTTGATGATCCCTCCAGCGCACATGGGGCATGGCTCCAACGTTACATAGAGGGTACAGCCGTGAAGACGCCAGCTTCCGGTCCTGGCGCATGCGTCCCGTATGGCCTCCAGCTCCGCGTGGGCGGTGGCGTCTCCCCGTTCCTCCCGCCGGTTGCGCCCCTCGCCAACGATTTCTCCGTCCTGAACAATAACACAGCCTACGGGCACATCCCCCTCTGCCTGGGCCTCCATCGCCAGCTCCAGAGCCCGGCGCATATACTGTTCATGATTCATCCTGAATCTCCCGCATGAACACCAGTCCCCCATTCACCTGTGCGCAAAACTGCCAGCCTGCCCGGCCCAGCGCATTCCACTGCTCCTCCGCTTCTCTCACCTTTTTCTTCTCGTCAAACCCCATAGATACCCTGATATCAGCTATTTTATATTCGTATTGCTTCATCCGTTTCACCCCTTTTCCCCAGTTTACACCAGGGGGGTGGTTTTCGCAACCGCTCTTTTCTTGGACTTCCTACCCCTCCTTCATGGCCAGCAGGGTGCGGGCCACGTTGTCCGCCCACAGGCGGGCCCCGGCCAGGGCCTCGGTGAGAGTATTTCCATGGCCTCCCACCTCCACCAGGAGGTAGCCGGGCGAGAGCTGCTGGTTATACCGGCTGTTGCGCAGGACGATGGGCCGGGCCAGGCTGGAGTACCCTGTGACCAGGTTTTTTTGCAGCTTGATTCCAAAGGCCAAATTGTCCCTCCAGCGGGGGTGGGCGGCGCCAGAGCCGTCGGTGCCCACCACCAGCATGACCTGGGCCACCTTCTCCCCGGCCTCCTCTGAAACCAGCTTATAGATCTCCCCCTCGTTTCCCACCAGGGCGTCCCGGTGGACATCCAGCACCACTTTGATGGTGGGATACTGCTTCAGCCACTGCTCCACCGCCGCCTTGGACCGGTCATAGGCCCCATTATAGGCCGGATAGTCATAGAGGTTGGTATCATGGACCACCTGAAGGCCGTGGGCCCGAAAAACCGTGGCCATCTCCTCCCCCACCCGGACCATGTTGTGGTTACAGTCGGTGGTCCGGTAGGGATCGCTCTCCTCATAGGACCTCCCGTCCGACTGGGAGTATGCCTCACTGCCATGGGTGTGCAGGATCAGGATCTGCGGTCCCTCTCCCAGTGGAACGTCCACCGTGCCCTCCCCCAGCACCGAGGCGTCCAGCCCCAGGTCGGTCCGGTCATAGACATAAACTCCCTGGTCGTGGAGGTACTTCCCCCCCTCTTTGCCCTTCGCCGTCATCTCCAGGATGCCCTCGTCCTCTGTGGGAGGCTTCAGGTCGGGTTCCCCCTGCTCCTCCTCATCCACCAATTCTTCCTTTGAGCCCAAATCCTCCATCGGGTCGGCCCCATCTCGGACTTCCGCTACCGCTTCCTCTCCGGCAGCCAGCAGGGCGCTGTGACTCAACAGCAGCCTGCCCCATCCGGTCAGCTCTGCGGAAGCGGTCTGCCGGGGCAGCTCCCCCAGCTGGCTGGACAACAGGGACACGGACAGGCCGGGCTCCTGCCCCAGCGCGGCCAGCCGTTCCTTTACCCCGGATAAATCGGCCATCAGGGACAGCCCCCAGCAGGCCACCAACACAAGCCCCAGGGCCACTCCACGGCGCAGGGCCCGTCCGATTTGATCTCTCTTATCCACATTACCACCCCTTATCCTCTGTATGGTTCGTATCAGGAAGATATGCGGGAGCCAGCTCCTATATGACTTTCTGCCCCTTATTTCCTGGGCAAAAAAGACCTGGCTGGTATATGGGGCACTCCGATCTGGGTATATAGCGGCACACACCGCCTCCTGGCTCTCTGGGGAGGACCAAGAGACGGTGTATGTAGAAGAAGATGAAAAATGGGTAAATTATCGATATGTCTTCAGACGACGTCCGGGGACCCAGCCCTTAGTGAAGTAGGCGAAGATCCACATAACAGCCACAATGGCAAAGCAAGCGCCAGTGACGATCCAGCTTCCGGTCGTACCCATGTTGACGATAAGAATGGGAGGAATTACCTGAAGGCCAATGATGATGGGACGGTTGAACACATCGGCGATGCCGGAGTCCTCAATACCGCGGCTCTTCAGTTCCGGGTCAACCACGCGCTGCAGCAGCACGCCGGTGGCCGCCACGCCGGTGGCGTGACCCCAGACCATCATGTTGCGCTCGAACCAATCCTCGTCGGAGGATTTTCCGCCCACGATGATGAACCAGAACCAGTTGATGAGGAAGCCAGCGGCGCACACCACGATGAGGGGAACCGCAAATTCCATTACGACACTGAGGTTCAGCGAGCCGATACCGGAAATCATCAGGAAGTCGGTGGCGGTGCCCTGGATACGCTGTACCGTACCCCGGTCCACATACTGATCCGCACCCGTCTTGTTCAGAAAGCCATTGAGGATGATTCCGGCAATGAGAGACAGGCAGAACTCAGGAATAGAGATCTTGAAATCAAAGGTAGCCAGCGTCCAGTTGGCAAACCACTTGGAGGCGATATAGCCCACCCAGCAGGCCAGCATCACAATACCCAGATGGAAGCCCAGAGGATCCAGGCAGATGGAGGCTACGGTGCCTTTCGAAGAAGACTTCTGCTTATTGGCAGGGACCAGGCCGGTACGCATTTCCTGAGGGAGCTCCTTGGGATTCTCCACGTAGTGGGTGTAGCCCTTACGGGTGCCCCAGTTGATAATGATCATGCCGCTAATGATGCCGCCTACGATGCCAATGGTGGCGCAGGTGTTGCCCAGATCCGTCATGTTAGGCACGCCCAGCTCACTCAGAGCGGAGCCTACCGCCGCAGCGGTGCCATGGCCGCCGTAGAAGCCAGTAGCCATCATCAGACCAAAGTTCTCGTCCAGAGTGGGATAGAGTTTGACCAGCAGCACCAGTGTGACCAGCATGCCTACGGCGTACTGCAGTACGGCAATACCCGACACGTTAAAGAACATACCGCTGATCTTGGGGCCCGACGCGGCCCCTTTCTGGGGCTTGTCCCCGATGGGGGTGGCGGCAAAGATCACCACGATCAGCACGCTGGCATAGGTCCCGAATGAGGTAGACAGAGGCAGGATCTTCAGCTGCTCCACAGGACTTTGTGGACCGAACAGAAGAGCCAGAAAACCAGCGATAACCGCGGGAGGAATCAGCACCTTTTGAATCAGTTTTACCTTGGCACGCAGAAATTCACCGATCAGTAGCAGTGCGCCCATGATCGAAATATCGACCATGACTTGCCAGATAGCAGAAGACATTGTGAGTTCCATTGTAAACACTTTCCTCCTTTATCAGTTGCTCCAGAAAGCCCTGACGCGCAGAAAGTCAGATCACATCCTGGTAATAGGGCAGCTGTTCATCAAAACGTTTCTTCCCGTTTTGATACCAGCTGATCATGTGGGAAATTGTGTCAGCTGCCTTGGACTCCACAGCCAGATCAGAGTTGAAGCCCTGGTGGGGCTGCACATAAATGTTGCCCATCCGGCTCTCCGCCATCTGGAGCAGCACCAGCGCCGCAGCTACCCGGTTGTTCACAGTCTCAACCTGCCCCTTCTGAACAGCCAATGAAAAATCATGCTCATTGGAGAACACATCCAGGCCGATGCCGCCCAGCACACCCTGATCGTAGAGCTTCAGCAGCACAGGCTCCGGCGCAATCTCGCCACGAGTCACATTGATGAAGATCAACCCCTTCTTGGCACGGCTGAGATAGTCGTAGGAGAAGTAGTTCTCGTTGTAATAAGGGCTCCCCTTGATCCGGGTCAGATTCATGGCGTTGATGATCACGTCGCTGGTCTCAATGGCCTCATCCTTGGTGACAAATTTCACGTCGTCACCGTATCGCTGGGACAGCTCCCGGGCGCGGATGTCCACAGCCTGTACTGTCAGACCGTTGGCACGAGCCAGATCAAATGCGCGCTTTCCAATATTGCCAAGACCAAATACTGTCACCACCCGGTTGGCGGCCAGCTCCATGAAGGAGTCAGTCTTGTTGCGCTCAAACGTAGCAGTGTTCACTGTGTATTGGTTTAGCAGTCCGGCAGTCGCGTACAGGAATTTGATGGCGGTCTGCGCAACCGCGTTGACGCAGTAGTTGCGCAAAGAGGTGATGTTGGAAACATCAGCCAGACTTTCCAGATGATCATAGCCAGCACTTCTGGTAATGATGCTCTTTTTGGGATTGCTGGCAAGGTAGTCCTGGGGAGGAACAGAGTGGGTCTTAATCGTAATGAGGGGAGGAAGCGTTTCGTCTGGGTGCTGTGCAAGAAAATCCTGCAGTGCATCGGGAACGATCAGATAACGCAGATCCCTGGGCAGCAGCCCCTTGGCCTGCGCTGCCTCCGTCTCCTCACGAAGGTGGTGAGCTTCCTCGCCCAAAGCCTCAAAGTGGATCACGTCGTAGTTGTGCAGCATTATGTTGTTGCTCCTTTTTCATTCGTGCCCAGCCCAACCCGCTGGCTGCGCCTGGTATAAGGCCCGTGCCGCAGGTTTTTCTTGGCTGCCGGGCAGAGACAGATGGGAATCGCCGCTGCGCATTGGCTTTTCTGCCTTGAATTATGTCAGAGAATAAGGACGTTTTCCTGCACTCAACGAGGATTAAATTGACGTATCTTGCTAATAGCAGGATGAAAACACCAAAAAAGTGAAAATGACGGTAAAGCAAATAAACAAATTGAATAAAACAAAAAATGGATTTATTTCCAAAAATATTAAATAATTCGGATCAAACACATAAAATGGGGTCATGTCGAAATTTCTGGTAGGTACCTTGTTATTTTATTGATCTATCTTGTTCAAAAAAGCAAAATGCTTTGAGAAGCGTTTCCGTCCATGCTACATTTGAGAGAACACAGGCGCTCCCTGGGAAACGCCCGACTTGAGAAAGGAGAGAACAGCGCCCGTATGCTGCAGTGCCGATATGAAGTACACATCAGTAAAAATGACACCTATTCTATGGATAAGCCTCACTTCCATGAGGATGTGGAGATTGTTCTGTGTGTGTCTGGAGAAGGGCTTTTGTTTATTGGAAACACTGTGTTTCCGCTGCACCGGGGACAGCTATTTTTCATTAATAGCTCGGTCCTGCATCGCAGCGTGGCGAATGAGGAGTACCGGTGTATGGTATTTCATGTGTCTCCCCAGATGCTCCAGGTCCTCAGCAGCCCCTATACCCAGTTCAGCACATACTGCTGCGGGATCGGGCAGGCGGTGACCCTCACTGGAGACGATATCAACAGGCTGGAAACACTGTTTTCCGGCCTGATGGCCCCAAAAGAGATCGGGTTTGGCGCCGATTTGAACAGAGTTGCAGAGGTCATCAACTTTTTGGTGGAGTGCTTTTCCCACTTTGCCAAAGCCGGAAAACCCCAGGCGCGCACCAATCCGGGACTAGAAAAAGTGACCCCGATTTTAGAATATATCCAGGACCATTTGGATGAGCCGCTGACTACCGCAAGTATCGCGGAAGCCTTTTATATGAGCAAGCATTATCTGTGCCACCTATTTAAGGAGCACACTGGCTTTAGCTTAATTGACTATGTCATTAACTGCAGAGTTCTCAAGGCGCGGGGACTGCTGCGACAGGGAATGCGGGTACAGGAAGCGGGAGAACGGTCCGGTTTCCAAAGCAACGAACATTTTATCCGTACCTTTAAAAAGCTTACGGGAGTAACCCCAAAACGTTACGGCATGATGTATCGTGAGATCGACTTGAATATGAAGCAGGAGGTGGTGACCATCAAAGGTCAGGATGGACGCATTGTGGAAAGCATCAAAGCCTGAAAAATGTGGAAACGGTACATAAAATATATAGAAAATGCCGCTGTCTTCCTCAGAAGACAGCGGCAAAAAACTATTGTGATGGATCCGGTCAGGTCTTTTTCTTGCAGGTCACCGCTCTTCCCGAAAATAATTGAGCCCCAGGGAGGCGGGCAGGCCGGAGCCCTCACGCTTGCGGACGGAGGTAGCCACCAGCACAATGGCGGTGATGAGGAAGGGCAGGGCCTGGTACAGCTGGGTTGGGACGGCAGCCAGCCACCCAAGCGTATCGGGGAAGGCGGCGGCCAGACTGGAGCCTGAAACTCGCAGGGTATTGAAAAAGCCGAAAACGAAGGTGCCCAGGATGGCCAGGGCAGGATTCCAGTTGGCAAAGATGACCAGTGCCACCGCAATCCAGCCGTAGCCGTTGATCCAGCAGCTGCTGTTGAAGGAGCCAGACATATTCAGCCCCATATAGTAACCGCCGATCCCCATGATGCCGCAGCCCAGGCAGATGTGGATATATTTGTACCGCTTTACATTGATACCCACAGAGTCGGCGGCGCCGGGATTTTCCCCTACCGCCCTCAAACGCAGGCCGGGTGCGGTACGGTTCAGATAGCACCACATGAGCAGAGCAATGGCCACCGCCAGATAGACCATAATATTGTGGTCAAACAGGCCCCGGCCGACAACGGGCAGTTGGGACAGGCCGGGAATAGCCAGATCGGAAAAGCCCTCCTTGATGTTGGCGTAGTCATTCATGGCGGGCCAGCTGACCGCCTTGACGCCGTTGCCCACAAAGAAGTAGACGCCCAGGCCGAAGGTGGTCAGGGTCAGGCCGGTGATGTTCTGGTTCGCCTGGAGGGAAACAGTCAGCAGGGCAAAGAGCAGGCCGCACAGGGCGCCGGCCAGGAAGGACACCAGAATGCCCACCCCCAGGCTGTTGGCGTAGCAGCCCACAATATAGCCAAAGATGGCTCCCACGGCCATAATGCCCTCCACGCCCAGGTTCAGGCTGCCTGACTTTTCCACCACGATCTCGCCCACCGTGCCGTAGAGCAGAGGAATGTTGTACACCACGATGTTGTGGACAAAGGTGGTGACCACGCCCAGTTTATCCATTTCCATTAGGTGCTACCCCCTTTCTGAGAACGCACAAGCTTAAAGCGGATGAAGAAGTCCGCCGCCAGTACCAGGAACAGAATGACCCCCTGAAGCATATCGGCAAAGCTGGAGTCCACCTTGGAGAAGGTGGCGGCGGCAATGGTGGAGCCGTGCTGCAGCATGGAGATCAGAGCGGCCACCACAAAGATCACAGCGGTGTTCAGCTGGGACAGCCAGGCCACAATAACGCCCGTCCAGCCCACATCGTCGGTAAAGGAGGTGGAGAGGATGCCGGAGGTGCCCACCTTGAAGGAGGCAGCCAGGCCGATAAGACAGGCGGACAGGAATACGGTGCGCAGCACGATGGCGTTCACCTTCATGCCCGCATAGTGGGCGGTGCCGGCGCTGTCCCCCACCACAGCGATCTCATACCCATGTTTGGAGTATCTCTGGTAGATATAGACCAAGACGCCGATGAGCAATGTGAGGGGAACGCAGATATTCAGGGAAAATTTCCCGATGGGAATGGTGGGGAAGGACACCATCTTGCTGAAGTTAGCAAAGACAGGCCGGACGGACGAGGTGTCCAGAAAGAAGTTCCAGGACGCTTGGGTTTCTCCCAAAAATACCAGGAAATATAGGGCCACATAGTTGAGCATCAGGGTCATCAGGGTCTCATTGGTGCCGAACTTTACCTTCAGCACAGCTACGAAGGCGCCATACAGACCGGCGGCTGCCATTCCTGCCAGACACATCAGCACTAAAGTCAGCGGAGTCGGAAGCATAGGGCCGGCCTTAAAGGCCACTGTGGCGGCGGCCACAGCCCCCAGGATGAACTGACCCTCGCCCCCGATGTTCCAAAACCGCATCTTAAAGGCCAGGGACAGGGCCACAGAGGTGAGCGCCAGGGGAACAAAGACCTTCAGATAGTTCTCAAAGGTCTTGTAGGCAATCTTGTTGCCCACCATGCCCATGGTGAACATCCGGCTGTAATAGGCGACTGGGTCCACTCCCATGGCCAGCAGCAGCAGACCGCCTACCGCCAGGGCGGCGCCCACCGCAAGCAGATAAAGGCACAGCTTTTTCCAGAGGGGACAGTGATCCCGCTTGACGATATGAAAACGCATGGTCAGTCCTCCTTCCTCCGGCCGCCGTCCTCCTGGGCCTCCAGCTCACGCAACTCCTGGTCGGTGATGTTGGTGTCCCGGGCAATACCGGCGGGCTTATTCTCATACTTATTGGTCAGGTCCAGGGCGCCAGTCATCATCAGACCCAGTTCCTCCTTGGTCGTCTTGTGAGCGTGGACCACGCCCATGACCTTACCGTGGCACAGTACCATGATCTTGTCGCACAGGGCCAGCATCACATCCAGATCCTCGCCCACGAACAGGATGCCTACCCCATCCTGTTTCTGCTGGTTCAGGATGTGATAGATGGCGTAGGACGAATTGATGTCCAGACCACGGACCGGATAGGCGGTTATCAGGACATTGGGGCCCGCCTTAATCTCCCGGCCCAGCAGCACCTTCTGCACATTTCCGCCCGACAACCGGCGTACCGGGGTTTCTGTTGAGGGAGTGACCACGCCCAGTTGCTCAATCACCTGCTGGGCGGCGGCCCGGCCCGCCTTCCGATCCACAAAGGGACCCTTGTTCTCACCATAATTTTTCAGGAGCATATTGTCCGTAATGGACATGGAGGGGGCCAGGCCCATTCCCAGCCGGTCCTCGGGGATAAAGGACATGGAGATGCCCTTCTCCAGAATAGCCTTGGGGGGCAGGCCCACAATATTGTCCCCCTTGTGAATCATCAAGCCGGACTGGATGGGCCGCAGGCCGGCGATGGCCTCACACAGCTCCTTCTGGCCGCAGCCGGCGATGCCTGCCACTCCCAGAATCTCCCCTCCCCGGATGTAGAAGCTCACCTTGTCGATGGCCACGGCGCCTTCGTCGTTTTTGATGGTCAGATCCCGGACTTCCAGCAGGGGCCGGGTTTTTTCCACCACAGGCCGTTCAATATTCAGGTCAATTTTCCGGCCTACCATCCACTCGGTCAACTCCTGCTCGTTGGTGTGAGCGGTGTCCACGGTGGTGATATACTCCCCCTTGCGCAGGATAGCTACCCGGTCGGAAATGTCCATGACCTCGTTGAGCTTGTGGGTGATGATGATGATGGAGTGGCCCTCCTCCTTCATCTTCCGCAGCACAGCAAAGAGCTTATCAATCTCCTGGACTGTCAGCACCGCGGTAGGCTCGTCCAGAATGATGACCTTAGCTCCGTAATAGAGCACCTTGATAATCTCCAGGGTCTGCTTCTCCGACACCGCCATGTTCCGGACCTTTTTTCTGGGGTCGATGTCAAAGCCGAATTTTTTGGCCATCTCCCCGATCTCTCCGTACCGAGCCCTGTTTAGCCCGATACCGGCCTTCTCCTTGCCCATCCAGATGTTATCGGCCGCGGAGAACACATCCACCAGCTTGAAGTGCTGATGGACCATACCAATGCCCAGCCGCTTAGAATCCTCCGGGGAATTAATGGTCACAGGTATCCCGTCCATCAGGATCTGGCCCCGGTCAGGCTGGTAAATGCCAGACAGCATATTCATCAGGGTGGTCTTGCCCGATCCGTTTTCCCCCAGCAGGGCCAGAATCTCCCCCTGGCGCAGGGTCAGGTCTACGTCCTTGTTGGCCACCACACTGCCAAAGGTCTTGGTGATGCCCTTCATTTCAATGACATATTCCGACGCCATGGAACCACGCTCCCTCTTTTGTACTACAAATTGTTATCTTTCTCTCTTATATTGCACATCGTATCCAGGCAATCCAATACCGCTGGCCTCTCCTCCCTGGGCCGGAGGTTCCGGACCAGGGAGCACAGGCCAAGGGCCATAAGCTCTAAAAACCGGGCCGGCCGGTGGCCGGCCCGGTTTTTCGGGTCTTAGGGGATATTCGTTCAAAAAGCTCAGGCCACTACGACACCCTTGACAAAGTAGTTCATGGTGCCGGTGATGACGCCGTCCTCCACAGACTCGCCGCCGGCGGGCACGATCTCGGTGTTGGCGGGAACCACCACCTGGCCGTCCTTGGTCTCGTCCCGGTCGCTGGTGACCAGAGCGTCGTCATACTGCTCCACGGCGGCCTTACCGTCAGCGACTGTGACCTTCAGCTTTACGCCGGAGAACACGTCCCAAGCGCCGGAAACGATAAGCTCACGGACCTGGTCAATGGCGTCCTGGGTGCCGGCAGCACAGTTGTCACTCAGGGGGGACACATCTACAAAGCCTTCGGCCAGACCGCCGTACCAAGCTTCGCCGCCCATCTTCTCCACGAACTGGGAAGCATCGCCTTCACAGGCCATGGCAGTCTCGATTGCCAGCTTGTAGTAGACATCCCAGTTCCACACAGGGGCAGTCAGGTGGGCGTTGGGGGCGTCCTTGGTCATGTCGGAGTTGTAACCGCAGCCAAACACGCCGGCCTTCTCCGCGGCCAGCTGAGGCTGGGCAGAGTCGCAGTGCTGGGCGATGACACCGCAGTTGTAGCTGTTAATCAGCTCCTCGGCAAAGGCGTACTCGTTGACCTCGTCGAACCAGTTGCCCAGCTCCTTCACATAGACAGTGGCGTCGGGGTTGACGGCCTGGACACCCAGGGCAAAGCCGTTAATGCCGGAGCAGGTCTCAGCGTACTCAGTGCCGTAGGCGGACACATAGCCCACATTGTTATTGTTGGTCTCCAGGCTCTTCAGGCCAGCGGCAATACCGGCCAGGTAGCGCGCCTGATAGATACGGCCAAAGTAGTTGTTGTAGTTGTTGGGGTTGCTCATATAGCCAGTGGCGTGAGAGAAGATCACATCGGGATACTCCTCAGCCTTGTCGGCCATGGCATTCAGATAGCCGAAGGAGATGCCGAAGATGATGTCGCAGTCCTCGCCCACCAGGGTATCCACGGCGGTGGCCACGTTCTCATAGTCCTCGGTGATCTCGTCCTGGATGATGAGCTGGGTGTCGGGGTCCATGCCCAGGGCCTCCATGGCCTTGGTAATGCCGTTGTGGTGGGCATAGGTGTAGCCGGCGGTGTCGTTCTTGCTGTTGATGTAGATAGCGCCCACCTTAAAGTCGCTGACGTCGGTGGTCTGGGAGCCGCCAGCCTGGCTGCTGCTGGTGTTGGACTGGTTGTTTCCGCTGGTGGCACTGTTGCCGCCGTCGCCGCTGTTGCCGCAGGCGGCCAGGGACAGGACCATGGCCATTGCCATAGCCGCCGCAAGGATCTTCTTCATCGTTGTGTTATCCTCCTTAGTTTTTGGTTGCTCTTTTCATTCCTCGGATGGTACATATATTAAAACCGGATGGCTCCGGCTTTAATCCGCGAACTCCACACCGTTTTCCTCACTCATAGCCTTGACTCTGGCCAGGGACTCCACCCGCACGCCCTGGGCGCGGAGCCGGTCTCCACCGGGCTGGAACGCCTTTTCAATGACGATCCCCGCCCCGGCCAGCTGTGCCCCGGACTGCGCCACTATGTCGATCAGTCCCTCCAGGGCGGCGCCGTTGGCCAAAAAGTCGTCAACGATAAGCACCTTGTCCTGGGGGCCCAGGAACTTTTTGGACACGATGACCTGATAGATCCGGCCGTGAGTAAAAGACTCCACCTGGGTGGCAAAGACCTCGCCGTCAATATTTTTGGTCTGGGTCTTTTTGGCAAAAATCACCGGACAGTGAAAAAACTGCGCCGTGATACAAGCGATCCCGATGCCGGAGGCCTCGATGGTCAAAATCTTGTTCACGCCGCAGTTGGCGAACCGGCGCTGGAATTCTTTGCCGATCTCCTCAAAAAGGGCAATATCCATCTGATGGTTCAGAAAACTGTCCACCTTCAGCACATCGTTCCCCTTCACGATCCCGTCCTGACGGATCCGCTGCTTGAGAAGCTCCATTTCCAGTCCCCGTCCTTTCCTCGAAAATGACAGTGGCCCGAAAATACGGGCCACGCTACTTCTTGATATACATTCATTCTACAAAAAATTTTCGTCCCCTGCAATCCCTTTTTTAAATTTTTTCTCTTGCGCCTTCCACAATTTTTTCTCTGTTTCTCCCCAGCTTTCGTCCTTTTTCACCAACCACGCCTTCTTTTGCCCCGACCGTCCCGTTCCACAGGAGAAAACGGGGCAATACGGTACCGCTTGAAATACAGGCTGACAAAGTTTCAGCCGACATAACCAAGTGCAGCATCTTTTTTCAGTCGGTAATCCTGCACAATTTTTTTTAAAATCTTCTTGATATTTAATGCAACCTGAACTATAATAAAACTATACACAGCCCCTTTCACCCCAGTCTATTTTATTTAAAGTATAGGAGGAAACGTCCATGGGTTATCCGAAAACTGGAAATGAGGTTTATGTCAGCTTTTCCCTGTCAAATACAATGTTCTCCGGCATTGGCAAAGGGACCATTACCAGAGAACTGGTATCGGTAGATTATCTAAAGGACCTATTCCAAAAATACGGGGTCATCGTATCGGCCAAGCCGGAACAGCGCCGGCTGCTGGAACTGGTGAACGAGGCCTACGGCCTGGGTCTGGAGATTCCTGACACCCTGAAGCTGGCCCGCCTGTCTGAAAAGAACCGCCGTCTGGTCCTCATTTCCGTCCAGGGCCTGAAGCGAGTCAACGGCTCCCTCCTCCCCTCTTATAGCGAGGAGGAATTCCAGGAGGCCACTTTTGAGTTTGTCAAATACTATGTCCAAAGCCGGCACTACGACGATCTGGTGGCGGAGAACAACAAGCTGAAAAGCGACTTGGAATCTGAGATCGCCTGGCGTACCAGAACGACCGCTGACGAGTAAAACAAAAAAGAGCCGCCTGCTGGTTTCCCGGCAGACGGCTCTCCTTTTAGGAACGGTCCACGCGGTACATATGGGAAATCAGGTCCAGCACTTTATTGGAGTACCCCCACTCGTTATCATACCAAGCGATCAGCTTGACAAAGCGGTCATCCAGCATGATACCCGCAGTTTCGTCCAAAATGGAGGTGTGGGGATTGCCAATGATATCGGAGGACACGATCTGATCTCTGGTATAGGATAGGATTCCCTTCATGGGGCCCTGGGCGGCCACATGGACAGCATGGCATATCTCCTCATAGGTGGTGGGTGTCACCAAGCGGGCGGTCAGGTCCACCACGGATACATCATTGGTCGGGACACGGAAGGACATCCCGGTCATTTTGCCCTTCAGCTCCGGAATGACCAGGCCCACCGCCTTGGCCGCCCCGGTCGTGGAGGGAATGATGTTGCCAATGACAGAGCGGCCTGTCCTCCAATCACGCCCCGCTCTGGCGTCTACCGCCTTCTGCTTGGCTGTAGAGGCATGGATGGTAGACATAAGGGCCTGCTCTATCCCAAAATTGTCCTGGATGACCTTAGTCAGAGGCGCCAGACAATTTGTCGTGCAGGAGGCGTTGGATACTACATCCATATCCGCGCTATAATTCCAGTGGTTGACGCCCATGACAAAGGTGGGCGTCATTTCATCTTTGGCCGGAGCGGTAATGACCACTTTTTTTGCCCCGCCCTGAAAATGGAGGGAGGCCAGCTCTTGGGAGTTAAAGGCCCCGGTGGATTCTACGATGTACTGTGCGCCGCACTCGCTCCATGGGATCTGCCCCGCGTCGCTCTGACTGAATACCCGGATCCTGTGTCCGTTTACGATCAGGTCGCGGCCATCATGTTCCACCGTCCCCTGAAAGGTGTGAAACACTGAATCATACTTCACCATGTACTCCATGTAGTCCAGGTCAGCCTTACGCAAATTGATGCCGCGCAGGTCAAAGCCGTCCCCTCGCTCCAAGATGATTCGGAGTACAACCCTTCCAATCCGTCCGAATCCATTGATCCCAACTGGAATACCCATTTTACATCATCCTCCATTTTACTTCTCAATAAATACTAAAAAATATATATTTAGTATAGCTTTCATTATATATCTCTTTTCTAATTTGTCTATATAATTAAATAAGTTTTTTCTAAATAAATATTTTTATTGCTTAATTCTATTATAGAATAATATAATTATTATTTAAATAAAAATCAAATTCTTTTCCGGCTTGTTTAAAAAGTAAGAGGGAGCCTCTCCCAAAGGAGGGGCTCCCTCTTATTGTTCCATTGACGCGCCAGCTTTGTGGATCGGGCGGCCCTCACCGCCTCTCCAGGCACAACGCGGAGAAAATCAGCGGACCGCGCCCTGCGTCTTGGCAGTCTTACGGTCCTCCATCTTGGACACGATGACCGCACAAGCGGCGTCGCCAGTGATGTTCACCGTAGTACGGCCCATATCGAAGATCCGGTCGATCCCGGCCACCAGAGCGATACCTTCGATGGGGATATTGACGCTCTGAAGAACCATGGCCAGCATGACCATGCCCGCCCCTGGTACGCCGGCGGTACCGATAGAGGCGAGGGTAGCGGTGAGCACTATGGTGACCATTTGTCCCAGGCTCAAATCAATGCCGAAGGCCGTGGCGATAAAGATGGCACAGACGCCCTGGTAGATGGCGGTACCGTCCATATTGATGGTGGCCCCCAGGGGCAGGACAAAGGAGGCCACCTCACGCCGGGCCCCCAGCCGCTCGGAACACTCCAGCGTAAAGGGCAGCGTCCCTACTGAAGACGCGGAGGAAAAGGCCATCATCATAGCCGGGGCCATGTAAGCAAAGAATTTGAGAGGGGACACTCCCCCCAAGGTACCCACGGTTAGGGAATAGACCAGGACGGCATGGAGGATATACCCCACATAGGCCACCAGCAGCACCGCCACTAGGGATGCTAGGATCTCCGGGCCGTTTTCCACGATGACCGGACAGATCAGGCAGGCGACACCAATGGGAGACAACTTGATAATCAGGTCCATAATCTTCATGGACACCTCATTGAAACTGTCCACAATCTGGGCGGCCACCAGCCCCTTCTCTCCGGCCAGCAGGATACCGAAGCCCAACAGCAAAGAAATGACGATGACCTGAAGCATAGAGGCATTGGCCAGCGGCGTGATTGGGTTGGCGGGGAAAATATCCACAATGACCGACATAATGCTTTTTCCCGCTGGGGGTTCATAGCTCAGGCCGCTGGTCTCCAAGGTCGTAAAGAGGCCGGCCCCCTTCGCCACGCTGGCCAGCGTTAGGGCCAGCACCACCGCAAAGGCTGTGGTACACATATAATATACCACTGTCTTGCCACCTACCGAACCCACGCGGCTGATGTCCTGCATCGAGATGACTCCGGCAGCGATAGAAAACAGGACGATAGGCACTACAATAAATTTCAGCAGGTTCAAAAAGATGTCGCCCCAGGGCTTGATATAGCCAATGGCGATCTGCCCTCCGTCAGGGACCGCCATCAGTATCAGGCCCGCGGCAATACCAGCCACTAAGCCGACAAAGATCCAAAAGGCAAGAGGCAGTTTTTTTGTTTTCATAATTCTCCTTCTCCTTCCCTATCTTCCCTTATACTTTCGCAAGGATTTTCCAGAAATAAAACGGCCGTAATCATACATACAACGGCATTGGACCCGGCCCTCTCCCTCTCTCCTTCCTCTTATTTCCCTTATCCCCGCTTTTTACAGCACTTTTTCTTCTGCTTTCATTATATACACCTCGCTTTGAATTTACAAGGTATTCTCTTCCTCTCCTTTTATAATTGTGCAAGTTCCCCATATCAATCATTCATTTTTTATCTATTCAGTCAGCCTTTGACCCTCCCTCTGAAATTTTTACGGATTTTTTTCTGCCCCTCTGTGTTTTCGACCTATTATTTACCATATTTTGGTAGAATATGGGTGTGAGAACTTGACAGAAAGGCGGTACCTATCATGCGGCTGCTGCCCAAAAAAGGTATATTCGACAGCGGGCGTGTCCTATTCCTCCCTGTGGACTCAATCCTTCCCAATCCTGACCAGCCCCGCACGTTGTTTTCCCAACCCGAACTAGAGGAACTGGCTGACTCCATCCAGTCTATGGGTATTTTACAGCCACTTACTGTGCGCCGCCGGGAGGGCGGCTGGGAGCTGGTGGCTGGCGAGCGGAGGCTGCGTGCGGCCAAGCTAGCCGGTCTGCGGGAAGTGCCCTGCCTATCCATCCAGACAGACGGTCAGTCCTCCTCCCTGCTGGCCCTGGTGGAGAATCTCCAGCGGCGTGACCTGGATTTTTGGGAGGAGGCTCTCGCCCTGCGTAAACTCATTGACACCTATCACATCTCCCAGGATGAAGCCGCCCGGCGTTTGGGTAAGAGCCAGTCCGCTGTGGCCAATAAGCTCCGGCTGCTGAAGCTGGACCCGGCGGTCCTCACAATCCTGCGGGAAGGTGGATGCACCGAGCGTCACGCTCGCGCCCTGCTCCGTCTGGAGGACCCGGCCCAGCAGCGGGAAGCGGCGCAGCAGGTGACCGAGCGTTCCCTGACCGTGGCCCAGACAGAGAGTATGGTGGAGGCCATGCTCTCCTCTCCCTCCTCCGGCCCTAAAAAGAAACCCACGTTTATTGTCAAGGATGTCCGGCTGTTTTTAAATACCATCAGCCGTAGTCTGGATCTGATGCGCTCTGCCGGCGTCAACGCCTGTTGCCGCAGAGAGGACACCGACGAGGAGATTTTACTTACCATTCATATTCCCCGAAGGGCCACATGACGCCCTCCCCCCTTTTTGCCCCGTGGGCTTTTGATCCTGAGCCCACGGGGTTTTTGCGCCCAGATGGCCCTGATGTTTCACGTGAAACATTAGGCACTCATTTTTTGTGGGAAAGGACAGAGAAAAAGCGGAAAAGCAGTTGAAATCCCGGTGCCCGATTGATATAATAAGATGCTGTACCGCCCCTTCGGGGGCATTTTCATCGCTGCTAAGGAGGCGCTCATGGCCAAGATCATCGCTGTCGTCAATCAAAAGGGTGGAGTAGGCAAGACGACCACCGCTGTCAACTTGTCCGCCGCCCTCCATGACCTGGGCAAGCGGGTGCTGCTATGCGACTTCGATCCCCAGGCCAACTCTACCTCCGGCATGGGTGTAGATAAGAATACCGCTTCTCCCAATATCTACGATGTGCTGATCAATGGGGCCGAGCCGGCCAAAGCAGTGGTCCGGACCAGATATGGCGATGTTCTCCCCTCTAACAAGGCGCTGGCCGGAGCGGGCATTGAGATGATCGCCATCGACAACCGGGAGAGACTGTTGAAAACCGCCCTGGACGCCCTGTCCGGGGACTATGACTATATATTTATCGACTGTCCCCCTTCTCTAGAGCTGCTTACTGTCAACGCCCTGTGTGCCGCCGGCTCCCTGTTGGTCCCGGTCCAATGCGAATACTATGCCCTGGAGGGGCTTAGCGACCTCTTGGCCACAGTGCGGTTAGTCAAGCGGGGATTGAATCCCGCCCTCTCTCTGGAGGGGGTTCTGCTCACCATGTTCGACAGCCGTACCAACCTCTCCCTTCAGGTAGCGGAGGAGGTCAAGCGCCACTTCCCTGGCCAGGTATACGCCACCGTCATCCCTCGAAACGTCCGCCTCTCCGAGGCACCCAGCCACGGCAGACCCATCTCCGCCTATGATCCCTATTCTCGTGGCGCGGAGGCCTACCGCCTGTTGGCGGATGAGATTGCATCCAAGCGCTAACCTTATAAAAGAGTACGGAAAGCGGAGCTTTCGAGGTTCTGCTGTGTGGTCGTCCGGCTCTTATGAATCAATATCGTTCCTCTCCGCACCCGATGTTTTACTCTGGAAAAGGAGTTTATTATGGCAAAACGAACCAAAGAACTGGGGCTGGGCCGTGGTCTTAACGCCCTGCTGGGCGACCCGGACCTCCAGCCCCAAGGCGAGGGCTCTGTATCCCTGCCCATTTCCCAGGTCGAGCCGGGACTGAACCAGCCTAGAAAGCGATTTGACGAGGCGGCATTGGCCGATCTCACTGAATCTATCCGAGTCCACGGCATTATTCAACCCCTTACGGTTCGGCGGCTGTCCTCCGGCTACTATCAGATTATCGCCGGTGAACGCCGGTGGCGGGCGGCCAAGGCCGCCGGGCTGGCCGAGGTGCCCGCCGTCATTATTGAGGCGGATGACCGGAAGGTCATGGAGCTGGGCCTGATTGAAAACCTCCAACGGGAGGACCTGAATCCGGCCGAGGAGGCTCGAGGCTATCAGGTCCTGATGGATGAATATGGTCTGACCCAGGAGCAGGTAGCTCAACAGATGGGCAAGTCCCGGCCCGCCATCGCCAACACTCTGCGCCTGCTGGCTCTGCCGGATGAGGTGCTGGCGCTTCTGGAGGAGGGCATTCTTTCCGCCGGGCACGCCCGAGCCATTCTAGGCGCCCCCACCGCCGCCATTCAGAAGGAGGCGGCCCAGCGGGTAGCGGAGGGTCAGCTCTCTGTGCGCCAGACCGAAGCGCTGGTCAAGGCTCTTCAAAAGGAGCGTAATGAAAAGCCGAAGGCCGTCGGCCCCGACCTCTCCCTCTACCTGGGAGATCTGGAAAAGGACCTATCCGGCCGGCTGGGCCGGAAGGTGAAGATCGCCCACAAAGGAAAAAAGGGCCGGATCGAGCTGGAGTACTATGATGACCAGGACCTGGAAGCTCTCTTGACCCTGCTTCAGAGCCTCCACCGGGAAGGAGGTGGTGGGAATGGATGAGGAAAAAGCTCAGCAGGTAGGACAGGCCCCCCAGCCTGATTCACAGGATCTCCCCCCCTCTCCCGCCAAACGTGGGGACAAACCCATGACCAAGGGACAGCGGCAGCGCCGCCAGCGGTCGGTATTCCAATATATAGCCATCCTCTTTGCCGCCGCCTTCTTGCTGTTGCTGTACTCTTTCATGATGGAGCGGCGGCAATATAAGAGTTATCTGGAGCAAAACCAGGAGCAAATCGACAGCCTTCAGCAGTCCGCATCCGCCGTTCAGCGGTTGGATACCCTGTACGAGGAGAATGCGAAGTTGAAGGAGCAGGTAGCGGACCTGGAGGAACAGTTGGCGGATGCCAATGACCAGTTAGATGTGCTGCCTGATGTTATCAGCCACCAGGAACATGTGCTCTCTGAAACCTGCCGCGCCCTAGACCACTTCTGGCAGATTGACGAGGCCTATGTTCGGGGGCGTTATTCCCTTTGTCGTGAGTTAATTCAGGAGATGGAAGCCACAGAAAATGGGCAGACACCGCTGAAAGACTATCTCCCTAAGGAGAGCACCACTGACAATGGCCGTTTTTCTCCCTATGACCGCTATCTGGAGATTTACGAGGCTCTTTATTAGGGCACTTACTCTACCCTCAAGCTGAGGCCGAGCGCCAGGGAGATCTGTTTTGTGACCTAGAGACATGGGCTTTGGATCAGGAAAGCCCGCCAAGTCACTCCTTATCAAACTGACTTTCCCCCTGGAACGTTTCACGTGAAACATTACACTTAAATAAAGGAGAACGTATAAAATGTTAGATATTCGATTTGTCCGCGAGAACCCCGATGCCGTCAAAGAAAATATCAAAAAGAAATTCCAGGAGGCCAAGCTGCCCTTGGTTGATCAGGTCATTGCCCTGGACGAGGAGAACCGGGCCGCCGTTAGCGAGGCCAATGAGCTCCGCGCCAGCCGCAACGCCCTGTCCAAACAAGTGGGTATGCTCATGGGTCAGGCAAAAAAAGATCCCTCCAAGCTGGAGGAGGCGGAGGCGGTCAAGGCCCAGGTCAAGGCCAACGCCGACCGTCTGGCGGAGCTGGAGGCCAAGGAAACCGAGCTGGCCGCCCAGATCCGCAAGATCATGCTTCAAATCCCCAACATCATCGATCCCTCCGTCCCCATTGGCCCCGACGATTCCGCCAACGTAGAGGTAGAGCGGTTTGGGGAACCCAAGGTACCGGACTTCCCTATCCCCTACCACACTGAAATTATGGAGTCCTTCCGCGGCATCGACATGGACGCCGCCGGCCGGGTATCGGGCAACGGCTTCTACTATCTGCTGGGAGACATCGCCCGGCTGCATGAGGCAGTGCTGGCCTATGCCCGAGACTTTATGATCAACAAGGGCTTCACCTTCTGTATCCCTCCCTTTATGATCCATGGCAACGTGGTGGAGGGCGTCATGTCTCAGACTGATATGGAGGCCATGATGTACAAGATTGAGGGGGAGGACCTGTACCTCATCGGCACCAGCGAGCACTCCATGATCGGCAAATTTATTGACCAAATCATTCCTGAGGAATCCCTGCCCCAGACGCTCACCTCCTACTCCCCCTGCTTCCGCAAGGAGAAGGGCGCTCATGGCATCGAGGAGCGGGGTGTCTACCGCATCCACCAGTTTGAGAAGCAGGAGATGATCGTGGTCTGCCGGCCTGAAGACTCCATGGACTGGTACGAAAAGATGTGGCGCTACTCCGTAGAGCTTTTCCGCTCCCTGGACATCCCCGTGCGACAGCTGGAGTGCTGCTCCGGCGACCTGGCCGACCTGAAAGTCAAGTCCTGTGACATTGAGGCCTGGTCTCCCCGCCAGCAAAAATATTTTGAGGTGTGCTCCTGCTCCAATCTGGGTGACGCCCAGGCCCGCCGCCTGAAGATGCGGGTCAAGGGGGAAAAGGGCACCTATCTGCCCCACACACTGAACAACACAGTGGTAGCTCCGCCCCGTATGCTCATCGCCTTCCTGGAAAACAACCTCCAGGCCGATGGCTCCGTGGTCATCCCCCAGGTCCTTCGTCCTTACATGGGTGGTCTGGAAGTCATGGTGCCTGAAAAGTAATTTAGCGATTGCGATATTCTATTTTGCAATATTTTTATTATATATTACAATTTGTATTGACCGTTCTGGAGCGATTTACAGCACGTCTTACCCTACCCCAAGTCATTTGGACCGCCGAAAATGGCTCCAGACGGGTCGCAGGCTTCAAACCGTTGCGGCCCAACGGTTTCCAGGTTCTCCCCTTTCCGGTAGGCCCATTCAGCAGATAGGAGGAAAGCAGGCATGAAAAAATTTTTGGAAGAATTCAAGGCCTTCGCTATGCGGGGCAATGTAATGGACATGGCCGTCGGCGTGGTCATCGGCGGCGCCTTTGGCAAGATCTCCACTTCCCTGGTCAATGACATCATCATGCCCCTAATCTCCATGATTACCGGCGGCATAGACTTCTCTGACTGGAAGCTGGTCCTCAACGAGGCGGTGATCGATACCCAGGGCACTGTCGTCACCCCCGAGGTGGCCATCAACTACGGCAACCTGATCTCGGTGATCCTGGACTTTATCATCATCGCGTTCGCCATCTTCTGTGTCATCAAGGCCATCAACCGGCTCCATAAGAAGCCGGAGGAGGTCCCCGTCGAGGAGCCCGCTCCCCCGGAGCCCAGCGCCGAGGAGAAGCTGCTCACCGAGATCCGTGACTTATTAAAGGAGAGATCCTAAAATGTCCGAGGAAAAGCTCCCGGAGGAGCATAAAGGGGAGGACCGGGGATATACCCCCGCTTCTCCCCTGAAAAGGACCATGGCCTGGATCGCCCTGGCCTATGTGCTCATCCTCTTAGCCCTGACCACCTACTACTTTTACACCGGCACTACTTTGGGTAATCTGGCCCCCTTGCTCACCGTTCCCGGCCTCATCGGCTTGGGGGCGCTGGCTCTGGTGAGCTGGCGGTCCACTGGTCGGCCACGCAAATGGCTCGCCATCCTGCTGGCTATTTTGTGCTGGCTGGCTGCCCTGGCCACTCTGCCCATCGGCATTGTGGGCCTGCTGTCAAACTTCAGCGGGTTCGGCATCATTGCGTCAGTTTTCTGATCCCTGATTCTGGAGGAAGCAACCATGCGTGATATCATCGCCGCCGGCCTGGAGGAGCTGGGCCTGTCCCAACGAGTCCCACCGGAGGCACCGGAGCTGCTGGAGGCCTACGGCCGGGCGCTGCTGGAAAAAAACCAGGTCATGAACCTGACCGCCATTACCCAGCCCGACCAGGTGGCCCGGCTGCATATGCTGGACTGCGCAGCCCTGCTCAACTACGTCCACCTAGAGGGGAAAACGCTTCTTGACGTAGGTACCGGAGCCGGATTTCCCGGTCTCCCCTTAAAGATCCTCTGCCCCACCCTGGAGGTTACTTTACTGGACTCCCTGGGCAAGCGGGTCCGCTGGCTCCGTGAGGTGTCGGAGCAGCTTGGTCTGTCCGGTGTCACGGCCATCCACGCCCGAAGCGAGGAGCAGGCCCTGGTTAAAGGCTTTCGGGACTCCTTTGACTTTGTTACCGCCCGGGCGGTGGCCGACCTGCGGCTGCTGGCCGAGCTGTGCCTCCCCTTTGTGAAAGTGGGCGGCGTGTTCCTGGCCATGAAATCGGTGGACTGCGGCCCTGAAGTGGAGGGCGCCGCCCATGCTATCAAGCTGCTGGGTGGCCGGGTCCGGGACCAGGCGGACTATCAAATTCCCGGCACAGAGATCACCCACCGGGTTGTGGCCATCGAAAAGGTTGCTCCAACGCTCAAGGGCTATCCCCGGCGCTGGGCAAAAATTCAGAAAGAGCCGCTCTGACGAAAAGGCCTAAAAAAAACAGGTTTTAGACGAAAATTTTTTGTGAAATAGTTGACGAAATCCCAAATTGTGGGTACACTTGATTTGGTGAGTTAGGAGGTTTTTATGGGAACTGTCATTGCCGTCACCTCCGGGAAGGGAGGGACTGGAAAGACCTCCATCACCGGCGGCGTAGCCGCCTCCCTTGCTCTGATGGGCCACACGGTACTATGTATCGACATGGACATCGGCCTGCGTAATCTGGACATCACCCTTGGTCTCAGTGACCGGGCCCTGATGGACTTTTCTGACGTGGCGCTGGGCCGCTGTCCCCTGGCGAGAGGGGCTGTGGACCACCCCGATGTGAAGGGGCTGTCCCTACTCACTGCCCCTATGTCCCTGTCCCCCAGTCTGACCATCGACAAGGTCCGGGCCATGCTGGATACCGCCCGTGGGCAATATGACTACATCCTCATTGACTCCCCCGCTGGACTGGGGGCCGGCTTTCGGCTGGCCATCTGCGGAGCCGACCGAGCTCTGGTCATCGCTACCAATGATGCCTCCTCTTTGCGGGACGCCCAGCGTACAGTCTGCGAGCTGGAGAGTATCCGCCAGGTCCACCTGATCATGAATCGTATCCAGCCCAAGCTCCTCCGGAAGCTGCGGGCCACTATCGACGACGCCATGAACACCGCCGGCCTGCCTCTGATTGGGGTGGTGCCGGAGGACGATCAGGTCATGCTGGCCGCCAACCTGGGCCAGCCCTTGACCGCCCAGGGGCGACGGGGCGCCGCCTTGGCCTGCTGGAACATTGCCCTCCGTCTGGACGGCAATCAGGTTCCCATCATGCGCATCCGGTAACCCCCCTGGCCAAGACGCGCCCCTGGCCAGAAAAAATAGGAAGTATAATGGAAATACCCCGCCTACAGGGGTCCGTTTCCACAGGGCGGCCTACGGAAAAATAAATCAGTATTTTACGTTGGCCCCACAAAGCCTGGCGGCAAAGTCTCCGCCGGAGAAGGAGGTAACGCCTTATGAATATCGCGATCATGAGCCATACCAAAAAGCAGGATCTGATGGTCCAGTTCTGCACCGCCTACTGCGGCATCCTGTCCAAGCATACGGTATGCGCCACCAACGCCACCGGCCGCATGGTTATGGAGGCCACCGGCCTGCCCGTCAACCTGTTTTTATCCCATGAGCATGGTGGGATCGAGCAGATTGGCCAGCGCATCATTTATAATGAGATTGACCTGGTGCTGTTCTTCAACTCGCCTCTGGATAACGAGATGGATCAGAGCGTCCTCTACATCTCCCGGCTGTGTGACCAGCACTCCGTGCCCATGGCCACCAACGTGGCCACCGCCGAGCTGCTCATTCACGGGCTGGCCCGGGGCGACCTGGACTGGCGGGAGGGCATGAATCCCAATCGGGTCCCCTTTGCCCTATAAGGCTTGACTTTTCTTCCCCGCTGGGGTAAGATCGATAAATCACCGTGATGACGGCTCATTAGTATTCGGTATGTCGCCCAACAGAGAGGGGCCCCTTGGTTGAGAGGGCCCTAGGGTCTGGCTCCGGAGAAGACAGTGCCACCAGCGGGCCCGGAGACGGGTGCGGTCCCCTTCCCGCAACAGAAGGTCAGAGAGGGATGCCGGAGGCGTCTGAAATTGGGTGGCACCACGAAGCGTTCCGCGCTCTCGTCCCAATCATGGGAGGAGAGCGTGTTTTTTATTCTAACCAGCCAATCCCATTACTTCATTTCCACCAAAGAAAGGATCTTGATACCATGAGCAAAGTACAGCCCCGCACCCTGTCCGGCTTTATGGAGCTGCTGCCTCCGCAGCAAGCCCAGTTTGAGCGGATGGCGGCCATTCTGCGCGAAACTTACTCTCTCTATGGCTTCACCCCCTTGGATACCCCACTCATCGAGTCTAGCGAGGTGCTGCTGGCCAAGGGAGGAGGAGAGACAGAAAAACAGATCTACCGCTTTATGAAGGGGGACACGGATCTGTCCCTCCGCTTTGACCTGACCGTTCCCCTGGCCAAGTATGTAGCCCAAAACTATGGCCAGCTCACCTTTCCCTTCCGCCGCTTCCAGATTGGCAAGGTCTATCGGGGAGAGCGGGCCCAGCGGGGCCGATTCCGGGAGTTCTATCAGGCGGACATCGACGTTATTGGCGATGGCAAACTGGACATCTCCAACGAGGCGGAGATCCCCGCCATCATCTATCAGGCCTTTTCCAAAATGGGCCTGCGGCGCTTCCAGATCCGGGTGAATAACCGGAAGATCCTCAATGGCTTTTACGCCATGCTGGGGTTGACAGACAAGTCCGGAGACATCATGCGTACCGTGGACAAGCTGGACAAGATCGGCGGGGAGAAGGTAGCCGCCCTCCTCACTGGGGAGGACATCGGCCTCACCCAGGACCAGGCCGATGAGATCCTGAAATTCATCGCCATCAAGGGCTGTAACGGAGAAGTCCTTGCCGCTCTGGAGGGCTATCGGGGCCGTCACGCGCTCTTTGACACTGGACTGGACGAACTGCGGACCGTCACAAAGTACCTGGCCGCCTTTGGCGTGCCGGAGAGCCACTTTGCCGTGGACCTGACCATCGCCCGTGGGCTGGATTACTACACCGGAACCGTCTACGAGACCACCATGCTGGACCATCCGGAAATCGGTTCCATCTGTTCCGGCGGCCGATATGATAACTTGGCGGAATATTATACCGATAAACAACTCCCCGGAGTTGGAATTTCCATCGGCCTGACCCGCCTGTTCTTCGTTCTGGAGGATCAGGGCTATCTGAATCAGAATCTGAACACCGCCCCCGCCGACGTGCTCATCCTGCCCATGACCGAGGACCTCTCCCCCGCCATCTCTTTGGCCACCACCATGCGGGATGCCGGTATCCGTACCCAAATCCACGGGGAACAGAAAAAATTCAAGCAGAAGATTTCCTATGCCGATAAGCTGGCTATCCCCTATGTCGTCTTTCTGGGAGAGGACGAGATCCGCGCCGGCGTGGCCGCTGTCAAGGATCTGCGTACCGGCGAGCAGGTGAAGCTGCCCTCCGTTGAGGCCGTGGCCCATATCCGAAGGGGGTTGGAACAACTGAATCGGGGCACACCCATCCGGGACCGGGAAAGCTGAGCCGTCCGCTGACGAGATCTTCCTCTCCGCCGCAAAAAGGGGGTTACCATGAAAGCTGTCAAAAAGTGTTCTTACATCTTATTCCTGGCAGTCGGTCTTCTCCTGGCGTTATTTTTAGGGTTTCGGTGGCTGGATCGATCCAGAGAGTTTTCCTCCCTCCTTCCGTTTTCTCTCCAGGAAGTCACTGCGTGCTACGCTACCCTCGAATGTTTCTATCCGGACGACCCGGCTCAGGAGAAATCTCTCCACACCCAGCTCACCCAGACACAGACTCAGGATCTTCTGGAGCGGCTCTCGCAATCCACCTACCGGCGGGAGGGCTCCGCCAGCGGGCTCTCCACGGAAACAAACTCTCTGATCCGGATCTATCTCCACACCTCCGGCTCCAGCCACTCGGAGCTGATGCTGAACGGAGAACTCCTGCTGGTCAACCCCCTTACCTATCGGGGCGATTCCGTTACCTACCGCCCGGAGGGGGACAGTCTGGCCCAATATCAGGCGCTTTCAGCCTTTTTGCAGTCGTGTATGAAGTAACGCACCCGACTCTAAGCAGCCCCTCCCTGCCCGGCTCCCCGGACGGCGGGATTGCAGTTTACTATCTTTCCGGCTGTACCCCGGAGTGCATGGCCTACTGGGACGGCACTTTTCTCTGGCTGCCGACCTCAGCGCCGGCCAAACCCCATAGAACGCAGCCGTTCCCCTATTTTCCACGGATCACAGAGAGGAGTGCTGCCATGATGAAAAACCAGTTGAAGCAATTTCTCATCGCCGGGGCTGTGCTGGCCGTTCTGGCCGCCCTTTTCTTTGGATGGCGCAGCTGGTACTATCGGCCCCAGACTCTGGCTGATATCCTTCCTCTCTCCCCAGAGGACATTGAGGCCTGCGACGTACAGATGGACTATTCCGACCGGGAAAACGCACTCTGCTTTGATTTGACCACCGGGCAGTTCCATGAACTGCTGGACCTGCTCTCCAGTACGACTTATCAAGTCCCCGGAAAAAATATTGGGATCCCGGAGGACACCGTTCAAATCACCCTGGACCCTCATGCGCGGGTCTTTTTCCACTCCGGCGGCCGCCACATGGAACTCATCCTCCCCGGCAACCTGATCTTAGTCAACCCCCTGGCTTTCCCTGGCAAATCCAGGACTTATCTCCCCGATGGCAACCAGGAATTTCAACAGGAGGTCATCGCCTTTCTGGAAAGCTGCCAAAACGGCGCTTAACGATATACTTTTAGCAATCTTACTATACGATATAAATTGGAGTTGATTTTACTGACCAAAAAAGGAGCATTTTAATGAAAAAGAAGCGTATTTCACTTCTTATTACTCTTGCAGCCGCCCTCACTATTGCTGGGCTGTGGTACTTTTGGCCCCGTAGCCTCTGGGATATCCTCCCCTACTACACTCAGCCGGAAGAGGCATTCACCTCCTGCTATGCCATCCTCTCCCCCTTTGACCCGGGCGACGGTCTGCCTATCCAGACAGTGGAATTCCCTCTCGATTCCCCGCCCTATGACCAGCTAAAAGAACTGCTGGACTCCTCCTCTTATCGGCGGGGTCTCTCCGATCTGTTCCGCCTGGGTCGGGCCTCCGACACCCAGGTAGTCACCCTGTCCCCATACGCCGTTTCCATCTACTTCCGTCGGGGGGAGCTCCAGTGGTCCATTGACTTCTGGGGCCCACGGGCGGTGGCCAACAGTAGCACTGGGGCCAGCCGGACCTATCACCCCACAGGAGGGACCACTTTTCAGCAGGAGGTGGTAGACTTCATTGCCTCCCATGCCCCAAAACCGACCGTCATGTAATACAATTTGATATTATTTTTATAAATAATACGATTTGGAGTTGATTTTTATGGATAACCTTCAGAACTTTCACCGCACCAACTACTGCGGGGACCTGCGCCTGTCCGATGTCGGCAAGACGGTTTCCCTCTGCGGCTGGGTCCAGCGCCAGCGGGACCTGGGCGGCCTGATCTTCGTGGACCTGCGGGACCGCACCGGGCTGGTCCAGCTGTCTTTCGACGACAGCACCGACAAGGCCATCTTTGAAAAGGCCGCCTCTCTCCGGGCGGAGTTTGTGGTGGCCGCCACCGGACTGGTGCGGGAGCGTGAGTCCAAGACCAACAAGATCGCCACCGGAGATATCGAGGTCTATGTCACCCAGCTGCGCCTGCTGGCCAAGTCCGAGACCCCTCCCTTTGAGATTGTGGAGCACTCCAAGGCCAATGATATGCTGCGGCTGAAGTACCGCTATCTGGACCTGCGCCGCCCGGAGATGCAGGCGGCCATCGCCACCCGCCACAAGATCACCAAGATCTGCCGGGACTACTTTGATGAGCAGGGCTTTTTGGAGATTGAGACCCCCGTCCTCACCAAGTCCACCCCCGAGGGCGCACGGGACTATCTGGTCCCATCCCGGGTACACCCTGGCAAGTTCTATGCCCTGCCCCAGTCCCCCCAGCAGTACAAGCAGCTGCTGATGCTGTCCGGCTTTGACCGTTACTTCCAGATCGCCCGGTGCTTCCGGGACGAGGACCTGCGGGCCGACCGCCAGCCTGAGTTTACCCAGATCGACCTGGAGATGTCCTTTGTCAACGAGGACGACATCATGTCCATCCAGGAGGGCTTTTTGAAGCGGGTATTCAAAGAGGTGCTGGATGTGGATGTTCAGACCCCCTTCCAGCGTATGCCCTGGCAGGAGGCCATGGACCGCTTCGGCTCTGACAAGCCCGACCTGCGCTTCGGCTTTGAGCTTACCGACATCAGCGACATTGTAAAGGACTGCGGCTTCGGCGTGTTCTCCGGTCCAGTGGCAGGCGGCGGCTCCGTCCGGCTGATCAACATCAACGGTCACGCTGCCGACTTCCCCCGGAAGAAAATCGACAAGCTGGTGGACTTCGTCAAGACCTATAAGGCCAAGGGCTTGGCTTGGACAAGGATGGTGGACGGCCAAGTGACCTCCTCCTACGCCAAGTTCCTCACTGAAGAGGAGAACAAGGCCATTCTGGACCGGGCCGGCGCCAGGGACGGCGACCTGATCCTCATCGTAGGCGACGAGAAAAACGACGTGGTATGGGCCGCCCTGGGCGCCCTGCGGTGCGAAGTAGCCCGTCAGCTGAATATCCTGGACCCCAAGGACTTCCGCTTCCTGTGGGTGACCCAGTTCCCCATGTTCGAGTGGTCTGAGGAGGAGGGCCGCTACCAGGCCATGCACCACCCATTCACCGCCCCCATGGTAGAGGACGAGGACAAGATCCTCACCGATAAAGCCCACTGCCGGGCCCGGGCCTATGATATCGTCCTCAACGGCACCGAGCTGGGCGGCGGCTCCATCCGCATCAACACCCCGGAGATGCAGGAAAAGGCGTTCCAGGCTCTGGGTATCAGCGAGGAGGACATTCAGGAGCGCTTTGGCCATCTGGTCAACGCCTTCAAGTTCGGCGCTCCCCCTCACGGCGGCCTGGCCTATGGTCTGGACCGGCTGTGTATGCTGATGGCCGGCGCTCCCTCCATCCGGGACGTCATCGCCTTCCCCAAGGTGCAGAACGCCTCTGACCTAATGATGGCCTGTCCGGACTTTGTGGATGACAAGCAGCTGGACGATTTGAGCATTGCTGTCACCCGCAGGGAACAGGATGAGCCGGAAGCCTGATTCTCCTGTCCTGTCATCCACAAAATTCTATTTTGCAGAGAGAAACGCCAAACAATTAGGTGCCCTACCCGTCGCTGTTATCCACATGGAAAAAACCGCCGGGGAGAAATCGCCTCTCCCCTGGCATCCACCGGAGTCCCATGTACCATGGGACTCCGGTTTTTTTATAGTCACTGCCAGGTCCACCGCATAGAATATCTCAGTATTACGGGAAAGGAGCCTTTTACAATGAATTTTTACGCCGTTTCCCCTCACAGCGAGGTCGTCACCTTTCTGAATAATTTTGGTACCCCCATCTCCTCCTGCGGGCGGCGGATGCGGCCTCTGGCCTCCGGCTCTGGTGGAGGTTCTCCAGAGGTCCACGTCCCCATCTTGTCTATCAACGGGAACGAGGTCACTGTCCATGTGGGCACTCAGCCCCACCCCATGCTATCTGTCCACTATATTCAGTGGATCGTGCTGGAGTGTGCTAACAGTAGGCAGTGCCGCTTTTTGGTCCCCGGTCAGGAGCCCAAGGCTACGTTTCTGCTAACCGACGGTGACCAGGTGGAAGCTGCTTACGCCTACTGCAATATACACGGATTCTGGGCCTCTCAGCGGTAGAACGGATGGCCACCTGCCTTTTCTACGGTTCTCCTTGCCGTTCCCCGGCGGATATGCTACCATAGTGGTACCGGAACCCTGTCCCGCCACCGATGCCAGCCCTTCGCGGGACTGCCCCTGATTTGATACAAAAGGAGAGATCGTTTATGAAACTGGTGCAATTTTGGCGCAATGGAAGGCCCGCCCTGGGACTCCAGACCGAAAGAGGGGTGGTAGACGCGGCTGCCGAGGCCACCCGCCTGGGCGTCACGGTCCCAGAAGATATGGCCGCCGCCATTGCCCTCCCCGCTGGCGAGCTGGAGCGGCTGCTGACCCCCCTGCTCCAGGACCCTCAGTGTTTTACCGGCGCCCCCCTGGCCCCGGTGGTCACCGGGACTGACCGTATCTTTTGCATCGGTCTGAACTACCGCCAGCACGCTAAGGAGTGTGGTCTGCCCATCCCCCCTGCCCCGGTGCTGTTCAACAAGTTTTCCAACGCTCTGGCTGCACATGGGGACTGTGTCAAGCTGATTTCAGATTACAAAGAGTATGATTATGAGGCGGAATTGGTAGCTGTAATCGGAAAACCCGCCCGGTCCGTGTCCGAGGAGGATGCCCTGGACTATGTTTTTGGCTACACCTGCGGCAACGACCTGTCCACCAGGGACCTGCAGTTTGCCCGGGGCGGCCAGTGGGTGCTGTCCAAAACCTTCGACGGTTTTGCCCCCGTGGGCCCATGCCTGGTCCCTGCCGGAGAATTGGACCCCAACCATCTGGACATCTCCAGCACGGTCAACGGGGAGGTGCGGCAGAGCTCCAATACCTCGGACATGATCTTCCCCCTGGCCCAGATCATCGCTGACCTGTCCCATCACTTTACTCTGATGCCCGGAGATCTGATCTTCACCGGCACCCCCCAAGGTGTAATGCACGGCTATCCCGCTGACCAAAAGAGCTGGTTAAAGCCGGGCGACTGGGTGGAGGTGACCATCCAGGGCATCGGCACTCTGCGTACCACATTCTGTTAAGGAGCATACCATGAAACGATGTCTTTCCCTGCTCCTACTCTTTTTTCTGCTGACAGGCTGTACCTCCGCGCCTGAGACCTCCTCTGAAGGCCCTGACGAGCCAGCCGTCCCGGCGGGGCCCTCTATCTCAACCACCGAACCCTCTACCTCCCCAGAGGAAGTCCCCGACCCCCGGCGGGAGACCATTGACCGCCTCCTCTCCTCCATGACATTGGAGGAAAAAGTGGGGCAGATCTTCTTTGCCCGCTGCCCACAGGAAGATGGAGCCGCTCTGGCCAGCCAGTACCATCTGGGGGGATATATTCTGTTCGGCCGGGATTTTAAGGACAAGACCGCGGAGCAGGTCAAGGAGGATATCGCCTCCTACCAGTCGGCTGTGGAGATCCCTATGCTGATCGGCGTGGACGAGGAGGGGGGCACTGTGGTCAGGGTCAGCTCCAACCCAAAACTACGGCCCCAACGGTTCCTGTCCCCCCAGGCGTTGTATGAACAGGGCGGGATAGAAGCTATCCTGGCTGACACACAGGAAAAGGACGAGCTGCTCCGCTCTCTTGGCATCAATGTGAATTTTGCCCCGGTGGCCGATCTGTCCACGAATCCCGACGACTTTATTTACGACCGCACGCTGGGTCAGGGCGTAGAGGAAACCGGCGATTACATCGCCCAGGTGGTAGAGCAGATGTCAGTGGATACCATGGGCTCTGTGCTAAAGCATTTCCCAGGTTATGGAGACAATGTGGACACCCACACCGGCATCGCCCTGGACCAACGGCCGCTGGAGCTGTTTTGGGAGCGGGATCTCCTCCCCTTCCAGGCCGGCATCCAGGCCTCCTCCAACCATGGGATGACCGCCGTGCTGGTATCCCACAATATCATGGCGGCTCTGGACCCGGATCTCCCCGCCTCCCTCTCCCCAGCGGTCCACCAACTGCTGCGGCAGGGCTTGGGCTTTGAGGGAGTGGCGCTCACTGACGACCTGGCCATGGACGCCATTGATCAGTATGCCGCTGACGGCTCCGCCGCTGTTCTGGCCCTGCTGGCTGGCAACGATATGCTGGTCACCACTGACTTTCAGGAACAGATCCCCCAGATCCTCCAGGCACTGGAGGACGATGTCATCCCCCAGGAGCTGTTGGACCGGGCCGTGGAGCGGGTACTGGGCTGGAAATACGATCTGGGCCTGCTGTAAGCAGCCTAGGCCGTCGGCCCTCCATTCGCTGCCTCTGTTAAACCAGAATAGGAAAGCCGGCGAGTAATTATACTCGCCGGCTTTTTATTCCACCCATTTTTCAAACTCAGTGCCAACCAATTTGGTGCCGAACTGGTCCTGGGTCCACTCCTCATCCCAGACCCAGCATTAAAAAGGGGACCGTCACTAGACAGACTAGCACGGACAAGCAAGCTCCAGCAGCAGCGTACTCCTCGTCTGCGCCATAGGCTCCAGCCAGCACAGGAACTTGGCTGACCACCGGCAGAGCGCTCTCCACCACAAAGACATCCCGGGCCAGCCCACTGACACCGAACAGCATACAGAATAGCCAGCAGATCACCGGGGAAAGCCCCAGACGTATCACCAGCATAACAGGCAGTCCGGGCATCAGTCTCAAATTTTTCAGCCCCAATTCATAGAGAATAAACCCGCAGTAAATTAACGCGAGAGGGGAAACTGAATCCCCGATGTACTCCGCGAACCGCATCACCGGCTCCGGCAATTTCAAATCCGCTACTAGGAGCAGTAAGGACAACAGAAGGGCAAGAATAGGCGGCTTTGTCACCAAGTCCCAAAAAAAGCCGGTCACTCCGCCTCTAGAGGCCGGTCTGTCTCCCGACCGTTCAATAAGCAAAATCCCAACCGACTGTACAAAAATGGTGTTGGCCAGATAATATAGCATCACATAAGGCATACATACCTGACCAAACAACTGAGTACAGACCGGGATGCCAATAAACAGGGTATTGGACAACCCGGCCATAGCCACAAAGACGCCCCACCGCTTCCGCGGCAGATGAAGCAGGGCTGCGGCAGCGGTAGATATCAGCAGTGTGACCCCCACTCCCAGGACTCCAGACGCCACTAGAAGTCCAGCCTGGGCCAAATCATTATGGCTCAGATTATCCAGCAGTCCCACCACACAGTTGCATGGTACTGCGATGTTAACGATGTACCGGCTGACAAACCGCTTCTCCCTAGTGGTCATCCAGCCCTTGACTCCCATAAAGTAGCCCACAGACATGAGCATCAGCAGCACTGACACAGCGGACAGCGCGTGGAGGAAGCCATCCATCCCTTTCCACCTCTTCTCAAATCAAAAGCAAGGACCCGGCCCTCTCCGCGAATAGACCGGGTCCCTATCTCTCTGCCACAGTGCGATGGGAGCAGAGCTCACTCCTGGGGCTGTTCACTCCTGGGGCCGCTGCCCCCTCTAGGCCGGCGGCGGCGGCGACGGCTGTTCCGCTTCTCGCTCCCCTCGGTCCCGGCGGACTTGGGCTGCCCCTCGCCGCTCTGAATCTCCTGGGGCCGCTGCTCCTTCCGCTCCTGGCGGGGGCGGTCCTCCGTAGTACGGCCCTCCTGCTCTCCAGCGGTACGCCGCTCTCCTCTGGGTCGGCGGCGGCGACGGCGTTCCCGGCGCTCCTCGCCCCCCTCCTGCTCCACAGCGGGCGGGGGTGGGGTCTGGCTCTCCTCTCGGCGGCTGAAAACCTCCTCCAGCGCGGCGGCCAGAGAGGAGCCCTCACCGCTGAACTCCCGCTTCTCCTCCGGGGCGTCCTCTACTTTACGGCGCAGCTGGGCCAACTGCTCCAAAGGTGGCTCCACATAGCCCTCCGGCCGCTTTCCCTTCCCATTTCGGATCACACACAGTTCACAGTTATGGTAGCATTTGGGGGTCTCCGGTGCCGACTCCAGCCGAACTTGGACTGTTTGACGGAGCAGGTTGACGCTGGACACAGTGCCCGCTCCGTCTGGAGTTTCCACAAAAGACTCCTGCTTCGGGGCGTGCTTCACCAGGTCCTCATATGCCTCCTGCTCGTACTTCAAGCAGCACATCAATCTGCCACAGGTACCCGATATCTTGGTGGGATTCAGGGACAGGTTCTGCGTCTTTGCCATTTTGATAGACACAGGCTGGAATTCATCCAAAAATTGGGAGCAGCAGAAGGGCTTTCCACAGATGCCTAATCCACCCAGCATCTTGGCCTCGTCCCGCACGCCGATCTGGCGCAGCTCGATACGGGCGTGGATGGCCCCGGCCAGGTCCTTGACCAGCGCCCGGAAGTCCACCCGCCCTTCGGAGGTAAAAAAGAACAACACCTTGCTGCCATCAAAGCTGTACTCCGCCTTGACCAGCTTCATATCCAGGCCATGCTCGGCAATCTTCTGCTGGCAGATGGAAAAGGCTTTCTTCTCCTTCTCTCGGTTGGCCTCTACTGTCTGCCGATCCTCCTCCGTGGCCACCCGGATCACCGGGCGCAGGGGGGCGGTGAGCTCGATCTCATCGATCATAGAGTTTGCTTGTACACACTCACCGTACTCCGTACCCCTGGAGGTCTCCACGATGACCCCGTCCCCTATCTGGAACTGCCGTCCATCGGGGTTGAAATAATATTGCTTTCCGCCGCTTTGAAAGCGGACGCTGATGATCTCTACCATAGGGGATTCTCCTTCTTCTCTCCAGAGTGGATACGCGGGGCCGGCGGCTGTGCCGCCTTTTCCCCGCTCCGCTCCCGGAGTTCTCACTCCTTTATGAACATCCCGGCACATAACCAGCCAGCCATCTGACCGGAATTGGCGTTGAGCTGTGAGGCCCTCCGCAGCTGATGGACCAGCTCTACTCCCCGGAGGGATCTACGGCGGTCGCCGCTCCTCCCAATTCGGGCACCTAGAGCCGCCTCCAGACTGTCCAGCAGTCGGTTCAGCTCCTCCCGGTCCATCCTATCCAAAACCATGGCCGCCTCAAAGAGCTGCAGCTCCGTACCTTCCTCCACGGCCTGGGCCAGCCGGTCCGCCTGCTCCTCTCTGGTCCTGGTTTTCTCGTCGGTCCCAGACAGCCGGTCCACCGCCCGGCCCAGAACACCCTGGCAATCCAGGGCGGCTGTCTGGATCTCCTCCAAGCTTTTTTGGGGAAAGCGGTCCTTCAGCCAGCTCTGGCACTGGACCACAGAAACAGGGGACAGCACCAGTTCCTCGCACCGGGAGCGCACTGTCTGAAGCAGTCCCCCCCCGTTCTCCGCCAACAGCAGAAAGACGGCATATCCAGGGCCCTCCTCCAACAGCTTCAACATGGCATTCTGGGCGGAGGCATTCATCTGGTCTGCCCCTTCCAGCAGATAGATTTTCCGATCCCCCTCGTTAGGACGTATATATGCGTCGCTTCGGAGGGCTCGGATCTGATCCACGGTGATAGGTTTGCCCTCCTCCGGGCCGGAAATAATCTCAAAATCTGGATGGATTCCAGCGGTTATCTTTTTGCATGGGGAGCATTTTCCACAGGGCCTGCTGCCGCTATCGGACGTACATACCATAGCGGCGGCCAGCAGCCGGGCCAAAGTATGCCGGCCGGAGCCGGTTGGACCTGAAATAATGTAGGCGTGGGCCAGGCCGCGGCCGCTCTCCTGCTGGGAGAGCTGCTCCTTCAACCTGTCGTTGCCAGCCAAGGCCGAAAATTCCATAACCTTCCTCACTTGTGGGAACATTCTCCATCAGAGGGCGGCAATCCGCACCTCTGATTTTATATTATATCCTATTTGTTTCAAATAGGCCAGCGATTTTTTTGAGATTACCTCGCCGGGAGCCACTACTGGTACTCCCGGAGGGTAAGGCGCGATCTGACAGGCGGCCACCTCCCCCTCACAGTCCTCCAGCGGCCAGACCCGGCTGGGGGCAAAGAGAGCCTGCCGGGGAGACATGGCCTGCTCCGGCAGAGGCGGAGCTGGAATGGGCGGACAGGGTCCCATCTGCTCCCGCAGCTCCTCCAGCCGCCTCTCCAGCGCACTCAGGGAAAAGCTGTTATCAAAGGGGGTACAGATAAAGACCACATGGCCCCCGTCCTCCATCTCTGGATAAACGCCGCGCTTCTCCAGCGCGCGGGTAAAAGCGGGACCGTTCTGGACGCTGAGAACAAAGCGGGTGGGATCCAGCGACAGTCTTTTTTCTCTTAGGGAGGGGAATTGCTCCCGCAGCTGTGCCACCCGGAGAGCGGTCCGGCGGTAGTCGTGATGTCCCCATTTGACCATCCACTCTCGGGCCGTGTCCATGCTGGCCATAATGGGATAGGAGGGACTGGAGGTGCCAAAGACCGAGGCCAACTGCCGCACCCGGTCCGGGTCCATCCCATTGGTAAAGAGCAGGGCCCCTTGTCCCAGGGTGGGAAGGGTCTTGTGGGCGGACACTACAACTCCATCCGCTTCCCAGAAGGGAGCCTGACCTAGGAAGGGCAGATGGGCGCCGTGGGCGCCGTCTACAAAAAGTTTTCCACCATGGGCGTGAACGAGACGAGAAATTGCGCCAACATCTGATAACACTCCGGCATATGTTGGAGAAGTAATACAAACTGTTTTTATTTTAGGACATTGGCACAGCATATTTTCCACAGTTTCCGGGGAAATCGGACCGATCAGGCTTTCCTCTCCCAGCCAAGGGCGCTCCAGATAGATGGGCTCCAGATCCAGCAGAGCCATGGCGTTAAACACCGCCCGGTGGCAGTTTCGGTCCACTAGCACTTTACTCCCCGGCGGACAACACAGGGCCAGTCCGGTGTGGATGCCCTGGGTAGAGCCGCCGGTGAGAAATTGGCAGTATTCAAAGCCAAACTCCTTTGCCCATAGAGCCTGGGCGGAAGCAAAGGGCTCACCCCCTTCGTACAGGTTCCCGGTAGGGGGCAGCTCGGTGAGGTCAATGGGGGTCATCCACTTCAGCTCCGCCATCAGGGGAACAGGCCCTCCCTTGTGCCCCGGCATATGGAATCGGAAAGGCTCTTGGTCCGCGTACTTTTTCACCGCGTCATATAAAGGCGTAGGCATGGGACACCTCCAACTGAAAAAAAGCGGCGGGAGAAAATTTCTCCCGCCGCCCGTGCATTCTCTTATTTCTGACCGGGAGCATAGGCCACCACAGTGCGGCGGTTGGGCTCCACACCGGTGGAGTAGGTGGTAACATTGGGATAGTCCTGAAGAGCAGTGTGAATCACATGGCGCTCATAGGCATTCATGGGCTCCAAAGTCATATTCTTCCGGTACTTGACCACCTTGCCGGCTACCTTCACCGCCAGGCGCTGAAGGGCCTCCTCCCGCTTGGAGCGATAACCTTCAGCGTCCACGTGGATACGGACCCGCTTAGACTGACCATGATTGATGGCGTAGTTTGTCAGCTGCTGAATAGCGTCCAGCGTTTCTCCCCGGCGGCCGATGATAGCCCCAAGATCCTGCCCCTGGAGACGCACCTTATAGTTGCCCTCCTCGGTGACAAAAATCTCAGGAGCGGCCTGCACATTCAGGTGCTCCATCAGACCGGTGAGGAATGTGGCAATCTTCTGGGCCTTCTCATCGTCCTCAGATACGGGGACCGCGGGCGTTTCTGTCCGCAGGGGTTTGTGCTCCCTGCTGCTGATAAGCACCTCATCTCCCTCCTGGAGCTGGCCAGGCGCGGGACGGCGCTTACCCTCATTCCGGCGGTCCCGGCGGGGCTGCTGGCTCTTCCAGCCAGGTTTAGCGGACAAAATAGTCTCCTCTTCCACAGGGGCGGCGGGTTGTTCCTCTTCCTTCTCCTGGACAGGAGCGGCAGACAGCACACGCTCCTCCCTGGGCTGAGGCTTTTTCTCCACCTGTCTGGGCTCCTCCTGGCGGACAGAAATCTCCTCCAGCAGGTCCTCCATCATAGGCTTGGGAGAGCCATCCTCCACCTCATAGCTCACACGGACCTTGGCGGGGTTGCTGCCAAAACCCAGAAATCCGGATTTTGCCCGCTCAATCACTTCAACAGACACATCGTCCCGGTCCAGGCCCAGCTGGAACAGGGCGGCGGAGATGGCATCCTCCTCAGAGCGTCCGGTGGTCTCAATCCACTTGATCATAGTCAGATACCCTCCTTCTTCTCGTCCTCATCCGGCACTTCGACCTCGATTTCCTCTACCTCGACCTCGATTTCCTGAGTCTCGGCTTCCTCGGTCACTTCAGCGGCAGAGGACATCCGCTCCTCCACAGCCTGGGCGGACTGGACATCTAACTCCTCTTGAGCTGGGGCTTCAGCCGCCGTCTGCTCCATCTGAACGGGAGCGGCAGGCTGTTCCGCCTGGGACTCAGGGGCGGGCTGACCCTTCTTTTTTCCCTTGGCGGCGGCCTGAGCCTCCATCTGGGCACGGATCAGGATATTGGGATCCTGATAGGGTGTGACGCCGCCAAACCGGCCGGGTATATAAGCCCGGCCCCTGGCGTAGGCTCGGATGCCCTCCCGGCTGTCCTCCTTGTTGACGCCCTCCTGATCGGGTTCCTCATCTTTTTTCTTCTTCTGACCAGACTTTTTCTTGCCCTTGTTCTGCTTCTCTTCCTCGATGCGGCGGGCCCGCTCCAGACGAGCCTCCTCCTTACGGCGCTTTTCCTCTTCCTTCTCCTGGCGCTCCCGCTCTTCAGCGGCCAGCCGGGCAGCCTCATAGTCCTTCTTCAGCATCCTGCCGCAGATGACCTCCTGGGCCATGGTGACGAAATACTGGGCCACCCAGTAGACAGACAGGCCGGCAGGAACGGTAAAGCCGATCCACAGAGACATCAGCGGCATCATCCACATCATTATTTTATTCGTCTGGTCCATCTGGGCATTCTGAGTCTTGGTATTCATCTTGTTGGTGGCCATGGACACCTTCATGGATAGGAAGGACACTCCGGTGGACACCAAGGGCAGGAGAAACAGGCCAATCGAACTCCATTTCAGGCCGCCGGTCCAGAATTTCCAAGTGGGGATGAGGGACAGGTCCAGACCCAGGAACTGGAAGTTCATAACAAATAAGCCGCTGCCGGCCTCACCCAGGGCAGCCTGGAGCGAAGCCAGATTGGAGTCATTGATCAGGGACAGCAGATACAGCTGATTATAGGCGCCGTTCTCAAAGACGCCGCCGGCCTTGTCCATCATGGCTTGGGTCACCCAGCCCTGGGTGACCGCTACGGTATCCCAGTTTAGCAGCTGGGCCACTTCCTTGATCTGGTCCATAGACAGGTTCATGAAGTAGGTGATCGGCTCGCGGATAATGCCATACAGCGCGATGAGCACAATCATAGGGATCAGGGACCACAGGCAGCCGCCCATGGGGTTGACCTTCTCCCGCTCGTAAAGTTTCTGTACCTCAAGGTTATAGCGCTCCCGATCTTTGCCGTACTGCTTTTGCAGCTGCTGCATCTTGCCGGAGAGCAAATTCATCTGGATCATGCTCTTCTTGCTCTTCAGAGAAACAGGGAAGAGAATGAGCTTAATCACAATGGCGAACAGGATCAGGGCCAAGCCGTAGCTGTTAAAGATATTATAAAAGGTCAGCAGCAGCCAGGCAAAGGGTTTTAGTATGATACCCACAATGTTACCTCCACAAATCAGGTTGGGGCGGCGGGCCCGGTCTCGTTACGGGACAGGATCATATTGGATCGATCTCTGCCGGTGGAAGGGGTGGCACCGAAGGATGCGGCGCAGGGCCAGCCAGCCTCCCTTGAGAGCGCCGTATTTCTCCACTGCCTCCAGGGCGTAGGCAGAGCAGGTGGGGATAAAGCGGCAGCAAGGGGGGCGCAGGGGCGAGATATTGCGCTGGTAGGACCGGATGAGCTTCAGGAGCAGCCATTTCATGGCCTGTCCTCCTTTTTGTCGGACTGGGCCATAAGTCCCAACTTCTTCATCTGCTGGAGAAAACTGCGCTCCAGTTCCCTGTACCGGCCAAAGATGGCCCGCGTCCGGGCCACTACCACGATGTCGAAACCTGGGAGGAACTTCTCCTCATTGGTACGGTACAGCTCCCGGATACGGCGGCGGACAAAGTTGCGCTTCACAGCGTTGCCCAGCTTCACGCCAGTGGTAATGCCCAGCCGGCTCTGGTCCCGGCCTGTTTTGCGGCAATATACCACAAAATAGGGGGACACCGCACTTTTTCCTTTGTTGTACAGGCGGCGGAATTCATGATTCTGTTTCAATGAAACGGTGTGCTTCATGATACGCCTCCCTCTGTCCAGGGCATCTCCATTGGTTTACAGGAATCTCCGTATGCGCGTTTGGGGCGGGGGATCAGATCCCACGCCCCTTCTGCCCGATCTATAAAAATCGTGTCCTCTCACCGCATCTGCATCAGATCCGGTCTTCCGCTCATCCCAGGATGGTTTTGCGGGACGACTCTGGTCCCGCCAGTCTCATCAGTGGGTCAGGCGGGCGCGGCCCTTGGCGCGGCGGCGAGCCAGCACCTTGCGGCCATTGCGGGTGGCCATACGCTTGCGGAAGCCGTGCTCCTTGGAACGCTGGCGCTTCTTGGGCTGATAGGTACGAAGCATGGGGGACACCTCCTCATTTGATCTCAAGCCGGCTTTCCCGGCCCAACAACAGTTTCCAAAGAAACTGCGGTCTGCTCTTTCCGGCGCCGGATAGACCCCGGCCGGTATTTCCGCAAAAATGGGTACAATAGCCCCTTTGCAGGAAAGCGTTACTCATTATAGACGATGATGGGACCTGATGTCAACCATCTTTTTTATCATCTGAGTCAACTTTTTTCTCTCTTTTTCCTCATATCTCTACATCTTGTGTCAGATATCTTTCCTATACACAAATTGGACTATTTTTTTCCCTTACATTATAAATAAAAATAAAGGGAAATCCTTGCGGTCCAGCCCCAATTTTGGTATAATGTTCAGTATGGAAAATCCTATTTTCAGGAACATCCCGATGAAACCGACCAGCCGCCTTCTCTGTGCAGGGGAAGGCGCTTTCCAAGTTTTCAGACTGTTTTAAGGAGGACTCCAATGAACCCTGCCGACGATATCTGGGCAAAGGTCATCGAACTGATGAAGCAGCAAGGCCTGAGCCCTACCACCATCAAAACATGGTTTGACGACGCGAAAGCCGTATCCCTCACTGAGGACAGTTTTACCATATCGACCCCAAACGACTATACTCAGAGCGTGATTAAATCCCTCTATATTCCGAAGATCGAGGCAGCCCTGAAAGAACTGTTTTCTATGGACCTGAAGGTGGTGGTCCTGACGGAAAAAGAGCTGGAGAATACCAGCGCGGCCAAACAGGATATCCTGTTTCCCGGCACCAGCGATTATACCTTCGAGCGATTTGTGGTAGGCTCCTCCAACCGATACGCCTACTCCGCCGCCCGGGCGGTGGCCGATATTCCGGGCCGGGCGGGCTACAACCCGCTGTTTATCTACGGCGAATCCGGACTGGGCAAGACCCATCTACTCTACGCCATCGCCCACACCATCCACGCCAACCATCCAGACTATAAGATCGTCTACATCAAGGGGGACACCTTTACCAACGAGCTGGTAGCCGCCATCCGAGAGGGCCGCAATCAGCAGTTTCGGGAGAAATACCGGGAGGCGGATGTCTTTCTGATGGACGACGTTCAGTTCATCGCCGGCCGGGAGTCCACCCAGGAGGAGATGTTCCACACCTTCAACACCTTGTACGAGGCCGGGCACCAGATCGTATTCACCTCTGACCGCCCCCCAAAGGAATTGCTTCGGCTGGACCAGCGACTTCAGACCCGATTCGAGCAGGGCCTGCCCGCCGATATCAAGCCTCCCGACTATGAGACCAGAATGGCCATCATTAAAACTAAGGCTGTTCGTATGGGGCTGGACCTGCCCGAATTTCTGCTCCAACTCATCGCCGAGAACATTACCGCCAACGTGCGGCAGATCGAAGGGACCATCAACAAGATCATGGCTTACCGGGATCTGATGGGCGCCACTGTGGACAAGGACACCGTGGTCCGGGCGGTAAAAGATATGTTCAAGGAAAAGTCGGATATCCTGCCCACAGCGGATGTTATCATTGACGAGGTATGCAAGTTCTACAACATAGAACCTACCATTCTACGGGGCCAAGGCCGGTCCAAGGACATCGTGTTGGCCCGCCAGATCGCTATGTATCAGATCCGAAGGATGACCAACCTCTCTCTGGACGAGATCGGCCAGGAGTTCAGCGGCCGGGATCACAGTACAGTCATCCACTCCATCCGTCAAATCGAGGAGTCCATCAAAAGCGACTCGGAAAAGGCGGAGATCGTCAAGGACATC